>NZ_LT670817.1:0-2405833 GCF_900129425.1 Bradyrhizobium erythrophlei | reverse complement strand
ATCCCTATTCGGTCTACATGCACGACACCAACCAGCGCAACCTGTTCAGCGACGACTACCGCTTCGATTCGCACGGCTGTTCGCGGGTCGACAACGTGCGCGACCTTGCCGCCTGGCTGCTGCAGGAGGAGATGCCGAAATGGAATCGGGCCGCTATCGACGCGGCCATCGCCACCGGCCAGCGCGAGGACATCGCTCTACCCAAAAAAGTGCCGGTAGCCTGGATCTATCTCACGGCCTGGATGACGAAGGACCAGAACATTCAGTTCCGCAACGACATCTACGACCAGGACGAGCAGCTTCTGGAGGCCACCGCCGAAGAAGCCGCGTTCTTCAGCCGGGCCGCCAATCATCCGTTGACGGCGCACCTGGCGCAATAGGCATCGGGGAACGACGAAACCTAGTTGTCGTTGGTCCGTTCGGCACTTAAGCTGAATGGACTGGGGCGAGAGGTTTCGCATGACGGACCGCCGATCGTCGATGAAAATACTGGCCGGTGCCGCGCTCCTCGGCATCGCGCGCCGGGCGAGCGCACAAAAAGCGAAATCATTCACGATCGCCTACCTCGCTTTGCTTCCGGGCGAGGATCGCAACTTCGTGCCAAATTTTTTGCACCGTCTCGATCAGCTTGGTTACGTCGACGGACACAACCTGCACTTTATCTATCGCTCCGCGGACGGCCGGCCGGAACTCTTGCCCGGCCTTGCATCCGACCTCATCGGGATGAAGCCCGATGTGCTTGTCACCGGATTTGGCACGTTGGCCGCCAAGGCGGGCAAGGCCGCCGGAGACGGCATCCCCGTTGTGTTCATGGCTGTCGGCGATCCCGTCGGCGCCGGGGTCGTCGCAAGTCTCGCCCGGCCCGGCGGCAACGTCACGGGATTGTCGGACCTGGCCGCCGGCTTGCAGGGCAACCGGCTTCAGCTGTTGTGCGAGATCGTTCCTGCCGCCTCGCTGTTTGCCGCGGTCTTGAATCCGGGCACGCCGTACGCGGCCCTTGCCTACAAGGAACTCGAGGCCGCAGCGCAGGTCGCGAAGGTCAAGCTCCGGGCCTTCGAGGTGCGCTCGCCCGAGCAGATCGCGCCGCAGCTCGAGGCCAGCAAGGCCGCAGGCGCCGGCGGCCTTGTGATCTTCGAGGACCCCCTCACCTTCAGTCAGCGGAGCGAGATTGCCGCGGTCGCCTCCCGCCTGCGTTTGCCCGCTGTCTACGGATACCGGGAGTTCGCGGAGGCAGGCGGCCTGATGTCCTACGGCACCGACCATGGCGCGCAATGGCGGCGCGGCGCGGAGATTGTCGACCTCATCCTCAAAGGCGCGAAGCCGGCCGACATCCCGGTCGAGCAGCCGACCACGTTCGAGTTCGTCGTCAATCTCAGGACGGCCAGGGCCTCGAACTTCACGTTGCCGCCAACGATCATGATCCGCGCCGACGACATCATCGAATGAGCATCGCTGCTTCCGAAATGGCACTTTTGGGACATGCCGACTGCATCGAGCAATGCCCGGGTTTGAGGTGCCGGCGAAACTTCCGCTCTTTGCCGCGTCCGGTCTCTATCGTTCGTTTCCAGTGAATTCGAGCAGCGCTTCGCGGACTCGCATCGTCAAACTGCCCCACTCGCGGGTCTCGCGCTGCCGAAACAACCGCGCGCTCGGGTACCAGGGGCTGTCATCCCGGTCGAGCAGCCAGCGCCAATCGGGAGCATGCGTCAATAAAATCCAGACCGGCTTGCCCAATGCGCCCGCAAGATGTGCGACACTGGTGTCAACGGATATCACGAGATCGAGCTGCGATATCAGCGCCGCCGTATCGGAAAAATCTTCGATTTCTTGACTGAACTGGAGCATGTCGCAACTCGTCAGCATCTCCGCGTCACCGGCGCGAACCTCCTTTTGCAGGCTCACAAAGGTGGCGTCGATGTCCAAAAGCGGCAGGAGGTCGCACAGCCTCATCGACCGCTCTCCATCCCTGACATGTTTCGCATTGCCCGCCCAGGCAAGCCCGATCCTGGGGGAGCGTTTGGTCCCAAGCAGCGCGCCCCAATATTCCAGGGTTTGCGTTGGCACGCGCAGATACGGAGCACTTGAGGGAATCGTCTCCAGCCGGGTCTTGAAAGCCAGCGGCAGGCTGGGAAGCGGGCATTGGAAATCGAAGTCCGGCAGAGGATCGCCCTTGGCGATAATCTGCGCCGTGCCGGCAAGACCAGCGATAAGCCCGCAGAGCGGTTCTTCAACTTCCACAATGACGCGTACGCCGCGTGTCGCGACCAGCGGTATGTAACGGCAGAACTGAATGGTATCGCCAAATCCCTGCTCACTGTGGAACAGGATCCTCTTGCCGGCGATACCGTCCTCCCCAAGCCAGAGCGGCTGGGGAAAGTCGCGCGCTGTGATTCTCGCGGATGGAGCCTTGCGGCGCCACTCGTATTCGGCCCATCCACGCTCGAAGTCGCCAGTGACGAGGCTCGACAGGCCCTTGAAAAAATGCGCGTCGGCATAGTCCGGACGGAGCGCAATCGCTCGGTCGTAACTCGCCCGCGCCTCATCGAACCGCTTCAGGTCATGCAGCGTAACGCCCCGATTAGTCAGCGCCTCGGCCCAATCCGGCCGCGAGGCAAGCGCAGAATCGTAGCTCGCCAGTGCTTCCTCGGGCCGTCGGAGTTTATGCAAGGTGACGCCGCGGTTATTGAGCACGGCGGCATCGCCTGGCCGCACGACAATTGCGTGTTCGTGATCCACCAGCGCCTCGTCATATCGCGCGAGGTCATGCAAGACGACGCCGCGATTGGTAAGTGCCTCGACATTATCCGGCTCCAGGGCAAGCGCACGCTCGAAGCTCCTCAGAGCCTCGTCGAATCGCCCCAACTCATGCAGCGTGGCGCCACGATTGACGAGAGCCTGAACATAATCCGGATATAGGGCGATGGCGCGGTCGTAGCTCATCAATGCTTCATCGAGCCGCTTTTGATCGTGCAGCGCGGCGCCGCGGCCGACGAGCGCCTCGGGATAATTCGGACGCAAGACCAACGCACCATCGTAACTCGCCAGCGCTTCATCCAGCCGCCGGAGTTTGTGCAGAATAACGCCGCGGTTGTAGAGCGCTTCGACGTGGTTCGGCTGCAGATTGAGCGCACCGTTATAGCTGGCTAGCGCTTCTTCATGACGTCCCAGTTTTTCCAGTGCGTTTCCGCGATTACTGAGCGCATCGGCATTTTCCGGCCGCAGCGAGATGGCGCGATCGTAGTTTGCGAGCGCATCCCCGAACCGCTTTAGCTCATATTGGGCGATGCCGCGATTAACCAGCGCCTCGACGAAGTCAGGGCGCAGCGTGAGCGCGGCGTCGTAACTTGCCAGCGCGTCGGAATGCCGCCCCATCGCCTGCAGGGTTACGCCACGATTGTTGAGCGCCTCGGGATAGTCCGGCTGCAAGGCGAGCACACCGTCATAGCCGGCCAGCGCCTCGTCGTAGCGGCCGATCGCCTGCAGGACGCCTGCATGATTGTTGAGAATTTCGACATGGTCCGGCTGAATGGCGAGCGCACGGTCATAGCTTTCCAGGGCCTCGTTGTACCGCTTCATCTGTTTCAGCACCGAGCCGCGATTGCTGAGCGCCTGGATGAAGTCCGGCCGCAGCGACAGCGCGCGGTCGTAGCAGGCAATCGCCGCGTCGTTCCTCCCCCGCGACGTATGGATGACAGCCAGGAGATTCAGGGTGACGGTGGAGTCAGGATCGGCCGACAATATTTTGAGACACATTTGCTCGGCCTCGGCGAGCTTTCCTGCATGGTACGATTTCAAGGCGATATCGAAGACCTCTGATATCGTCAGTGAGACGGTCGTCATTCCGATATGCCTTCAGTTGAGCCGGGACGGCTTCGGAACCGGGCCCCAGCCTCCGTCGCTGCGATGGCTTGGTCGCGGATGGCCACCGCGAATGCTCGCAAAGCCGAACGATGCTGCTTTATCTGACTCGCCCGGATTCTGGCCAGTGCTGATCGAGCGACTTCCTGCAAACGGGCACATTCGGCATACCGTCAGATTTCACGAAAAACAATGCGAAGGCCGTCGCGCTCAATTCCGAATAACACCTGCCGGGTTTCTGCTGAGTTTATCATCGGGCCGCTCGCCGTCCGATCTCGGGTAAACCCGAGATCGGAATCATTCGGGGTAGACCGGAAGTGACCGGCGGGCGATCCGAACGACGCAATTGACCGACCCAAAGCGGAACTCGCCGTCGTCAAATGCGAATTTCTACGCCTCGGTTGGGCTGGCCCACCTCGGCGCGACAAAGCGACTTATGCCTAGCGCCGCGAGAATCGCCATGGTTGCGATCACCACACCGGCGATGACATCGACGAAATAGTGGCCACCACCCAGAGGCGTAGCGACAAGCATAACGTTATTGCACGGAACGAAAAATAGTCTCAGCCATCGCATAGGCCAGAAAGCCCAAGTGTAGAGGATTGCTGATACGGCGTGGAAGCTCGGGAACGTCAATACCCCTACGAGCTTAAGTAAATCCAATCCGTGCAAGCTGCCGGCCCGGACAAGTGTCGCGTCGCGCAAAGTGTCGTAATATCCTTGCGGTTCGAAGTAGGGAAAATCCGAAGCGGTCAAGCCTAACTCGCCATAAACCCCAGTGGCCGGAACCATGGCTGAGATGAATGTCGTCGCGAACAAGGCCAGTGCGAAAGCGCAGATTGCCTCGCCGGTTCGTCGGTAATTTCCGGCGAGAGGAAGAACGAACATGATTCCAAGAATTTGCCAGGTGATTGATCGGTAACCAGCAGCCAGAACTGAGATGATTTGCGGGTGACCATTCACGAAATCAAGATAGTAACGAAAATCGAGGCCGAGCGCACGATCCCACGCCAGCAAGGTTCCATCCCACAGTGGCAAATTGATCGATATTGCAACGTAAGTCAGAGAAGTCATTACCGACATGGCGATGATCATTTGCGCAATGGCAACAAGACAGTATGAAAGCCTGGGATTCCGGCGCGCTATCGATTTGACGTTCAGGAGTCCAAACTGCCAATAGAATCCCGCCATCGCGAAAGCGATCAGGTAGCCAGAGGGCCGGATATAGAATTCAGTTGCTAAAAGACCGGCGACTAAGACACCGATGCAGCTAGCCAGGAGGTGCCAGTTAAATGTGAACAATCGCCAGACTGCGGCCGCCTCGTGATCTTCGAATGGAGCACGTGTCGTCCACGCATCTTTGGGCATCTGCAAACTTCAAATAGAAGGGAGAATTTCGGCAGGTTCCGACATTTGAAATGAATCAGTCTTAGTCGTTTCTTCCTGGGTATTTTGCATATGCCAAAGTAGATACGGTAAAGTTATGAATAACAATTTAAACGTGTGTCTCAACCTCACAGTTTGGGTTCTTGTAGACCGCTGGCTACGTTGACAGTTCCAAAGTACAGGAATTCACAATCGTCGCGAGCACCCACTTCCGCTCTTGGACGCCTTTCCCCGGCCCCGGAAGTTCACGTCAATTCTTGAGTGTCCAGCAAACTGGTCCCGCGATAGGCTGTCGCACGGGGCGGTAGAACCTACGGAAATCCGGTGCCTGTAGGTCGCCATTTCCATCACCAGCGGTTCTGTAGCCGCAGGCTTTCGGCGAGGTCGCCGCGGAAATTGTGCTGCCCGAGATGCTGCAGTTTGCATTGCAGATCGACCCAGATCTTGCCGCCGATGTCGCGCCAACGGCGGCAGAACGCGTAATCCTCCGACAGGTAGCGGCCGGAATCAGGATCGACCATGCAGTCGAAGAACAACCAGTGCAGATGCGCCTGCGGGTTCGGCGGGCCGTCCGGAACGTAATTCAGCTTGGGGTATTTCTCCATCATCTGCCTGAACACATCCCGCTTGATGCACATGAAGCCGGTCGGCGCCTCAGCGACCTCGACGAAGCCGTCGGCATCCGCATAGGTGCTGACCCGCTCGGCGCCGTGGCCGATCGGGTTGAACGGATATTGGGTGTAGCGATCCTCGAACTGTTGTTTCGTGGTGCCGGCGGGCAGGCCTTCGGCGGGCCAATTAAAATCTTTCATCGGATAGACGCCGGCGGTGACGTCGCGGTCGATCAGCAAGAGGCGGCAGACCGATTGCGGCGTGAAGGTGATGTCGGAATCGATCCAGAACAGATGGGTCAGTGTCTCGTCGGACAGGAACTCGAGCACCATCTTGTTGCGCGAGCGGGTGATCAGGCTTTCCGAATGCATATGCAGGATGCATTGCAGTCCGAACCGGTTGCAATGATGGGTGAGCTCGAAGATGCTGGTGACGTAGTGCATGCTGACGGACGAAATGTAGCACGGCGTCGCGAACATCACCTTCATCGATTTCAATGCTTCATCGGGTAACATTCTCGCTCGCTGGCTCGGCGGTCGGTCTATTTAGGCTGCAGGTTGTCGGCCGGCTTGTTGTCCGATGGCGTGAGCTTGATCGCGGGCGCGGACTTTGCCGCAGCCTGCTTGGCGCCATTTGGTGCAGGCTGCTTTTGCGCAACAGGCGGCTGGGGTGGCGTCGGCGCGGCGGGCGCGCTTTGTCCGATCGACACCGAGATGCCGAACAACCGCCACTGACCGTTCACCGGCGCGAACGACAGATCGAAATTGACCTGGGTCGGCACCGAGGGAAAGAAGCCCGCCAAATGCATCAGGCCGTTGGCTTCGATCTGCGGCAACAAATTAAGCTGCGGCTCGATCACGGCGACGCCGGATAGATCGAGGTTGTCGTTGCGCAGTTTGGCGAAAATCTCGCCGAGCCGCGCCGCTGTGTTGCTCTGGAAGCCGGGCGCGCCGATGTCGCGCAGCACGGTGTAATTGCCGGTCTTGTTGGCCTGATCCAGCGCAAGCAGCGTCGACCGGATCAGGATCAGCACGCCGTTGCGATCGATCTGCGCGGGCTTCGGCGCTTGCGTTGATGTCTGCGCATGGCCGGCGGATGTCATTGCCAACAGCCCGGCTGCGAACATCAGAACTCGCCAGCCGCGCCACTTGTCAGTCACCACGTTGCCATTACCATGCGACGGTTACTCCGGCCTCCGCCGACGGCACCTTGCGCAAATCCGGCGGCGACGCCGCCATTGAGGACCACACATTTCGCCCGCGCAACATGCGCGCAACACATCTTAGCCATCACCACTGCAACGCAACCGCGCTGCGCACGCCGACCAGATTCCTTTCCAGTCCAATGCCCGCGCCGGCATTGACGACGACCGCGTAGTTCTTGGTGTCATACAAAAGTGCCGTCGCTCCCACGCCGAAGGCGTTGCTGCCCTGGAAGTTGCCGTAGCTTGCCGATATGCCAAACCGGCGCCCCGCCTGCAGTGCCGGCATCGCACCGGCCGCGAGCGCCACCGCGGTACCCGTACGCGCCTCGAGCCGGTTGTCGATGACCTGCGACTGCAGCGAGGAAACTTGCGACTGCAGCGAGGTGAGGTTTTGCGGGTTGAAGCCGCTTGTTGCCAGATTGCCATTGGCGTCGCTGGTGACGAACGAGGTCGGGCCGGACTGCGCGGCGAGGCTTGCCGCCGAGGTGATGCCGGACATCCGGTAAGTGTTCGACGCGGTACCGATGGCGACCTGGTTCACGGCGGTTGCGGCGGCGCCATTGCCGAACGCAGCCGAATTGGCGAATGTCGCCGAAGAGTTCGGGCCGAAAGCCGCGGAATTCGATCCCGTTGCGACCGCGCCATCGCCGAACGCCGCACCGCCGTTCGCGGCGGAAGCCAGCGCACCGACCGCGACCGAACCGGTCGCAACCGCGCCGTTGCCGATCGCGATGGCGTTGACGCCGGTGGCGGCGGCGTTTTGGCCGACCGCGACCGCGCCGGTCGCGGTGGCCTGCGCACTGGCGCCGACAGCCGTGGCACCGGTGGCGCTCGCAATGCTGGCTTGGCCAATCGCGGTGGTGGCGGCGCCAGTGGCGTTGCTGCCCTGACCGAAGGCGCTAGAGGTGGACCCATCCGCAACGCTGTTGACACCGGTTGCGGTCGCGAAGTTCCCGTTCGCAACGCTGCCTGTGCCGATCGCGGCTGCGTTCGTGCCGTTGGCGAAACTGTTGGCGCCCGTCGCGATCGCTGCGAGCCCGTTCGCGCTGCTGCTTGCACCGGTCGCGGTCGCTTGAATGCCATTTGCGAAGCTCGCCGCTCCAGTCGCCGTCGCGAGGTTGCCGTTCGCGATGCTGCCCTGGCCCGTCGCGGTGGCGAATTGGCCGTTCGCGGTGCTGAACTCGCCCGTCGCGGTCGCCTGGGCGCCGTTCGCCGTGCTGTTCAGCCCAGTCGCGGTCGCAGCGAAGCCGTTGGCGAAGCTACCGTTGCCCGTCGCGGTCGCCAGGGTGCCGTTCGCCAAGCTGCTCCAGCCCGTCGCGGTCGCGCTCTCGCCGTTCGCAAAGCTTTGTTGGCCAGTCGCGGTCGCCTTGGTGCCGTTCGCGAAGCTGTCCGAGCCCGTCGCGGTCGCGCTGTCTCCGGTTGCGTTGGCGTTCTGGCCGGTCGCGGTCGCGTTGACGCCGTTCGCGTAGCTTTGCTGGCCGGTCGCGGTCGCCTGGGTGCCGTTCGCGGTGCTGCCTTGGCCCGTCGCGGTCGCCTGGGTGCCGTTCGCGGTGCTGCCTTGGCCCGTCGCGGTCGCTTGGATGCCGTTCGCGGTGCTGGCTTGGCCCGTCGCGGTCGCGCCGACGCCATTCGCGGTGCTGTTCATACCCGTCGCAGTCGCGAGGTCGCCGTTCGCGATGCTGCTCTGGCCCGTCGCGGTGGCGAAGTTGCCGTTCGCCAAGCTGGCCAAGCCGGTCGCGGTCGCCTGCGCGCCGTTCGCGATGCTGAGCGCGCCCGTCGCGGTTGCGCTGAAACCGTTCGCGGTGCTGTTCTGGCCGGTTGCGGTCGCGAAGTTTCCGGTGGCAGTCGCGCCGGTGCCGGAAGCGTAGGCATTGGTGCCGGTGGCCGTCCCGCCGTTCAAGGACTGCGCCTGCGCCCTCGCCGGAACTGCCCAGAGGGCCGTGGCAGCGATCGATACGCCGGCCGCCAACGCTAGTCCCCGCAGCGTCCCGCCCGATAAGGCGCTCGATGCCAGCAGCCGCGCCCGGCGGTCGCGCGGATAAAACACGTCGGAAGCCTGCGCCATCGCCGGTTGCCCCGCCGCTGAACTTGCCAGTGTCATCGCCGGCTCCGAATTCGTGTGAAATAACTTTCGTGTAAAATATAGCTTGTGCTAAATCATCTTCGCTCGGTACAACCCTACGTTGGGACCCTTAACTGAATCCAGGGCGCGAACAAGTGCTGGCGCGGTGCGGGGCTGCGGCCCTCGAGTGTTTTGCTGGTGATGTGGCCTTTCAGCAACAAACCCTGATTACGTCTGCGCAAAATACCGGCCAAATGCGAGCCCGCGCATTGAGTGCAATGCGTGATGGGGCAGCAGTATCTCGAAGAGCATCGGCTCAAGCAGGATTCCCCGACCCGACGGGTCGTTGCCGCGTGCTGCAATTTGGCAATGTTCCTCGACGTCACCAAAGGGCACTGGCTGTCGATGTACCGGAACCGGTTTCCGACAGGCGCGCCGCCACTTGAAATGCGGCTCATGACAAAAGAGCGGCGCGCCGGCGTCGAGCTTGCCGATGACTTGCCGAACTATAGTCGTCACTCCGGCAAGTTCATGTTGAAGCTGATCGCCGCCTGGATTGCGATGGGTTTGCGCAGGCCCGAAATCACCTTGGGAAAGACCGTCCGCGGGGCGCAATAGGCGCTCACCATATTGCGCCTGCATCTTATCCGATCTGACCGATATCCGTACGCGCATTGCTGCCGTGGCGAACGTTCATGCGGCCGTGCCGCGGCCGGAAGGAATTCCGCGAAGATAGCCATGCCGGTGAAGAGCTAGCCCTGCGTCACCCAGGCGGGCAGCCGGGTGAACCACGGCCGCGCGGATTCGAGTTGCGCCGCGAGTTGCAGCAGCCGATCCTCTTCGCCGAAACGCGCAACGAATTGCACCCCGAGCGGCAGCCCATCCGCGGTCCAGTGCAAGGGCACGCTCATCGCCGGCGTGCCCGTCAGATTGGCGAGCTGCGTGAATGGCACATATTGCAGGCTGTCGCGTGCAATCTTGTCGACGGTGCCGTCGAGCAAACCGGCGCGCGTCAACAGCCCAAGCAGGCCCGCCCGATCGAGCAGCTTCAGCACCGCCTGCTCCGCGGCTGACGGGTCGCCCTCGCCATGGCGGATCGGCGGGTGCGCGAGCGTCGGCGTCAGCAGCAGGTCGTAACGCGTATGAAAACGCCCAAGCGCCCTCGCAAATTCATTCCACTTCAACAATTGCGCCGTCAGCGTCGCGGCCGAGGTTGCGCCGCCGAGCGTCGCCAGCACCCGCGTCAGGAGCTCGAAGTCCGAAGAGCGCGCGCCGGCGGCGCGTGCCTGCGCCACCACGGCAGGCACCTGTCCGAAATAGACATGCAGGTAAGCCTTCGCCAGCGAAGCGCCATCGATTTCGGGCGCAGCTTCTTCGACCTCGTGGCCGAGACTCCCGAGCAGCTTTGCCGCGTCGCGCACCGCCGCCACGGCTTCGGGGTGAACCTCCGTTCCGATCGGCGAGGCCGCGGTAAAGCCGATGCGCAGCCGGCCGGGATCGCGCCGCATCAGTTTCGCGTAGGGCTCGGCCGGCCCGGGCACCGCAAAGGGATCGCCGGGCTCTCTGCCCGCCGAGACGTCAAGCGCCGCCGCGGTGTCGCGCACGCTGCGGGAGATCACTCCTTCGCTCGAAGCGCCGTACCAATATTCGCCATAGGCCGGGCCTGAGGAAATGCGGGCGCGCGAGGGACGTAACCCGAACAGGCCGCAACAGGCGGCGGGAATGCGGAGGGAGCCGCCGCCGTCATTGCCTGCCGCCATCGGCACGACGCCCGAAGCGACCGCGGCTGCAGCGCCGCCGCTGGAGCCGCCGGGCGTGTGATCGAAATTCCAGGGATTGCTGGCGCGGCCGAACAGTTGCGAGTCCGACACGGCCTTGAGCGCAAATTCCGGCAAATTGGTCTTGCCGAAAATCAGGAGTCCCGCATCGAGATAGCGTCGCACCACATGGGCGTGCTCGGGCGCGACGCCGACCATCGATCGGCTGCCATAGGTCGTCGGCAGGCCGGCATAGTCCTGCGCGCAATCCTTGATCAGGAAGGGAACGCCGGCGAAAGGACCGGCCAGCGGCTTCTTCAATTGGGAGCGGGCTTCGTCCTCCATCAGGCGGCAGATTGCATTCGTCTTTGGCTGGGCCGCCGCGCTCTGCCGCAGCGCGAGGTCAAGCAATTCCCCCGCGCTGATCTCCCCGCGCGCAACGCATTCAGCCAGCCCGACCGCGTCGTGCTGCAGATATTCGCTCAATTTCATGGCGCGCCCCCTAGACCCGGGGCGACGGTATCACGCCATGCGCGGATTAACGTAGCCCGCGCTGGATATCCAACGGATTACTTTTCGAGTTATTTCGGAGCCGCGACCGGGATGATGGGCATCGTCGGCAGGGATGCTCGAATGCGCTGCGAGAAATCAGGCGCGCTATCGGCCGCCTGCGCGGCCTCGTCAATCAGCGAACGACGCCGCAGTTCCTCAAACGGCAGCGTGGTGTCGATCCGGCCCGAATAATAGAGGTAGCCATCGATCAGACCGTTGAGCAGATGCCGGACATCGAGGCGGCCGCCCCGGCCGACGGCGTTGGCGTATCGCACGATGTTGATGGTGCAGCTGTTGGTCAGCAGGTGATAGAACTCCGGCCGATCGGCGAGTTCGTTGATCCGCGCCAGGTAAACCAGGAGCAGCCGGCGGGCATCGTCGGGTGAGGTGTTGAGACGATAGAGGTATACCGCCTCGTGCCGATAGTTGGCGCGTACGCCTACGAGGTCACGCTCGTCACCCACCACATAGATCAACTCGAATTGCTTGAAGAGGGAGGCTATCGGCGCAAAGCTCTCGCCGACCTCCGGCCGCGTTTCGATGGAAATGCTCAGCGGCGGCGCGTTGTCGAAGATGAAACTCAGGAACGTGTGTCCGACCGGACCCGCCATAAAGTATGACACGTAGAAATCGAGGGCCGTCAAGTGCGACAGCAGCACCTCGCGCTCCTCGTAGCGCACCGTAAAATCATCCCGGGTTCGGTAATTGAAGTTGCGAACACCGGTGAGGTGCACGCGGTCGCCGTCGATGAATGCCCGTGGCATCACCGCGACTTCCGGCCGCCAGGGACGATCGTGCGAGGGGCGGATGGTGATCCACCAAGCGGCCACACCGAGAGATAGCGCAATCACGATCACGGACATGTGCCGTTGACGTGAAAGCAAGAGAGCCCAGACCGCGAACGCCGCAAAGACGCCCGCCAACCCCAGACGCAGCCCTGCTGACGGCAGATTCGAATAGTAGATGGCAAGGGTGGTCCACGTGATTAGCGCGGCCCAGCACAGAAACCAGATCGTTGCGATCAGCCACCCGAAAGACCTGGACAGGAACCCGCGAAGTAAACTCAACGGCTGCTCCGACTCGCTTCTTGTTGCGACCTCACCTGCTCAGTGTGTTCTTGTAGATTCTGCCATCCTTCATGATGACGACAAAATTCTTGTCGGGATTCGCGACGAGGTTGATGTCGTCGAGGGGATTGCCATCGACCAGCAGCAGATCTGCAAGTGCGCCGGCTTCTACGACGCCGAGCTTGCCGGGATAGGGATTGATGGACCCGGACAGCGCCATCAACTCACCATTGTCGGCGGTTGCCATCTTGAGCGCTTCCGCAGGCGTATACCAGCGGACCATCATGGCGAGATACTGCCCCTGACGGCTGGCAGCCGCCGCATCGCCCAGAATATCGGCTCCCCAGGCCGTCTTGACCTTGTACTTCCTTGCGAGCTTGTAGGCATTCTCGGTTCCCGCGAACACGACCAGCGCTTTCTTTTGCGACACCGGGCTCATCCGTGCGAAAACGTCAGCATCGTAGGTCAGCGGCTGCAAGCTCCACCAGATGTCCTTGTCCGCCAGCAACTTGGCGGTGGGCTCGTCGATCAGTTGGCCGTGTTCAATGCATCTGACGCCCGCGGCGACCGCTTGGCGGATCGCAGCCGGCGTATACGCATGCACGGCCACATAGGTGCCCCAGTTTTCGGCCGCCTCGACAGCGGCATGAAGCTCCGCTTCGGTGAACTGAATCGACTCGATCGGATTGTGGGGAGAACTGACGCCACCGCCTCCCATCAGCTTGATCTGACTGGCTCCCTGTCTCAGTTGCTCGCGCGCGCGCAGCCGTACCTCATCGGGGCTGTCGGCGATGGCTGCGACGCCCGCGAGCTCGGACTGGCTCAACGGCCCGCCCAGTGCCCGCGGGACCTCATAGCGAGACCGAAAGTCTCCATGGCCCGAGGTTTGAGAGATCATTGCGCCCGAAGGATAGATGCGAGGACCAACCGTGACGCCCTCGTCGATGGCGCGCTTCAATCCGAACACAGGACCACCCATGTCGCGTATGGTGGTGAAACCCCGCATCAGCGTTGCCTCGGCTTGTCGCGCAGCCAACAGGTTGAGGTAGCCGGGATCCGCCGTCATGAGGATCGCAGGCGACACTGCCGCCATGAACATATGCCAATGCGCGTCAGGCCTGGCATCAGCACGCGGCCGTTGGCGTTGATCACGCGGACGTCGGCACCAGTCTGCGTGACAGCAGGGTTCGCCGATATCTGCTCGATGATGTTGCCCCTCACAAGCACGCTGGAAGGCGGCGACAGCGCGGCATTCTTGCCATCGAAGATGCGGACGTTCTGAAAAACCGTCACCCCGCCGACGGGCAAAATGGGAGCGGCCTCCTCGGGTCCCAGTTCCAGCGCCTCATATTGCGCGCGGCCCGGCTGGCAAAGTCCGAACAGAAGCGCTGCCGACAGCAGCGGCGCGCACAACGCGCGCGGCAAGTTCCAGACCACCGCCCGGACGAATGAGGTACTCGGAAAATTTCTTGAGTCCATCGTACATGCTCCGCTTGGAAAGCACGAGACCCGTCACACTACCTACTATCCGCAGCCATTTTCGAGCGGTGGATGCGGGCACTCGTTCCGTTGCCTCACCCAAGCCCGCCGGGGCCACGTGCGGTTACATTCTTTCGCTGATAAAGCCGTGAAGAGAAGAAGGGATGCGCTAAAATTGTCGGCAAGGCGCGAGGCCATATCGAAAACCTAAAAGTCGAAAATGGCAAGAGATAGCGATTGCAACTGGTATCACTTGTTCGATATGCTTCGTGCTCTCGTCTCTTGCAGACGAACGTCAGATTGGTTTTCTCATCGGAGGCCGTCATGACCCATGCTTCAGACACTCTTATAAATTCTCAAGCCAGTTCTGAATTGGCACCGCTGCGCGCCAAGTCGGGCTGGATCGTCGCACTCGGCGTCGTCTATCTGCTCGCCGGGTTTATCGCGCTTGGCAGCGTTGTAATGGCCACTGTCGCGAGCGTCCTCGTCGTCGGCGTGATGATGATCATCGCCGGCGTCGCCGAAGTATTCAGCGCCTTCCAGATCAAGAGCTGGGGCAAATTCCTGCTCTGGGTCCTGCTCGGTGTGCTCTACATCATCGCGGGCTTCGTCACGTTCGAGAATCCACTGCTCGCCGCCGCGCTGCTCACCCTCATTCTCGGCGCATCGCTGCTGGCCTGCGGCATCATGCGGATCATCCTGGCCTTCAGCATGAAACGGGAAACGCCCTGGATCTGGGTGCTGCTGTCCGGCGCGATCACGCTGCTGCTCGGCCTGCTGATTTTGGCGCACTGGCCGGTCTCGAGCCTCTATATCCTCGGCGTGTTCCTTGGCATCGATCTCATCATGGCCGGCGTAGCCTGGATCGGACTCGGCTTCGGTCTGCGCCAAGTTCGTTGAGGTGTAGTCGGCGGACTGCGCGCCACACGGTCTCTTGGTCGCCGTTAAGGAGACGCCCATGCGCTGGATTTACCTCGCCGTCATCATTCTGATCGCGGCGGCGACGATCATCTTTGCGCTGCAGAACTTCGAGATCGTCACGATGTCCTATCTCGGCTTCAATGCCCGCGTGCCGCTCGCAGTGTTGGTTGGCGTCGTCTACCTCCTGGGCGCGGCGACGGGCGGCAGCCTGTTCGCGCTGCTGCGTCGATCATACGAAGGATCAAGACGCAGCATTGTGGGCTCGCCCTGAATTAAGGTGTCGTTTCATCGGCGGCCAAAGAAGATGACGATGGGCCAAACAGCACGCGAACCGGTTCTGGTGGACCTCGCTTTGCAGGGCGGCGGCTCCCACGGCGCGTTCACCTGGGGCGTCCTCGATCGGTTGATCGAGGAGCCCTGGCTGCGGATTGACGCGATCTCCGGCACGTCGGCGGGTGCGATGAATGCAGCCTTGGTGGCGGACGGATGGATACAAGGCGGAGCCGAAGGCGCGCGGGCGGCGCTCGAGGCCTATTGGCGGCGCGTGTCGCGTGCCGCGGCATTCAGTCCGATGCAGCGCTCGCCGCTCGATCGAATGATGGGCCGCTGGACACTCGATACGTCGCCCGCCTATGTCGTCATGGACCTGATGGCCCGCGTGCTTTCGCCCTATGATCTTAATCCACTCGGCCTCAACCCGTTGCGTTCCATTCTCGCCGAAAGCCTCGATTTCGGCCGACTCGCCAATGCACCAATCAAGCTGTTCATCACCGCGACCAACGTGCGTACCGGCCGCGGCCGCATCTTCCGCAATGCGGAGATCACGGCCGACGTCCTGCTTGCCTCGGCTTGTCTGCCGACCATGTTCCAGGCGATTGAGATCGACGGCGATCCCTATTGGGATGGTGGCTACGCAGGTAATCCGACCCTGACGCCGCTGGTGCGCGAAAGCGACGCGCACGACACCATCCTGGTGCAGATCAATCCACGCGAACGGCCGGACCGGCCGCGCACGGCAAACGAGATCCTCAACCGGCTGAACGAGGTTTCCTTCAATTCGCCGCTGATGAAAGAATTGCGCATGATCGCGCTGCTGCACGAAGTGGCGGATCCCGGACACGGCGAAGGCGCGCGCTGGGCTGGAATGCGCACGCACCGGATTATGAGCGACGCGCTCGCGGACTTCGGTGCGTCGTCGAAGCTCAACGCCGAGTGGGAGTTCGTTTCGCTGCTGAAGGAAGAGGGGCGCAAGAGCGCCGACGCATTCCTCACGGCCCACGGCGAGGACATCGGAAAGCGCTCCACGGCCGATCTCGACGCCCTGCTCGCGGAATGCTGAGGTGACGACTGTGTCAGGGCTACTCGGAATCCTGATCGGGCTCGGCCTGCTGATCTGGTTCGCCTTCAGGGGCTGGAGCGTACTGCTGCTGGCGCCGCTCGCCGCTTTGATCGCGGCGATGTTCTCCCGCGAGCCGCTGCTCGCCCACTGGACCCAGACCTTCATGCTCAGCGCGGCAGGCTTTCTGGCGCAATTCTTTCCGCTGTTTCTGCTTGGTGCGCTGTTCGGCAAACTGATGGAGGACAGCGGCTCGGTCGCCGCGATCGCGAGCTTTATGACACGGCGGCTCGGCCCGCAGCGGGCGGTGCTGGCGGTGGTGCTGGCCGGCGCGATCGTCACCTATGGCGGCGTCAGTTTGTTCGTCGCCTTCTTCGTATTGGCGCCGATGGCACAGGAGCTGTTTCGTGCGGCTGGCATCCCGCGGCGTCTGATGCCGGCCGCAATTGTCCTCGGCACCTCGACCTTCACCATGTCGGCGCTGCCCGGGACGCCGTCGATCCAGAACGCGATCCCGATGCCGTTCTTTGGCACTACGCCCTTTGCGGCGCCCGGCCTCGGTATTCTTGCATCGCTGATCATGCTCGCCTTCGGCCTGTGGTGGCTCAATCGCGAAGAGGCGACCGCAAAGAGGAACGGCGAAAGCTTCGGCGACGGCGCGCCGATGCCGGCCGAACGTCTCGCGACCGACGAAAAGTTGCGTGAACGCACCACCACCGCGCGTGAGTTCGATCCGGCAGAGATCACGCACGGCGAGACGACCGACGCGCCGCCTCCGGCCATGCTCGCCGCGCTGCCCCTCATCGTGGTGATTGCCGTCAATCTGGCGATGTCGTTGTTCATCCTGCCGGCACTCGACACGCGCTTTCTCGCGGAAGCTCGCTGGGGCGAGACGTCACTCGCAGCTGTCGGTGGCGTGTGGGCTGTGATCACCGCGCTTGCCTGCGCGATCGTCGCCGTGATCGCGGTCAATTTTCGCCGACTGCCGGCTCTGCGCGCCACCATGGATGCCGGCGCCAATGCTTCGGTGCTGCCGGCGATGAGCGTGGCGAGCCTGGTCGGCTTCGGCGCCGTGGTGGCGGCGATGCCTGCTTTCGGCGTGGTACGCGACGCAGTACTCGGCATTGGGGGCGGTCCGTTGGTATCGCTGGCAGTCGCCACCAACGTTCTCGCAGCCCTTACCGGCTCAGCATCGGGTGGGCTGACCATCGCGCTCGACGCGCTCGGGGCGACATACATGTCGCGCGCGGCGGAGATAGGGCTCAATCCGGAGCTGCTCCATCGCGTGGCAGTGATCGGTTCGGGCACACTCGATAGCCTGCCGCACAATGGCGCGGTGGTCACTTTGCTTGCGGTCTGCGGATCGACGCACCGGGACAGCTATCGCGATATCGTGGTGGTCGGTATCATCGGCGCCCTTGTAGCGCTCGCCGCCGTCATCGCGCTCGGCTCCCTGGTGGGTTCGTTCTGAGCTATCCGCGTGCGCGGGCGCGTAACACGGGCCGCGCGATCCAAACAATCCCTCCTCGCAATGGCTTGCGTCAAAACCTCCCGCGACACTTATTACCTTCCTATAACGTTGCCGTAACACCCATCTCGAAATCTTATGTGCAACGCGGCAGCTTACAATTAGCTACGACCAGACGTCTATTGTTCCTGATCCATCGCAATCTTCCTTCCCGGAACGCGCAACCATCGCGCCCGGAAACAAGCGCGACAAGGAGCACCTCATGTTGGATGTCGTCATGCTGGTCCTCGGGCTCGGCTTCTTTTTGGTGGCGGTTGGTTATGCGCACACCTGTGAACGCCTCTGAGGAGAACGAAAATGGTTTTCGATTATTCACTTGCCGCCCTCGTCGCTGCCGGCTTGCTATGTTACTTGATCTTCGCCCTGCTGCGGCCTGAGCGGTTTTAGCGCCGTCAGGCACGCCAACATGGTCGCAGCTGGCGCCAGCGCGCGGGTCGGCGGGCACGCTTCTTGCCTTTTTCCGGCGTAAGCTGGACGGTTGCTGTGAGCAGCACTCCGTCCCCGCACACATCCGCGGGCGACGCTACTGTATCAGAAATCTATATGCGACAATCAGAGCCACCATGCCCGCGAAAATCAGCAGTGCCGGAAGGGATTTTCGGATCATTGGCTTCGTCGAATGGCGCGCAGCCGATAGTCCGGGCTGAGGTTTAGGCCGTCCCTGAAGCCGCACGACTTTGCCCTCCGTCGTTACTGTGCGAGCCTTTGGTTCCGGCGCTACGCCCGTGCCTCCCATCTCGCTGTAATAAGCGCTGTAGACCTCGCGAACGGCCAGGGCGGTGGACTCGGCCTCGCTCATCGTCTCGAGTCGGGTTCGATAGTCAGTTAGAAAGCTCTGTGCGTTTGGCGGAAGGTCATCGAAACCACCGAGCTTCGCCATCATGAGCCAGGTGGCAAAATCCGCCTCGGCTTTCGTGCGAGCTTTCCTGGCGATACTGGTGTTGGAGCTGGAGGACATGGTGGTCCGATTGGTTTGTCCGCCCAAACTCGTCCGCGTTCATGGCGATCGTTGGACAGTCCAAATGCTCGGGTTTGGCACGAATGCGAATTGCCGGCTGCATTGAGTAATGTCCGAGTTCGAGGGCAAAGCCGAGACGCGATTGACCCGATGCGGGCCCTGCGCCGCCCTGTTCCGGGGAGTTCTCGCGGGGGCCCGAGCGGAGGGGGTGACGCAGCGAGACGGACTATGAACTATCGAGACCGATGGATCCGCAGCCGCTCGCGAGCGAGCGCCAGTAGACCGGCGGCAGCTGGCGACAGCTCGCGGTCGCGCAGGCGCATGATGCCGATCTCGCTGGAAAGCCGCGGGCGCACCAGCGGACGCGACACAAGGTTCGGATGGCCCCCCGGGGGCCAGGGACGAGCAGGGCCGACCGCGACACCGACGCCGCGGCCCACCAGGTTCATCAGGGTGAGCGGCAAACCGACCGTCACGACATGGCGTAACGTGAAACCGGCGGCGGTCGCTGCGGCGTCGATGAGGCGCCGCGTCGTCGAACCGACCCGGTACGACACCAGCGCAACGTCCTTGAGCGCGCCGAACTCGATCTGCCGCAGGCGCGCCAGCGGATGGTCATCGCGCAGGACGACCCATAGTTCCTCAACGCCAAGGCTTTCCGTCAGATGCGAGTCGGGCAGATCGCCGATATCGCCGACCCCGAAATCCGCAAGGCCGCTTCGCACGTCGTCCCTGACGTCATCCTGGAAGCCTTCGCGCAGCTGGATCTCGACGCCGGGAAAGCGCCGCCCGTACTCGGCGATCACGTCACTCATTCGAACCGGAATCAAGCTGGTCACGATGACCTGACCGCGCTGCTGCTCGGTCAGTTCGCGCAGGCTTCGCATGCTGAGTTTCAGGTCGTTGAACACGCGCTCAGCCATCGCGACGAATTCGCGACCGGCCGCGGTGATCGTGACCTGGCGCGTGGTGCGCAGGAACAGCGGCAGCCCGAGCGTCTGTTCGAGCCGTTTGATGGTCAGCGTGAGCGCCGGTTGCGATATCCCGAGATACGCGGCGGCGGCGATGAAGCTGCGATATTCCGCGATCGCCAGCACCGCGGCGAGTTGGCGCGAATTCACCTCGGGCAGTGCGCCGGCGCGCTTTGGCGGTCTTTTAGCGGCGGGGCCGGGTACGGAGCGCTCCATGGAAGAGCCTATTTGCAGCCGGGATCGGCAGCTCGGTACGCGATGATTTATAATAAAAACAGCATCGATGAGCCTATCAGGTTCCAATTGCAAATCAATCCGAAGCCTTTACAAACGACGCGCCTGATGGCTCGTCGGCTCGCAGTTCTATCGCGCCGGGGGCGGCTTAAAATAAAAGGAACAAGCATCGAGGGAGCACAATGAGCGACCGTCCAACGCCGAAGGGCTCCTGGTTGATCGTCGCCTTGCTGTTTTTGTTCATGCTCATCAACTTCGTCGACAAGGCGGTGATCGGGCTTGCCGCAGTCCCGATGATGAAGGAGTTGAATCTCAGCCCGAGCCAATTCGGGCTTGTCGGCTCGAGCTTCTTCTTGCTGTTTTCGCTCTCGGCGGTCGTCACCGGCTTTATCGTCAATCGGGTGCAGACGCGCTGGGTGTTGCTGGTCATGAGCCTCGCCTGGGCATTGACCCAGTTTCCGATGGTCGGCACGGTGGGATTCGCGACGGTGCTCGCCTGCCGGATCGCCCTCGGCGCCGGCGAGGGGCCGGCCTATCCGGTCGCGCTGCACGCGACCTACAAGTGGTTTCCCAACGAGCTGCGAACGCTTCCCACCGCCATCGTGTCGCAGGGCGCGGGGGTCGGCCTGATGGTGGCGTTACCCATGCTTAATTGGGTCATCATCAACTACTCCTGGCACTGGGCTTTCGCGGCGCTGGGCATCGTTGGGCTCGCCTGGACGGGGGCGTGGTTGCTGCTTGGCCGGGAAGGTCCGATCGTAGGGTCGGCAGCGCCAACCGCGACGGCGACGCCGGATCGCGTATCCTATGCGCGGCTCTTGTGCAGCCCGACCGTGCTGTCGAGCTGGTGCGCGTTTTTCGGAGCTTATTGGGGTCTGTCACTGGCCATCTCCTGGCAGGCGGCATTTCTGATCAAAGGGCTGGGCTTTGCGCAGGGATCTGTTGGCCTGTTGAGCGCCCTGCCACCGGGCATCAGTGTGGTCGTGGTGATCGCCGCCGGCTGGTACTCACAGCACCTACTTGCTCGCGGGGTGTCGAGCCGGATGGCGCGCGGCGTGTTCGGCGGCGCCTGCGTCGGACTTGGCGGCATCGCGTTGCTCATCATGCCGCAGATGCCAACCATCCCCCTCAAGATCGCCATGACGACCATCGGAATCTCGCTGCCGTCGGTCATCTACGTGTTCAGCCACGCCGTGGTCAGCGAGGTCACCCCGGTCGCTCAGCGCGGCGCTCTGCTTTCCATCGGCAACGCGGTCGGCACATCGGCCGGGCTGCTGGCGCCCTACATCATGGGCAGCGTCATCGAGACAGCGGCCACGCCGCTTGACGGCTTCTACACCGGCTACGTCATTTGTGGGATCATCATGCTGATCGGCGGCATTATCGGTATGGCGCTGATGCACCCCGAGCGGGAGGCGGCGCGGTGGGCGCCCGAACTACCCAGGCAAGCCGCCATCAGGTCGGCTTGAAGAAGCGCGCGGCGTTGTCCCCGGTCGTGGTGATCTTCGAGGCGACGCCCGGCGCACCCACCTCGTGCTCCTGCAACAGCGTTTCGAGAGCAAGCAGGCGCTGCGACAGGCACAATGTCGGCCGGTCGTCCAGCTTCAACCGTCTGACGAAGGTCGCGGGCTGGCACCGCAGGGAGACAAGTCATGGCGACACCGGAAATCATCGGTTCTATGCGGTCGACCTACACGCGCGTCGCGTGCATGGTCTGCGAGGAGAAGGGGATCGAGTACGTGCTCACGGAGAGGCCGCTGCACGCGCCGGAGATTCTCGCTATCCATCCCCTGGGCAAAATGCCGGTGCTGCGCCACGGCGATGTCGAGCTCTTCGAATCGAAGGCCATCGCAACTTATCTCGATCGCAGCTTTCCGGCTCCGTATGTCTTCCCATCCGATCCTCGCCGCGCCGCGCTCACCGAGCAATGGGTCTCGCTCGTCAACACGGTGATGGATCGCACCCTGATCCGGACATATCTCTACACGTATATTGCCCCCAAGACCGGCGATGGAGAGCCTGACCGAGAGGCGATCGAAGCCGTTATGCCGGCTCTGCGCGAGCAGATCGGGGTTCTCGATAAGGCGGTCGCCAAGAGCGGCTATCTTGTCGACGATCAATTCACTTTCGCTGACATCAACCTGCTGCCGATCCTCTATCGTGTCCAGCAATTCCCCGAGGGCGCGGAGGCTCTCGCCGCCGCGCACCATCTCGCCGGTTACTACGACCGGCACGCGGCACGGCCAAGCTTCAAGCGTACCACTCCGCCCCCCGGCCCCCCGGCCCGGGTGAAGCCTGGTTAGCGCAATCCAGGTCGCTCTCGATCAATGATCGGCGGCACGTTGGCCTGATAGTCCTATCGTCGTGCTTGGGCGGGTTTGACGAGGTGATCGAATGATGATGAGGCGGCGGTCTTGCCTCCCATCTACGGCCCGATTGGTTCGAGAGGAAGCGAGGATGCCAACTCACGACATGAAAAGGGTCATCGAGGAGCGGCGCCTCGGGTGAGCGCGAATTGCGTGATATAGGACTTACCCCGCGGACATTGCCGAGGAGATCGGCAAGCCGTCTTGGCAATAAGTGAAGGGGAGTTGGCCGTGAGCAAGGAGATATTCAGCCCGGCGTCGCGGTCGCAACACGGAGATGATCATGTCGAAGCCGTCGAAGGAATTCATTAACCCGACGACCCTGATAGCGCCGGCCGCGGCCGTGTATTCGCACATCGCCAAGGTCCGTCGCGGAACGATCGTCTATATTTCCGGCCAGGTCCCGAGCGACGCGTCCGGCAAGATCATTGGCGAGGGCGAATTCGAGGCACAGGTTGAGCAGGTCTTTGCCAATCTCAAGATTGCAGTCGAAGCCGCCGGCGGCGTGATGGCCGATATCGTCAAGCTGAATTACTTCCTCGCCGCCGAGGTCGATCAGGTCGACGTGCCGAAAATGCGCCCGATACGCGACCGCTATCTCAACGTTGCCAAGCCGCCGGCCAGTACGTTTGTTGTCGTGAGCCGCCTGATGCGGCCGGGGTGGCTGATCGAGATCGAGGCGGTTGCCGCAATCGACGACTGAGCCAACCGCTGGTCGGCGGCCGCGACCTCCGAGGGCGAGCTTTCCAATGTGACGCGCTCATACAGGGGCAAGGCTGTGGTCCGGTACGTCAAGCAGGTCACATTGCGCTGCACGAGTCTGGCGGCCCTTTTGGTTTCCAGGGATGTACTCACAAAGGCGCAGATGTCGGCTTGTGGGGGATAAGCTGAAATCTTCTGCTCAATCGGTGCATTACCGGTTTTGACCCTTACACGGCCAATCCCGACCATGCACACGGCCAAGACCCCAAGCGTTGGCCAGCCACAACGGAATCGTTTCCTCTTGAGGCCCGACGTTTATTACCGGCACGACGGGCCCGCCGCATGGATCGACCCGGTCGTCCTCAGGGCGATAACGATATCGTGGAACAAGATAAGAATCCCAGTAAGGCCTTTCCACGGGCACCCTGACGATAAGCCTCGTCCGTGGTTCACGAACAACTTTGGTATCCCGCGCACGGGCTGCGACACTAAATGTCCCCAGGTTACACAGCACCAGGGCCGTTGCGAGAGCGAACGCTACGGTCATTATCCGCATGCCTTGGCCTCCTTGCCACACACAGCCTAGATCCAACTCGGATATCCGGCGACATCCTACTTCGCGCCGCTGTTGAGGGGTATATCGGACATCAAAGACGCCTGATCCGCAATGTCTCATTTTATGAAGATTAGCGGCTGGCTGGCTTGGCGAAGCCGCGCGGCCCCTGGAGCGCCCTGCTGCCGACGATCCAGCGCAGCGCTCGCAACAAATAAAACGCCGCCTATGATTGCGGCGGGTTGGCTATCGCTTGTTACGGTCCGGCGGCTGATTAAACTACCAACGGTTGCGAGCGGTCTCAAAAAGGGGTTGCTGCGATGAAGATTTCCCGGCGGACTGCGACATTCGGTGGTTTACTACGCAAAGGCCGGACCTTGTTCTCGTCTCGCGCCTATTTGAAGGCTTCGACGATAACGCCCACATTTCGGTTGGATCGTTCGGTTCGTTAGTACCCATGGCGGTCATCTGTATGATCTCATCCCGCTGGTAAACAGGGGTGTGTAATGGCCTTTGATCGGCACAGTGACAATTCGGGTGACAGCCAATTTGTTGGAATCAGCAACGTCGACCCGCGCGGCTCTTATATTTCAGCCATTGACGGGCTTAGGGCGTTCGCAGTCCTGAGCGTGATGGCCTACCATTTAAAATCCGAATTTCTGCTTGGAGGGTTTGTTGGCGTCGACGTCTTCTTCGTGATCTCGGGTTACGTCGTCGCCAATTCGATCATCGGGCGTCATTTTGCTTCATTCAAGGAAGTCGCCTTGTATTTCTATGCACGCCGATTTCTAAGAATAATGCCCGCGCTGATTGTCATGCTGTTGATAGCCTCGATGGCTACGATCGCGTTTGTTCCCGATGCTTGGCTTAGCCAATCCAACCGCAATACCGCTTTTTTTGCATTTTTTGGTCTGAGCAATGTCCGACTAGCCCAGTCTGCCGATGATCACTATTTTGGTCCGCGGACGGACTTTAATCCGTTTGCGCATACATGGTCTCTGGGCCTCGAAGAGCAATTCTACCTTATCTTCCCGTTCATCATCGGAGCAGCACTTCTCTTTCCCGCATACAGACGCGCGGTCGTATGCAGTGCGCTTATCCTGTCTTTGCTATCGCTTGGGACTTCTGCCGTACTGACGAGCCGACACCCGGTTTTCAGCTTTTTTCAAATTCCCAGCAGATTTTGGGAACTCGGAATTGGCTTGCTGCTGGCTCTTACCTCGATCTCTTGGCGTCCGCGTTTCGATCGGGCTGGCATTGTGTTTCTCAACGTGCTGGGCGCTTGCTTTCTTGTACTTCTCACGTTTTCGTTTGTTTTCTGCGACGAGACCCATTTTCCGTTTCCCTGGGCGATTCCGCCGGCTGTGGCGACCGCCGGTCTGCTCATGGTGGTCAGCTGCAACCACCGAACGACAGTTTCTTCGATACTGTCGATGCGCTGGCTTTCCTTTATAGGCCTGCTCTCCTACTCGCTCTATCTCTGGCATTGGCCGGTCTATGTTCTTATGCGCTGGACGACCGGCCTGGAATCGCTGTCGGAGCAATTGACAGCGCTCCTTCTGACTTTCCTTGTGGCGACCGCGTCCTACTTTATGGTCGAACTGCCGGTCCGGTATTCGAAGCGTGTTTCGGCACTCCCCCGTGCTGCTGTCGTGGGGTTGTTTTGCTTTGCAACGATTTCGGCTGCTGCCCTCTCACGAGAGGCTTTTAAGCTTCAAAATCACATCTCGCTCAGCGTCACCTCACACGATGATAGCTGGAGCAATGCTCCCCCGGCAAATGTCGGTTGTGTGTTGTTCCTGAATGACGACGAAATCAGGTCTGATACGCCGTTTGCCTGTAAAGCGGCAAGCGGGCGTCAGATGCTGGTCGCGGGCGATTCTCATGCCGGCGCTTATGCAAGAATGCTCGCTCAGTTCTCAAATGATCAAGATATGCCGGTCGCCATCTATAGTAGCCCGGGCTGTGCCTTCATGAACTTTCGCGTGCCGATGCGGCGCCTCGAACGCAAATGCGCTCTGTTCGGCGAGGCGACGCGCAAGAATCTGCTGGCAAGGGCCAACTCGAGGACAATAGTTTTTTTGCCCAGCCTTAGGATTGATCGTCTGCGGGACCAATGGGGAGGATTTAGTGCGCCGATGCCTCAGGTCGGCGATGAGGCCGCCGACGAGGCGCGGACCTTGATTGAACGATTAAGCAATCGTGGCAGCATCGTTGTCATGGAAGCGCCGACACCAGTGTTCTGGTCCCCGCCATTTCGCTGTGCAGACTGGTTCAACCGGAATAACCCGATCTGCAGGAGGGGCTTCGTTACCAGTCGAAGCGAATTCGACGCCAGGCGAGCGATCGTTCTCGACCTGGAACGCTCTTTTTCCCGCACGATTAAGCGCGTGATGATCTGGGACGTGGGACCGACACTTTGCAGTGCGTCTTCCTGTAATGCGTTCGAGAATGGCAAGCCGCTATTCTACGATGGGGATCATTTGAGCGGGTATGGTAATGACGTGCTGTATCCGGTGTTCCGTCGTGAACTCATTCAGTTTCAGGACTCGATCTTTTCGGCAGGCCGCTGAACGGACATTGGGCAGTGCATCCTTGACTAGTGATCTCGACTTACAGAACTCGGATCAATCTGGCATCAGTGTTCGATCGATTTTGGCGGGCGGTACACGGCAGGGGCCTAATCGTTTTCACCGATTCTGACCCAACTCAGACTCCTCGCCGGACGGTCTGCTTGTCGTCACCGCTTCTGCCGGGCGCCGGCAGCCAGGTCCGTCGTCCTCGTCCTGCAAATGCCGTCCACCTCATCGACGATCGACCGCAACGTCATTTTTGCCGGTCGTAGTATTCCGTCATGGAGTGGGGATCGATCATCTGATCGGATCTGCGCCCAAGAAAGAAAAATCCGCTGGCGGCGTCCGCAACGGCGCGGCCGCGGGAGAATGCGTCGAAAAACCGGATCCAGAAGAACGGCAGGGAAATCAGCATTGACAGTTTGTTCCCCGCGCCGAGAGCACGGCAGAAATACCGGATCGACCACACCAGCGCCACGCCCGCGCCTCCGATCGGTCCGGCGCTGACTTCGGAAAATCGCTTGAACAGCCAACGATGACCGCTCTGCGTAAAGCGCGAGAAATCGTAGGCGCGCTCATGCACCTGCTGCATGAACGGCGTCTCGGCATAAACCAGCCCCCCGCGCCGAAGCACCCGATGAATTTCGTCAACGATTGTTGCGGGCTCCAGCACATGTTCGAGTACGGCCTGGACCCAAACGCCGTCGAACACCCCGTCTTCAAAAGGAAGCTTGTGGGCATCGGCCACCAGGGCGGTGTGCTGTGAGGCGTAGACATCGGTGCCGACCAGTTCGATGGAGCTATTACGGTAAAGTTCATTGGCACCGAGGCCGATGGTGCCGCCACCAATCACAAGGACGATGGGCCGCTCGGAGCCTTCCATCAGTAGCTCGATGAACTTTGCACAATTCGAGGCTGCGATCCGGTTGTTTCCAAGGGTAAACTGATGAAGCCGTGAGCCAAGCGAACGGCCCGTAACATCCCTTGGAAGCGCCGAGCCACGGTCGGCGCGGTACATCTCGCGGTCAAAAATGCTGGTTGCAAAATCGATCAGGACCGGTTGGGTGTCGACAAGTGGAAAGCCGGTCTCGCTATACTCGCAACTGGTGTCGGAGCAAGACGGATGACGGCCCAGATCCCGCAATGAGGATGCACAGCGAGGACAACGAAGGCGGCGCGTCCACCTCTTCGATCCCGCGGACGAACGATCGGCAACAGAAGACTCCAAGGGGTAACCTCATGGCAATGGTTCCACCATCGGAACCGGAATAGATGACAGCAACGCCATTAATTAAAGGGCGCTGTGCGGCGCAATAATGTCTGGGGTGCATGACAAGATCCGCACGCTGCTGGGTCGGAGCAAAGCCTGCAAACAGCCAGCGGCGACTGGTGTCGAGGTGCCCTCCTCGTCCATGCGACGCGCCGACAGGGTGATCGTATGGCGATGCCGGTGCGTTGCGACACCAGCCGCTCGCGCACCCGATGCAACGCCTGTAGATCCAGTTGCTCCGCGGTCCTGGTCGCCACGAACTTCATCGTCGGGCGCTGCACGGCTTCGGTGCGCCGACGCAGGCTTCCATGCCGATCAGGCAAGGCCGTATGTTGACAAGCCGCGCTTCCCACTTGGCCACGCGACCGCTTTTCTGCCTATACTAGCGGAATCAGCATGCTGACGCGTCCCAACCAATCACCGTCCGTAAGGCGGATTAGCCCCGAAGGGTGTACGCAAGGCGCGATCCAATGACAGTCTCTTGCAAGCGCCACCGCACCGAACCCTCGAGACAGGTGAGATGACGTCGATTTCCGATCGAGTTGCCGGGCCATCCCATGTGGGCGCAGCGGACGAAATGGTGCATGCCTTGCCGGCGCCGATTCTCCTTTCGCTTCCTGCCAGCGGTGTGCGCGAACTGCGGCTGGATCTTTTTCGCGGCCTGGCACTGTGGCTGATCTTCATCGATCACGTATCGCCGGATGTCCTGACCTGGTTCACGATCCGCAGTTATGGATTCAGCGACGCCGCCGAAATCTTCATTTTTATCTCAGGCTATACCGCGGCGTTCGTCTACGGCCGTGCGATGTTCGAGTCCGGCTTCGAGATTGCGACCGCGCGCGTCCTGCGAAGGGTCTGGCAGATCTATGCCGCGCACGTGCTGCTGTTCGCGATCCTGGTTGCGGAAGTTTCCTACGTCGCCATCGGCCTGGAGAAGCCGTTTTACGCCAAGGAAATGGAGATACTGAATTTCCTCGACCAGCCCGGAAGCGCCATGGTTCAGGCTCTGCTGCTGAGATATCGCCCACTGAACATGGACGTCTTGCCGCTCTACATCGTGCTGATGCTGTTTCTGCCGCTCATTCTGAAGCTGATCAAATGGCGCGCCGATCTCACGCTCGCAGCTTCGGTCGCGCTTTACGCGGCAGCCTGGCGGTACGATCTGCACCTGACGGCCTATCCGAACGGTTTCTGGTCCTTCAATCCCTTTGCGTGGCAATTGCTGTTCGTGTTCGGCGCCTGGTGCGCGTTGGGCGGCGCCCGGAGGATGTCGCGATTTTTGTCTTCGCCAGTCACGCTATGGATTTCGTTCGCCTATCTGCTCGCAGCGTTCTGCGTGACGCTGACCTGGTACTTCCCGCAGCTTGGTTACCTGATGCCGCACTGGCTCGAGCAATGGATGTATCCGATCGACAAGACCGATCTCGACGTGCTCAGGTTCGCGCACTTCCTGGCGCTGGCGGTTGTTGCCTTGCGTTTCGTCCCGGCGGGATGGCCGGGCCTGGAATCGCGCTGGCTGTGGCCCATGATCCTGTGCGGGCAACGTTCACTGGAGATTTTCTGCCTCGGCGTAGCCCTGGCGTTCGCGGGGTATTTCGTGCTGACGGAGGCTTCCGCCGGCCTTGGCCTGCATTTCCTGGTCGGTATCTGCGGCATCCTGATCATGTCCGCCGCCGCATGGTTGTTGTCATGGTACAAGCACTACGTCGACAAGGCCGGCCCGCGAACCAAACGCGCCGGCGGGCACGCCCAAATGGCCGGAGGAGGCCCATGAAGTCTGACCCGGGAGCCGTCCCAAGCCTTCGCCGAGAACTTCGCCCCGATCCCGCCAAAACCGTGGACGGTTGCAAAAGCTGATTTCAGTTATCCGGCAAACCAGTATAGTTGAAACTGTGCGACCCGTTGCGCCCATTTTCGCTAACGGGAATTGATGCACTGCAAAATACAGGAATCGACCTGACTTTTTCGATCCGTCTTATAGCCCGCGCGCCGAAACTGATGATTGCGGCGCCGCCTTATCCAGTTAATTTCTGCAGGGGGAGCTCTTCTATTTTCCGCTGACCAGTTCGCTCCCTCGCGAAACTGCAATATTTCTACCACGACCATTTCAACGTATCGCCCAGCCTCCGACTTGCGAAGCGTGTTCACCACTGCCCTGACCGGGAGGTGTCACGTGTAACATCAGTCCGGGCCAGCATAAAAACCGACTCGACAGCCAACCGAATGAAACGGACCAGCAGTATGGCAAATCAAGACGTCGCTTCTCTCTCGCATGCCGTCGAGCGTGACCTCCGGCTCGATCTGTTCCGCGGCATCGGGCTGTGGATGATCTTCCTCGATCACATTCCGGACGACTTCGTTGCCTGGCTGACCCTGCGCAATTACGGCTTCAGCGATGCCGCCGAGTTCTTCGTGTTCATTTCCGGTTATCTGGCCGGCTACATCTATGGTCCGATCATACGCGCCGGGAATTTTCTCGCTGCCCTCAAGCGGCTGTGGACACGCGTCTGGCAGATGTACGTTGCCCACATCATGCTGTTCCTGCTCTTCACGGCGCAGATCGCGCGCACGGTCAGGAAATTCGACAATCCGATGTACGAAGACGAGTTCAATGTTCACAATTTTCTCCAGCACCCGGACGTTCTGATCGGGCAGGCGCTGACGCTGCGCTACAAGCCGGTCGACCTCGACGTGCTGCCGCTCTACATATCGCTGATAGCCGCTTCACCGCTGATCCTGTGGTGCCTGTTGCGCCGCCCCAACTGGACCTTACTTGGCTCGATCCTGCTGTACATCGGGGCGCGCTGTTTCGACTGGAATCTCGCCTCATATCCGCCCGGCACGCACTGGTACTTCAATCCGTTCGCCTGGCAATTGATGTTCGTGTTCGCGGCATGGTGCGGCGTCGGAGGCATCAACCAACTGCAGGTCATTATCCAGTCGCGCACGGCGCTGATCCTGGCCGTGGCGTGGATGGCCTTCGCGTTCCTGATCGTGATGACCTGGCACGTCCCGTTCCTCGATGCCATGGTGCCGAAATGGATGATCAAGGCGATCTATCCGATCGACAAGACCGACCTCGATATGCTGCGTTTCACCCACTTCCTCGCGCTGGCGCTGGTGGTCTCCCGATATTTTCCGCGCAAATCGGAGATACTTACCTCCAAATGGCTGCGCCCGATGGTGCTGTGCGGTCAGCATTCGCTGCCGCTTTTTTGCTTCGGCGTATTCCTGTCCTTTGGCGCGCATTGGATCCTGGTTCAGCACGCCCAGGGCGGCGCGCGCGCGCTTTGGATGCAGCTGCTCGTCAGCGTCGGCGGCATCCTGATCATGATCGGGCTCGCGTGGATTCTGGACCGGGCCGAAAAGGTCCCCAGCCTGTTCGTCGATGCGAGCGTCCCCGATCTGCCCGAGGCGGCCACCAAACCGGGCACCGCGTGATCCCGTGGCTGGAGCAGGCTGCGCGATACCAAGACAAGTGAGCCATGGTGGTTGAGGCATGGCGGTTGCAGCAATCAGTGGATTCCCGTCTTCAGGGACCCGCGAAGAGGAGAGCCGCGCGTTCGTGGATCTCAATTCTTGAGGATTGTGTCATCATTCGTCGGAGGAGCCAGCCTATGTCCTTACTCCCGATCAAACGTCTGATCGTTGTCGGCAGCATACTTGTGTTTTCGATCGGCACGGCACGGGCGCAGACGCCCTCGCCCGAAGCCATGGCGGCGGCGCGCGACCTGGTTACTACGCTGAAGCTTTCCGATCAGTACAAGGCGCTTCTGCCGGTCATTCTGCTGGGTCTCAAGCCCGCTTTGGTACAGGACAGGCCGGAAATCGAACGTGACTACAACGCGATGATGCCCACGATCGCGGATGCGTACACCCCCTATTACAACGCGATGGTCGATGGCATCGCCACGGTCTATGCCAACAGCTTTTCGGTGGACGAGCTTCATCAGATAGCGGCGTTCTATCGTCAGCCCGTGGGTCAGAAATTCCTCGGAAAATCGCAGGCGATCTTGCAGCAGAGTGCGCAGATTGGCGAGGACACCGGTCGCAAGGCGGCTGAGGATTTGAAAACGAGCTTGACCCAGGCGCTTCGCCAGAAAGGGCACAAGTTGTGACGACACGGCGACCGGGACCGCGTGTCAGGTCAGGCGCGTTCTCCCGACAAGTGTCCCGGCTTCATTTTGCGACCGGACCTGACCTGAGTGTCTGTCCGGAGAGTTCTTGAATCATATGAATCATCTGTGATTCAAGAGTGGTGGCCTGATTCGAGGAGGGGTCACCGATGTGGACGAGCAAGAATCGCGCCCGATACGACCGCAGCATGTTGCGCTATCCGAGCGATCTGACCGACGACGAATGGAGACTGGTCGAACCGCTGATCCCGCCGGGCAAGACTGGCGGTGGCAAGCGCACGGTGATCATGCGGGAGGTGGTGAACGGCCTCATGTACATTCTCTCGACCGGCTGTCAGTGGCGCGCGATCCCGAAGGACCTGCCGCCGAAAAGCTCGGTCCACGACTACTTCGACCTGTGGACCTATGACGGCACATTGGAACGAATCCACGATGCGCTCTATCAGCAGTGTCGAGAACAAGCCCAGCGGAAAGCCAGTCCGACTGCCGCCATCATCGATAGCCAGAGCGTGAAAAGCGCGGAAAAAGGGGGGCGTTCATTGATCCGCACGGCTACGATGCGGGCAAGAAGATCAAGGGCAAGAAGCGGCACATTCTTGTCGACACAGTAGGTCTCCTGCTCCACGCCGTCGTTCATCCGGCCGACATCCAGGATCGCGATGGCGGCGCTCTCGTCATGACGACATTGTTCGGGATGTTTCCGTTTTTGAAGAAGCTGTTCGTCGATAGCGGATATAAAGGACCGAAATTTGCCAATGCGCTTGCGAAACTTCGACCGCATATCGAGATCGAAATCGTCAAACGTTCCGATCAGGTCAGCAGCTTCGTGGTGTTGCCCAAACGCTGGATCGTCGAGCGCACCATTGCGTGGCTCAACCGCTGCCGCCGCCTGGCCAAGGATTGGGAGTGCCTCAACCGAAAGGCGTTGGCGTTCTTGCGACTCGCCTCAATCCGCTTCATGCTCAGAAAACTCTGCAATCCGGCCTGAAGTCTCCGGACAGACACTGAGACTGTACTCGGCCGAAGCGCGGTCGCTGGTCGCACTTGCCACGGGCCGGGTCAACGCCCGGCGGTCCTTGACGTAGGCGATGGTAACGCCGAGCCGTTCGACCGCGCCGACGATCTCGCCGTCGAGATCCCTGTCGCAATTCAGTTGCGTTGGCGCGATGAAAAACTGGGACTGTTTCCATTCCGGCATGAAATCCCAATGCAGTTGCGGCAGCGTGACCGCCTTCTCGAACGGCAGGCGTTCGCCGCACACCGCGACGGAATAGACCTCCGTTGACCAATTCGCATCGCCCGGCGCGGTGCGGCGCAGATAGGCTTCCAGCTGACCGATAGCCTCGGGCATGCTGCTGAACCAGTAGTCGAGGTCGTAGCGTCGTGATGCCCCTTCGAGACCTCCGACCAAGGAGTTGTAAAACAGGTATTCGTAGGGGTGCAGCCTGATCAGGGTCACGGCGTCCCAGAGGAAGCCTGCGGTTACGATCGCGAGCCCGCCGGAAGCAGCCATGCGACCGCGCGTCGTGAGCGCCGCAAGAGCCTTGTCGAGACCGATACCTGCCAGCACCGCCAGCGCCGGGATCAAAAACAGAAAATGGCGCATTCCGGTGAATGCCGGGCCGCGCCAGATCACCTGGCAGGCCAGCGGAAAAATGACCATCAGCGAGACCAGGGTGATCGCCCTGTGCTGTCCGGAATTCGATGCGCGACCCGGCAATCCGGCGGATATCATCGCCAGCGCAGCACCGAACAGCATCAGGAGCGGCACTCGGATCGCAATGTAGATCGGCACATAAAGCCGCGGCACATCCGCCATCTCGTAGATCTGGCCGACGAGGACCGTCCGGATGGAGTAGTTGAATTCGGAGAATGCGAGCAGGCCGCGAATCGGATTGAGCGGTGCCAGCGCCGCCCAGGGCCAGGCCAGGATCATGATGACATAGGCCAGCGTCAGCGCCGGCAGCATCGATACCAGCGATTTGACCGCAAAGCGCAGCCGCGTGCCGTCGCGGTCTCGCCAGGGCAGGTACAGGACGATGGCAAAGCCGACATATATCGCCAGCAGCAAACCGATCACCCGTTCGCCGCACGCAGCGCCGGCCAGCAGGCCAAAGGCTGCGATGTCGCCGGCGCGTGGCGACGGCAGCAGACGTGCGATGCGGATCAAAAACAGCGTCGCTCCGATCATCGCGGCGGCAAAGGGAATGTCCTTGGTATGGTTGAACATTGAGCCATACCAGGCGCCGCACAAGGTCAGGCTGGTCGCGGCGATCAGGCCCGCGCGCGGACCCGCGATCAGCCGCCCTGTCGCCGCGGCCGCACCGATCCCGCCGATACCCATCAGGGCGCAGACGATATGACGCAGATCGTAGGGATCGACCGGGACCAGATGACTGAGGCCGACGGCAATGATATCGAACATGCCTCCATAGAGATAAAGGTTCTGGAAGCTGAAGAGGCTCTGGTCCCGGAAGCCGCTCGTATAGTAGGCGATGATCAATTCGCCGTATTGATGCTGCACTCCTTCATCGTTGGAGATCGCATAGCCCTTGTAGGTCAGCAGCGCGACGAACACGAGCGTCGCCAGGAGCATGACGGTGGCGATATCATGGGGCTCGAAGCGCGCGATCCATCGTATCGCGTCTCGGGGGGACAGAGCTCTCTTCGCAACGCCGGAAATGTATCCCCCGGCTGGCATCAACTCGGTCATATGTTCTCGGGTCCGGGTCTCATTGGGCGCAGAATTTGTGCGAACCCGTAAATATCCGCCATGCTCGTCGAAATACGCAATCGCGGGCAAATGAAAGGGCACTTTCGGCTACGTTAGTTGTCCTGCGAGAAGGGAGTCAATCTCCCCCGCGGGAATGTCGGCTCATGGCACGTCGCGACATTTCGCTGCGCCGCGGGAATTTGGGCGCCATCGGGGGCATAGCAGCCATCGAGCAAGCCGCGCCGGTCAAGTTCGGGATCATCAAGGGTATTCCCGAACGTACCGAAAAGTGGCACCACACGCCTGACGTCTGAAGCGTTGGGTTTCCGGTACGGGAGCAAATCATGATGATCCTTCACCACGGCTGGCGCTCGAGCGCCTCGCGGCGGGTGCGGTTGTGCCTGGAGGAAAAGGGCCTCAGCTATCAGGGCCATCACGTCGACATGGCGAAGCTGGAACATCATTCGCCGGAATATCTCAAGATCAACCCGAACGGCGTGATCCCGACGCTGATCCATGACGGCAGGCCGCTGCACGAGAGCGGCACCATCTGCGAATATCTCGACGAAAGCTTTCCCGATCCGCCGCTGCGCCCGGAGGCGCCTTACGAGCGCGCGCTGATGCGCAACTGGATCCGGCACATCGACGGTCTGATCCACAATCTCATCATCTTCAACTGGCGGCATCATTTGCAGAAGACGGCACAGCAATGGTCGGATGAGGAACTGGCCGAGATGCTCAAGAAGGTCCCGAGCAAGGAACGCCAGGAATCCTGGCTGCGGGTGGCGCGAAAACCCTATACCGAGGAAGAACGCGCTGCGGCGCGGGCCAAACTGGTGACGCTGTTGCTGGACCGGATGGAGGAAGCCCTGAAGCCGTCGGGCTGGCTGGTGGGCAAGGCCTATTCGATCGCGGATATCTCGGCGGTGCCTTTCGTCAAGCGGATCGACGAGGAAATCGCGCCGGACGAAATGAGCGCCCAGAAACATCCCCGCGTTGCCGACTGGTGGACGACGATACAGGCCCGGCCGGCCTTCGCGCGGGCGAATTTCGGTCCGTTTCTGGAATCGTGAGGTTGGCTTGTTGCGGCAGACTCGGTGCACCTCTCCCGCTTGTGGGAGAGGCATAGGCCGCCTTCGGCGGCCGTTCTTGGAAAAGAACGCCGAAGCAAAAAGCTTCGGCTACGTCGCATCGATAGATGCGATCCGGGTGAGGGGTTAAGGTCTATCGATAGACCTGAACCCCTCACCCCAACCCTCTCCCACAAGGGGAGAGGGAGTTCACCGCCATTGCCGCGGCACCGAACCAATGCTTCAATCCGGTCGATGTAGATCAAACTCCAACCACCGAAAGCCACGCCGATGCTGGATGTCCCCAAAAACAACGAAAACAAGAAATCAGACAAATCCCACGCCGACGGCAAGATCCTCCAAAGCGTCGCTGACGGCGTCGGGGTCATCACCTTCAACAATCCCGACAAGCGCAATGCGATGTCGCTCGACATGTGGGAGGGGCTCGGCCACGCGCTGGTGGAACTGCGCGACGATCCCGAGGTGCGGGTGGTGATCCTGGTCGGCGCCGGCGACAAGGCGTTCGTCTCGGGCGCCGATATCAGCCAATTCGAGAAAACCCGCCACAACGCCGCGGCCTCGGAGGAATATTCCAAGCGCAGCGCCGCGCAGCGCGCTTTGCTGGCGAACTACCCGAAACCGATCATCGCCTGCATCCACGGCTTCTGCCTCGGCGGCGGCATGCAGGTGGCGATGGCGGCGGATATCCGCATCGCCGCCGAGCACAGCCAGTTCGGGATTCCCGCCGCCAAGCTCGGCATCGCCTATGGCTATGACGGATTGCGCAATCTGGTCTCGCTGGTCGGCCCGTCCTGGGCGCGGCTCCTGATGTACACGGGCATGCGGATCGACTCCGCCGAAGCAGTGCGGATCGGCCTGATCGACCGCATGGTGCCCGACACCGAGCTGTGGGGCGCGACCATGGAGATCGCCCGCACCATTTCCGGCAACGCGCCCTTGGCGATCCAGGCCGCCAAGATCACCATCGCGCAGGTGCTGAAAGACCCCGGCGAGCGCGACATGGACGCGATCAAGCAGGCCGGCATCGCCTGCATGGACAGCGAAGATTTTCGCGAGGGCCGCCGCGCGTTCATGGAAAAGCGCAAGCCGGAGTTCAGGGGGCGGTAGTCCCCGTCGTCGTCATTCCGGCGATGCGCAAGCATCGAACCCGGAATCCAGAGATGATCTCGAGATTTCCGGGTTCATCGCTCGGCGATGCCCCGGAACGACGTTGCGACCAATTTATGATTTTCAGCCAGTGTAGCCCGGATGAGCGAAGACCGTATGTCCTTCCCTGACCGAGGCGACTCGCCCTCAATGCTGTAGCGAGGGTTACCCGGATAGGCCGGGTAGAGCCTCAGGCAAGGAGGACGAGTCATGGCGGATTGTAGCGAAGTTTTCGTTGGTCTTGATACCTCGAAGTTGCGCAATGCAGTGGCAATTGCGGAGGGCGGGCGGAACGGCGAGGTGCGGTATCTCGGCGAGATTGAGAACACGGAGGCGGCGACGTGCAAGCTGGTGAAGAAGCTTGCGGCGCAGCATCGGCGACTGACGTTCTGCTATGAGGCCGGGCCGACCGGGTATGATCTGCACCGGTTGATCAAAACCCTCGGCCACGAGTGTGTGGTAGTGGCGCCATCGCTGATCCCGAAGAAGCCGGGCGATCGGGTGAAGACCAATCGGCGTGACGCGCTCAATCTGGCCAAGCTGTTGCGCGCGGGCGAACTGACCGCGGTCTGGGTTCCGGATGCGCGGCACGAGGCGATGCGGGACCTGGTGCGGGCGCGCGAGGCTGCTGTCGCCGACCTCAAATCCAAACGCCAGCAGGTTTTGTCGTTGCTGCTGCGGCTCGGCCGGCATTATACGGGCAAGAGAACCTGGACTAGGGCCCATATGAACTGGCTGGTGAGCCAGAAGCTCGCCCACCGCGAACAACGCATCGCATTCGAGGAGATGCTGTTGGCGGTCCGGCAAGCCGACGAGCGCGTGATCCGGCTCGAGCGGGCGATCGCCGCAGCAGTGACGGACTGGTCGCTTGCAGAGGTGGTGAGGGCACTGATGGCCGTGCGCGGTCTCGATCTCATTTCGGCTACGATTTTTCTCGCCGAGATCGGCGACCTGTCGCGCTTTGCAACCCCGCGCCAATTGATGGCCTATCTTGGCTTGGTGCCGGGCGAAGAGTCGACTGGTGACAGGGTCTGGCGCGGCGGCATCACCAAGGCCGGCAACCACCGGGCGCGGCGCATTCTGGTGGAGTGCTCCTGGAGCTACCGCCATCCCCCACGCGTCGGCAAGAAGAAGCTTGGCAAGGTGGAAGCCGCACCGCCCGCCGTCCAGGAGATCGCTTGGAAGGCGCAGGCGCGCCTGACCGCGCGCTACCGCGCATTGGCACGGCGTGGCAAACGGCCGACCCTCGTGGTGACCGCGATTGCGCGTGAGCTGTCGGGCTTCATTTGGGCAGTCAGTCGCGCCATCGGCGCGCCGACGACGCCGGCGATGTGAGCGCAGCGACAGACCTGACAAGGAGCCAGCGCCGGGCGCAATCCGGACAAATATCGTGCAACGGCGGGGGCGAAGCCACGGCAGGGGAATTCCCGATTTCGCTTTGTGGCCGATCAAACGATCGACGCCCGCGCGTAGACAACGGACAGCCCCGGACGAAATCTCGGTGACCGGCCTTGTCACTTGCGTGTCCAGTCCTGTTCGCAAACATATTCTGATTTTCCGAAGACCCAAATCACTTTTATATTCACCGCCATCCAGTCCCACTCAGAGGGGCGTTGCGCAACGTCACCAGCGCGGGACGGGATGCGGTGGACGCGGATGGTGCTCCTGACGAGGGTGCTTGAGGCGGACGGCGAAGACGTGTGGTCCTGACACCCCGACGCTGGTGTCAAGTCGGGGGAGGCAACTCCGCCGGCGACGGTGGCAAGAAAGCCGATCACCGGGGAGAGCACGGTATAAGCCGTAAACCATTGCGCGGGGAATGCCGGGTGATTCCGGTGTGACCTGACTACGCGTGTGCTCTCTACCACTATCTCTGCACGCGCGGTTCTCGGGCGCATCGGGCGCCCGGCATTCCCTGCGCCCTCTGATTGGAGAGGGCGGAACGAACCGGCCAAACCTCGCGCAACACATGCGGCGAGATTGCGGAGTTGTGTCCGGCCGTCATTGCGAGGAGCGAAGCGACGAAGCAATCCACTCTTTCTTATTGTAGCCCCATGGATTGCTTCGCTTCGCTCGCAATGACGGCATAAATGGCACGCTTCGCTTTGCCCACCCTACGCAACCTACAACGCCGCCAGCACCGCCTTGGCGATATCCGCCGTACCGTTGCGGCCGCCGAATTCCATCGGCTTGATTCCGTCGGCATAGACCTTGTCGACCGCGCGCTCGATGCTTTCAGCCGCTTCGGCGGCCTGCTCGATTCCGTGCTTGTCGGCGAGCCAGTCCAGCATCATCGCGGCGGAGAGAATCATCCCGGTCGGATTGGCCTTGCCCTGCCCCATGATATCGGGCGCGGTGCCGTGGCATGGCTGAAACACGGCGTGACGGTCGCCGATGTCGGCCGACGGCGCCATGCCCATGCCGCCGATCAAACCGGCGGTCATGTCGGAGAGAATATCGCCGAACATGTTCTCCATCACCATCACGTCGAAATCCCAGGGCCGCTTCACCAGCAGCGCCGAGCAGGCGTCGACATAGAGCCGGTCGGTCTTGACGTCCGGGTGGCGCTTCGCGGCCTCGTCGAACATCTCGCGGAAGAACGCAAACGCCTTGAACACATTGGCCTTGTCGACGCAGGTAAGCTGACCCGGCTTTCCCCGCGCCTTGCGGCGTTCGGCGAGACGGAAGGAAAATTCGAACAGCCGCTCCGACGTCTTGCGCGTGATCACCAGCGTCTCGCGCGCTTCGGTGTCGGTGACGACGCCCTTCCCCATCGAGGCGAACAGGCCTTCGGTGGATTCGCGGATTACGACGAGGTCGATGCCGCGCGCATCGGCGCCGACGATCGGGCTCGGCACGCCCGGGATCAGCCGCGCCGGCCGCACGCCGGCATAGAGGTCGAAATGAAAGCGCAACTCCACCTGCGGCATGATCTCGGTGTTATCGGGGTAGCGCACCGACGGCAGCCCGCAGGCGCCGAGCAGGATCGCGTCGGCTTCGTCGCACAGCCGCACAGTGCTCTCAGGCATCGACTTGCCGGTCGCAAGATACTCGTTGGCGCCGGCCGGCGCCTCGGTGAAGCGAAATTTCAGGTCCGTGGTTTGTTCGATTTTGCGCAGCACTTCGAGCGCCGGCGCCATCACCTCGGGGCCGATACCGTCGCCCGAGAGCACGGCGATGTGGAGTGCGTTGTTGGCGGACATGGGGGGATTCCTTATGACAGGCGAAAAGAGAAGCGATGAACTACTTCGTCATTGCGAGTGAAGCATCCAAAGCCGTCATTCCGGGGCGATGCGCAGCATCGAACCCGGAATCTCGAGATTCCGGGTCTGGTCCTTCGGACCATCCCGGAATGACAAGTGTAAATTGCTTCGCGGAGCCTGTCATCGGGCGGCGCTTCGCGCCGACCCTTTGCGCTCGCAATGACGGAGCCTTACGGCGTGAGCACGGCGCGGCCGACCAGCCGGCCCTTCTGCAGGTCGACCAGCGCCTCGTTGGCCTTGGCGAGCGGCATCGGCGTCACCGGTATGGGCGCGATCCTTTTGGTGCGCACGAGATCGAGCAATTCCTGCGTCTCCCGCAAGTTTCCGACATAGCTGCCCTGGATGGTGATCGCCTTGATCGGAATCAGCGGCAGCGCCCACGGCGCGCCGCCGCCGAACAGGCCGACGATCACGAGCTTGCCGCCCTTGGTCAGGCAGTCGAAGCCGAGCTGCGTGGTCTTGGGATTGCCGACGAGATCGATCACCGCGCGGATCGGTCCGCCAGCCTTTTTGGCGAGTTGCTCCAGCGCATCGGACGCGCTGCCGTCGACGGTCGCCAGCGCGCCGGCTTTTTCCGCGGCCTCGCGCTTGCGCGCGTCGATGTCGACCACGATGGCGCCCTTGCCGCCCATCGCCTTCAACAGCGACAGCGCCATCAGGCCGAGGCCGCCGGCGCCGAAGATCACGATCGGCGTATCGAAGCTGGACTCGACCTTCTTCAGCGCGCTGTAGGTGGTGACGCCGGAGCACGCATAGGGCGCCGCGGTGACGGGATCGAGCCCCCTGAGATTCAGGAGATAGCGCGGATGCGGCACCGTCATGTGGTCGGCATAGCCGCCGTCGCAATAGACGCCGAGGGACGCGGGCTTCGAGCACATGTTCTCCTCGCCGGCGAGACAGGTCTCGCATTTGCCGCAGCCGAGCCAGGGATAGACCAGCGCAATGTCGCCGACCTTGAGATCGCCGGCATCGGCCTTGGCATCCGGCCCGAGCGCAATGACTTCGCCGACAGTCTCATGCCCCATCGTCCGCGGCAGCGACACGCCACGATCCCTGAGCGACAGCGGTTTTCGTCCGTGGCCGAGATCGTAGCCGCCTTCCCAGATGTGGAGGTCGCTGTGGCAGACGCCGGCGGCCTTGACCTTGATCAGCACCTGCGTCCCCGACGGTTGCGGAGTCGGCTCGTCCACCTCCTGCAAGGGCGCGTTGAAATCGGTGACCTTGAAACTCTTCATCGCTTCTCTCCCGTCGATCGTTCTTGCTGTTGGATCAACCTTGCCACGCCTTCCCATGCAGCGTCGAGGCCTGCGGGTTCACGGCTCCCGCATGGCCGTCCGGCGGGGTCAGCCCCGATCCGCGGCCAGCGATTTCCCCGAGAAGGCCGCGATTTCATCTTCCGAGCGGCCGGTCTCCCTGAGGAATTCAAGCGTGTGCTCGCCGAGGGTGGCGATCCGCTTTCCCGCGGACACATTGGTTCCGGACATGCGGAACGGCAGGTTCAGGACCTTGAAGCTGCCTCCACCATCGTTGACTTCGGACAAAGCCCCGCGATGGGCGATTTGCGGATCGCGCAGGGCTTCGGCCACCGTGCGGTAGGCCGAACAGGGAACGCCATGACCATTCAGTTCGACCAGGCATTGTTCGGTCGTGAGCCGGCGCGACCAGGTCTCGACCCCGTTCATCAGATCTTCCCAATTGTCGCGGCGGTCGGCATATCTGGCAAAGCGCGGGTCGGCGATAAACTCCGGATGACCGGCTGCCTTGACCAGGCTCTGGAACGTCTTCTCGCTGGCCACCGCGACCATCACATATCCATCCGCGGTCTCGAGCGGCCCGAACATCGGCCGCTTGGGCAGGCTCACCTCGAATTGCGACCACTGCAATTCGTTCAAGGTCAGGCTGAGCATGGATTCCAGCATCGAGACGTCGATGTGCTGACCCTTTTGAGTGCCGTGACGCTGATACAACGCCGCCGAAATCGCCCCGAACGCATAGACACCCGTGACCACATCGGCGTGATAGATACCGCAATAGTCAGGCCGGGTTCGCCCGGGCTGGTACGACAGGTGGGCCATATCGTAACCGGAAGCGGCATGGATGACCGGCGCGTAGGCCGGCAGCTCGGCGGACGGACCTGTCTGGCCGTATCCGGAAATCGAGCAATAGATCAGTTTCGGGTTGAGCTCTCGCAGCGAGCCATAGTCGAGCTTCAGTCTTCGCATCACCCCCGGGCGAAAATTCTCGACCAGGATATCGCTGCCGGCGACAAGCCGGTGGATGATGTCGATCGCGTCTGGCGATTTCAGGTCGAGCACGAGACTCTTCTTGCCGACATTGAGCTGGCCGAACACGGTGCTGCAGCTGTTGCGAAGCGGCGGACGGGTTCGCATCGTCTCGCCTTCGACCGCCTCGATCTTGATGACCTCCGCCCCCATGTCGGCCAGCATCCGGGTGCAATGCGGACCGGCGATCGTGGTCGAAAAATCCAGCACGCGAAGGCCCTGAAAACTCTTCGTCAAATTACCCTCATCGATTCCCGCTATCGTCATTTTTCGAAAACTCCCCGCGGCCTTCCGTACCGCCGGCCGCGGTGGGACCCTAAATTGCGCGGCTCGGTCAGGGAAGCTTTCTGGCGCGTGCCGGTTTGAAACCAGCCAGCCGGATTTCCATTTGATGCAACACAGAAACTGGACTCATTCTTGCATAATTAAACCCGTTACTGTTCCGAGGACGTTTTTTTGAAAGTCTTGTTTGTTACGACTGAGATGGACGACTTTGTCCGCGTGGGCGGGCTCGCCGCCGTTTCAGCGGCCCTGCCCCGGGCATTGCGGCTCTGGAGCGACGTCAGGATCATCCTCCCCGGTTATCGGGACGTTGTCGAACAATTCACGCATATCGAAATCGTTGGCGAATGCCCGGCACTGGCGGAAATGCTGGCCTGCTCGCTTGGGCTGGCGTCGACCAGGGACGGGCTGCCGGTCTACGTTCTGCTCTGCCCGCAATTGTACGACCGTCCCGGCAACCCGTATGGCGATGCGTCGGGCCGGGATTGGCCGGACAACGACGTGCGCTTCGGCCGATTTGCCTCCGCCGCTGCCCAGCTTGCCGCAGGCACTCTGGACAAGAATTGGGCAGCGGACCTGGTCCACGCCAACGACTGGCAGGCCGCGCTGGTCCCGGCCTACCTCGCCTGGAACGCGGTCAGGATTCCCACCATCCTGACCATCCACAACCTGGCCTATCAGGGCCTGTTCCCGAAGGAATCGCTGCGCCGGATCGGCGCGCCCGAGGACTCCTTCCATATCGACGGCCTCGAATTCTACGACAAGCTGTCCTTCCTCAAGGGCGGCATCGTCTACGCTTCGCATCTGACCACGGTCAGCGAGACCTATGCCAGGGAGATCACGACCTCGGGGCTCGGCTGCGGGCTCGAGGGTCTGTTGCGCCGTCGGTCCGATGCCGCGCAGCTGACGGGAATATTGAACGGGATCGACGAAAGCTGGGATCCCCGGGTCTGCGCCCAGCTGGCGCAGCCGTTTGGCGCCGGGGACTGGGAAGGCAAGCGCGCCAATGCCGACTACGTCCGCCAGCAGTTCGGCCTGGCGCTGTCCCGTGGTCCGATTTTCGGCCTCGTGGCCCGCCTCGTTCACCAGAAAGGCGTCGATCTGGTGCTGTCCGCCGCGGACGAGATCATCGAGGCCGGAGGGCAGATCATCGTGACCGGCAGCGGCGAGCCTGCAATCGAACAGGCGCTGGTCGACGCACATCGCCGCCGGCCGGATGCGATCGGCGTCGTGATCGGTTTCAACGACGGACAGGCCCGGCGGATTTTCGCCGGCAGCGATTTTACCCTGATGCCGTCGCGTTTCGAACCCTGCGGGCTCAGCCAGATGTACGCGCAGAGGTTCGGATCGCTGCCGATCGGCCACCAGACCGGAGGACTGGCGGAAACCATCAAGGACGGCGAAACCGGCTTTCTGTTCTCGCAACCCTCGACGGAATCGTTTCTCGGCGGTATCCGCCGCGCGTTCACGACGTTCATGGCGAAAGATCGCCTCAACTCCATGCGCCGCAGCGCGATGGCGCGATCGTTCAGCTGGGACATTTCCGCGGCCTGCTACGGCGCGCTGTACCGCAAGACGGTGTCGCCCTGACCGTTGCTTCGCGGATTGTCATTCGGCTGCCCTCGTTGTGCTCTCAGTCCTGCTGCGCCGGGTTTCCGGCATCACAAGCCAGATCATGATGAAACCCACCGCCGCGACGCCGGCAAGCCCGCTGAAAGCGACGCTGCTGCCGAACTTATCGCTGACATATCCGGCGAGCACCGTGCTCAGTGAGGCGCCGATGCCGACCGCCGTGCCGACGATGCCCTGCGCCAGATTGAAGTGACCGCTTCCGAACGCGACGTCCGCCACGATCAAGGGCACCATGACGCTGAAAACCGCGGCAGTAACGCCGTCGAACACCTGCACCGCGACCAGCAAATACGGATCATGCACGGTCGCGAACAATATGCCGCGAACAGCCAGCGTGGCAAAAGCCAGAAGCAGCAGCGGCCGGCGCCCCCATTGCTGCGCCTTGCGTCCGACCGACGGCGACGTCAGCGCCACAATCGCTTGCGGCACGACGATGCAAGCGGCGATCAATACCGGCGCCCACTGGCTCGACCGGGTCGTTACAACGCCGGCCATCAACGGAAGCATCGCCGCGTTGGCGAGCTGCAGCAGAAACACGCTGCCGGCGAAAATCAGCAAGGCGCGCTGGCGCAGCAGATTCAGAATGCTCGTTGCGTTGGCATCGGGCACCTCGCGTGCGACCGCGCCATGGGCTTGCGCAGCATCGACTTCGCGCTCGCGGATGCTCGCGAGCGAAAGCAAGGTCGGAATGGCCAGAACGAAGGTGACGAGAAACACCGAGCGGCTCGAGAGCAAATAGCCGCAGGTGCCCATCACGGCCGCGGCGACGCCGTTACCGAGCGACGCATAGCGGGCGTTGCGGCCGAACCGCTCGCCGATCGCAAGCGGCCCGACCAGGCCGAGGCTGATGGCGGCGATTGCCGGGCCGAGCACGCAGCTCGCGGCGGCGTGCAGGATCGCGGCCGCGATCACCACGGGAAAGATCGGCCACGCCGCATAGCCCAGCGCGCTGAAGCCGATGGTCGCCACCGCAAGGCCGGCCACCAGCCGTTCGGAGCGGGCGGCGTCGACGATGGCCCCGCCAGGCATTTGCCCGATCAGCCCGACGAGACCGCCAATCGACAGCACAAGACCGATCTGGCCCTGGGTCCACTTCTCCGTCGTCAGATAGACCGCGATGAAGGGTCCGAATCCGGTCTGCACATCCGCGAGAAAAAAGATGAACCAGTCGAGGCCACGCTGGCTTTCGCGTGACGGCGTTGGCGGCGTCAGCGGCTTGCGCGCCTCGGGCCCCGAGGACGCCGCCGGATCGCCGCCACGGCCGCGCGCCCCGCCGCGGTGGTCGTCAATCGTATCGGGCGACGGTCTGGACGAGCGCACCAACAGCTTGCTTCTCCAAATTCTACGGGCTGAATGGCTGCAGGCTGCCAGAGGCGCCGAGCACCACAATCGGCGCATCCTCCTTATATTCGGGCGCCGCCTTCACCTGGTCCTTGGTCAATTCGAGCGTGATGGCGTCGCTCTTGTCGGCGATGCGGCCGAAATGCAACGCGTTCCAGTCGACGACGATCTTTCGGCTGCCGACGCCGAGAAAACCACCGAAATCGATCACCGCCGCGCGCACCGTTCCGGTGCGATCGACGATCACATCGACGATATGCCCCATGTCCTCGTTGGTCGGGCTGCGAACGTCGCGCCCCAGCACGCCATGTGCGTCCCCTGCCCCAATGATGGTGACGGAGGGTGGCGGCGCGGCCTCCTTCGGCGCGACCGTGGGAGCCGTATTTGGCTGCGGCGAGCTACCGCCCGCTTGCGGAGTTTGATCCGCTGCCCGGGAAGTAACCGCCGCGAAAGCTCCAAAAGCGATCGCAACGAAGGCAAACAGAGGTTTTGCGCGCATCTGTCCTATCCTTCAACGAAGGGGCATGAACGGGCGTGCGAGCGTCCGAGGAGGCCCCGAAACCAGCGGCTGTGAACCTGACGGCCTCTCATACCAACCGGGATGGGCCGCTCAGGTTCGAATTGGTGCGCGTCCGCGGCCTTACCGACGCCGACAAAAGCGCTATCGCACTCAGCGCGACAGCACGATGGACACCTGGATATGGCCGCGGGTGCGCAAGACTTCCAGCGCCACATCGTCGCCATGACGACGGAGCCGAAGATCGACGCTTGAAGGACCCAGTTGCAGATCACGCACGACCACCTCGTTGAGGAACGCCGGCAGACGCGGATTGCGCAGACGAATCTCGCCGCGCTGAACATCAAACTCCAGTCCGAGCGCTGCTTCCAGCAGCGTAAAGGGGGTCGCGCTGGCCCACGCCTGAGGCGCACAGGCGACGGGATAGAGCGTCGGTCCGCGTCCCTTTTCGCGCCGAAAGCCGCAAAACAGTTCGGGAAGCCGGCGCAAATCCATATACGTCGCCGCGTCGAACAAGGCCCTGAATACCTGCGCGACCGAATCCTTGAGCCCATAGCGCGCAAGTCCGAGCGCGATCAGCGCGTTGTCGTGCGGCCAGATCGAGCCGTTGTGATACGACATCGGATTGTAGCGCGCCTCGCCCAGCGCCACGGTGCGGATGCCCCAGCCGGTGAAAAAAAGCGGCCGCATCAGATCGGCGGCAACCATGCGGGCGCGGTCTTCGCGCACGATGCCGGTGAACAGCAACTGCCCGGCATTGGAGCTTCGTACCTTGCACGGCTGCTTTTCGCCATCGAGCGCCAGCGCATAGGTCTCCAGTTCGTCGCACCAGAACGCCGCTTCAAAGCGCGCGGCGAGAAGCGTGGCTTCGGCCTCGAGTTGTTGCGCCCTCTCGTTTTTCCCGAGCCGCGACGCGCAACGCGCCGCCAGCCGCTTGGCGGCAAATACGTAGCCCTGCACTTCGGCAAGCGCGATGTAACCCTCGGCCAGCCGTCCGTCGGCGTGAAAGATCGCGTCGTAGGAATCCTTCCAACCTTGATTGGCAAGGCCCTGCTCCGACGCACGGCGATACTCGACGAAACCGTCGCGGTCGGGATCGCCTGCCCCGTCGATCCAGCCTATCGCGGCTTCGATCGAAGGCCACAACTCGGCCAGCGTCTCGTCGTCGCCTGTGCGTTCGACGTAGAGACCGGCCAGCAGCACGAACAGCGGCGTGGCGTCGACGCTGCCGTAATATAGCGCGAACGGCACTTCACGCAGCGACGCCATTTCGCCGCCGCGCATTTCATGCAGGATTTTTCCCGGTTCGGCGTCGGCGAGCGGATCGACGGTTTTGGCCTGATAGAATGCAAGCCGCATCAGCACGCCGCGTGCGACCCGCGGGTCGATCCACAGCATTTGCAGCGCGGTAATAATCCCGTCGCGGCCGAACGTCGTCGAGTACCAGGGAATCCCCGCATAGGGATATCGTCCCTGCGGCGTATCCGTCATCAGCATGTTGAGGTCGGCCATCGACTGGCACAGCACCTCGTTGAGGATATTGTTGGAGGTTTCGATGCTGGCGGCGCCCGCGGTCGACCGGCGCATCTCGCGGCGATGCGCCAGCAATCCGCGAAAGAACGGAGCGGGCTTGAACCCGGCTGGCTTGTTGCAGGATGCGGCAACAAACAGCGAACTGACCTGGTGCGGCGCGAGGTCGAGATGATAGGTCGCGGCGTTCACGGCGAGCCGCGTCGGCCGCGGATCGAAATGCAGCGCCGTACAGCGCGATTTGCCGTCGAGGCCGTTATATTCTAGAAAGACAGCGCCCGGACCAAGCAATTTGCTGGAGGCGATACCTCGCCGCGGCCGTCTTTCGCCGCGCACTTCGAACAAATCGGCGAAGTCGTTGTCGAACAGCAGCGTCAAATCGAAGCTCGCCGGACGTTCTCCATGGTTCTGCACACCAATCCGCTGGTAACAGGTTCCGCGCCACAGAAAGATGGTGCGGACGATGTGGAGCATGTCCTTTTGCAGTACAATTCGGCCGCCGCGATAGACGTCGGGATTGGTGAGGTCGACCGTCAATGCGGAATTGTCGTCGCGCAGATTCGAACCGAGCAGCAGCGGCTGGACTTCGTCGAGCACAAGTTCGAGCCGCGCGAGGTAACGGGTATCGGCGTTGAACAGGCCGTCCGGTCCGCCGGCGGAAGCGCCGATGTCGCCATGGCTGTCGAACGCGATGAAGGTGTCGTCATGTTTGAGCGAGCGCCGCGGCCTTGCCGCCGGCCCGGTCATCGGGATGTAGAAGGGCGATTCCGAGACGACTTCGATGGCCCGGGTCGTCGTGATTTGGGTTACGACTTCGGCTGACATTTGACCTCGGCTGGTTCCCCGGCTTGCAAAAAGCGCTCCGTGAATCAACACGGTGCTCCGTAACTATATACTAGGGATTATGCAGCGTGGGTCGCGAGGCGGCTCATTTCCCGGGTCACCAATTCGCGATAGGGACCCTGGCCCTGCATCAGGCGATCCGGCGGACCATCCTCGATGATCTTGCCGGCTTTCAGCATCACCACCCGGTCGAAGTTGCGCAGCGTCGCCAGACGGTGGGCAATCGCAATCACGGTGCGGCCGCGCATCAGCCGGGCGAGTGCTTCGCGAATGGCTTCCTCGGATTCGCTGTCGAGCGCGGCGGTGGCCTCATCCAGCAGCAGGATTGGCGCGTCCTTCAGGAACGCCCGTGCAATGGCAATGCGCTGGCGTTGGCCACCCGACAGCTTGACGCCGCGATCGCCAACTTGGGTCGCCAGACCTTCCGGCAACGTCTCGACAAAATCGCACCGCGCCGCAATTGCCGCGCGGAGCACCTCATCATCGGTCGCGGTTGGCCGTCCGTAGCGGATGTTTTCCATGATCGATCGATGGAACAGCGAGATGTCCTGCGGCACCACCGAAATCGCCTCGCGCAGGCTTTGCTGCGTGACCCTGGAGATGTCCTGACCGTCGATCGTGATGCTGCCATTCTGTACGTCGTAGAAGCGCTGCAGCAGCACGAACAGACTGGATTTTCCCCCGCCGGACTGTCCCACCAGTCCGACCCTCTGGCCCGGCTGCAGACGAAGGCTGAAACGATCGAAGACCTTCAGACCACCGGGATAGTGGAACGATACGTTGTTGAAGGCGATGGCGGCGCCGCTCTTTACCAGCGGTTCGGCTTCCGGGTGGTCGCACAATTCATGCGGCAACAGCAGGGTGGCAATCGCTTCTGTCAACCGGGCGACGTGCTGGGTCACGTCGACCAGCGCCACCGCGAGGTCGCGCGTGGCGTTTAAAATGGAGAGGCCCAAAGTGCAGACCAGCACGACGTCGCCGGTGGTGGCGGAACCGCGCTGCCAAAGCACGATCGCCCAGGCCAACAGCGCGATCGTCAGCGCCACGGTGACGCCCGCGTGGGTAAGCCGCAGCTTTTCCAGATAACGCAAACTGCGTCCCCGCGCGGTCAGTTCCCGGTTGACGGTTGCGTCGAACCGCTCGTGCTCGAAGTTCAGCCCACAAAAGGCGCGCACCAGCGGCATATTGTTGATGACATCGACCATTTCGCCGTCGACGGCCGCGGCCTTGTCGGCGAAATCGTCGTGCAGGGGCTTGCCGGCAGCAGCCAGACGGAACATCGCGACCACCATGGCGCCGGCGACGACGACCAGGCCCGCCGACATCGGCAGACTGACGGTTCCAATCAGGGCGATCGCCGCGACGGTGGCGATGCACGGCGGCAACACGTTCCAGACGAACATATTCTCGACCGTAAAGACGGCATTGGATGTAGCGGTAATGCGGCTGGTCAGCATACCCGGCAGCCGGTCGGAGAAGTAGCTCGGCCCGTGCCCGGTCAAATGACGGAAGATGTCGCGGCGGAGGTCGCCGGTCACGGCCACAAATGTGAAGCTCGCGGTCCAGCTCGCGACCCGCCACAGAAAGTTGTCGGCTGTTATCAGCGACATGAGGAAAACGAATGCCAGCCATACACCGCCCGCGTGGGCCGCTCCAGCCGACAGACCATCGACCAGATACTTCACGCCGTATTGCGTGCCTACCGAACAGGCAACCGCCGCAACGACGGCGGACAGAATGACGATATGCGCCGCCAGGCGCTGACGGAGGTAACGCAGCACAAACGAAAGCGGACGATTTGCGTATCCTGAAAGATTGTCCATGTGGCAGCCGACCCGTTGGAGGAAGGGATTTCTTATCTGGATACGTCGCAAGCGGGAGAACGACGAACCCTTCTCTCCGGTTCCCGCGACGCTGCCATCTCTGCGCAACAATCCTGCAGCATAGGCAACGGCAGCAACCTGATCGGGCGTAATGGCATCAACAAGACCCTGCTGTGGAGGAAGTACGCTGCGGCGGAAGAAGTGCGCTGCTCTAGGGAACTTCGCAGATGCGAAAACGTTCCCAATTCGGCATGCCGGTGCCAACTCGGCGAAGGGGCTTTTGTTATCCACGACCACAAACAGGAGAAGAATAGATGCGCATCGCGCAGGTTGCTCCGCTGACGGAGGCTGTTCCCCCCAAACTTTATGGCGGAACCGAGCGGGTGGTACACTGGCTGACCGAGGAATTGGTAGCGCTGGGAAATGATGTCACGCTGTTCGCCAGCGGAGATTCGCAGACCTCAGCGAAATTGGACGCGACCTGGCCGAAGGCGCTGCGTCTCGACGGATCGGTCCGGGATCCGAACGCACTGCATATGGTGATGCTGGAACGCGTCCGGCAGAAATGCGACGACGAGGAATTCGACTTCCTGCACTTCCATCTCGACTATTATCCGTTCTCCCTGTTCGACCGGCAGCCGACACCGTATGTGACTACCTTGCATGGCCGGCTCGATCTGCCCGAGCATCAGCCGGTATTTGACACCTTCCCTTCCATCCCCGTGATTTCGATCTCGAACGCCCAGCAGCGTCCGGTACCGCAAGCCAACTGGGTGCGCACCATCTATCACGGTCTGCCGGAGAAGCTGCTGACGCCACGACCGGTGACGCCCGGTTATCTGGCCGTACTCGGCCGGATCGCGCCGGAAAAAGGGGTGGACAGGGCGATCAAGATTGCGATCCGGTGCGGCATTCCGCTCAAGATCGCCGCAAAGATCGATCGGACCGACCAGGATTATTACGATGCAACCATCCGCCCGCTGATGGATCACCCTCTCATTGAGTTTATCGGCGAAATTGGTGATCACGAAAAACCGGAATTCCTCAGCGGCGCGATCGGGCTGCTCGTTCCCATCGACTGGCCTGAGCCGTTTGGCCTCGTCATGATCGAGGCAATGGCGTGCGGCACGCCCGTCATTGCGTACAACCGCGGCTCCGTCCCCGAGATCATCGATGAAGGTCTCACCGGCTTCGTCGTCGAAGACGAAACCAGCGCCGTCGCAGCCGTCGGCCGACTTTCCAACCTGAACCGCGACGCTATCCGAAAGCAGTTCGAGGCGCGCTTTACCGCCCGGCGCATGGCACTCGACTATCTCGCCGCCTATCGCAGCCTGACGGAGGCCGCGGAGCCGCGTATCAAGCTGGTGAGCAGCGCCGAATAGTAATTGCAATCAGAGGGCTTGTAGCGGCCGCGCCATTCGGCGCGGCTGCTGGCGTTGTACGCACGCCGACTGGTGCCGGATTGCCCGCGGTTGCCGCATCAAGGTTTCCGTGGGTGTGAGCAGCGGCGATGCCAGCCGTGAATTATTGGGCCTCATGTTGCGGCGCACCCTCCGCGCCCTTCGCGGGTGCGCGGACCTGAACCGATCTCTGCTTTGAAGTTTGCAAATTACATGGTCTTATGATGTTGAATTCGGGCAAATAACACGCGAACGGACAGAAGTCTGTCGCACGGGGGGACGGCATGAAAAAAGATCGCAAGGCTTCTCAGACTCTTCAGGCCCTGTCGAGGCGGCAAGGCCGCCGCGAATTTCTCATCAAGACCGGCGGCATCCTCGCCGCCGGAGCGTTCGGTGCGGTGCCGATGCGCGGCTGGGCGGCCGATACCGTCAATATCGGCGCGCTTTACCCCACCACGGGGAGCATGGCGCAGATCGGCGTCGGCTGCGTCGCTGCCGCCAAGCTCGCGGTCGAGATGGTCAACGAGGCCGGCGGCATCAAATCGCTCGGCGGCGCCAAGCTCAATCTCATCATTTCGGACGTTCAAAGCGACACCACGGTGACGCGCACCGAGACCGACCGGCTGATTACCGAAAACAAACTGTCGGCGATCCACGGCTGTTACGCCAGCGCCCTCACCCTGATCGCCAGCGAAGTGGCCGAACGCGCCAAGGTCCCGGTGATTACCGGCTCGAGTTCGGACCAGCTCAACAAGGGGCGGACCTACACGTTTACGCCGTTTGCCCGTGCGTCGCAGTTCGCGCAGGCGCAGTTGCAAATGGCAAAGCTCGTCAGCGACAAGCCCAAGGTCGCCGTGATCTTCGAGAACACCGCGTTCGGCACCTCGACCTCGAACGGCCTGAAGGAACTGGCTCCGGCCGAGGGTGTCGAAATCGTCATGTTCGAGCCTTATTCGGCCGGGTTTACCGACGCGAGCCCGCTGATCAACAAGGTCAAATCGTCGGGCGCGAACGCGCTGTTCTCGGTCTCTTACTTGAACGACCTCATTCTGATCGTGCGGACCGTCAAGCAATTCGGTCTCAATGTCTCGATCAATGGCGGTTCCGGCGGCTTCGTGATGCCTGACTTCTACAAGAATGTCGGCACGCTTGCCGAAGGGCTGCAAGGTGTGGCGCACTGGAATCATGACGTGAGCGCCGACGCCCAGAAGGTGAACGTCGAATTCAAGAAACGCACCGGCGCGTTCCTGTTCGAATATGCCGGCGGCCTGGTCGCACAGACGTTCATGCTGGCTGACGCGCTGGAACGCGCAGGCTCAGCCGATCCGCAAAAGGTTCGCGCAGCGTTGTCGACGCTCGATGTCTCCTCAGGTTACGCGGCGATGGCGCCGGGCGGAAAAGTAAAATTCGGACCTGACGGCAAGAACGTGTACGGCCGCCCGGTCGGCGTGCAGTGGCAGAACGGCGATCTGGCCAGCGTGTTTCCCAAGGAAGACGCCCGCGCGCCGCTGTTGAAAACCTGACAGCCGGTCAAGCCAGATGTGGGAGACAGTGGCCCAGGCCGTCATCAACGGCCTGCTCATCGGCGGCATCTATGCACTCGTCAGCATCGGCGTGACGCTGATCTTCGGCGTGGTCAAGATCGTCAATTTCGCCCAGGGCGAATTCGTGATGATCGGGATGTATATCAGCTACTTCCTCGCCTCCCAGTTCGGTATCGATCCCATCGTGTCGCTTGTCGTCTCGATGCCGACCCTGTTCGTCATCGGCGTCCTGGTCCAGCATTTCCTGATCCGCAGGGTTCTGGGACCTAATGACATGCCGCAGATTTTTCTGACTTTTTCCCTGTCGCTGTTGCTGCTGAACCTGGCGCTGATGCTGTTTACCGCGAACTACCGTACCGTTCACACCTCGTATTCCGACGAAGCGTTTCATGTCGCCGGGTTATACATACCCGTGGCGAAACTGATCGCCTTTGTGGTGGCGATGGCGCTGAGCGGAGCGCTCTGGGTCTTCCTGCACACCACCGACCTCGGCAAGGCGATGCGCGCCGCCGCGCAGAACCGCGACGTCGCGACGCTGATGGGCATCAACCCCAATCGGGTGTTTTGCGTAGCCCTCGGAATCGCGCTGGCGCTGGCGGGCGCTGCCGGATCGCTGCTGATGCCGTTCTATTCGGCCTATCCGTTTGTCGGGCAGGTCTTCGTGCTGATGGCGTTCGTCGCCGTGGTGCTGGGGACGCTCGGCAACGTGATCGGGGCGCTTGTCGCCAGCCTGATGATGGGGATCGCGGAATCGCTGGGGATTCAATATGTCGGCGCCGACTCCGGATTGATCGTCGTGTTCGCCATGCTGCTGCTGACGCTGGCGTTCAAGCCGAACGGTCTTGGCGGGGGGCGCGTGCGATGACGGCGCGCAGGATACCGATACGCCTGTTTTGGCTTGCCGTCGGCATCGCGGTTCTCATCGCCTTGCCGCTGGTCGTGAAGAGTTCATTCGCCATCAATATCTTCATCCGGATCCTGCTGTTCTCCTTCATCGGCGTGGCCTGGAACCTGATGGGCGGATACGCCAAGCAATTGTCGCTGGGGCATGCCGCCTATTTCGGGCTCGGCGCCTACACCTCGACCATCCTGCAGATCGATTTCGGCATCTCGCCTTGGATCGGGATGATCGCCGGCGGCGTGGTGGCGATGGGGGCAAGCCTGCCGATCGGCTGGCTCTGTTTCCGGCTGCGCGGCCCCTATTTCACCATCGCCACGATCGCCACCGCGCAGGCCCTGATGCTGATCTTCCTGAAATTTCGCGATCTGGCCTGGGGCGCCGAGGGCACCACGATTCCGAACCTCGGCAACGCGCCGCTGATGATGCAGTTCGATGCCAAGGCGGCATACTACTATGTCGCACTCGGCCTGCTCGCGCTTGGGCTTGCGATCACCTATTTGATCGAGCGATCCTGGATGGGGTATTACCTCGTCGCCATCGGCGAGGATGAAGACGCCGCTGAGGCGATCGGCGTCAACGCCCCGAAAATCAAGCGCGACATCTATCTGATCAGCGCGTTTCTCACCGCGCTCGCCGGTACGTTTTATACCCAGTACATCTACTTCATCGATCCGGCGACGGCGTTTTCCTTCAACATCTCGATCGAGGCGGCGCTGGTGTCGATCGTCGGCGGCATCGGGACGTTATGGGGCCCCGTGATCGGGACCATTTTATTGGAAACGACGTCGACGCTGCTGCAAAGCTGGCTCGGCGGCTCGATCGGCGGCGTGCAGCTCACCGTCTACAGCCTGATCCTGATGGCGGTCATTCTGTGGCGGCCGACCGGGCTGATGGGCGTGATGACCGAAGTATGGCGGCGCCATGTCAGCCGCAAACCGGCGCGGGCGTAGAGACCCGCCATGGCAGACGCGCTCGAAATACGTGGCCTCAGCAAGCGGTTCGGGGGCTTGCGCGCCGTGCAGGACGTCAGCTTCACGGTCAAGGAAAACGAAACCGTGGCGCTGATCGGACCGAACGGCGCCGGCAAGACCACGAGCTTTCACCTCATCACCGGATTTCATCGGCCCGACCAGGGTTCGGTGCTGGCCTTCGGCCGCGAGATCGTCGGGTTGAAGCCCCACGACATCTGCGCCCACGGTCTGGCGCGCACCTTCCAGGTTGCAAAACCGTTTGGAGCCATGACCGTTCTCGATAATGTCATGACCGGTGCCTTCCTGCGCGACAGGAATACCGCCGCGGCGCGCGAAAAAGCCCGCGAGGCGATCGAGTTCGTCGGCCTCACCGCCAAAGCGCTGACGGCGGCGAAGGACCTGACCACCATCGATCAGCGCCGGCTGGAGATGGCGCGCGCGCTGGCGACGCAACCTCGTATTCTGCTGCTCGACGAGGTGATGGCCGGGCTTAATCCCTCCGAGATCGATCAGGCGGTTGCTCTGGTCGGCAAGCTGTCGGCGCGGGGCTTAACCATCGTCATCGTCGAACACGTGATGCGCGCCATCATGGCGGTGGCGCGTCACATCGTGGTGCTCGATCACGGCCAGAAGATCGCCGAGGGCTCCCCGAAGGAGATCGTGGAAAACCCCGAAGTGGTCCGCGCCTATCTCGGCTCCTACATGCACCCGCCGACACCGGGAGAAAGCTAGTGCTCAAATTAGACGGAGCGAGCGCCAGTTACGGCTCGGTGCCTGCCATCACCGATGTCAGCATCGAGATCGGCGAAGGCGAAGCCGTCGGCCTGCTCGGCGCCAACGGCGCCGGCAAGAGCACGACCTTGCGCGTGATCTCAGGCCTCGTGAAGCTGACCTCGGGCACCATCACCTTCGCCGGCACCAATCTTGCCTCGCTTCCGCCGCACCGGATTCCGGAACTGGGCATTGCCCACGTGCCGGAGGGTCGCCAGGTATTTCCTGAAATGACCGTGCAGGAAAACCTCGAGATCGGCGCCTACGTGCCGAAGGCCAAGGCCGAACGCAGCCGTACGCTCGATCTGGTTTACAGCATCTTTCCGAGACTCGCCGACCGCAAGAAGCAGCTCGCCGGCACCATGAGCGGCGGCGAACAGCAAATGCTCGCGGTGGGCCGCGGCTTGATGCTCAAACCGCGCCTCTTGATGCTCGACGAGCCCTCGCTGGGGCTGGCGCCCGTCATGACCGACGTCACCTTCGAGAAGATCGGCGAGATCCACAAGATGGGCACCGCGATTTTGCTCGTCGAGCAGAACGTCAGCCGCGCGCTGTCGCTGGTGCAGCGCGCCTATGTGCTGGAAAGCGGCAACGTGATCATGCACGGGTCAAGCGCGGAGCTCGCTAACAACAAGCAGGTGCAGGCGGCGTATCTCGGGATATAGGACGCATTGAAATGAATCACCAATGCCTCAACGATGGCGGTGAGCTCCCTCTCCCCTTGTGGGAGAGGGTTGGGGTGAGGGGTTTCGGTCCATCGACAGACCTTAACCCCTCACCCGGATCGCATCTGTCGATGCGATCCGACCTCTCCCACAAGGGGAGAGGTGAAAACCGATTGGCAATTGCGCATCGTGGAGGGCGCGTGAACACCATCCTCGGAATCTCGAGATTCCGGGTTCGATGCTTCGCATCGCCCCGGAATGACAGCTTCCTCTAACTCACCACCGTCCGCTTCGGCTCGACGATCTCGAACATGCGCGGGAATTCGTCCATCAGCCCCATCAATTCCCCAAGCCGCATCGCATTGCCGGTGAATTTTATCTTTCCGGCCGCGACGGCTTCCGGAAAACTGGTCTGCTTCGCGATCACCTCGTCGAGCGTGCCGCGCGCGAGCGTGAAACTGGCATCTGCCTTCTCCGCCTGCGCGCCCGCGATGTAGGTCAGGGCGCAATTCTCCAGCGTCAGCACAAAACTCTCGCTGGTGTCGGTGAAAGCCCAGTTCAGCACGATGTGCTTGCCGTCGGCTTTCGGCCCGTTGAGCCGCACGCCGAGCACGTCCCACAATTGCTCGGTACGCAGCGCGGCCAGGGTTTCGCGCGGCATCGGCGGGCGCGGCGGCGCTTTCGGCATGCCCTGCCGCAGCTCCTGCGCGCCGAACAGATACGCGTTGCGCCAGGTCGCGCTTTCCGCAGCATAGCCGAGCTGTTCGAAGGTATCGGCGAGCAGCGCGCGGGCGGATTGATTATCGGGATCGGCGAACACGAGATGGCTGACGGCTTGCGCCACGAAGCGAAATTCGCCCTTGGCGAAATCCTTGCGCGCACGATCGAGGATCGCGTCGGCGCCGCCCATGTATTCGACGTATTTCCTGCCCGACTCGACCGGCGGCAGCGGATCGAGATTGACCGGGTTGGCGTCGTACCAGCCGAGATATTTCTGGTAGATCGCCTTCACGTTGTGCCGGATGTGACCGTAGTAGCCGCGGCCGTGCCAGGCGCCTTCGAGGCTCGCCGGCAGTTTGATCGTCTCGGCGATTTCGCTGGCGGTGAGGCCGTGGTTCATCAGGCGGATGGTCTGGTCGTGGGCGAACTTGTAGAGATCGCGCTGCTGGCGGATCATGGTGTCGATGCGGTCTTTTCCCCACACCGGCCAGTGGTGCTGGCCGCACATCGCCTCGGCCTTGCCGCCCCACATCTGCAGGGCCTCGCCGAGATATTTCGACCAGGCCAGCGCGTCGCGCACGTCGGCACCGCGGAACGGCAGCAGATTGTGGAAATTATGCGTGCAGTTTTCCGCGAGATTCAGCAGCTTGTAGCGCGGAATGTGGAAATGCATTTCCGCCGGCGCCTCGGAGTTCGGCGCCATCTGGAATTCGAATTCGAGGCCGTCGATGGTACGTTTGTCGCCGGTTTCCATGATGAGATCGGTCGGGCGCAACAGCGCCACCGAGCCCGCCGCCATCGACTTGCCGAGCCCGCAATCAACCTGCCCGCGCGCACCCTTGGCGAGGAACGGCCCGAACTGGTATTGCGCGCGTCGCAGCATCGCAGGCCCGGCGATGATGTTTTCCGAAACCGCATGCTCCATGAACAGATTGGGCGCAATGATCGGAATTTTTCCGCCCGCCAGCATCTCGTCATCGAGCACGCCGCGCGCGCCGCCCCAATGGTCGGTATGGGTGTGGGTAAAGATCACCGCCGCCACCGGCCGTTTTCCGCGGTGCTGGAAGTAGAGCTCCATCGCCGCGCGCGCGCCTTCGATCGAGGTCAGTGTATCCACCACGATCACGCCCGTGTCGCCCTCGATCAGCGTCATGTTGGCGATGTCGAGGCCGCGCACCTGGTAGATGCCGGGCACCACCTCGAACAATCCGTGGTTCATGTTCAGCCGCGACTGCCGCCACAGGCTCGGGTTGACGGTGGCGGGCGCCTTCTCCTCGGACAGGAAGCCGTAGGGTTTCAAGCTCCAGACCACCCGCCCCTGCGGGTTGGCGATCTCCGCATTTTCCAGCGTGCCGAGAAAACCGCGCGAGGCCTCGTCGAAATCTCTCGTGTCGGAAAACGGCAGGGCGTTCAGCATCGCGGCCTGCTGGGCGATCACCGATGCGGAGGCGTCCTTCGGGGTTTCGCTATTGACCGTTGCGGCCATGTTGTTGTTCTCCCTCGTAGCATTTTCAGATTCTTCGTCATGCCCGGCCTTGTGCCGGGCATCCACGTCTTAACAGCGTCGCGGCAAGAAAGACGTGGATGGCCGGGCCAAGCCCGGCCATGACGAACTCCCCGTTCGATTAACTGCATTTTGAGTCACATTCTGAGCTCACTCCGGATGCGCAGCGAGATACGGCGAATTCGCAATTCCCCAGGACGGCATCGCCTCCATCCGGAAAATCTGGCGCAGGTGAACCTCGTCCGGCCCGTCGCCTATTCGAAGCAGCCGGCCCCATGCCAGCGCCTGATGGATCGGGGTATCGTCGGAACCGCCCATCGCGCCGAACACCTGCATGGCGCGGTCGGCGATCCGCTGCAGCATGGCGGGGACGGCGACCTTGATCAATGAAACATCGCGCCAGGCGCCATGGTGGCCGGCCTGGTCGAGCCGCCAGGCGCAGCGATAGGCCAGCAGGCGCGCCTGCTCGAGTTCGACCCGGGATTCGGCGATCCAGCGCTGCACGGTATCGTATTGAATAATGGTGCGCCCGAATGCGGAGCGTTCCGCCGACCGCGCCACCATCAGTTCGATCAGAAGCTCGCACAGCCCGATCGAACGCATGCAATGATGAATGCGCGCCGGGCCGAGACGGACCTGGGCGACCTTGAAACCCTCCCCCTCTTCGCCAATCAGGTTCGACCGGGGAATACGTGCATTGTCGAAGGCGAGTTCGCCGATCGGGGCGGTGTGATCCTCACAGCCCATCCAGCGCAGCGGCCGGATCAGGCGGACGCCGGGCGTATCCATCGGCACAATGACACAGGAATGGCGGCGGGTGCGCTCCGCATCCGCATCGGTCACGCCGAGTACGATCAGGAAACTGCAGCGCGGATGGGCGGCGCCGGTGATGAACCATTTGCGCCCGTTGATGATGTAGTCGTCCTGATCGCGAACGATCGTAGTGGCAATATTGGTCGCATCGGAGGAGGCCACATCGGGTTCGGTCATCCCGAAGGCCGAACGGGTCTCGGCTTCGAGCAGCGGCCGCAGCCAGCGCGCCTTCTGTTCTGACGTGGCGCAGTTATGCAGCGCGATCATGTTGGGCACGTCAGGCGCCTGGCAGTTGAAGACCTCGGAAGCCCAGAACAGCCGTCCCATGATTTCGGCCAGTGGCGCGTATTCGAGATTGGAAAGCCGCGTCCCCGGCTCATCATCAGCGAGTTCGGGAAGACCGAGATTCCACAATCCCGCGGCACGCGCCTTGCGCTGCAGCTCGGCCATGAACGGCGGGGTCTCGCGGCTGGTCGCGGTGTGATCGACCCAGGCGCGGTGGCGCGGAAGCACTTCGTGGTCGAAGAAGGCCTGAAGCTTTTTGCGCCATTGTTCGGATCGTGCGGATAGCTCGAAGTCCATGCCTGCCGTCCCCTGTGGAAGCTGCATATAGCCGTATGCCGACACAAACTGCAAATATGTTCCGATATATTGACAGATATCCTTATTCTGTCCAATCTATGGCATGGCCTCCTCAAACCAGCCCCTGGCTTTTTCGGCGCTTTCGCGGTCCAGAGCCGCCGGAGACCCAAGCGATCCGTCGTTCGCGACGACGCTGGCGCACGGGCTCGACCTGCTGGCTGCGTTCCGCAACGGCAGCGGCTCGCTGTCGAATGCAGACCTCGCGCTGCAGACGGGGTTGTCGCGGCCGACGGTGTCGCGGCTGACGCACACGCTGGCACAGCTCGGTTATCTCAAGCGCGACGCCAAGGGACGCTTCGAACTCGGCCTTGGCATCCTGGCGGCAGCGTACCCGGTGCTGTCGGCCCTGAAGGTCCGGCAGATGGCGCGCCCGCTGATGCGCGACTTCGCCGCTTACGCCGGCGGAACGGTATCGATCGCGATGCCGTTCGGTCTCGACTTTATCTACGTCGAGACGCTGCGCACCACCGACGCCGTTCCGCACGTTCCCGACGTCGGTTTTACCGGGACGCTGGCGACGACGGCCGTCGGCCGCGCCCTGCTGTCGCTCTCGACCGAGGATGAACTGCAGCGCTACGTGCAGTCCGTGAAGGCCGAGCGTCCTGACGAATTGGAATATGTTGAAGCGCGGACGCTGCCCGACATCGAACTTTGCAGGGAACGCGGGTTCGCGCTTTCGCTGGGCGAATGGCGGCGGGAAATCTTCGGCGTCGCGGCACCGCTGTATCGCACCGCTGCGGGCGACTGCCTTTCGGTGAATTGCGGCATTCCCTCGTTTCGCTTTTCCGCCGAGCAGATCGAACGCGAATGCGGACCGCGGATTTTGGGACTGGCGCGCAGCATTCGCTCGCTGGTGGATAACAATTGAAAGTCTAAAAGAGGCCGTCATTGCGAGCGCAGCGAAGCAATCCAGACTTACTTTGCCGCCAACTGGATTGCTTCGTCGCTTTGCTCCTCGCAATGACGACAAATACGAGCTGATCGCTATCAAAAATAACGCACATCGCACGAACGATGCTGCGACGACGGGAGGGAAGAATGAGAGCAATGCGGGCTTTTGGCCTGGCCGCAGGCGTCGCCGCCATCATGTTCAGCAACGCCCCTCGAGCGCAGGCGCAGAGCAACTATCCGGATCGCCCGATCCACATCATCGTGCCCTATCCCCCCGGCGGCATCGTCGACATCATCGCCCGCGCCGTGACCGAGCAGGTCGGCCGCGACTGGAAGCAGCCGGTCGTCGTCGAAGCAAGGCCCGGCGCCAACAGCAATATCGGTACCGCCGCGGTCGCCCGAAGCGATCCCGACGGCTATACTTGGCTGGTCACGGGGCCGGCGGTGCTGGTCAACCCAACCCTGTACAAGGACGCCGGCTGGGACACGATGCAAAGCTTCAAATGCGTCGGTCTCGCGGTCTGGAATCAGAGCGTGGCCGTGGTGAATCCGGCGATGCCGGCGAAGACGCTCGCCGAATTCGTGGCGCTGGCGCGCAGCAAACCCGGCCAGCTCAATTTCGGCAACCCCGGCACCGGCTCGTCGATCGACCTGACCGCGCAGAAGCTGTTTCAGGCCGCCCACATCCAGCTGACCAATGTCGGCTACAAGGGCCAGCCCCAGGCGTTGGTCGACCTGATGACGAACCTGATGCATTTCGAGATCGTCTCGCTGGCGCTGGCACTGCCGCACATCAAGGACGGCAGCATCAAGCCGCTCGCGGTCTTCACGGAAAACCGCGTCGCCGATCTTCCGGACGTGCCGACCATCGCGGAAGCCGGCTACGCCGAAGCGTCCTATATCCCCTGGTACGGCGTCTACGTGCCGTCAGCCACGCCCGACGCGCTGGTCGAAAAAATCCACGGGGCGATCAACAAGGCGCTGCAGAATCCCGACGTGCAGCGCCAGCTGGCGGTCGCCGACATCCCGGGCAAGCCGATGTCGCTGAATGAACTCGCCGGCCTGATGAAGGCGGATTACGAGAAGCTGACGACGGTGGTGAAAGCATCCGGCATGACGCCGCAGTGAGGACCTTCCGTCATTCCGGGGCGATGCGAAGCATCGAACCCGGAATCTCGAGATTCCGGGTCTGGCGCTACGCACCATCCCGGAATGACGACATCGTTCTCACTTCTTGACCTTGCTCGCGTCCATCTTGATCGAGGTGTCCAGCAGTTTCGTCGTGAACGCGCTTTCCACCGCAAACGGCTTCTCCATGCCGAGATAGGTCTGCACCAGCTCGTAATCCTTTTTCATCCGATCGGCGTCGATCCAGCCCAGCGCCTTGGTGGTCGTGAACTCGTCGGTCATCAGGAACTTGATGCGTTCCCACTGGTGTTCCTGGTTTTCCTTGTCGAGACCCGACACCTGATCGAGCAGCGCCTTCAGGCAGGGCGTGACGTCGGCGACGCAGGCGGCATAGGCCTTCTGGGTGATGCGCACGAAATCCTCGGCCAGCTTTGGATTCTTCGCCAGGAACGCGCCGTTGACGATCAACGAGTTTCCATAGGGATTGAGCCCGATGTCCTTCCAGTTGACGAAACCGAGGTCTCTGCCGAATTCGATGACTTTCAGATCATGTTCGTTGTAGAAGTCGCTGATGATATCGACGGTGTGGCTTTTCAGCGCCGCGATCTTGGCGGTCGGTCCGACGTTCACGAAGCTCACGGAGTCAGGCGCGATCCCCGCCGCCTTGGCGAATGCCGGCCACATCACCCGCGACGCATCGCCCGGCGGGTTGCCGATCTTGTGGTCTGGAAAATCCTTGACGCCGTTGACGCCGTAGCTCTTCAGCCAATAGAAGGTCTGCCCGGTGTTGGCGTAGATGCTCATCAGCGCCACGTCATCGGCGCCCTTGCTGCGCGCCACCAGCATGGTCGCGAGATCGGCGATGCCGAACGGCGAGCCGCCGGAGCCGACCTTCAGCGCCGAAACCCCCGACCCCTTGCCGACCTCGATGTTGAGATCGATGCCGGCCTTCGCGTACCAGCCCTGCGCCTTGGCGTAATAAAACGGCGAATGGTCCGCGGTCGGGGTCCAGTTCAGGATCAGATTGACGGACTCGCCGGCGCAGGCGGGACCGACCGGCGCCAGCAGCGCGAGCGCCAATCCCGCGATTCCAAGACCTTTCATGCCCACTCTCCTCGTTCGCGGCCCGTCGTTTGCGGCTGGCCCCGGCCGGCCTGGCGGCCTTGTCGTGGCACCCCTTTTGCGTTTACCAATGCAACAAGGGACGGACCGAATTGTCAACTGTCTGGTTGGAAATGCCCAAACGACGATCGAACGGGACAAAGCCGCAGCGGCGCGACCCCATCGCGACACGGAGCAAACTGCTGACGGCGGCGCGGCGCGAGTTTGCGCAAAGCGGCCTCGCCGGCGCACGGGTCGATGAAATCGCCGCGCGCGCCGGCGTCAACAAGCAACTCGTGTATCATTATTTCGGCGACAAGGACGCGCTCTACCTCGCGGTGCTCGAATGGGTATACGAGGAAATCCGGGCCCAGGAGCGCACGCTCAACCTCGAGGGACTGCCTCCGGAACGGGCCATCAAGAAGCTGATCGAGAGTTCGTTCGACCACCTCGCGCTGCATCCCGATTTCATCGTCCTGCTCAATGACGAAAACCGCAATAGCGCCAGACATGTACGCGCATCGCTGAAGATCGAGGACATGCATTCGCCGCTGGTCAGCATGGTCTCGAAGATTCTCAAAGAGGGCGTGCGGGCCGGAACCTTCCGCAAGGGGATCAACCCGGTGCATCTCTATATTTCGATCGCAGGGCTGAGCTACTTCTTCTTTTCGAACACCCCGACCTTGTCGGCGATTTTCGGCAAGGACCTCACCAGCGCCGCCGCCAAGCGGGCGCGCCGCAAGCACGTGGTCGACCTGGTATTGCAGGCGCTGCGGCCGTAGCGTATGGCAAAACGCCCTCGCTCTTTCGTCATGGCCGGGCTAAAGCGCGAAGCGCGTCTTCGCGCTAGACGTCCCGGCCATCCACGTCTTTCTTGCCCATGCGGAGGCAAGGCGTGGATGCCCGGCACAAGGCCGGGCATGACGATCTTCGGAATAACGTCCTTTTCGTACGACAAGATCTGGGCAACCGCACTTATCAACCGAATGGTTGATTGCCGGGTCGAGCCACGATAGATTGGGCCGGCAGGCGCCCGCCGGAACCCGGAGCGCGACTGGGAGAACCCACGGTGTTGACAGACGCAATGCGCCCGGCCAGATCGTTTGCGATCATCCTGATCGTGCATCTTGCCGTGATCGTGCTGTGGCAGGTTCTGGTCGACGCCTTCCACGTGCCGAAATTCATCCTGCCCTCGCCGCTGGCCACGCTGGCGACGCTGACGTCGGCGAAATATGCCTGGCTTTCCAACCTCGCGGTGACAGCGGTAGAAATCCTCGGCGGTTTTGCGCTCGGTGCCCTCGTCGGTGTCGCGCTTGCGGTGCTGTTCTGCTGGTCTTCGCTGCTCAGTCTTTTGTTGCTGCCGCTGTTCGTCACGCTCAACATGATCCCGAAAGTGGCGCTCGGTCCGCTGTTCATCGTCTGGTTCAGCTATGGCATCTTTCCAAACATCCTGATCGCCTTCAGCATCTGCTTCTTTCCGATCCTGCTGACGACCGCGCGCGGGCTGAGCGAAGTCGAACCCGATCTCCTGGATCTGGTGAAATCGCTACGGGGTTCGCGCTGGACCCTGTTCCGCAAGATCCAGCTGCCGGGCGCGCTGCCTTACGTGTTCTCCGGCATGAAGGTCGGCGCTATTCTCGCGGTCGCCGGCGCGATCGTCGGCGAGTTTATCGCCTCCGAGCGCGGGCTCGGCTATCTCATGATTCAGGTGCAGTCCTCGCTGGACACGCCGGCGATGGTGATGGCGGTGGTGCTTTTGACGTTGCTGGGAGTGGCACTTTACGGCCTCGTGCTCGGCCTCGAACGGCTGTTCGTGGTCAGGGACGTACGCCTGCAATGAAACATCAGGGAAAATACATGCTGCTGACGCGCGACAATCTGCCGGACACCATCTCCGATATCGCCGAACTCGACGAGCTGCTGTGCCGGCCGAGCCAGGCGCTGATCGATGATCTCGAAAAGGTCGATGGCGACATCATGGTCCTCGGCGTCGCCGGCAAGATGGGTCCGACGCTGGCCGGCCTTGCCAAGGCTGCCCTGCCCCACCGCCGCGTCATCGGCGTCGCCCGCTTCAGCGACCCCGGCGCCAAAGCATGGCTCGACGCCCGCGGCGTTGAAACGCTGAGCTGCGACCTGCTCGATGAAGCCGCCATCAACGCGCTGCCGAAGGCGCCGAACGTCATCTTCATGGCCGGACGCAAGTTCGGCGCCGAGGGCGATCTGTCGCTGACCTGGGCGATGAATGCGCACGTGCCCGCCCTGGTCGCCCAGGCGTTTTCCGGTTCGCGGATCGTGGCGTTCTCGACCGGCTGCGTCTATCCGTTCGTGCCGGTGGACGGCAAGGGCGCGCGCGAAGATCTGCCACCCGATCCGCCCGGCGAATACGCGCAGTCCTGCGTTGGACGCGAGCGGATGTTCGAATATTTCTCGCGCAAATTTTCCACCCCCGGTCGGCTGTTCCGGCTCAACTACGCAATCGACATGCGCTACGGTGTGCTGCACGACATCGCGACCAAGATCCTCACGGGCAAGCCGATCGACGTCAGCCTCGGCCATGTCAATTTCATCTGGCAGGGCGACGCCTCGGCGCAGGCGCTGCGCTGCCTCGCGCATTGCGACACCCCGACCTCGCCGATCAACGTCAGCGGCCACGAAATCCTCAGCGTCCGCGATCTCGCCGCAAAGCTCGGTGCGCGGCTCGGCCGCGATCCCATCCTCGTCGGCACCGAACAGCCGACGGCCTGGCTCACCGACACCTCGCAGGCGGTCAAATTGTTCGGCCTTCCGATCGTCGATACCGGGCAACTGATCGCCTGGACGGCCGATTGGGTGGCGCGCGCGATGCCGAGCCTCGGCAAGCCCACCAAATACGAGGTACGCGATGGGCGATACTGAGCATCGTGCCATCGTTCAGCTCGGGCCGGACGACGCGCTCGCCGGGCTTGCGCTGTCGGCGGAGGCCCACTGGAATCAGAACGAGGCCGACTGGCGTTTTTTCCTCACCGAAGGAATCGTGTTCGGCGTGCGCGACAATAATGGCCAGCTGATCGCGACCGCGGCGCTGCTGCCCTACACCTCCGGCAACGCCTGGATCAGCATGGTGCTGGTGACGGCGAACTGGCGCCGCCGCGGTCTCGCGACCAAACTGGTCGACACCTGTCTCGATCTCGCGATCAAGCAAGGCCTCACCACCTGGCTCGATGCAACGCCGGCAGGCGCCGGGGTTTATGGCCCGCTCGGCTTTACGCCGGCGCTGCAACTGCGGCGATTGCGTCTTGAGAATGCGACGCCGGCGAATGCCGGAGCGCCGGAGCCGTTATCATCAGGTGAACTCGAGCGCCTCACCGTGCGCGATCGTCATGCCATGGGATTCGATCGCAGCGCTTTGCTGGCGGAACTTGGCGGACGCCCCGACTCCCGGCTGTTGTCGAATGGCGATGCGGTGGCACTCGTCCGCGATGGCCGAAAGACCAGGCATATCGGCCCGCTGTTTGCGGACCGTACCGACCGGGCGCTGGCAATGATCGATGCGATCGTTCGATCCGAAACCGGTCCCTTGCTGATCGACGCCGTCGCCACCCAGGAAGAATTCCTCAAGGGCCTGACGGAATCCGGCTGGGCGATCGAGCGGCCGTTTCAGCGCATGCGTTTCGGCCGCATCACCACCCTGCCCGCGGAACTGCCGTTCGCCGTCACCGGCCCGGAATATGGATAGGAATTGGCGCCATGCATCATAGCCAGATGAAATCCGATGTGCGGCGCCTGATCGCCGACGGCACGGTGATCCCGGCGCACCCGCTGGCGCTCGACGCCGGCCGTGCACTGGACCCCATTCACCAGCGGGCGCTGACGCGCTATTACATCGACGCCGGCGCCGGCGGCCTTGCGGTCGGCGTCCACACCACGCAATTCGCGATCCGCGAGGTCGGCCTGTACCGGCCGGTGCTGGAACTGGCCGCGGTGACCGCGGCGGACTGGAGCACGCGGCCGCTGGCGCTGGTCGCAGGTCTCGCCGGCCCGACGCGACAGGCCGTCTCCGAAGCACAAACCGCGCTCGGCATCGGCTATCATGCCGGACTGCTCAGCCTCGCGGCGATGAAATCGGCCTCCGAAGACGAGATCATCGCCCATTGCGAGGCGGTGGCGCGCGAAATTCCGCTGGTCGGATTTTATCTGCAACCGGCGGTCGGCGGCGTCGTCCTCAGCGCGGATTTCTGGCGGCGTTTTGCCGGAATCGACAACGTCATCGCCATCAAGATCGCGCCGTTCAACCGCTACCGGACGCTCGACGTGTTGCGCGGCGTTGCCGCCGCCGGCGCGCTCGACCGCATCGCGCTCTATACGGGAAATGACGACCATATCCTGCTCGACCTCACGTTGCCGTTCGACCTGCGCGATCGCGGCGTCACCACCAGGGCCTATTTCCGCGGCGGCCTGCTCGGCCACTGGTCGGTGTGGACCGCGAGCGCCATCAAGCAATTCGAGAGGTGCCGCGCCGCGCGCCACAAGGACACGGTGCCTGCGGACCTGCTGGCGCTGGATGCCCGCGTCACCGACTGCAACAGCGCGTTCTTCGACGTCGCCAACAATTTTCACGGCTGCATCGCCGGCTGCCACGAAGTCCTGCGGCGGCAGGGGCTGCTCGAGGGAATCTGGTGTCTCGATCCCGCCGAGGGCCTGAGCCCCGGCCAGTTGCAGGAGATCGACCGCGTCTGCAACGAGCACGCCGATCTCAGCGACGACGATCTCATCACTTCCAATCTCGAGAGATGGCTCGCATGAGCGAGCCGCAGGAGCCCTTTATCCGGCTGCGCAACGTGCGGAAGGTCTACCGTTCGCAAGGTACAGAATTTCTCGCGGTCTCCGACGTCACCATGGATGTGCAGGAGGGCGAGCTGATCTCGCTGGTTGGGCCGTCCGGCTGCGGCAAGACCACCGTGCTGAAAATCCTTGCCGGGCTGCACGACGCCGACGGCGGCAGTATCCAGATCGGCAACGCCCGCACGCCGTTCGACCCCGCGCGCGACATCGGCATGGTGTTCCAGCAGGCGCTTCTCTTGAAGTGGCGGACCATCCTCGACAATGTGCTGTTGCCGGCAGAGATCGTCGGCCTGCCGATCAAGGCCGCCCGGGAGCGGGCGCGCGATCTCCTCAATCTGGTCGGGCTCGCCGGCCATGAGGACAAGTATCCGCAGCAATTGTCCGGCGGCATGCAGCAGCGTACCGCGATCGCCCGCGCCTTTATCCACGATCCGAAACTGATCCTGATGGATGAGCCGTTCGGCGCGCTCGATGCGCTGACAAGGGAGCAGATGAACCTGGAGATGCTGCGGATCTGGCGCGAAAGCGGCAAGACCATCATTTTTGTGACCCACAGCATCCAGGAAGCCGTGTTTCTCGCCTCGCATTGCGCCGTCCTTACCGCCGGTCCGGCACGGATGGCGGAATATTTCCCGATCGACCTGCCGTTTCCGCGCGCGCTGCCGATCAAGACCACCGACGAATTCGGCGCCTATGCGCGGCGGATCTACGCGAGCCTGGGGCTCGGTCCCACCGCCTAGAAGACGAATGGGCGCGCGCAATTATTTCCAGTTAACCGGCAGCGTCGACGCCGATTGTGCGGTGAGGCCGCCGGCGACAGCTCCGGCGGCGTCCACATCGTGGCCGGTCGCGCGGAAAATGTGGTCTTCGTCGTCAGCCAGAACTCCCCCTCTGCTCGCATGCATGTGATCGCGACGCCAGAGAAGATCATCTACCCTTGAGAAATGATGCTGCACAAGCCAGACGCCAGAGATCAGACCGTGGCGGCGCCGGCGCGCATCGCCGCGCTCGACCGGGCGCGTACCCTCATCACGCTGCTGGTGGTGCTGCACCACGCGGTCATCAACTACAGCTATTTCGGCAATGGCGACCGTATGCGCTGGCTCGGCTTCGATCTGGTCGTGCTGTTCAATGACAGCTTCTTCATGGCCTGCATGTTCTTTATTTCCGGATGGTTCGTCAGCGGCAGCCTGACGCGATGGGGGCCGGCGATCTACCTGCGCAGGCGCGCGTGGCGGCTGGGAGTGCCGTTTCTGGTCTCGATCTTCGTCGTGATACCGATCGCCTATTATCCGAGCTTCGTGCGCTATCACACAGCGGAAACAACGGACTTCAATTTCTTTCATTTCTGGTGGCACACGATCACGATCGGCCCCTGGCCGTCAGGGGCGGCGTGGTTCTTGTGGGTGTTGCTGACGCTCGACGCGATCGCCGCATTGCTGTGGGCCGCGGCACACCGGGCGATCGGAGCGCTCGGGCAATTCATTGACACCCTGCGTGATCGGCCGATGACCGCTTTCGCTGCATTCCTGGCTTTCACGATCGTCATCTATCTGCCGATGCGCCTGGTCTTCGGCGACTCAGCCTGGCTGGTGCCCGGCCATTATCCGCTGCCGATTCAGACCAGCCGCATCCTGCTCTATGCCGGATATTTCTTGGCCGGCGTCGGGGTCGGTGAGGCCGGCTTGAGCGCCGGGCTGCTTGCGGAAAATGGCGCGTTGGCAAGGCGCTGGATGGTGTGGCTCGCCTTTGCGCTTGCCTCCTATGGCGTAATCCTGCTTCTGGTCTATGCGCACCACAATTGGATATCGAATTTCGAATCGCCACCGCTTTGGTGGCACACGGCCTATGGTCTCGCCTTTGCGACCTTCAGCGCGGCGATGACGTTCACGGTCCCCGCTGTTTTCCTGCGCTTCGCTCGATCTTCGTTTCGGCTGCTCGACGCGATGCAGCCCCAGGCCTACGGCATTTACCTCCTGCACTTCATTCCCCTGATCTGGCTGCAATACGCCGTCTATGACCCAGCCTTCCCGGCTTTCGTCAAATTCGCGATCGTGTTCGCCGGCACGCTTTCCATCAGCTGGGCGCTGACCGTCCTGCTACGAAAGATACCCGTCGTCGCGCGGACGATCTGACGGCCACACAAGACTGGTCGAACTCTTGGGCGGGCCTGCCTCGGCCCATGGAGCGCGCCTACGTCCGGCGATCTAGCCTGGGGCCTGGTCGAGCGCGTAAAAAGCGTCATCGCCGGGCCGCGGCTGTGGCTTCTGCGGTTTGACGCGAAGGCGGCTTTCGGCCACATTGAAGTTCATCTCGACACGCAGGGCCATCGGCAAACACCGGGAACTAAACCGAATGAATCGGCGAGAGCTATTCAAAGCGCTGGGCATGGCAAGTTTTGCCTGGTCAAGCTGCGCCAACGCGCAAGCTCCCGGGAGAATTCCTAAAGTCGGCATGCTTTGGCACGCAGGAAGCGCTGAAGAGGAAGGCGCTTACTTCGCATCACTCATCCAGGGCTTCAAGGATTTAGGCTACGTCGACGGGCAGACCATTCTGTTCGAGCACCGATACGCTCACGAGCAGTACGAAAGGTTCCCGTCCCTCGCCCGGGAACTTGTCGGCCTGAAAGTGGATGCCCTCATGGCCTCCATACTCCCGGCCGCGCGTGCGGCCCAGCAGGCGACCAGCACCATTCCAGTCGTCTTCGTTATCGTAGCCGATCCGGTCGGCAGCGGGCTTGCCGAGAGTCTGGCGCGCCCCGGCAGCAATCTGACCGGCATGTCGAACGTCTCGGAAGATCTCACGGCCAAGAGGGTTCAGACGTTCAAAGATACGGTGCCGTCCCTGAAACGGATGGGCTTGATCGTGCATCCCGGCGGACAGAGCCCACCCCGAGTCTTCGAGGAGTACCGTGCCGCCGCCACCGTCTTCGGGGTCGAAACGGTCGTGCTCGAAGCGCGCACGCCCGCCGAGCTCGATGTTGCCATGGAGAGCGCAAGCACCCGACGCCTCGATGCCATCGCGAGCGCTCCGGATTCAATGATCTTCAATTCGCGAGGACGGCTCGCTGACCTGGCGCTCAAAAGCCGCTTGCCGTACATGGGCAGCAATCTCGACGAAGCGACAGCGGGCGCACTCCTCGCCTACGGCCCGAACCACGCCGACATTTTTCGTCGTTCGGCAGCGGTGGTTGACAAGATTCTACACGGGGAAAAAGCGTCCGAGATTCCGATCCAGCAACCCGTGACCTTCAGTCTGCGGCTTAACCTTCAGACTGCGAAGAAAATCGGCCTCGTTATCCCGCCCCTCCTCCTTGCCCGCGCTGATGAGGTGATCGAATAGCGGCCACGCCCGCTGCGTTTCGATCGATCCCCGTTTTGGCTGCTCGACGCGATGCAGCCGCAGGCTTACGGCATTTACCTCTTGCACTTCATTCCCCTGATCTGGCCGCAACACGTCGTTTACGATCCAGCCTTCCCGGCCTTCGTCAAATTCGCGATCGTGTTCACCGGCACGCTTTCCATCAGCTGGGCGCTAACCGTCCTGCTGCGAAAAAATACCCGTCGCAGCGCGGACGATCTGACGGCCACCGAAGCGCGTCAGGCAAATGAGCAACAAGTACCGCTTGGGTCCTGTTATGACTTGACCGCGCCGGCCGTCATGCCGTCGATAAAGCGGCGCTGCAGAAATATGAAGACCAGCACAACGGGCAACACGATCGTCACCGCTGCGGCGAGCATTTGGCCCCAGTCGGTGGAATACTGTCCGGTCAGGTTATAGAACTTCACGATCGCCGTGATGGTGCTGTCGTCTTGCAGAAATGTTACCGCGATAACGAATTCATTCCATGCATTCAGCCCCACGATGATTGCAACCGTCAGCAGACCCGGCCGCATCATCGGCAGGATGACATAGAAGAACATCTGCCACGGCGTCGCTCCGTCGACCTGGGCCGCTTCTTCGAGCGCGAATGGGATCGAAATGACGTAGGTCCGCAGCAAAAAAATAGCGAACGGCGAGAACATCGCAGTGTAGATCAACGCAACGCCGGGAATAGAGTTCACGAGGCCGAGCCTGGCGAAGATGAAGTACAGAGGATATAAATAAAGCTGCACCGGCACCGTAATGGAGGCCATGAAATAGAACGTCAGGATACGCCATCCCTTGCCTTGCTGGCGCGCCAGCACATATGCGCAGGGAGCCGCCGTGAGGCAGACCAACAGGATGGTGAGCGCCGCCACTTCGGCGCTGTGAAGGAGGCTCGGGCCGAGGGCCGCGCTTTGCCACGCCGAGGTGAAATTCTCCAGATGAAATCGCGTCGGCGGGGCAAGCGGGTTGCCGGTGATCTCGACCGTCGTCTTCAGCGCGTTCATGACCGCGAGCGCGATTGGGAACAGAGAGGCAAACGATGCGATCCCGATCAGCGCCAGGCTGAATGTTTTGCTCAATCGCTCGCCGGTCATGTGGCGTTCGCGCTGTCGCGGCTCTGAAGCCAGAGATAGGCGGCTGTCGCGCACAAGCCGAACAGACTCATGACGCCGGCAGCGGCGGCTGCCTGTCCGACATCGCCTTCGAAGAAGGCGTGTCGGTAGGCCAGCGTCGCGAGAACTTCGCTTCCGTATGCGGGGCCGCCCTGCGTGACAATGAAGATGAATTCGAACACCTGGAACGACCAGATCACGGTCAGGATCAGCATCAGCGCAAGCGTCGACCGAATTCCAGGTACTAAAACGTAACGCAACAGTGCAAAGAAACCGGCGCCGTCGAGCCGCGCCGCTTCAATCTGGTCGATGCTGATCTGCCGCATCGCCGCGAGGAACACGACCGCCAGGAAACCCCACCAGTGCCAGATATCGACGGCAGCGACGGCGTAGAGCGACCGGTCGGGATCGGCGAGCGGATCGGCGATCGAGAATCCTCGCTCGTTCAGCCATGCCACCAGACCGGTCGCCGGGCTGAAGATCATGCCCTGGAAGATGCGCCCGGAGACGGCAACCGCGAGAATTCGCGGCAGAAAGATGATGGGCTGAACAACGGCGCGCGAACGGGGCGACATCAATAGTGCCGTGGCAACGACCAGTGCGAGGCAGACCGGAACCGTCAGGAAGATAGCTGTCCAGATGAAATTATTTGTCAGCGCCGACCAGAAGACAGGGTCGCCAAACATGTGCTGGAAGTTGGCCAGTCCCGCCCACACCGGCACGCCGACGCCGTCCCAGGCAAAGAAAGCCATCATCAGGGTCAGCAAAGCAGGCACCATGATGATGCAGACGTTGATCAGCAGCGCGGGAAGCGCGAACAGCCACATCGCGTTGCTCAGGCAGCTCGGGGAGGAAGCGGCGGCACCTTGCCTTCCCTGAATTCCTGGCTGAACACCGTCTGGACGTGGTTGAGATAATCATCGGTCGAGATCCGGTTAAGCCACACCTGCTCGATGCCTTCCATCACATAGCTATTGGTTGCGTTCGGCCAGAATGTCCAGGTGGTGAAGCCGTATTGTCCCTTGCTGAATGCTTCGTGCAACCCCGCGATCGTCTTCTCGAACAGCGGGTAGCCGATTCCCTGCAGCAGTTCAGGCGGGAGATCCTTCACCGGCAGCGCCCACTTGCCCGGCCAGTCGCGATTCATGTTCTGATAGAAACTCCGCGACAGCATGAACTCGAACACGGCCGCAGCGCCTTCGGCATTCTGCGAGTTCTTCGCGATCGAGAGCGTCGCGCCGCACGCCAGATGCACCAGCGGCGACGTTACCGCCGGACTGAGACCAGGAATGGGGACGACATCCATTACCGTATCGGGCCTTGACATGCCGTAGGATTTGGTTCCGAAGGACCATGTTCCGTTGAAGGCCATCGCCGCCTTGCCGCTGACAACTTGCAAAAAACTCTGTTCGATCGTCAGCGAAAAGTAGTTTTTGCCGAAATATCCCTTCTGGTACCACGCTTTCGAGAGTTCAACGGCCTCGACGAACGGCGCCGCCGTCCACGGCATGTCGCCCGAGAGTGCCTTGCGGACATTGTCGGGGCCGGCGACATTGTTGAAGAACACGGTCATCAGCCACTCGTTGACGCCCTTCCAATCCGCATTGCCGGCGCCAAACGGTATGATTCCCTTCGCCAGGGCGGCGTCCGCGATTTGCTCGAACTCGGCGCGATTGGTCGGCAGCTTCCAGCCGTTCTGTTTGAAAACTTCCTTATTGTAGAACAGGTGCATCGACTCGTAGTCGCGCGGCAGCGCGTAAAGCTTGTCGCCGTAAACGCCGGTGTTGAGCAACGCCGGCAGGAAGCGCTCCTTCCATTTGAACCTGTCGGCGAATTCGTTGAGCGGAAGCACCTGGCCGGCATTGGCGATCGCGGTGAGATAAGCGGGACCTGCGGTCTGCACGATGTCGGGACCCCTGCCTGCGACCAACGCGACCTTCAGGAGGTTATTGACCGCGGCGCCCTTCACCTCCAGCTGCAGCCGGTATTTGTCCTGTGACGCGTTGAAGGCCTCAACAAGATCATTCCGCAGCGCAGCTTGACCGTCCGAATTCGCTTGCCCGAACCAGAACGTAACCACCTTGGGTCCGTCCTGCGCGATGGCCGGCCCTCGCGGCAAACCGGCTGCGAGAGTGGCGGCGGGGATGGCGGCAACGACCTGGCGTCGGGACCATGGCATGGCGGCGTCCTCTCTTATCCCGATGGCGGATGTTTCGGGAAGTTGATTTAGTTTTGTAATACGTATAACTAACGACAATGATGGCGTCAACAAGGAGACCGCGGGAAGGCAGGCGCGATAAACGCGCAGCCGTTCGCCCGACCCAGAAGGATATCGCGGCAGCCGCCGGCGTTTCGCAGGCGGCTGTCTCGATGGTACTCAACAAGACGGAAACGCCATCGGTCCCGGCGGCGACGCGCGCCCGCATCCTCAAGCTGGCGGGTGAACTCGGCTATCAGCCCAATCATCTGGCCCGCATGCTCCGCAGCGCGCGGACAATGGCGCTCGCATGTGTCATCCCCGACATCACCAATCCGTTTTATCCGGGACTTGTTCGGGGCCTGCAATCGGTCGCTGCCACCGCCGGTTATGACGTGCTCATCTTTGACACGGACGGTCGTGCCGAAGGCGAAGAGCGGGCAGCAAGCTGGCTTCTCCAGGGGCGCGCCGACGGCGTCGTAGGAACGTTCTTTCACCTGCGCGCTCCGCAGCTGGCCACGCTGGCGCAAAAGGGGATCCCGATCGTCCGCCTCGAGAGCCAGCACAAGCCGAAAGGACCGTTGCCGATCGACAGCGTGTATATCGACAACGCGGAAGCTTCGGCGGCGATGACGCGATATCTGATCGAGCGCGGCCACCAACGCATCACGATGATCCTGGCAGAGGTCGGGCCGAGCCCTCGCCGCGCATTCGGTTACGCTTCCGTGATGCGCGCAGCCGGACTTGTTCCGAAATTCGTTACCGATGGCCGGTACTCGGAGCAATCCGGCGCCCGCGCCATGGGTGAGATCCTCTCGGAAACGCGCAATCGCGCGACGGCGATCTTCTGCGCAAATGACATGCTTGCAGTGGGAGCAATGGTAGCTGCGCGTGCCGCCGGCCTGTCCGTTCCCGACGATATTGCCATCGTCGGATTCGACGATATTCCCGCCGCGAAGCTGCTCGGTCTGACGACGGTTCGGCAGCCTGAATTCGATCTGGGGGCATTGGCTGCCCACACGCTCATTAGACGGCTGCAGCCGGGTGGGCTTGAATCGCCGGGCCAGAGCCTCGAGCTCAAATTCGAAATTCTAAAACGTTCGTCGGCCTGATCGGCGAACCAAGGGAGCGATGCGTGCCTGGAATTCCTCACGACTATGCCGAACGGGTCTATGCCGGCGTGCTCGGCAAAATGATTGGCGTCTATCTCGGCCGTCCCTTCGAGGGCTGGACCTATGAACGCATCACGCGGGAACTAGGTCCGATCAATTTTTACGTCAATGAACGCCGCGACGTCGCACTAAGGTCGCATCATCTCGTCGTGACCGACGACGACATTTCCGGCACCTTTGCGTTCCCGCGGGCGCTGGCCGATTACGGCTTTCCGAGGCATTTGACTTCCCGGCAGATCGGAAACACCTGGCTCAATTACATCGTGGAGGACCGCTCGATCCTGTGGTGGGGCGGGATCGGAAACTCCACCGAGCATACCGCCTACTTGCGCCTGAAGTCCGGCGTACCGGCGCCGCTGAGCGGTTCGATCGAACTAAACGGCAAGACCGTTGCCGAGCAGATCGGCGCGCAGATCTTCATCGATGGGTGGGCGATGGTCAGCCCGGGAGATCCCGATCAGGCCGCCTACCTGGCGGAGCAGGCGGGTCGCGTCAGCCACGACGGGGAAGCGGTTCACGCGGCGAAACTGCTGGCAGCCATGGAGGCGCAGGCTTTCGTCGAGTCCGACGTGCAAAAGCTACTGGATGTCGGGCTTGGCTTTGTTCCGCGGGATGCGTTGATCCGGCGCGTGGTTGAAGACGTGCGCGCGTGGCATGCGGGCGACAACGGCCAGGACTGGGAACGGACGCGGGCCCTCGTTGCGGAGCGATACGGCTACGACAAATTTCCCGGCAACTGCCACGTCATTCCCAATCACGCATTGATCATTCTCGCCACGCTGTATGGTGGGAACAGCTTTCAGGACACGATGCGAATCGTCAACACGGCGGGCTGGGATACCGACTGCAACGCGGGAAACGCCGGATGCCTGTTCGGTATCCGGACCGGCCTCGCGGGCATCGACGCCGGCCCCGACTTTCGCACGCCGATTGCCGACCGCATGTATGTCTCTACGGCCGACGGCGGAGGATCGATAACGGATGCCGTAATCGAGGCGCAGTCGCTGATTGCAACCGGCCATATTCTCGCCGGCTCATTGCGAACCGCAGCGTTCAAAAATGGTGCACGCTTCAATTTCAGCTTTCCCGGTAGCCTGCAGGGATTTGCCACCAAGACGGGGTCACCGGCCCATCTGCATCCGGTCGAGATCAGGAACGTGCCGGGCCACAGCCGGGACGGCGAACGGTGCCTCGCCGTCAACTTCCAACGCCTGGCGCCAGGCCGCGTTGCGCGGATCGCCACGCCGACGTTCTTTGACAAAGACGTCTTCACCATGCCGGTGTATCAGCTGCTCGCATGCCCGACGTTATATTCAGGGCAGGTCGTCGAGTGCCGCCTGGAAGCCGATAGCCATGGCAAACACGTTGCGGTCCGTCTTTACGCAAGCGTGTACAACGAACGCGACGAACTCGAACAGATCTACGGCGATAAGCACGAACTGTTATCCGGCAGCGAAGCCATGCTGACCTGGCGCGTGCCGGATACCGGCGGATACCCTATCTTCGAAGTCGGACTGGAAATCGAGACGCGTGATCGATCCGGCGTCGATGGCGTCATTTACCTCGACTATCTGACATGGGCCGGGGCGCCAAAAACCGTCCTCCGGCGGCCGGACGACAATCTGAGCACCATGTGGAAGCACGCATGGGTCAACAACGTCAGTCAGTTTCAGACACGTTGGGAGGGATTGCGCATTACCAATGGCGAAGGGATAGGGTTTATCGCACAAGGCTCTCGCGACTGGAAAGACTACCGCGTGAGATCGGAAGTCACGCCCCTGCTCGCGGAAGCTTGGGGCCTTGCGGCGCGAATTCAAGGGCGGGAGCGTTACTATGCCGTGATGTTCGACAAGTCCGATGGCGGCTGCGCCAAGCTCATCAAGCGCGTTCATGACGAGACCGTTCTCGCAAGCGACCGGTTTTCCTGGAAGGTGGACCAGAAGTACGTCGTGGAGGTGCAAGTCGAGGACAATGAGATTCAGGCCTTCGTCGATGGCCGCAAAATTTTCGAGGTCCGGGATACGCAGCAGCTTCCACTGACCGTGGGCGCCGTGGGGCTTGTCGTCGACACCGGCTCGATTTCCACCCAGGCCGTCCACGTCACGTCGCTTTGAGGAGCGGATATGTACACCAACGCAGCTAGCCGACTTGAAAGTCATGCTTTCGCCTGCCTTGCCTACGGCGTCATCGGCGATGCCATGGGTACCCCGACTGAGAATCTCGAGCCGCCACAGATCGAAGAAAGGTTCGGCTGGGTCGAGTCGTTCGAGGGTGACGGAACCGACGATACCATCATGCGGGACTTGCTGGCTGCCGCGCTGATTCGAACCGGCGGTTTTGCGGATGCGGATAGCTGGGCGGAGGAATGGCGCGATCAGCGAGATGCCATCTTTGGCAGCAAGGTCGGTCGCTTCTTTCCGTCTGTTCTTCATGCCGCGGCGAAGCTTCGCTTCGGCTACTTGCCGCGCTCGATCGCGGAGGGAACAATGCCGAGTTCGAGTTCGGCAATGGCGATCGCGCCGGTGGGAATTGTAAACGCCGGAAATCCACGTGCCGCGGCCGCGCAGGCGATGGAGATTGCAAGCCTGATCCACGTCACGAACGTCGCATTTTGCCAGGACGGCGCCGCAGCCGTCGCCGCTGCTATTGCGGAAGCTTTGGTTGTCGGATCGACCGTCGAGGCGGTCCTGAAGGCATCCACCAGCTACATCAAGCCCTGGAGCGGCGGAGAAATGTTGTCGCTGATCGTCGCGGCACAAGACCTTGCGCATGCAGCCGTTGATTACAGGACTTTTCGCGAGCGCTATCATCAGAAGTTTCGTCAGCAAATCGCCTGCGACAGCCGTGAGACTGTACCGGCCGCGCTTGCAATTGTTCGGCTAGCGAAGGGAGATCCCGGGCAAGCCGCGGTTTTTGGTGCTAATTTCGGCCGCGACGCGGATACCATTGCCTGTATGGCGGCGGGCATCTGCGGCGCACTCAGCGGTGTGTCGCCGCCAAACATTGCGCTCATCGAAAAATTGCCGGAAGAATCCCGGAACGCGCAAGCAGACCTTGCTTCGCGTCTGGCGGCGGTCACGCGGACAAAAGCAGAGAGCGAGATTCTGGCGCTGAGGCGCTGCCCATAATCCGATTCGCAATCCGGAAGGCGCGACAGATTTGTCGCAATGACCTGCCGTCTCCATCGCCTAGCGCGGCAGCAGCCTTGCATCGCGATATTGGTCGAGCTGATCGTGGATCATGGCAATCGTGTCGACACAGGCATTGAAGCCCGCGCGTCTCAACTTGCCGGTATCGGTGAGAAGATCCCATTCCTTCTCGAATACGAAATCGGCGAACTCCCATGACGCGAGGCTTCCAAGCGATCGCGGCTCCAGTTCGTGCCGCGCGACGATGCGGTCCCAGACCGGTCCCTTGTCGGCCATCCATTTTGCCAACTTCATACCGCGCGGCACGCCGCAGGGAATCTCGAACCATTGCGCCAGCAAGGGCCAGACCTGGCACCAGCGGAAGCTGTCGCCGTTGGTGACATTGAACGCGGCGTTCTTGCCTGAGTCATGGGTGGAGATGAAAATAATTGCCTCCGCGAGACAGGTCGCGTCCGACAGTTCGGACAGCACGGAGTAACCGGCGGCAGTTCCGGGAAAGTCCAGGGGCACCTGAAGCTCCCGGCAGATCGCCGCGTAAGCGCCGAGCACCGTGATCAGGTTTCTGGAGCGGTTCGGCGCGAAGTCGCAGATAAAGGACGGCCGCGAGGCCGACCAGCTCCAGCCGGCCCGCGCCGCGCGTTCGCTCAACAGGTCCTGCTGGTCATAGTAAAAATTCGGCGGCAAATGCCGGGGATCGTCCTCGCGCGACGGCGTCGGATAGGGGCCGAGATGCATGCCGTACCATTTTATTCCCTCCAGCAGGTGAACGTGCTCGAGAACATCGGAGCGGCTCGCCAGCGCGTCGAGCGTCGCCGCCAGCATGGCGACGTTGCCCTCGACGTCCTCGACCCCGCCTTCGCGAAATGGCGCGCGGGCGGCGAAAAAGGCATGCGTCACCGGTTCGATGGTCGCCAGAGCGCGCCGGCAGGACGTGGGATCGGTGAGGTCGGCCGCGATATGGGTGAAGGACACTTCGCCTGATGGCGCCGTGCGCGACATGCCGTAAACGCGCCATCCCCGACGCGCGAGCGCCGCGGCGATAGGACCGCCGGTCGCTCCGGTCGGCCCGATGACAAGTGCGACATGTTCAGGCATCGCAGCCTATCCCCGCTTGCTGGAGGATCCGGCAACTATCGGCGATGTCGGCATCCGGGTTGAGCGAAATCACTTCCAGCATCGGCACCTCGTTATATCCGACCTCTTTCAGGACGGATGCGATGCCCGCGAGCGGGACGTCTCCGCAGCCCAGGGGATCGTGCTTGTAGCTCCGCCGGGTCGTGTCGGAAAAATGAACCAGGCTGAGCCGGTCGCGCACGTGCCGCAGTCCCTCGGTTGGAGCCTCCCCGATGAAGTGCGCGTTGGCCACGTCGTAGATGACGCGGATGCTGTCGTCGCCATAACCATCCACAACCTTCATGAGCGACTCCGCATCCGGCAGGAAGGCAAACGGCATGTTCTCGATGAAAAGCCTTATGCCTGCCTGCCGCGCCAGCGGCGCCAGCGTATCGAGCGCACGGTAGAAATACGAGATCATGCGGTCGCGCGGCATCGGAAATAGCGGATTGGGCTTGCCGGGCCCGACAATGATCCCGCCCGCACCGAGTTCGCCGGCACAGCGCACAAATTGCACCAGCAAATCGAGGGTATAGGCCCGCATCTCCTCCGCGGCGGCGGCGACATTGATGTCGACATTCGGCATATTGACGGCTACCAGCCGCAGCCGCTGTTCGCAGAGCCGGCGCAGGCTGCGCAGACTTGATGCGTCAAGCTCGGCAGGCCAGAGATGGCCGGGAAAAAACATCAGCTCAACCCCGCCATAACCCTGGTCGGCAAGCCGCGCCACGGTATCGGCGGCGCTGCCCCCGAAAATGTAGGAGTAGGTGTTGACGGCAAAACTAGCGGCCGGGTTTTTCATGCTCGTCCCCTCTGCCGGGCATGCACCTCTGAACCGGTCTGCGCAAGGTGCCGGCCGGCGACGTAGCCGAATGTCAACGCAGGTCCGAGCGTAATGCCGGGCCCCGGATAATTTCCGTTCATGATCGACCCCATGTCGTTGCCGCAGGCATAAAGGCCCGCGATGGCGGTGCCATCCTTGCTCAGAACCCTGGCATGGCCATCCGTCTTGAGACCGATCGCCGTGCCCAAATCCGCCGGATAGATACGCAGCGCGTAGAAAGGCGCCTGCTCGATCGGCGCGACGCAGGGATTGGGCGAGTGGTTGGGATCGCCGAGGTGACGCTGATAGATCGACGTGCCGCGTCCGAAGGCCGGGTCGTGTCCCATTCGCGCATGCGCGTTATAGTCGTTCACCGTTTTGGAGAGCGCCGATGGTTCGACGCCGATCGCGGCGGCGAGCGCACCGATGCTGGCAGCCTCGATCAATTCGCCGCGCTTGACGTAAGGCCTGATGCGCCAGGTGAACGGCTTGATCCGGCCAAGCCCGTAGGTCCAGAGAAAACGGCGATCGCAGACGAGAAAGAACGAACGCGTTGTAGCGTCGTTGCCGTCGCGCAACATGGCCAGCACGAACTCGTGGTACGACAGGGCTTCATTGATAAAGCGCTTTCCCGCCGAATTCACCGCGATAATTCCGGGCTTCGCCCGGTCGGTCACCGTATGCGGGAAAACTCCCGGGCTGCCATCCGCGCGCTGAAAGCGTGACGCCGGCACCCAGTAAGCCGGGCTTGCTACGCTCGTGCCGATGCTGGCGCCGGCCGCCATGGCGACCCGCAGGCCATCGCCGCATCCCGCAGGCGATGCGGCGGAAACCGAACCCGCCGCGGCTGGAAAATAACGTTCGCGAAGGTTTTTGTCGTGCGAGAAGCCACCGGTTGCCAGCACGACGCCTTTGCGCGCGACGATGGGCCGGCCGCCGGATGAATCCCTGATCTGCACGCCGCCGACGGCACCGTCCTCGATCAACAGGCGTTCGACACTGCTGCCGAACAAGACCTCGACGTTTCGCGCCAGCAGCGAAGCGTAGAGCCGCGCCGCCAGCGCATTGCCCAGATGCAGCGTCGTTCCCCTGGGCGCGCGAAGCCGCTGCAGCGCATATTGCGACACAAGACGCAGCGAACGCAGGGTTGAACGAAACGAGCGCCCGAATTGGCGAAGGTGGGGAATGTCGAGCCGGTTGACCATCATCCCGCCAAACAAGGTAAATTCCGGCAGCGGCGGACGCAGCCGTTTAAAATTAGCGCCGAGTCTGGCGCCGTCGAAGCTGACAGGCTCGAGCACGCGGCCTCCGGCCGTGGCTCCCGGCTGTTCCGGATAGTAATCGGGATAGGTCTTCACCGGCTGCAGTCGGACCTCGGTATTGTCTTCCAGATATTCCACCGCTTCCGGACCACGCGCCAGAAAGGTTTTGCGCAAGCCGGCGTTTTCAATTTCGGGAATGGTGCTGGCGAGGTAGGCCGCGGCATCGGAGGCGCTGTCAGGCATGCCCGCCTGCTTCATGTGGGCGTTGGCGGGAATCCAGACCATCCCGCCCGACCACGCCGTGGTGCCCCCGACAAACTCCGTCTTCTCGATCAGCAGAACGCTCAAGCCCTCGCTGGCCGCGACCGCGGCAGCCGTCATCCCACCGGCGCCCGCGCCAATGACGACCACATCGTAAGCGTCTGAAGCCGGCATGCGTGGGACCGCGCGGTTAGAGCAACTCCAGTGGGGCTTCATCCTTCGAGACGGCGATGCTCCTCAGGATGAGGTCTTGGACCTCATGGTGAGGAGCGCGGCAACGCAGCGCGTCTCGAACCATGTGGCCCTTGAATGGTCAGGCAATCTTCTCGTCGTCCGACGGCGGCGAGGTGATCACCAGGAACACCAGGTCGACCAGGCCCGAATTCGAGATGGCGTGCTCGACGCCGGGCGGCAAAAAGATAAAATCGTGCTTGCGCACCACATGGTTCTTGCCCGCGATCTCCATCAGCCCCTCGCCTTCGAGCACGTGATAGATTTGCTCCTGAACCCGGTGCTTGTGCCTCGCGACATGGGCCATCGGCTGGTACATCGAAATCCGGTAGTCGAGATGACGCGTACTAGCGGTCTCCGGCATCACCAGGGGCTTCGAGAGCGCGCCGCCGAAATGATTGGGGAATTCGCGCCAGGGCACTTCGGCGATATTGCGGATGAAGGCGCCGTTCTCTTCAGAAGCCATGTCGTTTTCCTTGTCCAAGGTTGTACCTACGCAGACCGACGCGATGTTACCGGCTGTGCAGGAATTCAACAGCCTCTCGTCCCGCAATCTGTCCAAATACCAGCGCGCGAAGCATCGCGACGGCATTAGGCGCGGTGCCATAAAAATGCCCGGTGGTTTCTCCTGCCGCGTAGAGCCCGGGCATCGGCCCGCGCTCCCCCAGGACCTCGGCCTTTTCGTTGGTGGCGAGACCGCCAAATGTATAGGCGATGGCGCCAACCAGGGGATAAGCGAGAAACGGCGGCTCGGTGATGGCGCGCGCCCAGTTCGATTTCGGCGGCCTCAGTTCGCTCGCCGCCGCCAAGCCATCACAGCGCGTCGCGTCGAACCGCATGGCATCGCCGGCGGCAGCGGCATTGAATGTGTCGACCGTCTCGCGCAGATGGCGGGCGGAAACTCCGATCAGCGCCGCAAGCCCTTCGATTGAGTGAGACTGGTATGGCGGCACGTCCGATCGGATCGCACGCTCGTAGCCGGGAATATCGAACAGGCGGCTATCGAGGATCGCGTACGCCACGCTCTTCGGTCTCGCGAATGAATCTCGCGGGCAAAAACTTCCCATGTTTCGTGAACGAGGCCACCGCCTTCGTCAAAGAAACGGCTTCCATCCTGATCGACGACGATGCCATAGGGATACACCAGCACGACCGGCGCGGAGTGGGTGCTGCGGGGATCGACCGGTTCGATGTGCATCCCGTTCCAGTCGCCGGAAATGCTGGCGCCGAGGTCGGTGGCCATGCGGATGCCGTCGCCGCTGTCGAAGCGCGTTCCCGGCGAAATGAGTTTTATCGACTCGGCGCCCGGCCCGAACTGCGCGCGCATCATCGCGGGGTTGCCCTGGAATCCGCCGGTAGCGAGAATCACGGCATCGGCGGCGAGCGTCGTTGCGGCGCCGTCACCGGTCTGAACGTCTACGCCGACCACGCGGTGATCTTCGACCACCAGCCGGCTCGCGGCCGACTCGTAGCGTACCTTCACCCCTGCCTGCTTCGCGGCATCGGCAAGCTTTTCGACGATGGCGCTGCCGCCTCCGACCGGCTGGATACGCGGCGGGCCGGCGCTGAGGTAGTAAACTGGAATCGCGAATTTGATGCCGTGGCTCTGCAGCCATCCGATCGTCGCGGTCGCGTTCTCCGCGAGCGTGCGAAAATAGGCTTGATCGGCCAATCCGCCCGACGCCTGCTGCATATCCTCTTCAAAGCCGGGGGCGAGCCGAGCGGGCGCAGCGAGCCGCATATAGGAGGGGCTCCAGCGGGTATTCCCGCCGGCTTCGGCTTCGCGTGATTTCTCCAATAAGGTGATGTCGAGGCGCAAGCCGCGGCTGCGCGCCTGCTCGGCCGCCGAAAGCGCCGCCGCGAGGCCGGCGGCCCCATGCCCGACCACCACCAGCTTCTGAAGATCATGCGTCATTCAGGACTCACGGCTCAAGCCGGCCGATCAGGTTATCAACGCGCCCCCGTCGATATAGACGATCGATCCCGTCACAAACCCGATCGTCATGAAGGCCAAAATCTGCCGCGCGATATCTTCGCCGGTGCCGACGCGTCCGACCGGCAAAGCGGCGGCCGTTTTGGCCAGCATGTCGCGGCGCGCTTCTTCCGGCATCGCCGCGCGGATCGGCGTGTCGATGATCCCCGGCGAGACCGCATTGACGCGCACCGGCGCGAGTTCGAGCGCGAGGCCGCGCGCCAGCGATTCAAGCGCGCCGTTGGCGGCGCCAATGATGGCGGAGTTGGGCCGGGGGCGAATGCTCAGGTAACCCGAGACCAGCGTCAGCGATCCGCCGGGGCGGATCTCCGCCGATCGCGCGACGCGCCAGGCACCCCAGAACTTGCCTTCCATCGTGGAGCGCACGTCTTCCATGGCAACGGTCTTGAACGGACCGGTGCGAAGCTGCGCCGCGGTGACCACGACATGGTCGACCGGGCCGCAGCTGCGAAAGAGACTGGCGACGCTTTCATCGCTGGTAACGTCAGCCACGATCGCCGTCGCGCCCAATTTGTCTGCAACCGCGTTCAGGCGGTCGGCGTTGCGGGAGGCGATGATGACCGTGGCCCCTTCCCGCCTGGCGAGTTCGGCGGTCGAAAGACCGATACCCGACGAGCCTCCGACGACCACGACTTTCTTGCCTACGAGCATGTTGCTGTCTCCCTGACTTTATAATCTTGTGGAGGGAAATGTCGTATCGGCGCGAATGCCGATCAGTTCGGTTCGTACCGCGTTCCGATACCCGGCTTGCTTTGCCCGAGCCCCGGCAGTTCCCAGACACCGGCGCCAGAGGGGTTGATGTCGGCGGCGATATCGACGTCGATCAGATAGGGTTTGTTGGCGGCGATGCCCTTGCGGATGGCTTCGCCGAGATCGCCGGCGCGATCGACTCGCACGCCTTCGACGCCGCACGAGCGCGCCATCGCGGCAAAATCCGGATTGTAACGGCCGCCCGTCGTCGGATCATGGAAGTCGGTGGCGAGTTCGCGGCCGCCGAGGTAGCCGCGCTGCAGGCCGCGGATCGAGGCATAGGCGTAGTTGTTCCAGACCACCCAGACCACCGGCAGATTATATTCGACCGCCGTTCCCAGCACATTGGCATGCATGAAGAACGCGCCGTCGCCGCACACCGACACGCAGGGACGGTCGGGGGCTGCGAACTTCGCACCCATCACGCCGGCGACGCCAAAGCCCATCGGGCCGAAGCCCATCGAACCGATCAGCGAATCCGGCCGCTTCGGCTTGCAGAAACTCAACAGCCAATTGTGGTGCACGCCGATGTCGCTGACCAGGATCGCATTCTCGGGCAGCGCCTTGTCGATCTCAAGCGCGGCGCGCTGCGGATTGATCGGCGTGGTATCGTCGGAGAAACCGGGCGCGACGAACTTGTCCCATTCCTTGCGATAGACGTCGATCTGCGCCAGCCATTTCTTGCGGGCGTCGGCGCGCCCAGTGAGATCGGCGCGGCGATCGAGTTCGGCATGGATCTGGCGCAGGAAGGTGCGCACATCAGCCATCAGGCCGAGCGCGACCGGATAATTGCGGCCGATTTCCTCCGGGTCGATGTCGGCGTGAATAAGTTTCGTGGGCGGGATGGTGAAGGAATAGCCGGGGATCCACGAACTCGAGGTGCGATCGTCAAAGCGCATGCCCATCGCCAGCAGCACGTCGGCCTGGCGCGTCGCGTGATTGGCCTGGTAATGGCCGGCGCGCGCGACAAGGCCGAGCGCCAGCGGATGATTGGTATCGATGGCGCCAAGGCCGCTGGCGGACGCCGCCACCGGAATCTGCAGCCGCTCGGCAAGCTTCAGCAATTCCTCGGCGGCGCCGCCATAACGGACGCCCTGGCCGACGATCATCACCGGGCGCTCGGCGCCGAGCAGCATATCCACCGCCTTGACGACGCCTTCCGGATCGGCGCCGCAGCGGCTCGAGATATTGCCGTTCCAGGCGTGCGCGTTCGGCGCTTCCTCGGCCGCCGATTCCAGGAACACGTCGAAGGGAACGTCAAGCACGACAGGACCCGGACGGCCCGTCGTCATGGTTTTCCAGGCCTGCCGGATCGCGAGCGGCACCATCTCGCCGCGGGTCGGCTGGAATACTTTTTTGCAGTAGGAACGCACGGTGGAGGGAAAGTCCGCCTGATAATGCCGATACAATTCCTGAAAGGCGCCGCGGTTGAACTGGCTGGTCGGCACGTTGCCGGTCACCGCCAGAAACGGCACCGAGTCGAGAAACGCATTGCCGAGTGAGATCGGCAGGTTCGCCGAACCCGGCCCGCAGGACGTGAAGGTCGCGGTCGGCCGCCCCGAGACGCGGTAATAGACATCCGCCATGAAGCCGGCGACGCTCTCGTGATGCACCGAGATGGTCTTGAGCTCGTCGGAACGCTCATACAGCGCGTCGATGAACTGGATATTGCCGTGACCGCACAGGCCGAACACCTGCGGTACTTTTTCCTGGATCAGATAGTCGACGATAACCTGGGCCCCATTGAGCGCATTGCGCGGCGACATCGGATCACTCCCTACCGGTTCGACTCTTTCAGGAGATCGGCGCTGACGCTTTGGCCGCCGACACTGCCCAGGCGCGCGGCACCCTATTTCCCATAATGCTATACGTCAATTTATATTGTGGTAGAGTGGACCCGACAACCGCGCCGTGGAGGCTTAATCCGGTGAGACCGCGTACCAAGCAAAAAGCCAGCGAGAAGCCGGCCAGCCCGCGCAAGACGGCCATCGCCAAGTTGGTACCGTCTGCGCCGCACGATATCGACGACGACGCCGACGACCGGCAGCGCGTCGGCGTCCAGTCGCTCGGCCGCGCCTTCGCGATTCTTGAAGAAGTCGCGCGGCACCGCGAAGGCATCGGGCTGGCGGAACTGAGCAAGCTGGTCGGCCTGCACAATTCCACCACCTTCCACCTCGCCAAGACGATGGTGTCGCTGGGCTATCTGCGCCAGGAAAAGGATTCCAAGCGCTACCGCGTCGGCCGGCCGTTGTTTGCGCTGGCCGCCTCAGCGCTCGACGAAATCGAAATGGTCAACGTCGCGACACCTGTGCTTGAGGAGTTGTCGCGGGAAACCAGCGAAAGCAGCCATTTCGCGGTACGCATGGGCGACGCCGTGGTGGTGATCGCCCGCACCAGCGGGCCCGGCGCGTTTCAACTGACCGACCGCGTCGGCGTGGTGCGTCCGGCGCATTGCACGGCACTCGGCAAGATCATCCTCGCCTCGCTGCGCACCGATCAACTGAAGCGTTTTCTCGAACGCGCAGACATGAAGCCGTCGACCGGGAAATCGATCACCGATGTCACCGTGTTGTCGCGCGAAATCGCCGAGATCAGGCGCACTGGCATTGCGTTCGACGACGGCGAATTCAATCCGGAAGTGCGCTGCGTCGCGGTGCCGGTGACGGATTTCACCGGCCAGGTGATCGGCGCTCTCGGTATTTCCGGCCCGATCTGGCGGCTGTCCAACCAGGCGCTGCATAACAGCGCCCAGATCGTTCAGGCCGCCGCCCACCGCCTGTCGGCTGAATTCGGCGCCAAGGGCGCTGCTAAATCCTAAGGATAAAGCCGCGACGCGCATTTGCCGTTGACAGCGGTCAGCGCCTCCGAAAATATCAATCCAGCAATAGAAAAACGTCTCTCACATTCTCGTATACGCCGGAATGAAGGGGGACATCGCCAAGCGCTCTTTGGGAGGAGACCAACGATGATCCGCTACAACCGACGTACCCTGTTGAAAGCAAGCGCCGCCTTTGCCGGCGCTTCGGCGATTGGATTTCCCTCCATCGTCAGCGGCCAGACGGAAAAGATCAAGATCGGCCACCTCACGCCGCTGACCGGGTTTCTCGGTGCGCTTGGCGCCTATGCCACGCTGGGCATGCGAATGGCCGAGGCGGAAATCAACGCTTCCGGCGGCATCATGGGGCGCCAGCTGGAGGTGATGTCGGAAGATTCGGTCAATCCCGCCACCGCCGCGACCAAGTCGCAGCGCATGCTCGAGCAGGACGGCGCGCTGGTGCTGATGGGCGAGGCCAATTCGGCCTCCGCGCTGACGATCATGCAGGTGGCCGCCCGCAACAAGCGGCTGTTCATCCAGACCGGCGCGCGCTCCGACGCGTTGCGCGGCAAGAACTGCAACCGATATACCTTCCACACCGATATCCCGAACACGGTGATGGTGAATGCCGTCGGCAAGGCGCTGCTGCGCGACAATATGGTGAAGGACAAGAAGTTCTTCGGACTGACCGCCGACTATATTTTCGGCCATGATCTTTTGGCCGCGGCCAAGCGTTTCTTCGCGGCCAATCAGGGCAATCTGATCGGCGACGAATTGATCGCCACCGACGTCACCGACTTCAGCCCCTATCTGCTCAAGATCCGGCAAGCCAAGCCCGACGTGGTCTGTTCGAATCTGGCCGGCAATCAGGTGACGACGTTGATCAAGCAGTATGCCGAATTCGATCTGCCCTATCCGATCGTCGGCTTCAATCTCAATACGGCGGACGCCTGGGCCGCGGGCGAAGGCAACCTCGCCGGAATCTGGCCGACGGTCTGGTATCACACCCTCGACGTGCCGGCCTCCAAGACCTTCGTCGCCAATTTCATCAAGAAGAACGGCAAGCCGCCGGAGAACCATGCCTGGATCGAATATGTCGCGTTCAAGATCATGGCGCAGGCCATGAACGAAACCAAGTCAACCGACACCGACACGCTGATCGCCTACTTCGAAAAGGAAACGCAGTTCGACATCCTCAAGGCGCGCAAGGCCTATTTCCGGTCCTGGGATCACCAGCTGATCCAGGAAGCCTATACGTTCTCGCCGAAACCAAAGGGTCAGGCCAAGGATCAATGGGACCTCATCACGCTGGGCGCCGCCGTGCCCGGGGCGGACGAGCCGATGGAAGTTCTCAATCCGACCAAAGAGCAGAACCCCTGTTCGTTGTAATCGCGCGTCGGTCACCTGGGTGCCCCTATTGTGGGCGCACCGGGTGAGCGCGCATGACGGCGCATCGCGGCGCGGCTGACATCAAAGTCTCTCCGGAGCGAGAATGGAGGCCGGGTTCTTGCTGGAACAGGTGGTGAATGGCCTCGTGCTCGGAGGCTATTATTTGCTGATCTCGCTCGGGCTGTCGCTGATCTTCAGCGTCGGCGGCGTGGTCAACCTGGCGCATGGCGCGTTTTACGCGCTAGGCGCCTATCTATCCCTCGAAATCACCAGATATCTCGGCTTCGGCCCCGCCGTCGTGATCTCGCCGATCGCGGTTGCCATGCTGGGCATTCTATTCGAGCGCTACATCCTGCGCCGGTTCTACACCGCCGATCCGATCCTGAGCCTGCTGGTGACCTTCGGGCTTGCCATGGTGGCCGAGCAGATGATCCGCATCATCTGGGGCGCGACCCCGTTGCCGGCTTCGATCCCGCCGGCGTTCCGCGGCTCTGTCATCGTCGGCGAATTCCTGTTTTCGCGCTACCGCGTGATGTTGCTGGCGGTGGTCGCCGCGGTGCTGCTTGGGGTCTGGCTGTTGCTGCACAAGACCTCGTTCGGCAGGGTGGTGCGCGCCGGCATCCAGCGGCCGGACATGGTCGCGGCGCTGGGGATCCGGCTGCAGCCCTACATGACCGCGATCGTCATGCTCGGCGTCGGCATGGCCGCTATGGGCGGCGCCTTCTTTGCTCCGATCACGATTGTACATCCGGCGATGGGGTCCGAGATCATCACCATCGCCTTTGTCGTGGTGGTGATCGGGGGCCTCGGCAGTTTCTGGGGCGTCGTGATCGCGGCACTATTGGTCGGCGTGGTCCGCGGCATGACCATTCATTTTGTCCCCGCCGCAGGCGAAGCATCGGTTTATATGCTGATGTTTCTGGTGTTGCTGGTGCGGCCGCGCGGGCTGCTCGGCGAGCGGATCGAGAAATTCGAATGAAGTCCGCCTCGCCCATCCGGAAATACCGGCCGTTGCTGCTCGCGAGCCTCGCGCTGGTCGCGCTGCCTTTCGCCTTGCGGCTGCTCGGCCTCTCCCTGAACACCGGAACCGTGGTGGTGACGCTGGCGATCGCAACCATGGGACTCAATCTTTGCGTCGGCACTACCGGATTGGTGTCGTTCGGCCACGGCGCCTGGTTCGGCATCGGCGCCTATGCCGCGGGGTTGATCCAGCTGCACTGGTTCGGCGGTGAAATCTGGTTGCCGCTGCTGTTGTCGATGGTGCTGGTCGCCGTGCTGTCCGCGGCCGCCGGCGTCGTCATCCTGCGCCGCCGCGGCGTCTACTTCTCGCTGCTGACGCTGGCGCTGGCCGCGCTTACCTACACCATCGCGTTCCGCTGGAGCGAAGTGACTGGCGGCGAAGATGGCCTGGGTGGCCTGAAGCGCGGCAGCATCGGATCCTTCAGCCTGGACGATGCGCTGACCTATTACATCGTCGTCGCGCTGATCGGGCTCTGCGTGCTCTATGCGTTGCTTCGGCTGGTGCGCTCCCCGTTCGGCCACGTGCTCGTGGCGATCCGCGAGAACCAGCTGCGCGCCACGTTCCAGGGCTATCCGGTCGAGCGCTACAAGCTCGGGGTTTTCGTCATCTCGGCCGTGGTGACGGGGCTCGCCGGCGCGCTGCTCGCGTTCCAGACCTATCTGGTTTCGGCGGAAGCGGTTTCGGTGCCTTTTTCCGGCGAGATGCTGGCGATGGTCGTGATCGGCGGCATGCGTAATATCCTGGGACCCGCACTGGGCGCGCTGTTCTTCATCCTGTTTCGCGAATTGTTTTCGATCTGGACGCCGAACTGGCTGCTCTGGTTCGGGCTGATCTTCGTCGCCTTCGTGATGTACTCGCCGAACGGTCTGGTCGGCATCTGGGCAACGCTCGCCCGGCGCTGGCGGCCCGCCCCGGAAGAAGCCGCCGCGATGAGCAAGCGCCGGATCTACCAAGGCCTGCCGCTGCCGGCGTTCCTGCTGCCCGAGAGCCTCAAGGGGACAGTGCTGGAGGTGAAGGGCGTCTCCAAGAATTTCGGCGGCATCCGTGCGGTGTCCAACGCCAGTCTCCAGATCGGCGCCGGCGAGATCCACGCCCTGATCGGTCCCAACGGTGCCGGCAAGACCACATTGTTCAACCTGGTTTCAGGGCTGTTCGCACCCGATGGCGGAACCATCCGCCTCAACGGCCGCGAAATTCAAGGCGTGCCCTCGCATCTCATCTGCCACCACGGCGTCGCGCGTTCCTTTCAGATCACCAACCTGTTCCGCGGCCTCACGATCTACGAAAATTTGCGGCTGTCGCTGCAGGCGCAGAGCCCCGCGCGTTTCAACATCTGGCGCGACATCGATAGCTGCGCCGATATCCACGCTGAAACCGCGGAGCTGATAAAATTCCTCGGCCTCGAAGGCATTGAGGAGATCGAAGGCGGCGAACTGTCCTATGGCGGGCAACGGCTGGTGGATCTGGGCATTGCGCTCGGCTCCAAGCCGCAGGTGCTGCTGCTCGATGAGCCCCTGGCTGGCCTTGCCGCCGCCGAACGCGAACGGGTGTCGAGCCTGATCAAGAATGTCGCGGTCAACATTCCGGTCCTGATCGTCGAGCACGACATCGATCGCGTGCTCGGTTTTTCGCAAGCCGTCACCGTGATGAACCAGGGCGAAGTGCTGATGACGGGTGCGCCCGACATGGTGCGTGCCGACCGCCGCGTGCAGGAAATCTACACCGGCACCGGCATCCCCGAAGTCGTGCACAGCCGCAGCGATGCGGCCGCCCAGGATGCGGCGCAAGTTCTGCGTTTCGAACGTGTCAATACCTTCTACGGCAAGAGCCATATTCTCAATGACGCGACGCTGGACGTGCGCGAGGGCGAGATCGTCGCCCTGCTCGGCCGCAACGGCGCCGGCAAGTCTACGTTGTTGAAAACACTGGCCGGACTGATTCCGCTGGCATCCGGCACGATCGAGTATGAGGGCCGCAATATCGCGGCAATGCCGGCGCCGGATATCGCGCGCATGGGCATTGGTTACGTGCCGCAAGGACGCGGCCTGTTCGCGGGCATGACGGTGCGGGAGAATCTTGCGCTGGGACGTCTGGCCCGCAAGACCGATGGCAGCAACGGCGTGGTGTGGAGCGAGGCGCAAATCCTCGAATACTTTCCGCGCCTGAAAGAGCGGATGGATGTAGCGGCGGACTATCTGTCCGGCGGCGAGCAGCAGATGGTGGCGGTGGCGCGCGCGATGTCGGGCAACGTCAAACTGCTGCTGCTCGATGAGCCGTTCGAGGGCCTGGCGCCGACCGTGATCCTCGAACTGTTCGGGGTGTTCGACCTGCTGCGCCGGCACACCTCCATCGTGATCGTCGAGCACAATCTCGACCTGGTGCTGGCACTGGCCGACCGCGTTTTCGCGCTGGAGCGCGGCGCGGTGTTTCACCAGGGGCCGGCGGCGCCGCTGTTGACCGATCTGGAATACCGCAAGAAGATTCTGTGGCTGTGATTTGGATCGTCATTGCGAGCCAACGGGTCGCGCGAACGCGCGCCCGATGACAGGCTCCGCGAAGCAATCCATGGAGCAGCAAAGTAAGAATGGATTGCTTCGTCGCTTCGCTCCTCGCAATGACGGCAGCGGACCGCGTTCGCAGGGACGACGCATGGTGCGGCGCGACCGCGGCCCGGATCAATCCTCCACCACCGTAATGGTGCAGTCCTCGCCACCCTCGCGCCAGGTTCGCAAGCCGACTTCCTCGAGAAACGGCCACTCGCTCTGGTCGACGCGCGCGAACAGGTTGACGCGGGATTCGCCGCGCCAGTCACGCACCGTCTCGGTGCCGTAAAACCACCCGATGGCCTCGAAGCCGGTGACGTCGCGGTCCGACCATTCGCAGGCGTAGATCACGTCGCCAAGCCCGGCGTTAAGAATCTGGTTCTCGCGCGGCGGCTTGTTCGGCAAATCGAGCTTGGTATGGGTTTCGCGGCCGGTCCACCGCGCGTTATAGGCCTTGATGGTGAGCGGCAGCTGTTTTCGGATCGCCTCCCAGGTCTTGGGGGCCTTGTCCAGCATCACCTTGGCCGTGAAGTGACCGCCGCGTGCAAAGCTGAATTTGATCTTGGCCATGGTTGTCTCCAGTCAGGAAAAATCAGATTGGTGGTGTTGGGCGCGGATAAGCGGCTCAAGCCTCGAGCACCTCACCGATCCGGCTGCGGATGAGCCCGCGTTCTTCCGCACCCGTCTCGCCGTCGAAGCTGACATCGTAAGCTATCCTGGCGGGACGCTTCAGCACCACGATGCGGTCGCCGATCTCCAGCGCCTCGCTGATCGAATGGGTGATGAAGACCGCGGTCTTGCCGTTTTCCTTGACCAGCCGGACGAATTCCGCGCGTAGCCGCCCGGCCGTGGATTCATCGAGCGCCGAGAACGGCTCGTCGCACAGCAGGATATTGGCATTGGTCGCAAAGGCGCGCGCGATCGAGACGCGCTGACGCATGCCGCCGGACAGCGCATGCGGATAATCGTGCTCGTGCCCGCCAAGCCCGAGTTTGGTGAGCCACAGTTGCGCCGTTGTCCGCCGGTCGGCGGCGGGCACATCGAGCATCTCAAGCCCGAGTTCGACGTTTTGCAGCGCCGTGCGCCACGGCAGCAGCCGGTCGTTCTGGAACACGATCGCGATCTTGCCGCGAAACGAATCGAAATCCCTGAAGGGATTGCGCCCGCTGACCCGCACCGTGCCGCTGGTCGGCTCGGTCAGTCCTGCGATCATGTTGAAGATGGTCGACTTGCCGCAGCCGGTCTTGCCGAGCAGCGCCAGCATCTGGCCCGGGCGGACGTCGAGATCGAGCCCGTCCACCGCGCGATATGCCGCGTCGCTGCCTGGCTTGCCGAACTCCTTGGAAACTTGCTGGAGGTGAATGGCAGCCTCAACCGGCGTGACGATGTCCCTCATATCGCGCGCTCCGACACCGCGCGATAGCGAAACGCCGACTTCTCGATCAGCGTCAAGGCGCCCTGCACGATCAGCACGAAGAAAACCAGCTGCAGCGTCCAGGCCAACGCACCGGCCATGTCGAACAATTGCTGTTGCTGCAGCAGTTGATAGCCAACACCGCCGGTGGCGCCGACGAGTTCAGCGACCACGACCACGCGCGAGGCGTTGCCGAGATTGACCTTCCAGGCGGTGAGGATGTCCGGCAGGATCGCCGGCGCGATCATCACCCGGAACAGTTTCAAGCGGGTGGGACGGAAGCTGAACACCATCTCCATCAGATCCCGCGACATCGCGCGCAAGGCGCCCAGCACCTGAAAGGTAAACGCCGGCAGCGTCGTCATCACCATGATGAAGAAAATCCGAAACTCGACGCCATGAAACCAGATGATCGCGAATACCACCCAGGACAGCGCGGGAATCCCCTGGAACAGGGTCAGAATCGGCGACAGAAAATCATCGACGACGCGCGAGCGCACCATCACCAGCGCCAGCAGGCCGCCGACAATGAAGGCCCCGGCGAGCCCGGCCAGAATGCGAAGGACGGTCGCCAGCACATCTGAGAACATCGCGCCATCGGAGAATATCTGGAGGCAGCGCCAGAACACGTCGATCAGCGACGGAAACAGAAAGCGCGGGAAAAACAGCGAGGCGAATTGCCAGAGCAGTATGACGACGACGAAGGGCAGCGCCGACATCCCCAGCCGTTTCATCGCCGCGAGCAACATGGCTGCGAGCGACGCCGATCCGGCCCGGGGCGCGGTATCGCTCATTGGCCCGGCGCCTGATAGATCGTCGCGGCCGACGGCTCGGACGGGAGGAACGCGATGGATTTGCCCGCCGCGTAGACCGAGTTGATCTCCTTGCGCACGTCGGACGCCCACTGCAGGTTCATGCGAAGCCGGTCATTGGCGCGAACCAATTCCGCGATCGCCTTCTGGTCGTCGGACGTTCCCTTGGCCGCGATCAATTTCGACGCCTCGTCAGGATGGGCCGCGACCCATTCGGCGGCTTCCTTGTAGGTCGCGTATAGCTTCGGGATCAGCTTCTGGTTCTTTTCGACCCAATCGATGTGGGCGGCGACCCCGAGATAGGGAATGTTGCGGCTGCCGGTGAATTTCTTCCAGCTGTCGGCAATGCCGATGTCGATCGTCCGCATGTCGGGCTTTTTCGACAACAAGGTCGTATAGGCCGGCTCCCAGAGTTGCACGGCCGCGGCGCGATCGGCCATCGCGTAGCCGATCAGGCCGGGGGTCGCGGTGTTGATTACCGAGAATTTCGCGGTGTCGGCGCCGAGCTGCCGCGCGAACCAGTCGAACATCACATAATTGGTGGTGCCCTTGGCCGCGGCGAGGTCCTTGCCTTCGAGATCCTTCAACGTCTTGACGTCCGGCCGCGTGGTGACCACCGCGCCCCAGAAATCGAACAGGTTGAACAGGTAAGTCACCTTGACGCCGCGCGTGTCGGCGAGGCCGACCGTCAGCAGCGACGCGCTGCCGCCCAACTGGAATTCACCGGAGTTGAATTGCGCGGTATAGGCGTCGGGCGTGCGCTCCTCGAACTTGATCGCGAGGCCGTTCTTCTCGTCCAATTTCTGCGCCTTGATCACCGGTGGCAAAAAGGCGCCGAGCGACGGCGGTCCGAACACGACAATGGAAAGCGGCGCCGGGGCTTGCGCCCGGGATGCCCCGGCCGCGAGGAGTGCCCCAACGCATGCAAGACTTGCCAACACTTTCTTCATTGCCGTCCTCCCGAACCGCTAAATGACTGCTATTTGCAAATTCCTCACAAGCCGAACAGGCGCCGCGCCAGACCGCCATTGATGGCGGCGCGCTCGGCATCCGAGAATTTGGTTTCGGCAACGATTTTCGTCGGCGCAAGATCGCCGATCGGGAACGGCATGTCCGAACCCATCATGATTCGGTCGGCGCCGACGATGTCGGCGAGGTAACGCAGCGCTCGCGGATCCTGGACGATGGTGTCGTAATACATCGCGGCAAGCGCCGCGTCGGGATCGCCTAGCTTGTCCTTGTCGAGCGAATAATTCCGGCGCAGGCGGCCGATCACGTAAGGCAGCGCCGCGCCGCCGATGCCGGCGACGATCTTCGCATTGGCGTAGCGGGTGACATGACCGGCATAGATCAGCCGCGACATCGCGATCAGCGTATCGGTGACGCGCCCGACCGCATTGGCCATGCCGTAATCATGCACGCGGTCGTCGCCGCTTTCGAACACCGGATGGATGAAAACCACCGATCCCAGTTCGTTGGCGGCTTCCCAGAACGGGGCCAGCGAGGGATCGTCGAGCACGCCGCCCTTGCCCTTGGGCTGCGTTCCGATCATCGTGCCCTTGAAACCGGCGGCGTGCGCTTCGCGCAGCACTTCGGCGGCGCGCGCGCCGTCCTGCAGGGGAACGGTGGCCAGCGGCACGAATCGCGGTTCGCGCATCGCGGCCTGCGCCAGGTGGGTGTTGATCAATCGCGACCAGCTCGCGCCCTCTTCCGCCGGCACCTCATAGGCAAACATGTCGAGCCAGCCGGCAACGACCTGGCGCTCGATCTTCTGCTCGTCCATCCATTTCAGGCGCGCGGGCAGGTCGCTGAGCGGCTTCGAGACCGGCCGCGTCGGTTTACCTCCGGCAAAGGAGAAGCCAAGGCTTCCGCCGTCTTCGATCAGGCGGATCGAGGGAAAGTGGGAAGCCTGGGTGCGGATTGCGTCCAGCAGACTTGGCGGCACCAGATGGGCGTGGCAGTCGATGATCATTTGGCTTGCTCTTTGGATTTCTTTTGGGGTTTGGCTTGTTGCGCCTCCGCGATGGCATCGCCGATGGCGGAAATGCGGATCGGAAGCTTGTTGAAGGATATGCCGAGCGCCGCGACACAGTCGTTGATCGCTGCCGATATCGCGGCGGGCGCGCCGAGATAACCGCTTTCGCCGGAGCCCTTCTGGCCGAACACCGTGTAGGGCGACGGCGTGCAGTGATGGACGATCTCGACTTCCGGCACCTCGTGGGATGACGGCAGCAGGTAATCCATGAAACTCTGGGTGATCAGCTGGCCCTCGCCATTGTAGACGAATTCCTCGAGCAGCGCGGCGCCGAGGCCGTGCGCGATGCCGCCCAGCGTCATGCCCTTGACGATGTGCGGGTTGATGACCGTGCCGCAATCGTGGCCAATCACATAGCGCCTGATTTCCGGCTTGCCGAGCTCAGGATCGATCGCCATCAGCACCACGTGAAACTCGAAGGAGTGGCACGGATACATCTGCACGCGGCCGTCTTTCGGCAGTTTGCCGCCGGTCGGCACCTGCATCACATGCGTGCTCTCCAGCCCCGGCTCCATGCCCTCGGGCAACAGATGATGATTGCGATGGGCGATGTTGGTAATTTCGGCCCAGCCGAGCTGCCTGCCGCTGCTGGGATCGGTGACGCCGCCGGCGGCGTAGACCATCTTGTCTTCGCCGAGGCCGAATTGATGCGCCCCGATACGCGTCAGTTTTGTCTTCAGCTTTTGCGCGGCATGAAACGCCGCGCCGCCGAGCATGATCGCCATCCGGCTGCCGACCGGCGAGTTCGAAGGCAGACATGCCAGCGAATCCGGCCTGACCACCCGGATCAGATCGGGCTCGATCTGCAGCACTTCGCCGATCACGGTTGCGACGAGCGTTTCATGGCCCTGTCCCGACGACGTATTGTGGATGGTCACGGTGACGAAGCCGAGTCCGTCGATATTGATGCGGCAGGAATCCATCCAGGTGCTGGTGGTGTTCTTCTCATTCAGCAGCGGTTCGAACGACGAGTTGCCGCCGCTCGGCTCCAGGCAGGCCGCGATGCCGATGCCGGCCAGCAGCCCGGAAGCGCGCAGCCGGTCGCGCTCTTTTTCCAAGGCCGCAAAATCGATATGCGCGAACACCTTGTCGACGACGGTGTGATAGTCGCCGCTGTCATAGGTGCTGCCGCTCGGGATCAGGTAAGGGAACTGTTCCTTGCGGATAAAGTTGCGGCGGCGCACCTCGATGCGCTCCAGACCTACCGCGGCGGCGACCTTGTCGATCGCGGTCTCAATCGCATAGTTGGTCGGCGCCTGGCCGAAGCCGCGCACCGCCTCCTGCACCGCCTTGTTGGATGTGACCGACTGCGCGCGGTACTGCACGCTTTCAATCCGGTACGGGCCGACGATGGCGCCGATCGGCTTGCCCAGCTGAAACGGCGCACGGCCGGCATAGGCGCCGGCATTGTCCAGCGCGCGTATCTTCATCGACTTGACGATACCGTCGTCGTTGAAGGCGACCTCGACATCGAAAATGCGATCGGGGCCGTGGGCATCGCCGCCGCCCATATTTTCCAGCCGGTCCTCGATCAGACGCACCGGCCGGCCCAGCCGTCGCGCCAGATGCGCGACCAGCACGGTCTGCTTGATGCCGCGCTTGACGCCATAGCTGCCGCCGACGTCGACATCCTGGTGCACCCGCACATTGTTGGCGGGGATCCGCAACGCGCGCGCGATCTGATCGGGATATTTCGGCATCTGGATCGATGCCCAGACGTCCAGCATGTCGCGCCACGGATCCCAGGACGCCGCGACCCCGAAGGTCTCGATCGGAACGGTGGAATTGCGCCCCCAGGTGACACGGAACGAGAGATGGCGCGGGCTTTCGGCAAAATGCTTCTCGACCTCGCCCCAGACGAAGGTGCGGTCGAGCAGCACATTGGAGCCGTGCGCGGGATGAACCGGCGGGCTGTCAGGCCTCAGGGCTTCTTCCGCTGATATCACGAAGGGCAACGGCTCATAGGTGACGTCGACGTTTTCGACGGCGTCCTCGGCCAGTGCGCGGGTATCGGCGACCACGGCCGCGACCCATTCGCCGGCATAGCGCGTCTGCCCCACCGCGAGCGGATGCCGGCGGACCAGCGGCGTGTCCAAGCCGTTCATGAGGGGATCGGTGGCGGCGGCGAGTTCATCGCCGGTCAGCACATAATGCACGCCCGGCATCGCCAGCGCCGCCGAAGCATCGATCGAGACGATGCGCGCGGCCGGATGCGGCGACGACAGCACCGCCACATGCAGCATGCCCTCGAGCGCGACGTCGGCCACGTATTGGCCCCTGCCCGCGACGAAACGGCGGTCCTCACGAACCCTGCGGTTGGCGGAAACGAAACGGAGGGCGGCGGGACCGGCGGTCATTTCGCCTCCACGACGGGTTCATCGGCTTCGGCAGCCTCGAGCACACCTTCGGCCGGCGTATCCCGTTCGGCGTGCCCATGATGTGCCGCATCGTGATGCGGCCGCAGCGTATTGGCCTTGCGCAAACGGTCGGCGGCAAACTGAACGGCCTCGATGATCTGGCCGTAGCCGGTGCAGCGGCAGATATTGCCCGAGATCGCCTCGACGATATCCTCGCGCGTCGGCGTCAGCGTGTGCCGCAGCAGGGCGTCGGCGGCCAGGATCATCCCGGGCGTGCAATAGCCGCACTGCAGGCCGTGGGTTTCGCAGAACGCATCCTGAATGACGCTGAGTTCGCCCGGCGCGGATGCCAGGCCCTCGATGGTCGTGATCTCGTAGCCGTCCGCCTGGACCGCGAACATCAGGCAGGATCGAACCGGCTCACCATCGACCAGCACCGTGCAGGCGCCGCAGACGCCGTGCTCGCAGCCGGCATGGGTGCCGTTCAAGAGAAAATTCTCGCGCAAGGCATCGAGCAGCGTCTTTCGCGGCTCGATGTCGGCGGAACGGCTGGCGCCGTTGATGCGCAGATCGACTTTCATCGCGCAGCTCCTGCGGATTTGGCCGAGGCATTGACGCGGGCCTGTTCGACCGCGCGCTTGCAAAGCGTGACGGCGACGCGGCGGCGATAGGCGGCGCTGGCGTGCAGGTCGCTTGCCGCTTCGATATCGGCCAGCGCGGCATTGATTGCGTCGGACACCGAGGCCGCGTCGAGTTCAGTACCAACGAGAGAGGACATGTCGAGCCGCAGCGGCCGATCGCCGACACCGCCAAGGCCGAGCGCCGCGTCGATGCAACGTCCCTCCCCGTCGAGCGCGACCTGCGCCGCGGCGGCGACAAAGGCAAAATCCGAGCGCCGCGCGCTGACTTCAAGGAAGCCCACGCCGATGCGCCGGTGCGGCCAGACCGGAAACCGGATCGCGCTGACGCATTCGCCCTGGCCGAGCGCGGTCACCATGGGCTCGATGAAGAAATCATCTGACGGCATCGATTTCGGGCCGTTCGTGGTCGCGATCATGATTTCGGCGCCGAGCGTCACCGCGACCAGCGGAATTTCGGCCGACGGATCGGCATTGGCGATCGAGCCGCCGATGGTGCCGCGGTTGCGGGTCGGCGGATGCCCGACCCACGGCAGCACCTTTGCCAGCATCGGTACCGAGGCGCGGATCACGGGATCGCGTTCAGCCTGCGCCTGCCGCGTCGTCGCGCCAACGATCACGGCGCCGCTTTCCTCGCGAATCCCGGCAAGCTCCGGCAGTCGCAAGATGTCGATCAGCTTCGCCGGGCGCGCCAGCCGCATCGCCAGCATCGGCACCAGGGTTTGTCCGCCCGCAATCACCCGCGCCTCCTCGTCGCCCGCAAGAAGCGCGCAGGCCTCCGCGAGCGAAGTCGGCCGGACATATTCAAAGGGCGCGGGTTTCATGACTACCGCTAGCCCAGCGGCAAGCCGGCGACGGCCGGCGAGAGCACCGAGACCGTCTGGTTTTTCAACAGCGGCCCGTCGGTTTCGCTGGCCGCCTTCACCGCCACCCATGCCGGATCGGCCGCGAATGACGCCCAGGCTTTCTTGCGTGCGTCTTCGTCGGCGAACCGCGTCATATAGGTCAGACGGCCGTCCTCGACCGGTGCGGTGAAGACGCCGAGCAGTTCGATGCTGTGGCGAGGGAAGAATTGGGTCACGACATGGTCGCGAAACCGGCGGCGCATCGCGTCGGCGCGGCCCTCTGCGGCTTCATAGACCCGGATTTCATAGATCAATACACGCTCCCATTTTTGCCGGCAGCTTGTCAGAACCCGCCGCCTTTGCAGGAAACGATAGAAGCCTGCGGCGGAAATTGTCAAACGCAAACTGAAGCAATTGAGAGTATTTTGATCGATTGAGTTGGTTCAATCAAACAAATGAGACGGTCGCCCTCCAGAGTAAATACGATCAAAAACAACAACTTATGAAAAAGAGGCGCCGAGCCCGCGCTCTGGGACCTCTAATACGGCGATCAAACCTGTGTCAAACATTGCAACAATTTCCGAATTGCACTACTTACGAACAGCCAAATTACCGGCTTTGCCATCGCGCCTTGCGGATAACGAGACATGACGGACTGGGTACCCGCGCTCGCTTCGATCTCCGGGCCACGCTATCTCGCCTTCGTTGCCGCGCTCGAAGCCGATATCGCCTCCGGGCGGGTCAAGCCCGGCATGCGGTTGTTGCCCCAACGGGACATGGCACAGCGGCTCGAGTTGAGCGTCGGGACGATTTCAAAAGCCTATGCCGAAGCCGAGCAGCGCGGATTGATATCAGGCGAAGTCGGTCGCGGGACGTTCGTGCAGAGGCGACGGCCGGAGCAGCGCAGTCTCGGCCCCTCGGAGAGCACGATCAATCTGGCGCTCAACGTCCCGCCCTACACCGGCGAAGATGACGTCATTGCATCGGTGCTCGCGGAAATCGTCGCCGACGGCGAGATGTCGAACCTGCTCGGCTATCTGCCGCACCAGGGCTTGCGTCGGCATCGCGAGGCGATGGTGATGTGGCTGACGTCGCTCGGCGTGACCGCGGATGCTGATCACCTCTTCATTACCCATGGCGGGCAGCACGCGCTGTCGATCGCGCTCGGCATGGTCGCGACATCAAGCGATACCGTCCTCACCGAAAGCTACACCTATTCCGGCATGCTCGCGCTGTCGGCGCAGTCGGGCTATCGCCTCCATGGCGTCGCCACCGATGCGCACGGGCTGATTCCGGAAAATCTCGATCGCGCGTTTGCCGAAACCCGGGCGCGCGTTCTCTATTGCATGCCGACGCTGCAAACCCCGACGGGATCGGTGATGCCGCTGCAACGGCGTCAGGCCATCGCCGAGATTGTTCGCAGGCACGACGCCTATCTGCTGGAGGACGACGCCTACGGATATCTGCTGTCGCCACCGCTCGCGCCGGTCTCCCGGCTTATTCCCGAGCGCAGCTTCTATATCGTGAGCTTCGCAAAATGCCTGGCGCCGGGACTTCGCATTGCCGCGATGATCGCGCCCGAAGCGTTTCGCGATCGTTCGATCAATGCGTTGCGCGCCACCGGCTGGATGGCCGTGCCCGTGATGGCCGAGGTGGTGGCGCGGCTGATCCATAGCGGCGGTCTCGCCCGTCAGGCCCGACTCAAGCGCGACAAGGCCGCGGCCCGCGACGCGATCGTCCGGCGCATCCTGAAAGCATGGTTGCCGGCCGCGAGCGCGGTACCGGGCTTTCACATCTGGCTGCCATTGCCGGCCGGCCGCACGCTGGCAGCTCTGATTGCGCAAGCGGCCCAGGCCGGCATCACGCTGGCGCCTCCCGGCGCGCTGCGGCGAATGGAGAACGAAAGCCTCGGCGTGCGGCTCTGCCTGGGCGCGCCCGCCACCGAAGCCGACCTCGAGCGCGCGCTGATCGAAATTCGACGAATCCTCGAAACGGCCGAAGCGATCTCATTCGTCTGAACAAATCAAAACCCGGAGAAAACGATGTCCCGACTATTTGCGGTCCTGCTTGTCGCGGCCTCGCTCACCGCCGCGAGCGGCGCCGGCGCCGAGGAATGGCCGACCCACCCGCTCACCATGGTCAATCCATTCGCGGCCGGCGGCCCCAACGACGTGATGGCCCGGCTGTTCGCCCAGCGCATGGGCGAGGTTCTGGGCCAGCCGATCATCGTCGAAAATGTCGGCGGCGCCGGCGGCATGAACGGCGCCGATCGCGTCGCCAAAGCCGCACCCGATGGCTACACCTTCCTGCAGGGCACGGTCGGCACGCAGGCGCAAAACCAGACGCTGTTCAAGAAGCCCTCCTACAATTCGACCACGGATTTCGCGCCGGTTGCGCTGGCGGTCGAAGCCCCGCTGGTGCTGATCGCGCGCAAGGACCTGCCGGTCAAGGACATGAAGGAATTCGTCGCCTACGCCAAGGCCAACGGCGCCAAAATGCAATACGCCTCCGCCGGCACAGGATCGGCGATCCATCTCGGCTGCGCGCTGGTGAACATGGTCGCCGGGATCGACGTCGTCCACGTTCCCTATCGCGGCGCGAACCCTGCGATGCAGGACCTGATCAGCGGCCGGGTCGATTATCTCTGCGACATCATCACGACCGCAAAACCGCAAATCGACGCCGGCACGGTGAAGCCGATCGCGATCCTGACCAAGGCGCGTTCGCCGGTGCTGCCCAATGTTCCGACCGCCATCGAGCAGGGTTTTGACGTCGACGCCTATACCTGGAACGCATTTTTCCTGCCGAAGGGAACGCCCGACGCCATCGTGCAAAAGCTCAACCATGCGACGGTGGAGGCGATGAAGACGCCGGCGGTGCGCGAGAAGCTGGAAGGCGCCGGGCTTCAATTCGTTTCCGACGACCGCACCACGCCGGAATATCTCGCCAAATTCGTCCAGAGCGAGATCGCAAAATGGGCGGTGCCGATCAAGGCCGGCAACATCAGCGTGGATTAGCGGGCGGACTACGCGAGTCGCCCACAGCGGCCCCATGGTTCGAGACGCGCGGCGTCGCCGCGCTCCTCACCACGAGGGTCTGGCCGACAAGATGGGGCGTTAGACCTCATCCTGAGGAGCGCGCTCTTGCGCGCGTCTCGAAGGATGAAGCCACTAAACCCGAAAATGCTCCCGGCCCCTTCCTTGATCCCTCCGGCGCTGCATGCTGAACTGCAGCGGGGGAAATCCATGCAACCACAACTGTTGACCATCGCCGAGAATGTCTATGCCTGGATCGGTGCAGGCGGCGACTCCAATGCCGGCGCGATCGACACCCCGCATGGCCTGCTGGTAATCGACGCCCAGCAATATCCCCGGCTGGCACGCCAGTTTCGCGCCGCGATCGAAGCCCGGACCGGCAAGCCGGTCCGCATGCTGATCAATACGCATTGCCATCTCGACCACACCGCCGGGAATATCGTCTTCGCCGACGTGCCGATCCTCGCGCATGAGAAAACGCTTGCCGCCATGCATGCCAATCTCGGCCCGAAGAGCGGCGACCACTGGACCATTTCGGATTACGCCACCAAGATCAAAATGCTGTTCGGGCAAAATCTGTTCGATCTGGTGCCCGAGAACGATCCGGGTCAGGCCCGGTTTCGGCAGCGCATCGGCCTGCCCGATTACGACACCATGACGATCGCGCCGCCGACGGAGACGTTCGCCGACCATTTCACCTTTCATCTGCCCCACGACACGATGCATTTGAACTATTGGGGCCCGGCGCATTGCGACGGCGACATCGTCATCTCGCTGCAAAGAAGCAAGGTGGTGTTTCTCGGCGATCTCTTGTTTTACGGACGGTTTCCCTGGCTCGGCGACTGCGACCTCAGCGGCCTGATCGATCGGCTGGCGCGCGTTCCAACGCTGGACGTTTCGATCGTGATCCCCGGGCATGGAATGCCGACCGATCTCGCGGAGGTCAGCCGCTTCCGCGACATGCTGGTCGCGCTGCGCAGCGCGGTCGACGCCGCCATCAAGGCCGGCGTGTCGGAAGAAGCGGCCGTGCGCGAGGTGAAATTGCCCGGATATGCCGACATCCCCCGCTACGCGGACTGGCTGCCGCATGACGTCCGCGCGACCTATCGCTATTTGCGGCGTTGAGCGGGGCAACCCGAATCCACTTTTCGTCATGGCCGGGCTTGTGCCGGCCATCCACGTCTTTCTTGCCGCAGTGAAGTCAGGACGTGGATGCCCGGGACAAGCCCGGGCATGACGAGCTTCGCAGTCACGCCCTGGGGAACGCGCTGTTGCGCGCGTCTCGAAGGATGAAGCCGCGGAACTGGAAAATCCGCTAATCGTAAGATGACGGTCCGCTATCACGGTACGCCCAGCACCCCTCCCGCGACAACGAGACCGAGGTCTCGACCCCGACCTGATGGCGAGCGGCGGTGCCGAGTTCGAGCACCTCCAGCCGCCGGCCGAACAGATCGATATCGTAGACGGTCTGCGTGCCCTGATAGCGGCGGTCGAGCACGCGCGCGGGAAATATATTGGGCCCGTCCTGCCTGCCAATGCCGATATTTTCCGGCCGCAGCGCGATCCGCACCTTGTCACCGAGATCGAGCGCGTGCAGCAGCGCCGTCTCCCCGCGCCGGCCGTCGCCGAAGTCGACCACGCCGAACGCGCCGCTGCGCCCGACCAGGGTGCCGGTGATCTCGTTGGTGGCGCCGGTGAAATTGGCGACGAACAAATCGGCCGGCCGGTTATAGATCTCATCCGGCGTGCCGATCTGTAGCAGCTTGCCGTCGCGCATCACGCCGATGCGGTCGCCGAGCACGACCGCCTCGGCCTGGTCGTGGGTGACGTAAAGCGCGGTCATGCCGGTCTGCTTGAGGATGACCCGCAGATCGTCGCGCAGCCGCAGCCGCAGCTTGGCGTCGAGGTTCGACAGCGGCTCGTCCAGCAGCAGCAGTTGCGGCCGGTAGACGATGCTGCGCGCCAGCGCGACGCGCTGCATCTGGCCGCCCGACAGCGCCACCACCGGCCGGTCGGCATATTCCGACAGCCCGACCAGTTGCAGCACCTCGTCGACCTTGCGGCCGGCCTCGGCGCGCGAGATCTTTCGGTGCTTCAGCGGATAGACCACGTTCTGGCGCACCGTCATATGCGGCCAGACCGCGTAGGACTGGAACACCATGCCGAGGTCGCGCAGCCGCGGCGGGACCAGAACACCGCGCGCGGGCGACGATACCACCCGCCCGGCGATGCTGATGTCACCCGAGGTCGGATGCTCGAGCCCGGCGACGCAGCGCAGCGTCGTGGTCTTGCCGCAGCCCGATGGTCCCAGCAGCACCACGATCTCGCCGGCCGGCACGGCAAAGCTGACGCCGTCGATTGCCGGGCGGCCGATCGCAAACTGCTTGCGCAGGTCGGTAACGTCGAGCGTCGCCGTCATGGTCTTGCTTTCACGGCGACGGTCACTGGCGGTAGCCGAAGGTCTTGTCCCAGTCGGCCACCCAGGCGGCGTGCAGCTTCACATACTGGTCGAAATTCGGATACCAGACCTTGACGATCTTGGGATCGAATCCCTCGGGGTAGACCGGCGCCACCTTCAGCGAGGTGAGGTTGCCGAGCTCCTTGATCATGAAGGTCTGGCCCTCTTTCGACAGGCACCAGTTCAGGAACAGTTTGGCGGCGTTGGGATGCGCGGCGGTCTTGGGAATTCCAGACGCATAGGGATTGGCCGGCACGCCTTCGGGCGGAAAGATGATTTTCAGCGGCGCGCCTTCTTTCTGCTTCGGGTAGACCGCGTTGTAGAGAATCGGACCCATCGCCACCTCGCCGCGCACCAGCGAGTCCGACATCGGCGCGCCCGACGGATACAGGATCGGGTGGGTCGCGGCCTGCTTCGCCCAGTAACCCTCGCCGAGCACCTGGCGCTCGAACATGATGCGGGTCCAGGTGGTGCCGCCGGACTGCGCGAACACCTGCCCGGTCATCTTGTCGTATTCGGGCTTGGTCAGGTCCATCCAGGTCTTCGGCGGATCCTTGACCAGTTCGGTGTTGTAGGCGATCGACCACACCACGGTGGCGCGCGGCCAGAATTTCGGCGAGATCAGCGCATCCGGGTTGTAGTCGGCGGCATTCGGCGGCGCATAATCCTGGAACAGGTCTTCGAGCGGCAGCATCAGCGCGCGGTCGGAATGATCGACGATGTCGGCAATCAGCTTGCCGGCCGCGGCCTCGGTCCGCACACGGGTGATGAGCTGGCCGCCCGGCGCGCGCACCATCTCGACCTTGATCTGTGGAAAACGCTTGTTGAATTCCTTGATCACCTCCTGTTCGACTTCGGCGAAATTGGCGGTGTAGAACACCAGCTTGCCTTCCGCCTTGGCCGCCGCGATCAATTCGGGCGAGCCGAAATTCTCCTCTGCCCGCGCGGGCGCGCCGGTGAGCGCGATGCCAAGACCGGCGATGCCGGCCATGGCGACTAACCTGATAGCGATCCTGGAAATCTTTTTGTTCATAGCCAAGTCTCCCTCTGTTTATCATCCGGTGCGGGCGACGCTGCGCTGCGCCGCGCCCCTCGACAGCCAGTTGGCGCCGCCGATGAGAACGCCGAGCAGGACCGTCTGCACCAGGCTGAATGCGGCGGTCTTTCCGATATTGCCGCCCTCGTAATAGTCGAGCAGCAGCACCGACATCACCATGGTGTTGCTGGTGTAGAGAAACAGCGACGAGCCGAGTTCGCGGATCGCCAGCACGAACAACAGCGTCATCGAGGCGATCACGCCCGGCCGCGCCAGCGGCAGCACGATGGTCCTGATGGTGCCGAGCATGCCCCTGCCGCAGACCCAGGCCGCTTCCTCGAGCTCGCGATGAATTTGCAGGAACGAGGTCGACAGCGCCTTGACCGTATCCGGCATGAAGCGCGCGATGAATGCCAGCGCCAGGATCCAGATGGTGCCGTAGAGCCCGCCGGGAATGCCGATCCAGGCCCACAAATACGCGACGCCGATCACCAGCCCCGGAATCGCCACCGGCAAGGTCGACACCAGGTCGATGCTGCGCCGCCCGGCCACATGGGTGCGGTGAATCGTGTAGCCGATCGCAAAGGCCAGCGTGCCGCCGACCACGGCGGTAATGATGCCGACCTCGACCGCATTGTAGATCGAGTTCAGGGTCAGCGGATTGTCGAAGATGTTGATGAAGTGCATCAGCGAGTATTGCTTCATGTCGAACAGGCTGGCGGCGTCGCGGATGAACATGAACTTGCGGAACGCCGCCACGATCAGCGCCAGACTCGGCAGGATCACCACGACAACGAGATAGACGAAGCCGAGCGCGAAGGTGAGCCAGCGCCAGGGCCCGAGATCGAGATTGCGCGGCCGGAACGCCTTGCCGGCGACGGTGGTGTAGCTGCGCCCGCTCAGCACCTTCTGTTGCAGAAACACCAGCGCGCCGGTCACCACCATCAGGATGATCGCGACGGCGGCCGCGGTATTGTAGAGCGGCGGCGACCAGTTGGTGAGCTTGAAGATATACGTCGTCAGCACGCTGATATTGGTCGGCGCGCCGAGCACCGCCGGGATGCCGTAGATGCCGAGCATGACGATAAAGGACAGCAGCATGCCGGAGACGATCGCCGGCATGATCAGCGGGAACGTCACCGAGAACAAGGTCGCGAACGCGCTGGCGCCGGAAATCTCGGCGGCCTCTTCCAGGCTTGGGTCCATGTTGCGCAGCGCCGAGGAGGTGAACATGTAGACGTAGGGCGCGTAATAGATGCCGAACACGAACACCAGTCCCCACAGCGAATAGAAATTGACGTGCCAGTCGAGCCCGGCCCATTTGAACAGGGTGTTGATCAGGCCGGTTTTGGGTGAGCCGAGGATGGTCCATGCCACGCCTGCGACCAGCGGCGGCGCGAACAGCGGCAGGATGCTGGCGGCTGCGATAAAACCCTTGAACGGCGTGTTGGTGCGCACCACGATCCAGGAAAACAGCAGCCCGATCGCGACCGCGATCAGGGTCCCGCCGCCGCAGGCGACCAGCGTATTGAACAGCGCCTCGGCGACGTTGGGGTTGACCAGCACGGCGAGGAAATTGGTGATCGAGAGATGGCGGAGGCTGAAGCCGTCGACCACCGGATTGGTATCGGTCAGCGCCCCCAGCAGCAGCGTGAGCACGGGATAGATCACCAGAAAGCCGAGGATCGCCAGCAGCAACGCGACCCACAAGCTGGCCCCCGCGCGCCGACAAATGTCCTCATAGCCGCTGCGCGTCACCTCGGTGCGCCGGCCTGCCTGTCCGTTCAAAGCGCTTTCCCCTCAGCCGGCGAGCGACCTCTTTATTCTTTATTGGCCTAAGCCTAGTCGATGGCGCGGGCGGCGGGAAGTAGCAGAAAGTCGGTTGCCGACCGCCGTCGCCGGAACCGCACAGTGAATCAGGGCGTGAAATCCATGAATCCATCGCGTTGACGGATGTCCGCTTTGGAGCGGGGTCACGGACTCACGTCGGGCAGCGCCGGAGGTCCGAAAAGTGCCAAGAGGCAATAATTGTGCGCCTGCGTGATGGAAGGGGTTCTAACGGACCCAATCGTCCCTTGGCGGCTCCGCTCGCTTTGACGCCACCCCATAACGTTACCGGACTTAAAGGGTCACGCCGGTCGAGAGACAGTAAAACCCAAGACAAGCAGGACCACGAAAATAATAAGGAGTGCGTCGAACAGTGCTCCCGCAACGTCGGCGGATACGCTGGACCGGTTAGCGACGCCCGACAGGCCTGCTGTAATCGACAGCACGAGAAATAAAAGCACCCACTTGGAAATCGCCATTGCTGTACCTCCAACGTGATGCGTTTTTGGCTCCGAAATCTCAAAGAGAAGCCCCGTCAAAGCGGGGCAAAGGAGGACTCTATTGCAGGGTGTCCAGTGGCAGCACCGACACCGCAATTCCTGCTTCGTCGTAAATTGCCACGCACATGCCTCGCTGACGAAAATCAGGATTTGCGGCAAGCATTGCCCGCGCGAAGCGGCTGCCAATTTCGAACAGATCTTCCTTCTCAGCCCACTCCTGGCGAGGGAAGGACTCGAAGGTGGTCAGATCGGTAATGCTGAGGGTGAAAAGTTGCATTTCAACCTCCACGCCAAAAACGCCAGTTGTCATGTGCGGTTCCATGATCGCACTGCAAAAATTCCCAGATTCTGTCGGGCACCGCACAATGAGCTGACTCGTCAACGCCGCCTGTCGCACTTAAGCGCGGTCTGAAATGACGTCCGCCCTGCCCTGACCAGCCAACATCGCCGAAACGCGAACACCCCGTGGGTCGACTAGCGACAGCGCACAGGATGAAAAGCGCGCGTCAGTGGCGACCGCTGATGGCAAACGGAGAAGCGCCCGGCAGCAAGGGCGAATTGATATCGCTGTCGATGCGCCCCGTCTGCTGGGTGTAGCCGAACCCCAATGCCAGGCTGACATTGGGCGCCGGCTGGAATTCGATGCCCGCATGCGCGCTATAGACTGGCAGCGTGCTGGACGTGGTGTCGAAGGGGGCAAAAGGGCTGCCGATACCGGTAGTATATTTCAAGGTGTCGAACCCGGCATAGACTCTGAAAGGTGACCCGCCCACGTTCTGGAAGTTGTAGCCGAACTGCACGCCCTGGTAATAAAGCGAACTGCCGAACGCTCCATTCTGATTGATGCCGTTCATGCTCAAACCCATGCCGCCGCCTTCGCCGCCGACAAACCAGCCGTTCGAAAAATTGTACCGCATATTGGAAACACCGCCGCCTCTGATATCGCTGCCGTCAAAGCCCGGAAAGTTGCCGTAAGTGTTCGGGCTCTGGCCGAAGGTTGGACTGCCGCCGAAGCCGATGGGCCAGCCTGGGATCCAATATGTCACAGGGGCGGCTTGGGCATGCGCCGTCCGGCCGCCCAGACAGAGCGCCGCCAATACCAGTGCGAGACCTGTTCTGCTTGAGAAAATGGACATCGACGCCACCGCCAGCTGTCCTGGAATTATAAGGCATGGATATCAGGAACGCCAGTGCGGCCCGCCGGCCGCCGCATCGCCGGGAAGGCGGCGCTCACCCTCGCTTTGATTCTAATGAATGCATCGCGACCGACGCCGATCGCGCCCTCAACCGCCTGTCCGCACCCGGCTAATCTTCCGGGTCTTCTGAAACGTTATATCCCCACATAAACAGGGCAGCTTCGATTTCTCTCGGACTCGCCTGGCATTCTTTCGCGACTTGCCAGATCAGTTGCGATGCCCATCGCACCATCGAGGCATGGCAGCGATCCCTGGCTTTGCCGAACAATGCCGGAAAATGAATGCGATTCGTCTCGGGGGACCGTTTGGCCTCTCGGTCCACGGCGAAAAGCAATTGATCGGCAACATCGTATTGATGGATTCCACGTTCTTCCGTAAATCTGGCAACGAAAAAGCCGAGCGCGGCACCGACGCGGCCGTCGTAGATCACAAGCTTCTGTTCGGGGTCGGCAAGGCCCACGATCTTCGCCATCGTCGAGTTCATGATCAGGTTTACACCGTCAAACGGATCCAGCGAGGCCTGTTCGTCTTTGATCAGATCGACTGCGCTCGAAAGCCTGGCAGAAATCTCGTCCGCATTTCGTTCGATCCACTCAAACGTCCGCCTCTGTCGATACTTGTTGTCTGCACCGCCCCAATGCATGATCGCCCGCAAGAGGGCGCAAACATCATGATTGGAATCCCGTCGAATGGCGGACTGTAGATCGGCAGCGAATCGATCCAGCTCGGCCTTATTCTCGGAAAATCTTTTTCCGCTCCATGCGTATTTCGATACCGCATCCGCCAGACCAACTGCCGACCATCTACCATCCACCGTTCGGGACCACGCCGCCAATTTTCCCCTGGGAGGAACGGCATACGAATGATGACGTTTCCCCCGCCACTCGTGAGCGAGGAACTGGCAAAATTCGCGTATTTGCTCGTGGTTCGGAATCGCGTCGATTCTCCCACTGCCATACGGAGTTGGTGTAAAAAATGATGCGCGCGCCCGCGAAGTCACGGCGTTGCGCCGCTGAACCAGAAGCTCCCGAAGCCGGGCATTCTCCTCAAGCAGCGCGTGAACGTCGTCGGTATGTTCGTCACCCCAGCGTCCCGGTTCATCCGCTGGAAGGGGATCTTCCACACCTAGCGAACGAGCGGCGTCGGCAGGTTCGTCAGCCCAAAGTGAGGGTGGGCGCCGCGGCTTATCACGCGGCGGATATGCGATTGCCATGGCTAATCCCCCGAGTTCAGGAACGCGCCCCAGTCGTCTTATCCGCGGCCAGAGTGAATTGAGTCGGAGGCAAATTTGAGACCAAAATTCGAAGCGCCTGCAGACGCGCCGCAATGACGCCGCTTGAGCGCCGGAAATTCTCGAAGCGATCGTCGCGATGTCCTTGGCTCAGAAAAGCTCCTCGGCACGGGCCTTGATGATGTCCGGAAAACAGCATTGGCAGCACGTAGGATGAGTGGAGCGGAATCGATACACCGTCACGTTGTGAACGACCGCGATGGGTTTCGCGAAGCGCCCAAGTGCGTTGGCGTGGCTGTCGGATTTATCGTACAAGGTGCGGCACGAGAGGTTTGCGTGCCATGGTGCATGAGCGGCCAGGTCGGATCGAACGCAGGTTGTCAGCAATAATGGCCGCCGACGTGGCTGGCTATTCGCGGCTCATGCATAACGACGAAGAGGCGACGCACGCAGGTTTGACGGCGCTCCTGGCGGACGTTGTCGAGCCTGTAATCGCAGAACACGGCGGCCACATCGTGAAGAATACCGGCGACGGGTTCTTGGCGGAATTTCCGAGCGCGGTCGAGGCGGTTCGAACTGCGATGCAATTCCAGAACCGTATCCATGAACTTACAATGGATGATGCGGAAGACAGGCGCATTGCGTTCCGTGTGGGCATCAATATCGGCGACGTGATCGCCGAGGCGCAGGACATCTTCGGGGACGGCGTCAACATCGCCGCACGGCTCGAGGGCGTGGCCGAACCCGGCGGTATCTGCATCTCTCAGACAGTCCTCAATCACGCGCGCGACAAGGTGTCTTTCGAGGTTGAGGACGCAGGTGAGCAAACGCTGAAGAATATCGCCCGGCCTGTCCACGTTTACCGTATCATCATCGAACCCAGGCGGCGGCCTCCGACGCCCAAACCCGGGATTGCGGCGCTCGCGTTGCCCGACAAACCGTCCGTCGCCGTGCTGCCATTCACCAACATGAGCGGCGACCCCGAGCAAGAGTTCGTCTCCGACGGGGTCGCCGAGGACGTGATTACGGCGCTATCGCGCTATCCCTCGCTGTTCGTCATCGCCCGGAACTCGTCCTTCACCTACAAGGGTCGAGCGGTCGATGTGAGACAGGTTGGGCGCGAGCTCGGCGTGCGCTATGTGCTCGAAGGTAGCGTGCGCAAGGCCGGCAATCGGATTCGCGTCACTGCGCAGCTGGTAGAGGCGGGAACCAGCAATCACGTGTGGGCCGAGCGCTACGACCGCGATCTCGCCGATATTTTCTCTGTGCAGGACGAGCTTACGGAAGCGCTGACGACCGCCATGGCGCCCGCCATTGCAGACGCCGAGCTACGACGCGCCATGCGCAAGCCCCCGGAGAGCCTTGATGCCTGGGCGGCCTATCAACGCGGTCTGTGGCATCTGAGCAAAGCCACCGAAGACGACGATGCGACCGCGGAAAAATTTTTCAAGCAGGCAATCGATCTCGACCCGACCTTCGGCGGCGGCTACAGCGCCCTCGCCTTGTACCAGCTGCAAACGGCTGCACTCTACCAAAAGCTGGACCTGTCAACCGCGCAACGCTCTGCCGAAGCCTTGGCCCGTCAGGCGGTCGCGCTCGACGGCTCCGATGCAGAAGCCCGTTCATGCCTCGGCTGGGCCTTGCAAGCGCGCGGCGAGGCTGACGGTGCGTTGGCGGAGATCGAGCGAGCTCTCTCAGTGAGTCCAAATCTAGCGATCGCGCATGGCCACCGAGGCGCGACGCTGATATTCGCGGGACGGCCGAAGGAAGGGCTCACGGCTCTCGAAACGTGTATCAGGCTCGATCCCCGCGATCCGTATCTCGCAGTACGTCTGTTGCACATTGCGGGCGGTCTATATTTCTGCGGCGAATACGAGGCTTCGATCGTGGCCGCGAAACGGGTGATCCGGTCGTATCCCGATTTTCCGATGATCTACCGCTGGTACGCGGCAGCGCTGGGCCAGCTTGAGCGCCCGGCGGAAGCGAAGGAAGCATTGGAGAAGGCCGTCTCCCGCGCACCGGCGGCATTCGACATGTATGTCCGCAACAGAGCGCCGTGGTTTCGGCCGGAAGACCACGCCCATCTCGTCGAGGGTTTGCGCAAGGCCGGCTGGAAGGGTTGAGGCAGCGTTGAAGTCCGCCGCCTGATCCGGACGGCCTGTGATTTACAGGCGAATGTCCGGTGTGGCCAGCCGACATCGCCGAACTCGAACACCCCCAAATGTTTTCCGCTTCGCTCCCGAAAGAAGTGGTTCCTGAGCGCATCCCCGGCGGAGCGTCTACCGAGCAGCGGTCTCCGGACCTCGGGCGGTGCCGTGACGTTTCCGGTGAAGCTCTTTAAACAGGCGGATAATCTCGCGCGAGCGGTCTGATAGTATAATAATGATCTTGCGTTGGTCCTGCCGGGAGCAAGATGATGTCTCGGGCTTGGTAGCCAGCACCGTGTTGTATGGGTTGCCGAAGACAAATACCTTCGAAGTGCGCCAAATGATCCGTTCCAATTCCACGAATGTGCGCATCTTTAGCTGATACTTCCACAGCACCAGGTGTTGAATGAAGTTCCACGTGAGGCCCCAGGCCCAGAACGGCAATCGCCGATAACGGATAGGGTCGAAGCCGAGTCGGCGCATCTTGTAGACGAGAAGATTGGCACCGACAAAATTGTAGCGCCAGTTGTCGAAGAAGGCGGTGACGCTCAGGTAATCCTCCTTGTGCCGACAATGATCCAACGACCCCGGTGAGCGGATCAACAGGCTTCCTCCCGGCTTGAGCATCCGCCAGCAGCGCGCCAGCCAGGCATCCAGGTTCTTGGTGTAGCCGATCGATTCCAGCGCATAGATGGCGTCAAAACTTTCACTCGCGAGATCGAGGCAGTCGAAGTCGGTGACGATCACCTGCCCATTCCTGCCCAGTTTTGCAAATTTCCGCCGGCAGATGTCCGCTTGCACGGATGAATTGGTCACGCACACGATTTCGATATCTCGCCGGCTGGCGAGGTAGCAGGCCGCCGCGCCGGACCCGCACCCGAGGTCCAACAGCCGCATGCCGTCCTCCAGCTTCAGAAGAACGTATTCGGCTTCGTACGGATGCGAAAATGCGACGCGGGGGAAAACGCATGTGCTGTAGTTCGCTTGCTCGTCGCGATACGTGCCGAACACGTCATCGTATGTACGTTTCTCGTCGTCGTGCTTGAGAAAGTCGCTCGGCTGCGGTGCCCATTCGATCAGCTGGCGCTGCTCGAATTGATTCAACTCGTGGCCGATTTTGCTCGCGTCCTTCGGCCGGGTCACCAGGGAAAAAAGTACGTAATGAAAAACGTTGTATGCGATGAACAACGCGATGGCGATCGCCACGACCAACTGAAACGTCAGAACAATGTCCAAGATTGGCTCCTGTGACCGTTAAAACGCTCTGAAAGCGATCGAGATTCTCCCGTCGATGAGGCGTCACGGTCAAGCAGCACCGTGCGCTATGATGGGATTTTATGCTCTTTTTGGGGAGCCCGATAGAGGTGGCTCATGGCGGATGACGTTCCGCCGGACCGACGTGTCCGCTGAGTTCGCAGCGCGAAGGCGCAAGCGATACCCTTCATGTTGTGGACGACCGCGATCGGTTTCGCGAAGCGCTCAAGCCATCCTGCGCGCTCACATCGCACAACGCTGGGAGGTCCGGAAAGTGCCCGGAAGCGGACATTAGCGGCGCCGCGTCGACGCGCGACCGGTACCCGAATTGGCGACTTTGCGGGTGCATTCAATAAAACGCTCCGCCAGCGGAGTCAGCGTGCGGTCCCTGACCGTAATGAACCCGACCGGCGCCGGAGGCGGCAGGATTTTGACCGGCAGAACCTTGATTTGCATTTGCCGGCCGCCAAAGCGCATGACGGAGGCGGGAACGAGACCAATCCAACGTCCGGTTTCGATCACGCGCATGTAAAGATGGAGCGAAACCGTCACTACCGTTGCCGGCGGAGATTCAAGGCCGCTGTTTCGGAACACTTCGTCTTGCAGCGATCGCGCCAGGCTACCCGGTTGCGCCAATACCCAGGGCTCTCCGATCAAGTCCGCGAGCGTCAGGTTGCGCCGCTTTGCCCAATGGCTTGCGGACCCGGCGACGACCACATTCGGCTCATCGAACAGCGGCTCCGCCACCAAATCAGGTTCGTTCATCGTCGCTGGAAGACGGCCCAGTACAAGCTCGACTCTCGATTGCGCAAATTGTCGTATTGTTGGGTCGCGATGTCTTCATGCATCACGTGAAGCACCGCCCGCGGAAAATCCCGAGAGAACTGTTCGAGGATTGCTGGAAGTAATCCGGCATCCACCACGATGGACGAGCCAATCCGCAGGTCGCCGGCGTCCGGCCGTTTGATGAATTCTATTTGCTGGAGGCCCTTCCGCATTTCGTCGAAAACCGCAGCTCCGGAGTTAAGCAATGCTCGGCCGTAGTGCGTCGGCTGGACCCCCGAGATGCTGCGGTCAAAAAGCCTGACCCCAAGCGTGTGCTCCAGTTCCGAAATCGTCTTGGACACGACGGGATAGGACACGGCCAATTCTTCCGCCGCCCGAGTCATGCTGCCCGCCTCCGCGACCGCGAGCACAATATGAAGGTCGCGCAGCTTGACGCGGCGACCGATGCGATCCGTCCATTTCATCCGAGGCCTAGCCGAATGGTTAGGGGTATGGGCATTAAATGGAACTAATCAGCTACATCAAGATCTGGCAAGACAAGACTGCGCATTCCAAGTGCGCATCGCACGCACGGCAACCTCGAAGGGAGAATCGTCATGGCTGAAATTTCCGCATCACCGCCAAGCATCGTCCTCGTCCACGGCGGCTTTGTCGACGGCGCAGGTTGGGAAGGCGTCTACAACAGTTTGAAGAAGGACGGCTACAACGTCAGCGTGGTTCAAAACCCGACGACATCTTTGGCCGACGATGTGGCCGCCACCCGGCTCGCTATCGCTCCGGTGCAGGGGCCGGTTGTCCTGGTGGGGCATTCCTACGGAGGCGCCGTCATCACCGAAGCCGGCACAGACCCGAAGGTCGCCGGGCTCGTCTACATTACGGCGTTTGCTCCGGACAAGGGCGAGTCTGTTGAAACCCTCATCAAGAACCCGCCCCCCGGCGCACCGGTCCCGCCGATCTTGCCGCCGATGAACGGCTACCTGTTCCTCGACAGGGCGAAGTTCCGCGCTTCATTCGCAGCCGACGTCAGTGAAGCCAAGGCTGCGTTCCTGGCCGACTCTCAGGTGCCGTGGAGCGTCAATGCTCTCTCCGGTTCGATCAGCGAGCCGGCCTGGAGGAGCAAGCCAAGCTGGTACTTGGTTGCGACCGAGGACAAGATGATTCCCCCGCCCGCTCAGCGCCAGATGGCAGCGCGCGCCGGCGCTGATATCGCGGAGGCCGCCGGCAGCCACGCAATCTATATTTCGAAGCCGGAGGCCGTGGCGGCGCTCATTGCCAAGGCGGCGAAGAGCGTGAGCCCCAAAATGGCCGTCGCCTGACGCATCCGGATTTCGCCGCCGGCCTTCACGGTGGAGGCCGGCGGCATTTCCGCCTTGAAGAAACGAAGCGATGTCCATCCTGTTGCGGGACGACCGCGATGGCTTTCGCGAAGACTCAACCCATCCTGCGATCTGTTGCCTGGCGGGCAAATCAGCGACCGGCCTTGTCACCTGCTTGTCCAGCCCTGTTGGCAAAAATATTCTGGTTTTCCGAAGACCCAAATCACTTCTATATTCACCGCCATCCAGTCCCACTCAGAGGGGCGTTGCGCAACGTCACCAGCGCGGGGCGGGATGCGGTGGACGCGGATGGTGCTCCTGACGAGGGTGCTTGAGGCGGACGGCGAAGACGTGTGGTCCTGACACCCCGACGCTGGTGTCAAGTCGGTGGAGGCAACTCCGCCGGCGACGGTGGCAAGAAAGCCGATCACCGGGGAGAGCACGGTATAACCCGTAAACCATTGCGCGGGGAATGCCGGGTGATTCCGGTGACTCGCTGTGAATACTCGTGTGCATACTTACTACCCATAGCGCACACGAGGCTGCGGGTGCATCGGGCATCCGGCATTCCCTGCGCCCTCTGATTGGAGGGTAAGGAATTTTCTGGCAAACCTCGGGCGAATCACGCCGCGAGATCGCGAAGCTGTGTCGAACGAACGGCGCTTCCCTTCACCTCGCCCCGCTTGCGGGGAGAGGTAAGAAAGCCGGAACCTCGCATGCAACACCGGCAAATCAATTATCTTCCTTCCCGCAAACGCGAAATCTTGATTTGAAGAATTCCAGGTTTCGGGCCACACACCCCCGCGAAGTTCAATCGATGGATTGGACCAATCAGGGGATCGCGATGGCAAACCTCACAATCAATGGAAAAACATTCGACGTCGACGTCGAGCCCGACACGCCGCTGCTGTGGGTGATCCGGGAGAATGTCGGTCTCACCGGCACCAAATACGGTTGCGGCATTGCACAATGCGGGGCCTGCACCGTGCATATCGACGGCGACGCGGTGCGCTCCTGCGGCGTGCAGGTCAGCGACGCCGCCGGCAAGCAAATCACCACCATTGAGGGTCTGGCGACCAGCGGCGCGCTGCACAAGGTGCAGCAGGCCTGGATCGACAACGACGTTCCGCAATGCGGCTATTGCCAGAGCGGAATGATCATGGCGGTGGCGGCATTGCTCAAGGAGAAGCCGAATCCGACCGATTCCGACATCGACGACGCCATCACCAATATCTGCCGCTGCGGCACCTTCCAGCAGGTGCGCGAGGCGATCCACGCCGCCGCGAACACTTGAGGAGGCAGCCATGAACCATATGCCCCAATTCAACCGCCGCGCCTTCGTCATCGGCGCCGCCGCGCTCGGCGGCGGCCTCGCGCTCGGCCTGGAACTTCCCTTTGGCGGTCCGACCGCGGCGCGCGCCGCCGATGGCTCGCCCGAGGTCAACGCCTGGGTGGTGATCCACCCCGACGACACCGTCGTGATCCGCATTGCACGCTCGGAAATGGGCCAGGGGACGCTCACCGGGCTTGGCCAGCTGGTCGCCGAAGAACTCGAATGCGACTGGTCGAAGGTGACAACCGAATTCCCGACTCCGGGGCAGAACGTCGCCCGCAAGCGCGTCTGGGGCGATTTCTCGACCGGCGGCAGCCGCGGCATCCGGACCTCGCAGGAATATGTGCGCAAAGGCGGCGCCACCGCGCGGATGATGCTGATCCAGGCCGCAGCCAGCGACTGGAAAGTGCCGGCTTCGGAATGCACCGCCGCCAACAGCGTCATCACCCATACGCCGTCGGGCCGCACCACGACCTATGGCAAGGTGGCCGAAGCCGCCGCCAAAGTCGAACCGCCCAGCGACGTCAAACTCAAGGATCCGAAGGACTGGAAGCTGGTCGGCAAGGGCGTCAAGCGGCTCGACACATCAGACAAGACCACCGGCAAGATGACCTACGGCATCGACATCAAGCTGCCGGGCATGCTCAACGCCGCGATCAAGGCCTGCCCGGTGTTTGGCGGCAAATTGAAAAGCTACGACGAAGCCAAAATCACCGGCATGAAAGGCGTCAGGAAGGTGGTGAAGGTCGGCGACAATGCCGTCGCCGTCGTCGCCGACACCTGGTGGCACGCCAAGACCGCGCTGGAAGCGTTGCCGATCGTCTGGGACGAAGGCGACAACGCCAAGGTCTCGAGTGCTTCGATCGCCAAATGGCTCGATGAGGGCCTCGACGACAGCCAGCCGGCATTCGTCGGCAACCAGAGCGGCGACGCCAAGGCCGCCTTCGCCGGCGCCGCCAAAAAGATCGAGGCGGTCTACAATTATCCCTACCAGAACCACGCCGCGATGGAGCCGCTGAATGCCACGGCGCTCTACACGCCCGATAAATGCGAGGTCTGGTGCGGAACGCAAAACGGCGAGGCCGCCTTCGCCGCAACGCTGGAAGTCTCCGGCCTTCCGGCCGACAAATGCGACGTCCACAAGCAGATGCTCGGCGGCGGCTTCGGCCGCAGGGGCCAGACCGACTATGTCCGCCAGGCGGTGGCCATCGCCAAACAGATGCCGGGCACCCCGGTCAAGCTGTTGTGGTCGCGCGAAGAAGACATGCAGCACGGCACCTATCATCCGATCACGCATTGCAGATTGGTCGGCGCCCTCGATGCCGACAACAATTTGACCGCGTTACAGCTGCGGCTGTCGGGTCAGTCGATCCAGTTTGCCCTTCGTCCGGCGGCCCTGGTCAACGGCATGGATCCCGGCGCATTCACCGGCCTCAATGCGACCGGCGAGGCCGCGATCGGATATTCGATTCCCAATATCCTGATCCAACACGCGATGCGCAATCCGCACGTCCCGCCCGGGTTCTGGCGCGGCGTCAACATCAACCACACCGCGCTCTACCTCGAATGTTTCATGGACGAACTGGCGCATGCGGCTGGCCAGGATCCGCTCGCGTTCCGGCGCAAGCTGATGGGGAACCATCCCAAACATCTTGCCGTGCTCAATGCCGTGGCTGAGAAGATCGGCTGGGACAAGCCGGCGCCGAAGGGTATCTCTCGCGGCATCGCGCAGTGTATGAGCTACAACAGCTATGTCGCCGCCGCGACCGAGATCTCGGTGACCGACGGCAACAAGATCAAGGTGCATCGCATCGTCGCCGCCACCGACCCCGGCTATGCCGTCAATCCGGCGCAGATCGAGCGCCAGATCGCCGGCTCGTTCGTCTTCGGCCTGACGGGCCTCGTCTACGGCGGATGCACGGTCAAGGACGGCTACATCGAACAGACCAACTTCGACACCTACAATTCGATGCGCATCAACGAGATGCCGAAGGTGGAATCGATCGTGATGCCGAGCGGCGGGTTCTGGGGCGGCGTCGGCGAGCCGACGATCTGTGTCGCGGCACCCGCCGTGCTCAACGCCTACTTCGCGGCGACAGGCAAACGCATCCGCTCGGTGCCGCTGCGTGATCAAAACATCACCTTCGCCTGACCCTGCAAGCGGCGGCCTTCAATGGCCGCCGCTCCATACGGATAGTGCTGATGGATGCGCCGCGCCTGATGACGCGAAGAAACGTCGTTCGTGGCCTCGCCGCGGCGTCGGCGGCATCGCTGACGTTCCCTTGTCCTTCGCACGCGCAGGCCGCCGCGCGCGTCGTCGTGATCGGCGGCGGCTTTGGCGGCGCCGGCTGCGCGCGGGCGCTGAAACGGATCGATGCGAAGCTACAGGTAACCTTGATCGAACCGGCCGGGACGTTCACCGCCTGTCCGTTCAGCAACGAGGTGATCGCGGGCTTGCGCGAAATCGAATCGCAGCAATTCGGCTATGACAGGATTGCCGGCGAAGGCGTGCGTGTCATCGCGCAGGCCGCGACGCAGGTCGATGCACACAAGCACACCGTCATGCTCGCCGACGGCACCTCACTCGGCTATGACCGCCTGGTGCTGGCGCCCGGCATCGACCTGCGGCTCGACGCCCTGCCCGGCTATGACGAGGCGGCCTCACTGAAAATGCCCCATGCCTGGAAGGCCGGCGAACAGACCCTGCTGTTGCGCAAACAGATCGAAGCGATGGATGATGGTGGCCTGGTTGTCCTGGCCGTGCCCGCGGCCCCCTCGCGCTGTCCGCCGGCGCCTTACGAACGCGCCAGCCTGATCGCGCATTACCTGAAAACCAACAAGCCGCGCTCCAAGGTACTCATTCTCGACGCCAAGGATGCCTTTCCGCAGCAGCGGCTGTTCGAGAACGCCTGGAAGGAGCTTTATCCCGGCATGATCGAGCGGACATCGCTGTCGCAGGGCGGGCGCGTGGTATCGGTCGATGCCAGGACGAATACGATCGTCACCGATTTCGGCAACTACACGGCGCAGGTAGCCAACGTCATTCCGCCGCAGCAGGCCGGCCGCATCGCCCAACTCGCCGGCGCAGCTGATCATACCGGCTGGTGCCCGATCGATCCCGTTACGTTCGCTTCAAAGCTCGTGCCCGACGTTCACGTTATCGGCGACGCCTGTATCGGCGGCGGCATTCCAAAATCCGCCTCGGCCGCGAACGCGGAAGCCAAGGCGTGCGCGCAGGCGATAGCGAACCTGCACTCGGGCGTGGCTCCGGCCGCACCCAGGCTGATCGGCGCCTGCTACAACACGGTCGCGCCCGGCTATGCATTCTCGCTGTCGGGCGTCTATCAGCCCCGGGACAGCACGTTCGCGGAAACCGAAGGCGGCGGCGCCAGCCCGCTCGATGCGCCGCGCGAGGTTCGCCAGCGCGAAGCCGACAACGCGCAAGCCTGGTACAAGACCATCACGGTGGAAACCTTTGGCTAGGGTAGCTATTCAAATGGCCAGCGCGTGGCTCGCGGCGGCGGCATTCGCGCTACCCTGCTCCGCCGGCGCGCAGGCGTTGCGCAGCTATGTCGTGACCGGCGATGGGATCGCGGAGTCGCTGACGGGGACGCCGGGGGATGCCGCGCGAGGCCGCGCGCTCGTTCTCGAGCGCACCAGCACCTGCATCCTTTGCCACAGCGGGCCGTTTCCGGAGGCGACATTTCAGGGCGACCTCGCCCCCAGTCTCGCGGGTGCCGGCAGCCGCTGGTCCGAAGGCCAGCTCCGGCTCCGGCTGGTCGATGCCTCGCGCCTCAATCCCGCGACGATCATGCCGTCCTATTATCGGATCGACGGACTCCTGCGCGTCGGACCGGCGTGGCGCGGCAAGCCGATCCTGTCGGCGGAACAAATCGAGGATATCGTGGCGTATCTTGCAAGCTTACGCGACTAGGAAAGCAGAACAGCGATGCACCAACCGGAGCATTCCACACGCCGTCATTTCTTGGGCCTCGCCAGCGGCGCTGCCGTAATCGGCGCTGTCCCGATCGTGACGTTGCGGCCCGCCGGGGCGACCCCCGCGATGCTCGCCGCCGCCATCCGCAACGTGGTCGGCGCGGCCGTGGTACACACCGGCAAGGTCAAACTCGACATTCCCCCGCTGGTCGAGAACGGCAATACCGTGCCGATGACCGTCAGCGTCACGAGCCCGATGACATCTGACGACTTCGTCAAAAGCATCCACGTCTTCAACGAGAAGAACCCGCAGCCGAATATCGGCAATTTCTATCTCGGTCCGCATGCCGGCCGCGCGCAGATCTCGACCCGCATTCGCCTCGCCGACAGCCAGAAGATCGTCGCCATCGCGCGGCTGTCCGACGGCTCGTTCTGGTCCGCCAGTGCCGACGTCATCGTGACGCTCGCCGCCTGCACCGAGGAGGCGAGCTGATGGCATCGGCCCTGATCAACGTCCCGGCGAAGGCCAAGCGCGGCGAGATCATCGAGATCAAGACGCTGATGTCGCACATCATGGAGACCGGCTACCGCCGTACCGCGGCCGGCGAGGTCGTTCCGCGCGACATCATCACCAGCTTTACCTGCCGCTACAACGGCGTCGAGGTTTTCCGCGCCGACCTGTTTCCGGCGATCGCGGCAAATCCCTTCATCACCTTCTTCACCGTCGCGACCGAGAGCGGCAAATTCGATTTCGATTGGGTCGGCGACGACGGTTTTGCCGAGTCGGCCTCGGCGTCGATTGTTGTCGAGTGAGGACAGCACGCACGATAGCCGTCGCGGCGCTGCTGGTCGCGGCCGGTATCGCCGCCCCTGCCCTCCTCGCTACTGAAATCCCGCCAGCGGCGCGCCGTTCCGGTTACAGCTTCATGTCGCCGGATAGCCAGGCGATGCAGAACGACGATACCGCCAATCCCGGCATGCTGTGGGTGCTCGACGGCGAAAAACTGTGGAAGAGCAAAACCGGCGCGACGGGCAAGGCCTGCGCCGATTGCCATGATGACGCCCGCGCCAGCATGAAGGGCGTGGCGGCGCGCTATCCCGCTTTCGACAGGGAGCTTGGCCGACCCGTCAATCTGGAGCAGCGCATCAATCTGTGCCGCGCGCGGCACCAGCAGGCGACGCCGCTCGCTTACGAAAGCCACGACCTGCTGGCGCTCACCGCCTACGTTGCGCGGCAGACGCGCGGCGTCGCCATCGACGCCGCCTCCGACCCGCAACTCGCACCGTTCGTCGCGAGCGGCCGCGACCTGTTCATGCGCCGGCAGGGGCAGCTCAATCTCGGCTGCAGCAATTGCCACGACGACAATTGGGACAAGCACCTGGCGGGGTCCGCGATTACGCAAGCACACCCGACCGGTTATCCGCTGTACCGGCTGGAGTGGCAGTCGCTCGGCTCGCTGCAGCGCCGCATGCGCAACTGCATGATCGGCACGCGCGCCCAGCCTTACGACTACGGGGCGCCGGAGCTGGTCGACCTCGAGCTTTATTTGATGTCGCGCGCGCGGGGAATGCCGATCGAGACACCGGCGGTGCGGCCGTGAGCTATCGCAATCTATCATTCGGCCGGCGCCGCAAGCGGCATTTCCGGATGCGAGATCGAGTCGGTGCTGGTGCCGAGCTTGCCGACCGCCAGGAAACCGGCGGCCACGACCGCGTAGGCCAGCGCGACGCCGGGCGTTACGCCGAGGCCGCCGCCGATGCCCACGGCCTCGCCGTGCATGAAGCCGAAATAGGTGAGGACCGCGCCGGAAAAGGCGAACGCGGAAGCTTTGACGAATTCGCGCTCGATCACGAAGACGCCGATCGCGCCGAGCACAAGGCCGGCGAGGATCGAGCCGCCGCCCATCACTTCCAGTCCATGGTACAGCACGCCCTGTTGAGGCAGCGCGGCGATGGCCGCGGCCTTGACTTCACCGACCTTGTCGGCGGCAAGGCCCCCGACGCTCTGAGCCGCGTTCAGGGTCGAGCCGAGCATGGTGTCGATCTGCAGCTTGGCCCACGCCGCCAGATGCGGCGTCAAGGCGAGCACGATGGCCGGGGCGTGCTTGATCGGCGTGGTCTGGAACGCCTGGGCGCAGATCAGCATGCCGATGTAAAGCAGGATCGGCGAAATCGCGACCACCGGCACCAGCGCCAGCAGCACCGAGATGATGCCGAACCATGCCAGCAGAACCACCATGATCCCGGTGGCGGCCGAATAGCCGATCCGCCCGCCCATCGCCTTCCATCCGGGATGGCCGATATAGACCGCGTTGATGAACGGATTTCCCATCAGGCAGCCGATCAGGCTGACGACGCCGTCGGCGGTCAGCACACGCGTGGTCGGATATTCGTCGCCCGCGGCCTCGGCGCTCTCGACGTTGTCCATCGCCTCGACGAGGTCGTAGATGCCGAACGGGATCGCGGTCACCAGGATGACGCCGAGGAATTCGAAGCCGGAGAATATCTGACCGACAGCGGGGATCGGTACCGAGAAGCCGAAATTCGCAAAGGCGTCGCCGACGCCCTTGACGCTCAAACAGCCGAGCCCGAGGCCGAACAGGTTCGATCCCCACGCGATGATCATGCCGACCGCGATGGCCACCAGCCCGGCGGGAATTCCCCTGAAATACTTCACGCCGCCGAACCAGCTCAACAGGATGATGGCAAAGCAGACCAGCCCGATCTGCGGCGTCATGTACATTTCCAGCGCCGGCCGCATCGAGATGAAGGTCACGGAAACGCCGGCGAGCGTGCCGAGCAGCGCCGCACGCGGCGTGATTTTCCGGATGTAGGGCGCGATGAATCCGCCGATCATCAGAATGAAACTCTGGAAGAACACCCAGACCAGGCCGGCGGACCAGGCCTTCACGGGATCGCCGGTCTTGATCGCGATCGGCAGCATGATCACGAACGTCACGATGAACATGTGAGGCACGCTGACGCCGGAAGGCAGCGCGCAGACATCGGTGCGGCCGGTCTTTTGCGCCAGCCGATAAGCGAGCCACGCATAGTAAAACGTGGAGAGGCACATCATCAGGCCGAGCGCCGGCAGGATGCGGCCGAATACCAGCGTGTCCGGCATCTTCAGCACGAAACGCAGCAGGCCCGTCAGCACCAACATGTTGACGAGGATATTGGTGCCGAATCCGAAGAAGGCGTTCCAGTCGCCTGGCGTCCACAATACCGGCTTGAAATAGGGCTTTCCGGCGGTCCCCGTCATGTTCGTGCTCATCGCGATCCTCCGCTTCCTAAATGCTTGAAGTCTCCGGTATCGGTGCTGGTGTCATTGCCTTGAGAACCGCGGCGGAGTCGCTGACCCAGCCGAAGATGCCACCCTGGGCCTTGATCATCTTCAGGCCCATCTCGTGGAATTCTGGGAAATAGGATGCGCAGCCGTCGGCCACCACGACGCAGCGGTAGCCGCGGTCGTTGGCCTCGCGCACGGTGCTGTTGACGCAAACTTCGGTGGTCACGCCGCACACCAGCAAATTCTCGATGCCGTATTTCTGCAGCACGTCGCTGAGTTCGGTGGCGTAGAACGCGCCCTTGCCGGGCTTGTCGATGACAATCTCGCTGTCGAGCGGATACAGCGCGGGGATGATGTCGTGGCCGGCTTCGCCGCGGATCAGGATCCGTCCCATCGGACCGGGATCACCGATGCGCAAGGACGGCGCGCCGCGCTCGGTCTTCGCCGCCGGCGCGTCGGACAGATCCGGCAAATGACCTTCGCGGGTGTGCACCACGAGCATGTCGTGCGCGCGCGCCGCGCCCAGCACCGCCGCGATCGGCTTCACCGCGCGCGCCAGCTGCGAGACATCATTGCCGAGCGTTTCGCCGAAGCCGCCGGGCTCCATGAAGTCGCGCTGCATGTCGATGATGAGAAGGGCCGTGGTCGACCAGTCCAGATCGATCGGCTCGGGCTCCGCGGCGACCGTGCCGCGGGATAGCTGCTGTGAGTTCGCCATGACCTTCCGCACCCCAGGCGAGAGAACCCTCCGAGGTGAACTAAGCAAAGCCCATGCCATTGTGTACAATGCGCGTGGGCACCGCCGCGTTTGAGAATCTCTCGTGTTTTCAATTTGTTGAACCGAACGCCGACAGCCGCTTAATCTCTGAGCGCAGCTTTTATGACTTGCATTTGCTTATTCGTTGGGCGCAGGGCGCGCTCGTCCCACTCTGCGGTCGTCATACTCCGCGCATGCGGGGTATCCAGTACGCCGCGGCTTATCGCGGGTGATGACGATTGGAGTGTGACGCGTTCGTTCTGCGATCGTCATTGCGAGCGGAGCGAAGCAATCCACTCTTTCTTTGTGTTGCAGCATGGATTGCTTCGCTGCGCTCGCAATGACGGTATGACACACCTTCGCGATCTCGCGGCGTGATGCGCCCGAGGTGTGCATGGATTTTCCGCCCTGAAAACAGAGGGCGTGGGGAATGCCGGGCGCCCGATGCACCCGCAGCCTCGTGTGCGCTATTGGTAGCAAGTATGCACACGAGTATTCACAGCGAGCCATCGGAAAACACCCGACATTCCCGCACGCAATGGTTTACGGCTTATACCGTGCTCTCCCCGGTGATCGGCTTTCTTGCCACCGTCGTTACGCGGATCGCTCCGCAAACTTGACACCAGCGTCGGGGTGTCAGGACCACACGTCTTCGCCGTCCGCTGCAAGCAACGCCCGTCAAGCGCGCCGCCGCGTCCACCGCATCCCGCCCCGCGTTCGTGACGTTCGCGAAACGCCCCTCTGTGGGACAGGACGACTGGGGATATAGAGTGATTTGGGTCTTCGGAAAACCAGAATATTTTTTCAAAAAGGACTGGACAGGTTTTCGCGAAGCACGCCCGTCGGGCAAATCAGTCGACCTGTCCGCCGTAGAAGCGAACGCGGAAGGCATCACCCACCATTGCTCCCGCCGCAATTTGCGACCGGCCTACGATCCTCCCCCGGACAGCATCTTGACCAGCCGGTACAAATAATCCTCGCCCTCGTAGAACGATTTCACGAGAATCCGTTCGTCCTTGCCGTGGGCGCGGATGTCGTAAATGTCGCCCGCGAGCCCGGAGTGGCCATAGGTGGGAATGCCGGCGTTGCGCAGGTAGCTGCCGTCGGTGGCGCCGGCGCTCATGACGGGAAGCACGACGGCGCCGGGCCAGAACTGCTGCGACAGTTTCTCGATCGATCCCATGATCTCTTCATGCAAAGCCGACGGCGCGCTCAGCACCGGCTTATCGAGTTGGGTGACGGTGATCTGATCGTCCGCCAGCACCCGCTCCAGCGTCGCCTTGACCTCATCGACGGGCTCGCCGGGCATGATCCGGCAATTGACCTTGGCGCTTGCCAGTTGCGGCAACGCGTTGACGGCGTGGCCGCCCTGCAGCATGGTCGCGACACAGGTGGTGCGCAGCTGGGCGTTATAGACCGGATTGGCGGCGAGCCGGACAAACGACATCGCGGCCGCATCCGGCTTGTCTGACAGCACCGCGCGCATGTCGGCGGCGGTCTGCTCACCCTCGAACTGCGCCGTGCGCTCGAAATAGGCGCGCGTGGTTTCGTTGAGCTTCAGCGGAAAGCTGAATTTGGACAGACGCACCAGTCCCTCTGCCAGATGATAGATCGCATTATCCTTCGTCGGGACCGAGCTGTGGCCGCCCTTGTTTTTCACGTCGAGCTGATAGGTCAGCGAAACCTTCTCGCTGGTCTGGACGCTGTTCCGGATCGGCTTGCCGTCCTTGAGTCCGACGCCGCCGCCCTCGTTCAACGCGAATTCGGCATCGATCAGGTCGCGATGGTTCTTGATCAGCCACTGGATGCCGAGACCATCGCGGTCCAGGATTTCCTCATCGGTCTCGAGCGCCACGATGATATCGCGGTCGGGCTTGTAGCCTTCCTGCTTGTAGCGAATGAGATTGTTGACAAAGGCCGCCGCCATATATTTGTCGTCGCCGCTGCCGCGCCCGTAGAAATAACCGTCCTTCTCGGTCAGCTTGAACGGATCGACGGTCCAGTCCTCGGGGTTGGCGGGGACGACGTCGAGATGCGCCACCAGCAGGATCGGCTTGCGCGCGCCGGTGCCGCGCAGCCGGGCGACCAGATTGCCCTTATGCGGCGCCGGCGAGAACACCTGAACGTCGGTGTCTGCAAAACCGGCCGCCCGCAGCCGCGCCGCCATCGCCTTGGCGGCACGCGCGGTATCGCCGGTCGCGGTCACCGTGTTGATTTCGACCAGTTCCTTGTAGATGTCGAAGGCAAGCTGCTGCTGCGGGCTCAGTGCTTCGGCGGCCGCAAGATTTGACGCTACCGGCAGGATCGCGGCCAAAACGGCGAAGATAGCGATCCCGAAACGCTTCCGCGGCGCGAAGCCGCTCCGCCTGATTGTTCCAAACATCTTGCTCTCCCAGACAACGCCGAGCGGCATGACTTCAGATCGGCCGCCCGCTTGCCCTCAAGGTATCGGACCGGATACCTGCCGTCAGTCGAATTCTTCTATCGGCGAACGACCTTGACGTCCTCGGCTGTCACCTCGTCCAGGTAATCATTGCCAAAATGGCTCCGCAGATAATTCACGACGGCGGCGACCTGATCGTCGCTCATCATGTCGCCGAATGCCGGCATGCCGCGCCGTCCGTTGACGACGATGCCTAGGGGGTAACCGCTGGCTTCGAGATTTCTATCTCTCGCTAGGGAGGGATATGTCCCGGCGCCTGTCGCACCCTTGCCGTCGGACATGTGGCAGCCCTGACAAACATTGGCGTACAACTCCTCGCCGCTCATTTCGACAAAGCTGAAGCCTGTGCTCAGCGGAGGCGCCGACGCCGCCGGGCCGGTGTTTTGCGCTGACGCCGGCGATGTTAATGGCAGGAGCAGCGCTGTCATCGCCAGGGCAAAGGCTATGCGAAGGCCAAAGTTTCTCTGCATCATCCGGACCACACCTGCGGGATTCACGCGCCTTTAAGAGATCACCCTATGTTTTGACCACGCGCTCGTGCAGCCGGGTGATGGCATCGAGCGACGACAGAATGGCGCCCTCCTGCCATGCCGGAATGTAGGACGCGTGTTCGCCGGCCAGCACGATCCTGCCATCGATCCGGCAGAGATCATCGTAATGTTCCGCCCTCGTCCTGTCGGTCCACCAGCCCGCGCATCCCAGGGTAAAGGGCATGCGATGCCACGTAACGGCGACGCCATTCTCGAATTCGGCGCCGTATTGCGGATGAATGCGGGCGCCGAATTCGACAGCGCGAGCCACCCGTTCGGCCGGCGGCATCGACGTGAATTCGTAGGCGTTGGCGCCTTCGAACACATAGGCGCCCAGCAGCACGCCCCTGCCGGCGCTGTTGAAGCCGGTGTTGGGATAGGCGATCTGCCGGATCGGCAGGTCGGTGTAACTGATGCCGCCGTAGATCGCCTCGTCCTGCTCCCAGAATCGGCGCTTGAACTGAAGGCCGATCTTGACGGCTGACGCGTAGGGCACGGCGTCGATGGCCGCCTTCATGCGGTCGCCGACGTCGAGCGGAAGCTGACTCAGAATGGAAAGCGGTATGGTGCAGACGCACCAATCGGCCCTGGCCTGTTGCAGCGTCGCCGGGGCCTTGAGGTCGGTATAGGTGACGGTGACGCCATGGTCGTCCTGCTGTATCCGCGTCACCTTGGCGTCGTAACGAATGACGTCGCCGACTTCCCTGGCAAACGCCTTGCCGATCATGTCCATGCCGCCGACCGGCTGTAACATCGTGGTCTGGAAGGTGTGCAGCGCGAAGTTCTGCAGATAGCGCCACAGCCGCGACTTCAGGATTTCGGACAGATTGATCGGTTCGCCCGGGATCGGCGCCGCACCAAGGCCGCCGCCCGGATACCTGGCGTAGCCGCGAAAGTCAGCCGAAACGAGATTGGCCTTGTAGGCGTAATTGCCGTCCAGCGCGCCCCACGACCGCAACGCCTGCATCAGGATCTCGCGGTCCTCCTTCGACACGGCTTCGTCGAGCTTGCCCTGCTGCGTTGCCTTGGCGAGCAACTCGGAAATCTGGCCCTGGAAATCGGTCTTGATGTCGCGAATGCGCTGCGGAACGCCGCCGAATGCCCTGGCCGAATGCAGAAAGGCGTTGTGATTGAGCTGGACGAAGGGCTCGAGCGCGACACCCAATCGCCTGCAGTAATCGAGCAGCGCGCGGTGGTGATAGGGAATCCGCCATGGGCCGGGATTGATGTAGAGGCCCTGCTCGAATTCGCAGGTCTGTTTGAAGCCGCCGAGTTCGGTGAAGGAATCCCCGCCCCGCAAGGTCCAGTTGCGGCCCCCGGCCCGGCTGTTGAACTCCAGAATCCGGACATCGTATCCGGCCTTGCGCAATTCCAATGCGGCCGTCATGCCGGCCAGCCCGGCGCCGAGGACAAGGACGGAAGCCCCCTTCGGATCGCCGTCCAGCCTGATCGGACCCTTGTATCCGCTGTCGGACGCAAACCCCAGTGAGGTCATCGCGTGGTACATCGCCGCGCTGCCGGAAACCGCTCCGATCAGGGACAGCAGATCGCGCCGACTAACGGTTGCGGGCTCGCCTTGCATCGTATCTCGACAAGCAGACGGTTTCGCCAATAGTGAGGAGATAGTTCTATCACGATGACCGGCGCGCGGATCGCGGCAGGGCCCGAGATCTCAGAACAGTAACTTGATCTTGATATTCCGGCTCCGGCCGGCTTTCAGAGATAGCCTTCGCCGGCTTCCTCGGCAAAACGGCCGGGGTCGCCTTCCCAGACGATCCGCGCATGTTCCAGCACATAGACCCGGTCGGCGTGCGGAAGCGCGAAGGTGACGTTTTGCTCGCCGAGCAATACCGTGATCGGCGTGGTCTGGCGCAATTTTTCCAGCGCCTTCGACAATTGTTCGAGAATGACCGGCGCCAGCCCCAATGTCGGCTCATCCAGGATCAGGATTTTCGGCTGCATCATCAGCGCCCGTCCGATCGCCAGCATCTGCTGTTCGCCGCCGGACAGCGTCTGCGCCATCTGGTTTTGACGCTCTTTCAGGATCGGAAACAGATCGAACAGCCACGCCATCTGCTTGTCTTTGGCAGCATCCGTCAGGTGTTGCCCGCCGAGGTCGAGATTTTCGCGCACGCTCATCTCGCCGAACAACTCGCGTGATTCCGGGCACTGCACGATGCCGCTGCGGGCGATACGCGCCGGACTGGTGCCGCGCAGTTTTTCGCCGTCGCGGACGATTTCACCGGTGTAGGGCAGGAAGCCCGAAATGGTGTTGAACAGCGTGGTCTTGCCGGCGCCGTTCAACCCGACCACCGAGACGAATTCGCCCTGATGAACATGGATCGAGACATTCTCCAGCGCCTGCGCCTTGCCGTAATGCACGCTGACGTTCTCGACCTGCAGCAAGGGCACCTTGTCCTTGAAGCTGGTCTCGGGGCGAGCCGACGTTTCGATGGCGCCGCCGAGATAGACCCGGCGCACCGTCTCGTTGCGCATCACCTCGTCGGCGCGGCCGGTGACGATTTCCTCGCCGAGATACATCGCCAGCACCCGGTCGACCAGCGCCGCGACGCTCTTGACGTTGTGATCCACCAGCAGGACGGCACGGCCCTCGTCGCGAAAACTGCGGATCAGTTCGGAGAAGGTACCGACTTCGCCCAGCGTCAACCCGGCGAAGGGTTCGTCGACCAGCACCACCTTGGGGTCGCGCGCGATGGCCTTGGCCAGTTCAAGCCGACGCAGATCGGCGAACGGCAGGGTTGGCGGCCGCCGATCCATCACGGCGCCGAGGCCGACACGGTTGGCGATCCACTTCGCCCGTTCGGTCAGAGCCTTGTCCGCAAACAGCATCAACAGGCTGTCCGGCAGCAGCGCGACCATGATGTTTTCAAGCACGGTCTGCCGGTTCAGCGGCCGTGAATGCTGAAACACCATGCCAAAGCCCTTGCGCGCGATCTTGTGCGCGGGCAGTCCGGCGATATTTTCTCCCAGGAAAATGACGTCGCCCGCGGTCGGGCGTTCGATCCCCATGATCGTCTTCATCGCGGTCGACTTGCCGGAGCCGTTCGGGCCGATCAGGCCGAAAATCTCGCCGGCGCGCAGTTCGAGCTTGAGATCCTTGACGGCGGTGAGGCCGCCGAAGCGTTTGGTCAGGCCGCGGACTTCGAGAACCGGAGTGTTGTTGGTGGCGTCCATTATTGGCGAGCCCCATGCGACAGGGCCGCTCCGAGGAAACCGTTCGGGAAGAACAGGATCACCAGCAATGCGACGGTTGAGACGATGAAGGTCGCCAGTTCGCCGGTCGGCCGCAGGAACTCGCCGGCGACGATCAGGAAGATCGCGCCGAGCGCGGCGCCCAGCACGGTGCGTCGTCCGCCGAGCACGGCGGCGACGATCACCTGCACACCGACGGCGATATCGACCACCGTTCCGACCGACGCGGTACCGAAGTAGAACACCAAGAGCGCACCCGACAGCCCGGAGAAAAATGCGCTGACCACGAAGGCAGCGAGCTTATGCTTGACGATGTTGAAGCCGAGCGCGCCGGCCTGCACCGGATCCTGTCCGCTGGCCTGCAGCACCAGACCGACCGGCGACTGCGAAAGCCCGTACAGGATGATGGCGCTGATGGTCATGAACCCGAGCGCGATCCAGTAGTTGGCGCCGGCGTTGATCGTGATCACGTCGGGAATGGTCAGGCCGATTTCGCCGCCGGTGAGGCCGGCGAACACGACGATGAAATTCTGCAGCATCAACACGGCGACCAGCGTGGTCAGCCCGAAATAGGGTCCGCGCACGCGCAGCGCCGGCAGCGCCAGCACGAATCCGGCGATCACCGAGGCCATCGCGCCGAGGAAGATGCACAGATACACCGACCACCCATACTCGCTGTTGAGGATCCCGGCGGTGTAGGCGCCGACGCCGATCAGGAAGGTCGGACCGAAATTCACTTCGCCGGCAAAGCCGAACAGCAGATCCCAGGCCATCGCGAACACGCCGAAATAATAGGCGACCGTGAGCAGGCCAAGAATATAGCCGGAGACATAGAGCGGCAGCGTCGAGGCGACGATGACGACGCCGAGCGAGATAAAGAACAGCCGCGATTTGAAAAATTCGGCCATGCTCATCGCCTCCCGAGCAGGCCTTGCGGCCGTATGTACATGACGATGACCAACAGCAGCAGTGCCGGAATGGTCCGGTAGGCGGGCGAGACCAGATAGGCCGTGAAGGTTTCGAGGTAGCCGACCACGAAGGCGGCGATCAGCGAGCCAGAGACGCTGCCGAGACCGCCCAGCACCACGATCGAGAACGCGCTCGCGGTCAGCGGCCCGACGCTGTAGGAGCTGACGCCGAGAAACATTCCGAGCAATACGCCGGCGATGCCGGCGAGAATGCCGTAGATCGCCCAGACCACGATATAGATGTTGGTCAGCTCAAGCCCGAGCAGGGTGACGCCGCGCGGGTTCATCGATGCCGCCAGCACCGCCTTGCCGGTGCGGGTGCGGTTCACCATCAGCCAGAGCAGGCCGATCACCCAGCAGCAGACGACCGCGGTGAAGATTTCGTTTTGAGGGGTGCGTACGCCGAAGATGTTGACGACGCCCTCGACGATCGGCAGCACGGTCTTGGCGTTGTTGGTAAAGAAATACGCGATCAGCTCCTGAATCATGATTCCCCACAGCAGCGTGCCGGTGAGAACGAAAATTTCCTTCTCCTCGTTGGGAATTCGCCTCGATTTCTGGATCGGCTGCACCACCGCGAAATAGGTGACGAGCGCTGCGACCAGCGCGGTCGCGACGCCGACCAGCGCGCCCTCATAGGTGTTCATGTGCAGCACGCTTGCGGCAGCCCATGCTGCCACCGCCGCCAGCACCATGATGGCGCCGTGCGAGAGATTGAGCACGCCGGAGACGCCGAAAATCAGGGTGAAGCCGGTTGCCCCCAAAGCGTACAACGCGCTGATGGCAAAGCCGTCGATCAGAATCTGAAACGCAAGCATTTATAATGGCCGCGCAGCACCGCTGCCTCTCTAAGAAGATTACAAATGTGAAAATGCTCCCGGGCCGAACCCGGGAGCATCGTCATTGGATTATCAGTTCGACGTGACCTTGATGAAGCTCGGGAACTTCAACGTCCCCTTGGCGACTTCCTTCGGCCACACGCTGACCTGCTTGCCATCCTGCCACTGCAGCATCAGGCCGGTGATCAGACCCTTGCCGTATTTGATCGAATGGGTGAACTGGTCTTCCTTGCCGTAGAACTGGACACGGCCGATGGTGCCTTCCCAGTCGGTTTTTTCCAGCGCCGCGACCAGCTTGTCGGCATCGGTCGAGCCTCCCCGCTTCACGGCGTCGGCGATGTAATAGACTTCGTCATACGAGGTATAGCCGGCATAGGAAGGGTAGTTGCCGAACTTCTTCTTGAATCCTTCGGCGAAGGGAATCGACTTCGGGGTTACCGCGACGTCGGGACCGGAGACGCCCTGATAGAGCACGCCGTCGGACGCGTTGTTGGTGTCCTTGCCGAAGGTTTCGTTGGTTGCCTGCGAGCTGATGCCCAGCATCGGGATCGGAACCTGCTGGTTCTTCCACTGCACGGTCGGCTGCACACCGACATGCGAAATGCCGGTGATGATCACGTCGGGCTTGGAACCCTCGATCTTGTTGAAGATCGGCGTGAAGTCGGTGGTGTCGGGAGAGAAGCGGATGTGGTCGAGCACCTTCAGCCCGATCTTGGGCAGGCATTCCTCATATCCGACGTCGAGCGGCGTGGTCCAGGCGGCGTCCTCGCTCATGATGACGGCGGTCTTCATGTGCTTCTGTTCGACCAGCAACTCCTTGGCGGCGTCGCAGACCGATAGCGCCAGCGCGGCCGAGGTCAGATAGCCGTGGAAGGTATATTTGTTCTTTTCATAGTCATTGTGGACGCTCTTGCTGATCTCGTTGGACGCAGCACCCGGCGTAACGAAGGGTGTCTTCAGGCGCGAGGCCCAGGGTTCCAGCGCCAGCACGACTTCGCTGATGTAGCTGGCGATAACGACATTGACCTTGTCCTCATTGACCGCGCGCTGGAACGCGCGAACCGAATCCGCCGACGAAGAGTGGTTGTCGTAGGTGACGATTTCAATCTTGCGTCCGTCGACGCCGCCCTGGGCGTTGATTTCATCGGCGGCCATCTGGGCCGCCTGCGGGATCGACGCCCCGGCGATGGCCTGCGCCTCCGCGATGACGCCGATCTTGATCGGATCTGCCGCAAAGGCCGGACCGGCCGCCGCCAACAGGCCTAGAGCGGTCGCCCCGAGAAGGCTCCGCAAAGACCAGGAAACAGGCGGGTGCAATGTTTTTGTCATATCGTTTCTCTCCAGATGTACAGCTTATTACTGCCTTAGCTCCATTCTAACGGTGCGTGGGCATGCAGCAAGCGAAACTGCACCGCAAATTCCTCCGCGATAGCCGACTAAAGTAGGGTTTGGGCCCAATCGAGGCTCCAATAAGGCCCTGGGGCCGACGGGGCCGGATCGGGGAGCAGGCCGCCGCTCAAAGTTTTGTTTCGGTCTTGCTGGAAAGGTCGTTCAGAAAATTGTCCGGCGCATCGTTTCCGCGTCCTGGGCCGTCCGGTAGGAGCGAAAGCCGCAGTCGGAGACCTTGACGCCCATGGCTTGACGTCCATGGCTTGGCGCCGGCGCTGGATCTCCTCAACAGAACGGAAACGCGCGTTCACCGCGCGGCGACACGACAAGGCGGCGCTCCCGACTAGGAATCCCTGCACACGGATCGAGACGCTGCCCAAACAAGCGGCACGACGTCACAGCCGCATTGGCCCGCCAATCTAACATGCTGATAGGAAAAGATTTTCCTGCCACCCTTTTTGGCATGTAAGTTGCCTGTTACCGAGCAATGCAGCCAATTCCCGTCCAGTTGAGTGTTCGAAACGTCCGCAAGTCCTTTCACGGAAAGGCCGGCGAGGTTCGCGTGCTCGAGGACCTCAGCTTCCACATCAACGAACGCGACTTCGTCAGCATCATCGGGCCGAGCGGCTGCGGCAAGACCACGATCTTCAACATCATCGCCGGCCTGCTCGAACCCGATTCCGGCTCGATGCAGTATCGCGGCGAGGAGATCGAAAGCCTGCGCGGCCGCGTCGGCTACATGATGCAGAAGGATCTGCTGTTTCCGTGGCGCACCGTGTTCGGCAACGTGCTGCTGGGACTGGAAACCCGCGGCGTGCAGCGCGATGAGGCCGAAGCCAAGGCGCGCGAGTATCTCAAAGGCTTCGGCCTTTCCGGTTTTGAGAACGCGTATCCGAAAACACTGTCCGGCGGGATGCGCCAGCGCGTGGCGCTGATCCGCACGCTCATCATGGATCCCGACATTCTGCTGCTCGATGAGCCGTTTTCCGCGCTGGACTACCAGACCCGCCTCTATCTGGAGGGGGTGCTGAAGGACGCCGTCGAAACCTACCACAAGACCGTCATTCTGGTGACGCACGACATCGATGAGGCGGTGGCGCTGTCGAAGCGCGTCGTCGTGCTCAGCGGGCGTCCCGCCCGTGTGAAGATCGTGCACGACATCGATATCCGCGCGGCCTCGCCGATCGCCGCCCGCAGCGATACCAGGTTTTCGGGTTACTTCCACGCGCTCTGCGCCGAGCTTGACATCCAGACCGAGAAAACCGCGTGACCCTGACGATGCCCGGCTCCGCCCCGATGCCAAAGCGGAAGACCCGCCGTGCGCGCCGCCGCGCCACCTTCGACACCACGCTCGGCCGCGCGATGCTGCAGGCGGCGGCGGTGATCGCCTTTTTTGCACTGTGGGAAACAGGCGTGCGCGCCGGCTGGATCTCCGCCTTCCTGGTCGGCTCGCCGTCTGGAATCTTCTCTCTTGGATTCAAGATGATCGCCAGCGGCGAACTACTGTCGGACACCTGGTACACCCTGTTCGAGGCCATTCTCGGTTTCGTCATTGGCACCATCTTCGGATCCCTGCTGGGACTGGCGCTGTGGTACTCCGTGTTCGTGGCGCGGCTGGTCGAGCCCTTCATCGTCGCCATCAACAGCGTGCCGAAGATCGCGCTGGCGCCGATCGTGGTGCTGTGGTTCGGCACCGGGCTCGTTTCCAAAGTCGCATTGTCGGTGTCACTGACCGCCATCGTCGCGCTGATCGCGGCCTATCAGGCAGCCAAGGACGCCGACGTCGACCTGCAATCGCTGCTGATCTCGATGGGCGCGGACAAGCATCAGGTGTTCTTCAAGGCGGTGGTGCCGTCGACCTTGCCGTCGATCATCGCGACGTTCCGAATCAATATCGGCTTCGGACTGGTCGGCGCTGTCGTGGGCGAATTCATTTCATCGCAGCGCGGGCTTGGTCACATGATCTATACCGCGTCCAGCCTATACGATCTCGACACGGTCTGGGTCGGACTGTTCACGCTGATGATCATGGGGTTCGTCCTCTATTACGTGATCGACATTATCGAGCGGACGAGTTTGCCCTGGAAGCAGTCGAACACCACGCATCAGGTTCAGGTCTAAGATTCAATGTCGAACACACGGAGACATCCCATGACGTTGCTCGCGCGTATCATCGGCGCCGCCGCGCTCACCGCCAGCCTGCTCGCCACACCGGCGCTCGCGGAAAACAAGAAGGTCACGCTGTCGCAGGCGTTCCAGTCGATGCTGTATCTGCCGCTCTATGTGGCGATCGACGAGGGCTTCTTCACCCAGCAGGGCCTCGACCTCACCAAGGAGACCGCCGGCGCGCCGACCGTGGCGCTCTCGGCGGTGATTTCCGGAAGCGCGCAGTTTTCGATCCACGGACCGGAATGGACCGCGATCGCCGCCTCCAAGGGTGCCCCGGTCGACGTCATCGCCAATGTCGTGAACGGCGCCGCGGTATGGATCGCGACCGCGCCCGACTTCAAATTCAATGACATCAAGGACGTCAAGGGCCAGAAGGTCGTCACCGGCCTGATGCCGACCACCAGCACGTCGCTGTTCATCAAGCTGCTGAAGGAGAACGGCATGGACGCCAAGACCGACGTCGACATGATCCCGGTTGCGATCGGCAGCGAACCCGGACCGTTCGTCGCCAGGCAAGCCGATATCGCCGTGATGTATGAGCCGGGCCTCGATCAGGCCGTGGCCAAGGGCATGAAGGTCGTTCTCGGATTTCCGAAATTATATGGCGCTTATGCCTTCTCGGCGGTCACCGCGCGCAACGACGTCGATCCCGACACCGCGCAACGCGTGGTCAACGGCATGGAAATGGCGATGCGCTTCATGACAGGGAACGAAGCCAAGACCGTCGAAATTGCCAAGAAGGAATTTCCGACGCTCGATCCCGTCGTGGTGGAAGCCGCCGTGAAGCGGATGCTCGCCGACGGCGTCTATCCCCCGAGCGTGGACATCACCGCCGATGCGCTGAAAGTGTCGATGGACACCCAGATCGCGCTCGGCAATCTGGCGACTCAACCCGACTACAAGGCGTTCGTGGTCAGGAAATTCATCGATTCCGCTGTCGCGATGAAATAGCGCGAACCGCCCGGCCCCTCTGGCGCGTCATCGGGTTCTATGCGAATCATCCCTCGACTTGTTTGTCTGGGAATTGCTGACATGACCAATCCGACTGCGCGCTCCGCGCCTAAACCCGGCGCGGGGGTCCTTGAGCTTCTGCGGCTGTTCAAGGACGATCAGGCCGCCGCCGATCGCTACGCGGCGGACCGTCTTGAGCAGGCGAAGGCGATAGAGCCTCGACTCAAAGCGTTCGAATATCTTCCCCAGAACACCGCGCGCCGGCCTGGGCCGTTGTCGGGCATTCCGGTAGCGATCAAGGATATCATCGCGACATCGGACATGCCGACCACGAACGGATCCCCGATCTACCGCGATCACATTCCCACCGCGGACGCCTGGGTGGTCGAACGGCTGCGCCATCTTGGCGCGACCATCTTCGGCAAAACGGTATCCACGGAATTCGCCTGGCGTCATCCCGGGCCGACGGTCAACCCCTGGAATTCCGGGCATACGCCGGGCGGTTCGTCATCGGGCTCCGCGGCGGCGGTCGCGGCGGGAATTGTCCCGCTGGCGTTGGGCACGCAGACACTTGGCTCGGTGATCAGACCCGCGGCATTCAATGGCGTGGTCGGGCTCAAGCCGAGCTTCGGCGCGATCCCGCGCACGGGCGTGCATCCTCTAAGCCCCTCGCTCGATCATGTCGGCTTCTTCGCCCGGCGGGTCAACGATGTGGCCTTTGCGCTGTCGCTGCTTGCCGCCTCAAGCGAAAGCGATCCGCATGGCCGGCTCCTGCCCAACTTTCAGATCGATACCGAAGGGGGTGTTCAACCTCTGAAAAAGCCGCGCCTCGCGATCGTGCGTTTCGAAAAATGGTCGAAGGTCGAGCCCGAACAGCAGAAAGTGTTCGAGGCGGCGATCGCAAGATTAAGCGACGCGGGCGCCGTTCTGGAAGAACTCGAGCTCGGCGAACTCGATCACGCCAACTGGAACACTATCAACACCATCCTCGCCAGCGAGGGTGCGCTGATATTCGGCGATCTCGTCGAACGTTATCCCGACCGCACCAGCGCCAGGCTGAAAGAACTGGTCCATACGGGGAAGGCTTGTTCTGCTTACGCGTTTCTTGCCGCCAAAGCTTTGCAGGAAAAACTGCGGTCGCGTTTCACAACCGATATCTCCGGCTTCGACGCCGTGCTGACGCTGCCGGCCTTCGGCGAAGCGCCGGCAGGCCTGAGCTATACCGGCGATGCCGAATATTGTGCGCCGTGGACCTTGCTCGGTGTACCCGCCGTGACGCTCCCGGCCGGGTTTGGCAGGAACGGCCTGCCCCTCGGCGCCCAGATCGTCGCCCCGTATCGTCAGGACCTTCGACTGCTTCGGGTGGCGAAATGGATCGAAAGCGTTTTGAAGTTCGAGCCCGCCATTCCCACGATCTAATCGACAGCAATCGCTGGCGGCTTCTTACCGTTACCGCCGCAGCACGGCACGCACCGGTGCGGCGTCGAGGCCCGCAAGTTTCAAGGGAAGCGCGATCAGTTCGTAATCACCGGGCGCGACACCGGCCAGCACAAGATTTTCGAGGATTCGGAGATCATACGCGCGGCAGACCATGTGCGACGGAAGGTCCTTCGAGGTCTCCGGATCGACCGAGGGAACATCGACGCCAATCAGGCGTGTCCCCTCAGCGGCCAGACGCTCCACCGCATCCGGCGCCAGCGCGCGAAATCCCGTCGGCCACACCATCGGATCGAGCCGGTCCATCAGCCTGAACAGCAGCCGCGGCGGAGCGCCGTCAAGAGCAGCCGCGATTTCGTCGAAACCGCAAAGCGGATGTGGGCCGCGGGCGTCGACCACCCTTGCCGGCCCGATGAAGTCGGCAAGGTCCAGCTGGTCGATACTGGCACCGTTCGGATCGTAGTGCAGAGGCGCGTCGGCGTGAGCGCCGCAATGCGTCGACATCGCGATCTCGGCGACGTTGACGGGACAGCCCGGCCCAAGCGTGAAGGTCCGCGCCGTCTTGAAAGCGGCGTCGCCGGGAAACACGCCCATGCCGATGCGCAGCGATGGTGAAATATCAATCAGAGCCATTACAGTTCGGTCCTGACCTGCCAAAGCTCGGGAAACAGCACCACGTCCAGCATGCTCCGCAAATAGGAAACGCCCGACGTTCCGCCAGTGCCGCGCTTGAAGCCGATGACCCGTTCGACCGTCGTCACATGATTGAAGCGCCAGCGGCGGAAGTAATCCTCGAAATCCACCAGCTTTTCCGCGAGCTCATAGAGCTCCCAAAAACGGGCGGGATCGCGATACACCGACTGCCATGCGGTTCGGACGCTGTCATTGGCGGCATGGGATACCGAGACATCGCGTTCGATGACATCACGATCGATGCCGAGGCCACGACGGTGCAGAACCTGGATCGTCAGATCGTAAATGCTGGGGGCCTGACGGGCCGCTTCCAGACGCTGCAGGGCCGGCTTGTCGTCGGCGTGGGAGCGCATCATCGCGGCATTCTTGTTGCCGGCCAGGAACTCGATCAGGCGGTATTGATACGACTGAAGGCCGGAGGAGCTGCCGAGCGATTCGCGAAACTGGGTGTATTCGCTGGGAGTCATCGTGCGCAGCACGTCCCAGGCGGAATTGAGCTGTTCAAGAATCCGCGATACCCGCGACAGCGTCTTGAACGCCGGCTGCAGATCGTCCGCCGCGATCAGCCGGCAGGTGGCGCTCAACTCATGGATGGCAAGCTTCATCCATAATTCGGACGTCTGGTGCTGGATGATGAACAGCATCTCGTCATGGGCCGTCGAGAGCGGATGCTGCGCATTCAGAATCTGGTCGAGCCCAAGATAGTCCGAATAAGACATGCCCTCGCGAAAGCTCATTTGCCTGTTGCCCTTCGCGCATCGCGGCTGAATACCGAACGCAACCTGTCAGACTCTTGAACGCTTCGCTCGGTTGGCCGATTAATGATTGTTTTAAGCGTAAAAGAATGGATTTTTGCTGTCAATCGCGATCTCCGGCGTGGTAGCTGCAACACATGTTGCCAATGCGCGACGGCGTCCTATGCTTTGCGGATCGTCCTATTCGGGTTTTGAGGTTCTGAATGACTGTCGCCAGCCCCGTCTCGCGCGACGCCTGCATTGCGCGCGACGCAACCGATCCGATCGGCGCGTTCCGCGATCGCTTCGTCATTCCTGACGGCGTGATCTACCTCGACGGCAATTCGCTGGGACCGATGCCGCGCGCGGCAGCGAACACCCTCCGCCGCACGATCGAGCAGGAATGGGGTCACGACCTGATCAGGAGCTGGAATTCCGCCGGATGGTTCGAGATGCCGCTGCGGCTCGGCGACCGCATCGGCGCGCTGATAGGTGCTGCTCCCGGGCAGACCGTTGTTTGCGACACTACGTCGATCAATCTCTACAAGGCCGTGCATGCCGCGATGGCGCTGCGCCCCGCCCGCGACGTGGTGATCGCGGAGGCGGCTTCCTTCCCCACCGATCTCTACATCATCGAAGGTGCCATGAAGTCCGCCGGCCGGCCGATGCAGCGGCGCCTGGTGGGCGCGGACGGCCCAACGGTCGAAGTTCTGCTGGACGAACGGGTTGCGGTCGTCGTGCTGTCGCAGGTCGACTATCGCACCGGCGCGTTGCTCGACGTCGCCGCCGTCACCGAACAAATTCACAAGGCCGGCGCGCTGGTGGTCTGGGATCTCTGTCATTCCGCCAGCGTGATTGAAATTGAATTCGACCGCCATGCGATCGATTTCGCGGTCGGCTGTACCTACAAATACCTCAACGGAGGTCCGGGATCGCCCGCGTTCATTTCGGTTGCAACGGCCCATCACGGCGCGGCGACGCATCCGCTGTCGGGCTGGTGGGGGCATGCGGCGCCTTTTGCCTTCGACCGTGATTTCCGGCCCGATGCCGGCATCAAACGCTTTCTTTGTGGAACTCCACCGATTATTTCGCTGCGCGGCGTCGATGCGGCTCTCGACGCGCTGGCGGGTGTCGAAGTGGCGGCGCTGAGAGAAAAGAGTCTGTCGCTTACCGAACTCTTCATGGCCCGCATCACCGCGCTGCGGCCCGGTCTCGACATCGTAACCCCTCGGGAAGGCTCGCTGCGCGGCAGCCAGGTCTCGCTTGCTTTCGAGCATGGCTATTCGGTCGTGCAGGCCATGATCGAGCGTGGCGTGATCGGCGATTTCCGCGCGCCCGATATCATGCGCTTTGGTTTTGCGCCGCTTTATCTCCGCTTCAGGGATGTCTGGGATGCCGCCGAGATCCTCGCCGGGTGCATCCGCGACGAGGTGTGGCGGGATCCGCGCTATAGCCAGCGACTTGCCGTGACCTAGGCCTTCGCGATCACGCAGCATTGAAAGTCCTGCGGCGCCTGCCGGCCGCGGAAAAGTCCTGGACGCAACCAAACCACGCGATCGCCGTTGATCTCGGTCACCAGCACTCGCGATCTCGATTGCGCAAGGGAATGAAATAATGAGCCAGCAGGAATTGCAGAACCCGGTCGATAAATATCCTAGGCCGCCCTTCAAGAAGCAGTCGCAGCCATGGCCCGGCCTTGCGAGCAAGATGGATCCGAGGCCCGACCACGGTGAGACGAGTTACAAGGGTTCGGGTCGCCTTTTGGGCCGCAGGGCCCTGATCACCGGCGGCGACTCCGGCATGGGCCGGGCAGCGGCCATTGCCTATGCGCGCGAAGGCGCTGATGTCGCGATCAACTACTTCCCCAGCGAAGAGCCCGATGCGAAAGAAGTCATCGACCTGATCAGGGCCGAAGGAAGAGTTGGCGTGGCCATCCCCGGCGATCTCCGGGATGAGGCCTTCTGCAAGCAACTGGTCGATCGCGCGGTCAAGGGGCTGGGCGGCCTGGATATCGTGGTCAGCAATGCCGGCCGGCAACAGACCCGCGCGTCCATCCTCGATATCACGACGGAAGATTTCGATGCGACCATGAAGACCAACATCTATGCGCCGTTCTGGATCATCAAGGCGGCGCTTCCGCATCTGAAGCCCGGCTCGGTCATCATCGGAACCGCCTCGGAGCAGGCCTACGACCCCTCGCCCGACCTATACGATTACGCGCAGACCAAAGCCGCCACCATGAACTACGTGAAGTCGCTGGCTAAACAGCTTGCGCCAAAAGGCATCCGCGTCAACGCGGTCGCGCCCGGACCGATCTGGACTCCGCTGCAGGTTTCCGGCGGCGCGACGCAGGAGAAGCTGGAAAAGTTCGGCGGTCAGACGCCGCTCGGCCGCGCCGGCCAGCCCGCCGAACTCGGCTCGATCTATGTTCAACTCGCAGCAGCCGACGCCAGCTATGCCACCGGCCAGGTCTATGGCGCCGCGGGTGGCTCGGGGCAGCCCTGATCTCGCAACGCGTAACGGCTGCGATCAGGCCGTTATAAAAATCGTGACGCCATGGCGAAGGTTTTGATCGGCACGTCGGGGTGGCATTACGATTCCTGGCGCGGACCGTTCTTTCCCAAAGGTTTGCCTATCAAGAGCCAGCTTCAGTATTATGCCAGCCAGTTCTCGACGGCGGAGCTTAATGGTGTGTTCTATCGGACACCAACACCGGAAGCGGTGAGAAGCTGGCGCGAGCAGACTGGAAATGCTTTGTTTTTGCCTGGAAGGCATCCAAATTCATTACCCATTGGAAGCGGCTGTCGCAAAATTCCGCGAACAGCCTCGAACTGCTTGAAGATCGCTTGTCGCTGCTGGGCGACAAGGCCGGACCGATCCTGTTTCAGTTGCCGCCGAATTTTGAGGCGGACGCCGATCGGCTTGCCTCATTCTTCAAGTTACTCTCGAACAAGCGCCGCTACAGTTTCGAATTTCGCCACCCGAGTTGGTACGCACCGCGCATACTAAGGCTGCTATCCGAACAGAATATCTCGCTGTGCCTGTCCGATCATCATGATGCGCCGGCGCCCTGGAAGCGCACCGCCGATTTCGTCTATATCAGGGGGCATGGGCCGCGGGGCCGCTACAAAGGCCACTATCGCCCCGAGGCGCTTGCGGGTTGGGGCAGACGTATCCGGTCCTGGAAGAAGCAAGGCTGCGACGTGTTCGTCCATTTCGACAACGACCAGAAGAGCGCTGCGCCTGCGGACGCACTGAAGCTGCGCCAATCGCTGGATTGAGGCTTTCTCTTACATCTTGCCGGGTTTGTTCTGCTCGTTCAGCGGCCTGACGCCTTGACTGCTGTCGGGCATCTTGTCCCGGCCCTGGTCGCCATTGGCATCGCTGCCGCCCGAGGTGGACATGCCGCTTCCGCTCCGGCTCGGTTTCATCGAACTTCCCGTGGTCGGCGAGGTGCCGGGGGTGGCGGAACTCGCGGCGGGGTCGCCGGTTGTGGACCCCCGGCCGCTCGGCACGCCATTCTGTGCGTGCGCGAAGGCGCCGCAGAGCGTCAGCGTAGCCGCGAGAAGGATTGTGGTGAATTTCATGGCCGTCCCTTTCGGTTGACCACGATAATTCGCCAGGGAAAGCCGGGTTCCGTTCTTCTTCGGCCGATGCAAACACCAGGCCGAACGGATGTCGCGACGGCTCAACCCGCCAGCAATTCGCGTCGATCAGGCGCGTCGGAGTTTTCTGTTGGAGCGAGCGTGGCCGTCGGCGGGTTGCCGCATGCCAGGGAGTGGGACTCGATTTCTTGCAGCGCCTTGTGGTGCCACATCTCGGCTTGCGCGAGCAGCCGCCAGCTCTCAAGGGGGTGAAACACCGCGCTCTGACGGCAGAGGGATTCCATTGCGCGGTAGCGAACGAGGTCCTTCATCTTCGCCTCCAGGCTCCCTACCCGCAACCATCTAAAGCGGATTTTCAAGACGGTGTCATTACGATTCTGGCGCGAGTCCGCCAGAAGTCTTAGGGACCCGGTTGTACGACCAGCCGACCGGCTCCCCTCAGCGCCTGATGTAGCAGTGGAACCCGCCGTAAATTCCGGACCGGTCCTGCTCGAAACCATCCGCACTACGCTCCTCATCCCGGACCCAGATTTGCCGGAGCGGCGCAAGCTCCGCGCTTTCGAGCGGGGATTCCGCGCCGGCGGTGCGAAAGATCACGCGAACATGGTCGGTGCCGGTGCGGTCGATCGCATTCCAAAGCGCGCCGATCTCCTCCGGCGACATCCAGTCCTGCGAGTCCAAAAGCACCACCGCATCGACCTCGCGGGCCGGAAGGCTTTCCAGGAACAGCCGAAGATTGGCATGCACCGGAATGATCAATCCCGCGCCGTCGCGCATGCGCCCGAACTGGCTGCGCTGCAGATAAGGCGGCAGGCAGCTGTCACCGGGACCGGGATAGCCGCGATGCAGCGCCTGCCACGCGAAATAATTGTTCTCGTTGGGATGGCCGTTGATCAGCCGCAACAACCGCTGATGCAATACTTCGTTGAGCGGTGCACCGCCGCCCAGCAGGGCCCGCTGCTGCGGCGGAATACCCAGGCTGAACAGCAACGCCGGGGTTCCCGTGATCAGGCGAGCCAACGGCGAATGGAACAGCCGGTGCAGACGATCCAGTGCCTGAATGCGTTCGGGGGCGTCGGGTTTACCGGTCAGCAACGCTGCCAGATCGATGCGGGCGAACTTCGCCAGCAGATGAGCGAGACCGATGAAGCGGCCGAGCATGCCGTGGCGGTAGAAGCCGTCTGTGAAGTAAGCATGCCGCGGGCGCCCGATCAGGTTGCGCTTGTCCCAGTATGCGCGCGCGTCGGCGTCGAGCAGGAGCCATAGCCGCTCGCGATAGAGGTCGGAGTTGGAGGGCGAGGCGGCCTCGCCGAAGAACTGCCAGAACTCGGCGTAGTTGGAACAGGCACGCAGTCCGGCAAGCTTGAGTTTGAGCAGCGACAGGTGGGCTTCGTTGAGGTCGACCGCATATACCTGGGCCGGTTGCGCGGTGAGATAGGACAGCGCGTTGCAGCCGCCGGATGAAATGGTGACGATGGTCGATCCAACCGGCAGCCGGAGCGCCGCAAGATCCGCTTCCGGGTCTTCCCAGATCTGGGTATAAACCAGGCGGCGAAACCAGAACGCGAACAGCCGGTCCCAAACGCTCGCTTCGCCTTCGGCTCGGCTGTTGCGGACCGCGTCCGCGATAAGTTGCGTGTTCATCCATCCCTCGAATCAGCAATCCGACAAGGGTATCGCGCGCGCGCTGCAGTTTTGCGACAGCGGGCGAGAACGATGACAGCGTGCGAGGTCGTATCGTCAGCCGATATTTCGCGATCCCTCGCGGGGCATGGCCAGTTGTCACACCCCTGTCGCGCGAACATCCGATGGGAATAAGCAACACAGGCATATGAGGGTACAGCGATGTCAGCATGTTCCTCCGATATCGGCGCCGACACCACGTGGCGGGCCGAGGCGACCCGCCGCATGAACCGGATGTATCGCCGGCAACGCCACATCTACGACGGAACACGGCGATACTATCTGCTCGGTCGCGACCAGTTGATCGCCACGCTCAATCCCGCCGCCGGCGCCACCGTGCTGGAAATCGGCTGCGGAACCGGCAGGAACCTGGTGTTGGCCGCCGGGCTGCATCCCGAGGCGCGGTTTTTTGGCATCGATGTTTCGACCGAAATGCTGACGACCGCGATTTCAGCCATTTTGCGCCGCGGCCTGACCAAACGGATTCGCGTCGCGCATGGCGACGGAACGACGTTCGACCCGTCCGCCTTGTTCGGCATCCCCGCTTTCGATCACGTTTTGATTTCCTACAGCCTGTCGATGATCCCGGACTGGCGTGGTGTCCTCCAGGCAGCCGCGAGCAACCTCAAGCCCGGCGGCCGTCTGCACATCGTCGATTTCGGCCATCAGGAACGATTGCCTGGTGTTGCCCGCGCGCTGCTGCGGCGGTGGCTTGCAATGTTCGACGTCACGCCGCGTGACGATCTCGAGCCCGTGCTGTCGGCGATGGCTGACAGCAGCGGCGCCAGCCTGAAGTTCGAGCGCCCATTCCGCGGTTACGCGCAGTGCGCCGTGCTGACGTTTACGCCGGGACCATTGACGCCGTGAACGGATGGCTCGCATTGCTGGCGGCCGGACTGTTCGAGGTCGCCTGGGCGTTCGGCCTGAAATATTCCGATGGGCTGACCCGGTTCTGGCCGACCGCTGCGACCCTCGCCGCGATCGCGCTCAGCTTCGGATTGATGGCCCTCGCCCTCAAGTCGCTGCCGTTCGGCACGGCCTATGCGGTGTGGACCGGAATTGGAGCCGTCGGAAGTATCATCGTCGGAATGCTTGTCTACAGCGAGCCGGCGGATCCGGTCCGGATCCTTTGCCTGACGCTGATCGTGGCGGGGATGGTGGGGCTGAAGCTCAATTCGCCGGTGTAAGCTGCCGCATCGGTTCACGGCTCGCGCTTGGTGCGCAAACCTCTCCACGCTTCCACTGCTCCGAACAGGCCAAGCGCCATCACAAAGGGCAGGAAGTGGTAGAGGAATCGGAACATCAGGAGCGCCGCAATCAGCGGCTCCTTGTCCTCGCCGCCCAGTCCGAGCAAGATCGCCGCGTCAAACACGCCAAGTCCTGCCGGCGTATGGCTCGCGAAGCCCAGCAATGTCGCGGCGATAAACACGGTGGTCAGCCGGAAGATATCGATATTCATCCCGGCCGGAATCAGCACGTACATCGCAAGCGCCGCGGCGCCGAGATCGAAAACCCCGATCGCGATCTGCAGCAGGACCATCGGCCCGGATGGAAGCCGGACCGGCCAACGCCGGGTCCCGATGCTTCTGGGTGAAAGCCAGCTCCAGATCAGGAAGGCGACGATGGCGAGCAGCAGCGCCGCCGCAAGCCCGCTATTGACCGTCCGCGGCAGGTAGTCGAACAGGCTGATGGCGCCGGGATCGCTGAGCAGGCTGAGGCCGAGTGCCGTGAGGTTGCCCAGCCAGAATGTGAGTCCGGTCAGAAAACAGATATTCGCCACGTCGACGGCGCCGAGGCCGTTGCACGAATAGATTCGATAGCGGATGACCGGCGAGACCAGCGCGACCGCACCTATTCCATGCGCGATCGGATAGCTGGTGAAACTGGCGAGAGCGGCGATCCGGTAGGGAACGTCGGTACGCCCGATGGTGCGCAACGCCAGCAGATCGTAAAGGGTCAAACTGCCGTAGGAGGCGACCACGAGCAGCGACGCCACTGCGATCAGCCCCGTGCTGGTATGGCGAACGACCGCCAGCACTTCGCCGTAGTCGACGTGCTTGAGCGCATGCGTCAGCGCGAATATGGCCATCCCGGCGATGGCGATGCTGATAGCGACACCGAGGCCCTTCACTCGGGCACTGCTGCCAGGCGTCTTTTGCAGCACGGTGACTTCCAGGGTGTTCATCCATTCGGCAGCGTCAATTAACGTGCCGCCCGATTCGGGTGGCCGACACACCCCATTGACACGTTGATGTGACAGTCGCGTTACCGGCATCGGTCAATTCGGGCACCGGCGATCCAGTCTGGAAACAGGTTGTCTCGTTAAATCGAAGTCCGGACGCATTATGGTCGCACCCCGTTCACGCTGTCTTTGTAAGACACAGGCGAAAGACCCAACCGTTTCGAGGCAGCATGAACGCGGAATTCGACTACGATCTCACGCCCGATCAATGGGAAGGGTTAAAGGCGCTGCGCGCGCCCGCACGGAATTCCCGAGCCGTGAACCGATCGGTCCTCGAGCGACTCATCGCGCTTCAACTGGCGGCGATGAGCGACGATGGCCCGGCGATTACGCGCAAAGGCCGCAGCGTGCTGTTGCGCGGCTCGCCGCGACTGTGGGACGTCGCGGCCTGAGCATTGGCTCGTTCGTAACAATCCTTCACCACAGCGACTGCCGCGCCCTCTCCGGCCACGCTCTGTCGTAGTCCTCGCCGCCGACGCGGTTCTCACTCATGTCGGCGAGAATCTGGCCCGGCGTCGGCAGACTTCTGGGGTCGACGCGCTTGTCCGGATTCCACAAGTCGGACCGGACGATGGCGCGGGCGCACTGAAAATAAATCTCCTCCACGGTCATGACGATGACTGTGCGCGGCGCCTTGCCGTCGATCCGAAACGACGCCAGCAAATCCGCGTCAGCCGACACCTGCGCGCGGCCATTGACGCGCAGCGTGCTGCCGGAGCCCGGAATCAGGAACAGCAGCGCAACGCGGGGATCGCGCACGATGTTGCGCAGCGAATCGACGCGGTTGTTGCCGCGACGATCGGGCATCATCAGCGTCTTCTCATCGTGAACACGGACGAAGCCGGGCAAATCGCCGCGCGGCGAACAATCCAGCCCCTCCGGGGCACAGGTTGCCAGAGCCGCGAATGGCGACTTGTCGATCAGCACTCGATATTGCGGCGTGATCCTGTTCGCGACCTTGACGGTGGAAGCCTCGTTCGGATGACCGTAGATCGTCTCCAATTCCGCAATCGTTGCGATGACAGACATTGCCGCTCCCCTGATCTCCGCACCGGCCGGCACGGCGCCGCGCTTCCGTCACTGCGGCTTGATGACGCGGACAAATTCGCGGGCATGGTGTTCGGCGCTGCCGACATTGACAATGGTGACATCGGGCACGGCATCGTCGACGGCGCGATGAAGCCTGCCCGCCAGTTCGCCGTCGCTGCCTCGCGCCCGCGCGGCGAGGCGTTGGCCAAGAATTTCAGGCGGCGCCGTGATCGAAACCACCACGACATCGGCGTAGGCGCGGCGCATCGTGCCAACCACGGTGCGTGATACATTGGCGACCACCGTACGCCCGGCGCTGATATCGTCATCGATGGCGCGCGGCAGTGCGTAGCAATGGCCATGCGCTTCCCAGTGCACGGCGAAATCGCCCCGTGCCAGCGCCTGCCGGAAGGCCTCCAGGCTCATCTGCTCGTTATCCTCGAAGGCCGACGCTTCGCGCGTCACCACGCGACGGGGAAAAACGACCCGGTCGTCATCGGCGCAGGCGTCCCGAGCAAGCCCGATCAGCGTGTCCTTGCCGGCACCACTCGGACCGATCACCAGGATCAGCCGGCCGCGCCCGATTGTGGCCGACCGATGATCGGATTCGGTCGGCGCGTCCGTCATGCCACCCGATGTCCTTCGCGCCAGACGCTTCGCACCACCGGAATGTCCCGGGCCACATGCACGCGAATCAGGTCGGCACGCTTGCCGGCCGCGATTTCGCCGCGGTCCGCGAGACCGACCGCTTCGGCGGGCGTCTTGGTGACGGTGCGGATGGCGGACGCCAGATCGATGCCCGGCACGCGCTGCGGCAGTTGCAGCGCCGCCATCAGCAGGCTGGAAGGAATGTAGTCGGACGACAGGATATCGAGCAGTCCCTCGCGGGCGAGATCGACCGCGGCGATGTTGCCGGAATGCGAGCCCCCGCGCACCACATTCGGCGCTCCCATCAGAATGCCGATGCCGGCCTGATGCAGCCCGCGCGCGGCTTCGATCGTGGTCGGAAATTCCGCCACCGAAACGCGGTCCCGGATAGCGTCGGTGACATTCTCGTCGGTGGTGTCGTCGTGACTGGCCAGTGGTATTTCGTATTGCTGCGCCAGCGCCACGATCGCGCGCATATTGGTCGCCGCATAGGCCTTCTGATAGGCAAAACGCCGTTCAAACAGCGTGTTGAGTTCGGCGTCGGTCATGCCGGCGCCCTTGCCGCGATAATAGTCACGCAGCTTACCCTCGTCGCGAAACTGGCGTTGCCCCGGCGTGTGGTCCATCAGCGACATCAGCCGCACATCCGGCCGTCCGATCAGTTCCTTGGCGTCTTCGACCACATCAGGCATCGGAATTTCGCAGCGCAGGTGCAAGAAATGATCTGCCCGCAGCAGGTCGGCATCGCGCGCCGATGCGATCGCCTTGGCCAGCACGACCGCCCTGCCATCGACCTCCTCGGCGCCGTCCTCGCGCCAGACCCGCAGCGAATCCAGCACCGTGGTGATGCCCGAGGTCGCCAACTGCCCGTCATAGGAAACCACGGCGGCGATCGGGTCCCAGAATACCTTTGGGCGCGGCACGTAATGCGCCTCGAGATGATCGGTGTGCAGTTCGATCAGGCCCGGCATGATCAGGTCGCCGCCGGCGTCCTCGCTCCTTCCGGGAGCGTTACCCTCGCCGAACTCCGCAATGCGGCCATCCACAAAAGCGATCCAGCCGCGCTCGATTACCCGATCCGCCAGCACAATCCTGGCGTTGCCAAATACGGTTTCAGATCCGGTCGCAGTCATCTCACGTCTCTTCCTTCATGCCGCTGACGCAAACGATGTCACGTCGACGATTCGGTCGGCGATCAGGTGGCGTATCTCATCGTCGTGGACGATGGCGACCATGGCAACGCCCGCGCGCTTCTTTTCTTCGATCAGATCCACCACCACGGCGCGATTGGCGGCATCCAGCGACGCGGTCGGCTCGTCGAGCAGCAGGATCGGCAGCTCGGAAATAAAGCCGCGCGCGATGTTGACGCGCTGTTGCTCGCCTCCCGAGAAGGTCGAAGGCGGCAGCGCCCACAGGCGCTCAGGGATATTGAGACGGCGCAGCAAGGCGCCGGCGCGAGCGCGCGCCTCGGCGCGCGCCACCCCGTTCGCGATCAAGGGTTCGGCCACCACGTCCGATGTCGCGACCCGCGGCACCGCGCGGAGGAACTGGCTGACATAACCAATGGTGGCGCGGCGCACGCTGAGGATCTGCCGCGGTTCGGCCTTCGCGAGATCGATCTCTGTGCCCTGGTGACGGATGCCGATACGGCCGCCATCGCAGCGGTAATTGCCGAAGATCATTTTCAGGATCGACGATTTACCGGCGCCCGACGGGCCGGCCAGCACCACGCACTCGCCCGCTTTGACCTGAAACGACACGCCGCGCACCACAGGAAGCTGCACGCCACCCTGCAGATGCATGGTGAAGGTCTTTTCCGCGTTGGTGATTTCGATCATCGCAGTCATTGGCGCGCTCATGCCGGCAAAATCGAGGAGACGAGCAATTGGGTGTAGGGCTCGCGGGGATCGTCGAGCACCTGGTCGGTCAGCCCGGTCTCGATGACCCGGCCGCCCTTCATCACCATGACACGATGCGACAACAGCCGCGCCACCGCGAGGTCATGGGTGACGACGATGGCGGCGAGGTTCAACTCGCTCACGAGGTTACGCATCAGGTCGAGCAGCCGCGCCTGCACCGATACGTCGAGCCCGCCGGTCGGCTCATCCATGAACACCAGACGGGGCTCGGTGACCAGATTGCGCGCAATCTGCAACCGCTGCCGCATCCCGCCGGAATAGGTCCGCGGCGCATCGTCGATGCGTCCGATGTCGATCTCGACCCGCTCCAGCCAGGATGACGCGGTGTCTCTGATCCGGCCATAGTGATTCCAGCCCACCGCCATCAGCCGCTCGCCGACATTGGCGCCGGCCGACACCGCCATTCGCAATCCCAGCGCGGGGTCCTGGTGCACGTAGCCCCAGTCGGTGCGAAACAAAAATCGTCGTTCGGCTTCGCCAAGCGCGGCGAGGTCGCGCATCACCCCATCGCGCATCCGGTACGACACCTGACCCGCGCTCGGCGCAAGCTGCGCCGACAGCAATTGCAGCAGCGTGGTTTTGCCCGATCCGGATTCGCCGACGATTGCCAGCACTTCGCCGGGATAGAGCGCAAAGGACACGTCGCGGCAGGCGGTCAGCCGGCCATAGTTCTTGCCCAACCGGTCCGCAACCAGCAGGGGTTGATCGCCATCGCCGGCGCGTTGATGTTCAGCCATGCGGCCTCTCCTTGTGCGGAGCCGCGCTCTCGCTGCCGCGATGACCCTGGGTCTGGCGGGTCTCGCAGTAATCGGTGTCGGAACAGACGAACATCCGGCCGCCCCGGTCGTCGGTGACGATTTCGTCGAGGTAGGAATCATCCGCGCCGCACAGCGCGCAGGGCGCATCGAAGCGGTAGCGCGTGAACGGATGATCCTCGAAGTCGAGCGACACCACCGACGTATGCGGCGGTATCGCGTAGATGCGCTTCTCGCGGCCGGCGCCGAACAGCTGCAGCGCCGGACAATCATCCATCTTCGGATTGTCGAATTTCGGCGTCGGCGACGGATCCATCACGTAGCGGGCATTGACCTTCACCGGGTAGGCGTATGAGGTCGCGATATGCCCGAAGCGGGCAATGTCCTCGTATAGCTTGACGTGCATCAGCCCGTATTCACCGAGCGCATGCATGCGCCGCGTTTCGGTCTCGCGTGGCTCGAGAAAACGCAGCGGCTCCGGGATCGGCACCTGATAGACCAAGACTTGCCCGCCATGCAGCGCTGCTTCGGGAATTCGGTGCCGGGTCTGGATCACGGTGGCATCCACCGTCGAAGTCGTGGTCGCGACGCCGGCGGTCTTGGCGAAAAACTTGCGGATCGAGATCGCGTTGGTGGTGTCGTCGGAGCCCTGGTCGATCACCTTCAGCACGTCGTCGGGGCCGAGAATCGCCGCCGTGACCTGCACGCCGCCGGTGCCCCAGCCGTAGGGCATCGGCATTTCGCGGCTGGCGAACGGCACCTGGTAGCCGGGGATCGCGATCGCCTTCAGGATGGCGCGGCGAATCATCCGTTTGGTCTGTTCGTCGAGATAGGCGAAGTTGTAGGTCGGCGCGTTCATTCCGCGGCCTCCTGCATGCCGGCCGAAGCGTCGGCCGCCTCGAAAAATTCCTTGCGCAGCTTGCGCAGCAGACCTAGTTCGGACTGGAAGTCGACATAATGCGGCAGCTTGAGGTGCTCGACGAAGCCGGTCGCCTGCACATTGTCGGAATGCGACATCACGAACTCTTCATCCTGCGCAGGCGCGACAGCTTCTTCGCCTAGTTCGCGCGCGCGCAATGCGCGGTCCACCAGCGCCATCGACATCGTCTTGCGCTCGCTTTGCCCGAACGCCAGACCGTAACCGCGGGTAAAGCACGGCGCTTCCGTCGCCGAACCCTTGAACTGATTGACCATCTGGCATTCGGTCAGCGCGATTCCGCCGAGCGGCACCGCGAATCCGACATCTTCGGCAAAAAATTCCACCTCGACCTCGCCGAAGCGAATCTCGCCGGCGAACGGGTGGCTGCGGCCATAACCCCGCTGCGACGAATAACCCAGCGCCAGCAGAAAGCCTTCGTCGGCGCGCGCCAGGTTCTGCAGCCGCAGATCGCGATCGGCGGGGAAGCTGAGCGGCTCACGCGTGAGATCGCCAACGGGAGAGTCGGCGTCCGCCGTGGGCGATGGCTCGATCAGACCGTCACGGCCGAGTATGTCGGTAACGCGTGGCATCGCCGCGGGCGATGCAACCGACGTTGCGGGCGGCTCCGGAACGAGACCGTCGGCGAGTTGCGGGTCCAGCAGACGGTGGGTGTAGTCGAAGGTGGGCCCGAGCACCTGGCCCCCTGGAATATCCTTGAATGTCGAGGAAATCCGGCGGTGCACCTGCATCGTGCCGGTATCGACCGGTTCGGTCGCGCCGAAACGCGGCAAGGTGGCGCGGAACGCCCGGACCAGAAAGATCGCCTCGATCATGTCGCCGCGCGCCTGCTTGATGGCGAGTGCTGCGAGTTCGCAATCGTACAGCGAGCCTTCCGCCATTACGCGGTCGACCGCGAGACTGAGTTGCCCGGATATCTGATCGAGCGACACTTCCGGAACGCCGAGATCGCCGCGGCGCTCATGCGCCAGCAGCCGATGGGCGTTCTCGATGGCGCGTTCGCCTCCCTTGACGGCGACATACATGTTCAGCCTCCCTTCGCGACCAGCCGCGTGGTGCGCGGTATCGCGACAATGCTATCGCCATGGACCAGCACGACATCGATACCGCGCGGAAACAGCGCGGCATTGACGGCAAGCCGCTCGAACAGGTCCCGGGGCTCGATCGCGGCCCGCAAGACCGCCGTGCCGTCGATGCCGGGACCCCGCAACTCGAGACTTTCGCCTTGCGTCAGGCTTTCGACCTGCAGGATCAGCGTGCTTGAACGGTCGGGGTATTCATTGCTGCCGAGCGAAAACCGATCGAGCGCGGTAAGCGCGCTGGCGGCGCCGATCAGCGCAAAACTGCAGATCGAGGAATCCAAAACCACCGGCGCGCCGGTGTGGAATTTGAGCCATTTTGTCACATCCGATGTCTCTGACATCCGTGGATCGAGCCAGACCGGCGTATCGTGATCGAACAATGTCAGCGCGATGGCCGCGGTGCCGCTCATCATGGCAGCAGGAGCGCCGGCGGCGGCAACAATGCGCTGCACGCTGCCGGGGCGCGCCATCGCATCCATCACTGAACGGAACGTCGACTGCGCCGACAACACCTTGTCCGCAAACCCCGCAGGCAGTTCGGCAACCGTCGTCATCGCTCAACCCTCACCGCGCACCAGCGTATAGAAATCGACCCGCGTCGCCGCGGTCTCCGCACCCTTTCGGTTTCGCACCGAGATCGCGGCCTCGCGCAACGGCGCCAGAACCTTTGTCTCTACCGCGTCCGCGAATTCATGCGACTGCACCAGGGCGTCGCACAGCGCGATCATGTGCGCCTTTTCCCGATCGCGGCCGAGGGTGTAGCCGAAGCCGACCTCGCCGCCCGCAAGCCGCACGGCGGCGCGCGAGACCGTGGCCTCGCCGAGATTGAACGGCGCGCCATCGCCGCCGACGCGGCCGCGCACCATCACCAGGCCGTTTTCCGCCTCGCGCAGATTTTCATATGGCGGCGACGCGATGGCGGCGAGATGTCTGGCAATCTCGGCCGCATCGGCATGCGCCAGCACCGCCATGGCCGCCTTGCGCCGCGCCTGTTTACTGTTTTCGTTCACGATCATATCGGCCTTGCCGGAATCAAGTTGTCTATGATAATAGACAACTTGATAATGAAACGCCATGACTGTTTCGTGACACCATGATGATTTTTCCGATGTCCTTCTCCGGCCTTTCTGCGTCATGACCCTGCAGGACGCAGTTTCGGGCGTCGCGCTATGGCGGCAGGTCGCCGACGGGATCGAGCGTGGCATCGCCGACGGCAGCTTTGCCGCGGGCGAACGGCTGCCCGGCGAGATCGAAATCGCCGAGACCTACCGCGTCAACCGCCACACCGTGCGCCGGGCGCTGGCGACGCTGGCCGAGCGCGGCCTGGTGCGCGCCGAACGCGGCAGCGGCACCTATGTGGAAGCGCCGCGCCTCGCCTATCCCTTGCGCTCACGCACGCGGTTTTCCGAGATCGTCGGCGCCGGCGGCCGCGAGCCGCGCGGCCAGTTGATCGGCGCCTCCGAAGAGCCCGCGACGCGCGAACTGGCGCGGCAGCTTGGCCTCAAGACCGGCGCGCCGCTGGTCCGGATCGAAGCGCTGCGGCTCGCCGACCGCACGCCGATCTGCGTCGGCACCACCTGGCTCGCGGCGGAGCGGTTTCCCGATGCCGGGCGGATTTACGAGAGTGCCCGATCGATGACCAAGGTGCTTGCGCATTACGGGATCCGCGACTATCGCCGGGCTTCGACCCGCGTCACGGCTGGGATCGTCGACGCCACCGACGCTACGCGGCTCGATCTCGCACTCGGCCGCCCGATTCTGGTGGTCGACAGCACCGACGTCGACGGCGGTGGCAAACCGCTGCTGACCACCCGGGCGCGCTTTGCCGCCGAACGCGTCGAATTCGTGGTCGAGAATAGCTAACCGCGCTTCATACGACAGCGCGCCGGCCGATGATCGCGAAGCGCAGTTTGCTCGAGATCCAGTCGATGATGGCCACCGTTATCAGGATCATGATCACCGCGAATGCGACCTGGTCAAAATCATAGGTTCTGATCTGCTCGGACAGTTGCAAGCCGATGCCGCCGGCTCCCACGATCCCGATGATCGTCGCCGATCGCACGTTCGATTCGAAGTAATAAAGTATCTGTCCCGCGATGATCGGGAGTACCTGCGGCAGCAGGCCGAACCGCACGGCCAGCAAGCCAGTCCCGCCGCTTGCCAATATGGATTCTCGCGCGCGCTCCTCAGTGGATTCGATCGCTTCCGAAAACAGCTTGCCGAGCGCGCCTGTATCGGAAACTGCGATCGCAAGAACCCCCGCGAACGGACCAAGGCCAACAACACCAACGAAGACCAGCGCCCAGATCAGGGCATCGACACCGCGGATCGTGTCCAGGCCGCGGCGGATTGCGAAACGAATAAGGGAGTGAGGCGCCGTATTCTTGGCGGCGAGAAAGCTGACCGGAAATGCGAAGACGGTCGCAATCAGGGTTCCGAGAAACGCGATGGCGAGGGTCTCGCCCATCGCCTTGATCAACAGATGGAGGTGACCGCCAGCCGACGGAGGAAACATCAGCGCGACGAACTTTGCGAGCGACGCCAGCCCCGGTCCGATCTGGTCAAACGGAATGGCGAGCCACCACCCCGCGAAAATCGCGACGCCCGCGATTCCCAGCGGCGCAGCAAGCGCGGACGCGCGCCGAAGCGGCGATTCGTTGAAAAGATCGCGGTGCCGGTCCAGCACCGTATTTGGATCGTCCAAAAGCGTCATGCGGCGCGCGCTCATCGGCCCGTATCCTGACCGGACAACCGATGCCGGATCCGTTCAGTCACCAGATCGATGACCGCTACCGAAACGATGATCATCAGCAGGATGGCGCTGACGTCGGTATAGTAGAATTTTCGGATAGCCACGAAAAGATCCTGACCGATCCCTCCTGCCCCAACCATGCCAACCACCGAGCCTGACCGCACGTTGATCTCAAAGCGCAGCAGGGTGTAGCTGGCGAAACTCGACACGACCTGCGGCAGCGCACCGAACCGCACCATTTCGATAAATCGGCTTCCAGTGCTGCGCACACCTTCGACCGGCTTCATATCGATGTTTTCGATGGCCTCGGTGAACAGCTTGCCGAGCGTCCCGAAGGTATGAATTGCGATCGCGAGGATTCCTGCCAGGGGTCCGAGGCCGAAGGCGCTGACAAACATCAATGCGAATACCAGGTCAGGAACCGTGCGGCAGAATTCGAAAATGCGCTTGATGCTCCATCGCAGCACATTGCTTGGAGCAAGATTGGCCGCGGCGAAGAAGGCAATCGTGAATGCACCGCTGGCGCCGATCAATGTGCCGAGATAGGCGATCAGTACGGTATCGAGCAGGAGCTTCAGCCAGCCCGTGAAATTCCAGTACCAGTCCGCGACGTCCGCATCAAAATGCGCAATGCCGAGCTTGGGAACAATCCGGCCAAAATAACTGGTGAAGTTCGATATGTGCTGGAAAAGATAGTTGACATCGACTTCGCCGAAACGCCCGGCGATGGCTATCAGGATGGCCAGGATCCCCAGTACCAGCAATGATTGCCGGCGGCGGCGTCCGACTTCACGCTGGTAGTCGGCGAGCAGCACCTCGAGGCGCGCCTGCGGTACGCTCAGGATGCTGGAGGTCATGACCGGCCCGCGTGGATCAGAAAAAAGGGGAGCGGCGAAAGCTCGCCGCTCCCCGGGCTCTTCAGGAGCGCTTTTTGCGCATGTCGTTGACGTACTGAATCATGTCCACGGTGTCCTGATAGTCTTTGTGGGTCACCGGCACAAACTCCTTGTCCTTGCCGTCGGACAAGCGGTCGAAGGCGGCCTTGTCCTTGGTGGGAGCCTCCATGAAAGCCTTTACGATGCTCTGCTTGAGATCGGTTGGGAGATCGGAGAGGTACGCATAGGGCGAACCGGCCAGGAGTCCGGACTTGAAGATGACCCGGAAATCTTCCTTCTTGGCCATTCCTTTCGCGACCATGCGCGTGAGGTTCGAGTCGGTATCCGAATTCCACCAGTCAGCGGCGCAATCGACCGTGCCCTTGTCGAGCGCAATCACGCCGTTCTCGTGGCTTCCGGTGATGATCGACTTGCTGAAGAAGGCATCAGCATCGATACCGTTCTTGTGCAGGAAGAATCGCGGCGCATTGTAGCCGGAGGTCGAATTCGGATCGACGAAGCCAATGGTCTTGCCCTTGAGATCCTTGATATCCTTGTAAGGACTGTTGGCCTTGACGTAGATCACCGAATAGTAGCCGACCGTGCCGTCATTGTTCCTGGTGGTGACGAATGGTTCGATCTTGACGCCGGTCATATAGGCCGTCGAATACGAGGCTGGGCCGTAATAGGCCACCTGAATATTGCCGGCGCGCTGGCCCTCGATGACAGCAGCATAGTCGTTGGCGATGCGCAGCTTGACAGGAACGCCGAGTTCTTTCGAGAGATAGGCCATGAAGGGAGCGTAGCGGTCGTTGACGCCCGACGCATTTTCGGCCGGTATTACGGCGAAGGTCAGTTCCTTGTATTTCGATTTCCAGTCATCGGCATGAGCAACGCTCGTGGTAAAGGCCAGCGCAATCGCGCCTGCGGATACAAAATGGCGGCGGTTCAGCATATGTCTTCTCCTGTCGGGTGGGTGAGGCAGTTTCTTGTCGGCGCGAGGGTCGCGGCAGTCAGCGGCTACGCGATAGCAGGTACGCCTAGAATGGAGCCTTCAACGGGGAAGGCGTTCGGTCTTGCCGACGAGGTGGCCCTTGCGTCGGATTCGAGGCCATAAAGACGCTGCGCTTCCAATTCCGTCAGTTGTTCAGGCGTCCCGTCGAACACCACCTGACCGGCCGCCATGCCGATCAAGCGATCGCAATAGCCGCGCGCCAGTTCGAGGGAATGAAGGTTGCAGATCACGGTGATCCCAAAATCCCTGTTGATACGCTGCAGCGAGTCCATCACCACTTTGGTGTTGTGCGGATCGAGCGAGGCGATCGGCTCGTCCGCGAGAATAATGTCCGGTTCCTGGACCAATGCGCGAGCGATCGCGACGCGCTGCTGCTGACCGCCGGAAAGCTGATCCGCGCGCTGCACCGCAAGCGATGCGATATCAAACTCCTCGAGTGCGGCCAATGCGATCGCCTTGTCGGCATCCGGCCATAGTTTCAGCAATGCCCTCGCCGGCGAGACCGTCGCCAAACGGCCCATCAGCACGTTAGTCAGGACATCGAGACGGCCGATCAAATTGAACTGCTGGAAGATCATGGCCGAACGGGCGCGCCACTTCCGCAGCTCGCGACCCTTCAGCGCGGTGACGTCAACGCCGTCGAAAACAATGCGTCCGGAGCTCGGCTCCGCGAGACGATTGATCATCCGCAGCAGCGTCGACTTGCCGGCGCCGGAACGGCCGATCACACCGACAAAGCCACCGGGAGCTATCGAGAACGATGCATTGTCGACAGCGGCCTTTGTGCCGAAACGGCACGTCAAACCTTCAACCACCAGCATGCATTGCTCCAGACCCCCAAGCCTTGACCATCGCTAGCGTCTGGATTCGACAGTTGTGTGACAGTCGCGCTACGCGGCACCCGCGGTCCACACCCCAGTGGGGCGTCATCCATCTGTCATGATACTGTCATCATGCGCATCGATGACGTGCAGCCTTGGGTCGTTACGCATCACTCGTGGAAATTCGCATGGCCGGCAAAATACTTTCGGAACCGACCGTCGATCCGTCGGCGAAACTGCACGATGCCAGGCTTGGCGCCTATTGCGAGGTCGGCGCCCGAACTATCCTGCACGACGTCGTCATGGACGATTATTCCTACGTCGTGAACGACGCGCAGATCACCTATGCCACGATCGGAAGGTTCTGCTCGATCGCGGCGATGACGCGAATCAACCCCGGGAATCATCCGATGCAGCGGGCTTCGCAGGCGCACTTCACCTATCGCGCCAGCGCTTATTTCCCGGGCGAGAGCGACGAGCCGGAGTTTTTCGAATGGCGGCGCGGCCATCGCGTTCACATCGGTCATGACGTCTGGATCGGGCATGGCGCGATCGTGTTGCCGGGCCGCAGCGTCGGCACCGGCGCCGTTGTCGCGGCCGGCGCCATCGTGACCAAGGACGTGCCGGCCTACACCATCGTCGCCGGAAATCCGGCGCGGACGATCAGACTGCGGTTTCCGGAAGAGACTACCAACCGGCTGGCGGCGCTTGCGTGGTGGGACTGGGACCACGAAACCCTGCGCAGGGCCCTGCCCGATTTTCGAAAACTCGCTGTCGAGGACTTTCTCGCAAAATACGAGGCGGCGGTCAGTTCCAGTCGCCCGCGTAACCCCAAACGAAGTGCAGCATCGTGACCGACATTTTCATCGACCGCGGCCGGACCCTGTTCGGCAGAGAATTTTCTGAATCCTCGCTGCAGATCGCCGGAGGCAAGATCAGCGAAGTTGATTCGGACCGCAGACGCGGCTCATTTGGGCTCGATGCCCGGGATCTCCTGGTGCTGCCTGGGATCGTCGATCTGCATGGCGACGCGTTCGAGCGGCAAATGATGCCCCGCCCCGGCGTCGATTTTCCGATCGACGTGGCGCTGGCCGACAGCGACCGGCAGGCGATCGCCAATGGAATCACCACCGTCTATCACGCCACGACCTGGTCCTGGGAGCCCGGCCTTCGCAGCGGCGACAATGCGAGGCAGTTACTCGAGGCAATCGAGACCTTGCGGCCGCAACTCGCCGCCGACACCCGCTTCCACCTGCGCCATGAGACCTACAATCTCGAGGCCGAATCCGAGATCAAGCAGTGGCTATCCGACGGACGTATCGACCTGTTCGCGTTCAACGACCACATGGATTCCACGGTCGCCAGCCTCGCCAAGCCGCAGAAGCGGGCGCGTATGGTGGAGCGTTGCGGCCTTTCCAGCGAGGAGTTCGATCGGCTGGTCACGCGCGTGGTGGCGCGCGGCTCCGAAGTCCCAGGCTCGATCGCGGGGCTGGCTGAAACAGCGCGTTCAGCCGGGGTGCGGATGCTCTCGCACGACGATGAAAGCCCCGCCGCGCGAAAGGAATTTCGCGCGCAAGGTGTCGGCATCGCTGAATTTCCGGTCAACGAGGAAACCGCGCGCGAGGCGGCCGGGGCCGGCGATGCCATCGTGTTCGGCGCGCCCAATGTGGTGCGCGGCGGCAGCCATACCGGATGGACCAAGGCGGCCGACATGATCGCCAAGGGCTTATGCTCGGTCTTGGCCTCCGACTATTACTATCCGGCGCCGTTGCTGGCCGCGTTCCGCCTTGTTGCCGATGGCGTGTTGCCGCTTGCCGAAGCGTGGAATTTGATTTCGGCGGCCCCGGCCCGGGCCGCAGGTCTCACCGATCGCGGCATTCTGGCGGAAGGGCGCCGGGCCGACCTCATCCTGGTCGACGATGATGTGCCGCTGCGGCCGCGCATCATCGCTGTCATCGCCGCCGGGCGCTTGGTTCATCTGACGGACGCGAGCCGCCTGATCCATTCGTCTCACGCCCAAGGCAAGGCGGTTGCAGCCGCCTGACGCCGCTCTATTCTGCTGAGATGGCGACCTTTCCCCGTTATGCGATCTATTACGTGTCTGCGCCCGGCAGCGATCTCGATCGCTTCGGTGCGCAACTGCTCGGCTATGACGCCTTCAGCGGCGAGGACCTGCCCTTCCCGGACGGGATTTTGCCGTTAGTGCCGGACTGGCATGACCTGACGCGGGATCCGCGCAAATACGGTTTTCATGCCACGCTGAAGGCGCCGCTGTCACTGGCACAAGGGAGGACCGAGGCTGAGCTGCTGACCGCCTGCGAATCGTTCGCCGGCGCGTCCCGGGCAATTCCGATCATCGCGCCGGTCGTCGATTCGATCAGCGGCTTTATCGCGGTGGTGCCGCGCGAACCGGTAGCAGAACTGGAACGGCTTGCGGCGGATTGCGTCAGCGCGCTCGATTCGTTCAGAGCCCCGCTGACAGCAGATGATCGTGAACGACGAAATCCATCACAGCTGACGCCGAGGCAACGCGAATATCTCGATCGCTGGGGGTATCCTTACGTCTTCGAAGAATTCCGCTTCCACATGACGCTGACAGGCCGGCTTGGTGCCGAGCGGCGCGAACCCGTGTTGAGGATGCTGCGAAATCGTTTTTCCGCGCTCGGTCTGAACACGCTCGCGATCGACAGGATGGCGCTGTTCCGTCAGGACAATACCGATTGCCGATTCCGCATCGTCAATCATTGGAAGCTGCGCGCCGCTGACGGCCGCCAAAATTGATCTGCGTCAGCGGCTGCGAACGCCCTGCACCTGGCAACCCCGCAAGAACAGCGCCACGCAATTGCCTACCCGCGCTTCGATCTGCGGACGCGACGGCAGCGGCACGCCGCCGAACATCGCGGCGCGCCGCGGCGCCGAGGTAACCATGCCGAGCAGCATGCCGGCGGCCTCGTCGACGTCGTCGAGCGCAATCAAGCCGCGCGCCTGCTGCACCCGCAACCAGTCCGCCAGCGCCATGGCAGTACGCTCGATCGCGTTCTTGTAGAACGTCCCCGCGATACCGCAGAACTTGCCGGCCTCCTGCAGCACCATGCGCTGAACCGCGATCACTTCCTCGTCGAGCGCAAGATCCGCGCACGCCATCAGCGCCGCAAACAGGGCCTGTTCGATGTCGGTGTGATCCGCGGCGTGGAGGTTGACGACAGAGAGGAAGCGGTCGAGCCGGTCCGACACCATGCCCTCGAACAGCGACGCCTTGTTGGGAATCAGGCGATACAGCGTCTTGGTGGACACCCCGGCGCGGCGCGCCACGGTCTCCATGCTGGTCGCGGCGTAGCCGCTGGCGGCGAATTCATGTCGCGCGGCCTCGTAGATGACCCCGCGTGTTTCATCGTCGGGACGGACCTGTGGACGACCGCGGCAGCGCTTGTCCTGGGTCTTGGCCTGGGTGGTGTCGATCTCAGCCATGCTTTTACATGATGCCTGTCATTCCATTGACAGTCCCAATATAGGGTCTATTTTGGAAAATATCAAGTTTCCTAAATAAGCCACCCGGGAGCGACCGCCATGACCCGCCATACCACCGCATTCGAGATCGAGCGTCCGGTTCCAGCCAGTCAGGCCGCCGAGGATCTGCTGCCAGGCTCATATGGTGTGGGCCGCGCCAGTGAAGCTCCCGTTCCCGCACCTCGGAAAAAGTTCAATTTTCGCAAGGCATTAATGACCGGCGTTGCGTTGGCGGCGCTTGCCGGCGCGGCCTGGTACGGCTGGGATTACTGGACCGTCGGCCAATATCTGGTTTCGACCGACGACGCCTATGTGAAGGCCGACAACACCACCATAGCCCCAAAAGTCTCCGGATATCTGCGGGAGGTGCTGGTGGGCGACAATGAACGGGTCAGGGCCGGCCAGGTGCTGGCGCGGATCGACGAGCGCGATTTCCAGGTGGCGCTCGACCAGGCCAGATCCGACGTCGGTGCGGCGCAAGCCGCCATCGCGAGCAAACAGGCCCAGCTCGGCGTTCAACAGACGGTGATCGACGCCGCAAGGGCAACCGTCGACGTCGACAAGGCGACCGTTACCTTCGCCGCCCAGGAGAACAAGCGCTACACCGATCTGGCCAGCACCGGTTATGGCAGCGTGCAGAACGCACAGCAGGCGCAATCGCGCATCGCGGGCGCACAGGCCGCGGTTCAGCGCGACACCGCCAATCTCGCATCGGCCCTGAAACAGGTCGATCTGCTCAAGGCCGAAATCGCCCAGGCGACCGCGTCGCTGGCTCGGGCAAATGCGGCGCAGAACCAGGCCGAACTCAATCTCGGTTACACCTCCGTCGTCGCGCCGATCGACGGCATCGTCGGCAACCGCAGCTTGCGCGTCGGCCAGTTCGTGCAGGCCGGGACGCAACTGATGTCGGTGGTACCCGCCACCGGCGCCTATGTGGTCGCGAATTACAAGGAAACCCAGCTCACGGATGTGCGCCAGGGACAGGCGGTCGATATCGCCGTCGACATGTTCCCCGGCCACATCGTGCACGGCCGCGTCGACAGCATTGCGCCCGCCAGCGGCCAGGAATTCGCGCTGCTGCCGCCGGACAACGCCACCGGCAACTTCACCAAGGTGGTGCAGCGCATACCGGTCAAGATCGCACTCGACCGCGACAATGACTCCTTGGTCGAACTACGTCCGGGCATGTCGGTGATTCCGACCATCGAGACCAAGTCGCAAGCCCGCGATCGTCGGGCGGTTGCCGCATCCAAATTGTCAGGCAAGGTTTCCGGAGGATAGTGCCATGTCAAATCCTGTCCTGTCAGCCGCGCTACCCTCGCTTCCTTCCTCTTACGCAGGATCCGGGCGCGCAACCATCGATCCGAACCGCGCCAGCGTCACGACCTGGATCGCCGTCCTCGCCGCCATGATCGGCTCGTTCATGGCGATCCTCAACATCCAGATCACCAACGCCTCGCTGCTCAACATCGAAGGCGGCATCGGCACCGGCGTCGACAACGGATCGTGGATCTCGACCTCATACCTGATCGGCGAGATCGTGGTGATTCCGCTCACCGACTATCTCAGCCGGGTGTTCTCGTTCCGCCGCTACATGCTCGCAAGCGCGACGCTTTTCGCGGCGTTCTCGGTCGCCTGTGCCTTCACCCACGATCTGCCCTCCATGATCGCGATGCGCGGCCTGCAGGGCTTTGCCGGCGGCGTGCTGATCCCGATGGCGTTCACGCTGGTGCTGACCAAGCTGCCTAAGCCGCAACAGCCGATCGGGCTCGCCGTGTTTGCGCTTTCCGTCACCTTCGCCCCGGCGATCGGCCCCACCATCGGCGGCTATCTCACCGAAAATTACGGCTGGCGGACCATTTTCTTCGTCAACGTGCTGCCGACCATCGTGATGGTAACGGCGCTTTATCTGACGCTCGAGCGCCAACCGATGCAGCTCAAGCTCTTGAAAGAAGGCGACTGGGCCGGCATCGCCACCATGGCGATCGGGCTGTCGGCCTTCCAGACCGTGCTCGAGGAGGGCAACAAGGATGACTGGTTCGCCTCACCCTTCATCCTGCGCCTCGCGGTCGTCGCGCTGGTGAGCCTGTCGCTGTTCGCCTGGATCGAGCTTTCGATCGAAAAGCCGCTGATCCGGCTGCGGCTCTTGACCCGCCGCAACTTCGGCGTCGGCACCATCGCCATGACGCTGCTCGGCTTCGCGCTGTTCGGATCGGTCTACATCCTGCCGGCCTATCTCGGTCAGGCGCAAGGCTACAATGCGGAACAGATCGGCGAGGTGCTGGCATGGACTGGCCTGCCCCAGCTCCTCCTGATTCCGCTGGTGCCGAAGCTGATGCAGCGCTTCGATGCCCGCTATATCGCCTTCACCGGGCTGATGATCTTCGCCTATAGCTGCTTCATGAATACGGCGATGTCGCCGGACTATGCCGGCGACCAGCTCTGGATTCCCAACATCGTGCGCGCCATCGGCCAGGCCATGGTGCTGACCCCGCTGACCTCGGTGACAACAGGCGATACCGCTCCGCAGGATGCGGCGGCGGCGTCCGGCATCAGCAACATGTTCCGCAACCTCGGCGGCGCGATCGGCACCGCGGTGCTTGCCACCGTGATCACCAAGCGCGAGCAGTTCCACTCCAACATCATCGGCCAGTCGGTGACGCTCGGCCGCGAGGAAGTGCGCAACCGGATTGCGCAGATGACGGACTTCTTCATGGCCCACGGCGTGCCTGACCCGGCGGCGGCGCATCAGCAGGCCATCATCGCGCTCGGCAACGCGGTGAAGCGCCAGGCGCTGGTAATGGGCTTCAGCGATACCTTTGCAGTGATCGGCTTTGTACTGGTGCTCGCCGCCACCGCGGTGGCATTCACCCGCAAGGTGAAAGCAAGCGGGGCCGGAGCGCACTAAGATCGCAGTTCAAATGGACGTGTCGATTGGTGCTGTGGCACGCCGCAGCCAATCCCACAGCTTCCGCGGCAGGTTTCTGCGGGGAATACGAGCTGTTATACCCGTCTCTTCACCGGATTCAGGCGCCGTTTTTGGCGCTCTGGAACCTGGTTCGACAAATTGCATAGAAGGCAGATCTCGCTGCGGCGGACTCGATATCGGTGCCTTCGGTCGCCGCGCGAGTTGGGCAAGTGCTGCCGCTTCAACCGCGAGCGGACCCACATTGGCGAGAAAAGCGCGTTCATAGCCGCGCGACAGCCGCTCGATTGCGGCATCGAGCGGCAGCCAATCGACGGCCCTCACATCATACATCAGCTCGTAAGCCTGCTCGCCGCTAGCCTCCATTCGCCAGTAGTGGACGACCTTGGACCGTCCGCCGGACTCATAGACCAGCGTTCCCAGAAAATCGTGCACGGCGACGTCATGCCCGGTTTCCTCCATGACTTCGCGCTCGGCGGCGCCGCGCGGTGTTTCGCCATCATCGAGCTTGCCCTTGGGAAGCACCCATTCGTTGCGCTTGCGCAGCCGCACCACCGCGATCAGCGGAGTTTCCTCCTGCCGCAGCACGATGCCTCCCGCCGCCAGAACAGGCACTCGCGTCATCTCACGTCCCAAGGTTTGCGATTTTCAATCGCGGTTCGATCGCCGTTGCATACCGCCGTCCGATGGCGAAATCGAGATTGACGCCGGTGGTGGGGAGCGAAAACTGAGCGGACGGCCTGGGGCAGCATCGAGACCGCCCCCGAGCGCGTCGACTTCGATCCGGCTCGGAACTTCCCGGTACATAGCCGGATTAAACTCGATCGCTGACAAGCGCATCTTGCACGCTATAGTTCGAGACATCATTTCCTGCACAGGTCGTCAGCCCTCAATGGCAAATATCTGGGCTCGCAAATCCGCTGCGGTGTTGTTGAACGAGGCCGCCGAAAGCGACGGTGCGGACGGACAGACGCGGCCTTTGCGGCGGACATTGTCCGCGCTTAACCTGGTCGCAATCGGGGTCGGCGGCATCATCGGCGCGGGAATTTTCGTCCTGACCGGACACGCTGCCGCAGCAAATGCGGGGCCCGCGGTCTCGCTCTCATTCCTCCTTGGCGCGGTTGCGTGCGCGTTCGCCGGACTGTGCTACGCCGAAATGTCGTCGACGGTGCCGATCAGCGGCAGCGCCTATACTTACGCCTATGCCACCCTTGGTGAGCTGATGGCGTGGATTATCGGCTGGGACCTGATCCTCGAATACGCCGTGGGTGCGATCACGGTCGCCATAGGCTGGTCAGGATATGTCGTCAGCCTGGCCAGGGATCTCGGTCTGAATCTCCCGGCACGATATGTATCGTCTCCGCTTACCTACGACGCCGCCAAACACGCGTGGTCGCTGACCGGCGCTGTTCTGAACATCCCGGCGGCAGTGATAGTTGTCGTCATCACAGCGCTGCTGGTCGCAGGCATACGGGAGACGGCGCGGTTCAACAATTTTATTGTGGCGGTCAAGCTTATCGTGATCGCGCTGTTTATCGTGTGCGCCGTACCCGCCTTCAGCACAACGAACTGGATTGCGCCGGGCAATCCTGCCGGGGCTTTTATCCCGCCCAACGCAGGTGTCGGGATTTATGGCTGGTCGGGCCTGCTGCGCGGCGCGGCTGTGGTGTTTTTCGCCTATATCGGATTCGATGCCGTCTCGACCGCAGCACAGGAGGCCAAAAATCCGAAGCGGACATGCCGATCGGCATTCTGGGCTCGCTGGTGATCTGCACGGTGCTTTACGTCGTGGTTGGTTTTATTCTCACGGGAATCGTGCCTTTCGACAGGCTGAACGTTCCCGACCCGATCGCGGTTGGTATCGATGCGGCCGGGGTCGGCTGGCTTTCTCCGTTTATAAAGCTCGGAATCATCTTCGGCCTGACCTCGGTCATTCTCGTGATGCTGCTGGCGCAGCCGAGGATTTTTCGGGCGATGGCGCATGACGGTTTGCTTCCCCCGATGGCCGCGAAGATACATCCGCGCCTTCGCACCCCCTACGTGTCGACCATCGCGACGGGCGCAGTGGTGGCCGTTCTCGCAGCGCTGTTGCCGATCGGCCTCGTCGGCGAGCTCGTCAGTATAGGGACGCTGTTTGCATTCGCCGTCGTATCGATCGGAGTCCTGGCGTTGCGCATCACCCAGCCGAAGCTCAGTCGCCCGTTCAAAGCGCCGGCGATCTGGATCGTCGCACCCGCCGGCGCCGCGACCTCGATATTTCTGATGTTCGGTCTCCCGGTCGACACGTGGATCAGGCTGGCGGTCTGGCTCGCGATCGGACTGGTGATCTACTTTGCCTATGGGGCGCGGCACAGCCGGATCACGGCCCACACATAGCCGGAGCAGTTTCGCTTCGCCGCGGCTACATCATCACCGGATGTTTTCGCTGCTGCTTCCCTCGTCAAGAGTCGAATTATTTTCGTGCCGGCTTGGCATTCGCGCGGGATCAATTCCCGTGTGCGCGCGAGACGTTAGCCCTGTGGGCACACATGGCGTCAGGCGATCTCTTGGCCCTGCCGCACACTGCGCTGGCAACAGACGCCACGCTGCTCGATCTCCAGATCACGATAATTTCACGGCCACGCCGACAGTCTCGCGCCCTGAACGGAGAACGTTTCAATGGCGGTGCATGAGGGGATCGAGGCATCTGCGCTCCGGATTTCGGAAACTACTGCGGCCGATGATCTTGTTCCCACTTCTGGAACGCCTCGCGGCTTCCGACATTTTCTTGGCTCGCCCCGGCCGTCGCAGCGGTTCACGGTGTATGGGATCGACCCGTTGGCGACGCCGGCACATCTGCCAAGGGTACGAGGGCTGATGAACCGATTGTCGCGGCGGATGGATGCCGAATTGCCTTGGCCCGCTCACAGCGATACGTCAATCGAGCGCTGGGAAAATCCCGGTATCCCGTCGGGCTACACTTATCTGCTGCAGTTTGTAGCCCATGATCTCGTCCACTCCGCCATACCGCTTTCGGTTGCGGGGGTCCTTGATGCCGATACCGCGAATGCCCGCCGCTCCGCCCTCAAGCTCGAAACGCTGTTTGGCGGCGGCCCCGTCGGATCTCCTTCCGTGTATGCGCTCGACGCGCCGAACGACGAGCGACGCACCAAGCTGCGGCTTGGCCGGATGCGCTGGAAAGATAAGGGCGTGGAGGCCGGCTGCCCGTTCCGTGATATCGCGCGGACTCCGGCGGAAAACGTCACCGGGATAGACCGCAGCATTGCGGGAAAGCGCGTTGCTCTCACGGAAGCGCTGATCGCCGATCCCCGCAACGACGACCACGCCATCATGTCGCAATTGACCGCGCTGTTCGCGCTGCTGCACAACGGCCTGGTCGACGTCGTTCGCCGCGGCGAGCCCGCCACCGGCCCCAATGCCAGCCTGGGTGCCGCCTACAAACGGTTCCTGTGCGCGCGCGACGCATTGACGCTGATCTATCGCAACATCGTCCGGAAGGACTTGATGCGGCGAGTGATCCACCCGGAGATCTACGCGGCCTACGCCGGTACGAATCCAGACTTCATCGATCGGCCTGCACCTTCCAACAGTGGAGCGACAAGTCGCGGCATCCGAGAGCATGGCGGCTGGCAAATCCCCCTTGAATTCTCCCACGGCGCATTCCGGTTCGGCCACGCCATGGTGCGGCCCGAATACGTCATCAATGATCTCGCCACCCACGATCTGAACAACACCCTGGAAAAGAACTCGGCGAACGACCCCGTCAACATGCCGCTCGATGCGACATGGATCGTGCGCTGGTCGTACTTCTTCGAAATCAAGGGATCGAGGCCCAATTTCAGCCGGCGTATCGGCCCGTTTCTCAGCGACGGGCTCGGCAATGACCAGTTCTTTCCCGCTGTCGATCAAACCAATAGGGTCGGCCTGCTCTATCGGGATCTTCTGGGCTCAGCGCTCGCCGGCCTATGGTCGGTGGATGCGCTGATTGCCGAGATTGCCGTCCGGCGACCGCACTTCATCGGCATTTCACGGTTGCTCGCCGATCGTCCGTACCGGGTCCGCGAACTCCGCAATTGGCTGCCCTCTGTACCGAACTATGGCGGGCTCACTACCGAGGACATCGAGACCCTTGCGAACGACCCGCCGCTGCCTTTCTTCATCTTGTTCGAGGCGATGCAGCAGCCGCACTCGGAGGGCATGCATCTTGGACCGCTGGGTTCGATCATCGTGTCGGAAGTGATCTTCGGCGCCCTCGCGAACGATGAGCTTCCTGCCGGCAACAGTTCAGCTTCGCTGACCGAAGCGCTCGCTGAAGTTTCCGCTGAATATTACCCGACAAATGTCTTTGAAGAAGTACCCGAAATTGAACGCATGGATCAGCTGGCGGAGTTTATCGCCGAGATCGCTGGTCTGCGACAGGCCGTACCCGCATTTCTGTGAGTCGGACTCCTTCCGCCTCACGCAACCCGGAGGACTGAACAGATGGCTATCGAAAGAATGGTGGTGACGAACCATGAGCGTTGGGGCAACCTGGTCAAGACTTGGTCGACCGGCAAAAACTATCTCGACGACGACAACGAGTATCCGATCCCGGAAACCGTCGAAGCATTCAAGGAGCAGCTCGCCAAGGCACAGGTGTTCATGACCGTGCCGGATCGCTTCAAGCAGATCAAGTTCGTGACACAGGAACAGGATACGATCGTGGTACGATTGCCGCCAAAGGTGATGATCGCGGATTCGGAGGAACGGCTGAGCCAGCCCGGCGCAACTTATCCGCTTCCGCCGTTCTACAAGCGCCTGTTCAACGGCATGGATCCGGTGATTCCCGAGAATGAGAAATTCCGCGTGCATGCCGAGCGTATCGGCGATTATACGATTAGCCTCTGTTCCTGAAACTACCTGATTGGAACGGCTGGGCAATACCTTCGACTGGAAGTCCTGCGCCACGCAATCCGTCGCGCAGGGCTTCCCATCGCGCCCTTACACTGATCGGATGGGCTTGCAGCGTCCAGCGGACCACGGCCTCGTCGGTCGGGGCTAGTGATCCAACCCAAAACGAACGTATTCCGTTGAGGTAGCGTTGAGCCTCTTCCCGCGCCATATCCGGTTGCCCGAGATGAATCAGCGCCGCCGTGCGCCACGCGGGCAGTATCTTTACAACACCCTGCGCGCGATCGATGGCCTCGACAGCGCCGGCGTAATCGCCGCACAGGAACCGGATGATGCCATGGTAACCCCATCCGAGATATGGGGGCGCTGGCGAAAGGGCCAGCGACTGCTCGGCCCGCAGCCGAGCCTGCTCGATCGATCCGCAGAAAGCGTAATAGTGCGCAGAGGACAATAAGGTCCACGGGTCGTTGTCGTTCAGCTCGCAGGCGAGTTCCATGTGCGGCGCCGCCTCGGCCTCCCGGAACGCCATCACATAAGACCAGCCGCAGCACAGATGCGCTCTGGAATCCACCGGATCCAGTTGAACGGCACGCTTGGCGAGTTCAAGCGTTGCCTGTGCCTTGCCGAGTTCGCGGAACAAGCCAGGGTGAACAAAAAGCTCGTTATTGTTCATTTGCACGAGGCTGCTGTAGCAAGGCGAGAACGTGGGATTTTCCCGGATGGTATCGCGGAAGATGGTGACCGCGCGCTGCCAGCTTTCCGCATCGTATTTGAAATGCAAACTCTGCCCGCGCAGCCAGCGATCGTGGGCATCGAGCGAAACGTCGGGTTCGCCTGCAAGCCGCTTCAGCCGTTCGGCTGATAGCTGCACATTCAGCGAGGTCGCGATCCGGCGGATGATGCGCTGCTGCGTCTCGAACCAGTTGTCGAGGCTGAGCCGGAGGCTTTCGCTCCAAATGTAGATGCCGGTCGCTTCATCGCGCAGCACCATCACCATGTTGATTTCCGTACCCGCCTGATACGCCGTCGTTTCGATGCAGTATTGCGGCGCCGAATCCGGCGGCGGAAAGGCCGCCGCGGCCGGCGGGCGATCGATGACGCTCCATTCGCGGAAACGCACCAGGCACGCCGCAAGATGCAGGCTGAACCCCTGCACCAGGTGGGCATGGTCGCTGTCGATGCCATGCATTTGAAAAGGTTGCAGGACAAGGAGAATTTTGGCCGCGGCCCCGGAGTGCCTGGCGGCCGGCACGATCAGGCGGTCAGACGGTCCGTGACTTGTACGTACCGCGCTTCCGCCTGATTCGAGCCGAACGTCAGACCGGCCTGCCGGCCGTGCGAAGGCGCCGAGCTTGATGTCGGCGACGAGTTCTTCCGTTATCGCCGACGGCTCCATGCCGTAATCGCGATCCAGCAAGTCCCAGAGCGCTTTGTAAATGCGCAGCGCACCCGCCAGGTCGCCCTGCTCCGCATGCACGCGCATGAGATGGCAGCAGGCCTCTTCGTGGGTAGGGTCGAGATTGACGATGGCTGTTGCGATTTCGGTCTTGACGTCGGCGTCGATATCCTTCGCGACCAAACCGGCACCTAGGCTTCGCATCAGCCTGTCATTGATGGTCTGACGCTTCGCAAGAACCCAGATCCGGAATGACGGGTCGAGGTCGTCCATGCCCTCGAGAATCCGCTCGCCGAGATCTGGGGTATTGAGCAGCAGGGGATGGACGCTGCCGCTTTCCGCCAGCCGGATGACGCTTTCGATATCGACCTCGACCTTCTCGGGGCTGAGATGGATCGAGAGTCTTCCCGCAGAAAATCCGCCATATCCCGCATCCTCAAACGCGGCGCGTAGTTCGCGCACGACCTGGCGCAGCGAAGCGCGGGCTTTTTCTTCGTCCGAACGGCTCCACAACAAGCCGACAAGCCGCTCGCGGCTTTCGTGTTTGGCCTCGGTAAGGGCGAGATAGCTGAGAACGGCACTTGCCTTCTGGGTTCGGAGTTCGACCAGGCGGCCTGCAAACATGATGGTGGGGCGTCCCACCAGCGAGATCGAAAGACGCGCGGCGGTTTCGGGGTTCGCTTCGGATTCCCTTGCCGCCAACCGGTGAGTGACCGCACTCTGTCGCATCCGAAGATTTTCCATTCCGGGTTGCCGTTTCGGAAGCCTATATCAAGGCGATGCCGTCGGTATAGGTCACCCCCCCGCCTGTTCGCGCAATCATATCTGCCAACCGCGACGTAGTGATTTCGGACGGGTTAAGCTGGAGGCCGGGCGCGATAACCCGGGCCACCGGAATTCCAAAGCGCGGGCGGGTCAGGTCGAGGCCGAAGGTTTCGATGCCGAATTGGCCGAGGCGGCGGACAATGATCCGCAGCACCGTGTTCGGATCGGTGCTGTCGACCGCGAAGTGTTCGGCAGGCTCCGGCAGCGGCTGCAGCAACAGACATCGACCGGCGTCGACCATGGTAGCGCGCCGTCGATGAACCCGGTCCCGCTCGTTGAGCGCGGCTTCCCCACGCTCGCTGCATTTCGCTCTGATGTCCTTCGTCAAGTGGTTTGAACGCGAGATATCGTCTCCCTGCGATTTTCGCTGGAGTGCGCGATAATGATGATCGTGCAAGGGTGGAGGCGAAGCCTGAAGACGTCGGTGATCAAGCTCTGATACGCGGGTTTAAACCGCAGTTCCGAGATTTCGTCCGGGGCTGTCCCTTGTCTACGCGCGGGCGTCGATCGTTTGATCGGCCACAAAGCGAAATCGGGAATTCCCCTGCCGTGGCTTCGCCCCCGCCGTTGCACGATATTTGTCCGGATTGCGCCCGGCGCTGGCTCCTTGTCAGGTCTGTCGCTGCGCTCACATCGCCGGCGTCGTCGGCGCGCCGATGGCGCGACTGACTGCCCAAATGAAGCCCGACAGCTCACGCGCAATCGCGGTCACCACGAGGGTCGGCCGTTTGCCACGCCGTGCCAATGCGCGGTAGCGCGCGGTCAGGCGCGCCTGCGCCTTCCAAGCGATCTCCTGGACGGCGGGCGGTGCGGCTTCCACCTTGCCAAGCTTCTTCTTGCCGACGCGTGGGGGATGGCGGTAGCTCCAGGAGCACTCCACCAGAATGCGCCGCGCCCGGTGGTTGCCGGCCTTGGTGATGCCGCCGCGCCAGACCCTGTCACCAGTCGACTCTTCGCCCGGCACCAAGCCAAGATAGGCCATCAATTGGCGCGGGGTTGCAAAGCGCGACAGGTCGCCGATCTCGGCGAGAAAAATCGTAGCCGAAATGAGATCGAGACCGCGCACGGCCATCAGTGCCCTCACCACCTCTGCAAGCGACCAGTCCGTCACTGCTGCGGCGATCGCCCGCTCGAGCCGGATCACGCGCTCGTCGGCTTGCCGGACCGCCAACAGCATCTCCTCGAATGCGATGCGTTGTTCGCGGTGGGCGAGCTTCTGGCTCACCAGCCAGTTCATATGGGCCCTAGTCCAGGTTCTCTTGCCCGTATAATGCCGGCCGAGCCGCAGCAGCAACGACAAAACCTGCTGGCGTTTGGATTTGAGGTCGGCGACAGCAGCCTCGCGCGCCCGCACCAGGTCCCGCATCGCCTCGTGCCGCGCATCCGGAACCCAGACCGCGGTCAGTTCGCCCGCGCGCAACAGCTTGGCCAGATTGAGCGCGTCACGCCGATTGGTCTTCACCCGATCGCCCGGCTTCTTCGGGATCAGCGATGGCGCCACTACCACACACTCGTGGCCGAGGGTTTTGATCAACCGGTGCAGATCATACCCGGTCGGCCCGGCCTCATAGCAGAACGTCAGTCGCCGATGCTGCGCCGCAAGCTTCTTCACCAGCTTGCACGTCGCCGCCTCCGTGTTCTCAATCTCGCCGAGATACCGCACCTCGCCGTTCCGCCCGCCCTCCGCAATTGCCACTGCATTGCGCAACTTCGAGGTATCAAGACCAACGAAAACTTCGCTACAATCCGCCATGACTCGTCCTCCTTGCCTGAGGCTCTACCCGGCCTATCCGGGTAACCCTCGCTACAGCATTGAGGGCGAGTTGCCTCGGTCAGGGAAGGACATACGGTCTTCGACCACAGCGTGGGCGAGTTCGATCTGACACATTTCCAGAATGGCAGATCGGGCCGCGGCCTTCAGTGTTGGCCGGGCAGCAAGGCCGAGCGCAAAACCGAAGCCGTCCGCGCGGCAGGAAACCGCCGCAACGCAGGGCACCCCGATATCCGTCGTGATATCGAGCAACCAGCTATGCCGCGCCGAAGCGTTTTGCCGCAACTGCGCCAACAGGGTCGCGGCCATGATCTGGGCCTCATGCCCGGGCGGGATCGATTTGCCGCGGTTGCCGCCCTGCCACCAAAGGCTGGCTGCGTCGCGCTCGATCAGTTCGAGCAGGCCGTGCAAGGCGGCGGCGTCCCAGGATTTGCCGGCGGCCGATCCGGTGCTCAGTGGAAATGACGGCTTCACCTCTTGCTGGGCCGGTGGCCGCCGCAGACACAGATCCGCCGGCAACAAGACCTCTTGGCCGTCGATCAGCCGCGTCGCGCGGTGCCACGAAAGCGCAGCGTCGAGGCGCAGGCGGCGCGCCGAGAAAGCGGCAAGGAAATCCCTTCCTTGCGCACCGAGCTTCGCGGTCGGGTCGCCAAGACGAGCCCGCTCGAGTTCGTCATTTCCGGTCTGCAATTGGGAAAGATATTCGATACCTTCCCCGATACATCCCTGAAACGCTTCCTGCAGCGAGACACCGACGCCGGAAACACCGACGATGGGACTGCCCGCTTGCAAGGAGTCGGCAAGGCCAGGATCGAATTCGGCTCCGAAGCAAACCAAACCGGGAGCGTCGGGCGCGGCCAACTCGAATACGCGCACAAACCGCGACGCCGCTTTGAGCAGGGCAGACCGGTGGTGCGTCTCCGAACAGGATTCGGCTCCCTTGAATTCGGCTGCCGCATATCCAAGCGACTCCAGCAGCAGCCGGGCTTCCGGGTTATCGGTTTTTTCCGAGTCGTCGCCGAGCAACAATAAAGCGGCACGCGCAAACAAATTCGACATCCGATCTCCTGTTCACGATGGCCTCACGCCTGCTCCCTACAGTCGGGCGCGTGGAGACTCAGCGTCGCTCCGGAGAAACCCATGCTCGCGAAATCCTTTGTCGTCGCCATGGCGGCCGATATTGCCCGCTCGGACTACGCAAAGCCAGCGGTCATCCGCAGCCGCAGCCGTGAATGGCTGATCGCCTGCCGCTGGGGGCCCGATGGCGAATACCTGTCGATTGCGACAGCTGGCGCCATTTTGGATCCCCGTGGGCTTGCAGCGCCCGATGCGATTGCCCCCATCCACAGCCTTGTCGGCGTGCTGGTCTCAGAATCCGAAACGGAAGCCGCCAGCACTTTTCTGCTGGTGCGCCAATTGCCCGGTCCGATCGAGCTTGCGGGCACTTTCTTTCCTGCCGACGGCTACGTGTTGCTGCAGCAGCGCGACACTATCAGCCTGATCTCCAAAACCCGCTATTCGCACAGCTGCGGCTGGCTGGATGGCAAAGAGATCCGCAAGGATATTCCCGACCCGGCGCCGTCCTCAGCGGAGGCGATGGCATGGCATATCGAGGCAAAGCGCTGCAATTGGATCGGCGAGTTCATCTCCAGGCCACTGGTGCAGGCACGGCGGGCGATACGCGCTACCGGATGACCATCGCGGAATCATCGGTGCACCGGGTTTTCCGCGACGACAAATGCAGCGTCCAGCACGATGCTTCGGCACGTCATTGATGCGGCTTCATCTGATGCCAGACAAACCGCCAAATTAGCCAGGCGCCTCCAGCAGAGGCCGGACGTGGCGATCACCGCTGTCTGCCGGTCGTTCACCCCGTAACAACGAAGCCGCACGCGCCAGCGGCTTCGGTATCGCGCCCTTGCGGTTCACGGTGGCCTCACGCCTGACGGACACAGTCGGGCGAACGGGGGCATTTGGATTCTTGCTTCGGAGGAAAATATGCTCGCGAGATCCTTTGTCGTCGCCATGGCTGCCGATATTGCCCGGTCGGATTACGCTAAGCCGACCCTTATCCGCAGCCACAGCCGGGAATGGCTGATCGCCTGCCGCTGGGGACCCGACGGCGAGTACCTTTCGATCGCGACCGCTGGCGCGATTTTGGATCCCGGTGGGCTGATGGCGCCTGACGCCATTGCCCCCATCCACAGCCTGTTTGGCGTGCTGGTGTCGGAGACGGACGTCGCCAGCACTTTTTTGCTGGTACGCCAGTTGCCCATTCAGATCGAGCTGGCCGGCACTTTCTTTCCGGCAGACGGATACGCGTTGCTGCAGCAGCGCGAGACCATCAGCCTGGTCGCCAAAGCCCGCTATTCGCACAGCCGCGGGTGGCTCGATGGCAGAGAGATACGCAAGGACGTTCCCGATCCCGCGCCTTCCTCCACGGAGGCGATGGCATGGCACATCGAGGCGAAGCGCTGCAGCTGGATCGGCGAGTTCATCTCGGAATCCTTGTTGCAGGAAAAGCATGCCATTCGTGCGGCCGGGTGACCCTCATCGCGGCATGCGGGCGCGGCCCGCCACAGGTTGCGTCGGGTCTATGCCCGCGGCTGAATTCGGCGCCGGCGCTCGCGACGTTTGGCGGCGGCGGGACGCGGGATTGAAGATTTCACTCGAGGCTGTTGGTCGGCGACACTTTTAACCAGCCGGGCGATAGCACGCCGCACACGGGGATCGGTCGTCCGCGCAAAAGCCGTGAGAACCCGCAATGCATCCCGCTCGGCAAGCAGTCGAAAAGGCGATTTCGGTCCGGCGGATTTTTCCTCGGAGGATTCAAATAGTTCGCCGATCGAAATGCCCAGCACAGAAGCGATCCGCGATAGCCGGCTGGCGCCTACCCGGTTGATTCCCTTCTCGTATTTCTGCACTTGCTGAAAAGCGACCCCGATTTTCCCGGCGAGGTCACCCTGGCTCATTCCGCAATGGGTACGAAAGATGCGAATTTTGGCGCCCACCATAAGGTCGAGTGGGTCGGGCGTTTTGGCCAACATGGCAAGACCTCCAATTGCTGGCAGACCTCACCACAACTATAGGCGTTGGCCGAGCTAATGTGCAATCCCCTTGATCGGTTTTTCCCGTTCGAAAGTCCCTTGCGTCAGCACGCACCTTCCCTCCGGATCGATCGCAACAGTGATTGTCTGGCTGGGCGCAGCCGCAAGAAATTTTTGAAGGATCAGCCTGCTCTCATCGGAGAGTCCAAAAAGCCCGCGCATCAGTTCAAAGAACCCCGGCTCCTCCCCGACGTACAGCAATTCGAGAAGTTCGGCGATTGTGTACCGTCCCAAAGCCGAGAAAAGTCTTTCGGTTTCGTCAACCGAGTTACTCTCAGTTGAGCGATCAAAGTTGTAAATGATCGCGCTCATTTTCCCCCCGATGCGTCGAAGATGCTCGCTCAACCCCGCCACCTGGGAATCTGCCCGCGGCACCGTGATTTCAGCGTGATCGCAAGGGAACCGGTTTGGAACCGACTGTTTCGATCGCGTTGTCGGGGATTTCGCAGCTTTTTTAGGGCATCAGGGCACGGTCGGGGCCGCAAACACGACCACAAGCCGCAACTCTACGGGGCTGAACCCTGCCGAGCCGATGGCTTGCGTTCGATCGGGTGAATGTCGATGGCCCGCAACCGGCCCATGCGCAGTACATCCATCTCAAGCGCGCGATCGATCCGGTCGCGATCGAGCACACGGATCAGATCGTCGACGCCGTTCACATCAACGCCGTCGAGCTTGATCACGACGTCGCCGGGCAATAACCCGGCTCGTGCCGCCGGACCGTCCGGTTCGATCTGGGCCAGCAGGGCGCCCATCTTGTTTTCGACACCCGCGACCACGGCATGCCGTCTCGGGATTGGCGCAGTCTGGCCGGACACGCCGATATAAGCGCGCCTGACATAGCCATGCCGGATGATTTCCGACAAAACAAACTGCGCGGTGTTGCTGGCGACCGCGAAGCAAATACCCTGTGCGCCGCTGATGATCGCTGTGTTGATGCCAATCACCTCGGCGCCAGAGGACACCAGGGGGCCGCCGGAGTTGCCCGGATTGAGCGCGGCGTCGGTCTGAATGACGTCTTCGATGGTCCGGCCGCTCACCGAGCGGATCGAGCGGCCGAGCGCCGACACCACGCCCGCCGTCACGGTCGACTCAAAGCCCAGGGGATTGCCGATCGCAACCACCAACTGCCCGCGGCGCAAGCTCCTGGAATTGCCGAGTGAGGCGTAGCGCAGATCCCGTACGCCGTCGGCACGCAGCAGTGCCAGATCGGTGTCGGGATCGACGCCGAGCACCCGCGCGTCGGTGACAATGCCCTCATTGTCCCGCAGCCTGATCTGCTTCGACGACCCAACCACGTGATTGTTGGTCAGGACCAGCCCGTCCGGAGAGATGACGATTCCGGAGCCAAGGCCGCCGCGCTCGCGTGCATCCCGCACTTTCGAGCCCGTTTCAACGCGGACCACGGCGGGTCCGACCCGCTCTGTCACGCCGATCACGGCATTGGAATAGGCGTCGAGCAGGGCGTCGTCGTTGCTGGCGGTTGGTTTAGCCGTCTGCGATGAGGGGACCTCATCGAACGTTTCGTGGGTCAAATTCAACATGGGGGAATTCCTTCGCATGCCAGATGGTGACCCCGTTCGGCCCCCGCAAGAGCCCGAAACGGCGGTCACCGGCCAAGTGGCTGCCAGGCTTGCGAAAAACGCAGGCGTTTCGGCTGCCGAGGCCGGCAAGGAAGCGCTAGGGCCGCATGACGATATACTCGAGATTGCCTGCCTCGGCCGCGGCATCCATGGCTTCCGGCAATGCGGCCAGCGGGTACACGCGCGGACGAATAGGTTTGATGTCGAGCAGCCCGCACCGCAACAGATCGAGCAGCCGCCGATACGCGCTGGCCGGGTACATGAACTGGCCGAGGATCTCCCAACTGTTCATCATCACGGTGGTGTAGGGAATCGGCAGCTCCGTCGTCATGCTTCCCATCAGCACCAGCCTGCCGCCGCGACGCAGGCTGTGAAGTGCCGCCAGCGTCGAGTTGGGATCGCGCGCCTGCCCCACCATATCGAATGCGATATGCGCACCGCCGCCGGAGGCAGAGCGGAGCGCGCCGGCGTCAGCTTGCACATCGCCTGCCAGCGTGACGGTCGAAACCCGCGGGCCGCTTGCGCGTGCCACCGCCTCCAGCGCCGCCGAATTGCGGCCCGCGGCGATCACGCGCGCGGCTCCCATGGCGACCCCGAGCAATACCGCCGCCGTGCCGTAGGCGCCCGTGGCTCCGTTCACGACCAGGGTCTCACCCGCGGCGAGCCGGCCTCGCAGCAGGCCGCCGTACGGGATGATGCAGCGCCCGATGGCCGCAAGCTGTGCCGCCTCGATATGATCCAGACCCTCGACAGGTGTGACGGCTTCGACAGGCATCAGCGCGTACTCAGCGAGGGTTCCGTCAGGCCAGTCCGCCATGACCGCCTCTGCGCCGGCGCCGGCCGTCAGGCCGATGAGAATCTGCGCGGGGTCGTCGACATTCTCCGGCGCAACGAAGTGCGATGACAGCACCACGCGCTGCCCCGGCTTGAGATGCCAGACATCGCGGCCAACCGCCTCGACGACACCCACTCCATTGGTCCCGATGGTGAACGGGCCCGGGGGCGGGTCATAGAACGGCAATTTGCCCTCCACATATGGCTTCAAATAGGACATCAGAGATGAAGCCTCGATCCTCACCAGCACGCTGCCGGGCCGCGGCTCTGGCACGCGCACATCAGCGAAGCGGAGTTCTCCGCCGAGCCGTTCGAGCTGCCAGGCTTTCATGTGAGCTTCCTGTGATTGAGATTCGATTGTTATCACACCGGCGCCGGGTCGTGCGCGATACCGGCCATGCACGACTGCACGAACAGACCCGTTCGTATTCGGACAGGTGGTCATCCCCCCAAAACTGCCGCCCGCACACGTCATTTTCGGCGTTACGATGCGCTTCGCCGGGCTATTGTGCGAAAAGTCGGGACAATTCAGCGCCGACGTCAGATTGTCGCGGAGGATCGGCACCTGCGCGCCCGCATGTGAAGGCCGCGCAGCTTGCTGCAAATGACAGCGTGCGACCAAGCTCCTCGGAATTCATCCGCGCCAGCGCTTCCGGTCCGATCCTACCGATGGCGCGCAAAGCAAACAGCAGGGCGGCTTGAAAACTATCGCCAGCCCCGACGGTATCCACAACACGTACCGCCGGCGCTTGGACCTCCACGGCCCCCGCTTCTCGATGCCACGCCAGTGCGCCTCGAACTCCGCGCGTCACGACGACCAGGCTTGCACCCTCCTCAATGAGCGACTTGGCCCTTCCCGGATAATCGCTACCGCCGTACAGAAATTCAAAGTCGACATCCGACATCCGCACGATCCCGGCGGCCGCGGCAAACGCATTCATCCGATCGACGTAGCGAGCCTTGTGCTTGACCAGATTGGGCCTGCAATTCGGATCAAAGGAGATGGTGACTGATCCGCGCGCATCCTCGACCATGGCAAGCGCCTGGGCCGCCCCGTCGTCGCCGGCGAGCGTCGTCGATCCGACATGGATTGCTTCGATTTCGCCGAAGGGAATGGAGCCGCGCCGATAGGTCCAGTTTCGCGACGCGGTCTGCTCGTCATAGAAGGCGTATTGGGGCTCGCCGGCGACGGTACGCACGAACGCCAGCGTAGTCTGGTGATCGCTGCGCGTCGCATGGCGAAGTTCAACCTGGGAGGCGAGAGCGTGGTCGACGATCATGCGACCGAACAGATCGGTCGAGATGCCACCCACGAACCCTGTCGGCGCGCCAAGACGCGCCATGCCGACCGCGATATTGAGGCAAGCACCGCCGACCACCGGGACCAAGGCGTCGCGCCCGTCCACGGATTTGACGGGCAGGAAATCGATTAAGGCGTCTCCGCAACTCAGCAGCATTTTCTGGGTACTCGTACCAGGATCTGCGATTAATTCGATCCACGCATCGCGTCGCGACTTTCCCGGTCCATTTTTCGCATCAATCCATGGACCCGCCGCTTCGACCGGTGGAAGTCGGCCATCCCCGACGTCGTCGGTTCGCTCAACCAGCCAATCGCCGACATCGAGGTCATCGCCTTGCTGATCGATCCGCAAGATCCGCCCGCGACGGCGCCCAGCATGGCCGCTCCGAGCAGCACCGGTTCCTGCGTCTCTGGAAGCGCGACGGTCAGCCCCGTGGTATCCGCCATGATCTGGCGGACAAGCGAACTCCGACCGGCACCGCCGCCGATCACCATCAGGTCGCTGTCGACACCGTGCGAACGAAAGGCATCGACGACATCCGCAAGGCCGTAGGCGAGGCCGCACAGTCCCGCCACGAACAGCCGCTCCATCGAGCCGATGTCGACGTCGAGATCCATTCCTGCGACGATCGCCCGCGAATCCGGATCGGCGAACGGCGAACGGTTGCCGAGAAACTCGGGTAGAACATGGATGTCGCGGGCAAGCAAAGCCGCCTCGCCCGGATTTTGCGAGCGCGAGAGAATGCGCCGCTCGAGAAATTCCAGAATTTCCGTACCGCCGGCATGCGCCGTCCCGACGGCCTCGCTATAGGCCGGGTGTGACCTTATGAGATGATCGATGGCCGCGCCCGCGGCAGACTGACCGCCCTCGTTGAGCCAGAATCCAGGAACCATTCCCGAATAGTACGGGCCCCAGACGCCCGGGACGAAGCAGGGTTCGGATGTTGTCGCCATGATACAGGCGGAGGTTCCCATGATGTAGGCCAGACGACGGCACACATCGACCGACCGACCTGATTTCTCGCGGCCTCCGATCGTACCAACGCCCCCGGCATGGGCGTCGATCAACGACGCGCCGACCGGCGTCCCCGCGTGCAGGCCGAAATCGCGCGCGGCAGATTCGGTCAGGCCGGCACCCAGCGGCGTCCCGGGCGGAACGATCTCCTTTCCGATTTTCGCGTAATTATCCGAGGCGAGATCTCCGAGACCGACGCGCTCGAAATAGCTGCCGCTCCAGCGGAGTTCGTGGGCCAGAAAATTCCATTTGCAGGCAAGCGTGCAGATTGAACGTGTTGTCGATCCGGTCGCGCGAAACGACAAATAGTCGGCGAGATCGAAGAAGTGACCCGCCGATCGATACGTCGACGGCAGATGCCGCTTCAGCCAAAGAAGCTTGGGAATTTCCATCTCGGGCGAGATCGAGCCGCCGACATAGCGCAGTACGTCGTCATGCGTATCATTGACCAGACGGGCTTCAGCCAGCGCGCGATGGTCCATCCAGACGATGACATTTCGTCGGTCGTCGCCCGACGAACTGACCGTCAGCGGATTGGCGGCGCCGTCGAGCACCACGAGCGAACAAGTGGCATCGAAACCCAGGCCCTTGACGGCCGAAGGCGCAATTGCCGCCTCCACGACAGCGGTTCGGACAGCGGCGGCGCAGGCTGCCCAAATTTCGGACGACGACTGTTCGACGACGCCGCCTGCTTCATGCCAAACGGTGATCGGATGCCTGGCTGTCGCCAACAGGGTCCCGTTTTCGTCGAACACGCCGGCGCGCGCGCTCGATGTTCCAACGTCGACACCGATGAAGGCCTGCCTCATTCCAATTCCGTTCAAGGTCCGCGCGAGCCTACCAGCACGTATAGCCTCCATCGACCAGAACGACACTCCCGGTCATCAGGCTTGCGGCATCAGATGCCAGAAACAGGACGACGGATGCAACTTCGTCGACCTCCCCCATCCGGGCCATCGGCGTACCGCCGATCCAGGCATCATACATCTGCTTGTTGCTCTTGACGAATGCGTTGAGCGGGGTGGTGATGTAAGTCGGCGCCACGGCGTTGACGCGCACGCCGCGGGCGCCCCACTCGGCTGCGAGCGACCTGGTGAGGTGGTGCACCGCGGCCTTCGAGGCGTTGTAGTAGCATTGTTCCTGCGGTTTGTTGACGATGAAGCCGGACATCGAGCCGATGTTAACGATGGAACCTGACTTCGCGTCCAGCATGTGCTTGCCGAAGGCGCGGCAACACCAGAAGGTGCCATTGAGGTTGACGTCAACGACGTTGAGCCAGTGTTCGTCGGTGACCTTTTCCGCCGGTGTTTCACTTCGCGCGATACCGGCATTATTGACAAGGATATCGATCTTTCCGTGCCGTGCCGCGAGTTGATCCGCAATTTCGGCGACGCGCACGGAATCCGTCACATCCATGATGGCGATTTCGGCAGAATAACCGCCCGCCCTCAGCCTGGCGCAACCGGTCTCGGCCGCTTTCGGATCGTGATCGGCAATGATGACTTTCGCCCCGGCCTCCGCGAGCGCCTCCGCGCATGCTAACCCGATTCCCTGCCCGGCGCCCGTGACCACAGCGGTGCGGCCATCAAGTTTGAATTTTTCCAGATACATCTCTCTTGTCCTGCTTGCTTTCCTGTTCCTATTTACAGGTCGACCACCGGCAGAAGGCCTGGCCATCGCTCACGTCCGAACGATCCCACCGTCCTTGTCAAAGCGGTGCAGGCGCGCCGGATCCGGCGAAAGCCACACGTGATCGCCGGCTTTCAGATCGAACTCTCCGATGCCGCGCGCCGTGAGCATTCCGAGCTTCCCGGCGTCGACATAGAGGAAGGTGTCGCTGCCCAGGTGCTCGGCGACCGATACCGTCCCGGGCCAGCCTTCTGCGTCCTTGCCGATTTTCAGGTGCTCGGGCCTGATGCCGATGGTGGCAGCGCCGTGCCGGCCCGCTTCCTCTCCGGACACGAAGTTCATCTTCGGCGAACCGATGAAGCCGGCCACGAAAAGGTTAGCCGGCCGTTCATACAATTCGAGCGGCGTGCCATATTGTTCGATCTGGCCGGCGTTGAGCACCACGATCTTGTCGGCCATCGTCATGGCTTCGACCTGATCGTGCGTGACGTAGACCGCCGTGGTCCCGAGCTGTTTTTGCAGCTTGGTGACTTCCAGACGCATCTGGACGCGGAGTGCGGCATCGAGATTCGACAAGGGCTCGTCGAACAGAAATGCCTTCGGCTCGCGCACGATAGCCCGGCCGATCGCGACGCGCTGTCGCTGTCCGCCTGAAAGTTCGCGTGGTTTTCGGTCGAGATAGGGCGTGAGGTTCAGCGTGGCGGCGGCGGCTTCCACCTTGCGGTCGATCTCCGGGCGCGGCAGGCCCGCCATCTTCAGGCCGAACGCGATGTTGCCGCGAACGCTCATGTGCGGATAGAGCGCATATGACTGGAACACCATCGACAGACCGCGCTTGGCTGGCGGCACGTCCACCACGTTGTGGCCGTCGATCAGGATTTGGCCGCCGGTGACGTCCTCAAGTCCGGCGATCAGGCGCAGCAGCGTGGTCTTGCCGCAACCCGAAGGCCCCACGAAAACAACGAAGGATCCGTTCTCGATATCCAGATTCGCATTCTTGATGATGTTGACCGGCCCGAACGACTTGCGGACTCTCTGCAGCGTGATCTGGCCCATGATATCTAGCCCTTTCCGTGACCTACTTGACGGCGCCGAACGTCAGCCCGCGGACCAGCTGCCGCTGGCTGAACCATCCGAGTATGATGATCGGGGCAATCGCGAGCGTCGACGCAGCCGACAGCCTCGCCCAGAACAGGCCCTCGGGACTTGAATAGGATGCGATAAACACCGTGAGCGGCGCTGCGTCCGATGTCGAAAGGTTCAGCGTCCAGAATGCCTCGTTCCAGGCCAGAATGAGGTTGAGAAGAAGCGTCGAGGCAAGGCCGGGAATGGCCATCGGCGTCAGCACATAGACGAGTTCGCGCCCGATGGTCGCCCCGTCCATCCGCGCCGCCTCGAGGATATCCTTCGGGATTTCCTTGAAATAAGTGAAGAGCATCCAGATCACGATCGGCAAATTGCCGAGGCACAGGATCAGGATGAGACCGGCGCGCGTGTCGAGCAGCCCGAAATCCCGGTAGATCAGATAAATCGGAACAAGCACGCCGACGGGCGGCATCATCTTGGTCGAGAGCATCCAGAGAAGCATATCCTTGGTCCGCTTGGTCGGCGCAAACGCCATCGACCAGGCCGCCGGAACAGCGATGAGCATGGCGATCAGCGTCGATCCGCCCGCAATGATGATCGAATTGAGCGCGTGATGAACGTAGTCGCTGCGGCCCTGCACCGTCGCATAGTTCTCGGTGGTCCAGTGGAAAAACAGGAACGTGGGCGGCATGGCGAACGCCTCAAGCTCAGTCTTGAAGCTCGTCAGGAACATCCACAGGATCGGCAGAAAAATCAAAAATCCGAAGAACCACGCCGCGACGGTCGATACCCACACGCGTTCTGAAGTTACCTTGCGTGCCATCGCTTACGCCTCCAGATTCCGTCCGATGATCCGCACCAGGAAGAAGGCCACGATATTGGCGATCACGACCGCGACCAGTCCGCCGGCGGAAGCGTTTCCGACGTCGAACTGGATCAGCGCCTGCGAGTAGATCAGGAACGCGATATTGGTGGTCTGCAGGCCCGGGCCGCCGCCGGTCGTCACGAAGATCTCGGCGAACACGGTCAGCAGGAATATCGTTTCAATCAGGATGACCACCGTGATCGGCCGCGCGAGGTGCGGCAGCGTGAGGTAGATGAACGTCGAAAGGGCGCTCGCGCCGTCCATCTCGGCTGCTTCCTTCTGCTCCTCGTCCTGGGATTGCAGCGCCGTGAGCAGGATGAGCGTGGCAAAGGGCAGCCATTGCCAGGCGACGATCAGGATCACCGCCAGCAACGGCGCATCGTTGAACCAATCGATCGGCGTCGCGCCAAATAACCTCGCGACCCAGGCAAACAGCCCCGACACCGGATGCATGAGGAGGTTTTTCCAGACCAGGGCGCTGACGGTCGGCATCACGAAAAACGGCGCTATCACCATCAACCGGACGATGCTGCGCCCGATCACCGGCTGGTCGAGAAGCAGCGCCAGCGGGGTGCCGAGAAGGATCGTCATCGCCAGGACCGAACCGACCAGCACCAGCGTGTTCCGCAGCGACGTCAGAAAGGCGGGATCGGTCAGAAAATATCGAAAATTCTCCAGCCCGACGAAGCTCTCCGTGTCCGGGTCCAGCAGGCTGTAATGAAGCGTTGAAAAGTAGATCGTCATCGCCAGCGGGACGATCATCCAGATGAACAACAATGCGACAGCGGGCGTCAGCAGGGCCCGTCCGAGAACCTGCGTTTGCTGAGTTGCCATCGCCGCCGCCTCCTGTATCCGGAGAAACTCGATGAGGGCCGCCGTCCGGTCGGTGTCAGCTTGGACGGCAGCCAGTTTTTGCGGTGCGTCGGAAGGAATCGCCGCAGGGATCGACGCAATCGCTCTACTTGATGTAACCGGCGCGCTTCATTTCACGCTCCGTCGCCGACTGCGCGGCTGCGAGCGCGGCATCGACGGTCGATGCCCCCGATAGTGCCGCCGAAAATTGCTGGCCGACGGTGGTGCCGATGCCCTGGAATTCCGGGATCGCGGCATATTGCACCCCGACGTAAGGCACCGGCTGCACGGTCGGCTTGTTCGGATCGGCCGCGTCGATCGAGGCCAGCGTCAGCTTCGCGAACGGAGCGACCTTCAAATACTCTGGATTCTGATAGAGCGAAGTCCGCGTGCCTGGCGGCACGTTGGCCCACCCCTCTCTCGCGGCGACGAGCTTGATGTAATCCTTGCTGGTTGCCCAGGCGATGAATTTCTCCGCGGCGGCGACCTTTTTAGAGCCTGCCGGAATCGCAAGATTCCACGCCCAGAGCCAGTTGGCGTTCTTGCCCAATCCCGCATTCGGCGCCAGCGCGAAGCCGACCTTGTCGGCAACGTTCGAATCCGTCGGATTGGTCACAAAGGACGCCGCAACCGTGGCGTCGATCCAGATCGCGCATTTGCCGGCGTCGAACAGCGCCAAGTTTTCATTGAAGCCGTTCGAGCTTGCCCCGGGAGGGCCGGCAGCCTTCATCAGATCGACATAGGTCGACAGGGTCTTCTTCCATTCCGGCTTGTCGAATTGCGGCTGCCATTTCTCGTCGAACCAGCGCGCGCCGAAGGAATTCGACATTGCCGTCAGCAACGCCATGTTTTCACCCCAGCCCGCTTTGCCCCGCAGACAGATGCCGTAGACGCCGGCCGTTTTGTCGGTGAGCTTCTTCGCCGCATCGACCACGAAATCCCAGGTCGGCTTTTCAGGCATCGTCAATCCGGCCTTCTGGAAAAGGTCGGTGCGATACATGACCATCGAACTCTCGCCATAGAACGGCGCGGCGTACAGTTTGCCCGACACCGACACCGCATCGCGGATTTTGGGAAGCAGATCGGCCGCGTCATAGTCGGCGCCGAGATTGTCGAGCGGAATGAGCCAGTTCTTCTTCGCCCAGATCGGGATCTCGTACGTACCAATGGTCAGCACGTCGAACTGACCGCCCTTGGTCGCGATATCGGTGGTGACGCGCTGGCGCAGGACGTTCTCTTCGAGCGTCACCCATTTCACGGTCACGTCGGGATTCTTGGCGGTAAAGTCGTTCGTCAACGCCTGCATGCGGATCATGTCGCCGTTGTTCACGGTGGCGATCGTCAGCGTCGTCTGTGCAATCGAGGGGGCTGAGCCTAACAGGGTAACCGCGCCCAGCAGGGCGCCGAGGACGTGTTTCACGGTAACCTCCCTATGTTGCGTTTGAGCATATGCCCACGCATTGCAATTATGTTCACACCGCGAAATAAGCTTGTCAAGGACAAGATGAGCTGATCGGCCCCAGTTTGGGGCGAGCGGCCGACGACGTTACGACTACTGCCGGTTCCTTGCGATGGCCGAGGCCTACGGCGTGGTTACTTCGCTACTGCTTCAGGATGGCGCTTGCCGTCGCCTCGTCAGTGATCAACCCGTTGATCAGGCGCCCCTTCAGCGCCGCCCTGATCGCCGAAACCTTGGCAGGGCCGACGGCGGCTCCGATGGTGAGGGCCTCCGCGGGGACCTGCGGTGGGATGCTGGTCAGGCGATCGTTGGTCCCGCCGCTGATGATGCGGCCGTCGGCGTCGAACGCCCAACCGGTCAGTTCGCCGACCGCGCCCAGCCGCATCATTTCGAGCAGTTCCTCGCGCGAGACGAAGCCATCAACATGGACTTGTGCGAGCTGATCCATCTGCCCGATCCCGACAAGCCGCAAGTCGGCCCTGGCTGCGACGGCCCTCACCTTGGCAATAGGATCAATCTTGAGCATCTGGTCGCGTTCGCCAGCAGTCGACATCAGAAACGGCAACGGCATCGGATAGTGGCGCGCCTTGGTCCGATCGGCGAGCCGTCCGACAGTATCGAAGGAGCTCGCCGAACCGTCAGCCGAGATATTTCCGACCAGCGACACGATCTGGTGAGTGGGACAGTCGATCGGCGAGACGCGCTCGACCGCGGCTCGCACCGCTCGCCCGGTGCCCAGGGCCACGATCGTGGGCTTCTCGGTGCGCAACATCGATTCCAGGACATTCGCGGCGCGCTCGGCGATTCCGGCGGCCGCGAGTGGCGCGGCGGGATCGGCTGGCACCACCTCGCAGTAGACCAGATGAAACAAGTCCTTCAAACGCGCGGCCAACTCCATGCACGCCGCAATCGGGTGCTCCAGCCGGAAGGTGATCAGGCGCTCGGCGAGGCACAGGGAAACCAGACGCTGGGCCGAGGCGCGCGAAATCTGGAGCATCCTGGCGATTTCATCCTGGGTATGACCGGCGATAAAATAGAGCCAGCCGGCGCGCGCGGCTTCGTCCAGGCGCGATTTCTCGTTGTCGGATGCTGCCATCAAATTCTACCGATCCGTTGGCCAAAAGTCCGTCATTCGCCCGAAAACGCGATCGGCGCCCGCGTCACAGAGGATGGCTTTGCCGTCACGCGATTGATAGTGGCTGCCTCCGACAAATCCCCAGACCGTCATGCCTGCCGCCTTGCCTGCCAGTACGCCACTGATGCTGTCCTCGATCACGAGCGTGCGGCGCGGATCGGCTTGCATCCTTTCGGCTGCGTAAAGGAAGAGATCGGGCGCCGGTTTGCCGCGTTCCACCATCTGCGCGGTATAGAGCCGACTGTCGAAATGCGGCGCGAGACCGGTCAAGGAAAGGGAAAAGGATACCCGGTCGAAATCGCTGGACGAGGCAACGCAGTGCGGGATCTGCAATCCCTCCAGTACCGCACTCACGCCTTCAATCGGGCAGAGCGCGGAAAGGAACGCGGCACGCACCCCCGCGCTCAGTTCGGCCGAGAACTGCTTCGGGATCGGGCGCCCCAGCGCTTCGTAGTGATCGAGGACCGCCGTCGTGCTTCGCCCAAGGAACAGCTCGAGCGCCTGATCCAGACCAAGGTCGATGCCGTAGCCTGCCAAAACCTCCGAAAGGCAACGGCAACTCAGTACCTCGCTGTCGATCAACACGCCATCGCAGTCGAAAATGATGAGATCGGGATGGGTCATCGCATTCGGTCCGCCTATAGAATAAGAACATATACTCTCCAAATGAGCAATAACCCAAGGAAGCGGTATAATATGCTGCGGGCATGGTGAACGGCCCGATGTTGCTCTGCGTCCGCGCCCTGCAGCGGGTTCTTTCGAAGGAGCAGTGCGAGCCCAGACCTGTCGGGATACGGAGTTTCCGGGAAGAGGCGATGCCGCGACTTGCGTGACGGCCCTCAAGAGGCCTCGACGGTGTTCAGTGCAGGAATTCCTGGCCGAGGACCAGACGGTCTCACTGGTCTATTTGACTTCCGGCGCCGGCGACGCCGCCGCAAATGCGCGCTGGAATGCGGCGAGATCGGCGCTCGGCAAGTCCGAAACCGCAATGTAGGTGAACTCGCCATCGCTCCAGCTCAGGACGTTGTAGCCCGCGATCGCCTGATCGGAGACGGGTTGACCTGATGGCAGCGTCGTCAGGCTAACGGTATGCGCGGCATGCTTGTAGACGATCGTTGCCACCGGATCGTGGCCGATCACATCGACGCGGCCGCCCACCAGCACAAAGCCTTGCGCCGCGAGGTCCGGCACCTGCGGCGATTCCGGCAGGCGCGATGTGAACCATGGTTTCACCGTATGACGGTCGGAAGACGCAATGTCGAACGGCTGCGGCGCCATCAAGCCCCGGATATGACCAGCGACGACTTCGCGAGCAACATTCTCGTGCAGATCGTAGCGCTCGATCGTCAGCATCACGGTGCTTGCGATCACCGCGCCCAACACCGCTGCGGCGGCCAGCGCCTGAAGCGACCAACTGCGTTGACGCAGACGCCTCGCCTGAATCACACGCGCCGGCTCATCTGGCAGTCCCACCTGGGTCGACCGATCGGCATCCAATGCCGAGTTGATGCGGGCCTGCAGACCCGGCGGCAGTTCGTATTGCGGAAGCGAACGAACGGCGCGACGCAACGACAGCAACCGGTTATATCGGGACTTCAAGGATGCATCATCCGCCAGCCGGCGCTCGAACGCGATCGCGGAAGCCGGATCGAGCTCACCGTCGCAATAGGCGTTCATCTGCAGTTCGTCGTTTTCCCTGATCAATGCACTCATGATTTACTTTCGGTCTCCGAGAAGAGCGATCAGAAGTTGCCTGGCGCGGGACAGACGCGACATTACCGTGCCGATCGGGATGTTGGTGATCTCAGCGATATCGCGATAATTCAATTGATTGATCTCCCGCAGTACAATCACCTCGCGAAGCTGCGCCGGCAGCTGCGCCATGGCGCGCTGAACGTCTTCGGCATCGGCTTTGAAAAGAGCGATCTCCTCCGGTGTCTCGATCCTCGTCGCCTGCAGGCCGCCATGCTCGAGTTCCTGCTGCTCAGCGGCGCTTAGATCGTCGGTAAAAACCACCGCCTTTGGCCGGTTCTTCATCAGCCAGCTGTAGGCGGTATTGCGCACGATGGTCAGGGACCACGCGCGAGCGTTGACGGCACCGAATCTCTTGATGCCGCGAAACGCGCGCAACGCGGCGTCCTGCACAACGTCTTCGGCGTCGGAGGCATTGCCGGTGAGCCATTGCGCAAGACGATAGGCTTCGGCCATGTGCGGCAGAAAGACTTCATCGAACACTGCGCGCTCGTCCTTGTTCTGCACAATCGGGACCGACGCCTGCTGCTGGCCAGAAAAACGATCTGAGCCTTCCGGCCGTTCTCTTAGCACAGCCGGGTCAAGTTCGGCACGCCGGAAATTCGACCGGCCTGCCGATGAGGGTGTCGTCATATTTGGCACACAAGCACCGTCATGCCGTCACTGGACGATGACTTTTCCGACCATATGCGGATGCAGGCCACAGAAATAGTCGAAGCTGCCGGCGGTTGTGAACGTAAAGGAATAAGAATCATCGGTATCGAGCGCCTTCGACCGGAAGGTCGTACTCTTCTCGACCACCGTGTGCGGAATGTCGTCGTGATTGACCCACTTCACCGTCGTTCCCACGGCGACCGTCAGGTCCTTGGGCGAGAAGGTGAAGTTGTCGATGGTGACAACGTTGGTGGGGTCCTGCGCCGCTACCGCGGCAAATGCCAGCATCGCACCGGCGACCGGCCCCAGGAGGATTGCAACGACCAGGGCGCGGCCAATGGCAAGCCGGCCCGCGGTGAAGCGGAGATGGCGGATCAGACTTTGCATATTCAATCCTCAGGTTTAGCCGGCCAGCGTCTTGTCGATGATCGCGAGCGGCTTGTTACCCTGCGCCACCGTGACGCTGGACAACCCGAGCATGGTGCGAAGCTTGTCGGCGGGCACAAGCATCGGGCCTGGCGAGGGCGCGCTGCCTGGCGCCGGTTGAGGGAAAGCCGTCGACAGAGCGGTGTGGAAGGTCATGTTGCCTTCGACCTTCTGGGCCAGCTGATGAATGTGTCCGTTCAGCACGGTGACCGAACCAAAGCGCTTGAGCAGGTTAAGCGCCTGCGTGCCGTCCTCGGTACCCCAACCCCATTCCCGGTAGATCACCTGCAGCGGGATATGTGCGAACACCACGATCGGCGTGCTGCTGGATTTGTCCTTCAGGTCGGCCTCCAGCCATGCGAGCTGCTCGGCGCCGAGGTTGCCGAGACCGCCGCCCTTGAGATCGACGACATTGACGAGACCGATGAAGTGGATGCCGTGATCGTCGTAGCTGTACCAGCCTGCCCCCTTGGAGCCCTTGCCGTAGCGCTCCAGATAGGCCTTGCCGCGTTCTTCATCGATAAGATCGTGTTCCCCCGGCACATAGTGAATTTGCACACCGGTCTCACCGAACACCTTGTCGGCATTGTCGAATTCGGCAGGCTTGGAAAGATGGGTGATGTCGCCGGTGTGAATGATGAAGGACGGCTTGATCGGCATCGCCTTTACCTTGGCGACGGCTTCGCGCAGCGTGCCCAGCGCATCCGGGTTCGCCGCCTTGTCGAAGCCGATATGGCTGTCGCTCATCTGCAGAAAGGTGAAGCCGGTGGGTTCCGCGGCGAGCGCATCGCCGATCAATCCCACCGAATGGGGGACACCGCCGCTGACCGCCCACAACACGCCGGTACCGGCCCAGACCATGCACTCCAGCACTTCCCGGCGGCCCAATCCCTGTCCACGATCCTCAAAGACTTTTTTGCCCATGTCACATCTCCTGCGGGAGCCCAACGGCTCCAACCGGCGCCGAATTGCGCCGCTAAACAGGAGACTCGGTCGTCTCGGGCTTTATTCACAAAAAATTCAGGATTCCTCCCTTCGTGGAATTCCCGCTGCAATCGCAACCGGTTAAACGCCTGGCTCGCCGGGTTATGACGACGACGGCTCAAACTTCGATCACGCGCTCAATATGGACACGACGGCAATCCATCTCATATTCCAGATCGACCACGGGCGGACGATTGAAGTGCCAGGTCAGACCCGGGCGCAGCACGCCGCGCTTGCCGAGTTCGCGCTCCAAAAACGGAAACACGTCGCGAATCGTGTAGAGCTGCACCGCGGTGGTCTGGCGCCAGTCGCCGGCGAACGCGCTCATGCGCCGCTCCATCTCGTCGAGCACCCATTTCGCCTTCTCCAGCATCGCTTCCGGGCTGGTGTCACCGAGGCGAACCGTATAGTCGCGATAGTTGGCTTTGCCCTCGACCGACTCGCCGCTGCCGGCAATAACGAACGACGCCGGCGCGTTCGGCGCGGCGGTCGTAAAACAGAAGGCGTGAAAGCCCGGCTCCGGGGGCGGATCGAGCTTCGGACAGACATTGCTTCGTGCGACCGGATTGACCCCGTTCTTCATCACCCCCCATTCGATCAACGTCTTGATATAGACTTCGTTGAAGGCCCTAAAACCTTCTTCGGTGAACGGCGCGGGCGAGCGAAGTTCGCAGGCGCCGAACGCCGCCAGGGGCCGGCCGGCAGCCTTGATGATCTCTGCAATTTTTTCAAAGCCCCGCTTGAGCGGAACCACGTTCGAGAAACGCACGCGCTCGATGGTGAAGCCGGGAAGCGCACCAATGCCGCACGAATACTGGCTGACGCCCGGTATGAATCGGTATCCGCTGTTGTCAGCCTCGATGGTCTCGATCATAGGAATCTCCTTCAACTTGCAGTGAAGCGTTTGCGCGGTTAATCTTGGAGGACACCGAGATACGCGTCGCGAATGATGGGATCGGCCAGCAATTCCTGGCCGAGCCCGGAGCGCACGATGCGGCCCATGTCCATGACGTAGGCCGAATGGCAAAGATCGAGCGCGGTCGTGACGTCCTGCTCGACCAGCAAAATCGACATCCCCTGGGCATTCAACGCCCGCAATGCCGCGACCAGTTGTTCGACCAGCAGCGGCGATAACCCAAGCGACAATTCGTCGATCATCAGAAGCCGCGGCGCGCTCATCAGGCCGCGGCCGATGGCACACATCTGCTGCTCGCCGCCGGACAGCGTCGCAGCCGCCTGATTGCGGCGCTCGCGCAATTTCGGGAATGTGGCGTAGACGGAATCGAGGTTTCGGCCGAGTTCGCCGCGGCTTACCTTTCTCGAATAGGCCCCCATCAGAAGATTGTCCTCAACGCTCATCGCGCCGAACAGCCGTCGTCCCTCCGGGACGTGGACGATGCCATGGCCAAGAATTTCAGCTGATGTATCCCCGGTGAGATCCCTGCCTTCGGAAGAATAATAGCCGCCCTGGATCGGAATGAGGCCCGACAGTGCGCGCATCAAGGTGGTCTTGCCCGCGCCGTTTGAACCGATCAGTGCGGTGATCTCGCCCCGCCGCAGGGCCATGTCGATGCCCCACAGCACCTGGATCTCGCCATAGCCGGCGCGCAGACCCTGCAGTTCGAGGATCAGGGAGCTAGCCACGACCGGCACTCCTTTGCGCATATTGCTGCCCGAGATAGGCCTCGACCACCGCGGGATTTTTGATGACATCGCGCGGCTGACCGTCGGCGATCAATTGCCCGTCGTGCAGCACGGCGATGCGGGTGCAGACGTTGAGCACGACTTTCATGAGATGTTCTATCATCACGATGGTGATGCCGTCTGCCGCCAGTTGATGAATGAGTTTCGTCGCCCGCTCCACCTCGGCGCTGTTCAGTCCGGCATTGACCTCGTCAAGGAACAGCAGCTTCGGCTTCATCGCCAGCGCCTTGGCCAGTTCCAGCCGCTTGCGCATCGCCAGCGTCAGCGTCGCCGCCGATTGCCCGGCCTGGGCATCCAGCCCCACGAATGCGAGATGCGCGCGAGCTTCCTCGCGTGCGGACTTCACGCTCTCACCTCGCTGCGAGAACAGCGCCGCAGCCGCGACATTGTCGAGCGCGGTGAATTCGGCGAATGGCTGCACGATCTGGAATGTGCGCGACAACCCGAGCCGCGCCGCCTGATAGGTCTTGATCGCCGTGATGTCCTTTCCCATGAAGGTGACGCGGCCGGAGCTGGCAGGCGTCACGCCACAGACAGTATTGACCAGCGTGGTCTTGCCGGCGCCGTTCGGGCCGATCAGTCCCAGCACCTCACCTTTGTTGATGCAAAGCGTCACGTCGCGAAGCGCCTGCAAACCGCTGAAGCGCTTGGATACGGCGTCGAGGCGAAGGATCTCAGACATGCTTCGCCTTCCGCCACAACATGCTCCAGCGCAGCGAAATCAGGCCGCGGGGCAGGAACAACAACAGCATGACGATCAACACGCCGAGCACGCCGCTGTGGATCTGGATGTAGTTGCGCCAGACCACCTCCTCGAGCCCGAGATAAAGAAAGGCGCCGCTGACCACGCCGAGCGGCGATCCAAGCCCGCCCATCAGCGCCATCACGATGGGCTTTACCGAGTAGAGAATGTCGAACACGTCGGAGGGATCGATGTAATGGACCCAGGCGGCATAGAGGCCGCCGGCGGCGCCGACGAAGCAGGCCGACAGGCCGAACGCGACGCTCTTGTAGAGCGTGGAGTTCAGGCCGACCATGTCGGAGGCGGTCTCGTTCTGCCGGATGCAGGCAAGCCCGAATCCGAGCCTCGACATCGAAACGGCGATCACCATCAGCGCGGTCGCCAGCAGCAATCCCCACATCGCATAGAAGAAGAAGGTGGCGTCTGCCAGAATACCTGAACCGGAGGCCAGCGGGATGTTCAGGCCCATGCCCCCGCCGGTGAGATCGGTGGCGTTGTTGACGAGTTCGCGCAGCACTTCGACCAGCGAGAGGCTGGCGATCGCGAAGTAGTGGCCGCGCAACCGCAACAGCACGACGCCAAGCAGGCCCGCCAACAGGAACGACGCGGCCAGCGTCGCCATGATCGACAGCGTCAGCGACAATCCATCATTGAGCAGCACTCCGGTCGTATAGGCGCCGAACCCAAAAAACGCCGCGGTCGCGAACGACGGATAGCCGGCGAAGCCGCCGACGACATTCCAGGACAGCGCGAGGATGGCGTACATGCAGGCGATGGTGCCGAGCCGCAGAGCGTAAGGCCCGCCGAACAAGGGCAGCGCCGCGATGCAGCCGATGAGCAGCAAAAGCGCCAGATTGAGCCGGGTCATTCGAAACCCTTCCGGCCGAGCAGCCCCTGCGGTCTGACGATCAGGAACACGATCAACAGCACAAAGGAAAGCGTGGTCGCATGCGATGGTCCGATGGCTACCGAACCGACGCCCTCGACCAGCGCCAGCAGCAGGCCGCCGGCCAGTGCGCCCGAAACGCTGCCGAGACCGCCGAGCACGCAGACCACGAAGGCCTTGCCGAGAAACGTCGACGAGGTCAGCGGCGAGATCGGGAAAATCAGCGCCATCAACACACCGGCGCATCCCGCCAGCGCGGCACCGAGGCCGAACGCGATGGCGTAGATCGATTTGACATCGACGCCCATCAGCACCGCGGCGTCGCGATCGAGTCTGACGGCAACGATGGCGCGGCCGACCCGCGAGCGCCGCAGTACCAGATAAAGCACCCCGGTCAGCGCCAGTGCGGCTGCCGTGGCAATCAGCCGATCGACCGGGACCACCACGTCGAACAGCGAGATCGAACCAATCGGCGGGCTCAGAGTGAGCTTCCGGTAGTCCGCCTTGAAAAAATAGATCATCGCGTTGTTCAGGATCAGATCGAGCCCGAATGTCAGCGTCAGCGTCACCAGCACCGGCGCCGATATGACGCGATTGAGCAGCAGCCGCTGCAGCAGATAGCCGAGAATGAAAAACAACGGCGCCGCAACGACCAGCACGTACCAGGGCGGGATCGCCAGCGACTGATATATCCCCCAGGCAAGATAGGCGCCGAGAACGATGAACGATCCGTGGATCAGGTTGATGACATTCAGAACGCCCCACACCAGAGAGAAGCCGATCGCAATACACGCGTAAAGGCAGCCCAGCACCAGGGCGTTGATCAGGACCTGGGCTACCAGCACGCTCGACACCTGCTCGTGGTCGCGACGGTTTTCGTCAGTTTACCCCAAGCTTGAGCTCGCCCTGCTTGATGGCTTGCGGGAACAGCACAATCGGCTTGGCGCCCTGAATCTGGAACACCGGCGGCTCGAGCGAATTGATCTGGCCATTTGGCCCGAACTTCACCGGGCCGAAGAAGGTCACGATGTCCATCTTCGCCAACTCGTCGCGTACTTTTTCGCGATCCAGCGAACCGGCGCGCTCGATCGCGATCTGGAACAGCGCCCCGCAAAGAGCCGCTGACGCCTGCCCGTAGTCCGGCTCGCTCTTGTATTTGTCCTTGAACAATTTCACGAAATTGCTGGTCGACCCGAAAATGTCCTTGCCGGCATACTCTTCAGCGGGGTGCCACCACGAAGCGCTGGTAATGTTCTCCGCACTCTGCCCGGCGGATTCGATGAAATCCTGATAGGCCGGTCCGGCAATCATCGTCACCACGGGGGCCTTCATCTGCTGATCGACCATCTGCTTGCGCACCAGCAGGAGATCGTTGATGTAGCCGGTGACGAATATCCATTGCGGCGCCAGCGACTTCATTTGCGACAAGGTCGCCGAGTGATCGAGCGTGCCGATCGCATACTTCTCGAAATAGACCACCTCAAAGCCGTTCGCCTTGGCCGATTTCTCCATTTCCTGGGCGATCGCCAGCGGAAACAAATCGTTGCGCGCCAAAATCGCTACCTTTTTCACATCCGGGGCCTGCGATTTGATCATCTGGGTCAACGGCGTCGTCAGGGTGTCGTTCGGCGTAAATGTACCAAACAGGTATTTATAGCCCTGGTCGTAGACCTGCGATGAGGATGCCGCGGCGGCAATCGTAGGCACCTTGTATTTTTCCGAGACCGTGCTCGCCGCCTTCGCGGCGCCGGAGCCGAACGCCCCAAAGAGGAAGTTGATGTTGTCCTGGGTGATCATCTGCTCGGTGGTCTGTACCGCGCGCGGGGTGTTGGATTGGTAATCGGCATAGACCATCTCGACCTTGTACTTTTTGCCGCCGACCGAAATTCCGCCCGCCTTGTTGGCCTGCTCGGCCCAGAGGTCGTAGCCCTGTTGCTGCTTGATTCCCTCCGGCGCCAACGGTCCCGTCAGCGGCAGCGGCGCGCCGAAGCGCACGACGTCGTCAGCTACGGCCAATGATCCGGACGCGCCCCAGCAAACGACAGCGACCATCGCCGCTCCGGCGATCGTCGAGAAGCGCGCTAACTTTGAATACAACATTCGTAACTCCCATCATGGACCCTGGTCGCGGCCTTCTGAAGCATGGCAAATCCGAAGCGCGAATAAAAGCACGGAAATCAGCTGCCTGCTGCTTTATACCTGAGCAGTCCGCCAACGTGCCCCGCCGGCTGCGGTTGCATCATCGCACCGGGCGCCGAGGCGATCGAATTTTTCCGGGACGACCGTTCAGGTCCCGACGCGAAGCGGCGCACGCTGCTTGCGAAGGTACGCAATGACGGATAGCGCGGTGATGCGGCCCGTCTTCGGATTTTCCGACGGGATATTCTCGATCGACATCGAAAAGCGGGCGGAGTCGGATTCCACCTCGATCCGATGCATGTTGCGCGTCACCGTGGGATCGGCCCAAATCTCCAGCTTGGTCCGGTCGGGACCGATCCCGGCGAGCGACAGTGCGACGGCGACGTTCAGATTGGCCGGAAATCCTCTGGCCGCCTCCCGGGCGGTACCGTCGAATATCCTGAGCGGTTCGGTAATTCGCTCGATGTCGATGTTGTTTTCGGCGATATAAGGCGCGCCGGCTAGCCCCCCGACCGGCTTTCGCGTCACCATCCGGACCGAATGGATCGTGCCGGCCGCTGCCGCGGTCACGGCGTCGAGGCCGATCAGCGCACCGGTCGGCACCACGATCTGACCGCCGTTTTGCCTGGCAAGCTCGATCAGGTCCTCGTTATCGAGAAGCGCGCCTGCGCTCAGAACGATCGCGGTTTTTCCGCTTGCTACAAAGGGAGCAACGATCGATCTCAGGAGCTTGCTGGGTGCGCACTCGATGACGATATCGGCGGCATCGCAGAGCGCTTCGATCGGCAAGACGGCCGGCGCTCTCGTTAAATTGCCGAGCCAGCTTTGGTGCTTGTCAGGGTTTTGCACCGAGACGGCCGCGAGGGTCAGTCCGTCTATTCCCCGGTCGAGCGCCTCCGCTACTTTCGTTCCGATGGACCCCAGCCCGGCAATTGCAACGCGCAATTCACTTGGTTGGCTCTTCACTAAATTTCCCATTGATGGCTTGCCGATCCTCTGTGACTGCGCCGTAACGGCTGCGGATTCCCTGAGGACCATATTAGCTGGTTCGGTCGCCGGCAAAGCCTCGTCGATCACGATGCGCCCTGCTTTTCGGGCTTGATCGGGTTCGTTTATTAAATTACAAAATCGATTGATTGTGAAGCTATTATCCATTGGATTGATTAATTGAGACGACTGACATCGGGTAGACCTGCCAATGGAGGCTGCTCGTGACCCTTTATCAACCAGCGAATTCGAAGCACCAAGAAGCATTCAATCGCCAAAGCTGTCCCCGTCATGTTGCCGTCTCCGATGGGGGATCGTGCTCGGGCCACTGTCGGCGCGCGACTCCAGGCGGAACGATTCCGGTACGGCGGCCGCACGCCCGCCGATGCCGTGGTTCGTACCCGGTGTCGTGGCCGCTGGCCGGGACCAACAGCCTCCTCGCGATTCCGGCTGAGTGTCGGTAGCCCTTGCGGCGATGGGCCTCGAGACCGACATGCGAAAATGACCGCGAAAGGCTTTCGTCCGGCCATGCTCGGGGCGCCGGCCTGCCTGTTCAATACCGGCTTCAGCCCGACGCTGATCAAACTGATGGGATGACAATCGATGACGCTGGAACAGCTTCGCATCTTCATCGCGGTTGCGGAAAAACAGCACATGACGCGGGCCGCCACCGAGTTGAACCTGACGCAATCGGCGACCAGTGCCGCCATCGCGGCGCTGGAATCGCGGTACGGTATCAAGCTGTTCGATCGTGTCGGCCGCGGCATTCAACTGACCCAGATCGGCCGCGATTTTCTCGGCGAAGCCCGCGGCGTGGTCGGCCGCGCCAAAGCGGCGGCGCAGGTTCTCAGCGATCTGGCCGGTCTCCAACGTGGCTCGTTGACGATCGCCGCCAGCCAGACGGTGGCAAACTATTGGCTGCCGCCCCGCGTCCAGGAATTTCAGGCGGCTTATCCCGACATCGATCTTCACATCATGATTGCCAACACCGAGCGGGTCGCCCAGGCCGTCCATGAAGGAAGCGCCGATGTAGGTCTGGTCGAGGGCGAGGTCGACGATCCATCGCTGGCGATACGCAAGATCGACGGCGACACGCTCGTCGTCGTGGTCGGCAAACACCACCGCTGGGCCACACATGCGCGTATCACCGCTGATGATTTCCGAACCACGGGCTGGGTTCTGCGCGAGCCGGGGTCCGGAACGCGATCGATCTTCGAGGCCGCGCTGCGGAAGTACGGCATCCGACTATCCGAGTTGCGCATCACGCTGGAGCTTCCCTCCAACGAGGCCATTCGCGCCGCCGTTGAAGCAGGTCAGTCGGCAACTGCTATTTCAAATCTCGTCGTAGCCCACTCGGTCGCGGCCAAAACGCTCCACCACGTCAAGATCGATCTGCCGAAACGCGCGTTCTTCGCCTTGAGGCACAAGGAACGCTACGCCAGCCAGGTGGAAAAGGCGTTTTTCGGGAAACTTGGGGTTCGGTAACCCAAGATCGTCCCGCAATCCCTTCGGTCAGCATCAGTCCGGTCGCTCGGTGGATGGGCTTCGCCCCTTGCTCAAACGCTATTGATGCAAGTAGTTTCGCAGCGGACCTCGGGTGAAATCGATGCGTTTTTTGATAGCGGCTCTGGCGTTTCTATCGGCGGGCTCGGGTTGGGCCGCCGACGCGATCGTAAGGGACGGAGATACCTTGCAGGTCGCCGGCGTCACCTACCGGCTTGACGGCATCGATGCTCCTGAGTTTGACCAGATGTGCATTGACGAGCATGCGGATCTCTGGGCTTGCGGCGTGGAGGCGCGCGATCAGCTGGCAAAACTGATCGGCGGCCGGGAGGTCCATTGCAAGGATCTCGGGACGGACAAAACGTTCAGCCGATGGCACGTTGGAGTTTGCAGCGCCGCCGGCGAAACCGACAGTCTGAACAAGCTGCTGGTACGTCAAGGGTATGCGCTGGATGTCGAACCCACCGCCAACGGTCGTTTCAACGACGACGAGTCCAATGCCAAGAACAAAAGTCTGGGCCTGTGGCGGGGCTGTTTCGTGGCTCCGCAAGCGTTTCGGCACCGGGAAAACACGGCCCCTCTGTTGGGCGCATCCTGTAGAAGCGATAAAGACCGCGAGTTGCGCGCAGCCTTGTTTCCGGACGAACCCGCCATGCCGCCCGGGTGCGCCATCAAGGCGAAATTTGCGGTACGCGCACGTCTGACCGGCAAGGTGGGCATCTACCACATGCAGGGGTGCCGCAGTTACGCGCCTCTGACCAAGCCGGACCGATGGTTCTGCTCGGAAGAAGATGCGCAGGCTGCGGGTTTCCGCAGGGCTTATAATTGCCGGGCAAGTACTGCTCGAAAGTAACACCCGCACCGAAGTCGAGGACAGATGAATTTTAGCCTCGGCGGATGTCTACGCCGGCCCTCCCTGGCCAAGCCAGCAATCACGCATTGTCATCGATCAGCCCTGCGGCGATGAAGCCGGCCCGGTCAGTCTGCATTCCCCGTTCTCCGAAGCAAGCTCCCTTCTCGGCGCGAGAAATCATGGCGTCACGTCCACCGTGACGGACCGGGTCATCATTGCCGAGGACGAGAATTTCATGAAAACCAGCAAACATGCACAGGCAAGAAGCGGCGCGATGCTGCTGACCTGGAACAACTGACTGGGCGACATGCCTTGCGAAACCAATGCCCCGCCCATCAGCGGTCCGAGCAGGGACCCCGTTCGCCCGACCACTTGCGACCAGCCGACCCCGGTGCCCCGGATTGCAGTCGGATAGTAGTTGGTGATGAGCGCGTTGAGCGAAAGCTGAGCACCTATGATGAAGAAGCCGCCAAGAAAGATCGTGCCCATGATCGGCCAGAACGAGGTCCCAGCGAAGCCGATGGCGAACACGGCCGCGGCACCGACAAAATATGCGAAAATCAGGATGAACATAGGCGGCAGGATTTTCCGATCGATGAACTGCGTGCAGAACACGCTGCCGAAGATTCCCGACAGATTAAAGATGATCGTTCCCATCATCGCGTCCTGGAGAGGCAATCCAGCCTGGCGCAGCAACAATGGAATCCAGTTAATGAAGAGGTAGACGAGCATCAGACTCATGAAGAATGCGAGACAGAGAAACACACTGCCGATCGCGAGGCCGTCCCGAAATAGCGCCGATATTGATCCTCTGCCGAGGCGAGGTTCGTCGAGCACAAACGCGCTGCTATCGTCAAAGTGCCGGCCGGGGTTGAGCTTCCTGAGGACGGCTACCAGTTCGACACCCTTACCACGCGCCAAAATCAGGAATTTGATCGATTCCGGAAGCGCAAAAACAACGATGGCGACCAGGCATAGCGGAAGAATCCCGCCAAAGACGAATACCGACTTCCAGCCGAAGTGAGAGATCAGCGGCACACTAATCAATCCGCCGAGAACGGCCCCAAGCGAGAATCCGCACCAGGTAATTGCGACAAGTGTCGCGCGCCTTCGAGCCGGCGCATATTCCGAGACCAGCGCCATCACGTTGGGAATGACGCCGCCAAGCCCGATGCCGCAGAGAAATCGAAGAAGGGTGAAGGATTCGATCGAGGTCGCATAGGCGGAGCCGATGTTCAGCGCGCCGAACAAGATCATACAGAGCACCAGCGTACGCTTGCGGCCGAACCTGTCCGCCAGATATCCGAAACCGAACGCCCCCACCATGCTCCCCAGCAGCACCGCCGCGAATACCGGACCGAAGATACCGGGAGACAGTTTCCACTCAGATGCGATACTCGGCGCCACATAGGCGAGCGCCTGCGTATCGAAGCCGTCGCACATCATGATCAAAATGCATAATGTGAATATTATGTACTGAAAACGACTGATTTCACTGTCATTGATAACGGCGGCGACATCCACCTTGGTATGATCCGTCACGGCTCCCCCCATTTTACTTTTTTGGCTTGAGCGAATCTGCGTTCGTCAAGATGTCTTGTTAATCCAAGTCTTTCATTCCCAGCTTCTACGGCGTCCCCGCCCCTGCCAGCGATTTGAGCCGTCTCCGGCTCCGCCAAACGTCGGATGACTTCAGCACATCGTTTACGTTCAGCCTCACGAATGGTTTCCGCCGCACGGGTTGCCGGGAAAGGGCAACGCCCCTCCCGTTGATGGAACTGAGCCTTTGAACACCTTAGCCGAGAACAAACGCAACATTTGCGCGAAAGGCACCGAAACTGCACCTTTTTGCGCACGCATCGTGCGCAAAAGTGACCACCGATACACGACCCCTGTAGAAACGACGCAAAGCAATTCACAAATTCAGCTGATAGCCATGAGGGACCCAGCGGTAACCGCCATGCGCCGGCTCCACAAAACCAATGCCAGGAAACGGCATATGAAAACCAAGGACGAAGATCTCGTCGGTCGCAACCATGTCCAGAATGCGCTTGCGGGTTGCCGCCGCCATCTCCTTATCGTCATCGACGTCGAGATGGATGTCCGGTCTCTGCAGTGACACCACATAATGACCGCAGGTGTCGGCCCAGTTGAGCAGTCGCTTGCCTTCACTCTCGATCAAGTAAGCCATCATTCCCGGCGAATGACCCGCCGCGTCGACGGCCCGGATCCCGGGCACGACCTCGTCGCCCGCTTTGATGAAACTGGCTCGATCGGCAAACGGCACCGCGATCTTCATGAATAGCTCGCGATTGAATTTTCGTGCATCGCGCACGTTACCGCGCCTCCAGAAATCGAATTCAGCTGCCCCGAACACATACCGCGCATTGGGAAATACCGGTTCTCCGCCCGTCATCAGCCCGCCGATATGGTCGGGATGGCCGTGCGTAATTACGACCACGTCAACGTCCTGCGGTTCATAGCCCGCCTGGCGCACCCGCGCGACCAGAAGCCCCTCCGGGAGCCTACCTCGAAGCTGTTCGTGCTCGAGCTGCAACGCACCGTTACCGGTGTCGAACAGGACAAGCTCCTTACCGGTATTGACCAGGCTGGGAATGAACGGATGCTCGTAACGATGCGGGTCAATCCTGTTCGCACGCGCCAGCGCTCGCACTTCGGCGGATAACGCTTCGCCGCCATGGCTCGGGCTTAATCCCTCACGGATGATTTTGCTGTCCAGAATGCTTGCAACTTCGAAGCTGCCAAGTCGTAAGCGATAAATCGCCGGCTGCATCTCGCCTTGCATTGGAGCCGACATTCTCTTCCTCATTCGTTTTCAGCGATTTTAAGCTGGTTGAACAGGTCACAACTTCTTAATAACGAGCCTGTCGCTCGGCATCATGAATCTGGACCACTATCGTTTAACACGACCCTCAGCAACCCTGCTATCGCTCGCGTATGCCGGAAATCGGAGCTTGGAGACTGGTGGCAATTCGCAAAAGCCCGCTATTAGCGGGCCTTTATGCGAGTGTCAGGAGCAGTTGCTCTGCGCACCGGGCTGCCTGGCTCGAGCGAGAGAATTCCGACGCCCGCGGCCTGCCGAATGGCTACGCGAACATGTTCGGCCCAATTTCCCCGCCAATTTCAATGATCACATCGGCGGGAATGTTGTTTCTTCGTGCCGCGGCCCGAATAGCTTCAGGATTAGGCGCCTCATAGAGGCAATAGGTTTCTTTCTTGTCGGCGCTGAGGAAAGAGAAGGTCCACTGCACGCCTGGCTGATCATTGATCAAATTGACTTTTCAACCCCGTCCTTGGTGAGGTCGAGTTGTTCCGCAAACTCTCTTTCTACAACGTAGCGTGGCATGAGGAGACTCTGTTCTCACCGTGTTGACGCAAAGCACGAGCCAAACCTAATGCAAGGTCGGCTGCAATCTCTTCTTCAAGCGGCTCTACAACGCCACGATCGACAAACGGCCGCTGTTGATCGCACGCTGCGCCGATGTGGCGGATGTGATTGCCGCCGTAAATTTTGGCCGTGACAACAGGTTGGCCATCGCCATCCGCGGCGGCGGCCATAACGGACCCGGATTCGGCAGCGTTGATGATGGGCTGGTCATTGATCTGTCGATGATGAGGGGCGTGCGCGTCGATCCGGCGAAACGGACCGTGCGGGTGGGCGCCGGTTGCACGACCGGCGATGTTGACCACGCGACCCATGCCTTCGGTCTCGCTATCCCTTTTGGCGTCGTCTCGACAACAGGCGTTGCCGGCCTGACACTCAGCGGCGGCCACGGTTATCTTGGCCGTCAATACGGACTCGCCATCGACAATCTGATAGAGGCCGATGTGGTTCTGACGGACGGCACATTTGTTGTCGCGAACACGACGGACAGCCCCGATCTGCTCTGGGCGCTGCGCGGCGGCGGCGGCAATTTTGGCGTCGTCACCAGTTTCCTTTTCGAGGCGCACCCCGCGACCACGGTCTACGCCGGCCCGATCTTCTGGGAGTTGAAGGACGCTGCGCGGATCATGCGATGGTACCGGGACTTTCAGGCAAGTGCGCCGGACGAGTTCTATGCCTTCCTAGGGCTGCAGACGGTTCCGTCCGGCGATCCCTTCCCCAGGGAGCATTGGGGCAAAAAGATCTGCGTGCTGCTCGTCTCGCACAACGGGGTGGCAGCTGACGCCGAAAAGGCCGTCAACGCCGTCCGCGCGGCACTTCCTGAGCCGATCATCGATTTTGCGGGCCCGATCCCTTATTTGGCGCTGCAAGACATGTTCGACGGACTTTATCCGAAAGGCCTGCATTGGTACTGGAAGGGCGACTTCGTCAAGACGCTGCCCGACGCTGCGATCGACGTCCATATCGAGCAGGCTGCGAGGGTACCTAGTGACGCCTCTTTAATGCATCTCTATCCAATCGATGGTTCGGTCCATCGCAAGGCGGAAGGCGAAACGGCATGGAACTGCCGCGATGCCACCTGGTCGATGGTGATCGCCGGAATCGGCTCCGATCCGGGTCAGGCGCCGGCCTTGAAGCAATGGGCAAAGAACTATTGGGAGGCGATTCATCCGTTCGACCTCGGCGGCGCCTACCCGAACTTCATGAAGGATGACGAAGGCGAGGCACGCATCAAAGCGACCTACGGCGACAATTACCAGCGTCTCGGCAAGCTGAAAAAGAAATACGACCCGGGCAACCTGTTCCGGGTGAACCAGAACGTCCGCCCCATGGCCTGACCCCGAGCGATCTGCGCAGTATTTTGCGCGGAGCGCGCGGCTCCATCGGGCGGGCGGCTAAGTTACTCGACCTGAAATCACTGAAGAGCGTTCGCAATTGCGGGCGTCCCACCCGGGGTATGGCGGCGGAGCCAGAGCTATCGTCATCACCCGCGCTTCCCAAGAAGAGCGCGTAAAAAGAAGCCCCGCGAAGATGCGGGGCTTTTCTTTCTTAAGCGCCTCGGTTGATGGCCGAGCCAGTCAGTGTTGACCCGCTTGGATCATGCATGATGGGGCCGAGAGTATTACCGGAAAAGTTCCTTGGCCTCGTCGCGATCCGGTGTGACGAGCCGACCGTGACGCCTGTGTAGGGGCGATCGACGTGACTACCAATGCTGATTCCGCCTCGCGCAAATGCAAAGGAGCTCGGTAGAGCGAATGCAATTGCCAGTGCGATTGTCGTAAGTTTCATGGTCTTGTCCTTCTCGTTTAGACAAAGAAGAACATGGTAAGTCTGTTTCATCATTCAATTAAAAGATTCTTTAGCGCGATAGGCCGCAAAGCAGTTCACATCTCGTAGAGCCTCAATGTTCCAGCAATCGTCTTCCATCGCGTGTCATTTGACTCTTTGTTTGCTGGACCTTGCCAGCTCGCTGGAGCGATACGCAATTCTCTTTGGGGCAGACTGCCTGAGTTGCTTCCATTCCTCTGCTTCCGCCAACCAATATTTCATCAGCGAGTATTCCATTTCTTTTCTGGCAAGCGCAGCTTGCTCACGGCACATGGCCTCCAACGCTGCGAATTGTTTTCTTGAATACATGCACTTTCCAGTCGTTACTCAGTCTACCCACCTTCTCATCGAGGCCAACTTACGATGCTGTAACGCGACTTGGTTCCCGGAGTATGTTTCCCGAATGTGTGCGTGGAGCTATCTTGGTCGTGCTCGGATTTATCGGCTTTGCATTTCGCCAAATAGGAACGTCGAACCCGATCACGAGCCGACGGAAATAGAGGCGGTGGAAAAGCGTTGAAACGCTCGGACCCTCGGTGATCCAAACCGCACAAAAGACTTTTTCGGCAGCAAGCACCGAGTCGAACGCGGCGACCGTGCTCAACAGCCGCTCGGAATTCCGAGAGAAAAAGACAGCAGTATTTTCTGTAGTGGTGAAGAGTTGCTTGCGAAAATAGCGCCCCGCGAGTTTCTGTTCACGAAACTATTTTGATCAGCCCCAAGACAACTGGAAGGCTAATCTTTCTGGAAGTTCAAGCGTTCCGGAAATTCGACAAGCCTAGAAATCGACCGCGACTTTAAGGCAGGCTTTCTCCAGCCGCTTTTTGAGCGACGCGAGTTTGCCGTTCAGTTCGTCCATCTCGCCGGCGCTGAATTCCGCGAAGATGAATTCGTTCAGGCTCTCCTGTTGCGAAGCCAGGCTTGCCAAATGCTTATAGGTCTTGTCTGTCAGCGACATCTTGACGACCCGGGCGTCCTCGCTCGAGGCCTGGCGGCGGATGAAGCCCTTTTTCTCGAGAAGTTTCGATTGGGTCGTGACGAACGACGGATCGACGTGCAGCCTCTTCGAAACCGCGTTGACCGCTGCGCCCTCGCCCTGGTCGAGATCGGCCAAGGCGAGGATCATCCTCCATTGTGATCCGCTGATGCCGAGGGTCTTGGCCCAGAAGTGGCTTAGCTGCTCCAGGTGCACACTGATCGATGCGATCTCCCAGGGAAATCGTCGAATGCCATACCAGTTATTCTCGGCGGACTCATTCATAGGGACCCTGCTCGGTTTCTGTTCATCCATCGAAAATTCCTTCATCGTGGACATCGTATCTCCTCAATGGACTTGCGCCGGCGCCAGCATAAGTTTCGCGGCGGCGATCGCGGCGGGCAGCGGAGTACGAATCGGTGGAATAGGTTCATTCAACGACCAGCCGCCTCCGAGCGCCTTGTAGAGGGCGACGAGGTCGTCGGCCGCCAATTGGCGCGTCGCGACATGGCGTGCTTCGAGATCGAATTGCTGGCGCTCGGCGTCAAGGACGTTCAGAAAATCTGTAAGGCCGCGATCGTATCGCTGCGTAGCGATCTGCGTTGCCTCGCGCGCCGCAACCAGGGCGCGATCAAGGCTTTTGAGCCGTTCGAGTTGCGCCCGGTAGGAAGTGCTGGCGTCGTCCACTTGCCGGACCGCCACCAATATCGCCTGCTTGTAGGCGACAAGAGCCTCGTGCGTTTGCAGGTCGGCGATTTCTATTTGCGCATCGAGCGCCCCGAAATCGAGCAAGGGCAAATAGAGCGACGGGCCAATCGATCCAATCCATGTGATGGGAGCGGCAGATGACGAACGTACGCCGCCTTGAGCGCCAACCGCGCCGCTGAGGACCACGGTCGGAAAGAGATCCGCCGTCGCCACGCCAATGCGAGCATTCGCCGCGGCGAGGCGACGCTCTGCCTCACGGATATCCGGGCGTCGTCGCAACAGGTCGACGGGCTGCCCGACGGGCATTTTAGTCGGCAGCGCCGGGATAGCACCGGGTTTTGCCAGTTCTTCGGCGAGGTCCTCGGGAAAGCGGCCCAGCAGGACCGAAATTACATGGCGACTTGCATCGATTTGCGCGGCGAGTGGCGCCTGATCGGCTTGCAGCGTCGCCAATTCACGCTGTGCCAGGCTTACGTCGATCGCGTTGGTCAATCCGCGGTCGAGGCGCCCTTGCGCGAGATCCACGTTGCCGCGCGCGGCAGCAATATTTTGACCGAGGACAACCAGCTGGCTCTGCTGCGCGCGCATGTCGAGATAGGACTGCGCGACGTCGGCGGCGACCGTCACGAGCGCCCAGTCGTGTGCGTCCTCAAAGGCCTCAGCATCAGCGGTCTGCGCCTCGATCTCCCGCCGGAACTTGCCTATAAGATCAAGTTCCCAGTTGGCGTCGAGGCCACCCGCTTCGTTAATATTGTTAAGATTTCGCGCGTTCTCCGCCGACCGCAGCGCCTGCGACACCCGGCCCTTGGTTTCGTCCGACCCTGTTCCGACGCCACCGCCGCCAGTCGCCCCGACAACCGGAAGCCCCTGACTGACAGCGATCGTCACCAGCGTTCGCGCTTCCTGGAGCCTGTCCAGAGCGACTGCGAGATCGAGATTGGATTCGCGAGCGCGAGCAACAAGCGAATCCAGCTCCCGATCATGAAGGGTCCGCCACCACTGGGTAAGGTCGACGCTCGCAGTCAATTGCGCCGCTGTCTCCCTTGCATGCGGGAGATACTGGACTGGCAAGAGCGTGGCAGGCGTTTGATAATCGGGTCCGACGGAGCAGCCAGCTAAAGCGACGATCGCCAGCGGACCCACGCGGATCCAATTTTTCATCCCATAAATCACGGCAGAGCTGACCAACGTAAGGCGGCGCGGCTGAAGGCACATCAGTATTTTCTTTATTGGACCGACGCGCTTTTTGTATCGCCTGAGCTTGTTTTAACTTTTTCGCCGGCAGCAATCTGACTGCTGAGATTGAGGGCGATTTTGTCGCCAACCGCGAGGTCGGAATCAATGGCGACGACGTTGCCATCGTCGCTGGCGATCATGACGTCCCTGAAGGCCACTGCGCCTGTTTCGTCGACGACGGCGACTTGCGGGCCGCCGGATCGATACAGCAGAGCGGCCGCGGGAATCTGGATCGAGGCGCCCCCCGTGAGTTCGAAATCTGCCTGCACGTACATGCCGGGAACGAGCGAACGGTCGGGATTCGGGATGTCAATTTCGACCCGAATCGTTCGTGATCCCGGATCAATCGCTTTCGCGGTCCGTGCAACTTTACCTTCAATATGCAAATTGGGCTGGCTACTGCTGGTGATCACAGCGGTCGCGCCCGGCCTCATGAGCTGCGCCGCGACGCTCTGAGGGGCATGGACGAAGATGCGCATCGGATTGTTTTGGGAAAGCTGATAGAGCGACGTCGTATTAGCGGCGCTTCCCGCCGTTACAAGATTTCCAATGTCGATGTGACGCTGAACGATGGTGCCGTCAAAGGGGGCCTTGACCTCCTTGAACTGGGTGAGCGCCGAAAGACGATCTATGTCGGCTTGTTCCAGCATCACTTGCGCGCGCGCTGCATTCAGCTCGGCGATTGCTTCGGCGCTGCCAGCCTTCTTGGACTCACGCTCCTGATCGGACACGACGCCTTTCGGGGATTCGCGCCAACGCTCATCGGTCGTCGCTGCAAAATCGGCCCGGGCCTGCTTGACCGCTACTTGTGCGATGCTGGCGTTGAGCTTGGCCTTTGCGGCGAGGAGTTCAGCGTCAAGTTCCGGCGTATCGATTATCGCGAGCGTCTGGCCCGCTGTCACGTTGTCGCCGATATCGACAAACCATTTGGTGACATAACCGTTCACCCGTGCATAGATCGCGGTCTCGTTCCAGGCGGCTGTCTCTCCGGGAAGCTTAAGTGGCTGCTTTCCAAGCGACCGACCGACGGTAAACACATCGACGGCGGGCGCCTCTGCCTCGTCCTTGCTAGTCGCATCTGCCAATCGCGCTTCCGCCGCGTTTTTCCCGCGAGAAACGAGAACAAAGCCGACGCCCAACACCATCGCGATCACAGCGATGAGGCGCAAGATCCTTGCCCCTGTCCCACGCGTGACGCGCGTCATCTGGCTGACTTCGTCGGGTTCTGAGGCGTTTGGATTGAGGTCTTTCGTCAGAGGCGTCATTTCAATTCCTGTCTGAAGCATAGCTCGGTATCCCGGCGAAGAATTCGGTAAACCACGGGCACGAAGATCATGGTTGCCGCCGTGGCGAACAAAAGTCCGCCAATGACCGCGCGCGCCAAGGGCGCATTCTGCTCGCCTCCCTCGCCCACGCCCAAAGCCATCGGGATCATGCCGAGAATCATGGCGGCGGCGGTCATCAATACGGGCCGTAACCGGGTGTAGCCCGCGACGATCGCGGCGGTCGCTTTGTCGTCGCCCGCTTCCATTCGCTGATTGGCGAAAGTGACGACAAGAATGCTGTTGGCAGCCGTCAGGCCGATACACATCAACGAGCCCATCAAGGCGGGGATGCTCAGATGCGTTTGGGTCAGAAACAACATCCACATCACTCCGCCCAATGTGAACGGGACAGCCGCCAGGACAATCAGTGGATCCACCCAGCTTTGAAAATTAATGACGAGAACGAGGTAGACGAGCACCACCGCCATGGCCATGCCGGAGAACAGCCCGTCAAAACTTTCGCGCATGGTTTCGACCTGTCCGCTAAGCGTTATGGTCGCGGGAGAAGCGGAGGCGGAGCGCTCTTCATCCAATACCTTATCGATCGCGTCCGCGGCGGACGCGAGGTCTCGGCCCTGAACGTCGGCATTGACGTCGAAAACCGGCCGGATGTTGAGCTGTGAAGCCACGAGCGGGACGTTCTTGCGTCCGAATTGGGCGACATTCATCAGCATTTGGTTCGACTTGCCACCGCCCGCGCTGATCGGCACACCGGCCAAATCCTGCGTCGAATTCACGCGATAGGTCGGCATCTGAACAACCAGCGGATAGCTCACGCTATTCTTCGGGTCGATCCAGAAATTGGGGGAGGTTTGAGCGCTTGAATTGGCGCTTACCAGGACATTCTTCGCGATTTCGTCGTCATTCACGCCAACCTGCTCGGCTAGTGTGCGATCGACGTCGATGGTCAAGCCGGGAGCGTCGGGAACCTGAAACACATGCGCGTCCACCACACCGGGAATGGCATCCAAGCTACGCGTAATCTTCTGCGCGAGCGCGTAGGCCTCGCCGCTCTTTGGCCCGGAAATCCTGACATCAATAGGCGCGGGCTGACCGAAATTGAGTACCTGATTGACGATATCTGCGGGTTGGAAGAAAAACTGCAATCCGGGAAAACGTCTCGGCAGATCATGCCGTAAGGCGGCGACATGAGCAGCCGTCGGGTTATGCTTCTGCTTTAAGGAAATCAGAATTTCCCCGTCCATCGGACCGACGGTCGCCGAATCGCTCAACGCGATATTGATACCGCTGTACGGCAGGCCAATATTATCCAGGATGACGCTGACCTGGTCCCGACCGACAATCTCGTAGATCGCGTTCTCGACTTCGGCGAAATAGCGCTGGGTCTCCTCAAGGCGGCTGCCGGCCGGCGCGCGAACGTGAAGCCTCATCTGGCCGGCGTCCACTTGAGGGAAAAAGTCTCTACCAAGCTGCGGAAAAAGAACTAACGAGCATGCCATCAACAGAAGGAAAAAAACGCTGGTGACACCCGCCCGCTGAACGCAAAGGGCGACGATGTTACGATAGCCTTCGCGCAGCCGGTTGAAGCCCTCCTCGAATCCGTGGTGAATCGCGCCAAACACATTGAACCGCGAGCGTGGTGACGCGGCCTGCGGGGAATGCCCCGCATGACCCTCAAGCGAAGAACGCATGAGAAACGCGAACAGGACAGGCACCAGCGTGAAGGACAGCGCAAGGCTGGCGATCAGCGACACGCAGACGGACAGCGACAAGGGAGAGAACAGATATTTGGCCGTGCCTTGCAGAAGGAACACCGGCACGAAGACAATGCAAATACATAGCGTCGAAAGCGCCGTGGGAAGCGCGACTTCTCCGGAGCCGTGAACGATGGCGTGTTGCAGCGAATCGCCGTCTTTGACGTGGCGCTCGATATTTTCAATGACGACCGTACTGTTGTCGACGAGGATACCGACAGCGAGCGCAAAGCCGCCGAGCGTCATCGTGTTCAAGGTCTGACCATCTATAAAGATCACGAGAATGGCGGTGATGATCGCGATGGGAATCGTGGCAAGAATAATGAGCGTCAATCGCCAATTGCCGAGAAACAGCAAAATCATCAACCCCGTCAATCCGGCCGCGATCAAGCCGCCCATCAGCACGCTGTTTAGCGAAGCCTTGACGAAAACAGACTGATCGAAAATCGCCTTGATGTTGACCCCGCGCGGCATAAGCCTTGCGACATCCGGCAGCGCTTGCTTGACGCCGTCGATCACTGCGAGAGTTGAGACACCGCCTGTTTTGCGCACCGTCATCAGGGCGCCCGGCCGACCGTCGACAGTGACCGAATTGGTTTGGACCTGAAAGCCATCATGAACATGGGCGACGTCGCGCACGAACACGGTCTGGCCTGTCACCTGCTTGACCGGAAATTGGTTGATGGCGGCGATCGCGTCCGGACTGTTGTTCATCGCGAGCGCATAGTCTTTAGGACCGATTTTGACGTCGCCGGAGGGAAGGATGACGTTCTGTTGCTGAATCGCTGTGGCCACGTCCGCGGGTGACAATCCGCGCGACGCAAGGGCGTGCTGATCAAGATCGACCATAATGACGCGGGGCTTGCCACCATAGGGATAGGGAACTTCCGCTCCATGGACGACCGCAAGATCGGGGCGGATGATGTTCTGACCCAGATCGTTCAACTTGGAGTCGGGAAGCGAACTGCTGGAAAGGCTAAGCTGTATGATCGGCACGTCCGTAGCGCCGTAGCGCAACACAAGCGGCGGCGTGATATTGGGCGGCATATATTTAAGAACGACAAGCGCGCTGCTCGCCAATTGCGAGATGGCGCGCGTCACGTTGGCGCCTTCGTGGAGGTACACTTTCTCGACGCCGACGCCCGCATAACTGGTCGCCTCGATCCGGCTGATGTCATCAACCAGCGAAGCGAGTTGTCGCTCATGCAAGGTCAAAATGCGATCGCGGATATCCCGCGCGCTCATACCGCTGTAGGTCCAGACGACGCTAACAACTGGGATGTCGATTTCCGGAAAAATATCGATCGGCATGCGCAGTGCAGCTCCAACGCCCATGAGGCAGATGAGAATCAGAGATGCGACGATTGTATAGGGACGCTTTAGCGCGAATGCTGCGAACCACATTGAGAACTTTCGGCGTTGAAGGTTACAACGCTGACCGCGTCCGAAGCGCCACGCGAAGATCGGATGCTACGAAAATCCCCATCAACATAATTGCCGCAAGAAGCATGGATCCAGTCATCGCGCATCTCCGTCCAGTTCTCGTTGCGCATAAGCGCTTCTAAGACTTTGACTCTGCTGACGCTCCTGATATTCCCCAACTCCTGGATATTGAGACTTCTACAACACCTCGGGAGAGACGCCTGCGGGGACTTGCGAGAAGACCACGCTGAAGCAAATTCGATGAGTTCGTCGGGGCCTCTTCGCCGAGGCGACTGTTCAGAGTGAGCGCAGGTGTAAGACAGCCGGAATATTCTTCGGCGCACTCCGTATCAGTGCCATAACGTCCACCCTCAATCCCGCTCCGGTTTTCCCGCTACGGAGATAACGTCACTTGAGATAAGCCTGATAAGCGTGCGGATCTTCGGCCACGCCCCGATTGAGCGGCGCTTGTTCCTGCCGATCCAGGATGCCCCGAAGCTGCTGAGCGATCACGCGGGCTATCTCACTTTGGAGCTTAAGCGTGTCGTGAATATCTCCTTCATAGCTTTGAGCCCAGATGTCCCTCTCTGTCGGCATCTCGATCAGCCGCGCGTTAATCCGAACATGATCGCCGGAAAGCAGCACGCTTCCTCTAACAACAGCGTCAACGTGCAGGTTTCGCGCGATCTCTCCGAGAGGTTGGCGCGGATTCTTGTAACCAATCGACAAGGCCGATGAGATTACCCGTAGCCGTTTGATCTGCGTCAGGTTCGTCACTATTTCGTCGGTCATGCCGTCAGCGAAGTATTGCTGCGACACGTCGTTGGAAAGGTTTTGCAGTGGCAGCACCACGATCGAGTGGATTGCGGGTGCGGGCTGCTTCCAGGGGACTAAAATCCAGGAAAGGGAGATGGCAAGCACAGGCACCATGCCAAAGAGCCGCCAGGTAAACGAACGCAGCTTGCGCCGAGGTGGTGTGCCGACGTCACTGAGACTTACAGGACCTGAGTCCTCCTGCACGGCGTCATCGCCGGTTACAGTTTCCGTTTGCTCGCCGACTGCGACCGTAACGTCGGCGAGAAACCTGTAGCCACGGCGAGCGACGGTCTCGATGAAGCGGGGATTTTCAGCTGAATCTCCCAATGCTTCACGGATCTTGCTTATTGCTTTGTTGACGCCGTGATCGAAGTCCACCGTCGTTTCGGGCCAAAGTTTAACGTGCAGTTCCTCCCGAGTTACCAGCACTCCTGGCTTTTCCAGCAGCATGGCCAGCAATTGAAATGGTTGCTCTTGCAATCTGACGCGCCTGCCAAGCTTTGTCAGTTCGCCAGTTCGAAGATCAGCCTCGAAAACTCCAAACTTCAGATTTCGAAGAGGTAGTTCAGTTTGCTGCATGATTGCTCAGTAACGTCTATGGATTCGGCGCGGCGCGAGTAACGATCACGAGCTTCGAACCGCAGGTGGATAGTTCATTCAGCAGAAGTCACTGCAAATCACAATCAAACTATCCGCGAGGTCCACCGAGATCACATGGAGCCCAGAACACGGAGCCCAGAATGATGAGCTTTCGCTTCATCATATATCGGAGGACGCACATAGATCCCGTTACACGCAGGCCACAGTAAATCGAGGCCGGCATTTCAACAATTTCCTCCCGATCATGAGCTTCTTACCAAGCGGGGACGCAACAAACGCCAGCGTCGACGCCCCCCATTTCGGAACGATCCTCCAGCGAGGCCAAACGCTTTCAGCTCCAAAGCTGCTTTTGGCACGCCGTTGTAAGCGGCCTTTATGAGTTCGCGCCGTAATCTCGCGCCAGGCAATTGCTCGGGAGTCGAGCGACATCAATTTCGTCATGCCGCACCATTCGCCAAGATCGTGGTAAGACGGCTACGCGCTCGGGCGAGCCGCGACATTACAGTGCCGATCGGCACCTTCGTTCGCGCAGAAATCTCGCGATAAGACAGCCCGTGGATATCGCGCAATATTACCATCTCCCGGAACGGATCGGGCAAAGCAGCAATAACCGTCTCCATGTCGGATTTGGCGATCACCGTCTTCTCGGAATCCGGGGCGGCCGGCTCTGTCTGCGCGACCTCGATACCTTCGAGATCATCAACCCCGAACACGGCCGTCGGACGGTTCTTGCGTATCCACGTATACGCGGTATTGCGCATGATCGCCATTACCCATGGGCGCGCGCTATTGTCCGCAACGTCGCCGACAGCACGGAATGCACGCAGGCAGGCTTCCTGCAAAGCGTCGTCGGCATCGGCGTGACTTCCCGTGATCCGGTAAGCTAGCGCGTAGGCATCCGCGAGATGAGGCAACACCAGCTTGGAAAACCGCGCGTGATTGTCATCCTGTGGGCTCGGTTTGCTCACCATTGTGTTTTTTTGTAGCGCACCGGACGAACGCCCAGCGCGAGCGAAGAAGGAAGACATGCAGCCTCCGAACGATAGACCAGTCCAAACCGTTCGCTCTGATAGCTGGAATGCCTATCGCTTCAATGGACCGCCGCTCCCATTGTTCTGAACAGCAAGTACCCTGAAAAATCGCCTCATCTCAATTATTTATCCATTGGTCATCCTCTGCGATTCTGCGGTCTTTGCAGAGACCGCACGGAGATTTATGCGCGTCAAAACACTTTGCGTCTTGCGCTGCTGCAACATGCTCGGAGTGCGGTTTCGATTCGGACTGAAAATATCGTGGCGTGTTTGTGGTCGAACTTCGACTCGGTGTCGGGACTATGTTCGACCGGCGAGCGTGATGAGCTGCACCGCGTTTACTCCTCTCAACCACGCGCCGTTCTTCCCGACGCAAGGTCCAAACGCGGGCGCAAGATCCAGTGATTCAGATGAACTTCTCTTAATCTTGAAACGTGCATCCGCTCGGCGCGAGGCACCGCTGCGCGCGGCTCGCGACAAAACTTCCGTGCACGAATACATTTCGCACTCTCGTTATCTGATCATCGGCATGAACTACTCGACTCACGTGGCTTGCAAATGGCGGCATGCCTGGCTGCGTGCGCATAACCTTCACACGGATGCGTTCTACAACCGCGCAAACGCCGAAGGTTTATTTTGGCGGCCTGCCCCGCTTTGCGAAGACCAACCCGTGCGCGTCGGCAACGCACCGAAGTAGACTTGCCAATTTGAGTGCCTCGTTGCGTTCCGGACCAGGAGGCATCAGGCGCGCAAGCTCCAGGGCGTCTACAGCGAGGGTACCCCAATCATACCTACCAGCTGAGCGCCGTGTTTCGTTGCTCATCGCTCCCAGAGTTCCTGCTAGTTCGTTGCTCATCGCTCCCAGAGCTCCTGCCTGCTAGCTCGTCTCGTTTAAGGTCATTGACAGTAAAGACTCCGGTTTGAGTGATGTTTATTCCCGATGTGCAGTACGACACGCAGTATTGCTCTCAACCCAGTCGCAGACCATCAAAGCTACTCTCGTTGTTTCAGTCGAAGCCATCTGCTGGAGCGGTTGGATCATCGCTGTCCCGGCACAGAGAACGGGTGATAGGCATCTGCTTCTCCCGCGATTGGCATCCGCGCACCGCCACTCACAGACGCCTCACAGTGGTGTGATTCAAATTCCTGCACTCCTGCACATTATTTTGATTGTTGAGAGGGGCGTAGGCATCGGTCAAAACTCAAAATAGTGTCTCAGCCGGGCATGACTGAGACACTTCTTGGAGGTCAAGCCAGCCGAAGGTCGCCGGCGGATTCAAAACTCTGGGATCTATTGGTGCGAGGCGCCTCCTTTCCTTCTGTTAGAGAGACTCGCCCGTCTTTTCAGATATTCCCAAGCCCCCGATCACTTTGGTTGCAATAGGACTGACCCAGCACTTCCCTGCCCAGCGTACAAATAACTCTTGAACAGAAATGGGCCGAAGGTGCGGTTCGTCGGCGGCCGCGAATCCCCTCAAAACAAAACGGCCTCAGCTTCGGGAAGGAAACCGCGGCAGCGATGCTGGACAGATAAACATCAGTTTGAAATGAGGGCTTCACGCGCGCCGTGGGTGCTCATCTAAACTCACGAACAGAGTAACAATTCGGTCGATGAATTGTGATCTCTCGTGAATGGTTAGATTGTCCGTATTATTTCCGCACCCCAACGAGCTGACGCTTACGGAGATAAATCTATCCCCGGCTCAGTCTCCTGATCGAATCGGATTGTTCGCTATCTTTTCGACTCTAAGGGCTTGGCCCCGCTCGTCGGACCGCAAGCCCAGACCAATGTCTGCCACAACTCGGGGTGCCGCGGTGTGTGTGCGCCATCCACATCGGGGTCCTGATGCGGGAATCTATTTAGCCTCTCACCTTAACAAAACGTAATCCGAACACGGGGAATAAAATAGACGGTCCGGCAGCGAATAGTTCCTATCTGAAATGCAATGTTCAGGTCGTTGAGAGATGGTGTTGCCGCTATCCCGTTACGACAGGACGCTAGATATTTCCTCGCCGCGGTCCACTTGGCAGCTACTGTCATTCTCAATTGAGGACAGGCCCTAGTCTAGCAGATCAGCACGTCATGTCGGTATTGGTGCCTACAGACAGCTTTCGCTAGGGTAGCCTGACAGCAGAGGGAAGAACACGAGCGCGATAGTGCGGAGGGTAGAAGTCATCTATGCGAGCGCCGGTCTGGATGGGGAACGGCGATCTTGCGTGTTCTGCTTTATCGCTGGGACCAGCGGGTAGCCTCGGTCATCGCGGTCAAGGGAAAGCCCCGTCCGTTATGAGGGGACGGGGCTTTTTGGATTGCGCCCCAGGACTGCGGCAACAGTGCCGGGCACAGTTAATGAGTTCGGCGCGGTGTCTGGATCACCGCGCCGATGCGCTCAGAAGGAGTAGCGCACGCCGAACGTCGGATCGATGTTCGACGCTGTCGACTTGCCATTAGTCCCAATCACGGCACCGGTCGCGCTGAGGACCGAGGTCTGGACGGAGCCAGCCGCCAGGCCGTTCGTCATCTGCGAGTACTCCACGCCGGCATAGACGTCGAGGTGCTTGTTGAAGACGTAGTCCGCCACGAACGACACGGCATCGAGCGTTCCGCTGCACATGGACGAAATCGTCGTGGCGCATCCGGCGACGGCAGGTGCCGTGCCGAACGCATTCTGGATTTCATGATAGTAAGCAGCGATCAGGGTCAGATGCTCGGTCGCCTGCCACTTGCCGCCGATCCACATCATCTGGAGGACCTTGTCCGTCGGGAACGCGGTGTTGCTCACCGTGCTGAAGGTGTAGTCGTAGTTGTTGGCGAAGCCCACCGGCACGGGATTGGACGGATTGGCGAAGTCGATGTTCTCGTAGCCGCCCAACACCTCGAACCTGTCCCACTTGTACTTCGCGGTAAGCATCCACTCGACGTTGTCGGAGATCGTTGCCGCCAGTCCAGTCGCACCGATATTCAGCGGGCTGGGGCTTAGAGGCGACGCCGACACCATGCCGCGGATCTTGGCGGCCGTGCCGTCGACGCTGAACCCCAGGTAGTTGAAGCCGATGTTGCCCTGGAGGTCGTCGTGCACCCAGGACGTCGTGTCGCCGCCGCCGTAATTGCCGACCTGGTAGATCACGCCGGCATGAACCGGGCCCTGGCTCCAGGTGTATTTGAGCGACTGGTCGAGCCGACCATCCTCGGTCGAGCCGCCGCCCGCCCACGTACCCGAGAATCCGATCGGCGAAAACGCGTAAGACCCGCCCATCGGGTCATAGCCAAGGATCTGATCGAGCGTCAGCGCGTTGTTGCGGCCAATGGTCAGGGTGCCGTAGGTCGGAGACGACAGACCGACATAGGCCTGGCCGTTGAGGGCCTGGCCGTTGCGGCTCGAATCGCCGTTCGCCGAGCGTAAATTCAGCGGAATGCCGTTGTTCTGCACCATTGATCCTTCGCCGTTGGCGAGCTGGCCGGCCATCGGATTGAAGCCGGTTTCAACCTTGAAGATGGCATCCAGGTCGGGAAGTACTTCGAACGCACCCCTCAAGCCGATAGTCGACTGCGACATGGCGTTGGGCGAGGCGGTCCACATCGCCCGGTTGCTGCCCGCGCTCACCAGATACTGCGCACCCGTGGGGAAGGCGCCGTTGAACGGCTGACCATGCGACTGCCAGCCAAAGCCGCCATCGATGATGCCGTAGAGGCAGACGCGTTTCCAGCACAACCCATCGTCGACCGCCGCGGCGGGATGGGCCTTGACCGGCATCGGCAAGTCGGCTGCCTGCGCGTTCATGAAACGCTGCGTGGTGTTGGTCTCGATGGCCTTCTGGCGCTTTTCGATGACAGCGAGGCGCTTGGCTAGCGCGTCATTTTGCTGCTGGAGTGTCTTGGCCTCGGCCTTGAGGTTCGAAACCTCGTCGGCGTATGCCGCACCAATCGGCAAAGCCATGAATCCCGCAGCAACCAGAGCCGCGGGTAGATACTTCTTGCGCATGAGAAAAACCCCTTAGGATGAATGCCGGTCGACCGACGGGCCCTCGTGTAATCCGCGGCACCATCAAAATCCTGTGATGGTTCTGCAACTACCGACAAAATTGAAACTGGGGATCGCTGCTTCTGCTCACACACGCGCTTGCGCCAGCAGTGTCCTTGCTGCGGGATGCCAACAGATCAATTTCAGCAAGCGTTTTGAGGACGTGTATCGTCGACTATCGGCTTAGGCCAAGGAGTCTAAATTTACTTTTATTTCCTTACGCCCCGACTTGAACGTCGCCATATTTTCTTCGCGTGGCCTGAGCTTGCGGCATCATGACAAATGACGGAGATCGAGGGAGAAAGATAATGCGAAAGACAATCCTTGGCTTGCTTGGCTTGACTTTGATTGTCGCGTCGATGGCAAATGCAGCCATGGCGGCCCAGCACATCACCCGACACCACAAAACGTACGCGATCAAAAGGGTTCCGGATGTTCTTTGGCCGAAAGATCAGAATCCCTTTGGCACGGCCAATCCCTGGCCGTCGGGAATTCAACCTGACGATTGGCGCCAGAGCGTCAACATCCGGTGGACGGCGCCTCAAAATTTGCGGTCCAGTCCAGAGGTCTCGAGAGTTTAGTGCTGACGGCGACATCCGCACCTGCGCGCCTATAACGGAGCCTCGGATGACGACTCCTGCCGGGGAGACTCGCGCGCGATTTCGAAAATTCCCGATCTCGCGAGGATTAACAATGTATGAAGATAATTTATGAGCACCCACGCAGCGGTTCGCTCATAACCCGTGGCTCGCGTTTTTATAAAATTATTGGCGTCCGCGGGAATATCGCCAGAATTATTTGCATCCTCGGGAATATCGCCAATCAGAAGCGAGTCCTTCGGTCAGGTGGCCCATGCACCTGCGCACGGGGTCAACAACCTGGAAGGATTGGAAGATGACCAAATTCAAACTTCTTGCAGTAGCCGCGATTTTGTCATCGGCGGTCGCAACCCCTGTAATTGCACAGCAAGCTGTCCAAGAACCGGGCGCACAGGCTTTTTACCAGAGCTTGGGCGTCGGATCCCATGATAACGGGCCGACGAGTGCTATGGCGTCGGCACACGGCGATTCGTACGCGGCGATGCCGGCAAAGCACATCTTGGCGAAGCCGCGCGTCAAGCATCACAAGATGTGACAGGACTGGAATTAGATCGATCGCGTCCAGCGCGGACGGGCGGTGCAATTTAGCGTATGCGTGCAAGCGGATGCGTGCTTTCTTCGGGTATGATGGCATTCGCCATTGCACTAATAAGCATGACTCCATTCTACGTAAGAAATGGCTTGTCTCGGACCGCTGACAAATCCCGCCGATTTTCGGCGGGATTTGTTTGACGATGGGTGTGAAGATGCCCGTGTTGGGGTCGTGGGTGGGCTTAAGCGCTGGGCTGCTGACTCACAAGCACGAAGCCAACGCCTTGTTGCTTTATCATGGCAACGCGCGTTTCTCCGCGGCCATCGTATCGGGTCGCGATGCGGCGAAATTCCTTGATCCTATTGTAGAGGCGTTCGATCAGGTTGCACTTCGGTAAATGGCCCTGCCGTAGGGAATATCGTCGGCCCGGCCCGATTTCGACGGGCCTCATGCGCCGCCGTGACCGCATCCATCGGGCGACCCCAAACGCGCCTGCCTGCGCCGGCGATTGAACCGACCGTCGTATACGGGCCATAGCGCTGCGGCCGCCATGGCGCCTGCTCGCAAAACCCGGAATATTTCGTTCAGCCCCGTCCGTCGCAGCGCTCCCCTTGGCTTGCTCGGTGGCAACGGCTCGATGCCACTCTTTGCATGCTCGGGAATATTCAGACCTCAACCTGAGTCTTCCAATCACAGACGGACATGCGTCCTAACGCGAATTTGGGGGCGCCTCCGCTGGCGCGGGGGAACAGAACGATGACGATCACATACCATCCGGCCGCGCTATTGCTCGTGCTGTCACTCGCGACATCAACGACAACTCAGCAATCCCCCCACAAAAAGCGGCACCACCCGAGGACACGCATACAGCACCGAAGGCCACGAGAGCGTAGCTCCGCCCTGGAGTGCCGCCTGCATGACGGACCACGGGCCCAGCGAATGCGGCGAGCCCATGATCTATGGCAGCAGTAACGGCAACGCGCACGCGCGAAGCACAAATGGATTCTGACGCGTAGCCGCCTGTTGCGAGTCAAGCAGGTCAAACCAGGAGTGACAAAAGTTGAAACAGCACCGTCTCCCAGCAAGTCGTCTCTTTAACTACGTAATGCCATCGATGCGCGAAACATGGGGCAAACTCGTATTCAATCTACAGGCGCAAAATCGCTTCGGCAGGAAGGCGCGACTTTCGTCTCTTGCAGCGCTCTCATTGGGTATCGCTGGCTCTTTGTCCCCTGGCGCTGCTTCCGCTCGCGAGTTTCCGTGGTGCATGTCGCGGGAAGGCTCCCTCGATTGCGCCTATACGACGCATCAGCAATGTCAGTCGACAGCATCGGGCATCGGCGGATGCGAATTGAATCCGCGTTTACTCTTCCCGAATAATCCAGGCCGTCCCGAGGCGAAGTCTAACAATCAGTCTGGAGAGCAGTTGAGCAGGATGTACTAAAAAATGTGATCCTGAAGCACTTCCGGTTTATCGACCCGCGGGCCTCGCTAGTGCGGCCCGCGGCGGAATTGTGAGGGCAAACTGCTCCTACGTGCACGCGGCATCGTCGACACAGCTACTCGACGGTTCTGCGTTGCAGATATCAGCTCGCCTGGCGATCGCGGCGGCTCAACCGCGTTTGCTCGGATGGGCTGATGAGGTTCCAAACCTCCACGCGGCCGAGGCGGCGGCCATCGCTACGGTTGGTGGCATCATCGCCATTGGTGGCGATTTAAGCGCCTTAAGTCGATGAGGCCACGACGCGCAGGTATCGATTGCCGCGCATCGATATCCTGCCGTGGATCCTTCCCTGCTGGCCTCCCCTACCCCCATCTGAGGGCTGCCGCTTGTTCCGATCGAGTGTTGCGGAAAAAGATCGTGCTGCCGGGACCCCTCGATTGACGATCTCTTTCACTACAAACGGCGCGCCTTCCAGCGAGGCTGCTGATGGCCGCTTCTGGCACGAATGGGAAGTATCGCGACGTTCGCTCTATTGCCGACTCCGGGAACTAACACAGACATCCCAAAACCAACTTGAATGGCCCGACGTATAGTCCGCCCGTCCGTTGGCCTTCGAGAAGAGCGACGATTAAGCACTCCAAATTGCCGGTCTCGACCGGCGAGAGCGATCGCCTCAATGGCGCCGGGCACAGCAGGGATGTCAGCGCCGAAACGGACCATTGCCTCACGCCGGTTTGGACTCCGGGAAAGCTCTGCATGCGCTACCTCCCCGCAGAGTCGAGCCGCACGTGCAGCATCGTGGCCTAACAACGTTTAAGCGAGCTCCCACAGCAAACTTTGCGGATGGTGCCGACATTGCGCAATGCCCAACGTGCGATCGTGCCGGGTCGACGGCGATTCCATTTCGTACCGATCCACAGTTCGCCGGGGCAACCAACGAGCAGAAATGACCCCGAACGCCGACTGGTAGAAATGGCCAGGAGCGAGAATAACGGGCTTGGTCCCACGACCAGTAAGAACAACGTGAGCAATCCTAAACCACTATTTAATGGTGCAACTAGAACCGTGATCTAGATCATCCACCGAGGCGACATCACGCGATCCAGGCGTCGGTTGGACGGTGGACTGCCCACTTTAATGCACTTTTTGCAGGGCAATTTCGCTCTCAAGAATATACCATACAGAAAGAGCAATCGTTCCGCGGTCCAGAGGGGGCTTTTCGAATGTGGATTGTTCAGTTAGCCCTCAGGCGGCCCTACACGTTCATCGTGTTGGCATTTCTCATTGCAATCTTCGGTTCTTTGTCGGCGCTGCGAACGCCGACTGACATATTTCCCAAAATCAATATTCCTGTCGTCAGCGTCGTCTGGACTTATTCCGGGCTGCTGCCGAAGGACATGTCCGACCGGGTCATCTACTATTATGAGCGCCAGCTGACCTCGCAGGTCAACGGCATCCAGCACATGGAGTCGCAGTCTCTGAGCGGCTACGGCGTCGTCAAGATCTTTTTCCAGAAAGGCGTCGACATCGGGGCCGCGCTCGCTCAGGTGACAGCCGTCTCGCAGACCGTGCTGAAACTTCTGCCGGCCGGCATCACTCCACCCTATGTGCTCAGCTACAACGCATCGAGCGTTCCGATCCTCAATCTTGCGCTCTCGAGCAAGAAACTTCCCCAGGATAAGCTATTCGATCTTGGCCAAAACTTCATTCGCCCGCAGCTCGCAACTGTCAACGGCGCTGCCCTGCCTTCGCCCTATGGCGGCAAAATTCTCCAGGCGCAGGTCGACCTGGATCAGCAGGCGATGCAAACGCACAATGTATCTGCCGAAGATGTCGTCAACGCGATCTCCGCGCAGAACCTGGTTCTTCCGGCTGGTACCGAGAAAATCGGCAAGTTCGAGTGGAACGTCAATCTCAATGCAAGTCCCACCCTGCTGGATCACATTAACGACCTCCCGCTGAAAAAGGTCGACGGCACAGTCATTCATATCCGCGATGTCGCCTATGCGCATGACGGCGCGCCGCCGCAGACCAATATCGTCCGCGTCAATGGCGCGAGGGCCGTGCTGATGTCGATCCTGAATGCCGGGTCGGCCTCGACCCTGGACATTATCGCCGGCATCAAGGCGCGACTGCCCAGGATCGAGGCGGGCATGCCGCCCGGACTTGACCTGCAGATGGTGGGAGATCAATCGCCCTTCATCAGGGCCGCCGTCTCCGGCGTGGTTCGCGAAGGCGTTATTGCCGCGGCATTGACCGGCTTGATGATCCTGCTGTTCCTCGGAAGCTGGCGCTTGACCATCATCGTCATGATCACGATCCCGCTCGCTATTCTGTTCTCACTCACCGCGCTGTCTTGGCTGGGCGAAACGATCAATATGATGACGCTCGGGGGACTCGCGCTTGCGGTCGGAATACTGGTCGATGAGAGCACCGTTACGCTCGAGAACATCGAGTGGCATCTGGAGCAGGGCAAGCCGCTTGAACCGGCTATCCTGGATGGCGCCCAGCAGATTGTCGTTCCGGCCTTCGTCACGCTGGTCTGCATGTGCATCGTGTTCGCGCCGATGTTCCAGCTTGGCGGCGTGGCCGGCTATCTGTTCCGGCCGATGGCGGAAGCCGTCATTTTTGCCCTCATCGGGTCTTTCCTGCTGTCCCGAACCCTGCTCCCAACGCTGGCCAAGTACTTAGTACGGGTACCGCATCTGGCTCACGGCGCTGGAGGTCCGGCCGCTCCATCGCGAAATCCGCTGGAGCGTTTCCAGCTCGGATTCGAGCATCGGTTTGAGCAAATCCGTGACCGCTACCACCGACTTCTCTCGGGCGTTCTCGGGCGTCCGAAGTTGTTTGCCGCGGGGTTCCTGGCTTGTACCGTGTCGTCGTTCGTCCTGGTGCCATTTCTCGGGCAGAATTTCTTTCCGTCGGTTGATTCCGGGCAAATCCTGATCCATGTGCGCACGCAGGTCGGAACGCGAATCGAGGAAACCGCGCGCCTATGCGACGAAGTCGATCAGAAAATTCGCCAGACGATTCCGCCGGATCAACTCGCGAGCGTGGTGACCAATATCGGATTGCCCATCAGCGGCATCAACGTCGCCTATAGCAACACCGGCACGATCGGTCCGTCCGACGCGGATATTCTCGTCTCGCTGCACAAGAACCACACGCCGACGCCGGCCTACGTCAAGCAACTGCGGACCCTGCTGCCGCGGACATTTCCCGGCACAACCTTCTCATTCCTGCCGGCCGACATCGTTGCGCAGATTCTCAATTTCGGCCTGCCGGCGCCGATCGATCTGCAAGTGATCGGAAACAAGCAGGAGGCCAACTACGCTTACGCGACCGATCTCCTCAAGCGGATCCGCGAAGTCCCCGGGATTGCCGACCTGCGCGTCCAGCAAACCTACAGCTATCCGCAAATCAACGTCGCGGTCGATCGGACGCTCGCGGACGAGGTTGGCCTGAGCCAGCGCGACGTCGCCGACAGCCTTCTGGTCACGCTGTCCGGCAGCGGTCAGGTCAAACCGAATTTCTGGCTCAATACCAAGAACGGCGTGTCCTACCCGATCGTAGCGCAGATGCCGCAGTACCGGATCGACACCATGTCCGATCTCGCCAATGTTCCGCTCACGTCCGAGAAATCCGGAACGCCGCAATATCTCGGCGGGCTGGCCGACTTTTCCGTTGGTCCGAGTGCGGGAGTCGTATCGCATTACGACGCTCAGCCGGTGATCGATATCTACGCCGCCACGCAAGGACGAGATCTTGGCGCGGTCGCCTCCGACATCCGCCGCATTATCAGCGAGACCAAAAAGGAAGTCCCGCCCGGCTCCTATGTGGCGCTACGCGGGCAAGTCCAGACGATGACGAGTGCCTATGACCAGCTCTATCTCGGCCTGCTCGGCGGGATCGTGCTGATCTATTTGGTGATCGCAGTCAATTTCCAGTCATGGCTCGATCCGCTCATTATCATCTCGGCACTGCCTGGAGCGCTCGCCGGCATTGTCTGGATGCTGTTCATCACCGAGACGACGTTGTCGGTCCCTGCTCTGACGGGGGCCCTGATGTGCATGGGCATTGCGACGGCAAACAGCGTTTTGCTCGTCAGTTTCGCGCGCGAAAAGCTCGAGGAAGGTTTGGACGCGACCGCCGCGGCGCTCGAAGCCGGGTTTACCCGTCTCCGACCAGTGATGATGACCGCCCTCGCGATGGTCATCGGCATGATGCCCATGGCACTCGCGATGGGCGACGGCGGCGAGCAGAACGCTCCGCTCGGGAGAGCCGTGATCGGCGGCCTACTTATTGCAACGTTGGCCACGCTGTTCTTTGTTCCCACGGTGTTCAGCCTCTTGCATCGCCGCCACAGTCATGCGCCCGAGGGCAGACCGGGTTCCGAACTGCTGGCTGAACCTACCCCCTGAATGGGAGAACCAATGTGTCGGAACATGAAGACCAGGCTCCAGACTCTATCGCGGCGAAGCGACAACCACGCAAGATGCCACGGTTATTGGGCGTGAGCGCCCTCGCCCTTGTGATTGCGGTCGGGTTCGAGGGAATCTGGCATCGTCACTCGCAAGAGAAGGCGGTCGCTGCATGGACCGACGCTGCCGCGATTCCCACTGTCGACATCGTTCATCCCACGAAAGGTCCGCCGGGACAGCAAGTCATCCTGCCCGGCGATATCCATGCCTGGTACGAAGCGCCGATTTACGCGAGGGTGAACGGCTATCTGAAAGATTGGTACTTCGACTTCGGCGCTCAGGTAAAGAAAGGTCAAGTGCTGGCCGATATCGAAACGCCGGAGATCGACGCGGAACTGACCGCGGCCAAGGCGAAGCTCAATGCGGCAAGCGCCGCGGTCAAGGTTCGCGAGGCCGAAGCGCAGTTCGCCAAAACGACCTACGCGCGCTGGCGAAGCTCGCCGCCCGGCGTCGTATCAGTCCAGGAACGGGACGCCAAACAGGCGGAATTTGAGAGCAATACTGCACGCCTCAACGCAGCCAAGGCCGATATGGCGATGGCCCAGGCCGATGTTGACCGGCTGCAATCGCTGCAAGGCTTCAAGCAGGTGGTCGCCCCCTTCGATGGCGTCGTCACCGCGCGCGAAACCGACATCGGCGCGCTCATCAATGCCGGCAGCAACGGGACTGCGCGAGAACTGTTCAGCGTCGCGGACATTCACAAGGTGCGCATCTACGTCAAGGTGCCCCAGCGGCTGACCGGCAACATTCACCCGGGCCTGACGGCCGAGCTGCGCCTGCCGCAATATCCGGGCAAGGTCTTTACGGCCAAGGCCACGACGACCTCACGCTCGGTCAACACGTCGTCGCGAACGCTGCTGCTCGAGCTTCAGGCAGACAACCCGGATGGGCTGCTTCAGCCCGGCACCTATGTCGAAGCTCAGTTGAACCTTCCGAGCGATCCGAACACCGTGCTGATACCGGCAAGCGCGATATTGTTCCGGCAACATGGTCTGGAAGTCGCGCTGCTCGGCGACGACGATAAGGTCACGCTCAAGAAGATCAGTTTGGGCCGTAACCTCGGCGTCCAGGCCGAAGTGACGAACGGTCTCGTGCTGTCCGACCGGGTCGTCGGTAGCCCGCCCGATTCGCTCGGATCCGGCGACATCGTGCGCATTGCCGGCCCTCCCGCTCCAGATAAGCCGCCGAATGGGTCAGAAAAGGAAGCTGAAGCGAACTAGGGCTGCGACTGACCTCGGCCACGCACTCGGTCGTCTGCGCATGCCTGGTACGAAGTGAGCGTCGGAGTTGGGACCCGCGGCCGCCTTGTTGTTCCCAAACGCAGGCCGCAACCCTGACAAAAACGTGGTAGGGTTTCGCGACGTCCAAATGGGGGTTTGGCGATGGGGATATCATGCAGATTGAATCCAGCCTCAGGCAACGTGGAAGGTTGTATTGAACCTTGGTAGTCAAATTACTTCTGTAATGAAGGTTGATGCGAACGAGATCAGCCTTCCGCTGTCAGGAAAGCAGTAGGTATGTAGCTCTGTTGTGTTTGCGTTTTCGGGGGGACTCGTGATGCGAAAGCACCGTAAGCCAACCAAACCGGATTTGTCTGAGCCCTATGGTGGTGACGGCGGCAGTGCGAACTCATCTCTTCCCAAGCGCGTGCTTAGAGGCTGGATCGCCTGCTGCGGAGCCGCGGGTCTGTCGGCCTGCTCGGTGGGACCCGACTTCACGTTTCACGAAACCTGGCTTCCGAAAAGCTACATCGCCAGTCCGAACCGCGGGACGCCCACCACTAACGAGGTGGTGGAACACGTCGATCTCCAGCAATGGTGGCGTTCCTTCCGGGATCCACAACTTGTTTCGCTTGTCGGACGCGCTATCGAGGGCAATCCAGATATCGCCATCGCGCTGGCGCGGCTGCAACAGGCACGCGCCCAGGAACTTGTCGCAGTTGGCGCTGCTCTTCCGACGGGCGACCTGGCGGCGGGCGCCGGATATGGAAGCGGCACCGACAATACCCGCGGACGCGTACCGGACACGCTGCATAGCGCGGGCAACAGCACCGGCTTTACTCATGTGGAGGAAACCGGCGGCTTGGTCACGGCGTGGGAGCTTGATATTTTTGGCAAGTTGCGTCGCGAGATCGAGGCCTCGCATCTGGACGCATTGGCTGCGGCGAAGGCCCGCGACGCTGTTCTCGTATCGGTGATCGCCAATGTTGCCCGCGCGTACGTCGAATTCCGTGGTTTTCAGGCACAGATCGCGGTTGTCCGCCGGAGCATCGAATCCGCCAGGCAGCGTCTCCAGTTCGTGCAGAAACGCTTCGACCAGGGCCTCACAAACGAACTCGATGTAACGTTGGCGCGACGCCAACTCGCCGCATTCGAGGCCGGCCTCGCACCGATCACGGGCCAGCTTCAGTCGAGCGAGTACCTCATCGCGGTCTTACTCGGACAGTATCCGGAGACGTTGGCGAAAGAACTGAGAACCGAGGGACCCGCTCCGCGTTTTCCGGCCAGGGTTCCGATCGGGCTGCCGGTCAGTCTGTTGCAGCGACGCGCGGACATCCAGAACGCGGAATTCGAACTGGGGGCCGCGACAGCACGCACGGGATCGGCAATCGCCGATCTTTTTCCGAGCGTGGCTTTGACAAGTGCCGTAGGCGGCCAAGGCGGCGCACATGCAGCGCCCGGAACATCACTAACACCAATTACGTTCATCGGCGGGATCGGTCCGGCGCTCTACTGGCCTGTCCTCGATTTCGGGACTCTTGATGCGCGTATCGAAGTGGCTGACTATCGAACTCGCGAAGCATTGCTTCGATACAAGGCAAATGTGCTAGGTGCCGTGCAGGAAGTAGACCAGGCGATTTCGGGTTACAACACCGAACGGAGTCGTTTGAACAACCTTGCCAGCGCCCGCACTGCCGCCATTGACGCAGTCAAGCTTGCGTCTGAACGCTATGAGAGAGGGCTAACGGACTTTCTCAACGTCCTCGATGCCGAGCGACAGCAGTTTGAACTCGAAGCCCAATACGTCGTCTCCCAGCGGATAGCAGGCGTCCAATTGGTGGCCCTCTATAAGGCCCTTGGGGGCGGATGGGAACGCTACCAGGCGATTCCATTTATCAGGCGTCCAGTACCGGCGGTCGCCGCCATGGCACGGGAATCCCAAGGACTGCATCCGGCCTCGACAGTTCCGGGTTTCTGGCAGATCCAACCCTGATGCGCTGATCGACGCTTTTTTGAACTCGAATCCGGTGAAGCCGGCGCGTTCGCTTCGTAAGAAATTCGTCGTAGCCGTAAGCAGATTCACGCGGCAGACTTCGGCGACCGCCAACTGTATAAGATCAACTCTCGCGCTGATGCAGCGGCTTCTCGCGAAATCCCTACGCAAAGTAACAGGGAAACATTTTCCGAAAACAGGGAGTTCTTTTAGGGTATCAGTGAATTTCATTTCCGGTGCGCGCGTGACGTTAACGCCCCTCCCCGAAACTCCAATTCGCTTAAATTTTCGCAACTCCAACCAAAGAACGCTGCGGCCACAAACCGTGAGTGGTGAGCCGGAGCGCAGCGATAACACGAGCCCGGTTTTTTTGACCAACGGGCTTGGCACTGACAGCCAGGTGTCGCAGACAGTTTCCCTCGTTGCCTGGCAACGCGCGTCACAGCTTTTGAAACAAGGCCTGCATTCCCATGGTTTCTAGGCCTTGAGCACGAACGGATCCTGGACGTCTCGGCTGAGTTCGCACCAGACGCTCTTGGTCTGCAGGAAGCTCTGGATCGCTTCCGCGCCGTTCAGCCGCCCTATGCCACTGTTCTTGAATCCGCCGAACGGAGAATTGAACGCCATCGCGCGGTAGGTATTGATCCAGACGGTGCCAGCCTGCAGACCGCGCGCCATGAGATGTGCGCGGCGCAGATCGGCGGTCCACAGGCCGGCGGCCAGACCGAACCGCGTGCCGTTTGCCAATGCAAGGACCTCCTCTTCGGATTCAAACGGCGTGACACAGAGCACCGGCCCGAAGACCTCGTTCTGCATGATAAAGGCGTCGGGCTTGGTATTGCCGAGGATCGTCGGCGCATAGAAGAAGCCGTCATCCAGCCCCTCGACTCGGCGTCTCTGTCCGCCGACAAGGACTTTGGCGCCATCCTCGACCGCGCGCGCGACCATACTTTCGTCTTTGGCCAGTTGCGCAGCGGTCGCCACGGGTCCCATTTGAGTGTCTGCCTTCAGGGGATCGCCAAGTTTGATCTTGTTGGCCCGTTCGATGAGCCGACCAACGAGGCGGTCATAGATGCCCTTTTGGAAGTAGGCGCGAGAACCCGCAATGCATGTTTGCCCCGCCGCCGCGAAAATTCCAGCGAGCACGCCAGCTTCGACCTGGTCAAGGTCAGCGTCATCGAACACGATGTTGGCGCTCTTGCCGCCGAGTTCGAGCATGCAGCTGACCAGCCGCTGTCCGGCGCGAGCGGCAATCGCTCGCCCGGCGCCATCGCTGCCGGTGAATGACACCTTGGCGACCGCCGGGTGGTCGACCAGCGCTTCGCCCGCCGCACGTCCGCCGGTTACGACATTGATTACGCCCGCCGGAATACCGGCTTGCTCGGCAAGCCTTGCGAGTTCGATAGCAGACGCCGAGGTCACCTCGGAGGGCTTGATGACCACCGTGTTGCCCGCCGCAAGCGCCGGCGCAACCGTCATGATCGTTAGGAACGTCGGCGAATTCCAGGGAATGATGGCGGCGACGACGCCGAGCGGCTCGTTGACGGTGTAGTTGAGGACGCTCGTGCGGTCGAGCGGAACCACCCGCCCCTCGATCTTGTCGGCTAGACCACCGAAATAGTACAGCCAATCCTGCACGAGACGCGCCTGGATACGCATTTCCGCGATCAGTTTGCCGTTCTGCTCGGTCTCGATCGTTGCGATCTTTTCCGCGTTATCGGCGATCAGATCGCCCCAACGCATCAGCAGTCGGCCGCGACGCGTTGGCGACAGCTTCCGCCAGGGGCCATCAAATGCGGCGCGTGCGGCTTGCACTGCAGCATCGACATCGGCGGGGCTCGATTCGACAAAGCGACCAAAGGCGGCACCGGTAGTCGGGTTTATGGATTCGAATGTCTCGCCCTGCCGACCATCCTGGTCCTGTCCGTTGACGTGGTTGGCGAAGCGACGCGCAGGTTTTGCGTTTATATTCATTGACCGGTCTCCTTGAGCACACCCTAGCTTACTACGAAGCCGCCTTTTATTTGTACGCACAATACGATTGTTAGGCGACTTTGGCGATGGCGTTCTGGGCCGTCCAGTACCCTGGCGACGTCTTTCGAACGGGCTTGCAACCATGCGGTTTCGGCCGGCATCGCTGATGTCGCTCGAAACGCCAGAGCGGCCGGTGATTGCGTTCACCAGCGACGACGGCCTCATGATGGGTGCGGGCGAACAGCCGCTCATCATGCCGCCCGGCATTGCATCATCGTGACAGAATAACAACATCGGCGGTTTCGCCGGCGATAATGTGCTTTTTGGTATCTGCGATAAGGCCGTAGCCAATCTTAAGGGCTATGTCACCTGGGAGCCGTTCGCGGTCAAAAATCGGGCGGATTCTAACCCGGCATCATCCTGCTGTCGTGGTTCATCGACAGACCAAGGCCGGTACCCTCGTTTGCTAGTTTGCTTTGTTCGCGGCCTGACCACCGGCAACTGGTCGAGGCCTCAATTTAGATTGAATAGGTTTCTTACCAGCCGCCCAGAGATGATATCCGCGAAGGATAATCTGGTAGGCTGGACTGTTGTCCCTGAGTTGCCACTCGCCACGGCAGGGGTGTTCGCTGATGCTGGTTGGTAGCGCGCAATTTTAGGTGCTTGCCGTTTAACGACCTTCCGCTTTTTTTGTTCAAGGTTGACTACCGTCGCCGGCGATGTCGCTGAAGCGTACGATTCCAGATGTGGCGATGGCTGGTCTGGCTCTGCGTCCCCAAACAGCGTTGGTGGCGGCACTATCGTCGGTTGGCTAGTGTCAATGACAATCCGTTCGGGTGGCTGTTGAACCGAAGCTATCCGAATAACCGGCCTTTCGATTCCTTCATGCGCCGGCTCTGGCAAAGATTCGGGAAGGAACCAATTTGCGACGAACAGTAGCGCAAGAAGCGATGTTCCAACCCAGGTTATGTAGCGTACGATAGGCATAAAAAAGCGCTCGCCGTTGTGACAAGAGCAAACGCCGCAATTCCTGACAGTTGGTTATAGAACGTGGTTACTGCCAAAATTCTTACCGGGAACTCCGATAAGTCCGGCGAGGTGATCTGCTAACAGAGCTTGCCTGGTCATAGTCCTGAAGATCGTCGATACGTTTAGCGCGCGACGACGACGGGAGCACATCGTTTTGCACAAAAACAACCGCCGACCTTCGTATCAGCGCTAGGGAGCGTCGCGAGGGTCGAGACGGCCAAACTTCGCGAGATTTTTGGTGCGGTTCGATTTTCGACTTTTTCAACGCTATCCGCCGGAGCGGACTTTCTCACTTGTGGCTTTTGACCCAAACCAAACGTCGGGCGAGCGCCATCGTGCCGCCGACCCTCGGTGTTAGCGTGCTGGCCTTTCGTTTGATGATGGTGAGGTCGAGACCGCAAAGTTGAACTCGTCACGATTAAATGGCTCATTGATAAGTTTGAAGTGCCACCACTCCTTGGCATAGGAACGAAAGCCTGCTCGTTCCATGTAGGATTTCAGTGTTTGACGGTTGTGTAATGCTATCCCGCCTACAAGAGCGTTTGATGTATTTGCAAGCACGTCCAAGCAGTCGTAGCCTGTGCCAAAATCGATCGTTCCATCTTCGAATCTCTCTCCTTTTCGAGACGTGCATGCCCTAAGGGGCTGCAACGGATTCGGCGACGGCACTGATGAAGAAGCGGTCGGGACTATTCCCAGGTCCACCGTGCTCCCCCGCGAGTGAGCCGATCGTTTTGCGAGATACCCAAGAGCGAACAGCTTTTCCTTATCGGTGCGTGGATAGAATTCGGCCTTCATTTCGGACTGAGTTGGGTCTTTGCTCCACTGAAAAAAATCCTCGACAGCCCGCTTCGGCCGATAGCAATCCCAGACGATGAGCGAGAGGCTTTTCTCGGTCAACATTCTCTGCACGATTTCAAGGGCATTTGCGGCTGATACGCTGAGGATGCACTCGGCGGCGAGGTAGCCCCTTATTGGTCGGCCTACAAAGTTATGAGATCCCGCATAGCGAATATCTTGAACGATCGTAGGATCTATGTCGCGCAAATAAACGAAACCCTTGGGCAACACGGAGCCCGCCAAAGCCGGAGCTGGCAGCGTCATGACTATCAAGACAAGACCAGCCCGGCTGAGCGTGCTAAATGGATTCACCCGCCGCCTTCGCGCCACGGGCCTCCTCTGAATAAAAATCGCCGGCATCAATGCTAAATCCGGAAGGGATGCGAGGTAGCTTCGTCACCGCGCCATCAGGGCGGACCGAGGAAAACCGGTTGGGGATCGCAGAATTCCTTCACGGCTGTCGCGACAGCGTTGCTGATGATGTCCCGGCGTTCAGGCGAGTCCATCTTCAGCTCTTCGTCCCGGTTGATGATCGAGCCCGCCTCCAGCAGGACGGCAGGCATCCGGGTCGATCTCAGCACCTTGAGCTGATCGTAGCTATAGACGCCGGTCTCCTTGTTCAGCAGCGGGTGCTGGTACCGACCCATGATGGCTTGGGTATATTGCTGGGCATATTGCAGGCCCTGGGCCTTCATTTCCTTGCCGACCAGTTCTGCGAACGCAAGGCTCGTCCTGAAATCCGGATTGTTGTGGGAGACGAAGACGGAATAGCCGCTGAAGCGGTCGCTGAAATGGCTTTTCCTGCCCTCGAATTCCCAATTCTCGAGCAACGAGTTGGGCACGGAGTCATGGTGGATCGAGAGAAAGAGATCCGCGTGCAGTTCGTTGGCCGCGACGACGCGCTTGACGAGGCTGGGCCTGGCCTTGCCCTTGGTCACAAGCAGCCTGGTCTCAGGAAAGCCATCGGCCTTCAATTTTTCCTCGATCCGCTGCGCAAGACGCAAATTGAAGACGAACTCGGCGACATTGCGGGCGCTGGTCGCGCCTTCTGAGTCGGCGGTATGTCCCACATCCAGAACGACCCGGAATTTCGAGGGATCGCATTTCGCTGCGAGCGATTTCGAAGCCGAGGGCTTCAAGACGGCCGGCCCCAGGGCGGCAAGCTTTGCGGTGTCGGGTTTTGGCGAAGGGGCGCGCTTTGCCAAGGTGGCCGGCTTTCGCGAGGTGATGTGGGTTGGCGATTTGCCGCGCGTTGGTGAGTTTTTCAAGATATCCGACAGCCAGCCAGCATCGCTGACCTTGATCGGCAGAAACACCGAAGCGGCCATCGCGGCGATGATGGTGCGGCGGCAGGGCCAAACGGCAAAGCCTTCCGCAAATCCAGCCTTGACGAATTTTCTCCCTGACGACAGCAATCCCGCTTTCCCCCAGAGTGATTTTCCGTTCGCGCCTCATGAAGGCATGGCGGTAGAAGACGACATTATCAGCTATTCTGAACCATGAGCTACCGGAAATATATCACGAGTTAGACTTGGACGGAGTAACCAAAAACTCTTCCGGAGCACGAGGTTATCTTCTGACTTCAACCCTTTTGCCCCGCCTTGATCTCGTCGAACTTGGAAAGCGCTCGTTCAAATTTGGAATTGAACAGCCACATCGCATCAAGAATTTCGCGGAAGGTCGCAGATGTTTTTGCCCTGTCAGCCTGTCCAAAGGCGAAGATGCTGTTGTTTCGCAGGTATCCCATGATCGTCGGCTCGGAAATTCGATAGCTGACTAGGTTGCCTGACTTGAGTGCGGACTTGGTCGGATTGGGAATGATCTGGATGAGCTCAAACAGCTTCATTTGATCAATCGGGTCTGGCAGTATTTTCACGATCCCTGCTACTTGCGGGAAAAGATCTGCGTGCTCGTTCATGAGGGCGTCTCGCACGGCGGTCCAGTGATTGAACCGATGATCCAGATTGCCAGCCCGCGCCTCTTCCTTGTCGTCGCGCAGGATCAATGCCGGATCAATGGCTGCTATCGAGGCCTTTATCGCGGCCCACTTGGCTCGGCCGTTGTGATCTTCGGATGGGCCGGTTTGAAAACTTCCCTTGTATTTATTCGAGCGTCCATTCCCCACGTTCTGATTGCCATTCGTCTCGGCAAAGAACAGCCCCAAGCTGATCCGGCCTGCTGCTTCGGCGTTCGCCGGATCAAGTCCCTTGGCTCGCGCAATGCCAGTTGCCAGATCGACGACGTCGTTGAATGGTGTATCTGATTTCTGCGCATTGGCGGGTGGCGCTTCGAGGATATCGAAAAGAGCCCTGTACTCGTCGATCAGCGGCTCCTTGTCGGCGTCAAAGTACGCCGGAGGAATTCCGAATTTATTGGGTCGCCCAATCTTGGAGGGAAGGGCATCGGTGAGGTCTTTGTATGCGCTCATCATGCTGATGCGTGCAAGATAGAGTGCCTGTCCCGGCAAGTTCGGCAGCGGTCGCTTCGAATTGATCTGCGCGCGCCGCTGGCCCAGGATCGACTCAAAATCGCTTACCGCTTTGCTGTACGCATTGAGTGCATCCGATTGTTTTTTCGTGGGGGCGTCCGCTTGCCCCATTGCGGGGGACGTGAAGCTGAGATTGCCGATGGCGGGTGAGACGAGCGACGCGACCGTATTGATCATCGCATCGACGGCGATGGAAACCGGCGGCGTGAGGAACAGTCCGAGAGCAAGAGCTGCCGTGGGCGCCGCGGTATAACTTTTTATCCCCATGGCAGTCTCCCAATGCCTAAGTTTCACCGGATAGGACTCATTGGATCGTAAACAACGAACGCGTTGCTTGGCGAGACGAAAGCCCCAAATTCGATGCAATGTCCGAGCCTGGCACTTTTCGGACGTCGCTGCTTCGCCAAATGTGCGCTTTGCGTCAGAAGCCGCCGTTCGGACCATGCGGCGAAAAGAGCCGAGGTCTTGCGGTAAGCGCCGAGGACGTGAATTTTGTTGCCAAGCTTAGCTGGCAATCCCGGCATGATTCGAACATGCGGCCTCCGGATTAGGGAGGCCGTTTTGCGGTCAATTGAGTCAATAGGTTAAGTCCGTCGTGCTGCAAATGTGTTGCATCGGGAGGTCTCCGCGAACCTCCACGGCCGAATTTTCCCAGACAACGACGTTCCGCTTCGCGCCAGGTCGCGCTAACCCGCATTTGCTGCCCTAGCGGAGCCTGGTCATGTCTTCCTTTTTCGCGTCCGCAATGATCCCGGCGCGATCGTAGGTGTTGATCTGATCGATGAACTGATTGGTCAAGACCTTGTCAAGCGCCGGCGTATCCGGCATCGCGCCCTGGTCCTTGAGAAACTGCAACAGATTCTGCCAGTCGCCCTCGACGAAGAGACCATGTTTGGGGCCGATCTTATCGCTGTTCCAGATCGCGAGGCGGCCCTGATTGACGACAATGCCCTCTGCGATCGCCTGGGCCGGATCCGGATTTTTGGAACGTGATTCCGGATACGACTTCCAGGTCATCAGAACGGCCGCCTCGGGATTGGCCATGCTGAAATCATAGCCCTTCGCAACTGCACGCGCGATCCCGACCAGCATCGCCGGATTTTTTTCGATCGTATCCGTCCGGGCCAGCAGGCCGACATCCGGCAGGGTCCGCAGCCGCTCTGGCGCCGGCACCTCCCGCAATTTCAGGCCTGAAAAGGCCAGCTTCGCCAGTGCGGCGTCCCAGAAGATCACGCCGTCGACCAGCTTCTGGCGAACCGAGGTGACCGCCTGGGCGCCGAGTCCAATCGGCAGGAACGAAATGTCTTTCGCCGGGTCGAGGCCAGCCTCCTTCACAAAGGCCTTCGCGAAAGTCGTGCCCGCGCTGCCCATGGACTGCACGCCGAGTTTCTTGTCCTTCAGATCGGCTAGTGACTTGATCGGACTCTCCGGCAGCACGGCGACGGACCAGATGTTGGCGTAGTACAGATCGTAATAATACCGGATCTTGAGCTGGCCCGACTGGATGCCGATGATCGCTTCGCCGGGGGATGCCGCGCCGACCTCGGCATTGCCCGCGGAAACCTGCAGCGCGGCTTCGTTCGAGCCGCCAACCGCCAGCAGGCTAACGTCATAGCCCTCGGCTTCGAAATATCCCTTTTCCTTGGCCACGACGAAGGGCGAGAACGCCTCGTCGATGGCGCGGACCGGAATTAGAATCCGCACTTTCTCCAGCGCCAGAGCCGCGTGCGATCCGCCCAGCATGAGCGTCGCGACCTGTGCCGCCAAGGCGAGCTTTCGTCCAATCCCGGTGCGCCGCATTTGAATTCCTGTTCCTTGAAAGGGTTAAGCCATCACCGGCGCTTCATTGCGCCGGATCCAGAAAATATAGCGGCGCGCCGCATATCGCATTGCGCCATGCATCAGCAGGCCGATCGCCGACAGCACGATGAGAACCGCGAACACGCCCGGCACGTCGAGGCTGAAATTGAGCGCGACGATCAGATAACCAAGCCCCACCTGGGCCCCGACGAATTCGCCGACGATCGCACCGATGACGGCCAGCACCGCCGCGATTTCCAGGCCCGCGAAGATAAGCACCATCGCCGACGGCACGCGCAACCTGACCAGCGTCTGCCACTTGGTGGCGCCGAATGCCTTCATCATATCGAGCTGATCGCGATCGGTGGAATGAAAGCCGGCGACGACACTGACGAGGATCGGAAAGAAGCAGACCAGCGCCGTGATGACGATCTTCGACGTCAATCCGTAGCCGAACCAGATGATGAACAGCGGCGCGATCGCGACCTTCGGAAGCGTCTGCAGTGCGACGAGATAGGGATAGACCAGGCGCTCGACTACCGGGATCAGCGACACCATGGCGCCGATCACCAATCCGGCAATTACGCCGAACGCAAATCCCGAAACGATCTCCACCCCCGTCGCCCACAGATGCGGCCAGATGTTTCCGGACACGACGAGCATATAGAGTCGCGCGGCGATGGCTGACGGCGCGGGCAGGATCAGCGCCGATATGTCGAACATCCTGCAGGCCCCCTCCCAGATCGCGATGATCACGATCGCCAGCAGCGCCGATTGCAGCCGATGCGAGCCCAGCATTTTCGTCATTCCACTCATAGCGAGGACACCATCGGAGCTGTAGCGCCGAAGATCGTACGAATGCGATCGCACAATTCACCGAAGCGAGGCATGCCCATCGTTTTGAGGCTGCGCGGGCGTTCGATATCGATCTCCACCACTTCCGAAATCCGGCCGGGTCGCGGCGACATGACGATCACGCGATCGCCGAGCAGCACGGCTTCGGGGATGCTGTGCGTGATGAATACCACCGTCTTGCGCTCTTCCGACCAGACGCGCATCAACTCCATATTCATGGACTCGCGCGTCATCGCATCGAGCGCCCCGAACGGCTCGTCCATCAGCAAAACCTTGGGGTCGCGCATCAGGGCACGGCAGATCGACACTCGCTGCTGCATCCCGCCCGACAGTTCGAACGGATATTTCCGCGCGAAGTCCTTCAGCCCCATGAAGTCGAGCAGACGTTCGGCGCGGGCTCTCGTTGCCGCCGATGCATCGCCCTTCAACTGGGCCGGCAGCATGACGTTGTTGAGGACGGTATTCCATGGCAGCAGCACCGCCTGCTGGAACACGACGCCAGCGTCCGACCGCGGCTTGGTCACGATCTCTCCGCCGCAATGGACCGCGCCCGAAGACGCGCTCTCGAGACCGGCCAGGATACGCAGCAGCGTCGTCTTGCCGCAGCCGCTCGGACCGACGACGGAAATGAACTCGTTGTCGCGGATGTCCAGGTTTACATCCGAAAGAGCCGTGACGACCTCGCCGGACCGCGACGAAAAACGCTTCCCCAGACCGGCGATCCGGATCAGCGCCGGTGATGGTCGATCCGACACGGGATGGCGCCCGCCCTCGCCGCTTGCTTCCGACCGAACCCGCAGCTGCGTCATGATCCCGATCTTTACCGACGTGATGGAGCATTGATCCAGATTGAGTATTCCACAGTTGACCGTTCAGTCAACTGAAGATCGGATCGGGCCAAGTTGCAACGGCGTTGCGGCTCAAGCCGTTCGGCATCGCGTCAGCCGTCACAAGATGCGCCGTGGCGCCGAATTGGGGCGAACTGAGCCGCGGTAATCCCAGCGGCGTCCGGTCCGGTCAGGCATTGCAGCACTTGGCGGGGGATTGCGCGCACGGCCACAGTCGGAACATCGCGCCATGGCGTTCGCCATGATGGCTGTCTTCATTGCAAAGCCACGGCCACCGCGGATCGTCAGCTGTTGATCATCTCGCCCGGCGACCTGATCCGCTCGCCGACCCGCGGCTCGGACAGGCAATACAGCAGCACCAGATTGCTGACGTGGTCGAGCCACAGTTTTTGCGCCTCGTCGGACCCGAGGTCGCGATCAAGCGCGATTTCCAGCGTGTATTGGTTGGACAGGTAGTGGTAGCAAAGCGACGACAGCGTCAGGTAAACGATCGTCGGATCGAGCTGCGGTCTGAAGATGCCGTCCTTTGCTCCCCGATCGAGAATGAACCGGATGGTTTCCACCAACGGGTTGTAGAGGTCCCGCATCCGGCCAGACTTGCGGATATATTTGCCGCGATGCTTGTTTTCCTCGTTCATCAGCCGGATCGCGCTCGGATTGTCCTTGAACGCGAAGAACGTGTGGTGAACCAGTTGCTCCATGGCGACGACCGGATCGCTGGCGCGGACAGAAAGGTCCTTCTGGCGATCGCGCAGCTCCTGATACATCCGCTCGAGGGCGGCCACGAACAGGCCTTCTTTGGATTTGAAATAGTAGTACAGCATGTTCTTGCTCAAGCGGCAGCGCTCGGCGATGCGATCCACGCGCGCACCCTCAAAACCGATCCGCGCGAACTCCTCGGTCGCCTGCTTCAGTATCTTTTCCCGGACCCGGACCGGATCACTACTACGAGGTGCCACGCTGATTATCTCCGTGCCGACACGCAACGATGGAGGCGCGCGCGCGGATTCGCAATGTCCGACCGCCGCGGCCTACCGACGATCGAAGGCCGCTGCGAAGGTCGCTCAGGCGACCGCCTGGATGGCCCCTCCATCCTCCGCCATTTGCCAGATCCGGGCGGGCGACAGCGGCAACTCCATCGGCTGCACGTTCAAATGCGATAGCGCATCCGCGATCGCGTTGGCCATGATGCCGCCAACCGGGATCAGACCGCCCTCGCCCGCGCCCTTCACGCCCAACGGATTGTTGGGGCACGGCTTGAGCTCAAGCGTGATCGACCGGATGTTGGGGAAATCCGACGCCGTCGGCATCAGGTAATCCGCGAATGAGCCGGTCAGCAGCTGGCCTTGGTCGTCATAGACGAGGTGCTCAAGAAACGCCCCGCCGAGACCCTGGACGATTGAGCCGATCGCCTGGCCGTGCAAGGTCGACGGATTGATGATCCGTCCGACGTCCTCGACCGACAGATAATCGATCACCTTGACGTGGCCGGTGCCGGGATCGACGGCGATATGTGCCGCCTGCGTGCCATAGGCCCAAGTGTACTTCTTGTTGAAGAAGGTCGCCTCCACTTCGAGCGGAACATCGGACAATCCCGCCAGCTCCAGCGTCTTGCCGCCATGGACGACCTGCTCTCCGTCGATCGTCACGCCGCCGGCCGAACAGCCGAAACGTAGCGCAGCGGCTTCGCGGATGCTGCCCTTCAGCTTCTCCGCCGCGAGCAGGATCGCCGAGCCGCCCATGACCGTCGAGCGCGAGTGATAGGCGCCGTAGCCGTTTTTCACGTCGCTGGTCGAACCATGCTTGATGGTGATCTTCTCGTAAGGAAGCTCGGTCGCATCGGCAGCGATCTGGGCCATGATGGTTTCCAGGCCCTGCCCCACCGAGGACGATCCGAGGTAGACGGTAAGCGAACCATTGGTCTCCAGCACCAGCCGCGCATCCTCGCTCGGTCCAGCCGCGCCGCCTTCGATAAAGCTGCCGACAGCGAGGCCGTGATAGTAGCCGTCGATCAGCTTGCCGCTGAGCTTGCTCTTTTCGGCCCAGTCGAATTCCTTCATGCAGAGATCGAACACCGCATGATAGTCGCCGCTGTCGAGTTCGGTCGAACTGTCATAGGGCGTGATGCTAGCCAGCGGATACGGCATCTGGCTGTCCGCAACAAGATTGCGCCGGCGCAGTTCGACGCGGTCGATCTTCAGATCCGCCGCCACCAGATCGATCATTCGCTCGCGGATGAAATCGGTCTCGTAGCGCCCGGGACCGCGATAGGTCCCGCTCGGCGTCTTGTTGGTAGTCAGCATCGTGGTCTTGAGGTCGATGTTCTCGAACGTATAGGGCCCCGACATGTACTGCGCGACGTTGCGCGGACCGACCGAACCGTTGGTGCGAATGTAGGCGCCGATATCCGCCCAGGCCTGACCGCGCAGCGCCAGAAAACGGCCGTCGCGGCTGACGGCGATCTCGACATCGCATTCAATATCCCGCGCGTGATTGGCGGTCATCATGTGCTCGCGACGATCCTCGGTCCATTTCACTGGGCGGCCGACCAGCTTGGCCGCGGCCGGGATCAGGTAATCCTCGGGATAGAACTCGCCACGCGATCCAAACCCTCCGCCGACATCGACCTCGATCAGATCGACGGCCTCGACTTCGAGATCGAGCGCGGCAGCGAGCACCCTCCGATTGTACCACGCCGTCTTGGCGGCGCCCCATACTGTCAGCCTGCCGGCCTCGGCATTCCACTCCGCAACGAAGCCACGCGGCTCCATGAACATGGCCGCATGGCGCTGGACCTTGAACGTTTCGCGACGGGTATAATCGGCGGCAGCAAAAGCGGCATCCGCGTCGCCCTTGAAGGCCTTCCAGGTGATCGCGGCGTTTGATCCGTGATCTTCAAACAGCACCGCCGGCATCGCTTCGGCCTGCTGGCGGTTGGTTATGGCGGGAAGCGTCTCGATATCGAGGTCGATGTGATCAAGTGCGTCCTCTGCAATGCTTGGCGTATCCGCCAGGACGATAGCGATGGGCTCGCCGACATAGCGAACCTTGCCATCGGCCAGCATCGGCTGGTGAAAGGGCTCGAGCTGCGGCAGCGGCTGCAGCCGCAGCGGGATCCTGGGCACGACAGCGCCCAGATCAGCGCCGGTCACGACATGACGGACGCCGGGCAACTGTAGTGCGCGCGAGATGTCGATTGCATTGATCCGCCCGTGCGCAACCGAGCTGCGCAGAATAACGGCATAGAGCTGGCCTGGCCGGTTCACGTCGGCGACGTAGGTTCCCCTGCCGCGCAGGAAGCGCAGGTCCTCGGTACGCTCGATCGGCTGGCCGATGTAGGAATTGCGGACTTTCATGCCTTTTCCTTTTGACCCGCGTAGAATTTGCGGGCGGCAAGAACCGCCTCGATGATGGGGACGTAGCCGGTGCAGCGGCAGAGATTTCCTGACAGCACGTCGCGGATGCGTTCTTCGTCGGCGTCCGGCTCGCTGGTCAGCAGCGCATGCGCCGTTGTGATGAAGCCGGGAGTGCAGAAGCCACACTGCAATGCGTGATGCTTGCGGAACGAGGCTTGCAACGGCGACAGGTCGTCGCCCGACAACCCTTCGACCGTCACGACCTTTTCGCCATTGGCCTGCACGGCGAGCATCAGGCAGGCGCGGACCGCCTCTCCGTTCAGCAGCACCGTACAGGCACCACAGACACCGTGTTCGCAGCCGAGATGCGTACCGGTCTTGCCGAGATTGTCACGCAGGCAGTCCGCCAGGCTGGTCCGCGCCTCGACGCTGGTACCGACGGCTGCGCCATTGAGTTCGAATTCGATCTGCATCTGTGTTACCTGAATGTTAACCGACGGACTGCGTCAGCCCGCGGGCCAGCAGTGTCCCGACGAGCGCGCGGCGATAGGCGGCGGGCGCGTGAATATCCGAAGGCGGGTCGATTTCCGCTCGTGCCGCGGCAGCGACAGCCACGATCGTCTTGTCATCGACCGCGTTTCCGTTCAGCGCCGCTTCGGCGGCACCGAGCCTGATCGGGCAATCGGACACGCCGATCGCGCCGATATGGGCATTCGCGGCACGGCTGCCATGGTCCAGATCGTAGAACAGCGCTACGCCTGCCATGGCGAAGTCGCCCTTGCGGCGGGCAAACTCCTTGAACGCCCAACGCCGCTCAACGGGCCACGCCGGAAGATGGACCTCGGTCAGAATTTCATCGGACTGCAGGGTCGTCTGCAACGGCCCGGTGAAGAAGGCCGAGGCCTGCTCGATTCGGGTGCCGTGGCTGCCCACGATCGTCAACTGCGCATCGCAGGTCAGCACGATGCCCGGCATCTCCGCTGATGGATCAGCATGGGCCAGCGAACCGCCGACGGTACCGCGGTTGCGGATCTGATAGTGCGCCACATGGGTGATCGCCTCGGCGAGCAGCGGGTGCGCCTTGGCCAGGCGCGCGTCGCCGGCAATGTCGCACCAACGAACCTTTGCGCCGATATGCACGCCATCGTCACTGATGCGAATGACGTTGAGGTCCGGGATGTGCTTGAGGTCAACAAGCAACTCCGGGACGGCGAGTCTGAATGCCAGCATCGGCATCAGGCTCTGGCCGCCTGAAATAACCTTCGCATTGCCGTTCCCCGACTGCAGCAGGCTTACGGCCTCCGCCAATGTCGCCGGAGATCTGTATTCGAAAGCGGACGGCTTCATATAGCCCCCAAGATTGAAACCCTGCTGCGGCTCGAAGCCAGTTTAGAAGATGTCTTATGTTGACCGTCTAGTCAACTGAAGCCTGCCGGACGCATCTGTTGCCGGCTTCCGCGAGGCGACCCGGTCCGCGCTTCGCCATTTCGGCACCCGACATGGTTCAGCGCGCCCGTTGCGCCATGCATGGTACCGGCAATTCAGTTGACTATATGGTCAACACAAAATAGATTTTTGCTCGTTGGATAATGCGATCCGGCAGGTCTTTGATTGTCGCAGGAGAATTGACATGGCTACGGCGAGACACGCGCGCCCCAGGGAACTTGAGGGTGTGCCGATCGATACTATCATGGACCGCTATGTGGCGCGTTTTGCAGACCGCAAGGCGGATTGGGCCGCGTTCGAAGATGCGAAAATTGAAGGCTTCAAACGCGCGCAGCATCGGTTCATCGGCGCCGGCGGCTCCGGAAAACACGGCGATACCTCGTCAATCCCGGCCGGTAATTTCACGCTGTCCATCATGTTCGTTCCACCCGGCCAGGGCAATGCCGCGCACACGCATGAAGTCGAAGAAGTCTTCTTCGTGCTGCAGGGCCATCTCGACGTCTTCATCGAAGATGAAGACGGCCGCAGGATCACCCGCCGGCTCGGCCCCTGGGAATGCATCTCCTGCCCCGCGGGAGTTATCCACGGCTATCAGAACGACAGCCTGGAGCCGGTCTATTTTCAGGTCATGATCGGACGCGGCAAGCCCGAAACCATGGGCTATTCCGATGAGGAACTGTTCAAGCGGCGTGGCGACCACCTCGAGGCGTAAACCTTTTGTTCTCGCGCGCGCACCGACCGCGCGCGAGAAACGCAACCGACGATGCCGGCTGGCATCAGCGCCCCCGGCGCGAACGCCCGTTGCCACCGGCCGCGCCATATTGCAGATAGCCAAGCGTCAAATCTTCGATGTGCACGATCCGCGCCTTCATCTCGTCCTCAGTGGAAAGCTTGCGATCGAGAAGATAGGACAGCGTGTAGCGGTTCGACAGATAGTGGTAGGCGAGCGCCGAGATCGAGATGTAAAGCTCGACGGGATCCACGCCCGACCGGAAATCGCCCAACTTCGCGCCTTGCTTCAGCAGACTCGCGATATTGCCGATCAGGCCGCCGTAACCGGCCTTCGTCAGTTTCGACTTACGCAGATGTTTGCCCTTGTGGAAATTCTCCGAATTAAGAAGCCCGATGAACTCGGGCGAGTCACGCCAGTACTTGAACGTCGACCGCACCAGCTTGCGGATTCCATCCACCGGCGACGAGACGTCCAGCGGCCATGTCATGTGATGTCGATGCATACCCTGATAGGCCTGCTCCAGCACCGCGATGAACAGCTTCTCCTTGCTGCCGAAGTAGTGATAGATAAGATTCTTGCTGACCTTGCTCAAGCGCATGATGTCGTCGATGCGCGCCCCGTCATATCCCTTGGTGGAGAACTCCTGGGTCGCTACATCCAGAATTCGCTGCCGTGTTTTGCTCCCGTTGGTGGGCGCCCCCTCGCTGGCGCGCGGTCTGCCGGCCGCAGCTTTGCCGCCGCTGGCCGGTGCGGCCTTCTTGTTCGACTTTTCGCGGACCGGCCGCCGATGATGCATGATCTTGGCCTTCAAGAGGGTGATGGCGGTCATCGGCCGTTCAACTCGCGCCGGGACGGATGCCAATGAACTTGACCTGCGACAGTTCTTCCATGGCGTATTCGACGCCTTCGCGTCCGATACCGCTCTGCTTGACGCCGCCGAACGGATACATGTCGAGACGAAAGCGGCTCGCCTCGTTGATCCACAGCGATCCCACCTCCATGTCATCGGCAAAGCGCATGGCATGGGCGAGACTCCTGGTAAATACCGCCCCCTGCAGACCGAAATCGGAATCATTGGCCAGTTCGATCGCTTGATCAACGCCGTCGAACGCCGTCACCAGCACGATCGGACCGAACACCTCTTCGTTCCACAGCCGCGAATCGCGCGTCACCCCGGTCAGGATCCCCGGCGAGATGGTCGCGCCGCTTCGCTCCGGCGTCAGCGCCAGCTTCGCACCACGCTCGACCGCATCGGCGACCATCGCCATCACCCGCTCGGCGGCGCCCGCATGCACCATCGGCCCGATGTCGGTCGCGGCGTCCGATGGCGGACCGACCTTCAGCGCCCGCGCAGCAGTCACGAACCGTGGCAGGAAACCGTCAAGAACGGCGCGATCCACCAACACGCGCTGCGCGGAGATGCATTGCTGGCCGCTAGCCTCGAAGCCGGCGGATGCGATACGCGAGGCCGCCAAGGCAAGGTCGGCATCGGCGAGCACAATGTTGGCGGCGTTGGAGCCGAGTTCGGCAAGAAACTTGCGGGCGCCTGCGGCGCGCGCCAAGTCGTTGCCGGCCGCCGTCCCCCCGGTGAAGGAGATCGCGGCAATGTCGCGATGGGACGCCAGCGCGATCGCGGTGTCCTTGTCGCCGGTCACCACATTGAACAGGCCTTGGGGCCACCCGGCAGAGAGGAACAGTTCGGCGAGCCGCAGCGCCACCCGTGTGCCGGCCAAGGCCAGCTTCACCACAATGGCGTTGCCGACCGCGACCGCGGGCGCCACCTTTTGCAGCAGCAAATTCACCGGCGCATTGAACGGTGTAATGCCGGCAACGACACCAAATGGCACGCGCCGGGTCATTCCGATAAGGCCGGCACCGGCGGCCGCTGCATCCAGCGACAGTACTTCGCCCTTCAGCTGGGGCGCCGCCGCGGCGCAGGCCTCAATGAATTCCGCGCCCCTGTTGGCTTCAAACCGCGCCATCCGGATTGGCTTGCCGACATCCTCCGAGATCAGATCGGCGAGTTCGGCTGCATGTACCCGTACCGCTTTTGCTGCCGCCTTCAACCACTCGACCCGAGTGGCGAGCGGCACTTTCCTGTGCCGGCGGAATGCTTCCCCGGCCGAGATCATCGCAGCATCGACGCCGGCCCTGCCGGCCTCGTCGATGCGGCCGATGACGGTTCCGTCCTGCGGACGCCTGAATTCGGTTTGCGACGCAGCGGCAACCGATGCACCGGGGATGAAGCTTGAGGCGGTAAACATTGGTCATCTCGCAACAGAGGATCGGGACGGCGGGAACTGCCCGCCAAATGGATTCATTTCTGGTGTGCGGGGCGATAGCTCCAAATCAGGAAACGCCACCGCCAGATATCACTCGCGTCGCCGCGTACGGCCCTTTCGCTCACATCGATCCGGCCCTGGTGACGTCGCTGGTGCCCTCCCGGTATGGCATGGCGAGTCGCTCCAGCATCTCGATCACACCGAACAAGATCAAGCCAAGCACCGTGAGCGCCAGCACGCCTGCGAACAGCAGCGGCGTGTTCATGTTCCCATTGGCCACCATCAACTGATAGCCTAGACCCGAATCGCCGCCGACGAACTCGCCGACCACGGCGCCGACTACGGCGAGCGTGATCGAAATCTTGAGGCCCGCGAAGATCGACGGCAGCGCATGAGGGAAGCGGATCAGCCGAAAGGTCGCGAAGCCGGACAGCCCCATCGAGCGGGCCAGAAAGATCTTCTCCTGCTCGATCGCGCTGAGTCCCATCACTGTATTGATCACGATCGGGAAGAACGCGATCAGGAATGCAATCAGTACCTTGGGCAGCAAGCCGAATCCGAACCAGACCACGAACAGCGGCGCGATGGCCACTTTCGGCATCGCCTGGGTAGACACCAGCAGCGGATACACCGATTTCGCGAAGGCGCGCCAATGAAAGATACCCAGCGCGAGAGGAATCCCGATCACGATGCTGAGGATGTAACCGAGCACGATCTCGACAGAGGTCGCCCAGGATTCGCGGAGCAACAACGATGCATTGTCGATACAGGCAGCGATGATCTTGCTCGGGGCCGGAAACAGGTAGGTCGGGATCTTGAAGAAATCCGCCGCGACTTCCCACGCCACCAGCAGCAAACCGGTCGCCAGGATCGGAAAGATGATCTCCGCGCGCCTGTCGCGGGATCGCTTGCTTCTGCTTTCGCTTTGAACGCGCCGCTCCACCTGCTCGATGGAAAGCGTCGACGTTCGTTCGAGCGCCGCGGCAGATGGCATGTCAGGCTCCTGCATCAATGCTCCCGCAGAACGCCTCGAGCGAGAAAGATTTCGAGAATTTCACGGCTATAGGCCGCAAATTTCTCCGATTCGCGCATCGCGAGCGTCCGCGGGCGCGGCAGATCGATATCGATGATCTTGTCGATCTTGCCTGGCCGCGGGGTCATCACGATGATCCGGTCCGATAGGAACACGGCTTCGGCGATGCTGTGCGTCACGAATAGGATCGACACGCTGCGCCTGCTGCAGATGTCCTGCAGGTCGAGCACCAACTGGTCGCGCGTCAAGGCGTCGAGCGCGCCAAACGGCTCGTCCATCAGCAGATGCGAGGGATCGTGCAGCAGGGCGCGGCAGATCGAAACGCGCTGGCGCATGCCGCCGGACAGCGACTTGGGATATTTGTTCTCGAAGCCGCCGAGGCCAACCGCTGCCAGCAGCTCCCGCGCGCGAATTTCGGCCGCCGCGAGATCCATCCCGCGAGCTTCTGCCTGCAACATGACGTTCTCGAGCACCGTTCTCCAGTCGAGCAGTACGTGGTTCTGAAAGACGATTCCGATATCGGTGCGAGCCTTGGTGACGCGTTGGTTGTCGACCAAGATCTGGCCGTCGGACGCCGAAGTCAGGCCCGCGGCAATCATCATCAAGGTGCTCTTGCCGCAGCCGCTCGGACCGACCAATGAAACGAATTCGCCCTTGCGCTGCTCGATCGAAACCCGGTCCAGCGCCCGAACCGGCCCATCGTCGGACGGATATACCTTGCTCAGCGACTGAATCTGCAAATAGGCGGACTCGGTACTGACCGTGGCGGGTGAGCTAACTTGCATGACAGCGTCAAAACCTGATGTTGATCCAACTCGATGCAGAAGCAGCGCTCGCAAGGCCGCGCTGCAGTGAATGCGCTCCGAGTTCGTGGATCATTGACACGTGCGCCCTTGCCCTCAGGCATTCTGCGGCGGAACGAACTCAGCCTCGGTAGGCACGAACTCATTGGTGTAAAGCTCAGACGCCTCAAGCGGGGTGGCAACGCCGCCGTAGGCCTTCAACACCGCCACCGTCGAGGCCCAGTCCTCCGCGGCCATCCAGCCGAGCGGCTTGTTGGCCGTGGTGGGCGTTACCCAGGTTTTCCACGACAGCTGCGCTTCTCGAAGCGTGATCGCGACGTCGGTGGTCTCCGAGTATTTCTTCACGATCTGCGTCAGCTCTGCCGGATTGGCGCGCCCGTAGAGGAACCCTTTGAGGCTGGCGCGAACCACGCCGCGGATAAGTTCCGTTTCCGAAAGCAGATCCTTGTGGACGATGATGCCATTGCTCATCGCGATCACACCCTCGTCCGCGTACCAGAATGCACGAACCTTTTTCTTTCCACGAATTTCAATCGCAGGGATGTAACCCTGCGCAAAGCCGCCAACGACGTCGATCTGGCCGGAAATCAATGCAGGCCCGGCACCAGCGCCATCGACATTGATGAGCCGCACCTTACTGGGGTCGAGACCGGCCCCCTTCATGAAGGCGGGCCACTGCTGAAACTGCGCGGTTCCGGTCGCAATGCCGACGGTTTTGCCCTCGATATCCCTCGGCGTCTTGATATCGGAGTCTTCGAGAACCATCGCAGCGCAAGGATTGCGGCGAAAGACTCCGCCGACCATCTTCAGCTTCATGCCCTTCGAAACGCTGTTGCCGACGACGAACCCGTCGGCAAATCCGAACTGAGCAGCTTTCGAAGCGACGATCTGGGAGGTACTGCCCGAACCCTTGCCCTGATTGATAGTGATATCCAGGCCGACGTCGGCAAAATATCCCTTTTCCTTGGCGATGGCGAGGCCGGCGTTCGGGCCGCCATAGATCCAGTCAGCCTGAAAGCTGATCGGACGGAGCGACTTCAGCGATTGTGCATTTACGATCGCGGGAAGCGACAACGATGCAGCCACGGAAGCACCGGCATGGAGAATGCCGCGTCGCGTCAGTGAACCTTTGGACATAATTCCCGCTCCCGATTGACTGTGGCAAGCCACGGATTATTGCCACGCATTGATCAAAGTCAATGCTAACTAACCAGTCTGTCCCTCCGGACCTGCAGGAACAGCACATTTTATCAGCGCACGCGAACAATAATCGGGCAACCCGTCCCAATTCGTATTGAACTGAAGAAGCAGACCGCGCACGCCGATGCCCTTGCCACCGGTCGTTCCGCTCGGCGAAGCTCATGCGCGCATCTCGTTTGCGAACATCGTTGCCGCAAATTTCAGCGGCAATCGCGCGCCGTGCTGCGGTGAAGCGCTGACCACCGGTCACGGCGGCATCCGTTGACCAGCCCCTAAATTGGCCGTGATTGTTGACGGCTAACTAGTCAGTTAATCCAATGACGGCGGCGAACACATCCTTGGCGTGCCGGCTTCAGATGCGCAGCAGGCGCTTGGCGTTACCAGCAAATATCTTGGCCCTGTCGGTGTCGTTCAGCCAGGTCTTGTGCATCCATTGCACGCCGGCCGTATTGGACGCGTAGGGCCAGTCGACCGAGAACATGATGCGATCTACGCCTATCTCCTGGATGCAGCATTGCAACGCAGGATCTGAGAAGAAACCGCTCGTCGTGACATAGAAATGTGAGCTGAAAACCTCGCGAAAGTTCTTCATCGGCGTATCGCGCGACAGAGCCTCGTCAATCCGCGCCAGCGTGTAGGGGATCGTCTCGCCGAGATGACCCAGGATGATTTTCACGTCCGGGTGCGCGTCGAACAGACCGCTGAGCACCAGCCGCATCGCCTGTGTCCCGGCCTCGAACGTAAAGCCCCAGGCGGCACGAATGAACATCGGATGGGTTTTCGCGTAATCGCCGTAATAGGCCTTGATGACAGCCGGGTTGGGATCCGCGGGGTGAATGTAGAGCGGCACATCCAGCGCCGCCGCCCGTTCAAAAATCGGCCAGTAGCGCTTGTCGTCGAGAAACGGCCCTTCCGAAAGACTGTGCAGCATGCCGCCCTTGAAGCCAAGCTCGTTGACGGCGCGTTCCAATTCATCCGCGGCGGCGAGCGGATGCGCGGTCTGAAGCGATGCGAAGCCCGCGAACCGCGTCGGATGCTTCTGAACCGCTGCGTGCAGACGGTCGTTGGCGGCCCTGGTCCATGCGACGGCGACGTCTTCCCGCACGCCCTGGGAGCCCGGTGGACCGTGCGACAGGACCTGAAGATCGATGCCGGCCTCATCCATCTCACGGATGCGCTGGGCGCCGAGATCTTCCATACGTTTCACCAGTGGAGACGGCGTACGCACCGAATGATGCCTGGTATCGAGCGCATTGTTCCAGTCCGGATCGAAATAGTGTTCTTCCAAAGCGATAATCATTCTGTCTCCTGGCTGTCACTGCGTCCGGACGGACGAAACGAAATTTGATAAGCGGCGGCGACGCGATCAGGCCCGCCGTGCTTCGGGTCTATCAACCTCCGGAACAAGCGGAGCCCCGACGGCATCGCGATCAAACGCGGCAACGAGTTCGCGGTTGATATCGCGCGCGACCGTCCAGCCCTGATAGATAAAGGCAGAGTAGAGATCAACGCATGTCGCGCCAGCGCGGCGCATCGCCAGAACATCGGACGCGCTGCTGATTCCACCATTGCCTTTGATCTGAATGCGGCCGCGCGCAAATTTGGCCGCACGCTCCACATTGGCCAACGCGGTATCGAAGATGGCACGCCCGTGCAAGGTTCCAATGCCCGTGCCCAGCCGCGGCTCGGCAAGCCGATGTCCGCCACCGACCTTCAGACCGCCTACCTTGGCCTCAACACACAGTTCGACAAGTTCGGCGAAGCGGTCATGCGACTGGGTAGTATCGTTGGGCACCCGCACGATGATCGATGCCGTGTTTCCATCGATGCGGTCGAGGATGCCGCGCAGCATGCCGACTTCATCGAAAGTCTCGCCGGGCTTCAGCACATTTGGGCACATCAGACTGACCTCGACGGCATCCACATGCGGCCCCACCTCAAGAACACCCGCCGCAATCGTCTCCGACGAGAATCCGCCGACATTGGCGACAATCGGCACCGGCTTGACCGTGCGGTGCTTCAGCCGCTCCACGGCGTAAGCGCGGCCCTTGCTCGGCACGCCCATAGAATCGGCGATCGACTCCCCGTTCCGATACCGGACCAGTCGCGGAAACGGATTTCCATACCGCGGCTCGGGCATGATCGAGCCGACGCAGATGAAACCGAAGCCAAGGCTGGACAATGAATCCAGCAGATCGCCGTTCTTGTCGAAGCCGGCGGCGAGGCCGACCGGGCTCGAGATTTCGATGCCGGCAAAGGTCGTGGCGAGGCGCGGATCAGATACCTTGAGGCCACATGCGGCTGACAGCACCTGCCAGGGCAACGGCCAGCGTAACGCTGCGTTCCCGAGATGATGGCTGTGGTCCGCCGACAGGGCGAACAGCGCGGGAGCAAGCACGTTGCGATAGAGGGACATGATAAATCAACGCGGAGAAAGGCGTGTCCCTAATTCGGCACTGAAGTGAAGACCGGCTGCCCCGCAGCCGCGCAGCCGGCGTTCCAGATCGCGGCGACCTCCGAGGAATCCACGACTTGGCCGTAGTCCCGGTTGAATCGCCTGAGCGCGCCGACATGGTCTTGCTCACTGGCGGCGCCGCAACAATCAGCCACGACCGTGACATAGTAATCGATGAAATAGGCGTCACGGCCAAGCGACTCGACGCAAGTATCGGTGGCAATGCCTGTCAGCAACAGACTGCGGATCTTCCGCTGCTCCAGGATACCTGTGAACTCCGGGTTCGTCATCGCACTATAGCGATGCTTGATCACGACGGGCTCCCCGGCTTCGGGCCTGACTTCAAAGAAGTCGGCGCCCCAGCTTCCCGTCAGGCAACGCGGCATCTCCATACCGAGCCGGGCATTTCGTTCGCGCATCGGTTCCGACAGACATTCGGGGTCATAGATGGCTTGAACGAAGATCACCAAAACACCGGCTTTGCGCGCCGCGGCGATCAACCGAAGCAGCGCCGGCACCCGTTCGGTCTGGATTGGCTTCAGATCAGCCCCGACCTTGTCGAAAAAGCCGCCACTAGCTGCAAAATCGTTCTGCACATCGATCACCACGAGGGCGCAATGCCTGGGATCGATCTTCTGATCCAGTCGCATAAGCAGTTCGGTATTATTGTCGCACAACGCACGCTCCTGGGCGGCAGTTATTGCTGGCAGAAGGCACTTCCATCGTGCCGGCCCACCCAAATCGCGGGTCCGCCGGATCGGGGCGCGCTTCACTAAATCCTCCTAGAGACTGACCAGTTAGTCAAGGCGATTTTCTTCCCAGTTTGATCATCCCGTTAGCGATAGCCGCCGCAGAATCGTTGGTACCGAGGGCGAGCTCGTATTGAGCGGCAGCCAGCCCAACGTGCCACAGGCCAGCGACATCAAGCCGGAGGGAACGATACCATTCGGTCCGCCCGAGCCGAAAGCTGTTCTTGGGCTCCAGGGATTCCAGATAGATCCGCGCGCCAATTGGAGTTTGGCGATTCCTCCGGCCGCTCGAAACCCAGTTCCATTTTGGCTGCCGTCTCTTGAGCGCTTCAGTCGGGCGCGCTAACCCGACCAAAGGCTTTTCGGACTTCCGCAATGGTGTGAATGAGTGTAATTTCTTTCAAGGCTGCTAACCTGGACGTGCCGAAGTCCTGATTATTGCGCAGCGAGGGTGCCATCGGCAGGCGTCCTAATTTCATAGGTCACATATTGAGTTGAGTGCGCCAAGCGCGAATTGCGCGCGGTGCAGGGAGAAGTCCATGGAGCTTCCCCGCAGAGTGTTTTTGCAATTAGCAGCGGCGGTTGCTGCTGCATTACCGGCCACGACGCGAACGGCATCGGCGACCGACTATCCGACGCGGCCGGTACGAATTCTGGTTGGCTTTCCTCCCGGTGCGACCATTGCTGCGCACATCATGGCTCAATGGCTTTCGGATCGTCTGGGTCAGCAATTCATTGTTGAGAACCGGCCAGGAGCTGCCACCAATATTGCGACCGAAGCGGTCGTTCGTGCGCCTACGGATGGTTACACGCTGCTTGCGGCTACCGCCAACAATACCGTGAACGGCGCAGTCTACCAAAACCTTGGTTTCAATTTTGTCCGCGACATAACGATGGTCGCTGGCATCATTCGCCAACCGCTTGTGCTTGAGGTCAATCCCACTGTTCCCGTAAAGTCCGTTACCGAACTCATCGCATCGGCCGAAGCCAATCCAGGCAAGATCACGTTGGCCTCGTACGGAACGGGGACGATCTCACACGTAACCGGCGAGTTGTTCAAGACCAGGGCCGGCGTCGAAATGATCCACATCCCCTACCGTGGCGCAGCACCGATGGTCACTGATCTTCTCGGCGGTCAGGTCCAAGCTGCATTCGATGCCCTGCCTACATCCATCGAACATATCAGGACAGGCAAGCTGCGTGCTTTAGCGGTTACCACTGTGCGGCGCGCGCAAGCGTTGCCGAACGTCCCGACTATGAGCGAATTTATGCCTGGCTTTGAGGCCAGCGGGTGGATTGGCATCGGTGCTCCGAGTGGCACACCGCCTGAAATTATCGACAAGCTTAACCAAGAGATCAATGTGGGCCTTGCGAATCCGACTATCAATAAGCGGATCGTGGATTTAGGCGGCGAGCCGTTTGTAAGTTCGCCCGCCGACCTCGCGAAGTTCGTCGCCGAAAAAACCGAGGCATGGGCCAAGGTCGTGCGAGCCGCCAACATCAGGGCGGAATGAAAGTTTCTCTCACCATCTGACAAAAACACCCGATCGGACTTCGGAGCGATCGCCGCTAGGCGGTCTTTTTCCCTGCGTCTGGAGATCGAGAAATACACACGGCGACGGGGTAGTGTCTCGACGGCAATGGTACGGTGCATGAGTCCGCTGCTGGCAGCGATCAGAGAGCGTGAGTGAGGAGAATTAATTACGCGTAATTTCAGCGCTCTTCTTCCATCTCAGCGCCTAGTATTGGTGGGCTTGTCTTGTCACCACCGGTTGCTACCATGCGATCTCAAATATTTGGTGAACGCCTGCGAGTCCTTTAATCGGCGCCTCGCCCATCGGTACGAAGCGTAAATCTCCTGCGTTCACGGTCAGGTCGTGAAACGTTGACGAGACTAGGATCTGGCCACCCTTGGCAAGCGCGGCTATCCGTGCCGCGAGGATCACAGCCTTTCCGAAATAGTCGGAGGACTCGTTGATCACCTCACCGACGTGCAATCCCATCCGGACCCGGATCGGTAGATCAGGATGGCCGTCGCAGTAAGCCGCGATCGACCGCTGCGTCGCGATCGCGCACAGAGCGGCGCGCCGGGCGCTCGAGAACGCGATCATGAAGCTATCGCCAAGCGCTTTTACTTCAATGCCTCTGTGGGCCACGATCTGCTGGCGAAAGATTTCGTTATGGATGCTAATCACTTCGTGAGCCCGGAGGTCACCCAGCTTTTCATAAAGTGAAGACGAATCCACTATATCCGAAAACAAGATGGTTACCGTCCCCTCAAATGAGACTTGGGCGCTAAGATCTCGCGCCCGCGAAATCGCTGAATCAACCACCGCTTCGATCGCAACAGATTCGCCCCGACGTATTACGCCAACTGACGAGGGGCGAATCTCGACCGCCGCCATTCCCTCGATCAGGCCTGGCGTTGTTTGCACTGAAGGGACTACTGTCGCGACTTTCTGGCCGTCGTCAAGCAACCCCAGCTTCCGCCGAAGTCGGACCAGACCTCGTGCCTTGGCTGTCTGGCGCGCGGACGCGATCAGCCCCTGCGCTCTCGCATAATCGGCCACTCCGCCGCGATCCAGAAGCATGCTTGCGAGCTCGCACTGTGTATGAGCCAGCCAGACCGCGGCTCCGATTTTTCGATTGGCGGCCAGGGCGAGTTCGAAATGCGCCTCGGCATCGTCGAGCTGACGCAAGACCACGGACAGTCTGCCGAGCGCAAACGCGACCGAACCGTAGGTGTAGACATTACCGAGCATCGCGTTGTGCGACGAATACGGCAGCAGCAACCGATAGAGAGTTGCCGCTCGTTCCGCATCGATGAGGTCGGCGCAAACGTCGGCCAGCACGAACATGGACGGAAGCCAGTTCCAATCCCGCTGCACAAGCCCAAACTCGTCCTCGGCCAGGCGCTCGAATTCGATACGGGCTTCGTCCCGTCGCTCGAGTTGAAGCAGGCTTAGCTGCAGCGCGCATCGCGCGAAGACGATCAGGGGATTCTGCGCAATGAAGCCCCGAAGCGTCGGTTCGAGTTCACCAAGACGGCCTTCTTCCCAGAGAGTCATGCCATGCTGGATGAGAAACGAATTTGGCGTGAGGGGGCGGCCGCTCTGCTGGCCCGCCACTAAGGCCCGCTTCGCCAAAGACTCCGACTCGTCGAGGCGCCCGTCCATCAACGCGCGCATCCCCTCGAGCAAGAGGCCACGCCCGAATCGATCGCGCAGCTCCGCTTCAGCGGTCAGGTATTCGTGCTGCTCGACGTCGGCGCCGGAAATATCGCCGGCTTCGAGAAGGTCAGCGACCCGGTAGTAGCGCGCTTCGAGAGCGAAATCACGCTCCCCGGCGCGCTCCGCGATCGTTATCATTTCGCGCGTGTCGGCGAGCCGCTGTACGAGGCTGTCCGGGTTTCGAAGCGACAGCCATCGACCCCAGAGCGCGACGACCAAGGTATGCGGATCTTCGAGCCGTCTCGCCATATCGGCGGCTTGTTGACAGAGCGCAACGGCCTGTTCACGCTCCGACCAATAAAGCTCGATGCCCAACCTCGCCAAAACCTGCGCCAGCAGCGGGCTGTCAACTTCGCCCAGCGTCTGCCGCGCTTCTCTCAGCGACTGAACGAGGCCGTGGTCGGTGAGCCCGGAAAGGCTGAGGAACCGGCCTGGTGCCAAAACCGCGCGTGCAAACAGCTCGGGCCTGTTGGCGCGCCGCGCGATATCGGCGGCCTTGAGACACGTCTTGCGCGCCTCGGACAGATCGGCCGTCTTGACCCGCGCTTCGCCGAGATCGCAAAGCAGTTCCGCTAGGAGTGAATCGTCTCCAGCGCGCTTGAGCGCAAGCGCGTCAAGGGCGTTGCTCAGATGATTGGCGGCCTCTTCGTAGGCCAGTTGCTTTTCGGCTACACGTGCCGCCTGCCTCGAATACTCGATAGCTGAGTCGGCGTCGCCGGTGGGGCCGACGTCGCCGGCCGACGCGCTCTGATAGTAGTGGAACGCGATCTCGGCATATGGTTCGCTTGAAGCACTTAGACTGCGAATTGCTTCGGCGACGACGTGGTGCAGGTGGCGCCTCTTAGCGACGGACAGCGCACCATAAAGCGCCTCTCGAATGAGGGCGTGACGAAAGCTGTAGCGTCCGGCCGCGCCGCGGACCTCATAGATGAGTTCAAGCGAAGCTGCCTGATCGAGGAGCTCGGTCAACGCCTCGCGCGGCGTCCCGCTTGCGACTTCCAGGACGTTGATGGCGAATTCGCGTCCAATGATCGACGCTATGTCGAGTACATTGCGAGCGTCTTCGGCCAAAGGGTGGACGAGGCCCTTGATGAACTCAATGACGCCACGCGGAATTGTGAGCCGATTTGGCACGCTAGATGCGTCGCTTGCGAGTTGGCCCTCAGCGGCCATCTGTCGCAGGACCTCGTTTAGGAAGAACGGGTTGCCTTCGGTCATATTGTGCAGCCGGCGGACCAACAAACTGCTGGCCGAGACTCCCCATGCCATTTCGATGAACTTGCCGATTTGGCCTTCATCGAGTCCAAGCAGCGGGAACGCTGCCCCCTCGCGCTCGGCCTGAGCGATCAGCGCGGCGTGCTCAGGCTTCTGTTTCATTTCGAGCGCCCGGTAGGTCCCCATTATCGTCGCGCGCATGCCGCGAACCTGCTTCGAAAAAGCGACCAGCATCAGCAGGGACGCCGGATCTGCGGCGTGTAGGTCGTCGAGCAAGATCAGCAGAGGCTGCGTTTCGGCGACATTGCCAAGAAAGGCGGTCAAATAGTCGAAAAGCCGAAATCGGGCTTTCTCCGGCTGACCCAGCGAAGCGCTCTGCAATTCCGCCACGCCGCCGATCTGATTCCGCAGTTCCGGGACGATCTGCGCGATCTCTGCGGCCCCTTGACCCATCAAGTTCGAGAGGAGGGCTGGCTCGACGCCCCTTGTCAGGCCACGCAAGACCTGCACCCAAGGCCAGTAGGCCGGTGCCCCTCCGTGCTCCCAGCATCGACCCCAGAGCACGCGCTGGCCCTGGGCTCTCGCATGGGACGCCGCTTCCTGAGCGAGTCGACTCTTTCCAACTCCCGGCTCGCCAGTGAGCGTGAACAGGCTCCCGCGACCAGCTGTTGCTCCATCGATTGCAACGCAGATTTCCGCGAGCTCGTGCCGCCGACCAACGAAGGTCTCTCTGCCGCGGTTGTGGTCCAGCTCGCTCATCTGCACTCAACCTGTGCCAGAACTACTAGCTTGTTTACCTTGACAAATTTCTCGACCGATCGCTAGTATACTAGGTGTCTTGCTCGTGAACAATTCTATAGCTGCCGAAGCGCCCGCTGCTCCACTCTCACAAAGGTGGTTGAAATGGCAAGCAATCTGGAAACGCTGAACGAATTTCTCAAGACGATCAATATTAGTCAAAACAACCCAAACTATCACGACGTCACGCATCTTATGACGCTCTTTTGCCCGGACGATGCAAACTATCCGATCGTCGGCATAACGCAGCGTGGACCACAGTTTCAATTCCGGGCCGCGATCACGAAGTTGTTCAATCAGCTTCTCGTGGTGTCATTTCCGGATATGGCATGGACGCCGGCAAACACTCTCCGACTTACGGATGGATCCACAATTGGTGTTGAGATTGACGTAACTGGAATTCAGATCTCATCATGGTTCCAAGATTCATTCAAATCGGATCCACTTTCGCAAATTGGCGATGAAACGATTGCCGGTCTTATTCAATCGGACCAAGCGAACCAAATGGATATACCAGCATGCGCCGTTTTTACTTTTGACGCCAAGTATTGTGTCCAGCAGCTGGCAATTTATTTGGATCGCTACAGGATGATGGATCAGCTTGCGCCGAAAGGATGGAGCAAGATTCGTCTCCCGAAGAAAACGCATCCAGGCGCCGTGCGCGTCAGCGAATTGGGACCGACAGCCGGTAGACGGATAACGATTACGATCGAGGATTGATCGGCGCGGTGTAGTCCCACCGGCCCTATTTCGCCTCCACCAGACATCGTCTGAAGACAAGCGGGTGTCTAGCATCGAAACGTTCCGGATTGCTATTTTAGATGGGAACCATCGTAACCACGGAAGGGATTCTGGCGAGTGATTTCGCTAACTTGCCGGACGTCATCCGTGCCCACGCCGCTGAACGGCCGGACCATCCCGCACTAGTCGAGGGTGAGACGACGTTGACTTATAGCGCGCTAGCCGCGCTGATGGACCGCATCGCGTTCGCCCTTCAACGTGACGGAGTGTGCAATGGCGATACCGTCGCAATCTGCGCCCGGAACTCAATCAGGTTTGGTGCGGCGTTCTGCGGCGTCCTGGCAGCGGGCGCCGCGGTAGCCCCGCTTGCACCGTCCTTGACGCCTTCGAGCATCTTGATGATGCTTAAAGACAGCGGCTCTAGATTTTTCTTGCTCGACCGAGAAACTGCCACAGCGTTGACGGAGACTGGGAAACAAGAGGACGTCAGGCGCATCGCGCTTGACGACAGCGAGGCTGCCGAGCCTTTCTCGAAATGGATAGGCCCAGAAGGCGTGAAGGCCGTTGATGTATCAATTGCCCCCGAACAACCTTTCAATATCATCTATTCGTCAGGCACTACTGGCGCCCCCAAGGGCATCGTTCAATCGCATCGCATGCGGTGGGGCCAATTCAAACGACTCGTCTTCCCGAACGCCGTTATGGTCGTCTCGACGCCCCTCTACTCGAACACGACTCTCGTCGCCTACCTTCCGACGCTAGCGCATGGGAGCACGGTAGTGCTGCTGCCCAAATTCGACGCGGGGCAATTCCTTCGCGTCTCACAGGAGCGCCGCGCCACCCACGCGATGCTCGTTCCCGTGCAGTATCGTCGGATTATGGAGCGTGAGGACTTCGGGCAATATGACCTTTCGAGCTACGTTCTAAAGCTCTCGACCAGCGCACCCTTTCCTGCCGATCTGAAGGCCGAAGTTCTCAAGCGCTGGCCGGGCGGCCTTATCGAATTGTATGGGCTGACCGAAGGTGGCGGCGCAACGATGCTCATCGCCCATCAGTTTCCGCACAAGTTGCACACCGTCGGCCAGCCGATGCCGGGCAATGACATTCGCCTTATCGACGAGGACGGGCGCGAGGTCGAAAGGGGCACGGTCGGCGAGGTGGTCGGCCGATCGGAGATGATGATGCAAGGATACCACAACCTGCCGGAGAAGATGAAAGAAGCCGAGTGGCGCGACACGGAAGGGCGGCGGTTCATCCGAACCGGCGATATCGGACGTTTCGACGAAGACGGTTTCCTTATCCTGCTTGACCGGAGCAAGGATGTCATCATATCGGGCGGCTTCAATGTCTATCCTTCGGACATAGAGGCGGAGCTCGCTCGCCACCCCTCCGTCTCTGAAGCGGCCGTCGTCGGCGTCCCCTCCGACCGGTGGGGCGAGACCCCGGTGGCGTTCGTGGCGGCTCGGCGGGGCGAGACGATCGACCCGGCAGCGCTGATGGACTGGGTCAATGCGAGGCTCGGCAAGACCCAGCGTTTGTCCGACCTGAGGACAATTGACAGCCTGCCGCGCAGCTCGATCGGAAAGCTTCTCAAACGCGAACTGCGCGATCTATATGCACAAGCGCCACGGGTCGGCGCTGACTACTAAACTTAAGCCAGGTTGCATTCCGACGCGCAGCGATTTTTTTCTGCGAGCAAGAACGGACCGGGCAGCTCTCTATCGACAGTCCCAATGTTTGCGTATGAATGACTGCTTTGCGCCGCGCATGGGCTTAAGGTAGGTGCACGTCGCAATGCCACCGGGCTTTCAACGCCACGTCCTGAATAGCGAAGCGACCTTGTCCTATGTCAGAGCTCCGAGCACCCCGCGTGTGGCTTTGTCGATTTCTTCGACATATCGACGTCGAGCGAAAGACTCGCTGAGAAAACCGACGACCTTGCGGCTATCCTCTGATTCGATAACCGCAAGAATCTCCGCCTCCGCATCGTCGAACATTTTCATCGCAGACTTGACATTCATTTCTGGCAGCAGCACCACATCGGTATATTTGGCGAGCTCGACCACCTGGATCTCATCGGCGATCGCGTCCAATTCTCCAGAAAACAATTCGGGAAGCAGCACTAGTCCGCAATAAGCGTCCGAGTTGTTGATTACTATCACCGCTTGACTGGAGCCCAGCGCGAACTCGCGACGGCACGCGGCAATCGTCGTGGTCGACGGAACTTTGCCGACGTCAGTTCGCATCATGCGCTCGACAGTGAGATTTCGTAGCCATCCGACATCGTTTGCGCTGCGAATGGTTTCGCCGCTGAGATGAAGCCGCCAGGTCGAGAACGAATGACCGAACATGAACCGTACACAGACACTGGTGACGATACATGCGGCCAAAACGACGGCGGTAACGTCCACGCTTCGCGTCATCTCAAGCACAAGGAACGCCATCGTGAGCGGTCCGCCCACGATGGCCACGCCAAGCGTCGCCATCCCGGTCAACATGCTGACCTGCGGGTCGACTGCCAAGTCCGGAGCCACCAGCAGCAGGACGGCCGCAAAAAACTTTCCGATGAGGCTTCCGACGAACAGGGACGCGAAGAAAAGGCCGCCGCGAAATCCTGACCCCAACGAAATCAGACAGGCAATCACCTTCAAGGCGATGATCAGGGCGATCAGGCCGATCGCCATCTCTTGATGCAGATCCAGGAGCATCGCCCCGTGTCCCGCCGCCAGGACCTGCGGCGTTACGATCGCCATACCTCCAACGCAGAGACCTCCGATCGCGGGCCTGATCCAAACCGGTATCCAGGGCTGAGTGAAAAGCCGCTCAACGACCGGCGAACTCCGCATCACTGCGATGCCGACCGCGCCGGCAATCAGAGCCAGCACGATGAGCGCAAGATACTGCTCTACGCCGACGCCGCCGACTCGGAGCACTTCAAGCGAATAAGGCGCTCCCCCGAGCCACTGCGCGGTGATCGCAGCGGCCAGGGAAGCCGCAAGAATAGGCGCCGCGCTACCAACCGAATAGACGCCGACGATCAGCTCGCAGGCGTAGAATGCGCCGGTGATCGGGGCACCGAAAGCCGCGGCAATGGCACCGGCTGAGCCACAACCGACGATGAGGCGCAGGTCGTTGCGCCTCAGGTGCAGGAACTGACCGATCAGCGATGCGGCACCGGAGCCAATTTGGGTATAACCCGCCTCGAGTCCAACAGATGCGCCGCAGCCATTGGAGACCAGCGTCTGGCTGCTGACCACCACGCTATCCCGCAGCGACAGGAGACCTCCGCGCAGAGCGTTCGCTTCGATAGGATCCACCGCACGCGATATCTTCCAGTGTCGCCGAGACCACTCCATGATACCGAGCGCAAGGCCGCCGATTGCCGGTGCGCTCAACGCCACCCATGGCTTGACATAGGCATTCGCGCTCAGCCGAACGTCGATCGGAATTCCATAGATAAGAACGTGAGCGATCTGGGCAGCATAGCTCATCAACGTCACGATGGCGCCCGTCAGAATTCCAATCATCAACGCAAGGGGAATCAGATAGAATTCGTTGCTGCGAAGAAGGACCCGCAATCTGGTTAAGGCTCGGTTCGAGCCGCCTTGATCGATGATTTGTTTGACCTGCACCGGCGTTGCCTAAGTTAGCCACATAAGCGCAAAAAAGTGCGTTGCGATTGATACGTCTTGATCAGCGCGTCGGTCATCGCTTTGATGGGTTGATGGCCTGAAACCCAGGGCCGATACCGACTATCCTACGACACGAATAAACGGACGCTCGCCGTTCGGCTCAATTTCAACGGTTGCTCCATTTGCGATTGCCTGCGTAATGTCTTGGTCGAACCCGGAAACGAGGGTCATTCCGGCCAACGCCGTCCCCTGAACCATGATCGGATTGACGGCATTGAGCACAAGCGCGGCGGGGACGATCCTGCGTGCGGCCATTTCGTACAGCATCCACGCCGTCGCAACACCGCCTTTCGCCACGTCCAGGATCAAGATCCGGTCCTGATAGCTCTGCCCGGCGAGTTTGTGCTCCGGCCTGGAAAACACACCGTGGATACGATCGAGATCGTAGCGCGCGGAGAAGCCGTCTTTCGCAACCAGCGCCACACCCGTTACGTTCTTCCCCATTCCGGCATTTGCGTAAAAAATAGACTGGCTCATTGGCTTATCCTTCCGCCTGCACACGCGACATCGACACATTTTTCCATGGACAGAAGTGCCGGCGTATAACCGTAGCCGCCTAGAATGTTGGTCAATTTGGCCGAGTTTGTTGCCAACCTTTTCCAGCCATTCGCCTCCGCCATTTCCCTTGCATAACTTTGATAGAAGCACATTCCCGAGAGCACGCTCGCTCCCGATGCTTCGATCTTCGCCGTGATACCCATGCGATCGGCGTCCGGCTTGACCTGCGGACTGGTGATGGCGAGCAGCGGAATCGTCGTTTTCCGCCCCTCGAGCAAGATCGACAGCTGACGCATTTCCACGAGGCTGAGCTGCGGCGCAGAGAACACGACAATATCGACCTTGTCCATTTCGCCGCCGTAACTTGCCTGAAGCGCGCGAACGTCGGCCTCCACAATATTGTAGCTCCGTAGCGATTGCGGAGCGTTAGCGACATCGCTCAAATGCGTGGCCTCTGGCGTTACACCCACGATATGGAAAAGCGCGACCGATCCGAAGCTCGCCATCGCCGCGCCAAAATGCTTCATCTCGTCGGAAGTCGGGCTGCGTTCGATTCCGACGATCGCCGGAACCTGCCAGTAATCTCCGGCAAGCCGGCCAACCAGCGCGCCGAGCGCGCCCCATTCGTTCAGCGACTTCGGCGTCCAGTTGACGTTTACGATCAGCGTCGCGCGCCGAAATTCGTCGAGGTGAAATCCGTATCGGGGCGTTCGACCGGTCAATCCCGCGCTCAGCGCCGAAGGACCGCCCTCGAAATTCGAGCGCGCGCCGCAAACGCTGTTTGAGTAGATCACGACGCCAGTATCGCCGTAAGCCGTGTGCTCGCCGCGGACCGGCGGCATGATGGTCTGGTAATTGATGCAGGTATCCGTCATCAATATCCCCAGCGCCTCAAAGGCCGCGATCGTGCGCCGCTCCAGATCCAGCATCCATGGCTGGTGCTTGAGCTTGTTCGCAGCGGCAAAATCGGTTCCCCGAGGGTCCGTGATCGTCGGAATTCTCACCCGGCGCTGTTCCGCTGGCAATTTGGTCCAGTTCTCGAGCCATTCGACCCCGGCGGCGCCGAGCGATTCGGTATCCGCCATGATGTGGGCCTGCATCACCGAAACGAAATCCGGAGCCTTGAGATATCTTCCAACCCTTATTTGATGATCGATGGCCCATTGTCTGAGCGGACCGAATTCGCCCGCCAGCATGGCTTTTTCTTCGTCGTTCAGTTTCATCGTACAGGCCTCCGGGACGCTCGCTTCAATGCATGCTCATATGGGCAGGCAGGAACAGCGTCAGTTGCGGGAAAAAGTAGAGAAGATAGATCATGACCAGTTCGATCGCGATGAACGGTAGGATGCTGACCATCATCCGCGTCAACGGGATGCCGGATATCGACGACACGGTCACGAGATTGAGACCCGTCGGCGGATGGATCTGGGCGATTTCCTGATTCACCGCGATCATCACGCCGAACTGCACGGGATCGAGCCCGATAGCCTGCGCGATCGGAAAGAAGATCGGAATGGTCAGAATCGTCAAGGCACCGGATTCCAGGAAAGTGCCGAGAACCAAATCGGTTACCACGATCGCGGTGAACACCATCAACGGTCCGCCCGGCACTCCGCCCACCGCGGACGCGATATGCTGCGGAAGCTGAAGCATGGCACTGTAGCGCGCGAACACGGAGCCGGTCCCGAAGATCAGCAGCAGCATCGCGGTCGTCAGCGCGGCGGAGCGTCCGGCGCGCAGGATCCTTGAAACATCCAGCCGGCCTCGGATCAGGCCGAGCGCAAGCACGTACGCCACCGCGACGGCGCCGGTTTCGGTCGGAGTGACCCATCCCAGGTAGATCGACAATATGATGAACGCGGGAAGAACGATGATCGGCAATGCGCTCCAGAGCGCCTGCAGCCGTTCCTGCATCGAATGCGACCGGGCACGAACGGCGGGACGATGCACCAGCAGCACGTAAACCGAGAACATCGCCGTCAGCAGCAACCCCGGAAAAACTGTCGCCATGAACAGACTCCCGATCGAAGTCTGGGTAAGGACGCCGTAAATAATTAACGGCAGGCTGGGCGGCAGCAAAATGCCGAGCGTGCCGCCTCCGGCGATCAGCGCGCCGCGCAGGCTGTCCGGATATCCTTCACGGGCGAGTGCGGGGAGCGCAATGAGCCCGACCGTGACGGCGGTAACCGGACTCGATCCGGTAATGCTGGCGAAGATCGCGCAAGTCAGGATCACGGCGACGCCAAGGCCGTTGGGTACCGAGCCGATCCACGCCTTCGCGCAGGCAAACAGCTCGTCGCCGATCTTGGATTCCTCGACCAGCATCGCGGTCAGGACGAACAGCGGAATGGTTACGAGCTCGAAATTATTGAGGCTCTGCCAAAGGAACGAGGTGAAATCGACCATCGCGTGCAGCGGGCCGAAGATCATGGCGAGACCTGCGAACGCGGCCAGCCCGATCGAAACAAAGATCGGAATGCCGAGCGCCATTAGCCCGAACATCACGAGGGTTATCAGGACGAAGGATAATCCAGCGGCCAGACTCATGACCGGAAGCCTCGAACCCGCGGCACGATGATGTGGGACAGTCCCTGCAAAAGGATTGCAAGCCCGCCGATCGGAAAGGCGAGCATCGGCCAGAATTGCGGCACCTGCAGCAGCGTGTCCGAACGCAAATCCTGCTCGAGCGCTCCGTAGGCTTGCATCGCGCCGGCGATCAGCAGGATCAGTCCGAACAGCGCCTCGAGAACACCCGACAGCGTCGCAAGCGGCTTTGCCAGCGCCGGAATTTTTTCCGAAAGCAACGCAACGCGGAAGTGGTGTCCCGTGCTCAGGCCGTATCCGGATGCCACGAAGGCAATCATGATGATCACATAGCCCGTGGTCTCGAATACCCAGACCGGAGGCTGGTCGAACTGATCGGCGATTACCTCGTAAAGCACGGGTACCGGCAGAAGCAGGATAAGAAAGATGCTGAAGTAGCAGATCCAACGCGTTGCGGCCGTGAGACTGGACGCGAGACCTGCGCGGCCTGCTTGCTCATCGGTCTCAGCGCTGGGCATCGAGCACCTGGCGGATCAATTCCTTCGGAAAGCGCTCCTCCTGTGTCCTGGCCAGCGGCTCCAGCGCATCGGCGAATTGCTTGTATTCGACCGTGTCCGGGCTGAGCGTTGTCACGGTCATGCCGTGCGCCTGCATCTGACCGAGTTCCTTTGCATAAGACTCGATCATGGCCTGCGTGGCGTGCCGGCTTGCATTGTAGGCACTATCGAGAACTATCTTTTGCAAGTCCGCCGGAAGCGCCTCGAGCGACTTCCGGTTCATGACGTAGCCTGTCAGCAACAGACCGAATTCGCCGTTGCTGGCCAACAGATATTTTCCGACCTCGTATTCCTTGAGGCCGATAGCCCCTTCCAGTCCGCCGATCGCCGCCTGAACGGTGCCACGTTGTAATGCCGGATAAACATCCGCAACCTCGATCGTCGAAGGGGCGCCACGCAGTGACTGCACAATTTCGGCCGTGAGACGGTCGAATACCCGAACTGTCTTGCCTTTGAAATCGTCCGGCGACTTCATCGGCGTCTTGGAAACCACGACCACCGGCCCGTTGTACAGCGCGGCCAGCAGCCGGACGCCATGACTGGCCATGTCGTCGTCCAGAGCCTTGAAGAGCCCGGTGCCCGGGCCGATGACTTTGTCGAAATTTTCCGCGGTTGGTCGAAAAAATACCGTGTTAAGCGCACCGGCGGTGGGCACGATCGAAGACCAACTTCCCATCGTCGTCAGTGAAATGTCGACGACCCCCGACTGGATTGCTGTCGGCACCGCGCGCTCATTGACCAATGAGCCTGCGGGAAAGGTTTGGACATTGATGCGTCCGCCGCTCGCCTTCTCAACCTCATCCTTGAATGTCGAAGTAAAGTCGACCACCTGCGCCGCAGTCGGAGCTCCCCAGCTCGCCAGGCGCAGCGTGTAATTCTCCTCGGATTTTATGGGACCGCTGGCGATCGCAAGCATTACGCAGGCGCCTATCCCGCCGAGCAATAGGCGCCGCTTATCCCAGGGAGGGGTGGGCTCGGCCCTCGTCTTGCCCGGAAGATCGGGAATCCTAGCATGGTCTGTGCAACGGAAATCCCGATGAGCCATTTGTCCCTCCCAGGCCCCCTGCCGCGCAGGCTTACGCCGGCTTTTTCTTGGCAGTGAAAGATGTTATATGACGTATTAGATACAATATGAGATGACTATGGAAATTGAGTCAATCCCTCCAGTCCATGAATCCTTCGAACTCGAGCGCGGGAACCCGCGCGCTCTCCACGAGCAGCTCAGCGATCGGCTGAAATCGGAATTCCTGTCGACCTATTCCTCCGGCCAGCAAATTCCGACGGAGGAGGCGATTTGCCAAAGCTATGGGCTTAGCCGTGTCACGGTGCGGCGCGCGATTCAAACGTTGGTCGAGCGCGGCTTGTTGATCCGCAGGCAGGGAAAGGGAACGTTTCTCGCCCGGCCTAAACCACGGATCACCTATGAGATCGATCGCCTCGGCCCGTTCATGGATGCGTTCGCAAGTTCAAGCGAACCGGTATCCGCGAGCCTGGTTGATTTCAAATGGGCCACCGGGAAACAGGTGCCCAAATGCTTCAGCACATCGAGCAGCGTACTTGTTTATGAACGAATCTACCAAACCGCGGGCACGCCTCACGGCTTTCTGCAGATCACGATGCCCGCCTTTCTCGGTGAGCGCGTGGGTAGAGCCGATGCTGCGGAGAATGGCGTCTATCAAATTCTACGGGAGAAGCTTGGCATCGAGCCATTTCGTGCATCATTCAATATTAGCACCGAGCTTCCGGACGCGGCCTTGGCAGCCCATCTCGTAGTCTCGCCGACAACCCCTCTGCTTTCGCTGGAACGCATTTCCTACGACGCGCAAGATGTCGCGATCGAACGCACTATGCACCACCTCCTGCCAGAAGTGTACCAGCTCAGTGTAAACGTCCACGCCCGCATACCCAGAACCTGAATTCAGGAACTACCAATCCGAACACACCTGCTGTTTTGACGCGGGCACAATCAGGAAGGTAGTCAAGCTGTCATCGATCTGGAAGCTCGCACTCTCACCAGGCGTATCTAACAGTGCCGGTGCCGGCGTAGATCTGCGAGGTGTCGGCGAACTGACCGTCAAACTTCACCTCCAGCGACAGGTTTTTGTTCAACTGCAGCGCCGCGCCGGCGACGATGAGCGCGGAGTCGCTTGGCACCCCGGCGCCGTTAACGATGAAACTCGCGCCGGGAAGATCCTGGAAGGTAGCCGTGAGCGAGGGATTGCTGACCCAGTCGTGCGCCCAGGCGACGCGCGTGCGCAACAAGAGTGGCATGCCATCGACCAGTTGCAGATAATCGATGCGCGTGCCGAGTTCGCTCCTCGTGTCGTTCGCAGTCATGCCATTGTAAGCGAGGCCAAAGCCGCCACCGGTCAGATCGGTTTCCTGGTAATTCGGCGTGTGGAACCATTGCGTCTGCAATGCTGCATAGGGCGTGACGCCGTAGCCTGCCATGCCATAGCGATAGCCGCCTTCAAGCCGTCCGCCATAGCTTTGCGCGTTGAAATTCGCGGTAAGCTGGTCGCCAAGCGCAACGCGGTTGGTCGTCATCTCGTAGCTGGCGACGGCGAGCGCGGCCGAGATGTAGGCCGGTCCGGACCACGTGGTGCCGTAGATGCCGGCCTGTAACGCATCGCTTCTGCCGGTCCCAAGCCCCTGCGCAAGGCTCCAATTGGTGCCGCCGCCGGCGAGCGAGAAGCCGACGAGCGTGTCAGGCGTGACGCGATAGTCGACGCCGCTGGCAACGCCATAAGTGCCCGCCGTCACATTGTTCGTGCCAAGTGCCTGGTTGCCGTTGGCGGTGTTGTAGCCGCCATAGGCCTGACCCCAGACGTTCCAGCGCCGATCGGTTGGCGTGGTCGCATTGGCAGGCGGCGCCTTGAGCACCGAGGCATAGGCGAGCGCGATGTCGGGCGGCAAGCTCGATGTCTGCTCCGGCGCAAAGCCGGTTGCGCCTCCGCCCGGACCGCCGCCGCGGCCATTGGCAAATGGATCGACCATGACTCCGAGGAACTGGTTCATGAGCTGGAACGCACCCTGCTGGCTGTCGGTCGCAACTTCACCGGACAATTGCGAAAGCGCGGCCGTCAGATTGCCCCCGCTCAGTCCGAAAATGGGCACGAAATTTGGTATCAGCGCGCCGCCGCCATTGAAGAAATTGTTCAATCCGTTGGCGACGCGTTGCTGATTACCGCCGAGCCCGCCGTTCGAGCCGAGCGTGCCGGTGAGATTCAAGAACACGTCGGTCGGCGTGTAGCTCAGGTTGGCGGTAAAGCCTGCCGGCACGTTACCGCCAAGTCCTGCGAATGTCGTGCCGTCAAGCCCGGCCGAATGCAGGATGTCGTATTGCCTGGTTACATAGCTGCCGGGTGCGAATACCGCCAGTACGTTGCCGGCGAGCGAGGCCGTGCCGGTGACGTTGGCCATCGTTGATGAACTCGAATTGAGCTGCACCAGATAGAGCGCGCCCGACTGGAACGCGAGATTGCCGGATACCGTCATCGACGTGCCGGGCACGCCAGGTGTACCGGGCGCAAAGGTGCCTCCGGAATTGATCTGGGTATTGCCGACGGTACCGGTACCACCAAGTATCCCGCTACTCACCGTCAGGCTCGAAGCCGCCGAGAGATCGCCGTTCACCAGCAGTGTGCCGCTCTGCACCGTCCACGGATCAGACTGTGCATAAGTATTGTTCACGGTCCAGGTGCCGCCGATCACGTTGAAGGTGGTGAAGCCCTGATACTGCTGGGTATTGTCACCTATCGTGCTGAGGTCGAATGCTCCGTTGCCGATACCACCGAGCTGCAGCGTGTCGCCGCCCGAGCCAAACACATATCCGCTGATCGAGAATCCGGGCCCCAGCGTCAAAGTGTTGGTTCCAGATCCAAACGAGATCGCCGTTCCCCAAGTGCCCGTGATGGTTCCGGAATTGAATATGCTGACGCCGGTTGAGTTGGAAACGTCGATACCCGCGGTACCCGAAATTGTACCGCTGTTACTGATTCCGCCGGAGAAAGTCCCGTTAATTTGAATGCCTGCGCCGTTATTGCTTGAAATCAGGCCCGCATTGGTGATGCCGCCTGAAACGGTCCCGTTAAGAATAATAACCGGCCCGTTTTCGGACAATCTTCCGGTGCTGCTGTTGAAGATGCCGCCCGACAGGGTCGACCCGTTGTCTACTTGAATACCCCCGGCCGTGCCGCTGTTGGTGAAGCCACCGGTAACGGTGCTGCCGTTTGTGAGCTCAACAAACGAATTAATGGTACCGGAATTGTCGATAAATCCCTGAAGCGTCGTATGGATCAGGACGATGGAGGGAGAGGGACCGTTCTCGCTGAGCGTGCCCTCATTCGTGATATTTCCGTTGATGGAATGGCCAACGGCGGCAATGCACCGAATCCTGGTTGAAGCCGGGTTGTCGTAACCGGCTGACCCAGCGGCAGTACATGACGTGGGTGCGGGCCCGGCGTGGGCTGGATTTCCGCTGCCGCCGATCATGAGCGCAGCCACAGAACTCGTGGACAGCAGCGAGAGAAATCGAGCCCAGGGCATAGTCAATTCGTCACATTTCCCACGGGCGCGATATCAATGCATAGGACGGTGATAACGCTACGATTTCGGTGGCCGATCAACAAGTTTGAAGGCGAGGTTCAATCGTTTCTCGAATATTTTGGGTACCGTGGCAAAAATACTACGATCAGCAATAACTGGAAATGTCGCGCCTGCCTGAGGCTCAGATTGAAGCGTCAGTCCGGCGCATGCAGGACTTCGAAATCAGGCAAACCCCAACATTGATACCCCATGTCCTGAGCAAGCACGCCCAGACCCTCGCTCTCGATTTCGCCCGCACCGCAGAATCCGTTGGCTGGACGAATGAGTTCGCTCGGCCGGCCGTAAGGAAACGGCGGAAAGATGAGTCCGTCCCGGTGGCAGTCGGCCTTGACCAGCAGGATTGTCGCTCCGACGGCGTCCAGCCGGACCGGTTCGTTGGCGCCGCGAAAGTCTTCAAGTAATTTGCGCCCGTGATCGGCCCAGCCGTTGCGATCGAAAGTCGGGCCGCCCGGCGTTTGCACACAATGCGGATGAAGTATGTCGAGCTCAAACGCGAGTAATTGGCGGATCAGTCCCTTCGGATAGGAAACGACGTCGACATCGAGCCAAAGTACCCAATCCTCGTCCTGCAGCGACCTGAACAACAGCTGATTGCGGGATCGAGCGAGTACCGAGCGGCGGACACGCTGAAAAGCCGTCGTCCAGCGGGGAACGCCGGGCGGCAGGCGAAAATTGAAATCCCTCTTGATGACCGTGACGCGGCGACACCTCGCTTGCAACCTTGGAAGCAGCCCTTCCAGGGCCGCCCATGTATCGTCACGGCTGTCGCTTTCCAGCAGCCCTATGGACAGGTATTGTCGCGGGTATTCGATGGCCTCAAGGTTCTCGACGTAGCGGTGGAGGTGGTGCCGCGCATCCTTGAGAGGGGTCACGATAAGGACATTCGGCGTCGCGCCGGGCGACGGTTTGGCGGCCGATTCTGCTACCAAGATTCCTCCGTAAGCAGATACTTGGGTCATTTTGAGATGATGAAGGCGGCGCGCGAGGACTACAAGAGGCTTCTTAAAGAGCGCCTTGGCGGACTTCAACCCTATCCCTCGGACCATTTCTCCGGGACGGGTATCTTGATATGCGCCGGAGGGCCAAGCTTTTTCACCAATGCCTACGTCCTGGTGCATCTCCTTCGCGTCACACATGGCTGCACGCTGCCCATCGAAGTCTGGCACTTCGGCAGGGGCGAAATGTCGGCGCGCATGAAGCTTTTGCTTCATGACCTCGGAGCCGACACAGTCGATGCCGAAGCGGTTCTCACCTCGCTGCCGGCCCGGGTCCAGAACGGTTGGCAGTTGAAGGCTTATGCGCTGATGTGGTGCCGGTTCGAGCACGTTCTGATGCTTGACGCCGACCAGGTCCCGTTGGGCGATCCAGCCGAACTCTTTAAATGGGATGACTATCGCCGAACCGGTGCGGTGCTTTGGCCCGATTGCGGGGATATCCTGGAAACGAATCCGATTTGGGACGCCTGCGACCTGAAATCGCGCACCTGTCCTGCCGTCGAATCCGGGCAGCTCTTGATTCACAAGGCCCGACATTGGCGTGGGTTGCAAATAGCGCTGCATCTGAATGAGCACTCAGCGTACTACTACCAGCTCTTGTACGGCGACAAAGACACGTTCCTGCTGGGCTTGCTTCTAACGGAATCAGCCTACGCGCTCGTTCCCCATCGCCCTTTCAGTGACGTGCCGTTCTGTCTCTTTCAGAGGAACATGGCCGGCGAGGTCCTTTTTCAGCATCGCACCGGTGCCAAGTGGCGCTACGCGGATCCCCAGGTAAAGCTGCCGAAAGCTGAACTCGAAGAGGACTGCCTGGCTGCACTGGCGACCCTGCGCGCGCAATGGAACGGTCTGGTCTTTACGCCGCCACTGCGCAGCCTCCGCGCACGTGAAGCCGAGGCTGGCCTTGCCGCGGCACGCCTCTTTCATTTGCGCCGGCCCGGTGAAGAACCCGCGCGTCTTGAGTTGCTGCCGGAGTCCGAAATTGGCGCAGGGCGCGCCGCCGCGACAATGAATTGGCACTGCGAGGAAACCGGCAGTGCGATCGAACTCGTGATCAGCGACGCCTTTTGCCCCTTTTGGCGGCTCCGTCAGGAATCGAACGGATGGAGCGGACGCGCGGCGAAAGGCGACGGCGAAGTCTATTTGACGGAAGAGCGCACACCCCCGGCGCCGACGAATGACAATGTTCGGTCGCTCACCGAGGAGATTCTGTCCGCCGCCGGCTTTCCCAACCCGGTCTGGATGAGGCGGCGTGTCGAGATTTCAGCCGCGCTCGGCCTGGTCGCAGCGCTCGAGCCCGGCATCGGGGATGCGCTCGCCGCGATTTCCGGGCGCTGCGGATTTGTGGAGAAACAAGTGCTCGATGCAATCGCAAGCGAATTACGGCGCGAACCCCGAAACGCCGATCTCAGGGCGGACCGCGCCAACTGGCCGATGCCAGGCCGCTACACCGTAGCCGCCGATCTTGACAATTGATGCGCATCGCCAGACCACGGGTGCTCTTCATCGCTCCTACGCTTCCAGCCCTCACGGGCAACGGGCTCGCCATGCGCATGGGTGTCTTTGCGGAGGCGCTTACCCGATGGGCCGATGTTGATCTTGCGGTGGTCCCGGTCGCTGGAGGCGGCGTTGAAAACACACCGTTCCTCCAATGTCTTGATTTGCGCCTGTCGCGCGTCCCCTGGGACCGGCGACCGGACACCCACTATACGCTGCTGTCGCGGGTTGCGGATCCCGCGGCACGCCTTCAAACCTTCAGGGCCTACGGGAAACCGTCAATCGCCAGCGCGTTGACGGTCCGCGTGGCGGAGAACATCAGGGATCTTGCCGGCGAACGACGCTACGACCTCGTCCATATCGGCCGCAGCTACATGATACCCCTTGCTCGCTTCCTGCCTGAAACAACGCCCATGACGCTCGACCTCGATGAAGACGACCGCGCGTCCTTTGCCAGCCGGGCGGCGGTTGCCCGACGCAGCGGAGATTGTTTTCTCGCCGACTGGCTCGACCAGGAGGGACACGCCTGCGACGGATTGATTGCCGCTATGGCAGGCAGATTGCAGCGCGCGTTCGCGGCGAGTGTTCGGGAGTGTGAAAATCTGGCAAGGCGCCACCCGGAAGTGAGGTTCGAAACCGTTCCGAATGCGGTAAAGATTCCGCGCCATGCGCCCCGTATCGAAGACGGCCGCAGCATTCTCTTTGTTGGTTCATTGGGCTATGAGCCAAACGCCGATAGCATCCAGTGGTTTGCCAGGACGATCATGCCGCGGCTTAGGGCAAGATTCGGCCGTTGTCGGCTTACGATCGCCGGGGCAAACCCGCCGTCGGCAGTGCGCGCATTGGCTCGGCATCCGGACATTCGCGTCCTTGGCTTTGTCGACGATCTCACTGAAGTCTATCGAAGGGCCAGTCTGCTGATCGCGCCGATGCAGGCGGGTGGCGGCACGCGCATCAAGGTTCTTGAGGCGGCAGCTTTTGGCGTGCCCACGGTTGCAAGCCCCCAGGCTGCGGCCGGGCTGTTTACGCCGCGGCGGCCCTGGGGGTGGATATGCCGGCGTCCTTCGGACTTCGTAACGGCCTGCGCCGATGCGCTTTCTAATCCACGCGAACGTGACCGACGGGGAAAGCTCGGTTACCGTTCCGTCACCCGGCAATATTCACGCGAAGTTGTCGTCCCACGACTTGCGGCCTTGTTACACGAATGCTGCGGGTGAGGAGCCTTGGAAGGAGCGCATTGCATGGTTGGAGAAGACGATCGCTACCGCAAGACCGGGGGCTTCGATCAAGACGAAGTGGTGGACGGCTACATCGTCTATAACAAGGCCAAAGACCGCGTCCATTTTCTCAATCCGACCGCGGCCATCGTTCTGGAACTCTGTACCGGCGTTCTGACCGCGCTCGAAATCGCGGAAGTGATCGAACGGACGTTCAGCCTGCCGCAAACGCCGATCGATCCGGTCCGAGATTGCCTGGCTTCGCTTCTCTCCGAAGGTTTGATCGAAACGTGCGGGATATTGTAGTCCGAACCCTCCGGCGCGAATTTCGGATCGCGGGGCAGCCCGAAGCATCGCTTTTGCGGTATGTTGAGGCTAGTCCCGTGATCGATGGCGCTGCCGTTGCGCCGCAGATCGTGAACATCGAACGTAATCAGGAATTTTTCAGAGCGCGATTGCCTTTTGGACGCGGCCTGGAAGGCACTCTTCGCTACGTCACCGAGCACCTCGATTACTTTGTCGAGTACTGCGCCCGCGCCGACGAAGCTGATGCGGTCAGCCTGCCTGCTGCACTGCTGGTGTCGCCCGGCGGCCAACGCGTCCTGTTCACCGGAGGACGAAAATCCGGCAAAACGACGCTCGCATTAGGGCTGCTGTCAGCGGGGTGGGCGTTTGAGGGGGACGCGCGAGTTTTTATCAGGTCGGACGGAGTTGCCGCTCATCCGCGGACCCTGCGGGTCCCGCAGTCGCTGGTGTGGCGCCACTCTTGCCTTGCGCATCAGCTCGACGGGGCCCCGTCGCTTGCGGTCGATGGTCTGGAAGCGTTTTTTGCCGTCGATCCGAGGCGATGGGGACGAGAATGGAGCATTGCCGCGGGCAAAGTCGACGCGGTCTTCTTTCTCGAAAACGTCGATTCGGTGCTTTCCGCGATACGCCGCACCAGTTCAGACGAAGCCTTTGGCCGCGCTCTGCAGCTTTTCTCCTCGGCCTTACCCCTCACGGCGCGGCACGTTTCGCTGCTGCGCGCCATTGTCGCCGCTCCCTGCCTGTTTCATCTGGAGTTGGGAGCTCTTGAGGGCGCCGTCGGCCGCGTCGTCGAGACCCTTGAGGCCACCAACTTGCGTGCCTCAGCTTGATGCGGTAAACGCAATGTTATGATAGCTGTATGTTCGAATGGCAAATTGCGGAGACGCTGATGTCCCAGACCCTCGCTTCAAGGCAGTCAGATGACACGATGGCGGGCGTCGATGCATCCGTGGTGAAGACGGTTCAGCGTTTGGGAAAAATCTCCCGATATGAACCACCGAAGGTCATATCCTTTCCGATCGACGGCACGCGGGTGGCCGGGCCGGTATCGCTTGCCGGCAATAGCTACTGATACGTTTATCGGTGCTCCGAGCGGGTAAGTCGGATGATATCTGTCGCCGCGGCCATGATCGTCCGCGACGAGGAACGGTTTCTTCCGGGTTGTCTTTCTTCACTGCGGGGAAAAGTCGACGATGTCGTCATCGTTGACACCGGTTCCGTAGACAACACGCTGTCCATCGCCAGGACCTTCGGCGCGCGCGTTTTCCATTTCGAATGGAACGACGACTTCGCGGCTGCGCGCAATCGGGGGCTCGAGGAAGTTACCGCCGACTGGATCCTTTACATTGATGCCGACGAGCGCTTGCATACGCCGGGCGACCGCCCCGTTGCCGAATTTCTCGATCCCGACGCGATTGCAGCATATGTACGGTTCAAGCCGAAGCTCAATTATACCAGCTACCGGGAGCCAAGGCTTTTCCGCCGCGACACCCGCCTGAGATTTTCCGGCAAGATCCATGAGTCCATCTTGCCGGCGATCGATCGTATCCCCGAACGCGATAGGCTTTCGATCGCACGGACGGCGATCGGCCTGGATCATCTGGGTTATGAGGGCGATCAGGCGCACAAGGCAGCCCGCAACATTCCTCTTCTGCGGCAGGCCATCGAAGACGATCCGAACCGGGTTTACTATTGGTACCATCTTGCCGAATCCCTGGCAGCCATCGGCCGGGTCGACGAAGCTCTAGCGGTCGCACGCCAGGGTGTGCAGGCCGCGCAGCAACGTCCTTCCGAAAAGCAGCGGGCCAACGCCAGCATGATTTTCCAATTCCTCGCCCGTACTTATCTGGAGCGCGGGCAGGACCCGTCGGCGTTGATCGCTGAAGGGCTCGCTGCGGTTCCTGACGACCACGCGCTTTGGTTCATCGCGGCGCGCGATAGACTCAATGCGGGCGAATTCGAAACGGCGTGGCGAATTGCGGAAGATTTGCTCTCCGTAGATACCGACGCGTTGTCCGACGGACTTTTGGCATTCGATCAGCGCATATTCGAGGAATTTGCCAATGATCTCGCCGGCGTTGCCGCCTTTCGGCTTGGTCTGTTCGCCGAGGCTTCGAGACATTTCTTGAGGGCTGCCGCTGCCGCACCGGACAACGTCTCATACCGCATCAAGGCGCGCGCAGCCTTGCTGCAGCAACAGAGGCTTAAGGCCTGAGAATCGTGTCATGGCATCCGTTACGGAAAAGAATCTCGTTCTGGTACACAGCAATCGATGGCAGGACCGCGCCGACTTCGAAATGATCAAGAATCACGTCGAGTCTCTTGCGCCGGATATCGCCGTATTCATTGCGTCAAACGATATCCCCTCCTCGATCACCCGCAAGCGCGCTGCCTCGCGGCCAACCCTGATCTTCTCTCCGATCCGGCTTTTGAGTTTCAAACCTGCTCGTGGCAAACTGTATGCAGGCACGCCGATGTCCAAGATTGACGAAATGCGCCGGCTGGCGGCGGCTGGACTGCCGATTCCGGCTTTCGAGGTCATCGGTCCGGACACGCGATTGTCTGCCGACGACTACGGCCCCTTGGTCCTGGTGAAGCCATCCTACTCGTTCGCTTCCTTCGGGCAGGGCATTGAGCTGTATCGAACATCAACGCTGCGCTATCGGGCTCCCGCCGAGTTTCCGGAATGGCACCCGGGGCGGCAGGCGCCGATGTTCGCGCAGAAATTTATTGACTGTGGATACCCGATGTCCTGCCGGGTCCTCACGATATTCGGCGAGCCGATCTTCACCTATTGCCGCCAGTCGACCAAACTGCTGAATCTGGATCCGGCAAAGGATGTCTTTGAGCAGCACGAATACCTCCCGGCACCGCCGGATCGCATCACCTTCACTACCCGCGAACCGGACTTGCTGAAGCTCGCCGCGGATGCCCATCGCGCGATGCCCGAGGTCGCGCTGCAAGCTTGCGACATCGTGCGTGAAAAAGTCACCGGACGGCTCTTTTTGCTCGAGGTGAACCCTGGCGGCGGCACGTGGATGTTTTCGAGCGAAAGCTGCGGCAGCTACAAAGACTCGCTGGGCATCAGCGATCTGGCCGCGGAATTCGATGCCTTCCGGACGATCGCGCGCGTTCTGGTCGAGCGCACACGGGCCGAGGCTCAATAATTGTGAAGATATCGCGCGTGGCCGGCGGGAGCGTGGTCGAATACAAGGTCCGGGCTGGGTCTAGACTAGGCCGCGTCGTCGGGTCTGTACTGGAGCCCCCGGCCGACGCCTGGGATGGAATCATCCACTTCAACAAAAAATAGCGTGCCTTCTCCGTGTGCGATGCCGAGTTTGGGTCATTTGTGGCCACCGGCTGGCGACGTGCCCTTGTCAGTTCTTACCCCTCAAAAACAGTCATCGGCTTGCGCCGCATGCCCCCGCCCGATGCGGGATGTTCTTCCCCGCACGCTACGTCAAATCCGTTTCATAATCTCCTGTCACCAACCACTCGAAGGTCGATCCTGCTGATCAGATCCGAACGGAGCACTTCGGCGGCCCTCATGGCGGCCATCGTCTGTCGCAACGTACTGACGTTCGATCCGAGCGACACGATTCCGCCTAGCACAACGGCAATCGATCCGACGGCGGCGACCTGATTGGATCCGAATAGGCCGAGCACCATAAAGAGCGGCAATGCGACGCCGCCGGCGATTGCCGCCTTGGAAACCAATATAATCTTTCGGCATCGCTCGGAGACCTCGGCAAGCTCCTCAAGCTGCGCTTCGATCCGTGAAATCTCGTCGATCGGGTTGTCTTCGTCCATCAGATTCGAGATCCGCAAGGTTCACTGTCGTAGGTGGCAGCGGGTTTGCTCATGTCCGCCCTCCCCGCTAACAGACATCCATCAGGATCGACGGTACGTCCGCCGCCAAGGACGGACTATTCACTATCACGTCCCCCGCATCCCCGATGCCACGCTCGGGGTACTATCTTCCCCGACGAGATGGCCGCGAGCTTCTTGCCAACCCGGCCCCCACCTCGCCGATCGGTGGCTTTCTAAGTGGCGTTTTTCGTCTCCGGCCGGTGCTTGTTCTTCGGCACGAAGCCCGAACGGGTTGCTTCACGCGGCTGGCGTACCCAGACCTCACGATTCGGGTGCAAGCCGGCACCGCGTGTAGCTGGCACGGCGGTCAGCCGCGCGCGGTGCAACAGGCGAGTGTCGGCGTCGCCACAGTTCGGGTGGACTCCGCCATTAGCCGCCACCACCATGTCCCAGGCCGCCTTACGCTGCTTGAGAATGGCAGGATCTACCAGCGCCGTGCAGTTGAGCTCGTTCTTGTCTAAATCCGCGACGATCTCGTCACCGTCCTGAACGAAGGCGATGGGTCCACCAAGGCCAGCTTCAGGGCCGACGTGGCCGATGACAAGGCCGACCGATCCGCCAGAGAACCGCGCGTCGGTCATCAGCGCCACCACGATTCCCCGCTCACGGCACAGCGTGGTAATGCGCGAGGTTGGATCGAGCATCTCCGGCATACCCGGCGCACCGCTCGGACCCTCGTATCGTACAATGATCATGTCGTTGTTATGGAACCGGCCGGGTGTCTTGTCGAGCGCCGTAAGTAGGTCTTGCTCGCCTTCAAACACGCACGCTTTGCCACGGAACAGATTGTTCTCCAGCCCGCCTTCAACACCAGCAAGCTTCAGGATTGCCGAGAATTCCGGCGACAGGTTGCCGCCGAGAACGCGCAGGCCACCGGTCGGCTTATAGGGCCTGGCGACGGAATAGATCACCTTGCCATCGGCGGTCCTGGTGCCGAGGCGCTTAACCTGCTCGGCCAACGTTTCGCCGGTGCAGGTCATCACTTCGCCATTGAGCAGTCCGGCCTCCAGCAGTTCACGGACGATCACCTGCACGCCGCCGACCTGGTCGATGTCGACCATCGAATACTTGCCGTAAGGTCGGGCGTCGGTGAGGACGGGAACGACATACTGTGACAGATGATTGAATTCGGCCGGGGTCATGACCTCTTTCCAGAAGTCCGCGTAGCCCGCGGCGCGCGCGATCTCCGGCGCATGCAGCGTGACGTTGGTCGAGCCGCCGATCGCCATCGCGACGATGACGGCGTTGCGGATCGAATCGCGCACAACAATGTCGCGCGGTTTCAGGCCCCGCGCCATCATCTGCGCGAGGTACTCGACCAACTGGTGCGGGAATTCATTGAGGCGGCGGGGATCGTCGGACGGCGGGGCCACCATGTGCAGAGGCTGCATGCCGACGACGCCGATGAAGGTCTGCATGGTGTTGTAGGTGAACATGCCGCCGCAGCTGCCGTAACCGGGACAGGCATGGCAGGCGATGTGATGGCGGTATTCGGCGTCGGGATTGCCGGCGACCTGATAGGCGCTGACGATGTCAAGTTTCTCGCCGGTGTTCGGGTCAGTGCCGGGATGGATCGGTCCATCCGACATGATGATCGCGGGTTGATTGTGCTCGAGCAAGGCGGCCAACGCGCCAACCGGCGGCTTGTCGCAGGCAACGACGGCGATGGTGCCGGCGAGCCCGGTGGCACTCAGATGTTCGCAGAGGGCATCGTGAGTAACTTCACGCCCGATCAGCGAATACCGCATTTCGCGCGTGCCGTTGCGGATGCCGTCTGACGTCGCGATGGTATATTCCGGCTGGACCAGGCGCAGCTTCAGCTGGCCCGCGCCTTTGCCGATGCGGCGCTTGAGGCTCGCGTGGATCGCATCGACCTTCGCCGCAACACCCATATAGCACTGGCTGTCGCCCTTGGTGCCGACCACGCCAACCGACGGCTCATGGATCAGATCCTGATCGGTGCCAAGTTCTCGCGCAACCCCGATGGTTTGGGCCGAGCGTCCCGGATGGCGGTCTATGATTACGACTTTCGATTTTGTCACGGCGAGTTCCTTTCAAGCGAGCGTCTTGTTCGATCGACAATACGTAGAGTACGCCCCGCTGAGGTTTGTCACCTGATTCAGGCGCATGGGCCGGACCTTCTGATTGGTCCCCCAGCCGGACGTCTGCTGCGACGTTGAGAATGCAAAGCCATACAGAGCGCGGCTGCAACCATCAACACATCACCACGTCACCTGTAAACAGCGCAACGGCCACCCCCATGGTGGCAATCACACTGCCGCTCCTACCATGCAGTGGGTTTATTCTAGGGTCTCCAGGGCGAGTCTTCAGAAAACGCCAGTTTTCCTGGATTCGGCCGGAGACTTTTGGGAATTCTCGACCCAAAAAGTTCGAAAGTCGGCCTCCAGAGACTATTGCCGACGAGAAAAGCCCGCGTTTGGCGCCTTTCTCATCCAAAGAAGGAAATTCTCTCAAACTCAGACTGCCTGGCTGGCGACGCAGTGTTGATAGCCCCGTCTCCACGCGAATTCCCTGCCAACAGGGAATTTTGCGATTTGAGGCTTCCAAAACCAGGCGTTCCCAAGAAAGTCCTTTTTTCAAATGGACGCGGGCCGGTGTTTCCGCCTATGCGTCAGAGCGAACCCTTACATAGGATCCCGGAGCGTCTTCGATGACCGACAAGCCCTCGCCGGCCGTTCGGGCCGCAACTTGTCCACCTGAGAACCTCACCACCCACTCGTTCCAGTGAGGCCACCACGAACTCCGGCGCTCGGTCGCAGTTTTGAACCATTCCTCGGCCGTCGCGGGATTCCACGAATTCGTCCAGTGGCCATATTTTGAACCGGGTGCACTAATCACACCGGCCATGTGGCCTGACGCTGACAACACAAACTCAACCGGACCAGCATAGAATTGCGTTGCCCGATAAGCGGATTTCCAGGGTGCGATGTGATCTTCCTTTGTACCGAGAATAAAGGACGGCGTTGTGATTTTCCGCAGATCGATTGGCGTGCCATCGAGAGTGATGCCTCCAGGCTTGGCCAGATTATTTTCCTGATACATGTTGCGCAGGTAGAACGAGTGCATTGCCGCAGGCATGCGCGTCGCATCTGAATTCCAATACAAAAGATCAAATGGAACCGGCTCCTTGCCGAGCAGATAGTTGCCTACGACAAACGACCAGATGAGATCATTCGCGCGCAACATGTTGAATGAGGTCGCCATGTCCTGCGCATCAAGGTAGCCCTTCTCGTTCATGCGCGCTTCGAGCGCCGCAAGTTGCTCGGTGTCGATGAAGACCGACATGTCGCCGGACTCCACGAAATCGACGAGCGTGACGAAGTAGGTCGCGCTCCTGACGCGATCGTCGCCTTTGGCTGCCTGATAAGCGAGCGTCGATGCGAGCAGCGTTCCGCCAAGACAATATCCGACGCAATTCACCGCACGCTCGCCAGTGGCTTTCTCGACTGCCGCCATCGCCGCGATGGCGCCCTCAAGCATGTAGTGCTCGAAGCTCTTGTCTCGCAGACGTGCGTCCGGATTGATCCATGAAATCACGAAGACCGTGTGCCCCTGCTCGACACACCAGCGGATGAACGAATTCTTTGGCTGGAGATCGAGGACGTAGAATTTGTTGATCCACGGTGGAATGATCAACAGAGGCGTTTGAAATACTTGCTCTGTCGTCGGGGTGTACTGGATGAGTTGAATCATTTCGTTCTGGAAAACGACCTTGCCCGGCGTCGTCGCAATATTTTCGCCGAGCCGGAACGCATTCATATCCGTCATAGTAACGCTGAGGCGGCCCTTTCCGCGCTGCAGGTCGTTAAGCAAATTCGTCAGGCCGCTGAGCAGGTTCTCACCGCCTGTCTCAAACGTCTTCGATAACACTTCAGGGTTTGTCGCTGCAAAATTGGAGGGCGCCAACGCATCGACGAATTGCTTCGTATAGAATTCGACCTTCCTGGATGTCTCCTCATCAAGCCCCTTGACGCCTCGGACGGCAGAGAGGATAGCACGAGCGGAAAGAAGATAACTGTCGCGGATATAGCTAAATACAGCGTTCTCGGCCCATTCAGGGTGTTTGAAGCGTTTGTCCGGTGCGCCCACCGGCGGTGGCTCGCCGCCGAGCAGATGTCGCAATGTCCGCGTCCACAGGCTGACGCTCTGCTCCCAAAGCTCGAGTTGCGCGCGCGCGATCGGTCGTGGATCGGCCGCGAGCCTGGTTGTCAGCTCGAAGAAGGCTTGACCGATCTTGGCCGGATCGCCCATGCCGATATTGGCGACGTCTGGTCGGTCGACGAGAAATCCCTGTGCGGCAGCCTGGCTCTTGGTCGCCAGCGTCTGAAATCGTTCCGCCAGAACAGCGGGATCCAAAGGCGCGGCCATTTTGCTGTCAGTCATGGCAGACTCCCCTTTCTCGTTCCTCATATGCGGGCCGACGATCTATCTGCTGCCTTCTCCGTCATGCCAGTGCCGGCACCGGCTTTGCTATTACCCGTTCGACGACCGCTGATGATGGACATTCCTCGTCCGAGGCTGTTTTACAGGAAACCGATTGATATCCACGGTACAGCAGCGACGATAATGGTGCCGATGAAAAGTGCGATCATGTAGCCGACAATCGGTCTCATTCCTTCATCCGGGTTGATGCGGCTGATCGCGCAGGCCGCGTAATAACCTACACCGAATGGTGGCGCGAACAGGCCGATGCCCATCGCCAGAACCACGACCATGGCATAATGCACTTCGTGCACGCCGACCTGTCGCGCTATCGGAAAGAGCAAGGGGCCAAAGAGCACGATAGCCGGAATTCCCTCGAGGACGGAGCCGAGCACGACGAAGGCGAGGATCGAGACGGCGAGGAAAGTTGGGGTGCCCCCGGGCAGGGCTTTCATGGAATCGGCAAGCAGACTCGAGAAGCCGGATTGGGTGAGGGCCCAGGCCATGCCAGTTGCAGCCCCGATGATGAGCAGAATGGATCCGGAGAGCGAGGCTGTGTCCACCAGCATGGGATAAATGCGCTTCCAGTCGAACTGTCGATAAACCAGAAGCCCGGCTAAAACCGTATAGGCGATGCCGATCGTGGACACCTCGGTCGCGGTCGCGACGCCCTCGATCACTGCCGCCCGGATGATGAACGGGAGGGCGATCGCAGGAAGCGAGATCAGGAATGACTTGCCAATCTCGCGACCAGAGGCGCGACGCACCCCGGACAGATCCTGATTACGGTAGCGCCACCAGACCAGTGCCCCGAGAGTCACCCCGAGCACGACGCCCGGCAGGAGCCCACCGGTAAAGAGCGCCGCTATCGAGACGCCCGTTACGGAGCCGATGGTGATCAGCACGAGCGAAGGCGGGATGGTCTCAGTCTGGGCACCCGTGGCTGAAAGCAGTGCTACGAGGTCGCCCGGCTTCGCGCCGCGCCGCTTCATCTCCGGGAAAAGGACCGGGGCGATAGCCGCCATGTCGGCAGCCTTCGAGCCTGAGATTCCGGAGACGAGGTACATCGCGCCGATCAGGACGTAGGAGAGCCCGCCGCGGACATGACCGAGAAGACTCGCCAGGAACCCGACCATCGCGCGCGCCATCCCCGTCATCTCGATCAGCAGGCCAAGGAGCACGAAGAGCGGTACGGCGAGCAGGATCAGATGGCTCATGCCTTCGTCCATGCGTCCCACAACGACGACGGTCGGCGTCGAGGTCGTGAGTGCGAGATAAGCGAAGGTTGCAAGACCGAATGAGAAAGCGATGGGTACGCCCAAAAGCACCATCGAGCCGACGCCAAGGACGAAGAAGATGAGCAGGTTCCAGTTGCCAAGCCCCTGAAGATGGGGCCCCAGCAGCGCGGTGATGGCGACGGCGGCGGCTACCGTCCCGAGGGCGAGGATGCTGGTCCAGAAGCGGCCGAAGCGGAATATCTGAAGGAAACCGACAAGAATCATCAGCGCAATCCCGATCGGCAACGCTGCGGCCCGCCAGGAATTGGCAATCTCCAGAGAGGGGGTTGTAACGAACATCTCGTCCTCGGCGAACTCATAGGCCGGGCGCACAACGAAAAGCAGGAAGGCGAGCGCGGCCGCGATTGCGATCAGGTCGAGGAAGGCGCGCAGATGCGGCGGGAGCTTGCCGACGATGGCCGTCATTCGCATATGCTCGCCGCGCCGCAGCGCCACGATCGAACCGAGCATCGCGAGCCAGAGGAAGAGAATTGAGGCGAGTTCGTCCGACCAGACAAGCGGCGTTTGCAGAACGTAGCGCCAGATCACGCCCATGAGGAGCACAACGACCTCAGCCGCGACCAGCAGCGCGGCCGGAAATTCAACCAACATGCCGACGATGTCATTGAGCCGATCGAGCCACGGAATCGGTTTGCCTTGCTCTGCTTCGGCACCCCAATGCGAAATGTCGCTTGTCTCACTGACAATGTTCATGGCCTATTCCTCCCGCTCATTGTTACTTCCTAGGGCGATGACTGCTTTCTCCATTAAAAAACGGACCCGCTCGCGTCTTGAAGACCCAAGGCGTGCGTGCGGTTTGCCTGGTCAGCCGAGTTTACCGGAGACCTTCTCCATAAGGCCCCAGGCAGTAGGGCCGTATTTCTGCTTCCACTCAGCATAGAAATTTGTGCCGGCGAGCGCCTTCCGGAAGTCGTCTTGTTGGACATCGATGAACGTGATGCCCTTGGCCTTCAGGTCCGCCTTCAGGGTGTCACTCAGCTTGGCGATATCGGCCCGCTGGTCGCCCGCCGACTTGTCGAGTTCGCGGGTGATAATTGCTTGTAAGTCGGCCGGTAGCTTAGCGAAAGCGCGTTTGTTGCCAAGCACCCAATAGCCGTCCCAGACATGCGCCGTCAGGCTGCAGGTCTTCTGGACTTCATAGAGCCGTGTCGTCGCGATAATGGCAAGGGGGTTCTCCTGTCCCTCCACCACCTTGGTCTGAAGCGAGGTGTAGACTTCGTTGAAGTTGATTGGCGTGGGTGAGGCGTCTAATGCCTTGAACAGTGAAGTTAGAGCAGGCGCTGGCGGCACGCGCAGCTTGAAGCCCTTCAGGTCTGCCGGGCCCCTGATTTCGCGGGTCGATGATGTCACGTGGCGGAAGCCATTGTCCCATATCTTCGAGACCGTGAAGATCGGCGTTTTCGCGATCTCGGAACGGACGTGGTCGCCGAGTGGACCGTCCATGGCTCCCCAAACCTCGTCGTAGTTCTTGAACGCAAAGCCGACGCTGGTGATCCCCGAGATGGGCACGAGAGTCGCCAGGATGAGCGATGACAGGTTGAAGAACTCGATCGAGCCGTTCCGGACCTGCGTGAGTAGGTCCGTGTCGGAGCCGAGCTGGTTCGCCGGAAAGAGCTTGATGTCTACCCGGCCCGAGGTCGCCTCGCGGATTCGGGTCAGCGCTTCCTGCGCACGGAGGTTGACCGGATGGCTCGGGTCCTGCCCGGTGGCGTATTTGAGATCGAACTCGGCTGCGCTTGCGGGCCATTTGAGCATAGTGAGCAAGGGGAAGGCAGCGGCGCCCGCCAGCAGGGCGCGGCGCGTCGGCTTACAGCGGGTCGTCATGATCGTTTCCTCCTGTCTTGTGTTTTGATGCGGGCTGCTAGGTGGTCCCATTAAGGGCGCGGTAGGCGCGGATAACCTGGCTGTCATCTGCGAGACCTTCGCCGCGGCCGGAGGTCGAATTGAAAAGCTGGTAGGCCAGCGCGGTCATCGGCAGCGCTGCCTTCGTCTCGCGGCCAGCTTCGAGCACAATGCCGAGATCCTTGACGAAGATGTCGACCGCGCTCGTCACCTCTGGATCGGCTTCAATCATGCGGGAACCACGGTCCTTCAACATCCAGCTTCCGGCGGATGTGCCGACCAGGATGTCGAGCATCGACTTGGTATCGACCCCGATCTTCTCGGCCAGGGAGAGTGCCTCCGCCGCAACCACGATATGAACGCCGCAGAGAAGCTGGTTTACCGTCTTCACGGTGGCGCCCTGTCCGGGCTTATCCCCGACGCGCAGGGTGCGGCTGCCCATCGCCTCGAGCATGGGCTGTACCGACTCGAACAAGTCCTTGGGCGCTGCGGCCATGATCGTGAGGCTGCCGGCGGTAGCGCCGACGACGCCGCCGGAGACGGGAGAATCGACGAAACGCCGTCCGGTGATCGCGATGCGTTCAGCGATGGCCTGGACCTGCTTCGGTGGACAGGTCGCCATGAGGCAAACGATTGCTTCGGCCGGCGCCGCTTCAAGCGCCCCATTCGAGAACAGTATTGCCTCGGCCTGGGCGGCATTGACGACCATCAACACAATTGCGCCGGCACCTGCGAAGGCCTCTTTGGCGGAGCCGGCCGGCACGCCGCCGGCGGCCTTTAGGTCCTCAAGACCAGCAGGATTCACGTCATAGCCCTGGACGGCGTACCCGGCCCTGATGAGGTTTCGAGCCATGGGCCGACCCATTGCGCCGAGCCCGACGAAAGCGATGGTCTTCATATCGTATCCTTTCGCAGCTTGACCCGATGCACCCTTGTTCAGGAACGAGATGAGATGAATTCAGAGCCAGCTCTTGATTGCCGCCGTGACCGCGCTGGTGGAGAGGCCGTAACGATCGTGCAATGTCGGAAGTGCACCGGCGGCGAGAAACTCGTCGGGCAGAGCAATCTGCCGGAAAGCCGGATGGGTGCCTGAGCGCATCAGCAGCGCGGCAACCGCCTCGCCCAGGCCACCGATCTCGCTGTGGTTCTCGGCGACAACGACCAGCCGACCGGGCTGGCAGGCTTCGCGGAGGATCGTTTCTGCGTCGAGCGGCTTGATCGTGGGGACATGCAACACCGCTGCCTGCACGCGATCATCTGCAAGGATCTTGACTGCTTCGAGCGCGCGCATCGTCATGATGCCAGACGAGATGATCAGGACGTCTTTGCCGCTGCGGATCAGCTTCGCCTTTCCAAGCTCGAATTTATAGTCGTACTCATCAAGGACTACGGGTACCTGGCCGCGAAGGAGGCGCATATAGACCGGCCCTCGATGGGCAGCGATGGCAGGCACGATCTGTTCGATCTCGAGCGCATCGCAGGGATCGATCACCGTCATGTTCGGCATGGCCCGGAACAGCGCAAGATCCTCCGCCGCCTGGTGGCTCGGTCCATAGCCAGACGTCAGGCCGGGCAGCGCGCACACGATCTTCACATTGCGGTCTTCCTCAGCAATCGTCTGGTGGATGAAATCGTAGGCGCGCCGGGATGCGAATACCGCATAAGTCGTCGCGAATGGCGTGAACCCCTCAGCCGCCAACCCGGAAGCTGCACCGAACAAAAGCTGTTCGGCCATGCCCATCTGGTAGAAGCGATCAGGAAACTCCTTCGCGAAAATATGCAGGTCGGTATATTTGCCGAGATCGGCCGTCATGCCGATCACATCGGAGCGATTGCGCGCAAGTTCGACCAGGGCGTGCCCGAAGGGCGCCGGCTTAGTCTTTTGTCCATCCGCCGCGATCGATGCGATCATCGCAGACGTGGTCAGACGCGGCTTTCCGGATGGGGTCGATGTTGCGGATTTCATGACTGCCTCGCGGCTTCGAGTGCTGTAAGTGCAAGCTGCCATTCATGTGCTTCGACACGGATGAAATGGTTCTTGTCGCGCTGTTCCAGGAAGGGAACGCCCTTGCCCATGAGCGTGTCGGCGACGATCATGCGTGGCCTCGGCTCGGGGTCTGCCTTGGCTGCATCGAAAGCCGCGATCACGGCATCGAGGTCGTTGCCGTCGACCCTTCGTACGAACCAGCCGAACGCCTTCAGCTTGTCGACCAGCGGCTCGAATGCCATGACTTGCGTGGAAGGACCGTCTGCCTGTTGGTTGTTGACATCGACAATGGCGATCAGGTTGTCGAGCTTGTGGTGCCCTGCTGACTGGATCGCCTCCCAGACCGAGCCTTCATCGAGTTCTCCGTCGGAGAAAAGGGTGTAGACCCGTGCTGTGGAGCCCTTGCGCTTCAATCCAAGTCCCATGCCCACGGCAATGCTCAGACCCAGGCCGAGCGACCCGCCCGACATCTCCATTCCCGGCGTGTAGGAAGCCATGCCCGACATCGGCAGTCGGCTTTCGTCAAAACCATAGGTCTCAAGTTCAGCCTCCGGAATGATCCCGGCCTCGATTAAGGCCGCGTAGAGTGCGATGGCATAGTGCCCATTTGACAGAAGGAAACGGTCTCGTCCTTCCCAGGTCGGATCGTCCGGTCGATAGCGCATCGCGTGAAAATATGCCGCCGCAAGCACGTCTGAGATGTCGAGAGCCTGCGCGATGTAGCCTTGACCCTGCACCTCACCCATGCGGAGCGCATTGCGGCGGATGTTGTGGGCGCGCTCGGCGAGTGTAGGGGCGTTGGCAAATGTCTTCGTGATTGTTTCCATTGATATCTTCCTCATGTGGCGCGATCAGTGAATCAGCATGCCGCCATTGACGTCGATGACGGCTCCGGTGACATAGGCGGAGAGGTCCGAAGCCAGGAAAGTGTAAATACCCGCCACGTCATCGGCATCGCCGAGGCGGCCGAGTGGGATGCCTTCGAGTATTTTTGCTTTCATCTCGTCGGTTAGTTTGCCGGCGGTGATGTCGGTGCCGATCAGGCCCGGCGTTACGCAATTGACACGGATGCTATCGGACCCGAACTCGCGCGCCATCGCCTTTGCGAGTCCGAGAACGCCGGCCTTCGCGGCGGAATAGTGAGGTCCGCCAAAAATGCCGCCGCCACGCTGGGCCGAGACAGAAGACATGCAGGCGATGGATCCAGTCTTGCGCCGGCGCATATGCGGAATGACCGCCTGTGAAAGAAAGAGGATCCCCTTCAGGTTGACGTCCTGTATGCGGTCCCAATCGCTGGCTGTGATATCAAGTAGCTTCACGGGCTGCGTGACGCCGGCATTGTTGATAAGAATGTCGATTTGACCGAAGGCTGCGATCACGGCCTCGACGGCTTTCACGCAGGAACCCTGGTCGGCCACGTTGCACGCAAGACCAACATGCGGCTCTCCCGAAATAGGATTGAGATTTCGCGCTGCACTTTCTGCAGCGGCGCCGTCGATATCGAGGATTGCGACACGGGCGCCTTCCGCTACGAACCGCCGGGCGGTCGCAAGGCCTATCCCTCGCGGCGAGGCCGCACCCGAAATAACAGCTGTTTTGCCGCGAAGCAGCATGCCTTTCCTCCCATTGGGTTTGCTTTCCGAGGCACCACTGTCTGGAGCCCGTCTTGTTGGGGAAATCGATTACGCCGTGGCCTGCGCTCGGACAAACGCGCAGTTGTCTTGAATGGATGAATCTGGTTCACTTATCGAATGTTGCTCTCCAGTGTTCCGATCTCGGCGATCCGGGCCTTTGAGGCGGCCGCGCGCACCGGCTCATTTCGCGATGCTGCAAACGAACTCCATCTGACGCCGAGTGCTGTAAGCCACGCGATCCGTAAGCTTGAAAGCACCATGAGTACGACGCTCTTTGAGCGGAACGCCCGATCGGTCCGGTTGACGCCCGCCGGCGAGAACCTCATGTGTCATGCTGGCGCCGCGTTCGACAATCTGAGGCGAGGCATGGAGGAAGTTGCTGGCCGTGGCCCGCAATTGCTTCGGGTGCACTGCGCACCCAGTTTCGCAGCACAATGGCTGGCGCCTCGTCTGGCTCAGTTTCTCGCCGCCGAGCCTAAACTGGAGGTTCGACTTGCGGCCAGCACCGAATATGCCCGATTCAGCAACGACGATTTCGATGTCGACGTTGTCTATGGTCAGCCGAGAGGCGAAGGAAACGAGATAGTTCCGCTGGGCGAGGAAACCGTTACTCCACTTTGCACTCCGGACATCGCAAAGAGTATTCGCAAGCCGAAAGACCTGTTCGGCGAGGTGCTCATCCGGTCGGAAGTCAAACGGGTTCAGTGGCACCAATGGTTCGCGGCCAACGGCCTTGAGTCGCCTGCAATCCACGGTATGCGTTTCGACCGCAGCTTCATTGCCATTGCGATGGCTTCAAGCGGTCTTGGCGTGGCTCTCGAATCGACAAGGCTTGCCGAACGTGAAATCGCGACCGGCAAACTGGTCGCCCCACTCGAGGGCCGTTCAGTCGATGTCTGCTACGTGGGCCATTATCTCGTCTTTCCGCGCGCCAGCCGACAGCGCCGCGCGGTGCGCGCCTTCGCCGAGTGGATCACGTCGGAGCTTTCCGCGACCGAGGGCAAGTCCCAAACGCGCAGTGCGGTCGATCGCTGACCGGCGATCCTGCGCTGCGCTAGGCCGATTGTGGCACTTGGCGGACATCGTCATTTCTCTGAATGTCCGCTTTCATGCTTGCTTCTCCTTGCTCGGGCCGCGCAGTAATTCGCGAAGATACATGGGACTGAGCGGCTGGCGGTCGACGATGACACCGAACGGCGCCAGCGCATCGTTGACCGCGCTCGGCAGCGCGCCGATGGCACCCATCACGCCACCCTCGGACATGCCTTTGCTGCCGGTCGGCGTGTGCCGGCTCGGGGTGTGCTGTGAGATCACCTCGATCGGCGGGATCTCCACGGCGGTGGCGAGCAGGTAATCGGCGAAGCTGCCCGAGCGGTTCTGGCCGCTCTCGTCATAGATCATCTCTTCCAGGAGCACGCCGCTGATGCCCATGGCGATCGCGCCCTGTTGCTGGCCGCGGACGATCGCAGGGTTGTAGACCGCGCCGCAGTCCTCGACGACCAAGTACCGCTCCACCGCGACATGGCCGGTCGCCACATCGAGGCGCACCTCACACAGGTGCGTGGCGTTGGAAAAGGTTATCGGCGGCGGATCGTAAGCACGGTGCGCTTCGAGACCGGGCTCGAGGCCCGGCGGCAGCCGCAGCGGATCGAAATAGGCAACGTGGGCTATATCGGCGAGCGACGGGCCGGCTGCACGCCATTCGCCGCCGAGCCGGCGCTCGACGCAGCCGCCGCGCAGGCGCAATTCGCCGCTGCTGTTGAGGCCGAGCAGCGCCGCGGCAATGATCAGCACCTTATCGCGCAGCGCCTGGGCGGCGAGCAGGAGCACGCTGCCGCCTGCGGTGCCGCCGCGGGCGCCGCGGCTGCCCATGCCGTAGGGCGCAGTGTCGGTGTTGCCGAGATGGATTTGGACATCGGCGGGATCGACGCCGAGCGGCTCCGCAACCACCTGGGCGAAGGTAGTCTCGTAACCCTGGCCAGAGGCCATCAGGCCGACCGAGGCGTTGACCGCGCCCGAAGGCTCGATTTTCACCCAGCCCGACTCGTGACCGGAGCCGGGAATGCCGGCCGCCTTGTAGAATGCAGAACCGTAGGTGGTCGACTCGACGACGCAACACAGGCCGAAACCGCGATGGATGCCGCGGGCGCGGTCGCGCGCCTGGCGTTCGCGGAAGGCGGTGACGTCGAAGGTCCGCAGTGCCGCTTCCATGGTCTCGCGCGGCGTGACGTCATCGACCACGAGCCCCGACGGCATGGTGAACGGCAGGTCCGCCGCCTGCAGCATATTGAGGCGGCGCACCTCGACGGGATCGCACCCGAGCCGCCGCGCGATGGCCTCGATGGTCCCTTCCATCACCCAGCTGGTGATCGCCATCGGCGCGCGCATCGGGCCGTTGCCGCATTTGTTGGTCAGCGCGACCTTGATGTCGAAGGCGTAGTCGTCGATCCGATACGGGCCGGTCAGGATCATCCCCACCACGCGGGCAAGATAGTTCGCCGGGTAGAAGCAGTAGGCGCCGAAGTCCTCAGCGATCTCGAGTTCCAGCGCCAGGATCCGACCGTCGCGGTTGACCGCGGCGCGGGTGCGCGCGACGTCCTCGCGGGCGTGACTCGCCGCCATCAGGTTCTCGGCACGGTCCTCTCGCCAGCGCACCGGGCGGCCGAGCTGCCGCGCCAGCGCCGCCACTGTCAGTTCCTCGCGATAGAGCGCAATCTTCTGGCCGAAGGCGCCGCCGATATCGGGACAGATGACGGTCACCTGGGACTCCGTCAAGCGCAAGCGGCGCGCCAGCTGGGTGCGGAACGGGTGCGGCACCTGGTTGCCGATATGCATGGTGAGGTGGCGCCGGCCGCCGTCCCAGAGCGCACAGCAGCCTCGCGTCTCGATCGGCGCGTGGGTCTGCCGCGGCTGGCGGAATTCGGCCGTGACCACGATCTCCGCCTCGGCAAAGCGGCGAGCCGGATCGCCGGCGCTGAAGCTCTGATGCGCGACGAGGTTCGATGAAAGATCGTCGTCGACCAGCGGCGCGTCCTTCGCCAGCGCCCGCTCAAGGTCCACTACCGGTTCGAGCGCCTCGTAGGCGACCTCGATCAGCTCGGCGGCATCCTCCGCCAGATAGCGGTTGGTGGCAACGATGCACGCCACCGGATCACCGACGAATCGGACCTTGTCGAACGGCAGCGTCGGAAATTCGGTCGGCTGCAACCCCTCGATCGGCGGCGCCATACGGAGCGGCGTCGTCCATTCGGCGAGCTCGAGCCCAGTCACCACGGCGACGACGCCCTCGGCGCCGCGCGCCGCCTCGCAATCGATCGCTACGATGCGCGCATGAGCGTGCGGCGAGCGGACGAAATGTGCGTGCAGGCAGTTCGGTACAGCGATGTCGTCTAGATAGCGGCCCTGGCCGGTGAGGAGCCGGTAGTCTTCCTTGCGCGGCAGTGCCACGCCGATGGTGCGCGCTTCCGTCATCGGTTCGCCTCCCCGCGCCGCCGCGCCGCCGCCTTCATCACCGCCGCAACGATGTTGTGGTAGCCGGTGCAGCGGCAGAGATTGCCCGACAGCGCGTCGCGGATCTCGGCCTCGGTAGGATTCGGATGCTGTTCGAGCCACGCTTCCATGGTGACGACGATACCGGGTGTGCAGAAGCCGCATTGCAGCCCATGCTCCTCGTGCAGCGCCTGCTGCACGACCGACAGCTCACCCTTCGTCGCGAAGGCCTCGATGGTCGTGATCGCGTGCCCCTGCGCCTGAACGGCATAGAGCAGACAGGCGCGGGCCGGCGCGCCGTCGAACAGGATGGTGCAGGCGCCGCAGACGCCATGCTCGCAGCCGACATGGGTGCCGGTGAGGCCGCAGTCTTCGCGCAGCACGTCGGACAAGAGCCGCCGCGGCTCGGCCGACACGCGGTAGGTGCGAGCGTTGACCGTCAGGGTGACGGGAGCAGGATCAATGTCAGTCATCGCGCGCGCTCCAATGCGTCGTCGAGCACGTCCCGCGCCAGGCTTTCGACCAGTTCCCGCCGGAACACGACGGGCGTCCGCTCGTTGTCCTCGATCTCCACGGCCGCGGCCACCGCGGCCGCCACTCCCACCGACCAACCTTCCGTGAGAACGGTCGCGAATTCCGCCGGCACCAGATGCTCGGCCCGCACCGGCACCGGTCCGATACCGCCGATGGCGAGGCGCAACCGCTCGATTGCCGCACCCTGGCCGCGCGCGAGCGTCGCCGCTACCGACACGATGGCAAAGTCGCCGGCGCGCCGGGTGAACAGGCGAAAGCCCCAGCCCTCGTGCGGCTGCCGGAGCGGCAGGCGAATCGTGACCAGCAGTTCGTCAGGCTCGATAGCGGTCGTGAATATCGAGACGAAGAAGGCGTCGGCCGGCACGGTACGGCGCGTCGTCGCCGACCGCAGCTCGATCTCTGCATCGAGGGTAAGCGCGGCGAGCGGCAGCTGCGCCGCCGGATCGGCATGCGCCAGGCTGCCGCCGATCGTTCCGCGCTGCCGGATGGCATAGTGGCCGATGGTTTCGGCGGCATAGGCCAGCATGGGACAGTGCTGCACCACCAGTCCATGATGGCCGAGCTGATGATGGCGCACCAGCGCGCCAATCGACAGCCTGTCGCCGTCGACGGCGACGTGGCCGAGATCGGCGAGGCCGTTGATGTCAATCAGGTGGTCGGGCCGGGCGAGCCGCATGTTGAGCATCGGCGCAAGGCTCTGGCCGCCGGCAATGATCTTGGCGGCATCGTGCCAGGTCGCCAGGCTGTCCAGCGCCGCGTCGAGCGAAGCCGGCGCTTCATAGGAAAAGCGGCCGGGCTTCATGGCGTGCCCTCCCCGGCCAGCGTCAGGCCGCTCGCCTTGTCGAAAAGATGCAGCCGCTCGGCGACCAGGCCGAGCCCGATCGCTGCGCCCTCCTGGTGCCGCGCCTCCTTGTCGACCCGGACGAAGACGTCGCTGCCCTCTACCTTGAGGCCAAGAAAGCGGTCCGAGCCGACCGGAAGTAAGGAATCGACCACGCCCGCGAGCGTGAGCCCCGGCCCCACCGCCTCGGCGGCGCAGACGTCCTCGGGGCGTAGCCCGAGCACCACCGCCTGCTCGCCCCGGTCGCGCAGCCCTGCGGCAAATTTCGCCGGTAGGGCAATCGCCAGCTCGCCGCAGCGGAACAGCGGTCCTTCGTCGCCGCGCGCGATAGTCCCCTCGAGAAAATTGATCGCCGGATTGCCGAGGAACGAGGCGACGAACATGTTGCGCGGACGCTCATAGACATCGTCGGGATTGCCGATTTGCTGGATCACGCCATCCTTCATGACCACGATGCGGTCGGCGAGCGTCAGCGCCTCCGCCTGATCGTGGGTAACGTAGACGAAGGTTGTCTGCATTGCAGTGTGCAGGTGCTTGATCTCCGCGCGCATGGAAATGCGCAACGCTGCATCGAGGTTCGACAGCGGCTCGTCCATCAGGAACACCGCGGGCTGCCGCACCATTGCCCGGCCGAGCGCGACGCGCTGGCGCTGCCCGCCAGACAGCTGACTCGGGCGGCGCTGCAGCAGATGGCCAATCTCGAGCTTGACCGCGGCGTCGCGGACGCGGCGGTCGATGTCGGCGCCGTCGACCTTGCGCATCCGCAACCCGAAGGCGATGTTCTCGTAGACCGTCTTGTGCGGATAGAGTGCGTAGCTCTGGAACACCATGGCGACGTCGCGCCGGTGTGGCGGCAGCGCGTTGACGATCTGCTCGTCGAACCACAATTCGCCCTCGGTGACATCTTCCAGTCCCGCGATCATGTTCAGCGTGGTCGACTTGCCGCAGCCCGAGGGGCCTAGCAGCACCACGAATTCCTTGTCGCGGATCTCAAGGTCGAGGTCCTTCACGGCGATGACGTCGCCAGCGTAACGCTTGGTCACAGACTTGAAACGAATCCGGGCCATGCTTGGCGCACCTCACCCCTTGACGGCGCCGGCGGTCAGGCCGGACACGATGTAGCGTTCGAAGACCAGCGCGAGGATGACCGGCGGTATGATCGCCAGCACGCCCGCGGCGTTGATGAAGGAGAAGCTGATGGTGAAATCCGAGGTGAAGGAGGCGATAACGATAGGCAGCGTCTGTGAGGCCGGGGTCTGCGTGAACATCAACGCCAGCAGAAACTCGTTCCAGCTCGCGAGAAAAGCGAACAGGATGACGGCGACCAGCGACGGCCTGGCCAGCGGCAGATAGACGCGCAGGAGAGTCTGCAGGCGAGAGCAGCCGTCGACCCGGGCCGCTTTGTCGAGCTCGTCCGGCAGCGATTCGAAATAGCTCACCAGCACGAACACCGAGAACGGCACCGTCACCGCGAGATAAGTGATGATCAGCGACCACAGGCTGTCGAGCAGGCCGAGATTGCGGATGAACAGGAAGAACGGCACCACCAGCGCGATGTCTGGGATCACCCGGGTGGCTAGGATGGCATAGATAGAAGCCTGGCGGCCGCGGAAATGGATCTTCGCCATGGCATAGGCCGCCGGTACGCCAACCACCAGATTGAGCACCACGACCGCGCAGGCGACGATGAAGCTGTTCAGCATCGAGGGCAGCAGATTGGTCGCGGTCGTCGGGATGAAGCCTCCGCTGGCGGGATCCGCCGACTTGCGCGTTGCGTACGTGACGGCCTTGTCCTTGGCGGCGAAGATGGCCCTGAAGTTCTCTAGCGTTGGCGCTTCAGGAATCCAATGCGGCGGCTTGAAAATGATCTCGCGCTCGTTCTGGAACGAGGACGACACGAGCCATGTAATCGGCGCCAGCACGTAACCCAGGAACAGAAACGAAGCCACAGTAAGCGCCACGCCTCGCCCGATGCGGCGCAACGGCGAATGGACGCGGTAGTGGCGGATGGCGAATGGCGCAGTCGCAGGGATCGCCGTCATCTCAGATCCTCCGGGCCAGCACGCGGATGATGGCGTAGGCGAGCGCGAGCGTCGCCAGCGCCAGCACATAGGCCATAGCCGCACCGGTACCGAAGGAAAGGCCGCGGAAGGTCTCCACGTAGATGCGCCAGGCGACGACGTGGCTCGCGTCGCCTGGACCGCCCTCGGTGAGGATGAAGAACAGGTCGAAATGGCGGATCGCCATCATCGTCTCGTAGACGACGACGAGAGCGAAGGCAGACGTGAGTTGCGGCAGCGTGATGTGGAAGAAGCGCCGCAGGGCATTGGCGCCGTCCACCTTGGCCGCAGCATGCAAATCCGGCGGAATCGTCTTCAACCCGACCAGCAGCAGGATGGCGGCGAGCGGCACTTCCTTCCAGACAAAGGCATTGGCGATCAGCGGCAGTGTCTTGTCGGCGTCACCGAGCCAGACCATGTAGGAATTGATGAAGTCGAGCTGATAGAGCAACCCGTTCAGGGCGCCATAGTTGGAATCGTATATCCACTTCCACATCAGTGCGTTGGCGACGTAGGGGATCGCCCACGGCACCAGCAGGATGGCGCCGAGCGCGCGGCGGCCGGGAAACTCCTCGTTGAGCAGCAGCGCCACCAGCAGCGCCAGCACTGCGATGGCGACCACAGAGAGTACGGAGAAGTAGGCGGTGCGCTCGACCGCGAGCCAGAAATGCGAATCGGACAGCACGGCGACGTAGTTGTCGAGCCCAACGAACGGCATCCGGCCCGGCCGCGTCAGCTTCAGCGAAAACAAGCTGACGTAAAACGAATACAGAATCGGGAACACGGCAACGGCGAGCAGCACCGCGGCGAGCGGCGCCACGAACATCAGGGCGGCGCGCTCGTCATAACTGAGCGCGCCGCGCAGGCGCGGCGTCGCGGCGCCAATGGCGCTCGACGTCATGGCAACGACCTCACGATGGCCTTAGCTCTGCTTCTTTAGTTCGGTCCACTTCGCCGCCGAGGTGTTGAGGGCCTGCTCGACGCTGACCTTGCCCATGATGGCCTGCTGCCAGGCGGTGCCGTTAACATCGTTCCACTCGCCGAACCAGGGCGTGACGACATCCTTCTTGCGCGCCAGCGACTGTTGTTTGGCGATCAGGTCGACGTCGCCATAGGCGGCGTAGCCGGCCCGGATCTCGGGATCGTTGAACAGCGACTTCTGGCCGAAGCCGGAGCCGACATCCTTGAACAGCATCTTCTGGAACTTGTATTCGCCGTCGGCCTTGCCGCCGAACCAATCCATCAGCATCACGGTGTCCGCGGCCCGCTGAGCGTCGGCTTGGGCGCGCGGCGTCATGCCGTAGAAGCGCATCCAGCCCACCGTGGCGTTGGAGCCCTTCTCGCCCTTCGGCATCAAGGCGATCTTGGCATTGCCGGCAAGCTTGCTCTGCGCCGGATCGTTCAGCGTGCGCAGGCGGTATTTCGGTATCAGGCCGAAAGCATTGTCGCCCGAGGAAAACGCCTTCAATACCGCAAGTTCGCCGGTCTCGACGCAGGACGGGGAGATTATCTTGTGCTTCTGCACCGCGTCCACCAGCCAGCGCAGTGCCGCGCCCGCGCCGTTGGCCGGATCCTGCATCACGGCGTTGCCCTTGTCGTCGGTGAAGTGGCCGCCGCTGGAATAGACCATCGCCGTCATGAATTCGATCAGCCAGGTCTCCTGGGCCATCGAGATCAGCACCGGCCACTGCGCGAGGCCCTTGTCCTTGATGATCTTGGCCTGGTCGACGACCTCCGCCCAGGTGGCGGGCGGCGCCTTGATGCCCGCCTTGGCCAACATGTCGGCGTTGTAGATGAAGGCCATGTAATCGCTGTAATAGGTGTTGCCGTACTGCTTGCCCTTGTAGGTCATCGAGTCGACGCAGAACTGGTCGACGTCGGAATTGTCGACCAGCGTCTTGTATTGGTCGACCGGAGCGATCCAGCCCGCCTCGGCCCATTCCGGCAGCCAACTGTCCGACACCCACAGTGTGTCGATCGGCGCCTTGCCGATGAACTTGGTGATCATCGTCTCGCGGTACTGTGCAAAAGGGCTGTTGGTGTAGTTCACCTTGATGCCGGTCTTCGCTTCGAAGGCGGCGATATGGCTCTTCACGGTGTCGACGCCGGCCGACCATGAGGCGAAGTTGATCGGCTCTGCCGCCAGGGCGCGTCCGGCGCGACACAGGACGGTTGCAGACGACAGAGCCGCCGCGACAGTCTTCAGAAACGAACGGCGGTTCGACGGGGCAAATGCGGTCACGGCTTAATCTCCCGATCGGATGATTTCTGGGCACCCCGCCGGGCAGGCGGGGGCGGGCCGAAACAAACCTTAACATCGGACATATAAGTCGTAAACTGACGACTTATGGGCAGGATGCTGCTGCGGCGGGCAGCCGACCTCTATCGTCCCGCCGCCTCGAAGTCGCGCGCCCGCGCTGCGAGGGAGGCAAAGCCGCCGAGGAATCCGCGCACATGCAGCGCCAGGACCCGCTGTTCGGCAACATCGAGGCTGGCGCCGTAGAGGTGCCGGCGGATCGCAAGGTGCGAGACCGCGCCATGCAGCGTCCAGCCGACCTCGTGCAGCAGCGCGGAATCCTTCGGCAGTTCGACTTTCATCTCGTGGGCGGCCTCGCGCACGATGGTCTCGAGCAGTTCGAACACGATGGCCGAGATGTAGTCCGGTGCCATGCGCGCTTCGGCCAGCGAGGCGTAGAGGAAGAGCCTCAACCATCTGCGGGTCAGCACCGTGTCGTAATAGTTCCGGTAGAATTCGAGCAAGCGCTGCTCGAGCGGACCGCTGCGGTCGCGCAGTTGCACCAGCCAGACGGCCTTGAAGGGCGAGACGATGGCTTCCCGGTACACCTCATCGAGCAGCGCGGCCTTGGATGGGAAGTAGCGGTAGAGCAGCCGTTGGGCGACGCCGCAGGAGGCGGCGAGCGCCCGGGTCTGCGCGGTCAGGCCGTATTCGGCGAAGAAGTCGCACGCACTGGCGAGGATTTTGGCGCGGCGTTCGGCCGGAGGTAGCCGAACGACCACAACCCGCTTGCCCGCCGGCTTTCCCGTCCGCGGGGCCGGCGTTCCGCTGAGCAGTTTAGATCGCGCCCGCATGTCCACTGCCCTTTTCCAAATCGTCAGTTGACGACAAATTACGATTGCACCCGACCGCCGACAAGCTAGTCTCGCGGCCCCTCGCCCCCGCAGAGTTACGCCACAGGAAACCACCGAGATGATCTACGAGCACCGCACCTACCAGATTCAGGCCGGCAAGGCCGGGGAATTCCTCAAGATCTATGAGACCGAGGGTGTCGGCATCATCACCCGCTACGCCAAGCTAATTGGCTGCTGGACCAAGGAAACCGGCGTGCTCAATTCGGTGGTCTTCATCTGGGCCTATGATGATTTCGCTCATCGCACCGCGCAGCGCCAAAAGCTGGCGCAGGACCAGGAATGGGCCGCCTTCTCGCCCAAGATCCTGCCGTTCCTGGTGCACCAGGAGAGCATCTTTCTCACCCCGGTCGCGTTCTCGCCACTGAAGTGAATGCGGACGAAGCACGCGAGGCCGCCAGACCGGGCGTGAGCGAAGGCCCGCTTTGCGCCAACAGGTGACATTCGGCGACGACTTCGTTCGATCACATTGTCGGCGCTGGCCAGGAGCATCGCCGGGTCGTCGATGCCAAGCGCCCTCGCGGTCTTGAGGTTGTTGGAGAACTCGAACTTCGAGTTTTGATGGGACTGCGAAGGATGGCATCGATGTTATTGGCCGTATGCTTTTTCAGCTCCGCCAATGCCGACCTCTGCTATGAGTACTTGCCGCGCCATCGTCATGTCTTCCCGTTCACCAGCATCCTGGCGCGGATCTCGGATTTCAGCACCTTGCCGACCTTGGAGCGCGGAAGGTCATCCCAGACTTCAATCTGCTTGGGTGTCTTGACGCTGCCCACCCGCTGCTTGACGAAGGCCGATAGTGCGGCGACATCGACGGTGCGTCCTGTTCTCGGCTGTACCACAGCGACAACACGTTCGCCCCACTTCTCATCTGGCAAACCGATGACGGCACAGTCCTGAATGGTTTCGTGGGCCTGAAGGGCGTTCTCAACTTCGACGGAATAGACGTTAAAGCCGCCAGTAATGATCATGTCTTTTGCGCGATCGACAATATAAAGGAAATTGTCTGCGTCGAGGTATCCGATGTCACCCGTATGATGCCAGCCGTGCGTGGAGGCCTCCGCCGTTGCTTCGGCGTTCTTGTAGTACCCATCCATCACGAGCGATCCACGAACGACGATTTCGCCGCGTTCTCCGGCCGGCATCAAATTACCTTCGCCATCCATGATGCCGACCCGAACCAGCGGGCCAACACGCCCCGCCGACGACAGACGTCCAGTCGCGATCGAACCGTCAGGATTGTAATGGTCCTCGGGTGGCATCATCGAGATCATCATCGGCGCCTCGGTCTGCCCAAACAGCTGTGCCATCGGGCCGATCTTTTCCAGCGCCTCGGTCAGGCGCGCCACCGAGATCGGGGCCGCGCCATACCAGAAGCATTGCAGCGAGCTGAGATCGGCGCTTTCAAGCTTCGGATGATCCAGCAGCATGTAGATAACGGTTGGCGGAAGGAATGTGTGCGTGACCCGGTAGCGTGCGATCAAGTCGAGGAATTCGCCGATGTCCGGATGATGCATGATCACCACCCTGCCCCCGAGCGTCATGATGGGAAAACAGAGCACACCGGCTGCATGCGTCAGCGGCGCGAGCGCAAGATAGGTCGGGCGCCCCTTGAATGGATAGCCCATCAGGGTCAACGCCGTCATCGTTTCGATGTTGCGGCCCGAGAGCATCACGCCTTTGGGTTTGCCGGTGGTTCCGCCGGTGCCGGGTAGGAGCGCAAGATCATCAACTGGATCGCGCTGAAAGGACTGCTCGCCAACATCGGCAAGCCAACGCTGGAATGACGGCGCGAAGGACAAGTCGGTGTCCAGACATACGAGCCTGCGCAGCTTCGGCAGATGAGGCCTCATTTTGTCGACCATCGGCGCGAAGCCGCTGTGAAACAGCAACAGGCTGCAATCGAACGCATCGAGGATGAACTGGTTTTCTGCGGCCTCGTTGCGTGGATTAACCGGACACCAGACGGTTCCGGCGCGCGAAATTCCGAACACGCAGGCAAAGGCGATCGGATCGTTGCCGGACAGGATCGCGACTTTCTCCCCTGGGGTAACGCCGGAATTGGCTAATCCGCGTGCAATCCGATAGCTAAGGCGCTGCACGTCGACATAGCTCAGGTCCTTTCCGTCCATGGTCAGGCATGGAGCATCACCACCAAGCGACGCGCCCTTATCCAGATAGTCGACAAGCCGCACGGCCTACCTCCCGGAAAGAAGGCGAATGGCGCGGTCGTCCGCGCCATTCGGTTGCATCAAGTGTGAACCGTCAGAATTGGATTCATCACCAGGCCGAAGCTTCGCAACTGGCCTAGCAGTTCCCGATGGCCGAACGCCTGACAGGCGGAGGCAAAGCCAACCTTCCTCGGAGCAGTCTGCAGCAGCGAAAATGCGGCGTAGGCCTGCAGCATTCCGGTCTGCTTGTAATTGCAGTTCCCGTGGATCACGCAATGGGCGCGACCGAGCGGTCCCGACGCATAGACGGAGTCGATCGAGGTATTGATGCGCGGATTCTCGCGCGGCGGCATGGTTGCTTGCAGTGTCGCCGCGATGTCAGCCAGCGCCTTCTCCTGCTGATCGGGCGGAAGCGGCTTGATTTTCTCCTTCACCATCTCCTGGGTTTGAACCACACCCAACATAACGTCGCGCTGCATGACGCCGCCGAGCACCCTGCAATTGGACACACGCGGATCGTTCTTGAACCAGACCGGATGCGCAGTGCCGCCCCAGGGTACGGCTATTGCGCCCTCGTGCTGACCGGGAACGTTGACCTCGAAATTGGCGGTCACATCCCATTCAACAAATTTGTTCTGGACGAGATAGTACCAGTTCGCCTTGAGGATGGTGAAAATCGTCTGCGTCGAGGCGTAGGTCGGGAACCCCTTCCACAGCACGAGGATGTCGAGCGTATCGAGGCCGGGCGTTTCGAGGCAAATGTTCGCCGCGATTTCTCCCGTTGTGTACATCTGCGCGACGTTCGGCGCGAGCAGTAATCCCTTGGCCGCAAATTTTGTCCCCCAGCGCTCCTGCGCCAGCAGCACCCAGTCCTGTTCGCCGGTCGTATCACTGTAATGACAGCCGGCCGCGAGGCAGGCTTCGACAACTTCCGGGCCATACTTGATAAATGGGCCGACCATATTGCTGACGACCTGCGCGCCCTTGAACAGCTTGGTCAGCGCTTCGACGGTGTGCTCAACCTCGGCAATTTCGTAATCCGCCGTCTCGATGCCGGGAATTTTTTCGACAACGGCCTTCACTTTGGCCGCGTCGCGGCCGGCGGCAATAAAGGGAATGTTGTATTCCCGCAGATATTCACAAACCAGACGCCCCGTGTAGCCAGAGACACCATAGACGACGACAGGCCTTTTCTCGCTCATGTTCATTTCCTCCCGAATTTTCTATTCTTTGCGTTTGCCGATTTACATGCCCATGCCGCCATCGACCGGCAGCCCGGCACCCGTGATGAAGCGCGCCTCGTTGGAGCAGAGGAAAACAGCGGCGTCGGCCATGTCGCCGACCTCGCCCAATCGCCCAAGCGGCGTCTGTTCGACGACCGAGGCAACGGCGGCGCCGGCGTCCGGTGCGAGTCCTGCCGCGACTATGTCGTTGGCCAGTTGCATGCCCATGTCGGTGGGGACAAGCCCGGGTAGAGACAGTTGACCCGCACGCCGTAACCAAGCTTGCCTGCTTCCATCGCGGCAACCCGCGTCATGCGGTCAACGGCCGATTTCGTGCCGGAGTATCCCGCAATGGCCGGGAATGCGATGGTGGCCGCAACCGAGGCGACATTGACGATGGCGCCACCGGCACCTGCACCTCCGCCAGGTCGCATCGCGCGAAACGCATGTTTCATGCCGAGACCAGTCCCGACGATGTTGACGTCGCACATCCTGCGCAGATCCTCGGCCTTGAGATCCACGACGAGCGAGGTAACCTCGATGCCTGCATTGTTGATCAATATGTCGTAGCCACTGAGCGTGGCGATGGTCGTTGCGACAGCCCTCTCCCATTGCGCGTCGTCGGTGACGTTCAGTTCTACAAAGCCGGTCTTGGCGCCTGTTTTTGCAAGACGGCTGGCGGTTTCCTTGCCGAGATCGGAGAGAATATCGCCGATCATTACGGCAGCACCGGCGTTCGTAAGCGCCTCTGCGATCGCAGCGCCGATGCCTCGCGCGCCGCCAGTGACCAGAGCCTTGCGGCCTGCCAGAGTTTTTTCGCTCATCGTGTACTCCTCGCTTTGTGATTTTCGTTTTTGTGACGTGCCGCTGCTTGCCGAACGGTGAAGCTGCCGCCCGGGGGTGAGCTTGTTACTCGTCCCCCGCTGAGAAAAAACGTTCGGCTGACTGGAATGAACGGTCGGACGGCGCTGGTGTGCTGCCTGCTCTTCCTCCCCGTGCGCAGCTTCTTCCGGCTGCGATGCTTGGAAATTTGACACTTGCCCAAGAATATCTTGACGATCGTCCAAAATTTATACACTTGTCAAGTAATTCTTGACCAGGAAACTGGGTGATGATTTTGCAGGGCGCTTCAGGGCATTATTGCTGCCGAGGTGAAGCGGTGATTCGGAGTTCAGGCGTGCGGAGAGAAACTGGAGCGACGCAGCGGAAAATTGAAACGACGAGACGGCCGAGCCGGCCCTCGGATCGAATCGAGCGTGTGCGTGTTGACAAATTCAGTGCACGCCGAATCGAACTTGCCGAGGCTGCGCTGGAAACCTTGGCTGAGCTCGGCTATGCGAGGACCAGCCTGCGTGAGATCGCGCAGAAATCCGAATTTACGCACGGCGTGCTGCACTATTATTTCAGCGACAAGGTCGACCTGATCTGCTGTTGTGTTCGTCACTACAAGGCGAAGTGCGTCACGCGGTACGACCAGATCACGTCGGCGGCACAAAGCCGCGACGAACTGATGAAGGGTTTTCTGGAAAAGCTCGGCGAGACGGTTCGCGACGAGGCCCGGATGCATCGCCTCTGGTACGACCTTCGCTCGCAGTCTCTGTTTGAAGACGCCTTTCGCGACGACGTGGCCGAGATCGACAAGAGCCTGGAAGATATGGTTTGGCGCGTCGCGTCCCGCTTTGCCTCACTTGGTGGCCGACAGCCGGTCGTCTCCCGGGGCGCCCTCTATGCGCTGTTTGATGGACTCTTCCAGCGATGCCTGCTGCGGCATCTCTCGGGCGATCGCAAGGCGATCGCGGACCTGCGGGACGAAGTAGAGCGTCTCCTCCCGATCGTTGCATAGCGGTTGGCGACTGTGCCTACCGCAAATCAAGCCCAAGCATATTGGTGATGCAGTCCACCCAGGATCGGACAGCACAGAATGCGCCCCACTGCCTCGGCGGCACGTGATATCGGCGCATCCTTGTTCAACGATAAGTGAGTGCGTGCCATTAGAATGGTCCATGCAGGACAGCAGCACGTGGCGTAGATGGCGTTCGCCGAACACCACGATATGATCGAGGCATCCCCTGCGGATCGAGCCGATCAACCGTTCTGCGTATGCGTTTTGCCAGGGTGAACACGGAGACGTCGGGCGGTCTCGAATGCCGATGGATCGAACGCGACGGATATCTCACCCGATACATCCTGAAACCCGAAATCGGCATCGTGATGGTCCTGCCCAGCAGGCGTAGCCCGGATGAGCGCAGCGATATCCGGGATCTCTGCATCGGCACAGTTCCCATGGCGGAATAGCGTACCGTATTCCGCCATGCCATACACAGCGAGCGGCGCAAGCGTCTCGAAGGATGGACACGACGCAGGGACTCGCGGCCATCCTTCGAGACGCGGCCAAGCAGCCGCTCCCTGGGGATGAGGTCCTGCTTCGCCTCGCGCGCAAGCGAAATATTCCAAAGCGAGCCGCGACATAACAACCCGGCGGGCAAATCACCAAAACCCGGTCAAGCCCCTTGGAAAAAATATTCTGTTTTTCCGAACTCGCAAATCAGTCTACATTCGTGCCCGTCCTACCCGATGAGAGGGGCGGCTCGCGATCGTCACGAACGTGCGGTGGGATGCGGTGGACGCGATGGCGGCGCATGACGAACGCAGCCATGGCGGACGGTGAAGCCGTGTGGTCCTGGCACCCCGACGCTGGTGTCAAGTTCGCGGGAAGCAAAACTTCCAGCGGACGACGGTGGCTAAAAAGCCCGGACACCGGGGAGAGCATGGAATAAGCCGTAAAACCATCGCGCAGGGAAAGTCGGATTGCCTCCGCTGAACCTGTATGCTCGTGTGCGTTCTCTTATACCCTATGGCACGCGAGACCGCGGGTGCAGCGCGCACCCGGCTTTCCCTGCGCCCTCTTGTTCTTGTCGAGGGCGGCAAACAAACGCAAAGCTCGGGCGCAGCGCGCCGCGAGAATGCGGCCGCATACCCTCTCGCTGCCGACGTGACGCATATCTATTTGCCCCGAGAACGCGATACCGGCATCGTGATGGTCCTGCCCAGGCTCAGCTGGTCAGGCGCATGTAAAGCAGCGGCAGCTTGTCGGGGAGACGGGCGATCTGGTCGATGACGACGAAATTCCGTCGGCCGAACATCCGCGCCAGATAGGCCGTGCCGCCGCCGTCGAGCCCGATTCCGAATACGTCGATCGCGTTGTGCGCGAGGCTCTGCACCGCCTTGCGCGCATCCTCAACGAAATAGCGCCGGTCAGCGACGTCGATGTCGGACGGTTCGCCGTCCGTGACCACCAGTACCAGCCGACGATGGGTCCGCTGCGCCCCCACCAGCGCGCCAGCGTGGCGTATCGCGCCGCCGATCCGGGTCGATAGGCCGCCGCGCAGGCCCGCGAGTCGAGCGCGGGCGTGGCGGTCGTATCGCTGGTCGAAATCCTTTACCGGATAGAAGCGGACGTCGTCGCGGCCGTTCGAGCAGAAGGCCGCAACCGCAAAGGCGTCGCCGAGGTCGGACAGGGCCTGGGACAGCAGCGCGGTAGCGATCCGCTCAACGGTCAGGATCGTGGTCGAACTGCCTTTGACGAAATCCTTGGTCGATTCCGAAATGTCGAGCAGCACCAGCACCGACAGGTCGCGGTTGCGCCGCTCGGTGCTTTCATAGACCCGCGGCGACGGCGCGAGACCCGCGCGACGGTCGATCGCCGCCTGGATCGTGGCGTCGAGATCGAGCCGGTCACCTTCGGTGCGGCCGCGCAGCCGGGCCGGACGGCTGACCCGCGCGGCGCCAACCAGATTCTCCAGCCGGTTCAATATGTCGCCATAGCTCTGCACCTGGCGGTCGAGCAGTGTGGCGTCGACCGGTTGCGGCTGATACTCCACCACGGTCGCCCATTCCGGGCGTTCGCGACCGAGCAGATAATCGTATTCGGGATATTTGCCGACCGGCACGCCTTCGTCGGCGCGCAATTCGCGCGCGGTCGCTCGGCCGACATCGTCATCCGGAGTCGATCTCTGCAGATCACGGCTGTCGTCAAGGTCCTGGGTCCGCTCGATACGCACGGATTCAACGATGGCGTCCTGTTCGTCGCTCATCTGCGGCGGCGCGTCGTCGATGTCCCACAGGCCGGCATTGTCGTCGCGATAGAGCGGCTCGACGCGATAGGTGCGCGGGTTGAACTGGATGCGCATCTGGCCGAGATCGTTGCCTAGCAGATTTCCGATCTGACGACTGATACCAGGATCGGCCAAAGCCTCGCGGGCGGCGAAGAACATCTGCCGGCCTTTTGTCACCCACAGATCGTCGTCGCGATAGTTTGGGTCGATCAATGCCCGCGACAACCGCGCGAACAGGCTCGGCGCAGTGACGCCACCATCGGCGCGGGCGGTATGGAAAGGCGCCCATAGCCGAAACAGCCCGGGCAACTCGCGCATCGCCAATTGCTCGACCCGGGCGTCCTCGATCAGGGACACCAGCGCTACTTGCATCGGCTTCAGCCCGCGGATTTGGAAGCGTGGCCCGGAATGGACCAGATGCGCGCCGATATGGGCAAGCATCGCCCGATAGACCCTCCTGACCGAGGTGGCCGCGACGCCGCGCATGCGCGCCGGCACCTGCACGAACCGGCGGTCGAAACCGGCGCGGCGCTGCAGGGAGTCGCCCGGCGTGCCGGCGACGGCGCGGATGAACGGCTTCTGCCGGAACAGCGCCATCAGATAGGCCTTCAGCGCGCGTTCGAGATCCGTGAACCCGATATCGCCCGTCGCCTGTTCAAACAGATCGAAGGCGCGCGGGTCGGACAGGCTGAACAGCGCCAGCCGGCGCTCGGGATTGCTGCCGCCGGCGCGGAGGCCTCCGAGCACCCAGGCGCGAAAACCGTGGGCGCCGAGTTCGGCGAGCAGACTATCGGAGCGGGCCAGCACCGGCATCACCGATTCTGGCCCCTGCGCGGCCAGTTCCGCGACCGCATCGAGCCAATCGCGGAAATCGCGCTCATTGCCGAGATGGCGCAGCGCCGGCGAGGTTGCCTCGCTGAGTGCCGCGGCGGCGGCGCGGCCGGCATGCCGCTCGACGTCGAGAATGCAGGGGGCGAGCGCCAGCGCGGCCAGCGGCCCGCGGTGCTCCGCGAGGGTCCCGGCCGCGCCGATATAGGCTTCAAGCCCGGCGGGCCCGAGCCCGCTCGCGTGCAATCGTGCCAGATCGGCGCGCCATTCGGCGAGCTGATGACTGTTGAATACCTGTCTCAGCGACCGCCAGATCGAACCGTTGCGGGGATCTCCGACCAATCCGGATTCGACGAGATCGGCAAAGGGCGTTTGATTGATCATCCCGCTGTGTCCGCCTCTAGATGCAGGCAGCGATGGCGTCCTTGAGCGCTTCGCGCATGTCCGGATCGTCGGTGATCGGCAGTACCAGCGCGGCATCGCAGGCTGCGTTGAACGACACGTCCTTGGCCACCAGCCGTCCGGCGTGAATCAGCATGCGCGTCGAGGCGCCCTCGTCCAGGCCGTGGCCGCGCAGGTTGCGCGAGCGGATGCCGATCTCGACCAGAGTGCGCGCGGCGGCGGTGGCGATGCCGGCCTCGTGGGCGACGATCTCGGTCTCGATATCAGCGGCGGGATAGTGGAAATCGATCGCGCCAAAACGCTGTTTGGTCGATTCCTTCAGGTCCTTCAGGACGCTCTGATAGCCGGGGTTGTATGAGATCACCAGATGGAAGTCCGGATGCGCACGGACCAGTTCGTTCTTCTTCTCCAGTGGCAGGATACGTCGGTCGTCCGTCAGAGGATGGATAACGACAGTGGTGTCCTGGCGCGCCTCGACAATCTCATCGAGATAGCAGATCGCGCCGTAGCGAACCGCATTGGTCAATGGTCCATCGTGCCAGACTGTGCCATTGGCATCGAGCAGGAACCGGCCGACGAGGTCGGAGGCGGTCATGTCCTCGTGGCAGGCGACGGTGATCAGCGGCTTTTTCAGGCGCCAGGCCATGAATTCGATGAAACGGGTCTTGCCGCAGCCGGTCGGGCCTTTCAGCATCATCGGCATGCGCACCTGATGCGCAGCCTCGAACAGCGCGATCTCGGTGCCAACCAGCTTGTAATAGGGTTGCTCGCGAATGCGATAGTCGTCCAGATTGGTCATAAGCTCACGCGGTTCCTGAAAAAAACGCCGCGGCCGAAGCCGGATCTGGAGAATGCAGGGTTCTCACGGAATTGGCTACCACCTGGCTCCGGAGCATCGTCTGAGACGACGATGCTCCGGACCACGTCTGCCAAAGGCAAAGGGAAGCGATGTTCCAGGCCAGCCTGTCCTCAGCGGTGGGCCGGGGACTTCTCATTGGGAATGCCGTCGATCGGGCATTCGTCCGTGCCCGCGGTCGGACGGGTCATCGCCTCGACCATTTCGCGCGTGCCTTCCGGATCGGCGATCCAATTCTTGTAGAAATCGTAGGGGCAGGCCGCGACGCCGCGCGCGCTTTCGCCAGAATTGATCATGCCGGTATAGCCGCGATGAACCAGTTTGTAGAGGTGGTTCTGCGACTGGCCGGTGCGGCGGGCATCACGGATCAAGCTCTTCGACAATTGGGCGTACTGAATGCCGTATTCCTCCTCGCCGGTCTCGCCCAGGGTGCGGCCGTCGAAGCCGATGATCGCCGAGTGACCGAAGTAGGAATAGACGCCGTCAAAGCCGGCGGCATTGGCGACCGCGACGTAGACATTGTTGGCCCAGGCCATCGCCTTGGAAATGATGATCTGCTGTTCCTTGGCCGGATACATGTAGCCCTGGCAGCGCACGATCAACTCGGCGCCCTTCATGGCGCAGTCACGCCAGATTTCCGGAAAGTTGCCGTCGTCGCAGATGATCAGGCTGACCTTCATGCCCTTCGGGCCTTCGGAGACATAGGTGCAATTGCCGGGATACCAGCCTTCGATCGGCACCCACGGCATGATCTTGCGGTATTTCTGCACGATCTCGCCCTTGTCGTTCATCAGGATCAGGGTGTTGTACGGTGCCTTGTGCGGGTGCTCCTCGTGCCGCTCGCCGGTGAGCGAGAACACCCCCCAGACCTTGGCCTTGCGGCAGGCCTCGGCGAAGATGTCGGTCTCGGGACCCGGGATCGACGAGGCGGTCTCGTACATCTCCTTGGAGTCGTACATGATGCCGTGGGTGGAGTATTCCGGGAAGATCACCAGATCCATTCCCGGCAGGCCGGTCTTCATGCCCACCACCATGTCGGCGATCTTGCGGGCGTTGTCGAGCACCTCGGCCTTGGTGTGCATGCGTGGCATCTTGTAATTAACGACGGCTACGCCGACTGTGTCGTTGCTGCTGGAAATGTCACCGTGAAGCATGGGGGTCGTCTCCTGTTTTGGTTGAGTTTGCCGTCGATCAAACGGCCATGTGACGGTGGACGAGGTCGTCGGTTAGCGTATCGATCGGTCCGGACGCCGCGACGTGGCCTTTTTCGATGATCACGAAGGATCGTGAGGCACGTCGGGCGAAGTTCACGTCTTGCTCGACAAGAATGATCGTGATGCCGTGCTCCTTGTTGAGGCGCACAATCACGTCCTCGATCTGCTCAACGAGGTTGGGCTGAATTCCCTCGGTTGGTTCGTCGAGCAGGACAATCTTCGGGTTGGTCAGCATCGCGCGGGCAATGGCGAGTTGCTGCTGCTGGCCGCCGGACAAATTGCCGCCGCGCCGATTCAAGAATTCCTTCAGCACCGGGAACAGGTCGAACACCTTGTCCTCGAGCACGCCCGCATCGCCGGGATTGCGGCGGGCGAAAGTGCCAAGTTTCAGATTTTCGCGCACTGTGAATTGCGGCAGGATGCCCCTGCCCTGCGGCACATAACCGATGCCGTGCCTGACCCGATCGTGGGTCGGGGTCGCGGCAATTTCCTCGCCGTCGAGCCGGATGCTGCCGTCGTTCCTGTCCATCAGCCCGACGATGCTGCGCAGCAGCGTGGTCTTGCCGACGCCGTTGCGTCCGAGCACGCTGAGGAAGCCGGCTTCACCAACCTCCAGCGTAACATTCTGCAGGGCGCGGCTATTGCCATAGAAGGCGCTGAGATTTTTGATCTCAAGCATGACCGAAGCCCCCCGAGCCAAGATAGGCTTCGCGCACCAGCGGATTGCTCTCGATGTCGCTGACGTTACCTTCCGCGAGCAGCTTGCCCTGATGCATAACCGAAATCGAATCGCCGATTTCCTTGACGAAACCCATGTCGTGCTCAACCACGATCAGCGTATGCCGGCCCTTCAGCCGGTTGAAGATCTCCGCGGTCTTACGGGTTTCCTGGACGGTCATGCCGGCGGTCGGCTCGTCCATCAGGATCAGCTCGGCGTTCTGCGCCATCAGCAACGCGATCTCCAGCCACTGGGTTTGGCCATGGGACAAATAGGCGGCCGGCGCCTCGATTTGGTCGATGAGATCGACGAAGACGCAAAGGTCTTCCAGTCCGGCGGCGGCGTCGTTCTGGGGCCCTCGCATCAGATTGGTCCACACGCCCGGCCTTTTGCAGTGGGCGACTTCCAGATTCTGGCGCACGGTCAGCTCCCGGAACACGCTCGGCACCTGAAATTTGCGGCCGACACCGGAGCGGGCGATCATGTACTCCTCAAGCGACTCAAGATGCTTGCCATCGAACACGATCGAGCCGGCGGTCGGTTTGACCTTGCCGCAGATCAGATCGAGACAGGTGGTCTTGCCGGCGCCATTCGGGCCGATCAGGCAGCGCAGCTCGCCCCTGTTAATGGTCAGGTCGAGCCCGTTGACGGCCATGAAGCCATTGAAGCTGACGGTCAGATCGCGCACGACGAGATGGGTGCTCATGCGATCTCCTTCGGATGGCTGGATTTCAGATCTATTTTTCCGTTCGGACCATGATTATCGCCGGGTCGGATTTTCGCCAGCAACTGGCCGATCAGGCCAGCGAGGCCGGAGGGCAGGAAGAGCACGACCAGCACGAACAGGATGCCCATCACCAGCGTCCAGGTGTCGAGGAAGGTCTTCGATTCCGACAGAGCTCCCTGCATGCCGGTGACCAGCACCGCGCCGACGAAGGCTCCCGGCAGGCTGCCGCGGCCACCGACTGCGCACCATATCACTACCGACAGGCTGAGGGGAACGTTGAGGAAGGTCGGCGACGCGAACTCCATCACGATCGTGTAGAGCATGCCGGCGAGACCGGCGATCGCCGCCGAGATCGCCATTACGCTGATCTTGTAGCTGGCGACGTCGTAGCCGAAATACTGCACACGGTCTTCCTGATCACGGATCGCCTGCAGGATAAGGCCGAATTTGGTGCGAGAGAGCACGTAGCCGAACACCAGGATGACACTGGCGACGGAAGCGATCAGATAGAAAGTGGTACGGTTGTAAGCGTCGAACACGATACCGCCGATGGTCAACTGCGCCAGATCGGTGATGCCGTTGAAACCGCCGGTATATTGCTGCTGGTCGACGATCAGCAGGTTGACGACGACGAGCATGGCCAACGTCGTGATCGCCACGAACACGCCGGTGACCCGGCCGCGGAACATGAACCAGCCGAGCCCGGCCATCAGCGCCGATGGCACAACGATGCCGGCGATGATGCCGAAGGTCATCGAGTAGAATGGCACCCAGAACCAGGGCAGCTGCTGGACGTTGTTCCAGACCATGAAGTCCGGCAGGCCGCCGGCGCCGGTCTGAACCGGAATGGTCCGGAGCTTGAGAGCCATGGCCATGCAGTAGGAACCGAGACCGAACGGCAATGCCTGACCAAGGTTGAGGATGCCGCCGTAGCCCCAGGACAAAGACAGCGCCAGCGCCAGCAAACCGAACACGAGATATCGGCTGTATTTACTGATCAGGAAATCGTCGACCAGCACATAAGGCATCAAATACATGGCGGCGATAAGGATGACGATAGCGATCAATTCCGGTTGCCAGAAACCGGTTGCGCGTTGGCGCGAGGGAGCCTGCGGAGGCTTGCTCATGCGCGCACCTTTGCGACGAACAGGCCCTGGGGCCGGAATCGGATGACGCTGATGATGACGATCAGGACGGCCGCCTTGGCTATGGTGTCGTTTTGAAGGAACGCGATCGCGCCGGTGACCTCGCCCATGACGAAGGCGCTGATCACCGTGCCGAACAGGCTCTGCACGCCGCCGAGCACGACGACCATGAATGCGTCGACGACGTAACCGGTGCCCATTTCGGGTGAAACGCTTTTCAACGGCGAGACGATCGCCCCGGCGAGGCCGGCCAAACCGGCGCCATAGGCGAAGGTCAGTGAATAAATCCGGTCGGCATTGATGCCGAAGCAGGACGCGACGTTGCGGTCCTGCACGACCGCGCGCAACTTCAGTCCGAAAGTCGTGCGGTACATGATGGACCAGCTGATCAGGAACAACAGCGCCGTGACCACGAAGATGAAAATGCGATAGGCGGCGATCTCGACCCCGAAGATCGAGACGCTGCTGTCCATCGACGGCGGAAGTTCGACATAGCGCAATTCGCCACCGGCGGTGAGCCGAACGACCTGCTGCAACACGACGCCAACCCCCCAGGTCGCCAGGATGGTGTCGAGTGGCCGCCTGTACAGCCGGCGCAGCAGGAAGCGCTCAACCAGCCAGCCGAACAGCCCGACGCCAAGAAAAATCAGCACCAGACCCGGCAACAAGGACAACCCAGCATAGGCCTTCAATGCCCAGGCCGCGTAAGCACCGAGCATGATGAACTCACCATGAGCAAGGTTGATCACCCCGATCGTGCCATAGATTATCGAGAGGCCCAGCGCCACCAGCAGCAGGATTGATCCAATGCTGAGCCCGGTCAGGACCTGTTCGAAGACGAAATGCATAAGAAAGGTTCCACGGTAACACGAAACACCGGGCGGCTGACTGGCCGCCCGGATACACAAAAGGCGATCAGGACTTCTTTTCGACCAGGCCCTTTTCCGTGCAGACCTGGTTGGGATAGGCAGCGTAGGGATCGGGCTTCAGCCATTCCTTCGACTGGACAATGATTTCGAACTGGCCGTTGGACTTGGCCTGAGCGATCTTCGGCCACAGCCAGGTGTGCAGATTTTCGGGTTCGAGACGGACCCTGCCCTGCGGGGCGACCAATTCGACGCCCTTGACGGCCTCGCGGATGGCATTCGGCGTAATGTCGCCCTTGCCGAGCTTCTCGACGGCCTGCTTGAACATGTAGGTCTGGAAGTAGCAGGCCTCGGACACGAAATGGGTGACCTTGTCGGCACCCCAACGCTTCTTGTAGGCAGCGACGAACTTCTCGTTCTCTGGCGACTTGTGGACTTCGAAATACGGCGCCGAGGTGAAGTGGCCGGCAGCGGCCTCGCCACCCATGGCGGCGATCTCGTTTTCCGACGTGGTCAGGCTGGCCATTGGCATCTTCGCAGGATCGAGGCCGGCGGCCTTGTACTGCCGATGCAGCGCCACCACCGAATCGCCGACCACCGTCGAAAAGATGACGTTCGGCTCCTGCTGACGGAACTTGTTGATGACCGAGGAAAACTCGGAATGACCGAGCGGCACGTATTCTTCGTTGACCACTTCGGCCCCGTATTTCTCAAGCAGCTTGCGGCAGTAGTTGTTCTCTTCCTTCGGGTAGATGTAGTTCGACCCGATCATCGAGAACTTCTTGCCGAAGTTCTTGATCAACCACGGGATGAATTCATCCTGCTGCTGGTTCGGCACGGCCCCGGTATAGATGACGTTCTTCGAGCACTCGCGGCCTTCATACAAGGTCGGGTACCAGTAGAGATTGTTCTGCTTCTCCACGACAGGCAGCACGGCCTTGCGGCTGGCCGACGTGTAGGAGCCGAACACGCTGACGCATTTGTCGCCGGCGACCAGCTTGCGCGCCTTCTCGGCGAAGGTCGCGGGATCGGAAGCCGGGTCTTCGATCACCGGCACGATCTTCATACCATTGATGCCGCCGGCTGCATTGATTTCCTCAATCGCCAGGATTGTCGCCTTGTTCAGCGATTCCTCAATGATCGCGGTGGTACCGGTCAGCGAAAACAGCACGCCGACCTTGATCTCGCCGTTGGCCGCCCAGGCCAGATCGGAATTCTTGCTCCAGATATGCGGCATGCTTCCGGCCAGGAAGGCGCCGCCGGCGGCGCTGGTCTGAAGAAATCGGCGTCTCGTAAGTTTCATGGTTGCCTCCCGCGTGAACAGCAAAAAGCCCCCGTTCGGATATCATCCGAGACGGGGGCTTTTTCGCCCGATGTAAAGATGGACGGCAATGTTGCCGCCCCACCGCTTCAAGACGGTGAGATGAAAAAACTAACCCAACAGTTCAAACGAGTCAATGATCGCCGCGGCAATGGCGTTGACGGTGGTGCGACGGTCCATCGCCTGGCTGCGCAGGAACCTATAGGCAGCCTCATCATTCATACCGCGCGTCGAAATCAGAATAGCCTTGGCACGTTCGACATTGCGGATCGTCCGCAGATTCTCGTCCAGCCGCTCAATCCGGTCGCGCAAGCGCTTGGTGTAGTCGAACTGACTGCGCGCCAAAGCCACCACGCCGGCGATGGTCTCCGTCTGCGCCGGCATGTAGATCACCGCCTCGGGCGTCGCCTCGCACAGTCGCGCGGGGTCGGGCGCACGGTTCGGCCCGATCACCACAACGACGGCCGAGCGGGATTCGCCCGGCGCCCAGGGCAACTGATCGGTCAGTCGGTGACTGAATTCAACCACCAGCACATCGGCGTCGGACGGCAGCTTGTCCGGCATCGGCCACAGGCGCCGGACTTTGGCGCGTGCGCGTTGCAGATCGCGCACCAGTTGGTCGGCGCCGGATTCTGGTGCTACCGCAACGACGATTTCGAATTCGGCCAGGCTGGCTGAGCCGGGCTTGGCGGGCACTTCGACTTTGCTCATGGCTACAGGTTTTCGGGCTTCATGGTCGATCAGAGGAAATGCGCGTTGCGGCCGGAGCAGGTCAGATACGGATCGGCGGCGACCGCCGCCTTGGAGCGCGCGACGATGTCAAACTGGCCGGCGCGGTTGGCGCGGCCGATACACGACCACAGATCGGCATGGCTGCAAGAGGCGTTGATGGCGACCTTGCCCTGCGGCGCCTCGAATTCCGAGCCGAGAACCACCGGCCGGAGCAGGTTTGTCTCCATCGAGTTGGTCATGACGAGCGCGCGTGCGAAGAAATGCACCTGGAAATAGGCGGCCTCGACGCACATATTGGTCGGTTCGTCGGCGCCGAAGCGTTTCTTGAAGCGTGAGACGAAACTGGCGTTTGAAGCGCTATCGATGTTCTGGAAGTATGAGGCTGCGGTGATGTGGCCCTCCCCGACGTCGAAGCCCATGGCGCGGATTTCGGCCTCGGTCGTGGTGAGACTAGCGATCGGCAGCGTCTTCGGATCGAATCCGGCGTCGGAGTAACTCTGGTAGAGATGGACCGTGGAATCGCCAACCACGGTGGAAAAGATCACGTCCGGCCGCGTGCGCTGCATGTCCCGGATAATCGGCAGGAAATCCTTGCGCTGCGCCCGCAAGGAGACATAGCTCTCGCCTACCACCTCCGCGCCGCGCAGCATTTCGCGCATGATCCGATTGGTTTCGCGCGGGTAGATGTAGTCCGATCCGACGAAATAGAAGCGCCGGCCGAGATTGGAGACCAGATACTCGCACAGCGCCAGACTGTTCTGGTTCGGGGCGGAGCCCGTGTAGATGACGTTGGGGGAATACTCGAATCCCTCGTACAACGTCGGGTACCAGAGCAGCCCGTTCAGGCGCTCGACGATCGGCAGCACCACCTTGCGGCTGCTTGAGGTATAGCATCCGAAGATCGACGATACGCCGTCCTCGGTCATCAGCTTCTTGGCATAGAGCCGGAACAGGGTGTTGTCCGAAGCCGGGTCGTAGATGATTGGCATGAGTTCGCGGCCGTTCAACCCGCCGGAACTATTGATCTCGTCGATCGCCAACAGAGTTCCGCGAAGCTGGGTCTCTTCAATGACCGACATGTGACCGGATTGGGAAAACAAGACGCCAACCCGCCACGGCTCGCTCGTTGCCTTATTCATGCGTTTCAACGAACGCCTCCTGGAATCGGCTTGACGATTCACTGTTGTGGCCATTTTGCAAAGCAGCAATATGAAGCCAATTTCTTCCCGGCGGCGCAAGAGCTAAGGCAGTGCGGCAGCCGATGTCAATGACAATACAGCCTCCCGGGCTGATCCAGCTGCAGCAGGATCACCCTCTGAGCTATGTGTGCTTTCGCTCAATTGGTGAGTTTCCACCTCTAGAGTACGGACGCCGATCTTCTATATTTCCGTCCTGCGGCGCCGACGATTAGCAGATACGATGGCTCGGCGTACCTAAAGGCGCATATGTTCGTCGATCCGCGCCGCCGAAAAGGCATCGACCGGTCCGGTATCAACCACCTCGCCCCGCTTGAACACTGCAAAGCGATCTGCAAGTCCAAGGACGAAGGATAGATGCTGCTCGACCACCAGCATCGCGGTGCCACGGTCGCGCCGAGTTTTCGCCAGGACTTCAGCGAGTTGGTCGACCACCGAGGGCTGCAGGCCTTCGGTCACCTCGTCGAGCAGGAACAGCCGCGGCTCGGCGATCAGTCCCCGCGCCACGATCAGCATCTTCTGTTCGCCGCCCGACAGCGTGCCAGCGCGCTGGGACAATCGCGCGGTCAGTACCGGAAACCAGCCGCTGACATCGGACAGCCTCGCCTCGAAGCCGCGATCATCGGCAAGGCCGAGCCGGAGATTGTCGCGTACGCTGAGATCCTGGAACAGTGCCTGTTCCTGCGGCGCATAGGCGAGCCCAAGCGCGCGCTTGCGATGCGGGGCGAGGCCGGTGACGTCGCGGCCATCGATCCGCACGGCGCCTTCCCACACCGGTAGGAAAGCGAGGATCGTCTTCAGCAGCGAAGACTTGCCCATGCCGTTCTTGCCGACCAGCGCCACAATCTCGCCAGGCGCGACCTGCAGCGAGACTCCGTGCACGACCGGCGAGCTGCCATAGCCGCTGGTCACGCCGGTCAATTCGAGGGTGGGGATCACGCTGTGACCCCGCTGGCATCGGCCGGCGGCCGGCCGGTGTAGATTTCGCGCACCAAGGGCGCATCGACGACTTCGGCCACGGGACCGTCCAGCGCGATGCGGCCCTGGTGCAAGACGATAATGCGAGACGAGATTTGACGTACGAAATCCAGATCGTGTTCGATGATCAGCACGCATAGCCGATCGCGCACCACCAGCGCGGTGAGGATGGCGGCAAAGCCCTGCCGCTCGGCCCGCGTCAATCCCGCGGTCGGCTCATCCAGCAGCAGCACCTTCGGCTCAAGCGCCAACACCATCGCGAGCTCCAGCGCCTGCTTGAGGCCATGGCTGAGAAACCGCGCCTCCTGGCCCAGCCGCTCGACGAGACCCGAGCTCTCCACCACCGCGCGCGCGGCCGCCGGCAAAGACAGCACCGGCGAGGACGTGATGAAGGAGGGCCGCTCGCTCCTGACGCGGGCAACGCGCAGACAGTCGGCCACGCTCAAGGTCTCGAACACCGAAGCCGCCTGAAACTTGCGTCCAAGCCCGAGACCGACGATGCGGTCTGCCGGCAGACGCTCGATCGAGCGCCCGGCAATGCGCACATTGCCTTCCGAGCGTTCGCTGCCATCTGCCAGACAGCGGATCAACGTGGTCTTTCCGGCACCGTTCGGCCCGACCAGGCTGACGAGTTCGCCCTGGCGAGCCGAGAACGAGATGTTGGATAGCACCGTCAGGCTGCCGAAATGTTTGGAGAGACCTTCGACATCGACCACCACGTCGTTGCGATCGGGTGCGACGCCGGCATGCTCAAGGGTCGCGAGAAGAACAGGGGCTGCGGCGATCGCTGGCGCCGGCCGTATTCGCCGGCGAATCCCGCGGACGAGATCGCGCAGGCCGCCGAGCAATCCGCCCGGAAGCAAGACGATCACCATGACGAAGGCGATGCCGACGATCAACTCCCAGACGAACGGGAAGCTGCTCGACAGGTACGCGCTGGCGACCTCGATAACCACGGCGCCGATCACCGCGCCGATCAACGAGCCGCGGCCTCCGAGCGCCACCATCACGACCAATTGGGTGCCGAACACGAAGCCGGCATTCTCCGGCGCCGCGACGGCGCCGAATCCCACATAGCCGAACCCGGCCAGCGCCGCGACGATGGCCGCGACGACCAGCAGGCCGATGCGGACCCGCGCCGTGTCGATGCCGAGATAGCTGCAACGCTCGTCATTGTCACGCATCGCGCCAAGCACCCGTCCGGCGTCGCTGCGCAGCACGATCCAGGTGACAACCAGCGCCGAAATCACCGCCAGCCCGGACAATCGAAACCAGTTCTCCAGCGTGACGTCGAAACTCTCGAAGCCGACCAAACCGCTGGACGATCCGGTGAAGGTTCCGCCGGAATACAGGATCTGCACCAGCACGATCGGCAGCACCAGCGAAATCACCGATGCATAAAGCGGCGTCGAGCCTGGATAGAACGACAACCAGCCGACCAGCCCTGCCACGATCGCGGCGACCCCGACCGCGGCGCCGAGCGCCAGCAGCGCTTCGCCCGGACCGAAGCCGAACTGGGTGAAGACGATCGCCAGCGCATAGCCACCGATGCCGAAAAATGCCGACTGCCCGAATGTCAGCGTGCCGCTGACGCCCCACAGCACATCCACTGTCAGTGCGGCGAGCGCGACGAAGAAGGCCCGGACGAGAATATTGACCGTATAGGTATCGAGCACCCAGGGACCGGCGATCACCAGGCTCGCCGCCAGCAGCGCGGCAATCGCGATGCGCAGCATCGGCCGCTGAAGACCGGTCAACGCCGCCTTCGGCTGCAGCTCTTTCACACTGCCGGAATCAAGCACGGGCGAACCCCGCCGGCCGCAGCCGGAGCGATACAGCTGCGAGCAGCGCGATGGTCAGGCCGCCGAGGATCGGACTGATAAAGGTGCTGGCCAGCACCTGCAATCCACCGAGCACGAAGCAGGACAGGCCGAGCGTCAGCAGCGAGCCGCCGGACACCATGACGAGCATGAAGGCGCCGATCAGCCACGCCAGCCCCATGTTGGGATCTACGCTGGTCAGCGGCGTGATTAGCGCGCCAGCGACGGCGGCCAAGCCGCATCCGGTCCCGAAGGTGATAAGGCGAACGCGGCTGCTGTCGATGCCAAGTCCCTGCGCCAGGGTCTCGTTCATGATCACCGCGCGAGTCGACAGACCAAGTCGCGTGCCGTTGAGAAGTCCGGCGAACAGCGCGGCAATGACCAGCGCGATCGGAACCAGTAGCAGGCGATAGAGCGAATAGTCGGCGCCGAACAGTTCAAGAGTGCCCGAGATCGGCGCCGGCACAAATTGCACCTCGCGTCCGAAAGCCAGCGTCACCAACTGGCCGATGACGATGCCGAGTCCCCACGTCGCGAGGATGGCGTCCAGCGGCCGGCGATAAAGCCGCCGCACCACAATGCGTTCGGTCGCCGCCCCGATCAGCCCGCCGACGAAGAAAGCGACAACAGGAGCCAGCACCGGCGGCAACCCGAGGCGCGAGGCGACCAGCGCGGCATAGGCGCCGACCGTGACGAAGGCGGCATGCGCGAAGTTGACGATCTTCATCACGCCAAAGACGATCAGCAGGCCGGCGGCGACGATGAAAAGGATCGCCGCCGTGGTGATGATGTCGAGGCAGAGTGTAATCATGAGGCCGCACCAAATGGCGGCGGCAGGAAGACGATGGGGTTCCCGCCGCGCGCAGAAACGTCAGGGCTTCAGATTCGGACACTGCTCTCCGGCACTGACATTGGGAAAGCTCTTGATGACCTTGACGCTGCCGTCACCCTGCACCTGACCGAGATACATCGTCAACGCCGCGTGGTGTTGCTGCGCCATCGCGATCTTTCCGCGCGGTCCGTCTACCGAGATCTCGGCGAGCGCTTTCAGTACGGCGGGCGAGTCGGTCTTGCCGGCCTTTTCCACCGCCGCCTTGTAGGCGTAAACCGCTTCGTATTCCGGCACCGAGAGATCGTTCGGGGTCTTCAGGTCGCTGCCGAACTTCTTCTGCATGGCGGCGAGATAGGCCTTGTTGGCGGCGCTGTCGATCCCGGTCACATAGGAGGCCGAGAGATAGATGCCCTCGGCGTCGGTGCCCATGGCCTTCGCGGTGCCTTCATCCACCGCGAGATTGCCGTAGGGCACGGCAACGCCGGCGGCGCGAAGCTGCTTGGTCAACGTGACGTTCGGCGCGCCACCCGCGGTCGACGTAATCAGCGCAGCCGGCGCCGCGCTCTTCAGCTTCGAGATGATCGGCGTCCAGTCGGTGCCGTCCATCGGCAGATATTCCTCGCCAACCACCTTGCCGCCGGTCTTTTCGATATAGGCCTTGGTGAATGCCAGCATGCCGCGGCCGAAGGCATAGTCCGAGCCGATCAGAAAGAAGGTCTTCGCGCCCTTTTCCTTGGTGAAATAGTCGACGATCGGCGGTACCTGCTGTTCCGGCACCCAGGCGTTGACATACATGAACGGGCTGCAGGATTTGCCCTCGTAGAACGACGTATAGATGTAGGGTACCTTGCCGCGCGCCACGATCGGCAGCCCCGCGTTGCGCGCAGCACTCGTCTCCATCGAGATGAGCACATCGACCTTCTTCTGGAACACCAGGCTATCGAACGCCTTCTGCGCGCCAGCGGCGCCGGACGCGTCATCGGCGACTTCCAGCGCCAGTTGACGGCCGAGCACGCCGCCCTTGGCGTTGATCTCCTCGACAGCGAGCTGCGCCGACTGCACCACCGAGGGTGCGACCACGCTGTTGGCGCCGGACAGGCCGACCGGCACTCCAATCTTGATAGGATCCGCGGCAAGTGCCGCACCAGCGAGGAGTGTTGCGGATGCAGCGGCAGCGAGCAGCGTCGAAAGTGAACGATTGAGGATCATGATCGGTACTCCTGAGGGTTCATTGAAACTTCCGGGGTGAAGGGCAAAGGTCAGTACCAACTGCGCTTCGCGCCGGATCCGAGCATCTCGTCATAGACGTCGACACGGCGGTCGCGCAGAACTTGGTTGAAGGCGTTCCAGTTGCGTTTGCGCCGGGCCTCGCCGAGATCGACCTCGGCAATGAGGATGTCTTCCGCTTCCCGGCTGGCAGGCCCGACGACAGGCCATCCGGTGTAACTGACGATCAGGCTCTGGCCCTCGAAGGGCTGCCCCCGCTCGACGCCGACGCGGTCAGCGCAGGCGATGAAGATCGAATTGCTATGGGCCGCGGCCATTGCGAGGATGTTGGCCATCGCCTCACGCCCTTCGGCCTGACCCGGAATCGGAACCCAGTTGGTCGGCACGCAGACGATATCGGCCCCCTGCAGCGCGCAGAGCCGAAAGGTCTCCGGAAACCAGCCATCGTAGCAGATCGCAACGCCGATGCGACCGATCGGCGTGTGGAATACCGGGAAGCCGAGATCGCCTGGCTCGAAGAACAGGTTTTCCTCGTTCCAGAGATGCACTTTCCTGAACGTACCGATATAGCCTTCGGGACCGATCACGACGGCGCTGTTGTAGAGATCAGGCCCCGAACGTTCGGTGATTCCCGCGACGATATGCATGCCGTGCCGGGCCGCACGCTCTGCCCAGGCTGCGACCGACGGTCCGCCTGGAATTGGCTCGGCAAGGCCGAACGCTTCCTCACGCGAGGCGAACATGTAACCTGTATTGGCCAGCTCCGGCAGCACGACGAGGTCGGCGCCTCGCGACGCCGCCTGATCGATCAGTTCCAGGCTGTGCGCTACATTGGCGGCGACGTTTCCGAAAGCCGGTTGCATCTGAATGCAGGCGACTACGATCGACCCGGCTACCTTGTCGGTCGAGGCGTGATCGTTGGAGGCGTGCAAAGTCATCGCGCAAAACTCCCCGAGCGCGCAAAACAAAACGGGCGCGCAAAACAAAAAGCCCCCGACAGCGCCGTGAGGCACCGATCGAGGGCTACATAGCCACATGTGGAAGCGGCCGACCGGCCGCCGTGACAATCTCAACCGATGAGTTGAGCATCGCCTACATTGGAATTACAGCAGAAACGCGGACGTCATGTCAATCATGAGGTGGACCGAATTAGCGGCACGGATGATGATGGATTGTGCAGACAGCCTGACCGTCGGTCTCACCGCTCATCGATCAGCCCCAATCCGGCCATCACATCCTGGGCGCCGATGATCGTCGTGGCCACCTCTGCCATCGACAATCGCTTCTGCGTTGCCTGCGAGCGGATCAACTCATAGGCCTCGGCTTCGCTAACTCTTTTCAGCGTCACCAGGATCTTCACCGCCTTGTCGACATCGCGACGCGCCTTCAGCGTCTCTTCGAGCTTCTGTACCTTGCTCTCCAGACGGCGGGTATAGCCGCGCATCGAGCGGGCCAGCACAAGCGAGGACAGGATGCCAAAGGGACGGATCGGCTTGTTGATGACGCCGTGGGCATTGCTGTCGAGAAGCCGCCGCAGCACCGTCGGGTTCTCGTAGTCGACGATCGCCACGAAGGTCGGTCCGCCTTCCGAAGCGGATGCGATGAAAGCCGGCGTCTCGGCGGTCTCCACCAAATGAAAAACCGTGTCGACGTCGTTGGGCAATTCCACTGGCGGCGGCCATATGCCGCGCACGTTACAACCGATGCGCTTCAACTGATCGAGCAGCGCGTCACCTTCGGCGTCGCGCGGATGCACGACAAGGACGCGCGCGCCGCGCAACTCTTCGATGAGACGGCGGATACCCGGCTTCATGCGACGTAAGCCTCCTCACCGATCCATCGTCCCCCGAGCGGCGACACCGCGAGATAGGGATCGGGCTTCACCGCAGCCTTCGCTTCCCAGACCACATCGAAACCGCCGTCAATCCGGACCCGCCCGATGCGTGGCGTCAGCCAGGTATGGTTGTTGTCGGGGTCGATCTGGATGGCGCCTTCGGGCGCCTCAAATGACAGGCCGAGCGCCGCCTCAACGAGCCGCTGAGTGTCAAGTGTTCCGGCTCGCTCCAGGGCGAGCGCAAACAGGTGAACCTGAGCATAGGCCCCGGCGCTCCACATACTGACCGGCCGGTCCGGGCCAAAGGTGCGACGGAAGTTGTCGGTGAATCGCCGGTTGCTCGCCCCCCGAAGCGATCCGAAATAGGTCGCCGCCGTGATGTGCCCCTCGCACAACGCCGCACCGATCTCGCGCACCTCGCCTTCCGCCATGGTGAGGCTGGCGATGGGCATCGATGCCGGATCGAGGCCGGCTTTGCGATAGAGCCGGTAAAAGGTCTGCGCCGAACGTCCGACCACCGTGGAAAACAGCACATCCGGAGCCAGATCCTTCACCCGCTCCACGATATCGCGCAGGTGCGATTCCGGAGCAGCCATCGGAGCATAGACTTCGTCGACGATTTTGCCGCCGTAGGAATCGACCAGATCGCGCATGATGCGGTTCGACTCGCGCGGATAGATGTAGTCGGAGCCGACCAGAAACACGCGACGCCCGTGGTTACGGACGAGATATTCGGCCAGCGGAAAGCTGGTCTGGTTCGGCGATGCCCCCGTGTAGATCACGTTGGGCGAATATTCGAAGCCCTCGTAGAGCGACGGGTACCAGAGCAGCCCGTTGCGACGTTCGATCGCCGGCAGAATGGCCTTGCGCTCGGCCGACGAACTGCAGCCGAAAATCACGGAAATGCCGTCATCGGTCAGAAGCCTGTCGGCCAGACGACGGTAGGTTGCCGGCTCCGATTCCGGATCGTAGGCGACCACTTCGAGCTCGCGCCCGAGGATCCCCCCGGCCTGATTGACCTCCTGGATCGCAAGTGCCGTGCCCATAAAATGTTCGGTCTCGGTGACGGCGGTCAGCCCCGTGCGAGAGAACAGGACGCCCACCCTCCATGTGTCCGACAGAGATGCCGCACTGCTGACCATCGTCACGTCCTTCACTGAGAAATCCAGAATGGGGTTAACAGTTAGCAACACCGGTTCAATTAGTCACCATTGGGAAATCGCGTTCGACCGACGTGACCTGAGAAGACCGGCGCAAGGCACTGCTGTTCAGTTAGACCGCGGAAAGGCGCTCACTCAGCGGTTGCGCCTGACACCGTTCTCGAAGAGAATGAAGGTGTCGGTCGTCGCCCCTGCGATGCCCATGTCGGTGTGCGACATCGTCCGGCGCTGAACCACTCTGAACACCACTCCCTATCACACCACGCCGGCCGGCTGTCGCATGCCGGCGCACAACAGGCCAAACATCCGCGTGTCCTCGCCGCGCACTGCCAAGCCCCGCTCTCGCAAGACGCGCGTCAGGCAAAGCTGGAACACCTTGCTCCGCCGCGTCAGCCGCTGGCGAGGCGCGCGCTTGGTGCGACGGGCGCTGACCGCAGCACCGCGGGCGGTTCGGATCGTTTGCCTCGCGGCGCTCGTCCTCGCGGCATTCTCGCTGACAAACCTCGTCTATCACGTTGTCCGCAAGCCGAGCGAGCTGCTCTTTTTCGTCGGCGGGGCGCTCGACAAGGAACCGATCGAAACGTGGCGGCGGTACGAACCGCTCTTCCACACGTATTCCACCAGCACGATCACGCCCGAGCTGCTGGCCGCGTTGGCGCAGGTCGAAAGCACCGGCAATCCGGTGGCGCGCACCTACTGGCGCTGGCAGCTCACCTGGAATCCCTTCGCTGTGTACAAGCCCGCCTCGAGCGCTGTGGGCATGTACCAGATGACCGATGCAGCTTACACCGAGGCGGCACGCTACTGTATCCGAGGGAACGCTGTCGTGGATACCGATTGCGGGTTCACTGCCCTCTATACCCGCGCGGTCCCGAGCCATGCCATCGAGCTCGCGGCCGTGTACCTGGACCGCAATGTCGCGGCAGTTCTTGCCCGCGCGCCAGACGCAGCGGCAAGCCCGCAGCAGAAGCAGGATCTCGCCGCATTCATCCATCTCTGCGGCGCAGGTCCCGCCTCGGCCTTCGTGCATCGTGGTTTTCAGATGATGGCCGGCGAGCGCTGCGGCGATCATCTCGTCGCGGCATATCTCGCCAAGGTCAATGCGATGAAGCGGCAGTTTCTGCGCCTTGCTGCCAACGGCCGGAATTAGCGTCAAATGGAGGCGCCACATGCAATCGGCGCGCCCGCCACGCAGTCCCGATCGAACCCGGTCTCCGGTCGCGTCTCCCAAAAACGCGAATATTTCAAATATCCGCTGGAGATTATCGGCTATTTCGCGCCGGAAGTGGCCAAATTGGGCGGTTGGAGACCGTCCGCTGAATCGCAAACGTCTTTCTAGCGTTTCTGAGGGTAAAATCTCCGAGCGCCGCACTGCCTGGCTGGCGACGCAGTGCTGATCGCACCCGTCTCCAGGCAAATTCCCTGCTAACAGGGAATTTTACAGGGAATTTTGCGATTTCGAGGCTCCCTAGACCGATTTCGTAGCAAGAAACCGCTGCGCCGCAGTCACTTTTTCGCGCAATTCCCTACGCAAATTAACAGGGAAAATATTTCAAAGAACAGGGAATTTTCAAGCAGTAACAGGGAATTTCGCGCGCGACGAGCTAAGCCAACATTCGGTCGAATATCGATTGGCAAACTTAATGATGGAATATTGGCAGATCTCCCACGCACAAGATCTTGGAGAGCGAACTATCCGGTGATGATCGCCACCGGGCGCGCGCTGGCGCAGCATCAGGCGTTGCCCTACACGTCATCGTCAGCGACGACGCGGGGTAGTTCAACGTCGGACGCCATTCTCTGTGCTGGGCCCAAGCCAAGGCGGCGCTTGCCCAGAAGCCCAACTCGCGTTTCAACGCATCGCTTTTGGTCGAGCATTCGGCAGAAGCCATGTGCTCATCAACCACGTCGACATCAATCACTGCGCGCGATCGGCTTCCCTCGCAAACCTCGCATGCGGCGCTCAAATCCCGATAGAGCTCGTGGGGCACCACCATAGGTACCCACGTCGCAGTTTTCTCTCGTGGTGGCCTTCGAATGCCGGCCGCCCGTCCCTTTGGCACCGTTCCGCAGCGGCCGGTATCCGAAACCTTCACCGACGTGGTCATGCGGCCTCGTCGGTGGTACCCTGCTCGTCCAAACCTTCGCTGGCCACCCTCTGAGGCAGACTTTCCCAGCCCATGGCGGCCACCGAGCTGACGGCGGATTGCGCAGATGGATCTCTCTTGGTCCAGCGCTGGTGGAGTCAGTGGCCTCCAGGTCTTGTGGGAGGACGGCGAACGCGTCTTCTGCAGAGGAGAGAGCCACGCCAACGGTCATCGCGGCCCGGTGCTGGCCGTGCTGGCCGCGGCGGAGCATCCGACACCCGCCACCCTCGACCGCCTTGCTCGCGAATACGAATTGAAGGATGAACTAGACGGGGCGTGGGCGGTGCGTCCACTAGAGCTCGTCCGCGAACGCGGTCGGATCATGCTAGTGCTCGAGGACACCTGCGGCGAGCCGCTGGACCGATTGCTCGGACTGCCCATGGAGGTGCGGAACTTTCTGAGGCTCGCCATCGCGGTCGCCACGGCCCTCTCACAAGTCCACCGGCGCGACCTCGTCCACAAGGACGTCAAGCCAGCGAATATCCTGGTGAACCGCACGACCGGAGAGGTCAAGCTCACCGGTTTCGGTATCGCCTCGCGTCTGCCGCGCGAGCGGCAGGCGCCCGCGCCGCCCGAGTCGATTGCTGGCACGCTCGCCTATATAGCGCCCGAACAAACCGGGCGAATGAACCGCTCGATCGACGCCCGCAGCGACCTCTACGCCCTCGGAGTCACACTCTACGAGATGCTCACGGGCTCACTGCCGTTTACCGCAGTCGATCCCATGGAGTGGGTCCACTGCCATATAGCCAGAAAGCCGGTGCCGCCAAGCGAGCGGCTGGAGACTATCCCGGCTCCGGTCTCCGGCCTTATCCTGAAGCTGCTCGCCAAGAACGCAGAGGAGCGCTATCAGACCGCCGCCGGAGTCGAATGCGACCTGCGGCGCTGCTTGGCCCTATTGAAGCCCTCGGGCGACATCGACGACTTCCCGTTAGGCCAGCAAGACACGCCCGACCGGCTGCTGATCCCCGAGAAGCTGTACGGGAGAGCGCGCGAGGTCGAGATCTTGCTCGTCGCGTTCGACCGTGTCGTCGCAAGCGGCCGGCCCGAGCTAGTGCTGGTCTCCGGCTATTCCGGCATCGGCAAGTCCGCCGTCGTCAATGAACTGCACAAGGCGCTGGTGCCGCCGCGCGGCCTTTTCGCCTCCGGGAAGTTCGATCAGTACAAACGCGACATCCCCTATGCGACGCTGGTGCAGGCTTTTCAGAGTCTCGTGCGACCTCTTCTCAGCAAGAGCGACGCGGAGCTGAGCAGTTGGCGCGACGCCCTTGTGGAGGCACTGGGCCCTAACGGGCGGCTCATGGTCGACCTCGTCCCCGAGCTGAAGCTCATTGTCGGCGAACCATCGCCGGTCGCGGAGTTGCCGCCGCAGCAGGCGCAGGCGCGGTTCCAGCTGGTGTTCCGGCGCTTCATCGGCGTCTTCGCCCGCCCGGAACATCCACTGGCGCTCTTCCTCGACGATTTGCAATGGCTAGACGCGGCGACGCTCGACTTGCTCGAGGATCTGTTGACCCAGTCGGATATGAAGCACCTGATGCTGATCGGCGCGTACCGGGACAATGAGGTCGATGGCACTCATCCACTGACGCGTAAACTCGATACGATCCGCCAAGCCGGAGCGCGCGTGCAGGAGATCCGCCTGGCGCCCCTCGCCCGTGACGACGTGAAGCAGGTGATCGTGGATGCGCTTCGCTGCGAGCCGGAGCGCGCCGCGCCGCTCGCCCAGTTGGTGCACGATAAGACGGGAGGCAATCCGTTCTTCGCCCTTCAGTTCATTTCTGCGCTCGCCGAACAGGGACTGCTCCGCTTCGATCACGACGCGGCGCGCTGGCGCTGGGAGGTTGATCGCCTTCACGCCAAGGGGTACACCGACAATGTGGTGGACCTTATGGTCGGGAAGTTGACCCGCCTGCCGATCGAGACCCAGGCCGCGTTGCAGCAGCTCGCCTGCCTCGGCAACATCGCCGAGATCACGATGCTTTCGATCGTTCTCGGGAAATCGAACGATGAGGTCAGTTCGGATCTCTGGGGGGCCGTTCGCCTGGAGTTGATCGAACGTCAGGACGGGTCGTACAAGTTCATCCACGACCGTATCCAGGAGGCTGCTTATTCACTGATACCTGACCGATTGCGCCCCGAGGCGCACCTGCGCGTCGGAAGGCTGCTCGCGGCGCATACCACTTCGGAACGACGCGAAGAGGCCATCTTCGACATCGTCAATCAGCTCAACCGCGGCGCCGCGCTGATCACCTCACAAGGCGAGCGTGAGCAACTGGCCGAGCTCAACTTGCTCGCGGGCCAACGCGCCAAGGCCTCCGCCGCTTACGCCTCGGCGCTCACCTATCTCATCGCCGGCGCGGCGCTGCTGGCGGAAGGCTCATGGGAGCGCCGGCACGAGCTCACCTTCGCGCTGGAGCTAAACCGCGCCGAATGCGAGTTTCTCACCGGCGCGCTGGCGCAAGCGGAGGAGCGCTCAACGGCGCTGTCGACGCGCGCCGCCCACACAGTCGAGCATGCGACCGTTGCGTGCTTGCGCGAGGAACTCTTCACGACCTTGGACCGGAGCGACCGCAGCGTCGAGGTGGCCCTCGACTACCTGCGGCGCGTCGGCGTCGCGTGGTCGGCGCACCCGACGCAGGACGAGGTCCGGCGTGAGTACGAGCTGATGTGGCAGCAGATCGGGAGCCGCCCTATCGAGGCGCTCCTCGATCTGCCACGGATGGCCGACCCGGTCTGGCGCGCGACCATGGATGTCCTCACCGCGGTCGTGTCGCCGGCCCTGTACACCGACCAGAATCTGTACAACGTCGTCATCGGCCGCATGGCGAATCTCAGCCTGGAGCATGGCAACAGCGACGCGTCCAGCTATGCCTATGCTATCCTCGGCACCGTGCTGGGAGCGCAGTTCGGCGACTACAAGGCAGCGTTCCGCTTTAGTCAGGTCGGCTTCAACCTTGCGGCGAAGCGTGGGCTGGATCGCTTTAAGGCCCGCGTCTACTTGATCTTCGGGCACCACGTCATGCCATGGACGAAGCCCATCCGCACCAGCCGCAGCCTGATGCGGTTCGCCCTCGACGCCGCGCAGGAGGCCGGCGATCTCACCTATGGAGCCTTTGGCCGCACCCACTTAGTCACGCACCTTCTCGCCAGTGGCGATCCGCTCGACGAGGTGCAGCGAGAGGCCGAGGCGGGGCTCGACTTCGCGCGTCAGGCGCGGTTCGGTCTCGTCGTCGATAGGATCACCGGGCAGCTCCAACTGATCCGGACGCTGCGCGGCCTGACCCCGATCTTCGGCCACTTCGACGACGCCGGGTTCGACGAGGAGCGGTTCGAGCAGCATCTGGAGGCGGATCCGCGGCTCGCGCTCGCCGCCTGCTGGTACTGGATCCGCAAGCTGCAGGCGCGCGTCCTCGCCGACGACCACGCTGCCGCGATCGCGGCGGCGGCGAAGGCGGACTGCCTCCTCTGGACGTCGCCAGCCTTCTTCGAGCGGGCGGAGTACCATTTCTACGCCGCGCTGGCGCGGGCTGCGCTCTGCGACGCAGCCTGCGATGCGGAGCGGACCAAGCATGTCGAGGCTCTGGTCGCGCACCACCGACAGCTCAAGATCTGGGCGGCAAATTGCCCGGAGAATTTCGAGAACCGCGCCGCACTGGTCGGGGCGGAAATCGCGCGGATCGAAGGCCGCGCGCTCGATGCCATGGACCTTTACGAACAGGCCATCCGCTCGGCACGCGCAAACGGCTTTGTCCACAGCGAGGCGCTCGCCTACGAACTGGCCGCGCGCTTCTACGCGGCGCGTGGCTTCGAAGAGTTTGCGCACATGTATCGGCGGAAGGCGCGCGACGGCTATGTCGCTTGGGGCGCCGATGGCAAGGTGCGGCAGCTCGACGAGATGTATCCGCTCCGCAGGGAGGAAGAGCGAGCGCCGGGTCCAACAGGCACGATCGGGGCGCCGGTCGAACACTTCGACCTCGCGACCGTGATCAAGGTGTCGCAGGCCGTCTCAAGCGAGATCGTCCTGGAAAGGCTGATCGACACCCTGATGCGCACTGCCATTGAGCAGGCAGGAGCCGAGCGAGGTCTGTTGATTGTTCCCCGCGGGCCTGAGCTGCGGATCGAGGCGGAAGCGACGACTGGCGACGACACGGTCGTGGTCGAACTGCGTGACCAGCCGGTGACCGCGGCGGCGCTGCCGGAGTCCGTGCTCCACTATGTCGTGCGCACCCGCGAGAGCGTCATTCTCTACGACGCCCCCGTCCAGCCCCAGTTTGCCGCGGATCCTTATCTCCGTCAGCGTCAGGCGCGGTCCATTCTCTGCCTGCCCCTGGTGAAGCAGGCCAAGCTGATCGGGGTGCTCTATCTCGAGAACAACTTGGCATCGCACGTGTTCACGCCCGCCCGGATCTCGGTGCTGGAACTGCTGGCGTCGCAAGCGGCGATCTCGCTGGAGAACGCTCGTCTGTACAACGATCTCCAGGAACGGGAGGCCAGGATCCGCCGCCTGGTCGACTCGAACATCATCGGCGTCGTGATCTGGGATCTTCAGGGCCGGATCATTGAAGCCAACGAAGCCTTTCTCGATATCGTCGGATATGCCCGGGAAGATCTCCTCTCGGGTCGGATGCGATGGACGGAACTGACGCCGACCGAATGGCGTGACGCCGACGAACAGATCATCGCAGAGCTAAAGGCGGTTGGAACCCTCCAACCGCGTGAGAAAGAGTACTTTCGCAAAGACGGCAGCCGCGTGCCGGTGCTGGTCGCCCGCGCGCTTTTCGAGTGGAAGCCAGACGAAGGGGTTTCCTTTGTCGTCGACATGACCGACCGCAAGCGGGCGGAAGAGAGGCTGCGCGCGAGCGAGCAGCGCTTCCTCGATGCCCAAATGGAGCTCGCACACGTGAATCGCGTCACCACGATGGGGGAGCTGGCGGCCTCGATTGCCCACGAAACGAACCAGCCGCTCGCCGGCGTCGTCGCCAACGCCGAGGCCGGTCTGCGCTGGCTTAACCGCGCAACTCCCGACCTGGACGCAGCGCGCCGCTCGTTGGAATGGATCATCGACGATGGCAATCGGGCGGGTGAGGTGATCCGGCGCGTTCGGGCGCTCGCGAAAAAGACTGACATTGAACTGGTGCCGCTCGACATCAATGACGTCGTAAGGGAGGTCGTGGCCCTGGTGCAGCGTGAGCTAACCAGCCATCGGGTATCGTTGCGAATGGAGTTGGCTCCGGCTCCAGCCATGATCCTAGGCGATCGGGTCCAACTGCAGCAGGTGATTATCAACTTGGTGATGAATGGCATTGAAGCCATGCAATCGGTCACGGATCGGCCGCGCGAACTGGCGATCGGTTCTCTCCAGGAGACACAAGAGGTGCTCGTGAGTGTAACCGATTGTGGAGTTGGCATCTCCACCGAAATTGCGGACCGGCTGTTCAACCCCTTCTTCACCACCAAATCTGGCGGCATGGGCATGGGACTCGCGATCTGCCGTTCGATCATGGAAGGCCACGGCGGCCGATTGTGGGCCACGGCCGACGTACCCCACGGCGCCACGTTTCAGTTCACCCTGCCGGTAAGCGCAAACACTGCATCGTGAAGCGAGAGTGCGATGATCAGAGAATCGAAGGATAAGTGGAAGGACACGATTGCTCGTCGGCGGGTTTTGGGTTTGTTTCGCAAATGCGGCGCTCGGATGCAGCAGCCGGGATTAGGACAACACAGAGATGGTCATCATTAATTGCGACATGGGCGAGGGCTTCGGTCTCTACAAGATGGGCGACGATGAAGGCCTAATGCCCGAGATTGACGTGGCCAACGTCGCTTGCGGCTTCCATGGCTCTGACTTCAATCACATGCGCAAGACTGTGCGCCTTGCCAAACGGCACGGCGTCAAGGTTGGCGCGCATCCCTCTCTGCCCGATTTGCAAGGGTTCGGACGCAGAGAGATGAAGATCGGCCGCGAAGAGCTGACGAACTGCCTCCTCTACCAGATCGGCGCCCTCAAGGCATTCCTGGATGCCGAAGGGGTAGCCCTCAATCATATCAAGCCGCACGGCGCGCTCTACGGCATGGCCGCGCGGATGGAGGACATCGCCGAGGCCGTGGCAGACGCGGACGATGTCTACAAGGTGCCGCTGTTCGGCATGAAAGGGACGCTGCACGAGAAGGTCTATCAGCGCCGCGGTCATACCTTCGTCGCCGAATACTACGCCGATCTCGACTACAATGCCGAGGGTGGCCTCATCATCACGCGCGAACATGACGCCAAGGATCCGACCGACGCGGCAGCCCGGTGCCTGCGAGCCTTGACCGAAGGCAAGACGCTCAGTGTGGCTGGAAACGACGTCGCGGTCGGGTCCGATGCCATCTGTGTCCACTCCGACACACCGAATGCCGTCGCCGTCGCCCGGGCCGTTCGCGAGGTAGTCCGCCCTTATCTGGCAGCGCGCTGAGGCGCGGCCGGCCAGGGCCGAAGCGACCAAAGTATGAGGAACTCATGGGCATACAGAAAATCGTTTCGCCCCTCCCAGGCATATTCTACCGCAAGCCGGCGCCGGACGAACCAGCCTACAAATCCGAAGGCGACACGATCACGCAAGACGACACCATTGGTCTCATCGAGGTCATGAAGTCGTTCAACGAGGTGAAGGCAGGCGCATCGGGCAAGATCGTGCGTTTCCTTGCCGAAAATGAGGAGGCCGTGATGGCCGGTCAGCCGATCGCCGAGATCGACGTGTGAGTTCGCGACCCCGACGTACAGGCCCGGCGGTTTCGTACCGCCTGGCTCGAACGTGGCTGGCATCGCATAGCGCAGGTCTTGCCGCAGCAGAGGCTGCGCTGGCGGTGCCGACCGCTCCTGACCCTCAACCGCAAAATAGTCCGCCCCGTCAGCAACAGGAGGCCAAGGTCCCATGCAAACTCGATTTTCCTTTGGCGGCGATGAGCACATCTTCGCAGAGGTGGATGAATCCATGTCGCTCGAGGCTTTTTTCAAAAGCCTCTTCATCACCAATGCGATACGCCACGCCAAGATCAAAGGTGTCACCGAGATCTGCCCGGCCAATGCCTCCTATCAGGTGAAGTTCGATCCGGATCTGATCAAGCCCGATGATATGCTCGCCGAATTGAAGCGCCTGGATTCGGCGGCCGCAAAGTCCGAGCCGATCATCGCGACGCGGATCATCGAGATCCCGGTGCTTTACGACGATCCCTGGACGCGCGAGACGCTGATGCGCTTCCGCGAGCGCCATCAAGATCCCAACGGCACCGATCTCGAATACGCGGCACGCAGCAACAATTTCGACGGAATCGACGCGTTCATCAAGGCGCATTCAAGTGCACCTTGGTTCGTCTCGATGGTGGGCTTCGTCTCCGGCGTGCCCTGGCTCTACCAGATGGTCGAACGCAAACGGCAGATTCAGGTGCCGAAATATCTGCGCCCGCGCACGGACACACCCAAGCTGACGATCGGGCACGGCGGCTGCTTCGGCTGCATCTACTCGGTGCGCGGTGCCGGCGGTTACCAGATGTTCGGCATCACGCCCATGCCGATCTACGATCCCAATCAGAAGATGAGCTATCTGCGCGATTTCATGTGCCTGTTCAAGCCGAGCGACATCGTGAAGTGGAAGCCCATCGAGCGGCCGGCTTATGATGAGGCGGTCGCCGATGTCGAAGCTGGCCGCTTCTCGCCGACCATCCGGGATGTTTCGTTCTCACTCACCGAGTTCAACCGCGACATCGACGGTTACAATCGCAAACTCGAGGGGGTCCTCCATGGCCATTAAGGTTTTGAAGCCGGGTCTTTCGACCACCGTCCAGGACCTCGGGCGTCCCGGCTATTATCATATCGGTATCCCGCTCTCCGGCGGAATGGATCGGCATGCGCTCGCCGCCGCCAACCTGCTCGTGGGCAATGCGGAGGGAGCTGCCGTGCTCGAGGCCGTATTTATGGGGCCGGAGCTTGAGTTCACCGATGACGCCATGGTCGCGGTCACGGGCGCCGAGTTGCCACCCAGGCTCGATGGCGTTCCGGGTGAGACGTGGGCCTCCTTCAAGGTGAAGCGTGGCCAAAAACTCTCTTTCGATTTCCTGAAAAAGGGCGCGCGCGCCTACATTGCCGTCGCAGGCGGAATCGATGTCCCCGTGGTACTCGGCTCGCGCTCGACCTACGCGCTGGGCGCCTTGGGCGGCTTCGAGGGTCGAAAGCTCGAGGCGGGCGACGAACTACCGGTCGGTGCGGCTACGACAGCGGTCAAGGACGGCCGTACGGTCGGGGAAGAATTGCGCGGCTTGCCGATGGCGATGCCGACGGAGTTGCGCGTCATGCCCGGAATTTACTGGCATCGCATCACCGATGCTGCCGGCAGGGGGTTCTTCTCTGATACCTGCAAGGTCGCTCCGGAAGCCGACCGGATCGGTTACCGCTTCAAAGGCGGCAAGCCGCTCGAGTTCGTGCCGCGCGAGCCACCATTCGGCGCGGGCTCCAATCCCTCCAACATCACCGATGCCTGTTATCCGTATGGCTCGATCCAGGTGCCCGGAGGCACTGAGCCGATCGTGCTGCATCGTGACGCGGTTTCAGGCGGGGGCTACTTCATGGTCGGCACGGTCATTTCGGCCGATATGGATCTGATCGGACAGCTTCAGCCCAATACGCCGGTAAGGTTCGTAAAGGTCGAAATGAATCAGGCGCTTGCGGCTCGCAAAGTCCGTGCTGAGCTGCTGGCGCAAATCCGTTCATCCTTGAAGTCACCGCCCTGAATTCCCGGACGGAATTTCGGCGCTCGCCGCAACATGAATCCTGGCTGTGGGTACCGAAAATTCGATTCGGCGTAGACGCAGCAAGCGGACGGCGCAAGCTCGCATCCTGATGACTGATCTGTTCAAGCTGATTCTCGGTATCCTGGCTTCGCGCTTCAAGGCGAGAGCAACGCTGGAAGCGGAAAACCTGGTCCTGCGGCAACAGGTCAGCCTTGTGAATACCGAAAACCTTAACGATCTCCCAGGCCCGATCGTGCCGCCGGCCCGCGAGGGCCACAGGCGGACGTTTAGCGAGGTCGATAAACGCCGGATCGTCGAGGAGACGGGGCGCCCGGGAGCCAGCCTGTCGGAGGTAGCGCGCCGCTATGGGATCGCGGCGCGTGTCCTGTTCCGCTGGAAGCAGAACCTGACTCAGGTGGCACCGCTGTTCGTGGCGGTAGAGATTGTGGATGCGACCTCGCCCACCGAGGAGCACACGCCATGACGCTGCTTCCTCCAGGCGTGAAAGTGCACCTGGCCTTCGGCTATATCGACATGCGCAAGGGCATCAATGGGCTCGCGATGCTGGTCCAGGGTGTGCTGCGGCAGGATCCCTTCTCGGGCCACCTCTTCGTGTTCCGGGGTCGGAAGGCCAACCTCATCAAAATTGTGTTCTGGGATGGCACCGGCCTCTGCCTCTTCACCAAGCGGCTCGAGCACGGCGTATTCCTCTGGCCGTCGAACGTCGAGCCGGGTGGAACGCTGATGCTGAACCCGGCACAGTTGTCGATGCTGATTGACGGCGTCGACTGGCGCGCACCCGAGCGGCAGTGGCGACCGGCCGTGGCGGGATGATCACTGCGGCCGATTGACTCACCGGCATGTGGATCGGTGAGAAAGCGCGCGAGTCGGCGTAAACTTCCGGCTCATGGACATCGATCTTGCCGATCTGCCAGACAATGTGGAGACGCTGCAGCGGATGGTCCGGACGCTCGCGACCGAACGCGCCGACCTCACGGAGGCGCAGGCGGAGATCGAACGCCTCCGGCTCATCGTTCAGAAGCTGCAGCGCAGCCAATTTGGCCGGCGCGCCGAACGGCTGGATGACGACCAGCTGCAGTTCGGTTTTGAAGACCTCCACGCCGATATCGCGCGGGTCGAAGCCACGCTTCCATCAGCGACAGTCAAGACGCCGAGATCGCGGCCCGATCGACCAAGCCTGCCGACGCATCTGCCCCGCGAGGACATGCGGCTCGATCTCGAGCATCAAGCGTGCCCCTGCTGCGGCGGTGACAGGCCGATTCTTTCTGAGAGATGATTTTCGACATACTCGACGACTCGTTTGAGCCGCCATTTTTGCAGTCCCCGGATTTGCCGTTGTGTGGACTCTGGTTCGTCCGAGGCGCGCTTCAACAGATCGGCCGCGCTCATGATCTGGCCGGACTGACAATAGCCGCACTGCGGCACCCTCTCGGCCAGCCAAGCTTTCTGCAAGGGATGCGAGGAGTCCGGCGAAAGCCCCTCAATCGTCGTCACTTCCTTGCCGGCAACATTCGACACCTGCGTCTGGGACGAAAACGCGCGCTTGCCATCGATATGCACCACGCAGGCACCGCACAGGCCGCGTCCGCAGTCAAACTTGGTGTCGGTAAGTTTGAGTTCTTCCCGGATCACCCATAGCAGCGGCGTGTCATCGGGAGCCTCGTAAGTTCTGTCTTCACCGTTGATCTTCAGCGTCGCCAAGATAAGCTTCCTGCTGTTTGGTGCCACGCGCTGACGTGGCGGGCCGTAGCGCGATCCGGCTTTCGTCAGCTGCCGTGACCACTTAAAAATCGTGGCCAGTGCGCCGAGCGCCACACCAGATAATGAGGTCGAAACTGGGTAGAGTCTTGGGCCATGAGTTTCAGTGATCTGAAATCACTCGACAGCCTCATCCCGATCACGTGAACGGTCTGTTGAAAAGCCGCGCACGGCGCTGCGCCCGCCCTACAGCAGCGTATTGAGAAGCGCTTTTGCCGCTTTCAGGTCGGCCGTGTCGAAGCCTTCGGTAAAGCGATCGTAGACGGGCTGAAGCAGCGCGCGCGCCTCAGTGCGCCGGTTTTGACCGTACCACAGGCGCGCGAGGCTCGTGGCTGCGCGCAACTCCCACGACAGGGCGCCCTGCCGGTTCGCGGAGTCGAGCGCCTGCCGAAAGTGATCCTCGGCCATCGTCGCCTCGCCGGATGCTCCCCTCACCATCAAAAGCTCTCCTTTGCGGCGCAGGAGCTCCGGGATGATCCACAATTCCTCGGCGCGCTCCACACATTCCGTCGTCGCAGTCAGCGCATCGAGCGCGCCGTCAATTTCTCCTGCACAAGCCAAGGCCTCCGCTCGAACATCCATCAATGTGGCCAACCGCAGGAAGAAAGCGAACTCGGGCCCGCCAATCTCATCAAGGCTGGTGCGCAGCAACCCTAATCCCGTGGCGACATCGCCCCGTTTTATACTGAGCAAGCCCTGGTGGCAGCGGCCGTAGGCGTGCCACTGCACCAGCCCGTGCCTTCTCGAATGGTCGAGCAGCAGACGGATATAGAGTTCCGCCGTGGCCAGATCGCCGACCAACAGGGCAACCGGGCATCCGAAATACGTTAGCGCGAAGCATAGGTTTAACGCGTGATTGATGGCGCGAGCCCGGTCGATTGAGCTTTCGGCGGCGCGCATCGCCTGGTCCGCATAACCCAGCAGCCACAAGATCCGCGCAAAGTGGCCGCGCGCCCCTGCCAAATTATCAAACTGAAAGCGATCGAGGTCGGAGCGACGGTCAGACGGGACGTAATGAGCGAGCAGGCGCTCGAAACGGCGCCGCGCATTGAGGTGGTCACCCAGGAAGTGTTGCGACGCTCCCATAAGCCGCTCGCTGACAAACCGATCGTTCGAATCGTGTCGGGTCGCCGCCAGAGAAGTAAACCTTTCTGATACCCCTAGAGCTACGCGATGTCGGCCGCTGTAAGTGTGAAAAAACCAAAGGCTCCGGAGCGAACGCAGTTGGTACTCGGTATCGCCGAGGGACTCCGCGATTTCGAGAGTCCTAGCCAATATCTTGCCGAGTCTGGGCACAGCGGACCTGGCCCATACCATTGTCGCGCTCAGCGCCGTAAGCAGCCTCATCTCCCGGCGGGCATCATCGACCCCTCCGGCCGATAGCGCGGCGAGGGCCTGTTCGACCCGGCTGCGGCACTCGTCTAGTAACGACAAGTGCATCGATAACGGCACGGTGGCTGCCGTCAGGGCCACGCCGAGCGAAGCATTCCCGCTTGGCGAAAACGCCCAGTCAAGCGCGGCGCGTACATCGTCGATGCGCCAGGCGTAATCGGCTAGCCACTCGGCACTGGGCCGGCTCTCCCATTCGATATCCGCTCGTTCAAAGACATCCCGGTAATATTCGGCGTGACGGCGCGCCAGCGGTACGCGCTCGCCGCTTTCATCAAGCTTTTCGGAGGCGTAGGCGCGCGTTGTGTCGAGTAGGCGGTAACGCGCAACGGCTCCGCCCTCGGTCGTGACGAGCGATTTCGCCACCAGGCTGGCGAGGCTCTCGACCACAGGGGCCAACTCGGTCTCAGGGTCCGCCGCAACCGCGATTGTCGCCTGGAGACTGAAGGGGCCGACGAAGACCGCCAGCCGCCGCAGGATCACACGCTCAGGCTCGGTCAGCAGCTCGTAGCTCCAATCGAGCGTCGCCCGCAGGGTCTGGTGCCGCGGCAGGGCCGTGCGCTTTCCGCCGGTCAGCAGGCGGAAGCGATCGTCAAGGCGGGCGGCAAGCCCCTCGACACCGAGCGCGGAGGCGCGTGCCGCCGCCAGCTCGATCGCCAGTGGGATGCCGTCAAGGCGCCGGCAGGTCGCCGCGATCAACTCGGCGAGGGGTCGATCCGGCGCAAAACGCGGATCGGCGGCCCTCGCGCGCTCCAGGAACAGCCGGATTGCTCCATATTCGAAAATATCTTCGTGCTCGACATCCGCTGTCGGCACGGTCAACGGCGACACCGGGTAGACCCATTCGCCCTCGGCCTTGAGCAACTCACGGCTCGTAGCAAGGATGCGCAGCTCTGAGCCCGCCCCGAGCGCCGCCTCGGCCATGCTCGCGGCGATTTCGATGACGTGCTCGCAGGTGTCCAGCACCAGCAGCAATCGGCGCCCGGCAAGCCCCTGGGCCACACTCTGCACCGAAGCCTCACCGCCAAGCCTCAGGCCAACAGCAGCGGCAACCGCGACGGGAACCAGCTTGGGATCGGCAAGCGGCGAGAATTGCGCCAGCCACACGCCATCGGCAAAGTTCGTCCGCAGTTCGCGTGCAAGTTCGACGGCCAGCCGAGTCTTGCCGATGCCCCCGGGCCCAGTCAACGTGACGAACCGATGCGCGCCCATAAGGTTGACGACCTCGGCGAGCTCGTCATCTCGCCCGATCAGCTCCGAAACTGGCTCCGGCACATTAGTGGGAGCAAGCGCTCCCGATTCCGCCTCCCCCAGACCGACGCTGGCGCGCTCATCGCCGGCCACCGACAAAACCCGGATTTCCCCAATGAACTGGTAGCCACGTCCAGAGACTGTGCGGATCAGGTCGCGGTCCGGGCCCAAGGCAGCCCGCAACGCGGAGATATGAGATTGCAGATTATTTTCCTCGACGACCCGGCCGGACCATACCTGCTTTGTCAGCGCGTCCTTGGTGACTACCGCCCCGCGTGCCTCGATTAGTGCCATCAGGATATCGAATGCACGGCCGCCGAGCTTGATCGGCTTTCCGTCAGCAATCATTTCGCGGCGGTGCGGCAGCACCCGGTACCGCCGGAACCCAACGCTCGCCGGTAGGTCGGCAACCGCAATCATATTTGCGGATCTAGGGCGCGTTTGCGGAAAATCCAGATTTTTTTGCGGAAAGAATCACACGCGGTTCTATCTGGCTGACCACATGACTAGAAGATTCATCATGAAAACGGTAGGCGACGTCAATTACCAATTGGTGCGCGAGTTAGACCCCGTTTCCGCAAGGTCACCCGCTCCAGCTGCTTTTTTGAGCAGACGTGTGCAGACCTCGAAAGGAGAAGCATCGATGGGCTCCCGCATAACCAACCCAACCACGGGGGAAGTACTCGAGGAATTGAAGGTCCGTCCGGTCGCCGAGCGGGCCCGCATCGTCGGGCGCGCGGGCGAAATCCTCCGCGCGAAGCGGGAGGATCGCGACGACGAGGGAGTTGATTTCGGACGCTACCGCATCTTTCCGAGATTGCGCCTACTCCTGCGCGATGGTGTGAAAGTCGACATCGGCACGCGTGCCTTCGATGTGCTTTGGGTGCTGGTGCAGGCCGACGGCGAGCTGGTGTCGAAGGATCAACTTATCGATATCGTCTGGTCGAGGGTCGTCGTCGAAGAAAACAATCTTCAAGCCCAAATGTCGGCCATTAGGCGAGCGCTGGGCGCAGATCGCGACATGATCCGGACCGAGTTCGGACGCGGCTATCGACTGGTCGCAGAGAACCAAAAGACGCCTCATTCCAAAGCAGGAACGTCGGAGGTGAAGCGATTGACCCCGTCCAGCCCGCCTGTTCCCTTGACCTCCTTGCTCGGACGCGCGGCGGACCACCGCGAAATCGAGCGATTGTTCGACAAAAGCCGCCTCGTCACCATTACCGGCGCCGAAGGAGTTGGGAAAACAAGAATCGTTCTCGAGCTTGGACGGCGCTTGGGAGAACATTTCCAGGATGGTGTCCATTTGGCAGAGATGGCCAAGATCTCGGAAGACGAATTGGTTGGCCCAACCCTTGCGGGAGCACCACAGATCCCCTCCCCCCGACATCGAGCACACCGATCGGATCGACCCCGTGCTATCGGGTCGACAGATTCTCCTGGTCGTCGACAACTGCGGGCATCGCGATGGCGCTGAGACGGATGACGGTGTAAGGAACCCTGCGATCAGCGAGCCTCCCGGCAATCGGCGCGAACAGGACGCCGACTACGCCGAAAGGGCCCGCAATTTGCGCGTTCAAATGACCATTTGCATCGAGCTGCAACGCGAGAATGGTCCAAAGCGCGCTGAATGAACCGAAGAGACAACCTTGGATCAGTGCAGCACGCTGCAGAGTCGGCTCGCTCTGCCACAAAGTCACTGGCGACTTCAGAAGTTGGGTAACTGTCTCGGCTCTTGGAGCGGCTTCTCGGCAGGATCGCAGCCAGCAAGATGCCCGTCGCGATGGCAAATCGGCAGCCAAGCCAGAACATCGCGCGCCAACCGTAGTGGTCGCCAAATGGCCTCCAACAGCAACCCTTAATTGGCCGTGCCAGAGGCGGCGGCGCGTCGAGACTGATGCCCTTATGAGACCAGGCCATTGCATGCTCAGCAGCCTCGGCAAATTCCGCTTATTTCGCGATCAAGCCGGGCATTTTCCTGGCCAATCATCCTAGCCAGGGCGTTGTCCTTGGACCGGAGCTCATCGGCACCTATAATCTTGTTCTGGGTTGGTGGCAGATCGAGGAGCTCGTTGTCCTTCTCGATGCTCTTTTTGTCGAGCTGGACTTGATTGGCGTCTGTAACATCATCCTGGGTTGGTTGCCGATGACCGGCCGGAGCCTGCATATACCCATAGGCGGGCTGGCTTCGGGCGAACTTCCGAGCTTCAGCAGTGTGCACGACGACTGTCGACGCCGACACGATAATTATTCCAACGAAAATTGAGCGCATAGTTGGGGGCTCTCCTGGTTGAACCGTTGAGATTTAATAGGTGCTGCGGTCATTCCTCGTAGAGGAAATCTGTTTGCGTGCGACGCCTGTAGTTGCTGTCCTTGCAATGCCGTGATTTCTCGGCACGCCCGGACGGCCTCGCACGCCGCCGACGCTGTGTATGGTGATTTGCCGCTTCATTCCGCAGCCACCTGCACCTTGCTGCCCTCGACCAGACTAACCGGCGGATTGAGGATGACCCGATCTCCTGGCTTGACCCCGGTGTCCACTTCCACATGCGTGCCGAGATCGCGGGTCACTCTCACCTTGCGGATCTCCGCTTTGCCATTGTTGACCACCGCGACCTGCATGCCATTGCGGTTGAAGATCATGGCCTCGGCAGGCACCACGAGGGACGGTGTCTTGCGCGGAATCTTGAGCTCGATCATGCAGTAGACCCCGGACCGCAGCGCGCCGTCAGGATTTGGAAGGTCGATCTCGGTCAAGAGGGTGCGCGTACCGCTCTGCTGCGCATCGGCGATTCGAGTCACCTTGCCGGGGAACTCGCGACCCGGGAGCTCGGGCACGCGCACGACGGCGTCGACGTCCGGCGCCACGCCGAAGGCTGAGTCCTGCGGCACGTAGACCCAGACGCGGATCACGTTCTTCTGCATCATCTCGAACATGAAGGTGCCGCTGTTGACGTTGCCCTGAACCAGGCTCCCGACGTCGACGTTGCGCTGGGTGATGACGCCGTCGAACGGCGCCACGACCATGGCATATTCCCGGTCCTGGCGAAGGACCCTAAGCAGGTGCTCCTGCGCCGCGAGATTGGACTGCGCGACGTTGACCGCGGATTCGTATGCCTTGAGGGTTTGGACGTCCACCGTGCCCTGCTGCTGGGTCACCCATCCCTCCTTGACCAGCGGCCGGTCGCGGTCCCAGGTCACCTGGGCGAGCCTTAAGTTGGCCTGCGCCTGCTCCAGCGCCGCCTTGAGCTGAGTGAGCGTCGCCTCGTTCTGCGAAATCTGGTCATCGAGCTCGGGCACGGCGAGCTCTACCAGCAGTTCGCCCTGTTTGACGCTATCGCCGATATCGACATTGCGCTTGGCGATATAGCCGGTGGCACGGGCATAGATATTCGCGTCTGTGAATGCGGCCGTCGTCCCCGGCAAAACGACCGACACGATGCCGGGGTTTGCCTTGACCGTCGCGACACGCAGGCTGGGTACGAAATCACGTTCCCGCTCGGCAGTCGCCATCACGCGCTGATGCTGCGCGTAGTGGCGCGACGCGCCCATCGCGACTCCGGCGGTGAGCAATGAAAATGCCCCAAGCGCGGCCAAGGATCCGCCCCATCGGCGCCGGGCTTTCGGGCGAGGTTTCGGCGCCTTCTCCGTTTGGTGATCACCGGGCGGGCCGGCTCGATGATCGAGCGCTTCGTTTTCGTCTCGGGTAGGAACGTCATTCATTGGGGAGGTCCTCAAATACGCCTTGGGCCGGGACGCCGTCGTTGCGCTTGCGCAGCACGGCAAAGAGATACGGCACGATCAGCAGGGTGGTTGGGGTCGCAAACAAGAGGCCGCCGATCACCGCGCGCGCCAGCGCCGCGTTCTGCTCCTCGCCGGGGCCGCCGATCGCCATCGGGATCATGCCGACGATCATGGCCGCCGCCGTCATCAGCACCGGCCGCACCCGGGAGCGGCCCGCATCGAGCGCGGCCCGAAAAGCCGTCCGGCCGGCAAGCTGCTGCTCGCGCGCGAACGTCACGAGCAGGATGGAATTCGCCGAGGCGGTGCCGACCGCCATGATCGCGCCCATCAGGGAGGGGACACTGAGGGTCGTGCCGGTGATAAACAGCATCGTGACGATCCCGCACAAGGTCGCCGGCAGAGCCAGGATCACCACGAACGGATCGCCGAAGTTCTGATAGTTCACCACCATCAGGAAGTAGACCAGCACCGCCGCGAACATCAGCCCGATGCCGAGATCGCGGAAGGAGTCGTTCATGCTCTGGATCTGGCCAAGAACCTCGATGGTGTTGCCGGGTTTGAGCTCCTTCTGCAGCTCCGCCTTGATCTTGCTGATGTCGTCGGAGATGCTGCCGAGATCGCGGCCCTGCACGCTGGCGTAGATGTCTAACACGGGCTGGATGTTCGTCTGGTTCAGGTTGGTCGGCACGCTGGAGCGCTGCAGCGTCGCCACGTTGCTCAGCAGCCCCGGTATTGGCGGGCCGTTGGAGGCGATCGCGGTAGACACCGGCGTATTGCCCAGCTCGCCGAGCGAGCTCTCCTGATGCTCCGGTGTCTGGACTGCGAAGTAGTAGGGAATACCGTCTCCCTGATCAGTCCAGAAATTGGGGGAGACCTGTTCTGAGGAACTGAGGCTCGTGTTGAGGTCATTGGCGATCGTTTGCGCGTTGAGACCGAACTGAAGTGCGCGCGACCGGTCGATGCTGGCCATGAAGTCCGGTGCATCGAGCTCTTGCTGCAGATGAACATCGGTGACCCCCGGAACGGCCGCAATGCGCCGCCGCAACTCCTCCGCCACCTGCCGATTCGTGGCGCGGTCGGTGCCGACCACGCGAGCGTCGATCTGCGCCGGGAGCCCGAAATTGAGAACCTGGGTGATCATGTCGGCGGCCTGGAAATAGAATATGTCGGACGGAAACGCGGCTGGCAGCACTTCACGGAGCTTACGCACGTAATTTGCCGTTGGCGCATGTCCCTTCTTCAGCGACACCAGGATCACCCCGTCGTTGACGTTGATGGTCGACCCGTCGGTGAAGGCGAGGTTGTACGGTCGTTCCGGGACCCCGAAATCGTCGACGATGAGATCGCGTTCCCGCGCCGGGATGACCTCGCGGATCTTGTCTTCGATCTCCTGGAAGATGAGCTCCGTGTGTTCGATGCGCGTGTTGGCCGGGGCACGGACGTGAAGCTTGATCTGGCCGCCGTCGATCGCAGGGAAGAAGTCGCGGCCAACAAAGGTGAGCATGACGCCGCCCAGCGCAAGCATCAGCGCGGCGACGACGGGGACGATTCGGCGCCGTTTCAGGAGCATCGTCAGCGCGCGGAGATAGCCGCGGCGAAATCGCTCGAAAGCGTGGTCGAAGCCCTCGTGAAAGCGCGTAAACACATTGCCCGAGCCAGGCGTTGCGTCGTGATGTTCACCCTTGAGCAGCACCCCGATGATGACGGGCGTCAAGGTCCTCGACAGCGTATACGACGCAAGCATGGCGAACACCACGGCAAGCCCAAGCGGCGTGAACAGGAATTTCGCCGGCCCTTCCAGGAACACCACCGATGTGAACACGCAGCTGATCGCCAGCGTCGAGACCATGGTGGGGACCGCGATGCTGGCGGACCCGTACAGGGTTGCCGCCGCAAGGGGCATCCCTTCACCGCGCAGCCGGTGGGTGTTCTCGATCGTCACCGTCGAATCGTCGACGAGAATGCCGACCGCGAGCGCCATGCCGCCGAGGGTCATTGTGTTGAGCGTGTCGCCGAGAAAGTGCAAGACGACGATGGATGCCAGGATCGACAGCGGAATTGAGATCAAGACGATCAGGGTCGATCGCCATGAGCCGAGAAACAACAGAATCATCAGGCCGGTGAGCCCGGCCGCGATCGCCCCCTCGCGGAGGACGCCCACGATCGATGACGTGACCAGCTTCGATTGATCGAACAGCTCGGTGATGGTCAGCCCGGGCGGCGCTGCCTCACGCGCGATCTTCAGGACCTTGCGGACGCCGTTCACGACCGTGACCGTCGAGGCATTGCCGTTCTTGATGACGCCCAACAGCACCGAGCGACGCCCGTTTTGGCGAACGACGTTCTGCTGAACCGCCCAGCCGTCGTGCACCTGCCCGACATCCCGCAGAAACACGGTCTGCCCATTGACATATTTGACCGGAATGTCGTTGAGATCGGCGATGGCCGTAGGCATCGCATTGGTGCGCACCGGGTATTGCGTGTCGCCGATCTTGGCGAGACCCGACGGCAATGTCAGGCTCTGGGCGTTGACCGCGTTCACCACGTCCGACGGAGTCAGGCCCGTGGCCTGGAGCTTGACCGGGTCGATATCGACCATGATCTGCCGGAATTTGCCCCCATCCGGAGTCGGCATGGTCACGCCGTGCACCGGGGCGAGCTGCTGGCGCAGGTTGTACAATCCGTAATCGTAGAGCTGCTGTTCATTGAGGCGGTCGGAGCTCAGGCTGAGCTGCAGCACCGGAACGCTCGAGGCATTGAACTCCACCACGATCGGTGGGTTTATGCCGGCGGGCAGCAAGGCACGGATCGAATTTGTTGCCGAGACGACCTGGGCGATGGCCAGATCGATGCTAACGTCCGGCTGGAAAAAGATCTTCTGGACATTGAGGCCGTTGAGGGTCTGCGCCTCGATGTTCTTGATGCCGTTGACGTTCGCGCTGATCGCGTACTGGCTATAGGTGCTGACCCGCTGCTCCATCTCGGGCGAGGTCAGGCCGGTGTACTGCCAGATTATCGACACCACCGGAATGTTGATCTCCGGGAAGATGTCCTCCGGCATGACCATAATGGACGAGACGCCCAGGAACACAATCAGCGCAGCCAGGATGTAGAACGTGTACGGAAATTTCAGCGCAAAGCGAACGATACCCATTGATTTGCCTCACATCGCTAAGAGAATTGAAGGCTTGGACTTTGAAAGTCGCGACCGCTCCGGCCACATGCTGGGCGATCAAGGAGATGTCGACTACGCCAGGTCCACGCTTGTAGCCGCCAAGACAAGAGTCACGCTTCGCCCTATCAATTGCGAAGATGGCGCCTGAAGAAACGCGGATGCTGGCGGGTCGAAGGATTTCTTGTGCATGGAATCGCGGCTCCTGACGATATTGGTTCCGTCCGATCCTGCGTTGTTTCAAACTCAATTTCTTTGGCGAAGCGCTTCAGAGATCTGAAATATTTCTTTGAAATGCATCCAGGTGGCAGTCTCGGGTTACTATCGGTCTCGGGTTGGGGAAATCGGGGTGACCGTGGTGACGGACGGGAACGGAACGCACCGCTCGACGATCAATTCGTATTGAAGGCTACACGCGAAGAGGTTGCTTCCCGAAAGCGCGTAACCGACTGAACACGATCTTTATGAGCGGGTGTATGTAGGCACAAGATCAGAGAGGCGGTCGCGGATGCATCCAGTGCTGCTGCAGAAAGTCCACGAAGGCGCGCACCTTCGGCAGAAGCAGGCGGTTGCGCAGGGTTAGGATGCTCAATGGTGTGGACGGCCGCTGATAAGCCTCGAGCACAATCCTGAGCCGCCGGTCAGCGAGAAAATGCGTAACCTGCCAGGACGGCACTCGGACAAGCCCGGCCCCTGCCAAAGCCGCACTGACCAACGTATCGAAGTCGTTGGCGCAAAGCCGGGTTGGAATGTGCAGAGATCTTCGCACCGCGCCGTCCTGGAAACTCCATTCCGCTACGCCCGGTACATCGCCGAAGGCCAGGCAGTCGTGCTCGACCAGGTCGTCCGGCGTCGCCGGCTCGCCGCGCCGGCGCAGATATTCCGGCGCGGCGCAGACGACAAGCTGGACATCGTCGAGCTTGCGGACAATCAGGTCTGAGTCTTCCAGCGGTCCAATGCGAAGGGCAACATCGATACCTTCGTCGGCGAGACGTACCGGCCGATCCACCAGCATCAGATCGATAGAGACCTGAGTCTGCTCCGCCAGATAGCCGGGCAGCATTGGCGCCAAGCGCAACCGACCGAGCAGCGAAGGAGCGCTCACATGCAACCGGCCGGACGCGATTCCCCTCTGCGCCGTGAGGCCGCGTTCCGCCTCGGCGACCTCCTCCAAAATCTGTTTCGCCCGTTCGTAGTAGAGTAGACCGGACTCCGTCAGCGAGAGATGGCGCGTCGTCCTCTCGACAAGCGTAGTGCCCAGGAACTTTTCGAGTGCGATGAGCTGGCGGCTGACGGAGGTCAAGGAAAGACCCAGCTGACGGCCTGCGGCTGACAGATTCCCCGCATCCGCAATCCTGACGAACACTCGCATCGCCGCGAACTTATCCATGGGCGGATTATCGCGAAAAACGGGAAGATGTCCCGCCAAATCTCCCGATACTCACCAAAACAGGGAGACTCTATATGTCTGTCGTTGGATGACAAACAGAGGAGCTAGCGATGAAGATATGCGTATTCGGCGCCGGGGCGATCGGCGGCTACATGGCTGGGGAGCTCGCATTGGCGGGCCATGAAGTTTGCGCAATTGCCCGCGGTGCGCACCTGGCGGCCATTCGGAGCCACGGGCTCAAGTTAATCGTGGAGGGACAGATGCGCACGGTAGACTTGCCGGCAAGCGACGACCCCGCGGCGTTTGACCCGCAGGATGTCGTGATCTGCGCGCTGAAGGCGCAGCAGGCCCACGCCAGCGCGGGCGCGTTCGCTCCGCTCCTCGGTCCGCGCACCGCCGTTCTCACAGCGATGAACGGCATTCCCTGGTGGTATTTCTACAAGGAGCGCGGCCCGCTGGACGGCCATCATTTGGAAAGCGTCGATCCCGGCGGCGCGCAATGGAACGCGATTGGACCGGAGCGCGCCATCGGCTGCGTCGTCGATCCCGCCTGCGAGGTCGTGGCGCCCGGCGTGATCGAACATCGCCTGTTCAAGCGCTTCACCATCGGCGAGCCCGACGGCTCCACCTCGGAACGCATCGTGGCCCTGCGCGATGCGCTGGTTTCGGCCGGATTCGATGTGCCGATCCGCGAAACCATCCGCTGGAACATCTGGCTCAAGCTCTGGGGCAACGTCTGCTTCAATCCGATCAGCGCTCTTACTCTCGCGACCCTCGATCGCGTCACCTCCGAGCCCGGCCTCCGCGCCCTATGCAAGTCCATGATGGCCGAAGCCCAGGCGATAACAGCATCGCTCGGTCTCACCATTCCGGAGGAAATGATGGAGCGGCGGCTGAATGCAGCCGGTTCCGTCGTCGGTCACAAAATTTCGATGCTGCAAGATCTCGAACGAGGCCGATCCCTGGAGATCGATGCACTCGTCACCGCCGTCCAGGAAATGGGCCGCCTCGTCAAGGTCGCAACACCGACGATCGATACCGTGCTTGCGTTGGTACAGGAACGTGGCCGGCAGGCTGCACTCTACGGCAACGATGCCCCGCTAAGCTCGGGCTTTCCTGCACCAAACCTGACGCGGCTCCACGCATAGGCCGAGTCTCGACCTTTGGCAGCGAGCGGCGCGGCCTTTAAGCGAAAGCCCCGACTCGAAAGCAGGCGGCCTTATGTTGGACATCAGAACGGCGAGTCACCGTTCATTCAGCACGGGCGACACAGACAAAGCGTCGTTCATCCAAATACTAATGTTCAGGCCGCCCCCGTCAGGCGTGAAATCCTGACATTCGATCTTCGCATTGGGGATTTCCATGTCGGCTAGTTCTGTTCTGTCCTTCAGTGCCGAGCGGTAGCACTGACGGGATGCTGATTCCAGCTTTGTTAAGTCGGCTCCCGTTACCGCTTTGCCTGCCTTCGCGAGTAGCCCGAACCACTCGTTCGGCGGAAAGCCGCCCTCATCCCACGTCAGGGAAATGCCGGCATGCCGATGACCCGTGCAGCTCAGCACACTTTTGGGATTTCTGAAGAACACGTCTTCGCCTGAAGGCGAATAGTGGTCGAAACTTTCATCGGTCGCTTCAAGGAGACGCGCGATAATCCCCTTGCACTCGGCCGAGTCAGCAGCTCTTTCGATCGGGGCCGCAAATGCCGATGTAGTTCCAAACACCAAAAGAATAGCAATCGCGGTGCCGCAAAGCCTCATCAAACTTTCCTTTCAACCTTCGTCAGAACGCAGAATCGTTGTGCCTATCACAACAGTAATTGGACTTTCCGCCTGATCGCCTGCAAAGCCGACAGCGCCACGGCTAAATGAAGCTGCCGCCTATGTTCCCGACTGCGCGCGCTTCGCCTCTACCTGTGCGTTCGCGTATGCCTTCAACAAGACTATGCTCGCCCAGCCATTATCGTCGACCTTTGCGACGCGGCAGCGTTTATTGACATGCCCGACGGCCGCACCCGGCTATTGAAGGCTTGGACTTTGAAAATCGCGACCGCTCCGGCCACATGCGGGCCGAGGAGATGACGACGACGCCAGGTCCACGCTTGTGGCCGCATTGAGTCACGCCTCGCCCGATGAATTGCGATGATGGCGCTTGACGGAATGCGGATGCCGGCGGGTCGAGGAACTTCTTGTGCATGGATCGCGGCTCCCAACGCTATTGGTTATGCCTGATCCCGCGCTGGTTCAAACTCGACTTCTTTGGGGAAGCGTTTCAGATATCTGAATATATCTTTGAAATTCCGGATGGCAGTCTCGTATGGCCGGCCATCCCATTCCAGAGAAAAATCGAAGCGCCGTTGATCTGCACGGCGCTGCTACTAAGCCGTTTGATGCTCGCATCTTTGAAATACATTCTCCGGATTGCGATTCCGAAAAACTCGATCGCAATTCCGAGTTGCGAAGGTTCGACACGGATACGAATGAGATCGGCGGCTCGAATTCCTCTCGACAATGGCATGCCTTAGCGGCGGCAGCTGATTTGAAGCAACTCGTCGTTCAACGCGAATGCACCAGCGCCTGCTGGTTTCAGACGGCTGAAAATTCAATTTAGTGGTGTCGATGGATTGCGAACCCACATCAGCTTCGTCGATCACCTCTTGCTTACGCAGTTCGGAGAACAAAAATGCTGATTCACCTGCCGATCATTATTCTGACTTCCCTGCACCCCACGCTTATCGCGGATGTCGTGCCGAAATTCGATATCGCGCGGGAGTGCCAGTTCGAAATCGGCTCGAAGGTGGAGCTGAATAGCTGCGTGACCCGTGAGACGCAAGCGCGCGTGAAACTTCAAACGGAATGGAAACAATTTACTCCCAGCGAAAAAAGCATCTGTAACCGGCAAGTCGGCGGAGACGGCAGGCACGGCATTTCCAGTTATCGCGAATTGCAGGCCTGCCTCAGCCACTCCGTTACCTACATGGCTGGTCCGATTGCTTCCGGCTGGAGCGGTTGCCGGGTGGGGCTTGCACCCACTGGAAAGCGCCGCCTTTGCACGGCGCACACCCAACCCGGACATTGACCCCCAGCCCGAGATCGCACGTACACCATCGCGCAGTTGAGAGAAACTGAAACGGTTCTGCTCGAAGCTCGCCAGCAGGATCCAGAGTTTTCTGCAAGGCTTCGAAACCAAAAAAGCCGCGACATTTGGTGGGCAAAGAGCCGGGCCGAAGAAGCTTACGCAATTCTGCTGTTTGCCAAGCACGCCGGCATCGGCGACGACAGCATGCGATGAAGACGATTGTTTGAGCACCGCGGCTCTGCGAGCCGTGAACAACCTGCCGGACTTGTATCGGGCTTACGAAGAATTTAATCGAACAATCAAGCCGGGATTCCCACGTCTTCGCTTGTCCAAACGCAAGGAGAAATCCATGAAACTGACGACCATCGCACTGGCACTTGCTTTTACGCTCCCGGCGACGTTCGCCTTGGCGCAAGCCCCGATGAACCTGCCAGGAACTCAGTACCGCACCACAGGCGTCATGGTCAGCCTGCCAGGAACTGAGTTACCCACCACAGGCGTCACGGTCGGCCAGACAGGCCATATCGCCACCAGACCCATGAACATCTCCGGGAACACGCTGGGTCCCATCGCAGTCGCAGCTGATCCCAGCGGATCGACACTGACTCCCATCGCAGTCGCGACTGATCCAAGCGGATCGACACTGACTCCGTCGGCTCTGATGCCCGGCCGTACCACAGGCGTCACGGTCGGCCAGACAGGCCCTATCGCCATCAGACCCATGAACATCTCCGGGAACACGCTGGGTCCCATCGCAGTCGCAGCTGATCCAAGCGGATCGACACTGACTCCCTCGGCTCTGATGCGCGGCCGTTGAAACAAAAGAAGCCCCGCATCTCGCGGGGCTTTTTTTCGCGAATTGATCGCCGGCAATGACGAGGCAATCGACCTAGATGTTGGGGCGAGAACCGCGTCGGCTCTACAGCCTATCGCGCTCTGAGCCGACACGGGGAACTCTTCGGATAGACGCTGCGAGGATCAACAATGAACTCGCCTTCCATGCGCCCGAGCAGACAAGGCGCGCAGATTATTTCGGAGCGCATTGTCGCCCACACGACACCGCCGTCTTCGCGAAGCTTGGTGTACTCTTTTTTTATCTCATGCGGGTCAGCGGTGCAGTAGACCCCAAACTTTTCCGCGATGTGCAGGCTTAGGAGCGGTTCGCCGCAGAACGTTTATCTGCTGCCGCAACGTCCAAATTTCAGCCTCGAGCGCTGCCCGCGACCGAAACAGATCTGCGACCACCCAAACAATGAGCCCTGACAAGATCTCTCATCCCATAACAGCATCGCCCGATTCTCGATCAACCGCTAGTCAGATTGAGTTTGCGACAGGGACAGGCGTTGCTGAGGCACGTGCCGCTCGACATTGACATTAACGAGAAGGCGCCAGGAGGCCCCTCCGACAGGAGATTGCGATGAGAATTCAGGAAGGGCAAATCATCGCGGTCGTAAAACTTACGCGCAGCGCGGGACCTCGAGAGCGCCATTGCGCATACTCTCGCACTAAACCGGCCGCGCCTTAATCCGCCGCGGCGTGATTGTCGCCCTCGCCCCTGACGATCCGTCCCAGCAGTAAACTGCTGTTGTGGAAGCCCTGAAGGTCCGCTTTGCGCCAAAACCCGACGTTCCATAACCGCCCATTACGCGAATCGAACCTTGCAATGCTCCACTGCGCCCGAGCGGTTTATTTAATCACCGTATATTTGCTAAGGCTCCAGCGAGGTTTTTGTCCCGATCCTTTAGAATGTCCCGTTTCCTACCAGAACAAAAGCTCCCCATTCTGCAGGATGGGCAAAGTAAGGATGCGATGGCGAGCTTCTCACCTCATTCATCGCTTGACGCAAGGCCTCCGCCCTTACCAGAGGCTGCGACTCCGTTGAGCGAGCAAGTATCCGAAAGGTGTTCTCTAAAGTCGCGACTGCGGCGTCCGAATACACGGGCCACGACGATACAAGGAGAGACCGGGCGCCGGCATAAAAGAACACCTTCGCAAGTCCGGAAAGGGGAACTCCATTTTCTGTGCCGCCGGCCCCGGTATTGCAGGCTGACAGGATTACCCAGTCTGCATCTAGTCTCAGATCTGCGATTTCTGACGCGGTGAGCAGCCCATCGTCATCGTCCGTCGCCTTGGCCGGAGGCGTGAGCAGCAAAGCAGCCTCCGATCCGGAGCCTGCTTGCCCCGGAAGAAACCCGTGCGTCGCGAAATGCACTATCCGGTAGTTGGAAAGTTCATTTTTACGACTTAAAGCCTTCACAACGCCCTCGGTCGCCCGCTCCCCGAGAAATATGTCAGCGTTGGACGCATCTAAATCACGTCCAACCTCACAAACTTCGTCAGCGGTCTCCGGTAACGGACGCAAATATCTCAGAGAGTCGGGGTCGAGCTTAGATGCATTAGCTGCGTCACGCTTGACTGTCTTGAGCCGCGGTGAAGCCGCCTGAGCGACGTGAGGACCTAGTGTTCGCGGCGAGCCCCTAAGAACGACGCTCCATGGAAACCGCGCGGGACGTGATGTCCGCTGTTCTCCCCGAAAGCGGACGTGGGTCGGAGCGTGCGGGATGTCCGCTTTGTGCCAGAAAGCGACATTGCCTCTCACTTATCCGCCAGACACGCCCAGCGGCAGCGGCCGTTTTACGGGGTCAACGCGCTCCCAATCCAAAAAATCGATCTGGTCGAACGCGCGGCGCGGCTCATTGAGGAACAACACGAGCCGCAGGCCATCAGTCAAATAGTGCTCGCCGGTGAGATTTACCCGTGGATCGGGCATGGACGACGCGCCTACGCCTCGGACAAAGCCAAAGCGTGAAACAGCCCCGGACAGGAACAAGTCCTGCATCAGATAGAAGCGGTCCTGATCCACTTCCGGACTAATAACGTGGGTCGTCAGATACCAGGATTGTGTGGTCAGCTTGATGCCGATGTCGCGGCTGATTTGGCCAACCCACACCTGAAGTCCGTCAATGGTGAACGGTGCCAGCCAGAGCCGTAGATGATTGCGCAGGCTGACGGTGTCGCGCGCTTTCTGCAGCGCGACATCCTGCTGGCGCCCAAAAACATATAGCGGGCTGACCGGCGCGTTGAAATATTCGCTGCCAAACAAGAAGGCCCGAATAGTCCGGTAAACGCTGTGGAGGTCGAACGGCTCGTCAAGCCTCCAGCCTCGCTCGATGAAGGCAAATAGCGCGTCAATGCCGCGCCCAACGACTACGATATTGAGCGGATCACCGTTGGTATTAGCGGCCTTGTTGGTCGTGCAACAGCGCAACTGCGCCAGCTTTTCGCGCAGTGTCGCAAGATCGACGGCCTCGATTGTACCGGGCGAATAAATGGTTCCAAAGTCGGTTTTCTGGATCGCGTATGAGCGGCCGCCGACCGGCAGCACGAACCTGAACCGAAGCATCTGCCTATCGGTCTCGAACCCGACCTCAAGCAGCTTCAAACCGCCTTCGCGGTGCGTGAAGACGAACCCGGCAGCGGTCTGTTTTTGCGGAATCACATCCGGCACCGGGGTTCGCGCCGCTACCGCTGCGATCGATGCATTGGTACTGCCCGACCACCACCAGACGCGAAGTAACCGTTCGACTTCCGGGGCCGAGAAATAATTCGGGTCGGTGACGATCGGCAGAAAGCGCAGCCGCAAATCGCTGGCGTTATCTACGCTCAGCCAAACGACTTGGATGCCATGGTCAGCCAGTGATGCGCCGAAATATCGTTCACTTTCGTCGTCGGTCAGCACCGCAGCGCGAACGGTGACCGCTCCCTGCTGGCGAACCTCAGCGCGGGACATAAAGGGCTGCTCCGCTGTCAGGTCAGGGTCAGCGCCGCTGGAACGATTGAACGCGGCGAACAGTGCAAGCAGCACCACAGTTATGAACGGCCCACGCCAGTTCTTCGTCATGTGTCAATCCGATGCGGCCAATTTAGGCCAACACAGGTTCGGAATATCGCAGTGTGCTCCCATTGATCCAGGTCAACGTGGTTGCGCTTACGATCCTGCCTGGGTCGTAACCGGACTCTTGTCAGACGTCCGCCCTATGGCCGCTTGGTCAGACTCGGACCTGACGGCCCCGAAATCCGACTTCCGTTCTACCCCCGAGACCGGACATCGCCGACCAGGCCGGCCATGTCAGTTTCGTGCCAAAAGCGGAAGCACTCGATTGGACAATTATACTTCCGTTTAGCCATATGCGCGGTCTTCACGGTGCGCAATGGTCTCGATCATCTGATCTGAAACGGATCACAGAAGATCAGGTTACCACGGCAGAATTCGCTAAGCGGCGCTGTGACGCACATGGAAGGTGAACCACTTCACGTTCGCGAGTCCTTTGCTTCGACTAACATTTTCAAGTGATCGGTGGTGACGCACACGCCAGGTTCATTTAGCTGGTTGGGGCAACCGGATGCACGATCAAAGCGCTACCCCCAAGCCATTGGTCGACGAGCTGCTGGAGCTGAAAGACTGGGGCCGCGACCTGCGAATAGATGCCTGCCGAGGCATCGCATTGTGGTGGATATTTCTTGATCATATTCCCAACAACATCGGAAGTTGGCTGACGCCGCGGAACTACGGCTTCAGCGATGCCGCGGAAGTATTCATGTTCATCTCGGGTGTAACCTGTGCGCTGGCCTACGGCAAGGCATGGCGCTGCGAGGGCTGGACCGGAGTGATTGGCCGGACGCTGCGGCGAAGCTGGGATATTTATGTCGCATTTCTGCTGCTGACGCTCGCGAGCGCCATCTTGATTCACCTCGTAGGCGGCGGCCCTTCCGCTGACGCGAGCAATACGCGCATTCTGCTGGATCAGCCGGGCGCGACGCTCGCGCGCGCGGCGATCTTGCAATACCGTCCAGTCAACACCGACGTCTTACCCATCTTCGTGCTTCTTCACCTGTTGTTCGCGCCGCTGCTGTGGCTGCTGCTGCGGGTGCCGAACCTGACGCTTGGCGCCTCGGTGGCGCTCTATGTGCTGGTGCATTTCTTCGGCTGGACCGTCCCGGCGTGGCCGAACAGCCACTGGGCCTTCAATCCGATGGCCTGGCAGTTGCTGGTTGTGCTTGGCGCGTGGTGGATCATCGAGGGCAACAAGGTCCAGCCGTGGGTGAGGTCACGCGCGGCGCTTGTCCTCGCAGTCCTCTATCTGCTCTTCAGCCTGATCACCGCACTGAGCTGGCGCATCAAGCCGCTGGAAGCACTGATCCCGCAAATGCTGGCATATCTGCTCTACCCATTGGACAAATCGAATCTCGACCCCTTGCGACTGCTGCATTTTCTGGCAATAGCCGTTTTGGCGGCATGGTTGGTTCCTCGCAACTGGCGAGCGCTGGAGACGCCCGTGATGCGCGGCGCGATCCGCTGCGGCCAGAACTCGCTACCTATTTATTGCCTTAGCGTTTTGCTGGCTTTCGTTAGCCACATGGCGCTGCTCGACATCTCGAACGGGCTTGCGATGCAGATCGCGTTAAGTGTTGGTGGCATCATAGCGATGATCGTGAGCGCAACGCTGCTGAACCTGATCAGCATCAAACCCAGGCAGCATCCGGCAAGAAACAGCTCGCCCTGAGTGAAAATCAGGCGACAACAACGATGTCTCAATCCGCTCGCCGATAATGTCGCTTGGGTCATTCGGTCGTTTCCGCGATTGTCGGCTGTGAGTTCGCGGTAGGGACGCGAGTTACCCCGCGCCCCCCGCACAGATCCGTGCGAGCCCAATTCGGGCACACGGCTCCCACCTCGGGTGTGTAACGGCGCGTCGTGATATTCTCACGAAATTCCGTATGCGCTTCAGCGCCTGTGACACGGTTCCCCGGTACTGTGCCCGGCCCGTGCTTTGCTGTCTCACATTCCCCTCGGCCCCCGCCCTTGGCTCCACCAACTCCGCAGCCGGTTGCCCGGCCTTGTTCGTCGGCTTCACAGCTACTATGGCGGGGTCAGACTTCTCATGATCGTACATCATCGGCTACGGCTCCTCGCCTTCCCGACACGGACCAGCGCTACACGCATGTGGCGCTGGCCGACCATGAGATCTCCCGGTTCCCGAGCAAAGAGCGTCCGCACATGCCAGTGTCTACGACCACGCCGGGCCGTCTGGGCGCTCGCACTATCGCGCCCATCCGTATTGCCTTCCGTCAGCGGAACGACGTCGGCACCCAGGATGAGGGTACTATCGCGGCTCAATGGCTGGCCTATGCGCTCCCCTGTCAACGCTTCGCCGATGCCCTCGCGGGCATCTGCGCATGACTCGGGGTCGATGCGGGTCGCTACTCCTTCATCGTGATGGACTTGCACCATCTACTCCTTGCCGGTCTCCCGGCGCACTCCGCTTTGCCCCCAAGAACCGACATCGTCAGCTAGATCGGCCACGTCCGAAAAGTGCCAAGAGCGGACATCTATACCAGCCCGCGCCAACGTCGCCGCAATTGCGTGGGCGCACAATTTAATCAATTTGCGATCTATGGTCGGCCAACATTGAAAATGTTTTAGTTTACTTGTTCGCCAAACTGGACGGACCCAATATGACTTGGTTTTCGATTTTTGTCGCATTGCTCGTGTTCCTTGCCCTCAGAATAGCTCGGCGGAAAGGAAGTGATCTGGACCCGATATTGTGGAAATGGTTCGTCCGGTTGATCTGGCTCGTCAGTTTCACCGTTTTTCAGGCTCTTGAACTCCAGCGATATCTCGAAGGCTTGTCCTATCGTCCATTCTTTGGGCTTTACGCCGGTGTTCTGTGTGCTGCCGTAGTTTGGTTATTAGTGAATTTATTAGCCAACGTTAGTCGGCGGCACCGAAGTCCGACATCGCACTAGTCCGCAGAAGGGCCTTTCCCGGATCTAGCCGATAGGATCAGAGTGACCGTCTTTTCAGGGTCAAACTCGGAAGTGGAGAGCCATTCGTGGAGAGTCCGCTCTACCCCGATGAAAGGACATCGTCAGACCGGGCGGACTGGTCCGCTTCGTGCCAAGAGGCGTTGGGTAACCGCAGTCCGTCCCGGCGCAGCCGAGCAGCAAAAGTATCGGAATGGTTTTGAGATTGACGATCACCTCAGCGTTCGCAGCCCGCTGCTGCTTAACGATAGGACATCTGAGGCTTGCTGTTCTTTCGCTTCGTAGTATTCGGCCGAGAACTTGATTGACCATCGCGAGAAGAACGATTGCAATTTCTGAGTGGGCTTCTCGACGCCGAAATGTTCGGCAACGTGCGCGTTGCGCCGCCACCTCACCGCCGATGCGATGCCGACGGTGCGCTCGAGCCTCTCAACCACTGCGATGCCAACGATCTCTGTCTGCCGATAGCGAAAGCCGACCTTTTTGATCACATACATGCGCTTGAGGGTTTCATAGCCCTTGAATACGAGCTGAACGAGGGGATGTCTTTTGGCCTTTGGCCAGGCTGCCGGGTACACCGGCAGCACCAAGAGCTTGCTCTTCGCGATGACCGTTGCCAGCGGATGCAAGAGTTGCATCCACGCCGGCCAGGACGTGACCTTCGCAAACAATATCGCGTGCATCGCCGTTGCTGCCCCGAAAGAGATCGGGAGCCAAAGTACCGCGCCCAGGATCACGAGCAGTGCGGTGTTCGGCGTGAGATGCCGGCATTTCCGGAACACGAATGCCATGCCGCTCTCAAAGGCGGTATGCACAGCTCGTTCGAACGCCTGATAGCTAATCTTCCGCCGAAGCCACGACCAGTTCCGGCGGATCGCTATGCTCCAGCGCCGGCGATTCGTCTCGGAAAGGGGAACAAGACGCAACGCGACGCTTATGGCAGTAACGATGACATTGCCAAGAACCCTGGCCGCGAAGAGCGGAAGCCAGACGATCTGCATTGCCAAAGGGAAAGCGTAGTCGAGCAGCCGCATCAGGATCGAAAGGATGAAATGCAGGATTTTCTTGGCCGCGAGCGCAACAACAACGAGCGGGATGATAATCACATCGTCGAGGCTACCGCGGAAGCGGCTTTCTTTGGTCCATGCCGGATTATGATAATCGGTCATGGTGCAACGGTTCCGGGCTGAAGACAGTGGATCGTGCCGGCTCAAATTAGCACATTCTAAGAGCCAGGGGGCTTCACTTACCGGTCATTTAGCGACAATCCGATGTCCGCCAAGGGTCTTGGTTGCGTGATAACGCGCTGACGCGGGCCGGGAACGTCCACGATCCGGTCGGCGTAGTCCGACACGGCCGATCTGAGCAATTTTTTCCTGTTGGGCGATCAGGGGCCGCCTCCGAGTCGTGGCGGGGAATGCTGGGCATGGTCTGGCTCGGTATCGGCACGCAGTGGGGTCTCCACACTCACGCTCTGATCGCTGCCAGCAACGCCCTTGTACCGACGATATTCATGACCCGCGTCAGATTGTAGGCGAGTACGCTGAGCGCCATCTCGCTCGCGACCTTCGGCAGCGTCTTCATCAAGAAGTGCGTCGCGCCCATTCTCATCTTGAGCGTGCCGAAGGGATGCTCAACCGTCTCGCGCCGGCGGCGCATGGCCTGGGGATCTTGATCCAGCCGCTGCTGCACGATTTCGAGAACGTGCTCATGCTCCCATCGCGTGATGCGGCGTTCTTTGCCTGTGGTGCACTGATCCTTGATTGCGCAGGTCTTGCAGGCGTTCGTCCAGTACCGGCGCATCTTCTGCCCGTGTTCCTCATTGGCATAGTGGAATTTGAGCTTCTCGCCGGCGGGGCAACGATAGACATCCTCCTCCGGCACATAGACGAAGTCCTGCTTGCCGAAGCGGCCTTCCGACTTCGCGCCCGACGTCATCGGTTTGGGCAACGTCACGCAAATGCCTGCCTGCTCGCAGGCCAGGATCTCTTCGCCATTGAAGTAGCCGCGGTCGGCGACGGCTTCGAGTTTATCGACTTGCAGAACGGCCTTGGCTTCCCGCGCCACGTTCGCCAGTTGTGAGCGATCCGAGCCGATATTCGTCACATCGTGCGTCACGATCAGATGGTTCACGGTGTCGACCGCGACCTGCACATTGTAGCCGACGACGCCCGAGCCACGCCCACTTGTTGCCATCGAGCGGCTATCGGGATCAGTGAGCGAGATTTGGTGATCCGGCGAGGCCAACATTTGCTTCTCGTAGGCTGCGAGTTTGCCCATTTCCTCTTTCAGCTTGTCGAGCTTCTCCTTGAGCCGCGTCGTCTTGAGCACCAGCACTTCGGACGGTTCCTGCCTATCCGCCGTATCGAGCTGGGAGAGATACCGCGCCACACTCTCCTCGAGTTGCGCGCGCCGGCGATCGATCTTCCCCCGGGTAAAATTGCGATCTCGATTATTGACCGCTTTGAACTTGCTGCCGTCGATCGCGACGCTCGCCTTCGCCAACAGACCCATCTGGCGACAGAGATTGACGAAGCTCGCGCATGCCCTGCGGATCGCCGGGCCATTGTCCTTGCGGAAATCGGCAATCACCTTGTCATCGGGAACGAGCCGACCGAGTAGCCATATGACTTCCAGGTTTCGGCCGGCTTCGCGCTCAAGCCGGCGGCTCGACTGCACTCGGTTGAGATAGCCGTAGATGTAAAGCTTCAGAAGAACCGAGGGGTGGTAGGCAGGCCGGCCTGTCGCTGCAGGCTCGACGCCTTCGAAACCGAGATCGGCCAGATCGAGCCCGTCGACAAAGCAATCCACCACACGAACGCAATTGCTCTCCTCGACCCACTCATCGAGGCATTCCGGCAACAACGTCGATTGTCCGCGATCGGCACCCTCAACGAAGCGTTTCATGATTGCCCCCGGCAAATCGCCAAGCGAATCATAGCAGACAGTTCGTTTTCACGCAGCCAGGGTCAAAAAGAGCCATCAAACTGCGAATTATCGATGTTCGCGGTAGGGACGCGAGTTACCCCGCGCCCCCCCCGCACAGATCCGTGCGAGCCCAATTCGGTCACACGGCTCCCACCTCGGGTGTGTAACGGCGCGTCGTGATATTCTCACGAAATTCCGTATGCGCTTCAGCGCCTGTGACACGGTTTCCCGGTACTGTGCCCGGCCCGTGCTTTGCTGACTCACATTCCCCTCGGCCCCCGCCCTTGGCTCCACCAACTCCGCAGCCGGTTGCCCGGCCTTGTTCGTCGGCTTCACAGCTACTATGGCGGGGTCAGACTTCTCATGATCGTACATCATCGGCTACGGCTCCTCGCCTTCCCGACACGGACCAGCGCTACACGCATGTGGCGCTGGCCGACCATGAGATCTCCCGGTTCCCGAGCAAAGAGCGTCCGCACATGCCAGTGTCTACGACCACGCCGGGCCGTCTGGGCGCTCGCACTATCGCGCCCATCCGTATTGCCTTCCGTCAGCGGAACGACGTCGGCACCCAGGATGAGGGTACTATCGCGGCTCAATGGCTGGCCTATGCGCTCCCCTGTCAACGCTTCGCCGATGCCCTCGCGGGCATCTGCGCATGACTCGGGGTCGATGCGGGTCGCTACTCCTTCATCGTGATGGACTTGCACCATCTACTCCTTGCCGGTCTCCCGGCGCACTCCGCTGTTCCCCAATGAGCGGATGTCGTCAGCGTGGCTGGTCATGTCTGTTAAGTGCCATGAGCCGACATCGCTCCAATCAAGCAGCGATACTTGTCAGGCTCCTTAGCGGCCGTAGGGGAAGCAGCGGTGGCGATCGAGTGTGAGACCGAAATGCGCTCCTAGCGCAGCGATGGCCGCGTCCTGCTCAGGATAAGGATCGGCATTGGATGCGGCAACGATGATGATCCGGAACCCGCCGCGATCCTTGCCACCCGGTGGCAGCATCGCTGTAGCCAGTGCATTGCCCTCCCTGTCGCGCAACGTGAGGAAAAGCGGCATCTCTCGCTGTACATGGGCCTCGAGGCCGATGTCGCGCTCGATCGCGTTGGGCCACACCGGACGCCAGGATTGGACTGCCTTCTCCCGCTCGCGGCAGAAATATTTCTCGACTGTGTGGCTCATCAGGCGCGACTCATGCGCCGCTTCACCTTCCGTCTCGATACGGAACCAGGTCTTACCCTTCGCCGCGTCGCAAACATACTGCATTTCGCCCGTCCTGCGATCGCCGCAATTCTAGGGTGGCGGGCCCGCAAAGCCAATAGCTGCCATTGGCGAAGGCAACTTGCGCCCGATTTGGACCGGCGGGATGACTGCTTTGGGTCCAATCGCGTCACTTTGACCGCGCGCCGGTCACTTCCGGTCTTCCCCCATTAGCAGACATTCTCAGGATCATTCGGCATGTCTCAAAAGTGCCAAACTCGGACATGACGCTAATAAGAAGGCCTTAAAAGAAAAAGCCGCCCCGTCGGCGGCTCTTCAATACAGGACGATATTACGGCTTACCGGTGCACTCGACGTGCCCGCTTCATCCGCGAACATCCGACATGCCCGAGCACATCATCAAGGGGCATTTGCGAGGCGACACTTAGTACCTGCGGACGGCTCGGCGGGTCTGGCGTATGGTGGTTCGTGCCACGCACACACCGTTAACTCGTGTCCTACCAGCGCCGCAGGCGGCAGCGACTTGCGTGATCATGCCGTCCGGCTGAGGAATCGGCGCAGGCGTCATAGCTTGTGCCGATATTGCAACCGATAAGACGAAGCCAGCAACAGCAATCATCCGGATCATCATTCTGCTCCTCTCTCAACCGTCCAATCACTCCGACCTCTGACAGTACGGGGATGGTCGGCTCTCATGTTCAAGCACCTAATAGTCTTCCGGCACCGGTCGCTCGAAGTCTTGACATAGATCAAGGTCCGTACGACGACCGCCCCGGAACCTTCTCGAAAATCAGTGACACAGGCCAGGAGACGCCCAGCCGTCGGGCGGTGTTGGTCCAACGTGGAACAAGGTCGCGCTTGCGCGAGAACCGATCTGGTGCTGGTACGCTCAGCTTCTCACACCTGACCTAACAACGGGCATCCCGATTCGTCCGTTCAGGGTCAAAAACGGAAGTTGGGTCACGTCTGAGCTTAGTCCGTTCATCCCTCAACAACGGACATGCGGGCGCTGCGGCGTCATGTCCGTTTGGTGCAGCCAAACTCGGACATGACGCTAATAAGAAGGCCTCAAAAGAAAAAGCCGCCCCGTCGGCGGCTCTTCAATACAGGACGATGTGGTGTAGGCCAGGGCTTTTCGCACGTCTATTCACGACCGACCCAACCGCTGCAAGATAGCCAGCGCGACCGCCGCAATGAGCGCCCTCGATCACATCACCGAGTTCGTTTGCGAAGACTGCGGCGATCACGCGCACGTCTTCGGTCACTATGCACTCGACGTGCCCGCTTCATCCGCGAACATCCGACATGCCCGAGCATATTTTGCGAGGCGACACTTGGTAGGGTCGCCAAACGCAAAAAGGCCCCAGCCCACGATGCTGTCATCCCAGCGAGGACCCACGGGAGACGACGATGGACGATGGACGACGAGACCAGACGCTATTGCGTACTCACGTTCCCGCTCGCGTTGAAATTTTTCCTCGTATCATACCCGGAGTCGTGTAGATTTCGGATATACAGGGCGTAGTCGCTGCTACTCACACCGCCCGTCCAGCCGACCCGAGGCGCACCCACACCGGCATAACCACCATAGTAGGCCGCCCTGGTTCCCCGAACAGGACCACCGTAGTAAGGACCCCCCGCGTAGTAACCTGTGCCTGTGCGGTAGGGGTCGCCTCCCCATCCCCAGTTAGGTGAGGTGGCCGCGACCGCGGCAGCCGTGCCGACCGCGGCGGCGCCTGCGTAGGTACCGGGGTCGTCGCCGCCAACCAAGCCGCCTCTGTTGTTCGCGCCGCCTCCGTAACGCCCCACGACCATACCTCCGGCGCCGTAAGCAGCCCGCCGGTGTTGCCGGCGCGCGACGCCCGCAACGCTCACGGGGGTCAGGGGACGACCGACCCGTGCTACGGCCTTCTCGACTGATAGCGAGAGGCCGCGTTGCTCAGAGCAGTCAAAGGAGAGCAGCGCCGCACACGCAAACGTCGAGGCTGCAATCGCAACTGTTGTCAGACTCATCTGCTTCATGGCTTTTCTCCGTTACCTGCTTGCCCCATTATTTGAAAACGATTTGCCTTCGCTTGTCGCGCGCGTTGCGACAGATCAAACGCTTCACGAACGTCACGACATGGAAACCTTGAGAGGTCTTCCATGCCCCAGCCCGCAGACGTGAGTGTCACGATTCAAATGCGTTCATCGCTGGGCGATGAATCGCGTGGCGATGATGAGTCCGACGCACGGCCAAAGCGGCAGAAGTAGAGAGAGTGAGGAGAGCAAGACTGACAAGAATGCTTTTGGTCATGGTCAGCTCCTCTGAGATATCCCCCTGAAGCATGGGTAAATTGTAGCATAACCGGCATTCCTCGCGGTATCCGCACTCTCTCAGTCACCATAAAGTGAAATTCTTGTCGGGCCAGATCAGCACACATACCGAACGGCACACGCACCAGCATTGGGTCCAGACCGGGCCGCACGTGATGATCGTCGGCGGCGCAGCACGCGAGATGCTCAGTGCCTATCGGCGCGATCTGGATGTCAAAGACCCGACGCAGCCCTTCGTCATGTTCCCCGGCAAACTCAGCGAGCAGCTGATGATCCCGGTGCACTCGCAAGAGCTTGCCACGGGCAGCACGCGGTGAGGCGCACGTGAACTCTGCCGTGCCTGAGACCGGCGGTACGGCGGCTGATTCCGAAAGGTTGAAACGGCGAAACAGGTTCCGCGGCGCTCCCCGTCGGAATGGTGCCGGGTTCTCTGGAAATATGCTCAGCAGGTAGCACCGTTGCCGCGTGATCGCTGGCACGACGACGCAGGTCGCCATGTCCGAGTTGGGTCAAACTCAGAAGTCGGCGGTCGCAATCGGGAGGTTCGCGGTAGGGACGCGAGTTACCCCGCGCCCCCCGCACAGATCCGTGCGAGCCCAATTCGGGCACACGGCTCCCACCTCGGGTGTGTAACGGCGCGTCGTGATATTCTCACGAAATTCCGTATGCGCTTCAGCGCCTGTGACACGGTTCCCCGGTACTGTGCCCGGCCCGTGCTTTGCTGTCTCACATTCCCCTCGGCCCCCGCCCTTGGCTCCACCAACTCCGCAGCCGGTTGCCCGGCCTTGTTCGTCGGCTTCACAGCTACTATGGCGGGGTCAGACTTCTCATGATCGTACATCATCGGCTACGGCTCCTCGCCTTCCCGACACGGACCAGCGCTACACGCATGTGGCGCTGGCCGACCATGAGATCTCCCGGTTCCCGAGCAAAGAGCGTCCGCACATGCCAGTGTCTACGACCACGCCGGGCCGTCTGGGCGCTCGCACTATCGCGCCCATCCGTATTGCCTTCCGTCAGCGGAACGACGTCGGCACCCAGGATGAGGGTACTATCGCGGCTCAATGGCTGGCCTATGCGCTCCCCTGTCAACGCTTCGCCGATGCCCTCGCGGGCATCTGCGCATGACTCGGGGTCGATGCGGGTCGCTACTCCTTCATCGTGATGGACTTGCACCATCTACTCCTTGCCGGTCTCCCGGCGCACTCCGGTTTACCCCCGAAAGCAGACTCAACTCGGACATCGCGCCATGTCCGAAAAGTGCAGCCGGCTCAACCGGTCGATGCGGGCGCTGAACGTCGGCGGAAAGTCGAGCGATGCCGATCCGCATCAATCTTCCGCGCGCCACTACCTATTCAAATGCCGCGATTGCAAGCACAACGGCGGCAAGGATCGGACCTGCATCGGCGACAAGCGGGCGATCATGTGCGCTGACTGCGCCTACGCACTGCCCGATGATCACGAACCTAGAAATATCGCCACGGACAAGCACGCGCAATCTGTGCGTTAGGAACTTTGTTCAATCTCATCATCGTTCTAACATTTGCACTGAGGCAGACAGGACAGAAGTACCAAGACTCACTTGCGATTACCCTCGGACCCGGACTGGGATTGCTACCGCACATCGTTCGATGACATTGAAAACCGTCACAAGCATCATAACCCATGAATGCAATTTCAGGGGCGGGATAACCTGAACAATACACTTTCGTTCCAGTCCAGCATTTGCCACCGTCCCCTATTGAATCACTCTTCACGTATATCATTCCCAGATCAGTGCAGGCTGCTGGCGACCCAAAGCAAAATGGGGCTGTCCCGATCCACATCCCTGGCTCCGCAAATGCATCCCTGGTTAGCAAGATAGCGGTTACTGCGAAGACTATCCTGAATAGGATCATAGAAGCCTTCCTATCTGTGACAGATGTGGAGGGGGCTCCAGGCTGGATACCCTGACCCACCGCCCGATAGGGTTCCAACCTACAAATAGACCGCGGAAGTGGTAGGATAAAGTCGGCCGCGCCGTGGGCGACCGTTGCCAACTCGGAGAAGCCTACGATGCCTCCTCTAGAGACTGCGGTGATCGTTCTCGCCGGGATCGCTTTGTTTGCATCCTTCATAAATGGCGCTCTCGGCTATGGGTTTTCCTCGCTGACCGTTCCGATGGCGCTGGTTTTCTATACAAATCGCATCCTGAATCCCGCCGTCGTCCTGGTCGAGGTCGTCATCAACTTCTACGTTCTATTCATGAATCTGAACGGCGTTGCAGCCGTATGGAGAAAGGTGTTTCCAATCGTTACTGGGCTCCTGCCTGGCATCGGAATCGGAGCCTGGGTTCTCACCTCGGTTGAGCCTGGCTGGATCAAATTCGGGACCTACACACTCATTCTGCCCCTCATCCTGGTCCAGGCCGCCGGGTGGCGAAGACCAATTCGGTCGACCTGGCTGGTCGGTCTTCCCTTTGGAACCGCGCTGGGCATCCTGTATTCGGTCACCACCATCTCGGGACCGCCGTTGGCAATCCTGTTCAACAACCAGGGTCTGGTCAAAACCGAGTTTCGGGCCGGACTCGCATTGGTTCGCGTGGCCGAGTCGAGCGTCACCGCCATCGCCTATTACCAGCTTGGCCTGTTTACGGCCGAAAGCGAGAACATCTTATGGGTGTTTGTTCCCTGCGTTGCGGTTGGAGTACCGCTCGGCGCCTATGTCATCCGCCATCTGGATGCCGAGACGTTTCGTCGGATATGCATGAGCTTTGATGCGTGGGTTGTGGGTTTCGGCTTCTCTCGGGTGTTGATCGAGCTGAATGTGATGGAAAGCCCCTGGGCCTATGTCGTCCTGGCCGTCACAATTTTGATCGACACCTATTTGTTGTACATCTTTTTCACACGGAGAGCGGCAAGGCGATCGCAAACAAGTTTGCTTGCGCCCGGCGCTCGGAGTGGGCCCGATAATCGGAGCGCGTCGAAGATGATCGAACCTCCCGACGATCCGCTTGCGGCGCTTAATACCTCGCTCGGTTACGTTGTGGCGATCCTCGCTATCTCCATGCTGGTTTTCGCAGCTTTGCCTCCAATTCATCTGCAATAGCGCGGCATTGTCAGAAACGTGGCCCTTGCGGAGGTTACGGAGAGCGGGCTCACGTTTCTCGACATGCCGTTTGATCGGCAAAGGCTCAGGCGTCCACCGCACCAACGCGACTGGGAGGGGAACGGTCTCTTGGGAGATGTCCGAGATGGGCAAAAACGGAAGTAACCCTGCTTCGTCAGCAAGTCCGTTCTACCCTCAGGAGCAGACGTCGTCAGCCACCCGGGCATGTCCGAAAAGTGCCAAACTCGGAAGTGGACTATTTTGACAGGCCGAAACAGCAAGCCGTTCTATCTTCGGTCAGTTGGTGGCGGATATTCGAGATGAGCGCAACCCGGGATCGGATAGCCCCGCAAACAGTCTGCCATAGCGTCCCAAATCATAGTGCGGGATCAGCGCGCGGCGCGCCATCGCAACATTGAATCCCATGAACCCCTCGCCCCGCGCCGCCGCGTGTCGGGATTTGTAAGCTGCATCGAATTCGTGCAGCGTTCCATCCCGGCGCATCGTCTCGACATAGGAATCGTGCCGGATCGCGAATTGCGGCGGCTGCAGGGTGAAAGAACTGGTGCTAGTGCACGGGCATCGGCGGCCGCGGCACCGATGACAGCTCTGGTTCGACCTGCGGCTGGGCCGTGGCTTGCGGTTGCGGTTCAGGTTGCCGCAGCACGGAAGGTGTTGCGGCTTGCGGCAACGTAGGGGCTGCTGCGGCTTGCGAGGGCCTAAATGGCATCGGCTTGCGCGGCGGCGCGGCGGCCGATCGGGGCGGAGACGCTGATATCTTGGGGCGTCGGTTCTGCTCGGAAGCCTTGGCAACGTCGCGGAACATTTGTTCCTGGCTGGCCCTGAGCTGCTCAATACTGGCCTTGAGCTGCTCGATCTCTTGCCCTGCGGTTGCGAGGTCGCGCCCCATCGACTGGAGCAACTGCGCTGATTCGGGAGATAGGGCGGCGGCGGTCGGCGCGACGCCTTCCGTGGCGGTCTGAGCCAAAAGTGCCGGTTGCGGTGGTGTTGCCTTCGTCGCGGACGCCTGGACGGCAGGTGGGGTCGGTTGCTCGGGGAGCCTTGGGTTTTCCAGCGGCGGCGATAAAATCAGGACGAACTGCGGCGCCCACTTCGCGATAATCTGTTTGGCCGCATCACCGTAGAACTGCCAAGCGACGCCCGCGCCACCGATGCATGCTACCCATAGGAAGCGAATGAAGGCGCGTACCGCCCGCCTGCCAATCGACGGCCGGTCGCCCTGGACTTCGACATTGTTGACGGCAGCAGGGCGAAACCTCAGATCGACCGGGGGAATCGGGGGGCCAGCGGAGAAGTCGGACCCCATGCGGGTCTGCGCCGAAGAATAGCGCATGGCGTCGTGCGCCAGATTGGAAAGCTCTTTATCCTCGGGCGCGATCAGAAGGAAATCGCGCGGATCGGTTTGTTTCGGGTTTGGCGTGGAATGCATTGGCGCTCCGTGCTGCACTCGGGCGAGATAATGGGAGGCGGGCTGGCTTCATCGCGACGGGCAGGTCCACCGGGGGCTGAAGGCGAAGGGGAATGAGCCGGTGCGAGTGGCCTCGGGACACCATGCAAACGACGACAAAAACCCGCTGATGGCGTCAGCTAAAAAACCGAACAAAGAGATTCCGAAAACCCGAAATAAGTAAGCCGAGGATGGCTCCAGCGATAGTGCCACCAATTAATCCGCCACCCGCTTGCCCGTACACATCGGGATGTGTCCAAAGCCCAATCTCCAGAGAGGCTGCGTAGAGCAGTCCTAGGCAAGCTCCGTACATCGCAACTTTAAGCGTGTTCCATTTGTTCATTTGGCTGCTCAATCGTCTTGCGGCCATCGCAGCTGCTCACGCAACGCCACTGGGGCTGTGGCCATTGATCCACTGCTTCAGAATGGCCGACGGCTTGAACACGATCACGCGACGCGGAGAAATCGCGAGCTCGGCGCCGGTCTTCGGGGTACGGCCGATACGCTGACCTTTCTTGAGATTTCTCGTCATGGCTCTGTTTCCTTGTCGCGTCAGAATCCCCGATCGCAGGGAGATGCGCATCACGGCATAGGAATGCGAGCATGATTCAGCCATCCGTTCATAAACGCGACATAGGAATCGAGCCGCATGGTTGTGCGCGGGACGTTGTTCGACATGCGCGATTTAGCCCAAATGCTCGCGCACGTTCACGACGCGGCGATGGAGGTCGGCGAAGGTCCGGAGACGCCAGCGCTCGGAGGGGCGCCCATGCAGTAGGCCGCCTGCGATTGATTGTACAGGCCGCTACGTTTCCCTCACCGAGGTCCGCTTTGCTGCGCATTACGGACTCAACTTGGACATCGGGCTAGGTCCGAAAAGTGCCAATAGGCGACGTCGCCGATATTCAGCACGATTTGAGTTGAGCCTTTAAGTAACGTGAAAGAGAGGTTCTCCTATAGTCATCGTAGAACCGCATGCGAAAAGCAGGATGGAGCGAGGGTCAATGCATATTGCGCGTAGAATATCTCCGTCTCGTCGGGGCTCTGCTATCGCATGGGATTGATCTCTCGATCCTTCCGCGGCCGAAATTCGGGCTGAAACACTGTCATGAGGTGGCCGCGGCCGTATCCAACGCGCGGAGACGTGATGGGTGTTCTATTCATCGTCGTTGTGCTTTGTCTTATCGCTTTCAGTTTCTATTGGTTTCCGAATTTTACGAAATTCAAACCGAACAATGGCTTCGGTCCGGATTGGGATTGCACCCCTGTCCCTAGGGGCCAACCGATTTGCATCAAAAAGCTAGGTCAGTGATGCCGCTCTACACTTATGTAGCGATCTATGAAGGCACTAGTTACGTCGCTCAGCAGAGGCGCGGTAACTACCAAGGTTTTGGCGACTGGGTCCAGGCGCTTCCTGCTGCGCTAAAAAAGAAAGCGGCCCAGAACATGTACGGTGGATTTGAACCCATTCCAAATCGGAAGAACGTTTGGCAAAGGACCCAGACGATTGACGGCAGCGAACTTGTTGTCATCGCGATCCAGACTGATAGCTGAGGCTTGGCCTGATACAAAAGGAGCCGCCAACTGACGCGGCCCTGAACAGCGGATTCGAATATGCCGAACTAGCTGCTGCCTCTACTTGCCTTCTGCACGATTGCTGGATTTATCGGCTTTGCATTTCGGCAAGGTACGAAAGTGAAGCCTGACAAAAATAACACTGATAACTGGGCCGTTTTGGTGGCCCTCCCGATAGCCATACCGGATCTGGAATGTAGTTTTAGGGTTTCGCCTCAAGTCCGTTTCGGGTCAAACTCGGAAGTCGGCGCTCGCAACCGCGATGTTCGCGGTAGGGACGCGAGTTACCCCGCGCCCCCCGCACAGATCCGTGCGAGCCCAATTCGGGCACACGGCTCCCACCTCGGGTGTGTAACGGCGCGTCGTGATATTCTCACGAAATTCCGTATGCGCTTCAGCGCCTGTGACACGGTTCCCCGGTACTGTGCCCGGCCCGTGCTTTGCTGTCTCACATTCCCCTCGGCCCCCGCCCTTGGCTCCACCAACTCCGCAGCCGGTTGCCCGGCCTTGTTCGTCGGCTTCACAGCTACTATGGCGGGGTCAGACTTCTCATGATCGTACATCATCGGCTACGGCTCCTCGCCTTCCCGACACGGACCAGCGCTACACGCATGTGGCGCTGGCCGACCATGAGATCTCCCGGTTCCCGAGCAAAGAGCGTCCGCACATGCCAGTGTCTACGACCACGCCGGGCCGTCTGGGCGCTCGCACTATCGCGCCCATCCGTATTGCCTTCCGTCAGCGGAACGACGTCGGCACCCAGGATGAGGGTACTATCGCGGCTCAATGGCTGGCCTATGCGCTCCCCTGTCAACGCTTCGCCGATGCCCTCGCGGGCATCTGCGCATGACTCGGGGTCGATGCGGGTCGCTACTCCTTCATCGTGATGGACTTGCACCATCTACTCCTTGCCGGTCTCCCGGCGCACTCCGCTTTCCCCCCAATAGCAACCAAACTGCGGACATCGCGGAAAGTCCGTTTCGTGCCAACAACGGACTCATGCACCGCAGCAAACCATGCCGTCATTCGATCACCTCGTTGGCCTGGGCGAGCAGCAATTGCGGCACTTCGAGACCGAGCGAAAAGGCATTGACGCCCTAGCACCCGCGGTTGCCTTCGACGCCATGGTATCAGCTTTCCGCCGTTCTTAAGTCCTAGACGCGTTACGATCGTAACGAAGTTTTTCCGCACTGACATCAAGCCGCAACACGGCCCCCACATGTTCGGCAGTGGATGGCGTAGAGTTTAGATCACCCGGAACCTTGCGTACCCGACGCTCGCATTACGGCCATCAGGATGATCGGGGCGCATCACCGACAGCTTCGCCGTCGATCGAGACGAGTTCAGCATCATTCCCCCGACGGGCGAACGGTGACTCTCTTATCACGCCTATTCGTGCTGGTGGCTGTCGCACTACTGCCAGCGATCGCGATCCAAGCATACAATGAATTCGATCTGCGTCGTGCGCGCCAGGTCGAAGTGCAGAACCAAACGCTCAGCCTGGCCAAACTAGCCGCGGCAGAACAGCAGCAGATCGTACAGGGAATTCGTCAAGTCCTGATCGCGATGTCGGAGGTCCCGGCGATAAAGACGAGGGACAGCCAAGCGTGCGATGCTTACCTGGCTGCGATGCAGCAGCGATTTCCGGCGTCCATCAGGTTTCTCGTCACCGACTTGAATGGCCGGTCCTTCTGCAACACGAACAGCGACCATCTGCCAATCAACATCGCTGCGCGGCCCTACTTTGCCGACATCTTGAAAACCGGCACATTCACGGTCGGAGAGTTCTCGAAAGGTCTGGCAACCGGCCGGAACGTCATCCAGTTTGCGTTGCCGTTCTACGGCGACGATGGCCGCATGGGCGGCGTCATTGTGGCGGGTCTTGGCCTCGATTGGCTCGCTGACTACATCGCTCGAAAGGGCGCTCCGGAGGGAGCGGCGCTCGCCATCACGGATCGCAATGGCACGTATCTCGCCCGCTACCCCGATAACAGCCGGCTTGTCGGCAAAAAGATGCGCGGTGACAAATACCTGAATCTGGACCAACGGGGAGCGGTCGATATCCTCAACATCAATGGAGTGGAGCGGATCATCGGTTACTCAACCTTGGACGCCGATTCCGGGGGGCTTTTTGTCGGCTATAGCGTCGACAAGGCGCAGGCCTTCGCCGACATCCAATATCGCACGCGGCGCGACATCCTTCTGATCGTCCTCAGCACTTCGCTGGTGTTGGTCCTGACATTGTTGGGCGCTAGGCGATACATCCATCGCCCGCTTGGCCAATTGGTCAACGCCGCGAACCAATGGCGGCTGGGTGATTATGCCCGACGTGTGGACATCGCTGATAAATCCGAAATCGCCCAAGTCGCCGACGCGTTCAATACGATGGCCGATGCACTGGAGCACCGCGAGCACGAATTGTCGGAGGCGAAGGAAAAAGCCGAGGAAGCCGCGGCTCGGATCACGACGATCTTTGAGAGTACGACCGACAGCGTGGTCATCGTCGATCGAGACTGGCGGGTCAGCTACCTTAATGGGCGAGCCTGGACGCAGATAGGCGAAGGGCGCGATCCGATCGGTGCGAAACTATGGGAAGCCTTCCAGGATGCTGCCGACACGGAGATTTTCAGCCAACTTCGAGAGGCCATGTCAGAGCAGCGCCCGGCCAGCTTCGAGAAGTTCTGCGAACGCCGAAGTGTCTGGTACGCGTTCAACGCGTTCCCCTCCAGTGAGGGCCTGGCGTTCTACTTCCGAGACATCACCGAGCACAAGCACGCCGTGGAGGCGCGCCGCCTCATGCAGGAGCAGCTTCACCAGAGCCAGAAGATGGAGTCCGTCGGCCAACTCACCGGCGGCATCGCGCACGACTTCAACAACCTGCTTATGGTGGTCTCCGGGAACCTCGAGCTCATCGAGGAGGCGGCAGATAATGGCAGGGTCCGGCAGCTCGCCGCGGCCGCACGGGGTGCCGCTGATCGGGGAGCAAAGCTAACGGCGCAGCTTCTCGCCTTTTCCCGACGGCAGGTACTGAACCCAAAACTGGTCGACGCAAACCAGCTCATTTCTGAGTTCCAGGGGCTTATCCGCCAAGCGGTCGGAGGAAGCTGCCAGGTCAAGCTGCGGACCGATGAGCGATTGTGGCTGTGCCATGTCGATCCGCCACTGCTCGAGACCGCTCTCCTCAACCTGGCTCTGAATGGGCGCGACGCAATGCCGGATGGCGGCGTTCTCGAGATCGAGACGCGGAACGTCGTTTTGGATGAGGGAGCCGTGGCCGGGTGCTTGCCCGGATCGTATGTAAAGGTGTCCGTCACGGACACCGGCTGCGGGATGCCTCCTGAAGTACGGGATCGGGTTTTTGAGCCCTTCTTCACGACCAAGGAGGTCGGCAAGGGCACCGGACTCGGCCTCAGCATGGTCTATGGCTTTGTCCGACAATCCGGGGGGCATATTGCTATCGAAAGCGCGTCCGGCGTGGGGACAACGGTCGCTCTGCATCTACCCAAAGCCACGCAAAAGCGTGATGCCGGGGTGGAAGCCATCCAACCGCAGGCCATCCCTGAAGGTTCGGAGCGAATCCTTGTGGTCGAGGACAATGAGGATATCCTGGAAGTCACGTCGGCAATGCTAACCACGTTCGGCTACTGGGTTGTTTGCGCTCGGACTGGGGCGGAGGCCATCCAGATGCTCCAGAGTGGCCAAGAATTTGAACTCTTGTTCAGCGATGTGGTGATGCCAAACGGAATGAATGGCGTTGAGCTTGCCCGCGAAGCGAGGCGGCTGAGCAAAGGCATCAAGATCCTGCTCACCTCGGGCTACGCGGGGGATGTGTTGGAAAGACATCGAGCGGTAGACGAGTTTCCGATCATCGACAAACCTTTCCGCCTGGCAGACTTGGCGCGGCGTCTGCGGTCAATCGTGCACGAAGCGCAAGATCCTCGTGTCCCCTCTTTGCCTCCTCGTACGGGAACGGCCAACTGACATTCGCGAATGGTGACCATTTGACGGGTTCAATATATTTTTTGCGACCTGACGGTGACCGCTCCTGAAAAGGCGCGACTTCCGCTCAGGGTCAATCGCGTCGATTTGGGCGTCGGCGGACGACTTCCGGTCTTCCCCAATCAACGGACATCATCAGACCGCCCCGGCATGTCGGAAAAGTACCAAATGCGGACTCACGCACCGCAACAAATAGCTCTGTATTCGATCACCTCGTCGGCGAGCAGCAAGACCGATTCCGAGATGGTGAGCCCGAGCGCCTAGCTCGTGGCTTCAAACCGGACATCCGCAATCCAGTTGCGCTTGCGCCGGCTCAGGCGGGCTTGTTCATTCTCGCCCTCGAAGGTTGCCGGCGCGCGTCGAAGCAGCGCAGGTTCTACATTCTCAAATGCGTTCACGCTGACGACGGGGTAGAGGCAGCCGTCGATTCGGCTGGTGACCACCGGCACCACGCCACACCCGGTGCACACGTGAAACTCGGCAGTCTTGGTGCCGAACGCGCATTTTGATGCGCGCGTGCGATCCTTGACGCTCACCGTGAGCGATCCGGTCGGGCACGAGGTCCAAACACCGCCATGCTTCGCGCAGAACGAGCAGGTGCAGGCCCGAGCCGGGATTTCTGACGGCTCCGGCCGCCAGTCGAGCGCGAGAAAGATATTGCCGCAATGGCAGCGACCGGAGATCAACATGGCACTTCCGCGGTCGTGAGGGCTACACTCTATCACATTGTTGAATGAGTATTGGCGGCAACTCCTGCCAACCACTCAACGGAAATTTACTGGGTCGCCCGTGCGGCGGCGGTGGCCATGTATTTCGAATAGAAATCAGCAACCCGGTCGCGCCACATTCCGACGAATGCCCCCGATGTCAGCTTATCGACCGATTTCCAAGCGTGTTTTACGGCCGGAAGAGTATTCCGCCAGATCGCGCGTTTGCACCATTTTTCACCTTTCTCCCTGCCTTCGCTGGTGGCACACATGGATTTCCAAGCGATGCGATCAGGTTGGCTGATGTGCTCGGCTGCGCCTTCCCAGCCTTGTTGATGGATTAGGTAAAGATCGCTCAAGGTCGGCTTCTTGTGCGTCACCCACTCGAACAGAATGCCTTCGGTAATGACCTTGTAGGCCGCCGCAACGGCATTGTCGCGGGGATCACGAATCTGCCCCGAGCCGAATTTGTTGAACTCGTATTCGTTCAGTTGGAACAGGCCGATATACGACCCGGTGCGTTGCTTGGGGTCGAAACCGGACTCGATCTTGGCAACCGCCTTCATGAAATTGAAATCCAGACCGAAAGCGTCGGAAGCGCGCTTGATCTCCTCGACCGGCGTTCCGACCGGGGTGGCCTTGAGTGAACTTAAGACGATAGCCGCCGGCTTCTCGGCAGGCGGCAGTTCGGACCAGACGTAATAGATGAGATACCGGAAATCCTGCGTCACCGGTGCCGGATTGGAAGCATCGTCGGGCGCATCGTGCGTTGTCGGCATCGGTTGGGCGGAATCATGATGGCCCAAGGCCATCCATTTTGCCTCGAAAGAATCGTCGCCGATTTCGGCTTGGGCCATCAACGGCGGTCCGGAACCCGCGGCAGATGCCTCCGGCACGGCGGCGGAGAGCGCAGGCCCACCGGGCGTCTCGGCGCTCGCAGCCGCTTCCGGCATTGCGTCCGGCACGGTCGCGCTCGGCGTGTTTCCGCCAACCTGATGGATCATCCCCGTGAATGTTATGGCACCCACGATGCAGGTGGCCTGCAAGGCTTTCATCGGCCCCAACTCCGCGGCACGGTCCCCGAAAGAACGCTACACGCACGCTCCCCGTAGTCCAAGGCGAGTCCGTTTTTAGTCGAATGTCCCAAGCGAGGCGACGGACAAGATTGGGATGGGTCACATTTACTGGAGCTGTTGCCTAGATGCGACATCCTTATCGCCGCTCGCGACTGCCAAGGCTCTTGGCCTCGACATCCCGCCCACGATGCTCGCACTCGCGGATGAAGTCATCGAGTAACCCGCCACTTCGCCTTCGGGTCAAACTCGGACCTCTGCGCGCGCAACCGCCAGGTTCGCGGTAGGGACGCGAGTTACCCCGCGCCCCCCGCACAGATCCGTGCGAGCCCAATTCGGGCACACGGCTCCCACCTCGGGTGTGTAACGGCGCGTCGTGATATTCTCACGAAATTCCGTATGCGCTTCAGCGCCTGTGACACGGTTCCCCGGTACTGTGCCCGGCCCGTGCTTTGCTGTCTCACATTCCCCTCGGCCCCCGCCCTTGGCTCCACCAACTCCGCAGCCGGTTGCCCGGCCTTGTTCGTCGGCTTCACAGCTACTATGGCGGGGTCAGACTTCTCATGATCGTACATCATCGGCTACGGCTCCTCGCCTTCCCGACACGGACCAGCGCTACACGCATGTGGCGCTGGCCGACCATGAGATCTCCCGGTTCCCGAGCAAAGAGCGTCCGCACATGCCAGTGTCTACGACCACGCCGGGCCGTCTGGGCGCTCGCACTATCGCGCCCATCCGTATTGCCTTCCGTCAGCGGAACGACGTCGGCACCCAGGATGAGGGTACTATCGCGGCTCAATGGCTGGCCTATGCGCTCCCCTGTCAACGCTTCGCCGATGCCCTCGCGGGCATCTGCGCATGACTCGGGGTCGATGCGGGTCGCTACTCCTTCATCGTGATGGACTTGCACCATCTACTCCTTGCCGGTCTCCCGGCGCACTCCGCTCTGCCCCTAAGAACGGACATCGCGCATCACACGTGCCATGTCTGAAAGGTGCCAAGAACGGAAGTCGCCGTAGCTGGACAAGTTCGGCGCCTAAACCCTAGACTGCGCATGATCGGCAAGCAGCCGACGGCATCAGGGGAGGTCGACATGGCGCAGACGCGAGGCATTCTACTGGCATCTCTCCTGCTCGGCCTTTGCGTCGGCACAAATCCTGCGGCGGCTGAGAAGAAATACGACCCCGGCGCCACCGACAACGAGATTAAGATCGGCAACATCATGCCTTACAGCGGGCCGCTGTCGGCCTACGCTCTGATAGGCCGGACGGAGGCTGCTTTTTTTACCAAGATCAACGCCGAGGGCGGCATCAACGGAAGAAAGATCAAATTTATTACCTACGACGACGCCTTCAGCCCGCCAAAGACTGTGGAACAGGCACGCAAACTAGTGGAGAGCGATGAAGTACTGCTCATCTTCCAGAGCCTCGGTACACCGACCAACAATGCCATTCGTCCATACATGAATATGAAGAAGGTGCCGCAGCTCTTCGTCGCCACCGGCGCCACCCAGTTCGGCGAACGGAAGAGCTTTCCGTGGACTATGGGCTGGCAGCCGACCTATCAGACCGAGGGGCGGATCTATGCAAAATACATCATGCAGAACCTGCCGCAGGGCAAGATCGGCATTCTCTACCAGAACGACGATTCGGGTCGCGACTATGTCAAGGGACTCAAAGACGGCCTTGGCGCCGAGGCAGCGAAGCGCATGATTGTGGCAGAACTCCCCTACGATCCCTCGGAGCCGACTGTCGACTCGCAGATTGTTACGCTCAGAACCATGGGCGCAGACATTTTTTTCAACGAGAGCTCCCCGAAATTCGCCGCACAGGCGATCAGGAAGGCGGCTGAGATCGGGTGGAAGCCGGTTCAGTTCCTCGCCAGCATTTCGAACTCGGTGGGCTCCGTGCTCAAGCCCGCCGGACTTGAGAACGCCAAGGGTATTCTGTCGACCAACTATTTAAAGGACCCCACCGATCCAACTTGGAAGGAAGATCCCGCGATCAAGGAATGGGCCGCTTTCATGGATAAGTAATTCCGCGAAGGAGATAAGACGAGCACGTTCAGTGTCTACGGCTATTTGACAGCGCAAACCATGGTTCAGGTGCTCAAGCAATGCGGCGACGAACTCACCCGCGAGAACGTCATGAGACAGGCCGCTAACCTCAAGGACTTCGAACCTGGGTTGTTGTTGCCGGGCATCAAGATCAACACAAGCCCGACCGACTATTTCCCGGTCGAGCAGATGCAGATGTCGCGATTCAACGGTGAACACGGTGAACTGTTCGGATCCGTGATCGCCGGAGAGATTGGGATTCAATAGCCGTCACAGTGAGTCTGGATAGGGAGGCCCGCTGAGGTCCGTTCCGGGGTCAAAAACGGAAGTGGCCCCCTGCTTCCTCGGCAAGTCCGTTCTACCCTCAGGAGCAGACGTCGTCAGACCACCCGGGCATGTCCGAAAAGTGCCAAAACCGGAAGTCGACGGCCCTTCAAAAATATTCAATCCTCGCTGCACGCAACCCTCGGCGACGCCCGAAGATCAATCGGTGAAGCTGTCACCGAACAGGTGGAGTGGTAGAGTTTCATCGCGCTTATTCCCTCGGGTCGACAGTACATATCGCTCTCGTTAAAACTCAGAGCTTCGAACCGCCATCCACGTGGATGGTTTCGCCGGTGATCCACCGGGCATTGTCCGATGCCAGGAAGGCGATCACGCCACCGATGTCGTCGGGCTGAGCGAGGCGCTTCAGCGCCTGCATGCCCAGCGCTAAGTCGCGGCCCGCGTCTGTTTTGGTGAAGTTCAACATGTCCGTCTCGACGACACCGGGCGCGACGGCATTGACGCGGATACCACGTCCGCCAAGGGTCAAGGCGAAATGCTTCACCAGAGTGTCGATGGCGCCCTTGGTTGCCGCATACGCAGGTTCCGTTCCAACAACGGCGCGCGCCGCGAGCGACGAGAGGAAAACGATGCTGCTTCCCTTCGACAGGATCGGAAGGAGCTGCTGCACAAGAAAGAACGGTGTGCGGACGTTGATTGCGAAGAGCTTATCGAAATCCTCGACCGTCGTTTCCTCGATGGTCGCCACTTTCAAGACCCCTGCATTGGCGACAAGGATGTCGAGGCGATCTCCGACAATACTGCGGGCCTGCCTGGCAAGCTTGCTGGCGCCGTCCGCGGCGGCGAGGTCGGCCGCTATGGCATCCGCTCGGCCGCCGGCCTCGGTTATCTCTGCGACAACATCGTCGGCTTCCTTCGCTCCACGGCCGTAATGCACGAGAACCTGGGCGCCGGCGGCAGCGAGCGCGAGTGCGCCGGCGCGTCCTATGCCGCGCGAAGCGCCGGTAACGAGAGCGGTTTTGCCAGTCAGGGTAGCCATGATCATCGTCCTGTTGTTGCTATGGCGGAACGTGCCCGCTTTCGATCCTCATACGCCTCGGCGCTCGTCCGCCGACAGGAACATCGAGACATGGCGGACGAAGAGTTCGGGATACTGGTATTGCGAGCCGTGATTAGGATGAGTTGGGCGTTCGGCAGTTGCTGCTGCAGGATGAACGAGTTCACGGAGTAGATGATCACGTCCTTGCCGCCGTTCACGACCAGCGTCGGCTGGTGGATCGACTTCAGATATTCGAACGGTTTCTCCTGCGGCGCGCCCCATTTGCCGATCGCCTCGATCTGGGCGGGTGCGACTGTCCCGTTCACCTCGGGATCGCGGTTCTCGCTGCGCAGTCGGAAGCGCTTGAGGAACTCAGGTCCTGCATTCTGGCTCTGCTCGGATTGTGTAAAGTGCACGCGAAGCCAAAGATGATCGGGATCGTCATAGGTGGCACCGAAGATTTTCTGCGCCTCTGGAGTGAGGGTCGCCATGCCTTCGCCGCTGCGCGGGCCGGTGCCGACCAAAACCAGGCGTCTGACCAGATCGGGAGCCTGCAGGGTGATTTCCTGCGCGACAAAGCCGCCGATCGAAAAGCCGAGCACATCGACTTTCGTCAGTCCTAGCGCCTTGATGAACGCCACCGCGTTGGCGCCCATTTTCTCGATCCTGGCGGGTACCTCGCCAGAGGAACTGGAAACACCGGCGTTGTTGAACAGGATGACTTCGCGGTCCTTGGCAAAACCGTCGGTCACCGCCGGATCCCAGTGGTCCATGGTGCCGGTGAAGTGCTGGTTGAAAATGAGCGGCACGCCACCCGGTTTGCCGAAGCGACGATAGGCGAAGCGGATGCCGTTGGCCTCGACGAACTGCGTCGGCGCGGTCTGGTGGGTATGAATCATTTCTGGGCGGCTATGAATCATCATGGTCGCGCCCTCGTTACTCAGCCGGCACCGCATCGGGCACGAGCGCCAGGGCTGCTCTCGCGCAATCGACGTCGTTCTGCACCATGGGGGCCCCGCTCACTCCGATCGCCCCCACAATTTCTCCGTCGACCTTGATCGGAAACCCTCCTCCATACGCAGCAACACGCCTGAGCGTGGGGATGCCGGCCAAAAGCGACGGGTCGCCTTGGATGAAGTTGAAAAAATCCTGCGTGGAGACGCCGAACAGCGCCGTATAAGCTTTGTTCTGCGCGATCTCGATCGAAAGGATCGGGGCTCCATCCATCCGGCTAAAGGCCTTGAGATTACCGCCGTCATCGAGAACCGCTACGTTCTCGGTAACGCCAAGTTCTCTGGCTTTCGCCACCGCTAGATCCACCATTTTCTGGGCTCGGTAGAGATACTGTGTTTCTTCACCACGTTAGCCATTGGACTCCCTCCACTTGATTTGTATTGTGCATCGATCGGGCGTGGGTCGTAATAGTTGCGCCCGGACAGGATCAGTTGGCGGTCATGCCGCCGTCGACGTTGAGGATCTCGCCCGTAATCCACTTGGCTCCGTCCGACCCGAGAAAGAGGATGCCGTCGGCGACTTCCTCGGAGAGGCCGAGACGATCGAGCGGAACTTGCTTCGCCAAGGCAGCCTTGTTCTCTGACGTACCGGTGAAGCGGGTCAGCATGCCGGTGTCCGTGGGCCCGGGCGCGACGGCATTCACGCGAATGCCCGACTTGGCGAGTTCGAGCGCCACCGACTTGGTGATGCCTTCGACGGCATGCTTGGCGCCGACGTAGATCGAGGCGAAAGCCGCGCCACGGTGTCCGTACGTCGATGAGATATTGATGATGCTGCCGCTCCCCTGGGCCTGCATGGCACGCACTTCGTGCTTCATGCTCAGGACCACGCCGAGGACGTTGGTCTCGAACGTCGCGTCAAAGCTTTCCGCGGTCTGGTCCGTGATCGGACCACCCTTTCCTTCGGAGCCGGCATTGTTCACCGCGACATCGAGACGGCCAAACCGTTCGACGGTCTTGTCGACCATGGCGCGGACGTCATCCTCCTTGCGGACGTCGGCGTTGATGAACTCGGCCTCGGAACCCAAAGAACGTAGTTCCTTGACGAGCGCCTTTCCGGCCTCATCACGCCGACCGGCAACGACCACCTTCGCGCCCTTCTTGGCGAAAGCGACGGCGGCGGCGCGCCCGATGCCCGTAAGCCCACCGGTGATCAATATGACTGGGTTGCTCATTTGTAATCCTCTCAATTTTGATGCCCTACCGGAAGAGTATGGAAGTGGAACGTCTGGCCGCGGCCTAGAGACCGAGAACAGTCGCAAGTGCCTTTCGTTGAAAGCCATGTAGTCTCCTCTGGCGCCCGCGAAAAAGACTTTGTAAGCTTGGCGGCATGCCTAGGAGATATGGGGAGCGCTATGGAGCTACGGCACCTTCGCTTTTTCATAGCGGTCGCCGAGGAAGGCAGCCTGACGGTCGCGGCTGAGAAAAGGCTGCACACGGCGCAGCCTTCCCTCAGCCGCCAAATCCGCGATCTCGAATACGAGGTTGGCGTTCAGCTCATGAGCCGCAGCGTGCACGGCATCGAATTGACCGCCGCTGGCAAGGCCTTTCTCGACCATGCACGGCTGGCGCTCACCCAGGCAGAGGCAGCCAAGGAAGCAGCGCGGCGGGCGGCTCAACCCGCCAAGCCGACCTTCGCTCTAGGGTGTCTCACGGGGAAGGAAATAGATTGGTTGCCTGAAGCGATGCGCATCCTTCACGATGAACTGTCCAATATAGAGGTCACGGTCTCTAGCCAGAATTCCCCGGACCTCGCTGACGCCTTGATGCGGGGCAGGCTTGACGCCGCGTTCATGCGGCCGGAAGAGCGGGCGGACGATCTGATTTACAGGCGTGTGATTACGGAGCCATTCGTCGTCATGCTCCCCAGCGACCACCGCCTTGCCGGGCATGACGCCGTCGATCTGCGAGAGATCGTGGGCGAAACATTCATCATACCATCGAAGACGGCCCCGACCTCGCGCGCTGTGATCGAGGACTACTTGAAGCGGTCCGGACTGGCTATCGTTCCGGCCCACGAAGTGGACAACATTACCCATGCGATGTCCATGATCGCGTCGACCGGCGCCGTAGCGCTTCTGCCTGCCTACCCAAATAATCTTCTTCCTTGGTCCGTAACCAGCCGTCCGATCCGAGGAGATGCCCCAACGATCGACTTGGTTGTCGGCTACAACAAGGCGAATAGATCGCCGATCCTGAAACTATTCCTTTCGAGAATCGATGACTTGAGCGCCCAGATGTCCAGCAAGGGCCGGAAGGCTCCGTGACTAGATCGGCATCGCATTCCGTCCTTTGTCTGAGGCCGATTACAGGGCAGACCTTGAGGACTGCATTGGTAGAGATTTGCTACCCCACGCGCTGCGCGCATGCGATCTGTCCGCACCGCCGTGGTGAGGTGGTGGAACGCTCGCCGGCTGGCACGAATGTCCGGTTGGGGTCAATCGCGTCGGGTTGGGCGTGTACCGACGACTTCCGCTCTACCCCTGAGAACAGACATCGTCACTGTCCGCCGGCATGTCTCAAACGTGCCATAAGCCGACCTGTCCCACGGCAACTATTTCAGTCCAAATCGATTGGTGAACTCGGTAATCGCCGCTGCTACATCTTCGCGCCTCGCTATCGTACGCGTGTATCCCAGCGGTCCATCGAACACGATGATTATCTTATCAGGGTTCGATTTGAGACGAGCATCCGTCCTCCAAGACAGCTCACCGACCTTGATTTCTACGATCTCGTGAAGGTCACATGCGCGACATCCCCCCACCGCTGCTTGGGGCCATTGGCCGACATCGCGCCCGCGGGGCGCGGAACGCGGATGCCCTTGCCAAAATGCACCGTTTCATTGCCGTGGCGGCCTGCGAGGAGTAGGCTGCGTGCCTGCCCCGGCGGTCGCGCACCGCTCACGGCGCCGCGCTCCGCCTGAGCTCCATCATCAATCAGCTTGGAGGGCATCATGCGGGTGATTTTTCCCTTGCCGCCGCTTCTCGTCGCAGGTGCGGCCGTGGGCGGCTTGTTTGCACCGTTCGCCGTGGGCGGCGGCCCGACCGACAGCATAGTCGTCGCCGCCGCTACTGATCGACAGCTCGGCACCGACATCGCCGTCTGTCATGGGTCGGCCGACGTAACCCGGGCCATGCTGCGATTGGCCCAGACACGCACGGAGGTGCCGCAAGCGGAAATGCAGGCCGCCTCGCCGGCGGCCGCTTTCGCCGACACAGATCCGCCGTTGTGGGAGGGGCTCGGCGGGGTGACGTACAGGATCACGACCGCGAACGAGCCGGCGCAGTCCTATTTCAATCAAGGGCTCCGGCTCACCTACGCGTTCAATCACAGCGAGGCGCAGCGCGCCTTCCGCAAGGCGCAGAAGCTCGATCCCGACTGCGCCATGTGCTTCTGGGGCGAAGCGCTGGTGCTCGGGCCCAACATCAATCTGCCGATGCAGGAAGACGCGGTGGCGCCGGCCTTCGCGGCAGCCGAGAAGGCGCTCATGCTCGCCCCCAAGGCGACCCCGCGCGAGCAGGCGCTGATTGCGGCGGTCTCGACCCGCTACGCCAAGGACGCGAGGGCAGACCGGGTGCAGCTCGATGCCGCGTATGCGTCAGCCATGGAGAAGGTCGCGGCGCAGTTCCCGGACGACAACGAGATCGCGGTGCTCTACGCCGAATCGGTGATGGACCTCAGCCCGTGGAATTACTGGCAGCCCGGCGGCCACGCACCAAACGAGCAAAGCGGCCCCATCGTGCCGACGCTCGAACGCGTGCTGGCGCGCGACCCGAACCATCCGGGCGCGATGCACTATTACATCCACGCGGTGGAGGCGTCGGACCGGCCGGAGCGTGCCGAGCCCTATGCGGACCGGCTGCGGGGGGCCATTCCCGGCGCCGGCCACCTCGTGCATATGCCGAGCCACATCTACTACCGGGTCGGGCGCTATCTTGACGCGCTGGCCGAGAACAAGACGGCGATCGGGGTGGACGAAAAATATCTGGCGGCGACCAATGCGCCCATGGGCGTGTACCGCCTCGGGTACTACCCGCACAACGTCCATTTCGTGCTGGCGTCTGCCCAGATGGCTGGTGATGGACCCACCGTCATCGCGGCGGCCGAGAAGCTGGGCGGCCTCATCCCCGACGAGGTCGCGCGTGGCATCGCGCTGGTGCAGCCGGTCAAGGCGGCGCCTTACTTCGCCCATGCGCTGTTCAGCCCTTCCGCCACCGTTCTGGCGCTCCCCGATCCCGGCGACGCCATTCCGTATGTCAAGGCCATGTGGCACTACGCTCGCGGCATTGCCAACGCGGCGCAAGGCGATTTTACCGCCGCCAAGGCGGAAGCGAATGCGATCGCAGCCCTCGAGGGCGGGGATTTCACGTTGCTCAAATCCTCGGGCGTTCCGGCACAGGACGTGCTGGCACTGGCGCGCACTGTCATCGAAGGCCGCGTCGCGCAGCGTCAGGGCGACAAGGCTGGAGCGATTGAGCGGTTCGAGCGGGCGGCTGCGCTGCAGGACGGGCTGCCCTACATGGAGCCGCCCTACTGGTATTACCCGGTGCGGCAGTCGCTCGCAGTCGCGCTGATGCAGGCGGGCCGACTCGACGAAGCGGAGGAGCAGTTCCAGCGCGCGCTCAAGCGCGCCCCCAGCAACGGCTGGTCAAGGTACGGGCTTGCCGAACTCTATAAGGCGCGCGGCAAGGCCGACCAAGCGAGCAAACTGGAAGCGGACCTTGCCAAGACGTGGATTGGCGACCGACAGCAGCTGGAGCTGTCGAAGTTGTGACCCTCAATGCGTAGTGCCGCCAGGTGGAGGGAAATTGACTGCCCGCTGACCTTAATGGCCGCGGGCAGTGCAAGCTGCGGCAGACACAATGTCTCATATGGCTGTCAAAAACGGAAATGAGCCGACACCCGGGTTAAGTCTGCTCCGCCCCTCGATAGCGGACATTCCAAAGCCACCATTAAACGAATCTGGCAACCCCGTTCAGATCTTCGCATCGGATTCGCTGATGAGAAAAATAACGGGATCACCGGGAAGCAGGTCGCCGGGAAATTGCCTTCGCAGCTGGTCGAGCAGGCGCGCGGCGCTGCCGTTCCTGTTGAGCGCCATGTTGTAGATCTGGCGTACATAGGCGTCCCATCGCGACATCTTATGTTGGGTACCCTCAATTTCGATTGAGATCTGCTCCCTGGCAACCTTGCGAAACTGGGATCCCGTCGAGACTTGCCGCACGGTTTGTCTGGGTCGACCTTTTGGATTACCTGAGCGGCCCTTTTTGAACTGAGTGCTTTTTGGGGGATTTCGGTTTCCTTTGTTCATTCCCTTCCTTTGCTATCAGTGTTTGGTTTCGGCTTGGCAAATTCTTTGTCCGGTACAATAATGAACTCGGTCTCGGAGGGCCCCTCAGCTTCAGGACCGAAGTATTTTGCGGCCATCTTCGCGATGAGCCTCGCGTCGGTGAGGCTCCCTTTGATTGCTTTGTTGAACAACTGTCGAAAGTTAATCTCTGCCTTTCGCATGCGTTTTCCCCTGCCATCGATCTTGACGATCATTTCTTCGTTGTCGATCGACTGCAGAATTTTTCCGGGGTCGAGCTCCTGAGAAATCTTTTTAGGCTTTCCGCTAGGATTGCCGGACTGCCCCTTCTTGAAGCGGGTCGCGACCGGTGGCCTTTTGTATCCGACTTCGTAGTCGTTCTTCTCATCACTCATCGACCTGTTCCTTTTCAGCTTCGATGTCGCGAAAGAGCTTGCCGTCCGATACCCGGACCGCATCCCGGCCCGTCAGATTCTGCCAGCGGCGGATCGCCGTATCGACATACAGCGGATCAAGCTCGATCCCGCGACAGATGCGGTCGGTGCGTTCGGCGGCGAGCAGTGTGGTGCCGCTACCCAGAAAGCAATCCAGGACGATATCGCCGCGGTTCGAGCAATCAAGCAGCGCGTCCATCACCAGCCGAACCGGCTTGACCGTCGGGTGCAGCTCCAGGACATTATTGCCCTTGCGCGCTTGGGTACCGGCGCTGTCATACTGCCACACGTTGGTGCGGTTGCGGCCATTCTTGCCGAGCTCGATGTTGTTGATGTGCCGCCCGGTGCCTGACTTAAAGACACAGATCAATTCATGCTGCGATCGATAAAGCGATCCCATGCCGGCCGTGCTCTTGACCCAGGCCACGATGTTCTTCAGTTCGGCATAGACCTCGCGACCGGCTTCGAGAAGTTCATCGAGGTGCTTCCAATCCATGCACACGAAGTGGATCGCGCCGTCTTTGCTGTAGTTCTTAAGGAGGGCACAGCTACCGGCCAGAAAGCGAATAAACTCTTCTCGGCTGAGCTCTCCGGACCCCTGCGCGAACTCGCGATGGCGGACCTTTCCGTTGCCGGATACGTGGCCATCGATGCGAACATTGTAAGGGGGGTCAATGAAGACGACGTTCGCGCGGCCGTCTGTCATCAATCTCGCAAAAGCAGCCTCGGACGTTGCATCGCCGCAATGGACGTTATGGCCCCCGAGCCTCCAGACATCGCCGACATGGCAGACCGGCACCCCCGTCACCGAGCTGGCATCATCGTTGTCCTCGACAGCCGCCTCACTGAGTTTTTGGATCGCCAAATCGATCTCGGGCAGGCTGAACCCGGTGATTGACAGATCAAAATCCCGGTCGAGCTCTTTCAACTCAAGGAGGCTCTCACCGAGCAGCCGCTCATCCCAATGAGCGTTCTGCGCCAGCTTGTTGTCCGCAATCCGAAGTGCCTTCAGCTGTGCCGGCGAGAGATGCCGGATCTCGACAACCGGTATGCGCGGCATCTTGAGTTTTTTTGCTGCCAAAACCCGTCCATGGCCGATGACTACCTGACCTCTCCCGTCCGCCACCACGGGCATCACGAAACCAAACTCCCGGATGGAATCCGCGAGCTGATTGACCTGGCGCTGGGAATGCTGCCGCGGGTTCCGCGAATCCAGGATGAGTTCTGCCACCGCGCGATATTCGATTTGAACCTCGATCAACCCGGCGTTGGTCGCCAGGTTCGATTCGTAAGCCATCACTTCCTTACCTTCTTGTCTGAGTTGCCGAATCCCAGGCGAGTCATTCGCTCCGGGAAGCTCAAGTTTCGGCTGGCCCGGTAACCACGAGGTGACCCCTGGAATCCCAGAATGAATATTCCTGTTTCACTTTAATTGGATAGATAAATTTGCTTGACCCCCGATCCTTCCCCAGACCGGGCGGGAACCGCCAATCGCACATTTGGATGAAACCAGAGCGAATCCTGCGCTGCCTCAAGTCAAAGGATTTTGCGCGCGTTTTTCACGCGGCCATGACGCGTTATTCCAGCCGGTCAGAAACTTCGGGGCGATCGAGCTCTCGTCGACAATCCATCAACCATAGGCGTTACGGATACCGATCGAACGAGCACTGGAGGCAGATTAGTAGCCACTCCGGCCGCGTCCGCGATACGCCGGGGGCGGCATTGAGCTGCCAGAGAAGTTCCATACAGTCTTGCGGTACAATTCCCGATTGGCTCGGAAATACTGGAGTTGGAACCGATGGATTGGGCTTTCGCTACTGCATCATCGGGTACGATCATCTTGTGATCTGACAGGCGCAAAGAGAGCCACAACATTGCTCAGTATCGGCTCGACTTCGGCGCCACTGAGAGCGATCAATGCGGGAGTGAACATCGCCTGATCTGACATGCTCCAGCTCGCCCCTTCGCGAGCTCGCGGCACCAGCATTATGCGTTCGCAAAGAGGTCGACCCGCCCTACCCGATTCGTATTGCCTCCCCGCCCGCGCCCGGCCTATCGCGGGCTTGTGTCAGTGGCAGCACCGGATGCTGTCGCACGCACAAGGGAGAGCCAAATGGCTACCAGCACATCGAAATCCAAATCCACCAAGGCCGCACCCAAACCCGCACGCGCAGAGAGCCGCACCAAAAGCAGCGCCGCTCGATCGAAGTCCGTCGCTTCATCGAGCGCCGTCACGTCAAAGTCCGCGTCACCGAAAGCAGCTGCGCCGTCTACTTCCAAACAGGAAACGGTGCTCGCGATGCTCCGAGAAGCGAAGGGCACCACTATCGCCGCGATCATGAAGGCAACGGATTGGCAGCAGCACTCGGTACGCGGTTTCCTTGCCGGCGTGGTCAAGAAGAAGCTGACGTTGAATCTCGTCTCCGAGAAGGTAGATGGTCAGCGCATCTATCGGATCGCCGGGACAAACCAGGCCCGGTGATGCCCGTGCAACCCTCGTCAAACAAACAAGCCGATCCAGTTGTTGAAGCCGAACTGGGTCGGCTAGCGGCCATGCCGATCGCCCAGCTGCGGGCCAGATATCGCGAAGTGTTTCGATCCGACCCGCCGAAGGCGTTCGGTCCAGATCTCTTGCGACGCAGCATCGCACACCGGATTCAGGAGAAGGCCTACGGCGGCCTCTCCCACTCGGCGCAACGCCTACTCGATCAGATGATGAAGGCATATGCCGCAAAGCCGGGCGGCAAAATCGTGCTGGCGCGCCGGATCAAGCCGGGATCGGTTTTGGTCCGGGAATGGAAAGGCAAAAGCCATCGGGTGACAGTGCTCGCGGAAGGATTTGCCTATGAAGGCAAGACCTTTGGCAACCTTTCCGAAATCGCGGTCCTGATTACCGGCACGCGGTGGAATGGGCCCCGGTTTTTCGGCCTGCGGTCCAAGGCGCCAGAAAGCGACGAGCCTGTGGGTCCTGGTCGGTCCGATGGCGCAAACCGAAACGCCGAAGCCGCGTCAGCCCGATCGGGTCATCTGGGCGACGGAAGCGACTACCGGAAAAGGAACGCTGCCAGTACCGCTAAATCCGTTTCGACCGGCGATCCCCATGGCAGCTAGTATGACAAAATCGGTCCGCTGCGCCATCTATACGCGCAAATCCACCGAGCATGGTCTGGAACTGGAGTTCAACTCGCTCGACGCCCAGCGTGATGCCTGCGAGGCCTATATCAAGAGCCAGGCCTCGCAGGGATGGAAAGCCCTCCCCCCGCATTATGACGACCCCGCCTATTCCGGCGGCAACCTGGACCGCCCTGCCCTTCAGCAACTTCTGAAGGACATCGACGCCGGCCGGATCGATGTGATCGTTGTCTACAAGATCGACCGGCTGACCCGATCGCTCGCCGACTTCGCCAAGCTGGTCGAAGCCTTCGATGCCAAATCGATCTCGTTCGTCGCGGTCACCCAGCAGTTCAACACCACGACCTCAATGGGTCGATTGACCCTGAACGTTCTGTTGTCCTTTGCCCAGTTCGAGCGCGAACTGTCCTCCGAGCGGGTCCGCGACAAGGTCGCGGCCTCAAGACGCAAAGGCAAATGGACCGGCGGCACCGTTCCCCTTGGTTACGACGCCACGGACAAGAAACTCGTCATCAACAAGGCCGAGGCCGAGACCGTTCGATACATATTTAGCCGGTATCTTGAGGTGCAGAGTTTCGGGAAATTAGTTGAGGATCTCGACGCCAAAGGCATCGTCACCAAACGTCGGGACACCAAGGTCAAGAAATTCAACGGCGGAATTCCCTTCACCTATGGCCCCCTCGCCTATTTTCTGAAGAACCGGATCTACGTCGGGGAAACCGGTCACAAGGAGAAGTGGTTCCCCGGCGAGCACGCAGCCATTGTCGACCGCAAGATCTTCGATCAGGTCCAGCAGCTACTCGCATCCCAACCCGCCGCCCACAAAGCCCGCCGCACCGCGAGCGAGGCGCTGCTGATGGGCAAGCTCTATGACGATCGTGGCAACCGCATGAGCCCCAGCTTTTCCGCCAAAAACGGCGTGCACTACCGGTTCTACGTCAGCTCGGCGCTGTTGCGGGGAAGGAAGGCCGACGTTGGGTCGGTCGGGCGTGTCCCTGCGGCCCAGATCGAGAGCGCGGTCCTTGCCGCCCTCAAAACACATCAACAACAAGGACAATCCGAGAGTGCGCCCGCTTCCATTGGAGACGTTGAGCGCGTCGTCATCGCCAGCGATCACCTCCTGATAACGACCGCTGGTACGGCCGACGGGGATGGGGCGAACCAGGAATTCAGAATTGCGTGGTCGACAACGGCGAAAGATGCAGCAGCGGCGATGGAAGATAATGTAATACCGGAAGTCGCGCGCAACGAGAGCCTGATCCAGTCCATCGTTCGTGCGCATGCCTGGATGGATCGTCTCCGCGACGGAGCTTATGAATCCATCGAACAACTCGCCGAGGCCAACCGGATTCATCCCAAGGTCGTTCGCCAGGCGCTCCGGCTCGCGTTCCTTTCGCCGGAAGTTACGTGGGCGATTTTGGAGGGCAGACAGCCGACGGGACTTTCGCTGGCGCAAATCCCGAAACTCCTTGCGTTGTCTTGGGCGGAGCATCGGCGCCTGCTCGGCTAGCCATCGAATGTTGCGGACTTCGCTTTCTGTTCAACAAGCATCGGATTCCGATTCCGAGGGCCGGGCGTTCGAATCTCTCCGAGCGCGCCAGATCGCAAGCGGAACGAAATCCTCTCCACCGGCTCCGGAGCCAAGGGCCGCCACCAAGCCCTAATTTCCGAAAATCACCTTCCGCTCGAATCAATAGTTGGCTCCGGGCCAGAACTCTGATGCGATTTCGGAAAGTCATCGGTCTTCATGACTTCAGATATCAATTTCGTCGTAGATTGCAGACGCTCGCGGAGTTCCTCAAGATTTCGATGGGAAAGCACGCTTCTTCTGCCGACGAGTTGCAAAACGCATTCAAAAACCAAGTCCGAGTTGCGGATTATTTCCAATAAGTGTTCGCCGCTCGGCCCATTCGTTCCCGAAAGCCAGTTCTTGGCCGTCCGTTCATTGGAGCCAGTCCATCGCATCAACGTTTTGATCGCTTGATGGCTGCTACCGAGGTCAGTCCGAAGCGCTTCTGCGATCGATACGGCGTAACCGCGGGGAGGCTCTCCGGCAGACGGTGGAATTTTCCTGCCTATTTTCGGCAACATGTTTCGCCTCGGGCCGGATAGTATATCAAACCTTGAGCCCATTGTTTGACGTTCGTGAGGCGGGCCATGGAAATCAGCAGCGTTGATGTCAAACGCAGTTCAGACCAATCAGGCCGTGTGACGCACTCCGCAGCTGAATACGTCCGCATGTCGACGGACCACCAGAAGTACTCGACGGAAAACCAATCTCAGGAAATCCGCGAATACGCCCTTCGACGAGGGTTCAAAATAGAGAAAACATACGCGGACAGCGGCAAGAGTGGTTTAAACCTGGACGGCAGAGATGCGCTTAAGCAGCTGATCGACGACGTTCAAAGCGGCAACGCTCAATTTTCCATTATCATTGTCTATGATGTAAGTCGCTGGGGCCGCTTCCAGGACGCAGACGAAAGCGCGTACTACGAGTACATATGTAAAAGAGCCGGCATCCGTGTCTGTTACTGCGCAGAACAATTCGAAAATGACGGGAGCCCAGTCTCGACGATTGTCAAAGGCGTGAAGCGCGCGATGGCCGGCGAATACAGCCGCGAACTCTCCGTAAAAGTGTTTGCTGGCCAACGCAGACTGATCGAGCTCGGCTATCGGCAAGGCGGTCCGGCCGGTTATGGTCTGCGCCGAAAATTGATCGACCAGAACGGCGCGCCCAAGACAGAACTGGTGCGAGGAGAGCACAAAAGCATCCAAACCGACCGCATCATTCTTATTCCAGGCCCCGAACAAGAGATCGAGACAATCAGGTTCATCTATGAATCGTTCGTAGCGGCCGGGAAATCGGAGGCCGAGATCGCCACGTTGCTCAACCAGCGCGGCGCGCTCACCGATTTGGACCGGCCTTGGACCAGAGCCACGGTGCATCAAATTCTGATCAATGAAAAATACGTCGGCAACAACGTCTGGAACCGATCGTCCTGCAAGCTCAAGGGACACCGAATTGCCAACCCGCCCGAGAAATGGGTACGCCACGACAAGGCATTTGAACAAATCATTGACGATGAGACGTTCCAGGCAGCGCAAAAGATCATCGGCGACCGCGCCAAGCATTACTCTGACGAGGAATTGCTGGACCTGCTGCGCGGGCTGCTCGACAGCCACGGCTATCTCTCGGGCATCATCATTGACGAACTTGAGATCGGCCCCTCCAGTAGCGCCTATCGCAGCCGCTTTGGCAGCCTGGTTCGCGCCTACGAGCTGATCGGATTTACCCCTGAGCGCGATTATCGCTACATCGAGATCAACCGAGCGCTCCGACGCATGTATCCCGGGCTGATCGCCTCGACCATTCGCGGCATCGAGGCCATTGGCGGCATGGTGCGTCAGGATCGCGATACCGATCTCTTGGAAGTCAACGACGAATTTACCGCCTCATTATGCCTGGTCCGTTCGCAGGAGACCTCGTCGGGTACGCATCGTTGGCACGTTCGCTTCGATATGGGCTTGCGGCCCGACATCACCGTCGCGGTCCGCATGAACCAAATGAACGCCGGTATTTTGGATTACTACCTGTTGCCCCGCTTTGACATGGAAGCCTCGAAACTCCGGCTGGCCGAAGACAATGGCGCTGGTCTCGATGCTTATCGCTTCGACGAGCTCGATGCATTGTTTGAGCTAGCCGCCCGGTCGCAACTGATGGAGGTTCGTCATGGACTCGGTTCAATCTATTGAGATCATCCCGGTAAATGCGATTGATGTCGTCAACCCACGGGTGCGCAACCGCCGCATTTTCAAAGAAATCGTCACCAGTGTTGCCGAACTCGGGCTCAAGCGGCCGATCACCGTCAAGCGGAAGCAGCTGGAGGGAGAACAACGCTACGACCTGGTCTGCGGGCAAGGCAGGCTGGAGGCCTACCAGAGCCTTGGTCAACGCGAGATCCCGGCGATCGTGGTCAGCGCCAGCGACGAGGACAGCGCGATCATGAGCCTGGTCGAAAACTGCGCCCGAAGGCAACATCGCGCGATTGATCTGCTGCATGATATCGAAGGGCTGAAGAGCCGGGGTTATGAGTTCGAGGAGATCGCCCGCAAGACCGGGTTGACGGTCGAATATGTCAGGGGCGTCGCGAGCCTGCTGGAACACGGCGAGCACCGGCTGTTGCGCGCGGTCGAGGCCGGTCAGGTGCCGGTCAGTGTGGCGGTGTTGATCGCGCAGGCTGAGGACAGCGAGGTCCAGAATGTGCTGCAGCAGGCCTATGAAGAAAAGCTGCTGCGCGGCCAGCGGCTGATGGCCGCAAAGAAGTTGATCGAGCAGCGCCGTCGGCGCGGCAAGGGCTACAAAACCGGCCCGCGCCGGGTCGACGGCGGTTCGATCAGCTCGAACGCCCTGCTGCGGGCCTACCGGCAGGACGTCGATCGCAAGAAGGTTTTGATCCGCAAGTCCAATAGCACCAAATCGAGGCTGGTGTTCATTCTGGAAGCGCTGCGCAAACTGCTGGCCGAACCCGACTTTGTCACGATACTGGAGACCGAGAAGCTCGACACGCTGCCCAAGAATATTGCGCTGCGGCTGCAGGGACAGGGGTGAGCCATGGCCCGGCGTGTCCATATTTCGGTCCGGATGGGCTTTGAGAAGCGAACGGTGTCGCTGCGACTTTCCGATATCCAGCCGCTGAAACACATTTCCGAGGAGGTAAAGCGATCGTCGAAATATTCGCAAATCTCGGCCTCGATTGCCGAAATCGGGCTGGTCGAGCCGCCGGTTGTCGCGCGCAGCCGCGAGGAGTTTGGCAAATTCCTGCTGCTCGACGGCCATCTGCGGCTCGAGGTGCTGCGCGATCGAGGTGTCGGCGAAGTTGACTGCCTGATCTCAACCGATGACGAGGCCTTCACCTACAACAAGCGCGTCAACCGAATCGCGATCATCCAGGAACACAAGATGATCCTCAAGGCGGTCGAGAACGGCGTCTCCGAAGAACGCATTGCAAAATCGCTCAATGTCGACGTCGCCAGCATCCGCCGGCGCCGCAAGCTATTGGACGGCATCTGCAGCGAGGCGGCCGAACTGTTGAAGGAAAAGCACATCGCGCTCAACACCTTCTCGGAATTGAGAAAGCTGGGCGCGATCCGGCAGATCGAGGCCGCCGAATTGATGGTAGCGATGAATAATTTCTCCAACAGCTATGTGCGTTCGCTGGTGGCCGCGACCCCGAAAGCCCAACTCGCCCCGGGTTACCAGCCCCGCGCGCCCAAGGGGCTGTCAGACGAGCAGGTCGCGTTGATGGAGCGGGAATCGGCCAGCCTGGCGCGCGAGTTCAAGGTGGCCGAGCAGACCTATGGCACCGACCACCTCGATCTGGTGCTGGCCAATGGCTATGTCAGCAAGCTGTTGCGCAACGGCCGCGTCGTCGGCTATCTCGCCAAGAATTACCAGGAGTTGTTGTTCGAATTTCAGAAAATCACCGAGGCTGAGGCGACCGCGGCTTAGAGCCGATGAAGCGCGAACTCGCTAAGAGGTAAATGGGCGCCACCAAATTTAAATCGAGTGAGCGGCCTTCGCGGATGAGGCGTTATGGAATTTGTAGACCAAGGTGCACTCCTTCATCTGCTCTACGCGCAAAGCGACCAAGAAAATAGAATCTCACCCTCTTCCTCGTTAGTTCACGAGCCACTGACAACATCTGGGGCTAAAGGAGTATGAACAATTGGTCGCCAGCGCCCGCCATGCCTTGAGTGACATTCTGAAAAGCAGCTGCCCCCGCGACCTCTGTTAGGAGGTCGTGTTGTTTGAATATTTGGTCCATCGCGATCTTGCTTTCCGGAGCGGGCTACGGCGCTCAAGAGACGACCGTATTGCTCAAATCCACGCGGTCGTGCTCGACGGCGCAACTCTGCTCGGCGTTCAGCCCTTCCAAGTTGTCGTCATAGCTGCGAACATCAGATCGGAAGATAACCACCGCTCGGAGGGATCGCATTCAAAACGCCAATCTCTAGAAGGATGGTAGATATTTATCTCGCGACGACTACAAACGGCGCCCAATGGAACTCAGTTCTAAGCGCGGTGCCAGGAAAGACCTTACCGTCACGAATCGCTTGCATAGCAATTACAAGCGCCTGGTCCATCGGTAACTTTCCCTTGTCCCACGCCCGAAATAACTCACGCAGCAGACCGATCGACGTGCGCGCATCAAGACGCCAATACGATACTATAACCCCGTGGGCCCCAGCAGCAATGAAGGCGGCAGCCAGACCTGATAGCGCTTCATCCTCTTTCCCTCCGTCAGGGCCTCCTGAATTGCATGCTTCGAGCACGACCCAATCTGCCGACAGATTCAAGGATGTTATTTCCCCAGCCGTTAGCAGACCGTCATCCCTGTCTATCGGACGCAGCACACCGATCGGTGGTGTCAACAGAAGAGCTGGCTCCTTCAAACCGCTTGTGGCTAGACTTTCGTCGGCCAGAAGGCCATGAGTAGCAAACATCACAACTCGCGCGCGCCCGAGCCGCGAATCCGAAGTCACCTTTAGCTCCCGCGCATCGGATCCGGTCAAGAGCCATGAACCAAGGTCATTTGCTAAGTTCGGCGATAGCAAAGTAAGCGCAATCGCTTTAGCCGCCAGTTTAGTCTCAGGTACGCTGCAGAATTCGCTAAACTTACTTGGATCTACGGCGCCGTCCGTATTCCGCAGCTTGGTTAACATGGAATCGCGACAGTGCTGTTGATCACCAAAGCCCGCGGGATCAGCAATTGCAAAAAACTCCAGATCTGACTGGGTAGGCGGCGGTGTACGATCGCTCTTGATCGGGGGTGGGTAAAGTAAATCAAGACCCGGAAGTACCCGTACAGAATAGGCTTGATCTAGCCAAACTGTCCTAGAGCTTGTCTCCGTTTCAGGAGGCAGATGAAGGAGGTGGAAAGGGATAGACGTTAGTGGACCTTGAGTGATCAAAAAAACACGATGCACCCCCTTCATCGAAGGCAGTAAAGGCCAAAGAATTTTGCGAGATAAAGCCGCTATGCTTGTACGATCCACCGATGGATCGGTTGACGATTCGGAGATGGCTTTCCGTGCTTGCTGTACAAGTTCGTCCAAACTTGGCTCTCGGTCCTCAAACGCGACCTTATAAACCTCAATCGCTGAGTCTCTTATGACGGTCGTGAACACCTCTTTTCCACTTCCAGTCAGGAATAGCGCGGCTTCATCGCTCGCTATACTTAAGCTATCGGAATTGTCGGAGAGTAGAACTTCGCCGCTGCTTGTTTTGGGATTGAGTAAGAAGTTGTTCGTTGTCTGCTCGGACCAGAGGCCTGTGGCGGGCGCGAGGGCATCAAACATAAAATCTCTAAGAGAGAGAGACGACTTTTGCGCATCTCCGCCTTCACAAGGTGTGTACTCGGCTAGGGCGTCTCCTACCTCACGAGGCTTTGGTGGCCACTGACCGGTGGACTGAGACCGCGAGGCTAAACGAGTTGATCTGTCCGTCAGTATCGACCTTCTCAATGCCTCCTTTGTTCCGGCGTCAGTGATGCCCGCAATAGTTCGTGCTCTCTCCATTGTCACCGTCGTAGAGGACCGTGTTGCAGCACGCACCTCCGCTCGCACGATCTTACTTTGTTCCTTCGAAAGGCTTTTTCCCGATTTTCTGATCAAATCGGCCGCTGTAAGCGCAACGAGCAAGGGAGAGTCTGGAGGCGCCGACGGCTCCCACAATCCCGCCGGAACCGTGGGCGCTCCCTGCCACAACGGCCCAATGGGCTTAACCTGTGTCCCAGCAATTGCGTTTAGAAGAGATCCATTGGTTGAAAAAGTGCGGTCGGATTCGGGACCTTGCAAGGTTGGAAAGAGCTTTAAGTCTCTGCGTTTGCGTGACTGATCGACGCTTTCGAGCGCTCCCTCCGGATCGCCGTGGACGAGTCGCAAGCGCGCTTCTAAAAATGCGGCGTCCGCCCGGTCGACTGCAAAATGTCTTCCTTCCAAGTTGCTTCCGGACGCATCAGCTTGATCGAACGCTTGCTCGAGTTCCTTGGTCGCCTGATTTAGATTTTCGAACAACTCGTCAGCCGTCTTGATGCGCCCCATGCTTAAGACCGTATGCGCGAACGCAAATTGCTTACGACGAGCATTGAGCTTGTCGCGGTCCCACGCCTCTGCGAGCTGAGAGCGGGCTTTCTCGGGCTGTCCATCGAGGAGAGAAGCCGCACCTTGAAACTCGGACAATTTTATTCGGTACAGGTCGACATTTTTATTGGCCGTTTGTAGGACCGGTTCACCAGCCACGTCGAGGCGTGTGAACACATCCGCAATTCTACTCCCAGCGTAATGTGAGAGGCCGCGCGCGAACAGTGTTCGCTCTACAGCCAGCTCGGCACTGGAATCCATTTGGCGCGAAAGAGAATCTAATGACGTTTCTGCGTCCTCTGCCGTCGACGCACTACAAACTGCGGCAACTGCACGCACAGCCAACGTCGGCCCCTTCAGCTTGGCTGAATTTTGCTGCGGTAGCCCCCGTAACGCCTGTTGGACTTTGGCAGCAAGCGTTCGGGCTTCTTGGAGGTTGCCTGACCTCAGGTCATTGATCGCGAAAGCGAGAGCTTCGCCTACTATACGGTCAGTCGCGCCGCCGACGAACTCTGTAATTTCCTTTGAAGGTTCCGGCCGTTGCTTTAGGAAACTGAGAGCTTTAAGCCGGGAAGCCGGATCGCGCGGCGATATTTGGCCAAAGAGCGCCTCTTGGAATAAACCGTATTGGTTTCGGTTATTGATGCTAACAGTGCCGTCCCTGAGGTGCTCAGCGATTGCGCGGAGTGGAGAGAGCAAGTCTTCCATCTCCGAATCCGACGCAACGATTTGGTACGCTGCGATAATTTTCATATTTGTTCGAAAACTGAGCGCGCCTTCGGGGTTCAGTTGAACAGCCTGAGCATCTCGAGAAAGGAGGTCGCGCGCGCGCGTTCTGAACGGCTCGAAATCTCCGAGATAAGTAGAAGCCCTTAAAATGCTGCCGAGGGCTGTCCAAGCGAGGTCACTGCTCGTTTCGGTCGGCAGTATCTGGGTTAGAACAAGCACGGTATCGGCCAACCGAAAGCCGATTGAGGGGCTCCGACTGTCGAAAGCATCCCCCGCCAACTCAGCCACTCGCCTAACGTTCCTCTCGAGCTCAGAGATCCGCGTGTCAAAGCCTGAACTGATAAGTGGCTTGCCTTCTGCAGCAACTTCCTTTGCCTTCTCGACAACGTCGGAGATTGCTACTTCGAGGCGCTGTTGATTGCTGCCGCTATTCCACGTTTCTACAAGAGTGTCGATTGCGACTTTGAATTTGGTTTTCTTGTGCTTTGATTCGGCAGCGGGCACCAAACTTTGTACGAAGTTCGCTTCGTCATTCCGACCAATTTCCTCTAGCTGCTTCTCCAGGCTGGCCAATTTTTCGCCAATTTTTGCACCGGCCGGGTTTGCCAGCTTTACAAAGGTTGCGTCATCCCAAATTAGGCGAAGCAGCGCGTTGGAATTTACGAAGCCGATCTGGGATTCAGATTGAAGAGCATCGAGCAGCGTGTCGTCGTTGTCAGGTTTATATAGTGCGTCGGGAGCGAACAGATTTGGCAACGCTGAATACAAAAGTGGAGCCAAATGCATCAAATTGGAATCCTCTAGAGCTTTCACTACATCCAAAGCGGCCTGATATAGAGGATGCTGCTTTGATACCCTTCCCGTCCGCTGTGTCGAGGATTGCGCGTAAATCAACCATTCCAGGGTACCCAGCGCGGGTTCGCCCAGTTCAAGCGCGAGCTGCACCCGCAGCGCGATAAAGCGCGGCCGACTTACTTCTTCGCACTTGAACGCGGAAAGCACATTGTCAAGCTTCTTCGATAGCTGGACAAAGACGTCTCTTGAGAAGGTATCGTTGTTCTCAATGGCGTACTCGCCCGCGACTAGAAAATCGCGGCATGCGCCTTTGGCATTCGCTTCTAGTGATTGAACAATAGAACTCGTCAGTCGAATAAATTCGCCACCTAATTGCGCTTTGGAAGCAGCAGAAGAGTGAACCGCCAGCAATGTGCGCGCGATGTCTTTCTTCTGATTATACTCCTTAACAAACTTCAAGGTACGAAGTTGGGAGTTTTTGGCAGCGGCTTCTGCTCCGTCCTTTATGATAACCACTTGATTGTCGAAATCCGTAATTGCGGCTTCTGCCCTGTTCTTTAAGAGATCTACCTTTTCGTCGAAATCGGTAGCCGCCACCGGAAGGCCGTCGACCCCCAGATTAGCTATTTTCGTATTAGCTAGAGGCTCTAATTCGCCGAGCTTCTTGACCACCAATTGCGATCGAGTGTCCGAGGTGAATTGCCCAAACCAGACCGCAATTTTAGCCCATCGAGCGGCAGAAGAGAGATCTCCCAGGGCGTTAGCAGAGAGCGCCGCAATAGCGGCGCTCTCTGCTAATCTAGCACGGTCCCGCACGCCTCCGGCTAAATCAAATTGCGCTATTTGTGCTGAGTGAGTTCCAGAAACACCATAGTCGCCGGCAAGATAGCTTGCTCTTGCAAAGCGAAGTTTCGTTTCTGCCTGGAGATTGATCCGGGTGTTGTTGACCGTAGCAGAATCGCTCATCAGCTTGCCGAGAGAATCTCGAGCCGCCGCATAGTTTCCGGCGGTAACCTGCAACTCGGAATAGCGCCAATACGCCAACAGGTCGTAAAGCTCGTCAGCCTTGACTATGTACCGTACGACCATCTCTAGCGCATTTCGCTCCAAGTCCGTATCGCCAGCTATTCTGGCGTACATTGCCGTCACCCAATGGCCGTCCGTCCAACGTCCATCCAAACTCTTGGAGAGTTCTCTGGCTGTTGAAAGTTCCTGTCTGGATTCTTCCAGCGAGCCGGAGCGGGCGTCCAGTCCTGCCAAAATGGCTAAGGCCTGAGCTTTCTGTGCAACCGTAGCACTCTTCAAGTCTGACACCTGCATAGCGGTGAAGCGCGCGTCGATCCCGTAGTCTGCTCCTCCAAGCGACGCAAAATATGCATAGAACAATGAGTTGCTTGGGTCCTCTTCAGTGCTCTTGGCTGGATTGTACGTAGATCGCAACACACTTTGCGAAACTTGTGCAACTCTGATTGTAGTACCGGTTAGTAGCTCCGCCTCGAAAAGACGCAACCAATGCAATTGTTGTTCAGCCATGGAGGGAAGGGCTGACCATTGAGCGATAGCCGCCCTTGCGGCATCCACGCTCGCTCCGCTGTCCGAGCCATAGAGAAACTGCTGCGTTCTGGCTTCTTGTTGCGCCGGACTGCCCATGAAAAACAGTTGCCAGTCGTCCTTGCGTTCGGTCAATAAATATAAATTCAACCTTTCTAGCGCGAAGTCAGTTTGACCACGCTTCATAGCGATACAGCCGCGCAGCAAAGCACTATGCCGCCACAGCAGACTTGCTATTTTGCTCGCTTCATCGTGGCGATCGTCATCTTCATCCTTTCCGTCTCTTAAGAGCGGCTTCAGCCATGGAGCCAGCGGAAGGCTCTTTTCCGCGCGATCTAATTCGGCACCGGCATCGGCAAGAGCGTTGGCACGAACTGCAACAAAAGCCTCCAAAATTTCGGCGTTAGCAAGCTCGATGCTCGCGGCATTTGGGATTTCTCGGAACACTGATACAATCGCTTCGACTAAGCGTAGCGTGGTTGTTGGTGAACCTATCGCGTTGGCGTTGCCCAAGGCGCTCAAAGCGAACCCCACGGATGGATATCCTTGGCCATTTGCTTTTAGGCCGTTGGCAAAGTCTTGCGAAAAGTGTGCTGCTAAAGCGGAATCGACGTTGAGCGAGGACACTCGAGCTTGCAGCTGCATTTTCGCGAACAGTGCAATCGCACGGTCATAGCTGCTAAGTTGACCGACGGGAGCATGAGCTATGTCGTTTCCGGCCGGCCATAATTCGTCGATAACTTTCGAGGCGTCATCGGGCCGATCGGCTTCTGAAAGTGCGGCGGCCAAGATCGCCTTAGCTCGTGTCGTTTGGGAAGGGCTCGTCACCGGGTTTGCGAGGACATCGACAACATTTTCAATAACTTTATAGAAGTTGCGCGCTTCAAGGCCCCTTGTTGCTAGGGTTATACAGCCGTCGACGCGACCACTACTAGGCGTGGATCTACACGTAGAATCATCGGCAGAGGCATCTGGTTGAATAAAAACGATGCTCAGAACGAATAGTGCCCAACCCAAAGAACGTTTCCATGATCCGTTCATGTGCATCGCCTTGGGATCAGTTGTTCGGCTTCATGAGGTGTTTGAACGTCTCAATAGCGTCAGGGTTCAGGCTGGGATCGAAAGGCATCCAAACAATCCTGGTATTCGGCTGCCCGGGGCCCAAGGTTAGTCCTGTAGGGGTGGGAATGAACGCTGGCGCGGCAGCGACGGGTAGAATGATGTCGTTTTCCAGGACTATCGACAATGCGCTGCCAGAGTCAGATTTTACGCTGGCTCTAACGGGTAGAACTCTCTTTATCGCTTCGAGCGCTCCGCTCGACGCTGCGTCAGCATTCAATTCAATTGTGGCGGTACGCTTCGCCCTATAAATCGTGCCAAGTACCAGGAGGAGTTCAACATTTGATGCTGGGGGTTGACCTGACGAGACGCTCCCTAATATTGCCTGAAGCTCGGGGCACGCTTGAGCTGAGTATGTCTCCCGTAACGAATGTTCTGGAGTATCTTGGACGGTTACATCTGAAAACGCCAGTCGTACCGAACGTACTTGGTTTGAGCCGACGAGCACCGACAGCACGTTGTCGAAACCTAATGCAATCGATGCATTCTCTGCTCGACTAATCACAATGTTTGGCAGGGCGGAGCCTACCGCAGGTTTCGGTTTGAGTCCCGGGAAGCAGGTCGCTGCCTCATAAATCCAACGGCCAGTCGCCGCGTTATAAACCGCTCCCACTTCTTGTGCACCTGGACGGACAATTGGGATTAATCCCTGATCTCCAAAGGAACCGAAAAAGTCGGAAAGGCTTTGCGTTCGAGCTTTGGACAACTCGACTGACTGCGCCTCAGACCAGGTTGAATAGCGCCACCACCCAAACAGACCCATGGAGATGATTAGGGCGGTGGCCACCGCGACCAAGATCTGGCGTGATGAGATGCGCAAACGCGTTTTCTTGGGCATAGTGTGGCGTTCCAGCGTTCGAAGAAATCATGTTGAAGCTCGATTGAGAATTAAGACACTCAATGTTGTGCTCTCAATCCATCCGTTTGATTTGCACGCACCGGCTTGGCCTAAGATCATCAAGTCTTTGAAATTCGACTACACAGCAATGAGTGCCGACCCGTGCCGCACCGCACCATTAGCCCTCCGGGCAAATTCATTTGTTCAATTAAAAACCCGATCCTAAAACATTTCAACTGAAAGAGATAGTTTTGATACATACGTCTGCTGATTGTACCAGGCGTCCGGTACTGGGCACCTTGCCTCGGCCGCCCGCAATCTCCCTATAGGCAAGGTTCGCGCGCGCGCTGTAGCAGGTAGCTACTTGGTCTAACTACCGGCCCTACCGAAACTCGCGACTTTTTCACTTTCAACTGATCACTCTCATCGTGAATGCAGTGAAAACAAGATCTTGCTTCCACGGTCCGCGGTCGAGAGGGCGTTAGAGATTGACCTATCCCCTCAGCATCCCCCTCGTCGTTCCTCGGTCCAACTCGAGGAGCACCAGCTGATCTGCTGATCTGGTGAGGGCGCCGATCGAAACACGACTTGCGGGCAAGAAGCCAAACTCAGATGCAAGCCGCGTCATGAGCTCTGCTTGGCCGATTTGTCTCGGCCTAGAGAACGTCGGCGCCGCAGATAGCAAGTGCGCGATCAGGCCTGCAGATGGGTTCAGCTTCGAGCGCCGTACTCAGGCGACTCCATTCCAGTCGGGCGATTGGGCTCAACTCGCCTCGGACTGTCGACGGGAACGGGACAGCCGTGATTCGGAAAACAGATGTTATGGAATAGGTCGGCCATCGACCGACTAGAGCCGGTAATGGCTCATGATGCCGGCAGCAACCTCGCGATGCCGCGGCGAAGACGGATAGAAATGAATTTCGGTCTGAAATGCTGGCCATTGGCCAGCAGCGCGGATCAGGTACACGACCTCGGCCTCGACGGTCTCGATGTCGCGTTCATTCCGCTCCATGGCGTCGCTATGGCACCAAACGTCTAGCGCGGCCACGGTATGCCCATGCCGCCAAGCATAACCGTAGTAGCCAGAATCTCCCTTCGCATTCCAACCGAGCCGGAGGCGATTGCGAATGCTCTGCTTGGTGATGCCGACGTAGATCGGCTTATTGTCGATGCTTGCGATATAGAGCTTGGGCAGATCCGACGTAGACAACCCAGAAAATTTGTTCGTTCCTTTGGCACAAAGAACAGTGAAGGCCTCAGGTGTAAAAGTAAGCTGATATCTCTCGGGTCCTTCGATTCGCATCACGCAACTTTCTCACGCCTTCGGATTGTCTCTCGCCTCAATCTAAAGAAACGACGGACCGCATTCTGACAAGAATTTCGCGGTATCGTCGTAAAAGGCTGACGCACGGGTGGGATCATCAGCATCGCCTTCCGGAATATAGATCACCATGCCCTGTCTCGCGCGTGTCAGAAGTACGCGGTAGGCATTCGTCAAATAGATTTTTCTATTTTCGTCGTTTACATTCTGCCACTTCGTGCCGGTAAACCGATGGAATGCCCACTCACCATTGATCGATCGAAAATCTCCGTCCCAACAGACCCCGACCCAATCAAGCTCTAGTCCCTGGATGTCAAATTCAGTGGCGGGATCTTCGAGGTAGTGTGACGAACGCACATCGTCTTTGCCGTTCAAAAACCAGTGCTTAGCATCGATCTCTTGACGGACATTGAGGCCAAGCGGCTTTAATCGCGACGCGCCCGACGACGCAACAAGTCCAACGCGTTCGCTTCCCCGCGCCTGCTCTCTAAGCCAAGCCCGTGCGACAGCAAGGTCCCGGGTCAATTTGATCGGATATGCTGCTTTGATCTGGTCGTAAATATCACGTGCAGCATCTACCTCACCCGCGACAACGGCAGCCACAAATTCGGATAGTTTCTCTGCCCGAAATGACCGAATCGACACGGCAAGGTGCAAATGCTCGTACACGGTCACGTCGAGCCCACTCAACATTTCCGAAAGATCCTGTCCCCGATGATAGCCGCGGTGGGCCAACTGGCGGGACGTAAACACCTTCCAATCCCTAAATTTTGTTTGCAGAGCGGAAAACCATTCCGTAAGTCCAGCCTCGCCGGCATTGATTTCCTGTCCGCCACCAATCAAGCAGACTACGACACACCAATCCTGGTGGCGGTTCATGACGCTGACCAGGAATGCCGGCTCCGACATATTGAAGTCTGGAGGCCCTTTTTTGTTGCGCGACATAAAATTCACCAGATGGTCGCGATCCCAGGCCCGCTGCGCCTCGTCGAACACTGCGACGCGCTCAGTCGGCGCGTTTGGGCCTGCCAAACTGTCGTCGCGGAAATGCATGATGTGCTGAATGAAGCTCTTTACTTTGCGCTCAGCGTCAGCCTTGCGGATCGTGGACCCGGTCAGCTTTGATTGGGCATGCTCGTCGCGGGCGAGGGCTTCCCGCAACACGTCGACCAGAGGTCCGTTACCCGATAGAAATACGGCGTGCTCATCTTCGTGAGCGTTTGTGCGCTGAGTTACGAGGTTGAGACCCGCCAACGTCTTGCCGGCGCCCGGGACGCCCGTCACGAAACAAATAGCCTTGTGTCGCCTCGATTTGGCATCTTCAATGACCTGCGCAATGCATCCTGCCGTTTGGCTTAGGTTGATAGCACCAGCGTCCGAACGAGTGATCTCACCTACTTTATGACCTTGATATAGCGCTTGCGCCGCTTCAATGATGGTGGGCGTGGGCTTATAGCCACTGCCTAGCCATGCCTGCACATCGATATCGGAACCAGTTGTCGCTTGATCTGAAATGTCCTTGATTAATGCGCCCAACCCGACGCCATTGCTGAGAATCGGTTGCGCGACTTTATCGTCTGCCCAAATCAGAGAGTGGACAGCATCCATCGCCCCTGTTGCCACGACAATTGGCACGATCGGTCGGTCGTGACTGCCGCTGTGAAAATTCTTGAGGTCGAGGGCATAGTCGATCACCTGATCGATCGCGGCGCTGTCGAATTGCTCGGTCCCGACCTTGAATTCCAAGACAAAAACGACGCCGCCAACCAGAATGATATTGTCGGCCCGCTTGCCCATCCGCGGGATGGCGAACTCGAACGCGACCCACCCCGATGTTAAGACTCGGAGCTCACGCCGCAAAATAGATATCTGGGCAAGCCAGGCATTGCGCTGCAGCGCCTCTAATGAAAAAGAGTTCTGTTTTGCGAGATGTCCAAGGATCGTTTCGGGTAATTCGTCGACAAGGTCTTTGATCGAGTTAGAATAAAACGAACTATTCATGGCGTTCCAAGCGAATGCATCTCACGGTTGACCCTATGCCACCCGAAGAAATCAGTCTAGCCATGATGGCCGAAACGCTGGCGCAATCCCCCGATTACCGGGTTTTGCGCAGGCTTATACCTCGAACTGAATTCACCCCATGCGAGGGACAGGCGACCAGGACCGGGATCATACTGGACGTCGAGACGACCGGACTCGATACGGCGCGAGATGAGGTCATCGAGCTCGCAATGGTGAAGTTTACCTATTTGCCGGACGATCGGGTGGGTCAGATCACGGGTGTCTTTTCATCTTTTAACCAGCTGCAAAATCCCATTTCCTCGGAAATCAGTGATCTTACCGGCATTACTGATGAAATGGTCCTGGGGCATCAGATTGATACAGAAGCCGTTGCTGCATTTGCAGCAGACGCCGGGATTGTCATCGCGCACAACGCCAGCTTTGATCGAAAATTTTCCGAACGCTATTGGCCGCTATTCGAGCAGAAGCCGTGGGCATGCTCCGCAACGGAAGTGGAATGGCGAAAGCACGGATTTGACGGATCGCGTCTGGGTTATTTGCTGGCCGGTGTCGGCCTATTTCATCAGGCCCATCGGGCCATTGACGACTGCTCACGCGCGGCGGGAAGCGACCTTCGAGAGCAAATTCGGCCTTTATGATTGCATCCAGCTCTTCGATAGTCTCCCATTGCGGATCGACGTATTCCATAACGATCGCGACGAGATGCTTACATGCGTGATTTCTAATTGCCCGCAACAGCTCGGTGTCCCAAGGCACCAGTTCTTCACGCACCATATAGAGTAGAAACGCCTTCGCATATTCCTCCTGAGCTAGCATGCAAATCGCCAAACGTGCGCCGCCGCGCTCTTGAAATTCTAGCCGCACGGCATCATCCATCAGCCGGTCGGCATTCGCTAGACACGCGTCGATGGATGCTTGCACATCCTCCTTCCGGGGCGCCTTGAACAGTTTTCCGCTGGGCATTGATAACTCTAAAAGCCGTTTGTGATTGTTGTTACCGATGGGCGACTTTGCCGTCATTGTCGACATGCAGCGTCTTGAATTCGAAGTTACCGCTGCGAACAGCCTTCCCTATCGATGCCTGAATTTTCTCGCTGGCTTTATCTTCCGGATTTTTCGCAAGCAGTACGATGTCGCGCACTTTGCCTTGAGACATACCGTTGAAGACGACGTAGGTCACGGGATGAAAGATTACCTTCACGTCATGAGGATCGTAACCAGCTCCGCTAAAAACGGGATCGATCTTCTTAAGCAATTTCTTAGCCGTGCGGAGTCCGGCGACGGCTGCCTGTTCCCGCAGGTCGGCTTCCATCTCGGCAAGCTTCTCTTCTGCGCGCTCAAGCCGTTGTTCTGCCGCTCTAATCTGATCCACAACCGAATGGGGTTGCTTTCCCGCTAGGTACGGGCGGGTCTCCGACAAATAAAACAAATCGCCGCAACAAGGGCAAACACCCAAGATGTGGCCAAGCTCTCCAAAAGTTTTGTCCAAACCGTCCGCCATGTCTATTCCTATGAATGGGTATCGAATTTGACGGCGCCTGCTTCGACTCGCTCCTTGATATTCCTCTGCGTGCCCGTCAGGCGGGCCTTGCCGGACTTCACATCCACAAAGAGGAGGGATTCGACCTGCCCACGGGCAGCAAGTCCCGAGAAGATCAGATAATCGATCGGTTCGAAGAGTGCACGACAGTCGCCTGCCGAATGAGGAAAGCTCGAAAAAGACGGAAGGATCTTTTCGATGATCTTTCCGAGATTAACAGCATGAGCGGTTTTCTCGGCCCGCGCTGTCATGCGCTCTCGCGCCTTGGCGAGGTCGGTCCTGCGCTCCTTGATGCGCTCGCGCATCGCGGCTATTGCCGCCAGGGCTGCATCGGGTGGTTTTTCGTCAAGGGCAAAGAGAGCCGCGTCAGCGAGGCGAAAGTCGTCCCCGCACGTTGGGCAAGTCCCCATAAATCGCTTGTTCCGCTTTAACTCTGCGATCAGGGTCTGTGTTGGTTTTTTGCTTGGCAAGAGCTGTTCCTTCTAACCGGCCGCTGCGGCTCCAGGAAACGCGAACTGTGTTTCGCAGCTGCCATGAGCGCAAACAGGCTTCTTAAGTGCGATCGGACGTTTGAATTTGGTCCGCTTGCAAGTCGGGCAAACGAAATGGTCGCGGAAATATTTAAATTCGGCCCAGCGCGCTTTTTCGTCGCCTATTGATCCGTCACCATAGGGGCTGTCCTGAAAATGGCTGCCGAAATTTTCGATCTCGCCCTTCTGAACACTGACAAGAAAGCGATTAGCAACCCCGGGGACATCCGGCGGCTTAAGACCGGTGCCCTTTAAATAGGTCGCCAGCGCGAGGGCTAGCTCGCTCCTCTCGTGACTATAAACCCGATCTACCTCCCGGATTCGAACGTCGACGCCAAATTCGCGGCAGCGGTCAAGAAGCCATTCCTCCTCTGCCTGGCGCATTTCGTTGGCAGCCGACTGCCCATTGCTCCACCTGGCCTCGATCATTTCGTCGGATATTTTATGATGGCTGAAACGGGGACCATATTCCCGCTCCAGTCGGATAATTTGAGTGAAGGCCCATGGGGCTTGCGGCAGTTGATCCTTCAAGTAACTGAAAAACCTTTGGTCATGCGTGGTGATAATGATCTGGAGGTCTGTCAGGTTTTCCGCGATCATGGCAGCGATGGCGCGCCGATGGTCGGCATCGTAGGAAGTGACAATGTCGTCGAGGATCGCAATGGGAGCGCCGGTATTGAACGTCCGGATCGCCGCAAGCCGTAAGGCCAGCGCGAGCGAGTGAATTTGTGAATCGCTCAGGTAGCCTGAAGGGGGCACTCCCTGCCGCTCCGGTGAAAAGTCGATCAGCAGGGCCAGCCGCTGCTGGTTCGTTTCGTCCTCCGGTGGCAATTCGAGCCGCACAAGAGCGGCATCGCTACCCTGAATGCTTTTGTAGAGCAGGTTTGTGGGCTCGCGAAGCAGATCGAGCAACGCTTGAACCTTTTTCCTGATCTCCGTGGAAATAAATGTTGCCTGCTCGTTTAGCGCGGAACGCAGCTTTTCGAGCTCCTCGGTCACGCGCGTCTGTAATTGCCTCTGCGCCTTGATTTCGAGAAGGCTTTCGATCTTTGCGAGCGCCTTCGAATAGGTATTGTCGCCCTGGCGCAGCTGAATTTCGGAAATTTTGGTCTCGACGGCTACCAGAAGTGTGTTCAAAAGCGTCTTCAGCGCTGCGCTGTCTGGTGCGGGCATATCGCGCCACTGCTTGATCGTCGCCTCGTAAACTTCTTCCGCCGCGCGGCAATCCTGCTCAGATTCAGGGATGAGCGGATGAAGCACTCTGAGGTTCGCAGTTAGAGCGCTGTGAGCTGTCGCGACGCGGCGCAACGCATCGTCGAGGCTGTCCTTGGCCGACGCGTAGGCCTCAAGCTCCGATTTATGCTGGCTGATATGATCGCGTATTCCCGCCATGCTTCCTGAAGCCGTTTTGTCGACGGGCGTGGCGCATACAGGACAGGCATCAACCGACGGCGCGCCGTCCTGGAATAGGGGCTCGGCAGCGTTCCAAACGGCTGCGAAAATCGCATTTGCGGCTTTGTCTCGTTCCGCGGCCTCCCGAGTCGCGGCCTCAAGCTTTGTTGCCACAGCTGCTTCGAATATGGGGATAGCGCCCGTGATTTGACTGTCGCCGCTGCTTTGGTCAATCGAAACTGCATAGACGGCCTCAATCGCCACCGCGAGCTGCCGCAAGCCCGAAATACCGAGCTCACTTTCTTCGGCTGCCGCCCGCGCTGCTATGATTGCGAACGTCGGATCCGCGCGGTCGAGCGCCGCCATTTTCAGGGTTGTGTCGAGGGGAACGAGCAATCCGTTGGCATAATCAAGAACGGCGGCGTCGTCCCAAGTGGTGATCGCCCGCGCGGTCGCTTTTGCAACCTGCGTATTGATCTGAGTGTTCGGAGTCTGATCCTCGGCGTCCGCTTTGATCTGTTGGCGCAGTATCCGTAGATTTTTTTGAATTTCGACGAGCGGGGACAACTGCAGCCAGCCCGCGATCTCGGCATATCGCAGTTCGGGAGATTGGTTTTCGACGAAATCGCGAAGGGTATATCCACGGATAATCGGATCGACCTTCTGACTTGCCAGCAGTTTGTTAAGGCCGGGAGGCCGCGAAGGTCCCCCGTCACTGAGCGCGAGCATTCGGTGAACGTCTTGCCCTGCTTTAGGCCGATATGAACTTCAGAGGCTTTGCCTTTTTCAACGGCAAGATCGTGAGGTAATGCGGCCACGCCCGCCTGATTATTGGCTGCGCGAATTCCCAGGCGCTTGATTGTTCCGGTATCCGATAGAAGGAACTCAAAGCCGTCCACGAAACCGGACTTCCCTCTCCCGTTTGGGCCAAAGATGGCAAGACTTCGCTTAGCCAAAAAATCGAAGGTCGCCGGCTCCAGGTACGCGCGGAATCCGGAAAGCGTGAGCGATTGGATGAAGATCGGCGCATCAGGCATCCTGGGTGTCCTGCGCTGGGGCTGCCGCTCTTGCTTTAGCGAGGTCGTTAATGGCCAACCGCGCAACGGTGACGCAATCCGCTTTAGCAGACGCGGTGAGAAGATGCTCGACGAGCACTTTCGCCAGGTGCTTGTCCGTCCCGGCTCTTGCCTCAAGGTCTACGGCCAGTTGGCCGAGAAACTCGCTTGGTCCGGCGCTGCTGCGCTCCGTATCTGCCACTGTTTTCTCCCCTGAAATGTCGTCAGCAGACGTGCGGGCGGCCGGTTTCGAACCGGCGCAGCTATAAGTTGCCTTACACGCCAACACTGCCTGCGGTACTCTGGAACTAATGGAGACCTTTATCAAGGAAGCTCCAGTTGGGATCCCCGACTCTTTGGGACACTCGATCGGGATCCCCAGCACCCCGGAGACTCGGAGAACTGCATCTGCTCAAGAAGGGCTTATCTCGGTGCAAAACAGACCTCTCAGCCCTGTGCGGTTATCCGGTTAGCAGCGCGAGAAGCTCCTCCAAGGTTGCAAATCGAACCCCGAATTCCGCCGCGAGCCACTTCCTGTTTTCCGAGTCGAAAATTGAAACACCCGCAGCGCGGGCCCGATCATTGGTGCACAGAATATCGTGTCGGTAAGCGATGTGGCTCGCGACCAATTCTCCATCAGCCCACTCAGCACATGCTTTGGCAAATGCCTTTTCATTATGAGGTCCGCCAGATTGTGCGTTCCAACCGCCAGCAGCGTCGAACGCCGCCTTACCGACGCCACGGGCTTCAATACGGGCCGACGCGTCGATTTGACGTTGTTCGCGGCCAGGGTCGTCGGTTTGTGCGAAGAGTGCGGGATCGCGGATTTCTGATGGGGACGGCAAGCCCATCCAGGCCGCACCACGCATAAGCCTGACGCCTGCCGCAAGCGCGTTTTTCAGTCTGTTAGATTGGATCTCGGGCAAGCCCGGATGACTTTCATCGTTCGGACCGGACGACACGAGCAGAAGATGGGGTTTGCCGTCGATCATGACGGTGGAAAACGGAAAGCGCACGTCCATCGCGGGTTCCGCGAAATAAGCACTACGTTCGCGCTTGCGGATCGCTTCAATTCGGAAGGCGGCCTCGCAGATAAAGCCGGCTATTCGACCACCTGAAATCGCCGACCGAACAGGCGCCCAATCGCAATCGATCAGGTCGAAAATTTTCTCCCATGTATTGCTATCGAAGGTGACTCGCATGGGTGGGAACTTACCCGGAACGGGCCGGCTTAGAGGCGAATTTTTTGTGCCCTTGGTTGCGGGGACAGGATTTGAACCTGTGACCTTCAGGTTATGAACCTAACGAGCATCCAGTGCGTCAGAAATTAACGATCCCGCCCCCGGCGCGGTCCACGAGCAACTATCTTGCTCAGAACTGACTGGCTTTCTTGTCTGATCGGAGCGTTGCTGTGGTGACTTGGGGCGGCTGAGGCCGGCTTCGGGGTCTGGCCCTGCCGGGTGTTTTACCCGGGCGGGGCTGAGGAGGTGCGGCGGATTGCGTCGCATCAACTTCAGAGGATCCCATGACCAAGCCCAAATCCAAGCCGAAGGCTGCGACCCGCCCAACCGCCCGAAAGCCCGCCAAGCCCACGTCGCGCAAGCCGCCCGCATCACCCAAGTCGGCAACGCGGCCCGGCACCAAGCACGCCCATATCGTTGCCATGCTGCGTGCCCCGGCAGGCGCAACAATCGCTGCGATGATGGCCGCAACCGAATGGCAGCAGCATTCAGTGCGCGGCTTTCTTGCCGGTGTCATCCGCAAGAAGCTCGGGCTCAACCTTGTTTCAGAGCAGACCGATAAGGGTCGGGTGTACCGCATCAGGGATGGCAAAGCTTCGCCTGCAGCCATGAACCGGGCTAAGCAGGCGGCCTGATACGATGCAGCAGAAACGTCGCAATGGTCGCACGACCAAAACGTCTGTTGGGGACGAGATCGCGCATTTGCGCGGTCTTGATCTCAGGGGATTACGCGCACGCTGGCAGAGTGTCTTCCAGAGACCGGCCCCTGCTCATCTGACCCGGCATCTGTTGTTTGCGGTCATCGCCTATCGGCTCCAGGCCGATCGTTTTGGCGACCTCGATCACGAGACCAAGCAGGTGCTGGATCGAACCGTTGCGAAGGAAGCAGGACCAGCCATGTCCGCCCGACTGGCCAGCTTCGACCAGAAGCGGACTGAGCTTACCCCCGGCACGGTTCTGGTCCGGGAATGGGATAGACGGTCGCAGCGGGTGATGGTGATGGCCGACGGCTTTGCCTGGAACGGCCAGACCTATGACAGCCTCTCCAAGGTCGCCTTCGCCATCACCGGCACCAGGTGGAATGGTCCGCGCTTCTTTGGACTGAGAGATAAAGAGGATCGGTCGGCCATGGAGGTCCGGCCATGAAGGCTCCCTCCGTCAAGCCGGTCCGCTGCGCGATCTATACGAGGGTCTCTACCGATCACGGGCTCGACCAGGAATTCAACTCGCTGGACGCGCAATATGATGCCGCCTCCGCCTATATCAAGAGCCAAGCCCATGCCGGCTGGACCCTGATCCGGTCCCGCTATGACGATGGGGGATACTCCGGCGGGTCCACCGACCGCCCCGACCTCCAGCGATTGCTGGAGGACATTCGCGCCCGCAGGATTGACGTCATCGTCGTTTATAAAGTCGACCGCCTGACGAGGTCGCTGGCGGACTTCGCCAAGCTGGTTGAGCTGTTCGATGCCCATGGCGTCTCATTCGTTTCGGTGACCCAGCAGTTCAACACCACGACCTCGATGGGCCGGCTGACCCTGAACGTGCTCCTGTCCTTTGCCCAGTTCGAGCGCGAGGTCACCTCGGAGCGGATCCGCGACAAGATTGCAGCCTCCAAGCGCAAGGGCATCTGGGTCGGAGGCACTCTGCCCTTAGGCTATGAGATGAAGGACGGCAAGATCGCCATCGTCGAAGAAGAGGCTGAACTGGTCAGATCGATCTTCCGGCGATACCTCGAACTTGGCAGCGTCAACGAACTGTTACGGGACCTCAAAGAGCGCAACATCCGGACCAAAACCAGGCTGCTCTCCACGGGTACGACGCGCGGCGGGATCCCGTTCGGGCGCGGCGCGCTTTACTACGTGCTGAGCAATCACTTCTATATCGGCGAGGTCAAATACAAGAATGAGATCCTGCCGGGTGAGCAGCCTCCAATCATGGATCGCGCGCTGTTTGAGGCGGTCCGGCAGAAATCCCTCGCCCAGTGGTCCCACCGCACCATTGTGCGCAACAAGTCCGACCACTTGCTGACAGGATTGCTGTTTGACGATGCCGGCCATCGCATGATTCCAACCCACGCCACCAAGGCCGGCATCCGCTATCGCTACTACGTGTCGACGCCTGTCTTGCATGGTGAAGCGAAGACCGCGTCAGCCGGATCGATCTCGCGCGTTCCTGCCCCTGACATTGAAGACATCGTCGTCAAATTCCTGAAGGAGCATCTCGCCGCCGAACAAGAAGGGGCGACGACCAGCGTTATGCCCTTAGGGGACCGCGGCGACCTCGCACAGCTGGTCGCCGGGATTGTTGTGCACAAGGACAGGCTGATCGTTCGACTCAAATCAGACAACGCAGACGAAGCATCCGATCGCCCAGATGATCAGTCGCTCACGATCCCCTGGCAGAAGCCACCCTCCAAAAGATCCCGCCAGATCCTGCTTCCGCACAATGCATCTCGAAGCGACGTCCGACCGGAACAGTTCGAGCGCCGCGCCCACCTGGTTAGCGCCATTGCCCAAGGTCGTCGGTGGCTCGATGATGTGGTCTCGGGTCGAGTAACCTCGGTCGCACAGCTTTGTGCCCGAGAGAAGTGCAGCGTTCGGCAGGTCAATATGACCATCTCGCTCGCCTTCCTCGCCCCCAATCTTGTCAAAGCAGCCGTAGAAGGTCGCCTGCCCCGCGGCATCGGCATCGAGCGGCTCCGAGATCCGCCGACCGAATGGAGCCGGCAGTTTGAGGCGCTCGGACTCAATCCAGAATAGCTGCAGCGCCGGCCCAAGATCCCGAATGACGGTGGCCCAAAAGTCGGGGTTAAGGACGCAAGCGCGGTCGAACTTCGCGCTCAACCCCGGCCGCCGGGAACGGAATTTTTGGATGCGGAGACAGGGCGCCAAAAACCGCCACTAAAATGCGCGAACGCCCACAGAGACCAAGATCCGGGAATTGAGTGGCCGGAAATCCCCGCAGAAACGCCCCATTTAGCGTCGTATCGGAATCGTGCGGTTTGCGGAGACTGGATGGTGGGCGCACCAGGGCTCGAACCTGGGACCCGATGATTAAGAGTCATCTATTGTGACCTCCACCGGCTTGTGGAAACTCGTAGAAGGTCCGCGGGCAGTCTCAACCGTCCGTGCGGCCTTCCTTCAACCGGCGCAAGCCGCGGTCAACCTAGCCCGGCAGATTTTCAAATCGAATCTTTGAAAATATTTCATGGCGTGACTCATATGTCACACGCAACAATTCCTCGCTCACGTTAAGATTCGGAACTCGACGACGACTTTGCTCACGTCAACTTCGTTTCGTTCCGCAAATTCTCGCTTCACGCGATCGATGAATGTCCCTGCCCTATCGTCTGATGCTTTAACTTTCATCGCGGCTGCACTAACATTAACCGACCACAACGCTATCTCCTTGAGATTCGAGACGCTGTGGCCGACGTTTTTGCGCGACTCTTTGTCAATGGGAATGAAAATTGGCATTTCAAAGCTTGACGAGCGGTCAACTCGTTCGAGACCCTTCGAGGCGATATCGAAGCGGGCCTTCAACGCTGTGGAGTCAAAGGCCAAGACTTCAACGATTTCCGAATTTTTCGCGGCTGGGACCACTGCCAGCACCAGATCCACATTCTCCAACGTTCTCCATTGAGAGTTGGTCTGCATGGTGAAGCTCAAGACTCGCTCGTGAGACGTTCGAACTGCTACGACGAAATCCTCTCCATCCTTTCTGGCAATCAGGCGAGCGCCAGGGAGTAACCCTTGGCCTCTTTTCACTGCGGTTTCGTAGCCCTGTTCTTCGAGCGCTTCGCGACCGAGCTGCCGCAATAGTGATTTTTTCGGACGAGCCATGGGCGCCTTCCAGAGAATCGGCCGTTAAGGTGTAGTCGGGGTAAAATTTTCGAGTGCCTGCGTTTCGGATTGTAAAAGCGCTCGATGTTGTCGAACATGTTGACCTTGGCTTGTTCTCGAGTTCGGTACACTTTGCGCGCTGTCCGCTCCGTCTTCAGCGACGAGAAAAAGCTTTCCATCGCCGCATTGTCCCAGACGTTGCCGGACCGGCTCATCGAGCAGACGACGCTGTGATCTGCCATCAGCCGCTGGAACTGTTCGCTGGTGTATTGGCTGCCGCGATCGGAATGATGCAGTAGCGCCTCGGGTTTGCCCCGTCGCCAGATCGCCATCACCAGGGCGTCGGTGACGAGCTGCGCCGTCATCGTTGTACTCATCGACCAGCCGACCACGCGCCGCGAGAACTGATCGACGACAGCCGCCACAAAGAGCTAGCCCTCGGCGGTCCAGACGTAGGTGAAGTCGGCAATCCATTTGCGGTTGGTAGCGGCTGCTTCGAAGGAGCGGACGAGCACATTGGCAGCGACGGCGGTCGGCCTGCCGCTCACCCAGATCGGGCGGCAGGCGCCGCCGTCGCGGACGCGCTCTGAGAGCCTGCAGCCCGCATGACGCCCCTTCCGCAAGCAGGTCGTGCCACACGCGCTTGGCGCCGTAAGTCCGGTCGCTCGCCAGGAAGCTGGCATGAACCTTTGCTCCCAGCTCCTCATCGCTGCGGGTGCGCAAACTGCGTGGCCGCTTCAGCCACGCGTAAAGTCCCCCTTGCGAGACACCGAGCGTCTCGCACAACCATTGCGTCGGCCAGATCCCCGGGTGCTTCGCAATGAAACCCTTCATGTCGATTCCTTTGCAAAGTAGACCGCGGCTTTTTTTAGGATATCCCGCTCGGCCTTCAGCCTGGCGAGCTCGCGCTTGAGCTGCGCGATCTTGTGCTGCTCCGGCCTCAGCTGACCGTGGCCGGGGAACGCTTGCTGCGGATCCGCCGCAAACGCCTTCAACCACTCCCGCAAAACATCGTACTCTCGCAAATAGCTATCACATCTAACAAAGGTACTCGTCTGCATACCGGAGAAAACGGACGTCCCACGGTTTCTGACAATCCTGCCTGAACCAAAGAACGAAAAGTTGGTCTTCATTGTCCCAAGCAACACTAAGGCACTCGCCGGCGTCTTGTAAAATCTTTAGACCGTATCGAAATCGAGGTTTTGGCCAAATTTCAGCCAACGCCCGTTGCCGTTCGGTTCGCAGTCGTGGAGCTACGGGGCGGTTGAAGGGCGTATAGTGACAGATGGTGAACCCGCGATGTTCAACCTGATAACGCCCAGCCATTTTTCCAGTCCGAACTAGAGTCCCTCCTGCGCGAATTAGACCGAGCGCCGCCTTGCGAAGCGATTCTATTCTTTGAGCTTCTGGGTGATCGGATGACCGTTCTGTCGTACGCATGCGAAAACCCCTACCTTTCGGGAACTAAAAGCCCTCGCGTTTCATTAACCACTGCTATATCATAGGGGCCTAAATTTCCCTGTCAACCTGTAAGTATTCTCTTTTTCATACTATCTTTGGCTCAGGTTTTAGTTCCCGTCGGACTCGCCCGGTCGGGATGGAGGACATACTGTTGTTGAGCAATTCAATGCCGGTTCAACGTGTTGCTATCGACACCTTGAGGTCAGCGATGCAGCCGGTGCGGCTTCATCCGAACTCGCAAATGAAAAAGGTGAGAAAGTCGCTCGGAGCCTTCGGTCAGGTGAGGCCGTTGCTGGTAGCACCCGGCGGCGAAATCATAGACAACGAACTTGTCTGGCTCGCGCTTAAAGCCGACGGCGCCACCCACGTTGATGTCATAGTGGTCGCGGACAAATCTCCAGCCGAATTGAAGGCACTGCGGCTTACACTGAATCGGACCGCGCTCGACGCACGGTGGGACGAGCAGAATTTGCGCGGCGTCCTTGAGCAATTAGTTGATGTAGATTTTGACTTGGAATTGACCGGTTTTGACGCACCGGAAATCGATCACTATCTCAACCTTGACGCGCCCCAAGCTAACGTTGAAGAAAACGGCTCAGACATTCCGCCTGTTGGCGTCAGCGCAGTTTCGACACCCGGCATAATTTGGAGCCTTGGAGATCATCGCGTCGGCTGCGGCAACGCCACCGATCTCGCCTTCGTCAGCCGCGTGCTCAACGGCCGCGCCGCGAACGTCTGCTTTGTGGATGCACCATACAATATCAAGGTCGACGGATTCATTACCGGCAAGGGCCGCCACCGGCACCGTGAGTTCATCCAGGGCGCCGGCGAATTATCGACCGACGAATATTTTGCCCTGCTGCGAGACTCGTTGCTCGTTCTGAAGCGAAACTGCACCCCGGCGGCGTTGATATATTCCTGTATCGACTGGCGCCACGTCATGGAAATGACGGTCGCTGGCCGTGCCTGCGACATGCCGCTTTATACTATCTGCGTCTGGACCAAGACCAACGGCGGGATGGGCGGAATTTACCGCAATGCTCATGAGCTCGTATGCGTATTCAGGGCGGGCGCCGAACATCCTTTAGACAATGTCGAGCTTGGCCGACACGGACGGAATCGGACGAACGTCTGGTCCTACCCCGGGATGTCGTCCTTCGGAAAGGAACGCGACAAACTTTTGGGCTCCCATCCCACCGTCAAGCCGGTCACCATGATTTCCGATGTCTTGCGCGACGTCACCAAGCGCGGCGATGTCGTTCTCGACACTTTTTTGGGTTCCGGGTCGACCCTGATGGCGGCGCAGGAAACGGGCCGTGTCTGCTGCGGCGTCGAGTTGGACCCGTTGTACGTCGATGTCACGATCCACCGCTGGCAGAACGCGACCGGTCGCGACGCCGTCATGGCCGAGACTGGTGAACGCTTCAATGACGTTGCTCAACGGCTGTTGGCCGCGCCGTCGGAGGCGAACGATGGCTCGTGATTCCGAGCACGATGAGGGCGGCTATGGCCGCCCTCCTAAGCACGGTCAGTTCAAAAAAGGCCGTAGTGGCAATCCGCAAGGCCGGCCAAAGGGCGTGAGCAGCTTCAAGGCCGATCTCGCAGCCGAATTGCAAGAGAAACTCGCGCTCACCGAGAACGGCAAGGAGCGCAAAATCACCAAGCAGAGGGCATTCATCAAAACGCTGACCGCGGCCGCGATCAAGAAGGACATCAGGGCGGTCAACGCACTCTTGGCCTGCATGCGCTCCTTTGGCGTGGGAGTCGAAGAGCAGGCAGCGGAAAGCGTTGACGTGGAAGACCTCGACCTTCTCGAGAACTATCTCGTCCAGCAGCGGAAAAAGGAGAATCGCTCGAATTCTGATGCTGCGGGGAGCAAGTCTGAGAAGCCCCGCCCATCAGGGAAAAGGAAGTAGCGATGGCAACCGCGCCCCGGTCTGTTGAGGCCAATCTCATTCGCTCTGACTTCGGGGCATTTGTGCGCCATGCCTTCAGGATGGTTCATGGGGAGAGACTAGGAGACCAACCCTACGTCGACCATTTGTGTTACGTGATCTCTCGACTGATTGACGGCGAAATCAATCGGCTCCTGATTAATTTGCCGCCCCAGCACCTCAAAAGCTTCGTGGGGACGATATGCCTGGCCGCATTTCTCCTTGGCAAGAATCCGCGGTTGAGAATCATCCTCACTGCCTATAATGACACGTTCGCGGAAGCCCTATGCGGCAAAATTCGCAATATGATGCAGTCGCCTTGGTATCAGCAGGCATTCACGACGCGAATCAAGGACGGGCATTCTCGCGCAAACGACTTTGAGACACGAGACGGCGGGGGCATTTTTGCCGTCTCCGCGACCGGCGCGATCACCGGTCGGCCGGCCGATTTCATTCTGTACGACGATCCGCACGAGATCGGTGACTGGAACAACGAGCGGAAGCTCGACCTCGTTTGGGCCAACTTCAATACTGTGATCTCGCGTTTGAACGACAGGGTCAATGGTCGCATTCTTGTGGTAGCGCATCGCGTGAGCGACAAGGATTTGTCTTCCTATTTGCTTCAGGAAAAAGGCTGGAAGTATCTCCGCCTGCCTTTCATCGCAGTCAAGACGCGAACTTACGAACTTGGTCACGAGGAATGGACCCGTAAGAAAGGAGACGTCTTGCGGCCCGAGGCCTATCCTCCTGCCGAAATCGAGCGGCTTCGGCGCACTCAAGTTGCCCCACCCTTTGAGCTGTTTTACCAGCAGGGCCTCGGCTCACAGGCCGCGCTGAGAGCGCGGCCTGAGCATTTCCAGAATTTTGCGCCGCATCAACTGCCGATCGGTCCCGTCGTTCTCAGCGTCGATCCCGGACATGGCGGAGGGCCCAACGCCAGTCGCAGCGTGATCCAGGCCTGGAAACGCCAGGGCAAACAACATTATCTCATCGATCAATTCTGCGAGCAATGCGACGCTGAAGACCTTCGCAGGGCCTTTTGGTGGTTTGTTCGGAAATACAACCCGAGTGTTGCGCTCATCGAAAACACGGCCAACGGACCGGCTCTTTATTCTATGGTTCGGCGAAAGGCGAATTTCGAGATCCGGCTCATCACCCCGCGCCGCGATTCCAAAGCTGTCCGTTTCAATGATCACCTCCCAAAGATTCGGAACAAGCATATTCACCTGCCCGAGTTCGCGATCTGGCGCGAGGGATTCATCGAGGAACTTGTTGGCTTCCCCGGCGAGTTCGATGACCAGGTCGACGCATTGACTCAATATCTCGATTTCATGGAATCCGACCCGGTCATCCCGCCGCCGCGAAAGCGCGAGCCGCTTATCGCCCGCGTCAATGCATCTACAGTCCGGTGGCGCCGACGTTAAATTCGACACCACACGGTGGCGTGCATCAGCGCGCGACGGCAGCTCTGCGCCCCATAGTGTATTAGTCGGAAGCGGCAATACCTGTCCAGATTCCCCCATCCGAGAACTTCGTGATCCAATTGGTCCGATAAGAGCCATAAGATTACTGCGTAACTGCTCGACTTCTCGCCCACGCGGAGCGTCACTGTGCCCAACAAAGGGAAAACAGTCATGGACCGCACTGCAACAGGGAAAAGCATCGAGTGCTCTCGGGGGGGGGGGGTCCTAGCGCCGCAGCGAAGCCATAAGAATCGCAGCAGGCCGTGGAGGCCTGCACATCGGTGATAAGTACGATCAATAACGAACGTTTTTATCTGAAATGCTGCGAACCGCTGTCCGTATGATGCCACCTTTCAATTAAACCTCAGGTTTGAAAAGCGCGCCTCTCCCAAGCCCCGCCAACCTACTGCGGGGCTGTGCCAGTGGCAGCACGTGGTGCTGCTACTCAAGCAAGGGAGGGCCAGATGGCCGCCAGTAAACATAAGTCCAGTTTCGCAAAGACACCACGCAGACTAGGGCATCCAGCAAAGCGCCCGACCACGGACCGGGCATCGTCGAAGGTCAAGTCGAGGTTATCTCCGGCACTGAAGCCAAAATCCGGCTCCTTCAGCCCGACGCCGTCGAAGGCGATTGAAGCCGGATCATCCAAGCAGTCCGCTGTGCTGGAGATGCTGCGCAAGCCCGGTGGTGCGACAATTCACACAATCATGAAGTTTACTGGCTGGCAGCAACACTCGGTACGCGGTTTCTTTGCTAGCACCGTGCGTAAGAAGCTGGGTTTGAATCTCGTGTCGGATAAATCGGGCGGTGAACGAACCTACCGTCTCACCGGCAGCAGGCCATCGCGGAAGGGATGACCGGCACATGTCCCGGGAGGAGCTTGAGGCAGAGATCGAACAGATCCGATCTCTGCCGATCGATGAGGTCAGGGCGCTTTGGCGGCAAACATTCAAATCGCAACCGCCCGTCGCACTCGGGAAGGACATGTTGGGACGCATGATTGCCTACCACATTCAGGAGAAGGCGCTCGGCGGGCTCAGCCGGGCGTCGCTGCGACTTTTAGACGACTTCGAACGGGGCAAACCCGCGATCGAAACAGCCCATCGACGTTTAAAGCCGGGCACGGTTCTGGTTCGAGAATATCAGGGCGAGCGACATTCGGTTGTTGTGGCATCGGACGGATTCGTCTGGCGGGAGGAGACATATGCCAGCCTGTCGGTCGTCGCACGCCTGATAACCGGCACCAATTGGAATGGCCCAAAATTCTTTGGCATGCGGCTGAATGGCGGCAAAGCGGACAAGCCGGGGGCAGCTGTGCACAGCCCCTCTCGGCGCAGCAAAGTGCGCACGCAATGACACCCCAATCACCGAAACGGCAGCGCTGCGCGATCTACACCCGGAAATCAACCGAACATAACCTTGACCTCGAGTTCAACTCGCTGGATGCGCAGCGGGAAGCCTGTGAGGCCTATATAAAGAGCCAGGCCCATGAAGGCTGGAGACTCATCCCTGACCATTTTGACGATGGCGGGCTCTCCGGCGCATCCCTGAACCGTCCATCGCTGCAGCGGTTACTCAACGAAGTCAGCGACGGCAAGATCGATATCATCCTGGTCTATAAGGTCGATCGATTGACCCGCTCGCTTGCCGACTTCGCCAAGCTGGTCGAGCTATTCGATCAGCACGGTGTCTCCTTTGTCTCGATCACCCAGTCGTTTAATACTACAAGCAGCATGGGCCGCCTGACCCTCAATGTGCTGCTGTCATTTGCCCAATTCGAGCGAGAGGTAATTGGCGAACGGGTTCGAGACAAGATTGCGGCGTCCAAGCGGAAGGGCCTGTGGGTCGGAGGGCCTGTTCCGCTCGGCTATGCCACCGAGGGCAAGAAGCTGGTTGTAGCCCCTGTTGAGGCTAAAATCGTCCGTACGATTTTTGCCCTCTACCTTGAGGTCGATTCTGTCGCGGCCCTTGCTGAAATTCTGGAGCGCAAGGGAATTCGGACGAAAGTCAGGCCACTATCTAATGGAGAAAGCAAGGGCGGGATTTCGTTCGGGGTCGGTGCCCTCGCACACCTGCTCCGTAACCGGTTTTACATTGGCCAGATCGATTATCGTGGCGAGATCCATGCCGGGGAGCACGAGGCTATCCTGGACCGGCCGCTCTTCGATAGGGTCCAAGCCAAACTGAAGAAGAACGCGGTCGATCGTGCAATGCGTCTGAAGGGTTCGCCGGCGCTGCTGATGGGACGGATTTTTGATGACGTGGGCAATCGGATGACGCCGAGCCACTCCAACAAACGCGGCATACGATACCGCTATTACGTCTCGCATGCCGTGATCCAGGGACGCAGGCGTCAGGCCGGCACGGTCAGGCGTGTTCCCGCAGCCGAGATCGAAGATATCGTTTTGGGAGTAGTTCGGCAGAGTTTGGCGAGCCGCAGTCCGGAAAACATCCCCTCGGATCAGAGTGCTGTTGTTGCGCGGATCCACCAAATCATTGTGAAGCCAGAGGCCGTCGAGATTGAGCTCCTCGAGACTGAAACCACGTTAACGAATACAAGCTCCGAAAAGCAGAAGAGTAAGGAAGCTCCATCAGCAAACTCAAACACGATTACGATACCTTGGACTGCCCCCGCGTTCGTCGCGGTTAAAGGCATCGTTCACGCGCCTTCAACTAACAGCGCCACATTGACCCCGGACGCGCGCGATTTGCTCCTGGGCGCAATTGCTAGGGCGAGGCGCTGGATCGACGACATCACCTCGGGGAAGTTGAAATCATTCGACGATATCGCCAAGAAAGAGAGAAAAGTCGAACGTCATATTCGCCTGCTTGCACCTCTCGCCTTCGTCGCACCATCTATTGTCCAGTCCATCATCGAAGCAACCGCACCTGCCAACCTCACAGTTACCGAACTTGCGAAATCGTCCGTGCACTCCTGGTGCCGACAACAACACCTGCTCAAGGTAAGTCGGAAGCGCTAACCGGCATCGGCCAATGGTTTTGCGCAATCGCTTGCGCGCAAACGGCAAGGTCAGCCATTCTCTCGCAACTTGAAGCGCCGCGTTCCAACTCGATAACCCGTCAACTGCCTGTAATCTGCACTTCGAAACCGGTCTCTGCGCAATGCAAACCGGTCTCGACAATTGAACGGGTCAAAATTCGGATATTGAAAATCGGCCAGCTGAGATTCACGGGACAAAATGCCGAGCCTACCCCCGGGAAGCGCTGAAATCAGCCGCAGAGACTGCGCTTGGGCGCACTAACCTGCGGAAAAGTCACACGTTCTTAAACGCTAATCACTTTCACGACAGAGACTAGACTGCCTGGCTGGGGCGGGAGGATTCGAACCTCCGTATGGTGGAATCAAAATCCACTGCCTTACCACTTGGCGACGCCCCAATAACCTGTCCGGAAAGCGGCGGACCAGCCTGCCCGCGAATTCCCTCTGGCAACGCCGGTCTATAGAGGGAGTTGAGCCATTTCAACAGGCCGGAAGCGGAATTCGCTCCGAATCGAAGCCGGGGTTTTATCGCTTCGAAATGAGGCACTTCTCCACGCCATCCGGTCCCTCCTGCGCCTGAAAATGCGCTGTCTCCCCCTTCCCGTTCGGCCCGATTCAGCCATCTGAGAGTTGAGAGAACCGTGGTTTCGTGGGAAGACGGCAGCCTTAAGCGCCAATCCCCGAGCGAGGTACCGCCATGACCTATCGCGCGCCGATCAACGACATGCTGCTCGCCCTCAACCATGGCGCCGGCCTGCGGGCTGCCGTGAAGGCCGGCCATTACGGCGATTTCGACGCCGACATCACCGCGGCCGTGCTGGAGGAAGCCGGACGCTTTGCCTCCGACGTGCTGGCGCCGCTCAATCGCGTCGGCGACGAAAACGGCATCAAGCTCGAGGCTGACAAGGTGACCACCGCCCCGGGCTGGCCCGATGCCTACAAGCGCTGGACGGCGGCCGGGTGGAACGCGGTGTCGGGTCCGGAAGGGTTTGGCGGCCAGGGCCTTCCGCTCGCGATCAATGCCGCCTGCACCGAGATCTGGAGCGCGTCGAACATCGCGTTCGGCCTCTGCCCGCTGTTGACGCTGAGTGCGATCGAGGCGCTCGACGCGCATGGCAGCGATGAGCTCAAGAAAATCTATCTCGAAAAGCTGGTGTCCGGCGAGTGGACCGGCACCATGCAGCTCACCGAGCCGCAGGCCGGATCTGACGTCGGCGCTCTGCGCACCAAGGCTGAGCCGGCGGGCGATGGCACCTATCGCATCAAGGGAACGAAAATCTTCATCACCTATGGCGATCACGACATGACCGACAACATCGTGCATTTCGTGCTGGCGCGATTGCCCGATGCGCCCGCGGGCACCAAGGGCATTTCGCTGTTTCTGATCCCGAAATTCCTGGTCAACGCCGACGGCTCGCTCGGCGCACGCAACGACATTTACCCAAGCGGCGTCGAGCACAAGCTTGGCATGCATGCTTCGCCGACCTGTACCATGACGATGGGCGACAAGGGCGGCGCGATCGGCTACCTGATCGGCGAGGAAAACCGCGGCATGCTCTGCATGTTCACGATGATGAACCAGGCCCGGATCGGCGTCGGACTCGAAGGCGTGGGCATCGCCGACCGCGCCTACCAGCAGGCGCTGGCGTTCGCGCAGGAGCGGCGCCAGGGCCGCGCCATCGGCAAGCAGGGCGACGCATCGGATCCCATCATCGTGCACCCCGACGTCAAGCGGATGCTGATGCAGATGCGCGCGCTGACGGCGGCGGCCCGCACGATCTGCTACGCCACCGCGGTCGCGCTCGACGTGTCCGTGCGGGCCACCGATGCCAGGGCCCGCAGCGATGCCGCGGCCCGCGGCGCGTTGCTGACGCCGATCGCGAAAGCCTTCTCCACCGACATCGGCAACGAAGTTACTTCTCTCGGCGTGCAGGTCCACGGCGGCATGGGATTTATCGAGGAGACCGGCGCCGCGCAGCACTACCGCGATGCCCGCATCACCGCGATCTACGAGGGCACCAACGGCATCCAGTCGATCGACCTCGTCACGCGCAAGCTCGCGGTCAATGGCGGTGCCTCGGTGTGGGCCTTGCTCGACGAACTCAAGGCGATCGTCAGCCAGGTCGAGGGCTTGAACGATCCGGCGTTCGGCACCACCGGCCCGAAACTGCGCGACGCGCTCGGCTCGCTCGAGCGCGCCAGCCGGTGGCTGCTGGAGCGCGTCACCTCGGCGCCGAACGACGCGCTGGCCGCCGCGACGCCTTATCTGCGGCTGTTCGGATCGACACTCGGCGGCTGCATGCTGGCCGGCGAGGCGCTCGCCGCGCGCGATGCCGGCGAAGGCGAACCGCAGCGCTACGTCACGCTGGCGCGATTTTTTGCCGAGAATGTTACGGTGCAGGCGGGCGCGCTCGAGCGGACGGTGATGGACAGCGCGGAAGCCGTAAACGGCGCCGACGCGGTGTTGCTGGCGTAGCATTGTCGACTCTCTGTCGTCGTCTCCGCGAGAGCGAAGGCCGGGACGACGATGGAGTTTTCACGCGCGCCGACCGTCATTGGGCCAACGGGTCGCGTGAATGCGCAACCCGATGACAGGCTCCGCGAAGCAATCCATAGTCCCCAACCGTCATTCCGGGATGGTGCGCCAGCACCAGACCTCAGATGTGCCATTGCACATCGGGGAATCTCGAGATTCCGGGTTCGATGCTTCGCATCGCCCCGGAATGACAGTGCTGGATTCCTTCGTCGCCCCTTCCCGCGCGAGCCGTCATACTCCCCCACTGGTAATGCCGATTCAGACACACCTTCGCGATCTCGCCGCGCGTTTCGCGCGAGTTTTGCCAGAACGTTCCGCCCTGAAAACAGAGGGCGTGGGGAATGCCGGGCGCCCGATGCACCCGCAGCCTCGTGTGCGCTATTGGTAGTAAGTATGCACACGAGTATTCACAGCGAGCCATCGGAAATCACCCGACATTCCCGCACGCAATGGTTTACGGCTTATACCGTGCTCTCCCCGGTGATCGGCTTTCTTGCCACCGTCGTTACGCGGATTAATCCGCCAACTTGACACCAGCGTCGGGGTGTCAGGACCACACGTCTTCGCCGTCCGCTGCAAGCAACGCCCGTCAAGCGCGCCGCCGCGTCCACCGCATCCCGCCCCGCGTCCGTGACGTCGCGAGCCGCCCCTCTGAGTGGGACGGGACGGCAACAGACATACAACTGATTTGGGTCTTCTGAAAATCAGAAATATTTTTCAAAAGGGGCTGGACACGAAATCGGAAAGCACGCCCGTCGGGCAAATCACTTTGATCCTGTTCCACAAATCAGGAGCGCGCAGCACGTCAGCCCCGCAAGCGTGATCCCTCCGGTGGCCGGGTACCCCGCGATCAATCATTCGCTCCTCACGCTTGAAGCCGACGTTCCAAACATCTCGCAGGCGCAGTTTCAATATTGTGAGCAGCAGCCCCGAACCGACTGCACCAACCCGTGATATCATTCCGCTCGCGGCGCTCGTTTCGAAATGAAAGCCGCAGTAGTGCGATGCATTTCGCGGCTCCAACCACTTCGCTGCACTCGTCGGGCAAACTCTGGCCACGGAGAGGCATTCATGAAGCGACCATCAACATTGTCGAAAGCAGCACTGGGAATGGCGCTTGGCGTGCTGCTTGCCGGCCTGCCCCTCTCTGGCGCAGCCACGGCGACGCTTACCGAAAAGTCCGGCGTTGCTGACAGGCTCTACCGCATCGACTGCGGACATTCCCTGGCAAATGATGAATCTGTCTGGACGCCCGGAGAAAACATCGGGAAAAGCATCGAGTTCTCGTCGACCTGTTATCTCATTCGACACGGCGGCAGTTCGCTGATGTGGGATACCGGGGTGCCGGAAGCAACCATGGGCGATCCAAAGGGATGGTCGACCCTGCCAAAGTTAATCGTCTATCACCTCGACAGGACGATAACTTCGCAACTCGCGGAGATTGGTCTGAAGACAAGCGACATCGACTACGTTGCGATCTCTCATACGCATGGTGATCACATCGGGAATGTAAAACTCTTTCCGGATGCGACCGTCCTGCTGCAGCGAGCCGAATATGACTGGATCAACTCCGGCCCTCTGACCGATCCAAATCTGAACCAGCTGGTTATCCTGGCTCGCCAACTGATGGGGCAGCCAAAAAATCTCAAGCTGATCGATGGCGACCTCGACGTTTTAGGCGACGGCAGCGTCATTCTGATTTCAACCCCCGGACATACGCCGGGTAGCCAATCGCTCATGGTACACCTTGCCAACAGCGGCTACATCGTGCTGTCGGGCGATGTCGTTCACCTGCAGGAAAACTTCGAGAAGAACATCGTTCCGGCACTGAACGTGGACAAGGCACAGTCGCTGGCCTCGATGCAGAGGGTTCGCGATATCATGCAGAGCTACAACGCGAAGCTCTTCATAAATCATGACAAGGCGCAGGCGGACCGGCTGAAGCTGATCCCGGCGTTCTACGACTGAAAGGGCGGCCCACCGGCAAGCTCTTTCCTGATCGTCGCGCAACCCTCGAACACGCCAACCGCCGCCAGGAGCGGCGCGGCCGCGTCTCGCAGGATGAGGCGGCCGAACCGGAAACCGCTGCTACTGCACCGGCATCGGCGGACGCGGCACCGATGACAATTCCGGGTCGGGCTGCGGTTGAGTCGTGGCCGGTAGCGGTTCAGGTTGCCGCGGCGCGTAATAAGGTGCAGCGGCTGGATAAGATGCTGCGGCTTGCGGCAACGCGTGGGCCGCCGCGGTTTGCGGCAGCGGATATGGCGGCACCGGCTTGCGGGCTTGCGCGACGGCCGGTCGCCGCACAGGCGGCGATATCCGCGGCCGCGGGTTCTGTTCGGAAGCCTTGCCGGAAGCCTTGGCAATATCGAGGGACATCTGTTGCTGGCCGGCCTTGAGCTGGTCGATGCTGGCCTTGAGCTGCTCGACCTCCTGCCCCAGGCTTGCAAGATCGCGCGCCATCGACTGCGGCGACGGCGTGGTTTCGGGAGGGGGCGCGGCGGTGGCCGACGCGGCGCTTTCCGGTGCGGGGGCCGCGGCTTGCGTATCTGCGGTTTGCGCAGCTACGGCTTCCGGAGTCGCGGCTTGCGGATTCGCCGCCTCCACCGCGGCCGGCGCATCGGCAGGCGGTGCCGGTGGCGCGGAGAGTCCCAGCTTCTCCTGCAGCGCCGATGAAGTCAGGACCAGCTGCGGCACCCACTTCCCAATCACCTTCTTGGTCAGGCCGCCGCCAAACTGCCAGGCGAGCGCGGCAACCCCGATGCAGGCCGCCAACAGCAACGCCGTGAAGGCCCTTATCACCCGCTGGCCGAGCGAGCGCCGGCCCAGGATATCGTCGACGGCAGCCGGGCGAAACGTTATATCGACCGGCGGGACCGGTGGAACCGGTGGGTCAGCAGGGACCGGTGGGCTAGCAGGGACGTCGGATCCCGTGCCGGATTCTTTTTCTTTGGGCTTCTGCGCATCCGCAAGAAGGCGCGCGGCATCCTGCAGCACACTGGATAGCTGCTCATTGGCGGGCGCGACCGGAACGACATCCGAGCTGACCACAAGGACATCGTGCGGATCATCGGTTTGTTTCGACTTCAGCATGGAATCCATGGACGCTCCATATCCAATGTCACCCATAGGGCGACCGGCGGAATTACCCCAAGTCGACGACATCCTGCCCCACACTTCATCGCGGTTTGACGGAAGCATGGCGGTTCGATGGAGAGTATGGGGCAGTTGGTGGCGGGAGCTTTCGGGAACTCGTTGTTCACGGAACGCCAGACATCGAAAGAGGGGCGACTGCGAGCCTGTCAAGGCCTCATCCTGAGAGGGCGTGAAGCAAAGTGTCTCGTGTCCCGGACGCGGTGCAGCGTTCTTCACGCTGCGCCGCAGAGCCGGGACCCACGGGTACGGGTCCATCATGGACCCCGGATCAGCAGCGCACCGCTTCGCGCTACGCAGCGTCCGGGGCACGCCAAACCCTCATCCTGAGGAGCTTGCGAAGCAAGCATTTCGAAGGATGGATGCAACCAAGGGACTCGCGGCCTCCCTTCGAGACGCGCGCAAGAGCGCGCTCCTCCAGCGATAACGGCGAAGCCGTTACGCGGGGATGAGGCCGGAGATTATTCACGCCTCCTTTGCGGGCGATGACGATTGAGAATGTGATTTACCCGAGCGGCTTCAGTCCCGCCTCGATCTGCGCGCGCCGCGGCTCCAGGAACGGCGGCAGCGCCAGCTTTTCGCCGAGCGTGGCCATCGGCTCGTCGGTGGCAAAGCCGGGGCCGTCGGTGGCGATCTCGAACAGGATGCCGTTGGGCTCGCGGAAATACAGGCTGCGAAAATAGAACCGGTCGATCTCGCCGGAGTTGCGGATGCCGAGCTGGTTCAGCCGCTCCGTCCATTGATGATATTGCGTTTCGTCCGGGGTGCGAAACGCAACGTGGTGCACGCCGCCCGCGCCCTGTCGCGCCTCGTGCAAATCTTTCTGCTCGATCACATGCAACTCGGCGGCCGGGCCGCCCTCGCCCATCGCAAACACGTGAATCCGTCCCGGCGCGTTCGGGGCGGCGTAATCGCGCTCCCGGCGCATATTCATGACGTCCGTCAGCACCCGCTCGGTGCGCGCCAGATCGTGCACGTTCAAAACGATCGGACCGAGGCCGCGAATCTGGTGCTCGGCCGGCACCGCGCTTCTCTCCCACGGCGAGGCCGAACCAGCGCCGCCGTCATCGACCAGCACCAGCCGCTGGCCCTCGCCGTCCTCGAACGGCAGCGTCAGCCGGCCGTCGACTTCGGTGACGTCGCCGGTATGGCCGCCCGCCTGCTTGAGGCGGTCGCGCCAATAACCGAGGCTTTTCTCGCCGGCGACGCGCAATCCGGTGCGGGAAATGCTGTTGGCTCCACGCCGCTCGGGGGCTGCCGGAAAATCGAAGAAGGTCAGGTCGGAGCCGGGATTGGCCTTTCCGTCGGCGTAAAACAGATGATAGGCGCTGACGTCGTCCTGGTTGACGGTCTTCTTGACCAGCCGCATGCCGAGCAGGCCGGTATAAAACGCCAGATTCTCGCGCGGTTTCGCGGAAATCGCCGTCAGGTGATGTATCCCCGTCAGCTGCATCGCATAATCCTCGCGCGCGTCATTGAGTCACCGTTGAAAACCGGTGTCGCCGGTTTAGGGCGCCGGGCACATCATGTAGGATAGGATATCACGACTCGCCAGCGGCACCTTGGCCGCTCGAAGGACTGCACCATGACCGGGCATCTGATAGTCACCGACGAAGGCGCGGCGCGCATGATCAAGCTGCGACGGCCCGAAAAGAAGAATGCGATCACCCAGGAGATGTATCGCGGCATGAGCGAGGCGATCGATACCGCGCAGAACAACCCGGATGTCCGCTGCATCATCATCACAGGCGGCTCGGGCGTGTTCACCGCCGGTAACGATCTCGAGGACTTTCTGAAGGACGGCACCTCGAACACCGATACGCCGCGCGCATCCAACGCCATCAAGTTCCTCTATTCGCTGGCCCACAACGTCAAGCCGATCATCGCGGCGGTCGATGGGATCGCGATCGGTATCGGCACCACCATGCTGTTCCATTGCGACTATGTTCTCGCCAGCAACACGGCGACGTTCTCGACCCCGTTCATCCATCTTGGCCTGGTGCCGGAAGGCGCCTCCAGCCTGCTGATGCCGCGCACCATGGGACATCAGCGTGCGTTCGCGATGCTGGTGATGGGGCGTACGGTCAGTGCCGATGAAGCGCAGGTCGCCGGCTTCGTCAATGCGGTGGTGGCACCCGGTCACACCGAAGCCGAGGCCCGCAAGGTGGCGCGCGAGATTTGCGCGTTGCCGGCGGAGGCGGTCGCGATCTCGCGCAAGCTTCTGAAGCTGCCGCCCGAAGACCTGACCCGCAGGATCGATCAGGAGAGCCATTTGTTCGGGGAACGCATGCGCTCCAAGGAAGCGGTGGCCGCGTTCAAGGCGTTCTTTTCACGCAAGAAGGCGTGAAGTCCGGACGTCGCCAGGCTAATGCCGCTTTATGACAAAACCCGTCATGCCCGGCCTTGTGCCGGGCATTCACATTCTTGTAGCAGTTGCGCAGGAAGAACGTGGATGGCCGGGACGAAGCCCGGCCATGACGGATAGTGCCGCATCATGAGACATTCGCTTTGTCAGATACTCGTGGCCGCGGTGCTGGCGACGGGGCTCAACCCGACCCCGCGCGCCCTTGCCCAAACCGCGCCGGTCGAGTTGAGGATTCTGGCGATCAACGATTTCCACGGCAACCTGCGGCCGCCGGCGGGCGGCATCAGGATCGACGATCCCGCCGACAGAAGCAAAAAGATCAGGGTCGCGGCCGGCGGCGCCGAGCACATGGCGACGCTGGTCAATCAATTGCGCCAGGGTGCCAGGAACAGCATCTTCGTCGCCGCCGGGGATTTGATCGGCGCCAGCCCGTTTCTCTCGGCGATGTTTCACGACGAGCCTACCATCGAATCGCTGTCGATGATGGGGCTCGAGATTGCCTCGGTCGGCAACCATGAATTCGACGAGGGCAAGGACGAACTGCTGCGGATGCAGAACGGCGGCTGTCATCCGGTCGACAAATGTCAGGGGCCGCACCCGTTCCTCGGCGCGAAATTCCATTACCTTGCCGCCAGCACCGTCGACAAGAGCACCGGCAAGACCATCTTTCCGCCCTACGAGATCAGGGAATTTCAGGACATTCCTGTCGCCTTCATCGGCCTGACCCTGAAGGGCACGCCCGGCATCGTCTCGCCTGTGGGGGTAGCGGGTCTCGAATTCAAGGACGAGGCCGATACCGTGAATGCGCTGGTGCCGGAGCTGAAGGCGCGCGGCGTCGAGGCCATCGTTGTGCTGATCCATGAAGGCGGCTTTCCGACCGGCGATTATAATGAATGCCCTGGCATATCCGGTCCGATCGTCGATATCGTCAAGAAACTCGATCGCGCGGTCGACGTCGTGATCAGCGGCCACACCCACCAGGCCTATGTCTGCCAGATCGACGGACGGCTGGTCACCTCGGGCGACAAATACGGCACGATCGTCACCGCGATCGATCTGAAGCTCGATCCCGCAACCCGCGACGTCATCAGCGCCAGGGCCGACAACGTCATCGTCCGCACTGCGGCCTATGCCAGCGATCCCGAACAAACCGCGCTGCTTCAATCCTACGACAAATTTGCCGCACCGATCGCCAACCGCCCGGCGGGGTCGATCACGGAAAGCCTGTCGCGCGTGCCCGACGAAGCCGGCGAGAGCGCACTCGGAGACATCATTGCCGACGCCCAGCTGGCCGCGACCCGCGCGGGCGCCAATGGCGGCGCGGTGATCGCATTCAGCAATCCGGGCGGGATCCGCACCGACATTGCGAAGAAGCAGGACGGGACGGTGAGCTATGCCGACGTCTTCGCCAGCCAGCCGTTCCGCAATCAACTGGTCACGCTCACGCTGACGGGAATGCAGATCAAGGATATGCTGGAGCAGCAATGGCTCGATCCGAAGCGGCCGCGGATTCTGCAGGTTTCGAAGGGCTTCAACTACGCTTGGGACGGCGCCAAGCCGTATGGCGACCGCGTGGTGGCCGATCGCATGTCGCTGAATGGACAACCGATCGATGCCACGACCAGTTATCGCGTGACGGTGAACGATTATCTCGCGGTCGGGGGCGACGGCTTCACCGTCCTGAAGCAAGGGACTGCCCAGCGAGTAGGCGTCTATGACGTCGATGCCTTGTATGGCTATTTCCGGGCCAACAGCCCGATCGCACCCGTGACCGACCGCCGCATTGCGCGGATCAACTAAATGCAAGGTCATATGCGCGGCCCGGCTCTTTCCGAGCGGCCGGCGACCCCTTAAGTTAGCCGCTTCTCGAAAAGCGCGCCCGGCGCGCCAGGGAATTGCATGACGACACTTCTTCTTAGCCATCCGGCCTCTCTCGACCACGAAACGCCTCCGGGACATCCGGAACGTCCCGACCGGATGCGCGCGGTCAACCAGGTGCTCGCGGAAGATCGCTTCGGGACACTGGTGCGCGGCGAAGCGCCGGAAGGCAGCCTGGATTCGGTCACGCTCTGTCACAACGAGCATTATGTCGGGGAACTCCGGCATATCGCGCCATCCAGCGGCCTGATCTATCTCGACGGCGACACCTCGATGTCACCGGGCACTTGGGAGGCGGTGATGCGCGGCGTCGGCGGCGCGGTTGCCGCCACCGATGCGGTCATGTCGGGCGCCCACAACAATGCGTTCGTCGCGGTGCGGCCTCCAGGCCATCACGCCGAAATCAGCAAGCCGATGGGCTTCTGCTTTTTCGACAATGCCGCGATCGCCGCGCGTCATGCCCAGCGCAAATACGGTATCGCCCGCGCCGCGGTGGTCGATTTCGACGTCCATCACGGCAACGGCACCCAGGATATTTTCTGGGCCGACCCGACCGTGATGTATTGCTCGACGCACCAGATGCCGCTGTTTCCCGGCACCGGTGCCAGCGGCGAGCGCGGCGAGCACGACAACATCGTCAACGCGCCGCTGGCCTCGGAGGACGGCGGCGCCAAGTTCCGCGCCGCGTTTGAAAACGTGATCCTGCCGCAGCTGCGGAAATTCAGTCCCGAACTGATCATCGTGTCGGCCGGCTTCGACGCGCATTATCGGGATCCGCTGGCCTCGCTCAATCTCAAATCGGAAGACTTCGGCTGGGTGACGCGCAAACTGATGGATGTCGCCGATACCAGCGCGGAGGGGCGAATTGTCTCGGTGCTCGAGGGCGGCTATGATCTGCAAGGCTTGAAAGAGTCGGTCGCAGCCCATGTCACCGCGTTGATGGGCGCGTGACCTGCCGCCACAATCCGCCCGCATCATTCCTTGAGTCTGGTGTCCGCGAACAGCGCATCTGGAAAGCAATATGGCTGAAAATACCCAAACGGACGTCAAGAAGCTGAGCTTCGAGCGGGCGATCGAGGAACTCGAATCGATCGTCAAGCGGCTTGAGGACGGCAAGGTGCCGCTGGAGGAATCCGTCGCCATTTATGAGCGCGGCGAGTCCCTGAAACGGCGCTGCGAGGAACTGCTGCGGCAGGCGGAAGCGCGGGTCGACAAGATCACCACCGACGCCAACGGCCAGGTCACCGGTACCGAGCCACTGGACGTTCAATAATAACGGCCAACCGGACGCTGCGGCACGTCGCTCCCGGGCAACAGGTGAGAATATTAGGCGAATCCGGCGTCGGGCGACCCCGACGAAGGCTGAAATAGCTCTTGGCGCGTTACACGGGCTGATATAGTCCCGCGGGTCAGCCTGGGGATCAGCACTACGTGCGCGTTCAGCACCGCCATATCATCTATGTACAGGGGTACGATCCGCGCGGCCTTGCGCAGTATTACCGCATGTTCAGGACCGAATTGCGGAAGTTCGGCCGGCTGTACCAGCTCACCGCCAGCATCACCCGGCCGCAGGTGGCACCCGACGGCGAGACCGCCTCCTGGACCATCGAGACCAAGGCGGGCGACTGGCAGACCCGCACCAGCTACGATTTCCTGCGATGGGAAGACCTGATCCAGCGCGACCTTGCCGCGCCGATCTGGGGGACGGTTTTCCACGCCATGTGGATCTACTGGCGTCTGGTCTTCAGCGGCACGATCGCGCGGTTCTGGAAGGCGCATTGGCGGTTCGCGACCTTCATCACCTACCCGCATTTCCTGCTGATGATCGAAGCCCTGTGCGCCCTGGGCATTGCGTTCGCGTTCGAAAAAGGCCTGGAAGCGCTCGGCATTCCCTACCTGTTCAGCGTTGCCATCGCGGCGGCGCTCTTCGTCGCCGGGTTAGGCACCGCGCTGAAATACACGGAAAACCTGACCTATCTGCTGTATCTGCTGTCAGACACGATCTGGACCTGGGAATTCTCGCACCGCCAGCGGCCGGAATGGGACGAGCGCATCGACCGCTTTGCCCAATACCTCGCGAATGTCGCGCGCGAGAGCGAGGCCGAAGAGATTGTCGTCGTCGGTCACAGTTCGGGATCGTTTTTGGGGGCCGAGATCCTGGCCCGCGCGCTCCAGCTCGATCCGGCGCTCGGGCGCCACGGCCCGCGTATCGTCCTGCTCACGATCGGCGGCAATTTCCCGATCGTCGGATTTCATGCGGTGTCGCAGGATTTCCGCGATCACCTTCGCCTGCTGGCGATCGAGCCTTCGATCGACTGGATCGACTGCCAGTCGCGCAAGGATGTAATGAACTTCTTTCCATTCGACCCGGTGACCGGCCACGGCATTGACGTCGGCGCCATCAGGCGCAATCCCACCATCGTGCCGGTCCGGTTCCGCGAAATCATCAAGCCCGAGCACTACAACCTGTTCCGCTGGAAGTTCTTTCGGGTCCATTTCCAGTTCGTGATGGCCAACGAGCGGCCGCACGCCTACGATTTTTTCATGATCGTCTGCGGGCCAATCCCGTTGAGGGAACGCATGGCTCGTCCCGAGGCGGCGCTGGTGATCGCGACCGGTGACGACGCAGCCCGCGAATGGGCCTGGAAAAGGCTCGAAACAGCCAGTGCCCCCCGTCCGGATGCCGCCGAATTAGGCGAAATGGAACCATCGGCCCGCCTCAGCGGTTAAGACCGGCCTTCAATCCGCCATCGTCGGTGGCGGGCGGCCATTCCTGCGGGTTGGCTTTGGCTGCGGCTTTGGTGTAATGCTTAGAGGGCTATGGGCTGGTGAAGGCGGCCTGCCGAAATTTCTCCATGGTGGTAAGCGCTTCAAATAGCTAACAAAAATGACCGAGAAGGGTGAAACCGCCAAAGTGATGCATATCACACTGACCGATCCGGCGCGCATCTAGGCTTATGTATCAGGCTTCGGCCTGCTCAGGTGGCATCGGGCGTCTGGGTTTTCGCTGCGCTGATACCGCGCAACCCATCTCACGTCGGGCGGATCGTCCGACATGCAAAATTGGAATATCGCCGTGACCGTATTTAGTAAAACGCCGCTTCTCGATACCATCCGCACCCCGGACGATCTGCGCCGGCTCAAGGTGGACCAAATTCGGCAAGTCGCCGACGAGTTGCGTCAGGAAACCATCGATGCCGTCTCCGTGACCGGCGGGCATTTCGGCGCGGGCCTCGGCGTCGTCGAACTGACGACGGCCCTGCACTACATATTCGACACCCCGCGCGACCGCCTGATCTGGGACGTCGGCCACCAGGCGTATCCGCACAAGATCCTGACCGGCCGTCGCGACCGGATCCGTACCCTGCGCACCGGCGGCGGGCTGTCCGGTTTCACCAAGCGGACCGAAAGCGATTACGATCCGTTCGGCGCCGCCCACTCCTCGACCTCGATCTCGGCCGCCCTCGGCATGGCCGTGGCGCGCGACCTAAGCGGCGGCAAGAATAATGTCATCGCCGTGATCGGCGACGGCGCGATGTCCGCGGGCATGGCCTACGAGGCCATGAACAACGCCGGCGCGATGAATTCGCGGCTGATCGTCATTCTCAACGACAATGACATGTCGATTGCCCCACCGGTCGGCGCGATGTCGGCCTATCTGTCGCGGCTATACTCCGGCAAGACCTACCGCTCGCTGCGCGACGCCGCAAAACAGATCAACAAGCGCCTGCCGAAAGTGCTGGCTGACCGCGCCAACCGTGTCGAAGAATATTCGCGCGGCTTCATGGTCGGCGGCGGCACGCTGTTCGAGGAGCTCGGCTTCTATTATGTCGGCCCGATCGACGGTCACAATCTCGACCATCTCCTGCCCGTCCTGAAGAACGTCCGCGACATGAAGGACGGCCCGATCCTGGTGCATGTCGTCACCCAAAAGGGCAAGGGCTACGGCCCGGCGGAAGCCTCCGCCGACAAATATCACGCGGTGGTGAAATTCGACATCGCCACCGGCGCCCAGGCCAAGGCCAAGCCGAACGCACCGGCCTACCAGAACGTGTTCGGCCAGAGCCTCGTCAAGGAGGCCGAGAAGGACGAGAAGATCGTCGGCATCACCGCGGCGATGCCGTCGGGAACCGGGATCGACATCTTCGCCAAGGCCTTCCCCGACCGCACCTTCGACGTCGGCATCGCCGAGCAGCATGCGGTGACGTTCGCGGCGGGTCTGGCGACCGAGGGCTTCAAGCCGTTCTGCGCGATCTATTCGACCTTCCTGCAGCGCGGCTATGACCAGATCGTCCACGACGTGGCAATCCAGAGCCTGCCGGTGCGCTTTGCGATCGACCGCGCCGGCCTGGTCGGCGCCGACGGCGCGACCCATGCCGGCTCGTTCGACAATGCCTATCTCGGCTGCCTGCCCAATTTCGTCATCATGGCGGCGTCGGATGAAGCCGAACTGGTGCACATGGTTGCGACCCAGGTCGCGATCAACGATCGCCCGAGCGCGGTTCGCTATCCGCGCGGCGAAGGCCGCGGCATCGAGATGCCCGAAGCCGGCGTGCCGCTGGAGATCGGAAAGGGCCGCATCGTTCGCGAGGGCAGCAAGATCGCATTGCTGTCGTTCGGCACCCGTCTTGCCGAATGCGAGAAGGCGGCGGACGAACTGGCTGCGCACGGTCTGTCCACCACCATCGCCGACGCCCGCTTCATGAAGCCGCTCGACGTCGACATGGTTCTCGAGCTGGCGCGCGAGCACGAAATCCTGCTCACCGTCGAGGAAGGCGCAATCGGCGGCTTCGGCTCCCATGTCATGCAGACGCTGGCCGAACACGGCATGCTCGATGGCGGGCTGCGGATGCGCTCGATGGTGCTGCCCGACGTGTTCCTCGACCACGACTCGCCGAACGCGATGTATGCCCGCGCCGGGCTCGACGCCAAGGGCATCGTTGCCAAGGTGTTCGAAACCCTCGGCAAGGATTTCAAGGCCGAAACGGTCAAGCTGGCCTGACGCCAGTCCAGCTGCCGAACTCGGGTAAACCCGAGTTCGGCAGACGTATCCCGGAATGACAAAAGTTTACCTGGCCGGTCCCGACGTTTTCCTGCCCGATGCGGTTGATATCGGGCGGCGCAAGGTCGAACTGTGTACGCGACATGGTCTGACCGGCCTGTATCCGCTGGACAATGCCATCGACCCGGCAGCCAGCGACGCCTCCTTGCGGATATTTCGCGGCAACCAAGCCATGATGATCGAAGCCGACGCCGTCATTGCCAATCTCACGCCGTTTCGCGGGCCGGGCGCGGACGCAGGCACCGTCTACGAACTCGGCTATATGGCCGGACGCGGCAAGCTCTGCCTGGGCTATTCCAACGATCCCACGTCCTATGCCGATCGGATGCGTCGCTTCACCGACGTGCATTCACGCGATGGAGGTCTGGTCGATGCGTCCGGACTGACCGTCGAGGATTTCGGACTGACCGACAATCTCATGATGATCCATGCGCTCGATCTGCACGGCTGCCCGCTGGTGACGCCGCAGCAGGCGCCCGCCGACATCTGGCATGATCTGGGCGCGTTCGAGACTTGCGTGCGCTTGGCGGCCGAGCGGCTGGCCGCGCCGCACGCTCAGGCATCGGGTTGAACTTGGCCAGGCGCAGCCACAGCGTGCCCCCTTCCCGCAAGCGTGCGGACGTGCTGCTGGTCGAGCGCGGCGTGTTCGAGAGCCGGGCGCGCGCGCAGGCCGCGATCGAGGCGGGCCTGGTCACGGCCAATGACAAACAGGTCCTCAAGCCATCCGAGACCATTGTCGCCGACGCCGTGCTGCAGGCGCAGTCCGCGCATCCCTTCGTCTCGCGCGGCGGCGTCAAACTGGCGGGCGCGCTCGAGCAATATCCCATCGACATCGAGGGTCACGTCTGTCTCGATGTCGGCGCATCGACCGGCGGCTTCACCGAGGTACTGCTCGCCAACGGCGCCAGTCTGGTGTTTTCAATCGATGTCGGGCGCGATCAGCTGCATCCATCGCTGCACGAACATCCCAAGATCGTTTCCATGGAGGAAACCGATATCCGCAGTTTTGAGGGCAAGCGCCTGCCGATGCGGCCGGACATCGTCGTCATCGACGTCAGTTTCATTTCACTGAAAGCCGTGCTGCCGGTGGCGCTGTCTCTGGCGGCCGCGCCGATGCAGTTGCTGGCATTGATAAAGCCGCAGTTCGAGGCACCGCGAAAATATTCGAGGCGCGGCATCATCCGCAATGCGATGGTGCACCAGGAAATCTGCGACGACATCGCGGCGTTCGCGGCCTCGCTCGGATGCACCGGCATCCAGGTGTTTCCGTCCTCGATCACGGGCGGCGACGGCAATATCGAGTTTTTCATCGGCGCGCGCCGTGATTGAGCGCCTCGTCATCGATCGCGTCGGTCATCTCGGCGACGGCGTCGCGGCTGCCGACGGGCAGGCCGTGTATGTGCCGTACACGTTGGGCGGCGAGACCGTCGAAGTCGAACCCGTATCCGGCCACCATCCCGACCGCCGCCGCCTCCTGCAGGTCGAGATCGCAAGCCCGGAACGGATCACGCCGTTTTGCCCGCATTTCGGAATCTGCGGGGGTTGCGCGATCCAGCATTGGGAAGACGAGCGCTACCGCGCCTGGAAGCGCAATGTCGTCGTCGAGACGCTGGCACAGGCGAAGCTCGCCTGTGAAGTGGATCCGCTGATCGACGCGCATGGCCTCGGTCGCCGGCGGATTACGCTGCACGCCCGGATGGGCACACACGAGGTGCTGAAGGTCGGTTTTGCGGCGGCCAATTCGCACGACATCGTTCCCGTCGATCGCTGCCCCATTCTCGATCCCGGCCTGGGCGGCGCGCTCGATGCGGGATGGGCGGTTGCCGAGCCGCTGATATCGGTCGGAAAGCCGCTCGACATCCAGATCACGGCCACCGACAACGGCCTCGACGTCGACGTGCGCGGCTCGGGGCCGCTGCCGTCAGCCATGATCGCCACGTTGTCCGAGGTAGCCGAGCAACATCGGCTGGCGCGACTGACGCGCCACGGCGAACTGGTGCTGATGCGGACGCCGCCAACTATTGTGATCGGCGCCGCGCGGGTTACCTTGCCGCCGGGTTCGTTCCTGCAGGCCACCGTCGCCGGCGAGCAAAGGCTGGCTGCGCTGGTATCGGAGCATTGCAAGCGCGCAAAGCACATCGCCGATCTGTTCTGCGGGGTCGGACCGTTCGCGCTACGGCTGGCGGCAAAGGCGCGGATTTCGGCGTTCGACAATGATGCGGCTGCGGTAACGGCGCTGCAGAAGGCGGCGACATCGACGTCCGGCCTGAAGCCGGTCAAGGCCGAGACCCGCGACCTGTTCCGGCGTCCGCTGATGCCGCAGGAACTGCGCGACTACGACGCGGTCGTGTTCGATCCGCCGCGGCAGGGCGCGCAGGCCCAGGTCCGGCAAATCGCGGCGAGCAAAATTCCCGTGGTGATCGCGGTGTCATGCAATGTCGCAACGTTTGCACGCGACGCGCGGATACTGATCGATGGCGGCTACAGGATCGAAGGCGTGACGCCGGTCGACCAGTTCCGCCACACCCCGCATATCGAACTGGTGGCGCGGTTTGTGCTGAAACGTTGAACCTCCTTTGCCGCCAGGTGACATACGCAGGTGGAGGGCTCACGGGCGCGGTCTGTCGCCACTCTGATCGGGGCGGCCGCCTGCCCAACGGTATTCAGGGAGGCCATCATGGACGTCAATCCCGACAAACTGAACGCCTTTGTGGGAAAAATGGTAGGCGACATCGGCACTGCGATGAATGCATCGCTGATGCTGATCGGCGACAAGCTCGGCCTCTACAAGACGCTCGCCGCGAAAGGCCCCATGAAATCTTCGGAACTTGCGCAGGCCACCGGTACCAGCGAGCGCTATGTCCGCGAATGGCTCGCGGCGCAGGCCGCGTCAGGCTATGTCGAATACGATGCCGCTTCGGGCAAATTCTCGATGCAACCCGAGCAGGCTATGGCGCTGGCCGATGAGGACAGTCCTTTTTTCATGGGTGCGGTTGGCAACCTGGTGGCGGCGACGTTCCTCGACGAACCGAAGATCTCTGACGCATTCCAAACCGGCAAGGGTGTCGGCTGGAACCGGCGCAGCGAGTGCCTGTTCTGCGGCACGGCGCGCTTCTTCCGCACCGGCTACAAACACCATCTGGTGCAGGAATGGCTGCCGGCGCTTGATGGCGTTGTCGACAAACTCCAACGCGGCGCCAAGGTCGCCGACGTCGGCTGCGGACATGGTGTGTCGACGCGGCTGATGGCGGAGGCCTTTCCAAACTCCCGCTTCTTTGGATTCGATTATCACCCCGGCTCGATCAAGACCGCGCGCCAGACGGCAAAGGATGCCCGGCTTGGCGACCGGGTGCACTTCGACGTCCAAACGGCCAAGAGCTATCCGGCTGATGACTACGACCTCGTTTGCTTCTTCGACTGCCTGCATGACATGGGCGATCCGGTCGGCGCGATGAAACATGTGCGCGAGACCATGGCCGCCGACGGCACCTGCATGCTGGTCGAACCATTTGCCAACGATCGCCTGGAGGACAATCTCAATCCGATCGGGCGCATTTTTTACGCCGCTTCAACGGTGATCTGCACGCCCGCTTCGCTCGATCAGGAAGTCGGCATGGCGCTCGGCGCCCAGGCCGGCGAGGCGAGGCTTCGCGATGTGGCCAAACAAGCCGGGCTGACGCAATTCCGCCGCGCCACCGAAACACCGTTCAATCTGATATTGGAGGCGCGGGTCTAACGCCATCGGACACGTTCACCTGCCCCAGCGGTCCTGCCAGATCTTCTCGCCGATCAGGCAGGAGACCCGCGGCTCCTTTTCGGCCACCGGGACGATGCGACGCTCCGGCGTGCGGCCGGCGACTTCGAGCAGCAGTTTGCTCCGAATCGCCTCCTTGAACTTGTCGCGATCCTTGATCGGCACCACGAAGGAACCGGGGCCGCCGATGACGCAGTCCTCGTAATAGAAATCGAGGTTGTCGATGTCCATGGTCGAATAGGACGGCTCCTTCACCATGATCGGAAGGCCGTTGATGACGATGCCCTTCGCCAGCGCCGCTTCGCGCGCGCCGGTGACGGGCGCGCCGTTATTGTTGGGGCCGTCGCCGGAAATATCGATGACGCGCCTTGCGCCGTGATAGGGATCTTCGTCGAACAGCGGCATCGCGAAATTGATCGCGCCCGAGATCGAGGTGCGCGACGCCCGGCGGATCGGCGTTTTCAGGATCTCGCTGGCGACTGCGTCAGCGGTTTCCGGGCCGTCGATCACCCGCCAGGGAATGATGATCTTCTGATCGTTCGAGGCCGCCCATTCGAAATAGGTCACCGAAATCTTGCCGTTCGGAAGGCTCTTCAGCGCCTGCAGAAATTCCTTCGAGACGATGGCCTGCGCATAACCTTCGCGCTGTACCGCCAGCTCGTCCATATCCATCGAATAGGAGACATCGACGGCGAGAATGAGCTCGATGTCGACCGCCGCTGCATTGTCACTGGCGTCCGGCACCTGACTTCCCGAGTTCGGCGCGGCAATGCCCGCACCACCACCCGCGGCCATCGCGCCTGCGATGAGCACCGCCCCGATCGAGACACACCAGCGCATCAGCTGCCCTCCCGTCGCCTGATGCGATGGTGACACGCAAACTGCGTCACGAAAAGCAGGAACATGGATTGCCGTTCACATTCGGGTTAGCCCAACGGCTGCCATAATTTCACGCGGTCCCTGCTTCGGACGCCAAAGCGAACGATTTTGCGGCATCGGATTCCCGTGCAATACAGCTTGCTCAATGCGAGGGGGGAATCATGTTTCGTATCGGCGTCGCGTGCGTCGTGCTGTCGGTAATTTCCGGCGGCGCCATGGCTGAAGCGCCGGCCGAGCGGGGCGGCTATCTCGTCAACACCATCATGGCCTGCGGCAACTGCCACACCCCGCGCGATACCGACGGCAAGACGATTCCCGAGAAGGCGTTTTCCGGCGGCATGATATTCACGACCCCGGCTTTCATCGCTACCGCGCCGAACATCACGCCGGACGTCGAAACCGGAATCGGAAGCTGGAGCGATGCCGAGATCAAGCGTGCGCTGGTGCAGGGAATGCGCCCGGATCATGGCCGCCTCGCCGGCGCGCCGCTGGCGGCTATCATGCCGGCCAATTTCTACAAGGCGTTACTGCCTGATGATCTCGACGCCATCGTCGCGTACCTTCACACCATCAAGCCGATCCGGAACGAGGTTGCCGACCCGGTCTACAAAGCCCCGGCGCGCCGCGATCCCTATCCCGACGCCGAGGCCGGATTCAGCAAAACCATGTTTGTCGAGCCGGTCGGCCGCGGCGCGTATCTGGTCACCATCGGCCATTGCATGGAGTGCCATAGCGCGTGGTCGCGCGGCGTATCGGATTTCAAGAACGGACTGGGCCGCGGCGGCAGGATTTTTCCGGCGCCGGACGGATCGCCCGGCAGCATCGCCGCCAATATCACCTCCGATCCGACCGCCGGCATCGGCGGCTGGACCGATCGGGAAATCGCCCGGGCCGTCACCGAGGGCATTGGGCGCGACGGACGGAAGCTCAGGCCGCCGATGGCCTACGGCTTCTATGCGGGGCTGAAACAAGCCGATCTGGCCGATATCATTGCCTGGCTGCGCACCGTGCCGCCGCTGCAATGAAGCCATCGCGACTTGCGGGTTTCGCGACCGGCCGGGAAGTTGTAAGTTTCGCAATCTCGGCCGTCACGTCAGGAGGGTGCCGCCGGAATGATCGACGCCGTCACCAAGCCACGAACCAAGGTCAATGCCAAGACCGAACGGCCGCGCCTGCACAAGGTCATCCTGGTCAATGATGATTTCACGCCGCGCGAATTTGTCGTCACCGTCCTGAAGGCGGAATTCCGCATGACCGAGGACCAGGCCCACAAGGTCATGATAACAGCGCACCAGCGCGGCGTCTGCGTGGTCGCGGTCTTCACCAAGGACGTCGCCGAGACCAAGGCAACGCGGGCGACTGACGCCGGCCGCGCCAAGGGCTATCCGCTGCTGTTCACCACCGAGCCCGAGGAATAGACGGGCCGCCTTCAGTTGGCCGGCCTTTCATCTGCCAAACCGTAGACGCGTTCGGCCTTCGAAAAGCCCGCGATCGGAAATTCGCCGAGGTTGCTCCAGCCGCCGTCGCAGATGCCGGCAAAGCCTTCCGACGCCACGATGGTGCGACTGAGCCGGCCGGCGATCTTTTCCAATCGGGCCGCGAGATTAACGGCGGGGCCGATGCAGGTGAAGTCGAGCCGGTTGCCGCCGCCGATATTGCCATAGAGAATTTTTCCGACATGCAGCGCGACCCCGAAGCGAAAGCGCTCGATGGTTTCTCCGATTCGATAATTTATGGCGTCGACGCTGGCACGCGATTCTCGCGCGGCTTCGAGCACGTTGGCGCAGACCCTGCGGTTGTCGCCCTCCGCTTCCGCGATCGGAAACACCGCGAGGAGCCCGTCGCCCATGAACTTCAGCACCTCCCCGCCATGGTTCCTGATAGCCGGCACCTGGCAGTCGAAATAAACATTGAGAATATCGACCACGGTCTCGGCCGGCAGCCGGTCTGACAGCGCCGTGAAGCCGCGCAGGTCCGACAGCCAGATCGCCGCATGCATGGTCTCGGTGTGGCCGCGCCTGATCTGGCCGCGCAGAATGCGCTCGCCGGCGCGGTTGCCGACATAGGTATCGAGCAGGATCGAAGCCCTGCGGCGCTGGTTCGTGATCTCGACCAGCCGCGCCAGCGGCGGCATCAGGGATCGCAGACCGTTCAATTGTTCGTCGCTGAACCCGCCCGGCTCTTTGGTGGTCCAGCTCGACGCATGAGCCGCGCCATCGGTCGAAAGCAGCGGCAGCGCGATATAGTCGGTGACGCCCTCGGTGCGCATATCGTCGAGAAATGGAAAGCGCCTGCTTTCGGGATCGTCGATGCGACGCCTGACCTCCCGGCCCTCGCCGAACACGATCGCCAGCGGACTGTTTCGAAATTCGGGCGAATCCAGCAGATCGAAATCCGCGGTGCCGTAGGTGACCTCGGCGTCCGGCTTCCAGATGAAATTGACGCCGAGAATATCGGGGTGCAAGGTCCGGACGAAGAGGCCTACGCGCCACAGCGGCAGGCCCGCGCTGACCAGCCGTTCGCAGAATTCCGCCACCATCAGGCGCGGTTCGACGGCCGACCTCGCGCCGTCGATCAGCCAGTCGGAAATTTTCTTCTGCTGTTGCGGGTTCATGACCGGTGCATTTGCGCGCAAGTTTTGGATACGTCAAGGCGGGGCGGTTTACAACTCAACGTCGTCCCCGCCTAGTGCGCAATTGCGCACGGGGCGCGGGGACCCATACGCCGTGGCCCGGCGTTTTGGCACGCTGGCTAACAGCTTCTGCTCCAACTGATGACGGTGGTTATGGGCCCCTGCGTTCGCAGGGACGACGTTAGTGTCGTGCGTTCGCGCGCAATGAATCGTTGCGGATTCAATTTACAAACAGCAGCCCGCAACCGTTCCGCCATCTCAGCGGCGTAACGGCGGATTACGCTACCGCTAATCCGCCCAGAGTCTACCCCACCTGCCCGCGATGCCGCAGAAAATGATCCGCCAGCACGCAGGCCATCATGGCCTCCCCGACCGGCACGGCGCGGATGCCGACGCAGGGGTCGTGGCGGCCCTTGGTCATGATGTCGGTGTCGGCGCCGCTGCGGTCGACGGTACGGCGCGGCGATAAAATCGACGACGTCGGTTTCACCGCGAAGCGCGCCACCACCGGCTGGCCGGTGGAGATGCCACCCAGGATGCCGCCGGCATGGTTGGACAGGAAGCTGACGCCCTGATTGCCCATCCGCATCTCGTCGGCGTTTTCCTCGCCGGACAGTTCGGCCGCGCCAAATCCGGCGCCGATCTCGACGCCCTTGACCGCGTTGATGCTCATCAGCGCCGCGGCGAGATCGGCATCGAGTTTTGCGTAGATCGGCGCGCCCAGTCCTGCCGGCACGCCTTCCGCCGTTACTTCGATCACCGCGCCGATCGACGATCCCTTCTTTCTGATCCCGTCGAGATAGCCTTCGAAGAACGCGGCCTTGTCCTTGTCGGGACAGAAGAACGGATTCTTTGCGATCTCGTCCCAATCCCACTTGTCGCGATCGATCCTGTGCGGCCCCATCTGCACCAGCGCGCCGCGCACGGTCACGCTCGGAAGAATCTTGCGCGCGATGGCGCCGGCCGCGACCCGCGTCGCGGTTTCCCGCGCGGAGGAGCGTCCGCCGCCGCGATAATCGCGCAGGCCGTATTTGGCCTCATAGGTGAAATCGGCGTGGCCCGGGCGAAACTTGTCCTTGATGTCGGAATAGTCCTTGGAGCGCTGATCGGTGTTCTCGATCAAAAGCGCGATCGGCGTGCCCGTCGTCACCTGCACGCCGGTCTCCGGATGCGCCATCACGCCGGAGAGAATTTTTACCGCGTCGGCTTCCTGGCGCTGGGTGGTGAACCGCGACTGTCCGGGACGGCGGCGATCGAGATCGTGCTGGATGTCCTCATTGGTCAGCGGGATCAGCGGCGGACAGCCGTCGACCACGCAGCCGATCGCGATCCCGTGGCTTTCGCCGAAGGTCGTGACCCGGAACATGTGGCCGAAGGTGTTGAAGGACATGGTGCTTTGCGTTCGTCCGCCGCTGGTGACATTCCGCATTGTTGCGGATGGTCAACCTGTGGTAACGCGCCTCGGAAGAGGGGTCAAATGCCCCCTGGTTCGTCATGCCCGGGCTTGTCCCGGCCATCCACGCCTTACTTGCAGCGCGTTCGTTAAAGAAGACGTGGATGCCCGGGACAAGCCCGGGCATGACGGTGCCGATAGACCGCGCTCCAGTTCACCCTCAACTATACTTCTGCATCCCGGCCTCGTCGAAAACATAGACCACGCCCTGCCCGATCGGCGTCTCGGAGGCCTCGAGCGGCGTCGCAAGGCCGAGCGCGACCATCAGCGCCCGCATGGTGCCGCCATGGGCGACAGCGACCGTGTCGACGAGAAGGGAATCGAACCACTCCCCCACGCGCGACGTGACGCTCGCATAGCTCTCGCCCGCCGGCGCGGCGACACCCCATTTGTCCTCATTGCGGGCGGCGAATGTTGCCGCGTCATGCAGCTCCATCTCGGGCAGCGTCAGGCCTTCCCACCGGCCATAGCCGATCTCGCGCAGCCGATCGTCGATGGCGTAACCGCCGCTCGGCAGTTGCAGTGCGCCAAGCACCAGCTCCATCGTCGACCGGGCGCGACCAAGCGGGCTGGCCACGAATGCCAGCGAACCTGCCTCGCGCCCATCGCGCTCCACCAGATCGGCGAGAATGCCGCCGGCGGCCACCGCCTGCGTACGGCCGAGGTCATTGAGAGGGATATCCTGCGATCCCTGGAAGCGTCCCGCGGCATTCCATGCGGTCTCGCCGTGGCGGATGTAGTAGATGACAGGCATTTTCCCTCCGGGTCATTGCCGGGCTCGACCCGGCAATCCATCTTCAAAAAGTCTTTTGAAGGGATGGATGCGCGGATCAAGTCCGCGCATGACCGACATTGATAATCGCGGCCTTCGTCAGTCCTTCGCCAGCGAGTTACTCAGCGAAATGTCCGGCGCGTCGGGGCGCTTCATGCCGACGACGTGATAGCCGGAATCGACGTGATGCACTTCGCCGGTGACGCCGCGCGACAGGTCCGACAGCAGATACAGCGCGCTGTCGCCGACTTCCTCGATCGTCACCGTGCGGCGCATCGGCGCGTTGTATTCGTTCCACTTCAGGATATAGCGGAAATCGCCGATGCCCGACGCCGCCAGCGTCTTGATCGGCCCCGCCGAAATCGCGTTGACGCGGATGTTCTTTTCGCCGAGATCGGCTGCCAGATAGCGTACGCTCGCCTCCAGCGCCGCCTTGGCGACCCCCATCACGTTGTAATGCGGCATCCATTTCTCGGCGCCGTAATAGGTCAGCGTCAGGATCGAGCCGCCGCCGGTCAACAGCTTTTCGGCGCGCTGCGCGATCGCGGTCAGCGAGTAGCAGCTGATCAGCATCGTCCTGGAAAAATTGTCGGCGGTGGTTTCGAGATAGCGACCGTCGAGCTGGTCCTTGTCGGAAAACGCGATCGCGTGCACCACGAAGTCGATCTTGCCCCATTTCTCCTTCAGCAGATCGAACGCTGCGTCGATAGTCGAGGGATCGGTGACGTCGCAGTGGCCGAGCAGGATACCGCCGAGTTCCCTGGCCAGCGGCTCGACCCGCTTCTTCAGCGCGTCGCCCTGCCAGGTCAGCGCAATTTCCGCGCCCGCCGCATGGCAGGCCTTGGCGATTCCCCATGCAATCGAGCGGTTGTTGGCAACGCCGAGAATCACTCCGCGCTTGCCCTGCATCAGACCTGAATTTTGCGGCATCCGGTTTCCAATCGACCCTGGTCAGGTCTCGGGGTACACCAGCGCTCCCGGCCGGTACAGCCCAAATCCGCCCCTGGTCCGGGCTGTTTGCCATGCAGCCTTAACAGCTGGAATAGTGGCGTGATTTCGGTGTTATGTTGCGTGAGGCGTTCGCGTGACCCGGTATATTGGACGCCAGCCGGACGAGCCCCAGGGCTGAGCTTCATGACCGCGTTTCGCCAAAGTGTCGAAGCCATGATTCCGGCCCTGCGCCGCTACGCCCGCGCGCTGGCGCGCGATGCCGATATCGCCGACGATCTGGTGCAGGATACGCTGGTGCGGGCGCTGCGTTCGGAACGGCTGTTCATCGGTGGCGACGTCAGGAGCTGGCTCTATACCATCCTGACCAACCTCAACAAGAACCGCCGGCGATCGCTGGCGCGGCGGCCGCAATTCATGCCGCTGCTCGACAACGCTCCCGACGCCAGCGGGACCGAGGCCGAAGGCCGCGACATCGCCCGCGCGCTGGCAACGCTGGTGGAAGAGCAGCGCGCGGTGTTGCTGTTGGTGATGCTGGAAGGCTTGAGCTACCGCGAGGTCGCCGACATTCAGGGCGTTCCGATCGGCACCGTGATGTCGCGGCTCGCCCGCGCGCGCGCCCATGTCAAGGCATCGCTCGAAGGCGAACGCCCCGCGCTGCGGAGGGTGAAATGATGGCAGGCATGTCGGCTGTGATGAACGCGTTCGAACCACGATGGTTTTGCTTTCCCTTCTTTTTTCCGCGGGGCGCGACATCCCAGCCGGCCGCCACGCCATTTTCGATTGAGCCTGGACAGAGACAACGACCATGACCGACCCAAAGATTCCCGTCACCGAAGACGAGCTGCACGCCTATGTCGACAATGAACTGCCGGCGGAGCGTCGCGGCGATGTCGAGGCGTGGCTCGCAGCGCACGACGATGATGCCGAACGGGTGCAGTCATGGCGGACGATGGCGGAGGCGCTGCATGCGCGTTACGACGCGGTCGCCGACGAGGCGGTGCCGAGGCGGCTCGAGATCGAGCGGCTGGTGAGGAAGCCGCGCCAATGGATCTACGGCGCGATCGCGGCGAGCCTGGTGGCATTCATCGCCGGCGGCGGCGTCGGCTGGATGGCACGCGGTGCCGCCACCTCGCCGTCGACGTTCCAGGATTTCACGGTGGATGCGCTGGATGCGCACCGGCTCTATGTGGTCGAAGTGCGGCATCCGGTCGAGGTGCCCGGCAGCGAACGTGCCCATCTGCAGCAATGGCTGACCAAGCGCTGCGGCTGGAACGTGCGTGCCCCGGAACTCGACGCGACCGGGCTGAAGCTCGTCGGCGGGCGGCTGTTGCCCGGTCCGACCGGACCGGCCTCATTCCTGATGTATGAGAGCGCATCGGGTGAACGCTTCACGATCTATGCCGCGCGCGCGGCGACCGAGACGACGCAGATGCGGTATGCCAAGCAGGACAATGATGGCGCGCTGTTCTGGACCGATCGCGGCGTCGGCTACGTAGTGAGCGGCGACAGCGACCGCCAGCGCCTGGCCCAGATCGCCCGCCTGGTCTACGACCAGGCCGAGAAAAGCGGCGGATAAATTTATGTCATAGTCTATGTCCCAATTCCGACATTGAAAATCTGGAATCAGGACACGGGTGCGTCTAACTATCGCACCGGTGCTCACGCGAAGTTGTGGTGCGTTCGATCCGCCGATCGACGCTAGCAGCCTCGGCTGGGGTTTGTACCGCGCTGGTCCCCCGGTCGAGGCTGCACTTTTTTTGGGCAGGCGTAAAGGCGATCAGCCTAGATCGCCGCGCGGATTATAGGGATGTCCGGCGCGCCACTTCTGCATTAACGCCTCAAGGTCGGCGTCGTTCCCGTCCGGCAACATGATGCGGGTGGTGACGAACAAGTCGCCGGTCGCGCCGGTCGCCTTCGGCAGCCCCTTGCCCTTGAGCCGAAAGGTCCGGCCGCTCGACGTGTTCTTCGGGATCGACAACTCGACCGCGTTGCCCAATGTCGGCACACGGACTTTGCCGCCGAGCACGGCTTCATAGAGTGTGATCGGCAGATCGACCCGCAGATCGCTGCCTTCGACCTTGAAGAAGGGATGCGGCGCGATCGAGACCGTGATCAGGAGATCGCCGGGGCGATGGCCGGGCGCGGTCTCGCCCTGCCCCTTCAGCCGGATCTGCTGACCGGCGGTGACCCCGGGGGGAATCTTGACATTGAGTTCCTTGCCGGTCGGGAGCCGGACGCGCTTTTCAACGCCTTTGACCGCCTCTTCCAGCGACACGGTCATGGCCACGGAAAGATCGAGATCGAGCGCGATGCCGCCGGGATCGAATTCGAAGGTATTGCCGGCGCCGGGCCGGGCGCCCCGCGCCGCGGCGCCGCCGAACATGCTGTTGAGGATGTCCTCAAACCCGCCGCCGCCCATGCCCCCGGGACCGGCGCCGCCGGTCCGGAAGGTGTGGGTCTCGAAACCGCCGCCGGGTGAGGCTCCGCGCGCGCGCGGGTCGCCGCCGGGAAAGCCCTGGAAACGCGGCTTGCCCTCGGCGTCGATTTCGCCGCGATCGAACTGCTTGCGCTTGTCCTCGTCGCCGACGATCTCGTTGGCCGAATTGATCTCGGAAAAGCGCGCCGCTGCCTTCGGATCGCCCTTGTTGTTGTCGGGGTGATGCTTCTTGGCAAGCTTGCGATAGGCGCTCTTGATCGCAGCGGCGCTGGCGCCCCGCGGCACCCCCAAGACCTCATAGGGGTCGCGCATCCGTCACGTCTCCTTTAGAAAAATCAGATGTTGAACTTCAGGCGGCCCGCCCACCCCGGTTTCATCTGGGGTGTTCGTGGCATTTTTGCAACGGGAAGGCCAGGATCAGCCCTGTCTCCACGGTTTCAATGTATGAATCTCCCACTGGCCTCGGCCGGTCTTGCAGCCGGCGCCCTGCAGCCAGCTTTCCGACCGGCCGTTGACGTAGCTTGCCAGAAAATCCCTGCAGGTGCGCCCATCCGAGGAATAGGCCTGCGCCAGCGGCGTCACCGAGCCACGCGCGCCGGTCTCGGGATTTTCCCAAGGTTGGCTCGCATCCTTGTCGCCCCTGGTCAAGACGTCGGAGGCGGCATTGCGGGCAAAGGCAAGGTCGCTCTCGGTCGGCGCCGGCGCGCGCGCCTGGACTGCGCCGATCGAACCCGTTACCTCGTTGTTGGTAGCCCTCGCGAAGGCGCCGTCGGAGTGCGACATGCTGCAGCCGCCCGAGCCGACACCGATTAGAATCAATGTCATTACGACACCCGCCGGCCTGATCGCCGATAGGCCAACGCGTCCCCATGCCTTATATAGGGCAAGCCTGCACAGGGGCTGCAGCGCGCTCTGGACCGCGGGCGAACGCAACTCGGAACTCCCTGAATGACCGACACGACCTCCATCAAACACCCCACAGCGTTAACATCCGGTGATTTCACCGCGGCCGAGGAGCCGTTTGGGCTGTTCGGCGACTGGTTCGCTGAAGCCGTGAAGGCCGAACCCAACGATCCCAACGCCATGTCGCTGGCCACCGTCGACGCCGATGGCCTGCCCGACGTCCGGATGGTGCTGATGAAGGGCTATGACGCCGACGGTTTTGTCTTCTATAGCCATATCGCCAGTCAAAAGGGCCGCGAACTCGCCGCAAATCCTAAGGCGGCTTTACTGTTTCACTGGAAGTCGCTGCGCCGACAGGTCCGTATCCGCGGCAACGTGTCGCCGGTCACCGCGGCCGAAGCCGACGCCTATTTCGCGACACGGCCGAAGCAGGCCCAGATCGGCGCCTGGGCAAGCAAGCAATCGCAACCGCTGGAAAGCCGCTTCGCCTTCGAACAGGCGATCGCGACCGTCGCAGCCAGGCACATCCTCGGCGAGGTGCCGCGGCCGCCGGGCTGGAGCGGCTGGCGCATCGCGCCCGTGCAGTTCGAGTTCTGGCACGACCGTCCGTTCCGCCTGCACGACCGCATCGAGTTCCGCCGCGCAGGCCCGGACCAGCCATGGTCGAAGACGCGGCTTTATCCATAGAGTAAACCGTCATGGCCGGACCAAAGCGCGAAGCGCGTCTTCAAGCTAATGTCCCGGCCATCCATGTCTTTACTCGCGGCCAGTTTTGAAAACGTGGATGCCCGGCACAAGGCCGGGCATAACGGAGATCGAGAGAACCGTTTATGCCGAATGCGACCCACAATGGACCGCGGCGAACGCTGCTTCTGACCGGAGCCAGCCGCGGCATCGGCCATGCCACCGCGATCCGCTTTTCCTCGGCTGGCTGGCGCGTCATCACCTGCTCGCGGCATCCCTTCCCCGAGGAATGCCCGTGGGGCGCCGGCCCCGAGGATCACATCCAGGTCGACTTCGCCGACCACGCCGACACCACGCGGGCGATTTCCGAAATCCGCGAGCGGCTGGAAGGCGGCACGCTGCATGCGCTGGTCAACAACGCCGCCATTTCGCCGAAGGCCGCCGGCGGTGGACGGCTTGGCTCGATCGACACCGACATCGACACCTGGAGCCATGTGTTCCGGGTCAATTTCTTCGCGCCGATCATGATGGCGCGCGGGCTGATCGAGGAACTGAAGGCCACCAAGGGCTCGGTGGTCAACGTCACCTCGATCGCGGGCTCGCGTGTGCATCCATTCGCGGGCGCGGCCTACGCGACCTCGAAGGCGGCGCTGGCTTCCCTGACTCGCGAGATGGCGTCAGATTTCGGCCGCGTCGGCATTCGCGTCAATTCGATCGCACCGGGCGAGATCGACACCTCGATCCTGTCTCCGGGCACCGAGAAGATCGTCGCCGAGCAGATCCCGCTGCACCGGCTCGGCACGCCGGACGAAGTTGCGAAGATCATCTACGTGCTGTGCACGGAGACCAGTTCCTACGTCAACGGCGCCGAGATCCATATCAACGGCGGCCAGCACGTGTAGCCGCAGTCGAGCCGTCATCACCGGGCTTGACCCGGTGATCCATCTTCTTCGACAAAACTTTTACAATGATCGATGGATTGCCGGGTCAAGCCCGGCAATGACAGCGCGTTTGTGTTGCCACTTTGCTGCCCATCCTATGAAGCGAGATCGAATCGCCACACGTGGAACTCAATCCGCATAAAACTTGCGCGGCGCCTCGTGCAGGCGCGGCGCCTCGGTGTTGAGGGCGCCGGAGCATTCGTCTTCGCGTTCGCCCTCCGACAGCGCCGCGCCGCAATGCCGGCAGGCCCGCGCCGACATCGCAGACGCTTTGCCGCCCTGTTGATAGCGAGCGAAATCGACGACGTTGCGTCCTCGGGTTATGACTTTCTCAACCATTGCTGTCCCTCGCGACGTGAGACAGTGTTATGACAGAAAGGGTTCGCTCAAACGTTCAGCGCAACGCTCAAATTTTACGGGAGAAATTGAGGCACCGATGCGATGCCCTGTACTCAATGCGAGACGTAGTTTCTTAACCTCGTCCTGCTTTGCGCGAAGAGCTTGAAGCGCTACAACCACTTCTTCCACTTGAAAAACACGTAAGGTCCGACCGCGGCGAGCAGCATCATGATCAGTGCCAGCGGGTAGCCGTGCGTCCATTCCAGTTCCGGCATGATCTTGAAATTCATGCCGTAGATCGAGGCGATCAGGGTCGGCGGCATCAAAACCACCGCCATCACCGAAAACAGCTTGATGATGTTGTTCTGCTCGAGATTGACGACGCCGAGCATCGCGTCCAGCACAAAAGTGATCTTGTTGGAGAGATAGGAGGCGTGGTCGGTCAGCGAGGTGACGTCGCGCTGCATGGTTTTGAGCTGCTCGCGCATGTCCTTGGACCATTTGACGCCGTCGACCGCGGCGGCGACGAAGGTCACCACCCGCCCGATCGAAACCAGGCTTTCCCGGACCTTGGAGGTGAGATCGCCCTTGCGGCCGATCGCGATCAGGATGTCGGAATAGCGCTTGGCGTGGCCGGTGCGCGCGGCGCCCTCGGGCTCGAAAATATGATGGCTGATATTGTCCATGTCGCTGCCGGCGCGCTCCAGAATATCGGCGTTGCGGTCGATCACCGCGTCCAGCAGTTCCATCAGCACCATTTCGCCGGTAACGCCCGATGGGCAGGCGCGCGCCAGCTTGTGCTCCACCAGCACGAACGGCTTCGGCGCGTCGTAGCGCACCGTCACCAGGCGGTGGTTGGCGAGAATGAAGGTCACCGCCGTGGTGCGCGGATTCTCGGTGTCGGCGTCGCACATCAGGGTGGCCGTCATGTAGCGGGCGCCCCTCTCGATATAGAGCCGGCTGGAAATCTCGATCTCCTGCATGTCCTCCCGGGTCGGCACCGCAATCCCGGCCAGCCGCTCCACGGCGTGGTCCTCCACCGCGGTCGGCTTCACGAGGTCGATCCAGACCGCGCTCTCCGGCAGCGCGGAAAGATCGGCGCTGGCGACTTTTTTCAGCGAGGTTTCGGCAGGGACGAATACCGACAGCATGGGGAACTCCGGAACCGGGCGCGCGGCCCACCAACAGGACTTAGCCAGATTCTGGCATGGGCGTGACGACCAGTGTTAACGCCGATCCGCATTTGTGGCGGCGGGGCGGCGGCAGCGTGGCACTGATTCGGCCGCCGCGCCGTACCTGCCCAAAAATGAGCCGAAATCCACCGGATTTGCGGCAAAAAAGACACAGCCGGCGTGCCGCAGCGCGGCACGAGCATCTAAGGTCTGGAATTGTGACCGATTTAGACGATAATGCGATTAATGGAATCGTGGCGTTAGACGCGCAGCATTTGCGCGCGAACGCGGGGCTTTCGATCGGAAGTGCACAATGTCGTCGCTGAAAGTTAAACTGGGACTTGTGTTGGCCGCCGGTCTGATGCTGTCGGGATGCATGGAGACCACGACCTACGAGGCGACCAACAGCAACGCCTTCAAGCCGCGCGACAAGGAATTGCTGGCCAAGATCCGCTACACCAACGTTCCCATCCCCGAGCCTTTCCGCCGCGCCATCGTCGACTATCACCGCAAGGAAGCGCCCGGTTCGATCGTGGTCGATTCCGACAATCACTATCTTTATTACGTGCTCAATGACGGCAAGGCGATCCGTTACGGCATCACCGTGGGCGAGGAAGCGATGGCCTGGTCGGGCATCGCCAAGATCGGCAGCATGACCGAGTGGCCGCCCTGGCATCCGACCAAGGGCGAAATCGAACGGCTCGGCGTGCCGACCTTCGTGCCACCGGGGCCGGACAATCCGATGGGTTCGCGCGCGCTGTATCTTTACTCCGGCGGCAAGGACACCCTGTTCCGGATTCACGGCACCAACCAGCCGGAATATATCGGCGCGTCGATCTCTTCCGGCTGCATCCGGTTGACGAACGAGGACGTGATCGATCTGTATAGCCGGGTCAAGATGGGCACCATCGTGGTGGTGCTCGAGCCGCACCATGGCGACTCGCCGTACAATTCGCAGATGGCGCTGCAAGGCGGCGGCAACTCGGTCCAGTAGCCGCCTCGCTTCTCGCGACGGTCGACGATCTATCAAAAGCGCCGGTTTTGCCGGCGCTTTTTCGTTGACGGCGGGGTGTCGCCGGCGTTCGGCGCAGCAGTATCTGACCTCGCCGCGTCTGACTTGGCTGGATCTGACTTGGCTGGATCCGACTTCGCCGGATCGGGCTTGGCCGCGTCGGATTTGGCGGCGACTTCGCGTGGTGGCGCTTCATCCGGCCGCTCAGCCGGCAGCAGCGGCGCAATTCGCGGCAGCGGGTCCCACACGTCCCACTGGCAGATTTTGTAATTGTTGTGCCGCTCCATCAGGTCGAGATGGATATGGTCCTCATGGTAGCCGTCCGAGCCGGGTCCCAGCACCGTCGTAAATCGCGCGCACACCGAATGCAGCACGTTCTCGCGAACTTCGCGCGGCACCGTGCGGTCGGTGAGCGAGATCGACTGGCCATCGGCGAGCTTCAGGGCGCGGACGTCGAGCGCGTTGGCGCGACCGTGCTCGGACAACTGGGCGCCGGCCACGCGGTTGCGGCCGCGGCATTCGAACGAGTCGAAATTGTCGAGATCGCTGACGACGCTGCCCAGGCTCGCTGCCAAAGGGGTCATGTCGGTGCGGATCCAGTCCGCGATCGCCGAGGCCATGGTGCAGCGGAGGATCGCCGCGGGCTTCAGCGCAACCCGATGCTTGTCCGGCAGCACCACCGCCTCCAGCCGCACCAGATCCTCGCCGCCGCAGCCGCCGGGGCCGTTGATATCGGGGATGCTGGGGGCGATGGCGATCTCCTCGGTCAGCGCCAGCCGGCAGGCCGAGGGCGGCGGCGGCGCGGTGGCAGCCCGTTCGGCCGGCTTCTCAGGCTCGGCCGGCGGCGGCGTCTGTTTCGCCACTGCCGGCTTCTCCGGCTCGATCACGGGGGCCTGTGCCGGGCGCGGTTTCGGTAACGGCACGGGTGCCGGGAGCGCGGCCCGGCGCAGCTTCGGCCGGTGCGGGCCGAACAGGTCGCCCCATGGCCCCTGCAGCCAGGGGGCGGGTCTTTTCGCCGCCGCCGGTTCGGCTTGCACGCCAAGCGTCGCCAGCACAATTGCGGTGGTAACCAATATTGCCGCTGCGGTGCGGCCAAAGGTGCCACAAGGCCATTTGCGCTGCGCTTTCCCCGCGCTAAACTTCATGCAATTCCTTTGGGAATAAGGATGAGGAGGAACGTTGGTATGCTTGGCTTGATGCAAGACTGGCCTTTGCTTTGTCACCGGATTATCGAGCACGCAGCCGCGGTACATGGAACGCAGGAAGTCGTCACCCGCTCGGTCGAAGGGCCCATCCATCGCACCAATTACGCCGAAATCCGCGATCGCGCGCTGAAGGTCTCACAACGCCTCGATCGCGATGGCATCAAGCTCGGCGACCGCGTCGCCACCATCGCATGGAATACCTGGCGCCATCTCGAAGCCTGGTACGGCATCATGGGGATCGGCGCGATCTGCCACACCGTCAACCCGCGGTTGTTTCCCGAACAGATCGCCTGGATCGTCAACCATGCGCAAGACCGCGTGGTGATGACCGATATCACCTTTGTGCCGATCCTGGAAAAGATCGCCGACAAATTGTCCAGCGTGGAACGCTACGTCGTGTTGACCGACAAGGCGCACATGCCGCAGACGACGCTGAAGAACGCGATCGCCTATGAAGACTGGATCGCGGAAGCCGACGGCGACTTCAAGTGGAAGACCTTCGACGAAAATACCGCGGCCGCGATGTGTTACACCTCCGGCACCACCGGCGATCCCAAGGGCGTGTTGTATTCGCATCGCTCCAACGTCCTGCACGCGCTGATGGCCAACACCGGCGATTCGCTGGGCGCCAATGCCGGAGATACAATGCTCCCGGTGGTGCCGCTGTTCCATGCCAACAGCTGGGGCATCGCTTTCTCGGCCCCCTCGATGGGCACCAAGCTGGTGTTGCCGGGCGCGAAACTCGACGGCGCCTCGGTGTTCGAGCTGCTGGAGACCGAGAAGGTGACGCATACCGCCGGGGTTCCGACGGTGTGGCTGATGCTGCTCAACCATATCGCCTCCAACAACCTGAAGCTGCCGCACCTGCGAATGGTGGTCTGCGGCGGCTCGGCGATGCCGCGCTCGATGATCAAGGCGTTCTACGACATGGGGGTCAAGGCGCGCCACGCCTGGGGCATGACCGAGATGAGCCCGATCGGCACCCTTGCCGCGCTCAAACCTCCGTTTGCCGAACTCACCGGCGAGGCCCGGCTCGATATCCTGCAGACCCAAGGCTATCCGCCGTTCGGCGTCCAGATGAAGATCACCGACGATTCCGGCAAGGAGCTGCCGTGGGACGGCAAGACCTTCGGCCGGCTGAAAGTGGCGGGCCCCGCGGTCTCGAAGGCCTATTTCCGCGTCGATGCCAACATTCTCGACGAGGACGGCTTCTTCGACACCGGCGACGTCGCCACCATCGATCAGCACGGCTATATGCGGATCACCGATCGCTCCAAGGACGTGATCAAATCCGGCGGCGAATGGATCTCGTCGATCGATCTGGAAAATCTCGCGGTCGGACATCCCGCGGTCGCGGAAGCCGCCGTGATCGGCATCCATCATCCCAAATGGGACGAGCGTCCGCTGCTGATCATCCAGCTCAAGGCCGGCCAGACCGCCACGCGCGAGGACATCCTGAAATTCATGGATGGCAAGATCGCCAAATGGTGGATGCCGGACGACATCGCCTTCGTCGAGGGCATTCCACACACCGCGACCGGCAAGATCCTCAAGACCGCGCTGCGCGACCAGTTCAAGGCGTACAGTTTCCCGACTGCGGCGCATTAGGTTTTTACTTTCCTTCTCCCCTTGTGGGAGAAGGTGGACGCGATGCATAGCATCGCGGACGGATGAGGGGTCTGTCTCCGCGGATAGAGACCCCTCATCCGCCTCCGCTTCGCTGCGGCACCTTCTCCCACAAGGGGAGAAGGGAAGAAGTCCCGCCGACAGTCACCAGTCCCCTTGAATTCGCCGCAGGTCCGTGGTCTCAAACGGGACAGTTTGCAGCCCTGCGCATGTCGCCGGGCCAGGTTCCAACCCGGTAGATTATAACCGATGGCCCGCAGGTTTTCCGCTCCCTACCAATCGGAGCCCGTGTCCAGCCTCGCCTCATGGGCGCGCAACTTGGCGGTGTTTTCGGTGGTCGCGGTGCTGGTCTCGATCCTGATCGTCCGCTTCGACTTCCTCGAAATGAAACCGGCACTGGCGACGTTCTTCGGCGCGCTGGCCTGCGCCGGCCTCTCCATCCTGGTTGGGCTGGCCGCCTTTGTCGCGATCTGGCACAACGGCTCGCGCGGCATGAGCCGCATCCTGCTGGCGCTGTTGATCGACGCGGTCGTGCTGGCCTATCCCGCCTATCTCGGCGTGCTATATCGCAAACTGCCGCAGATCCACGACATCACCACCGATCCGATCGATCCGCCGCGCTTCGACGCGCTGGCCCGGCTGCGCACCGGCGACGGCGCCAACTCCGCCGTCTATGCCGGGCTTTATTCCGCCGAACAGCAGCGTCGGTACTATCCCGATATCGACACGGTGGAACTCGAAGTCTCCGCACAGCGGGCCTATGACGTCACCCTGCAATTGGTCAAAAAGCGCAAATGGCTCGTGATCGACGAGCGCGCCCCGCAGCCGCCGGGGCGCATCGGCCGCATCGAGGCGGTGGCGCGGACCCCGATCATGGGATTTCGCGAGGACGTCTCGATCCGCGTCGCGGCCGACGGCGAGGATTCGCGGGTCGATATTCGCTCCTCGTCACGCTATTTCGAAAGCGATCTCGGCAGCAACGCCGCGCGCATCACCAAGCTGATCGACGACATCAACACCGCCGTCGAGAATACCAGCCTCAAGCCGGTGAAAAAGCCGCTGCCGCCGGTCAAGACGCCGGCGAAGGTCGTGAAGAAGTGAGGTGGCGAATGGCGAGTGGCGAGTTGCGAATGGAAAAAGCTGAGCGCGCGCTCGACCTTCTTCCCTATTCCCTATCGCTACTTGCCATTCGCCAGCCTGTACGTCCCGCCGATCACCGGGTCGCCGTCGGTCGCAACGATTCCGCGGCCGACCAAATCCTCCAGATGCGCCAGCACGGAATAGCCGGCAGCCCCCATCAGCCGCGGGTCGATGCCGATATAGATCGCGCGCACCATGGTGGGAATATCGGCTTCCCCCTTGGCCAGACGATGCAGGATCGAGGCTTCACGGGCCTGACGGTGCCGGATCAGGAAACGCACGTAGCGCGGTCCTTCCGGGATTTCCGGTCCGTGGCCCGAAAAATACAAATCCTCGCTGCGCTGCGCCAGCCGTTCGAGCGAGGCCATGTAGTCGATCATCGATCCGTCCGGCGGCGCCACGATCGAGGTCGACCAGCCCATCACGTGATCGCCGACAAAGGAGATTTTGCGCTCCGGCCAGGCGAATGCCAGATGGTTGGCGGTGTGACCCGGCGTCGCGACCGCTTGCAGCGACCAGCCCGCGCCCTCGATGGTCTCGCCGTCGCGCACGGCGATGTCGGGCGTGAAGTCGCGGTCGGCGCCGGATTCGGGATTGTGCTTTTCGCTCTCGTAGCGCGGCCGCGAGGCACGATGCGGGCCCTCGGCATAGACGGTGGCGCCGGTCGCGGCCTTGATCCGCGCGGTGTTCGGCGAGTGGTCGCCGTGGGTGTGGGTGACCAGGATATGGGTCACGGTTTCGCCGCGCACGGCGTCCAGCAGCGCCGCGGCATGGGCTTCGTCGGCGGGGCCGGGATCGATGATCGCGACCTTGCCCTCTCCGACGATGTAACTCACCGTGCCCGTGAAGGTGAACGGGCTCGGATTGTCGCAGAGAATCCGCCGCACGCCAGGGCGGACTTGCTCGACGACGCCGGGCTTCAAGGGAAAGTTGCGGTTGAACGGAACGTCGTCGTTGTCGGCCATGGGATTTTTATTTCACCGTCATTCCGGGATGGCCCGAAGGGCCAGACCCGGAATCTCGACGAGTTGGAATGACGCGGTTGGAGATTCCGGGTTCGCGCCTTTGGCGCGCCCCGGAATGACGAGGTGTTGCTACGAAAACGCCTGAATGCCGGTGATGGCGCGGCCGAGGATCAGGGCGTGGACGTCGGCGGTGCCTTCATAGGTGTTGACGGTTTCCAGGTTCGCGGCGTGACGCATCACGTGATATTCGATCTGGATGCCGTTGCCGCCGTGCATGTCGCGGGACATGCGCGCGATGTCGAGCGCCTTGCCGCAATTGTTGCGCTTGACGATGGAGATCATCTCCGGCGCCATCTTGCCTTCGTCCATCAGCCGCCCCACGCGCAAGCTTGCCTGCAAGCCGAGCGCGATGTCGGTCTGCATGTCCGCGAGCTTCTTCTGCACCAGCTGCGTCGCCGCCAGTGGCCGGTTGAACTGCTTGCGGTCGAGCGTGTATTGCCGCGCGCGGTGCATGCAGTCTTCCGCCGCCCCCATCGCGCCCCAGGAAATGCCGTAGCGGGCGCGGTTGAGGCAGCCGAACGGCCCCTTGAGGCCGGACACGTTGGGCAATAGCGCGCTCTCCGGCACTTCCACGCCTTCCATCACCACCTCGCCGGTCACCGACGCGCGCAATGAGAGCTTGCCGCCGATCTTGGGCGCCGAGAGGCCCTTCATGCCCTTTTCGAGGATGAAGCCGCGGATGTGGTTATTGTGCTCGGCCGATTTTGCCCACACTACGAACACGTCGGCGATCGGCGCATTGGAAATCCACATCTTGGTACCGGTCAGCCGGTAGCCGTCGGCGGTCTTCTCGGCACGGGTCTTCATGCCGCCGGGATCGGAACCGGCGTCGGGCTCGGTCAGGCCGAAGCAGCCGACCCACTCGCCGGTGGCGAGCTTGGGAAGGTATTTCTTGCGCTGGTTCTCGTCGCCATAGGCATAGATCGGGTGCATCACCAGCGAGGACTGCACCGAATTCATCGAGCGATAGCCGGAATCGACGCGCTCGATTTCGCGCGCCACCAGGCCGTAGGCGACGTAGCTCGCATTGGCGCAGCCATATTCTTCCGGCAGGGTGATGCCGATCAGGCCGAGTTCACCCATCTCGTGGAAGATGTCGCGGTCGACCTTTTCTTCCAGATAGGCCTTGGTGACCCGCGGCAGCAGTTTGTCCTGCGCATAGGCGCGCGCGGTGTCGCGGATCATGCGCTCGTCTTCGGTGAGCTGCTCGTCGAGCATGAACGGATCGTCCCACTGGAAATTCACCGGGGACGGCTTGTCCTTGGTCTGAGGGCGCACGCTCATGAAAATTCCTTTCGCATCATGTCTTGCGGATTTATTCACTAAGTTAAAGCGCTACAAGCGGAAGCGCAATTGGATTGGTTCCGTCATTCCCCGATGTGCAACCAAACATCTGAGGGCGCGCGAAGCGCGAACCCGGTCCAAGGATTCCCCGATGTACAATTGCACATCCGAGGTCTGGTCCTTCGGACCATCTCGGAAGGACGGTATAACCTATCCCTCAAGGTCTTCGTTGGAGATGATCTCGATGCCGAAGCCGGACAGTCCCTTGTAGTCGTGCACCGACGACGTCAAGTGACGGATCGAGGTGACGCCGAGATCGCGCAGGATCTGCGCACCGACGCCGACCTCGCGCCATTGCCGGTTGCGGTCGGCTTCGGCGGATTTCTCCTCCGGAAGCGGCGTGACCGGGACGCCCGCGGCGCCGTCGCGCAAATAGACCAGCACGCCGCGGCCGGCCTTCCTGAAATGTTCGAGCACGGCCTGCATCCGCTTCGGCCCGGTGAAGATGTCCCTGACGATGTTGGGCTTGTGAAATCGCGTCAGCACATTCTTGCCGTCGCCGATGCCGTTATAGACGAAGGCCACATGCGCGATGGAATCGAACGGCGAGCGATAGGCATAGCCCTGCAACGGGCCGATCGGGCTTTCCGTGATGAAGGTCGAGACCCGCTCGATCAATTTCTCGCGCGCCTGGCGGTAGGCGATCATGTCGGCGATGGTGACATGCTTGAGCTTGTGGGCGGCTGCGAACCGCGCCACCTGCTCGCCCTTCATGACGGTACCGTCGTCGTTCATCAACTCGCTGATGACGCCGACCGGCGGCAGGCCGCTCAGCTTGCAGAGATCGACCGCGGCCTCGGTATGGCCCGAACGCAACAGCACGCCGCCGTCGCGCGCGATCAGCGGAAAGACGTGGCCGGGCCGGGCGAAATCGTTGGCGCCGGCATTCGGATTGGCCAGCGCGCGGCAACAGGAGGCGCGTTCGTCGGCCGAAATGCCGGTGCCGCCGTCCGGCTTGTAGTCGATCGAGACCGTAAAGGCGGTGGTGTGGTTGGATTCATTGTGCGCCACCATCGGATCGAGCCGCAGCCGGCGCGCGTCTTCGCCGGTGATCGGCGCGCAGACGATGCCCGAGGTGTGGCGGATGATGAACGCCATCTTCTCGGCGGTGCACAGCGTTGCCGCGACGATCAGATCGCCTTCACCTTCGCGATCGTCGTCATCGGTGACGACGACGAGTTCGCCATGGGCGAAGGCTTGCAGAACTTCCTGGATCGGATCGGCCATTGGAGGGGTCTCGTTGCTATGCCGGGAGCATTAGCCGGACTCGCGGGCCCGCGCCAGCTTCAATACGCAGGGCAGGACGGCGCGGAGGCTAGCGACAACCGCTGCAAACCTGTTTAAGTTCGGAACCAACAAAGAACAAGGGAGACGCCGTTCATGACTTCAGCACCGTTCGACTTCGCACCCCTGCTGCCCCCGGGATTGCCCGCGCCGGCGGCGAAGTGGACCGGCCTGGCGAAATACAGTTTTGTCGGCGGCAACAACGATCCGGACCAGGTCCCGGTCGAGGGTCTGATCGACGCGGTCAACGCCGTGCTCAAACGCGAGGGGCAAACGCTCGCCACCTATGGCCTGTCCAGCGGTCCGCAGGGTTACCGTCCCCTGCGGGAGTTTCTGACCACAAAACTCAAGCGCGATGCCGGCCTCGACTGCGGCGCCGACGACATTTTGATCGTGTCCGGCTCGCTGCAGGCGCTCGATCTCGTCAACGCGACGCTGCTGGCGCGGGGCGACACCGTGATCATCGAGCAGGACACCTACCAGGGCGCGCTGAACCGGCTGACCCGGCTCGGCGTCAACGTGATCGGCATTCCCCTCGATCACGGGGGCCTGCGGATGGACGCGTTGGCAGCGGCGCTTGCCGATCTCGAGCGCCGCGGCATCACGCCGAAATATATCTATACCATTCCGACCGTCCAGAACCCGACCGGCACCATTATGCCGGAGAGCCGCCGCGTCGAGCTCCTCAAGCTCGCCGAACAATACGGCGTGCCGATCTTCGAGGACGATTGCTACGCCGACCTGATCTGGGACGGACAGCGCCCGCCGGCGCTCTACGCCATGAGCAAGGCCGCCAACGTCATCCACATCGGCTCGTTTTCCAAGTCGATCGCGCCGGCGCTCCGGGTCGGCTACATCGTCGCGCCCTGGAACGTATTGTCGCGCATGCTGTCGCTGAAGACCGACGCCGGCTCCGGCGCGCTCGAACAGATGGTGCTTTCGGAATATTGCGCGCCGCATTTCGCCTCGCATGTGCCGAAGCTGACACGGGGCCTGCGCGCCAAGCTCGACACCCTGATGGAAGCGCTCAACGAGCAATTCGGCACTTCGGCGGAGTTCGACGACCCCAGGGGCGGCATCTTCCTGTGGGTAAAACTCCCCGACAATGTCGATACGCTCAGACTATACCAGGCCGCACTTGCCGCCGGCGTCGCCATCAATCCTGGGCCGGAATGGTCCACCGACAAGGCCTATGCCGGCAGCCGGCTGCGGCTGTGCTTCGCCAGTCCGTCGCATCAGCAGATCCGCGAAGGCGTCGCCGTGCTGGCCGAGGTCTGCCGCAAGGAGTTCGGCGTGCCGGCGAGAATCGCGAATGTGGAGACGCACGCGCGGGCATGACCGCCAGCGGTCACGATGTCACTCGCCCGTGATGCCGGCGTCGGCGATCAGCTTTCCCCATTTTGCGCTTTCGCTCTGGATGAACTGCGCAAACGCTGCCGCCGACGAAGGCGCCGGCTCGGCGCCGAGCAGCCGGATCTTTTCGGCGACGGTGCGATCGTCCAGGGCCTTCACGAACGCGGCGTTCAGCCTTTCGATAATCTCGGGCGGCGTGCCCGCGGGCGCAACGAGACCGAACCATCCGACCGATTCAAATCCGCTGAGGCCGACTTCCGAGAGCGGCGGCACTTCCGGCAGGAACGCCACCCGCTTCGCCGCCGATACGCCGAGGGCTTTCAGCCGGCCGTCCCGGATCAATTGCTGGGACGCCGGGATGTCCAGCACCGCGAGCGGGATATGGCCGGCAAGAACGTCGGCGGCGGCCGGCGCGGTGCCGCGATAGGCGATGAGCTGAAGCTGGATGTCCGCCTTCTGCGCGAACAGCGCCGACGTCAGGTGCATCGCGGTGCCGTTGCCGCCATGCCCGATCGACAACTCGCCGGGATGGGCCTTGGCCGCGGCGATGACGTCGCCGACCGAGGCGAATTTGGATTCCTGCGAGGCCACCAGCACGAAGGGAATTTGAGCCAGCAATGTGATCGGAGCGAGATCCTTCAGCGGATCGAACGACATCGCCGCGCGGTTGAGATGCGGATTGACCGTGAGCACGCCGGCCGCGGCGACGCCGAGCGTGTAGCCATCGGGAGCCGCCTGCGCCACCGCCGCCATGCCAATATTGCCGCCGGCGCCCGAGCGGTTCTCGATCACGATGGCCTGGTGCAGGTCCTCGCCAACCAACGGCTGCAGCGCGCGGATCACGATGTCGGCGCTGCCGCCGGGCGGAAAGGTAACGATGATCTTGATCGGCTGATCCGGATATGCATGTGCTGTGTCGGGCGCAAGCAGCGGCAGGCTCAGCAGGAAAGCAAGGACACAAAGCGCTATTTGCCGGACCGACTGAAGCATCTAATCTCTTTCCACCAAATTCCGGCAAGAACCCGAGCCTCGATTATGCACGATCACCCCACCGCGACAAGCAACTCCATCAGCACAGGCGTGCTGGTGGTCGGCGCCGGTCCCGTCGGTCTTACTTTGGCGATGGATTTGGCGCGCCGCGGCATTGCCGTCGTGGCGGTCGAAGTCAGGAGCGCCGGGGAGCCGCCGAACGTCAAATGCAATCACGTTTCGTCGCGGTCGATGGAGGTGTTCCGCCGGCTCGGCGTGGCGCAGGGGCTGCGCAACGCCGGCCTGCCTGCGGACTATCCGAACGACTGCGCCTACCGCACCACCACGACCGGCATCGAACTGTCGCGCATTCCGATTCCATGCCGCCGCGATCGTTATACCTCGACGGACGGACCGGACACCGATTGGCCGACCGCGGAACCTCCGCATCGGATCAATCAGATCTACATGGAGCCGGTGCTGTTTGCCCATGCTGCCGGCATCGACGGCCTGAAAATCCTCAACCGCACCGCGTTCGAGGATTTCGAAGAACAAGCCGATGGTATCGTCGCCACCGTGCGCGATCTCGATAGCGACACGACCTTTCGGATTGAGGCCGACTTCATCGTCGGCTGCGACGGCGCGCGTTCTTTGGTCCGCAAGGCGATCGATGCGACGCTGCAGGGCACGCCCATCATCCAGCGCGTCCAGTCGACCTATGTCCGTGCGCCCAAACTGCTTGACCTGATGGGACCGCCGGCCTGGATGACGCTGTCGCTCAATCCGCGGCGTTGCGGGACCGTGGTTGCCATCGATGGCCGCGAGAACTGGCTGATTCACAATCATCTCAACCGCGAGGACGAGACCTTCGAGTCGGTCGATCGCGACGGCTCGATCCGCGCGATCCTCGGCGTCGGACCCGATTTCGAATACGAAATCCTGACCAAAGAAGACTGGGTCGGCCGGCGGCTCGTCGCCGATCGGTTTCGCAGCGGACGCGCGTTCATTTGCGGCGATGCCGCGCATCTGTGGATGCCCTATGCCGGGTACGGAATGAATGCCGGTATCGCCGACGCCACCAACCTGGCGTGGCTGCTGGCCGCGTCGCTGCAGGGATGGGCAGATCCGGCGATATTGGACGCCTATGAGGCGGAGCGGCTGCCGATCACCGAGCAGGTTTCCCATTTCGCCATAGACATGGCCGGCAAAGTGCTGGGCCAGCGCCGCACCGTTCCCGACGAAATCGAGCAGCCGGGCGCCGAAGGCGATGCGGTTCGCCAGCGGGTGGGACAGGCCGCCTACGATCTGAATGTGCAGCAATACTGCTGCGGCGGCCTCAACTTCGGCTATTTCTACGATCGCTCTCCGATCATTGTGTACGATGGGGTAGAGCAGCCCGCCTACACGATGGCGGACTTCACCCCCTCGACGATTCCGGGATGCCGGGTGCCGTTCTCGAAATTGCCGGATGGCCGCCCGGTCACCGATGCCTTCGGGCCGGGCTACACGCTGCTGCGACTCGATCCGGACATAGCGGTCGCGCCGTTGGTGAAGGCGATGCGCGAAGACAGGGTCCCGATCGAAGTCGTCGACGTCGATACCAACGGTTCTCACGCGCCCTACGATCGCAAGCTCATCATTGTCCGGACCGACCAGCATGTAGCATGGCGCGGCGATGCGATCCCCGACCAGCCGGAAAAGCTGGTCGGTATCCTGACCGGCAGGGCGAGCGAAGGTTTCGCGCAGTAAGTAAGTGCGGGAGGCGGAACGGGCGAGACGTCACCTCACCGAAAACGGCGATTGATACACCGGCCGAACGGCACGCCGTTGATCGAGGTCTGGATCGGCTCGCAAGCCGCCGAGCGATCGCGGGCGCATTGCGTGCCGAAACCGAAATGCTAGACTTTGGCGCCATGTCACGACGCGGAGCGCTGAACTTGAACAGGCATTTCAGCCGGCCGGTACTGGCGGTCGTTTTTTCGCTTACGCTGACGCTGCAGGCCCCAGCGGAAACCGTCGCCGCAACCGCGCGAAAATGGGGATTGATCGGCCGGTGGTCGGTGGACTGTGCGCGTCCCGCCGGCAGGGACAAAAGTGCGGTGCTGGCCTATGAGCTCGCCGCAAGCGACCAGGTCGTGCACCGGCGCGATTTCGGCGACACCCAAGATGAAAACCCGGTCGTCAGCGCCGAGGTTTCCGGCGATGGCGTTTTGAATTTGCGCGTCTTCTTCCCGAACTTCAAACAGACACGGGAATATGGACTTGTGAAGCAATCCGACGGAACCATGCAAACGACCTACAATCGTGGCCCGGACGAGCAATACAGCATCAAGGACAGCAAATTCACCGCCAACGGCAACCCGACGCCAGCCCTGCATAAATGCAGGTAGGGCCCAGCCAAACGAATAGCAACGCCGCTGGCCTGTTGGACCGCCCTGCCCTAGTGTCGAGCCGTAGTGAAGGGCCGAAGAGCCCGAACGGGAGACGTCCATGGCTGCCATTCGAATTCTCGCGACTGCGCTTTGCCTGCTCGCATCCACCGCCGCATTCGCCGAAGACCCCCTGCCCCGTGCCAAGCCTGAAGAGGTCGGCCTCTCCCCGGAGCGGCTGGCACGGATCGGCGCGACGCTGAAGGCCGACATCGAGGCGGGCCGCATTCCCGGCGCGGTCATCGCCATTGCTCGTCATGGCAAACTGGTGATGCTGGATTCCTACGGCTGGCGCGACAAGGCTGCCGGGGTCGCCATGACCACCGACACCATCTTCAACATCGCCTCGATGACCAAGCCGATGACGACGGTCGGCGCCCTGATGCTGTATGAGCAGGGCAAGATCCTGATCGACGATCCCCTCAGCAAGTATTTCCCGAAGTTCGCACAAATGTGTGTCGCGGTGCGCGACGCCGGCGAGCCAACCGCCGAGACCGTACCCGCCAATCGCCAGATCACGATCCAGGACCTGTTGCGCCACACCTCCGGCCTGATCTATGGCGGCCGCGGCACTACGCTGGTGCACAAGATGTATCCGGCCGGGAGCGGCGACGCGGCGCGCGACTATGACGGTTCGGCCTTCCTCGACAAACTGGCGTCGCTGCCGCTGTTGTACCAGCCCGCGACCGTGTGGGACTACGGATTCGGTCTCGACGTGATGGGCCTCACCATCGAAAGCATCACCAGGCAGACGCTCGGACAATATCTGCAGGCCAATCTGTTCACGCCGCTCGGGATGACCGATACCGGATTTTCGATTCCGGCGGACAAGGCAGATCGCTACGCCAAACCGTTGCCGATTGATCCCGACACCGGCAAGCCGCAGGCGCGCAGCCCGGAGCTGACGCAGCCGCTCAAATTCGAATGCGGCGGCGGATGTGCGGCCTCCACCGCGTCGGACTATCTGCGCTTTGCGACGATGCTGATGAACCACGGCCGATTCGGCGAGGCGCAGTTGCTCAGCCGCAAAACTGTCGACTACATGCTGTCCGACCAGTTGGGCCCGAATATCAAAAATCTCGTCGGCAACGCCGATCCGACCCGCGCCGATTACGGCTTCGGTCTCGGACTTGCGGTGCGTACCACACCCGGCGTGGTCAGGATGATGGGATCGGTCGGCCAGTTCTCGTGGCCCGGCGCCAGCGGCACCGACTGGTGGGTCGATCCGAAAGAAGAACTCGCGGTGGTGTATCTCTCGGCCGCGCCCGGCCCGATCCGCTGGCACTATCGGCAGTTGATCAACGCGCTGGTGTATCAGGCCATCGTCGACTAGTTCGCGATCGAAATTGACCGCGCCATCGCGAAGCGATGATTCTGAACGGCTGTTCAGAATTCTCTGCAACTGCTCCGGGAACGTTCCGTGCGATACGTAGTTTAATCCTCGTCATTAACCGAGGAGGAAAACATGAAGAAGCTTGGATACGTTATCGCCGCCATTGGTGCCATCGCGATCGCGGCGCCGTCGATTGCGAGTGCTGAAACCGTCGTGGTCAAGCACGGCGACCATATGCATCGCGATCATGGCTGGCACCATCACGACAAGAAGGTCATGATCATCAAGCATCATCACGAAGGTTAAGGTCCGACACAGGAGAATGGCCCCGAGAGGGGTCATTTTTCTTTTGGCGTGGCCAACGCATTTGATAGGGCGGCGGCCTCATCCTTCGAGACGCGCGCAAGGGCGCGCGACTCTGGATGACGTTCTGCCAGACCCTCATGGTGAGGAGCGCTGGCAAAGCCGCGCGTCTCGAACCATGAGGCCGCGGTCGCTCAACCTGCTTCACCTCAAGCAGAAAACGTCCTAATCCCACGCCGGCGCAAAACCGGGATTTACGCAGCGCTGGTCTTTCGGCAGCGACGCGATCGCCTTGATGTCCTCGTCGTCGAGCCCGACATTGAGCGCGTCGAGATTGGCCTGCTGGCTCTCGGCCTGCGACGCCTTCGGGATCGCGGCGACGCCGTCCTGGTCGAGCAGCCATTTCAGCGCCACCTGCGCCGCGCTGGCGCCATGCTTGCGGCCGATCGCGGCCAGCGTCTCGTTCGAGGCCGCCCGGCCCTGCGCCAGCGGGCAATAGGCCACCAAAGGAATCGATTTCGCCGCGAGATATTTTCGCACCGGGGTCTGGTCGAGCATCACGTGATATTCGATCTGGTTGCAGGCGATCGGGGCCTTGATCTCCTCGACCACGGTCTTCAGCAGCGCGATGTTGAAGTTGGCAACCCCGATGGCGCGGGTGCGGCCTTCTTGTTTGAGCTTGAGCAGGGTTTCGAACATCGCCGGCAGGTTCATGGTTTTCGCGGGCCAGTGCACCAGATAGAGATCGACGTGATCGAGCTTCAGTTTTTTCAGGCTGCTGTCGAACGCCTTGCGGATCGCGTCCGGCGCGAGGTTTTCATTCCAGACCTTGGTGGTGACATGGAGATCCTTGCGCGCGACGCGGGATGCGGCAATTGCAGCGCCGATGGCCTCTTCATTGTCGTACATTTCCGCGGTGTCGATATGCCGGTAGCCGAGGCCCAGCGCGCTCTCGACCGCCGCGCGGCAGACATCGCCCTGCATGCGATAGGTACCGAGCCCCAGCCGCGGCAGGCTGATGCCCTGGGTTTGCAGATAATCCATGATGACTCCTGAAAGACTTCAACCGGGATGAGTAACCGGTGAACAGACGTTTCGTTGGGGGGATAGATGAGCAACGTATCAGCCGCTTGATAGTCGGTCTGCGGCGCAGAGTCCAAATCAAGATCGGGTCAGGTGCTTAAGCCGAATCCGCAGGCCGCAGCGCAGCTAGCGTTTCCAGTTGCAGATGCCGCCCGAATTGCACGGCCAGGCCTGAATCCGCGTATCGAACGCCTGAGCATTGAGCGGATCGCTATGCCGCCGCGCCAGCTTGATACGAGCCGCGGCGCGCGGCTTTTCGGCGCGGGCGTGCATGACCCGGGTCTTCCGACCAACGGTCTTGGGCTCAACGGTCTTGGGCTCAACGGTCTTGGGCTCAACGGTCTTGGGCTCAGAGGTCTTGGGCTCAGAGGTCTTGGGCTCGGCTCTCTGGACCTCGGCCTCTTTCTGGACCTCGATCTTCTGGGTCTCGACTTCCCGGGGTTCGGGATTCGTGTCCGCAGCCGCCTGCGGGCCGCCGCTTCCGCGATCGACAGTGGCGTCGAGCGGGCCCGGCACGAAATGCTGGACGGGGCCAAGCGGCGTCGGCGAAAGCAGCGCTCTGGAAGGATCGAGGTGGAGAAAGTCGTCGGGATGGTACTCATCCGCGACCGCGAGGCCGCCCCACGTCGAAACCGTCGCGCAAATCACGGCGACAAAAACGTCTTTCAGGTCCATCCTGAACCCTCCTGAAATACTCAACAAGGCAACAACAACCCATCTAGGGAGCGGACGGCGCAATTCCAGCTGGTGTTGTGGGCAAGGTTACCGCGTTGACGACGCGGAACCGGCGTGCTCTGGCGGGCATGCCCAACATTTCGCCGCGAAACCGAATTGGCGCCGCTGGCGCATTAACGGGCCGATCAGCCGGTTGTTCCGCACCTGCGTGTATCCTGCGGCGCTCGCCCATAATTTGCGCACCCTTTGCCTAAATCCTGGCACCGATCGATCCAACTTTTTGTGCGCCCCGAGACAAGCCCTACACGGGCAAGTGACCGTAGGCTCCTTTCGAACTTGGAACATGGCTCGCCATGACAACGTCGAAGGAGAAAACAGATGCATAAGCGGTTTTCCACGCAAGCCGGGACGCGGCGTTCGCGAGCCGTGACGATCACCGGATTGTGCAATGCGATGCTGGGCGCATTCCTGCTGGCCGTCATTTGTGCACCGACCTCTGCCAGCGCTGCCGCGCCGGCAGGCTGCCAGGCGTTACAGGCCAAATATCCCGGCCTGAAGGGCAAGCAACTCGTCAATGCGATCAACCCGCACACTCCCGGCTATGAAGCGATTGATCCGAAGGACCCGAACAAATATGTCGGTTTCGACATCGATCTCGGCGAGCAGATCGGCGAGTGCCTTGGCTTCACGCTGACTTACAAGGCGGTGACCTTCGCAGCGCTGCTGACGACGTTGTCGAGCGGACAGGCCGACATTGTCATCTCCGATATTTACGCCACGGAAGAGCGCGCCAAGGCAGCCGACTTCATCACCTATTCGAAAGTGTTTGACGGCGTTCTGGTGGCCAAGGGCAATCCGAAGAAGCTCGACGGTATCAATCTGTCGCTGTGCGGCGCGGCGGCGGCCGAGAATACCGGCTTCGTTGAAGTGCCGCTGGTTCAGGCGCTCGTTCCGAAATGCAAGGCGGCGGGCAAGCCCGAACCTACCCTGCAGCTCTATGACAACAACGCCAATTGCATCCAGGCAATCCTCGCTGGCCGCGCCGACACCTATGTCAACGACGTCAACACCGTGGACCAGGCGGTCAAGGCCAATCCCGACAAGCTGGAGAAAGCGCTCGCGGTGACCATTCCCTATTCGGTCGGCATCGGCGTTCCCAAGGACAAGCCCGAATTCCGCGACGCGGTGCTAGCCGCGCTGATCGAAGTCCAGAAGGCCGGAATCCACATGGCTCTGCTGAAGAAGTGGGATCTCGACGTCAACAACTTTGAAGAACCGCAGATTCTTTCCGTCAAATAATGGCGCTGTTCGTTCATTACCTCAGCCTGCCGTACCTGCTCCAGGGCATCTGGTTCACCGTCGTGGTGACCGCCCTCGGGCTGGCCGGCGGGCTGATCCTCGGTCTGGTCGTCGCAGCGATGCAGCTCAGCCGTTTTGGGATCATGGCCGCGTTCGCCCGCGGCTACACCGTGATCTTCCGCGGCACGCCGCTGATCCTGCAGATGGTGTTCGCCTACGACGCGCTGCCGCAGATCGGGCTCAAGTTGAGCGCGGTCGGCGCCGCGGGTCTTGCGCTGGCCGCCAACGAAGCGCCGTTCATCGCTGAAATGCTTCGCGCCGGCGTGCTCGGCGTCGACCGCGGACAGCTGCTGGCCGGACAGGCGCTCGGCATGACGCCCGCACTACTGATGCGGCGCATCATCGCGCCGCAGGCGATTCGCACCATGATTCCGGCGTTCGGCAACGAAACCGTCAGCGCCTTGAAAAATTCGTCGCTTGCGAGCGTGATATCCGTGCAGGAGCTGACGCTGCGAAGCACCCAGCTTGCGTCTTCCACGTTCGATTTTTTCTCGATCTTCTTCGCCTCCGGCCTGATCTATCTGGTGCTGACGTCGGCGGTCAGCGTCATCCAGTTGTTCGTAGAACGGGCGCTCGACCTCGACCGCGCCACGCCGCAAGGGCGCCTCGCCATCTTCCTGCCCTGGCGCCGCGTCGATCTGTCGACGAAGCTGAGGCTTGCCGAACAAACCACCGCCAATGCCGGCCTGCTGCCGGCGCCGCCACGCGCAAGCTCCAGGAGCGATAGGGCGAAGCACGCCGCGATGGTCGAACGCAACAATGTCGTCGTTGAGGTAACCAAGCTGCGCAAGAATTATGGCGCGCAGACCGTGCTCAACGGGCTCGATCTGACGGTGCGGGTCGGAGAGGTGGTGGCGCTCCTTGGGCCCAGCGGTTCGGGCAAGAGCACACTGCTGCGCTGCATCAACCATCTGGAGAACTGGGATTCCGGCATGGTGCGCGTCGGCGGCCGCCGGCTCGGGCATCGCGACGACGGCAAGCCTTTGTCGCCGCGCGCGATCGCCAATGAACGGGCCAGCGTCGGCGTCGGCATGGTGTTTCAGCAGTTCAACCTGTTCAGCCATCTGACGGCGATGGAAAATCTCGCGGGGCCGCTGCGCTGGGTGCATGGCATGACCCGCGTCGATGCCGACCGGCGGGCCCGCGAATTGCTCGAGCGCGTCGGGCTGAGCCATCGCGCCGATGCGTTGCCGCGCCATCTCTCCGGCGGCCAGCAGCAGCGGGTCGCGATCGCCCGGGCACTGGCGCCCAATCCGAGCGTGTTGCTGCTGGACGAGCCGACTTCCGCGCTCGATCCCGAGCTCGTCAACGAGGTGCTGGAGGTGATCAGGCGGCTGGCGATCGATGACGGGCTGACGATGATTATATCGACCCATCAGATCCGCTTCGCCGATGAAGTCGCCGATCGCGTCGCCTTCCTTTCCGGCGGCTCGATCATCGAAGAGGGGCCGGCCCACGAAATCCTCACCCATCCGCGCCACCCGCTCACGGCGCGTTTCCTGAGCGTGGTGGAGGCGGACAAAACACCGGAGCAAACGGCATGACCAATCACCTCACGATCCGTTCCAAAGAGGCACGTGCATGAAGCATTTTACGCTACCGGTATCGCCGGCTTCCGTTCACTGGGGATACTTCAGCAAGAAGGTCTCGCCAGCCTTGACGCTGCGCTCGGGAGACCGCGCGACTATCGAGACGCTGACGCATCACGCCAACGACGACTACGAGCGCATGATTGCCAACGATCCGGGCGCGGAAAGCGTGTTCCACTGGACCCGCGAGCACAAGGCGGTGGTGCGCCGCGGCGCCGGCCCGACCGAGGGCCCGTTCATTCGCGGGTCCGGCGAAGGCGTCGGCGTTCACCTGCTGACCGGGCCCATCGCGGTCGAGAATGCAGAACCCGGCGACGTGCTGGAAGTCCGCATCCTGGACATTCGGCCGCGCCCCAGCTGTCACGCCTGCCACGCCGGCCGCTGCTTCGGCTCCAACGCCGCGGCGAATTGGGGTTTCCACTATCATGACCTCATTGAGGAGCCGAAGCCGCGCGAAGTCATCACCATCTTCGAGCTCGATACCTCGGGCGAGCCGTTTGCGAGAGCCGTCTATAATTATGTCTGGACGCCGCAGACCGACCCGGACGGCATCGTGCACGCCACGATCGATTATCCGGGCGTGCGGGTCGATCACGCGACCATCCGCAAGCGCGAGAATATCCTTGGCCATGTGAGGGTGCCGGCGCGGCTTCACTTCGGCACCATGGGGCTGGCGCCATCGGAATCGGATTTCGTCAGTTCGATTCCGCCGAGCTATACCGGCGGCAATATCGACGACTGGCGGATCGGCAAGGGGGCGCGGATGTATTATCCGGTCGCGGTACCCGGTGCTTTTTTCTCGGTGGGAGACCCGCACGCGGCCCAGGGCGACAGCGAACTGGGCGGCACCGCCATCGAGACCTCCCTGACCGGCGACTTCGAGTTCATCCTGCACAAGCACGGCGATCTCGCCGGCACCGCGCTGGAGGGGCTTACCCATCCGATGCTGGAGACCGACCACGCCTGGTCGATGTACGGTTTTACCTATCCGAATTATCTCGCCGAGCTCGGAGCCGATGCGCAGACCGAAATCGCCAATCATTCGAGTCTCGACCGCGCCATGCGCGACGCGTTCCGCAAGCTCCGGCGGTTCCTGATGACGGTGCATGGCCTGAGCGAGGATGAGGCGATTTCGCTGATGTCGGTGGGTGCCGATTTCGGCGTGACCCAGGTGGTCGACGCCAATTGGGGCGTCCATGGCACGATCCGGAAGAACGTTTTCAGGTGCGACTGACAACTTGAGGAATGGCCCCCGGAACATGGGAACAAGATCAGGGGTTGCAGATTCCCCAGGGATATCCGGGGATTATATCCGGTGGCCGCCGGGGCGGCTCGCGCCGCGCGTCTGGCACGGAGGTTGCTTTGATTCCCGCGTTTGGGATCGACGTATGAGCTTCCGCCCGTTCACCAGCGAGTCCTACTCCGAGCACGACCGGCTCGAGGCGTGGCGGGACGTCCTGAGTGCGGTCGGTCTTGAGCCATCGGCGGGTTCGGCCGTTCACACCGGGCATGCGACGGCATCGCGTCGTACTGCCGAGGGCGTGGTGCTGGCCCGGCTGGCGGCCGGACCCCAGGCCGTTTCGCCGGTGTCACGTCTCGCAGACGACATGCCGATCGTGCTGTTACCGATCGAGGACGGCGTCACGCTCAGGACTGCCTCGGGCCATCAGATCGTCTCTATCGGGCACCTGCTGTTGCTGCCGCGAAAGGGCGACTGGAGCGTGGCCTTCCAGCGCGACATGCGCGCCCTGGTTTTGTCGGTGACGTCGGATGCGTTTCATGGCCGCAAGATCGGCAAGCCCGTATTCGACGAGGTCCGGGTGCTGGCGCCTGGCGGATTCACCGAGGTGTTTTCGCGCACGCTGGAGACGGCGGCGCGAAATCTCGAGACGCTTTCCGATATCGAATGGGCCGCTGTCGCACAAAGCCTCGCCGATCTCTTGCCGACATTCGTCGCGCCGACGACGGATGCAGGCTGCACGGCAACGCAGGCGGCGATCCTTCACCGGCTTTGCCAAACCATTGAACGCAAGCTTGACGATCCCGATCTCACCCCGGCGCGGGTGGCGGAGAGCGAAGGAATATCCGAGCGTTACTTACAAAAGATTTTTGAAGGCTCCGGCAGCAGTTTTACGCATTATTTGCGCGAGCGGCGGCTGCAGCGGACGTCGGCGGAATTGTCGAACCCGGCCGAGGCGCACCATTCGATCTCGGAAATTGCCTATCGCAACGGCTTCAATGATTCAGCGCATTTCAGCCGGACGTTCCGCCATCGCTTCGGACTCTCGCCGCGCGAATTTCGCCAGCAGGAACTCGAACGCTTCACCGCCTCCTCCTCCGCGGCCGGCCAGCGCGGCTGGCCGCAGCAGGCGCTGGCGCAGCTGCGCAGCCATCATCCCCTGGCGAGCGCGGCAAGGAACACCGAACCCTCACCAGCCGATATCGTTTGCGGGAGCGCCGAAGGCAAGCAGCATCACCATCACCTATCGGTGCAGGCGGCGCGCGTGCATTGGGGATATTTCTCGAGGTCGCTGGCGCCGCAGGTCGAGATCAATTCGGGCGACACCATCACGATCGAGACCCTGACCCAGCATGCATCGGACGACCCGGAGCGGATGATCGCGGGCGACGCTGGCGCCGAAAGCGTGTTCCACTGGACCCCAACCGCGAAGAATGTCGATCGGCGCGGTGCCGGACCGATGGATGCATCGGTCTACGGCCGCGGTGCCGGTGAAGGGTTCGGCGTTCACATCTGCACCGGCCCGGTGGCGGTGAAGGACGCCCAGCCCGGCGACGTGCTCGAGGTCCGTATCCTCGACATCGTGCCGCGTGCAAGCCGAAACCCCGATTTCGAAGGCCAGGTGTTCGGCTCCAGCGTCGCGGCATGGTGGGGGTATCACTACAACGAGTTGCTTGCCGAGCCGAAGCCGCGCGAGGCGGTGACGATCTACGAGATCCACTTCGCGAGGCGCGAAGGCGATCTCGAAGAGACACCTTACGCGCGCGCGCTGTATTCCTATCGCTGGCAGCCGCAGGCCGATCCGTTCGGCGTTGTGCACGCCACCTATGATTATCCCGGCGTCCCGGTCGTGCCAGGCTCCGTCAGACGAAGGCACAACGTGCTGGACGGCATTCGCATCCCGCTGCGCCCGCATTTCGGCGTGGTCGCAGTTGCGCCCCGCGAGGTGGATTTCGTCGACTCGATTCCGCCGTCCTATTTCGGCGGCAATCTCGATAATTGGCGGCTCGGCAAGGGGTCGGCGGTCTATCTGCCGGTTTCGGTGCCGGGCGCGTTATTGTCGGTGGGAGATCCCCATGCGACCCAGGGCGACGGCGAATTGGGGGGCACCGCGATCGAATGTTCGATGACCGGAACATTCCAGCTCATTCTTCACAAGAAAGCGGATCTGGCCGGCCAGGTCTTCGCCGATCTGACCTATCCGCTGATCGAGACCGAGACCGACTGGGTCTTGACTGGCTTCAGCCACCCGAACTATCTCGCCGAGTTCGGCGCCAAGGGCCAGAGCGAGGTCTACGCGACGTCGTCGCTCGATCTGGCGATGAAGGACGCGTTCCGGAAGATGCGCCGCTTCCTGATGAACATCAAAGGGCTGAGCGAGGACGAGGCGATCGCGCTGATGTCGGCCGCGGTCGACTTTGGCGTGACGCAGGTGGTGGATGGCAATTGGGGCGTGCATGCCATCCTGAGCAAGCGACTGTTTGAAAATGTCCCGCGATCGTAACCAGCCGAGGCCGCATCCGTTGAAATTCCACATGATCGCAGGCGGGCCGAGACCGGTGGCGCCGTTCAGCCATGCCGTCGAAACCGATGGTTTTGTCTTTGTCACCGGACAGATGCCCGATACGCCGGAGGCGCCGGGCGAGTTGCCCGATGGCATCGAGGCGCAAACGCGAGCGGTGATGGAGAATCTGAGGCTGGTGCTGGGCGGGCTCGATCTTGATTTCGAACACGTGGTGATGGCGCGGATTTACCTGACGCGCTTCCAGCAAGATTACGCGGTCATGAACGAGACCTATCGGAGCTATTTTGCGCCGGATCGCCTGCCGGCCCGCACCTGTGTCGGCGTCACTGGCCTTGCCTACGAGGCCCTGATCGAGATCGACCTGATCTGCCGCCGGCCGACCTAACTCTCCTTGGCGATCGACCCCAACCAGCGATGGACCTCGCGGCGTTGCTCGATTTCCGGCCTCATCCTTCGGCACGGCTCAGCAAAGCGTGAAATTTTTTTGATCTTCGCGAACCATCGGGCTTGAAGAATGTTTCCAGAGCACTGGGCCGCTTTCACCCCTGTCGGCGGCCTGGGAGGGAGAGGTCCCGCCACGAAAACCCGAAGCCCCCGGCGGGACCTCTCAGCTTTCGGAACAGCAGGCTGTTACCGACGAAATCCAGGTCCTGGCGTCTATGCCGTGTCATTTCGCAACAGATTCCGGTTGCGCAGAGACCTCCACGACCCATTTTTCGGCGGGCAGCAAACATTTGCCGGAAGCCGCATCCAGGGCTAATACAGGTTCGCCCCTTGATTCCGCTGCACGCTCTCGTATCGATGGCGTGACTTTTTCCCGTAAAACGACAATGCCGATATGCTCCTAGCGCCGTTCTCTGCGTCTGACGTTCCCAAGCCCGTCGGCGGCGGTGGCCCGAAATCCCGGGGTGACGAAAGAAGGGTCAACCTTCTCATCCTTTGCTGCCTCGCTCTGGTGGTGGGCGTGATGACCGGCTGCGGCGCCGTCGCGTTGCGCATGCTGATCGGATTTTTCCACAATGTGTTTTACAACGGCACTTTCAGCGCCCTGTACGATGCGAACGTCACCGAAGGGCCGAGCCGGTTTGGCAACCTTGTTTTCCTTTCACCCGTTATCGGCGGCCTGATCGTCGTATTCCTGGTAGAGCGTTTCGCACCGGAGGCCAAGGGCCACGGCGTTCCCGAGGTCATGGATGCGGTGTTCTACAAGCGCGGCAACATCCGCGGCAAGGTTGCTATCGTCAAAGCGCTGGCCTCGGCGCTTTCGATAGGCAGCGGCGCCGCCGTCGGTCGCGAAGGCCCTATCATTCAGATCGGTGCGGCGCTGGGATCGGCATTTGCCCAGGCGATCCGGCTGTCGACGTGGCAGAAGATCACCCTGCTCTCGGCGGGCGCGGGCGCAGGCATCGCCGCGACCTTCAACACGCCGCTCGGCGGGGTGCTGTTCGCGCTGGAAATTCTGTTGCCGGAAGTCTCGAACCGCACCTTCCTTCCCGTGGTCATCGCGACCGGCGCCGCAACCACCATCGGCAGGATATTGATCGGCCCCAATCCGGCGTTCGCCGTCGCCGATATCCAGTTTTCCCTGGCACAGGCGCTCGGCGCCGAAGACGCAATCGCTTTCGTCCTGCTCGGCGTGCTGTGCGGGGTGGCCTCGTGGGCCTTTATTCGCCTGCTCGTCGTGATGGAGGACGGTTTTCCGAAATTGCCGGGCAATGTCTACACACAGAACATGGTCGGCATGGCGGCGATCGGATTGATGATGGTCGCCCTCACCCACCTCTACGGTCATCCCTATGTGGATGGCGTGGGCTATGGCGTCATTCAGTCGATCCTCGACCAGAAAATGACCGCGGCCGGCCTGCTTATCCTGCTGTTTGCTCTCAAACTGCTCGCCACCACCATCAGCCTCGGTTGCGGCGCCTCCGGCGGCATCTTTTCGCCATCGCTCTATCTGGGCGCCACGTTGGGCGCCGCATTCGCGGCTGTCGCGGCATACATTCTTCCTCATGCCGGCCTGACCGTTCCCTCGGCCGCGATCGTCGGCATGGCGGCGATGGTCGGCGCGGGAACCGGCGGAGTCATGACCGCCATCGTCATGGTGTTCGAAATGACGCGCGACTACGCCATCATCGTGCCCGTCATCGTCGCGGTCGCGGTAGCGGCCGGGATACGGCGCTCGCTGATCGGCGAGACGATCTACACGGTGAAGCTGCGCCATCGCGGCCATCGCATCCCCAAAGAGCGGCACATCAATCTCTATCTCGTCAAGCAGGCGCAGGACATCATGGAGCGGCGCTTCATCGTCGCGAAGGCCGGCACGGCGCTGAAGGAAGCGATGGTCGCCGAAGACAAGGACGACCTGCGCGCCATCATTGTCGAGCGCGGGGGTAGAATTGTCGGCCTGATTCCGCCGCGCTCGGGTCTGTGGCGCGAATCCCGAACCAATCCTGACCTGCTGATCGAAAGCTTTGTCGAAAGCCGCATTGTCATTTGCCGTGACATTGATCTTCTAAGCCTGGTGTTCGTCAGATTAAAACGCCATCGCTCCGGCGCCGCCATCGTCTTTCGCGGCGTCGCCCGCCCGAGGGTGCACGATATTGTCGGGATCATCACCAAGCGGGCGATCGCCGACGCGGTCATCGACAGCTTCGACGATTGATTTTACGGGCTGATCCCGCGCTCATCGCAGTCATTCGTCCGCCAGTACTGTTCGAGAACACTGGCTGGCCAGCGCATCGGCTGCCTCCAGCGACTTGATGTCGTCGGCGGTCAGTGCGCGAGACGGTTGGCCTGACGCATCCGGTCGAGCGCGTTGCGTATCGAGAGCGCATCGGAAAATAGCGGCTCGGTCTTGCGCAGCGCAATTTAACAGACGAACCCCTGGCGTGCAGGTCAGAGGGTGCGGAGGAACGCGACCAGGTCGTGCTTCTCCTCACCGGTCAATTTCGTGCCGAGCACCAGATTGAAGAACTCAACCGTATCATCTAGCGTCAGCAGACGCCCGTCGTGCAAGTAGGGCGGCGTATCCTTGATGCCGCGCAGCGGGAAGGTCTTGACGGCGCCGTCACCGACTTCATTCAAGCCGTTGATCATCTCCGGCTTGAAGAAACGCTCGGTCTTGAGATCGTGCATCAGGTTGTCGGTGTAATAGGGCGCGGCGTGGCATGACTCGCATCGGCCCTTGCCGAAGAATATCTCCTGGCCGCGCAGCTCGGCTTGCGTGGCCTTGGCAGGATCGAGCTTGCCGAACACGTCAAGCTTCGGTGCCGGCGGGAAGCCCAGTTCCTCCTGGAATTCCGCCATCAGGTCGACCTGGCTGATCCGATCGAGGGGGTTCAGACCCTTCTTGGTGGCGATCACGTTGTCACCGTCGAAATACGCTCCGGCCTGCTCGAATTGGGTGAAATCCTCGATGGTCTTGAGCGCACGCTGCGAGCCGAACAGCCGCTGGATTTGCACGCCGCGCAGGCTCGGGGTGACGATGCGATGGCGGGATTCCTCCGGGCGCGCATCGGGAGCAAGATGCGTGGCCTTGTTGGTGTGACCGTTGGAGTGGCAGTCGAAGCACGCCGAGCCGCGGCTCGGCAGTTCGGAACGACGGTCTTCGGTCAGATTGAACTGCTGCTGCGGGAACGCAGTAACGAGCAGGCGGAGGCCGTCCAGCTGCTTGGGTGGGATAATGCCGTTGAACAGCTCGTAATAGTTCTCAATGGTGACGAGCTTGCCTTGCGAGACGTCGCCGAGGTCGGTGCGCTGATTGAGGTACATCGGCGGCGGGAATTCGGGCAGGAAATGATCGGGGATGTCGTACTCGACGTCGAAGCGCGTGAGATCGCGTCCCTCCTGCCGTTTGATCTCGTCGATCACGAAGTGCGGAAACACGAAGCCGCCTGCCGAATGCTTCGGATGGGGTAACGGATAAAATCCCTTGGGAAACGCGTTCTGTTCGCGGATCTGCTCCGGGCTCATATTCGCAAGAGCCTCCCACGTCTTTCCCGTCGGGAGCTTGACGCGAACGCCTTCCTGCACCGGTTTTGTGCGATCCATGGTGACGCCGGACGCCGGCCGATCGCTCAGGTCATACCGCTCGTTGAGAAGCGCCATGTGCTCGCGCGTGACATCGGGTTTTTGTGCGGACAGCCTGGCGAAGATCGCCGAGAATGGCTCTTCTATGTCGACCGGCATATAGCTCGACTTGCCGCGTGGCCCTTGCTGTGCGTAGGCAAAGCCGAACGCAAGGATGACGGTGGCCGCGGCCACGCCGGCCAGAAGTTTTCGGGATTTCGCTAGGATCATGGCACGCTCCCTGATGCTGCCCCTTGATGGAACAACCGAACGCGCACCCACGCGGTGCTCGGGCGCGCAAATGGTCAGCGCTTCTCACACCGGCAATCGGCGATGTGCAGGTATCAAATTCCCAAGGTTTAAAATTCCCAAGGTTTCGCTTTCGCTGCCGTACAGCGTTGCGCGATCTTCGCCCGGTTGACGGTATTCCTAGTCAGCGCGGCCGTTCTGGTCGTTCAAATGGTAGGCGTGCTCCGAAACATCGTTGCCAAACAAAGCGCGTTTGGTGGGGTATCCTGGTTGGGTGTCTGGCAGCGAAAAATAAACAGATGGCTTGCCGCCGACATTAAATTGTAGCTCGGGAAACTAAATTTTATTTTATGCAATCATCAGGTGCGTAGTGCAGCGCTGCCGGCGGGTTACTGCCCCAGTCTGAGAAATTTGATGCAGGTCTCATAGAACAAATACATGTGCGCCTTGCAGCTATCGCTTGCCGCATCTGCCTCGGGGGGTCGAAGCTTTTATTGCGGCGAGGGCGGCCGGCCGACGTTGAATGACATCGAGGAGATCATCGGGGGCTTTTGCACTCGGGATTGTGAATCGGCGCCGAAGAGTGACGCCACCATGCTAGGTGGATTTGATCAGCCTGGCCGGTCGATCCGGATCGGGACCTGGTGCCCACTAACAAGCAGGGTTTTCGTCATCGTCCAGCCGTGTACGGCACCGACCGTGATAGGGTCGCTTTTTTTGGCGTCGGTTTTTGGATTGACGGGCGAGAGCAAACATAACCTAATCAATGTACTAAAGTAGTCCTCCTGGCAGGAGGCCCTCGTGAAGGAGCTCTCAGGCTACGCATTCTCGCCGCTGCGGGAGGGGGACCTCTCGCTCTACCGGGGTTCCGGCAACGGCCTGGCGCCGATCCTGCTGGTTGCCGCGGAAGGAACGTCGCTCGGTTGCATCGAGCGGCTTGAACACGAATATGCGTTGAAAGCTGAACTTGACGCTGAATGGGCGGCGCGACCAATCGCGCTGACGCACTACAATGGCGGCATGGCGCTGGTGCTAGAGGATCCCGGCGGTGCGCCGGCCGACCGACTGCTCGGCCGGCCACTGGAGGTATCGCATTTCCTGCGCATCGCGATTCCTCTTGCGGGGGCGCTCCGTCAGATGCATGAGCGCGGCCTTATCCATAAGGACATCAAGCCGGCCAATATCCTGGTGGACGCGGCAGGCGGCGGCGTGCGGCTGACGGGGTTCGGCATTGCCTCGCGTCTGCCACGCGAGCATCAAGCTCCGGCGCCGCCGGAGGTGATCGCCGGGACGCTCGCCTATATGGCGCCGGAACAAACCGGCAGGATGAACCGCTCGGTGGACTCCCGCAGCGATCTCTATGCACTGGGTGTCACCTTCTACGAGATGCTGACGGGGACGCTGCCCTTCACCGCCGCCGATCCGATGGAGTGGGTGCACTGCCAAATCGCGCGGCAACCCATGCCGCCCGACGAGCGGATTGGGGGCGTTCCTGGGCCGCTGTCGGCCATTGTGATGAAGCTCCTCGCCAAGACCGCGGAGGAGCGCTACCAGACTGCCGCTGGTGTCGAGACTGATCTTCGAAGATGCCTCGCCGCCTGGGATTCATGCGGCCGCATCGATCGGTTCGCGCTAGGCGCGCATGATACGCCAGAGCGTTTGCTCATTCCCGAGAAACTGTATGGGCGCGAGCGCGAGATCGACACTTTGCTCGCTTCCTTCGACCGGGTCGTGACAGACGGCACCTTGGAGCTCGTGCTGGTGTCCGGCTATTCCGGGATCGGCAAGTCCTCGGTGGTGAGCGAGCTGCACAGGGCGCTGGTGCCGTCGCGCGGCCTGTTCGCGTCCGGCAAGTTCGACCAGTACAAGCGCGACATCCCGTACGCGACCCTAGGCCAGGCTTTCCAGGGCCTGGTCCGCTCGCTCCTGAGCCAAAGTGAGGTGGAGCTTGGTCGCTGGCGAGTCTCCCTGAGCGAGGCGCTGGGCCCGAATGGTCAGCTCATGGTCAATCTCGTACCCGAACTGGAACTCGTGATCGGGAAACAGCCACCGGTCGCGGAGCTGCCGCCGCAGGACGCCCAGAGCCGTTTCCAGATGGTGTTCCGGCGCTTCCTCGGGGTGTTCGCGCGCGAAGAGCACCCGCTTGCGCTGTTCCTCGATGATCTGCAATGGCTGGATAGAGCAACGCTCGGCCTCCTCGAGCATCTGGTCACGCATCCAGAGGTGCGGCACCTGCTGCTGGTTGGGGCCTACCGGGACAACGAGGTCGGCCCGGCGCACCCGCTTCTGCGGACCCTCGATGCAATCCGCGATGCCGATGTGAGGGTGCGTGAGATCGTGCTGGCACCCCTGTGGCTCGATGATCTCAACCGGCTCATCGCCGATGCCCTGCATTGCGGGCCGGAGCGCGCGAGGCCCCTGGCACAGCTGGTGCACGAGAAAACTGCTGGCAATCCATTCTTCGCGATCCAGTTCTTTATCGCGTTGGCCGACGAGGGACTGCTCGCATTCGACCCAGCCGCGCAAGCGTGGCAATGGAACATCGATCGCATCCGCGCCAAGAGCTACACCGACAACGTCGTAGATCTCATGGCCCGCAAGCTCAAGCGGTTGTCCGCCACTACCCAGGAAGCCCTAAAACAGCTCGCCTGCCTGGGCAACGTCACCGAGATCGCCACTCTAACCCTTGTTCACGGGGGAAAAGAGGGGGCGGTGCACGAGGCACTCTGGGAAGCCGTCAGCGCTGGCCTCGTCGTCCATCAGGGTAGCGCCTACAAATTCCTGCACGACCGTATCCAGCAGGCAGTTTACACACTGACTCCCGAAGAGCACCGTGCCAAAGTCCATTTGCGCATCGGCCGCGCGCTCCTGGCAGGCATGACGGCGGACGAGCGCGCCGAGCATCTGTTCGATGTCGCGAACCAATTCAACCGGAGCGCCACGCTTCTGGTCGACCGGGATGAGAAAGCGCAGGTGGCGACGATCGAACTGCGCGCCGGGCGAAAGGCCAAGGCGTCGATGGCCTATGCGTCCGCGTGCGTCTATCTCGGGGCCGGCATGGCCCTGCTCGACGAAAGCGACTGGGACAGCCACTACGATTTAACGTTCAGCCTGTGGCTCGAACGCGCGGAGTGCGAGTACCTGACCGGACAGTTGACGTCGGCTGAAGCACGGCTCTCGTTGCTATCAACCCGCGCGCGGACCATCGTCGACTCTGCCGCCGTCACCTGCGTGCGCCTCAATCTCTACACGACCCTGGACCATAGCGACAGCGCGGTCGAGGTAGGCCTGGACTATCTGCGGCGGGTCGATGACGGACGGTGGCCGCTGCACCCGACAGCGGAGGACGTCCATCAGGCTCATGATCGGCTGCTGCAGCGGCTCGGGTCCGACTCGATCGAGTCGCTGGTCGACTTGCCGCTGATGACTGATCCCGACCGGCGCGCGACCATGGACGTGCTCACGATGCTCACGTCGCCGGCCCTTTTCACCGAAGAGAATCTCTTCCGCCTCGTCGTCTGTCGGATGGCGGCCCTCAGCCTGGAGCATGGCAACAGCGACGGATCATGCCTCGCCTACGCGTGGCTGGGCAGCGTGCTGGGAATGTACTTCGGAGACTACCCGGCAGGATTCCGGTTCGGCAGTCTTGGCCTGGATCTGGTCGAAAAGCGCGGGCTCGACCGGTTCAAAGCGCGTGTCTACCTCGTGTTTGCCGTCCACGTCGTCAACTGGACGCAGAACCTGTCGATAAGCCGCGGCCTTCTGCGGCGGGCTTTCGAGGCGGCGCAGGAGGCCGGTGATCTTTCTTATGTAGCCTATAGCTGCGTCGACCTGGTCACGAATTTTCTCGCGGCCGGAGATCCGCTCGGTGAAGCCGAGCGGGAGGCCGAGAATGGACTCGAATTCGTACGGAAGATGTCGTTCGGACTCATCAGCGACTGCATGACCGGGCAGCTCAGGCTGATCCGCATGCTCCGTGGACTGAAACCGGCCGTCACATCCTTCGATGGCGCGGAGTTCGACGAGGGCGGCTTCGAGCAACGCCTCGAGAGCAAACCCCAGTTGGCCATCGGCGCGTCCTATTATTGGATTCGCAAGCTGCAAGCGTGCGTTTACGCCGGCGACTTTGCGTCGGCTGTTGTGGCTGCATCGAAAGCTGCATCGGTGCTTTGGACGACGCCGACGCAATTCGAGTTGGCTGAGTACCATTTCTACGCGGCGCTTGCGCGAGCGGCGTGTTGCGATATGGCCGCGCCCGACGAGCGGCTCCAGCACCTGGAAGCCCTGGCATCGCATCTCAAGCAGATAGCGGTCTGGGCAGACAACTGTCCTGCCGCATTCGCAAACCGGGCGGCATTGGTTGGCGCCGAACTCGCGCGTCTGGAACAGCGCGAACTGGACGCCGAACGCCTCTACGAAGCGGCCATCCGCTCCGCCCGCGAGCACGGCTTCGTGCAGAACGAGGGCCTTGCCCATGAGGTAGCCGCGCGGTTCTACGCGACGCGCGGCTTCGATACGTTCGCCCACGCCTATCTGCGGGAGGCGCGGCGCTGCTATCTGCGCTGGGGCGCGTTCGGCAAGGTGCGGCAACTCGAACAGCTTGATCCGCATCTTCGCGAGGCGCCTGTCGCTGCATCTCCCACCACGACCATTGGCGCACCCGTCGAGCAGCTGGATGTCAGGACCGTGCTCAAGGCCGCGCAGGCGGTGTCGGGCGAGATCGTCCTCGACAAGCTTATCGAGACGCTGCTGCGGATCGCAGTCGAACATGCCGGCGCCGGGCGTGGCCTGCTCATCCTGTTCCCAGCCGACAAGCCACGGATCGTGGCGGAAGCGACGACCGGCCGCGGCCAGCTTGAGGTCACGCTGCGCGGGTCGGCCGCCTCATCGGTAGAGATTCCCGAATCCGTGCTGCATTACGTGGCGCGGACGCAGGAAAACGTGATCCTTGATGACGCCTCGGCGCCAAATCCGTTTTCGGCAGATGAGTACATCTGTGAGAGACGCCCCCGGTCGGTGCTCTGCCTGCCGCTGGTGAAACAGACCAAGCTGATCGGGGTGCTCTATCTCGAGAACAACCTGACTTCGCGCGTGTTCACACCCGCCCGGACCTCGCTGCTGGAACTGCTGGCGTCGCAAGCGGCGATCTCGCTGGAGAACGCGCGCCTGTACAACGATCTCCGGGAACGCGAGGCCAGGATCCGCCGCATGGTCGATTCGAATATCATCGGGGTCATGATCTGGGATTTCCAGGGCCGGATCATCGAAGCCAACCAAGCCATTCTCGACATGCTGGGCTACAGCCGTGAAGAGCTTATCGCGAGTGGAATAGGGTGGGCGGAGCTGACGCCCGCCGAGTGGGTCGCCGCCGACCAGGATGCGTTGGCTCAGGTCAGAGCCACCGGGAGTTGCAGGCCTTACGAGAAGGAGTATTCCCGCAAAGACGGCAGCCGCGTGCCGATTCTGATCGCCGGCGCGCTTTTCGAGTGGAATCGAGACGAGGGGGTTGCCTTTATCATCGACATGACCGACCGCAAGCAGGCAGAAGAGAAGTTGCGCGAGAGCGAGGAGCGCTTTCGCGACTATGCCGAAACGGCCTCAGACTGGCTCTGGGAGACCGGACCGGATCACCGGGTCACCCGCATATCGGAGCACCTCGATGCGGTTGGTATCGCGCCCTCACTGACAATTGGCGTGGCTCGCTGGGAAATTGCAAGGGATGTAGAATCCGAACCCGAAAAATGGCGACTGCATCGGGAGATGCTCGACACACATCAGCCATTTCGCGATTTCGTCTATAGCACCCTTAACGAGAGTGGATCTCCAGTATATGTCCGAGTGAGCGGCAGGCCGATTTTCGGCGCAAAGGGAAATTTTCTCGGCTATCGGGGCACGGGCACCGACATTACCGCAAATATACGCGCAGATCACGCAGAAGAGGAGCTGCGCAAAGCGCAGATGGAACTCGCGCACGTAACGCGCGTGACGATGCTGGGCGAGTTAACCGCCTCGATCGCCCATGAAGTGAGCCAGCCGCTCGCCGCCGTCGTCGCCAATGCCGAGGCCGGTCTAAGCTGGCTGCGCCGCGGAACTCCCGACGTGGACGCAGCGTGCCGCTCAGTCGAATGGATTATCAATGACGGCAATCGGGCAAGCGAGGTGATCCGGCGCGTCCGGGCGCTTGCGAACAAGACCACCCTTGAGAAGGTGCCGCTCGACGTCAATGACATCGTGAGGGAGACCATCCCGTTGGTGCGGCGTGAGTTGATCAGCCATGGGGTATTGTTGCGAATGGAGTTAGCACCGGCTCTACCCATGATCCTTGGTGATTGGGTCCAACTGCAGCAGGTGATCATCAACCTGGTGATGAATGGCATTGAAGCGATGCAAGCGGTCACGGATCGGCCGCGCGAACTGGTGGTCCGATCAGGCCAGGACGGGCCAGGCCAAGCGCTCATCAGTGTGGCGGATTGCGGCATCGGGATCTCCGCCGAGGCTGCGGACCGACTGTTCAGCGCCTTCTTCACCACCAAATCCGGCGGCATGGGCATGGGACTCTCGATCTGCCGTTCGATCGTGGAAGCCCATGGTGGCCGGCTGCGGGCCACGGCCAACGTACCCCACGGTGCCACGTTTCAGTTCACCCTGCCGATGAACGAAGATCCTGCATTGTGAGGTTGCGCGCATGCGCAGCCGGCCCTTCCCGCGCCAACGAGGTTCTCGTTCGCAAGCTTATGCACCGAGAACAGGGCCCTCACCGATAGCAGTGTTGGCAGCGGTTCCAAATGAAATTCGGCGCGGATGCGTGAACACTTCAAAGCCGTCCGCGCGCGCGATGGCAGCAAGCGTGATACCCGCGGCATCCGCCATGCGAACAGCCAGCGCGGTGGGCGCCGAAACCGACACCATCACGCACGCCCCAATCGCAGAGCTTTTCTGCACCATCTCCACTGAAACCCGGCTGGTGAGAAGAATGATCCCCTCGTTCGCCACAATCGAAGCGCGCGCCAGTGCGCCCGACAGCTTGTCCAGCGCGTTATGCCGGCCAACGTCCTCGCGCAACGCGACGATGCCGCTCGTGACATTCCAAAACGCCGCTGCATGTACCGCGCGCGTCTCGATGTTGAGTTTCTGACGCAACGACAGCCTTTGCATGGCAGCCATGATATGTTCTGCCGAGAATTGCCGACCATGCAGGACAACCGCCGCGGGGCGCGTCGCTTCCGCGATCGATTCGATGCCGCACAATCCGCACCCTGTCGGTCCCGCGATACGCCGCTGCCGCTCCCGCAGGCGAATGGCCCCGGGCTTACTCAGCCAGATCCGCAATTCGACACCGTCATCGAGACCCACGATGTCTAATGAGTCGACATCAGCAGAAGCGTTGATGACACCTTCGCTCAGGCTAAAGCCGATCGCAAAATCCTCCATATCCAGCGGCGTCGTCATCATGACCGCATAGGTCCCGCCGTTATATGTAAGCGCTACCGCGGTCTATTCGGGAATCGAACGACTGCCCAAGCTCGGATTGCCTTCTCGCCAAATCTGGCGATGGACGATTCGGGCCGGCTCCATCACGCATTGCTCCGTTCGGGGTTATGCCGCGCGGTGAATTGCGAACGGCTTCCCCGAACACCCCGCCTATGCATATCGAACACCTTTCAACTGACCTTAATAATTTTTCCGGTCATCTCGTTGATCCAGTCGAGAGCGACGGGAAGTACACGTCACGGTCTGACGCGGTTTCTCAACTAAAAACGAATTTAGATTTTGGAAATTCGATGAATCGCACGTTCCGCCTTGTGCCCTCCTCCTGAACGAAGCGGACACGGGTCAAACTGCGCGGCTTCCAACTCCCGGTAACCATCCGGCCCCTATTGCGTGGACTGGGATAGCGTCGCCGTTCCCTTCGTTTGAGGCCCGGTTGTTGATCGGGTGCGTGCCACCTTTGGTTCGAGGGCGCCTGGTATTAGACCCGGATGATTGAACGAGAATTTAGTAGAGACGACAGGCAAGAAATCCCATCTCCACTCTATCGCGACGTTGGCTCCCCTTCCTGAGACGGACCCACGTCCAACGAGCGGCGGACGTTCGCCTATCCCAATGGAGAGTACAATGAGACGACGAGTGATGGTGATTTTGGCAAGTGCTGTGCTTGCCGGCAGCCTTGTTGCCACGGCTGCGCAAGCCCGCGGCGGCGGTGGCGGAGGACACGGTGGTGGTGGCGGCCATATGGGCGGCGGTGGCGGCCACATTGGCGGCTTTGGCGGAGGCCACATCGGCGGCTTCGGCGGGGGTCGCATCGGAGGTCTTGGCGCAGGCCACGTTGGTGGCTTTGGCGCAGGTCACATGGCGCACGCTGGCCACACGCACTTTGGAAGGCGCCGTTTCGCTGACGGCGGCTTCTACGATTATGGTCTCGGTTGCCCGTATTACACGTCATACACGTGGCAGTACAACTGCGACTACTGAGTGGTAGACCAATCCGGAAGTCGCGAGCGCGCGGCTTTCACTGCCTCGATGGGCTCGCTTCGGAGAATTGGCGCAGCAAAGCGCCAGTTCTACCGGGCGAACCCAACTCACCCGAGTGGTCGCCTTGAACCGTAGCCGTTCGAAATCGCGCGCGTACGGACGAAATTGGCGATAACAGCGGCGAGATGCCTGCGACGACGTCTCCGGCACTCACCGGTTTCACCTGAAACCTGGCTAGTGGTGTCCATATCCGGCTGTTGTGCTGACCTTGCCTCTGAACACGCTGTAGCTGATGGCCGTGTAGAGCAGCATCAGTGGAAAGACGATCAGCCCGCACCCCCAGAACATGAACATCAGACTGGACCGCGGGGCGGCCGCTTCGTCGATGGTGATGACCCCCGGGATGATGTAGGGCCAGAAGGACAGTGCCAGAGTGCCGAATGCCGACACAAAGATCACTGCGACCATGTAGAACGGCCAACGGTCGTTTTGACGGAGGATGCTGAGCGCGAGGACGATTGCCGCCACCGCGCCGATCGCCGGGAATACGAACAGATAGGGCCGGTCGATCCAGCGATGCAGGATTGGAAGGTTCTCGGCGAGAGCGTAGGCGAAGACGGCCACGAGGAACACAAGTACCCCGCCCGCGAGTACGGGAATCTGCCGATGGGCCACATCGCGAACCTCGCCGTCGCATTTCTTGGCCAGCCAGCAGGCACCGAGAAGGGCGTAGCCAAGGCACAGGCCGATGCCGCATAGCGCCGCAAACGGCGTGAACCAGCCGAACATACCACCTGAATATTGGCCATTCGTAACCTGCAACCCTTGCACCAGGACGCCGACCGTCAGCCCTTGTATGAAAGTCGCGATCAGAGATCCGCCGGCAAAGCTCAAATCCCAAATCCATCGCAGCCGCTGCGTCTTGTAGCGAAACTCGAACGCCACACCGCGCAAGATCAGGCCAAGCAGCATGATGATGAGGGCAAGATAGAACGCCGACAGCAACGTCGCATAGACGACCGGGAAAGCTCCCCACAGGATCACCGCGGTGACGACGAGCCAGGTCTCATTGCCGTCCCAGATCGGCGCGACGGAACTCAGCATGGCGCTCCGCCTGTCTTCGCTGCTCGCCAGTCCGAACAGCATGCCGACGCCGAGATCGACGCCGTCGAGCAGCACGTAGAGCAGAATGCTGATGGCCAAAAGCAAAACCCAGAACATGACCATGGTTATTCTCCGGCGCCGACGGGGCTGCGTTCGATCAGATCTTCGGTGGCCAGCGACATCGGCCGGTTCGGGACGGCAAGATGCGGAACCTCGAACAGCCGTCCACGAGGACCTGTGCGGATGAGCCGATAAATGTAAAAAGTGCCGAACAGGAAGATGAAGGCGTAGACCGCACAGAAGAGCACCAGCGAACTCGCTGCCGCGCGCGTCGTCAAGAACGGCGTCACGGCATCCGCGGTTCGCAGCACCCCATAGGCCACCCAGGGCTGACGACCGACTTCAGCGGTGAACCAGCCGGTAAGGATCGCGATGAAGGGAAGTGGAAAGCTCAGGAAAGTCAGCCAAAGCAGGGGACGAATGTACGCCAGCCGATGCTTGAAGCTCAGATAGGTGCCGAGCCAGGCGAGCCCCAGCATCACCAGACCGCATCCGACCATGATGCGGAAGCTGAAGAACGGGATGACCACCGGCGGCCAGTTTTCCGGGGGGATACTGTTGAGTCCGGTTTCCGCCGCAGTGAGACTGTCGGAATCGATCAGGCTGCCGAAAGGCGGCGGCAGCGTGATCGCGAACAGGTTGCGCCGGTTCTCCACATCCGGCCAGGCGAACAGCACTTCGGAACCCGGTTTCTCGTCATCCCAACGTCCCTCGATCGCAGCCATCTTGGAAGGCTGATAGGTGTTGACATAGATACCGTTCAGATGCCCGAAGAAGAGCTGGATCGGCATCACCACGGCGGCGAGGCCAAGGCCCATGCGCAGCATGATGCGCGACTCGGCGTGATATTCCCTCCGTAGCAAATACCAAGCGCCGGTTGCGGCAACGCAAAAGGCACCGGTCAGGTAGGCAGCCAGCAACATGTGTGGAAATCGCGACCAGACCACCGAGTTGAAGATGATCTTGGTCCAGTCATTTGGGACGAAGGCGCCATTTTCCATGACGTAACCCGATGGCACCTGCATCCAGCTGTTATTGACCATGATCCAGAACGCCGAAAACGTGGTCCCCAGCGCCACCATCGCGGTCGAAAACAAATAGAACCACGGAGGCACACGGCTGCGCCCAAAGATCAGCACGCCGAAGAACGAGGCCTCGAGCATGAAGGCCGTAAAGGTCTCGTACATCAGGAGCGGACCCTGGATCGGCCCGGCCATTTTGGACAGCACGCTCCAATTCGTGCCGAACTGGAATGCCATCACGATCCCGGATACGACACCCAGGCCGAATGCCACACCGAATATTTTCAGCCAGAATTCAAAAAGCACCTGATAGACCGGGCGCCCGGTTCTAAGATGAAGCGCTTCGAGGACGGTCAGCCACGCGGCAAGCCCGATCGTGAACGACGGGAAAATAATGTGGAACGCGATGGTGAAAGCGAACTGAAGTCGCGACAGGAGAAGCGCCGTCACATCCATTGCAATTCTCCCGACCGGGGACGAGGGCAGCGAGCGTAAGTTGGTCGTGGGACAAGGGAGGACGCCATTAAATTCGCTTTTAGTTTTTTAAATTCGAACGGAAACGGCCGTGTGGTCTAGGGTTTTCGACAAGCGGATCAAGAGAATCATTGATCAGCAATTGCTCTTCTGTTCTCGGCCACAATCCATCACTCTGCGTCACGCTGGGGGGAATTTATTCCAGACAGACCGGAACGGATGACGGTTTCGCGCAGGATCCGATAGTTCTCGCACAGGCATCGAGAGACCAGCCAATCATATCGTCGACCGGCAACAACCGATCGGTATGACGCGGCCTCCGCACGCCGCGGCCATGCCCTGGTCGAGCATCCACGGACCGCCGCTTTAAATAACTGGCTTGCCGAAGAGCTGCGCGGGGCTTAGCCGCGACGGAACCCGTTCCTGGCAGTCGAAAGGACGTCGGAGCCGGCGTCCGACGCAATGCGCCGGCGTTCACCGTCTCAGTTGCCGGCTCCGCCATGTCGATTCAGGGCATTTTCGACCCACTCGATCAACACCGGTCCGGCGAAGGGCTTGGCTAGGAAGCAGATGGCCCCTGCTTTCAGCGCACGAGCGCGGACGCTCTCATCGGGGTAGGCCGTGATAAAAATAAACGGCACGTCGTTACCGCGAGTGCGCACATGAACCAGAAGGTCCAAACCGCTCATACCGGACATCTGCACATCGGCAACAACACACGAGGAATCGTTCTGATGCGCCGACTGCAAGAAGTCCTCGGCAGACTCAAACGTGTGCACCAAATACCCATGCGAGTTGAGAAGATTATTGGTCGCGGCGCGCACGGAGGCATCGTCATCAATGACTGAAATCGCCGTAAGCATTGAAAATACGGGCCTTCCTGACGCGAGGGCAAGATGCTTAGCTTAGCAGTCCCCCAACCCAAAGGTGAGCCTCCAATCAAGATAGTGAAATAATACTTAGGTTTGTGCACGCATGAACTCGATATGGAATTACGAGCGTGCTTATCCAGGCAAAATCGAATTGGCTCTCCCAATCCTCAACGACCGTACCCGATATCATCCGCGGCTATCGGATCCTTCTAGCTGTTGATCGTTTTGTCGAGTTCCGCTGCCCAAGCCTGCTTCGAACGGATAGCGCCAGACGGACAAAAGCGCTGGCCCGTGTACCTTCGCCCAATGGTCCTCAATTATGCGCCAGGCTTGGCGCGACGGATTCCGAGCGCTTCAGCCTTTATCACCAAATCGGCCACCGACTTCGCACCCATCTTCTTCATAATGTGCCCCCGATGGATCTTTACGGTAATCTCAGCAAGCCCAAGTTCGGCGGCTACCTGTTTGTTCATGAGGCCAGACGATACCAAAGCCAGAATCTCCCGCTCGCGGGGAGTCAGAGTCTTAAATTGGCCCTGCAAGTTCGCGACGATCGTGTCGGCTTGGCGTCGCTTCCGATCCCGCTCGATCGCCATCACCACAGCGTCGAGCATCTCTTGGTCACGAAACGGTTTGGTCAGAAAATCGACTGCTCCCCCCTTCATGGCCCTGACGGTCATCGGAATGTCGCCATGGCCAGTCATAAAGATGATTGGAATATGAATGTTCGCCTTGGCTAGTTCGGTTTGGAAGTCCAGACCGCTTAATCCTGGCAACCTGATGTCAAGGACCAGGCAACTGGCGACATCCGGAAGCTTGCTCTGCAGCATTTCGGACGCCGAACCGAACACCTCGACCTTCAACCCAACCGATTCGAAAAGATTGCTGAGCGCTCTGCGCACAGACGCGTCGTCTTCGACAACGAAGACGATAGGCTCCGTGGCGCTGGCGGGCACATGCGAAGATTTGGGGCGCTCGGTCACGACGCATCCTCCTTATGCGAGGGTAGCACGAATTGAAACGTCGCGCCGGGCCCCTCATTACGGGAAGCCGACAGACGTCCCCCGTGGGCTTCCACGATCGAACGGCAGATTGAGAGTCCCATACCCATGCCGCTGGACTTGGTGGTGAAGAAGGCTTTAAACAGCCGGTCCGCACGATCGGCGGAAATCCCCACGCCACGGTCCGTCACACTTAGGAACACGCGGTGTGCCTCGTCCCGGCCTGTTCGGATCACCAGTTCCCGCGGTCGATCCGTGACCGGATGCATTGCTTCAATACCATTCATCACCAAATTGACAACCACTTGCTGCAGTTGAACCCGATCACCAAGGATCATGGCTGGATCCGGCGCCAGATCCGTTTGCAATGATACCCCGCGAGTAATTAGCTCGCGCTGTACCAGCGCGATGGCTTCTCTGACGACGTCTTTGACGTCGAGCGGCACCCTCTCGATGTCACCCTTTTTCGCGAGTGCCCGGACACGCCGGATCACCTCACCCGCCCGGTTGCCGTCATCGATAATCCATTCTACCGAGCGGCGCGCTGCGTCCATCTCGGGATTCGCGCGGTCGAGCCAGCTGAGACAGGCCTCCGCGTTCGCGATCACGGCGGCGAGCGGCTGGTTCACTTCATGGGCGATGGAGGCTGTCAGTTCGCCCAGTGTCGTCATACGCGTTACGTGTGCGAGTTCCGCCTGCGCCTCGCGCAGTGCCTGTTCGGCGTGATCCGCGCGGATCGTCGCTGTTATATTGGTGCCGGTGCCTCGATAACCAAGAAAATTGCCGCTTGCGTCAAAAAACGGCTTGCCGCTGGTTCGGACGTATACCGGAGATCGGATCCCCTTTACGGTGTACACAAAATCGCGAAATGGGTGATGTGCGTCGAGGGTCGCCCGATGCAGTCGCCATTTTTCCGGTTCCGATTCTGCATCCGTTGCAACCTCCCAGCGAGCAAGGCCGATTACGCCTGAGGGCCCGAAGCCGACGGCATTGAGGTGGTCCGATATGCGGGTGATGCGGTGGTCCGGCCCGGTCTCCCAGAGCCAGTCGGAAGCCGTCTCGGCGTAATCGCGAAAACGCTGCTCGCTCTCGCGAAGTGCCTCCTCGGCTCGCTTGCGATCCTCGATGTCGGTAGCCGACCCGTACCATTTGGTGATGTTACCCACCTCGTCGTACAGTGGCTCGGCGTGGAACAAAAACCAGCGATATTCACCATCGAAGCGCCGGAGCCGAGCTTCAAGCTCGCCTCGCATACCGGACTCGCGAATTGCGCGCCACTTTTCCAACATGCTCGTCAAGTCGTCCGGATGAAAAGCGCGAAGCCAGCCATCCCCGGCCTGGCGCTGCGAGAGGCCGGTATAGTCGAGGGCTGGTTGACTAAGAAAATCCGGGTTCCCGTCCGGTCCAGCGCGCCAGACCAGCGTCGGGATTGTGTCGATGACCAGTCGAAGGCGATCTTCTGATTTCTTGATTTCGTCAAAAGCCCTTTGCAGCGTCTCCCTTGCAGCGTACTGCTCGGTGACGTCGACATGCGTACCGATTACTTCGATGACGTCACCGTCGCTACTTACGACGGGGTGCCCCACGGAACGTACGCGCTTTGTCGATCCGTCAGGAAGAGCTATCCGGAAATCAATTTCGAAGTCCGCCTTGTCCCGGATGGCCCGGGGCACCGCTTCGATAATCCGGCGCCTGTCTTCGGGAAGAATACGATCCTGGAATGCTTGCATCGGCACATCGGCCTTTTCCGGATCGAACCCAAACAGCGGATATACTTCGGCCGACCGATACACGAACTCTCGACGGCGCACATCCCAGGCCCAACTGCTGCTATGACTCAGCCGCTGGCTTTCGGCCAAATAGGCTTCGCTGCGTCGCAACTTCCGTTCCGCTTCCCTTGCAGCCGTCACATCCATCACCGCCCCAACAAACTCGATACCGCCAGACGCATCTCTCGCACCGCGCGCCACGGCATGGAGATATTTGACTGTGCCATCCGGCATCAGCAAGCGATATTCGTGATCGAAGTCATTTCCGTCGATGGAAGCACGGTCAATGGTCCGTTGCACGGCGGCGCGGTCTTCCGGATGGGTGCGTTGGACAATAGATTCCAGGGTCGGTTTTGTCGTTCGGTCAATTTGAAAAATACGGTTGGTTTCGTCTGACCAGACGATTTCTCCGTTGGAAACATTCCATCCGAAGCTCCCGGTGCGGCTCAATCGCTGCGCTTCGGTCAGATACATTTCGCTTTGCAGCAGCGCGGCTTCAAACTGCTTTTGATCCTCAATCGCTACTTTGAGGCCATCGCGGGAACGCTGGACAGCTTCTGTGGCTTTTCTCTGCGCCGAAATCGTGAATGCAACAAAGAGAGATGTAATGCAAAACAGGATCAGACGCGGCACCTCCGAAATACCCACGGCGAATAAATTCTGCTTCCAGGTAAATGAACTAATTGGGTCCACCAGGTAATAATGGAAAGCCAGGAGGGCGAGCGTGATCGCCATCAGCGCCGGGCCAAAACCGCCAAACCATGCGGCGAAAATAACAGCGCAAAGCATCGACGATGCGATGGCCTCGGCATGCAATAGACGCGATATAAGTTCCGTAGCAATTATCGCCACGGCGACCGACAAGACCGCGATTGCATAGCAAGAAATTGTGGACGGTATTGGCGGCCTTTCAGTGAGATCAGGTTTAATCATCTCCTTGCTCGTCCCGCTGAGAAAATCGGGCTGCTGACAGCTGCCGAGTTGTATCACGACGCCCTCCACGCTGGAGGCGGACAGGATAAGCTGAAATGTCTGACCGAACCCAAAATCGCTGGACGCGTCGTCCACGAAGAGCTTGTACGCTCGAACGGTAGCCGCTCGATTTTTTGGCGAAGAATGGTATGAACCGCCGGTCCGCGTTCTCGACAGAGAACCCGATTGCGGTCCACGCAAAGTCGACGTGCCGCCAAAAAAGCGCCGAAGCACCACTGCCAGCGCAATGCTGCCGGGGAACACTGTCCGGCCGAATTTCGGAAATTCGTGATCTGGTTACGCGTCATGAGCAGAGCGTCCCGGGTCTTCGGCACGCAAGATTAGAGCATTTTAAAGAAATCCGGCAATTCGATTGCCCCCACGGCGGGCGGCGAACACGGTTCCCCGCGCCGACGCCTCTCGAAACTCCGGTGAAATCTGCGCAAAATCGAACCAACCGCGGGAATCTCGTGCGGGCAATTCTGCCTGCAAGAGCGTACCATTTTCGGCTGGCTACCCACAATCTATGCGAGCTACCGCATCCCACGTAGCTTCGCCGCGTTCTCAAATTGCGGGAATCCGCTCTGACATTGACCAGCCAATCGAGCGCGCCGCGGCAGATTGCCGGCGCTTATTAGAGGCGAACAGCAAGCGGGAGCCGCCCACCCCTTCCCCACAGGAACCACGACATCCTGCATCAACGCTACTGCGCGAAAGGATGTGCCGCCCGGAGCAGTCCGTCGAGACACTCGACCCCGACACCCGAAGGCATAGAACTTGAAGGACGAATACGCAAACCTCCGTATAACTCCTCCGATTCCTTTCGATAGCGTACGCTTACCCACGTACGATTGAGTCATCAGCCTCGATCGTCTTATCTCGCTGCTAATCTGGAAGTGCAGATAGCAGGTGGAAGATGTCCGCGACCCCCGCCAAAACGATCGAGCGCAACCGCATTAGACCCGACGGCCGGAATTCCGCATGGGCCGCGCCGGATCTGACAGACCACCAGGGTCCCAAAGGCTCGTTTCAGGTGCGGGCGCCAGCAAGAGGCGGCCACCACGCAGTACCCACGCAAGGTCAGCAGGAGGCACAAATGCGCAACAGTCCTCAGTATCAATGCAACGGCGCAGCGAAACGCTGCGCGATCTGTGACGGAAAGTTTGGTCTCGTTCGGCACTACTCCTGGCGAACCGCCCTTTGTTCAAAGAAGTGCGCTGATCGCTTCAAAATCCGCCAGGAAGGCGACCGTAGATGGCTGCCTCGATTCCAAGCCGCCTGACAGCCGTTGCGGTGAGCAACACGCGGCAGGATCAGTTCCTGCACGAGAACCACCCGTCCGGTACCAAGTTCTGCTTCGCATTGGGAGACGCAACATGAAATTCGTATTGGTGAATGGCAGGACGCCCCGCCCGAAAACCCTCTGTGTGATGTGCGATCAGCCGATCAAAGCAGGCTACCTCCGAGAAATCGGGACGGACCTCACCTACTGCAGTCACAATTGCTACGCAGATCACTGCAAAAGCGCGTTCCTGCTTCTCGAAAAGCAGGCAAGAGCATCATGAACCCTCGACGGCCAAATTAGCCGGGCCTTTGGCCAGAATCGACGGATAACCATCGTGGTGGCCACCCTGACATCAATCTATTTGGTGGCTACCGGAAAACGCGAACGGAAACTGTTGATGTACTAGCCTTATGATTTCCCGGCGAATGCCAACGCTGCGCCGCACATGCAGCTCGAAGTGATCAGAGCCAATATCACCTCGTCCGGGTTGATCGAGCCAAGAAGGCCCGTCGGAGACGGGTCGGCACTGAAGGAAGGACATTGCGATGAGAGCTCATAACACAAGCCGTAACGCCCCCCATCGGATCGACACGGCATTCGTCGGCATTGATCCAACGCCTTCGGAACCACGATCAGCCTCCATACATTTGCTGAATTCATCTAGACTTCGACAGCATCGAAGCACGCGGATGCCGTCAGCGCAGCAGAATGAAATGGTGGAGCTTGCGGCCGATATCGACGGCTTGCCCATTTCAGTGCGCTTCCTCGTCAAAGATATACCGGCGGATCTTGTCTCCAAAGGAGCCGATATTCATTCACTGCTCTCGAGCACACTCGAGAAGATGGTTGATCGAATGCGCGGATATTCCTTGCGACGTGACGACTGCTCAAAACAGCCGCTCGCGATGGTTGAATTGATATCGAGCGGAGAACCGTTGGTCCAACCGCCAGCTCCGTCGAGCGACACGGTACTGCGCGTGGGACCGCTGGAGCTAGATCTGCTCGATCGAACTGCGAAGCGTGGCGACCGTCAGATCGATCTGCGGCCACGCGAGTTTCGGTTACTCAAGTACATGATGCAACGGAGCGACGAATTTCTGACGCGGGCAACTCTCTTGAAAGAGGTATGGCACTATAAATTCGTTCCTGAAACCAACCTTGTCGATGTTCATATGGGCCGCCTGCGTCGGAAGGTCGACGGGCCAAATGAGCCGCCCATGATTCACAACGCCCGTGGCATCGGCTTCATTCTACGTGCGACTCCCCTCCCGGAGAGTTCACCGTCGAGACCTGTCGAACGATCAGGAAATCTGGCCCTCGCGGCAAATTATCAGCGGTCGATCGAAAGAGGGGTGCAACCGTGACCCAGATTTCACGGGACAGCTTGCATAAATAAGCGTTACGGTCTCGTTGCGGATTTATCTTCGATAGCTTGTGCATTTCCGGTTTGGGCGCAGCAACGGGGCGGACCAGCTCTCGCGAAACCAGCGTCACGGTGACTCGTGATGTGATGACTCCGGAATCCGGCCTCGGTCCAGCCTGGATCAGGCAATCATGTGCATCGAGACCTCCGCGAACGGAGAAGCGGCCGCACGCTCAAGTAAGGCCGCCGGAGTTTCGGATCCAGGCCCTCGTTAAGCGATGCTGCTAAAACGCTGAATTGACGGAAAAGGTCATCGCCAAGGCCGTTGCCCGGGGGCAAAGCAGACGTTCGCATTTCGACGTGGCACAAATGTCATTGCGCAGAAGTCGGGACCTTTGCCCGATCATCTCGTCAGCGATGGGCGGGCGTCCAAGATTGCACTTCATAGTCTCCGACGCAAAGCAGGGAGCGCTATGGAAGAGGTCGGACTGATGGAATTTCGTTTCCAGCATCGTCTTTCCAGATAACGGCAGCCTGCCAAATCGTTCGTGGCTACCGCTCCGGACGTGATTTCTTCTCCCACTTGCACGCGCAAGTTGCTATTAATTCGGTGTGACCGTATCGCGTTGGCAGTGCGTTCTTATTGACCTGACGTTTTTGACTTGACCTGACGTGTTGCCGCTTCCGACCCGGATTGTCACTCGACGCGGAAAACAGGCGAGGGTGTGACACCAGGTTTCGGGCCAATGGCAGATTATACTGGCGATCACGAGCAACGGAGACCACATCGTGCAGCTGGGAAGCGCAATAATTTTGCCGGCAGTCGCTATCTGCCTGGCATCATGTTCGCAAGAAGTCGAGTACACGGATCAGCAACGTGCTTGCATCGCCCAGCGATACACTGAGTTTGATGCAAGGAAGCTCAGTCAGTGCGTTGATGTGTGCAAAGCCTGCATGAACGGTAACGATGTTACCTGCAATACTTCGTGTAAGCTCAAAGGCGCGAGTTGAGTCGAATCCGGTGCAGCTGGCAATCACGTGCGGCGCGTCGCCACACCGGGCCTTTGCGCGCTTGAAACCGGGTTCGGTGCGAGGGCCCAGGATTCGTTCGCATCACTGGAACCAATCAGTAATCGGCGGGATTGGTACGAAATCGCCGCAACAAAGGTGGATGTCATGCGTATAGGATATACCCGACCGTTTTCATTTCAGATCGGGCGGCGTCCCGAAACGACGGTTTCCAGCGTTCGTCACGGCGTCACCGAGATCACCTTGAGCGACGGTCGGTTGGTACGCGCGACGTTGCACGTTAAGTCCGTTAAGGTCGATCCGACAAAGCCCGGCGCTATCGACGTATCTTATAACGTTATCGCCGAAGTCATGGCGACACCGGACACGCCCATTTGCGACGTTCACGAAACGATACAATGATTCGTGTCGCGCTCTAAAATGGCGCCTCGGGAGCGATTTACAGATTGCACCGTGGCGAAAGGTCCAAAGACCTTAAAAGACTGCCCACGGCGTCCTGCCGGCAATGCCAGACCTCGGCCTTTGCGCTCACGGGATATTCGCCCACGGTTTTCTTCGATTCTTTGCTCTTCGTATGCCTGCGAGGCGGCGCGACCGGGGCAATCCGGGCATTGGCGTCTTGCCAATGCTTGCTCGCAATCTTCCTGGTCGTCTCGGAACTGGCCGATGGAGTTTCCACGGGCCTCGTCTCGGGACTGGCCGACGGAGTTTCCACAGGCCCGGTCTCGGGAACGACCGATGGAGTTTCTACAGGCCTCGTCCCGGTGGCTGGCACGACAATCCCGGTCTCCCCAGGAGTGTCGGCCAGTTCCAGCCTGTCGGACTTCGCCGATTCGTTCAGTGCAAAGGCCGGCTCCATCTTGCCTTGATGCTGCGCCTGCTCAGCCGGCGGCGTAGCGGCCTTGATCGCAATCGCGGCGCCCAAGCCAATCAAACAAAAAAGGGCGAACCATATCGTCCTGGACATTCTCGATCCCAACGCCCCTGCCGTTTGGATCCGGATGTGATCCAATCTTCAAGACTGAATTCGGGCGGCTCGGTGGCAAGTAATGTGAATCTGGAGCGCAGCAGCAGCGTTCCGCGTCCGTCTAAGGGATCCAAAAACAGACGGATACCAGGGCCGGATGATACCCAAGGCTCTCACCGACCGCGGGCGCCTAGCCGTGTTTGACCCCATGGATGATGGCCGTTGTCGCGGGGTCCGGAGCGACAGTGCGCGAAACCTGTGCACTCGTCAACTCGGCATCTGAATAGACCTCGAAGGCGATGGTAATCAGCGCCGACACAAAAATGATGAAAAACGTTTTCATGGTGCGACTTGTCGGCACTGAATGCGGCGGAATCAGTCAGACAACTCGGCGAAAAATGGAAGTTTCGTTTCTCAGAGACCGAAGGCAGGCGTAACTCTTATCGCAATCCCTCTTCGTTTCTATCGCCGCCGGGCTCGTCCCAGGCCGGGGGATCACGGCACTTAATTCCTCGGCGCCGCGGAAAATCAAAACCTGATGCCAGAGACGCGAGCCACTGACTTGGCAAAAGCCGCGAGGCCCGTCGCTTCAGTCCGTCACAGCTATCCCGAGTGGGGTTGCCAGTTGCTCCCCGACCACAGCGTCCGACGAATCGACCTCCCGAAGCACCACATCGTAGCCCCAGAGATCGGCCAGGTGCTGGAGCACGCGCTGGGTGTCGGCCTCATCGAGTTGGGCGCCCTTGACGACAGCATGGCGCAACATCAGACGACGATCGCCGGCCAGGTCAACATCGACCACCTCGATGTTGGCATCGATGAAGCCGATGTCGTACTGCTTGGCCAATTCCCGACGGATACGGCGGTAGCCCCGATTATCATGGATCGCATCGACCTTGATACCGGCGCGTTCCTCCGGATCATCGTGCAGATGGAACATGCGGAAGTGTCGCATCAATCGCGGGCTGAGGAACTGACTGATAAAGCTTTCGTCGCGATAGTTGGCCCAGACATCGCGCAGCACCGCCATCACGTCACCGGTTCCGGCGATGTCGGGGAACCACTCGCGATCCTCGTCGTCGGGATTTGAAACGATGCGTTCGATGTCCTGCATCATCGCGAAGCCGAGCGCATAGGGGTTGAAGCCCGAAAAGCGCGGATCGTCGAAATCAGGCTGAAACACCACATTGGTATGCGACTGCAGGAATTCGAGAAAATTGCCGTCGGAAATAAGGCCTCGATCGTGCAGCGCGGTCATGATGCGGTAATGCACGTAGGTCGCAGTACCCTCGTTCATGACCTTGGTCTGACTTTGCGGATAAAAATACTGCGCGATGTGGCGCACGATCCGGAGCAATTCGCGCTGCCAGGGCTGCAGGCGCGGCGCCGCCTTTTCGAGGAAATACAGGATATTTTCCTGCGGCAGTCCGAGCAAGCTGCGGCGACGCTCAGCATTGAGCACGGCCTCGCTCTTGACCGCCCTGGTCGGAACGGTCCGCCATAGATCGTTGAACTCGGTCTCCCGATGCCGGCGACGCTCATCGGTGCGCTTTTCTTCGGCCCGAAGATCGAGCTTCTTCTTGCCGAGATAACGATCGATCCCGTGCGACATTAGCGCGTGCGCGGCGTCCAGTGTTTGCTCGACCGCCAACCCGCCATGCCGCTCCTCGCACTGTGCGACATAGTTCTTGGCAAAATCGAGATAGTTGAGAATTCCCTCGGCATCCGTCCATTGCTTGAACAGATAGTTGTTCTTGAAGAAGTGGTTGTGGCCGAACGCCGCGTGGGCGATCACCAGCGTCTGCATGGTCGCGGTGTTTTCCTCCATCAGATAGGAAATGCACGGCGAGCTGTTGATCACGATCTCATAGGCGAGACCCATCAGTCCCTTGCGGTAGAAGGCTTCCTGGTGGGCAAAATGCTTTCCGAACGACCAATGCTTGTAGAACAGCGGCATGCCGACCGACGAATAGGCATCCAGCATCTGCTCCGCGGTGATGACCTCGATCTGGTTGGGGTAGGTGTCGAGGCCCAGTTCAGTTCGCGCAATCTCCTCGCAGGCGTCGTGAATGCGCTGCAACGTGGGGAAGTCCCAGTCCGCTCCTTCAAACAATCGTTCAGTAGTCGTAGTCATGACGCGGCCTTCTCGTGCTTGCCACGGCGGTGGAACAGGTCGTGAAAGACCGGAAAGATTTCACTGCGCTCGCTGACCTTGCGCATCGAGAGCGGCGCGCCATCGGCGCGCAAGCGCTGATACAGCGCCCAAAGCGATGACTCGGACATATCGAACGTGCTGCCACCGGCCTCTCCGACTTCCAGGTAGGCAAAGAACTGGCTGACCGGAAGTATCATCTCGGTCAGCAGCCGGCCCACGGCAGCTGCATCCGAACTGGAATTATCGCCGTCGGAGGCCTGGGCGGCATAGATGTTCCAGTCCGCCGGACGAAACCGCGACCTGACGATCTCGTGCATCGCCTGCAGCGCACTCGACACCAGGGTGCCGCCGGACGCCGGGCCGTGAAAGAACGTATCCTCGTCGACCTCTTCGGCCCGATCGGTGTGGCGAATGAACACGATCTCGACATGCCGATAGCGCCGCGTCAAAAACACGTAGAGCAGCATGTAGAAGCGCTTGGCCAGATCCTTCATGTGCTCGGACATCGAGCCGGACACGTCCATCAGGCAGAACATCACGGCCTGGGCCACCGGCTTCGGCACGGTTTCGAAGCGGCGAAATCGGATGTCGATCGGATCGATGAACGGAATCCGGCGAAGCTTTGCCTTCAATGCGTCGATCTCGGCCATCAGTTCGATGCGGCGCGCCTCGTCGCAATCTGCAAGTTCGGCCTCCAGTTGAGCGATCGTCTCCGGCCGCGGCCGCCGCAACGCGACCCGCCGGGCCAAAGCGAGCCGAACCGTGCGGCTCACCGAAATATTCGCGGGCGAGCCGGAGGTCGAATAGCCGGCCCGGCGAAGTCCTTCGCTTTCCGCCTCGGCGAGCTTGCGTTTGGCGAGATCCGGCAATTCGAGATCGTCCAGGAACAGATCGACGAATTCATCGCGGCTTAGAACGAACCGGAACGCATCCTCGCCGTCGCCTTCGCCCGGCGCGGACGCTTTCCCGCTGCCTTGCCCCGAACGCGGAAGCATGTCGCCTTCGACGAACTTCTTGTTGCCGGGGAGCACCATATCGCGCGTGCCGCCTTCGCGGCGAAACCGCGGCTCATTCATCCCATCGAGCGGGATGCTGACCTCGCCGCCCTCCAGGACATCCTTGATGTCGCGTTCCTGGGAGGATTTCTTGACCGCGCCCTGAACCAACGACTTGGCGCGCCGCAAAAACCGCTGGCGGTTTTCCAGGCTCTTGCTGCCCGGATTCAGGCGCCTGTCAATGATGTGCATAACCACGTTGCATCCACCCTCAACCGGCTTGCTTCACCCGCATATACCATTCGACCAGCCGGCGAACCTGACGCTCGGTATAGCCGCGTGCCGTCATCCGCGCGACAAACTCGCCGTGCTTCTTTTCGGTATCGCCGTCCTTTTTCGTGCCGAACGAGATCACCGGAAGCAGGTCTTCGACCTGCGAGAATATCCGTTTTTCGATGACTTCGCGGATCTTTTCATAGCTGGTCCAGGACGGGTTCTTGCCGCTATTCTGAGCCCGCGATCGCAGCGAGAATTTGACGACCTCGTTGCGGAAGTCCTTGGGGTTGGCGATGCCCGCGGGCTTCTCGATCTTGGTCAGTTCCTGGTTGAGAAGCTCGCGATTGAGCAACTGGCCGGTATCGGGGTCCTTGAAGTCCTGATCCTCGATCCAGGCATCGGCATAGTCGACATAGCGATCGAACAGGTTCTGGCCATAATCCGAATAGGATTCGAGATAGGCCTTCTGAATCTCGTGACCGATGAATTCGGCATAGCGCGGCACCAGTTCGGCCTTGATGAATTCGAGGTAGCGTTTTTCGACTTCCTCGGGAAGCTGCTCGCGGCGGATCGACTGCTCCAGCGCATACATCAGGTGAACCGCGTCTGCGCCCAGTTCCGCGGTGTCGTGATTATAGGTCGCAGCCAGGACCTTGAATGCGAAGCGCGTCGAAACACCGTCCATGCCTTCGTCGACGCCGGCGGCATCCTTGTATTCCTGGACGCTGCGCGCCTTCGGATCGGATTCCTTGAGGCTTTCACCGTCATAGACCCGCATTTTCGCAAACAGCGTCGAATTCTCGTGCTTGCGCAGCCGCGACATCACCGAGAAGCGCGCCAGCGTCTCCAGCGTCGCGGGCGCGCACGGCGCCGCCGCCAGCTCCGATCCCTGAATGAGCTTCTGATAGATTTTCTGCTCCTCGGTCACCCGCAGGCAGTAGGGCACCTTGATGACGCAGATGCGATCGATGAAGGCTTCGTTATTCTTGTTGGCCTTGAAGCTTTGCCATTCGGACTCGTTCGAATGCGCGAGCACGACACCGGTAAAGGGAATCGCGCCGATATTCTCGGTGCCGATATAGTTGCCTTCCTGCGTCGCCGTCAGCAGCGGGTGCAGCATCTTGATCGGCGCCTTGAACATTTCGACGAATTCGAGAATGCCCTGGTTGGCGCGGTTCAAGCCGCCGGAATAGCTGTAGGCGTCGGGGTCGTTCTGGGCAAAAGTCTCGAGCTTGCGAATGTCGACCTTGCCGACCAGTGAGGAGATATCCTGATTGTTCTCGTCGCCGGGCTCGGTTTTCGCGACCGCGATCTGGCGCAAACGCGAGGGCTGGATTTTGGCGACGCGGAATCGTGAAATGTCGCCACCGAACGCTTCGAGCCGCTTGTAGCACCAGGGGCTCATCAGTCCATTGAGGCGGCGGCAGGGAATGCCGTATTTTTCCTCAATCATCGGACCAAGCGATTCCGGATCGAACAGGCTGAGCGGGCTCTCGAACACCGGACTGAGCTCGTCGCCGGCCTTCAAAACGTAGATTGGATTGACTTCCATCAACGACTTCAGCCGTTCCGCCAGCGACGATTTCCCGCCGCCGACCGGCCCGAGAAGATAGAGAATCTGCTTGCGCTCTTCCAGGCCTTGCGCCGCATGCCGGAAGAACCCGACGATGCGCTCGATGGTTTCTTCCATGCCATAAAATCCGGTGAAGGCAGGATAGACGCGCATGGTCCTGTTCAAAAAAATACGGCCAAGGCGGGGATGCCTGGCCGTGTCGATCATCTGGGGTTCACCGATCGCAGCCAGCAGCCGCTCGGCGGCATTGGCATATCGCATCGGATCGCCTCGACACGATTCCAGATATTCCGCCATCGACATGTCGGCCTCGCTCCGAGCCTCGTAGGACCGGGCGAAAGCGTTGAACAGAGAATCGTTGTACATGATCCTTTTCCTAACTACGTGGGTCGGATTTCTGGGAAAGCGACGCTTTGCAGCCGTCATCAACGTCGCGGACGCTCAATCGCGCATCAGTCGCTGCTGACGATCGTTGGACAGCCGCAAAGCGCATATCAGCGAAATATGAGATAGGAACACGCATGATTCCTTCCGCTGCCGTTGCCGGAAAATTCAGCAAAACCGGGCTATCAAGTGGATCAGCACACTCCCGGATCTTCAAATCTACGACCGGATTGTCGAACCTAAGGTCGAAATAAGTCTCTTCAGCTGATCTGGGCCATTGGACTTGCGTATTTTCAATCGAAACCTTCAGGGGAGATCGGATGACAAAGGGGTTGGGGCGATTATACCTAGGTGTGCATTCTGTCGTCGAACCGCCGTTTGGGAGCATCCGTGATTGAAAGGCTTTTGGGACCCGAACGCGTGGCGTTCCCAACCGATCCGGCTGATCGACGTCGTGACCCACGCCGGCCTGCCGCGCGAAGCCCAACGCACCAACGGGCAGCCGAACTGGACGACGCGGGACCTCATCGCGCATCATCGAAATCCATAAGCCGTCGAAGTGAGAAAATACGTCCAGCTCCGCGAGCGCTTTTTAGGCTTCGCTTTCGCGGATTACGGCAGTTGGCCGGCAGCCAGCTAAAGTTTGCGGGATAGCCTGTTAGCCGAGCTGTTCGTCTCGGACGGGAAACTGGTGGGGCGAAAAGGAACTCCCCACCTCCGGTTCCGGAACCCACCGAAACCCAATGAAATAGGGCTTCGACAGTGGGCCGGCTTACAGGCGAGGACGACGACATGTCCGACAAACTTCGATCCCGCGAGCGTTGCGGCGAGGCTTTTCGGCGAGCGCACCCTAAGTCACAGGCAGCCACGCTCGTCTGTCCGATATTCGCTAGCTGTTCAGGATCGACTCTCCATCCAGATGCTGAGGGAAGAAGAAAAAATTATTGACGTAAGATTGCCCGCTCTTGCGACCGCCGTCGGGAAGAAGTGCACTGGCGTCCTGCAAATCCGCGGGACGAAATTGGTCGATCGGGATCGCATTGCCCTGCTTCAGGAAGAAGCCCCTGTAGGATCGCCTCTCAAAGAATTCGAAAATCGAACGGGTCGCTTGCACACGGTGCCGGTCCTCCGCTTCGACCAGGAAAACCGGCTGACTGTGCTCAAGTAGTTCGACCGCGCCATTGAGGACATTCAACTCATGTCCTTCCACATCGATTTTTACAAAGGCAACGTCCTGATGGACAATCGCATCCAGGCGCGCGGTCGGCACGTTGATCGAAACCACCTCCTTGTTCGACGAACCGAGCCTGGGTTCGAGCGAAGCGAGGCCGTAGACCGGTTCCCTTTCGTTCTGCGGAATGAATAATTCTGCGCTGCCGGTTTGATCGGACAACGCAATCTCATGAACACTCACATTGGATGCTGAGGTTCGCCGGAGCAGATCAGCCATCTTGCGGGAAGGCTCGAACGCATGGACTTTCCTCGAAAGGCGCGCCAGTTTGCGGGTGTAGAGCCCACAATTTGCACCGACATCGACAGTCACGGCACCCTCCGGCACGATCCTGTCGAGATATAACAGCTCCGGATCCGCCGATTTCGGATGATGCATCAGGTGCCAGTGCACCCAGATCGATGGAAACGTTTCCTTCAGCATTTCTTTTGTTCGTTGCCTTGCGCTCATCTCGGCCGTCTTTCTTTTATTGCGTGTTCGAGGAGGTGATGGTGACTTCGTAACTCAGACTCGGTGATAGATATCCTGCATGCGCACGATGTCGTCCTCGCCCAGATAGGCCCCCGACTGAACTTCGATCAGATTGAGCGGTACCTTCCCCGGATTTTCAAGGCGATGCATGCAGCCCAGCGGGACGAATACCGATTCATTTTCGCGTAACAGGATTTCTTCGTCATCGCGCGTGACAATCGCGGTTCCATTCACGACGACCCAGTGCTCCGCGCGATGGAAGTGCTTCTGCAACGACAGCTTCGCGCCCGGGTTGACGGTGATGCGCTTGACTTGAAAGCGGTCGCCGGCGTGGATCGACTGGTAATAGCCCCACGGCCGGTGCACACTGAGCGTCTGCGTCGCCGAACGGTGCCCGTCGGTCTTGAGACGTTCGACAAGTTTGCCGACATCCTGATCGCGGCTGCGAGTGGTCACCAGAACGACATCCGGCGTCGCGGTAATGATGAGATCCTCGACGCCGAGCGCCGCGATCAGCGGTCCCTCGCCGCGCACATAGCATCCCGAGGCATCTTCCAGGACGACGTCGCCGGTCGTCACGTTGCCGGAGCCGTCCTTGTCGCCCATCGTCCACAGCGCCGACCAGCTTCCGATATCGCTCCAGTCGAAGGCAGCCTTGACCACCACCGCCTTGTCGGTTTTCTCCATGATCGCATAGTCGATCGATATCGACGGGCAGGCTTCGAAAGCGGCGGGATCCAGACGCAGGAAATCGAGATCGCGGGTTGCAGCCGCCAACGCCTTGCGGCACGCTGCGAGAACCATCGGCGCCTGATCAGCGAGTTCATCTATGAACAGACGGGCGGGCAGCAGAAATATTCCGCTGTTCCAGAGATGCTCGTCGCAGGCCAACAGGCGCTCGACCATCACCGGATCCGGCTTTTCAACAAAACCGGTGACGTCGCGGACATCGGGCGCAGCTGCAAATCCCTCGCCCATGCGAATGTAACCAAATCCTGTTGCCGGCGCGGTAGGTCGTAGCCCGAACAGGACGAATCGCCCGTGCCGCGCGGCCGCCAGGCCGGTCGACACGGCGGCCCGGAACGCGGCGTGGTCGCGCACCCAATGGTCGACCGGCATCACGAGAAGCGCGGCGTCGGGATCGGTTTGGCTGGCAAGAAGTGCGGCGACCGCCACCGCCGGAGCAGTATTTCGTCCGAACGGCTCGAGCACGAGGGTCGGGTCCGATATGCCGGCCGCGCGCAACTGTTCGCCGATCGCGAAGCGATGTTCCGCATTCGCAATTACCATTGGATCAACAAACAGCGACGGATCCGCAACCCGCAGCGCCGTCTGCTGCAGCAAGGTTTTTTCGCCGAGAAGAGACAGTAGTTGCTTCGGATAGGCTTCCCGGGACAGCGGCCACAGTCGCGAGCCCGTGCCGCCCGACAGGAGAACAGGAACTATACGGCCGTGCGCCTGCATCATCGCGTGTCTCCCATGGATGGATTGATCCGCAACCGGCCTAGAATCCGCTGCCCGACAGGAATTCCCTGCGGATCGTACGTGCGATGATCATGATGTCCATGCGCAACGACCATTTCTCGATGTAGTCGAGATCGTAGTCGATCCGCGAGATGGCGCGATTTGGCTCGATGGTGCTGCCCCTGCAGCCGCTCACCTGCGCCAGACCGGTGATTCCAGGCCGCGCGATATGCCGCTGGAAGTAATAGGGCACGAGGTCTTCATACGGTAGGTCAGCGGCGAGCATCCCCGGTACGTGCGGCCGAGGCCCGACCAGCGACATGTCCCCCTTGATGACGTTGATAAGCTGCGGAATCTCGTCGAGGCTCGTTTTCCTCAGTATTTTTCCGACGGGCGTAATTCTCGAATCGCCTGGCACCGCCTGCTTCACACCGCGAGCATCGGATGCGTTCATGCGCATCGAACGGAACTTGTATATTTTGAAGAACCGGTTCCGGTAGCCATATCTGTACTGATAGAACAGCACCGGCCCCGGCGAGGTGACCTTGATTGCGATGGCGACTGCCAGCAGGAAGGGCGCGAAGAACAACAATGCCGCGCTCGCAACAACGATATCGAATACTCTCTTTCCTACCGAGGCCGACGGTTCGCTTCGCACGGCGCGCCGTGAACGCCGACTCCGATACGCGCCGCTACCCGGACATTCGACGGGTCGCACCGAAATGAAGTGTCGGCCCTTCCGGAGCGGCGTGACATTGTCGTGGTTCGAGCGGACTGCGATCGTAGTAACCATTGCTCTATTGCTCGCCTTCTGCTGGAACCCTGCCAAAGCCAGGCAACGGAACACCGCGTGTTCGCGCGAAGGCAGCAACCTTCCGCCGCCGCCGAAGCATTCGCAGATGCGAAACTTCATCCGGCTTACAACACGCAGCGACCTGGGTTGATTAAAACGCAGCGACCTGTGTTGATTGAAACTTTCCTATTTCTTTGAACGAAATGGGGCAGCAAAACGGAAACATCGCGCGCGGACTCGCAGGCGCAGCGATGAACTATTCGTGCGACGCGGAAAATCATTTTTAGCCGCAGGCGCTTAGGTAAGGATTGCTCGCATGTTGCGCCGCGTATGTCTCGGTGCTGCCATGCATAATCGCAACTCGGGGAACCCCGCGCGAATAAGATTCGATTTTCGATTCGAACAGGCGCAGCATCACAATGATGCAATGATCCCCGACGCGCATGGTTTTGAACAATCTTGCTTCACTGAAGCTAAATGACGTCTCGTAGTCTGCCGGAGGTTAACGCAGCACGGGTTCGCAAATGACTGCGAGAAAGGCCGAAACGGCTGCAGCTAACGAGTCGCTTGCCTCGGAAATGTTTTCCAGGGAGGCATCGATGGTCGCCGAACGTGCGGACGGGTGCGCGCCTGAACAGCGCGATCCGGCCGACCGCAGACTCAGGAACCGCATTATCATCGCGAACGCGATCGCCTGGATCGCGATCATTGCACTGATCGGGCTGATCTTTTTCTAAAACGAATCGTGCTTGCCTGCCGAGGCGCCATGTTCCGGTTTGATTTGACCGCGAGGCCGTTCCATGATCGCTTCGGCGGACGATGCGAACACCACCCGCCGCCAATTCGCTAGCCATTGCCGCGTCGACACCGCCTGACGTTCGCATCTACGCGATCGGCGATATCCACGGCCGCGCCGACCTGCTGGCTGAAACCCTTGCACGCATTGATGATGACCTGCAGCGCAGGCCGATCTCGCATGCGATTGAGGTTTATTTGGGCGATTACATCGATCGCGGCCCGGATTCGAAGACCGTGATCGATATGCTGGCGGTCCGGCTGGTCGAAAATCGCGCCGTTTGCCTGCGTGGCAACCACGAGAGCTTGATGGAAGACTTCCTTCGCGATCCGGCCTGTCTCCGTCCCTGGCTTCAGGTCGGCGGCATGCAAACCCTTGCATCCTACGGCGTTCAGCCGCGCCCGGGGATGATCGAAACCGAACTGCACCGCCGTTTTTGGGATGCCTTTCCGCGCGCGCACGAACTGCTGCTGCAATGTCTCCGCACCAGTTTTTGCTGCGGAGATTTCCTGTTCGTACATGCCGGTATTCGCCCAGCCGTTCCGATCGAGCGGCAGGATCTCAACGACTTGCTCTGGATCCGCCACGAGTTCCTCAACTCGGCGCGGGACCACGGGAAGCTTGTCGTTCACGGCCATACGTCGGTGCCGCATCCCGATATCAGGCATAATCGAATCAACATCGACACCGGCGCGTGGCGCACGGGAATTCTGACCTGCATCGCCATCGAGGGCACGACGATTCTGGTTTTGTGAAATTGTTTACGCAGGACGATGCGTACGGAACTCGCCACTACTATAGTCGAGAAATCCCCGTCACATTTTTTTGCCTTCTTTGCTCGACTATCATCAGCATGAGTCACAAGCATTTTGTGGGGTGCCGTTATGCTGCAACGATTGATCTGCGTCACAGGTCTATCATTTCTTTTTATCTTGTCGCTGTCCGGCGCCATCGCCACTCTGCCGGCCAATGCCCTGGCACAGGCGCAACCTCCTTCGGCCGCGTCGGCGGCCGCCACTTACGTGCTTGGCCCCAATGACAGAATTCGATTGAAGGTTTACGGCGAGCCCGATATCGCCGGAGAATACGAAATCGACAGCAATGGCCAGGTTTCGATTCCCCTCGCAGGACATATCGGAGCCGCGGGCCTGACAACGAAACAGCTGGAGCGGGCGATCGCGTCGACATTGGCGAAGGGAATCGTGCGCGATCCCCGTGTGAACGTCGAGGTCGCGCTCTACAGGCCTTATTATATTCTGGGTGAAGTGAAAAAGGGTGGCGAATACCCTTATCGCCTGGGCCTTACCGTGATGGACGCGGTCGCCAGCGCCGGCGGATTCACCTATCGCGCCAACGAAAATAAAGTCTATCTGCGCCGTTCGGGAGCCAACGCTGAAGAAGTCTATGCTCTCGACGCACCGGTTCCGGTTTTTCCCGGCGACAATATCCGCATTCCAGAGCGTTACTTCTAGCGTCGCTTCGACATGGTTCTGCTTTGAGAACGTTGCGCGCCTGACTCGACGCGACGTGAGAGACGAGGTGTTGCCATAGTGTCGTCTCTTTGCAGTGCGAATTCTTTTGCGACGCGGAAAACTTTTTCACGTTACTCACGTTGCAATCATCGAAGAGGTCTTTCGATCCGAGGGGCGTAAGTCTGTGGTGATTGCTGGTGACGATGTGGACCACTGCGAGGCTGACGGCTTCGTGAGCGGCTCACGATGTTCTTTTGGGCAGCGATAGATCATCGACACGGTTTAACCGTACCTGTGACGGTCGTTTCCCACAAAGGACAAGTGATGGAATGTGGATCTGCATTTTCGCGGCTGGACGCGAACGAGGAGCGGCGCGGAACGTCTCGGGCGGCAACCTCGCTTCGCCGACGCGGTCTCAAGATCGCGCCTGCACCGGCGGCCGCGATTGTGCTCGGTCTGGCGTCACCGGCGAATGCACAGGTGATCCCGACGACCCCTGAGGAAGTTGCGCCACCATGGAACGCGCAACGGATATTCGAATCGTCCCCACAGCCGAACCTGACAGATCCGGATAGCCGCGATGAGGTCGCACCCGAGGACACGCCGGTCAAGGATCGACAACAACCCGGTTACGAGCCGGTCGGCATCCGCGCCGGTTCATGGATGTTCAGCCCGGCGCTGATTTCCGGCGGCTTCTATGACAGCAACGTGTTTTCCTCCAACACCAACAAGCGCTCGGACATCGCAGCGGTGTTCGAACCCTCATTGCGCGCCAATACGCTGTGGGACCAGCACGGCATCGATCTCAGGCTGGACGCGCAGTCAACGGTCTATAATCAGAATCCCGGCCTCGATCAGACCAATGCCAGCCTCAAGGGCAACGCCTGGTTCGACATCGCCCATGATCTTGCCGTTCTGACCAATTTTCAGATCGCTCATTTGAATGAGGGCGTCGGCACGCTCAGTTCACCTTCCAACGCCGTGCAGCCGACGCCGTATGATCTCTTCTCGGGCGATATCAGCCTTCGCAAGGAATTCAATCGGCTGACAGCGTCGATCGGCATTCGTACCGATTCCTACCAGTATGGAACGACGCGGGCGCAGGACGGCGCCGTGATCGATGAAAGCAGCCGCGACGGGCAGATTTATTCCCTTCATGGCCGGATCGACTATGCATTTTCACAGACGCTGGGCTGGTTCAGTTCGGCCGAAGGCAATGAACGCGATATCCGCGGTCTCCCCGGCCAGCCGCTGGATTCGCAGGGCTATCGGGCGCTGTCGGGCATCACGGTCCAACTGACCAACCTGATCAGCGGCGAGTTCGGCGCCGGTTATGTGCAGCAGCGGTTCGATGACCCGACGATCGGTACTATCGAGGGTCCCTCCTATCGCGCCAAACTGACTTGGCGCCCGACGCGCCTGCTCGATGTTCACTTCAGCGCCGAACAGCTCGTTACGGAAACCGCCGACACAAGTTCCGTCGGCGTACTCGCTGACGCCGTACAACTCGGAATCGATTACGAGCTGCGCCGCAATATCATTGTGTCGCTCGACGGCGGATACGAAAACGACCAGTTCTTCGGGCAGCTGCGCGAGGACCACGTCGTCACTACCGATGCCACTATCAAGTATTTACTCAATCGCTTCGGCGCCATTTCGCTCTTTTATCGATACACTTCCCGCAACAGCGATATTCCCGCCTTCAGCTACGACAAAGATCAGGTAGGAATCAATGTTACAGCGCAGTTTTGACCAACCGCATTCCCAGCCAGAGGAGTCGACCGCGACTGCGATCGAGAGATCGCCGCTGCCGACTGTGGATCTGCGCGAGATGTCGCGAATCCTGCGCCGCCGCTGGAAAACGGTGGCAGCGCCGCCGCTTTGCCTGATCGCTCTGGCGCTGATCTACATCCTGTCCGCAACGACATTATATACGGCGACCTCCACGGTCCTGGTCGATCCGCGTCGCGCCAGCGCCATCGAATCGAACCAGTCGGCGATCTCGATGTCGAATTTCGGAACCGACGACGCCACCATCGAAAGCGAGGCGCTGCTGATCCAGTCGATTGCCATCCTGCAGCGCGTGGTGGAAAAGCTGAAGCTGACCGACGATCCGGAATTCGTGCCGACACCGGGCCTGCTCGACCCAATCAAGCGATTGTTCAGCAGCAACGGTCCGGTTGCCGGTGCGAGCCCGGAAGACGCCGCCAAGGCCAGGTCGGTAGACATCCTGCAGAAGCGGATGAAGGTAACCCGTCAGGGCACCACTTTCCTTGTCGATATCAATGTCAGCTCGGAATCGCCGCGAAAGGCCGCGGAGATCGCGAATGCCGTCGCCGAGGCCTATTTCGAAGAACAGGTCCGCGCCAAGTATGACGCCACGCGTATAGCCGCCGACTGGCTCAATGGGCAAATCGACGGGCTGAAGTCGCGGGTGGTCACGTCGGAAAAGGCGGTCGAGGATTTTCGCTCCGCCAACAATCTGACCGTGTCGCAGGGCGTGACGGTCAATGATCAGCAGATCACCGACCTCAACAATCAGCTTATCGCCGCCCGCGTCCAGACCGCCGAGGCGCGCGCCAAGTACGACCAGGCTCAGCAATTGAGCAAATCCGGCAGCGACCAGGGCGGGTTCAGTGCGGCGATTTCGTCGGATATCATCAGCAAGTTGCGCGCGCAGTATGCCGATATCGCGAAGAATGAAGCGGATCTATCGAGCAAATACGGACCGCGCCATCCTCTTGTCGCCAATGTGCACGCTCAACTGCGGGACACCCAGCGCCTCATCAATGAGGAAATTAAGCGCATCCTGCAAAGCGCAGGGCACGATTACGATGTCGCGCGATCGCGCGAAGCATCGCTGCAGCAGAGCTTCGACCAGCTGCAGGGAGTTTCAAGCTCCTCAGGTCAAGCGCAAGTGCGCCTGCGCGAACTGCAGCGAGAAGCCGAGGCCAACCGCACGCTCTATGAATCCTATCTCGCCCGCTACAAGGAAACCACGGCCCAAGAGAGCCTTGAGATGCCGGACTCGCACGTGGTCACAAAGGCCAGCATACCGATCGCGCCGTCCTGGCCCAAAACCTGGCTGGTCGTGGGTCTCGCGCTGACGCTCGGCGTGGGTGTCGGATTCGTCCTCGCATTTCTCGTCGACTATCTGGATCAGCGGGTGAAGACGCTCGAGCAAGCCGAACAGCTATCCGGCGTGCCAGCGCTTGCCGCGATTCCGCTGATCGCCGCGGGTGAACTCGCCAAGCTCGCAAAACGCGGACGCCAAGAACTCAGCCGTTACGATCCGAAAACCGTGAAACTGTTGCCGCCGGCGCTGCAGCCGCCCCTGATGCGCTACGCGCTCGATGCACCCGGTACGTTTTTCGCGGAGGCGATACGCTCCATTCGGCTTGCGCTTCAACGCACCATGCGCGTTCAACCGGTGAAGGTGGTGCTGGTCACATCCGCGCTCGAAAATGAGGGGAAAACCACGCTCGCCGTCAATCTCGCGCAATCGGTGGCGACGCTGGGTATCCGTACCCTTCTGATCGACGGCGATCTTCGCAACCCGCAACTGACGCACGCGCTGTGCCCGCACGCCGACACCGGCCTGCTGGACGTTGCGATGAACCGGGCATCCCCGGAGCAGGCTATCCTCATCGACCACAGCACGGGACTTTCGATCTTGCCGTCGACGACCGTCAAGCAAGCCGAACTCATCACCGAATTGATGTTCTCCGAGCAGATCGTCGATGTCCTCGATCATTTTCGTCACCGCTACGAATTGATCATCATTGATTCCCCTCCGCTGGTACCGCTGGTCGATGGCCGCGCGCTGGCCGAACTGGCCGATCGCATCATTCTGGCATTGGCCTGGGACCAGACGCCCGGCGAGGTGCTCTCCCACACCATGGATCTGCTGTCGCCGGTTCATGACCGGATTCTGGGAACCGCCTTGACCCGCGTCGATCTGAGCCGGCTGCGTTTCTACGACTATTACAGCAGTTCGGCCTATCTCAAACCTTACGGCACCGCCGGACTAACCGCCGGGGCGGCGCAGTGATGCCGCCAGACCTCTTTGCCGGATCTGGAGCAGGCGCGCCGCGGACGTCGTATCACGGCGCTTATCCCGCCGCGCCGGGCTTCCGCTCGCCGTACGTTCCCCGCAGCAGGCGCGTCGAGACGATGCCATTGATCGACATGATCATTGCCAGTCTGATGGTGCTGGCGGTGATAACCACCTTCGCGATGTCCTCGGCGATGCTGACCGAGTGGAAAATTCACTATCTGACAACGGGTGGTAATTTCTACGAGAAGATTCATCCGGCTACCTATTTCACCTTTCTCGCATTCTGCCTGCTGCTCGTTCGCAACAGCGACCCGATCGGCGAGATCAACCGGATTTTTTCCGGTGCGAAGATCGTTTTGGTCTACCTGTTCTGCTGGCTCTGCCTGCTGGTTCAGATGCTGGTGCTGGAGCGCCCGTTTACCTTCATCATCGACACCTTTCTGCTGCCTGTCTTGCTGTGCCTCGTGATCTGGCGCCTTTCGCCATCGCAGCGAAAACCACTGGTGTGGGCAATCCACCTTACGATTCTGATCAACGTCATTCTTGGCTACTACGAATATTTCTCCGGTCACCGGCTGATTCCGCTGACGCTCGGTGACGTGATTGTGCTGGGAGAGTGGCGCTCCTCTGCTCTTCTGGGTCACCCGCTCACGGCCTCCGGCGTCATTGGGGCTTATATCCTTGCCCTCATACTTCGACCCGCGCTTTGTCCGCCGGTTCTCGTACGGCTTCCACTGATTGCGTTCTGCCTGGCATCGTTGATGGTATTCGGCGGCCGCACCGCGCTGGTCACGGTAATGCTGCTTATCGGCTTTTTTGTCGCTATGGAAATATTCCGGATCCTGCGCGGCGGGCGCACCTCGCTTCCAACGGCGATCGCCGCAATCTGCCTGCTGTTCGTCGTGGCCGCAGGCATCTTCGCCGCGTTCGACCTTGGCATCTTCGACAAGATGCTGCTGCGATTTTCATCCGACAAAGGCAGCACGCTTGCGCGCTATGCGACTTTCGACCTGCTGTCGCACTTCGACTGGCGTGAGCTGGTGTTGGGCCCGAACCCGGTGCGCGCAAGCGCGCTTCAGACCCAATATGGCCTCAACTACGGCATCGAGGATTTCTGGATCTCCTGCATCGTCCAGTTCGGCATTATTCATACTATCCTGCTGACGATCGGATTGATCGGCCTGTTTACGGAAATCCTTCTGCGCGCCAGCAACGCCGCTTGGGCGATCGTCGTCCTGATTGTCATTGTCGCGGCGAGCTCGGTGAGTTTTTCCTCGAAGGGCATCCAGCTCGCGCAGTTCATTTTTCTGATCACCCTGCTGCTGCCGCGCGAGCGGCGCCTCGCTGCGCCCGCCGGCCTTGACCCCCGCGGCAGGCGGCGGCCGATTCCAGCCTACTCCTAGATCGGGACAACCCATGGCGATCTATGTCGACCACACCCATCTCGGACGTCACGTCACCGGCCTCGAACGGATCACGCTTGAGCTGTTTTCGCCGGAGGCGCTGGCGCCGCTCGACGTCGTCCCGGTCACCGCACAGGGCACCCGCCAGATGGTGACGACGCAAACCCTCGGGCTGCCGATGCGGCTCGCGGCCTCCTCCTCTATCCTGCTGTGTCCGGGCTTTCCACCGAGTCCATTGCTGCGGCCGTTCGCATCTCGTGTGCTTCCCTATATCCACGACATTTTCCTGCTGTCGCGGCCGGCCGACCTCAACCGGCGCGCCCGGCTCTACATGGCTGCGCCTTTCAGGCTTGCGCTGCATCACTATCCTCGCTTTCTCGCCAATTCCAGCGACACAAGGCAGAAGCTCGCAGCCCATTGTCGGCCCGACGCCGCGATCACGCTTTATCGGCCGCCAGTCCGCAACGTCTTCGACCTCGACTCGCTAGCGCGTGCTGAACGCAAGACCCAGCCGCTGCGGCTGGTGGCGCTTGGAACCGTGGAGCCAAGAAAGAACTTCGTCGCGGCGGCACGGATAGCCGGCGCGCTGCGCGCCCAGGGTTTCCCGGACGCGACACTGGATATCGTTGGGCGGCGGGGTTGGGGTGATGACTGGCGGACACTCGCGGCCTTTCCCGGCGTGACGCTGCACGGCTACCAGCCGAGCGCGCATGTTCGGCAGTTGCTCGATGAGGCGGACATCTTCATCTGCACGTCGCACGACGAAGGCCTGGGCCTCCCGCTGCTCGAGGCTCAATATGGCGGCCTTCCCATTATCGCTCCGGATGCCGCCATTTTCCACGAGGTGCTTGATGGCTCCGGCATTTTTATCGACCCGGCCAACCCGGCTGCCGCCGCGGGGAAGATCGCGGCCATACTGTCGGATTACCAATGGCGATCCCGCTACGTGAAACTCGCGGCGCAAAACCTGAAGCGCTGGAACGCGCTGGCGGCCGACGACCGCGACGCCGTGATCGGTATGATCGCCGAACTCGCCGGACGGCAGGCGTCCGCGAGGCCGGCATATCGCAACCGTCTTGTTGAGCGTTGATTAATCAGACTTCGGCCGGGCGACATCGGATGACATTGGCGGCGAGAGATTTGGTTTGGCCGATATCGGAGCTGGATTCGCGGGCGACCGCGTCAGGCCGCGATGCCGGAATAGACACCATGCGCGGGTTCGCCATCCTCATGGTGATCGGCATCCATTCGTTGCAACAGCCGCTCAACTCATGGGAGACGCTGGCCGACGCGGTGCTGCGGCCATGCGTGCCGATTTTCCTGTTTGCCTCCGGATACCTCACCGTTCTTACCGGGCGAGTCCCGCTTGCGAGGCGGTTGAAGGCAGTCCTGATCCCCTACGCGATCGCGTTCGCTGCGGCCTATATCTATATGGCGTTGCACAATCCGGCGATGGATCATCGCATCACCACGACTTTGGCCAGGTTCGTTCTCGCCTACGTGTTTGTCTATTACTACGTCTTCGTCTATGTCGGCTGCACCATTGGGCTGTGGCTGGTGTTTTCTGCTTCCGGCACTGGCACGGAGCAATCGCAGCGGCGGCTCGTTGTCTTGCTGCTGCTCTCGATCGCGCTTGGCCTGATGGCCGGAAGCTATCTCGACCCGCTGTTGTTTCGGCTGGGCTTTTCGGATTCCCTGGTCGAGGAAGTCCGGATGCGAGATATTCCGTTCTGGTTTTCCTTCATGGCGCTGGGGGCGCTGGTCGGACTCTCCAAAACACGCTCCAGCCTGCGAGAACTACATACGCTGATATCGGGCGCAACGCTGCTTGCTCTGATATTCTACGCGGCGGTGCGGCTGTTCGATCTTGGCGACGCCGCCGACTACGACTCGGTGGCTTTTTTTGCCTATGCCGCGCTGCTTTGCGTCCTGCTCCTGGCGCGCGACATCCAGTTGCCGCTGATCGCAAGCTTAGGCTCCGGCAGCTATTTCATCTATCTCTGGCACATCTTTATCGTGATGGCCTTGCGCGATCATGCCCAGTTGCGCCAGTTCGGACCGGCCGCTGATTTCGCGATCACATATGCCGTGACCGCTTCGGGCAGCATTGTGGCCTTGCTGGCGGTCAGGGCTCTCACCCCTCCGCGCCTGTGCCGCTGGCTAGGGGGCTGACACATGCTGCTGCGACACACCTTGCTCTATTTGCCTGCGCAGATTGTCGGACCGCTGTTCCAGTTGGTTGCGATGATCGTCTGGACCCATGTCGTCGACGAACACACGCTGGGTGTGATCACGCTGGTCACCGCGAGCCATGAACTGCTGCAGATCGCCTTTCTCACCTGGTGGTCGCAATACGCGCTGCGGTTTTTCGGACGATACCAGGATCGCGGCGAAGCACTGCGGTTCTATCGCACCGAAAATGCGGTGATGCTCGCCTCGATCATCATCCAAAGCATCCTCGTCACCGCCATTCTCTTTCTCGTGATCGCGCCCGACGCCAATACCGGGCTTCTCATTGCCACCATCGGCTATGTCATCACGCGCACGCTCAATCTCTACATCGGCGAGCGCGCCCGTGTTCGTCACCATATCTGGGTCTATACAATCCAGCAGGTCGTCGGACCCTCGATTGGATTTGTTGTCGGGCTGGTCTTGATCAAGCTGCTCGGTCAATCGGCCGAGTGGCCGCTTGCCGGCTACGCCGTCGCCCAGCTTGCGGCGGCCGTGATCGTGCTGCCGAAGATCGGCTATGGCCGTAGCTTTTGGCCGCTCGATCGCGAGATCGTCGATCATGCGCTGCATTACGGCATTCCGATCGTGATCGGGGGCGCACTCGGCTGGGTCGGCCTCAACGCATCGCGCTTCATCGCCAACGATCTGCTGGGAGTGTCCGCAGCCGGGCTGTTCGCCGTCGGCTACGGTCTCGGCCAGCGCGCTGCGGCGGTCTCCGCCATGCTGGTGACCGCTGCCGCCTTTCCACTGGCGGTCAAGAGCATGGAGCAAGGCGGGAGCAAGCTTGCGATGCGCCAACTCGCAGACAACAGCGCGCTGCTGACCGCAATCCTGGCTCCCAGCATCACCGGCATCTTCATGCTACGCGTGGAGATCGTGCATTTGCTGATCGCTACCCCGTTCCAGCAGGTCACGCTTGCCGTGCTTCCACTCTCGGCCCTCGCAGGCGCAATTCGCAGCCTGCGCGCGCATTTCGTGGATCAGACGTTCCTGCTGCACAATCGCACCCGGCTGATGATCGTTGTCGCCGCGATCGATGCAACGGTAACCGTCGTGCTGAGTCTGGTCTTTATCCGATATTGGGGACTGGTCGGGGCCGCCGGCGCAACGGTCATAGCGGCGATGGCTGCTGCGATCGTCAGTTTTGCGATCGGCTTTTCGAAATTCGGCTTGACGCTGCCGTTCAGTCATCTCGTCCCGATCGCATTCGCGACAATTGCGATGGCAGCGCTGCTGGGTAACCTTCCGGAGGCGCCGTCTCTTGTCGTCCTCGCGGCACATATCACGGCAGGTGCGACCGTCTACATCGCCTTGCTTGCCCTTGTTTACGCAACGTCGCTGCTTCGAATGCTCCGTTTGCATTTGCATCAGCAGTAATCAGAACTCTGAACACGACTCGCTGCAAGCACACGCATGGCAGATCTCGATTCAACGAATGCGTTGCCGTCTTCTTCAACATACCGCACGACGACATCGCCATCGTTGCGTCGCAATAATGCGATTTCGTACCATCACTCGTCGAGGAAGAATTCTTTCGGCATCCAAGTTCCCGTGGCCACTGCGGGCGCCGCTGTCGGTGTTTTTGTGCATGTGTACCTCGACCACATTGCCATCAGGAGATCGACACGTTGGACACGCAGAAACCGCACCATCGCAATCTCACCGTCGATGGTATCACCATCAACGTTGTTTCGCTCCCCGAAGCCGTTTCATCGATCGTTTCAGCGGCGGAACACGGCGATAATTTCTGTGTCTGCACGCTCAATCTCGATCATGTTGTGCAATTGCAGCAGCGGCCCGATTTCCGCGCCGCCTATCGGCGGGCTCGCTTTGTGACGGCTGACGGCTTTCCCATTGTCGTGTTGAGCCGTCTCATGGGCACGCGGATCAGACGCACGACCGGCGCTGACCTTGTCGAACCCGTCTGCCGGGAAGCACAAAAAAAACGACTTCCCATATTCATGATGGGTTCAAACGATCGAACGCTCTCCATCACGGCAGAACGTTTGTCCAAACGATTTCGAGGACTGCAGGTCGCGGGCTACTATGCTCCGGCGGCCAATTTCGATCCCTATTCCAGTGAAGCCGACTTCGCGATCGACAGCATCCGCGCCTCCGGCGCCAAACTATGCTTCCTCGCGCTCGGCGCTCCGCGTCAGGAACTGTTCGCGGCGCGCTGCCTCGATCGGCTCAACGGAACCGGATTGCTCTGCATCGGCGCCGCCCTCGATTTCATTGCCGGCACCCAAACCCGCGCACCCTCTATTACACAGAAGGCCGGACTCGAATGGGCGTGGCGAATGTTACGTGATCCGCGGCGGCTTGGACCGCGCTATGCGCGTTGCGTGGCGGTAGTCCCGCGGCTGGTGGCCCGCACCATTCCCCAGATTGTCAACGCACGGATGAGGAAAGCGGCATGACTTCGACGGTAACACTGGCGTTGCGCGCACGAAATTCGAATCGCGTCAAACCCAAATACCAGATCTGCCTCATCCACCCGTTCGATCCGCGTGGCGAGAAGGTCGGTGGTTTGGAGACCTACATTCGAGACTTCATCACCTTTCATCCTGACGATACCGATTTGCTTTTCATCGGCGTCGATTCTACCGGAGATCTCAGGCTTGGCGAGATTCACAGGCTCACTTTTCGGGGGCGCACTTTCGATTTTCTACCGATCCTGCGATACTCGGACCGGCAGGCGCGCGAAGCCGCCCGCAGCATCCGCACATCACTGACCGGTCAGTTTTTCGTGGCGCTATTGCGCCATTTCGGCCTGATCGCAAGGTTGATCCGCTCGCGGCGATGTTCGATCGACCTGCGTCGGGTCGAGTTCTCGTGGCTGCCAGCACTGCTCAGACTGCCGTTTGTCCAGATGTTGCACGGCGAGGGAGCACCGAAACTGCAGATGGATTCGCTGCTGCGGAAATATTCGTTCGTCCACAACGCCGGCGAACGATTCGCTGTCGCCACCAGCGCGAAATTCCTTTGCGTCAACCCCTTCATCACGGAACGGCTGCAGAAGACCTATCCGCGTCGAAAGCACAAGATCGATACGCTCTGGACTTGGGTCAACACGGATATATTCCGGCCGCAACCCCTGCCCGCCAGCTCGGCACCGTTCAAGGTGGTGTTTGCCGGAAGGCTCGACGAATTCAAGGATCCGCCGCTGATGTTCCGCGCCATCGACCGCCTGCGCAGTCGGCTGCAGGGCGGTATCGAGTTTCACTATATCGGGACCAGCGATCCCTATCGCTTTGCCGAATTCTCGGCGATCGAAGACATCACCATTCGTCACGGTTTCAAGGATGCCGCGGGAATGGCCGCAACCCTCGCGGACGCGCATGCGGGCATCCTCACTTCCGAATTTGAGGGTATGCCGCGCGTCGTGCTTGAGACGCTGGCGATCGGGCGCCCCGTCGTCGCCGTGCATTTGCCGCAACTTGAATCGGTGATCCACGATGGCGACAGCGGATTTCTGGTGGCACGGGCCGGCTCGGCCGAAGACATGGCAGAGGCGCTCGCGCAACGGTTCGTCGATGTCCGCGACGCCATCGACGCGGGCGCAATGAACCCGGCGCGAATTGCCGGCGCCATCGCGGACTTCACCCCAGGCAGCCAGCTTGCGCGCGTCTTCCGCTACCACCAGGAAATTCAGAATGCGCGGGGCATGACCGTTGCGTCCCAGGCATCCTGAGGAGACGCCGTGAATATTCTCCTGCTCACCAGCGAGTTCGCCCCCGCCACCGGTGGAATCGGCACCTATTCGCGGGAGATCGCCTCCGCCGCTACCGATCTCGGTGCTGACGTCACGGTGATCGCTCCGGATTACGCTCAGGATACCGCGACCGCGGATCGCGCTTTGCCTTTTGAAGTCCGACGTTTTCGCGGCGGCCTGCATTCGATGCGCGATCTTCCGTGCAAGATCCTGCTCGCGCGAAGCCGTGTCCGGATGGAACGCTACGACGTAATCCATGCCGCGGACTGGCCGTTTTTCATCCCGGTGGCACTTTCACGGGGCCTGACGCAAGCGCGCCTGCTGATGACCGTCCATGGCACGGAGATCAACGAGACCCAGACGCCGCTCAAACGCCTCGCGATTCGAAGCGCGGGCGTATTCGGGGCGCGAACCGAGATCGTCGCCAACAGCGGGTACACGAGAGAATTGTTCCGCGAGCGGTTTGCCGTCGACGCCCAGCGTATCAATGCCGTACAGCTCGGCGTGTCGGAATTCTGGTTCGGTCAGCGGAATGGTCGGGCCGCAACACGGGCAGCGTACGGACTGGCGCCCGACCGGCTTGTTGTCGTGACGGTTGCCCGGATCACACGGCGCAAGGGGCATCTCGTCACGCTTGCCGCCCTTTCCACTCTTTCCGGAGAACTGCGCAGGCGCATCACCTGGCTGGTGATCGGTCCGGACGGCGAGCCCGACTATGTGGATGAATTGAGGCGACTCGCCGCGACCACGGACTGCGATGTCCGCTTTCTCGGTTCGCTGCCCGACGAGCAGATTCGCGACATCTATGGCGCGGCTGACTTCTTTTGCCTGAGCGGCGTGCCGGATGGCTCCGGCCGGGTCGAAGGGTTCGGGCTTGTCTACCTGGAAGCTGCAGCCACGGGCCTTCCGAGCGTGGCGACCGCGATCGGCGGCGTTCCCGACGCGGTTCTTGCCGACGAAACGGGGCTGCTCGTGCCGCCATCCGTAGAGGCTGTCGCGCGCGCCATCGCAGAACTCGCCGAGGACACCGATGCACGATCCCTTCTCGCGGCCGGCGCTTCGGCCCATGCCGCCGCCTTGTCATGGGAACGCTGCGCGGCCGAAACCTACGGCCTGTCTCGATCCGCAAAACGAAGCGTCGAGAATATTTCTGACGGGCTCGCAGTGGCGGTCAAGGCGCGCCAGCCCGATCCCACGCCGCATCCGGCCTGATGCGTCATGAAGAGATTTGCACTGATTGCCAGTTTTCTCGCACTTGCCGCCGGTACTGCGCGGGCCGACAACTGCGGCAAGAGCCGTGAGTACTTGCTTGGCAGCCTTGGCGGCGACCTCGCGCTTCCGCCGCAGGCGTATGAGGATTTGTTCAAGATATGCCTGGCGGCCGCCGCCATGGCGAATGTCAGGGATGCCTACATCTTGAAAGATGGCGGCATCGCGGTGATTCCAAAACAGGACAGCGTCGCGGCGACTGCAGCGACGCTCTCTCAATTCTGCGACGCCTATCCCCGCTCTACTTTGCACTTCCTGACACAAAAGGAACTGCTCGAAGACAAGTCCATGGTGGCCATCGTGAAGATATCATCGACGTCATCGACATCGTGTCAGAAGATCAAAGGCACTTTCTGAGTCATGGCCATACAATCGCGATATTGCAACGCAACGATCCCGTTACGATTACGAAAAACGAGAGCTACCGCATGATTGACGTTTCGCGCCGTCGCCTTTTGCAACTGGCTGCTGCCAGCGTCGCCGCGACCAACGGGCGCGTTGCCGTCGCGGCGCCCACACCGGGTCTGGGCGCGATCGCCGCCAGCAAAGGCCTCCTGTTCGGCTCAGCAGCGGCGGAGGTGATCGATACCGATCCGGCATATCGCGATCTCTACATCACGCAGACGAAAATCATTACGACCGACGTCGCGCTGAAGATCGGACGGATTGCGCCGCAGCCCGGCCCCAAACATTTCGAGAGCGCCGACAGGCTGCTCGCTTTCTGCGATCAGCATGGGATTGCAATGCGTGGACACTGCCTGATCTGGAACGAATGGAACCCGGACTGGGTAAAAAAGCTGACCACCGGCGAACGGCGGATCTTTTTCGATTCCTATATCGACGAGGTTGTCGCGCGATATTCGGGAAAACTGCAGTCATGGGACGTCGTCAATGAGCCATTCTGGCCCGGGCACAAGGCGCCCGGTGGCTTCCGGCTTGGCCCCTGGTACGATGCCTTCGGCCCCGATTATGTGCGCCGCGCCTTCGAACGCGCAGCAGCGGTCGATCGCAACACTAAATTCGTGCTGAACGAGGCGCAGACCGAACGCGACGACGAACTCGGGCTCGCCGTCCGCCGCGGGCTATTGAAGCTGGTCGCCGATCTGAAGAATGCCGGCGTGAAGATAGATGTCGTCGGCCTGCAGGGACATCTGCAACCGCAATATCCACACGACCCCGCGCGATTCGACGAATTCGTGCATGCGCTGGCCGATCTGGGCGTCGACATCTACATCACCGAGTTCGATGTCTGTGACGACGTCTTTCCAGACGATGTCACCGCCCGGGATGCGGCCGTCGCCAGGACAGCACAACAGTTTCTGGAAACGACGCTGCGGCATCCGGCCGTCAAGGCATTGATCACCTGGGAACTGGCCGACAATTACTCGTTCTATCGTGGAATATTCCGAGCCAAAAACCCGACGGCGGCGCGGCTTCCCCGCCCTCTGCCCTATGACGACCGGATGCAGGCAAAACCGCTGTGGGGCGCCATCGCGCAAGCCTTCGAGAACGCCCGGCGTCCTGATCACGCCACAAACGGGCAGGCGCGCTGACCAATAAAGACAGGAAGACCGGCATGCAGCTTTCAAGAGCCGTCACGGAAACAGCGTTGTTGCTCAAGAAGCATACGCCACGCTTTTATGCATCGATTCGCAATAATGCGCCGCGCAAACTCCGTTCGATCATCAACGAACGGATGACGGTGGACAGCCTTGGCACCGATAGCCCGAAACAGGTCTTTACGAATATTTTCAGAAGGAACTGGTGGAACAACGGCGAGAGCCGCAGCGGTTGGGGGGCGGAACTGAAGCGAACGGTGTCGGTCAGAGCCGCGCTCCCCGAATTCGTTCGCCGTCACTCCATTCACTCGCTGCTGGACGCTCCTTGCGGCGACTTTCACTGGATGAGACATGTCCACTGGCCATCCGGCTTTAGATATATCGGGGCCGACATTGTTCACGATCTCATCGTCGAGAACCGCGGCAAATATCCCGATACTGAGTTCCTGGAGCTCGATGTTCTCCGCGAGCCGCTACCAGACGTCCACGCATGGCTGGCGCGGGACCTCATGATCCATTTTCCTGACGAAGCGGTCCGGATCGCCATCAATCAGTTTCGGCGATCCCCCATTCGTTATCTGTTGGCGACCACCTATCCCAATGCACGACAAAATGCCGACATCAGGTATGGCCAGGTGCGCCACCTGAACCTGTGCGCACCGCCCTTCAGCCTGCCGCCGCCGTTTGAACTGTTGCGCGAAGACGACGATCCAGACACGGGACGGGTCATTGGCGTCTGGCGGCGGTCCGATATCGAATGAGGCCGCGCCCGTTTTTGCTTGCGATGCGCCGGCCGTGGACGGAGATCATGCATAAGAACATCCTCGTCCTCATCATGCTGGGCATGGTCGGCGCTTGCGCCGCCCAGGAGTCACGATCATCGGACGCCAGACCATCGATGCCCTTTGCCGGTACCGCAACCATGCTGGACGACGGCACCCTCTCGCTGCATCTGCGCCTCACCAGCGACGGCAAGCCCGTCGACGATATCATCACATACAAGGTCAGCGACCACGCCTATGACGATATTCTGCGCCACGTCGGCGGCCTTCGTCCCGGCGATGCAAAGCCGTTCAGGCCGTGGAAGGATTGAATGTCGGCAACCGCCCTCACCATCAAGAGACATGCTCTTGCGCGTTCCCGTTTCGGAAAAGCAATCGGATCGTGCGAACACCAGCAAGCGCCTCCAGATGCCGCCACTTTGCTGACTCAAGGCAGATGAAGGGTGAGAGCACTTTCACTGCAGCACATTCGTTTTCGCAACCACGCTTACGGCCAAGCATAGCCCCGATGGAGTGTTGCCATGCTATTCGCTAACTCTGGACGCCTGCAGTATTCGATTTCCGACATTCCCAACTTCCTCAGGGCTCGCACGCTTGCTGCGAAAGCCGACGCCTCGATCGATCAAGCGAGGTTTCAGGAGGTAATCGGCAGGCATGCTTCGGAGGGATATGACAGTTACAAATATTTTGACAAGCAACTGTGGCTGCGGTCGAAAATGATGCGCGCGATCGAATTGGGGCTCGACAAGTCGGCGTACGCCTCGGTCCTGGATTTGGGCTGTGGCGCCGGCTATTTCCTGTATTGCTGCAAATACCTTGGCCACGACGTCCACGGCATCGACCTTCCGGACTATCCATTCTATCGCGACATGATCGCGCTTTTCGGTCTGTCCAGAACCGGCTTTCGGATTGAAGCATATAAGAACCTGCCGGCTATCAACCGGCGGTTTGACGTCATCACCGCTCACCAGATTTGCTTTAACGGACACAAGACGGAGAGCTTGTGGGGAATCGGCGAGTGGGATTTCTTCCTCGGCGACCTTGAAGAGAATTACCTCAATCCCGGCGGTATCATTGCGCTTGAATTCAACGAGGAGCCTTCAATTGGCTTCTATACGAGGGAATTGCGGACGTATTTCGAATCGCGGTCCGCCCGTATTTTCAGAGGCAGGGTGATCATGTCGCGCGACAATCTACGTTCGCAATTGTCGCCAGCGACCAGCCGCGTTGTTGCGGCGGCGACTGCTCGATAGCCGCCGGCGGGTCGAACCGCGCCATTGGGTTGGGCTCCGCCCAAGGCTGACCGTTAAGGCTTGTGCGGCGTCGAGCTGCAAAAATCCTGTGGTAGCGTGCCGTGCCCCGCGCTCTAAAGCCCCGCTGGTGATGCAAAGGAAATCCGGGAGTCGTAATCCGCAAAACGGCCGATCGACTGACGCGCCGACTTGCTGCCCCCGGGTTCGTTAAGTTGCCGTTGCAAACCGTCGTGGGTTTGAAATGCAGCTCTCATGGAATGCTCGAACAGCGCGGCGACATTTTAACCGTGACGGATTTTCGGGCTGGTTTTGACGGCTGGAGCCCTACGATCGATTGCATTGTTGTCCACCTTGAGGCCCCCAAGGGCCCGCTCTTCATGGGAATCGTTGGGGGTGTTGTGGTCTTGGCCTGACAAGGACATGCCGCGGCGGCGCAAGACGCTTGTCCATACGTCGGCTTCGAACATTGACAACATCGGCGCTTTTCTATGTTATGTAACTAGATAGTTAAGGGGCCTTCATGATCACCGGAACGACAAGGCTTTACGCCATCATTGGCGATCCCATCGCCCACGTCCGGACGCCGATGGCGTTCAACGATTATTTTCTGGCACGAAATATCGACGCGGTATGCCTTCCGGTTCATATCGGTCGCGACGACCTCCCGAAAGGCTGGGCCGGCCTGAAATCGATCGCCAACCTTGACGGCTTCATCGTCACCGCGCCGCACAAGCAGGAGTCGGCGCGGCTTTGCGACAACCTCGAGGGCGTGCACACCAAAGTCGTCAACACGGTACGCCGCGAGCCGGACGGCAGCTTCAGCGGCACCCTGCTGGACGGCCGCGGTTTCGTGAGTGGATTGATCAAGCAAGGCCATCAGGTCAGCGGCCGGCGATTTTATATGGCCGGCGCCGGCGGGGCCGGCACCGCTCTCGCCTATGCGCTGGCGGACGCCGGCGCCGCTGCGCTGACGATCCATAACCGCACGAGGTCCAAGGCCGAAAAGCTGGTCGCCGACGTCGGCGAAGCATTTCCCGGCATCGACATCCGGGTCGGCACCGCCGACGCCGGCGGACACTCGGTTGTCGTGAATGCAACGTCGCTGGGGCTGAAGTCCGACGATGGCCATTCATTCAATCTCGCCAGCGCCGATCCTTCCGCACTGGTCGCCGAGGTCGTGATGAAGCCCGACATGACGCCCTTGCTGATCGCCGCCGAGAAGCGTGGTCACGCCATCCACTTCGGTATCCACATGCTCAATAGCCAGCTCGATCTGATGATGCAATTCCTTGGGCTCGACGGCTCGGATGCCCGATAAGCAAACGTTCCCGCAGCTCGGAGTCCAGCCGCTACTCGTGGACCTGGCCGATGAATTGGCTCGCGCCCGCGCCGAGGCCCGCGTGCTCGAAGCCGGCCCGTGGCGCGCGAAGATCACCAGCGTTGACGAGGCCTACCGGATTCAGTCGCAACTCGCGACGCGCGCCGGCAACGCCGTCCGGGGCTGGAAGGTCACGGCGCTGAGCACCGAGCAACAGCGGGGCTATCTGACCGGCCGCCCCGTGGCAGGCGCCCTGCTTTCGCCTTTCGTGCATACGGCGCCGTCGGTGCTCTCGGCCGCGCAATTTGTCGTCCCCCTGCTCGAATGCGAAGTGGCGTTTCTGTTGGGCGCCGACCTGCCGCCGCGCGACCAGGACTATACGCGCGGCGAGATCGAGGCGGCGGTCGAGGCCGTTGTTCCGGCGATGGAGATCGCCGACAGCCGCTGGCCTGCGAATGCCCCGGACCTGTTGAAGCTTGCGGACTCCATGGGCAATGGCGCCTTCGTCACCGGCGCGCCTGTCCGCAATTGGCGCAGGCTCGACCTCGACAATCTGGCTGTCAACCTGACGCATGACGGTAGCGTCGCCGAGCGCGGCAGCAGTGCGCGCATTCTCGGCAATCCGCTGCTGGCGGTGATCGCATTGGCAAACGCACAGCCATTGCCGGCGGGTGGCCTGAAGCGCGGACAGTTCGTCACTACCGGCACCTGTACCACGCCGATCCCGCCAAAGCCCGGCACTTATGTCGGGGAGTTCGGCGCCCTGGGAACGCTGCGCCTGGACTTTGTTCCTTAGTCCAGCTCTCTTGGTTCGGCCGTCGTCTGAGCTACGAACTTCGGGGAATGGACGGCACCGACCCACCGCTCTTCGCGACGCCGCCTTCGGCCGAGGACCTCCGGGAGGCTTGCTCTAAAACTTCGCGTCGCGTTTTTCCTGGAACGCCTTGATACCTTCCAGCCGGCCTTTGTCTGACATGCAGATGACGTGGAGTTCGTTCTCGTAACGCAGACCCGCTTCCAGCGGCGTCGACATTGCGGCGCGAACCGCGGCCTTGATGGCCTGCGTCGCGGTCGGGCTGAACGAGGCAATCTTTCTTGCCATCTCCATTACCCGCGCCGTCACCTGGGCGTCATCGACCACTTCCTCGACCAGACCGAGGCGTAGCGCCGTTTCGGCATCGACGGGATCGCCGGTGAGCAACATCCGCATCGTCTGCCCGACGCCAACGAGGCGCGGCAGCATCTGCGACGCGCCGCCGCCGCCAAGCCAGCCGCGCGTGACTTCCGGGCCGCCGATCCTTGCGCTGCGTCCGCATATGCGGATATCGGCCGCGATTGCGATTTCCATACCGCCGCCCAAAACCCAGCCCTTCAACGCCGCGATAACCGGCTTTTTGATATCGCGCACCAGGGCCGCGTATTCGATGCGGTCGCGGAATGCCATGACATCCGACAGGTTGACCAGGGTATTCAGATCGCTGCCGGCCGAGAAGGCACGCTCCCCGGCGCCGGCGATCGTCACGACGCGAATATCGCGGTTTGAGTCGACAGCGCGGCAGACCGCCTGCAATTCCTGCGTCATTTCCGGCGTGATCGCATTCATCTTGTCGGCACGGTCGAGCAGGATCTGGCCGATGCCGTCGTCGATGTTGAGCGTGACGCGTCCGGTCATGACGGCACCTTTGCAGAGACTGTCCCGGCCTGTACGCCGCTGGAGCGCCGCTCCACTTCCTGAAGGATGCCGGCGACGTCGAGACCGGTGCCGAACCGGTCGATCATGTCGCCGAACATGCCGACCAGACAATCCAGCAGCGTGAAATGCATGCCCGAGTCAGCCGCGAGCGCCTTCGCCGTGCGGAGATCCTTGAGCTGGTATTCCGCCGGTCCGCCCGGCACGAAATTTCGCTCGACCATGCGTTCACCATGAATATTGAGAATCCTGGAATCGGCAAAGCCGCCCATCAGGGCCTTGCGCACCGCAGCCGGATCCGCGCCGCCCCTGGCGGCGAAATGCAGGGCTTCGGCGACCGCGACCATGGTGGCGCCGACAATGATCTGATTGGCGAGCTTTGTCATCTGCCCGGTACCAACCGGACCGATGTGCGTGACACGCCCCATCGCGGCGAAGACGTCGGCAATTCCGTTGACCACCCTAACGTCGCCACCGGCCATGATCGCGAGCGTGCCATCGCGCGCGCCTGGCTCGCCGCCCGATACCGGCGCGTCGATATAGTCGATTCCCCGCGCCGCCAGCCTCGGCGCCTGAGACTGGCAGGTCTCGACGGGGATCGAGCTCATGACCACCAGCACCGATCCGGCCGCCATCGTCTCCGCCGGCCTTTTCCCGGCGTGATCTGGCGAAAACAGGACCTCCTCCACGACAGGACCATTGCTCAGCATGACGATCACTACATCGGCATCGGCACAGGCCGACGACGGACTGACGGCAATCTTCACGCCGAATCGCGTGAGCTGGCCGGCCTTATCCGCACTTCGGTTCCAGACCGTGACAGGAAAACCGGCCTGCGCCAGCCGCCGCGCCATGTGGGATCCCATGATGCCGGTGCCCAGCAACGCGATGCGGCGATCGGAAGCAGTCGGCATCGATTATCCCACCTGAGCTTTTTTCAGCAGCGCGAGCTTCTTGAATTCCGGCGACTTCTTGTAATGCTGGTCAAGCGGATAGCAGCCGGAGACGATGCCGTTGCGCGGCGCGGTGGTACAATCGCTGAAGGTGCGGCAGTTGCGCTTCTTGTTCACCGGTTTGCCTTGCAGGATGTCGAGGGGCAGTTCCGGATAGGCCAAGACCATGCGACCGAGACCGACGAGATCGACCCACCCCATGCGGACGACGGCCTGAGCCACGTTCGGAAAGAACTCCTGCAAATAGGTGTAACCGGAACCCATGAGGCAGAAATCCGGAAAGGCGGCCTTGAGTTCACGCACGACCGAGAGCTGACGCATCACACCGATGAAAGGATCTTCGGGCGGATGATAGCCGTCGGACGGCGGATACAATGCCGGCCGGATCAAATGCGGGTTGTAATACGGGCTCGCTGCCGTCACATTGACGAACCGCACGCCCATTTTGCGCATGATTTCGAACAGCGCCTTGGTTTCGGTGAGATCGTATTCGAGCGGATTGTCCGCATTGCCGCCGAACGCGTAGGGATAAGGTACGCTGTGATTTTCCGGCACGCCGGGACCCAGCGCTCCGGGCACCGAAAGCGCCGGGTCGGGCTTGAACGGCACGGAATCGAAGGCGGAAAGCCGGACGCCGATCTTCAGCCGCGGCGCTTCGGCGCGAATCCCCTCGACAATCTCGCGCATGAATCGCGTGCGATTTTCCAGGCTCCCGCCGTAGGGGCCGGGCCGCTCAACAGCGCTGAGGAATTCGTGTCCGAGATAGCCGTGACAGTGTTTGACGTCGACGAAATCGTAACCGCAAGCCTCGGCGCGCTTCGCGGCAACGATATAGTCATCGATCAACCGCTTGATCTCGTCGTCGCTGATCACCGGCCGTTCGGGCGGATAACCGAATTTGCGGTCGAGCAGCGGGTGATTATAGGCGATGATGGATTCGAATTTGGTGTTGTCGTTCGGCTTGCAGAAGCGGCCGGAATGGGTGAGCTGCAGCCCGATCACGAGGTCGTCGTCATTGCCGGTCGCTTCCTTGTGCCCGGCGATGACGATGTCGCGCAAGGCCGCGATTTCACTCTGGCTTTCCGCGGTCATGGTGAGCTGCTTCGGATTGGCGCGACCGTCGAAACGCACCGCACAGGCTTCTCCACCCCAGATCAGCTTGGCGCCGCTGAGCCCGAAACGGCGCCAGCGCCTCTTGGTATTCTCCGACGGCCTGCCGTCGCGTTCACAATCCCAGCCTTCCATCGGATGGATCGCCAGACGATGTCCGATTTTCATGCCGTCGACTTCAATCGGCGCCGCCAGAGGCGATTTCGGCCCGTGAGCGACGATGTCGTCGCACGGCATATCGATCCCGAGGGATTGCAGGTAATTGCGAAAGCCCGCGACGCCATCGAGCGAGCCAGCCTTGGGATAGTCGCCAAACTTCATGTTCTCTGCCTTCTTACAAGAGATAGCGCCACACGATGGTGCTCAGAGCGCCTTCACATAAGCCATGATGACATCGACAGCATGTGCGCGCCGAAGTCTGCGTTCGGCCGGGCTGCCCAGCGACCGCGCGAACGCCACCGACAGCGTCGCCGAATTGGAAAAGTAGAAGTAGCTCAAGGCAGACATCGAGATATACAGATGCAGCGGATCGATCCCGGGCTTGATCTCGCCTTTGGCAACGCCGGCATCGAGCACGGTGCGGATCACGTCGACCAACGACAGATTCATGTCGCGCAGCCGCCGCGAGCGCTTGAGATAGGCCGCACCAAGCATGTTCTCGCCGGCCAGCAGCGCGATGATCTGCTGATTTTTCTCGCAGTAATCGAACTTGAATTCGACCAGCGTTTTGATGGCCACAAGCGGCGCGAGGTTGGTGAGGTTGAGCTCCCGTTCCGCCTTGCGCATGGCGCCGTAGGCCCGTTCCAGCACAGCGAGATACAGCTCTTCCTTGGAGCCGAAATAGTAGTACAGCATGCGCTTGTTGGCCGCGGCCTGATCGGCGATGACGTCGACGCGCGCGCCGGCAAACCCCTTGGTGGAAAATTCGATTTCCGCGGCGCCAAGCAACGCCTGGCGGGTTCGTTCCGCGTCCCGCACCGGCTCAAGGGCCGCTTTTGCCTTCGCCGATGGCGCCGGCCGCTTCGTTTTGGTGGTCGCCGCAACAGCCATCACGACACCGCCTTTGTCAAAAACCGGTTCAGGCGCTGCGAACGAATCGGGCGCTCCTTGGCGGCAATGATAGCGGCGAGTCCCATGGCCTCAGGACGAAAAATGCGGGAATCCATCTCTTTCAACGCCGGCGAAACGTCCGGCCGAAACTGCATCTGTGCAAATATATCGCGCTCGAGATCGATACCCGGCGCGATCTCGATCAATTCCAGGCGACCGGCTTCGTTGCGCCGAAACACCGCCCGCTCGGTAATGTAGAACGCCCGCTGACCGTTCTGCGCCGCCAGCGCGCCGGAATAGGTCACCTGCTGCACCTTGCCGACGAATTTCTTTTCCGCGCCTTCGCGGCCGATCCGGGTCCGCCCGTCCGTCCAGGTGATATCGAGGCCCCCGGCGGTGAAAGTGCCGCTGAAGATCATGGTCTTGGCGTTCTGGCTGATATTGATGAAGCCGCCGGGCCCGACGATCTTGTCGCCAAAGCGGCTGACGTTGACGTTGCAGGCTTCGTCGACTTCGGCGAACGAAAGAAATGCCAGATCGAGCCCGCCGCCGTCGTAGAAATCGAACTGATAGGGCTGGTCGACCATCGCCTGATAGTTACGGCCCGCACCGGGTTCGTTGCCGGTCGCCGGCACGCCACCGATAAGGCCTTGCTCGTTGGTGAGCACGACGTCGTCGATCGCATTTTCTTCGGCGGCCAGCGATGCGATTCCGGTCGAGATCCCGGAACCTAGATTGCAGATCGCGCCACTATAGAGCTCAAGGGCGGCACGGCGTGCCACGACCTTGCGAACCGAAAACGGCAGCGCAGCGATATTGCCAAGCGGCACCTTGATCTCGCCGGCATAGGCTGGATCGTGCGCGGTGAAGAAGGTCTGGGTTTGCCCGGGGTCGACCACGATCAGATCGACCAGCATGCCGGGGATTTTCACCTGCTTCGGCGGCAGCGTACCCCGCAACGCCATACGCTTGACCTGGGCAATAACGATGCCGCCGGCACGGCGGGCAGCCTGTGCCATCGAGATCATCTCGCCGAAGACCGCCTCGTGCTCCATCGTGATGTTACCGTCCTCGTCGGCGCTGGTACCGCGCACCAGCGCGACGTCGACGTGGAAGGACTTGAAAAACAGATATTCCTTGCCGCCGACGGTTGTCAGTTCGACAAGATCTTCGGTCGCCTTTTCGCTTTGTCTGCCGCCGCCAAGGCGCGGATCGACGAAAGTGTGCAGACCGACATGCGTGGTAAGACCGGGGCGGCCTGCCGCCATTTCGCGTGTCAGTTGCGACAGGCAACCCTGGGGCAGCGTATAGGCCTCGATCGCGTTGGCGGCGGCCATACGCTCGACTGGGGGCGAGTCCACCAGCGTGCCGCAGACCACGCGCTTCAACAAACCGGGATGGGCCAGATGGCCGATGCCGCGGTTGGCGCGATCGCCGAGACCCACAGGATGCACCGTGGTCAGATTGCGCGGCGCGCCTTCGGCCAGAAAGCGTTTGGCGATCGCCGCGATCAGCGTATCGGGCACGGAATGTCCGGCGCCAGAGCCGCCGATCAGCAGCGTATCGCCGGTGGCAACAAGTTCCGCAGCTTGATCGGCCGTTACGACACGCGGCGCCATGTTCGCTACGCCGCCACGCCGTGTACGCGCAGCGCATCGCCAGGGGGAGATGCTGCCGGATCCAGCCGGCCTTCCTTGTTGGACGAATTCACGATCCGCATCTTCAGCAACCCGACCGACAGCTAATAAGTATCTAGTTAGTTATAAGAGAAACAGCGGGGCCGAGTCAACGCGATAGCTCACTGAGCCGATGTCATGAGCGCCATCGGGCTTGAGACTGGCTGCCATCCTCATTACGCAGCACATCAATCCATCGCCAGCACGCCTTTCGACTTGAAAATGTCGCGAATGCGCGTGGAGTATTCGTGAAACCGGGCGGGAAGCTGGTCCAGTCGCCGCGGGCGGGGCAAGTCGATGTCGATGATCTCGACGATGCGTCCGGGCCGAGGTCCCATCACCACGACCCGGTCGGCGAGCAGCACCGCTTCCGGTATGCTGTGAGTGATGTGCAACGCGGTCTTGCGGGTTTCCATCCACAGCCGCTGAATATCCATCGATATCTGTTCGCGCGTCAGCGCGTCGAGCGCGCCGAACGGCTCGTCCATCATCAACATGCTCGGGCCGTGGACGAGCGCGCGGCAGATCGACACACGCTGGCGCATGCCACCGGACAATTCGTAGGGCTTCTTGGTCTCGAATCCTTCGAGCCCGGTTGCCTTCAATAGATTCCGCGCGATCGGCTCATATTTGGCGCGTTCCAGCTTGCGAATGTCGATCTGAAGCATCACGTTCGACAGCACATCGCGCCAGTCGAGCATGATGGCTTCCTGGAATACGATGCCGACGTCGGTCTGCGGTCGATCGACGCGTTTGCCGGCAACCGTGATGGTTCCCGACGTATAGGGCTGCAATCCCGCGACCATCTTGAGGATGGTGGTTTTGCCGCAACCGCTCGGTCCCACGATAGCAACGAACTCGGATTGCTTGATATCGAGATTGATGTCGCCGCAGGCTTCGACCTCTCCGGTCTTTGTCTGGAATTTCTTGCCGACATTCGTCAGCCGGATGTAAGGTTGGCTCATTGCCTGCGAATTCCACTGTCAAATCACGCGAGACGAAAAGTCTCTCCGCGGCTTGCCGCGGAGAGACGGGATATCGGGGTTACTTTTTAGCGGGCATATACGGCGGCTGCGCCAGATATTCGTTGGTGTAATACTTATTCAGATCTGCCTGCGCGGTCAGGCCGGCGTATTTCTCCAACAAATCCTGGCTTTCCTGCCAGTCTTCCTTGGCCGACCAGAACAAGGCCTTGCCCTCGGTGTGCTTGGTGTTGGTGATCGTAAGCGTACCGTTGATTTCCAACAACGCGATCTCGGTGTTGAAAGCCGGTGCATGCTTCAAAAAGATCTCGGCCGCCTCATCGGGATGTTGCCGTGTATATTCCCATCCGCGTTGCGACGCCGCCAGAAAGCGCCTGAGTCGATCCTGATTCTTGGGATCCTTGACCCAATCATTGTTGATGATGATCGCGCTGCTCAAGGTCGAGATACCGGCCATGTCATAGAGCCTGGTCCAGCCCATCTTCACGCCGCTCTTGAGCTGCATGCGCGGACCCTGATCCATGAAATAGCCGAGCAAGGCGTCGGCCTGGCCGCCGAGAACGGCCTGTTCTTTCGCCGCCGGATTGGCGACGGTGACGAGCTTCACGTCGCTGACCTTCATGTCGAGCTTGCCCATGAAAGCGGTGAAGATCGCGAGACTGGCGTCGCCGGCAGTGATCGCAATCCGACTGTCCTTGATTTCCGCGACTTTGTTCGGCCGCGGATTGTCGGCGCGGTAGATGAACGCCATCGGGCTCTGCTGCAGGGTCACGCCGACGGCTCTGATCGGCATGCCGGCATTGATGCCGCGCATCATGGTCGCCGCATCGACATAGGACACCGGGTTGGTGGCGTTGGCAGTCAGCTGCGCGACCGTCGTCGAGCCGCTGCCTTCGAGGATCTCGACGTCGAGGCCGACGTCCTTGTAGAACCCCTTGTCCAGCGCCACGAAGAACGGCGCGTGCTCGCCATACAGCGTCCAGTTCAGGCGAAACGGAAACTTGTCGAGCGTCTGAGCGCCGGCCGGCGCGGTCAGCGTTATGGCGGCGGCCGCCAACAGCGATCGTAAAATCTCCCTGCGCTTCATGGTAATCATTTCTTCCCTACGATTTGTCTTCGCCTTCGCGGCGAAGCTCTATTTGACGTTCAATCAGAATTCGCTTCGGGCTACATGGTGCCTGACTCCACCCGATGGGTGACATGCCACGGGATCAGGAAGCTCTCCAGCAATTCAACGATGTAATAGAAAACCAGACCGATGATGGTCAGCGCTACGATGGTAGCGAACATCAGCGCGGCTTCCATGTTCGAATTGGTCACGAGCAGCAGATAGCCGAGGCCTTTGTCGGCGCCGACGAATTCGCCGACCACCGTGCCGGCGATCGCCAATGTCGCCGCCACTTTCAGGCCGCTGAACAGATACGGCAGGCTGGTCGGCAGCCTGAACCGCGCGAACACCTGCATGCGCGTAGCGCCCATCGAGCGCGCGAGATCCGCCATTTCCGACGACATCGAGCGCAAGCCGACGGCGGCGTCGATCACGATTGGAAAGAAGGAAATCAGGAACGCGACCAGGATTTTCGGCGTCGGTCCGACCCCGAACCAGACCAGGAACAATGGCGCAATCGCCACCTTGGGAATGATCTGGAAGAACAGCATTGTCGGCATCACGAGTTGATTGAAGCGCCGCGATGACGTGATCGCGATCGCCAGCGGAATTGCGATGCCGACCGCCAAGGCATAGCCCGCCAGCATTTCGTAGACGGTGATCCAGCCGTTACTGAGCAGCAGCGGAAGTTGACTGATGAAGGCGTGGCCGATGGCTGAGGGTGAAGGCAGCAGATAGGCCGGCACACCCCAGGCGACCACGAAAATCTGCCACACCAGCAGGAAGCACACGACGCCGGCCAGCGGTGTCAGCTTCCTGAGAATGCCGGTTGCGGCCGCGCTCGCCGCCCCGGTATCGGGTTTTGCAGAATCACTCACGAGAGCCATCGTTCCCTTCCCAGCCGACATCGTTCAATCGTGCGGCCTTGTTCAACGTATCAGAGGCTTCAAACCGGTAAAGCTGCCCGGGCCTCCGCCACGTTCATCATCGACTTTAGTACTGCATCCGGCAGCTCTATCCCCAACCCCGGCCCTGCCGGCACATGCAGGCTATCGCCGCGCGGACGGAACAACGGGTCCATCGTACCCCGGTCTGCGAGATATTGCGGGCCGTTGACTGCGGCGGGAAGCTCGAGGCCGGCCCAAGCGAAGAAATGCGCGGTCGCCGCCATCGATAGTTCGGGATCGGTGAGCCCTGAAGCAAACAGCAGCAGTCCGCTTTCCCGGAGAAGCTGCGCGATCCGCGTTGCGTTCCACAAGCCGCCGCAGCGGGCTACCTTCATGGCGATGCCGTCGAACATTCCCAGCGCAATAAACTCGGCCACTTCGACGGGCGAGATGATGCCTTCATCCATCAGGATGGGCAGCGCACCCTGGCGCTTCAGTGTTTGATAGGCGCGGATCCGATTCGGAGGCAGGGGCGATTCAAGCCCTTTAAGGCCGAGATCGGCGAACTTGGGAGCCATCGTCAACGCGGTGTCGAGATCGTAATTGGTATTGGCGTCGCACCAATGAAAGCCGTTAGGCGCGAATGTCACGATTGTGCGAACGAGCTCAAGATCGTAAGCCGGCGACTGCGGAGCGCCGACTTTGATGTTGAAGCTGTCGTAGCCAAGCGCGCTGCCCTGTTCCAATTGCTTTTCGACTCCGCCAAGCGTCGGAGACTGGATCGTCCAGCTGAGCTTGATTTGCTTCTTGCGCGCACCGCCCAAGAGATCGCTGACCGATTTGCCGGTCTGTTTGCCCCAGAGGTCGTAACAGGCCAGATCGACGCCTGCCTTGCACAACGGCTGACCAACCGAAAATGACGGCCGGATCGCGCGCTCCATGCGTGCATGAACGTCGGCAAGGTCGCTCGGATCGGCGCCAAGAATGGCGGGAGCAAGATAATGCCGCAAAGTCGATTCGACGCTTTCGACCGTCTCATAGGTCCAGGTTTCGATCGGCACGGATTGGCCCCAGCCTTGCACGCCGTCCTCGTCGGTCAGCCTGACCAGTATCGACGGCCGCGAACCCGACTTGAAGAACTTGAATTCTCCAAGCAGCGGATAGTCGAACCGTTTGATGTCGACCCCGGTAATCCGAGCCATCTTGGTCGCAATCCTCTCAAGGTTTCCTCGGCCCTCCCCTGTTTTGCGACCTTATCCTGGCGTCGCAGCGGGGTTGGCACCGAGTTTAACTATCTGGTTAGATCGGCGCGAGCAAAATTATCGGGCGACCGGAATTTCCTCCGAAAAGGATGCTTGGGCTGGACAGCGTCGGGTGCGCGGAATTCGCATGACTGACGCATATCCGTACTGTTTGGGCACGGGGCCCGGACCCGATCCGCCAACGCGGTCGCCTTCGCCGTGCGCGAGTCATGGCTTAGTTGCGGCCCTCGTAGAGGTCGCGGCCGAGCACGAGCGCGCGGATTTTGCCGTCGGCAATGCCCCGCTTGAGCATCCAGAAGCCGCAGTCGGGATGGATATATTTCACCCGGCCGACGCCCAGAATCTTGTCGGCATGCTCGATCGCACGCGCAATGGATTCAGCGGATTCGACGACCGTCTGCTTGATGTCGACGACGCCCAGACCGAAGCCGATCTCGGGCCGCAACTCCTTGAACACCGCGAGTTCCTCGGGCGGGCGATGCGCGTTCTCCATGACGATGTGGTTCACGTGCAGTCTGTTCAAATAGTCGATGAGCTTGTCCCAGCCGCCCTTCTGAATGGTCTGGCCGCCGTAATTGCCGAAGCACAGATGCACCGCAGGTACGGTCGGGATGGCGTCGAGCACCCGGTTCATGGCATCCGCCGCCCACTCCCATTCCTCCGGGCTCCCCGGCAGGTTGGCTTCGTCGACCTGGATCACATCCGCGTCGATATGCTTGACTTGTTCTGCCAGCACGTCGGCGATCGCCATGGTCAGTGCCGCCTTGTCCTTGTAATGGTTGTCCAGCAGCATCTTGGCGAGCATGTGCGGACCGGTCAGCGTGAATTTCAATGGCCGCGTCGCCAGCTTTCGCGCGCGCGTGCAAGCGGCCGGCAGATCGAGCGAGCCCGGACCGATGGCGCCATCAACCACGCCTGGCGGACGGCTGCGGAATTTATGATCCGACGATTGCTTGAACGCCAGCCATTCGGCCAACCCGATCTCGTTGCGCACGCCCGACATCGGTCGCACGAAATATTCGATCATGCCGTTGGTCTCGGGATGGTTGACATCGAACCGGTAAAGTTCGCCGTCGCACACCAGATCGATCCCCGCCTGCTCCTGGGTGTCGATCACGACGCGCGTCGCGTCGATCACAGCTTGCTCGGATGGCAGCGCCACCAGCCAGTCCGGCACCGGATAGGAGCCGACCGTGGTGGTAAGGATGCGGGCGTTTTTACTGGTATCTGAAGCTGACATTGATGGATGTTCCCTGGGGCTGGTTTTTTCTTGTTCGGCCTGAGCGCGTCAGGCGGTCAGACGTTTTGATCGTGCGGCCTTTGACGCGATTCGCGTTCCCTTCACCAGCGCGTCGAACTTGGCCCACACGATGGTCTCGTGTATTTCGTCATTGCCGGCAAAACTGGCAAAGCCGCAATCGGTGCCGGCGATCACGCGCTCGACGCCGAAAGCATCGATCCAGCGCCCAAGCCGTTGCGCGACCGACTCCGGATGCTCCACCATGACGTTCGATTGCGTGATCATGCCTGGGATCATGATCACGTCGTCGGGCAGGTTCGCGTCGCGCCACGAGGTCCACTCGTGTTCGTGCCGCGGGTTGGCCGCCTCGAATGAAAACGCCCCGACATTCAGTCGCCCGAGAATATCGACGATATGCTTGATTTCGATGTCGTGGACACGTGGCCCGAAATTGATGCCGTAGCAGGTGTGGAAGCGGACCCTGTCCTTCGGAATGCCTCGCAGGGCGTGGTTGATCGCATGCACCCGCAGCTCGATCCACCGGCGGCACTCCTCCAGGCTCTTGTCCGGATGGCAGACATAATAGGTGACCAGATGGGGATCATCGACCTGGAGGACAAACCCTGCATCGACGATGGCACGATATTCCTCCCCGATCGCCTCGGCGAGGGCGAACAGGTAGTCCTCCTCGGACTTGTAGAAGGCGTTGCGGTTCCAGTCTTCGATACTCGACACCGATGTCGAAGGCACAAACGCATCAGCGACATCGACATCTTCCAATGCGGCTTTCAGATTGTCGAGATCCGTCCTGAGGGCTTGTCCGCCGCGGTATTTGACCTGGCCGGTGCAGAGATAATGGGTGTGCCTGGTGTGCACGTTGGCCAGTTGGGGGGCATAGAATTCGGGAAATTCCCGGACCTCGCGGGAACCGGCCCATGGGCTTTGATTCCGGTGGGTGCTGTCGGGCTCAAACCCGGCAAGGCGCTCGTTGATATAGGTGATGAAGCTCGGCTTGCTCATCTCGCCGTCATCAACGATGTCTATGCCAAGCTCGACCTGCTTGCGGACGATATCCGTTACCGCCTTGCGCACGCGGGCGTTAAACGCCGCATCGTCGATCTTTTGACCCTCGCGACGCGCGACGCTGATGGCGTGAAGCTCCGTCGGGCGCGGCAAGCTGCCGACATGGGTGGTGAGAATTTGATCGGCGCTATGCTTCATGGCGTTTCCGTTTTTTATTGGCGCCACGAACTCTAAGCCTGTTAACTATCCGGTTACAAGGGGGGCCGCCTCTGCCGATTGGCCTACTTTGAATGCTGGCTGCGGGCTTGCGTATGGTGCCGCGGATGTCTTTACGTCGGACGTCCGCTCTGCGCGCCGAATGCGGTCATTCCGCTGACTGCGTCCTTGCTGCAGCAGACATGTGACGGCTTCTTCGGGGCGGGTTCAACTCCGAAGCAGGAGGCCGTGCGGGTTCGTCAGGAGCGGATAACAGCCAACGCCACTGTAGGGGCACGCCATCCCTGAGTCTCAGGGCGGCCGCCCCCAGCGCCCCGATCAGCTGCGAGGCCCTGCCATGGACCCGACCCATCCGCTCTGACCCGGCGCGAGGACCACCACGGTCGTTCCCATCTTCACCCGATCAAAGAGATCGATGACATCTTCGTTGGTCATGCGAATACAGCCGGATGATACAGCGTGGCCGATATATTCCGGCTGATTGGTGCCGTGGATGCGGTACAGGGTGTCCTTGTTGTGCTCGTAGAGATAGAGCGCCCGCGCGCCCAGCGGATTGGCCGGACCTCCGGGCACGCGTGCCGGGTAGGGGCCGAGTCGCGCCTGAATCTCCGGCGTCGGGATCCAGTCAGGCCACTCAGCCCTACGGCCGACCGTAGCGACACCGGACCAGGCCTGCGCCTCCTCGCCCACCGCCACACCGTAGCGGATCGCCTTGCGTCCTGGCAGGACGTAATAGAGGTAACGCTCGTCGGTATCGACCAGGATCGTGCCGGGCGCCTCCCTGCGCGAATAGTCGACGATGTGCCGGCGATAGGTCTCTGAAATGCTCGCCTGCGCATAAGGCGGATGGGCCAGCAACTCCCGGTCCCGTTGGGTAAAACTGGCACCCGACGACGGATCGAGTGTCGATTGCATGCAACCGCCGAGTACGAACCCGAGCAGCCCCACGAGCAACAACGCGCTTCCGGACCTCGGCACCGCCTGTCCCCCCACAGTGTCACATCCGGCTATTTGTTCCCCGAATAGTGCAGAAAAAAAGGCCGATGGGAGGCGCGATCATGTCGGCTTGCTGCTCAGAGTAGCTTGGCGCGGATGAACAGCGCGCGTAACGCATTTGTCGCCTGCACAGTCAACATCGCGTCCCCTGCCGCGCTCTGAAGACAGCTTACGGCGTCAGCATGCAGCGATCTGAACTCCATCCACTCAACTGAACTGAGATTTGTTATGAACTGATAAGCTTGGCCAACGGTGGCGATTGAAACGGTCTTGCCGTTCAAGCTGATTTTGAACGTCGTCCGCAGCGGCGTGTCGGAATTTGATACTTCGCTCATGACTTGGTTCTGGAACAAGGAGGAATCCTTAAATTCGGAGTTGTCAGTGGACGTCCGCTTTGGTGCGTATTCGCTACTGCGTTGGCGTGTAGCGAATCGATATGACAGGCTCGCGGCTAACTATCTGGCCTTCATCAAGCTCGCATCAATTCGCATTTGGCTGCGTGCCAACGAGTCCGTTCCCTATGCCTGTTCGCCCCAAGGCTCCGCGTCTTGAGTCCACGCCCTGGCTCGGAGCTCTTCCGACACCGTTCACTGCTTCAGACGACCTGCGTCATGATTGTGAGGTTGACCGCCGCGATGCTGATATCGCATCGCTGAGGCTTGGCACAACGACGAGGTGCTTGATCTCGCCGTCCGAGAACGCTTTTAGAAACTTCTCATAGTACTTGATCGACACACAGCCGTTGGAATCGCCGTTGGGGCCAAGCATATAACTGTGCGCGAGCAATCCGGACCGCCCGAGCGTGCTGTTGTCACCGACCGGGATCATGCGGAGCGCCTGGACGCCGTGAAACAGTTGTTCGCGAGGTTTCAATTCATACACATTTGGCGGCGTTGCACCGACCATTCGCTCGTTCACGTGTGCTGGATCGTCCATCAGACTGCCGAATCCTGAATGCGCCTCCAGTTTTGATCCATCCGGCATGTAAACGGTACGCGCAGAGATGTCATAGACGGCGGTGAGGCTGTCGTAGCCAAGAGACGAGAGGTTCGGCCGATTCGCGAGCAGCCCGCCATCGGGAGCCAGCGACGCGAGTGTTATACGCCCCGGAAGCAGATCGGAAAGCTTCTGCAGCAGCGTACGATCGTTGGACTGAGCCGTAGCAGGAGGCTGAGCCGCAGGGGGCCCGGACTGTAATTCGAGATTCGCCTCAACCGGACGAGACCTGGGAATGGGAACGGCAGCGACGCCCGATGGCGTTGTCTCCTCGACAGCCGGTTTGCTGGTGGTTGTTTCCTCGGCGCTCGTTTGCTCGGTGCCCGGTTGCTCGAGAACGGCTACCCGCCAGTCCTGAGATTGCAGTTTTTGGGCGAGACGGCCTTTCGCCTGTTGAAATTTGGTCTCCAATTCTGACGACAAGGATCGAACCAGCAAACGCGGCGGGATGGCCGTGGACAAATCGGGCGCCGAAGCCACCGAGAACCGGTCATCGAACGATGCGGCGATATCTTTCGGAGCAGCGGAATTTGCGACCCAGGCAACCGGATCGAGATCGCCGATCCAGGCCGCCGCCACTCCCGACGCCAATGCGAAAGCCGCAATAGCCAAAGGAATCGTGGCGCTGGATATGGTGCCACGACCCAACGGAACCTTCCCGGCCTTCAATGCGATGTAGGCCATCCTACCCCCGGTTCGACGCCTCGGAGAATCCCCAAAGAACCCGCGGCGCAACCGACCCTATCATGGGAGCCAAAGTGCGGCATAATCGAGACAATCGGGGGCAGCCGGAGGCTTTCCACCGACCTGGAATCGTCCTTAATGGCATTAACCAAATCCACAATTCGCCGATGCCGGTGGCCGCTTCGCATCCAAGACAGCATTCGAAAGAGCCCGCTAGCCTTGCCCGGGGCAGGGAACATGGCGAAGCTGAAAACCAAAAAGGAAGGTCACGCCCCGTTGCTGAGAACTTATGGCCACCAGCGACCTGATTCCTGCAGGGCCAGCAAATGCCATTTAACTTCCAGGCACCGGATTTCGGTGGTTAACCTTAAGCGCTCGGGAAAAAAGCAAAAGCCTAATAAAATCTCGGAGTGGCAGGATTTGAACCTGCGCCCCCTGCGTCCCGAACGTAAGTTGCACCCGAAAAGATGAACAAAAACAATGAAGTTCGCTGAAGATAGATCACCTTTATCGCCGTTCGTTCACGGGGTTTCGGTCGTCAATCGGTGGTCGGCTGCACGTCTCCTCTTCTCGATAAAGAGCGGAAGACCTGCTGAAAATGGCGGTTCGGTCGGTGGATCGGGTGAATGCCTGGCGTCATACGAAGGCACTCAATCCCGTGATAGACTTGCCGACGATCAGCGTGTTCATCTCCCTTGTGCCCTCATAGGAATAGATCGCTTCGGCATCGGCCACGAAGCGTCCGATGTGGTTCTCGAGCAGGATGCCGTTGCCGCCCAGCAACTCGCGCGCATAGCCGACGGTTTCTCGGCATTTGACCGTGCAGAACGCTTTCGCGAGCGACGCGTGCTCATCGCGCATCACGCCTTCGTCTTGAAGTTGCGCAAGGCGGAGCATCATTGCCTGGGTTGATGTGACGTTGCCAAGCATGCGCACCAGCAGATCTTGGACGAGCTGGAATCCGCCGATAGGCCTCCCGAATTGCGTCCGCTCCGTCGCATAGCGGAGCGCATGCTCGTATGCTCCCATCTGGCAGCCTACGGCGAACCACGCCACGCCGGTACGCGTCATCCTGAGAACCTTGGCGGTATCCTTGAACGAGTTGGCGTTCTGCAAGCGGTCGGCCTCGGGAACGCGACAGTCGCTCAGGGTGATCAACCCGTTCTGCACGACCCGCAATGCCATCTTGGTCTTGATCTTCTCGACCGAAAAGCCAGGATTGTCCTTTGCCACAACGAAGCCCCTGACCTGGTTCGAACCTTCCTCTCGTGCCCAGATCACGTTGATATCGGCGAACGTGGAATTGCCGATCCATTTCTTCTGGCCGTTGAGGGTCCAGCTGTCGCCTTCGCGGCGGCATGTCGTCATCATTCCACCTGATGTCGCCGACCCCACTAGCGGCTCCGTCAGACCAAACGAGCCGATCTTGTCGAAGCGCATCATAGACGGTAGCCAGCGTTGCTTCTGCTGCTCGTCCCCGCACAGATAGATCGATCCGGCCGAAAGGCCCGTGTGCACGCCCCAGAACGTCGCCACCGACGCATCGACACGCGCCAACTCCATCGCGACAAGGCCGTTCAGCAGCCAGCTGCCGCCGGCGGCGCCGTATCCCTGATAGCCCACGCCTCCGATACCGAGTTCCGCCATCTTCGGGACGATCTCGAAGGGGAATTCATCGCGGCTCCAATAATCCTCGATCACCGGCGCGACGACGCCTTCCGTGAACTTGCGAACACGTTTGAGCAGCGCCCGCTCGCTCTCGGTCAGCACGGCGGCTATCCTGTAGAAGTCGCCTTCGATTGGAGGTGGAGCGTAGTCCGTTTTCCCGGGTAATGCCGCCTGCTGAGTTGCCATCGGTTCCTCCTGCTATGATTGGTGAGGCCTGCCTGCGTTTGCTGGCTCCTGCAAAAGTTTGGCTTGTCTTTTCGCCGAAGGTCCTCCTGGTTCAGGTCGATTCGCTTCGGCTAATTCTGGCGCGTAATCCCTCAAGACCCTCCTTCATGCGATCTTCGATGTACAACCTCGCTTGTCATCATTTCTCCCCTTCTCGCTGCGCCTGGACATCGCGGCGTTCTCCGAACGTCGAAACGAGACCTCTGACCAAATTGGCCACTCGGGAGAGCGGAGATGATGGCTCGACATGCCTGCTCGCGTCAGCCAGAAATGCCTCGATTATAGCGGCGGTTTCCGCCGGCCGCGTCACGATGAACAGGTGCCCGTCCTCGATCATCCGGAGCTCGGCGTTCGGGATCAGGCCCGCTAGAATTTGGCCATTGATCGGAGGGACCAGTGGATCGTCGCGGCCCATCAGAACGAGCGTCGGCTGCGGCAGCAACCACAGCCACGGCAGACTGGTCCAGCCGCTCATCGCGACAAGCTGATACAGATAGCCCAGGTTGCGAGCGCCATGCATCGCGGCCGCATGGCCGCCGATCAAGGATGGGTCGTGGCGAAAGGCGCCTCCGTAGATATCCGCCGCTATCCTGTTCATGTAGTCCTTGTCGGTGTAGCGGCGCGGCGTCGCCATTTTCCACAACACAGATGGGCTTGCCGGCACCATCGTGAAACCGGGTGCGGTCGCGGCGAGCACCAGCCGCCGGCACAGCTTTGGATATTGATGCGCGAACTGCTGCGCGATTCCACCGCCCCAGGACACGCCGGCGACATCGATCTCCGTGTAGTCTAGCTCCGCAACGAGAGCGGCGCCAAGCCGCGCCAGCGTCGATGGGCGATACGGCAAGAGCGGCCTGGGCGAACCGCCGATGCCAGGCACGTCAAAGATGATCGCCGTCGTACTGGTGAGTGCTTCGAGGAAGGGCTTCGCCAACTCCCAGTTGGCGCCGATCCCGTTGAACAGCAACAACGGCGGCTGCTGGCCGCTGTTGTGCCTGATGGCAACCTGGAGCAACTGCCCGTCGACCTCGATTTGCCGCACCTCGATCTCCGGCCTCGCGACTCGGTTCCCTCCTGCAGGATCGTCAGTCAAAGACGTAAGTCCCCGGAGCTGCAGCAAGGATGGGATGGCGTTCGCTACCTAGCGACGCGGGCGCCGCAACCTCATCGCCTGACCGTGCGTGCAGCCAATCTCGCCAATCGAGCCACCAGCTTCCTTTTCGCTTCTCGGCTGCGGCCACGAATGCGTCTGGACCGGATGGATGGACCGTCCCGATCATGAAGGAGGCCTTCGGATTGGTCGGCGGGTTGAGGAGGCTCTGGAGATGGCCGCTGTTCGAAAGCACGAAGGTCGTCCCCTCGCCCATGATCTGCGCGGTCTTGTGCACGCCTTTCCAGGGCGTGATGTGGTCGGTCACGCCGGCGATCACGTAACTGTCGGCCTTGATCCTGCTCATGTCGATCGTCTTACCGTTCAACGTGAGCTTTCCGGCGTTGACGAACGGGTTCGTGAAATAGAGATCGAGGTAATCGCCGTGCAGACCGGCCGGAAGTCGGGTCGTGTCGGCATTCCAGTACAGGATATCGAAGGCCGGTGGCTGATTGCCGAGCAGGTAGTTGTTGACCCAGTAGTTCCAGATCAAGTCGTTCGGCCTCATCCACGCGAACATCCGCGCCAGTTCGTGGCCGTCGACCATGCCGCGCACCCGGGAGAATTCCTTGGCCGCGTGCATTGTCTCCGGCGTCATCAGGCAGCCGAACGCGCTCTCGTCGGCCGTGTTCGGATCGAGCAGGCAGACCGCGAGTACCATATTCCTGATCTTCTGTTGCCCCGCGCTTCCAAGCGTCGCGAAATAAGCCGTCGAGGTGATGCCTCCGGAACACGACCCCATCATCGAGATATCGTCGCTAGCGGTCACGTCCCGCGCGACATCGACAGCCTCATCAAGCGCTGCGATATAGGTATCGAGCCCCCATTCTCGGTGCGCAGCGGTGGGATTGCGCCAGCTGACGCAGAACACCTGGATCCCGTTGTCGAGCAGGAAGCGAACCAAACTTTTGTCGGGCGACAAATCCAACGCGTAATATTTGTTGATCTGCGGCGGGGTGATGACCAGCGGCCGCTTTCTCACATTCGGCGTCGTCGGCGTATACTGTATCAACTCCAGTAATTCGTTGCGGAAGACCACCCCGCCCGGCGTGGTCGCCAATGTTTCGCCGACCTTGAAGGCACTCTCATCCACCATCGACGGCATGCCGCCGTTTTTGGCGAGATCATCGAAGTAGTTCTTCAGCCCGTACCACAGGCTTCGGCCGCCGGTATCCAGGAATTTGCGCACCGCCGCTGGGTTGGTCAGCATGGAATTGGTCGGAGCCACTGCATCGATCAGGATTTCCGTGACCAGATGCGCCCGCGTCTTGTCGATGTCGCTCAGGCTCGTCTTGTCGACGAAGCCGCTGACTGCGTCACCCCAGGCAAGATAGGCCTTGAGCATCCCGCCGTGCAGCGCACTCTCCTTCCACGCGGCATCTGAGAAGCGCCTGTCGCCCGACTTCGGCGCACGCTCCGACTTACCGGCGACGATGGAGCCGAGTTCACTGAGAAAGGAGAGCCACTGCTCGGTAGCGACCTTCGGCTCGTTGACGATAGCCTTGAACAGGATGCCGGCGCTCTCGACCAGATCCTGACCCCGGATACCGACAAGTGGATTGAGCGCCAGCGTATTTCGGGATGCGTCTTCGGAGATCCCTTCCATGAGCGGGATCGGTTCGCGAGATTCCGTGCTCATTGCCGCACTCCCGCTGCGGGAATCAGGAGCGCCAGCGTTTCGGCAATCAACGCTGGCTTTTCCGATCCCTCGACTTCCATTGTGTTCAGGGTCTTCATGACCACCTGCCCGCCTTCCCTCGGTTCGATCCCGACGAGCACGACGCGCAGCCTCACGCGCGCGCCAGCCGGCACCGGTGTTAGAAAGCGGACCTTGTCGATCCCGTAATTCAGCCCGGCCGCGGCATCACTCGGGATGACGCCGACCTGCATCGCCAGCGGCGCCACCATCGCCAGCGTCAGATAGCCATGCGCGATCGGAGCGCGGAAAGGGCTTTCCCGCTTCGCCCTTTCAACGTCGATATGAATCCATTGGCGATCGCCGGTGCAGGAAGCAAACGTGTCGATGCGTGGCTGATCTATCGTGACCCAATCGGAAAGTCCGAGTTCATGCCCAACTCTTTCGCCCAAGCCGGCAAGGGTGAGGTTGCTCACGTTCTCCTCCTCGATCAGTCGCCTCTGCGTTCGAACAGCTACGCGTCACCATACTGCTCGCGCAGCGCCTTCTTGTTGATCTTGCCGACGCTCGTCTTGGGAATGCTGTCGATGAAGATGATCTTCTCCGGAATGCCGTATTTCGAGATGACGCCCTTGTCGGCGAACACTTTGAGATGGTCCTTGATGGCGGCGTCGCTGACGCCATTCGCATCCGACGGCCGCTTGACCACGAGCGCGAGCGGCCGCTCACCCCATTTCTCGTCCTTGACGCCGATGACAGCAGCCTCCGCAACGCCGGCACATTGCGAGATCAAATCCTCGATCTGCAGCGACGAGACCCACTCGCCGCCGGTCTTGATCACGTCCTTGATACGGTCGGTGATGTGCACAGAGCCGTTCGCGTCGACCACGGCGATATCGCTGGTGTGCAGGTAACCCCCGGCCCAGAGTTGCTCCGAGCCTTCAGGATTGTTGAAATAACCCTGGGTGAGCCATGGCGCCCGTATCACGATCTCGCCGGCGGATTTGCCGTCATGCGGCACGTTCTTCATGTCGGGGTCGACGATGCGCAGATCCACCAGCGGCCCGGCGATGCCGGCCCTGGCGCGGAACTCGACCTCTCCGTCCGGATCGCCGGTGAGGTCCTTCGATCGGACATGGGACACTGCGGCAAGCGGGCCCGTCTCCGACATCCCATAGCCCGCGAAGATGTCGATGCCAGCGGCCAGCGCCCGCTTGGCCAGCGCCTTCGGCAAGGCCGACCCGCCAATCACCATCTTGAGGCCCTCCAGATCGACATTCGCCTTGGCGGCGGCGTCGAGCAACATCTGCAGAATGGTCGGCACGCCGTGGGTGAAGGTGACGCCCTCACCCTTGATCAGCTTGACCAGCATCGCCGGCTCATAGCGACCGGGATAGACCTGCTTGACCCCGGCGAGTGTCGCCGACCAGGGAAACCCCCAGGCATGGACGTGAAACATCGGTGTGATCGGCATGTAGACGTCGTCACGCGAGAAGCGGCCCTGCGTCCCCGCCATACCGAACAGCGCCAACCCGCAGATCGAGTGCAACACCAGTTGCCGGTGGCTGTAATAAACCCCCTTGGGCAGTCCGGTCGTGCCGGTCGTGTAGAAAGTGGTCGCTTGAGTATTCTCGTCGAAATCAGGAAAGTCGTAATCAGGCGCAGCCGCAGCAAGCAGACTCTCATATTCGCCGACGAAGGACAGGCTGCCAGTCTGCGGGACAGGTCGGTCCGACATCACGATCAGCCGCTTGACCTTCGGCAATTGGGCCTTCAGCCCCTCCACCAATCCGACGAACTCATCGTTGACGAGAAGCGTCGAGGCGCCAGCGTGATCGATTGTGTAGGCGATCTGTTCGGGCGACAGACGGACATTCACCGTCTGCAACACGGCGCCCATCATCGGGATCGCGAAGAAAGCTTCGAGAAACCGGTGGCTGTCCCATTCGAGGACGCCCACGGTGTCGCCGGGCACAACCCCCGCTTTGCTCAGCGCCGATGCGAGACGGCCTATCCGCTCCTTGATCTGGAGATAGGTGAAGCGCCTCAGATCGCGGTAAACGACCTCCTGATCCGGCGCTTGCACGCGCGGCGTGTGCCACAATTGCTTGAAAATCAAAGGATACTGATAAGCTGATTTGGTGGTCTGAATCAGCCTTCCCACCATGGCGGCCTCCCTCGAATTGTCTTCCTCCGGCCGTTTCGGCGTCCGCCGTTCTAAGTGAGCGGATCGCTTGATCTGCCTCGCACCTCACGACACCAACCCCAAGCCTCGCGCGCAGCCCGGCCCTTGTGAAGGTCTGAAACGGACGAACAGCGGGTCCGAGCCGGACAAGCTGCCCCTCATCAGGGGCCAGGTCTTGAATAAAACTGCTGCATTTACGGCCCAAGGGAGCCGGATTCCCAGCTGCCTGAGCCTACGGGCGATCGGGAAAAACTGTTATCCTGTCCCGACGACAAGTGACAGAAGCTTCGAACCGTGTGGCGTTCAAAGGCAGGTTCAGTTGCGCGACTCCAAGCAGCCTGAGAGATCCTCCGCTTTGCGCTCTATTTCGAACAGCGCGAAGGAAAGGCCGATCGTTGGATTAGGTGAGCGTGTTTACGAGTCGACCAAACTTGCCGCGCTATTCGACGTGCTCGTCGACCGGGGTTGTCCAGCCGGCGAAATACTGAGAAACGTCAACCTGACCATGGACGAGGTGCACTCTCCCAAGTCAAGGATTTCGCTCGCGGAATTGATGACGGCCTGCAAGAACGCAATTCGGCTCTCAAACGACCCGCACCTGCCTTACCGCACCGGCACATCAATCCACCTCTCCGCTTACGGCATGTACGGGTTCGCCATTCTTTGCTGTCCCGACTTTCGAAAGGCGATGGCTTTTGCCGAACTTTATCACGCGCTCGCGGCGCCGCTGGCAACAATCGAATTCACCGAGGAGGACGGTGTCGCGAGCTGGGTCATTGAGCCCAATGCGCGCGCCGCAATCGATCCGCAAGTCTACCGCTTCATCACCGAGATGCAGATCGGCATTCATATATCTCTAATGCGGGATATCATGGGCCCTGCGTTCACTCCAGATCAGATCAGCATAGCTTATCCGGAAGCCCATGATTTTGGCCTGCCCGCGGACCAGATCGGATGTCGTCTAAGATTCGCAAGCCGGACCAACCAGATCATTTTTCGGTCGGCATGGCTCGACCAATCTGCAAATCTCGGCAACAAGACGACGTACCCAGCGGTCGTGGCCCTCTGCGACGACCTGCTCAACGATCTGAAATCGCGAATTGGAGTAGCCGGAGAGATTCGCGCACTCCTGCTCGGAGATATCACCAACCCTCCGACCCTCGCCGCCGTAGCAAAGCTCCTTGAAGTGAGCGATCGCTCGTTGCGACGTCAGCTGCGGGAACAAGGGATTTCCTTCCGTGGCTTGCTGGATGAACTGCGAATGCAAATCGCGCTGAAATACCTGCGCACGACAAGGCTGGCGAACGAAGATATTGCGCTGGCGCTCGGATTCAGTGATGCCGCAAATTTCCGCCGCGCATTTCGCCGCTGGACGAACAAGTCACCTAGCGAGATCAGAGGCGAATAACCACCCATTCTGCGAATTGGCGACAGTCGCTAATGTCCGCTGTGCGCCAGAAGCGGTCGTTCGAGCCAGGTCTGCTTCATTCGAGACATCGCGCTTCGCACGGAAGGTCTAGGTTGGGCTGCTTCAGCCACACCTGACTGTTCCTCACCCCCTTCCAGATTTCCAACTTCGCCGCTACATTCTCCAGTCTCGGTCTTGGGGGTGCCTGCGAGCGGCGGGCTTTAGGAGGATGAGGTGACAACAATACCCTTGGCGAAACCCGGCGATCGCAATCCTCGCACAATCGAGGAGTGCCGATCTTTTGTAGCTTACGTTGAGTCATTGTTCATGCCGTGGAACGTAGATGCGCTGGTTGATGGATTCACCGAAGACTGTGTTGTGCGGTTTGGCATCGTTCCTGAATTCAGGGGGCGCGAGGCACTTCGCGGATTCTTTATGGCGCGAAGCGCCAAGCAGAAGGGCTATCGCCTGAAGAAACAGTTTCGGACACTCATGAATGACACAATGACAAACATCTGGGACGGAGAATGGGAAGACTCCGGGACTGGACGGCTCATGAAGGGATTTGGAGTAGAAGTTTGGACCATGCGCGGCGGCAAAATCGCGGTTTGGGAAACTGCGTTCAATAGTGGGCCGGCGGACGAGGCGCTGGATGTCAGCCAGATGCTCAAATAAAAAACCAGAAATAACACGCGTGAAAACGCCGCTAAGTCGCCAAGTCAGGCATAGCTCGTGGCACGGGTGAACCTTCTGATATCCGGTGGATTCAACGGCGCGTACGAGGAATTGTTGCCGGAATTCGAGCGGACGAGCGGCATCAAGGTCGCGACCAGATCGGGTGCGTCGCAAGGAACGGGGCCGCAGACGATTGCCGTGACGCCTTCGCGTCGCCATCGCACATGAGCGAGGTTTCGGCGACGCCATCGAGCAATCGCACCTCGCCGAGATCATGCTGGCGGAGATGTTCCTCCACCAAAGCGTGTTCGACCACATCGCCACTTGGGCTCAAATACCACCGGAACTCTTCCCATCGCTGGATGAAGCACGGGGCTCAGACCAATTGCGGTCGCCGATCCTGACCGAATTGCTTGTTCCGCCCAGGCAAAAATGAGGTCTTTTGGATGCGCGTTGGATCGTATAGTCTCTATACAGAGCTGCCTTCCGAGACGGGACGCGCCGACGTCTCCGCTAATGGTGAATGGCAGCGAAATGCCGTCGGCAGGCATCACACTCTCTTAAACCGACAATCCTTTTGTGCCGGTCTCTTCGTGGGCATCCGCAATGCGCGCGGGCGCGGATAGCGCTCGATTGTGCAGGGAGCGGGTCGACTCGCTGCACTCCCTTCGGAAAACCGGGGAGGAGTATCATGACAGTTGCAAGCAAGATTGGTTTGAGTATCGCCGCGCTCGGCACGGCCGATACGCGACTTTGGAGAGCGACATCATGGAAACGCGCAACATCGGCAACAGCTTGACGAAAGGTCTACCCGAAGCGAAGCGGCGCGCCTTCTCCCGCCGCTCGGTGCTCACCTTGGTCGGCGCCCTCGGGGCCACGGCGCCGTTTGGGATCTTCGGAGCGGCTCGCGCGCTGACGGCATCCGGGGCTGGATCGCTGGCATATATTCCTGGCGAGCCTCTTATTTGCCGCACCGCGGCGAACAGCGAAGAGCTGCAGGGGCCGCCCCGCCAGCTCAAACTCGCCTGGAACGCGAACGCGGCCTGCACGCTCGCTGCGCCGGTCGCAAAGGAACGGGGTATCTTCGCCAAGCACAACCTCGATGTCGATTTCGTCAATTTCGGCGGTTCGACCGACCAGCTGTTGGAGGGGATCGCGACTGGCAAGACGGATGCCGGTTTGGGGTTGGCCCTGCGCTGGCTCAAGCCGCTGGAGCAAGGTTTCGACGTTCGGATCACCGCCGGCGTGCACGGCGGCTGCATCCGGCTCCTCGGCTCCAAGGCTGCGAATATTGACAGCCTGGAGTCCCTGCGCGGCAAGGCTATCGGTATTAGCGATCAGGCGAGCCCAGCGAAGAACTTCTTTTCGATCTTCCTCGCCAAAAAGGGCATCGATCCGACCCAAGAGGTAGAGTGGCGCCAGTATCCGGCCAATCTGCTCGCGCTTGCCGTCGACAAGGGCGAAGTGCAGGCGCTGGCCGAGATCGATCCGCTGCCCTATCTTTGGCTCAAGGAAGGCAAGCTCAACGAGATCGCGACGAACTTGACGGATGAATTCGCCGACCGCACCTGCTGCATTCTCGCGATACGTGGCAGCCTCACCCGAAGCGAATTACCGGTGGCGGCCGCTCTGACACGATCGATACTGGAGGCGGCAGACCGAATTGCCAGCGATCCCGCAGACGCCGCAGCGATCTATTCGAGCTACGGCGGGAGAGGATCCGTGGAGGATCTCGCCACCATGTATCGCAGCCATACTCACCACAATCATCCCGTCGGAGCGGCGCTCAAGAAGCAACTTTTACTCTACACCGAGGAACTCAAGGCGGTGAACGTCATCAAGCGAAACACCGACACCGCCAAGTTCGCCGAGCGGATTTATCTTGACGTTCTAAGCTGAGCCGATCGGCAAAGATCTGCAGTGAGCTCGGTCGTCGATGAAGTATCGAGGCCACAGAAACCGGGTTTCGGTTTTTTTTGCACGGTCAGCCACTCGGTCGTTAATCGGCGGGCTGTCTGCGGCCGCCGCGTGGTCTATGGTCGCCGCGCTCACCGCGTTCTGGCCGGATAAGCTCGAAAGCGATTGGGCCTACACCGGCAACCTCGCCGCTGCGTGCGGAGCATTGGCCGTTGCCCTTGCCTTGGCGGCCTTTGCCGGCGTTCGTTTTACTGTTTTCCAACGTCTCCAGCGGCTTTCTCCGTGGCTGGTCGCGCTCGCGCTGTTTTTGGCTGCCTGGGAGGCCGTCACCGCAAAGCTCGGATTGCTGCCGTTGCCGTTTTTTCCGCCGCCACAGGCCATTGTCGAAGTCGTAGTCGACGACTGGGGACGGCTGGCTGCGGGCACCTTGGCCTCAGCTCGTCTGCTCGCGACCGGTTATTTTATCGGTGCGGCGGTCGGGTTCGTGACTGGCGTGGCGATCGGCTGGTCGCGGCTCGCCGGTTATTGGATCCACCCGATTTTGCGGTTCATCGGGCCGCTGCCAGCGACGGCCTGGCTGCCGCTCGCATTTTTCGTATTCCCGTCGAGCTTCAGCGCCAGCATTTTCCTGATTGCGCTCGCCACCGGGTTTCCGGTCACGGTGCTCACCTGGTCGGGTGTCGCCGGCGTGAACAGCGCCTATTACGATATTGCGCGGACATTGGGGGCAAGCCAGCGCTTCCTCGTGCTCAAGGTTGCCATTCCGGCGGCAATGCCGCATGTTTTTGTTGGCCTGTTCATGGGGCTCGGCAACTCGTTTGCGGTTCTCGTCGTAGCCGAAATGCTAGGCGTGAAGGCGGGGCTCGGCTGGTATCTGCAATGGGCGCAGGGTTGGGCGGCCTACGCCAATATGTACGCCGCGCTACTGCTCATGGCGTTCTTGTGCTCCGGATTGATCACGCTGCTGTTCCGCTTGCGCGACCGCCTGCTATCCTGGCAGAAGGGTCTGGTGCGGTGGTAGCGGCGACCGCAAGCGACTACCCGGTCCGCGGAACGACGCTGACGCTCCGCGAAGTGAGCCATCGCTTCGACCTGGAAGGACAGCCGCTGCCGGTATTGGACCGCGTCAGCCTGCAGGTCGGCCGCGGCGAGTTCGTCGCTCTCCTGGGGCCGAGTGGGTGCGGAAAATCGACCTTGCTGCGGCTGGTCGCGGGGCTCGAAACTCCGACCGCCGGCTCCCTGCTGACGGAGGGAAGGGAGATCGAAGCACCGGATCCGTCGCGCGTCGTCGTTTTTCAGGACCCCACGCTTTATCCATGGCGGACGGTGTGGAGCAACGTTGCGCTCGGACTGGAAGCACGCGGGTTGCTGCGCACCCATCGCGGACGCATCGAAGACGCGTTGCGCCTGGTCGGGCTCACAGGCTTCGCCAATGCCTACCCGCACCAGCTTTCCGGCGGCATGGCGCAACGCGCGGCTCTGGCGCGCGCGCTGGTCAACGACCCGAAGCTGCTCATTCTCGACGAGCCTTTGGGCCAGCTCGACTCACTGACGCGGATCACGATGCAGGGCGAACTCGTGTCACTGTGGCAGCGCGCTGGCTTCACCGCGCTGCTCGTGACCCATGATGTGGAAGAGGCGTTGTTCCTTGCCGGCCGGGTTATCGTGTTGAGCCAGCGTCCGGCACACATCAAGGCGGAAATCGCGAACGCCAGGCCGTATCCCCGCCACCGGGGCGACCCGCATCTGGCCGAGCTTCGCCATCAGGTGCTCGCGCATCTCGGTCTCGGCGCCACCTGGTAAGGATCGGGGAGGTTGGGCCATTGGCGTGCTTTTTCTCCTTATTGAAAGCTGGCGGCATCGGGCCACGTTCAAACGTCGGCGATACCCAGCGGACACGGACAAGCAGGCGGATCGTCGGGCCTGCCGCGCCTACGTTCTTGGTACGGCGGGCTCCGCGCGAGCCCGTACTTTGCTGCCCTCGCTAAGGGCAATGGGCGGATTGATGATCACCAAGTCGCCTTGTTCGACCCCGTCGTCCACTTCCACCTGCGTTCCGAAATCGCGCATCACCGACACCTTGTGGATATGGGCGGTACCATCTTTGACCACGGCCACCTGCATTCCGTTCTGATTGAAAATCGTCGCATCGGCCGGCACCAGAAACGATGGCGTCTTCCTCAGTATGTTGAGATCGACAGTGCAGTAGGTGCCAGGCTGTAGCGCGCCGTCGGGATTCGAAATGTCGATCTCGGTCAGCAGCGTCCTAGTGCCGGTCTGCAGCGCTTCGGCGATCCGTGTCACCTCGCCGCGGAACGTGCGACCCGGGATTTCGGGAACGCGCACTATCGCCTCAACGCCCGGCGCAACGCCGAACGCCGCGTCCTGCGGCACATAGACCCGCACACGGATCACGTCCTTCTGCATGATCTCGAACATGAAAGTGCCGGTGTTTGCGTTTCCCTGCACCAACGAGCCGACATCAACGTTGCGCTGGGTGATGATGCCGTCGAACGGTGCAACAACCGAGGCATAGGCCCGGTTCTGATGCAGCACCCGAAGCAGGCGCTCCTGCGCGACGACATTCGCTTGCGCAACGCTGACCGCGGCTTCATCCGCCTTGACGGTTTGGAGGTCGATATCGCCTTGGTGGCCCGTCACCCATCCATCCCTGAGCAAGGGTTTATCGCGGCCCCAGGTCGCTTGCGCGAGCGTCGAGTTGGCTTCGGCCTGCTGCACTGCGGCCTTGAGCTGCTCGAGGGTGGACTCGTTCTGCGCAATCTGGTCGTCGAGCTCGGGTACTCCAAGCTCGACCAGCAGTTCGCCTTGTTTGACATGATCGCCGATGTCAACGTTTCGCTTTCCGATATAGCCGGTGGCGCGAGCATAAATGTTCGCGTCCGCGAACGCGGCCGTCGTTGCCGGCAACGTGACGACGATATTGCCGGGGCTCGCCCCTACGGTCGCGACACGAACGCTCGGTACGAACTCGCGAGCGTGATCGGCGGTCGCTATGACCTCCCGCTGCTGCGAATAGGAGCGCGATGTGCCGAAAGCCAGGCCCGCGGCGAGCAGCAAGAAAGCGGCGCCCCCGAACAGAAGGCGGCTCCAGCGGCGCTGAGTATCCGGGCAATCGTTCGGCGCTTTTTCGGATTTGCGACCGACGGCCGGTTCGCGCTGACGATTGCAGGTGTCATTCATTGGGAAGTTCCTCGAACACGCCATTAGCTGGTTTGCCGTCGTTGCGGCTTCTCAGCATGGCAAACAGATAAGGGACGATCAGCAGGGTCGTTGGCGTCGCGAACAGCAGGCCGCCAATCACCGCGCGCGCCAGCGCTGCATTCTGTTCCTCGCCGGCGCCGCCGATCGCCATCGGGATCATGCCGACGACCATGGCCGATGCCGTCATCAGGACGGGCCGAATCCGGGTATGTCCCGCATCGATCGCGGCCTGAAACGCCGTCTTGCCGGCGAGCTGCTGTTCCCGCGCGAACGTGACGAGCAGAATGGAATTGGCCGAGGCAACGCCGACGGCCATGATCGCGCCCATCAGGGAGGGCACACTCAAGCTCGTGCCGGTGATAAATAGCATGGTGACGATTCCGCACAGCGTTGCAGGAAGGGCCAGGATCACGACGAACGGATCGCCTAAATTCTGGTAATTCACGAGCATGAGCAGATAGACGAGCACGGTGGCGAACAACAGTCCGAGCCCCAGATCCCTGAAGGAATCATGCATGCTCTGGATTTGGCCGAGAACCGCAATCGAGTTGCCTGGCTTGAGCTGTTTTTGCATTTCCGGAATGAACTTGTTGATCTCCTCGGAGACGCCGCCGAGGTCGCGGCCCTGCACGCTGGCGTACACTTCGTAGGCTGGCTGGATGTTCGTCTGATTCAAGTTGGTCGGGACGCTGTCACGTCTTAAGTTGGCAACGTTGCTCAGCAGTCCTGGTACCGGCGGGCCTCCAGAGGCGATGTTCGTAGAAACTGGCGTGTTGCCAAGTTCGTTTAGGGAACTCACCTGACGCTCCGGCGTCTGGACCGTAATGTAGTACGGAATTCCCGCTGCCGGATCGGTCCAGAAGTTCGGCGTAACCTGCTCGGAAGAGCTCAGGCTTATATTGACGTCGTTGGCGATACTCTGCGGGCTTAGCCCGAACTGCAGAGCACGCGCACGATCAATCGCGGCCATGAATGCCGGAGCATCGATCTCCTGTTGAAGATGCGCGTCAACAATTCCGGGAATAGCAGCAATGCGGCGCCGCAGTTCCTGCGCTACGCGCAGGTTGTTCGCGCGGTCGCGGCCAACTGTCCGAACATCGATCTGCGCCGGCAGCCCGAAATTGAGAATTTGGGTGACCATGTCTGCAGGCTGGAAATAGAACGTTTCTTCGGGAAATTCGGCCGCCAGCACCTCGCGCAACTTGTGGACGTACCCGGCCGTCGGCGCGTGCTCCTTCGTAAGGGCCACCAGGATCACGCCGTCATTGGGGCCAATTGTTGAGCCGTCGGTGAATGCAAGGTTGTACACACGTTGCGGTAACCCGATATCGTCCACAATGAGGTCTCGTTCTCGCTCGGGAATTACCTCTCGAATCTTGTCCTCGACGGCCTGGAAAATGCCTTCGGTCGCGTCGATCCGGGTGGCGGCAGGTGCGCGAACGTGGAGCTTGATCTGTCCTCCGTCGATTGCTGGAAAGAAATCACGCCCGATGAGCGTTAGCATCACGATTCCCAACGCGAGCATGAGGACGGCAGCAAGCGGGACAATGAACCGTCGCGCGAGCATCAGGATGAGCACGTCGATATAGCTTACGCGAAAGTGTTCGAAGCCACGCTCGAAACTGCGGTGCAGCGACGCGAACCAGCCCATCGAACTGCCGGTTTCGTCGTGGTGCTCGCCTTTCAGCAGCAAGCCTATGAGGATCGGCGTCAACGTCCTCGACAGGGCATAGGACGCCAGCATCGCGAACACCACGGCGAGCCCGAGAGGCGTGAACAGAAATTTGGCCGGCCCCTCGAGGAACACCACCGATGTAAACACACAACTGATGGCGAGCGTCGAGACCAAGGTTGGGACGGCAATACCGGCCGACCCGTGAAGTGTCGCCGCGGCCGGGCTCATTCCCTCTTCAGTGCGCAGCCGATGAGTATTTTCGATAGTTACCGTCGAATCGTCGACCAAGATGCCGATCGCCAACGCCATCCCGCCGAGTGTCATGGTATTGATCGTGTGGCCAAGAAAATAGAGCACGACGATGGATGTCAGGATCGACAGCGGAATCGAAATCATGACGATCAGCGTCGACCGCCATGACCCGAGAAACAGCAGGATCATCAGCGAGGTAAGCCCAACCGCGATAGCCCCCTCCCGGACCACGCTCGCGACCGACGCCGAGACGAGTTTGGCTTGATCGAACAGTTCATCGATGGTCAGGCCGGGAGGTGCGTCCGCGCGTGCCGTCTGCAGAGCTTTCCGAACCCCGTTCACGACGCTGAGCGTCGAAGCATTGCCGTTCTTGATGACGCTCAGCAAGACAGCGCGTTGGCCATTTTTTCGGACGATATTTTGCTGTACTGCCCAGGCATCGCGGACCTGGCCGACATCCCTCACAAATACCGTTGCTCCATTCACGAACTTTATGGGGATATTGTTCAGTTCTTCGATGGTCGCGGGCATCGCATTGGTGCGAACCGTGTATTGCCTGTCTCCAATCTTGGCCAAGCCTGACGGCAGTGTCAGGTTCTGCGCGCTGATCGCGTTCACGACGTCCGTCGGCGTCAAGCCCCTGGCCTGAAGCTTTGTTTGGTCGATATCGACCATGATCTGCCGATATTTTCCTCCATCCGGGGTCGGGAACGTGACGCCATGGACCGGAGCCAGCTGTTGACGCAGGCGATAGTAGCCGTAATCGTAGAGCTTCTGTTCGTTGAGATTGTCGGAAGCCAGGCTGAGCTGCAGGACCGGTATGCTTGACGCATTGTAGTTCACGACTATTGGCGCTTGGATTCCGGTTGGCATGAGCACACGAATGTAGTTCGTAGCCGAAACGATCTGTGCAATAGCTAGGTCGATATTGACGTCCGGTTGAAAGAAGATCTTCTGTACGGAAATGCCATTCAGCGTCTGCGCTTCCATATTCTTGATGCCATTTACGCTCGTACTGATCGCGTATTGGCTGTATGTGGTGACGCGCTGCTCCATCTCCGGCGTGCTTAGACCTGTGTACTGCCAGATGACAGTGACGACCGGAATGTTGATCTCCGGGAAGATATCGACCGGCATGACGACAATCGCCAAGACACCGAGAAACAGAATTAGTGCGGCGAGCCCGTAGAAAGTATATGGAAATTTCAACGCAAATCGGACAACGCCCATACCCGAGTTCCTTATCTCGCGGATGTTCCGGAATATGCAGATCAGCCCTGAGCTAAGCTATTGCGCCGGAACTGGAACGAGCGCGTTGGCGGGCAACGCAGGATTGATCGGGCCGCAGCGTTCAGCCAACTCTGTGTCGTAATCTTCCGCGCTTAACGTGACCTCGAGCGCCCTGGGCGCGGTCGGCTACCGATACTCAGTCCGCGGGATCATCCATGTTGAAACCGTCTGCCAAAGGCCATCGCCAAACTTCCGTTGATAGGCGATAAAGTCGGCATCTTCGCCGTGCACGAGTTCAAAGCGATGAGACTTGATTGAATGTTTGGTCTGTTTCATCACCGGAGTTCTCCTCATCAGAAATTGAACGACCGTTGAACTAGTTGCACGTATTCGTAAATCAATCGAATGATAGACATCATATATTCACGTTATCGAGAGGTGACCGAACAGGAACACTCTCGCCGGAAGATGGCTGCAGGAGGGCCGGCGCAGCACATGTCGTTGCGACCCAGGAGCAAGACATGGTCGTCGAAGTGATGCGCATCACGAGCGACAACGGCACGCGCGTTGCTTTCGATCCCGTAGGCGGACCCGCACTTTACCAAGCTGATCGCCGCATTGACCAATCAGGGCATCGCCACATCTGCAGCGCACTGAGCGAGGGTGACGCTCCGATCCCTGTGCTGGGGACGATCCGGAAGATGCCAACCGTCAAGGGATACAGCATCCGACTGGTAGCCGGCGACGAAGCACGCCGGAAGGCCGCAGTTGAGTACGTCATCAACGGCCTCACGAGTGGCGCTCTCAAGCCGATCATCGATCGTACATTCAAGTTCGACGATATGGTGGAAGTGCAGCGCTATCTGGAGAACAGCGGCCAATTCGGCAAGGTCGTCGTTACCCTTTGAGCCGATGTTTCATCTAAGTGCGGCATCAATCGAACGCCGTGCGAACGGCCGCTTTGCGCCAAGAGCGGTCTGACAATCATCACCTACGTTCGAAGTATTTTCGGACTTGCGACCAAGGAGCGAGCAACCCCTCGATGATGAAAACGAATCGAGCGACGACTTCCGCTGTCCCCCCCCCCCCGACAGCGGAAGTCGTCCGCCATCGCAGCCATGTCCGAAAAGTGGCATAAGCAGAAGTGCTCAACGGCCATCGCATCATCTCAGCTCGTTCAAGCCCGCCAACCAGGCGGCCAAGCGAGAAAACGCCCGAAGGATGTGAAGCTTGGAGCTTTCAATCTACTCAGGCCGTTTGTCGAGCATGGAAAGCGTCGAGCATAAAAAAAGAGCGGCTTGAGCCGCTCTTTTTTGCTTTCATCGGCAAGCATGCCACTCACCATCGTCGCCCATATACTTCCCGGACACCGGGTTGTAGTACGCCCAACGCTCGGCGCAATAGCGTGCTGACGCCTTCTGGATACCACGGAGCCGATGCCTTGCTTGAGCACCGCCGAGCCCGCCGCTGCCGAAGTGCATCGCACCGCCACGGTGGCCATCGACGCCGCGGAGCTCCACGGCGAAGGTCGGGGTTCCAACTGCTAACGCGAGTAACACGGCCGTCGCCCCTACAATACTAAGTCTCGACATTGCGTTTCTCCATATATGATATGCCGCAAGCGGTTGGGGCCGCCGCCCTGGCGCGGCACCCGCATTGTCGCCCCGGTAACCGGGATGCCACATGCTTTGCTGCACAGCTCGAACGCGCGGCAAAAGTCATGCAACCGGAGCGCAACGACCCGAACGTAAGGATGAGACAAGGGAGAGCTAGTAAATTCGCGTTTAACCCGACGACCTGCCGAGGTCCTGTCCGAGTCAAAAGCGTCATTTTGAGCGTCGGCGGATCGCTTCCGGTCTGCCCCAACTCCGGACATCCTCAGCGCCCGTCGGCATGTCTCAAAGGTGCCAACTTCGGACGCAATGGAGCAAATCGCCGTTCGGGCCTGCCCAAATTAGCCAATACGGATGCGGTAATTTACCGATCGCTTTTGCGCGGGAGAGATGTGCATCAACCCAGGCTTGTCGATGAACTCTCCGTCAAATTCCGACGGACTTGCAAATCCGTGCCAGGGTTCGACGCAGAGAAACCGAGCGCCGCCGGGTTTCGACCAGACACCGAGTTCACGAAATCCCTGCCAAGAAACGTCGATGGATGGACCGTGATCGGCTGCGTAGCTAACGGCTGAACTTGCAAGTTGGTCCAGAATAATCGCGTCATCATCGAAAAGCTTTTCCGAAAGCGAGAGCGTGTCGCCGCGTATGGGTGTCGGCTCCGACATCGGGCGCATCAATCCGTCCTTCAGTCGACGGACCGGTGCAGACTCTTCGTTTGAGAAAATGAGCTTGTAAGCTTCCTTGGCCAACCCTGGCAGCAATGGCCAATGAAACGCCGGATGAGCGCCAATTGACGCCGGGAGCATCTCGTTACCCGTATTGGTAACGTCGAGGGTTATATCCAGTCCGGCGCCTTTCAACGTGTAATTGACCTCCAGCCGAAACGGAAAGGGATAGCGTATGCGCGTTTCGGCATTATCGTTAAGGACCAGCTTACAGGACGTCGACTCGCGCGATACCCAGTCAAACCGATGGTCGCGCGCAAAACCGTGTTGTGCCATCGGATAGGCTTTTCCCCGATGATGCAGTTCGTCGTTCTTCAGGCGGCCGACGATCGGAAACAGCAAAGGCGCGTGGCGCGGCCATTCCGGCCCGGCCTGCCAGAGCAGTTCAAATCCTTGAGCATCCGTCAAGGAACACAATTCAGCACCATGCGCCAAGACGGTCGCAGCGATCTCCTTATTGCGCAGTCTATGGTGGTCAATGTTCATGTCTCACCTCGCCAGAACGCGGTTTGGAGCGGAAGCTGGTGTTTGATCATAGCAACACCGTCGACTACCCGGAGGCCGCGGGCGGCGCAGGCCTCCATGAATTCGGTCCTGCGCCCGGCAATGATGTCGAACACAGCGCAATCTCTCGGCAGCTTTGCCGGATCCGTCGGCATGGCGTCTGTCGCGTTAAGTCCCAGCGACGTCGCGTTGACGAGCAGACCGGTGTCGTCGAACCTCTCCTGAAGGCTGATTTCAAGATTGGGAAACTGGCCGCGTAGTTTCGACGCCAAAATTTCAACCGGCCCGGGCGTTTCGTTGAGAATGCCGATGCTTTTTGCGCCGGCTGCGGCAAGCGCGTGGCAAATCGCGCGGCCTGCGCCACCCGCTCCGATGACGACGCAGCGGCGGCCGGAATCGAAAACGCCGGCCTCGCGGGCGGCGTCCATAAATCCGCGCCCGTCGAAGGATTCGCCGACCAGCCGTCCATCGCCTTCGATCCGGATGGTGTTGACGACACCTTCAAATTCTGCGGCGGGTCCCGCCGTATCGCAAAGCGCAAACGCGGCCGGCTTGTGAGGCATGGTGAGGTTGAATCCAGCGACACTGCGCGAATTCGCGAGCGTCCTTATTGTCTCCGCGAGATGCTCCGGCGCGATGTCAAGCGGCACCATGTGCCAGTCGAGCCCGCTTTCCCGGAAATACGGCGAATAATAACGCGGCGCGCTGACGTGCCCGGCCGGATGGGCGAGGATGAAAACGAAGCGCGAGGCGCCAGTCGGAAGCCGCATGTCTAGCCCTTTACAGCGCCGGCCGTCAGCCCGCTCACCAGATAACGGCGTACCGCGAGGGAAAAGATCAGGACCGGCGCCATCACGAGCGATCCGCCGGCAGCGATCTTGCCCCACTCCCACCCTTCATAGTTCATAAAATTCACGACGGCGACCGGCGCCGTGCGCGCGTTGGTGCGGGTGAGGATCAGCGCGAAGAAGAAATCGTTCCAAGCATAGAGGAAACAAAGGATTGCGGTGGCGGCGATACCTGGCGCAACCATTGGCAGCACGATATGCAGGAACACAGTACGGGTTCGGGCACCATCGACCAAGGCCGCCTCCTCCAGCGACCGCGGCACCGTATCGAAGAAAGGCTGCATCATCCAGATCACGAGCGGAAGGTTGAAGCTGGTATAGACCAGGACCAGTCCGGTGACCGTGTCGAGCAGACCGATCCAGCGATAAAACAGGAAGAACGGAATGGTGAATGCGATGGGCGGCGCCATTCTGGTCACGAGAATGGCAAATCCCAGCGCATGCTTTCCCCGCCCGGCCCATCGCGATAACGCGTAGGCTGCCGGCACTCCGAGCAGAAGTGCGAGCGCGGTGGAGAGCGACGCGCTCAGCAGACTGTTGACGAACGAGGCAGAAAACGCGCTGTGCCAGAGCGAGGTGTAATTCTCCAGCGTCGGCTTGAAGATCAAGAGCGGCGGGAACTGCAGTATCATGTCGTTGGTCTTGAAGCTCATCTGCAACAACCAGAGGAACGGGGAAAGCAGCACAACCAGCGTCACGCCGATCGCGACGAGCCTTCCCCGCCCAGGGCCGCGACCGGAATTCCCGCTCAATTCATCGCCTCCCGATGACGGCCCATCCACATCACGCCCAGGCTGACCGCAACGACGAGGAGTAGCATCACGATCGTCACCGCGCTGGAATAGCCGATCTCGTTGAAATCGAACGCCAATAAGTAGGCATAGTAGTTGGTCACCTCCGTGACGCTTCCGGGCCCGCCGCCTGTCAGCAGGAAGACAAGCGGAAACGCTTTGACGCTGTCGATCAGGCGGAACATCGCCGAGATCACCAGGATAGGCGTGATGAAGGGAAGTGTGACGTAGTAAAATATCTGGAGCTTGTTGGCGCCGTCGACCAGCGCAGCCTCGGAATATTCATCGGGAATGGTTTGCAGCGCCGCCAGCACCATCAGGAAGGTAAAGGGCAGCCACTCCCAGGTGTCGGCAATGATGATTGAACGTCAGAGCAAAATCGACGCTGGAGGTCAGCGATGGCATCGTGATATTGAGCAGGCTTGCGGCGTAGTAGATCGGGCTGATGTCGGGCGTGTAAATCAATTTCCAGATCACGGCCACCACGATCGGCGGCAGCACTATTGGAATCAGGAAAAAGGTACGGACGAATTCGACAAAGCGCGACTGCGTATGAAGCAGCAGCGCGAGCAGCGTGCCCAGCAGCACCTGAAACAGCACGCCCCAGAAGGACAGCTTCGCCTGCACGAGCAGCGAATTGACGAAGCGCGGATCCCCCGGAAGCAGGCGGTAATTCCGCAACGGCGCGGTGAAATCGGTCGAGGAGCCGGGATTGACCAGTTGAAACGGCGTCAGGCTGGTCACCAGCAAGTAAAACGCCGGCAGCGCAGCAATCGCGAAGAGAACGATCAAACTTGGCGCCAGCGCCCAGCGCACAAAACTTCGTCGCTCCGCGTCAATTCCCGTTTCGCTCAAAGCGCGGTTCCGGAACGGCGCAAATTGGCGACTGCCTGTTCCTGCGCGGCATTCATGGCGGCAGCGCCGGTGAGCTGTCCCGTCACGACCTGCTCGACGGCCTTGTTGATGACATCGCCGACCACGGGGAATTCCTTCACCGTGCGATAGGCCATGTAATTTTCGCCCTTGGCCGGAAGCTCCAGCACTTCGAGATAGAGCGCGCCGAGATCCTGGCCGTTGACCGTGTTCAGCTTGCGATAGGTCTCGCTTTCGATCACGGACCGGCGGCACACCGACGAGTGGCCGTGCTCTTTGAACAAACGCATCGAGATTTCCGGGCTGAGCGCCCACTTGATGAACTCCCACGCCGCTTTCCTGTTCCTGGCGTTTTTGGGAATGCCGAGCCCCTGGCTGTTCGAGGCTGGAAAATCGTGCACAGGGCCGGCGGGCATCCGGACGATGCGTGCGGTGTCCTTCACCTTGCTTTCATCCGAGAGCAGCGTCGGCGTGATCCAGGAGCTGGAATGAATGAAGATGTTGGAGCGCCCCGTCAGCAGCGACTGGCGCGCCTGGTCTTCGGTGTAGGTGAGGACGCCGCGTGGCGCGCTCTTCAGGAGCGTCGCATAATATTCGACCGCCTGGATCGCTTCCGGTGTATTCAGTGTCGGCATGATGTCGGCTGGCGGATTGCGGAAAACATTGCCGCCAAAACCCTGGATGTAGGGCGGCAGGCACCAGTGATGAAGCTGGAAGCTGACGATGCCGTTGACATTGCCGGTGCCATTGATCTCGGCGCAAACCTGCTGCAATTCGGCGAACGTCTTCGGTATCTTGAGCCCCTTCTTCTCCATCAAATCCATGCGCGACAAGCCCATCACCATGGCGCCGCCTTCCCAGGAATAGCCGTAGGTCGTGCCCTTGGCGTCGCGGTAAGGTACCTGTGCGCCATCGACGAAGTCCTTCGGATTCCAGTCCGGGGGCGTGAGATTTGGATCAGAGGTGAGCTCATCCAGATTGGCGAGAAGCCCGGCCGCCACCCATCGCGCGGCGAGAAAGAATGTCACGTTGACGAAATCATAGGCCGAGCCGCCGGACGACAATTCCAGATTTGCCTGCTGGTTGTAGACAGGGAAAGCCGAGAGCTGCAGATCGACCTTCATGCCCGTCTGCTGCTCAAACTCAGGGATATAGTTCTGCAGCAACGTGAAGAAGCGATGCTGGAAGGAAGCGCCGTGCAGCGTCACGCCTGCAAAGGGTTTTGCCTGCGCAATTGCAGGCATCGGAAACGCAGCGGCGCCGAGTGCGGCTGCACTTACCTGTAGCAGCTTTCGGCGGCTGACGATGGGTGCAAGATCGAGCGATTTGTTGCTGCTCATTCGGACATCCTCTCTATCGAATTTTCAATAATATGACCGACATAAAATGGGCTGTCAAAAGCCGGATACCCAACGATCAATCGGATTTTGGGCGTGATTTGACATCGCACCGCAATAAAGCAGACAATATTCTTTTTTGTGAGGATCGGAAATTGCCGAAAGCAGATGACTTCGGTCCGTCCAATAACCACGTCGCCCGCGAAATCGCGCGACTGATCGTGACGGGCGTCTGGCATGAGGGATCGACGTTGCCTCGCGAAATCGAGCTCGCCTCGCAATTCGATGTCAGCCGCACCTCGATCCGGGAGTCGTTGTCCATCCTCAAAGCCAAGGGCCTGATTGCAGCCAGGCAAAAAGCCGGCACGCATGTTCGCGAGCGCGTCAACTGGAACATGCTGGACGCGGAGTTGCTGGAATGGACTTGGGCGTTGCGCCCGATCGAGGATTTCGCCCAGCAATTGCTTCAGGTACGCCGGATCGTGGAGCCCGAAGCCTGCGCTTTATGTGCCGAACGCGGCTCCGATGCCGACCTTGCCCGGATCGAGAGGGCCTATCGCGAGATGGATGCGGCCGGCATGGACAGCCGCGCCTATTCCGAACCGGACCTTCGCTTCCACCGCGGTATCCTCACTGCGACAGGCAATGACTTCCTGGTCGCCTTCGGTGCAACCGTCGAGGCCGCGCTACGCATGTCTTTCGAACTATCTACCCTTAATCCCGGTGCGCCGCGCAAGAGCTTACCCTATCACCGCGCCATTCTCGACGAAATCTGGGCTCGCAATCCCGACGGCGCCCGGCGCGCGATGCACAGACTGATGGAATTGACCGAGCGCAACATCGTCACAGCCTTGTCGCGCCGAAAGGCTGAGCATATTGCGGTGATGATGGCGTCGAAGTAAAGGCTTACGGCGGACACTTTAGTTCGGATAAAATTGTCTCACACCCGGTCGCAAAGCTTAGCCTTGATTTTTATTCAGCCAAGAGCTGGATAGTTTTCTACTCATTCCTTCTCGGTCATCGAGGGAGAGTTCCAGGAAGACGCTTGCCATATCGAGGGATCAAGCAAGGCCAACTTCTTTGCCGGGCAATGAACGCCGATCGGTTGTCTGATCGTTTTCGCCAAAGCTCTCAAATCTCGATCTCAGTGCCAAATTCGACCACTTGTCTCGCGGGCACGCCGAAGAAGGTTGCGGAGCCTTTGGCGTTGTGCTGCAGAAATGCGAAGAGAGTCTCGCGCCAGACTGCCATGCCCACGACTTCGTCACTCGGGATGATCGTCTCGCGGCCAACATAATAAGTGATATTTGCAGGATCGATGCCGCATATTTTTCCTTGATCGCAGGCGGCCTGCAATCCTGCTGCGATCGTGATGTTGCTTTCCATGAAGCCGAAGTGGAGAATGACGCGTGTAATTCCCTTGATCACTTCAATCACTTCCACCCGGTTCTCGTCGGCGATACGCGGCGTCTCCTCGATAAGGACAGTGAGGAGTATAATACGCTCGTGCATCACGTGATTGTGCCGGATGAATTGCGTCAGCGCGAGCGGCACGCCATTGGCCGCGGATGCAAGAAACACGGCGGTACCGGGTAGTCGCGCCGGGCATCCGCTGGTGGCGGTCTCGATCAGGTCTGCTTCCGGCTGACGCAAATTGCTACGGGCCCTTTCGACAAGCCTGGCGCCGCTTCGCCAGGTCAGCATCAGGAATGCAACGGCGCCCGCGAGCGCAAGCGGAAACCAGCCGCCCTCAAACAGTTTGGTCGAATTCGCCGCAAAGAAGATGAGGTCGATGATAAAAAAGAAGCCGTTGACCGGGATGACGACGATCGGATGGTAGCCCCATTGCAGTGCGACCAGCGCCGCAAGCAGCGTAGTGATCGCCATCAGCAGTGACACCGCGATTCCATAGGCGCCCGCGAGCGCGTCGGATGTGCCGAAGCCAATCACGGCGCCCAGCGTCGCCACCGCAAGCAGCCAGTTCACAACGGGCACATAAATCTGGCCGATCGTGTGACTGGTCGTGTGCCAAATCTGCATGCGCGGCAGGAAGCCGAGCTGGATCGCCTGCTGCGTCAGCGAAAACACGCCTGAGATAATCGCCTGCGAGGCGATCACCGTCGCAACGGTTGCGAAAGCAACAAGCGGGTAGTGCGCCCAGTCTGGCGCAAGCTGATAGAATGGACTCTCGAGCGTGCTCGCGTCAGTGATCAGCAGCGCGGCCTGTCCGAAGTAGTTGAGCACGAGGGCAGGCAGGGCAACCGCAAACCATGCAAGCCGGATTGGCACCTGACCAAAGTGTCCCATATCGGCATACATGGCTTCGCCGCCGGTCACGGCGAGAAAGGCGGCGCCGAGAATGGCGAAGCTGATGTGAAAATCCTGGTGGATCAGAAAATTGAAGGCATAAAGCGGGCTCACGGCGGCGAGGACATCGGGAGCTCGGACGATGCCGTAGATGCCCAGCAATGCAATCACGAAAAACCAACCGAGCATCACCGGCCCGAATATATTGCCGATGAAGCCGGTGCCTTTCCGTTGCACGACGAAAAGCCCGATCAGGATGATGACGGTGAGTGGCATCACGGCAGGCGCCAGCGACGGCGCATCGACCTTCAGGCCTTCAACGGCGCTGAGCACGGAGATGGCCGGCGTGATGGCGCCGTCACCATAAAGCAACGCCGCACCAACGAGGCCGACGATCAGGAGTTGCGCGCGCCACGTTCCGGGCCGCGCATTCCTGGCAGAGAGCAGCGCCAGCAACGCAACGATCCCGCCTTCGCCGCGGTTGTCGGCGCGCAAAATAAGCAGCGCATATTTAACTGAAATAATCAGGACCAGCGCCCAGAGGATCAGCGACACCACTCCGAGGATCGCCTCATGGGTGAGCGGGCCGCCATGGGTGGCCGCCTTGGCCGCTTCCTTCAGCGCATAGAGAGGACTTGTGCCGATGTCGCCATAGACGACGCCGAGCGCGCCCAGTGTGGCGGCAATCGGAAGACCTTTGGTGTGTGCCACTTCACCCGGGTGAGGAACAGTCATTGTTTCCCCCGATCAGCATTTTTCGCTGCACAGTCTGCATCCGGCCGACGCGAATTGCTAGCGGCGATGTCGGTTGATCTGCGGGTTCACCATCATTACGTCCGGTTTTGAGTTTTCGGCACACACAGGAGGGGATATGGCGGTGAGCAATCGACAGGGACTTATGATTATTGCCCGAGTGAGTGAGGTCGCCCGCCTGGCCACGTGAGTCGTGCTACGGGTGATAGTGAAATCGAGAGGATCTATGGACGCGCTTATATTGAATCCATCTGGCCCGAAACATCCGTGCGGCATCGGCCGCCAGTCTTCGTGAAGCCCTCCAAATTTCCATCGATTCGATCACGTCCATCATGTGACGCCAATATTGATATCCCCAAGCGAAGGCCGCAATCGACAGGAGCTTCTCTCGGTTAAGCTGAAACAGCCGCTCGACGAGTGTAAGCTTCAAAACTTCCGCCGTGATGAAGGTGACGGCGCCAGCGAAGAAATGACCGGTTCCCAACAAATACCCCGCCAAGGGCTTTGCCGGCTCAAGGATGATGACTGGCACGGCAAAAAGTGCGAGCGATGGATAAGGCCCCAAAGAGATCACCCAGAGTCGCACTCGCTCGAAAAGCTTTTTGTTGGCAAGCCATACCGTTATGGGCTGCGTGACGTGAGAAAACATCCCGTCTACGACGAAATACACTGTGGCCAAGATGAAAACGGGTGTGTTCCAGACGCGGGCCATGAAATCCTCCGCTGAGTCAATACGAAGGGGATTAATGGGTTCCAACCCGATAAAAGGACACGTCGGAACAATACGTGTCAGGGCGGCTTGGCGCTGTCGCAGCCGCCGATCTCAGACGCCGTCCCGGCGACCACACCACCGGGATCGATACTTCAACAAAAAGAGGAATACATGACCAAAAATCGGCTTTTGACTGACCCGTGGCGTAGTGATCCTGTTCTCATTGTTCGTTGTGTTCTCGGCAGACGTGGTGCCGACCGCCTGGCAGTCCAGCACCATCGTCTCGCAGGCTGAAGCGCGGGTCGGGCCGGCCGGCGACGCCCCGCAGCGCTGCCGGGGTTGCGCGGCGCACGACCAGGCACGCGGTCACGACCGGGCGCGCGGTACGGAGGTATTGACGGCTGGGGAGTAGAACCCGTTACTGATCCTCTAAAGTCCTCGATCGCGGTGGTCCCCTCGGTATTCGGGGACTGAAATCGGAATCGCGCATCCCTAAGCCAAATGCGCTGCAAAATCGCCCGCTTGCCCCGTCGGGCAAACAAAAAAGTCCTCAGCGCGTCCTTGCCTTTGCGCGATCGGCCCTCGGCTCCTGTCCGAAGACCGTCTCGTCAACCAGACGCCAATACGCTTCGACGACCTTCGTGTCCTCGGATGACAATCCGCTCGTAACTTGCATTTCAGGGCCGAATTCCGAAAGCGCGGCGGTAAGGCTGACCATCATATAGTGGAAAAGAATCGGATCGACTGCGGGTAGGAGACCTCGTTTCTGAGCCTCAATGATCTGAGGCAGCAATCGCGCCAGAAGCGGAGCCAAGACCGTTTCCGCCACCCATTTCAGCCGCGGATTATTCGTCAAGGCTTCCTGGCGCATGAACCGATGAAATTCAGGAAACGCAACGGTATACCGGAAAAGAGTCGTGTACTCCTGGCGTAGCCGCGCCAGCGGTGACAATTCAGATCCTTCGGGTGCCAAAATGTCCCACTCGGACCGTATTTGTGCGAAGGCATGCTCCGCTGCGGCCCGCCAGAGAATGTCCTTGCTGCGATAGTGGTAGGTGATCAGCGGATGTTGCAGGCCGAGCCGATCGGCGATAGCGCGAATGCTCGCTCCTTGGAATCCTCGCTCGGCAAACTCCGCGATCGTGGCATTGAGGATTGCGGCTCGCGTCTCGATCGAACGCTGTTGTTCGGCTCTCTTGCGTGGGCGCTTGCGGTGCCCAGTAGTCAGCCTCGTTTTCTTCGGCATTTGGCCTTCGTAGCTCCCAACCGAACGCCACGCGCAGTGTTTGAATAGCTCTTCATGAGTTTATCACAGGTTGCCGCGTAATCGATCGCCTAGAGCTATCGACCTTGACGGCGGAGTTTCTCGACTTTTGCTCGAATCGACTCTCGCTCATCGGCAAGCCCAAAGTCATATTTGACCGCCAGCGCTCACCAAACTTTCGAGGCCGGCTCATTTTCCCTCAAAGACGAGCGTTGGCGGTTCGATGTCCTTGTTGAAGGCCTCCGCCGTATTCGCAAAGCCGCGCTGCGCATCGGCACCGTTGTAGAGTTCCATCGCGACGTCGAGCATGATAAGGTCCGCGGCGGCGATCCCTCCGCTCGACCACGCCTTGAGCAGCGTACGCGTCGCTGCGTACGATCTGGTCGGCCCCGTCGCCAGCTGTCGGGCCAATGCAGACGCGGTCGCCGAAAGCTCGTTCTCAGGCACCACATGCGTCGCAATTCCGAGCGCACCAGCTTCGCGCCCGGAAATCGGCTCCCCAAGCATGGCGAGACGCGATGCGCGAGCCCGACCGGCGCGCTCAGCGATCCGCTGCAAGGCTCCGGCGATCGGCAGCATCGCTGTCGTAACTTCGACGCAGCGAAGGGTCGCATTGTCGGCTGCGACCAGAAAATCGCAAGCCAGCGCCAGTTCGAAACCGCCGCCGAAGGCAATCCCCTTCACCACAGCTACCGTCGGAATCTTCAACATTTCGATGGCGCGATAGGCGGCGTTCACGTCAGCGACGAATGTCCTGAACCAGTTGGCATCCTTTCCGGGCCATTCACGGACCTCGCCGCCGAAGCTGAAGTGCGGCCCCTCCGATCGAACAACAAGCACGCGTATGTCGCTTTCGCTGGCCTGGTGCACGGCGGCTCGCAAGGCTTCCGCGAAACGCAGGTCGAGCCGGTTGAAGGGGGGATTCGCCAACACGATATTTCCGATGGCACCGTCTCGTTCAAATCGGATCGTTGTCATTGCAACACGTGCTCCTTCATGCAGAGGTCAGAATGGACGCCGGTTGGTGAGCTCAGGGATGATCGGCAGCAGCAAATGTGACGGCCGTTCCGCGTCACGGTAGATCTTGTGGGTGACCGTCTTGCTGCTGCAGACGTGGTACGGGATGTACTCGACATTGGTCATCGCCCCGGTGCCTGTGGGCACATCCAAGGATGTGATGTCGACACAGATCCGATGACCCGCTTTGAATTGATTCGCCGTGGCGAGGATCTGTATCCGATACTCGACCACTTCGCCTGGTTTGACCGGAGCGATTGAGTCCTGCGTGAGCTTGTGGAATGGCTCCCAGGGCTTCGAACGCTTTTCATCGAGTGCCCGATATGATGCTTTCAGCCAGCCTCGCGTCAGTTCACGTTCGGGCAAGGAAGACGGCACATCCCGTTCGCCCTCGCGCGCTGTACGAACCGACACGTCGGGCCCAACATCCTTGAGCACGATGATCCAATTGGTGTCGTCCTGATCGATCGCCGCGTGCAGCGTCAGCGTGATTGGGCCTGCGACGGTGACATCATGCGGCAAGGGATCTGTCATGTAGCGCAGCCGCTCGACCTTCGTCGTCCGCGTCAGCGGCATCTGCGTGAAGACATCAGGCTCGCGCGCCGCAGCGCCAAGCTCTGAGGCTGCTCGCGGCGGCTCGGTCGACAGCGTCTCCCAATGGGAGAGGTAGTATTTGGTCCACTGCGTCTCCGGCAGCGGCCAATTCGCTCCGGTCCGCCACTCGTTGGCCCCCATCAGCCAGTAGCGCACCGGTGGTTCGTCCATGATGCCGGTGTCCTGCCCTTTCAGCCAATGGTCATACCAGCGGATGATCTCGTCGTGGTATTGATGGAATGGCCGCTCCAGGTGAGCCGGCCCGGTAAACAGCAACTTCTTTGGCGCATCGACATTCTGAAAGTAGTGCTGTGCGCCGAGCCAATGGAGCTTGTAAGTGTAGGCGTAGGCTCCTGAGCCGGTATAGAATGGTATTTTGATTTTCTTGAAGGTCTCTTCCGCGCGCTCGACAGTGCCGTCGAACTCCCAGGGATGCGTCATCATGAGATACATGATGAACGTCCGCTGCCCCTTCTGGGTAAGAATGTTGTAGAGGTTGATGTATTGCTTGTAATCCGGGTTCCGCATGGCCCGGCGCCAGAGTTCTTCGTCCGCGGCGGGAAGTTCTGCGGGCCGGTCACGCGACTCATGAACCGTGCTGAAGACGTCGAGCAAATAAGGAAAGGTGTGCAAGACCCCGCCGGGATTGAAGTCGCGGAATCCGAACATGCCGCCATACGCGCTGCAGGCGTCGTAGGGAAAGATGGCTTTCAGCGCTGGATGTCCCTGCGCGGCGGCGCGCCATTGTTCGCCCGCATAGCCGGAGATGCCAACCATTCCGACCTTACCGTCTGACCAGGGCTGTTGTGTGATCCATTCGATCAGATCGTAGTGGTCGGTATCCTCGTGGCCGTAGTGTCCTTCCGATTTGGCAGAGCCCCTCGGCTGGGCGATCACATGGACATATCCGTTGGCGATGAAGCGTCGTGTGTCGCCCGCCTCGATGGGGCCGAACCAGAGCGGAGCGTGCGCCGGTTGCGGCGGTAAGATATCCGCGATGTCAGGACCCTGGATGTCCTTGTTGTGCAGGGCTGAAGCGTACAGCACGGGGTATTTGCCTGGCGCATCCGGGCGGTAAACGTCGACGGCGAGCCGCGTGCCATCCCTCACGGCGACGCTGATGTCCCTTTCCTCGATCATCATTTCACCCCGGCTTTTCGCGACGCTTTCGGTCGACGTTTGACGATGTCGAGAAGGTGACAAGCCAAGTATCCTCCGCCCGACCGTACGGACTATGCCATTTTACTTTACGTTCGTAAAGTTTAATTTTATCCTTTTTGAACCGCGCATGGGACGGCATGTCCTACTGGTAGGAAAGTTGCTGCCGGCAGGGCCTGACCGAGGGCGGCCTCGAGCGCCGCGGGAAGCCTACCCAGCCTTCCCTGGCCAGCCGGCCGCGCGGAGCCTTCGAACTGTGGGGATCATTAGGAAAGCGATGCCTTCACGCGTTGAGGCGTCGTGGGAAGCTCCCGTATCCGTCGCTTCTCGCGATAGGGACACCGGCGTTCGGCTAAGTTTTCGCAGACCGTCTCGCCTTCTTCCTGGCGCCCGGCGGTTTCGGCACTTTGCCCGTTTCCACCGGAATCTGCTTCAGGCGATCGACAAACCATCGGCCGGCGGGGCCAGGCGGTGACTTGGTCTGCCACACTGCCGACATCGCTAGAATCAAACCATCCGGAGGCACGTCCTCGATAGGCAGCGCAGAAAGGCGTCCCTCTTCCAAATCCTTGCGCACGGCATGCAATGGCATTCCGCCCCAACCTAGACCCTTGAGCAAAAAATGATGCTTGGCGAAGAGGTCGGCAAGCCGCCAGGTCGCAGGCGACATGACGCCGAATTCGCGTCCCAAGGATAGCTCCGACCTGTCGGTGAGAACGATCTGAGTATGTTTTCCGAGAACTTCCTTGGGGATTTTGCCTCGGTAGGACGTCAGTGCATGATCGCGGGCAGCAACCATGAGAAACGCGATACCGGGCAACCGCTCATAGGTCAGCGAATCTGGAATCACCGGCAGTGATCCGATGACGCCGATGCTACAACGGCCGTCAAGCACGGGTTTGATGGCTCCTCCGAGCGCCTCGACATAGATGCGGAGCGACACTCCAGGGTATTTCTCCCGGAACTCCTTGGCCACCCGAGTAATCGCGTCGATCGGATAGAAGACGTCAATCACCACGGACAATTCCGGCTCCAGGCCGACCGACATGCCCTTCGCCCGGGCCTTCAGCAAGTCGACCCCGGTGATGATGCTGCGAGCATCGCCCAGAATGGCCAATCCCGCTGGAGTGAGTTTGGGATAGCGGCCAGAGCGGTCGAACAACTGCACGCCAATCTGTTCCTCAAGATTGCTGATTGTCTCACTCACCACAGACTGCGAGCGCAGCAACTTGCGGGAGGCGGCAGAAAAGCTTCCTTCATCGACCGCGGCGATGAACGTACGCAGTTGATCGAGAGAGACGGCGTCGAGCATGGAACCTACCTATCGACCAAACCGATGCTAAAACGAATGATATACTGCCCCATTGGCGGGTCATATCAACCATTGAGGTCGCGCAATTCGACTCGTAAGCCCTTTCTAGCTTGCGAACTACCAAGGCCCTCACCTTTGCAAGGCGGGGAAAAGGTACGATTCGTCGACGCAAGGTGCTCGTTTCGGCTCGAGGCAGCTCTCGCCTGCCCGACGAGAGCCCCTCAACAAGGAGCAGGCCTCCGGCTCTGGTCAGAGCGCCCATTGATCCTCTTGGCCGCTCCAATCGCTTTCGTTTAAGCGCCGAGCTATCTCCTCGCTCATCGCGGGATCGGCTGCTACCGCGATAACGACGCCATGCTGCGTGACGATCTCGCGTTCTCTTGCCTCGACCGGGAAGTGTTCCGATCGGAGCGGCAAGCGTCTATCGGACCTGTCCCGGCACTCCCGGGCTCCGGCCATACGTCGAAAAAGCTGAACTCCATCTGATCCAAACATCGCTTTCCTCCATAGTGAGTCTACGACTAGGCTAATCTCTCCGGTCCTCAGTGTCTTGCGCTCCCAAGACACCCTGATTGTGTAGCCGGCGGCCAATATCGGTGATGTTGCTCTCCCCAATGCGTAAGGAATCCGCATTGGTATGCACGGAGTAGCGCCCGGTCACGAGGTCGTAAGGGTGCTTGACCGCAGAGCCGAGAATGAAGCCGGCATCGGAGAGCGCTTCAAACTCGATCGCCTGATCGCCCTCCTCGAACACGGCGACTTCGCCCATCGATACCTGCTCCGGCGTTGTCAAGATCCCTTGGTGCGATGCGATCCAAGCGACATCGTGCCCCTTGGTCGGGTGAAAGATCCAGCGCTCTCCGGCCTTGAGGCGCACATCGAGGTAAGTGATGCCAGAAGGCGACTCAACAATGCTTTTCACACCGTCGTATTCGCCCGCGATGACCCTCGCGGGACCGGCAAAATGGAAGTCGGAAGCGCCAAGATATTGGCTTTGAGGTTCGGCAAGTTCGAGCTCGGGCGGCATAGCGACCCAGAGCTGAAAGCCCGTAATCCGCTCCTTGCCGAACATTCCGCCGGTATGCCAAACGCCACTGCTGGCGCGCATCCACTCAACACCGCCGGTCTCGATGACGCCTTCGCGGCCGGTGGTCTCCTTGTAGAAAGCCTGCCCAGCCAGAATTACGGTTAGAGTCGCAATTCCGGAATGGGGATGAAAGCCGAATTCTGGCGCAGTCGCTGGATCGGCGTCGAAGTAATCGAGAAAGACGAACGGCTTAATCAATTCACCAATGTCGCCCGGACTGACCAGTCGGGTAACGCGCCCATGCGAGTGTCCACGCGTACGCAGAGCAATCTGCCGGGAAGTCTCTTCAGCGTGTATCGGACGCGTGAACACTGCATCGGTCTTCATTTTCGTTCTCCTGAGGTTTGGCTGTCTCTGAATTTCAAGCTCAGCCCTTGACCCGGTGAAGCAAGGCAACGAGCTCATCGCGCCGCAGGTAGACAACCACCGCATTGAGCAATCCAAGGACGATCGCCGGGACCGGATTGGTGTGCAGGACGAACACATGGGTTGCCACGGCACAGACCATGGTGAATCCGAGCCACAGGGCGCCGATCGAAGCCAGGCCGGGAACGAGCAGAGCGACGGCGCCCGTCACTTCCACGATGCCGGTCGCGACGCGGAACCACTGACCGAGCCCGATCTGCTCGAACAATTCCACCATAAAAGGAACGCCGGCCAGTTTGGCGAAGCCGGCGGCAAGGAAAGCCGCCGCGATGATGCCCTGCAGTGTCCAAGCGCCGATGCGGCGCGTGGGACGGCTTGATTGGATGGAAGCTGCACTCATGTTGGACTCCGTTGTGTGTGAGGTTGAAAGTGACAAAAACCTAAACTGCCGGCCGTCATGGCAACAGCCGATTTATTCAGATGATATCCATCGGTTTCTCCGATATGTCGTCGACACCGCACCCCGGAGTAATGGATGTTTTCCGCACGGCCGTGCTCGAGAGATCCGCCGGTGGCGCGATGCCGCGAGGTGCTCACGCCTTCTCGGACGTGATCCGCCTCAAGTGGTCACGATGGTTTGTCGAACCTTGAGCGTGGGCGCGGTGGGTCCGATAGCGATGCCGTTTTGAGCAATTCATAGTGTCCTCCTCCCCCGACGACCGTAACGACTTCCCGAGTCTTCGATCGCTTCGAGGCGCAGGTGCAAATTCATCCGGCACCGCGATGCCGCTGGCGGCGGGCAATTCGTCACCGTTATCTCGGATCATTCCGAAGGCTGAGAGGATGTGTGTCCTCGAACTCGAAAACGGCCTCGTCGCCAGCGGCAGCACCGCGTCAAGCACAGCTGCACCGATCGAAGGGTGCGGGACTGGCCAGGCCACTCGCGGAACGCGTAATTTTAGGTCGGTGTATTTGTGTGGCGGAAAGCTGCAGCCAATCTAGCTCATCCACGCATGACCGAGCCCAATGAAGGGGTCGATCAGCTTGGCCCGGAAATGGCGACCATGATTTGTCCGATGGACCGGAGCGATGATGGACATAGCCGCGCGCCTTACGCGGCCGCGGCCGCCTCAAGCGCGGGATAGTCGGTATAGCCCTGCGCGGCGCCGCCAAAGAAGGTGGCGCGATCCGCTTCGTTCATCGGCGTACTGGTCTTCAACCGTGCGACGAAATCCGGGTTGGCAAGGACCATCTGGCCGTAGGCTTCCAGATCGGCCAACCCCGAAGCCATGTCAGCGCCGATCTGGTCGCGCGGACGACCGGGCCGGTTCAGGATCAGTGGGTGCTTCCACAGCCTGCGTATGTCGCCCAGCAGCAGCTCGTCGCCGCTATGCGTGATGTGCAGGCGAGGACTCTTCCGCTATTGTGCCCTTAACCGACGTCGATAGTTTGCGAATATCCGCTTCGCGCCAGCAACGGACATCGGCCAGCCTCAGGCGATGGCTCAAACTTTCAGCAAACGTTGAATGCATCATCGAGGCAGTCGCGCCGTGTTAGCAATGGCCGCAGCCAACATTCAACTGCGACTTTGCGAATTCCTTCGGCGGCCTCACTACTGGCTTGCGCGCAGACACAACCTTATGAACCGGGCGAGCACAGGCCGCTAAGACCGCGGGCTTTCGCTGTGCACCCTGTCCGCCTCCAGTCATTTGGAGGCCCCAAGATCGGAGCGAGCGAGCCGTTGCGCACGAGCGTCGCGCACTGCCGGGCAGCGCCGTCGTGTTTCACTTCACCGGCTTGTATCCGTCGTTCAGGGTCTTCAGGAATGCAATGATGTCGGCTTCGTCCTGTGCTGTCATTGCTGGCGTTTCACCGAGATGCCGGTTGAAGGGCGGATCGCTCACATCGACATAAGCCTGATACTGCACCGGAATGTCATTGAATTTCTGAACCGTCCCGTCCGCCGCACGCGGATAGATCTTCTCCGGGTTGGTGTCGCGGAAATTGTAGAAATCGAGCACCTGCTGCAGCGTCTGGAATACCCCGTTGTGGAAGAACGCGTGGCGCCTGGCGGTGTTACGCAAGGTCGGCGTCAGGAACATGCCGCAATATTGCGTCTGGTCGGCGATGTCGGTGCGAATGGGTCCGCAAACCCCGAGATCGAAATACTTGATGTCCTTGTTGTCCGAGAGTGCTGCATTGCGCGGCGCACCCAGCGCTTCATACTGATGATCGGTAAAGAGCGGCGGCAATCCATCGAGACTCGGCTGCGAAATATGGCAGCCGCCGCAATTGGCTTTCTCCGGGTCATTGAACAAACGATAGCCGCGCATTTCGCTGTCGGTGAGGCGGGCCTTGCCCTCCAGCCAATAATCGAACTTGCTCGTGTAGGGGTGAAAGTCCGGCTCCTCGATCTGATAGCGTGCGACGGCGAACATCGCCTCGGACAGCAGCATCTGCGGGTTTTGGAAAATGTTCTCGCCGAACAGCCCCGTGAAGCTCTCGGCATACGGCGCGTGACGCAGTTTCTCGACCGCTCTTTCGATGCCGCCACCGTCCATCTCGCGCGGGTCGAGCAAAGGGGCGGCCGCCTGCATCTGCAATGTGTCTACACGGCCGTCCCAGAACATGCCGCCCTGCGGAACGATGTTCGCGGCGCTCTGCGAAGTCTGCGTAGCGGTCTTTTGCGCGCGTGTGGACTGCTGGCCGAGCGCGGCCATCTGCGCCAGGTCCACGGTCTCGGCCTCCGGATCGTCGGGGCCGATGCTGAAGCTCGGCTGCCGCTCCAGATAGGTCAAAGACGGAACGGCACGGGCGCCTTGGCGCGACAGCGACGGGCCGCCGAGCATGACCTGGCCGTCGGTCGGTGGACCGTAGGCGTGCTGCGGGCTGTGGCACGACGCGCAAGCCAGCTTGCCTGAGGACGACAAGCTGGTGTCGTAAAAGATCTGCCGGCCGAGCTGCGCCATCGCCGACAAGGGCGCGACCGGCGGACGGACGAGGTGGATTGGATGTGGATTAGCGCCGGCCGAACCTTGCGGTTCGGCCGCGAAGACGGCACCGGCCAAACTGAGGCCGGCGCCGAGGAGCCACATTATGCGGCGGTGCTGCATCGTGCCGCGATCAGTGACCGTGGCCGTGGTCCGGCATCTCGGTGCCGGTTGACGGATCGAGGAAGAGCTCGGCGTTCCGGTAGCCATGCCCGAAGTCGAACATGTCCTTGATCGAACCTGCCGTGGCGTCCACCGAACCGCCGCCAAGACGACGACCGTCGAGCCAGTTGTCTTCGATGAAGCGCACGACGGAGGCCTGCGAGATGCGCTCGTGGCTGACGTAGTTCTGCTTCGCGAAGGGCGAGATCACGATGAACGGGATGCGCGTGCCGGGACCGCAGCGGCCGTTAACCGGCTTGCCGTTCAAGCCATTGGGCTGTGTGCCGGTACCGCACTGGCCGGGGCCATTGACCTGGTCGGCAGTGGGATCGAACGACGCGGTCGTGGGCGCGGCGTAGGCGTGGTCGTACCAGCCGTCGGAGTCGTCGTAGGTGATGATCACGGCCGTGTCCTTCCAGTCAGGCTGCTGCTGCAGGAAGTTGATCAATTCGAGGTTTCCGGCCTGCTCATCGAGCGGATCGGAATTACCTGCGTGACCATCCTGGTAAGCCGACATTTTGATGTACGAGACCGCCGGGTAGTTGCCGGCCTTCACCGCATCGTAGAAGTCCTGCAGATCATAACCGTGGTTGGCGGGATCGACCTGGCCGTTCTGCTTGGTGTAACCGACAGCCGCGACCGACTTCGGCCGGGCATGCGTCGGGTTGGCGGTCGACACGTAGTACTGGAACCAGGCGTGGTGCGGAACGTAATCGGTGACGTTGCCGCCGACGACGGTGCTGTTGGTGCTGCGCTTGCAGCCGGTGGTGCCGTTCGTGTTGGTGGCCTGCAGATTGAAGCCGCCCATGAACGAGCCCCAGGTGAGGTTCGCATCGTTGAGCAGATCGCCGATGTTCTTGCCTGTCAGGATCGCCGCGCTCGTGGTGCTCGAGCAGACGTCGTAACCGGGATCGGTGTCACCGATCAGCGTCAGGCCGCCCTGACCGTCGTTGATGGACGAGGAATTGCCGACGATGTTCTTCACGCCGTTGGTCTGGCCGGAGATCACGTTGATCGCGCCAGGGGTCGACGGACCGTAGCTGTCGGTATAGGCATTGTCGCTCATCGCAAAGTGCTGAGCATAATTCCACAAGCCGGTGACCGTGTTGCCGTCGAAATAGCCCATGACCTGGCCGGGAGTGCCAAAGGCGCCGGCGCCGCCCGACGTGCCCCTGCCCGTATATTTCGGGAAGAGGTCGGCCTTGCCGTTGTCATAGGCCTGTTGCTCGGGCGTATAGGAATGGTTCTGAGAAGCCGTGTTCGCCTGCGTGCGATCGAGGCGGAACGGATTGACGGCGTTGGTGCCGTTGAGGGGGTTGGTGGAGTTGGGGTTATTGCTGAGCAGAAGATATGCATTCGCGGCGAGGTTGTTCACGTTCGGCGTATTCCGGTCCGCCTTGAAGACCGGCTCGCCCGACGGGTTGGTCGCCTTCGGGTAGGTGGCGAAGTAATGATCAAACGAGCGGTTCTCGTTGAAAATGACCACGAGATGCTTGATCGGGGTCGCGGTTCGCGCCTCGTTCTGCGGGCGACCGTCATGGCCGTCGTTGCCGTGCTGACCGAAGTCCGGGCCGTTGCCATGTGAATCATCAGCGGCAACCGGACCGCTCCCGGCAACAGCCGCCGCGACGGCAAACAGCGCAACAGTGGAAAGCAGATTCTTTCTCATCATGTTCCTCTAAAAAAGATGGGTTAACGCGACGGTTTATAAACAGCGGCAAATGACGGGCCTGTGTCGGATTGAAGTCAGCAGGTCGCATTTCGCTGAAAACCCATTTCATTTTTTATCCCCGGTTGATTCGATTGCGATCCGGTGGCGCGAGATAACCAAGTCTTTCACTACCGTCGCCGCGCCCCGGCAACACTGACGCGTTCGGCAGTAGCGCGGTCATAAGCGCGCAGGCGTATTGCGGTCGCTCGCGCTCAAGGTATTGCGGAAGGACGGCGCGCCGGCGGCCGGAGACGCGTTGACCGCGACGGGGACATTTTTGATGAGGACGTTGGAAGCTAGGGATGTGGACTCTGCGAATCGTTTTCATGGGCGACCCACACGTCGCTTTGCTTGATTTGATGGATGAGTGCCTGAGGATCGAATTTCCGGAGACCTGGGGGAATCTCGAACCATTGCGCGGGTTGCGGCTCGTCCCGAACGTTCTGGGCGGTAATCACCGCCCCGTCCTCGGTCTTGATCCGCAGCGGAAATTTGTGCACCGGGTCGATCCAGCCGAAGATTTCCTGGCCGGAAGCTGAAACGGCCCGGTAGGCGACGGCGCGGTGCCCCTCGATCGTCTCCTCCCCAACGCGCTCGCAACGCCAGTCACCCTGATCCGCGACGCCAGCCACGCTCGCCATAGCCTGCCACTGCCGGCATGGATCGCCCGGATCGACCTGCACCAATATCCGGGTGAGGCGGCTCGATTGACGGGCGTCCATAAATATCCCAGCGGCCGGCCGCACAAAAAAAGCGGCTGGCTTCGCTCCGTCGATCAGGAAAAAGCCGCCGGCGAATTCCGGCGTTTCAATTCGCACCTTTTCACTGAAAACGTGCACCTTGCCTGCGGGCGCCGCTGCACCACCGTCCCGCGCGATGGCAAGATCGGCGGAAAACTGCTGCGCGGGCGCCGCACCGCAGCCGCAGAACAAAAAGGCGGCGAGAGCAAGCACACTCAACCACGGCCGGTTGGATGGCAAAACAATCAGGGGGCCTTTGCCCATCATCAACACCCGAAAAGGGAAACCCGCCATGAGGGCCGTCGGACTAAAGGCGACAACGACCGGGCCATCAAGCCCGATCGTCGCCACTTCGGTTAGGTTAAATCACGAGGCGTCCCGATCGCCCGTGGATCACTCGGTGTAGGGCTGAGTGACCGCGTGGCTGAAGTCGAACGCGTCGAACAGATCAGCAAGCGCCGGGCTGTTGGTCGGCACGTACGGAGCGTTCTTCGAGAACGTCGGGTTGGGGAAGTTGTCGCGGCTGCGGTTCGTGAGCGGCCTCAGGTTCCAGTTACGCTCGATGAACTTCAGCAACGATACATGATCGCTGTAGTTGTGATAGACCTTGCCGCCGGTCGAATACGGCGAGAGGATCAAGATCGGCGTGCGCGGTCCGTCGCCGAAGAAATCGAGCGACTGGATGAAGCCCGAGTCCCAGTAACCGCCGGCTTCGTCCCAGGTGACGAACACGGCCGTCTCCGCCTTCAGCTCCGGATTGGCGTCGAGCGCACCAAGAACGTTGAGCACGTAGGCTTCGAACAGGTCGACCTTTGAGGACTGCGGATGACCATCGAGCAGACCATCCGGCTTGCCGAACGACACCGAAGGCAGGGTGTTTTTCTGGATCGCCGTGATCAGATCAGCCGTATCCTTGATATGTGCCGTCCGGACAGTCGGGTCGGCCATGATCGAGGTCGCATACTGGAACGGATTGCAGATCTGGCAATAGGCGACGCCGAGAGCGTGAGCCGGATCGGCAAGCGCGGCAGCGCCGAGGTTTGGGCTGGTCGGATTCGCCGCAACCGCAACGTTCGATAGCGCCACGGCATCATTATACGCGCCACCGTAGTAGGCCCAACTAATGTTCTTTTCGATCAGGGCATCGCCGATGGTCCTGACCGGCGATGGCGGGATGTTGCCGGCGCCCGACAGCGCACCGTTCGGCAGGTAGCCGGGGTTGGTGTTGTCGAGCATGTAGTAGTGGTTGGGCTGACAGTTCGGCTCTGCCGCGTAAGGCAGGTTCTCCAGGTAGCTCACGATCGGCCCGACGCCGGGCTGGAACACGTCAGCGCAGGCGCTGAAGTTATTGTCGGCCGTGTACGCATTGACAGTGCCCGAGACCGGATTCGGGTTCGCGATCATGTTCGCTGGCGGCTTGATCGGGTTGCCCTTGCCATCGCTCCAGAAGGCTGCGTCGCCGGTGCCAAGCATGAAGTGGTTGGCGCCGGTGCCGCCATGGAACGACTGATGGAAGTTGTCGCCTAAGGTGAAGCGATCAGCCAGCTGCTTCAGGACCGGAGCCTGCTCCTGCTCCGCATTGTAGAATCCCATCGAGTTGCCCATGCTCTTGTTGCCCGACGAGTAGGTCGCCATCACGAACGGGAACAGGTCTGCCAGACAGCCTGAAGTGTTGCTCTTGGTCGCGCCGGCGGCGCTGCAATCGTCTTGCTGCCAATCCTGGTAGAAGCGGTGCGTGGTGTCGCCGGTGTAGTCGTCGTCGGTGAGCTGGGGCCCCTGCAGCGGGAACGGTCCCGTCAGCGTGCCGGCGCCGGGAACGCGGGTGTCTTGAACGCCGGTCGGCAAGCCGCTGGCGCCGGTCGTCAGGATGTCGGCGTCCGCCGGATTGATGTCTTGTTCGACGTGCGCTTCGGTGATCGTATTGAACGGAGCACCGGTGTCGCTCTGCGCGGTCGGGGTGCCGTTGGTGTTGGGCTGCGGCATCGCGTTGGCCGCGCTGTAGGGCGACTTGGCGATAGCCGGAGCGCCGATGTAGTAGGACGGCTGCGCGGCGACCGAGTATTGCTGCGCCTGAGCGAAGTTCGGGCCCGGTGTGCCGTCTTCGTTGACAATGCCCTTCGACAGCAGGTTGGAGATGGTCTCACCCCTGCCCTTCGGCTTGTAGACACCGAAGGTGTGATCCAGGCCGCGGTTTTCACCGATCAGGATAATGACGTGCTTGATCGGCGAAGCGGTCTTAGCCGTGTTCTGGTTCTTGCCGTCATCACCATGGTTGTTGTTGCCGTTATTGTTCTCACCGTTGCCGCCATGGGAGCGGTCGGAATGCGAACGCAAATCCCAGCTGCTTCGGCCCCAGTTCGTGGCAGCATAGCTCGCGGTCCCGACTGCCATCGTGGACACGATGCACAGCGCGGTGGTGACCCGCCATCTTCTTTTCAAATTGAACGTCGGTTTCATTGTCGACCCCAGAGGTTGAATTAGCGTAGCACTACTTAGTGGGTCAACATGACGCAGGCATATCGATGTTGTGAATGCGCTGAAATAAATTCAGAAGCCTCCAAAATTCTTTCGCTGAAGAACTTGCCGGCGCGATGAAAAATAATTTTTGTAAAGCGGACTACTCTTTCATTGGCGCTCATTTTTCTCGTGAACACTGGCAACGTGCGCGTCGGCATTGGACCAGCGAACGCGGGCATGATCCTGCAAGGTCGAACCTCGTTGATCCGACAGCGGTCAATTCTTTGCGGCGACATGATTTTCTCAGGCGGCAACGCGATCTTTGTGCTGCCGCAACGCTCCAGATCATGATCCAGATTGAATCGGATCGTGATCTGCTCCGGCATTTCGAGCGACGCATTTGATGCGTCTGGACGCCGGTTCGCACGAGGAAACCGCGCCGAACAGAAGAATAGCGCCAAGTCCTGATCGATCGGAGCCGAACAGCCTCGTGGACCTCAGTGCGACATATGCCTCGACTGCATCACCTGCCGTAGCGCCGCGTAATGCGAATCATGCACCGCGGGATTGAACAACGACCACGGTTCGGCGCTGGCCAGCAGCGCGGGCACCGCGGCGGCCATCAGATAACGATAATTCCTGTAATCCGCCGCCGCGTCAGTGGTCCGGCCGTCCGCGACGGCCATATCGATCCGTCGCAAGGTGAGAACGAGTTCCTTAAGAGCCGTGCGCGCCAAGACACGCTGCTGCTCGCCGCCCGACACGCTGGTGTTCTTCCGGTCGGGATAATCTTCGGTCAATTCTCGCAATTCATTGCCGATGGTGTCGACCGCCAGCGCGACGATATCCTTGTCGCCTGCCGGAATCGCCGTCGCGAGGACGGTGGTGAAATCGTTGATTTCCTTCATCGATGCCCCCGCGCCTTCGCGCTCATATGGTTGCGTACCGTCGCCCACGGCGGTGAGGTAGGCCACGAGATCCTGTCGATCCTGTGCAGAGAGGCCGAGATCGAATACGCGATCGAAATGCGCCACCACCTGATCATAGCTGTCGAAGCGGCCATCGTGGAAATACGGCGCGTTGAAATCCGCGTTGCGCAGCGTCGGTGTCTTGAAAAGACCGCCGGAGCCGACGTCATGTTGCTGATGATCGACGAAGGCGCCCGAGGGAACATGACAGCCGGCGCAACTCAGATTCGGATCGTGCGGGAACGGCTTCATGAACAACGCCTCGCCGCGACGCTCCGATTCGCTGATCTTTCCGATCAATCGCCCGCCGGGACCGAGACTGGGATTGTTCAGGAAGTCGATGTCCTGGATGTAGGCGACGATCGCGTCGAGGATAACCGGCGCCGGTTCGGGCCCGGCAAACTCATTGACGACGACATTGCGGACGAAATCCCGCAGCGACGCCATGCGGCCGTCCTGGCCATAGGGCGCAAGATAGCGTGCACCGCGCAGGCTCGGGATCCTCACGGGATCGAGCACAAAATTGTCCGCCTTCGGATTGAACAGCGGACCGGTGGTGTCGAAATTGCCCGGGCGCGTCGACATCTTTGGCACGAAGAACTTGGCGTTTCCCGCGCCGTTGACATGGCAGGTACCGCAACTCAAGCCGGCCTGCCGGGCCACCCCGCCGAGAATTCCGGGCGAACTGAAGGCCAGATTGCCGAGATTGACCAAGTACGACTTGCCGCCGGCGATGTCAGACCGGAATACTTCGCGTGGCTTGTCGAGCGCGTCTTCGTTGAGTTCGGTTTTTGCGGGCAATGTCGTCTGATCGCCGTCGACCGGAAAAGCCATGACGCGCCCGTAAAAGCCCGCGACCAGAAGTCCGGGCACCAGAGCAGCGATGAATGAGCGGCGGAGGATCATTGCGATGCGGCCTCCAGCGTCGAGCGCCGCAATCCCAATTTGTCGGACGCCCCCTGCAGCGTGATCACCAGTTCCTCGCTGGCGCGTCGCAGGGCGGAGACATCGACGTGTTGCAGATCGGGCGCCGCTACGATCGCCCTGAGTTGTTCGATCCTTGCATCCACCGCGCCGGCGAGCCTGGCGTCGGCGGTCCTGAGCGCGGGCGCGAAAATCGTATGGTAGGCGAAATCGATGCCGGCGACGTTATTGCGCATGTCGTCGAGCGAAGTGCCGCTGATGCGCGATTCACCACCGTCAGCTTTACTCTCGCCGACCTCATAGGCCAGCCGCACGGTGCCGTCCAAGATGCCCTGCGGCGTGAGCGGTATGTCGCGAAGCCTGTCGTGAAGGCTGTCCAGATGCCCGACAAGCGCTTTGGCATCGCCATCGACATCAGTAAGACCGGCGCCAAACAGCTCAGCCTCGATGGCATGGAAGCCGCTGTCGGCATTCGGCCACGCATCGATCTGGGCGTCGAGTTCGGGAACAAAGCCCGCCGTGAACACTTCCGAACGCTCCCATCCGGAGCGGGCGGAAATCCAGGCCTTCTTCGCGCCCTTCAAATCCCCGGCAGCGGCGCGCTCACGCAATTCACGGGCACCCGCCAGTGCCTGGCCGATGCCGTCAATCATGTAAGGCCGATAATCCTCCGCCGCGACATCAAGCGGTGCGGCGCTCGCCGTGCGCATGCCAAGTCCCAGCATCGCAAGACACACCGCTACTCTCACATGGATCATCGTCACAAAAATTCCCGGCGACGACAAACCCGCGACCGTCGCAAAACATGGCAGCTACCGGCGTGCAATATTGTAAATTCTGTTTGCCGTTTTGTGACGGGATCGTTTCGCGTCGCGCTTTTCATGGAATAAAAACGATTTGCTGCGGAAATAAATCGGCCGAAAAAAAATTGCGCAGCAATTTGCGTTGCCTGTTCGCGACAAAAATAGTTTCTTCAAGGACCGTGCGTATTCCTTGTCATAAGGCCGATATGGTCGTAGCTCCGGCCGTCTCGTACCGACTCATTCGTCGTTCTCTGGCAAGGCTCGCATGATCATAGACACCGAAACGCTGCGTCTTTTGGGGTTCTTCGCGGCGCTTTGCCTGCTATGCCGCGCACTGGCGCTGATCGATATTCGTCGCGGCATCATTCCGGACGGCTTGAACCTGTCCATCGCCGGCCTCGGACTGGTGAAAGCCGTCATTGCCGGCGGCAGCGCGGCCGGCATCGAAGCCGCATGTGAAGGCGCAGCCATCGGACTAATCTTCTGGCTGCTGCGACGATTGTATTTCGTGCTACGAAAAATTCAGGGTCTTGGCCTCGGGGACGTCAAGTTCCTTGCCGCTGCGGGACTGTGGATCGGTGTCGCCGGGATGCCTACGCTGTTGCTGATCGCCACGCTGACGGCGCTCGTCGCAGCCGGCGGCTTGCAACTGGCCGGGCGAGACATGACACGGCAGACATCCTTGCCGTTCGGACCCTTTCTGGCCATCGGCCTGCTACTGACATTCGTCTCGCAGCAATTCCTCGGCGCGCTCTAACACTCGCGCCGGATCAACGAAAGGACAGATCATCGCCGCGAAGCCACCGGCCTCTCGATCGCGCTCACTGGCAGCGGATGGACCTCGCTGGTCGGCTGGCCGCCGCCCGGCTGCGGCAATGCCAGCACAGCTTCGTGTTCACCCTTCTCCATGGTCACCTCACCGCCCCGGATCGCGCGTAGTTTCCAGCCCTGATGATTCTCGCCGAGTTTCAGCCGCAGCGCGGCTTTCGTCGACTGGTCAAGGAAAATCCCGAAACCTTCGTCGTCGCTGGCGATGGTGCCGACCAGAGAAAGCTGGGGAGGCTCGATTTTTCGCGGCGGCGACTTGGCAACCACTGGTTCGGCGGCGATCGCAGCTGGCGGCGGACGGCGGGAGGGCGAAAAAATTGGACGGTCGCGCGTGACCGAGAATTGACTGAGCGGCACGGCCCATAGTGGGTTGGCGCTTGGCGTCCGCGCCGGCGAGCCCGGCGGCGCGACGACGCGCACGGCCGTAACCGGCTCGGCCGGAGTGGAAGATACTGCCGGCGGCCTGTTGGGCCGTGCCTCGTCGCCGAGGTCGGCATCCAGCGCATCGCTGGACACAGCGGCGGCCGACGCGACGTCATGGACCGACAACGCCAGAAAAGTGAGACCGATCGTGAAGCCGCGCCTCATTTGGCACCTCGCCATTGCCCCGACACCGTCAGCAGGATTCGCAACTTCCCGCTTCCCGGGCCGGACGCAGCGGTCGGAGTCTGGACCACGAGTTGATCGATGAACAGGAAAGGCATCCCGGCTTCAAGGTCGTAGAGTAATTGCTGCAATTGAGGCTGCTCGATCTCGCAGCTGGCAATCATGCTCAGAAACCCGGTCTTTGACGGCGTGCCTTGCAGATCGAGCTGGGTCGACAGCACGTTGCCGCCGAATTTCGCGACCGCTTCGGACACGCGCTGCAGCAGCGTTGCGCCCGCGACGGTCACGGTCGCACCCTCGAGATAGGCCGAGCCCGCCGGCATCGTCACGTTACCGGACGAGCCGCCAGCGGCGGCGGGTCTGCGCCCCTCAAGCAGCTCCAGCATGGCCGACGACGCCGCCACCTGGCTGCGCTGGTCGAGGACACCAGCGATCGACGTCACCGTGACGAACAGCAGCGCACTCACCAGACCGACGTAGACCGCTGTCGCCACCATGGGCGACGTGGTGATGGCTTTTCTCGATGCAGCGTAGGCGCTCACGTGCCGGATCCAAAATAGGCTGTGATATGGGCTTCGATATGGAAACGCTCGCCCGGCTCGTTCGCCGCGCGCGTGGTCGGCGCGAAGAAGGTGGCGCGGGTGAATTGCGGGGACTGCTCCATCAGGCTGATGAGGGATGGCGCATCCTGCGTCATGCCTACGACCTGGACCTTGTCGCCGTCGATCCGCAGCTCCGTTACATAAGTGCTGTCGGGCAACACGCGGGAGATGGCCTCCAGCACCACGACGCTGGATGGGGTCGCCTGCTTGCGCTTCGCCAGCAGGCCAAGACCCGATCCGGTGGAATTCGGATCGAGGCGCAACGCGGCGCGGCGCTGCGAAAGCTGCCGCTGCAACTCGCCCTGTTGCGACTGGAGGGAACTCCCGAGATAGGTAGAGATCAACAGCGACGCCGCAGCGGCAACGCCGGCGGAGAGCAGAATGGCACGCAGAAGAAGCGGTATCCTCGTCGTCCCGATTGCGCTTCGCCACGGCTGGTCGAGCAGCTTGATCCGGGCGGATGCTCCGTCACCCAGCGAAGCCGTGGCATATATGGCAACAGAGGCCACATCCAGCGCTTGCGCGTACTGGAGCAGAGGCTGCACCTTCAGCTTGGATGTCGCGGCGAAGATCACGTCGATCCGGTCGTTCGCCGCGGGCGTCGGCGGGCTCCAGCCGAATACCGCGTCATTGGCGGTCCAGGGCGTCAGACGATCGATCTGCGTCCTGACCATGCCGTCAAGAAAATCACCGGCCTTGCTCGGGAAGTCGAGCAGGCACGTCATGACATGACCGGATTGCACCTGCGCTTCGACACGGCTGCCGCGAAACGCCGCCTTCCAGTCCGCCGGCAACGGCGGCTGCGGCCTACCGCTATCGAGGCGAAAGACCAGGTCGGGCAGCGCCGGGGCCTTTTTCGCCGCGATTGTCCTGGCCGTGAACACGTCGTCGTCACCTTCCTCGAGCAGTATCCGCCGCGAGCGGATGAATTGGCCAGCAGCCGCATCGGCGGCGCCGGTCACGGCCGCAATCCATTCGCCGAACAGCTGCTGGAACTCGGAAATCATGCCCATCATACGCCCCTGCGTTTCCGCACGCTGCGGCTGGGCTCCACGTCATCCTGCCAGGACAGCACGCGGTATGGTTCAGCCTTGTCGCCGAGCGCGATCGCCACTTCCGACGCGGTACGGCGGCCGTTGCTGAAATTGATCGTGGCCTCGATCCGGTAGGACGAGCTCTTTGCCTTCATCGCGCCGTCGGACGCCGGAGCGGATGCGTCGCTAGACGCATCGCTCGACAGCGCAAATCGCTCGCCGGACCCGCCGCCGGGATTGTCCGACGGCTTGCCGGGCAATGCAGCGATCACCTCGGGGGCCGCGATCGTGGCATCGACGCCAGCCGATCCGTTGAACACCGTCACGAACGGCAGCGCGCGATCCACCAACGCTGGAGGCAGGCCAGCCACGAGCGCGAGTTCATTCACATTCGTAAACAGCGACTGCCGCGGCCCATATTTCAGCCCCGCCGCGGCGTAGAGCGCTTCCTCGTCATTGGTGCCACCGGGCACAGGACGGGTGCGCCATCCGACGATCCGGTCTGCGTCTTCCGTGGCGGCGGCTCGAGTAGCGCCCAGCCCTGCGAACAGACCGGCCAAGACTTCCTTGGGAGCGAAATTGAGATCGATGCGGGCAGCTTCGGAGGTGAAGATGACGAGAACGTCGGCATCGTCCATCCGGAAGTGAAACGATCCGCGCGAGGGTCGCGCCTTGTCGCCCGCCAGCGTCAGCTGATAGGCAGTGAGTTCGAGGCTCGCGGACACCAGCGCTTCGGTCTGCAGCGCGGTATCGTTGAGCGCCAGCGCCTGCGCCGAGGCAGACAGATACAGCGAAAAGATCACCGCCAGCGCCGACAAGGCCATGATAATCCAGAGCACGGCAACGATCACGAAGCCTCGCTCCGCAGCTGGCGCGTCGGCGCGGTCCCTTGTCATAGCGTCCCTCCCTGCCCCGCAATTCCGGCTTGCGGAGCTGCCGCTGCATCGGGTGGAACGTCCTGCTTGTCCTTGTCGTCGCAACCACCGTCAGGCCGCGCGCAGGCGCTCGGCGCCTGGACGTGAACCGGCGTTATTGTCGAGATCGACAGGACGCGCTCGGTACTCGCATCACGAATTGTCAGCCTGATCATGGCTGGCAGCTTGTCGGCCCCCCGCCACGTGTTTTTCCAGACCCGATCCGGACCGGCATAGGCGAACGACAGCCGAAACGGCGCGCGCAGCAGCACCACCGGATCGCCGAAATGCAATTCTTCCGACAGCGACGAAGCGGAAGGCAGCGGCGTGAATCGCGTCCGCGAACGTACCGTCACGAATTCGCGGCGCTCGGTCGTCTCGCCCAGGTGCACGACGTCAAGTCCAGCGCCGGCGTTGGGGCCCAGCGCCGTGCGGACGAACATTACCGATAGCTCCGATCCCTCGAACAGGGGACGGCGCGAATCGCGATTGGCTGGAACATATTCGGCCGCGGCGAGATCGGCCCCGATCCGCTGCAGCGCGATGCCGATCACCTCGCTGCGCTGGATACGGCCGAGACCGCGATTCCAGTTCGGGAGCCACTGCGCAGTGATGCTCGCGAGCGCCGAGAGCACCAGCCCCATCAACGCCAGCGCGACAATGGCCTCGATCAACGTGAAGCCACGTTCGCCCGCGCGCCGCTGAGTCATCGTGCCAATCATTTGGAGGGCTTCTGCATCAGGCGAACGGTGCGAATGTCGGACAACGCGCCGGAGGGAGATTTGACGCGCACCCTCACGAGTTCGGGGACCCACGGAATGTCGGCGTTCGGCACCGTCCAGTCGCCGCCAAGCGGCATGACTTCTACGGTCCAGCGATAGTTGTCGGTCTGCCCGGACAAGGTGCCGGGACGAAGCTCGGCTCGCGGCGGAAGGCCGGCGGTCATGACGGTGCGTGCCGTCTGCGTCAGGGCGACATGCTGCTCCAGCGACCGCACCCCGCGCACATTGGTCGCCATCAGCGAACCGATCGCGACGATCGAGACAGCGACGATTGCAAGCGCGATCAGCACTTCGATGATCGTGAAACCGGCGTCGCGATCAGTTGATGCTGGTGTCCCGGGGAACAATCTCGATCCTTCCTGTCAGCCAGTTGACACGAATTTCAAAGCCTGCATCAAAGCGAGTCAGCGCGATGGTGCCCCCGCATGAGGTACCGTTGGCGAAAAAATCGATGGTCGACAATGCTGTCCGCTGCCGGCAGGTTTGCGGCAGCAACGCATCGAAACGCACATCGTCGGGAATCCGGATCACGGCCCGCGACGCCCCGGAACGAATAGCGCGCGCCTGCGCATCGACCACGGTGGCAACATTGGTCCGGTCGCGGATCGCCGCATTACGATCCGCTTTCAGCAGCGTCGCGGCCTGCAGCGCATAGGCCTGCAGCCGCGATCGCGACGTCTGCTGCGGAATGAACGGCAACAGCACGGCCGCCAGCAGCGCGATGATGGCCAGCACGCACACGATCTCGAGCAGAGTAAAACCGCGCTCGGCGACGTCACTCATTTTTCGCGGTGTTGTTTTCGAGCGAAATGTCGGCGGCAACCCCGCTGCCGCCTTCCTGACCGTCGGATCCGTAGGACATGATGTCGTACGGGCCGCGCTCTCCGGGCGAACGATACACGTAGCTGTTGTTCCACGGATCGTTGGGAACGTTGCCGCCCTTCAGATAGGGTCCGTTCCAGGCGGCAACGCCCGGCGTTTGGCGGACCAGGGCCGTCAGTCCTTCTGCCGTGGAGGGAAACCGGCCGGCGTCGAGATAGAACAGGTCGAGCGCGCTCGCAAAGCTCTGCAGCTGAATTTTGGCCGCCTTGACCTTGGATTCGCTGAGATAGTTGAGAACGCGCGGACCGATCAGGCCCATGATGAGGCCGATGATGGTGATCACCACCAGCATCTCAACCAGCGTGAAGCCCTGCTGGCCCGCATCAGGCTCGCACTTGCGCCGGACAGACCGGTCTTCTGATCGCCTGACGAAAATTCCGCCGACGCTCTTGAGCGATATCATAATGAACCAACCTTTGATCTAGCCGACGAGTTGCGTGACCGACAGCAGCGCGGTCATGACCGACACGATCAGCCCGCCGACAACCGTGCTGATGGCGACGATGGCAAGCGGCCCGACGATGCCCACCACGCGATCAAGGCTGCGCTGCAATTTTGCTTCATAGAAATCGGCAACCCGGCCGGCCAAGGCCGGCAGTTGCCCGGTTTCCTCACCCAGACGCAGCATGCGAACCGCCATCGGCGGCAGGCTCGTTGCCCCGGACAGGGCATCGGACAGCTTGCCTCCATGACGAACGCGATCGGCGGCCGCAGTCCAGGTTGCTTCGTTTCCGGTCACCGCCATGATGTCAACCAGGATGCGCAAGGTGGCCGTGAGGTTGACACCGCTCCCGAGTAGCACGCCGAGGTTGCGGCAAAACAGACTGGTGCGGTAAAACTGGAAGATCCCGCCGATACCGGGCACGTGTGAGACTGCGGTCATGATTGCCGCGCCTGTGCCGGGCCGGCGCAGCAGCCACCAGACCCCCGCCACCGCCGCCGCAGCCGCAAGCATTGCGGCGGTGGCATTCGCCCGCAGAAAGTCCGACAGCTTGATGAACGCACCGAGCGTCGTATCCGACTTGGCGCCGAAGTCCTGCAGCACCGTCGAAAACTGCGGCAGCACGAACAAGATGAAGAACAGCATGACCCCGGCGGCTGCGACCAGCACAAAGGCTGGGTATTGCATCGCGTCCGTCAGCTTGCGGCGCATCAGTTCGGACCGCGCCCGTTCTGCCCCCAGCATGTCGAGAACCTGATCGAGCGTGCCCGATACCTCGCCGACGCGCACCAGCGCGCCATACATCGGGGGAAACAGCGTCGGATGATCCGCCACCGCATCCGCCAGGCTCTCGCCGCTGAGAAGCGCCGCGCGGAGCTTGCCGACCACCGGACGCATCCGTCCGACGTCGGCGTCGGTCGCCAGCAGTTCGAGCGCGTCGTCGAGACGTGCGCCCGCCTTCAGCAGCAGCGCCATATCCCTGGTGAAGGTCGTAATTTCGGCGGCGCTCGGCCGGCCGAACAGACCGAAGCCGCCGGAACTGGAAGCGGCGCGCTTGTCTTCGACGGTCTCGATCGGTAAAAGCCGCAAATATTCGATCCGGCGCGCGACTTCGGCTGATGTCGGCGCCGAGAGCGTGCCGTTCACGATCTCGCCGTTCTGCGTCAGGGCTCGGTAGCGAAAAGTCGGCACGCGTTCACCGCACGGTTGTGACACGGAGAATTTCGGCTGGCGAAGTGAGACCCGCGCGGCATTTCGCGATGCCGTCATTGAGCATCGTCGTCATTCCACCGTGGATCGCCATCTCGTCGATCTTCAGCCCGTCCGTCTTGTCCGAGATCAGATCGCGGATACCGTTGGTCAGTTCCAGAAGCTCGAAGACGCCGAGCCGGCCACGATAGCCCGTGCCGCCGCAGCGTTCGCAGCCGCACGGCTCCTGAATCACTTCTCCGGTCCGGAATCCTAGCGCCGCGAGCCGGGGATCTTCGGCAAAATCGGCATCGTTGAGCGCCCGCGGTGATTTGCAGCGCTCGCACAGTTGGCGAACCAGCCGCTGGGCGATCACGGCGCGCAGCACCGATCGCAGCAGGTAACCTTCGACGCCGAGATCGAGCAGACGGGGCACCGCCGCCGCCGCGGTTTCTGTATGTAACGTGGTCAGCACCAGATGACCTGTGAGTGCGGCATGGACAGCCACATGCGCTGTCTCGGAATCACGCACTTCACCGATCATGATGACGTCGGGATCCTGACGCACGAACGACCGCAGCGCGGCCGCGAATGTCAGCCCGATCGCCGGCTTGACCTGCGATTGATTGACGCCAGGGATTTCGTATTCGACCGGATCCTCGATCGTCAGGATTTTTCGGACCGGTTCATTCAGGATCGACAGTATGGTCGCAAGTGTCGTGGTCTTGCCGCTGCCGGTCGGGCCGGTGATGACGATCATGCCGTGAGGCAGCTTCAGCAAACGCCGCAGCGTGGCATCGTCGGACGACGAAAATCCCAGCTTTTCGACAACAAGTAGCCCGCGATCCTTCGGCAGGATGCGGATAACGGCGGATTCGCCGTGCTGCGTTGGCATGATCGCGACGCGGATGTCGACGTCGGCGCGCCCTGCCCGCAACCGTGCGGCGCCGTCCTGTGGCAAACGGCGCTCCGCGATGTTGAGGTTGGCGACGATCTTGATGCGCGAAATCAAGGCCCGCGGCAACACACCGGCCGGCGCCACCACCGGCCGCAGCAGGCCGTCGATGCGCATGCGGACCACAAGCCCGGCGGGGAACGGCTCGATGTGAATGTCGCTTGCGCGCAATTCCACTGCTTTTTCAAGCAGATCGTTGACTGCACGTACCACCGGTGCGCCACTGGCAAGATCCCGCAGGCTCTCGATGTCGTCTTCCCGCGGCTGCGCCGCCAGCTCCGCGGCCGGATCGACGTCGTCTTCGCCCAGACGCTGGTTCAGAACAACCGCAAGATCCTCCGATGTCGCGATCCTGATCACGACGCCGGCGCCCAATACGATTTGCACGGCGCGCTGCACCGCGACATCGGTCGGATCCGCAACCGCGACCATGGCGCGGCCGTTGGATTGATAGGGGAAAACCAGCATCTCGCGCAGAAAGCGTTGCGAGAATGACGCCACCAGCGGCGCCGCCGACATCATATCCTGCAGCGTGACGCGCTCGAGACCATAGAAACGGGCTGCTTCATCTGCGAACTCGGCGGCCGATAAATCAGTAAGCTCCCACAGATTGGCACGACGGCGATCGGATACGACCTGCCCTACGGCACCATCGCGTCCGTCCACACTCGTCAAGTGCTTGCCTTGACGCAGATATTCCACGAACTGCAAGGACAAGTCGCTGGCCATTCGTCTTTCCGCTCGCGCGTTTTTTTATGGTCGATCGGCGCAACGCGTTTCGTCGCCAGCCGTCGACCGCACTTATCGATCCGAAGTATGACACCTGTACGAAGCGCGCGACGCTCAAGCTGCTCAAAACAAATTCAACAACGATATCCACCGACAACGGCATGGCGGTGTGTTCTGAAATCAACGCAATGAAATGATTGACCGTTGACCAGCGCCAACAATTATTTCTGTCATGAACCACCGCTAAGTATCCCCGCCGTGTGAACGGATCGTCACGAACGATCTGCGAGCCGAAACCTACAGTCGGAATGGCGGGGATTATGGTACGCGACGGCAAGCTGGGCCGGTACCCAGCGATCGGCCGCAGCGCTTGCGCTGCCTTTATAGTAATGTCGATGGCCCTGTTGGCCTCGTGTAACTCGGCAACCAACGGCTCGACCGATGGCGCCCAGCTCGACGTGATGGACAAGGTGCGTTCGCTGGACCTCCTGCCGCGTCAGCAGCAGCCGGTGAATGCCGCCACGACGGCATCCGGACAGAGCGACGGCAGCAGCCGCCCGATCATGTACCAGGGTACTGAAGTAACTGCCATTTCCGATGAGCGACCGCAACCGACGTCCAGCGGCAACAGCTTCGATCTCAATTTTGAGAACGCGCCGGTCGCTACCGTCGCTAAGGTCGTGCTCGGCGATATCCTCGGCGTCGGCTACACGATCGATCCGCGGGTGCAAGGAACCGTCAGCCTGGTCTCGGTCCGGCCGGTCGCCAAATCCGACATCATCTTCGTGCTGGAAAGTGCCTTGCGATTGAGCGGCGTTGTGCTGATCCGAGACACCGCAGGCTATCGCCTGACACCGCTCGGCGACGCGGTCGGCGCGGGGCGTGTGGATGCGGCGGGCGCCAGTCCCGAACCCGGCTTCGGCGTATCCGTGGTGCCGTTGCAATACGTGTCGGCGCAAACGCTGTTGAAGCTGATGGACAGCTTTGCCACCAAAGCGGGCTCGGTTCGCGCGGATGTTTCGCGAAACCTTCTGCTGATTCAGGGCAGCGGCGCCGAACGCCGCGCTGCCGTTGACACCGCGGTCAGCTTCGATGTCGACTGGATGCGCGGTCAATCGGTCGGAATTTTCCCGCTTTCGAGCGGCCCGCCGGCCCCGATTATCGCCGAGCTGGAAAAAATCGTCGATTCCGGCGAAAACGGCCTCAGCCAGAACGTCATCAAGTTTCAGCCGGTCGTCCGTCTCAACGCCATCATGGTGGTCAGCAAGAGACCCGAGATGCTGCGCACCGCGGCAACCTGGATCAAGCGTCTTGATCGTGCCGACACCGAAAGAACCAGCGTTCACGTCTACCGGGTGAAATACGGCGAGGCCCGCCAGATCGCCAAGGTGCTTACCGACATGTTCATCGGCGGCTCATCCTCCGGCCTGCTGGACAGCCCCGACAACCAGCTCGCACCGGGATCCGGCAGTTCGGCAACGTCCAGCGCCGACCGCTTGTCGGCGAATGGTAATGCGTCATCGACTACGAACGGCTTCGGCTCCCCTGGCGGCTTAGGATCCGGATCGGGTTCCACGACGGGCTTCGGCACGCAAGCGGCGGGCATGAGCGGTGGCAAAGCCGGTGCGAACGGGGGCGGAACCGGCGCACTCGACAGCGGGCGCGGTTCGAACTCCGGCAACGGCCAGCCCCTGCTGCAGGACGTGCGGATCACGCCGGATGCCGTCAACAATGTGCTGCTGATCTATGCAGACCAGGCGAACTATCGGATCATCGAGGCCACCCTCCTGCAACTCGATCAACCGCAGCTTCAGGTTGCGATTGATGCAACGATTGCCGAGGTAACGCTCAATAACGACCTGAGCTACGGCGTTCAGGCCTACCTGACGAGCCGCCATCTCGGATCCATCATGAGCACGCAGGCGACAGCGGCGCCGGCCACCACTACCGATCCGACCTCGGGAATTGCGTCCGTCGCGGGAACATTCATCAATCAAGCATTTCCTGGTTTCAACTTCCTGGTCGGCTCCGTGACACAGCCGAGTGTCATTCTCGACGCGCTGCACACGGTCACGTCGGTCAAGGTGCTGTCCAATCCATCTCTCGTCGTCATCAACAACCAGGTAGCCACGCTGCAGGTCGGCGACGCCGTGCCGGTATCGACCGGGAGCGCCACGGTGCTGTCAACGAGCAACACGGTCGTCAATACCATCGACTATCGCAACACCGGCATTATCTTGCGGGTGTCCCCGCGCATCAGCGTCAACGGCGATGTCCGGCTCGACATCGAGCAGGAAATCAGCAACGTCTCGTCGACCACCACCGCCGCGACGAGCCTGACGCCGACGGTATCGGAACGCAAGGTCAAGAGTTCGATCTCGGTGGCGACCGGTCAAACGGTGCTGCTGGCCGGCTTGATCAGCGAGCAGCAAAACGGCAATCGCAACGGACTTCCGCTGCTGGATCAGATTCCCGGTCTCGGCGACGCATTCGGGCATCAGGACAATTCCACGGCGCGCACCGAATTGATCATCTTCATCCGGCCGCAGATCATCCGGAATGGCTCGGACGCGCATATCGTCGCCGAGGAGCTTCGATCGAAACTGCGCGGAGGCATCGCCACGACCGCGACAAATCAGGCAAAGACCACCAGTGTCCATTAACGCCGCAATGCTGATTCCACGTCTCCTCGTCGCGCGCTGCCGCGGTAGGGTTGCGAGCTTGCAGCGCCGCCTGTCGGCTCTGCCGCTCGTGGTGTCGATCGGCATCGGTGCAACGTCGATTGTGCATGCCGACGCGCTGACGCGCGGCACTGCGGCCTATTCACGTGGCGATTACATTCGCGCTGCCCGGGAACTGTTGCCTTTGGCGCAGCGTGGAAACGCCAGGGCGCTCGGCCTGCTCGGCTTCCTGTATGAAAACGGGTTCGGCGAACCGCAGGACTCCGATACTGCCGTCGACTTCTACGCCCAGGGCGCGGTTCAGGGGGATCCCTTCGCGCAGGCCATGCTTGGATTGATGTACGACAAGGGTCACGGTGTTCCGCAGGATTTCATCCTCGCGTACAAATGGCTCGACCTCGCCACGGCGCGCACGCAGGGGCATGAGCGGGACACCTATGCGAGGTTTCGCGACGCAATTGCGTCGAAACTATCGACGGATGAAATCATCGAGGGGCAGCGGCTCGCCCTGCACTGGACCCCGGTCGGCTTCGAACCGTCGCTGCGGGCGGAGCGTGGTTCGTGGGAGTTCCGGCATCACCGAGACTGATCTGGCCGGCTCTATTTTCAGCCAAGCTCAATAATACGTGCCGCGGCGGCAGCGGTCGACATCAAGCGTCAGCCGGCACTATTTGTGCCGGCTGACCATTTACTGTGCGAGCCCGTTGATTGTCAGTGGGCGTCGGCGTGTTGCTGGCGATCGTCGTCGTGCCGATCGTGATCGTCGGCAAGGTGATCGAGATCGGTTCCTGGCGTAAACGAAACGCCACGAAGGACTTCGCCAAAGCGCGCCGTTTGAATTGCAGTGAAACGTTCGCCTGCGGAGAGGCTAGTCGCGGCCAAATTATCGGTGATCATGACCAGCTGGTTCGGATCGGCACCCGTGTCGGTGTTTCCGCTGACGGTCGAGGTGATCGCCCAGATCGTCGCGGTACCATCGCGATTGACGCGTCCCATGATGTTCCGAAGGCCATCACTTGCGGGCGACCACGGAAGGCCGGTCTTGGGATTTTGACCGGTGGGATAACCCTTCACCTTGTAAGGCACGCCGAGGTCCAGCCCGGCCTGCAGCACGTAGGCAAGTTTCCACGTGCCAAGGCTGCTGTCGAACACCCATTTCTGCAGTCCCGCCGCGGTCTGCGCAGCGGCGGCCGTGTACTTGCCCGAAACCGGGTCAAAAGTAGTGGTGCCGTCGCCTTCGTCGGTGACGTAGAGCGTCTTGGCGTCGGCGAACCAGACACCGAACGGGAACGAAGTTGATGTTTTTGCCAGCGTCGTCGGAAAGCCTTTCAGGATGCACATGTTGTAGGGGGTGACGCCGTTGGTCTGCAGCTTCGTTGCGTCATAAAATATCGGCGCGGAAGGCAGGCTGGCGGTGGCACCCGGCAGGCCGACGCCGTTCGGGCACGCCAGCGGTTTGCCGGTCGTATCGAACCCGGTCGTATCGATGAAGTAGACCGTGTTGATGCCGTTGCTGCCGCTGCCCTTGGTGGTATAGACAACCTTGTTGAAGATCGTGAGACCCCGGAAGTTGGTGTCTTTGCCGACCTTGTCCGCCTTCAGCGCGAGTTGCGAGATGCTGAAGCTGCCGACCGGCGTCGGCAGGCCGGGGTCCTGTGCGACGAGCGCCTTGTGTTCCGCGGTCAGGATCTGCGCCCCCGCGCCAACAATGATTCCGTTTGGCTGAGGATTTCCCCCATTGCCGGCATTGCCGGCGGTGTAGATAACGTTCGCCCCGTCCTTGTCGTTCAGGATTGCAGCGCGTCCGTTGTTGCCGCTGTAAGCATTGGTTTTTGTGAAGCTAAATCGTCCATGCTGGTCGACCGCCGCGACCACGCGATAATCAGTCCCAGGGACGGGATTGGTGGGATCGACCACCGCGGGCGTGTTGGAATTCGAGACATCAAGCGCATTGACGGGCGCGAGGTATCCCATAAACGTCACCACCCGGCCATCGGTCGACAGATTGAGCGCAATCTCCGATTTGGACGAAAAGCTGGTGACCACCTGATCCTTGGTCGGCGGAACACCGCGGTCCGAGCTGTTGGGCACCTCGAGCGAGTTGACCAGTTCGCCGGACGGCTTGAGCTGATCCAGCACGATCTTCGCGGTGATGCCGAAACTTGCGTCGACGGACTCGTTATTCCAGATGTTCGGATAGGAGCCGTCGGTCGTGGCGGTCACGCAATTGGGAGCAACGCAATTCGGCGGCAGCGGCATCCCCACGACGACATTCGCCGGATTGTTATCGTAGACTGAGCGGCTGACCAGCAAATTTCCCGGCTTGAACTCAACGCCATTGTCTTCGGCAACAGCGCCCGTGGCACCCAGAACGCCCGACACGAAAAGTGTGACCGCCAAACTTGATTGAAAGATTGGCAGCCTGTTGAAAACATTTGATCTTGCAACATTCATCTAGAACTCTCCATTGCTTCGCCAGCGGCAACGCTTGCTGCGTTTCGGCGATGCCGAAACCTGCCCGCGCTCTGTTACAGTCGTAAGAACGCGATGCGAACGATGTAGAAAATTAGTAACGCCCCCAAGGCCCAGATCAGGGATATGATGAGGCTCACTCCCAGAACGCCGCCGCGAGAGATTCGGGATTTCAACTCCTGGTCCCGCGATTGGCGATCACGGCCCGCTTGGTGCAAACCCGTTTGCTGAAAGCCGCTCAGGCACTCGGCCTCATCGCTCAGTTCAACGATGCAGTCGTACGCGCGACGAATGATCGAATAGGGCCGCGCCTGGCACCGAACTGGCGGCCCACCCGCGCGACAAATATTTTTGCTGTTGAGGGAAGAGCCGACTTTGCGCGAACTAAGCGTGCCAATCTGAGAGGGTGCCGGATTCCTCGGGATGTCGCCGGAAGTGCTGCAGGATGCCTATGGCCATCACCACCCCGACTTCCTGCAGGGGGCTGCAACAGCTATCGGGCAAAAGCCGGTACGTTTCGGTGGCCGAAACGGTGGTCAACTTGACCGAGGGTCGAAATCAGGCGAAAAACCCCAATGAAATCTTGGTCGGAGTGGCAGGATTTGAACCTGCGACCCCTGCGTCCCGAACGTAAGTAGCAATCGAAAAGATCAACAAAAACAATGAAGTTTGCTCGTAATCGACCACCTTTATCGCCATTTGTTCGCGGGGTTTCGGTGGTCAATCGGTGGTCGGCCGCACAGACCTAACCTTTTCGATGAGAATGAGAAACCTGGACGAGTAACGGATTTCTACTCCGTGGGTTGCAGGTTCGAATCCTGCTGGGATCGCCAACGATTTCAATGCGATGCGCGTTCTGTTCTCAATAAATTCGTGTACCATGCCGCAATGAAGAAAACCCTTTGATATCAGCCTCTCCTGTTTAGTACCGCTTAGTCCGTGGTACACGGATGGTACACGCCGCTTCGTTGTTTGTTCTCAATCCCGGCCGAGGCGAAAATCCCACGTGATGCGCACGGCAACCCGGTTATCGGCCCTTAAAGTTTTCGACCTCATCCATGTGGGTCTTCAACAACTGCTCGGCGAGCCCTTCCACGCTGAATTCGCGCTTGTCGCTCCCGTTGTCCAAAAATCCGCTCACGCCCGGTCGCAGCAACGCGAAAGGGTATCGAAAAAGCTTCATTTTTCGAGGCTCCTCCCAGGTCATCAGGCCCGGAACTTGCGGCTGATTGTAGAAATATTGGGCTTCTAAAAACGCCTTATCCAGTACGTTGGAGTACCGGTTAGTCCAATTGAACAACACCCATGGACCTAAGCCGTACAATAGCCAATAGTTGTTGCGTTGCTCCATGTGCAGCGGCTTCAATCTCGGGCTCGATAGCGCCAGATCTGCGACTTGGCCCTGCATCAACGTCAATACGGCAATATAGGCCTTGGAGCCCGCCTGCGCGCCCGCCTCGCTGTGCTCGAAATTCTCCTTCTCGGTTTTGAAAATCAGGCTTCGCTCAAGGCGCTGAGCCCGATCACGAGCGCCTTCTATGACGGGCGCCGTCCCCAGTTCTTGCAGTTTCGATTCGACCACGGCTGCGGCTCCGTCGACGCCGAACCTTTCAAGTGAGTAATAAAGTCTGGTGCGCTCGACCCAAGGGGGCATCGTCGGCTTGTTTTCGGTCGGGATAAATAAAGTGAAGCCATAGCCCTCATCATAAGCGCGATCGCGAATGGCCCTCTGTTCAATCTTCGTAAAGGGCGTCTCGCCCCACTCCTTTCGATACAGAATGACGACAAACTTAGCCTTTGCCCTGAAAATCTCGTTGAATTTGTCCTCGCCGTTTCGGCCGGCAAGGTCCTTTTGCTTTTCCGAATACAAGAATGTTCGATACCGATCCTGGAGACGGTCGTTGATCTCGAAAGCGATGTTCTCGTCTAACGAATGAAACGAAAAAGCTACGTCATATTCGAAGTTGTCTGTGGGCACGACGGCATCCTCCGATGGCATCATCCCACACTGTTAGTTAAATGAAAACCCGCAAGCGTTAACCGGCGCTCACCTCTCCTCGTCCGGATGCATCCAAACGTAAGGCACCCGTCTGCCGTTCTTCCGTCAGTCGGATCATGTGCACCGGCGGTGCGTGACGGCCCTTCCGGCATGACCGGCATTTCAGCGAGGCTTCAAGTTTCCAGATTGGTGTGTCCTTCGGCCGCCGAACGCAATCGAGCGGGATGCTGGCTTCCGTCTTGCACCGGCAGCGGCCCGGCGCCGGCATGGCAAGCGGCGCCGGACCTCACCGCGTGGGGCTTCCCGGATCCGACGCGGCTGCCCACAGAACGCGCGACCAACCGCGACAGCCTCCGGGACATTAAACCGCAGTGTCACCGGGAACGAAAATTCATCATCAATCTTGTGGCGTCATGAATAGCCCCGACCAAGACACGATCATTCGCGCCGTTGAGGACGCCAGGCGCATCCTGGGGGAATACATTGAGCTGGGCCCGCGTGACGCGCCGAGAACAGTGTACCGTCTGTTCGCGGTGCTCGACAGGGACGAGGTTGTGCATGCCCTTGACCGAATGAAACGACGCCGGGCGTTCCGATTGGTCGACCTGACCGCCCATCATCCGGCAAGAGAAGACCCGCCGGCGTGAACCGGCGCCCTCACCTCTCATCGTCCGGATGCCTCCACCGATAAGGCGTAAACCCGGCGCGTTTCGGTCAACTTGATTCTGTGGACTGGGGTAACCCGGGAGGGCGGCGAGCACGGCCCCGCCACGGCGGATGGGCGTCCATGGGGGAGTGGACGGGCGGGACCGTGCAGGCCGCACGTTAGCGGCCTATTCTAATTAACTGTCGGCTTTGAGGGTCGTTCCGACGGCTCGCGACGTTAGGCCTCAGCTTCCCTCGGAGCTGGGGCCGTTTCTTTGGTACCGGCCGAATTAGGCCACTCACAGATTTAAAAAAATCCACTCGTCGAGGGGACAGCGGGTCCTGCCGATCGTGCCGGCTACTCGGCACGTTACGATGCAAAGCCCGATGGCCTCAGCTTGGCCCCAAGCTGGGGCCGTTCTTTTGACAACTCGCAGATTCAAAACAGGCCACTGTGTGCGGAACCCTTGACCGGCTGGTGGGTTGTACCACGTGCCGGTACCCCCCTATCGGCACACACCCAGCCCCGGCCCCAGTTGCGCCCCCGCGCTGGGGCCGATTATTTGCTGCGGAACGTCTCCTGGCCGTACTCGACAGGAACGACGTCGTGCGCGCCCTTGACCGGATAAAGCGGCGAGGGTGATACGACTAGTTGAGTGAAAGCCAATCCAAAAATGAATCCGCCGGCATGAACCGTGCCCTCACCTCTCCTCGTCCGGACGAGGCCGGGGATTCCCGCCGCAGTTAGCGTCGTCCCCAAGGGGTGGCAGCCCACACGCGCTCATGCAGGTAATACCACACGATTTTGGTTGCGAACTCGAGGGCGGCAATCGAGCCCGCAAGTCCAGCCTTGCCCGACAAGAACCAGCTGATCGCGAAAGTGTCGAGGGTGCCTAAAGTTCGCCAACTGATCGCTTTGAGGACTGACCGGGAATGTGTATCGCCGCGGAATAAGATCACGCCGGGTCCTTCCCAACCGGGACTATCAGATTCAACCATATCACGGGGCCGCCGACTCTCACCTGTCCTCGTCCGGATGCAGCCAGACGTAAGGCGTGATCTCTCGCGTCTCGGTCAACTTGATCGTCTGCGCCGGCGGCCAATAGCCGGCTTGGCGGGAGCAGCGTCCTGACGAAGTTCAAACGCGCCCTGCATTTCATCGATGACGGCGACCAAGGCTGCGCTGCACTTGTCGCGAGCGGCCCTTCCAAACCGAATTCCCTTAATAGCCCAGTTCGTATCCTCACGCGATCCCGGCGCATGATGCTCGATCAAGACTCCAACGAAAGGTTCGCATTGCGGATCCGACTTTTTGACCGCAGCGGTGATCGCCATTTCGAGAGCCTCGCGCGAAACTCCCTTTCGATGGGAAGATGGTCCGTTCTTTCCCGTCCAAGGCATTTAGTTCTCCTCGGATCAGCCCCGTCAACTAACCAGTTGAAACCAGCGCCGTTCCATGGAACGGAGGTTCGTCAAGGTATTCGGAACAAGCAGTCGGCCCAAAAGAAAAAGCCCCGCGGCCGGCGGATGGAGTCGAGCGGCAGGCTTGCGCGGGTCTTACAGCGGTTGCACTCGACCTCAAGCCAGCCCAGCCCGCCATTGAGGCATTGCGCGATCGTCGGTGACGGCTGCGCGGGTCCACCATAGCCCTCCATGCGGATAGACCATGCTTCGGCCTCGGCGCGGTCCGCATCGCGAACAGCCTCCCTGGCGCGCTGGCGGCACCCTCAGCGCGGATTTTGGCGCCTGCTATCCGACTGCCGAAAATGACCTCGCGCGACTTGGTGCTCATGGGTGCGACTACAGCGCACTTTGCGGGCGGCCGGCAATGCCACTAGGGTTTGATGTCAGGAACCGCCAGGCCACACCACGGGTCTTGTTGATGTATCTTATCCACACGACCCCTGTGAAATGCTCCCTCTGCGAGGACTGCGGCTGGGTTTGTGAAAGCCACCCCGATAAACCATGGGACGGTGGGCACGCCTGCACCTGCGGCGCCGCCGGGGCTCCTTGTCCACGTTGCAACGCGGGCGACGACGATCCGCGGATACCGAAGGGCTTCAAGACCGAATTCGACAAGAAGGGCCGGCGCCATTAGCAATCAGGGTTGGTCGCGCGAATTCGACGAGCCGGTTCCGCTGCGCGGCGGCCGAACACTCCGCACCCTCCACGACGCGGCCACCTACATTACTGGGCTTCCGAAAAAGGAATCCGCGCTGCCGGAGTGGCAGGCCGCGATCGAGGCGCTCATACTCGTCGCCAATCACGGGGGACCCACGATGTTTGCTCGGATCGGTATGATGAAAGCTCTAAATCGACACGTCCAGCGCGTGTTCGATCCGTCACGGAAGGAAAAGCATTGGGGCAAACGCAAACTCGCGCGCGATCGATGAGGCCGGAACCCTCCAGGGTCACCGCGACACCATCGAGCGCCTTGGCGACCGCGTCGGTCGCGGCTGCGCCGAGCTTCACGACCGCATGATGGCTTCATATCAGGTTCAAGCCCGGGCGGATGCCGCGTGTTGGCACGAAACGGTCATGGCGCGGTGTCCGACTTGAGTCCGCTTTCGGGGGTAGAGCGGAAAACATCTGCTCGGGATGAGTATTTCGCATTTTGACCCTGGCTGCGTGAAAACGAACTGTCTGCTATGATTCGCTTGGCGATTTGCCGGGGGCAATCATGAAGCGCTTCGTTGAGGGTGCCGATCGCGGACAATCGACGTTGTTGCCGGAATGCCTCGATGAGTGGGTCGAGGAGAGCAATTGCGTTCGTGTGGTGGATTGCTTTGTCGACGGGCTCGATCTGGCCGATCTCGGTTTCGAAGGCGTCGAGCCTGCAGCGACAGGCCGGCCTGCCTACCACCCCTCGGTTCTTCTGAAGCTTTACATCTACGGCTATCTCAACCGAGTGCAGTCGAGCCGCCGGCTTGAGCGCGAAGCCGGCCGAAACCTGGAAGTCATATGGCTACTCGGTCGGCTCGTTCCCGATGACAAGGTGATTGCCGATTTCCGCAAGGACAATGGCCCGGCGATCCGCAGGGCATGCGCGAGCTTCGTCAATCTCTGTCGCCAGATGGGTCTGTTGGCGAAGGCGAGCGTCGCGATCGACGGCAGCAAGTTCAAAGCGGTCAATAATCGAGATCGCAATTTTACCCGGGGGAAGATCGATCGCCGGCGCGCGCAACTCGAGGAGAGTGTGGCGCGGTATCTCTCCCAGCTCGATACGGCGGATAGGCAGGAACCGTCCGAAGTGCTGGTGCTCAAGACGACGCGGCTCAAGGAGAAGCTCGACAAGCTGAAAGAGGAAATGGGCAAACTCGCAGCCTACGAGAAGCAAATGTTGGCCTCGCCGGATCACCAAATCTCGCTCACTGATCCCGATAGCCGCTCGATGGCAACAAGTGGGCGTGGCTCGGGCGTCGTCGGCTACAATGTGCAGGTCGCGGTCGACACCGTGAACCATCTGATCGTGACGCACGATGTGACGAATATCGGCTCGGATCGCTCACAACTGGCGAACGTGGCGCGGGAAGCCAAGGCCGTTCTGCAAGTCGATAAACTCGAAGCCGTCGCCGACCGCGGCTACTTCAATGGCGAAGAGATCCTGGCCTGCGAGCAGGCAGGCATTTGCGTGACGTTGCCCAAACCGATGACGTCGGGCGCGAAGTCGGAAGGCCGCTTCGGCAAGCAGGACTTCGTCTATGTGCCGGAGGAGGATGTCTATCGTTGCCCCGCCGGCGAGAAGCTCAAATTCCACTATGCCAATGAGGAACACGGGCAGAAGATGCGCCGGTACTGGACGAACGCCTGCAAGACCTGCGCAATCAAGGATCAGTGCACCACAGGCAAAGAACGCCGCATCACGCGATGGGAGCATGAGCACGTTCTCGAAATCGTGCAGCAGCGGCTGGATCAAGATCCCCAGGCCATGCGCCGCCGGCGCGAGACGGTTGAGCATCCCTTCGGCACGCTCAAGATGAGAATGGGCGCGACGCACTTCTTGATGAAGACGCTGCCGAAGGTCGCGAGCGAGATGGCGCTCAGCGTACTCGCCTACAATCTGACGCGGGTCATGAATATCGTCGGTACAAGGGCGTTGCTGGCAGCGATCAGAGCGTGAGTGTGGAGACCCCACTGCGTGCCGATACCGAGCCAGACCATGCCCAGCATTCCCCGCCACGACTCGGAGGCGGCCCCTGATCGCCCAACAGGAAAAAATTGCTCAGATCGGCCGTGTCGGACTACGCCGACCGGATCGTGGACGTTCCCCGCCCGCGTCAGCGCGTTATCACGCAACCAAGACCCACAAGAGACATCGACCGTTCGCCCAGTTACCATGTCTGATCTACCCCCCGGCCCCTTAGACTGCTAGATTGTGCCGGTACGATGCCTAGTCGTGATCGCGGGGCAATCGCATGAGACGCCGCGAGTTAATCACGCTCTTAGCCGTCACGGCGGTTATGTGGCCGCGCGCTACTCGTGCGCAACAGCCGCGCGTTCCCGTCATTGGATTTGTAACCGTGGGTTCACCCGAGGACTCGACTCCCGAGCTTGCAGCCGCGTTCGCTAAAGGTCTCGCTGAGTTGGGTTACCTCGTGGGCAACAACGTGACCATAGAGCGTCGGTGGGCACGAGGAAACTACGATAGGCTTCCAGAACTCCTAGAAGAACTCGTGCGCCTCAACCCGGCTTTGATCGTGGCGGGAGGCAATGTGGTTGCGCTCGCCGCAAGTCGCGCTACTTCGACCATTCCCATAGTATTCAACATTGCGTCAGACCCAGTGAAGCTGGGGCTGGCAAAGAGCTTCGCTCATCCCGGAGGCAACGCCACCGGCATAGCTCTGATGACAGCGACGCTTACCCTCAAACGTCTTGAACTGATCCGGGAGCTCCTCCCACAGAACTCGACCGTCGGTTTTTTGGTAAACCCGGACAATCAAGACATCCTGCAGGAAATCAAAGACGTTGCACGTTCTACCGGGCGCTCCATGGAAGTCGCCATGGCGCGCAACCTTGATGACCTCGAACAAGCATTTACACAGCTTGCCAAGGCTCGAGTCGGCGCTGTACTCGTCGCCAACGATGCGTTTTTTCTGAGCCAACGTTTGCAACTTGTCGCATTGGCAACTCGTCATTCGCTGCCGGCGTCGTACGAATGGCGCGAGTTTCCGGCGGTTGGCGGATTGATGAGTTACGGGCCGAGCCTCCGCGGAACCTATCAAAGAGTGGGAAGTTACGCCGCCCGTATCTTGAAAGGTGCTCAGCCAAGCGATCTGCCCATTGAGCAACCTACGGAGTTCAATTTGGTGATCAATTCGGCGACGGCGCGTGCCCTGGGCATCCACATTCCGCCCACCCTTCTTGCCCGCGCCGACGAGGTGATAGAATAAGCCCAGTAAAGCGCGGTGCATGAGTCTCTTGTTGGCACCAAACGGACATGCCGACCCTATTGAGCGATGTCCGTTGTTGGGGCCAAAGCGGAAGACATCTGCTCGCAACGAGTATTTCGCCTTTTGCCGAGTAGGCCCAGGGAATTTCACCCCGAGCCTCTCACAGATCCGGACTTGAACCTCTCGATTCATCCGGCTCGTGCCATCGATTGAAGGCTGCCGCCTTCCGTTGAACTTCGGGCTCCTCCCGTTGCCAGTTGGACCGATTCATCGTCGATGACCCGCCCCCTTCGCTCCGCGACCATTACAGCCGCTTCGTCGCTACTACGGAGCAGTCCGCCCCTCTCCGGCGCATCGGTACTTTCGGCCTTGCGGTTGGAGCCGCTTGAGCCTTTTCCCTTGGCATCGCCGGCCAGGTTCTCACGTTCCTTACAAGAGCCTGGTTGAGCTTCGCGCCATCTATATGCCGGATGTCGCTCGGTCAGTATCAGGACATCCACCGAACTGATCCCGAAGGTAGGGTCAACCCTCGGTTTTGACATCACCTAATCCGCTTTCGACACTTCATCGATGGTTCGCTTGCGCTCGCCTCTCTCAACCGTACCTGCCGGGATCATCGTCCCGACGTTTCCGCAGCGCTCACCACCGTGGCTTTTGACCAAAGCGGCCCGCGGTGGCTTGGGATCAGCGACCTGATCGCCGAACCCGAAGGACCTACCTTCATCTCCTATAAAGTTGCGCGGGGCCGTTTGGACCGGCTACGCTTCGTGACACAAGACCCTTCTCGGACGTCGGCGGCTAATTTTGCTGTGATGCAAAACACATCGCTCAATTCAGAGACATGGTAGGGTGTGGTCGCCTGCTTAAGGGGGCGACCATGAAGCGACGCGAGTTCATCACGCTTCTCGGTGGCACGGCGGCGACGTGGCCGCTCGCCGCGAGCGCGCAGCCTGCCATGCCGGTGATCGGCTTCCTCAGCAGTACACCGGCTGCGGCGTTCGGAAACCGTCTGCGGGCGTTCGGCAAGGGGCTGAAAGAGGAAGGATATATCGAGGGCCGGGACGTGGCTATCGAATATCGCTGGGCGCAGGACCAAGACGATCGACTGCCAGCGCTCGCGGCCGAATTGGTTCACCGTCAGGTGACCGTGATTGTGGCGGGCGGTAGTCCTTCGTCACTGGCGGCAAAGGCGGCGACTGCCACAATTCCGATCGTGTTCGAGACAGCCACTGACCCGGTCACGCTCGGCCTTGTAGCAAGTTTAAATCGGCCCGGCGGAAACTTGACGGGCGTGACCAATTTGAACGTCGAGGTAGGGCAAAAGCGGCTGGAGCTGCTGCGCGAAATACTGCCTGCGGCAACCATCATTGCCGTCCTTGTCAATCCTTCCGCTCCGGCTATTACCGAGCAATTCATGCGCACCGTTCAGGCGGCGGCTCCTGCCCTCGGAATGCAGCTCCATGTTCTGCAGGCGAGCACCGATCACGACTTGGATACGGCCTTTGCAGCCATAGGCCAATTGCAAGCCGACGCGCTCGTCATAGGCCCCTATCTATTCTTCAATTCGCGTAAGGAACAGCTTGGCGCACTGTCGCTCCGCCACGCGGTGCCCGCGATCTTCATTTATCGCGAGTTCGTCGCGGCAGGCGGCCTGATGAGCTACGGAGCAAACGAAGCGGAAAGTTATCATCTGGTCGGCATCTACACCGGAAAAATTCTCAAAGGAGCGAGCCCGGGTGATCTGCCGGTCCAAAGGTCAACCAAGGTAGAGCTGATAATCAACCTCAAAACTGCTAAGACACTCGGCATCGCCGTTCCGCTCGCGCTAAGCGGTCGAGCCGACGAACTGATCGAGTAGAAATGCAATTTGTTGCGCTGCATGGGTCCGTGCATGGCACCAAACGGACATGCCGACCCTATTGAGCGATGTCCGTTGTTGGGACCAAAGCGGAAGACATCTGCTCGCAACGAGTATTTCGCCTTTTGACCCCTAACCGGACGTGCGGCAAATGCGGTGCCGCCCGGGACTGGACGTTTTCATGATGGTGCGGAGCGATATTGTCAGCAATAATGGGCTGAAACCGAGCACTCTCAATCGGTGGCGCTACGAGCAACGCTGAGAAATTCGGCAGCGATCGGATCGGCTCGCTGACGCACCACCAAGACACAGAAGGACCCCATGTACTATCAGGTGATTTCGCAGTGCACGCAGAGCCTGAAGAATTTGGAGGCCTGTCTCGACAAGGCTGAGCAGCATGCGGCCGCCAAAAAATTCGACGTCGGCGTGCTCATGACCAGCCGTCTCGCGCCTGACATGCAGCATTTCACCTACCAGATCCAAAGCGCTTGCGACTATGTAAAAGCCGCGGCTGCCTGGCTCTCAGGGCAAACGCCGCCCAAGCACGACGACAACGAGCAGACGATCGACGAACTGCGCGCCCGCATCCGGAAGACCGTCGCTTTCGCGGAGAGCGTGAAAGAGGCGCACTACGCGGGCGCGAGCGAGCGCAAGGTCAAACTCTCCTGGGCGCCCGGCAAGGTCATCGGCGGCGAGGACTACCTGCTGCAGATGGCGATCCCCAACATCTTTTTCCATATCGCGATGGCCTACGCCATCCTCCGCCACAACGGCGTCAATGTCGGCAAGATGGATTTTCTTGGTCCGATCAATCTGGTCGACGCCTGATCGGTCGAGGTGTGCCATTCAAACGGCGGGCAATGTCTGCTGGTGGCACCAAACGGACATGCCGACCCTATTGAGCGATGTCCGTTGTTGGGGCCAAAGCGGAAGACATCTGCTCGCAACGAGTATTTCGCCTTTTGACCCAAAGAGACATTTCTCGCCATTGCGGCAATCGTGTTTATGCTGGTTTAAAGTACTTGTTTGAGCCGTTAGGATGGCTTGTCTGAGGGTGAGGGCGAGCATGCGGCGGCGGGATTTTCTCGGTGTTTTGGGCGGCGCGGTGGCGTGGCCCGCTATGGCGCACGCGCAACAGCCGACCAAGACCGTCGGGGTCCTCGGCGCTGGCGGGGCGGCCGCGTGGGCTCCGATGATCGCGGCGTTCGAGCAACGCCTTCGCGAACTCGGCTGGATCAATGGAGGCAACGTCGCGATCGTCTACAGGTGGGCAGAAGGCAAGAGCGAAGGCTTCCGGGATATTGCTGCTGAGTTTGTCAAGCTGAAGGTTGACGTTATCCTTACGGCGGGAAGCGCTGTTCCGGTAGCTAAACAGGTGACTTCGACGATTCCGATCGTTTTTGCTGTTGCCGTAGATCCTGTCGCCAGTGGATTCGTCGAAAGCCTCGCCCGACCCGGTGGCAACGTCACGGGGCTTTCGCTTCAGTCGAGGGATATCGCGCCAAAGCGTATTGAAATTCTACGCGAGGCCATCCCGGGCCTTAGCCGCATCGCGGTGTTGGCTAATGCAGGGTATCCGCCCTCTACCCGAGAATCCGAGATCGTCCAGGAAATTGCCGGCAAGGTTGGAATTGGGGTTAGCGCTCTCAGGATCAACCGTGCCGTAGATATTGCACCTGCGATTGCGTCGCTCAATGGCGGCTCACAAGCGCTCTACGTGTGCACCGAGTCGCTCGTCGTTACCAATGCGGCCAATATCAACGCCTTGGCGCGTAGCGCTCACGTCGCGACTTTATGGGGTGCGCGCGAGTTTATACGCACGGATGGATTCATATCTTACGGCCCTAATGAGGTGGATCAATTCCGGCTCTCCGCTGATTATGTTGATAAGATCCTCAAGGGTGCAAAGCCAGCCGATCTTCCGGTGGCGCAGCCCACCAAAATCGACCTTGCAATCAACCTTAAGACCGCCAAAGCGCTGGGTCTCGTCATACCAGAGTCGTTTCTCGTGCGTGCCGATGAGGTGATCGAATAGGACGCAATGCGGCGTTGCACGAGTCCGGTTGTGGCACATTTCGGACCTGACGCGATGTCTGATTTGAGTCCGTAATGCGCTCCAAAGCGGAAGTCGGCGGGGATCGGCATCACGCAGCGGCTTGATCCTCCTTGGCGGCACCCGGGCGACGTCTTGAGCGCATCATCCGGAAATGGCCGTTGCACCGCCCTCGCCTTGTCCACCCGCGACGTCTACAGATCGCGCGCCATTAGAGCTGTGTCGAAACCCCCCCAGTTGATGCGATCAAGAACTTTCCAGCCGAGCCTCGTGTAGAACCCGACAGCCCCTGTGGTGTACAGGTAGAGTCGCGAAAACCCTCGCTGTCGCGCCTGATCTTCGATGGCTCGCACCAATACGACGCCCGCCCCCTTTCGCCGATGTTCGGGCGCAACGAACAAGCCCGCAAGCCATGGTGATACATCATGGTTCGGCTCGATCTCTGACTCCACCAGAAGGCACGTTCCGATCGTCTCGCCATCGGCTTTCGCGACCAGCGCCACACCGCGGCTTTGGTCCGCAGCCAATAGCTCCAGGGCTCTCAATTCCTGCTCGAGAGACACCTTCAGCACGGAAAAGGCATTTGCGCGCCAACGCGCGGACATCGCCAAACTCGGGCGTGCCGGGCTTGGCGATGAATGTCTGAATGTTGGCCATCGAGACTCTTATGCCGCCGCCCGATCTTCCTTCTCCGCCCCACGCATCACGATCTTCAGCGAGTCATCCGGCAGCGGCCTTTGTAGTGCGCGTGCCTCATCCCATGGCGCGCGCATCCAAACGTCGCGTTTCTCATCCGTCGTCAGGATCACTGGCATAGCCTTGGGATGGATCGGCTCAACGATGGCGTTCGGTGCCGTCGTCAGGAAACCATAGACCAGATGCGGGCCAGGAATGGGTTTCGACTTGGTGCCTCTGTCTCCCTTGAATTCGGTCCAGATGCCAGCAAACGCGAACAACGGACGGTCATCACTGAGCGCGAACCACACCACGTCCTTCTTTTTGGTCTCGGGGTTCGGCTCCGGCGCATACTCGGCGAAGCTGTTCGCCGGGACCAGACAACGGTGCTCTGGTTTGAGCCAAGCCCGCCAGTGCGGCGACGACGTGTTCCTGATGTTCGTGACCGGGAATCCACCAGCACGCGGCGGTGGCGGCATTCCCCAGCGCATCATCACCATCTCCCGCTCGGTGCCTGCGTTGCGTACCACGGGCGCAGGATAATCGGGAAAGACGCCGGGCATCGGCGGCAGGTTACCGACGTATCGGTTCATCAGACGGAAAAGCGCGATGATCGCAGCTTGGTTCGTGGTGATCGAATATAGATTGCACAAGAAATTTTCCCCCATTCTCAGGGATGAGAGTTAGCGTCATCCGAGCATTCGGACCGAGTTCCGCTCGCCCGGATGCACACCCGGTACAGCCGCGGCTCGACCTAACTGCCTGCCAATATTCCTCGATGCGATCCAGTCAAACTCACGATGTCCGTTCATTGGGGTAATGCAGACTTGACCCTCAAACGCCGATACTTCCGAGGCTGACCGATGCTGTCGAAAAAGGGGTCACGCGGCCGCGGTATCAATCGAGCGGCGTATCACCCGCCGCACCTCCGCATTCGATAGGAACAGATCGTGGTTGATGATGCCCCAGCCTGCTTCTGAAGCATCGACCACGCGCACCCCCAGCTGCTCAATCGTAGCTTTCTCGGCGGCGCCGACTCGTGTCATTCCCCCGGCGATTTCCCCCGACAGCGCCAAGGCGCGATCGTTCGTCGCGGTGATGACGGTGATCTTGCCAGCGAGCGGACCGATGCGGCTGATCGTCGACGAGAACACGTCCACGTCGATGTCCGGCGCGGCGAACACTACGGCGCCGATCCTGCCCGTAACGGTGTCACCGTAGTGCGCATAGAGCTGACGCAGGCTTTCGAGCGCCAGCATAGTTCCCATGCTGTGCGCGACGATGTGGACGCGGCTGGCGCCAGGGGCCGAGACGATGGAAGAGAGCACACGTTCGAAAGCGTCGCGCGACCACATCGCGCTATCGCGGTCATAAACATAGTCGAAAAATTCCGCCTTGGAGGGCCAAGAGAACACCATCGTCCTGCCGCGGAACCTGATTCCATCGGAAAGCTTCGCGGCATCCAGCGCGGCTGTCTCGAATGTCTGATTGAATCCATGCACGTAGATCAGGAGGTCTGAGCCGCCGCCGGCCTGTGCGAGAAGGTCGCTGACCTCTCCCGACACCGGTTCGACCCTATCAATACGCCAATCGGCAAATCCCACCGCGGCGAGAGAGAAACGGCCGTCATCCGGTGGCACCAGTTTTGCCCTTGCGACAGTCATCGTGGAAGCCCGCTCCGGCCCAAACCACGGCTTCGCGCGCCCACCGTTTACCGGCTTGCGTGTCGTCGTCACGAGCAATGTCGGGTCTATCGAGAGCGCCGAAGCGTCGTAGCGCGCACCAGTCGCACCCAAGCCGGTGCATCCGCCGAGCGCGACCATGCTGCCTAAGGACACCAGCCCGCCGAGAGCCGCGCGACGGGACACAATATCCTGGTGTTGCAGTAAACGTCGGACGATCACATGGAACCTCGGGAACACGGCCCGCCATAGGACTCGCCCTGCAAACTCACTTGCCCATAATGGCGGCAAGAAATAGGCACGCCGCCTGCGATCAAAGAGGGATGGGATGGTTATCTGGCATCGCCGCTTTGCGAAGGTAGATATCACCGATGAGGGCTCCGTCCCGGTCTCCATGAATGTAATCGCCGGAGCTGTTGATTTCTCTGTACCGAAAGGCACCTTCCGTTTCATCAAAGAATCGAACAACCACCTGCTTTCTCATGCAACACCTCCAGCCAGGGCGATCGATTTAGCGTACCCATCCAGTGTGAATGAAAAGCCAAAGCTCCCCTTTCCCTGATAACCCGAGCGGGTCCCCGTCGGGACGCTATTTCGCGGGCAGCGGCTTTCCGGCTCAACAAGTCGAGCCAGCACGAGTATGCACTCGCCCAGTAACGTCCATTGCACGCTGCACTCATGTGTCCAATTGACCCTGCCCCAATGGGCAAGTCCGATCAGTGCGCCGACAGGATCGTGTCCGCTGAGGTATAGCCATGCGGTCAGACCGAATCCGGCAAAAATTATGTCCGTTAGGGTTGACTTTGATCAACGGACGTGGATATCTACGGTCAATACCCTTACGGACACAGGAGCGGACGTTGGCTACCATCTTCTACGCGCGGGTCTCGACCGTGGATCAGAATATTGAACATCAGCAGGCGCAGGCCGAAGCAGCGGGCTTCAAAATTGATCGCGTCGTCGCGGACCACGGCGTGTCCGGCGTGAGCACGCTGTTCGCAGAACGACCGAACGGGAAACGGCTGTTCGACATGCTCCGCCAGGGCGACACACTGCTGGTCCGGTGGGTTGATCGGCTTGGCCGCAACTACAGCGATGTGCGGGATACCATTCAGGAGTTCATGCGGCGTGGCGTTGTCGTTCGCACGGTCATCAATGGTCTGACCTTCGACGGGGCAACCAAGGACCCGATGCAGCAGGCTGTCCGTGACGCGCTCATTGGCTTTCTCGCAGCGACAGCGCAGGCCAATGCCGAGGCGATCAAGGAAGCCCAACGCGGTGGCATCGCTCTCGCCAAAGCCAAGGATGGCGAGACGAAGTATCGGGGTCGCAAGCCCAGCTTCACACGGGCTCAGTTCATCGCGGTGCGTGACATGATCGCGCAGTCAGCCGGAATTGGTGAGATCGCGAAGATAACTGGCATCAGTCGCCAGACCATCTACCGGATCAAGAACGATCCAGTTGCGGCGGAGGCGGCGCTGTTGAATTGGGCCGGATGACGAGATAATTCACATGGCCGATCGATGTTTTTGCTTCAGCGGCTCGCCTGCTCATCGCTTGTTCACAATCAGCTTCTTACTGCGTGCGGCATTCTACAACGCCACAGGAAGAAACCCATGAAACTCAAATTTGCACTTGTTGGACTTGCTGCACTCGGTAGCCTTGCTGGGAGGAACTGCGTCCGCAATGCCCGCCGCAACACCGGATGCTCTCGGCAGCTCCGATGAAGCGATCATCCAAGTCAAGGGTGGCCACGGTCATGGTCATGGCCATATGGGGCGCGGCGATCGTGGCCATCATTACGGTTGGGGCCGAGGCCGCGGCCACCACTACGGTTGGCGACATCATCGCCATTGGTGGTGATTGTAATCTCCGGCTATTGCGCAGAGGCCGCCTCGTTTGGCGGCCTCTCTTTCATTTTCCAGGCTCGGTGAGTCAAATTCCCGCCCGGTTTTCCCCGTCAAGCTAATGCTCCCTGCGCTCTGGCGGGCGCTGGCCCATGCCTATCTCAACCTCCGCGTCGTGAATATGCGCCAGTACTTGACTGAGGTCGCGCATATCGAACCACTCGCCACAACCTGGGCATCTCATGGAATGATCGGCATCGCTTTCGGCGATGCCGTCAGCATCAACCCCGGTATAGCGCCGGATCATACATCCTCCCGCAGGCCCTTGAAGAATGGATGACGCACCTTGCCCTCGGCGGACTTCGCGCGGTATTCGATCTCCGCCAACAGCGATGGCTCGACCCAGACGCCGCGATGGGCGATCTTCTTTGCATAGGGCTGCGTTGTGCGGATCAGCGGCTTGAGGCGCGCCTGCAAGTCTTTTGCGGATGCAGTATCAAAACCATGATCGACTTTTCCGGCATAGATCAGGTCCCTGCCCTTGCGCCGGCCGAGATAGATGCCGTCGAACTTTTTGCCGTCGAGCGCGAACCCGGCAATAGGCAGCGTCTCCCGCTGGGCACAGGTCTTTTTCAGCCAATCCTTGCTGCGACCCGAGACATAGCGGCCGCCGCGGACCTTGGAGACGACGCCCTCCAGGCCGACCGAACAGGCGTGCTTGAACATCTCGCGGCCATCGACCTCGAAGCTCTCACTGAATTGAACATCTGTCTCGGCGATGATTTTCTTGAGCAGCGTCTTGCGCTCGATCAAGGGCAGCTTACGCAAATCGTGCCCGTTGAGGTACAGCAGATCAAAGGCGACCATCACGGTCTTGGTGGATTTGCCCTTGAGTTCGTTTTGCAGAACTGAAAAATCCGTGGTGCCATCAGCTGTCGGGACGACCACTTCTCCGTCGATGATCGCGGAGCCGGCATTGATATGCCAGGCATCGCCTGCGATCTTCCTGAACCGATTGGTCCAGTCGTTGCCGCGTCGGGTGAATACCTTCACTGCTGCGTCTTTGAGGTGGACTTGGACCCGGTAACCGTCGAACTTGATCTCGTGGACCCACCGCTTGCCGCTCGGCACCTTAGCAATCGACGTCGCCAGCGCCGGTTCAATGAAGCCCGGATAGTTGGCCTTGATGCCAACGGCTGGTGGCTTTGATCGGGGGTACGGCATGGCTCAGACGAGCCGCAACGTCAGTTGGCGGGCGGGACCGGCGTGGGTATCAACGAAGTCCCGGATATGCTCGGGGACTGCGACCCCTTCGATATCGCAACGGGTTTGGATTTCGGTCGCGATATCTGCCGAGACGTCATCCGACCAATGCTCAAGTGTATTGAACGCCACAACGCGGATCGGGTCGTTGAACTGGCCCGAGATGAGATCGCTGACGATGGTTTCGAGGTCCGTCCGCTCCACTTCGGTTTCGCGGTATACGGTGCCCAGCCCGCCAAAGCGGTCAATGATGAGGTAGACGGTTTGATCCGCGCCATACGGCACGACCCTTGGCGTCCAGCCGGTGCCGCGCACACGCACCTCCTACGCAACAAGCAGAACTGAATACAATTCGACATAAAGCATATCGTTCCGGGTCACAACATGATCCCCGCCATCCCAAACAGCCCCAAATCGTGGCATGATCTATCGGGCGGCGTGTTTGTGATCTCGTGCCGCGCTCTGCCGAACTTGATCCCGTCGAGGCGGCGGGGCGGGGTGTTTCGAACGATGCGTGGCGCAGTTCTGTGCGGAGTTGCCCATGACTTTGGTGGTCGGGTACGCCGATTGCGCCAGCGGCATTGGGGCCGTTTCAAACTCGCGCGCGATCGATGAGGCCGGAAGCCGTCGAGGTCGCAGCATGGGTCGTGGCGCCATCGGAGCGCCCCGGTCAAACTGACGATTCCGTTCATCGGGGTGGAGCGGACTCTCTGCGAATGGCTCACCACTTCCGAGTTTGACCCCATTAGCCGACATCGATGCCGGACTGTAGGGGCGACTGTGCGACATGTGGGAAGTGCCACTCGCCATCGTTGGTCCCGGCGGCGAGGACGAAACCATGTTGAAGGGCATCGAAGGCAAGCGATTGACTTATCGACGGCCTAACTAAGCTAAAGAACCGAAAACAATCTGTGAAACGCTTCTTGGCGTATCGAAAACGACTCGACTCAAAGTAGAGAGTCGGCCCACTATCTGCGCTGTGTGTACCGAAAACTTAAGCTCGGGCGTAGTGGTGGTGAAGTCCGCCAAGGGTGGCGTGTGATTTGATGCTTCCGATTCGCTGAACCGGACGAGAAACCGGTGCATCTTTATCCAATGACCGATGCGTTGTAATGTTGTTGTAGTAGGCGGAGTAAGATTTCAGAATTCGGCGCAGATGCGCCTCGCCCAGGACAATGACGTGGTCCACACATTCACGCCGGATCGATCCGATCAGCCGTTCGGCAAAGCCATTCTGCCAGGGCGAGGCCGGTGCAATCGGCTTGTCCCGAATGCCCATGGCACGCAGTCGACGTGTGACGACGCTGCCATAGATCCGGTCGCGATCGCGGATGAGGTAGCGCGGCGCTTCATTCCACGGGAATGCTTCTGTGATCTGGCGCGCAATCCATTCGGCCGTCGGATGTGCTGTGACGCTGATCCAGACCAGCTCTCTGCGATCGACCCGCACTATGATGTAGGCGTAGAGCAGGTCGAAACCGATGGTTGGGACAACGAACAGGTCCATCGCGGCAATGTCTGGCGCGTGGTTATGCAAGAAGGTCCGCCATCCCTGGCTGGGCGGCTTCCGTCGTTTGACCATGTACTTGGCGACGCTCGACTGCGCGACCTCAAACCCGAGCTTGAGCAGTTCCCCGTGGATGCGTGGCGCGCCCCACAGCGGATTCTCGATGCTCATCCGCCGGATCAATGCGCGCAGCTCCGTGTCGATCTGCGGTCGCCCTCCCTGTGGGCGCGACTTCCAACGCCAGTAGCAGCGAAAACCGGCCTATGCCAACGTACCAGCGTTTCGGGTCGAATGATCATGAGAACCGGAAGGATCGACGGAAACCAGCGATAGAGCTGAACGAAGAACCAGCGGTCGTTGTTCGTGAGATGAGCGCGGCCCTTCAGCTTACGCCGCAAAACCACCAGTTGATGTCGGAGCGTGGCATTCTCAGCCCGAACAAGGGCCGTACGGCCTCTTCATACGCCTCACTTCAAATGCAACATCCGCCGGATCGTGGACTATGCCAACCTATGGTTCTATACTCGTGAGCTCTACCAATGGCCCGGGGTCCGCGAGACCGTCAACTTCGGTCACATCAAGCGCCACTACTACCTGAGCCACGAATCGATCAACCCGACGCGCATCGTCCCGCTCGGACCGGTTCTCGACTTCGACATGCCTCATGCACGCGACACCCTTTCCTTTGAACAGACCGCTCGGCCGCGAATCCATATCTAGCGTATCCCGGAGCGCTTCGTTTCGGGCGAGCAGCTTCGATGAATTCGACGATCGAGCCGAGCGCCTTCGCGATTCGCTTCTTCAAGGAAAGTCGCGACGTTACGGACGTTCGGCGCCGTCAGGCAATCCAATCGGGTAATCAGGAACCCTTGCCACGGGGCAATGAGAGACCGAGCATCGCCAAGGTAGGACGCACGAGACCATTGAGCAGTTTGGTGTCGGGACGCACCCGCGCGAGCACGCGCAGCCCAACCAGCAGCGCGAGCAACATACGTGCGATATCCTCGGCCGGCTCGCTCCTCGGTATCTCACCGTTCTTTTGAGCGGCGACTGCGCAGCGATGAAAGAAGCGTTCGATGACTACGGTCTCATCAGCGACGAAACGCTGCATCTCGGGGTCTTCGGGTGTCACCTCGATAGCGGTGTTCATGAGCATGCAGCCGCGATGCTCCGGATCCGCCAGCGAGCGAGCGATAATTTCGCGAAAGAACGTAGCGATAGCGCGGCCGGGTGATAGCGAGCTTTCCAGGCGCGTGATACGTTCCCGCAGCGTCTGATCGAGGTAATACCTCAGCGCACGCAAATAGAAGCCACGCTTGTCGCCGAATGCATTGTAGAGGCTGGCAGGGGTCAACCCGGTGCATTCCGTCAGGGCGCGGGTCGAAGTCGCTTCGTAGCCGCGCGCCCAGAAGATATCTCCGGCCGCTGCCAGCACCTTTTCTACATCGAATTCTCGCGGACGTCCCATGCTGCCCTTCTCGCCATCCTGCCCCGGTTCGTCCGAGCTTAATATGCCGCAAGCCCGAGATCGCATGTAGATCGATCAATCTAGAAACGCAAGGCTTGCGGCAGGCCGGCATTGCATCATGGCGCGTGAAAGCTCGAAGGCCAGCAACGATTCCGCTTGCGACAGACGCAAGCGGGATCGTTGTAAAAAGCTAGGACATATCGATGCCGCGTGCCGGAAGCACCACCACCTTGGTGCCAACCCGGACACGGTTTTAGAGATCCATGATGTCTTGGTTTATCAAGCGCACGCAACCAGATGAAACCATCGTGCCGATCGTCCAAGGTTCGACCGTCCCGTGCAACCGGTAATAGGTATCCCGGCCATCCAGATAGAGGTAGAGCGCGCGTGGCCCCAGTGGATTGTCGGCGCCGCCGTTCATCCCATTAGCATACGGACCGTACCGCTTCGGATCGCGCTTTATCATGTCCGGGTCGGAGTCCAGTGCGGCCATTCAGCCTTTCGCCCGATGATCGCCGTACCCAGAAAATTGAAGGCCTCCTGTTTGCCGACACCAACACCGTAGCGCATCGCCTGACCGCCGGTCATCACCAGATAAACGTAGCGTTTGCCCGGGTCGACCACGATCGTCCCGGGGCGCTCACTAGTGGGATAGGACACCTCGCGATTGCGCCATACATCGACGCATAGCGTGCATCACGTTCGGAATCGAATCCGGTGAACGTCGGTCCCTCCTGCCTCACACACCCGGCGAGGATAAGTGGTGCTCCGAATACAAATGCGCGTCTATTCAACATGGTCTCGTGGTCCTTGTTCAGGGTCGGATTTATCGCCGGGCTCGAAGGAACTTGCCGTATTGTAGCGAATGCTCTATATCTTCGATTTGGAGCATATGATCTACAACTAAGCAAATGAATAGGGCGACATCAAATGCGCGAGAGCGATATGACTAAACGAACATTTCTGATCACCGGAGCCAGCAAGGGCATCGGCCGCGCACTTTCCGAAAGGCTGGCTGCTTCGGGACATCACGTGGTGGGTGTTGCGCGGCGCGCCGATGATCCCGCCTTTCCAGGAACGCTCGTCCCGGTTGATCTGTCTGACCGCCGTGCGACGGATGAAACACTGCGAGATCTCACTGCGCGGTTTTCATTCGACGGCGTCGTGAACAATGTCGGATTTATTCGCCTTGGCCGAATTGACGAAATCGACATCGATCAGCTCGAAGAGTCGTTCCGGCGAAATCTCACGCCCGCCGTGCAAGCGGTTCAGGCGGCTCTGCCTGCAATGCGCGAGAAAAACTGGGGCCGCGTGATCAATCTATCGAGTCTTACGATTCTCGGTGTCGCTGATCGGACGGCGTATGCAGGCGCGAAGAGCGCGATTTCAAGCTTTACACGTACCTGGGCGCTGGAGCTTGCGCAATACGGCATCACCGTCAACTCAGTCGCGCCAGGCCCCACCGAGACGGAAATGTTCCGGGAGAATACCCCTGCTGGAAGCGAAGGCGAGCGCCGCTTTCTCTCAATGATCCCATTGAAGCGCCTCGGCAAGCCGGACGAGATCGCAGCTTTGATTGCTTTTCTACTCTCGGAGGACGCTGGCTTCGTCACCGGCCAAACACTGTTTGCCGATGGCGGTGCATCGATTGGCAAGGCGGCGGCGTAGATAAGCACGCCGCCCACCCTCTACCGGCTTTCGCAAGCCGTCTAGGTCGTGTTTTCTTGACGACAAAGTGCGTCCGTTAGCTTGCGGATGAACGGCGCGGCCAGGAGCACGACAGGTAACATCGTTGCCCATGAAATCAGCCATGACGCAATCCAATGGCTGAAAAAGGATCCTTCACTAAAAAACGGCAGACAGGCGATCGCACCAGCAATGCGCAGGTCAGACCGGACTGAGTGACGCCATAGACGAAATGACTGTAACGTTTTGGAAATCTCGGCACGTGATCGTCTTGTTCGCGCTTCGGCAACAGCAGCACGAGCCACTACGGCGGGTGCTTTAGGCGACAGGTGACGCGGGCACCCCATCGATGAGGGTGAACTCGAGCGTTGCGCAGTTCGACCTGAGAGGAATGAGCGCCTGATAGGCCTCGGAGCGATAACACCTCTCCGCCGACTCGAAATCAGGGAATTCCGCGATGACGACGTGGGGCCGGTCATCCGACCCCTCGAATACAATATTCCTGCCGCCGCGCGCAATGTGACGACCGCCGAAGCTCGCAAGCACGCCCGGCGACCGACGTGCGTACTCCTGAAAGGCGACCCGGTCATGAATGATACCGCGTACAACGAAATAGGCAGACATGAGCTTACTCCTTAGGGAAGCGTAATGTGGTCACGCGGATGCCGGAACTGTCCGGCTCCGTTCTCAAGTCGCGTCTTTTGTTTCTTTCGCAAACAGGACGAGCACCAGCATGGACACCACGGCCGCAGCGACCGGATACCAGAGACCCGAATAGATGTTCCCGGTCGCAGCCATGATTGCGAAAGCAGTTGCTGGCAGAAATCCTCCGAAAATCGCTGACGCCAAATGATAGGGAATTGAGATCGCGGTATACCGAATTCTGGTTGGAAACATCTCGACCAGCATTGTCACGCTCGCCGTAAATACCAAAGCACCGAACGAGAGCAGCGCCATCAAAATCAGCAGTACCATCGGTATGTTGATTTCATCCTTGTTGGCAGTCCCCGTCCCATATCCATGCTTGGACGCTGTCGCGGCCAGCAACGCGCTAAACTTTGCGGCCTTCGTCGCGGCATCGGTATCTGACGCGCGATAACCTTCAACGACGTCTTCGCCGATCTGAATACGTGCGACCTGACCGCGCGGAAGCGGCATGCTGTGGTAATTCAATCCGGCCTTTGCCAGACTGCTGGTTACGGTATCGCATGAGCTGGTAAATTTGGCCGTCCCAGTCGGATCGAACTGAAAGGCGCATTCTTCCCAGTCCGCACTGACGACAATCGGCGCTTCCAACTCCGCCTTTTCCAGAGATGGATTGGCATAGTGAGTCAGCGCCTTGAACAGAGGCATGGTGAATAGTGCACCGAGCAGGCAACCTGCAATCAGGACCTTCTTGCGTCCCACCAGATCCGCCAATTTTCCAGAGGCGAGATACAGTGGCGCCGTAAGAACGGTCGCGCTGATGATCAGGATATTCGTCGTGCTGGCGTCAACCTTCAGCGCTTTGGTGAGAAAGAACATCGTATAGAGCTGACCATTGTAGAAGATAATGGCGGCACCCATCATGACGCCAAACACAGCGATCAGGATCAATTTCAGATTTTTCCATTGACCGAGCGTCTCTGCGATTGGCGCCTTCGACATCCCGCCTTCGGCTTTGATCCGCAGGAATTCAGGAGACTCGTCGAGCTTGAGTCGGACCCACAAAGAGATCAGAAGAATCACGATTGAAAAGAGAAAGGGAAGTCGCCAGCCCCAATCAGAAAACGTGCTTTCTCCCAGGAGATGCTGGAGCGGCAGGACAACCAGCAAGGAAAGCAGCAATCCGCCGGCACCCGTCGACACAACCCAGGAAACCCTGAAGCCGCGATCCCGCTTCGAGCCATGCTCCGCAACATAGATGAAGGCGCCGCCAAACTCGCCGCCAATAGCAAGTCCTTGCAACATGCGCATGATCACGAACAATATCGGCGAAGCCAAGCCAATGGACGCAAACCCGGGCAGCAGGCCGATGGTGAAAGTCGCGGCACCCATGATCAGGATCGTCGCAAGGAATGTGCGTTTGCGACCGACAAGGTCGCCAAACCGTCCAAAAACCATTCCCCCGAACGGGCGCATGACAAATCCGGCGGCGAATCCCAGCAGAGCCAGAATGAAGCCAGCACTAGGATTGATGCCCGAAAAGAAATGCTTGGCAAGCTCGGTGGATAACGCGCCGACGAGAAAGAAATCATACAACTCAAAGATCGTGCCCATTGATGAAGCGGCTATGACCCGCTTCTCGACAGGCGTCATGCCAGGGCTGGTGGCGAGGTATTCCTTGCCCGCACCGCTGACGTCTTCGCCCAACAATGCGATCTGATCGTTCTTCACCTCATATCCCCCCACTGGCTTTTTTATTGAGGTTACCGCGACGCGCGCGGGTATTTCCTGTCACTCGCGTTCCGCCAGCGCTAGTTGTCGCTATTCACCGAGGCCCTCGATCGAAAGGACCATGACATCACCGTCCTTGAGGTAGATCGGCGGCTTGCTACCGTGACCGACGCCTTGCGGCGTGCCCGTGCAGATGAGGTCCCCCGGCTCCAGCGACATGAATGAGCTGAGATAACTGATCGCCTCGGCGACGCTAAAAATCATGTCCGAGGTGTTGCTGTCCTGGCCGATCCTGCCGGAAACCTCGCATCGCAATTGAAGCGCTTGCGGATCTGCAATCTCGTCGCGCGTCACGATGTAGGGTCCAATGGGACAAAACGTGTCCGCGCTCTTGCCCTTTGTCCACTGACCTCCGCGTTCGAGCTGGAAGGAACGCTCGCTCACGTCGTTCACGACGCAGTATCTTAGGATGTGATCGAGCGCGTCGCTCGCTGGTATCTTCTTCGTCGGGCGGCCAATGACGACGCCTAGCTCCACCTCCCAATCGCATTGGCTGGAATTGGCCGGCAGGATAACGGGATCGTAGGGTCCCGAAAGCGAGCTCGGCTCTTTGAGAAAGATCACGGGCTCGGTGGGTATGGCCATCCCGGCTTCCCACCGCGTGGGCCTTATAGTTCAGCCCGATGCAGATGATTTTTCCTGGTTTCGAGAGGGGGGCGCCCAAACGTGTGCCCGCAGGACAGGTCGGCAGATTGTCTATTGACCAGCTCGACAACGCTGCCGAAAGCGAGCCTAACCTCGCCGGATCACAATCGGCGACAATCGAAGCAAGAGATCGGATATTGCCGACACTATCGATCACACCTGGCCGCTCGAAACCCTTCTCTCCGTAACGCACCAATTTCACGTTTGTCTCCTTGTAATATTCAAGGCGGACTCTGGCGTTGCGCTTGTCGGAGCGATCGACACCACGAAGCTGATGATAGCCGCGCCGCTTGTTCCGCCTGCTTTCACCGCTTGCGGCTTACATGTTCAGTTGGCGAGGGACTGAATGTCGAAGCAGATGTCTCCACGCCTGATCGGAACGCAGTCGGGAGAAAACTCCTGAAGGAACTCATGCCCCTGCTCTTTTGCAAGTGACATAAAGCGGTCCAACTGCAACATCGAGCGGACGTCGACGCCGTCGGGGTACCCGTAAATGTCATGCAGAACGATCGTCGTCCAAGGCTTGGTTGTCAGCTCAGACAACGCCCGGTTCACCCAGGCATCGGCGTGCTCCCAATCGCGGGGAACGGAATTGAACAACACGCACGTTATTTTGGCGTCCGACATCTTCCGAATATCGGCCTTCCTGAACAGCTGATGGTCGATCAAGCCGGCGTTGCAGAAGGGACGAAACAATCGATCGGGATGGGCAAGGTCGCCAAGGGCATCGAAGGTGCGCGACACTTCGTCATCGAAGAAGCTGTCTGTCGGCGCATTCCCCAAGGAGATTCGATGAGTGAACGAATGGTTCCCAATCCAGTGACCTTCCGCGCGCGCGCGCTCCACGACCGCCCTGGCACCCGGCCGCTCCAGATTCCTTCCTATGACAAAGAACGTCGCTTGCACGGCTTGCTTTCGCAGCACGTCGAGGACGAGCGAGGTCATTTCCGGTTCGGGTCCATTGTCGAACGTAAGCGTAATTCGTCCCATTATTGCCTCTTGCTTCAGAATGCGTTTGCCCGGTGGTGGCCCGAAGGGGTTGCAGCCGATGCAACTACCACGTCATTGATTTTACCTATGTTGTAATCCGGACGGTGCGCGGCGGGCGACCTGCTATTGTCCTGCCGCCGACCAAGTCGCTTAACCGCTTGCGGAGCGCTCATAGGCATAATTCCCCTCAAAACCGTCTTCATCCGGCGAGCTCGAGCAGCGCAGCCAGCTTTTGTTTCGGTTTAACTGCCGAAATTCTCTCAATAGTGAAACAGCTATCATGCGGTGTGGTCGAGATAAAATTGATTTTGTAATAGGATTACATAGATGATTGACTATGTCTTCGGGATTGGAAAGAACATGACCCTTACCCAGCTGCGTTACGTATTGGCCGTTATCGACCACGGAGGCTTTGGGCGGGCGGCTGAGCATTGTCACGTTACCCAACCGACAATGAGCGCGCAGATCAAAAAGCTGGAGGACGAGCTTGCTGTCCTGTTGTTTGAGCGCACCGGGGCGGGCGTCCATGTCACGCCGGTTGGACAACAGATCGTTCAATGCGCACGGAGTTTGATCGAGCAAGCGCAGGCCATCAAAAGTGTCGCGCGTGGCTCGGGAGGGCTTCCTGCAGGTTCGGTTCGACTGGGCGTCGTTCCCAGCGCGGCTCCAGCACTTCTAACGACAGCGATCCGAGCGGTCCGGGAAAAATTCGACGGTCTAAAGATCGACGTACAGGAAGGCAGTCCGGTCGATCTCATCGCGCAGCTCAAGAATTACGAAATCGACTTGATCATCGGCCCAGCACCGACCGAGGAGCCGGGCCTTAGGTGGCTCCCGCTATTCTGGGAGCCATATATTGTCTCCTCTCACGGGTCCGACGCTAAGGATTATTCTCGAAAAAGTTTTCTCGAAAGCGGGATTGCCAGCTATTTGCTTGATGAAGGGAGCGCCGTTGAGATTTTTGCGAACGGCGGAACGACGAATCTGGGGGTTGGACTGCGAGATCATTTGGCCTGGAAATCCGAAAGAACGCGTAACGTTGCAAGCATAGCAACACTCAATGCGCTGCTATGCAGCAGCGAGTGCGTCGTCATTGCACCGTTGACGGCCACCTTGATGATCACGGGGACAGGTGTATCCCGAATGCGACTTGGTTCGCCTAATGTAGGCAGAACACTCGGCTTCGTTTGGCGAACCAGTTATCCTTGGACGCCACGTTGCTATGACATCTACGATATCGTTCATGCCAATCTGCCGTATGGCGTCGTTGCCCTTGAGAAATTTGGTCAAGCACAAATCACGCTTGGCCTCAAAGATGGCAGTTCGGACCGGGATCAACGCACGAATCATGCAAGAATCTCTGCTCACTCCGCGTAATTTTGATTCCATGGATCGCGAGCGATCTGCACGACGTCCTCATGCCGTCACCTTCATCAATCTACTCGACTTCACCAAAGTCGACCTGCTGGGCTTCTCCCTCGGCGGTTGCGTCCGCAAGCCAAGGCGCTGATCACCTATCCAAAGACCGACGGCGACTACGCCACTGTGGCGGAGCCGTTGAGGTCCGACCATTTCACGTCGGATGCGCTCTGCCTTGCGTCTGTCGGCGGATCGATCACCACCCGCTCGCGTGGAAAATGCTCGGGGAAGGTCTGGCGCTCGGCGCGTTTGCGCGTAAATGGATTCTGACCATCGTATCTCGTGCTCCTCATCTGAGAACTTGGAGCATAGCGACGTGTCTTTTGGTCGTCTTTATGGTTCCTGCGATAGTTTTCGCCAAAATGCCGTGTTTCGTTCGCGGACTCCGTATGTGTTTGCTACGCCGTTAACGCGAATTGAAATACGATCCCGCACGGTTCATTGGCGCGCGCCCACAAGTGTCCGCCATGCGCCAATGATCGAACGGCAGATTGACAAACCCATCCCCAAGCCGCCTGGTTTGGTGGTGTAAAAGGACTCGAACAACCGTCCGACGCTCTCGGGTGCCAACCCAGGACCTGAATCTCGGACCGAAACAACGACCCCAGAGTCGCTCTTTGCGGTGCTGATCAGCAATTCCCGCTGTCCCTCGCTCATTCCGCTCATCGCCTCGATGGCGTTGATGAGTAAATTGAGAATCACTTGTTGCAGTTGGACACGATCTCCCTGAATCGCCGGCAGGCTCGCCTGTCCCTTTCGGAAACTCAATCCGGCTAGTAAGTGGAGAAGAATTGGGTGATGCTCTTGGTTGATGAGAGATGTTTGCAGCCTGATTTGGTTGGCGCTGATCGGATTGTTCCGATCGCGAGCGTCGCTGCAAGTAGAGATCTTGACGCTTCGTCATCAACTCAACGTGCTGCGTCGTAAATCGCCGCACCGACTAACCTTCACCAGAATCGACCGTCTGGTATTTGCCGGGTTGTATCGGTTGGCGCCCGGCGTGCTGGACGCTTTGAAGATCGTCAGGCCGGAGACCGTGATCCGCTGGCATCGTGCCGGTTTCCGAGCGTATTGGCGCTGGAAATCAAGACCGCGCGGCGGCCGGCCGAAGACCCCGCTGGAGATCCGTCATCTCGTTCGCGAGATGAGTCTCGCCAACCCATTATGGGGGCGCACCACGGATCCATGGCGAGCTTCTCAAGCTCGGGATCGATGTTGGGCAAACCACCGTTGCAAAGTATATGGCGAGGGGAAAGCGACCGCCGTCCCAAGGGTGGAATCTCCATGCTTTCCGTTGTCATCCTCGCCGCTCCTTTCATTCGAGCGCTCGTCGATCGATTTGTTCGCGATAGCAAGCCGAACCACTGCCCCGATCAGGTTGAAGACTGCTCAAAGCGCCCCGCCCTTTCGCCAGGAGATGGATGATGACCCATCAATCTCAGGCTTCGAAGAATCTCAGGCTTCGAAGCGCCTTTCTCAGAGTATGCCGGACTGCATCAGGCCGTGCGTCACCTTATTGCGTATTGCCGAGGATTGGCTGGTCGGGCGTGATCATGTGTGTTGCAGCGCGAAGCAATGCAGGTGCAGTTGCTGATCTGAAGGAGACATAGGTGTGCTGACCGTATGGGGACGCCCAAATTCGATAAATGTACAAAAGGTACTTTGGTGCTGCACGGAGTTGGGACTGTCGCCCCGGCGCATCGCCGTGGGCGGTGAATTTGGAGGAAACCAAGACGCCGACTATGTCGCAATGAACCCAAACCGCCTACGCTTGACGATGGTGGATATCAGCTTTGGGAGTCAAACGTCATCGTTCGTTACCTGGCCCATCAATACGGCCAAACGAACCTGTTTCCGACCGACGTCAAATGTCGGTTCGATGCCGAGCGCTGGATGGATTGGCAAGCTACTGCACTCTGGCCGGCGCTGCGTCCGTTGTTCATTGGACCGATAAGGACACCGCCCGAGAAGCGCGATCGAAGTCTGCTCAAAGAAGTCGAAGAGCGTTGTGCGGCAGCGATGTCGATCTTAGACGCGCGTCTCGCCGACCGCGCCTTCGTTTCCGGCGACACGCTGTCGATGGCGGACATTCCAGCGGGCGCGTCTGTCTATCGGTGGTACGCGCTCGACATAAAGCATCCTGACTTACCGAACTTGCGTCGCTGGTACGAAATCCTGACTGAGCGTCCAGCTTTCAGGATGGAAGTGATGCTACCGCTGAGTTGATGTGGCATCGGCGCCAAACCGACTGCGCCGCGTGCCGATCCACAAGCACCTCATCGAGCAGGGGTTCCAGAAATACGTCGAGGAGCGTCGGCACATCGGTAAACCGTTATTCTACGAACCGCCCCGCGCGCGGGGCGGAAAGAAAGCGAACCCCCAGTGGCAGAAGGTTGCCGAACGGTTGGGCGAATGGGTGCGCGACTCCTTGAAGGTGAGCAACTGGTTACAGCCGTGACGAAGAGCAGTGATGAGCGGCTGCCAACTGACGCACGCTTTGCCTGCAGACCATCGTTGCGGAATTGCACGCGCTTCAGATCCAGATCGGCGGCATCGAAAAGCATATCCAGCACGATCACCAATAGTCGGACCTCACCAGTCTTTGAATGTCGGTTGGATGCACCCCCCGCAGACCCAAGGAAAGGTCCAATCGGCCGTACGCTTGGCGCTGTCGGGCAGGTACCTGCTCCAGGGCTCCGCTCGGACCGGATTGATTGACTGCCAAATGACATCGAAGGTCCCGGAAGAATTTATTTTGCCTATCATAACTGGCTTGGAAAGGTGATGATTAGTGTTCATCACCACCTCGAAGCCGCTCGGCGCCTCGGTTCTCTGACCGTACATGGCCTGCCGCACCGCATCCACATCGGTGGTTCCCGCTTGGACAACGGCTTGCGCCCACATCCTGAAGCCAATGAAGGTGGCTTCCATCGGGTCATTTGTGGTTTTGTCTCGTTGCTCGTTGAAGTCCGCCCACATTTTGATGAACGCTTCGTTTTCTGGGGAGTTGATCCGCTGGAAATAGTTCCAGGCAGCCAAGTGCCCGATGGGAAAGACGTGCGAGGCGAGCAATTCACGCTCGCCAATGGAGAAAGCCATGACTGGGATTGCGTTGGCGTCTACCTTTTGGGCTACCAGTTCCCTGTAGAAGTACGTGTTTGCATCTCCGTTAACGGTTGATATGACCGCGGTCTTTTTTCCCTCCGAACCGAACGTTTTGATCCGCTCGATGATCCCTCGCCATTCGGAATTGCCGAACGGCGTGTAAATAGTCATAATGTCGTCTGGTGATACGCCCTGTTCGGCAAGATACGCGCTCAGGATTCGGTTGATCGTGCGTGGATAGACGTAGTCAGTGCCGAGCAAAACCCATCTGCGAACTTCGCCTCCTTCCTTGCTCATAAGATATCGAACGGCCGGAATTGCCTGCTGATTTGGCGCGGCCCCCGTGTAGAAAATGTTGCGCGAGGTTTCTTCACCTTCGTACTGCACTGGGTAGAAAAGTAGGCCGTTCAGCCGCTCGAAAATCGGTAGAACGGACTTGCGGGAGGCGGAGGTCCAGCAACCGAATACGACGGCGACCTTTCTCTTCGAAAGTAATTCCTCGGCTTTTCTCGCAAAAACGTCGCTATCAGACGCGGGATCAACGACTATCGGTTCCAACTTCCGTCCCAGCAGCCCCCCCTTTTTGTTTTGATCGGCTATCAGCATAAGAACGGTGTCCTTAAGTACCGACTCGCTGATTGCCATGGTGCCCGACAAAGAATGTAGAATTCCGATTTTGATAGTGTTTTCCTCTGCGTGAGCCGCTGAAACCACGAACACAAGCCACAAACCAAACAATCTTGGTATGACAACTCGTAGCATTGAAGCTGATTTCATGTCGCTGCCCCGACCAGTTCGAAAATGCGGGTTCGCTTTGTCATGCCCTTGGCAACAACTGAGTCAAGGAGTCTGAATAGAAAGCAATGCTGAACCCGCAGGTAGACGCCTTCGCTCACTAGGATAGCGGTTCCAAACTGCTTGTTCAGACCTTCGAGACGCGCTGCGAGGTTCACCGTATTGCCGAGAGCCGTGTAGTTCATGCGCTCGGTTGAGCCGAGGTTGCCGACAACGGCCTCCCCGACATGAATGCCAAACCGCGTGAAGAATGGCTTCACACCCTCAGCTTCGAACTGAGCGTTCAGCTTTTCGCACGCCATTCTGCTCGCGAGAACTGCGCGGCAGGCCCGCTCGATGTGGTCGGGCTGTGCATTTGGTGCGTTCCAGAACACCATCACTGCGTCGCCAATAAACTTGTCGACGGTGCCGCCCTCGGCGAGGAAAGCCTTTGTAAGAACGGAGAAATACCGGGAGGTTTGGTGCATGAGTACGTCTGGGTCGGCAAACTCCGCGATAGACGTAAAGTCGCTAACGTCGGTGAAAACGACGGTAACCTCCCTCCTGATTCCGCCGAGCTCAGTAGATATGGAATTTTCCATGACGCCTCGGACAATCTCCTTAGGGACGAAGCGCGCGAACGATCGTATGGTGCGCTGAGCGAGATTCATCGTGCTGCCGAGTTCGCAAATTTCCTTAATGCGTGATGTGACAGGTAAAGGGTCGGGTGCAGCCATCTTCTCGATTCTGGCTGCCTGCGCCGTAATGTCTTTCAGGGAACGAGACATTCCATTGCCAAACATCCAGACGGCCGGAACAAACGCAGCACCGGCAATGGTTGCAAGGATTAATCCAGTGAACTCTAGCCTCCGAACATCTTGAACAAAGTCTCTTTGGGCCCCAAGCAACAATATTTTGGCGCTGTGCTCACCTAGAGGGAACTTCGCTAACCTGAACAGGTAGCCATTGCCTTGCTCGTCACTGATGCTTCCGTCGTAATATTCCCGGCCATGCGCCCCCTGCAATACGGCCGCTGCGACCCCCGAGTCGATCTCCTTGATATTGGGCAATTGCGGCTTGGATGGATGTGTCATCGCGCTGGTAACGAATTGTGCAAAATCGGGATGGGCGATGAGCGAGCCTGTCGAGTCGAAGATCAAGACGATACCGTGCTCTCCAGGCCGTTGCGTTTGGACGAAGTCGCTGAAAGTGTCGAGCTTGAGATCGGCGGCAAGGACGCCAGGTACCTTGCCTCGCAGGGGTGCGCCGATCGTAATCACCGGTGCGCCGATGCTAGACGAAAGATAGGGCAAGGAGACAACCGACCGGTGGGCTTTCATCGTCTCGCTATACCAAGGCCGCTTGCGGGCGTCGTATCCGTATTTCCATAGATCCAGTTGTCCGACATCGTTGCCCTGCCGATCTTCAAAAATGCGCCGCATGGGCAGTTCGCCACCGGGGCCGGGGCGGACCAAATTAATGGCAATATCAGCGTTAGGTGTCGCGCGTAATCTTTCGCGCTGCTCCTCGTTGAGGTCACTGGTGCGCCGCACCTGCAACGAAGCGCCATTTTCAAAGCCGGCATAGATACTGTCTATTTGGGGCAGTTCCTGTAGTGCGGTTTTGAAGAGCGCGATCGCCGGATCGATCTCGGTACCTTCATTTGATTCGGCTACGCTGGAACTGGTCGCGAGCACACGCACTAACGACGCTATGGCGGTCATCTCCGTCTGCAGACGTCCCGATGCTTTCGTGCTTGTCGCGTCCATATAGGCAGACGCAGCTTCCTTCGTTGCCCAATGAAGAGCGCGGACCTGAATGGCGATCAGCAGCACGGCTAGAGCGATGATAAACGCCATCACCGCGAGGGTAATTGAGGTTCGAAATGTCAAGGTTAACCGGTCATTTGGCCGTATTATTGCATTGAGTTTAATCTCCTTGCTCACCATAGCCGCTCTATCTCTATTGGCTCGTTCGCCCGGCCGGTTCGGCTACGGCCGGCCGTGCTAAGGCAAAAGGCTCATTTGTTCAGATTCCATCCAGCCGTCCACTATGGCGATAAGTCTGCGGGACGTGCTCAGCAATGCTTGCGTGACCGATATTCGCATTAACGAAATAACGACAGCAATGTAGCGCAAGCACCGTCGACTTGCGGAATGCGCGTCCAGTTCATCTGAATCGGGCGGCGCAGGATGGAGACTGCCGGTCTATTTCTCGCGCATCTAGGGCTACAATGCCGAACAGACGGTCATCGGTCCTCCGAATAGGCCGCTTCTCCAAGGAGACCAGCGTCTAGCCCCAGCTTCTCTGTTTCCTCATCCACGCGAACCGAAGTGACGCAGTTAATCAGCCATAGCGCCGCATAGCTGAAGACAAACGCCCAGGCCGCCGATGCAACGACGGCAATGCACTGCCAAAGAAAGAACCGGGTGCCACCGGACAATAAACCTGCCGCACCGTGTAGATTCCAGCTTTTCGCAGCGAATACTCCGAGCAGGATGGCGCCGAGAACCCCGCCGACACCATGCACTCCCCACACGTCTAGAGCGTCATCCCACCCAAAGACCTTTTTAATCGCAACGGCGTAATAGCAGACCAGTCCCGCCGAAAAGCCGATTACCGACGCGATACCGAAGGACACATAACCGGCAGCTGGGGTAATGGCCGCAAGACCTGCAACCGCACCAGTCATGAGGCCGACAAAATTGGGCCGCCGAACGTTGGCCCATTCCAAAACAAGCCAAGCGACTCCAGCGAAAGCGGCTCCCAATTGCGTGTTGACAAAGGATGAAACGGTCACCCAATCTACGCCGACTTCTGATCCAGCATTGAAGCCAAACCAGCCAAACCACAACAACCCCGCACCTAGTGCCATTAATGGAACATTGTGGGGTACATCAGTGCTATCGCATCTGCGCCCTACGAATATCACTGAGGCTAAAGCTGCAAACCCAGCTGTGGTGTGTACAACAATCCCGCCAGCAAAATCCAACACGCCCATTCTTGAAAACAAACCATTCGGGCTCCAGACCATGTGAACGAACGGGAAATACACAAAAATTAGCCAGGCGGTGAGAAAGAGCAAGTACGCACTGAAATTTACCCGATTAGCAAACGCACCAGTAATTAGAGCAGGCGCAATAATTGCGAACATCATTTGATACACAAAGTGCAACCCGAGAGGAATGCCAGAATTATTTCCGGTGTAAATTGTATTCAAGCTAACGCCTTTCAAAAAGGCAAAATATGTTGGATCACCGATCATGCCGTGCCATGTCGGTCCGAAGCACATCGAATAACCAATGCAGAACCAGAGTATTGTGGTCCAACACAATGACGCGAAATTTTGGATCATAACAGTCAATACGTTCTTCTTTGTAACTAGACCTCCGTAAAAAAATGCAAGGCCGGGTGTCATCAGCATCACTAATGCGGAACATACAAGCATGAACGCCGTGTTTCCGATATTGAGTTTGGACGAGTCGGCAAGCATGATCTTCACCTCTATCGTATCGCCCCGTCGATCCGCCGGTGACGCCACTACTCTCTTTCCAAATCGCGCACCGACTGCCGGTCCCGGTCCCATCATTCCACATCGTCGGAACATAAGCGGCGACGCAAATGGCAATCTCGTGCTTGATCGTAGGCGCATCTTAACGCCACCGCTTTTGCCATCTTGCTTCGCTCGACGCAGTCTTGTCCCGATTGTCATAGCAGCCATCCGGCAGCAGCTCCCCGTATGCTGCCGGCACCGATGCAGGTCGCGCAGCGGGACTGTCTCCATGTCCAACCGGTGGAAACGGCAGGGCTGCGCAAGCAGGCACGCCGCAAGCAGGGCGCGGCTGGACTTGGTTAGCAGGACGTGCCGACAGCAACCTGATTGAACCACGTTGACAGGCAGCGGCGTCAGCGCGAGGGAAAACTGGCCTGATCCATCAACACATCGCGAGCAGCGATACGGCTTGTATGGGGCTTTCTTTGTCAAGGGGGCGTCACGCCAATCTGGCCGTCCTTTGCATTCCATTCTTTTGTTCGACTCGCGCCGCGAGCATTCTTCCGTCCCGACCGCATATTTCCATCGCCGTCGCGCGCAGCGGCGGTCAAGGACGGCGCTTCTTCAGCGCCGCCGAAGGCTTGTCCTTGACGGACGCGAGCACGGCGGCAGGCTGCCGGCGATCGGGTGGTTGGCCGCGCGATGATCCGAGGGGAGCCTGCCATTGGCCGCGATCAATCGCGCGAACCACACTTGTATTCGGTCGAACCCGTATGGGATCCCGACCATGAAGCAGTCATACGCTTCTGCGGGCAAGGCTCCGAGGCGGCGGGTCCATTCTCTCAGCGGCATTGCAGCCATAGCCGAATGCGGATTGCCGCCACCTCGGATCGTCATCGGCTACCCGGCGCATCAAGTGCGGTCAGGTGCCGAACCCTGTTTGTCCTTTCTCGTTCTAGAGTGTTGCTCACGCCGCCGGCCGCAGCTCGACACCGTCTGGCACCTCGCCGGTCGTGACCAGGCGCCACAGCGCTATCAGCAGCTTGCGCGCCAGTGCCACGATCATCGTCGTCTTGCGCGCGCCGCTCGGCCCCTCGGTCCGCGTGCGATACCACTGCGCCAGCTCACTGTCTTTCTGGAACATCAGGAAGCGCCACGCCAACTGGATCAGCCCACGTCGTACCCGCGCATTGCCGGCCTTGGCCAGGCCCTTCTCTCGGCGTTTCAAACCGCTCTCGTCAGGCGATCCCGTGAGCCCGGCGTAGCGCGTCACCGCTCTTCGATCTCGAAGCTTCCGCGACAGGATCTCCCGCACCAGCATGTCCGCCGTCTCGATGCCGATACCGATCACCCTGGCGAGCAGCCGCACCATCGCATGCGGCCCTGTATCGGGTGCCCGCTCGAGCCGCTCGGCACGTGTCTTCTCGATCGAGCTAATCCTGCTCGCGGACCAGCGCCAGCCGAGCCATGTCGCGCCGGAACTCCTCGATGACGTTCGCCGGCAGGCCCGTGCCCTCCGCTGTCCGCAGACCTGCCAGACGCTCTGGCGCCTTGCGCAGATGTGGTTTGAATCCCCGGATCCCGAGACGGGAGAGCGCACTCTTCATGCGGTTGGTGATGCGTGAGCGCTCGTTGACAAGGCTCTCGCGTTCGCGGCTCGGGCGCCTCGCAGCCTCCTCCTCCATCGTCGGGATCACCACCATCCCGCAGTGCCCCCGCTCACCGCGCAACCAGCCCAGGAACACGCGCATCAACATCGCCGCATCTAGACGATCCGTCTTCGCCCGCTTGCGCTCGCGTGACACCGCAACGCTTGCCGAATGGATGACATGCGCCTCGATCCCGCGAGTAATGAGCCAGCGCGCCAGCCAGAAGCCGTCGCGGCCAGCCTCATAGGCCAGCGCGATCCGGCTGATCGGCCGGCCGGCATGCACCGCCTCGTTCCGCCACCGCTCGATCAATCGTAACAGTGCCGTTGCATCCGGCTCCAGTTTCTTCAACCGCTGGCGCTCGACGCCGGGAAGAACGCCGTTCACCAGCCAGTTCGCCTTGCTCATCTCGACGACCATCACCAAGGTCGAGATCGGATCAAACGCGGTCAGGCTTCGGCTGAGATCATTGACTTGGGCCACGGGGCAACCTCCATCGGTTCGTATGGACGATGAAGTTGCCACGACCCTCCGCCGCCCGCCCCATAGCTTCTCTAATGGCGCTAAATCCAAGGCTCTGCGGGGTGCAGCGTCAAGGTTGTGAGCCCCGGCTGTATTCGAGAGCATGGGCTTGCCGTCCGAAGCGAGCGGATTGAGCAACTCGCCCATGACGGAAATACGGTGGTTTACGTACTCATCGACGACCGGCTTGTGGGTGCCATCGCTCTAGCCGATGTAATCCGACAAGAGTCCTTCCATGCGGTCTCACGTTTAAAGGAGGCGGGTGTACGATGCATGATGGTCACTGGCGACACGAAAGAGGTCGCCAGGTCCGTCGCCGCGCGACTTGGACTCGACGAGTATTTTGCCGAAACTTTACCGCTTCAGAAAGTGCAAAGGATACGGGAGACTAAAGCGAACGGTCTCGCTGTCGCCATGGTCGGTGATGGCGTCAATGACGCGCCGGCGCTGGTCGAGTCCGACCTTGGCATCGCGATTGGCGCGGGGACGGACGTAGCGATCGAGTCGGCGGATGTAGTCCTGGTGCGCAGCGACCCCCGAGACGTACTTGCAATCCTGGAGCTTTCGCGGGCAACGTACAGGAAGATAGTCCAGAATCTTCTTTGGGCGACGGGCTATAACGTCATCGCCATTCCGCTGGCCGCCGGTGTCGCCTATCCCTGCGGTATCCTCCTCAGCCCGGCCATCGGCGCAGCTCTGATGTCGCTGAGCACGATCATCGTGGCCATCAATGCAAGCTTCCTTGAACTACGCCGGGAAGTCGGACGGGAGACAAAATAGGGCCGGCCGGGCTGGGCTCATACCAGCACCGGAGAGGAGAGCTTATGGGCATCGTTCGTTTCGCCTTGCGATTTCCACACACTCTAAGTGCTCGCCGCCCTGATCCTCTTTCTAGGCATAACGGCATCCACGTGGCGCGCCAACATGTGGCGCCCCACAGCTCTCGTCGAGAATTAAACCGCCGCCGGCGCCATGTCGGCGTGCGCCGGATAATCGATGTAGCCTCGCCCGTCGCCGCCATAGAACGTCGAACGGTCGTAGCGGGTCAAAGGCAGGTTGCGTCGCAACCGTTCGGGCAGGTCAGGATTGGAGATGAAGTGGCGGCCGAAGGCGACGAGGTCGGCGTCGCCCGACGCGACGATGGCCGCGGCACTCTTACCGGTGAAACCGCCCGCCGCGATCAGGATGCGGCTGAATTTTCGCCGCAGATGCTGGGCCGCAATCGGCGCCCGGCCTTTGGCAATCTCCTCGATGCCCTTGATGCGCGGCTCGACTACGTGAAGGTAGGCGATACCGAGGCGATCGAGCTCGGTCACGACATAGCCAAAGGTCGCGGGCGGATCGCTGTCCGACATCGATCCGTAGGCGCCGCTCGGCGCGATGCGGACACCCACACGATCGGTGCCCCAGACGGAGATAGCAGCCTGCGTCACCTCAAGCAGGAAGCGCGCGCGGTTTTCGATGGAGCCGCCATATGCGTCCGTGCGCTTGTTGGTGCCGTCCTGGAGGAACTGATCGGGCAGGTAGCCGTTCGCGCCGTGGATCTCGACGCCATCAAAACCGGCGAGCAGGGCCCGCTCGGCGCCGGCACGAAACTCCTCGATGATCGCAGGAATCTCTTCCAGTGCGAGCGCACGCGGCATCGAGAACGGGACCTCACCTTGCCTGGTATAAGCGTAGCCTTCTGCCACGATCGCGGACGGCGCGACCGGTTGCTCGCCGTTCGGCTGCAGATCGGTATGCGACTGACGGCCGACATGCCACAGCTGCAGGAATATCCGGCCACCCTTCCCATGAACCGCATCGGTGACACGGCGCCATCCGGCGATCTGACTGTCCGAATAAATGCCGGGCGCGCCGGCATAGCCATAACCGCGGATCGAGACGGGCGTCGCCTCCGAAATTATGAGGCCGCCCTTCGATGCGCGCTGGGAGTAATACTCAACCATCAGATTGTTCGGAATATCGCCTGGATCGGAGCGCATGCGCGTCAGCGGCGCCATCACGACTCGATGGGAAAGTTGATACGGGCCAATCCTGGCCGGGGAGAACAGCCTGCTCATAGTTATCTCCTGTCGGTTTGAGTGACGGCGGCTGATGGTCGCTTAGCCTGGTGCGCCCCATCAGCCGCCTCTGGGAGAAGCGCGACGGGATCAAAGTCGCGCTTCCTATTGGTTCTTGATGGCTGCTGTCAGACCTTCACGGCAGCAGCCCGCTGCAGCACCGGAATCATGTCTTCCGGCTCGGGCCGATGCGTGTAGTCGGGATTCACCTCGGAGTAGAAGATCGTTCCGTCCTGGCCGATCACGTAGCGGGCCGGCATCGGAAGCGTCCAGCTCGGATCGTCGTTGAACGTGGGCAGATCGTTCTTAAGGCCCTTGTAGAGCTCGACCAGATAGTTGGGCAGCTCGAAGCGCAGGCCGAAGGCGGCGCCAACCTTGCCCTTCACATCCGACAGGATCGGAAAGGAGAGCTTGTTCTGGCGCATCGACTTGCGGCCGTTCGGCGCGGTCTGCGGCGAGATAGCAACCAGCGATGCACCGTATTTGTCGAATTGAGGTTTCGCGGCTTCGAGCGCCTGCAGCTCCAGGTTACAGTAGGGGCACCACACGCCGCGATAGAAGCTGACGACCATTGGACCTTTTTTCAGAAGGTCGTTGGAACTCACGACGATGCCCTCAGGATCTTTCAGCGAGAAGGACGGGGCGATATCACCCGCCTTTTTCGCTCGCGAGGCAGCACCAGAGGCGATCAGCTCGGCGGTGGCGCGGTGCATCGTCTCGATGACGGAATGGGGAACGCTATAGGGGGGCTTCCCGGCTTCGAAATCGACCTTGAAAGCGTCGAGGTTGGCTTGAAGCGACATAGGCGGTTCTCCTTAGGTTTTCGCGTGGGCTTCGTGGATCGAAGGCCTGCGAAGAACCTAAAGGAGACAGCGGTGGCGAGTAGCGCGGCCGTTGGACTAGACCCTATTCCGCTCGGGAATAATGGCGCTCGGGATCAACAGCCGCGGCAGATGAGCAGCACGCGATCGAGTTGTGCATCCAGAACCTCCTGCTCTCGCTCCCACGCCGACAGAACCTCGTTCTGGGGGACGTCGGCTCTTGCAGGTTGCCGATGACCGGTCGGTGCGAGCCAGGGCGAATGCGAGGTCAAAACGGCCGGACTGTTTTGATCGGACGCCGTTGCTGGTGAAAGCAAGCCGAACAAGACCCCACTTGCCACAACGGCCGCGACAAATCGAGTTGAACGCTTCAGGATCGAGATCGAGGACATGGCGACACTCCTTTCTTGGGGAGGCTCGGGATGAGCAACTCCGCTCGCCCGTCACCTTACTGATCGCGCAGAGACGCTGAATGCCGGTGGGTATCGAAGAGATGCTCGTTCGTCTCAACAACCGCCGATGATCGAGCTTGTGCGCAGAGCCCTCGGCTCGCATGGGACAGATGGGCGGCATTCCTGGCAGCGATAAGTCTTATTCGCGCGCGATAGCTAAATCGCCTTGGCTTCACCCCCCACTTTGAAGCGGAGCCGCCGCTCGGAAGCTCCAAACGATCAAAAGGGGGTATGACGTGACGAACAGTGCCATCGCATCGACAAAGCCTGCGCTTGTCGTGAATTCCGATCCGGAGGAGATGCCATCCTGGATGACGATGCTGTTTGCGATCGCAGCCGGGCTGCTCGCAGCAAACGTTTATTACTCACAGCCGATCGCCGAATTGATCGCAGCCTCACTCGGATTCTCTTCTTCGGCGACGGGCCTGATTGTTGCTTTCACGCAGGCGGGATTTGGCATTGGTTTGTTCTTGATCGTTCCGCTCGGCGATCTGATGGAGAATCGTCGGCTCGTTCTGACGCTGACCGCCGTCACCGCGCTTGCGCTACTGACTACCGCCATATCGGCTGCGCCGACGGCGTATCTTGCCTCGGCACTTCTGGTCGGGCTGGGATCGGTCGCCGTACAGGTTCTCATCCCATTTGCGGCGCACATGGCTCCGGAGCGTGTTCGCGGGCGGGTGGTCGGCAATGTGATGAGCGGCCTGATGATCGGCATCATGCTCGCGCGGCCGGCGTCGAGCTTCGCGACGCAGGCCATGTCGTGGCACGCGGTGTTTTACGTTTCAGGCGCAAGCATGTTTGCCCTGGCGCTCGCGTTGGCCCTGGCGCTGCCGAAGCGGGAGCCGGCGGCGACGATCTCCTATCTCGCGCTGCTGAGATCAATGGGTCGCCTGGCGCTCACAACACCCGTGCTTCAGCGGCGGGCACTCTACCAGGCCTGTCTGTTCGGGGCGTTCAGCCTGTTCTGGACGACCGTGCCGCTCCTGCTCACGCAATCCTTCCACATGTCACAGGGTGGAGTGGCGCTCTTCGCGCTGGTCGGCGGCGCCGGTGCGATCGCGGCCCCGCTCGCGGGGCGTGCCGCGGACAAAGGATGGACCGAGTCGGGCACGGCGTTCGCCATTCTCTGTGTTGCGGTCGCTATCCTTATCACCCGCTTTGCCGCCACAGGATCCTCCCTCGGAATCCCGCTTCTGGCCGCGGCAGCGATCCTGCTGGATTTCGGGATGACGGCCAACCTGACGCTCGGCCAGCGCGCGATCTTTGTGCTGGGGGCCGAATATCGTAGCCGGCTCAATGGACTTTACATGTCGGCGTTCTTCGCCGGCGGCGCGATCGGGTCGACGCTGGGTGGCCTGGCTTTCGCGCTTGGCGGCTGGCGTCTCGCTTCGTGGATAGGATTTGCGCTTCCGATGCTGGCTCTTGCTTTCTTTGCGATAACCTGGATGCGGTCGCGCCTGATTCGTAATGCGAATGCCTGATACGTCGGCGACGAGGCATGCCGATGAGCCGAGATTGGATGCCGTATCTGGCGCTTGGCGTGCCAACGTCACGGGTTAAAGCTGTGTTCGAAAAAATCGACAAAGGCACGTGCTTTCGCGGTCGCGGTGCGCCCCGTCGGAAACACCGCCCACAGGTCGAGCGGCGGAAGGCTCCATTCGGAAAGCACGGCGCGGACGACGCCCGAGCGCAGCTCGGGGGTGAACATCCATTCCGATGCAATGGTCAGCCCGGCATGGGCGAGTACCGCGGCCCTGACGCCTTCGGCCGCAGTCACCTTCAACCTGCTTTGGACCTTGACGGCCGCTTCAGAGCTGTCGCGCTGAAACGACCAGACGCTGCCTTCTCCCTGCAGATAGACCACGGCCTGGTGCTTGCTGAGGTCGGCCGGGCTTGCCGGCGTGCCGGCGCGATCGAAATAGCCTGGCGTACCCAGGACCAGTCGCTTGCATCGTCCGATGCGCCGGGCCGTCAGCGCCGAATCGAGCAGCTTTCCCATCCGTAGCGCCACGTCGATGCCCTCCTGCACGAGATCGATCTGACGGTCGTCGAGCACGACCTCCAGATCGAGGTCCGGGTGTTGGGCAAGAAATTGCGGCAGCAGCGGAATGAGGTGGATGCGGGCGAAGGTGACGGCGGCGCAGATGCGCAACCGGCCCTTAAGTCCGGTGCCGGCGCCACGCGCCGCAAGCTCCGCTTCATCGGCTTCCTCGATCGCGCGCCTGGCGCGTTCGAAATAGCCGAGGCCCGCCTCGGTCGGGGTTAGTCCCCGCGTCGAACGCGTGAGCAGTTTGACGCCCAGATAGCTTTCCAGCTGCGCAACCGTCTTCGAGACCGCCGGCTGGCCGACGCGGAGCTGCCGCGCGGCGCCGGAGAAGGATCCCGTCTCGACCACCCGGATGAAGGTTTCCATCGAAGCCAGGCGATCCATCGTTGTTCTCCCCTATTCTTTCCGGGAATGAGCGATATTGCCCGGCCCCATCTGCCGTGGCAGCGAAAAATTGGCCATCTCTTCTCGCGACCCGAGCGAATGCCGGGCAGCACGGAGACGACCGATGACCACTTACGGACAATACCACGCCGACCGCTCTCAGGCCGCGTCATCCGCTTTGCGCATCACGGGGCGCACCGAGGCCGCCGTGGCCGGCGCGGTTCGCACCCTCAAGCTCACCGTTGCCGGTGCGGTCTATGCCTACGGTGTGACAGGCAGCGCTTTCGCAACCCTGTCGGTGCTTGCCGCGCCGCATCTCGAGGCCTTCGTGCGCTGTTCTTCCACGGGAAGGGATAAGCGAACAGGTTCGAATCGGTCAGCCCAATCAGGACAGGAACGGGAGCTGATACAAGCGACCGGTTGCATCGAGATCCTCGACCCTCCATTCGCCGCCAATACCATCAACCATCCACCTCAGGAGTGCCCAGAGATCGGTGTCCACGTCTTCCTCACTCAAGGGCTCCAGTGCATCGGCGAGCGCGTAGATTTCGATCCCATCGGGAAAAGGTTCTCCGCTCCGGCCGACGAAAACAAGCGCGTAGATCATCCCGGAAGGCGCGCGGACATAGCCGGGCTTCGACAAGCCATCAGTCTCGAGCGAGAAGCGCCGCATGAAGAACTGGCGAAATTCAGGGTAATGGCCGAGGCGATCTTCAGCAAGCACGAGCGCTCTTCTTTTCCCGTCGAGGCCGGGCTTTTCGATGACTTCGATCCCTGTCATGGCTGCCTCTCATCAATGCGGTCGAGGAAGTTGTTGATCTTCTCCGCGATCTCGGGTCCCGAATCTTCCTGAAGGAAATGGCGGCCTGTGACGAGCTCAGGACCCACCGCGTGCGGCAGCAGCTCCTTGAAGCGCGAGGCGAACGTCTTGTGATCGAAGACCTCATCCTCCCTTCCCCAGACCAGCAGTGTCGGGAATTTCGATTTTTTGAGCTCGCGCTCGAGCCATTCAAATCGCTGGAAGCCGCGTGCGGTGTCATCGAGCGGGATCCATCGCGGCCAGGTCCAGGTCAGGAGACGGGTCGCCGGATCAGGCAGGATGCCCTCGTAAACCCTCTGCGCTTCATCTCGGAATTTCTTCCTGTCGACCACCGACAGGTACATCCCACGGCCGGCCAACGCATTGTGCCGGCCAAGGAGATAAGGGCCGACAAGGGGAGCGTGCATCATGCGCCAGGGAAATATCCGCTTGTGGAATTCGGCCGGGGGAAGCGGCCAGGCCCAAGTGCTCATGATCACGAGCGCACGGACGCGTTCAGGATTCGAGAGGGCAAAACCGAGACCGGTCGGGCCGCCCCAATCATGACAGACCATGGTCGCGTTGCGGATGTCTAGCTGCCGCAGCAGGCCCGTCAGATTCGCGATGTGGCCGTCAAGACTGTGCGCCTGTTCGCGGACCGGCTTTTCGGACAGGCCAAACCCAATCATGTCAGGGACGATCACCCGCCTGCCCGCGGCCGTCAGCGGCTTCACGAACTTCCTGTACAGGAATCCCCAAGCGGGATTGCCGTGCAAGAGAACGACGGGGTCGCCGGCTCCCTCGTCGATGTAGTGCATGCGCCAGCCGTTGACGCGGTTGAATCTTGGTTGGTACGGCCATTCCTCGTGGACAAAGTGCCCGGACTGCACAGGCGACCTTGTTGGATCGACCTTCATCGCGCTTCTCCTTGCGAACGGTTCACTTCATGGAAAGAAGATCACGGCCTGGCCGTTCAGGCCGGGCAGCCTCGCAACTGCCCCGAGGCAATCTCCAGTCTCGAAATCGAAAGCGACGACCTCGTCTTGAGCGACGCAATAGAGCCGGGCGTGCGGTCCAAAGCGTAAACCCCGCGGCTTTTGAAACCGCACACCATGATTTGGGACGAGCACCCGTACGAGACGCCCGTCAGCTTGGTCATATTCGCGGATCGTCGTCACCGCATCTGCTGCGCCGAACGGATGCTCGCTGCTAACGACGATATTGCCGCCTGGCGCGACCGCAAGGTCAAGTGGGCTGAGCTCCAGATCTCTCACCTTCCATGATGGCAGCATCCGGCGATCGGTATCGAACGCCAGAATGATGTTGTTGCCTTCTCCGCCCGGTCCAATGCCGGAGGCGAGAAAGAGTCTGCCGTCATGCCCGAACGCAAAGCCACGCGGGAACGGAACGACGTGGGGCGGCAGGACATATTCGCCTACGCTGTCGAGTTTCCTGGCAAAGGCCATGATCGTGCGCTCGCCGCGGAGGCCGACATAGTAACGGCCATCCGGCCCCAAATTGCCGCCGCCCGGATTCAATCCTTCCACGATTCCTGTCGCGCGCACGACCTGTCCGTTGCGGTCAAGTGCGAGAATCCGATTGGATCCGCTGTTGACAAAGAGCACCTTGTCGACAGGGTCGATCCCAAGCCCGCGCGGATCGGCAATGCGTGGATCGTCGCCGAACACCCCGATTAGCCTGCCGTCGTCAGTAAACGCGAGAAGCTTGCCGAAGCCTGCGCCGTTCGCGCCGGCCGCACTTGTGACGAGAAGAGTCATGGACCTTCTAATCCGCGGCGCCTCAGCGCCACCCAATGATTATCCACCCGCAACATCGTCTCGTTCCTGCAATCCAGCTAGTTTTCGTGCCGAGATAAGACTTATTCCAGATCGGAATGGAAAAAAGCTCGTATCCCGGCTTTCGATCGCATCGGCCCGGCGACCAATATTCACGTCAGATTGCCGGCCAGTTCACGCGGCGTTGGCCTCGAGCCACGCGGCCATGCTGGCGGCAGCGTCGCCGTAGAATGTGCGATAAAGCTCTTCCGTCACGTAGCCGATGTGCGGCGTCGCCAGCAAATTGTCCAGCGTTCGGAACGGGTGATCGGCGGGCAAGGGCTCTGTATCGAACACGTCGACGGCCGCACCCGCGATCGTGCGGGCCTGCAGCGCGTTGATCAACGCCGCTTGATCAACAATCGGACCGCGGGACGAATTGATCAGCCGCGCCGTCGGTTTCATCAGGGCGAGCTCGGCAGTTCCAATCAGTCCGGTGGTTCGCCGGCTCAAGACAAGATGGATGGTCACAATGTCAGCCTCTCTGAACAGCGCGTCCTTGTCGACGCGGGTCGTGCCTGCGGCGTTGGCGCTCTCCGCAGTCAGATTCTGGCTCCAGGCGATCACCTTCATGCCGAAGGCGAGACCGATGCGAGCGACCTCTCTTCCGATATTGCCCAACCCGACGACTCCGAGGCTTTTGCCTCGCAGGTTTGAGCCGAGGCCCGTCTGCCATCCGCCGGCCCTCAGCGAGGCGGCCTCGCGGTCGATGCCCCGCATGCTCGCCAGAATCAGCGACCAGGTGAACTCGATGGTCGGAGTGGAATCGTAGCCCGTCGCGGTGACCGCGATGCCGAGATCGGCCGCGGTCTGGCTGTTGATGGAGGCATTCCGCGGTCCGGTCGAGGCGATCAGCTTGAGGTTCGGTAACTGCTGCAGGATCTCCCGTGTGAGCGGCATGCGTTCACGCATGACGCTTACCACGTCGAACGGCCGCAAGCGCTCGACCACTGCCGAGGGATCGGCAACGTGGTCGTTGAACACGGTGATCTCGGCGTGCCGCCGGACGGCCGACCAGTCGGCAAGCCGCAGCGCGACGTTCTGGTAATCGTCGAGGATCGCAACTTTCATGGGCTCCCTCATTGTTTGGCCGCAAAGAACTCGGCCAAGGCTCCCGCTACGGCTTCGGGGTCCTTTTCCATCGGGATGTGACCGGCCGACTTGATCCGAACGAGCCGCGTTTCCGGGATCTCCCGTGCGTAGCGTTCGGCATAATCGACCGTCTGGAAATCGTCCTCCACGCCCCACACCAGAAGCTTGGGCGTCTTCGACTGCAGCAAAGCGGGCAGCATCTCCATGGTGTAGCGGTGGTCGGCGGCGCCTGCGAGCGCCAGCCAGGAGCGGGCAACCCTCGGGTCTGTCCAGGGATCGAGATATTCGATGATCTCGGCTTCGCTTGCGGGGCGGCCGAGGGCTTTCACGACGGACACGCGACGCGCGGCGAGAATGTCGTCCCGCGTCGTCGCGGCCGCCACTACCGGATCCCGGAAGCGGGCAACGCCGGGCACCGGCCATGAGTCGTACATGATGCCGTTCACCACGGCCACGCGCGGCACCTCCACAGTACCTGCGAGCATGAGATGCTGCGCCACGCCTCCGCCGATGTCGTGGCCAGCGACCATGACCGGCCCCTTATGCCCGAGCGAATCGAGGAAACGCACCAGCCAGGTGGAGAGACGGGGAACCGAAGCCTCACTCACGGTGAGCTCACCTCCGGAGCGGCCGAAGCCGGGGAAATCGACCGCCACCGGGCGAAGCCCTGCGGCGACGATGCCGTCGAGTACGGGCTGCCAGACGCGGCTCCAATAAGTGCCGTGAAGCAGGAGCACCAAGGGACCACCCTTGCCGGCGGTCAGATAGCTGATCGGAATGCCATCTACATCGACGGTCTCGCGTCTCGTCATCGGACAATCCTCTTCACATGTTCCTTGCCGAGCCCGACGGCTTCGTAGTGCCTGATCGCGTGCTCCAGCTTGGTGAAACGTCTTCGTATCCGAGCGCCTCGCCGTAAGGATCGACGTAGGTGTACCCGCCGGTCACGTGAAACAGCGTGGCCATTTCCTTGACGTCATCCGGAACGACCAGCGTGTGCGTCTCGCCGGGCGGCTCGAATGCGTAGTCGCCAGGCGTAGCGACCCAGTCGTGCTCGAGGTAGCGCCACCTTCAGCGCAGCGTGAAGGCGTGCACCGGTCCAGAATGACGGTGCCGCGACAGCACGCCATAGGACCGAACCCGCAGGATGTTGATGTAGTAGCCCTGGCTTACGTTCAGGACGAGCGGCCTGAACGCGACCGTGTCCGACTGCGGGACCCACTCGCGTTCGTCGCCGTCAAGCTCCAGCGCGGAGCCGACGAATACATCGGGCACCATGCCTGCGGGCTGAGGTCTCTGGTAGGCGATCTTGCTCTGATCGGCGGAACGCCGGTCGGGCGCCTGCTGTAGCTCCGATGAAGATGTGGTCGTCATTTTCTCCTCCATCATACAGTGGAACGTCGGGATATCTCGCGCCTCTCCTCTGCCGGCGCTCTACTGGCGGTCTGGCCGAACAGGATCTTCTTGCCTTCCTCGGTGACTGCGGGGCGGCTCGAGTACGGTTCGCCTTTCGCGTAGGCCCGCTGCGTCCCGGGGCGCGCGCGCACCGTGTCGAACCAGCGCCGCAGGTTCGGGAAGTCGTCCAAATTCTGCTGCTGGCGCTTCCAGGGAACGATCCACGGATAGGAAGCCATGTCGGCGATGCTGTAGTCGTCGCCCGCGATGAACGTGCGGTTTTCGAGATGGCGGTTGAGGACACCGTACAGACGGTTCGTCTCGTTCACGTAGCGGTCGATCGCGTAAGGAATCCTTTTCGGCGCGTAGAGCCCGAAATGATGGTTCTGTCCGGCCATCGGCCCCAGGCCGCCCACCTGCCAGAACAGCCATTCCGTCGCGGTCTTGCGGTCGCGTATATCCTTCGGCAGGAAGCGAGCGGTCTTCTCGGCGAAGTACAACAGGATGGCGCCTGACTCGAACACGCTGATCGGCTGGCCGCCGTCGGCCGGCGCGGTATCAGTGATCGCCGGCATGCGGTTGTTCGGCGAGATGGCGAGGAAGTCGGGCTTGAACTGATCGCCGGCGCTGATGTCGACGGGATGGATCGTGTAGTCCAGCCCGGCTTCCTCCAGGAACATTGTGATCTTGTGGCCGTTCGGCGTGGGCCAGTAGTAGAGTTCGATCATTTTGGTCTCCTTGGCTTGTTCACCAAATGCGAAGCTGCAAACGCCGCCCCCGGGCCAAAAAGGCGGCCCTGCGTTCGTCGAATTCGTGCGAAGAACCTAAAAGAGACTTTGGCGATCGGTAGTGAGGTTGGTGGATTAGGTTTTATTCCACCCGGGAATGAACATTTGGCCCAACTTAAGTCGGGCTTAAGCAGCTCCCGCGAGAGGTGACACGTGTTGTCGCTCTATTTGAACTCCCTGCGATATTCGCTCGGTGTCCAGCCTGTATTCTTGCGAAAGGCCACGCTGAACGAACTCGTTTGAGAGTAGCCAAGCGTAAACCCGATGTCCGTGATCGAGATTGATCGATCTGCCAAGAGCAGTTTGGCTTGTTCAATGCGCCTTTGTACGTGGTAATGATGCGGCGGAACCCCGAAGGATTGTTTGAAGGCCCGACAAAAATGGTGCTGGCTTAGACGGGCGAGTTGCGCAAGCGTACTGAGACAAATTTGTTCGCCTAGATGTTCTTCAATATAGCCCGCGACAGCTCGCTTTTGCCAACAAGCTAGGCCTCCACGATTCAGGGCCGTATCACGAGCAGCGTTATCGTCACAGCGGGACAGCTCAATTGCGAGCACACTAGAGAGAGCGGACAGGTAGGGCGTTCTCTTTGCTTGCCCATTCTCGATCGCGCTTTTCAACTTGGCTGCGGTTTCCCAAACACCGGAGTCCTCGAAATGTATTCTCGCCGCATAGTCGTCTCCTCCATCGTTTCGGAGGACGGTTGGATTCAAATACAGAAACGTCAAGCGGGTGGACGCGGCGGTTTCAAGCCACTCTCGATAGCCGCAACCGGCCGGGACGAACGTGAGCTTCTTCGCAACATTCCGAATCTTGGACGGCGCAAATCCGTCAATTGAAGTTTCTCCGTCCCGGCGGCCTCCCTCATTGTACATTGCCAAGAGGTGGACAGGACCTTGAAATTGAAGTTCGATCCTCCTCCCAATCGGCGCATGTACGCTCTCCACGAACCAACCGGGACGACCAGTACCGAGACGCTTCACGGAATCGACCGGCGCAATTTGGACAGTGGGATGAAGAAACCTATCGTCACCTGACTGCCAGGATTTGATACCGACCGGCGGTCTGATCTGCTCCAAATTTCGAAAGTCAACTTCAGCTCGATCTGTACCACCATCTGGCGAATTTACCCTTCCGGGGCTAACGCTCGGCGTGCTCGTCATCATCGATTTCACCTACTGACTGCTGTTTATGCGACATGCTACCTATCCGAGATTATAACCCGAGGCTCCGCACCGCCCTATTCCGACCTAGGTTGCGCCCAGTTCCCTTTTGGTTTTAGTCACACAAACCAACGTCCATTTTTGGCCCTGCCCCGGCTATAGCCATCGAGAGGCAATTGCATTGTCAGTTGCTGGCTACGCCACCTCGATCGCTGGGCTCGGCAATTTATCAATCCGCGACACTGCCACTATGTCGCCAGGAAACGCTACAGCCGCTACTCAAAATGAATTTCAGCCCGCGAAGTGACTGGAACCTGTGAGACTTTTTTCGATGCCAGCGGCACGGAGCCCATCCCACCTAGCAGCGGGAGTATGTTCGCAGCGCGCGTTAATCTGACAAGATCTCTTCAACCGCAACAATCCTGAAATAGCAGGCAGGATCGAATCCGCCCATAATACGCGGGCTTTCGTCCCCACTAAAATGAGGTTGGGAAATGTCTGTGAGATCAGCAGCACCGCAAGCCACCTGTGCGGCGCTAGGTTTTGTCTTGACCATGCAATCAGCAACAGCCGCACTGCACCACGCGCATAAACATCATCATAGGCAGGTCATTTCGCAATGGCGTCCCTGTGACGCCAATGCGGCAGTGTCGCAACCAGTCGATTCATAGTGGACACATTCCGCAGGTCACTAGTTGTGCGCGCGAACTCAAGCCCATTCAGCCGGTCTCGTCCACTTAGAGAATGGCTTCAGTGCGATGAGAATGGGTCGTCTATCTTCCAAGGTGCGATCATGCATTTACTTTCACGAGTTACGGTTCTCCTGGCCTTCACTGTCACACCTCTAGCCGCAATGGCCGAACCACCCTCGGTTACGCCACCAGGGGGGGGCGTAGGCCTGGCTGAGAGCGTTCACGTACAGCCACGGGGGAGCACCTTTGCTCCGAACTCCGCCGGAGAAGAGGCCGTACAAACGCGCGCCACGATTTTTAACGCGAGGCAGAGGCTTCTGGACGCTTGGTTCGATAGAAAGCTGACCATCTGTCGTGGTTGTTAGCCACATTGTGTTAATTCCCCCCGCAACAAGTGAAACATATGAAACCGACCATCTCCGATTCATTCGAAAGCGCGCCAGCAATTCCGCCTTATGAGGCTGCGCTTTCAAAGCGCAACGCGTCACTTGAACTGCTGGCCAAAGAACTTCAGCATCGTCTTCGCAATCTTCTCACTGTAGTTCAATGTTTCGTCAAGAATACTGAAGCCAGCACGGCAGACGACTATCGCGTCGCTCTCATGGCCAGGCTCGTAAATTTATCAGACGCCTACAACCTGATCGAGACAGCGCGAGAGAATCGCGTCTCTCTAGCGGAACTGCTCGAACGAACGCTAAAGCCACATGTCACCTTTCTGCGCGATCGAATCCTTGTCGCCGGACCCGACATCGTTCTTGAACCACGCCTTGCGTTATCGCTTCACATGATCTTTCACGAACTCGCGACTAACGCCAGCAAGCACGGCGCCCTGGCGTCTACGTCCGGAGCGGTTGAAGTGCTTTGGGATGTTCGTTGCGATGGTGGGGATCACGCTCTCGCCGTGCAGTGGCGCGAGCACGGTGGACCGAAGGTGCACAAGCCGCGGCATAAGGGGTTTGGCCTGCGCCTCATCTCAAAAGTGCTGTCTGGTGCACGGGTCGAAATGGACTTCGCTCCGGCCGGCCTTCTTTGTCGCCTTCTGGTTGAAATCGATCCATCATAGGCACCGCGAGAGGACCGGTCGGGTTGTCTTAAAGACGGTCCCTCGCTCCTTGAGCCTACGGCAACGAGCCAACCAAATGTCTGATGCTTATTTCTGTGTCTTCTGGGCCGAAAAGAATGCCGAGCGTAAGGCTCAAGGCGCCGAGGTGTTGAACTTCCGCGAAGCTCGCAGGGAATTCGGCTGCCATGCTCCGCCTCCAGGCGCCGTCACGCTCTGCTTGGGCAGCGAAGATATCCGTGCTTTCCCCGGCAAAACGCCGGAAGGCAGGGACGCCTGGTACGCGCAGTACCGGCAAGTGAGCGCGAAGGGCGTTCTCTGGCGCATGATCAACGATGCTAACAAGCAACCCATCTGCTACGTCGGCGCGACCGAAGCACTCAACGCCGCAAAGCTTGCCCGTGACAGCGGTGGGACTGCGAGTCGATAATCCGGACAAACCGCGTCAAGAGATCGAACTGGTGGAGTGGAGTTGCCGGGTAAGCAAGCTTCAAGCTTAGAAGGTCGTTGCGGCCAACCCGCCCTTCTCGAGAATGAAGTCGGCGATTTCATCGACCCCCTGTCCGCTCTTCAGATTGGAAAAAATGAACGGCCGCGTAGTTCGCATTCGTCGGGCGTCTGATTCCATAACCTGAAGATTGGCACCCACCAAGGGAGCCAGATCGATCTTGTTGATCACGAGCAGATCGGAGCGCGTTATGCCGGGGCCACCTTTGCGTGGGATCTTTTCACCTGCGGCGACGTCGATCACGTAGATAGTCAAGTCCGCGAGCTCGGGACTAAAGGTTGCCGCGAGATTGTCGCCACCCGATTCCACGAAACACAGATCTGCTTGCGGGAATTTCAAATTCATATCCTCGATCGCGGCGAGGTTCATGGAGGCGTCCTCACGTATCGCCGTATGCGGGCAGCCGCCTGTCTCAACGCCCATGATGCGGTCTGCCGGCAGCGCTTGCGCGCGGGTCAGGATGAGCTGGTCTTCCTTGGTGTAAATGTCGTTGGTTATCACATAGATGTCGTAGAAATCCCGGAGATGCTTGCATAGAGCCTCTATAAGCGCGGTCTTGCCCGAGCCGACTGGGCCCCCGATCCCGACGCGGAGCGGGCCGTGATGTACGGGAGCGGGACTGTTGCGGAGAAGGGGCTTTTCGCTTTCAACCGTCTTCATGACCGGAACAACCTCGTATATTGGGTTTCATGCTCAATGGAGGCGAGTTCGACCATGAATCCCGCGGAACCCAGGTCGTCGAGCGTGGCGCACCTTCCTTGCGCGCTTGCGAATAATATGGCGTTCTCAAGCTCCGCGATAGCGAGTTGACCGTCGGTTTGCCCGAGGGGGATTAGCCGCACACCGGCGGTTACCAAATTGGCAACGTAGCTGTGCAGAAATGCCGGAAGCGCCACGCGCACCGGAATCCGCTCCCTTGCCGAGCGAGCGCCGAGGACAACGGCCAGGACCGGTTGAAACTGCATGTCCGAGAAGAAATCTAGGATTCGATCGAACCACACTTGGCGGAGTGTGTTGAGGCAAGCGGTCGCCTGCTGCGACGATTCAAGCCCGAATTCCGATGTCCCGCGGGCGGCCGCCGCCAGCTCCGCGACTCGCATCAGTTTAGCCCGGTCGTTGTCGATTGCGCTGCGATATGCCTCGCTGAAAAAGATTGCTTCATTGCGTCCGGATCCGTAGCAAAGATCCGCCTCGAGCCAATCGACCAGGCTTAAGCGGTCATGGATGTGACCAGCTTCGGCAGCCCATTCGAGACCGTGCGAGTAACTGTAGGCGCCATTCGGGAAGGTCGGCGAAAGCCAGCTTTGCAGTCGCAAAAGGGATAGAGGCGAGCACGGGAACTCCTCGCTTTTCATGATACTCGTCCATTGCGCTTGTGAGTATGCATCGGCATATCAATACATAAAGTAGCGTTGAGCCATTGGCAGCACCTTCGCGGGCTCGCAAGTGAGCAGCCGGCCGTCTGCCCGCACCTCATAGGTTTCCGGATCGACCTCCATGCGAGGGACCGCGTTGTTGAGGATCATCGAATGCTTACCGATCTTGCGCGTGTTCGAGACAGGAAGCAGTTGCTTCGCAAGCCCGAGCTGCCTTGTCTTTTCCAGCGAAGCCTGGCTGACAAAGGTCACCGAACTTTTGCCCAGGGAACGGCCGAACGCGCCGAACATCGGCCGATAGTATTGAGGTTGGGGAGTCGGAATAGAAGCGTTAGGATCGCCCATGATAGCCGCAGCGATCGTGCCGGATTTGAGAACCATGTCGGGCTTTACGCCGAAAAAGGCCGGATCCCAGATTGCGATGTCTGCGAGCTTCCCGACTTCAATCGAGCCGATGTAGGTGGAAATGCCCTGGGCTATCGCGGGATTGATCGTGTATTTCGCAACGTAGCGCCGCGCTCGGAAATTATCGTTACCACCATTCTCTTCAGCCAATCTCCCGAACTGCTTTTTCATCTTATCGGCTGTCTGCCACGTACGGGTAATCACCTCACCGACGCGCCCCATCGCTTGGCTGTCTGACGAGACGATTGAGAGTGCTCCCAGATCGTGCAGAATGTCTTCCGCGGCTATCGTCTCCTTGCGTATGCGGCTCTCAGCGAAGGCGACGTCCTCCGGAATTCGACGATCGAGATTATGTGTAACCATAAGCATATCGAGCGCTTCATCGAGCGTATCCACCGTGTAGGGCCGCGTCGGATTTGTCGAAGCCGGGATAACATTCCCTTCGCCACACACCTTTATGATATCCGGCGCATGTCCGCCTCCGGCGCCCTCAGTGTGAAACGTATGGATCGTTCTGCCTTTGAATGCGGCGATGGTTTTTTCCACGTAACCGCCCTCATTAAGCGAGTCGGTATGGATCAGGACTTGCACATCCATGTCGTCCGCGACAGAAAGGCAGCAGTCGATAACAGCGGGCGTCGCGCCCCAGTCTTCGTGCAACTTGAGGCCGCACGCACCAGCTTCGATCTGCTCAACGAGGCCAGCGGCCAGGCTCGCGTTACCTTTACCGAAAATACCGAGGTTCATCGGGAAAGCATCGGCCGCCTCGAGCATCCGCTGGATATGCCAAGGGCCTGGCGTGCAGGTTGTTGCCGCCGTACCTACCGCCGGTCCGGTTCCCCCGCCCATCATAGTTGTTAGACCTGAATAGAGCGCCTCCTCGATCTGCTGCGGGCAAATGTAGTGTATATGGGTGTCGATACCCCCAGCGGTGATGATCTTGCCTTCTCCTGCGATGATCTCGGTACCAGGTCCGATGATTATATCGACGTTGGGCTGCACATCGGGATTGCCGGCCTTCCCGATCCCTGAAATGAGCCCATCCTTGATAGCGATGTCCGCCTTCACGACCCCCCAATGATCAAGAATCAGGGCGTTGGTGATGACTGTATCAACCGCTCCCTCGCTGCGCGTACGTTGCGATTGTCCCATGCCGTCACGAATGACTTTCCCGCCGCCGAACTTTACCTCCTCACCATAGGTCGTGAAGTCTTTCTCCACCTCGATGAGCAGATCAGTATCTGCGAGACGAACTTTGTCCCCGACCGTCGGGCCAAACATCTGCGCGTAGGCGGCGCGGCTCATTATGTGGGGCATTTTCGTTACCTCAATTGCCAGAATTGGCCGAAGTGCCGCCTACGGGCGGCAGAGGCCCCATCACCCGGCCGCCAAAGCCATAGACTACGCGGGCACCGGTATAAGGGATCAATGAAACTTCGCGGGACTGCCCCGGCTCAAATCGCACGGCCGTCCCGGCCGGGATATCGAGGCGACAACCGACAGCGGCGTTCCGATCGAAAGCGAGAGCCGCATTTGTCTCGGCGAAATGATAGTGGCTACCCACTTGAATAGGTCGATCTCCGGTATTGGCAACCTCAATAGAGATAGCTGCCCTATCCTTGTTCAGGACAATCTCCTCGGATGCTGGAAAGATCTCGCCAGGGATCACGTCAGCCTCCCAATAACGACAATCCGACCACCGCCGCGCATCCACCCGCCGCGCGCAGCAAGAGCCTTCCGAGCGAGCTCCGCAAGCAGAAACCAGCTACGATGCCGACAGCATGGAGCGCAGAGGTTGCGAGCGCGAAACCTGCGGCATAAGGGATAAGCCTGCTGGCTGCGGCCGCCTCCGTTCCATGAGCGTGCCCATGGAAGAACGCGAAGAGACCGACGATCACGGCCCCCAGGGCTACCGGCGCCCGTACTCCGAACACAACGAACACTCCCAGCAAGACGACCGACAAGCAGATGGCCTGCTCGACGAAAACCATTTGCAAACCCGAGCTCGCCGCTGCAAAGCCGCCCAACATCGCTGCCACGAAGGTTGCCGGCCATACCACAACGGCACGGCCACCGGTGAACACACTCCAGAGGCCTACCATCGTCATAGCGAAGAGGTGGTCTGCCCCGTTCAGAGGATGCGCAACTCCGGAACTGAACGAATTGCCAGGCCCTACACCGGTATGGGCGCAGGCCGGGAAGATCAACGCTTCGGACAATATAATGCAGATCAGGACTAATCGCATCGAGAGCTCCTATCGAATCGGATTGTGTACCGGCACAAGCTTCGTTCCGTCGGGGAATGTGGCTTCGACCTGCATCTCGCGGATCATTTCGGGAATGCCCTCCATGACTTGGTCCTGAGACAGTACTTGGCCGCTCTCGGACATGAGTTCGGCGACCGATTTCCCGTCGCGCGCTCCCTCCAGGATGAAGTCCGCAATCAGTGCGATACTCTCGGGATAATTGAGCTTGAGGCCTCTCGCGAGCCGCCCTCGCGCAACCATCGCTGCGACAGCTATCATTAGCTTGTCCTTTTCCCGCGGTGTAAGATTCAAGGCTTTCTCCGTCCCGTAACGGCCACTAACACGACCACATCTTCGGCACCCCGAACGGACCCGCTCCAAGCTCTCGACTGAATTGCTCCAGCAAGCTACGCAGCCCACGCCTCAGATCGGCACTTGCTGCTGCGGCGACGCGCACAATGATGATCGCGTCGACGATCGTGGCGGCGCACCGGCAATCGAGCGAAGCCGCTATCTCGCGCAAAATCCTCAGCCGTGCATCAAGACTAGGTCCGAAATAGATGAGCGTTCCAACGGCCTTCCAATTGGAGAGCAGCGCCTTTCTGGGCAGCTGCGCGAACACCTCATCTGAGACGCGGAAACTATCCGCCCAGATGAGGCGGCCATCCCTTTTGATGTGCCAACTGTCCGATATGTGGCCACTAACGACTTCCTCTCCGCGCGCAGCACGACCGAATACCAACCATTCGAGCGCAATCAGCTCGGCTCCTGAGCAAAGATCGATGTCCGTCTGGCGACGAATGCGCGCCTGATTAAAGACGATTGTTTCTTGCGGGAGCCAAGCCAGCCTTGCCGTTCCGTACGCTTTCAACTTTGTCGCAACCAGCGCGGGTCGATCCAGTGCCCTGTAGATCTTTTCCGCAGCCTGCGTTGTGACCACGGCCGACGCATTGTCGAGCGCCACCACTTCAATTTCGAGCCGATCTCCACCGGCAATGCCACCTGACGAGTTTATGATGACGGCCTCTTTCACCAGATCGTCGCCGATCCTTGGAAATACGAGGCCTATGGGAAACTTCTGGTAAACATCGGCGATTCGGGTACCCCTCTCTGAACCAACGAGCACGATCCGGCCAACTCCGTTGGCTCGCTCCAGATCGACGTCGCGCACATTTCCTCCGTGCGCGCCGAAGGCTCCAGGATGACCCGAGTCCTCGCCAGGATTACGCTGGTGCGTTGCTTCGAACATCGCGTCGATAAACTCCTGAGCGCGTTAGCTGAGGTTGCGGTTGACGCCGGCAAAACGAGGTGGGCGTGACAATTGGCCAAGCCGGTCACGCCCGAGCCCGTGTTGCGATAGTGGAATCAGAATCCCGCAAGCCCCTGCGGACTGTTGTACGGAATCTTGACGCTGGTAATCTCGTTGAGCGAACCATCCGGTTGAGTGGCGTAACCCACGAGCTTCGAGGCGTTGCCGTAAATCTGGTAAAGATAGGCACCGTCCGGTGTGAGCCAGTTGTCGCTAGGGCCGCTGGTCACGGTTCCGTTGAGTCCCCTGGCAGTGCCGTCCCCCGGGACCTTCGGACACGCGGGGTCCTTAGCGATCTCCAGGCCGCGACCGTTGATGTGATAGCTGCTGATGCTGCTGTAGCCGAAGTTCGTCGCGTACACTGTTCGGTCATCAGGGGAGACTACCGCCCAGCACAGCTCGGACGGCAGGCCTGCGCTCGTGTCGATCTTCACCAGCGGGCCGAATTTGACTGTGCCGTCCTCGCCGATGGTGGCCATGGCGCACCCGTCACTGACGGCATATCCGACGACAAAGGTATCCGGCCGGCCGTGCAGGAAGGCGATGTAGAACGGAGAGCCTCCTCCCGCGTCGAGGAACCTGGCTGTCCCGAGAGAGCCGTCCTTTTCCAGAGGGAATACGGCGAGGCCGTCGGGATCTGGCGCATTCGAGGCAATTGAGTGGAATGCGCCGCCAGCGCGCTGGACCCAGAGAATGGGCGAGCCATCCGGATACAAGCCGGTGAGAGCGATCGGCTCATCGAAGGTGGTGCCGACAAGGACGAACTTCTCATTGGGCGAGACCACGACCATGGTGGCTACGCGGTTCCTCTTGCTATAGGTATTGACCGTGTACCGTTCCGGACGCAGCTTGAGCTTTCCTTCGACGTCGACGGACATGAGCCGGAGATGGTCGGGGCCGAACGAGTGCAGTACGAAGAGCGTGCGGGTCTTTGGAGAAAAGGCCAGCGACTTGGCGGTGCCACTCCGTCCTTCAACTGGATTGCCGGTGGCTTTGACGTCCACCAGGGTAAGCTGGCCGTCGTCGGCAATACGGAAGGTGGAAACCGAATTGTCGCCGCCATTGGTCGCAAACAGGAAGCGCCGATCCGGCGTGATGATGACGCTTCCCGCACCTTCGAACGCGTTGGGTGCGCTTTCTTGGCCGCTGATCGGCTTGAACTCGCCTGAGCCCGCACCACGCGTGCCGATCCGCTCTACCTCGGTAAGCGCACCAGTCGCGCTTCGCTCGTAGTGGATAATTGCATTCTCGATTTCGTTGGTTTGAATGTAGAGATGTCCGGGCTGTCCTTTTGCCATGGACATGTCCTTCATCATCATTGCCTCTTTCGCCATCTGGCACTCCTTTGGTTGGGTTTGACTAAGGGGTAGGTCTGAGACTCTCCACGAAGCGTCCCCTCTATCGCTTCAATGCAGGGTATCCATCGACGTAGATCCAATCCGTCGCCTGCGCCGGCACGTGGCAGGACTTGCAATTCGCTCTATAGTCGGTGGATGTTGTCTTTGTGGGGTTGGCAGCGTCGAACCAAGACCAGCCCCACCCATCGCCCCACAAAGCGTTGCCCGGATAGCGGCCGGCACTGTCCTTCACCATGACGAACCAGCCTTTCAACCTCTCGGCGTGGCTGACAGTACCGGTCGTCATTTCCTTCGTAGCGGCTTCGAACACCTCTTTCACAAGCACCGTTCCGTCGGGAAATCGGCCGTCCTTGCGATAGGCCTCGATTGATCCCGGTGATGCGAGCACGACGTGTAGCTGCTTCGCGCCTCGGCCTTCATCAGCCGCTATGGCCCAGCTTCCGAGCTGCTGATAGGTGGTCTGATAGTCACGCGGAACGTGCAGGTTACCCGCTGCGTCGACCGCAGCCTCCGTTTGCGAGGCGCCCCCAATCGCAGTCGCCTGCATTGAACTGAGCGCCGCGATCGCAATGATCACTCCAATTCCCGAAATGCCGAGACTAAAGACGCGAATGGCTCTCATGACTCAGTCCTTCCTGTGCCACCCTCAGTTGAGTGAAGAAGCACGCCACTTGTCCAACAGCGGATAGAACTGGGTCCACACCTCATCCTTTTTCGCGCTTGCGATGTGGCAATACGCGCATTCCCCCTTCGCCTTCACTTTCGCCATCGGAGCCTTTGGCTCATGATGATTGAAATTGAAATATCCCCATCCGTTAGTTTCGGAAAAACGCTTGGAATCTTTGACTGTGACATCGGCGCCGTTGAAAGGCCCAGGGAAATAGCCTCTTCCCGACGGCTCGGTTCGCGATCCGTCTGGGTTCTCGCCAGGCAGTGTAAGTTGAAGCTCCTTGAACAGGATCGTTCCTTCGGGAAATTGACCGGTCTTCTTGTAGATCTCATACGAACCCGGCTCGATGTAGACGTTGTGAAATTCCGGGAAACCAGCATGGCCGTCGTTCAGCGCATTCGGCGTAAGCGGGGACCCTACGTAGACCCACTCGTGGAAGTCCTTCGGCAGAAGAAGCTGCCCGTCGGCTGTGTATTCGGGCAAGTAACGAGTCCTGGTCTGCGCGGTCTGCGCATTGCTATTGTTGAGCGATCCAAAGAACAAGGTCGTCGCGACCGCACTGCTCATAACGACGACGGCGGCTGTCCGAAATCCGATACGCATCTCTTTCTCTCCTGCGACTTTGGCCCGACGCGAGGTCGCGTCGACGGCCGATGAGCTTTCCCATCGTGCGTGAGACAGGAGATACCGTACTGGTGAGTGCCGCGCTCGTCGGCGATTGCGTTCGCTTTTTCAATCTTGATGCATTTGGCTTAGCACCCATCGACAGGTGGAGGCTTTTGCATCAAGTGTAGGCCGACCGATCGGCGGGCGAGCGGATAAATGCGTCCCAGTTCTTTTCGCGCGGCGCACCCACGGCGAAGAAAGGTATGATTCCATGGACGATGAGGCTCACATCTCTCGCGGGTTTAGGTCGAAGCGACACGAGCAAACGACGAAGGATCGTGTGCCGCCCGGGCAGTACCTGACACCCGAATTCCCGATTCTTTCGGCGGGCCCAACGCCACAAACCAAAGTGGCAAACTGGAATGTGGCTCTTCAACTTGGCGGTTCTCTTCTCCGGGTGTGGAATTGGGCCGAATTCGAAGCGCTGCCGCAGACTACCGTCAAGACCGATATTCATTGCGTCACGAAATGGTCGAAGCTTGATACGATTTGGCAGGGCGTCACCTTCGATGATCTGTTCAAAGCAGCCGGACTTTCGGAGCCTCCCGAACCTTATGTCATGGCTCATTGCGACGGTGGCTATTCAACGAACGTCCCTGTTGCTGATCTGATCGGGGGCAAGGGTATGATCGTTACGCGTTATGACGGCCTACCGATCCCGCCCGCTCACGGCGGGCCAGCTCGCCTGTTGGTGCCGCATCTTTACTTCTGGAAGAGCGCGAAATGGGTGCGCAGGATCCGATTTATGCCGAAGGACGAGCGCGGCTTTTGGGAGTCACTGGGATATCACAACTACGGCGACCCCTGGAAAGAGCAGAGATATGACGGAGATTAATCTCACTTCTCCACCCAAGCGGCTCGAGTGGCAGTTCGCTCAGGTACGCGACGTCGTGGTGGAAACGCGTCGCGTAAAGAGCCTCATGCTGCAGCCAGCCAGCTGGCCAGGACACCTGCCGGGCCAGCACGTCGACATCAGGCTCACAGCCGAGGACGGCTATCAAGCGCAGCGCAGCTATTCCATCGCCTCTCCACCTGAAGACGAATTGCTTGCGTTGACCGTCGAGCGAATGAAAGATGGCGAGGTTTCTCCCTATCTTCTCGATGAGCTACGCGTCGGCGACCAACTTGAGCTTCGGGGACCTATCGGTGGATATTTCGTCTGGACCGGCGCCGCAAGGAGGCCGGTTTATCTTCTCGCTGGTGGAACGGGTATTACGCCGTTGATGTCGATGCTTCGTCACCGCGACAGGTTGCCAAGCCGCCCACCGGCCTTACTGATTTACTCGGCTAGAAGTTGGGAAGATATAGTCTACCGAGACGAGCTCGGGGCGATGATAAGCCGTGATTCCAGCTTTCGCCTTGTTTACGCGCTTACCCGCCAGCAACCCAAGGACTGGAGGGGCCACCGGGGACGAATCAACAAAGGCTTGCTTGCAGCAAACTGGTTTCCACCCGCAGATAACCCGACGATCTATGTTTGCGGTCCCACTACCTTCGTCGAGACTGCTGCCAGTCTTCTTGTAGAGATCGGATTTGACCCTCTCAGCATCAAGACAGAACGATTCGGTCCATCAGGAGGATAGATACCATGGCTAATAACGTCTCCGATCTTTTGCTCGAGGGCAATGTCGCGGCAAGTCTCCTGCAGCGGATCTTCATTCCCGATATCACGCTCGCGAAGATTCGATGCGATTCATGCGATTGTGTGAGCGGCGTGGGATCCCTGACCTTGCATGCATCTCCAATGGGAGCGGTTCTGAAGTGTGCAGACTGCGAGAGCGACCTGATGAGAGCGGTTGATACGCCGCGCGGTCTGTGGCTCGAGATGACCGGCGCGCGATACCTGCGATTCTAGTGGTAGCGCAAAACCGGCTGGTGTCGCCGCCGGCACATGTATACATGTATAGAGAGCGCAAGGGCGAATGCACCTCTCCGACTTTCCGCAAACGAACTCTAGTTGCGGCAATATCGAGAAAGCGTCGATCGGGCTCGCCGAGTAGCTTTACGGGCGCCCGGTGTTTCCTCCCGCCCCCAGACGGTTCGCTGCGGCCGGTCGATATTCGACCGGCCGCATTTACCGTCGGTCGAGCTCAAGGAGGAGTGTTCATGCCCGACATCATCGCCGATACTGCTGACATCGACGACCAGATCGCTGTCGCAAGGGAAAACCGTCGAGCTGATCGGGCAGCCGGCCGCCTACTCCAGTGCTGCAGACGATGATCTGGTGGCCCAACGTATTGCCGATCAGGAAACGCGGATTGAACCTATGATCAAACGGCGCGAGGAAGCTCTGCAAAGCACAAACTCTGAGACGAGGAGAAGAGACATGACGAAAAGTCGGGTCAAGAAGAATATGGAGGTGGTCGGAGCTGATGGTGTTCACATCGGAACTGTGGATCGCATAATAGCGGGCAGGATCAGGCTGGCCAAGGCCGACAGCGGCGAAGGACGGCACAAGGGGCATCATCACTATATTGACCTGGGACTGGTCGCTGATATCGAGGGCCAGACGGTGAGGCTATCGGCGGTCGCGGCCACCGCTGTTACCTTCGAGGAGGAAAAATCGGGGGAGCCAACCTAACAAACTTGAGGTACGAGAGGCGGAATATCTGAAACCGGAGGAGCGAGAGGATGTCATTCAGGTTTATGAATCTCTCCACAAATTGCCCCTGAACAGATTAGCGCCCTAATTCCCTGTCACGAGTGTCGGCGGCTTGCCGCGCCGCCTTGTGCTTGACCCCGATTCCGTGGCGCAGCTCGCACTGCGTTCCATGCCTATGCCAGCCCTCTTTAGCGGTATATTGCCGACCGTGATGACAGCCATGGGCGGAAGCTGGTGCGCCCCAGAGTAGGAGTACGAGGGCGATGGATGGGACTGCAAAGTGATTCATTGCTAGGCCCTCCTGGCGATCACATCGTGAGGCTTCAGCTTACCACCTAGCGGGAGTTTGCGCCAACGATGCCACGAGGCCAGCGACCAAAGGCATACACTAATGGAGCGTCCTAATGTCAGAGCGAGTGTCCTAATTAGGACAGAACCTGGCGCCTAATCAGCTGACCAGAGCTTTCGCGAGATCGAAGCTGCATTGACCGCTTTGTCGATCTCGGCCATGAGCGCACTGTCGATGTTGTCCGGCGTGATTGGGCCGACCAGTTTGTAGGTGATCTCGCCATTGCGGCCGACGATAAACGTTTCCGGCACGCCATAGACACCCCATTCGATCGCCGCGCGGCCGTTGCCGTCGACGCCGACCGAGGCAAACGGGTTGCCATAGCGGCTGAGGAAGCGCCGAGCGTTGTCGGGAGCGTCCTTGTAGTTGATGCCGATCAACTGTAGTCGGTTGTCCTTGGCAAGCTCGGTCAGTAGGGGCGCCTCGTCATGGCAGGGCACGCACCAGGACGCCCAGACATTGACGATGCTGACCTTGCCGTCGAATTTTGCCGGATCCAGTCCTGGCACTTGGGCGCCGTTGCTGAGCAAGCCCTGCAGTGGCGGCAACGAAGTCTGTGGTGCGGGATGTCCGATCAGGGCGGAGGGAATCCGCGAGGGATCGCCATCGCCAAGCCGGAGCCAAAACAGAGCGGCCAGCGCGAGAAAAACGATCACCGGAAGCACCGTCAGCCATGAACGGCGCTGCTGGCTTGCTTCGGATGTCACCTGTCCGGTCATCTGCGGCTCCGTTGCGCTGCGCCCGGAGCGCCGGACTACCCCGCTGTCCTCGAGCTCACGCAGGCGACGCTTCTGGTTGAGGTAGTCGATCGCAATCCAGGCGGTCAGCACCGCCACTACCAATGCAGCCGCTAGGTAGGAGGTCACGATAAAGGAGGCGTAGGGCCCGAGCGACATGGAGCGTTATGCCGGTTGCGAGGCAGGCGAAGCCGCGCTCACGTCGCTTGACGAGGAGCGTGCCTGCATCATTTGAAGGGTGCGCACACGCCGCCGCAGGATTTCGTTGCGCATCGCGGCCACGTGCAGCGTGACGAACAGCAGCGTGAAGCCGCTGGCCATCACCAACAACGGGATCAGGAAGGTGCGATCGAGTGTCGGTCCACCCATCCGAAGCACCGAGGCCGGCTGATGTAGCGTGTTCCACCAGTCGACCGAGAATTTGATGATGGGAAGATTGATCGCGCCGGCCAGGGTCAGCACCGCGGCAGCACGTGCCGCGCGCGAGGGATCTTCCACCGCTCGCCACAGCGCCATCAGGCCCAGATACATCAGGAGCAGGATCAGCACGGAGGTCAGCCGCGCATCCCATTCCCAATAGGTGCCCCACATTGGCCGGCCCCACAGAGAGCCGGTAACGAGCGCGAGAAAGGTGAAACTGGCGCCGATGGGCGCTGCGGCCTTGGCGGCGACGTCAGCGAGCGGATGCCGCCACACCAGGGTGCCGAGTGCGGATGTGCTCATCACAGCCCAGACGAACATCGACAGCCATGCGTTCGGCACGTGGACGAACATGATTTTGACAGTCGCGCCCTGCTGGTAATCGTCCGGTGCGGCCGCCGACAGATAGAGGCCGACCATGAGTAGGATAGTGGTTGCCGCCGCGAGAAAGGGCAACAGCCGCGCCGTCAGCGACAGGAACCTAGTCGGATTGGCAAAGTCGATTAGCGTCATGGCTCCCCAACACCAGTCGCAACCGCCACGGACCTTCGCTGCCTCCCGCTCTTGCTGGATAGCGTTGATAGACTCGAAACAATGTTGGAGAACACTTTCCAACAAGCCGCCCATGGTTCAACTGACATCGATTGTTTCCGCGACCTGAGGCGTCGGAAGGCCGACGCTGCGAAACGCTGCCCGCTCTCTACACGAACCCGTGCCAGGAACGTCGCGAAAAGAGAAATACTCGACCAAGGGGCTCGACCAGATTTCGGCGAGCGCAGTAGTTAGGTGTTCGATATCCGCCTCGGAGTGAAAAGGTGACGTGGTGATACGAAGTCGCTCTGTACCGCGCGGGACCGTTGGGTAGTTTATGGGTTGAATGTAGATATCATATTCATTCAGCAGGACATCGCTGATCTGCCTGCACAGGTCGGCGTTTCCTACCATTACCGGCACAATGTGACTGGGATTTCGCAGATGCGGCACACCAACGTCATCAAGTCGATTCCTGAGCGAGGCGACTTGGCTGTGCATGACTTTCCGGTCCGCCGAGCTTGATTTGAGATAGCGCACGCTCGCCAGCGCGCCAGCCGCGACGTGTGGCGGCAGAGCCGTCGTAAAAATAAAGCCCGACGAATAACTACGCACAAAGTCGCACAATGCTGCCGAACCTGCGATATAGCCGCCGACGACCCCAAAGCCCTTAGCCAGCGTGCCTTCAATCACTGTCAGCCGGTTGCTCAAACCCTGTTGCGCAGCCACGCCACCACCATGCGATCCATAAAGACCTACAGCATGCACCTCGTCCAAATAGGTCATGGCGCCATATGCTTCGGCAACATCACATAGCTCTGCGATCGGTGCGATATCCCCGTCCATGGAATAGACCGATTCAAACGCTACCAGCTTGGGCGCATCAGCGTCGACCTCAGCGAGTTTGCGCGCAAGATCAGAGGGATCATTATGTGCGAAGATCCTAACCGGAGCACGGCTACCTCGAATGCCTTCGATCATAGAAGCGTGATTCAGTTGGTCAGAAAGCACGACGCAACCCGGGATGCACGACGCGAGCGTGCCAAGCGCAGCCCAGTTCGAGACATAGCCTGAAGTAAACAGAAGCGCTGCCTCTTTCTGGTGTAGGTCGGCCAGATCGCGTTCGAGGAGGACATGGTAGTGATTAGTGCCCGATATATTGCGTGTACCGCCGGCACCCGCCCCGCAGCTGTCGAGTGCCTCGTGCATTGCTGCCAGCACGACTGGATGCTGTCCCATTCCAAGATAGTCGTTAGAACACCAGACCGTCACCTCCTTTTTCCCGAAGGCGGAATGGAGTGTTGCGCGAGGAAACCTGCCTACCTTGCGTTCCAGATCGGCGAAGACTCTGTACCGACCTTCCTTACGCAGTTCATCGAGTCGCTGGCAGAAATACGCGTCATAATTCATGGTGCACCTGGAGCTGGAATCGATGCAGGTTCAACCTCGCTAATACTCGCGCATCTCCCCGCCGATACTATTCGGGCCAACGGTAGGAGCGAAGCTACCCAATCGGCACGGTAATCCAGCTAGAGGATGCTGTCTGTTGCTGCATTGCTCGGACTTCGCGGAGATTGCGCAATGCCGGCGGGCCGAACCTCCTAACTCAAACCTGCGCGATGCCGCCAACCGCCACCAAATCGAACCAAGCACAATAACTACTCGCGTCCGAAGCCAGGAATAAAATGGGCGATGCCGTCTCTTCGGACCGGCCAATACGACCGAGGGGCGTTGTCCCAGAGAAGAATGCCTTGGCGTCGTCTGCCTCTTCCTTGCTGCTGAACTGGATCGGCGTGTCGATAGTTCCCGGTGAAAGAGCGTTAACACGGATACCTCGATCCTTGAGCTGCATAGCCCAAGTCCGAGCGAAGGAGCGTATCGCCGCCTTTGTGGCGGCGTAAGTGGTGCAATTGCCACTGGCCTGGATCTAATCCTGCAGCGATCTGCTGGAAGGTGCTATTTCGACAAATGGCTTTGGCGGAGAGTAAATTGGCGCAAGAACTGCTTAAGAGTGACAAAGCAGCACAAGCACGCAAGGCGTACGCGGATTAGAAAGAAGATGCCCGACATCGGGCAATTGCTCCCTGTTGACTCGGGCCGCAAGACCCGCCTGCGGCCCGTTTTTTTAAGGTGAGCTTAGGTGCAGTGAACAGAAATTAGTTGCGCGACAGACGCGTAACGAAATTCGCTGCATTGACTAGCTTCTCGCTATTCCCAGCTGGAATAAGCCATCTGGTTGGTATCCGCGTTGGCAAACAAGCTGCTTGGGCAGCACTGGGTAAAAAGTGACTAGATGATCCTCTGGCCGATCCTCGCATTGATGACGCTGATGGCCGTGACTGCCGTTTGGTGGCCGCTCGCACGCCGTCAGAAGTCCGTCCGTTCGGGGAGCAATGTCGCTGTCTATCGCGATCAGCTCGACGAGATCGACCGCGACGAGGCCGCCAGCCTGATTGGCAGCGTGGAGGCCGAAGCCGCGCGGGTCGAGGTCTCGCGCCGCCTGATCGCTGCCGCGGAGTCCGCCAAAGTTGCGAGCACCGTCGCTGCGCCCCCTCGAGCCCGCCGCCGCTACCGCTGGGCGACGCTCGCCGCCGCGATCATCGTGGTGCCGCTCGGCGCGGGCCTTGTCTATCTTTCGCTGGGATCGCCGAACCTGGTCCCCGTCACGATGAATGCGGAGGCCGGCGGACAGCAGCTTCCCGAGGGGATCGAGCAGACCGTCGCCGAGGTCGAGAAATATCTCGAGGCCAATCCCAAGAACGGGCGCGGCTGGGAATTGCTGGCGCCGGTCTATCTTCGTCTGGGACGTTTCGACGCCGCCGTCAGGGCGCGGCGCAACGCGCTCGAGATCTTCGGCCCGGACGCCGCGCGGCTCGGGGATCTCGGCGAAGCCATCGTCGTGGCCTCCAACGGCGTGGTAATCCCGGAGGCCAAGAGCCTGTTCGAGCGCGCCAACGCCGCCGATCCCGAAGATGTGATGGCGCAATATTATCTCGGTCTCAGCGCTAAGCAGGAAGGCCGCCGCGACGAGGCGGTGAAGCGGTGGGCCGCGCTGATCTCGAGCGCCCGCGAGGGTGCCGAATGGCTGCCGATGGTCAAGAGCGCGCTGGCGCGGGTCGACGAGAAGGAGCCGATGTCCGTTGCGCCGCCCTCATCGACCGCCCTTGCATCGCCGGGTCCGGACGCAAGCCAGGTCGCCGCCGTCGCGCAGATGGCGCCGGGCGAGCGCAACAATATGATCGAAAGCATGGTCGCGCGCCTTGCGCAGCGGATGGCCGAAAACGGCTCCGACGTCGATGGCTGGCTTCGCCTGGTCAAGGCCTATACGGTGCTCGGCGATCGCGACAAGGCGCTCACGGCGGCCGCCAGCGCCCGCACCGCGCTTGCCGGCAATAGCGACAATCTGCGCCGCATTGGCGAATTGACGAAAGAACTCGGATTGGACGGTTGATGACACGGAAACAGCGGCGCCTCATTTTGATCGGCTCGAGTCTCGGCGTGCTCGCCATCGCGGTTGGGCTGGTGCTGAACTCGCTGCGCGACTCGATCGTGTTCTTCAATTCGCCGACCGACATCGCCGACAACAAGGCCGCCCCGGGCAAGCGCGTTCGCCTTGGCGGCATGGTGAAGATGGGCAGCCTGGAGCGCGGCGACAATCTGCAGATCCGCTTCGAGGTGACCGACGGCAACAAGGATATCTCGGTCAGCTACCACGGCATCGTGCCGGACCTGTTCCGCGAAGGGCTGGGCGTCGTTGCCGAGGGCCACGTCGAGCCGGGTGGCACGTTGGCAGCCGATACCGTGCTCGCCAAGCACGACGAGAATTACATGCCGCGCGAGGTGGTCGATACCCTGAAGAAACAGGGCCACTGGCAAGAGACCGCCGCACCCGTCAAGCAAAGCGCAAGATGAACCGGGAACCATCGCCATGATTGCAGAACTCGGTCACTACGCGCTTGTACTGGCGCTCGCGCTGGCGCTGATCCAGTCGTGGTCGCCTATGATCGGCGCGCGCAAGGGCGATGTCGCGCTGATGAGGCTCGCCGACTCGACCGCGCTGGCGCAATTTGGCTTCGTGGCCATTGCCTTTGGCGCGCTGACCTATTGTTACGTGACGTCGGATTTTTCGGTCGCCAACGTCTTCGAGAATTCGCATTCGCAGATGCCGCTGATCTACAAGTTCACCAGCGTCTGGGGCAACCATGAAGGCTCGATGCTGCTGTGGGTTTTGATCCTGGCCCTGTTCGGCGCGCTGGTCGCGTGGTTCGGAACCAATCTGCCTTCTACGCTCAAGGCCAATGTGCTCGCGGTGCAGTCCTGGATCGCGTCCGCCTTCTATCTGTTCATCCTCTTCACCTCGAATCCGTTCCGGCGGCTGGCCGAGGTGCCGGTCGAGGGCCGCGACCTCAACCCGATCCTGCAGGATTTCGGTCTCGCGGTGCACCCGCCGATGCTCTATCTCGGCTATGTCGGCTTCTCCATTGCCTTCTCCTTTGCCGTCGCGGCCCTGATGGAAGGACGTATCGATGCGGCCTGGGCGCGCTGGGTGCGGCCGTGGACGCTGCTCGCCTGGATGTGCCTGACGCTCGGCATCGCGATGGGCTCCTACTGGGCCTATTACGAACTCGGCTGGGGCGGTTGGTGGTTCTGGGACCCGGTGGAGAACGCGTCGCTGATGCCATGGATCGCCGGCACCGCGCTGTTGCATTCAGCCGTGGTGATGGAAAAGCGAAATTCGCTCAAGGTCTGGACTATCCTGCTTGCGATCCTCACCTTCTCGCTGTCGCTGATCGGCACCTTTTTGGTGCGCTCGGGGGTGCTGACCTCGGTCCACACCTTCTCGAGCGATCCGGCGCGCGGCCTTTTCATCCTGGTGATCCTGATCGTGTTCATCGGTGGCAGCCTCGCGCTGTTCGCCTGGCGTGCGCCGCTGCTCAAGCAGGGCGGCCTGTTCGCCCCGATCTCGCGCGAAAGCGCGCTGGTGTTCAATAATTTGTTTCTGGCGACCGCTTGCGCCACCGTATTCATCGGCACGCTCTATCCGCTGGTGCTTGAGGCGCTGACCGGGGACAAGATCTCGGTCGGCGCGCCGTTCTTCAATCTCACCTTCGGGCCGCTGTTCATCCCGCTCCTGCTCGCGGTGCCGTTCGGGCCCTTGCTGGCGTGGAGACGCGGCGATCTCTATGGGGTCGCGCAGCGCCTGCTCGCGGCATGTGCGGTCGCGATGGTCGGGTTAGCGGCGACCTTCGCCGTCGCGGGCACCAAAGCCGTGCTGGCGCCGTTCGGTATTGGCCTTGCCTTGTTCGTGATGGCCGGCGCCCTCACCGATATCGCGGAACGCGTCGATCTGCGCAGCCTGTCGATCGAAAAGATCGGACGGCGCGCGGCCGGTCTGCCGCGCTCGGCATGGGGAACGGCGGTGGCCCATTTTGCCCTCGGCGTCACGCTGATCGGAATTGTCTGCGCGAGCACCTGGGGAAGCGAACGCATCATCGCGCTGAAACCGACGCAGACCGTTTCCATCAGTGGTTACGATTTGACTTTCGACGGCATGGTCAGCCGCGACGGTTCGAATTACCGCGAGACCGCGGCGCACTTCACGGTGCGCAAGGCAGGCAGCGTGATCGGAATCATGGAGCCGTCGAAGCGGGTGTTTCCGTCGCGCGACGGCATGTCGACCACCGAGGCCGCGCTGCTGACGCGCGGTGTCAGCCAGCTTTATCTCTCGCTCGGCGACAGTAACGCCGACGGCTCGATCGCGCTGCGCCTCTATCACAAGCCGTTTGTGCTTCTGATCTGGCTCGGGGCGCTGGTGATGGCCTTTGGCGGCGCGCTGTCATTGTCGGACCGCAGGTTGCGGATCGGCGCGCCGAAGCCGGCGGCCAAGATCGTGGCGCAGCCCGCGGAATGAATTTTCACCCCCGGCCGGGGTGGTCGAAGGACGGCGAATGGTCTGGAATGTTCGGTTTATTCTGGTAGTGCTCGCGCTTCTCGGCGCTACGCCGCTCCATGCCGTCCAGGTGGACGAGATTCTCCCCGATACGCAGCTTGAGGCGCGCGCCCGGGCCATCTCGCACGATCTGCGCTGCATGGTCTGCCAGAACCAGTCGATCGACGATTCCGAGGCGCCGCTGGCGCGTGATCTGCGCCTTTTGGTGCGCGAGCGGCTCAAGACCGGCGACAGCGATACCCAGGTGGTCGACTACATGGTGGCGCGTTATGGCGAGTTCGTGCTGCTGAAACCCCGGATGAGCTGGCACACCGCCATCCTGTGGGGTGCGCCGTCGACGATATTGATCATCGGCCTGTTTGCGATCCGCTTCTCGGTCCTGCGGCGGTCCACCGGACCCGCGCTTCCCGAAATTGCCGCCCTCACGGAAGGGGAACGGCTGAAGCTGAATGCGATCGAATCGCAATTGGACGGCGCCTAGGCAGGCGATGATTTCCCGATGTCGGAGCAAGATGCCGCCGACTGCCACGGCCATGATATCCATCCGCAAAAACTTGTCCGGCTGATCAGCTGTCGTGACTCAAATGCGGCAGGTCACCGGGCATCGTAGGCGCTCTCAGCGACGAAATTCGCATTACTGATCCACGGGGCGAGCGGATCGTCTGCGGTCGTTCAGCTTGCCGTGTCGCTCTACCTGCTGAAGCAGGACGCAGCTCGCGTCGTGCGACGGCCATCGAGGCGATAACAAAACGACGGCAGCGGCCCGCGGAGGGCCAAGAATCGCCGGCCCGCCAATGCGATAGTTACTAGCCAACACATCAAAACACCAGAAATAGCACGATCGACACACCTGCAAGAGAAATGGACAAGTGAGATTAGGTCTTGGCCAATACCCTACGACGGCCTTCTCTTACAGCCGGACCGGCTTTGTAGCTTGCCAAAGTTGAAAGGAAGTCTTCGATCTTAAACCTCATGCCGAAATGCAATCGAGGGAGGCAGAATGTGACCCACGTCTATTTCCATTGCTCCTGTGACCGAGGGATATTGATTGATCAATACGGCGCCGCTGTAGACAATCTCGTTGAGGCGCGTGACCACGCTGCAGGAGTTGTGCGGTCCCTCATCATGGCGCACACCGCAAAGCATTGCCGGGATTGAGTCCTGCACGTCAGCGATGATGTTGGCGTCGACATTTTCGTGGTTCCCTTCGCGTTCGTACTCGGCAAGCCGAATTGAGAGGCTTACCATTTCGCACCGGTGGCTGAGATATTCGCCGCGTCGGCACTTTCCTAAGATACTGATCCTGCCTTGATCTCCTCGTCGATCACGGTCGCATGTGTTCACTTCGTGGCGCCGTATCTCTCACAGCAGCTTCTCCACGGTGACCGGCAGGTCTCGAATACGTTTGCCGGTCGCGTGATAGACCGCGTTGGTAATGGCCGGCGCTACCGATACATCCGTCAGCTCGCCAAGTCCCTTAACGCCCAGTGGGCTCGCTTCTTCATCGAAGCCGCCGACGAATAAGACATCGAGCTCCGGAATAAGCAATGGTGCGGCCCAAGTGATAAGGAGGAACGCCCGAAAATGGCCGCATCTCAGCATGCGGCTCATTTTTCCGGAAGGATCAGCGCTCCTGGAAACTAGCGGTCGGTCGCACGATCCATTTGGTAGTGCAAGGGATTTTGTCGAACTGTCTACCGTGACAGATTGGAGCCCCTGATGAGCAAGAGTTACCCTTGCGCCGCGCACCAGACAAGTGCTGCTCTAGGAATGACAACGATGTCTTTGCTGCTTGCGCCATAACAGTTATCTTATCGTTACCTGGGCAGACCGCCCTGGCCCATCAGCTACCGTTTAGTTCACCTCTTTCTCCCGTCCACGGATCCCGAGATTTTCCGCCATCAGAACCAGATCGGCCAGCGTTTTGGCGCGCATTTTTCGCATGAGGTTGCCCCGATGGATCTTCACTGTCTGCTGGGCTATACCGATCTTGCTCGCGACCTGCTTGTTCATAAGGCCGCCCGTCACCAATGCCATAACCTGGCGCTCGCGGTCGCTTAATAAGGCGGACCGATCTTGGAGGTCCGAGTGGGACCTCTCCTCATTGCACCGTTTTTCATCGCGCTCGAGCGCCGCAGTAACCGCATCAAGCATGTCCTGCTCGCGGAAAGGCTTGGTCAGAAAGTCGACCGCGCCAGCCTTCATCGCCCTTACCGACGTTGAAACATCCCCGTGCCCGGTCAGAAAGATAATTGGGATCCTAATATTGGATTTAGCTAATTCAGCTTGAAGATCAAAGCCACTCAGACGTGGCATTCTGATATCGAGAACCAGACAACTGGGACCATCGTCCAGTTTAGATTGCAACAGTTCCCGAGCGGACTCAAATAACCGAACCTGCAAGCCAACCGATCGAAACAGGCTGCTGAGCATCCCACGGATGAGGCGATCATCGTCAACGACGTAGACGATGGGCTCAACAATGACTTCAGCGGTGCTGATGCGGCGGGCAGTTTCGTCAATCGTTGTCATGACTGTCACTCCCTGGTAGTCGATACAATGTCATACGGAGGCTTGCACGCAGGGCCTCCGTTCGAACAGGTTTGGCCAAATAGGCGATTGCTCCTTCTTCGAGCAGCCGCTTTTCAGCCTTGGGATTCGGATTGGCCGCGATGAATATCGCAGGCGTCGGATAGCCGGTCGCCATGAGCGAATGAAAAAGCTCGATCCCGCTCATTTGAGGCATTTGCACATCGACAATCAGACAGCCGGCTTCATTTATCGCATCCGACGTCAGAAATTCGTTCGCTGAGCCGAAGGCAGCAGTTCGGTAACCGAATGTTTCGACGAGTCCCTGCATCGCTATCAAAACGTTCTCGTCGTCATCTACGATTGCTACTAGCTCCAGTGTATTCAACGGAGTTCTCCATGTTCGCGGCTGTTGACTTAACTCGCGCAGCTTAACTCGCACAGCCGGCTTTCGGCCCCTACCATTTTGTAGTCGCAAATAAACAATGAAAGGGAAGTCCTTTCGTATCGTTTAGGCAAACTACGATCGAGTTCAGAGCCTGCGCCTCTTCGCTTATCCGCCATAAGCAAAACGCCGGCCTCAGTTCATCCACAGCTGGCGCGGACCCATGGGGCCTGGCAGCGGACTCATTGGGAGCGCGATGCGAAGTTGAGGCAATCCGGGCAAAATGTGTCGCCAGATGGAGGAGCCATCTAAGTCTTGTGACGGGGTCGGAGAGGAACGCACCGCAATCACATCAATGGGTTACCCGGGGATAGTCAGAAAGTTACTTCGCGAGATTGCCGCGACCTTTCTGTTTCCTTGTGACGCGCTTCACCGTGCGGCTCGTGCGAGGCGGCCCATCGTAGGGGCCTTCAGCGACCGGGTCCAAAGGGTTTTCGTCATCCGTCTTGAGCCGGTCCGCAATTCGTACCAAATCCGTCAGCGAGCGCGCACCCATTTTTTGCATGATTTGGCTACGATGAACGCGGACAGTCACTTCGCTGACGCCAAGTTGGCCGGCAATCTGCTTGCTTACGCGTCCCCCTGTAAGCAAGGTCATGATTTCCTTTTCGCGATCGGTCAAGACCGCAAATCGCTCGTGGATTTGCGCCCAAGCGCGTCGTTGCGCGGCGCGCGCACGGTGGCGTTCGATCCCTTGGCGTACCGCATCGAGTAGCTCTTGCTCCCGGAAAGGTTTTGACAAGAACTCTATTGCGCCTGCCTTCATGGCCCGCACCGACATCGGGATATCGCCATGGCCAGTAATGAATACAATCGGCGTATCGACGTGAGCCGCGACTAGCTGTTTTTGCAGCTCGAAGCCGCTTGCTCCTGGTAGTCTCACATCCAGAACGATACAGCTCGGTAGTACCGGAGGGTTGGCGCCCAAAAACGCCTCAACTGACCTGAAGAGCGCGACCTTCAAGGAGATCGTTTCCAGAAGCGCACCCAAACTTTCGCGGACGGATTCGTCATCGTCTATGACGGCGACGACGGGCTGGTCACTGTCATTCATGGTCCATCTGCAATGGGCAAGCTGAATTGGAAAACTGCTCCAAATGGAGCACCTGGGGTTACCGAAATCTGTCCGTCGTGGGCTTCGATTATCGAACGACAAATTGCCAAACCCATACCTGTTCCATTGTGTTTCGTCGTGAAGAACGCATCGAAGAGCCGATCGACCACGGTCGACTCGAGTCCAACGCCAGTGTCGTGGAATGAGATCTCAACCATTCTGTCATCCCGCACCCGAGACCTTATCGAAAGGGTCCTTGGACGATCCTCTACAAGCATCATTGATTCGATACTGTTCAATACGAGATTCAGAATGACTTGCTCCAATTGGACACGGTCGCCGTTGATCCGCGGAACCGACTCGTGCAGATCCGCAAGCGTCGTAATGCGATGCTTGCGAAATTCCTCTTGCGTTAGCTTCATGACATCACGAATCGCGTCGATAATATCGAGCGGGGCCTTTTCAGCCGGGGTTTTGTTCATCAACGCCTTAATGCGGGCGATTATCTCGCTCGCGCGCCGCGCGTCCTTGGCCAACCGCTGGGCAGCTGCCCTCGCTTTGGCGAGATCCGGCTCCTCCGTGCTCAACCAGTAGAGGCACGTATCGCTATTGGCCGCAACGGCGGTCAGAGGTTGGTTGATCTCGTGAGCGATGGACGCAGACAGCTGCCCCATCGCGGTAAGACGGGTCACCCGGGTCAGCTCTTCCCGCGCTTCGCGTAGCGCCTCCTCTACTCGTCTCTTGTCCGTCAAGTCGCGCACAAAGGCGGTAAAGTGCCAAGATTCCAGCCGGATAGCAGTGACCGTCAGCTCGACGGGGAATTCATGTCCAGCCCTATGGAGCGCCGCTATCTCGATGCGTCTGTTTAGTATCGCGCCTTCGCCGGTAGCGAGAAAATGATCACACCCTCGCAAATGAGCCTCGCGATACTGCTTGGGGATGATCGTATCCACGATGCGCTTGCCGACCGCTTCCCCGCAGGACCATCCAAATATGTCTTCGGCGCTTTTGCTCCAGCCGGTAATTGTATCACGCGCGTCAATCGTGATGACAGCGTCGAGGGAGGAATCCAAGATCAACCGCGTTCGGTCCTCGGCCAGGCGGAGGTGTTCCTCCGCCTGTTTGCGTGCTGTGACATCCGTCGTGATGTGGGCGGTCGCATAGATTCGACCGTCCCCATCGACGATTGGGAACTTCCGAACTGCGCCCCAGCGTGGACCTATATCGGTTGTAGCAAGCTCCTCGAGCATCACCTCGCCCGACCGGGGCACATCTCGATCGTTCGTTCGATGCGCGCCCGCCTCGCGCAATTTAGATAGGTCATCCTCAGTTTTACCAATAATCTGATCGCGGGAGACGCCGGTGATCCTTTCAAATTCTCTGTTGACCAGCAAAAAGCGACCATCAGGGTCCTTAAGAAAGATCGGGTTGGGGCTACCATCGATGATTGCGAGAAGGCGTCTCTCCCTGTCCACCAGCGAGTCCCTCTCCGACCTCAACTCCTGAATATCGGAACTAGAGCCGACGAATCGGAGAACCTTGCCCTGGGCGTCTCGCACCGGGACCGCACGGTCAAAGTGCCAATGATAGGAGCCGTCTGCATGAAGAAATGGTGCCGCAAACGTCCAGCCTCCGCCTGATCGGACGCCGTCCCAAAATATATGGGACACACGTTCCTTATGGTCCGGATGCAAAACGGAAAGAAAAGGCGGAAGATCGCTGGGAGTCTTTCTCCACGTTTTGAGCGGCGCCGTGCAATAATCCGCCGATAGGCCGGTCGCATCCACATAGAATTGATTCACAAAGTCACAGTTGCCATGCCGCGTAACTGTCCATGCGACCGCGGGCAATTTATGCAAGACCTCGAGGTGCAACCGCGATCGGTCCAGGACTTGTTTATACTGGTCTATTTCGTGCGAAAGGGCTTCCGAAGCGGTTCTAATCTCGCCCATGCGACGACGTTGGGCTTGTCGTTGAGCCATAATGTTTTTCTTTACGCCGTGGATCCGCTCGGGCGTCAGGCTGCCTTGGTCCCAGGACTCCCCTTGGCCCTGCCGAATTCCGCTCAGTTTAGAGGAATCTACCTGGCGATCATCGACCACAATCTTATTCTTGGAATATCGCTCCCTTTGGCGCGTTGCATTTGAGCGTCCGATTACGGTCCGCGTTTTCTTCTTCGACTTGGACTTCAAACGAGTCATTTGTAGCTGACCTCGTGTCCAGTATCCGCGCAGAGACTATTTTACCTTCACGCTTGTCCTCAAGTACATGCCAATCTCCTTTCGACGTGCCTGTTCTGCCCCGTGCGACGTACCATGAATCTAGCACAAAGAGCAGGCGCAGATCCTACTCAGGTCCGAAGAGCCTTGTTGCGGGCGTCTCCCTTGAACGGCAGCGATTGATCATGACAGAACCGCCTAACTAATGAATTGAAGCGCTCCGATCCAACTTTCGCAATAGCCTACATCTTACCACCGGAAAGTCGACACTGGATGCGCCATTGACGGCCTGCTCCTATCCTTCGTGGAACCGCTTGGAGGCGCTGGCACGGTCGTTGATAATTTGTTAAAGTCTCTTTTTAGCCCGCTGTGGCATGCCAAAACCCATTCGAACTGGGACTTGGCTGCACGGGGTCGTGCGGGGTCAGATGCGGACGCGCCTCTAAAGCGCAGACGTGCCCACAGATTTCCTCTTCTTCAAGCAAACGAGAGGCGGCCATGTCACGCCACGGAGGATCGGCGGGGCAATTTCCAGCCCGGACGGACGAAATGACAGCTGTAGCCATTGGGATAGCGCTCTAGGCCACAGGTGAGAAAGTGGCCAGTCCTACCCGAGGCAACAGTGCGGCCTCGAGTTTAAAGCGACCAGCTATTCCCGTTGCTGCTGACAGGACTGTCAGTGATTCTTGATTGGAACTCTCACACTCCGACATCGCGGGCGGCGGAGCAAAGCCGTCTCGCCGGGCGGTTAGTGCTGGCTTGTGAGATCTCGCCGGCGATTGATGCGTGTCTGCGGTCGCAGGCGACCGCGGGTTCGAATCTTGTTCGTTCCGCTGGAACGGCGCGAATTCAGAAACATGGTCCCATGCAAAGGAGATTTCGATGAGCCAGCCCGCAAAGTCCGTATCCCACGACGATGTCGATCTGATCGGCCTCACCGTCGAACAAATCGAGGCCGGCTTCAGGGCCGGCAGCTTAACAGCCGAAACCCTCGTCAAGGCCAGTCTCAAGAGGATTGAGAAGTACAACAAAAGATACAATGCTATCATCTTCATGAATCCTGCTGCCGTTGACGAAGCCCGCGCCATTGACAAGCGCCGAGCGGCTGGGGAGCAGCTCGGTCCATTGGCCGGCGTGCCTGTAGTGGTCAAAGATCCGATGGATATGGTCGGCTTCCCGACGACGGGTGGCTGGTCGCTCCTATATAGCAAGACGGGCGGCGTAGACTTGATGCCGGCCACCGACTCGCCCGTGGTGGCGCGCATGCGCAAGGCTGGCGCGATCATCCTTGGAAAGACCAATGTTCCTGTGTTGAGCCACTCCGGTAGTCATGCCAACGATAGCTGGGCTGGACCGACCCTGAACGTCACCATGCCGGACCGTCTTCCGGGTGGAAGTAGTGCTGGCACTGCTGCTGCCGTGGGCTCAAGCATGGTTGTGCTTGGTCTCGCAGAAGAGACGGGTGGCTCGATCCAGAATCCTGCGTCGGCCCAAGACCTCGTTGGCATTAAACCGACGATCGGACTCGTTCCGAACGCGGGTGTCGTGCCGATCTCCGGGAACCGTGATGTGGTCGGCCCGATCGCGCGCTGCGTGCGCGATGCGGCACTGTGTCTTGACGTGCTTGCGGGCTATACAGCGGAAGATCCCAAGACGCTTGCTGGCGTAGGTAAGCGGCCCAAGGGTGGTTACACGTCGAGGCTCAGTGCCGATGCCTTGAAGGGCAAGCGTCTTGGCCTTTACGGTTTAGGATGGCGTAATCAGCCGATGTCCGACGAGGCCTTGTCGCTATACGAGCGGGCTAAGAAGGAATTGAAAGAATTGGGCGCGGTTCTGGTCGACGATCCGTTCGCGGGATCAGGCTTCGCAGACCTTCGCAAGCCGACGCCGCCTCTCGCGAACTTCGACGCGCGTGGCCTTGAGTCCATTCCTTACGACCTCCAGAAATACCTTGAGAGATTGGGGCCGAACGCGGCTCTCAAGACATTCGCGGAATTTGCGAAGGCCACCGAATCGGAAAATGCCTTTGGCCCTAAAGGTGTGTTGAGCTTCATGCCAAACCTTCCACAGTTCAAGGCGGCCCTCGACGATCCATCGCGGCCGCCGGACCTCTCAGAGTTCATCACGTTGAAGGAAACCTACCTCAACATCTTCGAGGACGTTTTTATACGAGAGAAGCTTGATGCCTGCGTTTTCCCGCAGATGCTTGAAGAACTGCCCCCGCTCCACGGCAAAGGAACAATCCGCGAGACGACCGTCGGTGAAATCAACATCGCGGGACTTCCCGGCGTAAACGTTCCAGCCGGCTACTACACCTCAGGGTCACCGTTCAGTTTGATCTTCGTCGGGCACCTCTGGAGCGAAGCCAATCTGTTAGCATATGCTTACGCCTACGAAATTGCTACCAAACATCGCAAGGCGCCGGCACTTCAAGAGTGAATGCGTATTCAAGGGAGGTTCGTTACGGCACTCGGCGACTGCGGCCGCCGAGCTTCCTCTTGCGCATCCCAAATTTGAAAGCCATCTTTGGGATCCGGCGGTACCGAAAACACCAAGTGGCTTCGGTAGGCGGCTTTCGACCGGACACGACAACGCCCCTCGCTCGGTGATTTTGAGATGCAACCCAACAGCTGGCGCGTCGGAGTGCTGTTTTCGGAGACCGGCGCGACGGCTGCGGTCGACAGGACACAGCGCGCCGCAACCTTTTTGGCGATTGAAGAGATCAACAGGGCCGGAGGTATCCTGGGTCGACCGATCGAGGCCATTTCCTACGACCCGAAATCCACGCCCTCCCTCCATCGTGATTGGCTCTTACGCTTTGCGACGTGGACCGCGTCAAGGTCGTCTTCGGATGTCATATGTCGAGCACCCGGAAGGCTGCATTGCCGGTTATCGAAGCGCGCAATGCGTTGCTGTTCTATCCACACCTGTACGAAGGCTTCGAGTATTCGCGACACTGCATCTACACCGGTGCCACTCCGAGCCAATTGTCGGTACAACTTGTCGACTATCTGGTCGCGAACTATGGGAACTAAGTCTTTCTCGTCGGATCCGATTACGTCTTTCCATACGAGTCGAACCGGATCATATCCGGTCTCTCCCTAGAGGTCGGTGGACAGGTCCTCGACGAGATGTACGTGCCCCTCGAACCGCAGAAGAGCGAGTTATCGAGCGTCGTCGCGCGCATCGAACGAGTCAAGCCGGACGTCATTTATATACGCTTGTCGGAGACGGGATTGTTCCTTTCTTCGAAGCGTTCAGCGAGGGGGGAGATGAAGGTGTCGCTTTTGTTATCGATTTGACCGATCGGAAAAAAGCCAAAGAAGTCGAGCGGCGTTACAGGCAAGTACAGACCGAACTTGCGCATGCAAACCGTCTCGCAGCGATGGGACAACTGTCGGCGTCAATTGCGCACGAAATCAATCAACCGATAGGATCGGCGATCACCTATGCCAATGCAGCTTTATCTTGGCTACGTGCCCAACCGCCGAACTTAGAAGAGGTTCAGCAGGCGCTTGGGTTTATCGTGGAGAGCGGCGTGCGAGCGGGTGAAGTTATTGACCGAATCCGCGCGCTCGTAAAGAAAGCACCTCCTCTGAAGGCGCGACTCAACATCAACGAAGCGATCTTAGAGGTCATCGCGCTGGTTCGCGGCGAAATGGCAAACAATGCCATTTCCGCAAAGACGCAACTTGCGGATAGCCTGCCTCCCGTTTGGGCAGACCGCGTTCAGCTGCAGCAAGTAGTTCTCAATTTGCTTCTTAACGCGATCGAGGCGATGAGCGAAATGACCGAGGGAGCACGCGAATTGCTGGATCCGTACCGAACAGACACACTCGAGTGCTGTGCTCGTCTACGTGCAAGATTCCGGCCCTGGCTTTCCTCCCGAGAGCGAACAGCGGCTATTTGAGTCCTTCTACACGACCAAACCCGGAGGCCTAGGAATGGGGCTCTCAATTTGCCATTCAATCGTTGAGGTTCACCAGGGCCGACCGTGGGCGAGCGCGAACCTACCCCGTGGTGCAGTGTTCCAATTAACGTTACCCACGCTCCTGTCCGGTGAGGGGGACAAAACCAGGAGACAGTGAGATTCACGTCCGGATGAATGATCGTATCGACTGCTACGTGACCTTAGAAGGTCCCTTGGGCCTGCTCAGTGCTGCCTGCAGACAGTCGGCTATGCGTGGCCCCTGCAGGTCGAGCGGTTTATGCAGGAAGCAGACGGCCCCCGCGTTCATTGCCTTCGTTCGAACGGCGTCGTTCGGGTATGCAGTTATGAAAATGATGGGTATGTCGAAACCCAAATGAGATAAACGTTGCTGAAGCTCTAGGCCACTCATGTTCGGCATTTGTACGTCCGCAATTAGACAGTGGGTTTCTTTCACCCACGACGATTGCAAATACGACTCAGCGGAGGCAAATGCACGGGCGGTCAGCCCGAGTGATTTCACGAGCTTCTCTATAGCCCCGCGAAACAAATCGTCGTCATCCACGATCGATATGATCGGAATCTCTGCCAACCGTTCGTTCCACCCTCGGTAGAGAAGGACATTTCCGGTTACAGGGTGCCACGGCCCGGTCATTCGGGATATACTACCTCGGTGTTAGTTTTCCTATTTTTCTTGCCCCCGAATTCCGAGGTTCTCGGCAATGAGCACGAGGTCGGCCAGTGATTTCGTGCCCATCTTTCGCATCACATGACCACGGTGAATCTTAACGGTCATTTCGCTTATGCCGATCCTGAAAGCCACCTCCTTGTTCATAAGGCCGGCTGTCACCAGCGACATAATTTGACGCTCACGAGGGGTCAGCGACTCAAACCGGGTTTGGTTATCCAAATTGGACTGCTCTTCCCTACGATGCTTCAGATCGCGTTCAAGAGCCCTGGTCACTGCCTCAAGCATCTCCTGGTCACGAAACGGCTTTGTTAGGAAGTCGACTGCGCCGGCCTTCATTGCCTTGACCGACATTGGAATATCCCCATGACCGGTAATGAAGATGATGGGTATCTTCAGCCCTAATCGACTGAGTTCTGCTTGCAGGTCGAAGCCGCTCAGCCGAGGTAGTCTGACATCTAAGACCAGGCAGCTGGGGACCGTAGGCAGTGGATGTTCCAGCAGTTCCCTTGCGGATGCGAACGTTCGTACGCTTAGTCCGACCGAACGAAACAAACTACTGAGTGCGCCGCGGGTGAGCGGATCATCGTCGATCACAAGTACAGTTGGCTCGTCCGCAGTTGGGACGGTGGAAGCAGTAGGCACGCCTTTTTTCATAGCGCGAGTTTCCGTTTCACATAGGGTAAGTTCCCGTTTTCGACCGAAGTTCATAGTCATTGTACCAAGACCGTGTGCTGGTCTATGGACGCCTAAGTAGCTGGCACCCTTCGTTTCAAGCCAGAGGCGATTGACAGGGCGTAGTAACTCGCAACGCCGGCAATTAAGTCTGCAACTACCTCCGAATAGGAGAGGCCATGTAGCGGACAACAATGGCGACCGTAGCTGCGAAGGTCCATGCTGCGAACGCGGTTGGGCGGAAGCTCGGCAGTTTTTCGATACCAGGATAGTGCCGGACAACCAATTGGTCTGTGATCATCACAGCGCCGATTGGTGGAACGAGGACCCCCAGCAAGTTTAGCCAGTCGAGGAACAAGCTCCAGACTCCCGTAACGGCTGCGATACCGCCGATAGCGCCCAAGACGATCGTCAGTATCCGCGTTTTGTTACCGACAATCCGGCTCCATCCGACTGCTCCATTGTAAAGGCAGTGCGTACAGACAGATCCTAAGTTGACAAAGACGAACAGAACCGCGATGGCGGCGTGCTCGCTCTTCAGCGGTCTCAAGACGTTCCTGCGCAACTTTTAAATCCTGGATATTGGCACAAGTGCAAACGAATCGAACCAGATTTCGTTTCGAATGTGCAAGGGGACAGCGCGACCTACGTGTCAGTGATAGGCTCCATCGGCATGGCGGATTGGAACTTCATAGGCCCACCCTCGCCCCGACTCGACGCCGTCCCAAAATAAGTTGGCTGCGCGGTCTCGATGATCCGGATGGAGGCCAGAAAGAAATGGCGGCAGATCACGCGGTGACTTCTTCCACACCTCGGGAGGCGCGATGCAATCATCCGCGGACAGGCCTGTCGCCTTCAGGTAAAAGCGATTGATAAACTCGCACCCGCCATCGGGCGCGACCGTCCCTTTCATCCACGGAACGTTATCGAGAACGTCGAGCTGGGGCGGCGGTACGGCGCTCAAAGTTTCGTTTTGCCGAGCAACCTGACTACGCAGCGCGTTGTTCTGTCTGCCAAGCTCGGTTATGCGCCGGCGCTCAGATCGACCGGCAGAGATCAGCGCTTCGTGCTGCGCCGACGCCATGCTCCCACAAATCGCGACGGCCGTTCGGATGGATTGCGACCATTTTGAAATGGGGCCAAGATCAGTTAATGCCCAGTCGAAGGATCGGAAGGGCTCGGCGATTTTGCCGCCGGCGCGCTGCGCCCCTTTCTGACGCGACCGGCCAAGCGTCTCATGGTGGCGACCGTTGCGACTGTTGGGCCGGTTCTTTTTGCGCGGTGGCTTGTCCGACTCTCCAATTACTCGCACACCCGACCTCTCTTGATCTGTGCCCTTTTTGACTGAGGCACCTTCCTTGCTATTCTCACAGAGGCGTGAGCGATTATAATGCTGTCGGAAATCCGGGGGCAAACATATTTGACGGATAGTTCCGATCCGCGCGGTTCCAATTTAATGCGCGTTAGGAGAAGACTCTGGGGTCCAATCGATGGGTGGACCCGTGGCCCGAGGCCCCTCCGTCATGCAAAGGATTAGTGCAGGCCGTCGCGTTGCCCTCGGGAACTCCCATCTTCTCCAGCTTTTTTCCGTTTCGATTGTTTATTGATTTTGTTCAGATTTTTTGTTCAGCAGCCTCCGGGGAATGAGTTGCCCGCCAGTGGGATAGCGGCCAAGTTTGGGGGAGATCGCACAAGCCAGAGGTTGAGTTTTACCGCAGTGAACTCGACAAATGCTGCGGGCTACCTATTCCGTTTGCTTTGCACTTGCCGCGGATTGTCGCGTGAGGACGGTAAACATTCTGCCAAATGAATGGTGACAACCCGATAATCAACGAATGTGCCAACGTTGCGGTCATTGATTGCGATGTTGTTACGCGTATCGCCTTACAGGGATTGCTTGAGACTCACGCTCACACTCTTCGAATGCAGCGAAGAGTATTTGCGGACGGACAAGTCTTCTGCACCCAACTGTATTATGTTGGATCCCGGGCCGCCTCATACGGCCGGCTTGAAGAACTGGTGCCGCCAGCGCTGGCGCCTGTCGCGCCACGCTCACCCGGATACCGGCCTTCCGCGTCTGAAAATCTCTTGCATGGCCACGACTTGAGACCGAGAATTTCCTGATGATTATCGGGAGCGCCCGGCCGCTGGAAGACGCGGCCCGCGTCGCCTATCGCGAGTTGGTGCGCTGGATGAGCGCCGATTACGGCTTCGACGAGAATCGACGCCTACATGCTGCTCAGCCCCGGGCGGACGGATCCGGCAACATGGTCGATCCGAAATACACGATGGGCCCGTCGATCCTGAAGAAATATCTGGTCGCATGATGGTTCGACAACAACGAGGAGGGGTACGGCAATGAAGGTCAATCGCAGAAGGTTCTTACAGGGTACGGCTGCTACCGCTACCGCTGCTGCCGGCATGTTCGGTTCCAGCGCCTTTGCGGACGAACCGATCAACGTCGCGAGCATACACGATCTCTCGGGCGGGCTCGACATCTACGGCAAGCCGATGGTCGATGCGATCACGCTTGCGGTCGAGGAAGCCAACGCGGCCGGCGGCCTGCTCGGGCGGCAGATCAAGCTGATCAATTACGACACCCAGTCGAACATGCAACTTTATACCCAGTTCGCGCAGCAGGCGGCGCTGAAGGACAAGGTCGCAGTCGTTCATGGCGGCATCACCTCGGCCTCGCGCGAGGTCATCCGGCCAGTGCTCGACCGCTTCAAGACGCTTTATTTCTACAACACCCAGTATGAGGGCGGCGTCTGCGACCGCGATCAGTTCGACACCGGCGTCACGCCGGCGCAGACGGTGGAAAAACTCGTGCCTTACGCAATGAAAAAGTGGGGCAAGAAGGTCTATGTTGTCGCTGCCGACTACAATTACGGCCAGATTACCTCGCAATGGGTGAAGAAATACGTCACCGAAAACGGCGGCGAGGTTTCGTCGATCGACTTTTTCCCGCTCGACGTCACCAATTTCGGTCCAACGATTTCCGAGATCCAGGCTGCAAAGCCGGACTTCGTATGGTCGGCGCTGGTCGGCGGACCCCATATTTCCTTCTATCGCCAATGGGCCGCGGCCGGCATGCACAAGAGCATCCCGATGGCGTCGACGACTTTTGCCTTGGGCAACGAGCACATCGTTCTGTCGCCCGAAGAATGCAATGGCATGCTGATCTGCTACAATTACTTCCAGGATCTGAAGAACCCGGTCAACAAGGCATTCGTCGCCAACTTCCACAAGCGCTTCGGCGCCGACTATCCCAACATCACCGAGCTCGCGATGGGAACCTATCAGGGCTTCCGCCTGTGGGCGGAAGGGGTCAAGAAGGCAGGCAGCATCGACCGCCTGAAAGTCATCGAGGCGCTGGAAACCGGGATCAGCATCGATGCCCCCTCCGGCAAGGTCACAATCGATCCGCCGACGCATCATTGCATCCTCGATGTTCATATCGCCGAAGTCAGCGACAAGAAACTCAAGGTGCTGGAGGATTTCGCCCAGCAGAAGCCTGCCGACACGGCCGCGGTATGCAACCTGATCAAGAACCCGAACGACAACCAGCAATATGTGATCAAGACCTGATGGCCCGCCGGCTGTCAGACCCTGCTTGGGTAAGGTGAACATGGATCTGGTTGCTCTTCTTGGCAATCCAGGTCCTTTACGCGATAGCCAGCCTGGCGCTGATCAGCATCCGGGCTGGCGATTATCTTCGGCATGATGCGGGTCATCAATCTCGCTCACGGCGAATTCCTGATGCTTGGCGGCTATGCCGCGATCGTTGCCGCCGGCCACGGCGTCAACATCTGGCTGTCGATGCTGGTGGTCGCTCCGGTCGTGGTCGGCATCATCGGCGTGATCATTTTTCTATTGGAGGCGAGCGCGCCCTGTAACAGCGCGTCAGGACTGGGGGCCCATCAACCGCTGGGAGCGCGACGGCGCGAGTTTCGTTTCCCCGAAACTTGCCAAACGAGAGTTTTTGCCCCTCTTGCGCCAACAGCCGCCTAATGGCTCATTCAAATAGTACGACCGAAGGGAACGATATTCCAGATCAAGCGTAGCAGACGTGAGAGGGCAGCGATGTTGGAGTTAGAGTTGTACCACCAAAAAGAAAGGCGTCGTCAGAAGCCTGCGACGCCCGACTTCAATGCATGGGACGTCGATGTTTAGAACTTCACCGTCACTCCGGCGTTCACTGAAGATTCGGTACAGCTACCGTCGACAACTCCCCCAACAGTACAGACGTTAGGCGCATTGATGTTGTCGTAGCCATACTTGTTCTGCCAATAACGATATGCCACCCAAACATCGACAAAATGAGTGTATTTTGGACCCAGATCGCCTTTTACTGGCGTCAAACGTCAGTCGGATCGGCTCGCTATCAAATTCGACCTTATCTAAGGTGTCATGTTGAAGCGGTGAGAGCCGATATCCTTTTAGTCCGGTCAAAGCGGCACGACCGCTAATCGAAAAATACTGCAAACTCTCCGGCAAGAAACCCAGGTCCATGATGTGTTTTCGTGGTCCTGTCGAAGCTATCAGCTTGAGGTTGGGTAGCTGCTGCAGGATCTCCGTTGTGAGCGGGGCGGCGCCGTTCAAATGCCCGGGGAAATAGCGTGCTATCTTTGCTGGAGGGCGGGGCGGGACCTGCTCGCGTCAAAAAATTACGACATGGGGCGGTCCGTCGTTAGCTGTTGAACCGCGCCGAAGGTGCCATACCCCTCCCCGCTCGCCCTATAGCGTCCTCACAGTACCAGACGGTCGCCAGACTGCCTGGTATATGGTAAACTCCTGCTCAGCTGGACTAGATGGACGTAGTAAGTTGTCAGCCTGATAGCGGCCCGCTCGGCTTAATGGCGGAGGCCTGCAGTTGAAACTAGGTTCTCGCTTCAGCACTGAGGGAGATGACGGGTTCCAGGTCTTGTGGGAGGACGGTGATCGCGTCTTCTGCCGAGGATGGCGCCTGGGCGCCGACGGAAACCGCAGCGCCGTGCTGGCGGTGTTGCCCTCCGCCGAGCATCCGGCGCCTGCCACCCTCGATCGCCTCACGCACGAATATGGATTGAAGGACGACCTCGACGCCGCATGGGCGGCCCGACCGCTCGAGCTTATTCGCGAAGGCGGTCGGACCATATTGGTGCTCGAGGATCCCGGCGGCGAGCCGCTCGACCTGCGGCTAGCCACTCCGATGGACGTGGGGCGCTTTTTGCGTCTCGCAATCAGCATTGTTGTGGCTCTGGGCAAGCTCCACCAGCGCGGCCTCGTCCACAAGGACATCAAGCCCGCCAATATTCTAGTGAACCAAGTGACCGGAGCGGTCAAGCTTACGAGATTCGGCATTGCGTCCCGCCTGCCACGCGAGCGGCAAGCGCCGACGCCGCCCGAGTTCATCGCGGGCACGCTCGCCTATATGGCGCCCGAACAGACCGGCCGCATGAACCGCTCGGTCGATTCCCGCAGCGATCTCTACGCGTTCGGCGTCACGCTCTACCAGATGCTCACGGGCTCGCTGCCGTTCACCGCGACCGATCCAATGGAATGGGTGCACTGTCATATTGCCAGAAAGCCTATGCCGCCGAGCGAGCGGGTGCAGAATGTCCCGACGCCGGTCTCGGTCATCATCATGAAGCTGCTCGCCAAGACCGCCGAGGAGCGCTACCAGACAGCCGCGGGCCTCGAGCGCGACCTGCGCCGCTGTTTTGCCGATTGGGAGCGTCAGGGGCGCATCGACGACTTCCCGCTTGGGCAAGGCGACATACCAGACCGACTGCTGATCCCCGAGAAGCTCTATGGGAGAGAGCGTGAGGTCAAAACCTTGCTCGACGCTTTCGAGCGCATCGTTCAAAGCGGCGCGCCGGAGCTCGTGCTAGTCTCGGGATATTCCGGCATCGGCAAATCCTCGGTCGTCAACGAGCTGCACAAAGCAATGGTGCCGCCGCGCGGGCTATTCGCTGCTGGCAAGTTCGATCAATACAAGCGCGATGTCCCCTACGCCACGCTGGCCCAAGCCTTTCAAGGCCTGATCCGCTGGGTTCTCGGCAAGAGCGAGGTCGAGTTGGCGCGCTGGCGCGCCGTCCTTCTGGAGGCGTTGAGCCCGAACGGACGGCTCATGATCGACCTCGTCCCAGAGCTGAAGCTTATTTTAGGAGAGCAGCCTCTCGTCCCTCAACTTCCGCCACAGGATGCGCAGCGCCGCTTCCAATTGGTATTCCGTCGGCTTATCGGCGTGTTCGCAGGTGCGGAACATCCCCTCGCGCTGTTCCTCGACGACCTGCAATGGCTCGACGCAGCGACGCTCGATCTGCTGGAGGATATGCTGACGCGGTCGGATCTGACGCACCTCATTCTGATCGGTGCTTATCGCAACAACGAAGTTACAACCGCTCATCCGCTAATGCGAAAGCTCGATGCTATCAAGACCGCCGGCGCAAAAGTGGCGGAGATCAAGCTTGCGCCGCTCGCCCGAGAGCATCTCGGGCAGTTGATGGCGGACGCTCTTCGCTGCGAGTTGGAGCGCTCCGCGCCGCTCGCGCAGCTGGTGCACGAGAAGACCGGTGGCAATCCGTTTTTCGCCATTCAGTTCATGTCTTCGCTAGCAGAAGAGGGAATGCTCACCTTCGATCATGATGTTGCGGGCTGGTCCTGGGATCTCGACCGCATTCACGCCAAGGGGTACACCGACAACGTCGTGGACCTCATGGTCGCGAAGCTTACCCGCCTATCGGCCGAAACGCAGAACGCGCTGCAGATTATGGCATGTCTCGGAAACCTCGCCGAGATCACGACACTTGCAATCGTCCTCGGGACCTCCGAGGAACAGGTCCACGCGGCGCTGTGGCCGTCCGTCCGTCAGGACTTGCTCGAACGCTTGGCGAGTGCCTACCGGTTCGTCCACGATCGTATCCAGGAAGCCGCCTATTCGCTGATCGCGGAGGAGTCGCGCGCCGCGGCCCACCTGCGAATAGGGCGCCTTCTCCTGTCGCACACCCCTCCCGACAAGCGGGAAGAGGTCATCTTCGAGATCGTCAATCAACTCAACCGCGGCGCCGCCTTGATCATATCTCGAGAGGAACGTGGGCATCTCGCTGAGCTCAACCTCCTCGCGGGCCAGCGCGCCAAGACGTCTACGGCCTATGGCTCGGCGCTCACCTATCTCACCGCGGGTGTGACGTTGCTCACGGAGGACGACTGGGAGGGCCGGCATGAGCTCGTGTTCGCGTTGGAGCTCAACCGGGCCGAATGCGAGTTTCTCACCGGTGCGCTGGCGGAAGCGGAAGAACGGCTGTTGATGCTATCCAGCCACGCGGGTCGGCTTGTGGACTTCGCCGCCGTAACCCATCTGCGGGTGGAGCTCTTCACGACCCTTGGCCGCGCCGACCGCGCCATCGAGGTATGTCTCGACTATCTTCGGCGCGTCGGCGTTGACTGGTCGGCGCACCCGACGAAACAGGATGTCCGGCAAGAATACGAGTGCCTCTGGCGTACGATCGGTAGTCGCTCGATTGAAGACCTCGTCGACTTACCTCTGATGACCAACCCGGAGTGGCGCGCGACCATGGACGTCCTCACTGCAGTCCTATCGCCCGCGTTGTTTACCGACGAGAATCTGTCCTGTCTCGTCATCTGTCGGATGGCGAACCTCAGCATGGAGCACGGCAACGGCGACGGATCATGCGTCGCCTACGTCGGGCTCGGCACGATCCTCGGCCCGCAATTCGGCGATTACCGGGCCGGGTTTCGCTTCGGTAAGCTCGGCCTGGACCTGGTGGAGCGGCGCGGGCTGCGTCGCTTCGAAGCCCGCGTCTATCTGATCTTCGGGCACCGCGTTATTCCGTGGACGCAGCCCATCCGCGTCGGCCGGCCGTTGGTGCGGCACGGCTTCGATGCGGCCAACAAACTCGGCGACCTCACCTATGCAGCAGCATATGGCAACTATCTGATCACAAGCCTCCTTGCCACAGGTGATCAGCTTGGTGACGTGCAGCGCGAGGCCGAAGCCGGACTCGACTTCGCGCGCCAGGCTCGGTTCGTTATGATCATTGACCGCCTAACCACCCAGCTTAGGCTCATCCGGACTCTCCGCGGTCTGACCCCGCAGTTCGCCTCCTTCAACGATACCGAGTTCGACGAGGGCCGGTTCGAGGAGCATCTGGAGAAAGAGCCGCACCTGGCGATCGCCGCCTGTTGGTACTGGATTCGCAAGCTGCAGGCGCGCTTCTTCGCGGGTGCCTACGCTTCCGCCATGACGGCGGCGGCGAACGCCGAACGGCTTCTCTGGACGTCGCTGTCATTCTTCGAGTTGGCAGAGTACCATTTCTACGCCGCGCTGACGCGGGCGGCGCTTTGCGATGCAGCGCCCGCCGCGGAACGTACCAAGCACCTGGAGGCCTTGGCCGCCCACCATCGCCAGCTGCGGTTATGGGCGGAAAACTGCTCGGAGAACTTTTTCGACCGTGCGGCGCTGATCGCCGCCGAGATCGCTCGCATCGACGGCGATGAACTTGGCGCTATGCGCCTTTATGAACAGGCCATCCGCTCGGCCCGCGCCAACGGCTTTATTCACAATCAGGCACTCGCTTATGAACTCGCCTCCCGCTTCTACAAGGCACGTGGGTTCGACAAAATTGCACACACGTATTTGCGGGACGCCCGCGACTGCTATCTGCAATGGGGGGCCGATGGCAAGGTACGGCAACTCGACACGCTGTATACGCACCTCAGAGATAAGAAGCCGCTGCCCGATCCGACGAGCACGATCCTGACACCCGCCGAGCATTTGGACTTTGCTACCGTAATGAAACTCTCACAAGCCATATCGGGCGAGATCGTCCTGGAGAAGCTGATCGACACGCTCATGCGTACAGCAGTTGAGCACGCGGGTGCTGAGCGAGGTCTCTTGATCCTTGCGCGAGGCGACGAGCATCGAATACTGGCGGAAGCCACGACAAGCAGCGATACGGTGGCTGTCGGTCCGCGGCAAGGGAGCGTAACCGCTGCGGATCTTCCACTGTCAGTGCTCCACTACGTCGTTCGGAAGAAAGAGAGCGTTCTTCTGCACGATGCCGCAGGCGATAAACAGTTTTCCGCCGATGATTACATTCAAGGGCACCACGCACGTTCAATTCTCTGCGTGCCGCTGCTCAAGGAAAGCAGACTGGTTGGGGTGCTTTACCTCGAGAACAACTTGGCCCCGCACGTCTTCACGCCCGACCGGATCGTCGTCCTGAAACTTTTAGCGTCCGAGGCGGCGATCTCATTGGAGAATATCCGTCTCTATGATGATCTGCAGGACCGCGAGGCGAAGATAAGACGGCTGGTCGACTCCAATATCATAGGCATCTTTACGTGGTGCGCCGACGGTCGGATCATTGATGCCAACGACGCTTATCGGCGCATCATAGGATATGACCGCGGCGATCTTATCGCTGGTTTGAGCTGGAGGGACTTGACGCCTCCCGAATGGCGCGGCGCAGACGACCGCCGGGCAGCACAGCTAGAGATGAGTGGAACTGCGCAACCATATGAGAAAGAATATTTCCGGAAAGATGGGAGTCGCGTGCCGGTGCTGGTCGGTGCAACCCTGTTCGAGGGAAGGCCGAATGAGGGTGTCGGTTTCGTACTCGACCTGACCGAGCGTAAGCGGGCGGAAGCAGAAGCCCGTGAGAGCGAGCGGCGATACCGCGAAGTGCAAATGGAGCTCGCGCACGCGAACCGCGTCGCAACGATGGGGCAATTATCGGCTTCGATTGCGCACGAAATCAATCAACCGATCGCGGCGGCAATCACCTATGCCCATGCCGGTTTACGGTGGCTCGGCGCCCATCCGCCAAATCTCGAGGAGGTCCGTGAGGCGCTCGAACTCATCATGGAGAGCGGCGTTCGCGCTGGTGAAGTCATCGACCGGATTCGCGCTCTCTTCAAGAAGGAGCCAACTCGGAACGAGCGCCTGGACATCAATAACGGGATCCGCGAGGTGATTGAGCTCACCCGGGGCGAAGCGGTGAAGAATAACGTCTCGGTGCAGACGGACCTCGCGGATAGCTTACCACTCATTCATGGCGATCGGGTGCAACTGCAACAGGTGATCCTCAACTTGATCATGAATGCGATCGAAGCTATGAGCGCCAGCGATATCAAGCGAGAGTTATTCATCAGCAGCCGGAAGGCGGAGCCGGGCGGCGTGCTCGTGCTGGTGCGAGATTCGGGTCCCGGACTGGCGCCGGCGACTCTCGATCGGCTTTTCGACGCCTTCTACACGACGAAGCCCGGCGGTTTGGGGCTCGGGCTGTCGATCTGCCGTTCGATCATCGAAACTCACGGCGGCCAGTTGTGGGCGACCGCGAATGTGCCCCATGGCGCCATCTTTGAATTCATCGTTCCTGCGTGCGAAGACATTGGATCGTGATTGGATCATTCGGTCCGTCCACAATCTTTGGTTCGGTGAGCGCGCCAGCCCTGGCTGCCCGTATCTGATCGCTGTCAGACAAGGTGCGTCGCCTCGACTTTACGCGAGCGCCGGCGCAACTTCCGAGTCTTACGGCAGCCACCGGTTCTTGCTGTCGAGAGCTTGATCAGGTACTCGAGCGCCACGCCTTCATCGCCCGAACAGAAACTCACGCGTCTGAACGAGCGGTGACAATTACAATCGAGGTAAGACGTCCGTTCTCGCGAGCTTCGCCTGTAACGCGAGGCCGCCGGATGCCAACTCCAATAAGATGCAATGGGGTGCAATTTCATTACGGCAGGCCTGACTCGCGCAATGCTCGCGCGATGATTTCGTAGGGCGTGTTGATCCCTGTCGCCAGTGGCCACGCAACACTCGCTACCAAGCGGGTGCTACCCCTTACTTGGGCCGGACTTCCGCCGGCTGGATCGCGCCAGCTTGCGGCTGGCGCACTTATTCGATCACCTCGTGCGGCCGAGCAATGCGCGGGGATATCGATGCCCAGCGCTTTAGCGGCGCCAACGAACCTCGTGGTGCCATTTTTCATTCACATTGCCGGCGCACACGGACAGCGCAGAGTGACTGCTGGCCGCGCCTGCGCACGCTTATGAGCTGCCCCGCTCCGCCGCTAGTTCCCTGCCCGCGACTCCTCGGACAGTCTGAACATGTGATTAAACCATCGCTTTAGTCGACTTATCCCGATTCACTAGTCCGAGCCTACCTCAGTGCGGTCACTTCATACCCGCGCCCAATGGCGTCAACCAGGTGCTCGGTGCTACTTATGAAAGCGCAGTGCAAAGCAACGGAACCGGCCCGCGAGCCGGCAGTTGCAGGGCAAGGTCGGCGGCGTAGCGCCCGCCGGCCTTCTCTTGATCGAGCGGCGCGTTGCCGCTCCAGTAATTAGTGTCCACTGCCACAGTTGGCTGCAGAGGGTACGCCATGAAAAACATCGCTGATCTCCTACTGCGGGTTTGGCAAAGGAGCCAGCCCGCGTCCAATACTCAGGTTGCGGTTATGGCCGAAAACCGGGATCGATCCAGCATGGCCGATTTTGTCCGCATCCTGAAGGCCTACGATCAAGACCGGTACGGCAGGAGTTAGGGGCAGCCGCGTCAGTACGTGATACGGTCGGCCGTTTCTTCTCGCATCGAGAGATGAAACATATCCGAACTACAGAGTTGGCTGAGCACACAGCATCACGGCCTCCGGACCTACACATCCCTGAAGCGGAAGTTAAGCGCGAGCCAGCGCTGATCCAGAGCACGTCGCGCTTTACAGGCTTCTTGCATCGATGACGGATCCTTACATCGATTCATTTGACGAGGAACCGCTACCGGTCGATGTTGCCGACCAGGTCTTTGCACGGGTACTGGATATTGTGCGTTACGCCGAAGACTCGGTTTCCCGGGGGGCGGTCGACCAAATCCAAGCGGGGAATCCCAGCGATCTTCAACATCCGCACGGCGGTTGGCCGCCAAGCGTGGAGAGATTAGGCGAATAATCGAATTGGACCGGCGGCGCCGATCGTGCGTAGGCCCAGCCCGGAACGGCGGCGAAGCTTGAGTTCAGGCCGGGACGAATGATGACATGATGGCGCGGTAGTGATGCAGCGTTGCGGCATGAGCGGGAGCACTGAGGGTGATCAATAGGCCCAAAGCCAAGAAATTACGCATCGTGTTTTCTCCATCGCAGGGTGGGCTGTGAAGCTGCCCATCAGGTCATGTACACTCGCCTTCGGCGTTAGCAGCCGATCGAGCGAATGCTTTGGCGGCATCAACATGCGAAGCTTTCTCAGCTCGCTGCTGGTAGTCGTCGGCAAGGGCCTTAAGCTGACCCGCAATCACTCGATCAGTCATGGTTTCGGCAGCGCGGAGCAAAGTCTGTGCTGTTTTTAAGTATTCGTCGCCTCGTTGTGAGATCTGGAACGTCATAGTGCCCTCGCGCGGTTCTCTGGCACTTCGTCTAAGGCGATTTGGAGCCAGCCCAGCCAATTGCAGTCACTCGCCCGGCGAGCTCTGAAGCGATCGACGCACTTCTTTGAACAAAGGGGGGTGCGCAGCGAGTAGTACCGGACGAGACCAAACTTGCCTTCACAAACTGCGCATCGCGCGGCTCTGCCAGATCTAAGACTTTCGGAGCAGCTGGGCATCGTAGTCTCCTTTCGGTATTATCGTCGCTGTTCGTCGATCATCCTTTTTTCAGCGTCGCACTTCATCAGCCTGTGCGCCTTTCCAGGATGCAGCCTAAGACGATCACGATCAGCGGCTCAATTGAACGCAGGTAAAGGTCGGGCATCTAAAGGGGGGCACGGAACGATACGAAGGTATGGCGCCGCTCGCCCTTAAAGCCGACCACTTCCGCAATGGGTCACACCGAGAAATACTCGGAACGAGCAGATATTTTCCGCTCTTCCGCCGATAACAGATGAGGTGGATGGCTCACGCTCACGGCATCTGGGTGCCAAGGGAAGGCCGTCAGGCGTTCACGAGCGAAATGGGAGCCATCCGCTATGAATATTTACCGTCGTATGGCACGCGTATCTGCGTTTTTCGTCGTTCCCTTCAGGCGTAAACGTGTCAGATGCGGCATTAGTTAAACCTGCCGTATGCCATCAGTGCGTGTCTGGGAATCTGCTGGATCTTTTTCGATTGTGGCAACTGCCTTGAGGTTATCGGGCACCATCACGAAATACGGGCGACAGTATTCTTTTTGAAGGTCCACTCGAATTTCACAATCTTGGAGCCTTCGGGAAAAAGCTTGCCGTCCGCAGCTAAGCTTTGCCTATACGCGTCCATCATCACGTCATTGGCAACGATTACTTTCAACAGAGTTACGGTCTGACTGACTGCGACAACTCTTCAGTTCTCGTATCCTCTGAAATCAGAAAACGCAAGCTCGCCCAATTTCAGCGTGTACCTATCCTGCGCCGCAAGGGCTATGCCGCCCAAGGCAGCAAGCACTACCAAAATGATCGTAACCATCGCGGACGGTTTTCCAATCATGGCTTGCTCCTGCGACGCCGGAGCTGCGCTTCGTCGATGGCGCGGTCTTCCTGGGGCCCCTGAAAGGTCGCGCAAACCTTCTGATCCTGTGTGACATCACGCGCCGATCGCCGAAGCGTGATTGCGCCACCCCTGCGCGAGGGGAATGCCAACGCCCAACTCTCAATCATGTCAATGGACAGCACGCGCATGGGTTGCGCGCCAGTGACAAGGAGGATGGCATGACCAGCTTCAAATTTTTGGGCGCGACGCTTGTTCTTTCCGCCCTCCTCGTGACGCCCGCCTCGGCATGGGACGCGATCTCAGAGCCCGCCGCGGCCGCAGCCCAGGACCCGACCTTCTCCATCTATTCGAACGATGGCCGCCGATTTTCGGGTACGATGGCCTCGCAGGCACCGCTCGGCGACGCGTCGGGAGTGCATATGTCGGTACGGCCGCATCGCCGAAATCACACCGCCGGCGTCAAGCGCTACTGAACACGGACTTCGAATCGCCAGTAACGGAAGGGGGATGTCTGCTTTGCCCTTCAAGAACGGACTTCATCAGGTGAGCCTGTCAGGTCCGAAAAGTGCCAGGAACGGACCTTGGCGCGTTGTTCGTGGGCCTTTTGTCTTTAGTGAAAGAATCCGCCTGGCATTACGTCGGCGGGCCGCAATCCTCCGTTGCGCCGTCGCGAGGCTCCTAGTCAACTCGCGACCAATGAAAAGTTCAATCATGCAATTTTTGCGCAAATTCAAGCAAATTCAAGCAACGTCCGATCGATAAGCCGCACTATATTGCTGTCTGTCGATGGCTCGCCCAGAAGCTTGCAGGAAAAGAGGCAACCTAGTGTGAGGCGACGGCCGCTCGGCACATTCGCCAGAACCGTTCGATCTCGACCACAAGACCGCCTGCGTACGGGACTAACCCGTCGCGGCCGGGTCTCGGTTGGGGCGGGGCAGCGCGATCGATGGCAGGCCGCTTTTGTCAAATCGCACGCGATCATCGCTGCACAATTCACTCCCCAAACACTCATTTATACCGATGATCGAACCCTTCAAACGGCCCAATATCGCCTCGGTCATCGCCCATTGGGCCGCAGCCTTGGCAATGATCCTAGCGCTGTATTTCGGCTATGGGAATGGTCCGCGCCAGGAGGCATTCGTCGCGCACGCCTACGCCGGCCTCACCGTGCTGGGTCTTGTGGTTGTCAGGCTCTTCCTGCGGACGCTGTTGCCATGGCCCGAGGTGGAGAGCGGCGGCTCTCGCATTTCTAGGCTCGTCGCAGAGTCCACGCATTGGACGCTGTACGCCTTGATGTTGCTGACGCCACTGACCGGCTGGATCGTCGCGTCAGAGGTGGGATGCACGGCCGTTCCTAGGCTGCCGAACATCGATCGTCTCGGCTCCAGCTTTTCCATCGGACATCCGGTCAGCGCGATGACGTACCACGTTCATGTTTTCTTAATTTGGTCGCTTCTAGCGCTGATTTCTCTCCACGTGACGGCGGCGCTTTTCCACCATTTTGTGCTTCGGGACACCATGCTGGCCAGAATGATTCCAGTCCTTGGACAGCGCGCCGGATCGGTATCGGATCACGGCCGGCGCTCTCATGACAACCAGAACCATTGTCGGTCCGGAACACGATGATCAGCGCTTCAGCCAGTTCGTGGATGAACGGTCGCTTTGCGCCAGAAGCGGCCGCTCCCGCTAAGCGAATTTGGTCAGGTCGGGGCAAGCTTTTATAGCCGCGCCGAGCCCGGTGTCGGATTTTATTCCTATCGCTATCGCCAGATGCAATGCGTACCAATTCCGGCTCAGGTCTCCGTTCATCATGCTTTCGTGTTGGTTTGCGACTTCGGCCGCCCTTACGAGGAAAAGCCATCACCAGTTTTTCGGCCGCCCGCGAAATCGTAAGAGTTTCCTTGGTAAGGATAGCCATTTGCTATACCGCCTGAGCGTTTGCGGCGAAGATCAACTATCGGTCGTGCGTGACGATAAGTCTCTTTTTCCTCGATACAGAGCTGGACCTGAAGCGGAAGATCGGCCCGGCTTGAAAAATTACGGCCAGGCTATTCTTACGCCTATTTGCCGTTAGCTTTTTTAGCCTAGTGCTTTGGCTCACATCGCGTCGCCCAGGGGGGCGAATATTTTTTCGCAGGAAAATTGAATGCTAAGCTGGTTTGAGAGCCTGCGATAAAATTTGCCCAACCGGCAGCATCTTGGCGATCAGGGTCGTCCTGAACAGATCTAGCGCGCGCAGCACGGCCTCTCGCGCCGCTTGAGGGGGAGGCGGAAAGCCCACCCCTGGACTCGATATCAACTCACCGGCAATCCTTTCGGCGGCCCGTATCGTTTCCTGTCGCAGGCGGGTCAGCTCTCCCGATTGTGCCAATGGGGTCAGGAGTGCTGCGGTAACCGCAAGGCTGCTCGGCCATAGCGCTAAATGCCGGAACAGGCTCGCGACCATCGTCGGCTGCCCTTCCTCCCCTAGGCCGTTGACGAAGTAGACCAGACTCCTAATGTCGGGTGCTAGTGCATCAAGTTTCGGAACAGAAGGAATTTCGGCAATCGGCGCTCCGCTGGGTACCTCCATCCAATCCAGCATGGCGTCGTTCGAGCAGCAAGCGGGGCTACGCGCGACATGGGCGAGCGCGGTGATGCCAATGATATTGGCTGCATTTGTCAAATTATACTGACGAACAAGAGAGCGAATCCCCGTGAGGTCAGAATCGGAAAGTCCGACGATACGCCAGAGCGATGTGGGAAGAATTATCGTGACATTCGCGACCGGCATGGCCGCTGCGGCCCTCAACAGACCATCATAACCCCAATTCATGCGGATGCAGCCCCACACCCACTCGAGGCCGCCTGGGACGGTTGCAAGGTGCCGGTAGATCAGATTAACGAGCGGCGTGCCCGAAGCGCGCTTGATATCGGAATAAATACGGGCGACGGCCGCAGAAGCGTCTTCCTGCCGAATTTCGGGCATGACGGGGAGCTGTGAAAAGGCGCTAGGCATGTCGTCTGTGCTCTCAGTTATGTTAATCGACGTGTCCGACAGACCGGTGTCGCAACAGGCTATTTCGATTAGAGGTGGCTTCATCAGGTGACGATTGTCACTCGTCCAAATTGGTAGGGATTGGAGATATTGCCCTTGCATTTTAGATCGTACGTTCTGTATTACAAGAGGGCGGCCTCTGGCAACGGCACCCTTTCGAATGTCAGAGTCAAATCGGTTTGCGGCGACAACATTCGCTGTGGGCGACTGACTGCCCAACTATTCCATCAGGCCGCGTTCATCGTGGCATGTGCATTGCGGGCGATGCAAACGGTTCCACCTATGTCGATCGGTCGAGGCTGAATCCCTTCACCCATGACCAGAGGGGGCTTCTAGAGAACCGAGGTCACCGCCGTCGCTGGCCTCGCATCGGTCAAGCTGTCCGCCAAATAATTAGCCAACTCGCTGACAACTCGCGAATTGCTGCGCCGGCCGTAAGAATACACCAATTCCACCGTTGGCAGCTGCGGCAGACGCATTCCATGACGGACGATCCGCAGTGGCGGCGCGACCAGCGCGCGGGCGAGGACGGTGATCCCCATACCCTCCACCGCCGCCGACTTAAGGCATTCGAAACTCGGGCTGACGAAACTGAAATGCCAGGATCGTTTGTGGTCCTTTAGCGCGCCTATGGCGCAGCGGCGGTAGGCGCAGCCTTCAGGAAATAGGATCAGCGGCACCGACTCATTGTCATCGCCCGAATAATTCGGCCCACTGACCCAGACCAGTTGTTCACGCAGCGCCACGGTGCCGTTCGTTGTACCGGTCTCTTGTTTGAAGAAGGCGAGATCAAACTCGCCGCGCATGCTGCGCTTCATCAGACTTTCGGATTGATTGGCCTCAACCTCGAGTCCGACCATTGGATGCCTGTTCTTGAAGCGCGCCAGCCAAGTCGTGAAATCACGCCCAAAGAAATCGAGCGGCACACCGAGACGAACAAAACCGGTTAGCATCTCATCGGACATCGAGGCATAGGCCTCGTCATTGAGTTGCAGAATCTTTCGCGCAAACTGCACAAGCTTGCCGCCCTCCGAGGTCAGTTCCAGCACACGGCCCTTTCGCCGCGTCAGCAGCGGCTTGCCGACCTGAATTTCGAGTTTCGCGATCTGCTGGCTAATCGTCGATTGGGAGCGGCCGACGGTTTCCGCCGCGCGCGAAAAGCTCATGGTGTCGGCGATGACCAGAAAAGAGCGCAGGCAGTCGATATCGAAGTTCATCGAGATCTCCATAATCGCCAAATACGATATCGATCATCGCTATTATTCATTTTGTCACTTCGGAGGCCGTCCGTAAAGTCGCAGTGTCGGCTCTGCGTATGACGACATGCACGGACTGGCCAACCCGCTGCAATGCGGGACCCAAATCGCTCCGCGCTTTCCGGCATCGCATTATCGATGCCGAAACCGTGAAGGACGCGATTTCAAGACGCGGGAGGAAATCATGGCTCACGACGGGGCATCGCTTGAGGTTGCGCACGCCTCGGTCAAGGAGTTGATCGCCGAAAAGCTGAAGTATCTGGTGCCGATGACGATCGTTTTCATAGTCAGTTATGTCGGCCTGACCATATTCGCCGGTTTCGCCAAAGACCTGATGGGCATGAAGATCGCCGGCTCGGTCAATCTGGGATTCGCGCTGATCGCGCTCAACTATCTGCTGTCATGGGTCCTCGCGATCGTCTACGGGCGCATCGCCGCCGGCAAGTTCGATCCGCTCGCCGCGAGGGCTACGATGGAGATCTCCGGGCGGGGAAATTGAGATGAACCTCACGCTCGGCATATTCATCGTCATCCTGCTGATCACCCTCTGCATCACCTATTGGGCCGCGAGGCGCACGCATACCACGAGCGATTTCTACGCCGCCGACAGCCAGCTCACCGCGGCGCAAAATGGATTTGCGCTGGCCGGCGACTGGTGCAGCGCCGCCGCCTTCCTGGGGTTCACCGGGCTCACCGCGCTTTACGGCATGGACGGCGCTTTCTACGCGCTTGGCCCGCTGGTCGCCTTTTGCACGGTGCTGTTTCTGATCGCGGAGCCGATGCGCAACACCGGAAAATATACTCTAGGCGATGTCATCCGCAGCCGGATGCAGACGCGAACCTCGTTGCTTGCTGCCATTGCAGGAACCGTGGTTGTCAACTTTGCCTATCTGATGCCGCAGATGGCAGGCGCCGGCGTACTGGTGCGATTGCTAACCGGCATTTCTTACGACTGGGCGGTGATATTGGTCGGCATCAGCATGATCGTTTACGTTGCTTTTGGCGGCATGCTGGCGACGACCTGGGTGCAGATCGTCAAAGCGGTGCTGATGCTGAGCGCGGGAGCGACCATCTTGGTGATGATCCTGTCGCTGGTGCATTTCAATCCGCTAACGCTGTTCGCCGATGCCGAACAGAAATACACCGCCAAATATCTGCTGCCCGGAAACTATCTGACGAATCCGTTCGACCAGATATCGCTCGGACTCGGCTATACGTTCGGGCTGGCGGGATTGCCGCATGTGATGACGCGATTCTACACGGTGCCCGACGCCAAGACGGCCCGTCGTTCCGTGGTATGGGTGATGTTTCTCGCCGGCGCATTCTTCGCGGGCACCACGCTGTTCGGACTGGCCGCTGCGAATTACGTCGGTCAGGACGCGATCCGAGCCGCCGACAAGGGCGGCAACCTGACGCTACCGCTCCTCGCGCAATATCTCGGCGGTGGAAAGGGCAGCTTCGGCGGAGATTTGATGCTTGGCTTCGTCGCCGCGGTGGCGGTCGCCACGATCCTCGCCGTGGTCTCGGCGCTGACGCTGTCGACCTCAGGCGCCATTGCGCACGACTTCTACGTCAACTGGATCAAGCGCGGACAGGTCGACGGCAAACAGGAAGTCCGGATCGCGCGCATCGCTGCCGTCGTCATCGGCGTGCTTGCAATTGCACTCGGAATTCTCGCGCAGGGCGTCAATGTCGCGGTGCTGGTGATTCTTGCAATCTGCGTAGCCGCCAGCGCCAACTTCCCGGTGTTGATCCTGTCGCTGTTCTGGCGGAGGTTCAATACCGGTGGCGTAGTCGGCGGCATGACGGTCGGCCTCATCTCTTCAGTCGTGCTGGCGATGATCGGACCGGCGATGCGCGGCACCGACGCGCTCTGGCCTCTGGTCAATCCGACGATCGTCTCGTTGCCTCTGGGGTTCCTCGGCGCCGTGTTGGGCACGCTGATCTCGGCGGACGACGCAGAAAACGAAAAACGCTTCGACGCATTCCTGCTTCAGGTTCACACCGGTGTCGCGCCGGGGTAGATGGGCAGCTGCGCTTGCTGAAAGAAGTCAGCCGCGGTTCACCGCGGCCGATCGGTTTTCCTCCACAACCCGTGAGATAAAGGGTGCGCCCTGTGACGATCAAAGCTGTTGTTTTCGATGCCTATGGCACCCTCTACGATATCCAATCGGTAGCCGCGATCACTGATGAAGCCTTCCCCGGATATGGCGAGATCATCACCCAGATCTGGCGTCTGAAGCAGCTGGAATACACCTGGCTGCGATCGCTGATGCAGCGCTATGAGGACTTCTCGATCATCACGCGCGAGTCGTTAGCCTACACGCTGCGATGCCTCGGGCTAAAGAACGATCCCGGCGTGTTCGAGCGTATCATGGGCAAATACGCCCATCTCGATCTTTATCCCGACGCGAAGGCAACGCTGGCGGCGATGAAGGGTCGCAAGCTCGCGATACTGTCGAACGGCAGCACCGATATGCTCAATTCTCTTGTTGGCAATACGGGGCTGGACCGGATCCTGGATGCCACGATCAGCGTCGATTCCAAACAGATCTTCAAGCCGGCCCCGGATGCCTACACGCTGATCGAAACGAATCTCGGGGTCGCGCCTGGCGACGTGCTGTTCGTGTCCTCAAATCCGTTCGATGCTTGCGGCGCCAAGGCGTTCGGACTGAAAGTAGCGTGGATCGAGCGGGTGACGCCCGAGGCCATGGCCGAAGCCTGCCAGAAAAACGATCTCATCGCACCGCTGACCATGTTCAGGGCACTCCGGATGCAGATGGATGAGCTGGGCCTTGAACCGGACTATCGCGTCAACGGGCTCTCCGCGCTGGTCGAAATCTTGTCATCGATGCCGAGTTAGCGGATTCCGCTGGCCGCTTTAGCCTGCTCCAAGAGGAACAGATGCCATGAACAACAGTAAGCTTACACTCCGCTCGCTCACGGCCGCGGCCGTCACGCTGCCGATGAAGCGACCGCTCGGTACAAGCGCAAAAAGCATCGACAACGCGTGTCTGCTGCTCGTCGATCTCCTGACCCAGGATGGCATCGAGGGGCGCGCCTATGCGTTCTGTTACCTGCCGTCTATTGCCCGTTCACTTGTCCCGATTGTCGCCGAGCTAAGTGACGCGCTTACAGGGCTGCCGTTGGCACCGCTCGATCTCGCGCAGCGCGTTTCACGTCATTTCAGGCTTCCCGGCGTAACCGGTCCGCTGGCGATGGTTGCTTCATCGGTTGATACGGCGGCTTGGGACGCGCTCGCGAAGTCCGCCGGGTTGCCGCTTGCAAGCTATCTGGGGGCTGACCTGCACCCCATCCCGGCCTACAACAGCAATGGGCTTGGACTGATGTCGCCGGAGGCGGCGGCCGATGAGGCCGAGGCCTTGCTTGAGAGCGGATTTGCTGCTGTCAAACTGCGCCTTGGCCGAGCCGATTTTCATCAAGATCTTGCAGCCGTCAAGGCAGTGCGACGCCGCCTGCCCGATCGGGTGCGGTTGATGGTCGATTTCAATCAGGCGCTGACGTTTTCGGACGCCGTGAAGTATGCATTGGCGCTCGATGTCGAAGGCGTCTACTGGATTGAAGAGCCGATCCGGCATGACGACTACCGGCACATGGCGCTGATCGCGCAGGCCGCGAAGACACCCATACAGATTGGCGAGAACTTCACAGGGCTGCCGCCGATGGCTGCGGCCCTGGCGGCTGGAGCGTCGGATTACGTCATGCTTGACCTTGACCGTATCGGCGGGGTCACCGGCTGGCAGCGGGCGGCGGGGCTTGCCGCCGCCTACAATCGCGAAGTCTCGTCCCATCTTTTTCCGGAAGTGAGCGCGCATCTACTCGCTGCGACGCCAGGCCGTCATTGGCTCGAATACGTCGATTGGGCCAATTCGATTTTACAAGAGCCAATCCAGATCAGGGACGGCATGGCCATCACTCCGTCCCGCGCCGGCAACGGCTTGTCCTGGAACACCGATGTCGTCGCAAAATATAGACTGGACTAAGCGATGGCGAACGCACAATCCCGCTCCGTCCTCGAGACTTTGGCTGTGCGGCAATGGCACGACTACCAGAGGCGCACGCCTGGAACCTATTTCGCCGAAGTACGGGATACGCTGACGCTGGGCGAGGCCTACGCCGTCCAGATGGAGGTCGCGCGTTTGCGCTGCGAGGCCGGCGACGCGGTCGTGGGATACAAGGTCGGCTGCATCGGATCCGGCGTAGTCGAGCAATTCGGCATGAGCGGTCCGATCCACGCACGTCTTTTCCGCAGTGAGATCAGGAATTCCGGAGAAAAGCTGCAGTACAATGCGTACGCCAATCTCGCGATCGAGGGTGAGATGGCCGTTCGCATCGGTACGAACGGTGGAATCGAGGCGGCTTTCCCAGTCATTGAACTGCATCACTTCGTCTTTCGAGGACCCCGGAAGACGCTTGCAGAACTGATCGCCAATAACGGGATCAACGCCGGCGCTGTGATTTCTAGTCGCCATGCAACCCTGATGCTCGAGGATTGGACGACCGCCCGGACCTTGTCCGTTGTAGTTAACGGTGTGACGATCGATGCCGGAGCGTTGTGGGCGATGAGAGGCGGTGCTACCGAGGCGATCGAATGGCTCGGCCACGACCTCGGTCGCTTCGGCGCCTCATTGAGACCTGGGGACCTCGTGTTGGCAGGCACGCCGCTTGGACTGAATCCGGTAAAGCCTGGTGACCACGTAATCGTTTTGGTCGATGACCGCGAATACGCGGCGTGTCGGATCTCTTGATTCCGCCTTGCAGTTTTGCGCAATCGTACCTCGATGAGGCGACCGCGTGGGCTATTTGGTGGATAGATCTGGCTGCGTTTCAGCTCATTGGTGTCATAACGATCCGCCGAAAAGGAGATCGCTCTTTCATCAAATCATACCAACGCAATACGTTCGGCAGGTCAGGATGATGGATGTCGAGCGCATACCAGCGATGAACTGTCGCTGCGGCTGGAATATCGCCCATGGAAAAGGCATCGCCGGCGAGGAATGTACGGTCAGAGAGCCTGGCATCGAGTATCCGCAGAGCTGACAGAGACAGACTTTCGCCTTTCGAAATGACAGCCGCATCGCGCTGCGACGGCGGCGCCCTTATCAGGGCGATGAACAATGGGCGCAGTGCGGGCCAGAACACAGTCGCTTGCCAGTCCATCCACCGCTCTGCGTCAAATCGCGTTGCGATATCGGCCGGGCAGAGCCGGCCATCGCTATGCTTTTGCGCGAGATATCTAACGATCACGTTCGATTCCCAAAGCTGAATGTCGCCATCGTCGATGGTGGGGATGAGGCGGTTCGGATTCATGGAGATATACTCCGGGGTGTCGGTCACCCCGAAGTTGTTTCCGGCATCGATCCGTTCATAATCCAGATCGAGCTCGTGGCAACACCAGAGCACCTTCTGAACATTGATCGAATTAGTCCGGCCCCATATCCTGAGCATTCACAGCGCCGAATGATCGCGAACCGCCTCGCCGAGAGCTGACTTGAGGTCAAGGAAACGCTTGTCGAGCGCCGCTGGATCCTCGCGATTCAAGACTATCATCTTGGCGCGCGCTTCGCCGCCGCGAATGACCTCAAAGGCGTTTTCTTCAATGCCTGCGATAACGGCATCGGCAACCGCCGCAGCCGGTTCATGCGTGAAGCCCAACTCAGGCCCGGCACGTGACGAGCTCATCATGGGCGTATCCGTCGCCCCCGGGTAGACTGTCATGACATGCACGCCTTCGCCGTTCAGTTCGCGGCGGAGCGATTCGCCGAACTTCGCCAGCCCACTCTTGACCCCGGCGTAGGTTGCGTAGAATGGCGCGGCAACGAGCGCGATACCCGAGGTGATGTTGACAACGAGACCATTGGTGCTTGCCCGCAATTTTGGCAACGCCGCGCGCGTCAGCAGGATCGGTGCCACGAGGTCAACCTCGACCATGGTCCGTATCTCGGCTTCGGTTGTATCCTCCAGCCGGCCGGCCCTGACGCCGCCCGCGTTGTTGACCAGGACGTCGAGACCGCCGAGCTTCTCCAGCGCAAATTTGAGCGTCGTTTCCCGGCCCTTCTCCGTGCTGACGTCTGCGGCAACGTAGTCAACCCGCCCACCGCCTGCGCGAAGCCGTTCGGCCGCCGTGCTCAGAACATCCGGCCGCCGGCCGGTGATGACAATCTGCGCGCCTTTGGCCAACATGGCATCGGCAATCGCAAACCCGATGCCACTGGATCCTCCTGTGATGAGCGCCCGTTTTCCCTGAAGATTCATCTTTGAACTCGCTTGATGCTGTGAACGTTTATTGAGACCGGAATCGAAAGATCAACTTGCCGCCTTGGCGTAATTCGACGGGAACAGCGCGCGTCGTGTCTCTTCGTCCATCTCTTTCTTGAAGGCATGGTCCTTTCCGACCGCACGAGCTTTCGCCACTGCTGGCCCTGAATCGATCGCGCGGAACCAGCGCTTCAGATTCGGAAACGCCGTCAGCGGATCAGTGTCGCCGGGCAATACGCGCGGTGCCCGATCCACCCAGCCCCACGCCGAAATGTCGCCGATCGAATACTCTTTCCCGACAATGAACTCTCGTCCCTTGAGATGCGTGTCGAGCACTTCATAATGACGTTCGATTTCACGGCGATAGCGGTTCACTGCATAGGCAAGCTTTTCCGGAGCAGCATGCTGGAAATGAACGGCTTGTCCCGAGAATGGTCCGATGCCGGTCGCAATGAAAAACAGCCATGACAGCAATTCCGGCTTATCGGCGGGTGAACCGATCAGACGTCCCGTCTTCTCGCCGAGATAAAGCAGGATGGCGCTGGAATCGAATACCCGCGCTTCCTTGCCACCCGGCCCTTCGGTATCGACGATGGCCGGGACCTTGCCGTTCGGATTGACGGCGCGAAACGCCGGCGTATGCTGTTCGCCCTTGCTGGTGTCGATCGGGATCAACTGATAGGCCAAGCCGGTCTCTTCGAGCATCAGAGCGACTTTCGCCGGATTGGGTGTTGGATGGAAATAGAAACGGATCATGCGCTTTCTCCCGTTGCCTTGAGTGATGGTTTCGATTGAGGTGAAGAAGCAGCCAGCATCACGCCTATGGCGATGACGCAGACGGCGGTTGCGGATGGCAATGACGGAACTTCGCCCAGAACCGGGATCGCGACCACCGTGGCAGCAACCAGCACCAGCGCGACGATCGCGGCTGCGGCTCTGGGGCCAAGTGATGCGACGGCGCAGTTGAAAGCGAACATCGCGACCACGCTCATCATGAAGCCCTGATAGAGCGATTGAAACAACAGCTCTCGACCGGACGCGTAGCGGAGATTCGAGAGGCTCAACCCGATGTAGATGGGCACATAAAAGACGGCCGACCAAAAACAGATCAATGCCGCAGCCTGAAGTGGAGTCAGCCCGTTTCCGCGCAGGCGGAGCGTATAGGCGGCCCACATCGCCGCCGCGACAATGAGGGTCAGGACTCCGGCTGCATTTGGGCGACCTTCGGTCAACGCATAACCGTAAATCAGAACCGAAAGCCCGGCTGCAATCAGGATATATCCGGATATTTGCGGCCCGCGTGGCAGTTCGCCCAGCATCGCCCATCCAATCGCTCCCGCGAAAATCGGCATCAATGCCGGAGTAATTGACGACGCCAATGTCGCAGATGTGAGCTGAAGCCCGATACCGACGAGCAGAATGAAAGGCGCGCCCCACAGAGTGGCGAGTGCTATCCCTTGAGTCCATGCGCGGATCGGCAGCCGCGACGGACCAACCAGCAGTGTCGGGGTCAGCAGAATGGCCCCTTCACCGAAGCGCAGCCCAGTGACATCCCAGACGTTGAGGGCATGCCTGAAGCCGACACGCGTGACGACGAACCAGCCGGAGAGGATAGCGACCGACAGGCCGGCCCAGGCAAATCCCGGCGCAATCGTCCTCAAACTGGATTGGCTTGATCCCAGGGCAGGCTTTGTCATTTCGATCACAGTTGGGTTCATCGGATGACGATTGGCATTCGTCGACATTGGCAGAGACTGAACGATCCCGCTCTTTTCATTTTGGATCATTCGTTCTATATTGCATCATTGGAAGTTTCTGGCAACTGCACGCTTTTGTGACTGAAAGAAGCGCGGACGTTGCAGGCCTGCATCGGAACTCACGGCCACGATGAATCGATGGGCCGGCGCACATTCGGAAGGAGCCGCAAATGATTGAACTGTACTACTGGCCGACGCCGAACGGGCACAAGATCACGATCTTTCTTGAAGAGGCCGGACTCGGCTATCGGATTCATCCGGTCGATATCAGTGCCGGCGATCAGTTCAAGCCAGAGTTCCTTGCGTTCTCGCCGAACAACAGGATGCCTGCAATCACCGATTCCAGCCCTGCCGACGGGGGCGAGTCGATAACCGTTTTCGAATCCGGCGCCATTCTCACCTATCTCGCAGAAAAGACCGGGCGCTTCCTGCCGACCGGTGTTCGCGGTCGCAAGACCGCCATGGAGTGGCTGTTCTGGCAAATGGGCGGCCTCGGCCCGATGGCCGGCCAGAATCATCACTTCGGTATTTATGCGCCGGACAAGATTCCCTACGCTATCAATCGATACGTCAACGAGACGAACCGCTTGTATGGCGTGCTCGATCGAAGGCTGAACGGGCGCGAATTCATCGCGGGATCGGATTATACAATCGCCGATATGGCGGCTTATCCTTGGGTCGTGCCATGGAAACGGCAGCAGCAGAATCTGGACGATTTCCCGAATCTCCGCCGCTGGTTTGACACCCTTCGTACGCGGCCGGCTACGATCCGAGCCTACGCTGTGGGCGAGCCCTATTCAAATCGGCCCGCTGTCACCGAGGAAGGCAAGAAAATTCTATTCGGACAGACCGCGGCGACATCGGCCAAGCGATAGTTCGGTTCTGCCCGCGGTGGGAGCCGAAGGCCGGGTTTGGCTAACCCGCCGGCGCCGTTAGTTCGATGGCGCAGCGGCTACCCGATAAAGACGTCCGGTTCGGTCGAAATCCTCGACGGTCCAGGCACCACCGACACCGCCGATCATCCACCGCAAAATAGCCCAAAGGTCCCGGTCCAACGTGTCGCTATCGATCGGTTCAAGCGCGTCGACGACTGCGCTGATTTCGACGCCAGATGGGAAGGGCTCGCCACTGCGGCCGATGAAGATGAGCATGTAGACAATTCCGGACGGGGCGCGAACGAAACCGGGCTCGGCAAGCCCTTTGTGATCGAGACCGAATATGCGGATAAAGAAATCGCGGAATTCCGGGTAATGCCCGATACGATCTTCCGCCAGGCCGAAGGCCAGTCGCTTGCCATTCAGATCCGCTTTTCCGATGACTGTTACATCCGTCATTGCGCCGCCTCCCTCTTGTCGAGCCGGTCAAGAAACGACCGGATCAGATCCGCAATTTCAAGAGCGGAGTCCTCTTGCAGGAAATGACGACCCGTCACCAGATACGGACCATCGGCGTGCGGAATCATCTGCTTGAAGCGGCTCGAGAAGGTCGCGGCGTCGAAGACCTCGTCCTCACGGCCCCAGATGATCATGGTGGGAAACTTTGACTGCGACAGTTCTTGCTCGAGCCATTTGAAGCGCTGATAGGCCCGCGCATCCTGATCCAGCGGAATCCAACGGGGCCAAACCCATGTCAGTAGCCGGGTTGCAGGGTCCGGTAGTACGCCCTCGTAGGCCGCCTGCGCCGTGCGGGCAAATTTCTCGCGATCGACGACTGAAAGATAGACGCCACGGCCCGCCAGCGCCTTGTGACGGCCAAGAAAATACGGACCCACAAGCGGCGCATGCATCATGCGCCAGGGAAAGATGCGCGTATGAAATTCGGCGGGAGGCAGCGGCCATGCCCACGTGCTCATGATGGTGAGCGCGCGAATACGGCTTGGGTTGCTCATCGCAAACGACAGGCCGGTCGGTCCGCCCCAGTCGTGACAAACCAGCGTGATTTTCGACAGGTTGAGTTGCCGCATGAGCGCAGTCAGATTGGCCGTATGGCCGTCGAGCGAGTGATCCTGTTCACGAACAGGCTTCTCCGACAGACCGAAACCGATCATGTCAGGGACGATCACCCGCCGTCCGGACTTGACAAGAGGACCGATGATATCGCGGTACAGGAATCCCCACGTCGGGTTGCCGTGCAAGAGCACAACCGGATCGCCCTCACCCTCGTCAATGTAGTGCATCCGCCAGCCATTGACGTTAGCAAAGCGCGGCGCATACGGCCATTGCCCGCGAACTGCGGCTGGCAGCACATTGTCAGCTTGGATTGTCACGATCCCTCCCGCAATATTGTTCGGCGGTTTTTTGCCCTGCTGGCGCCTGGACATCGGAATGAAACAGCCTAGATTATTATAGATCACCTGATCTATAATAAAAGACGGCTTCTTCAAAGCCCAAAAACGGCATCTTCAACATCCGTGGTTAGGCTCGGCGTGCGTCCGGAGCGCGGGCCAAAGTATCAGAATAGCAGCGGAAGTGAGATATTGCCTTTTGAAGCGGTCGCGCCAGATGGTATTGGGTTGTTCCCTGTGTATAACCGATGCGGATGCGGTGAATGGAAAGGCGTTAAAGATCATGGCAAGGCCGCGAGAGTTTGACGAAGCAGCAGTGCTTGACGCGGCGATCCGGCAATTCTGGCTTCACGGTTATGAGGCCACCTCTGTGCGCGACTTGGCCGACGAGATGGGCATTGCCGGGGCCAGCCTGTATAATGCATTCGGCGACAAGCGAGCCCTCTTCGAGCGCTCGCTCAATCGCTATCTCGACCAGACCTTCCGCGAGCGCATCCGGCGTCTTGAGCACAGCCTTCCCCCGCGGGATGCGATCGTCGCGTTCCTGCAGGAAATCATCAAACGATCCTTGAACGACAAACGGCGGCTGGGTTGCTTGCTGGTCAACTCCGCGCTCGAAATCGCGCCGCATGACGAGAAACTCCGGCAGATCGTGGCAACGTTCCTGAGCGAGGTCGAATCGTTTTTTCTTCGATGCGTCACCTCGGGCCAGCATGACGGGACCATTCCGCATGCTCAATCGGCGGAGGACCTCGCCAGACTTCTTTCGGGTGTTTTACTTGGCATTCGCGTGCTTGCGCGTGCTCGACCTGACCGCAAGCTGCTGGAGGGTCTGGTGAGACCGGTGTTTGCGTTGCTCGACAACCCCGTTCCAACGAAGCGCCCTCACAAAGCAGGGCGAGTTGGTAGGTAGTTTTCCATTCCGGTTCATTAAGCCCTGGGTTTCCAATTAGCGGCACAGTGTGATCGCCCCATCACCGATAACAGGCTTCCAACGCCGCGGCGGCGCGATAAAGCGTCATCTCATCGAGATGACGCGCAATCAGCATCGCTCCGATCGGGCGGCCATCCAATGTCTTGCCCACGGGAACGGAAATCGCGGGATGCCCGGTCACGCAGGTCGGCGCCGTGTTGGCGACCATCTCGAACGCGCGGCCGATGATCTCTTCGCGGCTCGCGTTCGGGCCCGGCAACGGTGTTGTCGCCATCGGCGTCGTCGGCATCAGCAACAGATCGACCTCACCGAGCGCCCTGTTGTAATCCGCCGTCAACAATCGATTGAGATTCTGCGCCTTGCCGTAATAGCGCCCCCGGTTACGCGACGACATGTAGTGACCGGTCAGGATGCCGAGTTTCAACGTCTCTGATAGCTCGTCGGCGCGATCGCGCCAGCGCGCGTGGGCATCCAGCAGGCTTTCAAGAAATACACCCTTCATATTGGTGCCGTAAGCGTTACCGCGCATCATGAGATCGGTCGCGCCTTCGAGGAAGATCGGCGTCCAGATCGCCGCGCCCGCGGCATGAAGCGGGACTGAGGTGTCATGGACATGCGCGCCGGTGTGGGCCAGGCGCTCGGCCGCTTCACGCACGCGCTTGTCGACTTCGGCCTCCGCGCCCAGCAGGCCGAATCCTTCCGGCACCACGCCGATGCGCAGACCGGCGACGCCTTTCGCGAGCGCTTGCGTGTAAGGTTGCGCCGGCGCACCGGACTGCCGTGGGTCCAAATGATCAGGACCCGCCATGACCTCGAGCATCAGCGCGTTGTCGGCGACGGTGCGAGTGATCGGACCGGCGTGATCAACCGTGAGTTCAACGGCGAAGATGCCTGTATAGGGGACCAGCCCGTGCGTCGGCTTCAATCCGACCGCTCCGCAATAGGAGGCGGGAATCCGGATCGAGCCGCCCTGATCGCCGCCGGTCGCCATATCCACCAGATTTGCCATTACCAGAGCTGTCGAGCCCGACGACGAACCGCCCGCGTTGTGACCCGGCACAACTGGATTCTCGACAACGCCGTTGGCTGACGTGTGACTGCCGCCGGAGGCGCAGTAGTACTCGCAGACCGACTTGCCGAGAATATCCGCGCCTTCGTCGAGCATTCGCGTCACGATAGTGGCGTCCATCTCCGGCACATAGCCTTCCAGAATCGACGCGCCGTTCATCATCGGCACGCCGGCAACACAGACGTTGTCCTTGATTGCCACCCGCTTTCCGGTGAGCTTGCCGCGCCGCGCCCCTTGAATGCGGCTCTTCACCGCCCACGCGCCGTAGGGATTGTCTTCCGGCTGAGGGCGTACTCCAAGCGTCCGCGGATACTTCACTTCGGGCAACGGCGCGACCATGTCGTCTACGAGGTCGTAGGCGTCGAGTTGACCCTGCATCAGGCCATGAAACGACACGGCATCGGCGTCACTCAGATTCAGGCCGAGTTCGCGCGCGGCCTGTTGCAATTCCCCTACGTTCGGACGACGGACCGTCATGAAGCCTCACATTGCCTTCCAATCGCCCGCTTCTTCACCAATGCTGTCTAAAGCTTTTACACAGCGGCAACTCAGCCGCATAATTAGTTATACGAATGATCGATATCGGATTTTACTATTATGCAATGGCACTTGATCGAGGTTGAAGACAAGGTCATTAAGCTGATGGGATTGCGCGGTCGATCGATAGCATCAAAGAGGTGGTCGCGCTAAGAATGTACTTCGGACGAAACGGTGCAAAGAAAAGAAAGCGTTTCCGTCGATTCTCGAATCGGACGCGACGGGCAAGGTCGCTTATGCCGATATTCGCCAAGTGCTCGGGACAAGCATCGCTCATCGGTCCACACCGTGATGATCGGCGGCCGCATCATGTTTCATGACGGCAAGCTCCTAACTCTCGACGAAGGCCTGCTGCGACGAGATGCCCAGGAGGCCGCGTTGAGGCTGGATGCCGCTAAACGACGTCGTTGCGCTGGCGGGAGCAGCGTCTGTTGCAAGATTTGTAGGGATGTTCTGCGCGGCTCAGAGGTGCACGGGTCACTCTGTGCGGCGGACTCTTGGCGTCGTTTGCGAAACCTAGAGGCACGGCATTTTCAAGATTTCGTGTGAAGACTGCCTTGTTGTTCGTTGTGCACCCGCAGGACGCGCCCGATAGCCCTCCAGGCAGGCAAATTTAGGAAATCCGACCAAAATCTCCGCTAACGCTCCCGCTCAAGAGACACTCCCGACGGCAATCAAGTGTAACAAAGCGGCCCGTGATTGCGAATACGGATGAACCCAACACTGGAGGATTGCCATGCTGTCGCGTCTGATGACTTCACTCGGCCTCATCGCGGGTTTGTATCCTGCCGCCGCCATTGCCGCAGAACGACCTGTCGTCGTGGAGCTGTACACCTCGCAAGGATGCTCATCCTGCCCACCGGCGAACGCTTACGTAAACGAACTATCCAGGGATCGGCGAGACGTCTTGGCGCTCGCCTTCCACGTCACTTATTGGGACCGTCTGGGATGGAAGGACCCGTATTCGCTGCAAGCAGCCACGCAGCGCCAGGACCAATATGGCCACCGTTTTGGCGATGGATCTTATACGCCGGAGATCGTCGTCGATGGCGCTGCCGGGCTCGTCGGCTCGCACCGCCGGGATGTCGGATCAGCCATCGAAAAAGCGAAACGCGAAAGTCGCACCGCCGCGGCGGTTAGCGTCACGAAGAGCGGCGGGGAACAGGTTTCCATACAGGTCGGCTCCGGCAGCGGCTCCGGCAAGATCCTTCTCATCGGCTTTGATCACGACCATACCACAGCGATTGGCCGCGGAGAAAACGGCGGTAGGACATTGCAAGAGGCGAACATCGTCAGATCGATCCGCTCGGTCGGCCAATGGTCGGGAGCCGCTCTCCAGATCAGCGAGCGGTTTCCCGAAGGGCAGGACGTCGCTGTTGTGCTCGAAGCGCCTGATGGCCAGATCATTGGAGCTTCCCGACTGACGGACGGCTCGACCTGATCACCTGACGTTTTCCCCATTGGTCTACGAACCGGCCCGGCTGCCTTCATCGCGAACGTGAAATTCGAACGCGCTTGCTGGAGGCTACCGGCCGTCACTCGACGGCATCGTAGACTGACATCGATACTGTCCTGGATGCATCATGGTTCTCGCTCACCTCCGTGCTCTCGTTGTGCTGTCGGTCGGCTTATTAATGTGGACCGGCAGCGCCCGTGCGGCTGCCACCAATTGGGTGGGGGACAGCCAGGCGGTGGTGCGCCTGATCACAGCGACGGATAATATCGCTGCCGATTCAACCCTCGAAGCAGGCTTGGAATTCCGGTTTGCCAAGGGGTGGCACGGTTATTGGCGAACCCCGGGAGACGCGGGCATCCCACCAACGGTCGACTGGTCTGCTTCAGAAAATATCTCAGGAGCTGAAACTTCCTGGCCTGCTCCACATCGTCTCGTCATCGATGAATTGCAGAACAGCGTCTACGAAAACGACGTGGTTCTTCCGGTCAAATTACATCTAAAACAAGCTCACACCTCGGCCCGAGTCAAAGCGTCGATCGAGTACGCCGCGTGTTCGGAAATCTGCGTACCCCTTGAGGCTGAACTCGCTCTGCCGTTGCCAACCGGAGCCGGGGGGCCTTCTGCCGAGTCCGTGTTGATCGACTCGGCCCGAAAAAGTGTGCCGGGTTCGACGGAAGCCGCGGGGATTGATGTCATCCGCACTCGGTACGCGGGCACCGCATCAGAGCCAACCCTGGTGGTCGACCTGCAGAGCAAGGTTGAGGCGTTTGTGCGGCCCGACCTTTTTGTCGAGGGCGCCGGGAATGGAATTCCGCCGGCGCCGAAGGTCGAGCTGCAGGACGCAGGTAAGACTGCCCGTCTGACTGTTCGACTCGCTGCGTTGCCACCGCCTGACCGTCCGTTGACATTAACACTAGTCGACGAAAATCGGGGCGCCGAATTCAAGGGGCCCACCGGCACAACGACCGGCGAGCATAGTTCGGCATTTTTCGCCGCACTGCTTTCAGCCGTCCTGGGAGGCCTCATCCTCAATCTCATGCCTTGCGTGCTTCCAGTGCTTTCGATCAAGCTTTTTGCATTCACCCGACAGACAGGCGGTGGCTTGCGCGATGTTCGATTAGGTTCAGCAGCAACGGCTTCCGGCATCATGATTACCTTCCTGCTGCTGGCCGCTTCATTGGTCGGACTAAAATGGTCGGGCGCAACACTCGGCTGGGGCATACAGTTTCAGCAGCCATGGTTCCTGGCGGGCATGGCGGTGCTGACGGTCTTGTTCGCAGCGAGCTTCTTTGAGTGGCTTCCGATCGGCTTGCCAAGTTCGATAGCGACCATAGCGTCCAAGCGGGCCAGCGGACCCATGCTCGAGGCTTTCCTCGCTGGCGTGTTCGCAACTTTGCTGGCCACGCCTTGCTCCGCGCCGTTCGTCGGAACAGCCGTGGGCTTCGCATTGGCGCGCGGGCCGTCCGAAATCTTTGTAATCTTCCTGTGTCTCGGCATCGGAATGGCGCTGCCCTATTGGATGGCCGCGTTGTTTCCTGGCTGCGTTCGTTGGCTTCCACGTCCGGGCCCGTGGATGCTTGTTGTGCGAAAGTTTCTCGGCATCTTGATGTTGGGGACGGGGGTCTGGCTGATCTTCGTGCTCTGGAGCATAGCGGGTGCGTGGATGGCGGCGATCACGACCGTTTTGCTCGCGTGCTTGCTCGGTTACCGAGCCTCGATCAGTGCCCCGGTCAAAGGCCAGATTGCCGCCCCTGCGTCGCGCAGTTCCGGATGGATCACTGCCGCACTAGCCGTCGTACCCATTGTCGTCAGTTTGTCCGCGGTTGGCCCAGTTTCGCAAGCGGCGGCGGGACAAGAGTGGCAGGTGTTCAATTTGGATGCACTAGCTGGGCTTATCGCCGACGGCAACACCGTACTGGTGGATGTCACTGCCACGTGGTGCCTGACCTGCAAGGTCAACGACTTGAGGGTCCTGGAGAACGCGGAGGTTCGTTCGCGGCTTAAGCAATCACACGTCATAAGAATGCGCGCCGACTGGAGCCGGCCTGATCCCCACATCGCAAACTATCTGCATCGCTTCGCGCGATATGGTATCCCTCTCGACGTGGTATACGGACCTAAACTGCCGCAGGGCGAAGCTCTTCCCGAGCTGCTGACTACGAATGTTCTCTTGAATGCGATAGATCGAGCGTCAATCCACGACTACGACCGCAAATCAGCGGATTCCAAGTCGCGATAATGTGCCCCGTCGAATGGGCTCGAGATCGGTGCTTCCCAGCCTTGTCAATTAATAGTACTTCGTTCAGCTGCATCGGTCAGGTAGTTTTCAAGAGCTTTCGATGCGTCGTCGGAGGCATAAAGACCATGTCTCGGCAACACATATTTCGCGTTGTATTCGCTAGTATTATACGTGAGCCGGACCCGGTCCTGATTGTCCTGCCAGACGAGCGCCTTCATCGGCAGATCGATTGCCAGGGTAGCGCTCTTTGTCATCGGAAGCGTCCCCGCTTTGGGGTTGCCGAAAATGATGACCGTTCTCGGCAGAATGCTACGATCAGGATCTTTGTCAACTTTGCGATTGTTTCTCCCGTGCCGCTGGATATGAAAAAATGTGGCCATCAGCGGGGTATTACCCTGCCACCCTCAAAAACGAGTCGTAATGTTCGTCAACCACTGCGGAGACATTTCAACGAGCCCGGCTTCCAATGATCTGTCGAAACCCGTTACGACCAACAGCCCTATTGCGATCAGGAACAGTCCGAGGGCTTGTTTCATTGCTTTGCTGGTAGCCGACATGCCGCCACGCCAGCGCAACAGGAGCTCACGAGACATCGTGCCAAGCAGCACAAGGGGTAACCCGGCGCCAAGACCAAAAGTCAGCATCGTCAAAGCCACAGCGCCAAGATTCTTACCTTGTGCCGCAAAAACGGATGCTGCACCAAGTGTTGGTCCCACGCAGGGGCTCCACGCCGCCCCAAGAAGGAGACCTACGCCGAACTGACCACCCAGCCCTGACTTCGAAAAGCTGCCAGAACGCTGGTCGACCCAGTCACTAATGGGTCCACCAACAACCGCGACGCGCATCTGAAATGGAGGCACGAGCAGGACTGCACCAATCAAGATCATCCCGACAGCGGCAATGTCTCGGAACCAGCCACCATCATACCCCAGCGCAAAACCGATTGTAGCAACGAACAACCCTATGGCGATAAAGGACAGGGAGACCCCGCCGGCAAGCGCGACCGGTCCCCACCTGTGCTCCGAAGCAGCCGCGCCTAGTACAATCGGCAGCAACGGCAGCACGCAGGGTGACAGGATTGAAAGTAGGCCCGCTAGAAACGCGAGTCCCAAGCCAACAATCGACATCCGTGCCTCAAGTCGTCTTATCGAGCAAGGCTGCAATCGAACTGGGGTTCGTATCTCCAACTGAGCGGCCCGTCTCCTGGGAGCCCTTGAACGTAATCAGCGTGCTCTGCATTTGGGCTCCGAAAGCTTTGACCGCATCTTTTTGGGAATCGAAGTCCACCCGAAAGACCATCAAATTCTTGAATTTATCCTGCTTTTCAAGATCACTCAGGATCGGTGCTTGCGCCTTGCATGTCGGACACCACGTTGCGTGAATTTCAACCAGAATGGGTTTTCCGGCAGCCTGCGCTGTTGCGAAGGACTTGGCATCGTAATTCAGCTTTTCTGCCGCGCGCGCTCCAAACGCGACTGCGGACATGACGACAACGGCAGACAGAACGGAAATCAGCTTCTTTGGCATTGCTGGCACCTCGAACAGATTAGAACACGCCCACATTGCAATTCGAGCGAAAATGCCCAAACGTTACGGGGTCCAGAAAATAATCGTGAGAGGTTCCAACCGGCCAACAGTACCAAATTAGAAGCCGCGCCAACCCTCCAGGCTTGTCCAACTTCGCTAACCAATGCCTAATGCAGCACGGCTATCTGTTCGGAGGAATTCCTTTGAACGATGTCTGCTCGCCGCTTCGTGATCACTGAGGTGTAATTATCTGTATCGCCCATCGTACCTCCCACGAGACGCATAAGCGAGGCGCGTCCGCCTGGCAAGAAAGTGCCTGATAGAGAGAGATTACGATGCGAAAGGCAATTCTAGTCATTCTCGGTGCGACGCTAGTTTCGGCATCTTCATTTCAGATCGCTGGAGCAACCGAGTATCACCACGTACGTCACCCACATAGAGTGAATAGTGCGGTGATAACTCAGCAATTCCGAAACGCTCACGACACCGTGGTTTCACCGTCCCTTGCACCAGAACGTTATGAGGGGCACGGATTGTCCGCCCCCGCAGGCCGCAGCTAGCTAATACAATAGAAATTGGGTCACTATTGCAAATGATTCGCCGCCAGCGACCGCTCGTGGCATGCGCGCCGATCATCAATTTTAATTAGCGCGCCTACGTTGCCGCCAAGCATGCCCATCGTTCTTAGATCTTATCGCGATAGAGTGCCGCCAGCGATTTCAGGGCGCGATGCAGCGCCACGCGAACGGCTCCCTCGGACATGCCGAGGCGCTTCGCTGTCTGCGTTACACTCTCGCCCTGGACTGAAATGGACATCACAATGGATCGCTGGACGTCTTTCAGGCTTGCGAGCATCCGCCGAACGCTATGACCTTCAGAATCCGCCTCCGGGTCGGTCGAAGCCAGCGTCTCGATAACGCTCTCGATGGGAATATCGATTCTCCGTCCGCGGCTGCGGAAGGCATCGATCACCTTGTTCCGAACGATCGCCGCCAGCCAGGGTCCGATCGGACGCGATTGATCCCAAGTGCCGCGTTTGAGGTGCATCGCGAATAGGACATTCTGGACGATGTCCTCAACTTCGGATCTCGAAATTCCGAGCTGCGAACAACGCTTCGCCGCGGCTCCCCGAAGGAATGGCGTGAAGGATTCGAGAAATTGCCGGTAAGCGGAAGCGTCCCCGCCAATCGCCGCGCGCATCCATGCCGCCCATCGCTCCTCGCGCGAACCAAATTCCACGCGTGTTTCTTTCCGGAGCTGCATTTCCTTCTTCAATATGTGCGCGCGTCGATCAGTCAAGTCCTGGCAGCAGCTTACCGATCGAAGAAACCGCCGATGCCTCCAAAACTGCCAAACTCATCAAACTCCCGTAATCATATCCAAATTCCGTCTGGGAACTGCCGTCGGCCAGCCTGCGCAATTTAGACCGTACGCTCTAGAAAGCAAGATCGCGCGGCCGCTTTTGGGGAAACAGCGGAAATTCCTCGTAACCGTCTCGCGGACGCACGAGGTTCCCTTGCGAATTGGCGGCGCCTTACTGTTGCTCGGCGTAACACTTCGGGCGCAGAAAACGAAAGGGGATAATAGAGTACTGCAGAATTCCAACCTGCATCTCGCGGGTTGCAAGCGGTAGTGCTTGGAGAGCTGATGTGAAGACTGAAATGCTCATCCCTGGTGCAGGACGTTCCGGTCGGGCGGAAGCTCGAGCGGTCTGTCGGACTGGCAATGACGGCCGGCAACATCATCGCGGGGATCATGTTTTTTGGCGCGGTCGGATTCCGTTCCGACATCATGTACGCAATGGAAACCACACGATTTTTGCTGAAGTTCGCGGTAACCTTACCGCTCGTCATGACTGCTACGGCGGCCATCCTGCGCGCAGCCCGGCCAGGAGCAACGTTTGGCCTGTCGGGATGGGGGCTGGCGATCGCGCCGGTGGTTTTGGTGACAGCAGCTCTCGTCGAAATCATGGTGATTCCGTCATCTCACTGGGTCAGGACGATCATCGGTTCGAACGCGCGCAATTGCGTGACGTTAATTCAGATTCTTTCCCTTGGTCCCCTGGCCTGCCTCATCTTGGCCTTGCGGGAAGGCGCTCCCACCAGGCCGGGTTTGACAGGAGCACTTGCTGGCCTTGCGGCGAGCGGCATAGCCGCGACATTCTACGCGACGAACTGCACGGACGACAGCCCGCTATTCGTCATAACCTGGTATCCCCTTGCAACCAGCGCCGTGGTGACCCTCGGCTACCTCTGCGGACTTCGATTTCTTCGGTGGTAGAGCCGCTCTGCAAGAGGCCGTCGGCGCGAGCGACGGGCCAGGCGCCGAGGGCTCGGTCTTGCGCTGCGTTGTGGAAGCGGGAAGATTTTGGCGACGCTTGATTGAGCGACCTCAATCCCGAGCTTGAGCGATTCCATCACGTCATCAACTCGAATAAGGTTTTCGGTACACACAGCGAACCTAGTCGCAACGCTCGCAGTTACATGGTGCCGGCGGTTATTGTCGCCAAACGACTGTGAAAATTTCTACGAATTCACCACCTTTCAAGGACCCAAACAGCAGGTCCGTTTCAGCACTTTCAGTAGTAGAGGCCGCGCGCTGGCCAGCAGTATCGCGGAAGGCGTACGGTTTTCATGGACATCAAACAGCTGATCTACGAAGCCATCCGACACGCTAAGACAGCGCCCTATCGCTGCTATATGGTTTTTGAATCTATGCCGGCTTTCGCTCGCTCCGCCTGCCGATATTGCTCGATGCGGCTTTTGAGTCCCGGCCGGCTGGCGCTCTCCACCAAAGCCGCGAGATCGGCCGCACGCGTATCCGTCGCGGTCAGGTTAAGCAACATCGATTGCGATACCCGCTCCAGCATGGCGGCTTTCTCACCTATCGATTGGAGAAGAACCGGCCAATCCTCTTGTCTTGCTGTTGCCGTCACAAGACCCATCCCGAGTGCTTCATCCGCCTTGAGCATCCGGCTGCTGGCAAGAACGGAACGCGCCGCGTCCGTGCCAATGCGGCCAACCAGCCGCCGCGTTCCGAGCGCAATTCCAAATCTCCAACCGGGCATTCGAAAAACGGCGTCGGGCTCGGCAATACGCTCCGAACAAGCGCAGAAGATATCGCATCCCGCTCCGAGGACCTTGCCCTGAGCCAGGGCGAGCGTAGCAAACGGCGCATGCGCGATGCGTTGCAACAGCAACTCGATACGAACCAGCTTGAGCAGCAGGTCACCGTCGGTTTGCCGCTCAAGATCGCCAAGGTCGAAGCCGGAGCAAAAATTAGTCCCCTCGCCTCTGAACGTTACCAACGTGGTGCCGTCCGATTCAGCAGCGCCCAAGGTGGCAATTAAGGCCTCCACCAGCGTGGCGCTCAGGGCGTTCGATTTTGCCGGACGCTTCAGCATCATGTGCAGGATCGATCCATCGCGCATGACTGCTAGTTCGTGAACGGAAGATGTCATATCGATACTCTTCAATGTGATTGGGCGCGCCGGCCGCCTGACTTTGTCAGTCCCACAAGACCGCCCTCCACAATCACGCACGTCCAACCTTCAAAGGCCAAGGTCCACCATGCAGCTGCGGCGCCAACGAGGCGAGACCGACCGGTTATGTCGCAGAGTCATGGCGAAAGCCTGTCCGCTATTAAGCGATTTCGACCGGGATCATGTGGGCACGATATTGGCAAGAAGCTCAATCGTCGACAACGATAGGTTCGGCAGCAAACTGCATTCCGACGATGTCGGAATTCACGTCATGACGGGCCAAGTCCCGGAAAAATACCGTCGGCTGACTCATCATCAGCCCACCGACGGAGATCTTTATCTCTCACTGCGCAGGCTGGAGAGAAACGGATCGCCCGCCTTCGATCCCGGCAGAATCGCTTGCATCCGACGAATTATAGTTTCTGCGGTGCGTGTCCGGAAGATAGACAGCGCAGATCGTGGCGATCGTCGCAAGCGCGGCGAGATAGATACTTACCGCGAGCGTCGTTCCATACTGATGAAACAAGTATGTCGCGATAAGAGGGGCCGGGCCGCCAGCCGTGATCGACGACAACTGATATCCGAGCGACGAGCCGCTATATCGCACTTCGGGCGGGAACGCTTCCGCGATAAACGCCGGCTGTGGTCCATAGGAAATATCGTGAACGACAATCGACATCACGATAGCGAGCACGATGATCGCGGTGTTTCCAGAATTTAGCATCATGTAATAAGGGAACGCGAAAATTCCTAGAGTCACCGCACCGATAATATAGAGTGAGCGGCGGCCGATGATATCCGACAGATATCCGAATAGTGGCACGCTGATGAGCGACACGCTGCAGGCCAGCAACAGCGCATTAAAAAGCAAATCCTTTGAAATGTGCAATGTGCCGACGCCGTAGGACAAAACGAAGGTCGTGAACAGATAGAAGGCCGCGTGCTGACCGGAGCGGATGCCGCAGACCAGCAGAATTTCGCGCCAGTACTTCCTGATCGCGACGCTGACCGGCGCCTTCTGGATCGTTCCGTTTTGCTCCATTCTCTTGAAGGCGGGCGTCTCGTGAATGCCGACGCGGATGTAGAGTCCCACGCCGATCAACACGATGCTGAGGAGAAACGGAATTCGCCAGCCGATGGTTTCGAACCATTCGGTCGTGCCATATTTGCTCACAGTCGTGAGCACGATCAGTGCCAACAACAACCCGAGTGGAGATCCGAACTGCGGCCAGCTTCCGGCCAGCCCGCGTTTCTTGTCGAGCGATTTCCATTCGGTGGCAACTGCAACGGCGCCGCCCCACTCACCGCCCACGCCGAATCCCTGAAGCAACCGCAGGAAGGTGATGGCGACAGCGCCCCAGATGCCGATCTGGTTGTATGTCGGAACGAGACCGACGAGTACCGTGCTGACACCCATTAGCAATAGTGTGGTGACGAGCATCGCCTTTCGTCCAATACGATCACCGAAATGACCGAAAACAGCCGCCCCCACCGGGCGGATCACAAATCCCAGGAAGAAGGTGCTGAGTGATAGCAGCGTCGCGGAATAAGGATCGGTTTGAGGAAAAAATAGCCTTCCCAATACGGTCGCCGCGACCAGCCCGTAAATATAGAAATCGTACCATTCGATCATCGAGCCGACCGTCGAGGCAATCACCGCCCGACGTGCGTGCCGCTGGGTATCCTTGTCTCCTGCGGTGTCTTGCACTCTCATATTTCCCTCCCGTTGTCGCCAATATTTATTCTGCTTTTTATTGGTAGATATTTTCAGAGCCTCAACCGAGAGCGTGTTCTCTCCGTCTTAAAACCTTTTTGCGGCCGCCACTGCTCGCGCGGCGGCGCGATACCCCTGTCGCCGATGTCGCGATCGCGAACGCGGAATGCATCAGCCAAGGTCGCGTGTTTTCGACGCCAAGCTCCCTTCGGTGCCGAGCCACTCGCAGATCACCTCGGCGGTATGTTCGCCGAGTGCCGGAGGCGCCCGATAAACCGAGAATGAAAAATCGGTAATCTTGACCGGAAATCCCACCGTGCGCGTTCGGACGTTGTTCGGCAGATCGAGCGGCTTGATCAAATCCATGGCCTGAACGTGCGGATCGGCGAGAATGTCCGCATAGGTATTGATCGGAGAGCACGGCACGCCTCTGCCGTCTAATTCAAACAGCCATTCCGCGACGCTTCGCTTGAGGAATTGCTCCTGAAGAATTGCCGCCAGCTCCGTCTGTCGCCTCGCCCGATCGGACTGGGTCTTGAATTTCACATCGTCCGCAAGGTCGGACCTTCCCACCGCGTGACAGACTTCGCGCCAGAGAATGTCGTTACCCGCGGCGACGATAAGATACGCATCACTGGCCTGAAACGCCTGATACGGCGCGTTGCGAGGATGCGAGGAACCGAGCCGTTTGCCTGGCGACCCAGTGCCGAAATATTCGCTGGTTTGCAGAGCGGACACGCCGAGCAAAGCGCCCAGCATCGAACAGTCGATGTACGCGCCCTTTCCTCCCGCTCTGACTCTCAGCAACGCCGCCAGAATGGCGTAAGCACCGTACAAGCCGGCACAAAAATCACCGACCGGCACGCCGCATTTAACAGGGGGCTCACCCTCATTGCCCGTAACGCTCATCAACCCGCTCATGCCTTGCACAGTGACGTCGAAGGCGCCTTTCTTGGCGTACGGACCTTGTTGGCCGTAACCCGAGATCGAGCAGTAGATCAGTTTATTGTTTTCCGATTTGACGTCTTCATAACCGAAGCCAAGGCGGGGCAACACGCCGGGTCGGAAGTTCTCGATCAGGACATCGCATTCCTTGATGAGGGCTTTCGTCAGCGCGATTCCATCACTGTCTTTCAGATCGACGCAGACCGACCGTTTATTTCTGTTCACCGACGCAAAGTTTTCACTGAACGTCTCGCCCTCGCCGTCGGAAGTTAACGGCGGCCAGTTTCGCATGCCGTCCCCACCACCGGGATTTTCAATCTTCACAACATCGGCGCCGAGATCAGCTAGCAGAGAGCCCGCAAACGGGCCCGCTGCGATCTGACAGAGTTCGAGGACTCTGACGCCGACAAGCGGGCCGGCACCTCCCGCTCCTGTGAGGCTATCGTGCATCATCGCTACTCAGCGGCAACCCTATGCGGATGAACTTCCTGCTCGCGCATCAAATCCTGAAAAATCACGCGCGCGCGACGAATGGCAAGATCCGGTTTCAAGAACACTTCCTGATAGCCGTCCTCAGGGTATTGGAACATGCGCTGCTGCTCTTCCAGAGCGAACTTGTCCTCCTTCACGACATCGGGGAACATTTCAGCGATGTGCGTCGCGGTCTGCTTGTCCGGGAATGTCATCGACATGTGATGCGCCGGAACGTTGATCATCACCCACCAGACGTGGCGCTTCTCGTCTATTGGGGTGTGAGTGTGAACGAGAACATACCCACGCTCTTGGGTGTTCAGATCCAGCGTGCCCGGAAATTCGCGGACATGGTCTCGCGTGGAAAGGTGGCCGACCGGGGCGTTCCGCATGACAACACGCGTGGCGGCCGGGCTCATCATGCAATGGGTGTGATGCCGGTCGACAGTGTCGTAGTGAAACCAGTCGACGAGAAAAGGGGGCTGTTTGTAGTTGGTGACTTTTCGAATGGTCATTGCATAGCGATTGCCGCCTTCTTCACCCTCTTCTAGATCGACGGGAATACGGCTGTTTTCAATGTCGCCGATGTTGCCGTCGTGAAGCGGATAGAAATGAGTAATATCGAGAAGATTTTCGATCAGCAGAAGATAGTTGGCTGGAATCTCCATCGGTCCGACAATTTCGGTTTTCCAGTCGTCTGAGCCGACTTCCGGCAGGCTCGGCGGCTTGCGCGTCTTTGAAACTTCTACGTCTCCCGGCCAGAGCCACACCAGGCCATCCTGCTCGATGATCGGGAACGGACGAACGACGGCCTGCGGAGAAATCGGCCCCGTCGGGTGGGATGGGATCATCACGCATTTGCCCGTCATGTCGTATCGTAAGCCGTGATACGCGCACTCCAACGTGCCGTCCTTCATCATGCGTCCCTTCGACAGCGGGAATCGCTTGTGAGCGCAACGGTCGTCATAAGCGACAAGTTGCCCCTGCTTGGTCCGCCAAGCCACGATGGGCTTTTTAGCGACGACGTGGCCGGTCAGCTTTTCCGTGGGAAAATCCGATGCCGTCCCAATCATGTACCAGCAATTTTCGATGCAAGCGTAAGTCGCGAGCGGCTGAGCGTTATTTGCGGTCATCTTTGTCCTCCGAACTGTCGTGACACGATTTTCATGCTAAAGATCGAGCGTTAGCGAGGGACTCTCGGCACGCGCGCAGCAAATCATCAGGAACTTCTTGCGCTCCTCAGCGCTGAGCACGCAGTCGCGATGTTCAGGCACGCCCTCCACGTATCGCGTGATACACGTTCCGCAAAAGCCTTCGCGACAATCTGTTTCGATGCTGTAACCACGCGCGCGCAGCACATCGACGATTGTTTCCGATGGGCTGACATCGAGGACTTCGCCGGTTTTGCGGATCGCTATTTTGAACGGATGATTTTCGTGAACGGTGTCAGATTCCGGCGCTGAGAAGTACTCGAAGTGAACCGCATGCGGCGGCCACGCGCCGAGATTCTCCTTAATCGCCGCCATGAAACCAGGCGGACCGCAGAAGTAGATGTGCATTCCCGGAACGTAAGCAGCGACGAGCGCCTTGATGTCGAGACCTTGCGAAGGATCGCCATTGTCGTGGTGAAGCCGAACTTTTTTGGCTTCCACACCCGGACCGAGATCTTTAAGAAACGCCGTGTTCTCGGGGGTACGCGTGCAGTAATGCAGAACGTAATCCGCGCCCTTAGCCTCGAGCTCGGGAATCATCGACATCATCGGCGTGACGCCGATACCGCCGGCGAGCATCATATGCAGGCTGGTTTCCGGTCCGGCCAATGCAAAATGGTTTCGGGGCCCTGAGATCTCGATGAAATCGCCTTCCTGATTCTTGTGCATTGCAACCGAGCCGCCGCGGCCGTTCAGCTTCAGAAGAACGGCGATGCGATATCTGTCTCGTTCGCTGGGAGAACTGGAAAGCGAATACTGGCGGACGATATGGTCATCGAGATGCACATCGATATGTGCACCTGCAGCAAACGGCGGAAGCTCATGGCCAGTGGGATGAACCAGCACAAACGAGCGAATACCTGCGGCTTCGTCCTTTGCGGCGGCAACTCGCACTTTATACTTCAACCGCAGAAGTTGCGGTTGCGAGGAATTTCCGATGTCTACTCGCTCGTTCATCATCCAAAAAACGTTAAGAGCTAGACCTATTCAAAACAAACGAGTAATATTGGCATTGGCGCATCAATTTTTTTGAAGAAAGCCGGCATTGAACCTCAGACAATTGGAAACCTTTTTCTGGGGTGCAAAGCTCGGCAGCTTCGTCGGAGCTTCCAATCGTCTCAGATCGACGCAATCGACGGTGTCGATGCGAATTCAGGAGCTTGAGCGCGAGCTTGGCGTCGTCCTGTTTGAGCGAAATCAACGAAGCTTGCGCCTGACTTCCAAGGGACGCGTGCTGCTTCCGCTGGCCGAGCAAATGATTCAGCTCGAAGCGGAAATCCGTTCCGTCATCCTCGCATCCGAAGCGTTTTCAGGCACGCTGCGGATTGGCGTTGCCGAAGTGATCTCGGTGACATGGCTTCCGCGCCTGATCAAGACGATGCGGGAAACCTATCCCAAGATCAGTATCGAGATGGAGGAAGCGCTGACCTTGCCGTTAATCGACGAGTTGCGCGCTGGCGCGTTAGATCTGGTCTTGGCTCCGGGCTTGCATATCGAAAACACATTCAGGTCGAGACATCTTGGCACGATGGAGTTTTACTGGATGGCAAGCCCTTCGCTTCCATTGCCCGCAGGGCCGATCACGCCGCGCGATATGACTGCCTGGCCAATCATTACGTTATCTCCTCAGTCGCACCACCGCCGTTCAATCGACGAATGGTTTCAATCCGGGGGCGTCGCCTTCAAGCGATTTGATACCTGCAAGAGCCTGAACGTGGCGGCGTCGCTCGCAGCCGCCGGCTTGGGAATTACGTTTTTGCCAAAACGATGTTACGATAAGGAGTTAAAGAACGGCACTCTTCGCATCATCGAGACGAAGCCGTTGATGTCGGGGGTGTTGTTCAGCGCGACCACCCATATAGACGGCACACAGCCGCTGGCTGAAATGGCCGCCGCACTCGCAGCCGACATCAGTGATTTCGAACAAAAGTCCCCTTCTTAGTACGTGCGTTCAAGGAGTTACTTTGATAAACTCCGAAACAGCAATATTCCTTGGCTTTGGACTGTTGATCTTGTTCCTTGTGATCAGGAACGCTCGAAACCTGCGATGATGTATAAGCTGAGGAAACGAAGTAATCAGATGAATATCTTGCGCAGGCGGCTGTCCGGTTTCATGCAATCTCGTGACGACGACGGCCTTAAGTTTCCGGCGATCGGCCGGCAACATTCCAATTCCACCATTATGCGAGCGCGATGACTAGGCCAGTCCGATCGGAACCGATTTCACCACTGATAAGCTTTCGGCAAAAACCTTATCAGTTGGCCAACTGACTCCATTTGCGACTAGAGCTTATCACTGAGCAACTAGACCCACGTTGCAGATTGCGTGGAGCAAGTACCGCCGTCCGCAGTGGACCACATCCATTCGTTCATCGACCTGGTCTTTCAGGCGGCTTTTTAGCCCTTCGCTATCGTTCCTCCACAATTCAAAATCCGTTCCCCTCGCAGCTTTTTATCAGGTGTCAGGCCCGGCTTTCAGCCGTACTCGGTAGCGCAAGGAAATCACCACTCGATGCGAACCAATGCTTCATTGAGTTGGTCGCTAACATGCCTCGCACCCCTTCTCACCACCGACCGCCTTGATCGATGTTTGCGATCCGAAGTTGGCTCCATCTAGAGGCTACGATAATTCACAATCGTGGAGAGGTCAGGCAAAAGGTCGAGCCCCGGTCCCTCGCCCAAGCTGATCATTCCGCCTTTTACCCTAGCGACAGGACCACAAAATAGATCGCGTAGCGGGTTGTCGTTGGCATCAACCTCCAGCCAACCGTCTCCACCTATGCCGGCCAGCAGATGCGCCGAGGCCAGCAGTCCGATGCCGCCGCCGAGATAATGCGGGCAGAACGTCTTGCCGGCCTCGAGAATGTCACGCGCCAGTCCGGCGCAGGCGCTGAGCCCGCCCCATTTCGCGATATCGGGCTGAACCACGCCGAGCACGTCCTCCGCGAGGACTTGCTTGAATCCTTCGGCGCTCGCGATGTTCTCGCCGGCGGCAATCGGCATTTCTGCGCTCGCGCGCAGCTTGCGCCATTCCTCACGCGGTCGGTCGGCGCGGATCGGCTCTTCCAGCCAGCACAGATCAAACTCGGCGAGCCGCGGCAGCATCGTCAGCGCCTGCGCCACCGACCAGCCCTGATTAGCATCCGCAGCCAGCATGCCCGCGCCGACGATCCCGCGCAGCGCGGCCAGATTGGCGAGGTCGGTCTCGGCACCGAACCCGACCTTCAGCTTAAGCGCGCGATGGCCGCGCTTAAGCGCGGCTTCGGCCGTCTGCGCGGCACCACCGGGATTGATGCCGCTGGCATAGACCTTGATCTGACTCGACTGCCCGCCCAGCAGCCGCCACAGCGGCAAACGCCGGCGGCGCGCGGAGAGATCCCATAGCGCCAGATCGATGCCCGAAATTGCCTGTGCGAACGGACCGGGCTCGCCGCATTGAAGCGCCAACACCTCGGTGCCCTCAGTCAGGGTCCCGAAAGCCCGGGCAGGACCCTCGAAGCTGCGGCCGACGAGGCCGGGTGCAAGCACCTCATTGACGAGCCGGGTGCGATGCTCCGCACCTGGTGCCGGAAAGTTCGACCAGACCTCCCCCCATCCCTCGACGCCGTCTTCGTCGACAGCGCGAACGAAGACGGCGGGACGGTTGAGCATTTTACCGAACGAGGTCACCACTGGGGTCGCCAGCGGATAGCGATAGCAGAATGCCTCGATCGAGCGGATGGTGAAGCCGTCAGTCGTCATGGTGTAGATCCTGCGAGACCACGCGGAGCCGCCACCATCTCAGTAGGCGCGCGCGAAGTCACCTTCCTGCTTGATATCAGTGAAAACAGGAAAGCGCGCCTTCCATGGCGTGCCCTTGGCCGTGGTCAGCTGGTTGAGCCGTTCCAGCACGCCGAGGCCATCCTTGCGCAGGCTTGCCGAAACCGCCGCACGGTCCGGAAAATTCTTCAGGACGGCATCGAGCCAGATGGTGCGACCGGCGAGGAAGCCGCCGGCGCCCGCGGCATAGGCGAAATCGAGAACCCGCTCGAACTTTTCGGGCGCAGCGCCGCCCGACAGCAGCACCCAGGGGATGTTGCGCTCACGGCAGATGTCGCCGATCGCATCAAACTCCTTCTGCGCGGCCTTCGCCGCCGCGCTGTTGTCACGCGCCGGCAGATCGTTGGCCGCGAGCGGGCTCTCCAGCTTGAGGAGATCGACGCCATATTCCGGCTTGGCAAACTCGCGCACGCTGTCGATGACGAGGCCCGGCAGCTTGCTTGGCGATTCCACGTAGTCGGCGGTGTGATTGGCGCTGCCGAGGAACGGGTAGACCAGCAATTCGAGGACATAGGGAATGTCATGGCGGGCGCAGTCCTCGCCAATCTCACGCACGAAGCGCTTCTGGTGCTCATTCACCGCGGCATCAGCGTCCGGACGGTACCAGGCCAATACCTTGACGGCGTCGCCGCCCATTGCCCGGATCTTTTCCACGCTCCAGTTCGTAATCGCGCGCGACTTGCGACCGCCCGCGGTCTCCTCGACGCGGTGCTCTTCGAGAGTCATGATCAGGCCGCAGCGCGGCGGCAGCAGATCAATCGCTGCCGGCACAGCGAAATTCGGGTCGAACAGCATCGAGCTGCAATGCGGCGCGAGGTTTTCGACGAGGAGACGCTTGGCCGCCGTGACGTCGGAATATTCGACCTGGTCCCGCGCGATGCCTTTTGCTTTCGCAATCGCATCGAACAATGGCGGCCGCTGATCCAGCGCGACCATGCGAAAGTGGCCATCCGCGTCAGCAAGCCGTGCCAGGCCGCGGTTCTTTCCAATCGTTCTCATGGCTTCGTCCTCATGAATGCAAGACACTGGTTGATGGTGGGGATTCCGTTGCGGCCACCGGCGTGGCCGCATTTCATCGCAGCCGCCGCCGCCGAAAACGCCATGGCGTCGCGCACGTTTAAGCCGACGCCGATCGCGAGCGCGTAGGCGCCGTGGAAGACGTCGCCCGCGCCAGTGGTGTCGACGACGTCGACGGCATAGGCGGCCTGCCGGTGCACGTGGCCGTTCTCGTGCCAGCTCATGCCCTCCTCACCGCGCGTGACCGCGATGACGCGGCAGCCGAAGCGAGCGAGTGCGGCGAAAGATTCGTCTTCGGCAGAACCGGCAAAGGATGCGAGCGCGGGCTCGGAGAAAATCGCGTGATCGGTCAGGGGTAGCAGCCGCTCGAACACCTCGGCATCGGCCATGTCGCCGTCGAGCAGTGTCGGAATGCCGCGCGCACGTGCTTCCCGGAACAGCGTCGCGGCCCCCTCCACCCAGCGCGGATCGGCCAGCACGGACGATGCACGAGCGACGGCTTCGAGCGGAAGCCAGTCCGTGGCTTCCGGATAAAGGCCGCGGAAATTGACGATCTGCCGCTCGCCGGAACTGTCGACGATGATTCCCGAAACCGAGGAGCGGCCGTCGGCAAACAGCCGGAAATTCTCGACATCGACGCCTTCCGTGACAAAGGCCGATCGCATCTCGTGGCCGGCGGCGTCATTCCCTGCCCGGCCCCAGAACGCGACGGAAGCACCGAGCTTTGCGACCGCGACCGCGGCGTTGGCGGCCATACCGCCGCCAAGCGTGCCGTAGCCGACCGCCTTGATCTTCTCGCTTTGGCCCGCGAACAGACGATCGACGCGCCAGACCTGGTCGAGCGCGGACAGCCCCAGGCAGATCACGTGCACGGGCCGCGCCTTGGACGCGACGTCCGCCAGCGCCGACAGATCTCCGATATCGGCCACCGCGCTCACCGCAAGACCTCTCCGTTGGCGGCATCGAACAAATGCGTCTTGCCCGGTTGCGGACGCAGCGTGATGCGATCGCCGACTTTCGGCCGCAACGACGGATCGACCCGCGCAATGGCGGAAACGTCGGCGAGATCGAAATGGATCAGCGTATCTGAGCCGAGCGGCTCAACGAGCTTGACGGTGATGGCAATTCCATCGGTGGCCGCGACAAAATGTTCGGGGCGAATGCCGAGCACGGCATTGCCGGCCTGACGCAGCCGGTGCGCTGTGTCACCGTCGAGCGGCACCGCCGTTCCACCTTGCGAGAGGATCGCACGCTCCTGGCGCCATTCGACCGGGAAAAAATTCATCGCGGGCGAGCCGATAAAGCCGGCCACGAACTGGTTGGCCGGCCGCTCGTAGACCGTCTCGGGCGTGTCGTATTGCTGGATCGTGCCGCTCTGGAGCACCACGATCCGGTCGGCCATGGTCATGGCCTCGATCTGGTCGTGGGTCACGAAGACCATAGTGGTCTTCAGCTGCTGCGAAAGCGCCTTGATCTCCGCCCGCACCTGGCCGCGCAGTTTTGCGTCGAGATTGGACAGCGGCTCGTCGAACAGGAACGCCTTGGGGTTGCGCACGATGGCGCGGCCCATAGCGACGCGCTGGCGCTGGCCTCCGGAAAGCTCCTTCGGCTTGCGATCGAGGTAGGGCTCGATATGCAGCAGCGCCGCGGCGCGCTTCACGCGAGCGTCGATCTCCGCCCTCGGCGTTCCCCGCAGCTCCAGCGCAAACGACATGTTGTCGTAGACGCGCATATGCGGATAGAGCGCATAATCCTGGAACACCATGGCGATGTCGCGCTGCGCGGCCTGCACGCCGTTGACGCGCTTGTCGCCGATATAGAGATCTCCGGATGAAATCGGCTCGAGACCCGCGATAATCCGCAGCAAAGTCGACTTGCCGCAGCCTGACGGCCCGACGAAGACGACGAATTCGGTGTCCGCGATCTCCAGATTGAGATCGGGGATCACGGTGAAGTTGCCGTAGCGCTTGACGAGATTGCGGATCGAGATCGAGGCCATGATCGCTAATCCAGCGCCAGCACGGGCTTGATCAGCTCGCCCTTGGCGAAGCGCGCGAAATTTTCGGGCAGCGCCGGCAGGCCGAACTCGCCATCGACGAGGACGCGGTATTCGTCCTTGTACTTGCGCAGCAGCTCGACATTCGGCTCGAAATCCGAAACCGGAAAGTAGAACGTCCGGATCATGTAGAAATCCTTGCGGCGGAACACCTTGCCCTCCTCGATGGTCCAGGGCGCGGCGTTCTCGCCGACCAGCACCAGTGCACCGTGCGGCAGGACCAACTCGATGCCGAGGTTGCGCGCCGCATGCGCGCCGGAGCATTCCATGATGAGGGCGAAGCGCTTCGAGGTATCGCCGACCGGATGCGCCTTCGCGCCGAAGGATTGCGCGATCTTCAGGCGTGCCGCATTCGGATCGGCGACGTGGATGTCGTTGTAACCGACCGCGCGGAGCGCCAGCACGACGCCGAGGCCGACAGGCCCCGCTCCCATGACGAGGACCGGGCCGGCCTCGCTCGGCGGCACAACGCGGCTGACGAAGCGCACGGCGTGACCTGATGTGCCGATGGTATCGAGCAGCAGCGGCGCGAGGCTGTCCTCGATGTCATCGGGCACCGGCAGCAGGCAATTATCCGGCACCGGCACATATTCGGCATAGCCGCCCGGCCTGTTCCAGCCGATCAGGCTGGAGACTTCCAAGCACATCTGGGTATCGCCGCGCTTGCACGCCGCGCAGTGGCCGCAATGCAGGGGAATGTAGACGGCGCAGCGATGGCCGTGCAGGCGGTGACCAGGCTGCTCGACCACGCCAAAAATCTCGTGGCCTGCGGTGAATTCGGCGCCGTTGTGCCAAAGCTTGAAGTCCGAGCCGCACAGTGCTGCGCGCGAGACGCGGACCAGCACTTCGCCGGTTGCGACGTCGGGCATTGCCACGCGCTCGATCGTGATGCGGTCGTTGCCGTGGAAGACCGCGGCCTGCATGATCGAATTCGGACGGGGTGACAAATTCATCAGATACCTAGCCTTTCACCGCACCGAGCGTCAGTCCGGACACCAGCCAGCGCTGGACCAGGGCCGCCAGCACCAGCGGCGGCAGTGCGATCAGCGTTGCCGCAGCCATGAGGGCGCCCCATTGCGTCGAACCTTCGCCGATGAAGTTGAAGGCCGCCGCAATCAGCGTCTTGGTGTCGCCATTGGAGAGCACTAGCGCAAACAGGAAGTAGTTCCACGAGAAGACGAAGGCGAGGATCGCCGACACCGCGACACCTGACGCCACCAGCGGCAGCGCGATGCGCCAGAGGATGCGCGTGACGCTGCATCCGTCGACTTGCGCTGCCTCGAAGACGCTGCGCGGGATGCCGTCGAACGACGGCAACAGCACCCAGATCACGATGGGCAGCGTGATCACCGCATGGCTGAGGATCAGCGCGGTATAGGAGCCGATCATGCCGACCTGCCGGAACATGACGTACCACGGCAGCAGGAACAACGTGCCGGGTGCCATACGCGCAGCCAGCGTCAGGATCGCGGGCCAGGAAATGCGCGTCCAGGAAACGGCGAAGGCGGCCGGGATGCCAAAAAGCAGCCCGAGCGCGGTCGACCCGACGGTGACGATCAGGCTGTTGAGCGCATAACTTAGGAACGGCGTGGTCCTGGTCAGCTCGACATAGTTCTCCAGCGTCGGCGAGAAGATCAGCGTCGGCGGATAGGCGGTGACCTCGAAGGACGGCTTGAACGAGGACAGCACCATCCAGACCGTCGGAGCCATGATGATGATTCCGGCGAGGACGAGCTGCACCGTGTTGAGCCAGCGGATCCAGCGGTCGGTGTTGGCTGCATCGTTCATAACATCACCACGCCACCGCGCCGCGCAGGCGGTTGAAGGCAAGCACGGCGGCGAACACGATCGCCGTCAGCGTCAGCATCAGGGCGCTGGCGTAACCGATGTTGAAGAATTCGAAGCCGACGCGGAATCCGTAGATGTTGAGGGTATTCGAAGCGTTGCCCGGGCCGCCCTGGGTGGTGATGTAGATAATGTCGAAGAAGCGCAGCAGATCGACGCTGCGCAGGATCGTCGCGGTGACGATGGTCGGCAGCAGCAGTGGCAGCGTGATGCGCTGGAACGTCTTGAAGGCAGATGCGCCGTCGATCTGCGCGGCCTCGTAGACGCTCGGCGGCAAGGACTGCAGGCCGCCCAGCACGATCAAGGCGACATAGGGTGTCCACTGCCAGCTGTCGATCAGCGCCACCGTCGGAATGACCCAGGCCGGCGAGGCCAGCCAGTCCGACGGCGGCAGGCCGAACGACTGGAGGATGTAGTTGGCTGCGCCCAGCGACGGATCCAGGATCACGAGCCACATCATGCCGGCCACCACCGGCGGCATCATGAAGGGGGAGATGAACAGAGAGCGCACGATTCCCGGCAGGCGTTGGGCATGGAACAGCACCAGCGCGAGCCAAACGCCGAAGACGAGCTGGAGCACCAACGACAGCACGAACAGCGCAATGGTAATCCACAGCCCGTGCCAGAACTCGTAGTCGGAGATCAGCTTCGAATAATTGGCGAGACCCGCAAAGGATTGCTTGCCGGTCGAGGAGAAAGTCTGGAAACCGAGCCAGATCGTATAGACGACCGGAAACGCGATCATCGCGACCGTGAAGATCACGGCCGGCGCCGCAAGCGCCGACATCTCCAGCTTCTGCCGGTCCCGCGTCAATGTCGCAGCCGTGTCCGACATGCGTCCGCTTCCTCAGATCATGGGGGGATGCCGGCTCGCACGAGGCCAGCCGGCACTGAGCCGCTACTTCTGCGCGATCAGCGCATCGAGCGCCTTGTCGGCATCCGCGCAAGCCTGATCTAGCGGCTTCTGCTTCAGGATCAGGTCTTGCACCGCCTGACCGATGAACTCGCGCGATTCCGGATTGGCGACGATGGGATAGCCGACCTCGGACGAGCCCTTCGTCGCGAGAACGTCAAGCGCAGCTTGCCATTCCTTGCGCACCGGCTCCTCGTCGATCCACTTCCGGTACTCAGGATCCTTGGCGACCGACGGACGCGGCGGAGCAATGCCCTGGAGCGCCATCTTTTTCTGCACCTCGGGGCTGGTCGCCCATTGCACGAAGTACCATGCCGCATCCGGTTGCTTGCTATGCGAGGACACCGCCATGCCCCAGCCGATCGTGGTGGGGACCTGGCCGGCCTCGCCCGCCGGGAACGGCAACAGCCCGGTGTCCTTGAGGCGCGCCCCGCCGTCCATCACGGTGCGCAGCTCGTTCGACGATTCGAACGCCATTGCGGCACGGCCGCTGCGGTAGAGCGCGGAAATCTGCTGGAAGCTGTAGTTGACGACGCCCGGCGGTCCGAAGTCGCGCAGCAGCCGGCTATAGGTATCGAGCGCCTCCTTGCCCTTGGCCGAGCAGAGGTTCGATTTGCCGCCTGCGATGTAGCTGCCGCCGATATTGTGCAACATATTGGAGAAGGTGTAGGCGACCGCGGGCTTGAGGCCGCGCGAGACGAACGGCGTCACCGAGCTGTCGCAGGCCTTCATCTTCTCGGCGGCAGCCTCGACGTCCTTGATGGTCTTCGGCGCCTCGAGGCCGCACTTCTTGAAGATGTCGGTGCGGTAGTAGAAAATCGGCCCTTCGATGTTCATCGGCATGCTGGTCAGCTTGCCGTTGAAGGTCGCAGCCTTCAGCAACGCCTGGCTCAGCCCGTTGGGGTCGTAGTCCTTGGCGACCTCGTTCTTGGCCATCGTGGTGAGATCGCCGTACCAGCCGGCAGCGGCGAACTGCTCGCCCTCGCGCGAGGGCAGCGTCATGAACACGTCGACCTCATCGCTGTTCGCGTTCATGACGGTCACCAGACGCTGGCGCATCTGCTGTTCCTGATAGCCATCGACCTTGAGGGTCATGCCGGTCAGCTTCTCGAAATCGGCCTTGTAGGTCAGCAGCGCCTGCGCAACCGGATTGTTGTTGGCGAGAAATGTGACGGTCTTGCCCTTGAACTTCGTCCAGTCGAAATCGGCGGCATGCGCCTGCGCGCTGACGGCGGCAATCGCGAAGACGGGCAAGGCGACATGCGTCGCAAGCATCCTGGCCTTCATCGAACTCTCCTCCCGGCTGGCCGCCTTAAGCTGGCGGACCATTTTGAATACGTTTGAGCAAATCTGAAAACGGTTACAAAATAGACCTTACATCGCCCGTGTCAAGTGATGGACAGGCTGCACAATCTGCTGCAGATTTGCGGCATAACTGCTACTATGCGGCTCACGACGCAGGATGTAACGTTACATTCATGAGGCTGACCCACGACAAGTCTGTAAAACAGGGCATCCGCGCCGTCGCAGCCCGCGCCGGCGTTTCGACCGCATCGGTCTCACGCGCCCTCAACAATCCCAATGCGGTGAGCCCGTCGTTGCGCGCACGCATCGAGCAGGCCATCGACGCCCTCGGCTACATCCCGCACGCACCAGCGCGCATCCTGTCGTCGCGCCGCTCGCGCACGCTCGGCGCAATCGTACCGACGATCGACAACACGATGTTCGCGCGCGGCATTGCCTCGCTGCAGCAATATCTCTCGTCGGTCGGATACATGCTCTTCCTCACTACGAGCGGGTATGATCTTGACGTCGAACTGGAGCAGGCGCGCAATCTCATCAGCCGCGGCGTCGATGGCCTCGTGCTGCGCGGCGATTGTCATCACGAGGGATTGCGCAAGCTGCTCGCCGACAATGCAGTGCCCTTCATCAATGTCGGCATCTACCAGCCTGACCGGCCCTACCCCTGCGTCGGAACCGACAACGAAGCCGCCGCCCATCGCGCCGCCGTTCATGTCATCGAGCTCGGCCACCGCCGCATCGGGATCGTCTCGGCGCTCCAGCGCAACAACGACCGCGCCAGCGCCCGCGTCGCCGGATTTCGCCGCGCGCTGACCGAAAACGGTCTTGAACTTCCCGCGCAATGGCACGTTGAGGTGCCCTATACACTGGACGACGCGCGCGAGGCGGCCCGTTATCTCCTCAACCTCAAGGACCGACCAACGGCCGTCGTGTGCGGCAACGACGTCATCGCCTATGGCGTGCTGCTCGAGGCGGAGCGCGACGGTTTCTCCGTGCCGCGCGACCTGTCGGTGGTCGGCTTCGACGACCTCGACTGGAGCCGTCATTTGCGGCCAAGCCTAACCACGATCCACGTTCCGACCGGAGAAACCTGGCAGCGCGCCGGAGAATATCTGGTGCGCAGCCTCGCCGGCGAGCAGACCATCATGCACCGCGAGATCGACTTTTCGCTGGTCGTCCGTGAATCGACGGCTTCGCCGCCGAAATCCTGAAGTGAGACAGTCCCGATGAATTTGAATTTTTCACTCGCTCCCGACTTTCATGCCGTCGTGATCGGCGGCGCCGGCGACATTGGCGCTGCGGTCAGTAACCAGTTTTGCGATCTTGGTGCGACCGTCACGGCAACCGGTGCGAACGAGACTGATCTCGCGCGGACTCTCCTTAATCCACGCGCCGGGCTCACGCTCGCGACGCTCGATGTCACCAATGACGAAGCCGTTACGTCCTTCGCCCGGAAGCACCAGCGCGTGGACGCGCTGGTCAACTGCGCCGGCATTCTCGCGCGCGACAAGGAATTCGAGATCGAGACCTTCATGAGGGTGCTCGACGTCAACCTTACCGGCACGTTCCGGACCTGTATGGCGTTCCGCCCGCTGCTCGCGGAGCAGAAAGGTTCGATCGTCAACATCGCCTCGATGAATGCCACGCTGGCGCTGCCGCGAATCCCGGCCTATTGCGCCAGCAAGGGCGGCGTCGTGATGCTGACCAAGGCGCTTGCCTTGAAGTGGGCCGAGGACGGCATCCGCGTCAATGCCGTTGCGCCCGGCTATATCGAAACCGCGATCAACGCGGTCGGCCGCACCGATCTCGCGCATTATCAGCGCATCGCCGACCGCACCGCGTTCAAGCGCTGGGGACAGCCGGAAGACATTGCAGGCGCGGTTGCCTTCCTCTGCATGCCGGCTTCGCAATACGCCACCGGAACGGTGGTCGCGGTCGATGGCGGGTTCCTGGCGGGATGAAGCTAATGGAGCGAAGTGATTTCGTCAGTTCTGCCCGAGCTCGGATCACGGAGGAGAAGCTGACCAGAGCATGCAGCGACATGAACTCCTTATCGATTCGAGAGTCGGCAACGTATGCAACTTTTCTTATCAGTCCGCCAACTGACTCCGTTTGCGACCAAACCTTATCGGTCGCCCACTAACTCCATTTGTGTAAAAACCTTATCAGTTGAAATGCGACTAAATCCTGTCGGTCCCCCGCCCTCCACCCCCAAGGCAACATCGCCTTTCTCGAGATGAAAGTCGTCCATCCAACCGAACACAACTGCTCTGAGCTTTTCCTTAGGGACCCACGAACTTGTCAGACTTGATCTTGCCAAGATCTGGTGCGCGCTTCGGGTAGCCCAGGCGGCGCACGACGCGATCTCGAGACATTTCGCGCAGCTATCAACCACCATGCAAAGGAAGGCTTTCACCGCGGGCTCGTCCGCGTGTCCCTTCCGCGGAAAGGCGAAGCGCGCGACAGGTGGCTCACGCGCGGCGAAGCGGCAGCGCTGATTTGGCATTGTTGGCGCTATCGGGAGAAGCAGACGATCCATTCGGGCACGTCAAAAGGTCGCCCGGTGCAGACGGACCGACGGCCGCTGAGACATGTTGCCAGGTTCGTTCTGATCGGCTTGTACACCGGCACCAGGGCGGGCGCGATCGCCTCAGCATCGCCATACGCTGAACCCGGCCGATCATATGTCGATCTCGAGCGTGGCATTTTCTATCGCAAGCCAATCGGCAGGCGAACCACCAAGAAGCGTCAGACGCCGGCACCTATACCGCCGCGGCTGCTGGCCCACATGCGGCGCTGGTCAGCGCGGAAGCTGATCGCCAACTGCTTCGTTGAGTACAACGGCAAGCCGATCTCATCGGTGAAGAGGGGTTTCCACAGCGCCGTGAGGCTCGCCGGCCTGACCGGTAGGGTCACACCACACACTTTGCGCCATACTGTGAATAAGCGTCCAAGAGTGACCCCTCCACCGCTAGACAGATCAATAGCTTACCTCGCCGATCGGCGTTGGGACCCCACGCCGATTAACACGCCGGACTTTGGCGAATATGCCTTCGGCGATGAGGAACCTTCTCCACTGCCAGATCTGCTTTGCAAGGAATTGACGGTGAATCTGGCTCCCCCGGCGGGTGATGGGGGCTGACCTCCCATCGTGCGTCGCGAAATTCTAGGTTATCCGCCTCGCTGTCGGACGCCTTCTTGGCCTTCCGTACCGCCGGTCGGGCCGCCATCAGCCGGCCAACGATATCAGTTCGGTTAGCCTCATCGAGACCGGAGTTCGCCATGCGCCAGAGCCTGCCGTGGACGACGAAGTAGCGGCCGTCAGGCGTCACCGGATACTTCACGTTGCGCTAGGCGGACTACTCCGCAGCTAAGGGAAGCTAAGGCGATTTAGCTTCCCTTAGCCAGGTGGTCCGCCGAGGGCATCGGCCCAACCTCTTCGCAGAGGGCGCCATAGGAAGCCCCCGTTTGGAAATTTTCCGCCTGATCTGCCTGATACCCGCCGCGACTGTCTACCACGTCTGTAGAAGGGCGCGGCGGGCTCACAGCGCTATGCGCCCCCCCGGTCACCACCCTAGCTACCTCTTTACCCACGTAGGAGCGCCGCCAAAGTCGACCAGATCGCCAGGTTAATGCGGTTCGCTCCACCATATTGGAAGAGCTGGGACGAGTTCCTGTTGTTCCAACCAACTTTGCTCCTGCCCCCTTCAAATACTCAATGAGCGCGGACATTGCCGAGTTCTGCGGGTCGCTGGGAGGGCGGAAGCCTTCCGCCGGGGCTCGTCCCAACTTCTCGGCAATATCTGCACTCATCAGATGAGGCGTTTGTGGTCTATCGACAATCCGCTCGATAGTCCGGAAGATCCAGGTCCCGTCTGGACCAGGCGACGGCGCTGCGGCGCAGGGCCAGCCGCTGCGGGCCGTCAGGATCGACGAACCCGGCTTAATGGCCCCGTTTCCCCAGATTCACCGCCGGGGCCCCTGACCGGGGCCCGGAACCCGTTCAATAGGATCAATTGAGCCCTAGCGCCTTTAAGGCTGCCGTCTTGGGATCCCCAAAGAAGATCGGATCTACGTGCTCGACGACGTCGCCTGTGACTTCCAGAAAGCTTCGTTTGTTTTCTAAGGGGATCAGCGCCCGCTTAGCGCCATTGTCCATGGCAAGCTGCAGCGCCTCCGCGAGGGACCGCAGGCCCTTGATGTTACCCTGAACGCTTAAATCGTCGGCAGTTCGGCATTGCCCGATAGATGGAGCGACGGAAGCGACGGTCGGCCGAGGTCTTGGTACATCGACGTTGGGGAGAACCAACTTGAAGACGAAATCGCATTTCTCAGAACGGAGATCTATCTCTCCGAAGTGGAGCCGCGATTGCAGACCTTGACGGCGCTCAGCCGATTTTCCGTCAGAGCGTAGATCGCGAGAACTCGCGATCTACGTCGGCTTTGAGACGGAATCATTACCGACACACGGCGGATGAGGAGGCGAGTTGAGCCGTCGTCGCCTCCCCATGCGTCATCATGCGGCCTTGGCGACCTTCTCCGACCCTGCCTGCTCCATGGCGCGCATGTAGAGATCGAGCATGCTCTCGCGCTCGTCGCGCTCTTCCTGGTCCTGTTTTCGGAGCTTGATGATCTCTTTCAGAATCTTTACGTCGAATCCGTCGCCTTTGGCCTCCGCAAACACTTCCTTCTTTTGCTCGCTCAACTCGAGCATTTCGGTGTCCAGATTTTCGATCCGTTCGACGAACGCGCGAATTTTGCCGCCGGGAATGGTGACGTCAGACATGGTGCCTCCCTGATAAATGGAAGTGCGAAAATGCCTGGAAAGGAATGACCAATGTGTTAACCGAGCAAGCCAAGCCGAAAGGTGATCAACGCCGGACGATGGCAGCGTTCTCGGACATCGCAGATCAAAGTGTTCGCCCGGGATCCATTGAAGAGTTGCGCGAGATGACCCGGAGTTGTCTGAAAACAGGCTGAAGGCGCTCTAATCGGCGTGATCGGACGCCAAGCACTGCCTCACCGAACAAAAAAAGAAGATTTCATGGCCTCTTCGTTCACCCGTAACGCCGTCGTGCTCGGGCTTTTGTCCGCGGTCGGTCCGTTCGCGATCGACATGTATCTGCCGGCGTTGCCGGCGATCGCTGCCGATCTGCATGCCACGACCTCGGCGACGCAGATGACGCTGATCGCGTTCTTCGTCTCGTTCGGCCTGTGCCAGATCGTCTACGGGCCGTTGTCGGATGTTTACGGCCGCAAGCTCCCGCTGTATGGCGGACTAACGCTTTTCATTCTAGGAGCGATCGGTTGCGCGTTTTCGGCGACCATCGGCTGGCTGATCGCGTTTCGCTTCCTGCAAGGGATCGGTGCGGCAATGGGCGTGATCCCGCGCGCGATCATCCGCGACCTCCACACTGGCGCCGAGGCGACCAGGCTGATGTCGCTGGTGATGCTGGTGTTCTCAGTGTCGCCGATCCTCGCCCCGTTGACCGGAAGCGCGTTGATCGTGCCGTTCGGCTGGCGCGCGGTGTTCGTCGCGGTCGGCGTCGCGGCGCTGATCGCGCTGTTGCTGGTGGCTTTCCTGCTGCCGGAAACCCGCCCGGCCCATGAGCGCATCCCAGGCAGCATCCGCGGTGTGTTCGGCAATTTCGGCGAGTTGCTGCGGGACTGGCATTTCCTCGGGCTGACGTTCATCGGCGGGCTCGGCATTTCCAGTTTCTTCGCGTTCCTGTCGACATCGTCCTTCGTCTATATCGGCCACTATGGCCTGACGCCGACGCAATACAGCATGGCATTCTCGATCAATGCCATCGGCTTCATCGGCGCCTCGCAATTCGCGGGCTTCCTAGGCGGCCGCTTCGGCATGGGCCGGATGGTGATGGCGGCCGTGTCGGCCTATGCGTCGTTCGCTGTGCTGTTGCTGGCGCTGACGTTGGCGGGCTTCGACAGCCTACGCGTGCTGATCCCGCTGTTGTTCGTGTCGTTCGCGTTTCTCGGGCTCGTGATTCCGTCGACGATGGTGCTGTCGCTGGAAAATCACGGCCGCATCGCCGGCATCGCCTCGGCGCTCGGCGGCACGCTGCAGATGGTCGCCGGCGCAATAATCACCGGTATTGCCGGGCTGTTCTTCGACCGCACCTCACTGCCAATGGTCGCAACGGTCGCTGCGGCCTCCGTGGCCGCCCTCGTCCTCAGCCTTGTAACGTTGCGCAAGAATGAGCTAAAGCCGGTCGCATTGGGATCAGGCACTGGATGACTCATCGGGCCCGCGATTTAGCCCTGCCCGAGGTCGTGGATGGTCGGTCGCAGGCCGTCGGGCGTGATGTCGAGCGTCGCGAGCGTGATCGGCAACCTGAAACGCCGCCGGCCCGCGCTTCCGGGGTTCAAGTAGAGCACGCCGCCCACCATTTCGACCTTCGGCACGTGGGAATGGCCTGAGACTACGACATCGATGCTGAGCGCGATGGGATCGACCCGCAAGGCCTGCAGATCGTGCAAGACGAAGATGGACCGGCCGGCGAGGCGCACGAGTTCGGTGTGGGAGTATTCATTAGCCCAGTCGTCCGTGTCCACGTTCCCCTTGATCGCGGTGACCGGTGCGATCCGGCGGAAAGCGGCGATGATGTCGTGACGTCCGATGTCGCCACCGTGAATGATGTGATCCACACCGGCCAAACGACGTTCCGCTTCCGGCCACAACAGGCCGTGGGTGTCGGAGATGATGCCGATCCTGAACGTCATCGGTCGAGGCGGCTGGCGGGCGTCATTTCTGGCGATTCGCAACGGCTACGCCCTTGACCGGGAACCATCAGCCCGCCAAAGCGCTAGCCTACATGACACCACCATTCAAAATCAGCTCCGACACTGGCCTAGCCGACACGCTCAACGGCAGGTGCGAGGCAATGACCATGCCGCAATACGATGGTGACTTGCCGCCATACCGTTGCACGCGTGAAGCAGGCACAGATCGCAAAGGCCGTCGAGTTTGTGAGGCGCACACCCGGTCATTGCGCATCCGGTTCTATGACGCCGACGAGTGATCGGCAGCCAGCGCATCTCTGGATTTTTGGCGACAGCCGCAGCGGTGCGCGTAAATTCGGGGCTGTCGGGACGCTTGGTCGGCTTGCGAGGTGGCGCTGCCCCATCTGGGGCGACACCAGTCCTTGCTCTATTGACTGTCATTTTACCGACGCCGGTTGCGAGCGCGATTGCCCGGTCAGACATTCTTGAATTCTTGGCGACGGTCCGGCTCTATGTGCTTTGGTTGTAATCCTTGTATTCGAAGGGCTGCAAAACGATGGAATCACTTCCGAGAGGGCATTTGCTTCGAAAATAGAAGCGATGAACTTGGTGATTTCCGAAAACGTCATCGTAGTACAAACGTCCGAAAAACCACAGATGTGCGGAGTTGCGCCCTATAGATCGAACGTGAGAAACAAGTGGTCGCTTGACCGGGCTGTAGTTGACCACCTTGGTCGAGCCGCTTGCCCCGATCATATATTCCGGAAAATCTTTAGTGGAGAGAAAGAGGGCCGGGGGATCGACCGGCTCAGTGTCTATCATCGAGTCAACAATCAATTCTCTAACCACTTCAAGGGTTTTCCCATAGTTTTTGAATCGATAGGTGATGCAGACGTTGTCTCCGCCCGGAATGCCACTGTTTTCGCTGGCCCCCGAACTTTCAACGAGTTTGACGATCTCCGTGAGGTTGTGCTTATCGACGACCACGAAAAAGCGGGCGCGCTCGGCTGCAAATGCGGCGTCCGCAGCTTTTTGTGCAGCCTCGGCGGCGATACGAGTCGATTTTGACAGGCTGATAGTGAAGCCGCCCAAGATGGCCGTAAAGATCGCGACCGCCAAAGTCCCGAGGGCCGTGATGGCCGCGTTCTTATCAATTACATAAGCGCCAAGGCATCGTCGATAGACCCAAAACTCGCGGGCTGTGCCATTTTCAGCTTCGTTTATGCAGTTTTGAAATGCCTGCGAACTATCAACAATCCACCAAATTATCAAAAAGGCGACAGCGCCAAATATAAGCGGCGACGCCCGTTTTATATGCCTCAACATCCCTCAATCGCCGTTCTGAAAAAAGTCACCGCTCATTCGAGCACTATATCGAGATTCGGCTTGCGCAACCTGGGGTTGAGACGCAACAGGGACCGCTAATTGCGGTAGACTACCCGAGTGAGGATGACCGCCCTGCTATTGGCTTTGATGCTGGCGGGATGCGCTGGCGACCGGCTGACCCGCCGGACGAAATGCGAAACAGTTTCCGCAGTCTTATCGAATCCGTCCGCAACGCGCGATCAAATCGCAATCGCGATGGAAATGGGCGGGAATAACGGATGCTGTGGCACGGGGCCGCCTCGACAACCGGACAAGCGCCTAGAGTCGCCATTTGCCTTGAGTGTCCCGCCGCCCATCGGCGCTGCGTTCGACGCTACAGTGATGGCGGCCACACCGATCGAAGGCATGGGCGAGGCTGGCGCGGGCACTGGGGACGTTAAGTAAAAATTAAGTCCTCGGAACCTACTGATTACTGATTCATAGAAGACGCACGAAACAATTTTGAAGCAAAAGCGAACCATTTTTAGTGGGCGCAAAATCGTCCTGACACCTGTCTCTCTTTTTATCAACGGCGCGATCAACCAGCCAAGGGAACCGCCATGACTGCAATTGCAAGAATCTTCTCGAATGCGATTCCGGCGATCTCGCCCGATGTCGATATTCTTAAAATGGTTGCCGTGTTTTGCGGTATCGGTTTGATCGTTTCGCTGATGATTGCGAGCTACGGTCTGGACCTGAGCGCAGGCTTTTTCTAGGTCTTTCCCAATCGCCGATCATCATCGTCGGGATGCACCCACGCGTAAGGCGTGATCTCGCGCTGTTGAGTGAGCTTGATCATATGCACGGGCGGCGAATGTCGAGGCGTCCGGCACGACCGGCATTTCAGCGCCGCTTCAAGTTTCCAGATCGGGGGTATCGCGGGTGCTGGGGCGTTTCGCCGAATGCTCTATAAAAGTTAATTTAATGGTGTCGTCTGCTCGTGAGCGTAGAACGATTCCAAATTTATGTGAATTTCATCGTCGAACCTCTTATCCCCTATCATCCATGCCACTTGCGAAGGTCCGCGCGCTAACGATCCTCGGCTCGCTCGATGAGGCCCGGTCTGAGCTTGTCGGCAAGGCCGTCATCCTCACCGATGGAAAGGCGGGGACCGTGGAGCAGGTTTGGCTTGACGAGCATCACGGTCTGCGAATCTCGATCAGGGGCCACTATGGCAAGTGGCCTGTCTCTACCATCAAATTTGCACAGCGCTCGACCGTTCGCGCGGATCATATTTCCAGCCGCCAATTCCGGTGATAGCATTTCCCTTCGCGGCGAATCCCCTGTTTGGAAACCTGACAGAATGTGATCGCACGAATGAGGATCATCGCCCTGTTATTTGCCTTCGTGTTGACCGGATGCGTCTCGCCGACTGGCAACTGCTGATCGGCGATGGCGAGACGCGTCCTTACCTGATCCGGCCCGATGCAGCGCGGCAAGCCATATTATTATTTCCGGGTTGGCGACAATCGCACGCCATTGCCGGGCCAGCCGGGCGGCAAGGATTTCGAAGCGGCCTATGCGACGGCGAGTGCAGCCGAAACCAAGCGGCGGGCCAAAACATTATGACGGGCAAAGGAACAATCGCCGGTGACAGCAATCTAACAGCCGTGGAACAGATCAAGTGCGACCGTAAACCGAATTGGTCTAGCGATCATGCCGGACTTCGCCTCGCCGTCTGGTTTCCGAAATGGCCCGGCCTCGCTAACCGCGGAGAGTATGAACGCCGCGATATTTCTTTTGCGATTTCTGATGCACAGGACCGTGTTGTCGCGGCGGGTGAGTTTGAGGAATGGGCTTTTTTTTGGTTGCCGGAGAAATATCTGAAAGACGACCAGCACATTGGCGTGCCTAATTTGCGTCACTGGTGCGAAAACGAAGCCGACGCCCACGATGACAATTCCTATCAGGCTGCCCACACGGTTCTTAGGGCATGGGGACCGCACGAACGCAAAACGGACGAAACCCCGTTTGAATTTGGTAGCATTGTGATTTTCGACCGGCTGCGCATTGAAGCGGGCAATGTACCGCAATCGGGCGCTGTATGGGTGTTGATCCAAAAGTTGATCGACCGCCAGTTCAAGGGAAAGCAAAATTGCTCGGCGATGATCCTGATCAAGCCGTTCCCGCTGGAATATACAGGAGACGTAAACAGTGGAAATGCAGCCGCGTTCGCACGGCGGCGCGATGCGATGGTGAGGCTGTACGGCGCGCGGCTCGGCGCAAGGTTGCTCGACCAGCGTGACCGTTGGTTGTGGATCAGAACGAACGACGGATTACCCGAACCGAGACGCGAGCGGCGAAAGAAAGCCGCCCTTCGATAGACAAAAAAAGCGCCCGTCGGCGTCGTTCCCGACGGTTCGAATCCCAAACCGTCCGCCGAACCCACGGAGCGCGACCCCCACGCCGGTCGCTGGTGCCCGGGCAATCCCCTGGCTGCCCATGTGCCACCGGCACCGGGCCAGCCCATGGGCTGGCGCCCTTGACGCGCGAATAATGATTCCGATCCGGCGCTTTGAGTCCGACTGAATCCTCACAACGCACTCAAATCGTCCAGCACGTCGTCGAACTTTCGCAACACAGTCGCATCGTAGAAATCGCCGGTTGCAGGATCACCAGTGCGACTGAACGCAACCGCACCAACGTGACCTTCCTTCCGCGAAAGCGCCTCCGCGCGGATCACAACGACACATAGCCCTTGCGGCTGCGGGCACTGCCACAGGTGTGTGGGGCCTGCCCGATGGATATCTTCGACAGTGCAACTACGAATAAGGGTCCCATTCCATTCGGGTTAGGCCAGTCGCAGCGTCCACGCCCGTGCTAATTACATCGCGGCGATCAATCCCGCATAACCCGTCATCTAAGTCCAACAATCTAAAGGTCGCGGGCATAGACCGTTCAAGAAAAGCAGGCCTGATCGTCATCGCAAGCGCGGGCCAAATCATCGAGATTTGAGAAGGTCCGCGCCCATCAGGATCATCGATGGACGTAGATAGGATGCCGAAAACCTTTCCGCACTTGTCGAACGCCGGGCCGCCGCTCAAGCCACCGGGGGTCGTCAGTTGCCACTTCGGTCACCTCCTCGCAGCGCAGGTCTCCTTGGCGCCGATCCTCCGGAATCGACTCCTCCATTTCGACTATAGTGATTCATGGCGGCGGCGCTGGCTGCGGTAGCCGCCCTGTGATCTGCGATCAGTGTCAGGATGGTGTTCGGCGCAGCAGCCGCACCCGCCGGCGAGGCTAGAACCTGCCCGGGCGAAACGGTCGCCAGCGCCAGAACGGTGCCACCCGCGGCCACGCCAGCGGCTTGGGTTAGGAAGTGGCGACGGGACGGGGCGTCATTTTGAGATATGGGCGTGTCTATGGGTGGCATGCTATGCATGCGGGTAGCCTTGGCCATTGGAATGGTCTCCTTGTGGTCCGGGTTAGAGCCGGGGCGGAAGTTCGCTGCTTCCCCTCGGCTTGCTTTTACGTTATACGCAATTATGGTGAAGTCAATATCCGTTAAACGTAAAAGGGTTGGACGTCCCGCGACCGGGACAGAGCCGCTTTATGGCGTTCGGATAGCCGATGGACTGATGAAGCAAATCATGGATTGGGCAAAATCTCAGGGCGCGACGCGCTCCGAGGCCATCCGCCGGCTTGTAGAGCTGGGGCTGAAGAAGAAATGAACCGACGATGACGGACCAACCAGACTCGCCTTTGGCCGGTTTAAATCTAGACACCGCGATCCACCTCCGCTGGGTATTGCGTGATGTCAAAGCCAAGCGAACCAAATTTATGCAGGTCAGTCCTGACGATATCACGACGTTGATTGAAAGAGGCCTCATCGAAATGAGGGACGAAATCCCTGTGCTTACTGACGAAGGTGAACGTGCGCTCGATTGGGGCTGAAGGCGAAGGGGAAACGACGGATGCTCTCAGCGATGGAATATCCGCATTGGTTGATGGTAGCCGGAGCCGTTTTAGTGGTGCTCGGATTTATCGGTTTTGCATTTCGCCAAAACAGGAACGCTGAGCCGGATGAAGAAAATCCGAAGCAAGCAACACCCTCGGAAGCTATCCATGCCGCCCTAGAAGCGGAGATGAAGGCGAAGGGGAAATAGGCACGATGGAAAAGCTCGTTGCCTTGACGATCGTACTTGTGATTGTTGTTTTCGCTGCGGTTTACGCTATCGCAGCTCTGAAGGGATCGAGTAAGGGCAAGTGACCACCCCGGCCGGCACCTGATTTGCCGAATTGCCAAGCCGCCGGGACGGCTTTCGCGCGTCCGCAACCTGCGGTAGGCTGGCGCCAGGGGGGCGCTCTTTTGACTGTTGCGGGCAATCCAGAATGGAAAGATGCGTGCGCCGTTATCGGAGAGATCGCGCTGCTCTATACGGCGCTGGATCATCAGGTCAATCATATCGTCATTGAGGTGATGAGTTTGGCTCCCTCGCCGCTGCTGGAGCCTGTCGTAGCAACGCTCGACACCCGTCAAAAAATCGAGATGCTTAAAGCTCACGCGAAGCACATTCGACAAAAAGATTGGAAAAAGGCCGTTCAAACCCACGCTGACCGCATGGAACGAATTGCGCGGATCCGAAATGCGGCGTGTCACACGCCCTTGGTACCAAAATCGAAGGGTGGGTTTGAGTTCGCGCCGGCCGCTGCGAGCAAGTTGCTGAAAAGCATTACAATCATTGACCGCGAGAAATACACCTCTGACCGCTTAACACTTGAACAGGTTCGAGAGGCCATCCCCGTTGCCGAAAAAACGTTGGGAGGTGGCGAGAACATACTCGACAACTTCCGTAAATTGCGAACTGAGATGGCAAGGCGGAAGCTGATTTCTGCTAAGTGACATTGGGGGGAAAACCAAAGCAAGGTGGCCCTTTTGTGCGCCCAGTACCCCGGCCGCCCTTCGCGGCTCTGGCCGACGCACAGCCGAGGCGGAGTGGCGTTCCATCCCCTGCTGGGCCACGTCTCGACCACGACGTACTATTTCGTTAGCGATACCAATTCTTCTGGACATGTTACAACGGCCACCGGATTGAAGCATTCAGTCGGTTCACCAGCCGCCACGCCGTCGTCACTGGCGACGAACGGTAGCGCGACAAAATAAGTCGCTTCGGCCACGGCACTCACTCAGTGTAAGTCTTGAACCTTCCACGCATGTACTGGCGGGCGATATTTGGGGAGTAGAAAATTATTTTTGGTGACGCGCGCTCTTGGCGTAACACCAACGCCCATTGATTTTGCTGGGATAAGCCAGTCATCACCATGTTCCTTGCTTGGGAACACGGACCCCAAAACAACCGGGTAAAGATGAAGGATTCAAAGGCTTTACCCACATAGCGAGCGGCACTCCGCTTTTGTGTGTCAATGGCGTGCCACCAAGTTTAGAATTAGCGAGCAAATTCAACGATGGCTGCATCAGTCATTTGACAAGATTTGGCGAATAACCCCTCCTGACAAAACCCCCTGACGATTCTCTTCATGTTTTTCAAATGGAGAGCTGTGTCATGCGCGAACCGTCCAAGTTTGAAGTCAAGTTTGTGGGGCTTAGTGTTTCAGCCGAAGGTGCCCTCGGCATCGGCGCGGCGTTGCTGGTCGTGTTCGGGGCCTTCATGTTTTATCGGTTTTAGATGACAGAACCCACAGATCGTCAAAAGTCCCTCGTCAAGGAAATGACCTATCTGCGTGGGCGGATAGCCTCGCAGTTTGCAGCCGCTTCCCAACATCGCCGACACTCGGCCAGCGGACTTTCGTTTCCGGCGGCGCCGTCGCGATATTCCACTGCCATTGCACAGCCGCTGCCATTCGCGCCTTCTTGGCTTCGACGATCCTGGCCGTGCCGGGGATTTTGATGGGAACGCCGAGCGGATAGAAGGCCGATACAAACCGAATCGTGGCATACTCAATTTAGCGGCGCGTATGTGATCTCGCGTCGCTCTCCCGAACTGCACCCCGTCGAGGGCCGGCGGGGGTTTTTCGTATGTCCGGGTAGGCCAACGTCCGCTTTGCTTCGGATATTATTGCAAAAGTCTTTTTGCGAGGTGGGACTCAAATTCTCCGACCCGTAGATGCAGCAATTGAATAATGCTGTGGGGGACCACGTCGCCAAGCGCCAAACTCACAGGCGATTCTGGTAGCGCGTTTGAAGCCCTATTGATCGACGATTGTCGCTTGTTTCGTTCTTTGGCGGAAAATTAGCCGCTGCGCCATTTGTGACTTTTGCAACAATATCCCCCAACACCGGACATTGTCGGCCACATCAGCCATGTCCGAAAAGTGCTGCCATCATCGGATAAAAAACGATTGTGCGGTTTATTTGACTGACTGCACCAGCCTTTCAACTTCTTGGGCGGTTATAATCGCAGACCGCTCGTCCATGTGCGTGGCGTCAACCCATCGAAGCTGCTGCTCGTGAAAATCCAATCGTGGCCACTGGTTTGCATCAGGGAAAGTTGCGTGCACAAGAGACCTAGCCATTACAGCGTAGTGAGTATCGCCTAGTGCATCGGGATAGGGCAATTCGTAAAAAAGGATTTGGCATCCTCGACCTTCCAAATTCTCCACTAGCCGTTTTAAAGTTTCCGCATTTCGGACCATCGCGTCATCCAACTTGTTACTGCTGAATTCTTCGCGCGTGGTGGCAACAGAAGCAGAGATGTCGTAATCAGACGGCTTGTCCCTCGGCAGTTGGTCGACATTTCCCGCTTCCGATTTGTATTTTATCCAGTAGTACACAAACGAAATGATCGCCCTTATCGGTCGAAACCATTGATATGGCTCGGCGTCATTCTTTCCGAATTGCTGCACCAGAACTTCGTCTACTGGCCGAGACAGAATGTTTGTTTCGACAAGCAACAGGCGCGGCAATTTTTGATAACTTGCAACAATGGCGAGATCGGTCAGCGCAGAACCGCCGCCGATCGCGATATTTCGAGGTCGTGTTTTGAGAAAATAACCTTCGAACAACCTGAATGTCATTGAGCTTCCAACCAAAGCGACATCAGGCGTCTTCTCGAATTCGTATCGACTCAACGCTGGAAAAGACCGGTCCAATCTAACACGCGCATAGAGCGACGGAAGAGTAGCGAAAAGCCACGCCAAGAAAACGCAGGGAAAAACGAAGATCGCGAGACGTGCACGACGATGACGACGCGCCAAGGATTGAATGTGGAAGACCAATTTTGGCTCCCCCGATGCTCGGCTGTGTCACTTCTAGCGCCTCAGCCCGCCAGTCAGCAACACGCGCCCCGCGGCTGCTCCCAAAGATCAACTCCTCTCACTCTATTTTTGAGCTTGGCGTTTTCCGCCTCGTCCGTTGTGGGTCAAAATGCGAAATACTCGCTGCGAGCAGATGTCTTCCGCTTTGGCCCCAACAACGGACATCGCTCAATAGCGTCGGCATGTCCGTTTGGTGCAACTTCGGACGCTCTTCAAGAATGACGTCTGCGACGCCAGTCGCGAGCATCTCTCGTTACAGACGTAACGCGTTAATCCGGTACGGCAATCGCGCTGCAATATTCTCGGAGCTTACTGAGCCTCGAAAGCCGGCCGTGTGCGGTGGTGCGACCAGGCTTGCACGCCAAGGGTCAAACGAGCGCTAATGGAAGTTCGATATGTCTCGTCCAACGGATCAACTCGACAATTCGCATACCAAGCCTCTCCAGATGGAGCAGCACGAACAAATTAGTTCGGACCGATCACAAACTGACGGGCGGCCGGAAAACTCAGAGAGCCAGGCAAGGCAGTTCCTGCCGAACAGCCTGATCGCGAGCCAGCGAAAAGCCCGGTCGAGCCTGGTGCGAAGACTCGTTCAGGCCCAAGATGATCCGGCGAGGCAACTCATACGGCGCTGGCTCAGCAAAATCAATAACGAGCAGCTTTTAAGCTTTGGCCTGACACTGGAAGACATTGCCCTCCTGCGCGGCTCACGCAGCGCTGGCAAATTCGTTTCGACACTTTTGTCTGTACCTTCACCACCCGGTTCATGGTTTTAGAGCATGCGACTAACGACACATGCTTTATTACGTAATTCATAAATCTGGGAGGCCGCCTTGAAGCTCTCGCTGTTTTCCGTCCAGGACCATTATCCCGATGGCGCCCGCACCGTCCCCCAGCTCTACAAGCAAGTGATCGATCAAGCCATCCTTGCAGAAGACCTGGGATATGCCGCGTTCTTTTCCGCGGAGCACCATTTCCATCCCTATGGCGTAGTTCCGAATCCCACCGCTTTGCTCTGCGCGATTGCCCAACGGACGACACGCATCAGACTCGGAACGGCAATCTCGATCCTTACGTTTCACAATCCGCGAACGGCGGCCGAGATTTTTGCGATGGCGGATATCCTTAGCGATGGCCGTTTCGTGCTCGGCGCCGGCTCCGGCTATCTCAAACATGAGTTCGAAGGATTCGATGTCGACCCCGCTGAAAAACGCGATCGTTTCGACGAGTGCCTTGCGATCGTCGAGCGGCTTCTGGCTGGCGAAAGGGTGACCTGCCACGCCAAGTTTAGCCGCCTGGACGCGGTGAAATTGAATGTCGAGCCGATCCAGAGGCCGGTGCCGCTTTACGTGGCCATTCTCCGCAAGGAGGCCGCCTACCACGTCGGCTTGCAGGGACGAGGACTTTTGACGGTGCCATACGGCTCGCTCGATCATGTCGACGAAATCGGTTCGCTGGTGTCGGAATATCGCCGCGGCCGAACCGATGCTGGCAACGAATCCTTCGCTCTTCCGCAAGCGCTTGGTGACAACGTCGTATGCCTCCATACCCATGTCGCCGAGACCGACGCCGCGGCACGCAAGGAGGCGAGCGGACCGTTTAACCTCTATGTCGAGACCCGGCTGTATGCGAAGAAAATGGTCTATGACGATATTCTCCGAAGCGGCATTCATCTTTTTGGGTCGGTCGAGACCGTCACGAAGAGGCTTTGCGCGCTCGCCGACATGGGCGTGGATCACGTCATGACCATGCAAAACTTTGGCAACATGGCGCCCGCCGACGTGACGAACTCGATGCGCCTGCTGGCGGAGCGGGTGATGCCTCAGGTTCGGCAGCGCCAAGCCAGCCGGTCGTTGCGGGGCGTCGCTTAGCAAATCCGAATGGCGCCGATGTCCGATGCGCGTGAATTTCGTAGAAGTTTGGCGGCGTTTGCGACAGGCGTCGCCATCGTTACGAGCTCGAGCCTAGCGGCATTCGCGCGACACCAAATATTTTGCCATCAACGTCCTGACCGCAGATCTGCGAGAACTTTCACAGCGGTTCTCATCCACCGTCGCGGACAAATTCGACGGCGTGGGCGCTGTTTCTGGTCATGGGGCTATTCCTTTGATAACCGGATGTGCCTTCGACCGCGCCAATGTCCGAGTTGTCAAAAACGGAAGTTGGGTCACGTCTGAGCTTAGTCCGTTCATCCCTCAACAACGGACATGCGGGCGCTGCTGCGTCATGTCTGTTTGGTGCCAACAGCCGACATCCGCCACGGGGTGACCTCTCTGCCGATCACCGGGCGAGCCGAGCGGTTACCCAATCTACCGGGCATGTTCGAATGCCCAATCGTGAAGAGCCCGCCCATGGGCAATCGCGTGGGGTTGATCCTTGGGGCGGCCAATCGCGTATCGCCCTAGTTTCGCGTATGCTACCTAGTTGGATAGCAAAATGGTCGCAGGAGAAGCCAATCATGACTGACGATCAGGTCAATCTCGTCGTTCAGCACCTTTGCGAGCAATTGCACTTGGCGCTCCGATTGAAGGACAGCGAGGCACATCCGCCAAACGCCAAGGATATTGGATTTGATCCTGCCTCTGTAAGAACTGTATTGCTGACCGGGTTGCGTTCGGCGGGTGTCACGATCCACCACGAGGCAGCCGGGGCGAGCGAAGAGCCGCCATGGTCCTAAATGTAAGACGCGGGACAGAAGCACCCGTGCCCATGTCTCAGTTGGGTCCAAAACCGGAAGAACTCGAATTGAGCATATGTCTTTTGCTGTTCACCCAATAACGGACATTGGGCAGTGCTACCAAATGCCCTCACCCACCCGGCTTCACATAGTTGAATGTGGCATCAGTGTTTGGTCGATTTGGTGGGCGATACATGGTGGGGGCTTTTGGTTTGGACCGACTCTCGAAATCGGCCCCTCACCCACCCCCGGCACCCCGGGTTCACGCGGGGGCCGGCCCAGGCTCACGCGCGACGCGCGCTCCTAACTCGGTCGCGCGGTCGAATACATTCTTGACGTTCGACGGGTGTCAGCTACTGTGCTTGGAGCATTAAGAGTGGGGCTGACGCCCTCGCCAACCTGCCGTACCTAGGCAAGGTGGTTACCCGCAAGGGGATGCGGCCTTCGGCAACAAAACAGGTCGTGCGAACTGTCAGCCCTCCTCAGTAACAGTGGAACGCTATAATGAACGCGACTATCGTTCGCCTTTTGCCAGCAGATGAGCAGGCTTTACTGAAGTGTTACGTTGAGGGGACAAGCGAGCCTAGTGGTGTTGATGCCATCTATAACGCGCTCGAAGTTCCGCAGTTGTCCCCGCCAACAATGACAACGAGTATGATTCAGGCTCGGTTTTAGGAGCTTGAATCACGCCTCAGGTGACACCCATCAACAACGAACCGGGCATTTCCGAGATTACCCTGCCGGACACGCGGCGGACATGCCAAAATCGACCAAAATAATCCTAAGCAGTCGTCGCGAATGGTCATCGCGAAAGGCCCCAATTACCAAAAGTCACACCTGGCTTGGCGGATGTTGCGTCCTTTTCGACCTTGAACGCGAACGTTAGTCCGGCACGGATCTCGTTCACGGCGTGTCCGTTGACCAGCGCATGGCGAAACGCAGCATCAAAGCTGAGCTTGTCGTTCACCTGCCAGATAGCCCCAGCCAGAGCTGAATATGTCTGCTGTTGGTTGATGACACTGTCGGAATAGAATTCAAAAACCGGTCGGACCTTCCACTGGTTCGGTCCCTCGATGATGGCATCGAAGAAGAGCTCGCCATGCTGGTCGGGTGTGAGGTTCGTCGCTGTATTCAGGTGGATAGTTCCCCATTCCCACCGTTGCGACACGATGCCGGTCCAGCTGAATCCTACACCTGAGCCGCCGGCCGGCGGCAGTAGCGGGCCGAATTCTGTGGCAACACTCGGTCCCTGCTTTCCCTGGAGAACGCCAGGCACCAATACGTATTTCAAGAACGCACCATTGGAGACGCTGAGTGGACCAGCCGCCTCGGGCAGCACCTGTGCCGTACCTTGCAGGACCAGCTCCCATCTATCCGCAAAGCCATAGTTAAAGACGGCTTCGGAAAGCGGCTTTGTCGCCCCGGCGCTAATAGCACCTGCTGGCTGGAATTCGATTTCGACCTCGCCCAAATCGGCGACTGCCGCGTCTGTTCCATCGAATGGACGATAGGCCAAGGCGGGTGCCGCCCATCCGACCGTGCAAATGCCAACGATGACCCCGGCCGCAATCTGTTTTGACCTGGAATCGCTGAACCGTTTACCCGGCGGCTCGCTCACATACCCAAACATCTGCGCTCCCCACGGTTCTCGCGGCGACCGGTCCTTTCCTTACTCAGCGAACTCACTGTGCCCGCCAGGGCGAACGGTCGCTCCAACCCTTCTCCCCTTCTCAGATCACGACGACCGTTCGTCCGCAAAGGCTCGGCGCCCATTCCGCGACATCGGTATGACTCCGCCGCACCGCGCCCGGAATGAAGTGGGGATCAGCTTCGAAGTCTTCGTCGGTCCGGACGTCAACGAGAACGGGGCACGCAGCCGTGCCGGTCAAGCGTGAAAGTTTATCGGGGGTTATCGAGTAAATTGCTGACATGACGCGTCCTTGGTGGAAAACCGGACGCGATTCTTTAGCATGTCGCCTCGTGGGGAGATCGCTTCCCCATGCGACGGCTACAGCCAAAGCTGCGGCCGTTTGTCAATCGGGAACTGAGTTCCCAAAAACCCCGCTGTGCGAACGATGTTCGATGGCGCCTACACTTATTCCACCTCGCCGACTGGGCGCGTTCAAGGTTCAGCAGCCACCGATGACGAAGATGCGATAACAAAATCTTGCGTGTGATCGGATCGCTGTCAGCGCTGTCATGATGCTTGAGGCCGTCACCACGGACCTCGTTTTCACCATCAGCCTGAAGCGCAGCACCCAAAATCTTCAGCTATCCACAAGCTGGGCCGGCCGATTACCATCGCATAGCCATGGTTCAACGCGCGCGTGGGCCTGCAGTACATCTGGTACAACAAGTTCGATGGCGATGCCGTCCACGCCCGCGACAAGAACACCTTGTTCCTCCATGCCTGGCTGGGCGATGTAGGACGCTGGAGTGCTAGACTAGCCGCGCCAAAGTCTCACCCGATCGTGAAAAGACTAACAAACGTGATAACAAACGTGAAGAAACCAACAAAAAAGTCACTTGAGACCCGCGATATCCCAAGGGACACTGTCTGATTATCCGTGCTCCCCGGGACGTGCGGCACTTCTTTTCAAGCAACGCTGTTACCTGCGAATGGGCAAGCGCCCAGGTATTCGTGGTGTCGAGCACGTCGCCAAGAGACAAGCGGGCCAAGGTAAGGAGGAAACCCAAGCTAAGGAGGAAACCCATGGATGCACAGACTGAGCGTCATCATCATCGCGCCGAGGAGGAAACAACCTTTCTGCAGACCAATTTGGTCTCGGATGGCTTCGTTGTTCCTGCAGTGACAATCGATCCAAATCTCATCAATCCCTGGGGCTTAACTCACAGCGCGACCAGTCCTTTCTGGGTGTCGGACAACGGCGCGGGCGTGACGACGGTCTATAACGGTGACGGAACCCTGGTGAAGGTCGGTGGGTTTCCCGCAATCACGATCGCGGCGCCTCCAGGGCAGACCTCGCCGTCAAGCCCGACCGGAGACGTGTTCAATATCGCGGGAACCGGGTTCAACGTCACCAGCGGCGGCCATACGGGATCGTCCGTCTTCATTTTTGCAACCGAGGACGGCACCATTTCCGGCTGGAGTCCGACCGTGGACCCCGCCAGTTCCGTCCTGGCCGTCGATAACTCACAGGGCGGCACCGGAGCCGTCTACAAGGGTCTCACGATTGCGCAGACCGACGATGGCACTTTCCTATACGCAGCAAACTTCCGGAATGGAACGGTCGATGTGTTCGACCAGAACTTCAATCAGGTGAATAGCTTTACCGATCCGAACGTGCCGGCCGGCTACGCGCCCTTCAACGTGCAGGTTCTTGACAACCACCTGTTCGTCACGTTCGCGCTGCAAGATCCCACCAAACACGATGACGTCCCCGGTGTCGGCCACGGCTTCGTGGATGAGTTCGACCTGCAAGGCCATATGCTGGACAGGGTGGCGTCCGGCGGGGTGCTCGATTCTCCCTGGGGGCTTGCGATTGCACCCGCGGGATTTGGCGAGTTCGCCAACGATCTTCTGGTCGGAAATTTCGGCGACGGCACCATCAATGTCTTCAATCCGAAGAACGATCATTTCCTGGGCAAGTTGGAAGACGCCAACGGTGCCCCGATCACCATCTTTGATCTCTGGTCGCTTGTTCCCGGCAGTGGCAATGCCGGCACCGATCCGAACAAGATCTACTTCACCGCAGGAGTGAAGAACGAGGCGCACGGTCTCTTTGGCAGCTTGGCGGCGATTCCAGAATCCAATAATTCGGCCATGTCGATGACAGGGTCGAATTCGATGACAGGGTCTATGACGGGATCAGGTGCCATGACGGGAGCTATGACAACTCCTGGGACGGGATCTATGACAGGATCGATGGTGGGATCTATGACAGATACCCTGACAAATCCTATGGCAGGATCTATGACAGGGTCGCATTCAATGCATGGGTGAGGTTCCAGAACTGTCGGGCCGCTGCTCTTGGGGCCGCTCGACCGCGAAACGACGGGACCCGCAACTTCGGAAGGGCGGATGACGCGCGCCGCCCTCCGCCCCGCTACACGTCATAGGTAATGACGGCGCCGCATTTCGTAGCCCAGAACGGCAGGTATGCTTTTTTCGGAAGCTCCTTTGAGGAGACGCCGTCGTGGACATGTCGATCGGACAGCGTCTCGGTTCGCTGACGCAGCGCTATCAGCCTACGTTCCCGACTGATGCCGGCAGTGGGCGCCAAACCAACGGTGACGTGATCCATCCGCGCGTGCAGGCGGTGATGGTCGCGGCCAGGTTCCACGGCATCGAGTTGGATCCAGGCGAGCTCGTCTCCACGGGTGCGCAAGACATCCCTTCAGCGGCCTCGCTCTCCGAATGGGCACAGAGCGCCGGCATGTGGGCGCGGGCGGTGCGGTTGCACTGGCGCCAGCTTATGCACTGCGTCGACACCGGGCCGGTGGTGCTGCTGCTCACCGACGGGAGCGCGACCCTGATGGTGGGGGCGGATGCTGACCGCCATGTGGTTTTCCTTCGGGATCCCCACGCGCTGGCAAGCGAGATAGCCTTGGCAGTGGACGAGTTGCGCCTGGAGAGGGTCTGGTCAGGTGAGGCGGTGCTGCTGCGTGCCCAGCGCGGGCAAACGGAGACGGACGCACCGTTCACCCTGAGCTGGCTGTCCGGCCTCGTGTTGCAGGAGAAGCCGTCGCTGCGAGACATCGGGTTTGCCTCGCTAACGCTGAGCTTCCTGACGATCTTCCCGCCGTTGTTGGTGATGACGGTGGTCGACAAGGTGCTGACGCACCATAGCTACTCGACCCTGGTGCTCCTCGCCACCATCCTTGCGATCGCGACCGTTTATGAGGCGGTCCTTGGCTACGCCCGCCGGCTGATCGTGATGGTCGTCGGCGCGCGGCTGGATGCGAAGCTGAACTTGCACGTCTTCAACCGTCTGCTGCGGCTGCCGCTCGACTATTTCGAGCGTCACCCGGCCGGGGAGACGATGCATAAGATCGCGCAGGTCTACAAAGTCCGTGAATTCCTGACGGGAAAGCTGCTGACGACGTTCCTCGACATGATGACGCTGACCGTGCTGCTCCCGTTCCTGTTCTATCTCAATTCCACGCTGGCCTTTGTGGTCCTCGCTTGTTCGGCCCTGATCGTGCTGGTCGTGTTGGCCTATCTGCGTCCGCTGCAGCGTGTATTTGCCAAAGTCATTGTCGCCGAATCCGAAAAGGCCGCGGCACTGGGCGAGACTATCTTCGGGATCAAGACCGTGAAATCCCTCGCGCTCGAGCCGCAGCGCCGGATGCTGTGGGATACGCGCGTTGCCGAGGCCGGAAAGGCGCGGCTGGCCTTCGGGAAACTGGCAAACTGGCCGCAAACGATCGTCAATCCGATCGAGCGATTCATGTCGATCGGTATCGTGCTGGTCGGCGCCTATCTCGCGATGACCGACAAATCCGGCTACGCCGTCGGGGCGCTGTTCGCCTTTATGATGCTCAGCATGCGCGTCGCGCAGCCGCTCGCGGGGCTGGCGCGCCTGATCGAGAATTACGAGGAGGTCGGCGCCGCGATCAGCGAGGCCGCGTCGGTGCTGAACCGCCCGCTGGAATACGGTACTCTTTCCCGCGGACTGCGTCCGCAACTCTCCGGCGCGATCGCCTTCGACGACGTCAGCTTCACCTACGGCAGCACGAAAATTCCCGCGCTCGAACGCGTCACCTTTGCGGTGCCCGCGGGCACGATGCTGGGCATAGTTGGGCGCAGCGGGTCCGGAAAGTCGACGTTGACGCGGCTGTTGCAAGGGATCAACCGGGACTATAGCGGCTTCCTGAAGATCGATGGCAACGACGTGCGCGAGATCAATCTACGGCATCTGCGCCAGAGTTTCGGCGTGGTGCTGCAGGAGAATTTCCTGTTCCGCGGCTCGATTTGCGAAAACATCATCGCGGGTCGTCCCGGGCTCACGCTGAACGATGCCGTGCGCGCGGCGCGCCTCGCCGGCGCCGAGGAATTCATCGAGCGCATGCCGAATGGCTACGAGACGCTGATCGAAGAAGGTTCGCCGAACCTCTCGGGTGGACAGCGGCAGCGGTTGGCGATCGCACGCGCCCTGATCACCGATCCGCGCATCCTGATCCTCGACGAGGCAATGAGCGCGCTCGATCCGGAGAGCGAGGCGGTGCTGAACGCCAATTTGCTTCGCATCGCGCACGGCAGGACGATGATCGTTGTTTCGCACCGCCTGTCGTCCTTGATCGACTGTGACCAGATCCTCGTCCTGGAAAACGGCAAGGCCGTCGACATCGCGCCGCACCGTTTGCTTCTCGAACGCTGCGGCATCTACCGGCAACTCTGGACCCAACAGAATCGCCATCTCGGGAATCAAGGGCCGCGTCATGCAAAGGCCAGTTAGCCGCGCAAACCGCGCGAACGATCCGACGCTTCCGGCGATCCTGGAATTCCAGTCGCCATCTCAATCTCTCGCCGCCGCCCCAGTTCCCCGCACGGCGCGCGGCACGATCTGGATCATCTCCAGCATGTTCGTCGCTTGCGTCATGGCGATGGGGCTGATCCCGATCGACCGGGTTGTGACTGCTCAGGGAAAGGTGGTCTCCAGGGTGCCCTTGCTGGTCGTGCAACCGCTCGAAACCTCGGTTGTCCGTTCGATCGACGTGACCGAGGCGCAAAGCGTGCATACCGGCGACGTGCTCGCGCGGCTCGATCCGACCTTCGCGGCGGCGGATGTCGGCGCGTCGGAAGCGCTGGTTTCAACGTTGCAGGCGGAAGTCTCGCGCATGCAGGCAGAAGCTACGGGAAGCCCGTTCGCCTCCACAGGCACCGATCCAAACCAGTTGCTGCAGGCGTCGATATTCGCGCAGCGTCAGTCGGAGCGCGATTTCAAGCGCGAGACTTATCAGCAGCGCATCAGCGGCCTCCAGGCCGCTGTCCCTGTCGGAAACTCAATCTTGCTGGCAACTGATATCGAATCGGGCGATGCTCCTGCCTTATGCGAGAGGTCTGTAGCCTAATTTGGTTGGCGTTGGTCGGAGCGTTCCGGTCGCGGGTCTCGCTTGAGGCTGAAAACATGATTCTGCGTCATCAGCTTAACGTGTTGCGGCAGAAATCGCCGAAACGGCCGACGTTCGGGATGCTGGACCGTCTGATATTCGCCGGCTTGTATCGTTTGGCTCCGAAGGTGCTGAACGCCTTGGCGATCGTGAAGCCGGAGACCGTGATTAAATGGCACCGCGCCGGGTTCAGATCCTACTGGCGGTGGAAGTCGCGGCGCCGTGGGGGCCGGCCAACTGTAGCGCCTGAGATACGCAAGCTTATCCGCGAGATGAGCATTGCCAATCCTCTGTGGGGAGCGCCGCGGATCCATGGAGAACTCCTCAAACTCGGCATCGATATCGGGCAGACCAGCGTGGCCAAGTACATGGCCAAGCGAAGAGAGCCGCCATCCCAAGGCTGGAGGACGTTCCTTCGCAATCATGCCGACGGCATCGCCGCGATGGATCTGTTCGTCGTACCGACAATCTCGTTTCGTCTGCTCTACGGCTTGTTGATTGTGGGGCATGGTCGACGGCAGATTTTATGGTTTGGCGTCACAGCGCATCCGACCGCAGATTGGATCGCAAATCAGATCACGGAAGCCTGCGGCTGGGAACAAGCTCCCCGCTATCTCATTCGTGACCGGGACGGGGCCTATGGTGAGGTCTTCATCCGAAGGCTTCGATCAATGGGCATTCGCGATCGACCGACGTCGCCGCGCTCCCCTTGGCAAAATGGATATGCTGAAAGGCTGATCGGCTCGATCCGCAGGGAATGCCTTGACCACGTCGTTGTGTTCAGCGAGCGCCACCTCCGTCACATCCTGCTGTCGTACATGAGTTATCACAACGAGATACGGACGCATTTGTCTTTGGAGAAAGATGCGCCGATCTCCCGCGCCGTCGAACTAGCCGGGCACATTCTTTGCCGCCCAATTCTCGGCGGGCTACACCACCAATATGTCCGGATTTGATTTACGACAGGCACACGGTGACGTGGGGTGTCAGTCGGTCAAAATCGCGCGACGATTGATGATAGCGACGGCGATGCAACGCGCAATTTGTCTCGCTGCTTACCTAACTAATATTGGGCTGGACCTTGATGCTATACGCTACATAACCACGCCAGGACCCGACGAAGTGCAATGGCTTTCGACCCGCGATGCTCTTCGTATTGGCATTGACGTGTATAGCTACGAAGCAACCATTTTAGGACAGCGAGCAATCGGTCCCGCGCTCTCGACCGAAACCGGCAGCTATGAAATTGCGCAGCACGGTGTCGCGAATTTTTACAAGCGCTTCAAATCTGCCGGTATGGCCGGGATGTCATTCAGTGTTGCTGATTGCTATAAGCGAGCGGCCGAGCTGAGAACAGTCAAGGGCGTCCAGTACTGCTTCACAATCGACTTGCTTGCCGTCGATCTCAGCGCGTGGGGGGAGAAAACCTATCATTTCCCCATCCTTCCCTATTTCACACCTTCTCAGGCTAACAATCGTACGCACGACCTCTTAATCAGCCTAGGAATCAGAAGTGATCTAGGGAAGCTTTTGACTCAGTGGCAGGACTACTTGCTGCTGGCCAACCTCGCTTCGGTTGCTACGCATCAAGAGTAGCTCGGTTAACCCGCCCGACGGACTACACGCTAATTCATGAACGATGATGATTTCTCACGTCGATTATCGCTATGCCTGCACTTGGTCCCAATATATCGGCGCCTGTTGGGAACGGTTCTCCGCTGGCTGCAACCTCGCGGCTCAGCATGAAATGTTCAGCGAAGTCTTCCAGCGCTTCCCGCACCTTCGCGGCATTCTCGTAGTGAGGCACGCTAACTACGTAACCCATTACACCTTGATTATCCGGCAACAGAGAAATCAGCTCGTTAAGCCGCGCCACGTCTTTTGCAACGGTGTCTCTGTTGGTCCAAAGTTTGAACTCGACGAGCATTAACAGGTCCGACGATTTGCCTCCGTGTTCGCGAAAGCAGGCCATGTCGATTAAGAAATTTCGACTAAGATGCTGAAGCTTAGCCCGATCAATTCCCCAAGCTGCGCAATCTCGCGCCGGCATCTCGATCCGGACCGCCCAAAAATTGTTTCGATGAAGTTCAACTGCGCATAAATCCCGTATGAAGGATTCGGGAGGTGGCTCCGAGGTTCGCGCCATCTGTGCATATAACATTATTGCGGATTTTATTGCTTGATGAAGGATCGCAATATTCTCGTCCATTTCTGCTCTTTCTGGCTTTCGCCGATGGTTTCAATGCTTCCCAATACCTGCGGCCGCTCGCTGTTGCACCGCGCCGTCGTCTTTCTGAATTGCGGGCGCTAGCTTGAAAGCGGCTGATACGCGCTTGTTACCTCAGCCTTGAACATCATGACCAACTGCTGCGGTAATGCGAATCGGATTGAATGATGTACGATTCGGTCTGAAGATGAAATGCACCAACGATCTCCGCAATGAAGGCCGCGGTCTGGAGCCTGCGATCTGCGTAAATGACAAATCTCTTATGTTCTCCATCGTATACGACCCTCCCTCTCGGAAACTCCTCGTATTCATGCATCCGGAAGACATCCGGAAGTCCGCGTCTTGCAAGGCCGGTCGTTCCAAGGCGGCGCCACGCCTCCCATACCTCATAGTGCCCCCTCGAATGAGTAAGAAAATCCCCGTAGGGCTCTGCCTCTGCAAGGAGGCTGACATCGACGACAATCGATTTCTTACCTGACCGATCCGTTACCCCCCAATAGATGCCCACGCACGGCTGTCCTCTTGGGGCTTCCGTCTCGACAATCATCATTTTTTCCTAGAACGTTGCGTTACGTTGGTTTGAGGACGGCCGGTTTTGCTCAATCAATTGTCCAGCCAGCGCGAATAAGCTCGTCAACGTTTCGAAAAATTGTCATTCGATCAGCAGTCTTCTCGAAAAGCTCTATCCTGCCCTGTAGAACGCTTGCAACCTGCACAGCGCTGAAGCCGCCCGCTAGGTGCTTGCAGTGCAGCACCTCGCCGAGCAGCCCAAGCTCGCTCACGTGAAAGGCCTCTTTGGTCGCATCGTCGCCCGCCTTAGACCATTGGCTAGCGCCTGAAATCATGAAACCCTCCATTGCACATTTGATGAATTCGATCCGAGTGGCCATAGATACCATTCGCGCCAGTACCCTTCGAAGGGCGGAGGTTCACCCTCATTGACGAGAATATTTTGGAGATATTTGCGGGCCTATGTCGATTTCACCGCTCTACGGAAAATACGATAGTTACCAAGGGCGTTCACAGGATCCACGAGCAACGCAGATTTTGACGAAGAACCGAAATTGTATGAAAGGACAGTCGGTCGGCTTCGAGCCACGGCGACGAGCACCATGGCCAGGCGGACCGGCCACAGCGCCGATTGCGTGGTCAGGTAACCGGCTCAAACGATCTCTACAGGCTGTTTGCAGGTATGTCGGCCCGTTTAGTCAAAATGGCAAAGCTTACTAAGCGCACGGTCGGAGCACTTCGGCAGAAAGCGTTGCATATGGGGATAGGATTAGCTTTCCGCTGCAGCAACCGCCCTGCTGCCGCCAATAAGTGCGCACCTAAAATCCCTAGATGGAACCCCTCATATTCGTCCGAATCGAACGTTCTCAAATGACGTTGGCGCATCGTAATTTTGAGAGCGCCATCTTGCTTTTGCTCGAACACTTCGAGTTGACCGTCGCGGCCGCAAGTCAGCAGACATCCGTTAGATGCGCGCTGAGACCTGACGTTCCAGGCTCATCGCCTTGTCGACCTCCGCCGAAAGGATAGCCGTGATCTCATCTTCATGCCGTCGAAGGAGCGGATCCCGCTGATCGCGGGGATGCGGCAGTTTGATCGGCACATCAGCGATAACGCGCGATGGCCGCGAGCTCAAGATCAATACCCGATCCGCCAGTTGAACTGCCTCTGAGACGCTGTGGGTAATCATTACGATGGTGCGGTTGGCCTCAAGCCAGAGGTTTTGAAGATCCTGGATCATGTAATTCTTGGTCTGGACGTCGAGCGCCCCGAACGGCTCGTCGAGCAGGAGGATCTCGGGATCGTAAGTCAACGCGCGCGCGATCGCGACCCGCTGTTTCATTCCTCCTGACAGGGTCGATGGATAAGCATGCTCAAAACCTGACAGGCCAGTTAGCCGAATCCACTTGCGGGCGCGTTCCTCCGCTTCTTCGGGCACCATCCCCTTGATATCAAGGCCGAGCGTAACGTTGCGCAATACCGTGAGCCATGGAAACAGCACAAATTCCTGAAATACGACACCTCGATCGGGGCCTGGCCCTTCGATCGGCAGGCCGTTGATCAAAAGCTCTCCGTGACTCGCCTTTTCGAATCCCGCGATTAAATAAAGAAACGTCGACTTTCCGCAGCCGCTTGGGCCGATGATCGCCACGAATTCGCGTTCGTTGATCGTGCAGGAGATGTCCTCCATGGCAAGCATGCTGCCGAAGTACTTCTGAATGCCCTTGGCCACGATCTTGGGCTTGGCACCCGCGCCGCCGCGGAGCGGGAAAATCTGCGCCGTATCAACGCTCATTGAGAACTCCCCATTTTTCAGTCGTCGCGGCTTCCACTTTTCCGATCACGACATTTTCCAGAAGATACCCCAACACCGCGATGAGCACGACGCCGCCATAGATGACGTCCATGTTCATGTATTCGGAGGCGTCGTAGATCATGAAGCCCAGTCCGTACGTACTGGCCGCGAGCATTTCGGCCGCGATCAGCGCCCGCCACGCATAGCCGGTGCCGAGCCGCGTCCCGGTGATCAGATAGGGAAGAATGCCCGGAATGATGACGCGCCAGAAAATCTGCCACTTGCTCGCGCCCATCGATTGGGCAACCCAGAGCATCTTGACGTTCATCATCTCGATGCCGCTTGCTACGATGTAGATCATCTCGAATACGGCGGCGAGAAACACCACGAGAATAGTTGTGCGGTTGTCGATGCCGATGATCAGCAGAAGCACCGGCGTCCAGGCCAGTGTCGGAACCGGCATCAGGATGCTGATGATGGGTTGAAACACCAGCCGCATATGCCGGCTCATCCCGAGCGCGACGCCGAGCAGCGTGCCGATCGTGACGGCCAGGAAGACGCCGGACAACAACCGCAACAGGCTATAGGCGACATGCCAGAGAATGGCGTAGGGCGGATTTCCTCCGGGACCGGACTGCACCCACAATTTATGCAGGATCAGCGACGGCGCCGGAAACAGAAATCCGTTGATCCAACCGAGGCGCGAACAAATCTCCCAGGCCAATAGCGGGACGACAATGATCGCGACGCGACCGATCGAAACCGCGATCGTCGATGAACGCAGCGGGAGGTCGTGGCGCTCCAGACGGATGTCGGCGATTTCAACGCTCATCGGCTCGATCCAATCTTTCCGCTGCCATACCAGCGGCGGACCGTCAGGGCTTCCAGCGAACCGAACACTACGCGCTCGATCAGCAGGCCGATGATGGCGAGACACACGATACCGACGAACATCGTCGTCACGTCCATATAGGAACGTGCGGCGAAGATCATGAAGCCAAGGCCGTGCGTCAACGCCGCCAGCATTTCCGCTGCCACCAAGGTACGCCAGGAATGCGCCATGCCCAGTTTGAGCCCGGCGATCAGCGTCGGTAGCGCCCCCGGCAACAGCACGCGCCGGAAGATGTCCAGCCGGCTTGCGCCCATGCTGCGGACCACCCACAAAGAGTGACGGCCGATGCCGCGCACGCCCTGGATCGTGCTGTAGAGGATTGGAAAGAAAGCACCGAGGAAACAAACGGCAATGATCGTCAAGTCGCCTTGTCCGAAGGCGACCAGGAAAATGGGGGTCCACGCCACCGCCGGCAGCGGCAGCAACAGGCTGAGCAGCGGAGATGCGATCTGGTAGGCGGTCTTGTTCAGCCCGAGAAGAAATCCCAGCGGAATCGCCACCACGCATCCCAGTACAAAGGAGATCAAGGCGCGCCACAGGCTGATTCCGATATGGCTCAGAAGCAGGCTTTGCGACAGGTTGGACGGATTCAGCAGAACCCAGGCACGCTGCGCAATAGCCGACGGCGACGGCAGGATCGACGCCTCGATCCAGCCGGCCCGAACAGCGCCTTCCCAGATCAACAGGAAGGCAATGATCGGCAGCATGAAGGTCGCTATCGACACTGCGACGCGATGAACCGCAAGGTTCGAATTGCGGCGCTCGGTCCGCACTGCAGCCGTCCGGGCCAGAGTGGCATCGGACATGAATACGTCCCTAGTTAGTTTGCGATGACAGCTTGATGGCCTGTTCGTAGAAATCAGTCCGCACGAGCTTCTTGAACTCTGGCATGACGCCAATCTTTCCTGCCGCCTTCATCGATGCCGCGACCGGAACGAGTTCATCGGTCATGGTATCGTTGAGCTTCGGGTCCACGTTAGTGCGCGTCAAAGCAAGTTCGAGCGCCTTCGGATCTATTGTGACGCCCCTCTTGCTAATATTGGCGGCAGCTTCGGTGGCGGCCTTCTCCGGCTGCGACTTGATGAATTGACCGACATCGATCAGGGTCGCGATATACCGCGCGACGGCCTCGGGATGCTCGTCGGCGAACTTGCGGCTGACCAGCACCAGGTTGGGCGCCACGCTGACCCCGCCCATCGATTGAATGCGCTTGACCGCGCCCATGCTCTCGCCGATCGCGCCGTGCGGCTCCCAAAGCACGGCGGCGTCTATAATGCCCTGCTGCACGGCAGCGCGCAAATCCTCGACCTTCATATTGACCATCTGGAAATCGCTTTCCTTCATGCCGTTCTTGTCGAGGTAAACCCGGAATGTGCTGTAGCAGCCGGAGCCCGCGACGACCCCAATTTTCTTGCCTTTCAACTCAGCGACCGACTTGATCGACGAATTCGCGGCAACAACGACACCGTAACGATCGCCACCATATTCATTCGTGGCGACAATGTAGAAAAGATCGGGCTGCATCGCCGCCATGGTGACCAAGCGCCCCGAACCGCCGTTTCCAACATCTATCTGGCCGGCGATGAAGGCCTTGAGAATTTCCGCGCCCGAGCTGTAGGAACCCTCATCGACCTTGAGATTGTATTTCGCGCCCCAATCCTTGACACGATAGACCTCGTCGGGGGGCGTGGTCTGAAGGCCGATCTTGATCTCTATCGGATCCTTGGTCGCTGCATGCGCGGACATCATCATGACGCAGGAAGCGATGACGATGCCGATCCGGCGAGCGGTCTGTGACGCGAGATGAACCATAACGTTACCTCCCTAAAATGCGTTACCTTCAGGCCGCTGACCGGCTCTTTGTTTCGGCAATCGCGGCCGCTGCGCCCTCACCGGCAATCTTTCCAAAAACCGCGCCAGAGGTCAGTCCGGTACCACCGGGATAGTTGTGATAGAATAGCCCGCCAACCAGTTCGCCTGCGGCAAACAGTCCGGGAATCGGACGTCCCGCCGTGTCCTGCACCTGACCGTCCTGGCTGATCTTCAGACCGCCAAAGGTGAAAGTCACTCCGCAAGTGACGGCGTAGGCTTCGAAAGGCCCGGTATCGATCGTGTTGGCCCAGTGCGACTTGCGCGGGGAGGTATCCGCGGCACGGCCGTCCTTGGCGTTGGGATTGAACGGCACATTTGTCCGCACCGCGGCATTGAATGCGGCCACCGTCTTGAGGAATTTATCGCGATCGACGCCTTCAAGCTTGTTGGCCAATCCTTCGATGGTGTCGTCCGATACCTTGGTAATTTGGCGAATGCGGTATTCGTCGCGCAACAGATGCGCCACCTTGGCATCGAATACCTGCCAGGCGAACTGACCCGGCTGTGCCAAAATCTCGCGACCATATTTGGCGTAGGTGTAGTTACGAAAATCGGCGCCTTCGTCGAGGAATCTCTCGCCCCGCGCGTTGATCATGATGCCGAACGGATAGCTGTGCTTCTGGAACGCGTCACCGACCGCGAGATCGCCAAACGCGGGCGAGTTTTGATCCCAGCCCACAGCGTGCGCGCCGGACCAGTGGCCGCAAGGCATCGCGCCCACCGCGAGAGCCATCTGGATTCCTGCACCGGTGTTGAAGCGGGTACCCCTGACCTTGGCGAGATCCCAGTTCGGCCCAAGATACCGCGCCCGCATTTCAGCATTGGACTCGAAGCCGCCGCAGGCAAGGATGACGGCCTTGCAGTGCAGGTCGCGCTCGCCGCCATTGTGACGGACCCTGACCCCGATGACTTCGTTGTTGTCTCGAATCAGACTGACGGCCGCGGTTTCGTACAGGATATGGATGCCCTTCTTCTCGGCGGAGTCGAGCAGCATGTCTACCAGGCCTGGACCGCCGCCCCACACTTCGACACTGAGACCGCCCCAGAACTGAAAGCGGCCATCGATCTTGTAGGCCTGCCTGCCATGGCTGGTCTGAAAGCGAACGCCCTGCTGCCGCATCCATTGCAGCGTCGGCAGGCTGCGCTTGACCAATAATTCGCAAAGATCGGGATCGGTGCGAAATTGCGTGACGCGAAACATGTCGTCGAAGAATTGATCTTCGGTATAGGTTCCGAAATCGGTATTGGCGAGCGTATCCGGGTTGACGTCCGGCACGACACTCAATACATCGTCCACGCCATTGAAGACATATCGCATGGCGCCGGCGGTGTAGGTCGAATTTCCGCCGCGCGCGTCGCGTGGCGCTGCTTCCAGCATCATCACGCTGGCGCCGTTATTGCGCGCGGAAATCGCGGCGCATGCCGCGGCATTTCCAGCTCCGACGACAATGACATCGATATCGGGATCACGAGTGGTCATGAGAATTCGCCTCTTGATGACAAGACTGTCTGCGTGTTCATGAACCGGACTGGCGCCGGGTCACACCTGAATTCCTTCTTCCGCCAGCATCGAATAATTGACGGCGCGTCCGATTCCGCGTCGCAATCCCTCGAGGCGCAGCGCCTGTCCTGGCGCGATGTTGGCAAGATTGACGTCCTTGCCGAAATCCTGGAGCAAACCGACATGCTGCTTCGGGAAGCGGTAGGGATCGGCTTCGATCAGGATGCGCTCGAACCACGGCGCAGCCGCCAGCGCCTTGAGTTGCTCCGGCGCCTTGCTGGCGGTCATGTCGATTTCGGATTGTTCGACAATCACATGATCGACGCCGCGATTGCTTAGCGTGGTAACCAGGGCTTCGAGTTCTTCCATCCGCATGGTTTGCTCGGGATTTTTTCGACCGAACTCGTAGATCACCGACAGCCCGAGCCGCTGAAAACGATCGATGAAAGAAAGCCGCTCGTTGTCGTTCATCGTGATGTAGTTCTCGGATATCTCGAGCGAATTGAACCCGATGGAAAGCAGATGGTCGCCGAACAAGTCGACTTCATTGTGCCGATAGGCGTATTCGAACAGAATTCCGCCCGAGTAACAGTTGACGCCGGCATCGCGATAGAGCTTGACGATCTTCCGCACCACCGGCTTCGGCAGCAGCAGCGCGTTCATCGCGTAGATTTTCGCAAAATCGATGTAGTCGGCCGCGCAATCGAGCAGGTCGGCCACACCTCGTTCGCCGGTCCAGCCAAATCCATCCGGACCGTAATCGATGACGGCGGTCATGCCGCGCTTCCGCGGTTTGGCGCTGCGCTCCGGCGGCACAAAACTCCTCGGCTCCCGTTCCATCTTGTTCATTGCGATACCGCCTTGGCCGATGCTGCAAGCTGGGCGATCTTTCGCCGTCGTACATAGACCGCACCGTCCATGATGACCCGGGCGGTCCGTTCGATCTGCGCGCTCTCGATGGCGGGGGCGCCGTCCGGCCCCGTGACGATCCTTGATGCCACGCGCAGCACCCCGCTGGGATGACCGAGCCGAACGTTCTGCAACGGCCTGCCGATTGCCGCCCCAACGACGGAATCGGCCACCGAGCAGGCAACCGCCGTGCAGACCGCGCCGGTCACCGCTAGCGCCTTGTGCGGACGCTGCATTGCCAATTGACGAACGCAAATATCCACCTCCGAAGCCTCGACTTCGCGCCCCCCTACCGCTTCGTAGCGCTGGGGGGGGGAGATCATGATGACGCGCGGAATATTGGGGCTTTTGGCGCGGGCCATGCGTGCATCCGTGACCAGGCCGAGCGCAACTGCTGCCCAGCCGCGGACCTGTTCGAGACGCGACATCAACGCCTCATTGGCCTGAAGTTGACCCGGCAATTCGACGCCGCTGGCTCCAATGTCGGCGGCGTTCACGAAGACAAACGGAGTTGCCGCATCGATCAGCGAGACCTCGATATTTTGGCCATCGACCGAAATCGAATCGCGCGCGCGGCCGGTCGGCAACAATGTGCCCGAGACCGCACCGGCACAATTGCCGAAATCGAGACGTATGGCAGCGCCGGTGTCGGGCACGCCGGCGATGGCGCAATCGCCTTCGCAGAGCGGCTCGCCGTCCCGCACCGGGATACGGGCCGTCACGACTTGCCTGGTGTTGGTCGTATAGATCCGAATCACCGTTTCGGGCTCTACCGCGGGAATCAAGCCGCGGCGGATCGCGAACGGGCCGACCGCGGCAAGCATGTTGCCGCAATTGCCGCCGGTGGAAACCGACGCGTTGTCGATGCCGACCTGGTAAAACGTATAGTCGACATCGGCATCCTCGCGTTCGGACAACCTGACGACGGCTGCCTTGCTGGTCAGCGGGTCAGCCCCGCCGATGCCATCGATCTGCCGATCGTCTGGCGATCCGTAGGCGGCCAGCAGCACGGCATCCCGTTCTTGCTTGTCTTGCGGCAGGTCGCTATCGAGAAAGACGCCGCCCCGGCTCGATCCGCCGCGCATGAACGTGCAACGGATCGCGAGTTGCTCGTTTCGGTCCGCGGACGGCGATGGAGCCTGCATTGGGGCGATTTCAGGCTGCGCGAAGCGAAGGCCCATTTTGCACCACTGCGGCTTGAGGAACGACATCGGCCTTGGGCTGATTTTCGAGCGACATCATGAGATCACTGATCCGACGCGCCTGCTTTTCGTCGATGACCATCGTGGTCATGGCCAGGAATTTGGCCTCCAGTTCATCCACGGTTAGGGGGTTGGTGGGCTCGCCCTTCGGCTCGAGCGAACTGCGCGTGACGACCTTGCCGTTCTTGAGCGCGATATCGATCTGCGCCTGGCGGCCTCCGAGGCCGTAGTCGGGCTCCTTGTGCAGCTCGACCTTCTGCATTCCTTCGTGAACGGCGGCCTGCTTGTAGCCATCCCAATATTCCTTGAGACCGTTCTTGCCCGAACTGAGCGCCAGGGCGATGCTGAACTGGGTGCTGCCCATCGCCGCGTTGAGGTTGGTCACCTTCGGTTTCGAGGCTTGACGAATGGCCAATTCGCTCATGTGAACGGTGACGCGGTCGACATTGTCGAGACGGACTCCGTCGAGTGCAAACGCATCCTGCGCGAGATCGATCGGCCCGTGCGCGTAACGGCAGGCGGCATGAGGCTTGAAGCCGACTTCCATGATCGCGAAGTGCTTGCCAAGGTTGTCCTTGAGATCATCCAGCCGGACGCTGTCGGTGAAGGCGTTGAGGAACCCTTCGCGCGATTCCAGTGCTTTCTTGGGACCGCTGAAGCCGCGGCTGGCCAGGATTGCGGCCATTACGCCATTGAAGGACGACTTGCCGGGGCTGAACGGCTTCGCCATGCAGGGATCGTCGAGATAGGACTGAATGCCCGCTGATTGCATGCAGGCAAGGCCGATCGCCCAGGCGATCTTCTCGGCATCGCAACCCAGTAGCCTGGCGCCCATCGCCGCGGCGCCGATCGCGGAAACCGTACCGGTCGTGTGATAGCCCCGCTGCCGATGGCCGGGGTTGATCGCCTTGGCGATGCGTATCGCCACGTCGTAACCGGCGATCACGCTGGCAATGACTTCCTTGCCGGAAGCGCCGGACATCTCGGCGATCGCAAAGGCGGCTGGCACCAGAACCGAGCCCGCCTTGATCAGGCCGGAGCCATGCGCGTCGTCGAGTTCGATGCCGTGGCCCATCATCGCATTGACGAGCGCGGCGTTTGGCGTCGGCACCTTGATGCCGTGGCCGATGATCGTGCTTTGCGGCGCGCCGCCCCACTCCTTGATCAGGTCGATGACCTTGTTGGCGGGCTCGCTGATCGCCGACGCCGCAATTTCGTTTCCGACGCCGTCCCGCATGATCAGCTTGGCCTTGGCGACCACGTCGCTCGGGATGTCTTCGAATTTGAGCGAGGCGACATGCTCCGCAAATCGCATCGTTAGGCCGGTGAGAACATCAGACTGCTGTGGGGTGGCGACCGACGACATGGGTAAGGGCTCCGCTCATGAATGGAGGGTCTGAAATATTTGGTAGTATCTACTAATACCATTAGTCGAGGCCGGTCAAGCCGACGTTGGTAGCTACGTTGATCGAGCACGGCAGAGCCTGCTGAGCCGGAGGCCGGCACAGCGATCAAGCCCTCGAGCAACGAAAAGGAAACTTCTAGGGAAATAGGTGCACGACGCCGATGCTCAGACCGAGCAGCACCATCAGCGAGAGGGTTACGGCGGCAGTGACCCGCCCCCCTACCCGGCTAATGACGCGAAGATCCACACCGAGCCCAAGTGCCGCCATCGAGAGCACCGTCAGCAATGCCGCCGCTTGGGAGATCGGCGCCGCCCAGCTCTCCGGCACAAATGCAAAGGATCGCAATGCCGCGAGGATCAGAAATCCCGGAATGAACCACGGGACCAGATTGCGCAGATTGAGCTTTGGCGTCGCCGAGCCAGTCTCCCCGCGCAATGCGTAGCGCCATGAAATGACCGATAGCGCCATCACGACCGGGCCAAGAAGCAGCACCCGGATCAACTTGACGAGCGTCCCGATCTGGGTGCTGAGATTGTTTGCCACGGTGGCGGGAACCGGCAGCTTTTCGCGTGCCGCCGCCGTGCTGCGGCTCAGTCAGCCGGCGGTCTCGAAGGGTGTGCGGGATTTCGAGTTGCAGCTCGGTTGCCGCCTGCTTGATCGCTCCCACAAGGGCGTCAAACCCACCCGGGAGGGGCTTGCGCTGGCGCGCCAAATCAATCTTTGCGTCCGAACGGGCGGCGGAACAGGAACTGAAATCACTGCGCGGCCTGGACAGCGGATCGCTCCGGATCGGTGCCAGCACCACCATTGCGACCTATTTGCTTCCCGAATACCTCGGCGAATTCCACCGAGCCCATCCCGGAATTGATCTCCACCTCGTCAGCGCGAACACGCGCGACATCGCGGACCTCATGCTCCAGCACGAAATCGAGATCGCGCTGGTGGAAGGACCGATCGAGGATGACGGACTGATTTCGGAACCGTGGCAGACCGACGTCATGACGCTTATCACGGCGCCGTCTCACCCATTCGGTCGCAGGGATCAGCCGATTGATCCTGCACGTTTGACAAAGGAACTGCTGGTGATCCGCGAGCCAGGCTCCGGGTCGCGCGAAGTCGTCATTCAACTGCTCTCGCTCCACGCCATCCAGACGTCGCGGACACTCGAGATCGGCAGTACGGAAGCAATCAAGCAATTGGTCGCGGCGGGCCTCGGAATCTCCATCGTGTCCGCCGCCGCGGTCAAGGACCAGGTCAACCTTCAACGGCTGAAGATGATCGGAATCGCGGGTATCCGTCTCGAGAGGACGCTTTGGCAATTGAAGGTGCCGGGGCGAATGTCCATTCCAGCCGCCGACGTCTTCGAGAAATTGATCAAGCGAAATTCCGGGACCGAAACTAGGTTCAGATCGACGCAATCCGCAAAAGCTGCGACGGCAACCCCGCGCCGGTCGCGGTAATCATACCCGGACCAACACCCGCATTATAACGATGGGGGCGACCACGACCCAGAACAACACCGTGCCAAATCGCGCGAGAAACCTCGAAGGCGACGATATTACCTCGTCGCCCTGCCGGGGCCGGACGACGCTTGAGCGATCTCCAAAAGCATCGAAATGCTGATCCGACATCGATATTTCCCGCAAAGCCTGTGGCCAATAATCTAAAGCACAAGGACATCGCGGCAATGGATGGATTTGGCTTTCTACGGACGGCGGCGATAACGCCTCGCTGCCAACCGGCACGGCGGGAGAAATTGTTTCTCGCGTAGTCTTTGCAGGCGGATTTCGTCGGGATTGCTCGCCTCAATCAAGCGTTCGCGTTATCGCGTGCGCCCAACGGAAAATTCATTTCGCCTGACCGGATCATGCGCTCGAGCGCTCTCACTTGTTCGGTCGGCAGATACTTCTTGCGTAGTTCGAGCAGCGCAGGCCCGAACTCCTTCTGAATCGCCTCGCCAAACAAGGCAAATATTTCCGCGAAGTAAATTTCGTGACGCAACAGCGAATCCGCAAGGTTAACCACGGGTCTGTTGCGCGTATAGGATCCGCGCGCTTGCGCACGAAATTCGGCTACGACTGCTTCCTCGAAATCGACTGTTAGCGTAACAAGCTGATGCGCGATGCCGACCGGTATACCGTTGCCCTCGTGCAGATAGGTCCGGGACGGATAGCCAAAATCAAATTCCTCAAGCTTCGTGCCGAACAGGATGATGAGAATAGCAACGCCACGATCCGCGGCGCTCCGCAAAGCTTCCCGGTAGGGCATAAGAAGGTTCTCGTCCGCCTTGACCCAGATATGCGACTTCGCGCCGTCGATCATCGCTCGGATCTTTTCCGACAGCGCATCGCTGCCAGCTAGCGACCAGACGTAATGATCGTCCCCTCCGCTTGAAAGTTGAGACACGGTCTCCGTTAATTTGGCGCATCGGTTGGTAACAGTCTGTGCAATCCGGTTGAAGAGCACGGCCGGCGGCACCACGACGTAACGTAGGGGGTTTTCGGAAATCGGCTGAACAGCCTCTTTCTTTGTAAGACTGTCCAGAACTGAATAGACATTAGCTTTCGGAAGCCCGGCAAGCTTACTTACCTCGTAGGCCGTCGCCGGCTGCGATCGATAAAGCGTCAAGTACGCCCTCGCTTCGTATTCACTGAAGCCCAATGCCTGAAGATCTGGCAGCATGTCGCCCATGGTAGGTGAATTTGATTTGGCCACGCAGATCCTTTCCCAGTCGCACGATCAAGCTGGCAGCCAAAATCAAGGCGCCGTTGCCATAACAGTCTACAGGAATCAGGTAGTAGTAGGCTAGACTAATAGTGCGTCTTGAATGGGTGGGGAGGGATAGATAAGGCCAAATGGCTCCAGACGAGGGAGGGACGCATCGGGCGGGGTTTCATTGGGGGCGCGGCAACTGATAGCGAACGGTCATCCCGGCCCCATTGGACTGTTCGACTAGCATTACAGTTGTCGTTTTTTGAAGTGGGCACGTTGAGCGGCGGCCTGGTGAGCTCTGCGCCAGAGCTGACCCATTCAAGCGCTCGCTTATGAGTGAGCTTGCAACTCAGGTGCATGACGCAATAACCTAGCTATATCCGCCTGAACCAACAACATCCTGCGATGTCGGGTAGCGGCGGCTTCGATGTAGCCCGAAGCGTAATTTACCAAGAGAAGGAATTACAAGGCATGTTTCCTGCCTTCGATCACGAGGGATTTCTACCGACTGGCGTTTACAGCTGCACCGGAGAGCAGTTTCTGCAGCACTTCATGAGCAGCCCGTATCGGCGAGAGTATCGTCAGACAATTCTGAACATTTTCGACTTTGCTGCTCACTATGGCGCAACGTCTGTCCTAGTCGGGGGCTCGTTTGTTACCAACAAACCCGAGCCGCGCGACATCGACTGTGTCATCTTGTTCAAATCAGCAAGTCAAATTCCACCACGCATTGAAAGCCTGGATATAAGCGGAAACTCAGTCGACATCTTTTTTGCATCCAGTGATCAACCCCAGCTGGTTGCAAGCTTCCTGAAGCTAATGTCGACCAGTCGCTTTGAAGACCGCGTCGGCGTCGTCGATGTACAAATTCGACGAAGTGAGGGGTTATGTTGGGATATCACTTGGGAGCCGGATGAGGATCTATATGAGGTGGTGCGGAGAGCATACATCCAAAGACATTATGTGGAGAAGACATTACGAACCAAGGGGCTGGTCACCATTCACGGGATCCGGACTCATGCTGAGTGGAACGCAGAAGTCGCCCTTAACGCAAGTGCAAACGGATGGACGGTAGCCCCCTTTCACTATGGGTATGTCGAGGCAACGGTCTTTCTAAACCTAGCTCACGCTTGTCGCAGTCATCTTCTACAATATTCACGCATAACAACGTCATAAAACGTGACGTAGTCTCTCAGCGTTGGATGCCGTTTCTAGAAGCGAACTGCGGAACCGTCAGAGTCGAAGCGTATAGCAAGGTGATCCGCGAATCGAAGCCGACCAAACACTATCAAAAGCCACAATCTCAAACACCAACTCCGTAAGACGCCCCAGACGCGGGTGCATTTGTGAAGGACCACTTGGCGAGTGGCGACGACAAGGTGGCATGCTCGCCTGCCCGATCGGCTGAGGGAGTTCGACTTTTCTGCGACTTCCCGGTGTGGGAGTATCTGACCCCATTTTGTAATTTTGCATGATTTTCTTATCAGTCTGCGAACTGACTCCGTTTGCGACCAACCTTTATCAGTCAGCGAATTGACTCCGTTTGTGTATTTTCACGCCGTCTGCAGACTTGAGCCGCGATCGTTGCGAACATGCCGGCGGCGGCATTGGTTCCGTCGGCCCGCAGGGCAACGTGAAGTTCGGCGGCGGTGTGGGGGCCGCGCAATTGTCTGAAGGCCAGTTTGCCGCACCGAACCATTGCGGCGGATTCCGGCACCAACGCTATGCCCACGCCCGCCTCCACCAGCGAAAGCATGGTCGGCAGCACACTCTCTGTAACGGTTCGCGGCTTGAAGCCGGCGCGCTCGAATAATCCGCCGATCAACGCGTGGAAATAATGTGACTTGCGCTCCGCGAATGCAATGAAAGGCTCGTCGCGAAGGTCAGCCAGCCGTACCTTGGCAAAAGACGCCATGCGGTGACGCGCTGGCACAGCAACAACCAGGGGTTCGCGCCCAACTAACATGAAGCGGAAGCCGCTGTCGCTCATCGAAGCCTGGCGGCGCAGCAGTGCGGCATCCAGCCGCCCCGCCAGCAGTTCCTGCCATAACTCGCTAGATGTTTTCTGCTCATGTAACAGCAGCTGTACATTCGGATATCGTTCGCGATAGGCGGAGATGGCGCGAGGTAACGCATCGAAGGCCGCTGTGCTCGTGAACCCCAGGGTCAGCGTGCCGCGCTGGCCGGTCGCAACCTCGCGCATGCCGATCAACACGGCATTACCTTGGTCGATCAAGTTTCGCGAACAATCGAAAAGTATCTGGCCCGCTGGAGTGAGCTTGACCGAGCGGGTTGTCCGCAAGAACAGCGATGTGCCCACTTCCTTCTCGAACCGGCGTATAAGCTGGCTCAATGGAGGTTGGCTCATATGCAGCCGTTCCGCCGCCCGGCCGAAATGAAGTTCCTCGGCGACAGTGACGAAGGCGAGCAGTTGGCGGGAATAGAGCGGCGAAGACATAAAGTGATTATGTCGTAAAACATATGAATTGGCACTAAAAATCAAATTAGTAATCAGAATCGGCGGCGCGTAGAATTTCCACATGACCAATCTTACCTACGCCCTGGATCGCCTTACCGCGGTGCAGCCCTTCGGGGTGTCCTGGTATCTGAAGGATCTCGCTACTGGCCGTGAGTGGGGACATGATCCGGAACGGCTGGTGGCGACGCGCAGCACCCGGAAGGTCGCGATCATGATGACCTTGCTCAGTGCCGTCGCCCGCGGCGAGCACTCGCTCGAACAGCCCATCGTCGTTCCGCACGAATATCAGGGCACGCATTCCGGCATAACGCAGTTCCTGTTCGCCGGGCCGACTCTCCGGCTACATGACGCGATGGTGTTGATGATCGCGGTGAGTGACAATGGCTGTACCGGCGCGATCGTCGACCTGTTAGGTCTGGATCGGATCAATGCCTGGTGCCGGTCCGTCGGCATGGCGCGAACCGTGCATCGCATGGGTCTGCCGTTGCAGACCGCGGACCTGCCAGCCAATACGGTGTCTACCGCGCGCGAACAAGCATACCTGCTCGAGGCCGTTCTCCTAGGCAGCCGAGACGAGAATGCCGCGCGACGGCTGGATTGCCAACCCGTGCATTGTGCGATGGCGCTGCGGGCGCTGCGGGGCCAGCAGTTGCGGGGAAAGATTCCAGCGCTGCTTCCCGAAATCGCAAAGGTCGCCCACAAGGATGGCACTGGACCCGGCATGCATCACGACACGGGTATCGTCTTCCAGGGCGACATTCCGTTGTATCTGCTATGCGCGTATACCTTCGACGTCCCCGAGAGGATGGCAACCGGTGAGCCGGGACGTGCCGCGGCCTCGCGCTTCATCGCCGCGCTGTCGCGTTCGGCTTGGGATACGCTGGTGGAGACCTCAACATCCACAAGCAGCTTACCGGAGACATCGTGATGGACCTGATCAAGAAGCCGTGGTTTCTCGTCCGCATTGTGCTCGGATGCGCCACCCTGATCGCAGTCCCCGCCAGCGGACTTGCCCAGACTTCGCAGTATCCTGATAGGCCAATACGCATGATCGTGCCCTTCGCGGCCGGTAGCGTCACTGATATTCTTGCCCGCACGGTTGCCCAGCATCTTGCACCGCGCCTGCACGGCACGGTAGTGGTGGAGAACAAACCCGGCGCGGGCGGCAATGTGGGTGCCGCATTCGTCGCCGAGGCGGCACCGGACGGTTATACGCTGCTGATGGGGTCGGTCAGCACCAACGCCATCAATCCCAGCCTGTACAAAGACCTGACCTTCGATCCCCTGCGTGACTTCGCGCCGATCACCGGCGCGGCCAGCGTGACCAACGTGCTCGTTGTGCCCGACAGCGTACCAGCCCGGAACGTCGACGACCTGCTCGCGCTAATGAAGAAGGACAGTTACAGCTATGCGTCGGGAGGGGCCGGCGGCGCGCAACATCTGGCGGCCGCGATCTTCACCTCGCTGGGCGGAGCACAGGCCACGCACGTCGCCTACAAGGGCGGCTTCCCTGCACTGCCCGATCTATTAAGCAACCGGGTGCAATTCATGTTCTGCAACCTGCCGATCTGCTTACCTTACATTCAGAACGGCAAGCTGCGAGCGCTCGGCGTAACCTCGACGCAGCGGTCCGCACTGCTGCCTGACGTACCGACCATGGCTCAGCTGGGACTTGCCGGCTGCAGCGTGGACGGCTGGTTCGGCTTGTTCGCGCCCAGCCGCGTACGGCCCGCAATCCTCGACACGCTCAATCGCGAGGTCACCGAGATCTTGCGCCAGGATGACGTGCTCAAACAGTTGCTGGCGCAGGGCGCCGAACCGATACCGGCTTCCCGCGATCAGTTTACGGCTTTTGTCAAAAACGAGCACGACAAGTGGGCCAGCGCCGTCGTGAAACTGGGTATCACCTTGGAGTGACGGATTTGACACCGCTGCATCGCCTTACGGTCCTTGAGGCCGCGCGTGCACTTGAGACCGCGCAGATCACGGCGGAGCAGCTGACCCGCGCCTATCTCGACCGCATCGCCGAGCGTGAACCTGATGTACAGGCGTTTACCGAGTGCGACCCGCAGCGAGCAATTTTTGGTGCGCGGCAGGCCGACGCGCAGCCGCCGGGCCCTCCGCTGCGCGGCATCCCATTCGCAGTCAAGGATATCTTCGATACCGTGGATTATCCCACGTCGTACGGATCAGAAATTTACGCGGGCCATATTCCTGCGACGGATGCCGCCTGCGTGGCGGGACTGCGCAAACAGGGCGCAATCGTTTTGGGTAAGACCGTCACCCAGGAATTCGCAACGCGCACGTCGGGAAAGACACGCAATCCTCACCGGCTATCGCACACTCCCGGCGGCTCATCTAGCGGCTCGGCCGCCGCCGTGGCCGACGGCATGGCCCCCATTGCGTTGGGCTCCCAAACGACTGGCTCGATCCTGCGCCCGGCGACCTATTGCGGCGTAACCGGTTACAAGCCAACGTTTCAGCTGATTCCAAGCGCAGGAATGAAAGCGCTAAGTCCGTCGCAGGACACCGCCGGCATTCTGGCGCGCACGGTCGCTGATGCCACGCTGTTAGTGCACGGCCTACAGGGCGTGAAATCCGTTCTTGCTCCCGCGGGCCATTTGCGAATTGGACTATGTGTATCGAGCCAATGGCAGTACGCGCGGCCAGCGTCGCTGCAAGCTGTCGAGCGCGTGCGCTACAGGCTCGAGGATGCCGGTGCGAGCGTTCGTGAGGTGCAATTGCCGCGCCGCATGGAGTCGGCTCTGACGATACAGACCCCTATCACAAGCTACGAAGCGCGCCGTTCGCTGTCACATGAATATCGCTCTCATCGCCAACGTCTTAGCCCGCGCCTGCGAGAACGCCTGGCGGCCGCGGACTCGATCGGTATGACGGATTATCTGCACATGCTGCAGGAGGCGGCCGAGGCGAGATCATTCGCGGCGATTCTGTTCGATGGCCTCGACGCGTTGCTGTATCCTGCCACCGAAGGCGAAGCAGAAGCCGGCCTGGATGAATCAGGTTCGCCCCGCTTCGGCGCGCTCTGGACCTTGCTGCACTTGCCTACGATAGCGTTGCCTGTTGGTAGGGGCCCTTCCGGCCTGCCGGTGGGCGTGCAATTGATCGGTCCGCACGGGTGCGACCTGCGTGTCCTAGCCGTGGCTCATGCCGTGGCAAGCATGTTTCCCATTGATTATTCCACTGACACAACCTCCAACGGACTCTATGCCTGAACTGAACAAGCTTCCCCTCAAGTCATTCCAGCCGGACGCGCGTGGGCCTCTGCACGGCGTGCGAGTGCTGGACTTGTCGCGCCTCGTGGCTGGCAACATTCTTACTTTGGGTCTTGCGGATTTCGGCGCCGACGTCATTAAGGTCGAGCCTCCACAGGGCGATCCGCTGCGTGCGTGGCTTTCCGATGGCGTCGATACCCACTGGAAAGTCTACGGTCGCAACAAGAAAAGCGTATGCATCGACTTGCGAGCTGCCGAAGCCAAGGACGCATTGCTGGCGATGGTGCGTAACGCGCATGTCCTGGTGGAGAACTACCGGCCGGATACCCTGGAAAAAATGGGATTGGCTCCGGATGTGCTGCACGCCGCCAATCCTGGTCTTGTGGTGGTGCGCATTTCGGGATGGGGCCAGACAGGGCCGTTCCGCCATAAGCCGGGCTTCGGCACCCTGGTCGAGGGTTTCTCAGGCTACGCATCGATGAATGGCTTCTCCGATCGTGAACCCGTGCTGCCTCCCATACAGATGGCCGACAATGTAGCCGGCCTCGCGGGCGCTTTTGCAACGATGGTTGCGTTGCGCGAGGTTGAGGTCAACGGCGGCCGAGGCCAGACGCTGGATCTGCCCCTGTTCGATCCGCTGTTCGCGATCTTGGGGCCTCAAGCCGCGCACTACCAAGTGACCGGGCGAGTCAGGCCGCGTACAGGCAGCCGATCCACGACGGCGGGACCCCGGAATGTCTTTCGTACCCGAGACGACCACTGGATTTGCCTGTCGGCTTCGACGCAGGCCATGGCCGAGCGCCTGCTCCGCGTGATCGGCCGTGAAGATCTGATAGGTCATCCAGATTATGCCACGAACGCCGCGCGCATCAAGAATGCCGCCGCGCTGGAAGCCGTCATCGACGGCTTTATGCGGGAGCGCACGCTGGAGGAAAACCTGCGTTTCTTCGATGCCGCGGACGTAACCGTAGGTCCGGTCAACGATATCTCGCAAATCGTCGAAGATCCCTACATCGTTGCCCGCGAGATTCTCGTTCGCACGCCAGATAAGGATCTTGGCACTGTCGCCATGCACAACATCAGCCCGCGCCTGTCCGGCACTCCCGGCGTCCTGCGCCACGCCGCTCCAGAACTTGGCCAGCACAATCGCGAAGTCTTGGCCGACGCGGGCATCGACGATGCGCGCTACAAAACACTGCTCGCCGCGGGGATTGCCCGCGAAGGCGCGACGGCCTCCCGGGAACGCTAGCACATGACACAAGCATCGGCCCACCGAGACCTTCCTGTCTGGCGCACGCTGCTCTTCGTGCCGATCAATGTGGAGCGCTTCGTCGAAGGCGCGCATCGCCGAGGCGCTGACGCCATCCACCTCGATCTCGAAGACAGCGTGCCGGACGCCGAAAAAGATAATGCCCGCAGGTTGATCGAGACGGCTGCCATCCGCGTACGCCGAGGCGGCGCCGACCTCGTGGTGCGCATCAACCGCCCGCTGGACTTGGCGGTAAGGGACATCGAAGCCTGTGTCCGCCCAGAAGTAGATGCAATCTCGGTAACCAAGGTTGCCAGTCCCTCTCATCTGCAGCTTCTCGACGAGTTGGTGAGCAAGCTAGAACAAAACCGCGGCCTGCCGGTCGGGCGCATCCGCTTCATCGCCATGATCGAAACAGCGGATGCGTTCTTCCACGTTCGAAAAATCGCTAGCGCAACGCCGCGGTTGGCCGCGCTCAATCTGGGCACTGAGGATTTCGCGATGTCGATCGGGATGGAACCCGAACCGGAGGCCCTGCTCTATCCCAAGCAGCATACGCTGTTCGCGGCGCGCGCCGCTGGCCTCATACCGCTGGGCTTCGTCGGCAGCGTAGCCGAATTCGGTGACCCACAAAAATTCCGCGACATGATACACCGCTCACGCCGTATGGGATTCGAGGGCGCGAACTGCATCCACCCTGGGCAGGTGACGATCCTGAATGAGGAATACAGCCCACGGCCGGAAGAAGTCGCTGCGGCTCACGATCTGATCACGCGCAATGATGCGGCGAAGGCCGAAGGCCGCGGTTCCTTCGCCGTCGATGGCAAGATGGTAGACGTTCCCGTACTTCTGAGAGCGGAGCGCGTCCTCACACGCCACGCCGCCATCGAGCAGCGCAATGCTCGACTATGCGAATTCGCCACCGCCGGCGCTGGAGGTGCAGCATGATCCTGCCCACTATCCGATACAGCCTGGTCGCTAGCGCTTGCTTGCTTGGCGCACTCCCAAGTCTCTCCCCGACGCCGTTGCAGGCGCAGGAAAACTATCCCGATCATCGCATCACGTTAGTCGTGCCGTTCTCGCCGGGCGGCGTGGCCGACATCGCAGCACGCGTGCTTAGCGACCGTCTGCAACCCCTGTTGGGACAGGCCGTCATTGTCGAGAACAAGCCGGGCGCGGACGGCGACATCGGCGCGGGCTATGTGGCGGCCGCGACTCCCGACGGCTATACACTGTTGGTCGGACCGACCAGCACGAACGCTGTCAATCCAATTCTCCATACAAACCTGCGCTTCGACGCCCGCAAAGACTTTGTCGCCATCGCCAACCTCGCAACGGTGCCCAACGTGCTGGTGCTCGGACCCGGCAAGCTCAAGGCAAACTCGGTGACCGAACTTATCGCCGAATTGAACCGCGGCGACTACACATTCGCGTCCGGCGGCGTCGGAGGCAGCCAACATCTTGCCGGCGAATTGTTCAAGTCGATGACGCATACGAAAATCCTGCACGTCCCTTACAAGGGCGGCAACGCCCCGATGACGGACCTCCTCACGGGACGGGTCGATATGATGTTCTGCAATCTTCCGGTCTGCCTGCCATACATCCAGCGAGGCGACCTCAAGGCGCTTGGCGTTACGGGGAAGCGGCGCTCACCGTTGCTCCCCAACGTACCGACGATCGATGAGGCGGGCGTGCCGGGCTATGAAGTGGAAGGCTGGTTCGGGCTGTTCGCGCCGACGAGCACCCCGCCGGAAATCGTGACGAAGCTCAACAAGGTGACGGTCGACATTATGAACGCACCCAAGACCAAGGAATTGCTGGAACAGCAGGGTGCCACACCGAGCCAGGACAACGCGTCGCAATTCGGCGCCTACGTTCAGGCGGAACAGCAACGCTGGTTTAAGGTTATCCAGGACGCTCAGATCAAGGTGGAGTGAACTATCTCGGCGGGTTCCAGGCCGACACTGTCGGCGACAATGCACCCGCCAGCGGCGCGTAGGCGCCGAGGTTTACCCGGTCAAAACTGACTAGCTTTTATGCCTTTGCTTATCAGTCGCCGACTGACTCCGTTTCGACGATTTGCTTATCAGTCAGCGAACTGACCATTTGTATGAAAACTTGTCAGTTCGCGAGTTCGCGAGCCGACTCCATTTCTACTCTTTCCTTGTCAATTCGCGACTGGATAGCTTCATACCCAATTCCGGTGGGCCCCATCGTGTGAAGAGGCTTCGTTGGCCAGAAACTCACGACGATTTTTCGACAAAGCCGCTTTCAGTGCGTGCGAGGCACCGCCAAATCACAGCCTGCTTCACTACCAGTTTTGCAGAAATTACATGCCACTGTGCGAACGTAGCTTGAGGTTCGCGAACTCGCTCTTCTGCCGCGCCCAACTATTGCACATCAATCTTCAGATTATTCTCTTTGGCGACTTGCACCCATTTCTGGATGTCGGCCTTCATGAAGGACGTCAACTCTTCCGGCGAACTCATGGGGACTTCCAACCCGGATTCCGCGAACCACTTCTTGATGGCCGGCAGTTCGGACGCCTCCTTCATGGCGGCGTTGATCTTGTTGATGATCGCGTCGGGCGTCCCGGGCGGAGCAAACAAGGCGCTCCAGGCGACCGCGTCGAAACCCTTGGATACCGTTTCATTTAAGGTGGGAACGTCAGGCAGAACACTCGAGCGACGGAGGCTGGTCATGGCAATCGCACGAATGCTTTTTTCCCTGATAAAGGGCACCGCCGTCGATGCCCCCATGATTCCGAGCGGGATATGACCTCCGGCCAGATCCGTCAGCAGTGGTCCCGTGGACTTGTAGGGGACCACAGTCAGTTCGACGCCCAACTTGGGCTTCATGAGTTCGACGGCAAACCGTCCTGAGGTGGCCGGCCCGGACGTTCCGATCGGCGTGTTAGGATGAGATTTCACATAGGCCAGAAAGGCCTCGATCGAATCGGCCGCCGGAAAGCCCTCGCTGGCGACAATCACGTTGGGATCTTCGCTGATCAATGTGATTGGGGCGAAATCCTTCACCGGATCGAACGGCAGCGACGCCATCGCGACAACCGAAACGCTGTGGCTGGCCGACGTTCCCCAAATGATGTTGTAGCCGTCCGGAGCCATGCTCGCAACAGCTTCAGCCGCCGTAATGCCGCTCGCGCCCGGCCGATTTTCGATAATCACGGGCACGCCCAGAATTCTCTGTAACTCAGGCACAAATAATCGGGCCGGAACGTCAACGTTGCCGCCGGTTGCGTAACCCACGATCAGCCGGATCAACCGGTTCGGGTATTCATCTGCAGCTTCGGAACCCGTAGGCCTGAGCCCGAGAGACAACGCCGACGAAGCCACGGCAGCAGACAGCAGTTTTCTTCGGCTCAACATGATTCGGTTCCGCTGATGGGATGACCCGCAAATATGATCAGAGAACGTAGAACCGCGGTCTTTGCCTGTCTATGAGCGATGTCCACAATGTGGCTATTTGTACCTAGCCCGTTGCTTCCCTAGCACCCGGCCCTACAATGCCCGCCGACAATTGCGGAAATCGCCCATGCGCCAACGGAAGCCGAAAGCGACGTCGAAACCTTATTCCGGCACGCAGGCGATCGTCAGGGCATCGCATATTCTGAAAGCAATCGGCACGGCGGGACCGCGCGGCCTTCGCGTGGTCGACCTCTGCGACCGGCTCGATATCGAACGGCCCACCATTCATCGCATATTGTCCTGCCTGGCAGCAGAAAGCCTCGTCATTCGCGACGACAATGGCAAGCGTTACTTGCTCGGCGATCAGATTCACCGGCTTGGTATGGTAGCCGCAAGCCGGCTTAACTTGCGCGAAATTTGCGAGAACACGCTTACCCGAATTGCCTCTGCTACCGGTGACACCGTCTTTCTCGCAACCAGGCAGGGCGATGACGCCCTCGTTATCGATCGCAGAATTGGAACGACGCCAGTTCGTGCGATGCCGTTGAATGTCGGAATGCCGAGGCCATTGGGCGTCGGTGCAACCGGCCTTGCCATACTCGGCGCGCTGCCGGACAAGGAAGTAGCAGACTTTATTGAGAACAACGCCCACCGCTTGCGGGATCACAACGTCAGACCCGAGGGTCTCCCGCTTCAGCTCTCGAAGTCACGCAAGAACGGCTATGCCTACAGCCGGGGATACGGGCCGCCGCACCTTTCTGGCATCGGCATTCCCCTCTGCGATAGAGACAATCGCTGCATCGGGGCGATCAGTGTGACCAACATCGCCCAACGCATGACTTCCGAGCATCGCCGGGAGATTCTCACCACGCTTCGCGACGAGCTGCCCACGATCAACGCTAAGATTCGCATGCTGAGAAGCGAGAACCCGGTTTTTCGCCAGCAATTGTAATGTTCACATAGTGGACGCTCGTTCTCGACAAGCCGTTGCGATCGATTCTAGCTTGCGCGGCGATGGGCCCCACGAATTCGAGGGCCGCGAGTTGAGGATAGTTTATGCCCGAGCCAAAGCGACAGCTCGTGTTGGGCGCGCACTTCCCGTCGATGGGACAGCATATCGCCGCGTGGCTCCACCCGGATTCACAAATCGATGCGGGGCAGAATTTTCCTTACTTCGTCAAGCTTGCGCAAACCGCGGAGCGGGCAAAATTCGACTTCGTATTTATGGCGGACGCCGTGGCGACGCGTGACGGCAACATGGAGGCGCTCAGCAGGTGGCCGCAATACATGGCACACTTCGAGCCGATCACGCTATTGTCCGCGACCGCATCTGTGACCCAACACATCGGCCTCGTCTGCACCGCATCGACGAGCTACTACGAGCCATTTAACGTCGCGCGCCTGTTCGGCTCACTCGATCACATCAGCGGCGGCCGTGCCGGATGGAATGTCGTCACATCGGCGAATGCGTCCGCGAGTTTCAACTTCAATCGCGACGAACACTACGATATTGCTGAACGATACGAACGCGCCCGCGAATTCGTTCGGGTCGTTCTCGGGCTTTGGGATAGCTGGGAGGACGATGCTTTTCTGCGCGATCGCGCCGGCCACCGCTATTTCGATGCCAGCAAGTTGCATAAATTGAATCACAAGGGAACCTTTTTCTCGGTCCGCGGCCCGCTCAATCTGGCGCGTCCACCTCAGGGTTATCCGGTCATCGCTCAGGCCGGCGCATCTGAAGACGGCAAGGAATTGGGCGCGGAGACCGCTGAAATCATCTTTTTTTCTCAGCAACGCATCGAAAAGGCACGAGAGTTCTATCAAGATGTCAAAAGCCGCATGGCGAAATTCGGTCGCGCGCCGCAGCAGTTGAAGATGCTTGCCGGCCTCAATCCGACGGTTGGTACGACCACGTCGGAGGCGCAAGCCAAGTTCGACTACCTGCAATCCCTGATCCATCCCGACGTCGGCAAGGAACTCCTCAGCGTTGACCTTGGTGGCGCTGATCTATCTCATTTGTCGATCGAGGAGCCAATTCCGGATCATCTTATCCCTGAGAAGACCAGAGCCAGTATGAGCCGGCTGAAAACGGTGGGCAGCGTAGCCCAGCAGGAAAAGCTCAGCATTCGCGAGCTTTACGAGCGCTACGCGGGATCGCGTGGTTCGTATTCCGTCGTTGGCACTCCGGCGCATATTGCCGACCAGATGGAAGAATGGCTCACAACGGAGGCAGCGGACGGCTTTATTATCCAGGCGTCTTATCTTCCCGGTGGTTTTGACGACTTCGTCAACCTAGTTGTTCCAGAACTGCAGCGCCGCAGATTGTTCCGGACAAACTATTCCGGCCATAGCCTTCGCCAGCATCTAGGGCTACAACGCCCGGAGAGCCGCTATATAAGTTAGAGCCATTCCCGGGCAGTCGGTACCGCGGCCACAAAGCGAAACAATAATCCCAAAATGCTGCCGTAGATGTCAATTCAGACCCTTAATACGTTCGCGAAAGGCGCGCAGCGAATCGCGTGCCGGTCCGTTGATCCCGCTGAGCAGAGATCGTTGTCATTTCAGAACCTGTTGCGTTTTCTAAAAGAAGAGATTCTGAGATACTCGCCCTATTACCGGAGAAAGTTTGCCCAGCTCGGAATTCGCTTGGAGGCGATTTCAAACGAGACCGAGTTTGCAAGCGTGATACCCTTCACCGACAAGGACGAGCTTCGCAGCCATTTCCCGGATTTTGTCCTGCAACCGAACTGGCCGGGCGCCGAATACAACCCCGCCGTCGAACAAATCTCGTCCAATCACATCAAGCTTTATCGCGAAAGCGCGCTGCGCAGCGCCGAGATGGCGGGCGATATTGAGCCTCCCGTCAGTACCGACGAACGCGCCTATCGGGAATTCCTATACGACTGGCAGCCGATCCTGACCACCCGAACCGGTGGTACGACAGGCACCGCAGCGCAATCGACCTACACCCTGTCCGACGTTCATGGCCCGCTGCGCCGCGCTGGGCTGTTTCACCACAACATCAAGACCTGGTCGCCGACGCAGCGCTTCATGTCATTACTGCCGGCCGGCGAGCATCTCGGCTTCTACGGTAACTTCCTGGTTCCCCTCCTTAACGGCCAGCCGCTTCGGCCGATGTTTGGCGGCCGCGTTACCAGCACGGAAAATCAGGTTTTGGTCGCGCACAGAACCAAAATCCAGGCGCTCTACGGCACCTCATCCTATCTGGTGTCCTGGCTCGACACCGCCTGCACGATGCTGAGGGCGGGGCAGATCGACGGATTGCCATCGATCGAACTGGTCTCGGCGTCGGCGGAAGCATTGAGCGAAGGGTATGCCGCGAACATTCGGAAGTCTCTGGCCGAGCTGAAGGCCCCGAACGCCCGCCTCATTCAGGGCATGAGCTCAACCGAGCTCAAGTCCGGCGGCTTTCGGGACTGCGACGAGAACAGCGGACTGCATGTCGACCCCCAGCATTTCTTTATTGAAATGATCGACCCAGAGACCAAGCTCCCGGCAAAGCCCGGCGCGCCTGCCGTGCTAGTCTGGAGTCATATCGATTGGCACGGAACGGTCATTCTCCGCTATTGGTCGGGCGACATTATCGAAGGCGGCGTCAAATTTGACGAATGCCCGAAATGCCAGCTTGTGGTGCCCAGACTTTTCCAGCCGTTCCGCAGATTGATATCCGATTTCATCAAAGTGAAGGGCGCGCGCGTCGATCTTGCCGAGCTGCGAGCGGCACTCGAAACGATGCTTGAGCGGGACACTTACCAGATCGAAGTGAAAATTGGGGATAACGGCCGACACATAGTGAACGCCTATGTTAATGCCAACGGCCGTGACATTCCGACGGACGCCCTGCGAGACCTGGTCATGACCGCGGTTGAACTGCGGCTCGATGCGGTCCATTTTTGCGAATCTGGCGAAATGCAGCAACGCCTCTACGGCGCGGGTGGCTGGAAACCGCGCTGGCTAATAAACGAATGAGTCTCTGTCGGTACAGTTTTTCAGAAGAGTGTTGTTTGCAATGAGCAATGTAATGATCGCAGGTATCGCGGAGCCGGTACACGGGCGAATTCCGGGCCTGACGCCAATGGCGCTGCACGAACGCTTAGCTTTACAGGCGCTTGCCGACGCTGGGCTTGAGCTGCACGACGTCGATGCGATACTCACCCTCGCGCCCCGCTCGGACTCATATCTTATCCATGCGGCTGCATTCGCAGAATACCTTGGAATTACCCCCCCGACTGCCCTTACCCTGGAAGGTGGCGGCGCCGCGCCGGCGATCATGGTTGATATGGCCCGCAAGATGATCGAGGGTGGGTCGGCAAAAACGGTTCTTATTGTCTCCGCCGATATGCCTCTTAGCGTCAATACCCGCGACGCTTACGTCAATACGCTAGCCGATTCAGGCCCAGTTCACCCGGATATCGAACGGCCGTTCGGGCCGACCGTCCCCTCGCTGTTCGGGATGGTGGCACGGGCTTACATGTACGAATTTAGCGCCGACGAGAGTGATCTTGGCGCCGTCGCCATCCATGATCGGGCGGCCGCGACCATGCATCCTAATTCGCATATGCGCTCGCCGATGGACATTGCAACTTACAGCGCAAGTCACATGATCGCCGATCCCCTTCGTCTACTTGACTGCTCCCCGGTCTCGGACGGCGGCGCGGCAGTGGTCGTGACATCGGAGGAACGCTCCGGCAAAGGCGGCAAGAGGCCAATTCGTGCGATCGGTGCGGGATTTTCCACGACGCACTTGCATTTGTCCGCAGCACCGTCCTACACGGCGCATGGCGCCGGCCTGGCGCTCGACCGCGCATTGTCGTTCGCCAAACGCGCGCGTGCAGACATCGATGTCGCACTGGTTTACGATTGTTTCTCCATCGCCATGCTCGTCAATGTTGAGGATCTCGGCTTTGCGGCAAAAGGCAAAGCAGGTGCGGCGTTTCGCAGCGGTGAATTCAAACTCGATGGCCGGCTGCCGATCAATACGCATGGCGGATTGCTGTCGCATGGCTATCCGGGGCGCGCGGCCGGCTTTGGCAATCTGATCGAAGCCGTTGTGCAGCTTCGGGGTGAAGCTGGCAACCGGCAGATCCCAAATGCTGAGATGACAATGACTCATGGAATGGGCGGCCTATTCGCGACGCACGGTGTCTTATTGCTGGAGGCGACATGAAATATTCCGCACCGAGAAGCGGTCGCGAAGCTACACCTCACTGGAAAGCCGCGCGCGAAGGCCGATTGCTGTTGCCGTTTTGCACAGCTCAAAATCACTTCTGCTGGCCGCCAGCCGGACGGTGTTCAAAGTGCCACAGCCCTATCGCGTGGAAGGAAAGTGAGGGTAAAGGCGCCGTCGAAACATTTTCGATCGTGCGCCGGCCTGCACAAGCCGAGTGGAAAGGCAGGGAACCCTACATTGTCGCATTCATCCGACTTGATGATGGTGGTCGAATCCTGAGCAATCTGGTCGACTGCGCTCCGGAGTCGGTGCAATGCGGCACCCGCGTTACCTGTGCCTTTGTCGAAACAACGGATCCGGAACTAGGACTTCCGGTCTTTCGGCTTGAAAAATCTAATTTACCAAGTTGAAATTTGGCGGTTCAAACTGATAAGCTTTTGCTCGAAACCTTATCAGTCGGTGGACTGACTCCATTTGTGACCAATCCTTATCAGTTGGCGAGCTGACTCCATTTTGCGTATTACCTTATCAGTCAGGACTAACCCTGTTTCGGCGAACAGATCGAATTGCGGTTAACCTCGTATCGTCCTTTATGCGGCGCGCGAGCTCGTTAGAAGGCCCGCAACTAGCGGGAGAACACCTTACAAAAGCGAAGAGTACCGAATCCGAGCTTACCGCGGTCCCATCCAGAAGCGGCTTTCGGTTCGGACCTGCCGATACGGTTGCTAAGCCAAGGGGTCACTCTTTTGTCCTTTTTGCCCTGGGCGCGTCGCGAACGTAAGTGTTACGCTAACCCCGCGCGCGCGTCGCAACGCGGCTTCCAATCGCCGCTTCTCTTTATCCCATCGGGCTTGTTCGGTTTGCGATCTCTTCTCGAGAGCCTCGATTTCGGCCTGGATGGTCGCGGCCCGCTTCGCGTGCTCCTGCTCGGCCTTGTTCAATGCAGCCTGCGCCTTGTCGACCGCCTGTTGACGGCGTTCACGGTCTTTCTGCCTGGCCACCTCTTCGCTCGCCCGCTCGCGCTCGCGCCGCCTTCGCTCCTTTTCGAAGGCGAGAGCAGCTTTTCGCTCCGTCGCCTTGTCGATGGGGCGAGAGGAAGGCTGCTTCGCTTTACTGCCTTTCGACTTGCGGGCGGCCTTCGTTGGCCCGGGGCCGCCTAGATCGGTGGGCAGCTCAGCATGCTCGCCGAAGGATCCGTCGGATCCGACCGGGCGCCTGAGAACAACGCCCGGTTTCTCCATGGCCGCGGCGATGACGTCCGGATCGTCACTTTCCTTCGCCGCGCCCTGGTGGAAAAGATTGCTGTCCGCCCCCCACGCTTCCAGAGCCGCTTTCATCGACGGAGCGGCGATCACCAGATCGAAGAAGCCCAGCGAAGTCTGATAGGTTTTCAATTTCCTGGCCATCGGCCTGATCCGCCCTCCCCGATCGATCGTCAACGTCGCGCATGCCACGGCGCCTGCGGAACACGACGCTGCCTCGAAGCGTTCCCTAATCCTTGAAGGACTTCCATGCATTTCGCAACGCGCTCTTAAAGGATTGGCCTCGAATGAGCCGGACGTCGACCCTGCCCAAGCGCCTGCAGCCGATGCTCGCTACGCTCACCGACGCGCCGTTCGACGATCCCGGCTGGGTTTTCGAGGACAAGTACGACGGCTTCCGGATGATCGCGGAAATCCGGAGGGGCAAGGTTGCGCTCTACAGCCGCAACGGCAAGATCATCAGCCGCAGCTATATGGAGGTCGCCAAAGCGCTGGAGGGCGTGAAGGGCGACGCCGTGATCGACGGCGAGCTCGTCGCGATCGGAAAGGACGGCGTCTCACATTTCCAGCTGCTTCAAAACGCGCTACGCCATGAAGCGAAGCTCCTGTATTGCGCCTTCGATCTCATGTTTGAGAACGCAGTGGACTTGCGCAAGCAGCCTTTCCTCGAGCGCAAGAAGCGGCTGAAGGCGATTCTGCCGCGCGACAAGCTGATCGCCTTCAGCCCTCACCGCAAAGGGGACGGTACGAAATTCTTCGCCGAGGCAGAGCGGAAGGGTTTGGAAGGCGTCATGGCGAAGCGCGCCGACAGCGCGTATACGTCCGGAAGCCGGAGCCCGGATTGGCTGAAGATCAAGACGGCAAAGCGGCAGGAAGTGGTGATCGCCGGCTTCACGGCGCCCAGGCGCACTAGGCCGTTCTTCGGCGCCCTGGTCCTCGCCGTGCGGGAAGACGACGCATGGCGCTACATCGGACATGTAGGCACTGGCTTCAGCCACAAGGTCCTGGAAGACCTCCATGCCAAGCTCGTGAAGCTGACGGCTCCTAAATCACCCTTTCCTGCCAAAGTGAAGGACGAGGCCGCCACGACCTGGGTCAGGCCCTCGCTGGTTGCCGAGGTCAAATTCGCGGAGTGGACGGGCAAGGGCGAACTGCGCCAGCCAGTCTACCTCGGACTCAGATCCGACAAGCCGGCGAAGGATGTCGTGCGCGAACGAGAACGTTCGCGCAAATAGCGATCTCTTCGTGCCTAACCGGCGAACGGAACGAAAATGCGCCGCCAGCACGTGGCAATCGGACGCGACGTGCTGGCGGCGCTCGCGCTGGCGGAATTCTAGAGGTACGACATCCGCACGTCCGAGCCGGCGTCATGGCGGTCGTCCGAAGGAGCGAAATATCACCGGGCGCCCCATCCGCGCCATCCTTCGGGACAGCATCACTTGCCTCTTCCTCCGCTGTGAATTCCCACCGCGGCGGTGCGTTCAGTCGCCTCCAAGGTCGTGGATTTCCGGTCGTATGCCCTCAGGCGTGACTTCGAGCGTCGCAAGCGTGATCGGCAGCTTGAAGCGCCGCCGTCCCGCGCTGCCGGGATTCAGGTAGAGAACGCCGCCGACCGTGTCGATCTTCGGTACGTGGGAATGCCCGGAGACGATCACGTCGATGCCGGCGCCGGGATCGACCTGCAGCGTCTTCAGGTCGTGCAGAACGTAGATTGACTTTCCCGCTAGGCGCACGAGTTTCGTGTCGGGATATTCGCGGGCCCACTCGCTGCTGTCCATGTTTCCACGGATGGCGGTGACGGGCGCGATTCGGCGAAGCGCGTCGACGATCTCGGGGCGCCCGATGTCGCCGGCGTGAACGATGTGATCGACGCCCGTCAGGCGTCGTTCCGCCTCGGACCTCAACAGGCCGTGCGTGTCCGAAATGATTCCAATCTTGAACATCATTTCCCGGCGCTCTGGCGATATTGCCAAGGCACCGGCAACCGGGGACGCACGGTGACGCTTAAAATGAAGTTCAACGACTTCGAGATCATCACGCGCAGCAGATCCGTCCCCGTCGCGGTTTCAAGCCGCGGCGACCTTGAACGCCTAACGGTCGCTTTGCTGCAGAACGAGATGCCGGTCTGCAAGCCAGTCCGGCTTCTGGGACTCTTGCTATCGGCGCTGCAGCACGTCGACGACGCAGAACCACAGCTGGCGCTGCCGATGTAATCGCGTCTTGTCGCTTCGGGCCCCTCCGGAGACTTGAGTATGAAAAACGCATTTGTCACCGAAGTCGGCTACCGCCTCCGCGACCGGCTATGTATTTTCCTCAAATCTGGCCTACGCGAAGATCGAAGAGCCCGACCGACGAAATCGAGAAAATGCGACGAGCGCACTTCCCATCACGCTGAAGGTGGCCCGCCAGGTCGGCGACATTTTCAGATATGTTCCGGACGGCACGACACCGGACCCCAGGTATCGTTTCTACATGTGAACCTAGACGGAAATCCTAGGGAAATAGTCCCGGCAAAAATCGTTCAGCCCGGTGGGCTGGTAGCGAGAAGCTGACCGCTTCTCCGTGCACGTTGACCACGCCATCTCGCTTCAACTGATCGATTACGTCGGAAGCATTGACCTTGCTTCCAACGACCACCTGACAACGTGATTTGCTCAACACTCCTTCATGCAAGATTGCCTTGAGAAGCGGTCCGGCTGCAGGGTCGAGCCGTTGCCCAGAACCGCTCGCCTGGTTCCCTCCTTCACCGTACGCTGACGCGGTTTCGACCCACCTTTCGATGTGGTTGGAGAGTTCGTCTAACCGCATACGTTTCCGCATGAACCTTACCTGTTCGAGACATATCTTCAGGAAGAACTCCGTGAACTCCGTCAGGGCGCTTTCGCTCAGATTGCCTCGGCCATCCAGATCGCCTCGTCGAGTCTGATCGCACGCGGCAATCAGCGCTTTATATTCGACTTCGTTGTTGGCGAGACCGCGAGATACCGACCAGATACTGTGTGTTCGCAAGGCGCGGCTTAGCATCGCATCGCTCATCAATCGAGCGACGCGCCCATTTCCATCCCCGAACGGATGGATCCACAGCAGACGGTGGTGCGCAGGTGCCGCGGCTAACACGATCGATTCTGGCGAAGCCAGATTTCCATACACCTTTTCAAATCGGTTCATGAATCGCGGAATTGCGGCTGGACTGGGTGGCACGTGTTTTCCAACGGTGGCAAAAACCCTCCTAAAACCGCCGGGGATGACGAGCTCTCGGCTTCCCTCGCCATCTTCGAGCCATTGAGGCTCGGGAAACTCCGAAAGGAATCGGTCGTGAACGGCACAAACGAATTTTGAGCTGCATACTGGCTGATCAGCCAGATTTCCGTCCTCGATCCAGCGTTGAACCTCAATGTGGGCCTTCGCTTGGGCCTGATGATATCGCTTTCTAGAGTCCCTCTCGTAATCGCCGCTCAGCGCTAGATCGATGTCCGCGAGAGGTGCGTTGTAACCCTCGATGCGATTGCTGTAGTAGCAGTTCATCGCGCGCACTAGATTGGATAAGGGTTGCGCCAAACCGATGGGGACTTCCTTCGCGAAATCTCCTGCCTCTCGGATCAAATCACGGGCCAGGCCCTCAAGGCCCGTTTCAATCACTAAGGGCTCCATCGCCGAGACAGCTTCGTGCTCATCGGGCGGTGGCTTGAATGGAAATTCAGGCAGAAGCCTTCGAATTATGGTCCGTGCCAGTTCCCCGCGAGGATCGGCACCGTTGAGACTGAGGCTCGCATATGCGGGAGCCTGCTCTACCTGCTTTTCCGTTTCGTCTTGATCGTAGGTCTCGAACTCTTGATTTGATAGGCCTTCCGAGCGTTTGGCCCGATCGGCCCGATCTGCCCGATCCTGTATGGCGATGTGAACCACGTGAAGATCGACTGAGTTTCCGACCTGCCGCTGAAGCTCCGTGAAGATTTCGGCGTGGCGAAGACCGTCCAAAACCAAGTTTTCGCCCGGCTTCCAATCCGCGAGCTTCAGCACAGCGGCGACGAACTTGTCGGGCTGTTCTCGAACGAGTTGCTGCCCGATGCGTTGGAGGACTGCCGTATCGTCGGGCGGCTCACCTTCGCCCTTGGCCAGGTCGCGGAGATGATCGGAGAATTTTACCCGCTTCCAACGAAGAAGCTCCGAAAGAACGACGCTGAGCGCGCTCGTGTAGACGCCTTTTGCTCCGCTGATCGCGATGACGGTCCCTCGGTCCGGCATCTCAGTCGAGCCCCAATTGAACGCCGATGGAAGCCAACATCGATTCTCGGTCCTGCAGACCGTCGATGTGGATGCCAGCTTTGCTCGAAAGCCGAGTGTCCACGTCCGATTCGCTCTTGTGCCGGTCCTGAACCAACGCCTCGTCCAGGGACAGGCCACGAGCGGTCAGCCGCCCTCGCCTTTCCTCTTCCGCCATTTCCAAGAATATCAAGGCGACGGGTGATCGGTGAGACGACCCGAACGCCACGATCTCGTCCCAGACCGACTCATGCCGAACCCCGTCCAGTACCACCCGATCTTCCGGTTGATAGTCCGCCCGATGAAACACGCCACGCACGAACGATGTCGCGCTCTCCTCGACCAAGGATTGTCCGAAATCCTGCAGCACCTGCCGATCGGAGACTTCCAGCCCCCGTGCCTGCGCCTCTTGCCGCACGTAATTGCCGAAACTGATCAGCTTGAACGAATACCTCCCCGCGAGTGCGCGAGCCAAGGTACTCTTACCGCTTGCAATCCGTCCCGCGATGCCGACGATCATACAGCCAAAGTACCATCACGGCCACTCAGATGTCGAGTTGGGCTGGCTCCCGATTGGACAATCGGTCGTAGGTCACCCAGCCTTGTCGGTCCCGTTTTTCGACGGTGAATGGCTCGATGGCCACCGGGTCCTCGAGCTCGATGAGCGTCGCATACAGCTTGTCGGCACGCGCATCCCAAAAGTCTTCGTCGAGAGCGAAAAGCTGACGAGCGAATTTCCGCCGAATGTCAGCCAGAACGGTTGGAGAAAGCCGGTAGAATTTTATCGACTTCGCCAGTGCCAACCCGGTTACCGGACCGCCAGACTTCTTCAATAGAATGTAATCGTTCGGTTTTACACACTCGTACGGAGGACGACGAGTGACGGCGAACCTCGACTCGATGGTCTTCTTGCCTTCGAGGACTGCGGTCAAATAGGGTTCGATGAAGATCGCGAGATGGACGCCGACGTCGACGTGTGGTGCGCGCAACTGAGATGCCACGCGCCTGTGCCAAGTCGTCTTCAGAGGGGTGCTTCGCGAGAGTCGCTCAAGAATCTCGCGTCGTTCGCCGCTGTTTCCCAAGCCTCCGGCCCCAAAAGGTTCGTGGCCTCTGCGAATTCGCGCTCGGCCAACTCCAGTAGCTTCTGAATCAGCGGACTAACTCGGTCAATGGTCTTTGGGTTCCGCACGGGCGATAATTCGGGATAGAGTCCTTCGGGCAACAGTCGTCTGTCCTCGGCGATGGTGATCAGAGCCGCCAGGCACGCCTTGTGCTCGACCGAGAAAGCGCGGTTGCCGCTGGTCCAAAGCACGGCCTCGGATCGGCGGGGCGCCCGCATGCTGACGGTCGGAAATACCTCACCTGAATGGATCGGTATGAGATCGGTCGTCGCTCTTTCCTGGGCGACGTCGAGAAGCCTCAGCCGGACGCCCGAAAGCGTCACCTCGAAACCGGATCGAGCCGGGAGTTTCGAAATAAAGGCTCGACCGTGGCTATTCTTGCGGTACACCCTCTTGCTTCCTCGCCGCCACTCCGGAAGCCAAGCACCGATTCCGGACGCTCTAAGCGCGTTCATTTCGAAGAACGGCGTCCGGTACCCGAGCATACCGGGGACGTGATCGACGAGCTCCAAGCTGCACTGGCTCGCGGTCGCGTCGATTTGCCGGAGATCGTCGCGGATGCTCGGTCTGACGGTTTCCGAAGGCGCGCTCAAGAAGACGTGGGCGCCGATGGCGCAGCGCGAAGCGGCCTCCGACAGCATGCCGCAGAATTGATGGAGATACCAAGGCGGGTCCAGTATCGCGGCGGCGGCAAGCCTTTGGCCGGCGTCGTCGTGATCGAAGCGGTCGTCTTTCGCGGTCAAGAAACGGAGCTCGTCGGAAATGACGTTATGCTCGCCAACGACCGAAAAGAGACGTTCGTGCCGGCTGCGAAGTGCGGCAATGACGACGGAAGGAACTCCCATCAATAGGATCGCATCGCCTTCGTTGGTCGCATCGACGGCGGCAGCGAGAAGATCGTCGGCCGTGCCGTCGGTGAACCGCCATTCGGCGTCCATAGGATGCGGCAGCGCGAGGCCGGATCCTTGCGGATGACCGTTGCCCGGAACGATCATCGTCGCATCGTCGATCAGCACTTGCACGTGTCGCTGCAAAGTCGGATCCGGATGATCGCAGCCTCTCAGGAATTCTAAGAGCTCCGTCGGATACCGCCCGCTCGCGAGCAGGACCAGGTCGGAAAATGTCCGAGCTTCGGCTATCATCGAGAGCGCGAGGATCGGCAGAACTCCGGCCTGTTCGGATGCGGCAGATTTGCTGATTTTCGTCATTGAAGCGGAACGTCTGCTATGTTGCGACTAAGCTCGCTTTTCGAGTAGCGACGCTCGAGTTCTCGCGACCAGATTTCGATCGCATCTCTTTGGACCCGATCGGTCAGAGCGGACCTGTTGTCGTCCCCTTTGGAGCGCTTGTCGGTCGGAGTGAAGCTGATGATTTCCAGAGGCACGACCCGCAACGGAAAGCTCTCGCTCAGCGCTTGAAGCCGATCGATCAGCCTCGGCACGCCCGTTTTGGCGGCCGCGGGATCTTCGCCGGTCAAGGTGACGTACCCGTAAAGGTCGATCCCCAATTTCAGATATCGAGCGAGGATCTCGAATTGCCTGTCGAATCCCTCGGCCGTTGCGGTCGTGTTGAAGGAAAACGATGCGGCGTCGAAACCTTTCAGGCAGCAGACGCGCCCATAGTTCCGGTAACCGATCAACGTGCGGCGATCTTCTTCGGACATCACGGAGAAGAGATAGTCGGTGCTGAGATTGTCGTCCGACCAAAGGTACGTCGTTTCGGATAGGCCCGCGTCCCCGAGCGACCGCATCATCCAGGGAATCCATTCCGGGGTCAGATCGGGCGATCCTCCCGAGAGGTCTATGACGGCCGGTCGAGAGGCCTCCGACGCGTACAGTTTGACTAGGGCGTCGGTCGTCATCCAGCGGCCTCTGGAAGAATCTCCGGAAAGGAGATTGTAGGGAACGTAGCAATACCAGCAGCGCCAAGCGCATGCCGCGTTTTGGAAGACTTGGGCTTGCAGCCGATCGGCGCGAGGAAGGCCCAGCGCCTTCGATGCGGGATCGATCGGAAGCGGATTCTCCGGCCAGTGCGGGGAGCCGATGCGGTTGAAATGCCGGATGCGACCGAGACCGTCGCAATTCGCCGGCAGGGTGAGATCCTGCTCTTGATCCGATCCTGTCAGCTTTGCGATCAGCAGTTCGCGGGAACCGGGCCTGATTATTTTTTCGCGCATGGCCCGTGCAAACGTGATCGTGTCAATCGCTTGGGCCATCTATCGAGCCTCGATCGTCTGATCGCCATCGTCGGAATTCGTTTGGTCGAATAATTCTTCGCGCCTCAAGTCGAGGTAGGCGGTGATCAATCCCTCGCAGAAATCTAGCTCTTCTCCGGTGAGCTCACGATTCGAGCTGATGCCATACCAGTACTCGAGACATTTCCGGCAGCAAGTCGCCGTTGCATGCTGCGCGTAGAAGATGGCGCTGCCTTCCTTCTTCGTCTGAGTGCCGTCTCGGAAGATCTTCTCGGGCCCGATCTTCTTCTCCAACAGAGGACGCACTCTCGCCTTGAGACCTTCCATGCCCAGATCCTGGGCTTGCTTCTTCGATTTTTCATCGAAATCCGCATCGAAGAACGTGTGGCGGATCCATTCGTGCGACAACTCGCGAAACGTGCCCTCCACGTCGGACAGATCGCGGCTTTTTATCTTCTTCCAATCGACCGGGTTCTCGCCGCAGAATTGGCACTGTCCTTCGTAGGACTTTTGCCAGTCCTTGCTCCTCCTGTTGGGACCGAAGCAATGAAATCCGGTTTCGCAGCGCGCATCCGTGCAATGCACCTTAAGCGGCTCCAACTTCGGCATCTCGCCGGTGAACAGGGTTTCAGTCATGAAGCACCTCATCGTGTAGGGCCAGGCTCAACAATTGGGCATCCGATTGAGAAAGATCTCCGAACGAGAATCTTTCGAAGAAGACGTCGCGTGCAACGGCGAGCGGATCGTAACTCTTGTCCTGCAGGTTGGTGGCGACGCCCCACCAGTTTTCTCCCTGCATGGAAAGACGAAATGCCATGTAGTTCGCCAGTTGGCTTGCGGATACCCGTTGGCGAGCCGCGACTTCTTCGACCGCTTTCTTGAGCTTGCGAAGATCGCTTTCCGCCAACGCAAGACACTCCTTAGTGAGATCTTCAGCGCGACCGTCGAGAGAGACTTGTCCAGCAAACCAACTGGCTTCCTGCTCCTCGCGCGAATTTCGTCGTTCATCCGACGTCTCGGACGCTTCCACCACTTCGAACTCGTCGGCACCCGGCTTTTCGCCCGCGTGCCGCAGTTCATGCAGAAGATCGAAAAGCCAGCGTGCAGGATAGCGCAACGCCTGCTTCAGCACGACTACATTGACGCCCCTTATCCGCCAGCAGGCGCCGTGAAAGGCGCCTGTGTCGTTGAGCGGAAGCACCACGACGCCCAAGTCCCAAGCGAACGAGAGCACCGACTTGAATTCGACGCTGCCGTAGCTCCCGACTAATTCGTCGCGGAATAGCCTCCAGTTGGTCGGAACGTGCCGGCGCGCATTTGCCGACATCGCATGCCCGCAAATGGTCGCGAGACGATAGGCATAGCCGGTGTAGACGAGTGCGGACCGAGCATCTCGGCCCTTCGGCATTTTAAACCGTGCCGTAGCCCCTCCCAGTTGTGCCGGATCGACGGTGCCGGACCCGAATAACAACTCGGGAGACCAGCCGAATATTGCGCCTACTCGTTTCACTATTTCCCGAGCGCCATTTTCGTCGAACGTTATGTCCGGGGAAATTCTCCTGCGGATGAAATCGCTGCCGAGTCCGATAGAGCGAAGACGCTCGATCACGGCCTCTGCCGATCGCGTTTTCATGATCTCGAGGCGCTTGCTGATTTTGAGCCCTATCGCATCCGCGACCTCGACGACTCGCGAGAAGGTCGCCCCTTCGTATTTGGTGGCTTCGTAGCGTTGAATTTGCTGCTCACGGAGGCCCAGCCGGACGGCTAAATCCTTCTGGGTCAGGCCAGCGGCAATACGTGCGCGGATCAGACCGTCCGGAAGCTCCCCCAACGAATCCAGTTCGATAGCGGGGATCTTGCCGCTTCGCAGATCTTCGTATTCTCTGATTTCATTCATCAGGCTTTCTAGCTGGCCTCGGACGGCATCAATTTGGGTCTGCTTCATGAGCGGGTGCAGATCGGTCTCGGAGAGCTCGCCCCGTTCGAGCGCGGCCAAAGAATCCCTGAATCGGGCGGCCTGGGCTTTCGAGATCTGGAGCTGGCGTTCGTTGGTGATCATGGCAGCAGCTTCACATCGAGAAGCACGACACCCTTGATTACGCCGGAACGGTCGCGCTGGAAGAATTCGCGATATATGAGGCGCGTGGTCGTGCAGGCCACCGCTCCCCATGGAAACACGTCTCCGAAATATTTTGCGTTCATTGCCTTCCTTTGGTCGTCGTGCCTCCGAAGTACGGGGTCGACGAGACTTCCGTTCACTCCAACGGGATCGAAAGCGAGATCGTAGTCGCCCGGCTCTTCCTTGTTCGAAACGAAGCTTCCGTCGACGATCGCCGCGGCGCAACCGGCCGCGCGCAGGTTCGCTAAGGCGCGCTGCATTCCTCCGAGCAGGAAATGCCTGCGGTTGTTCCAGCCAAATTTCACGACAAAGGAGCCCCAATCCATTGGGTGAACTCCTGCCGGCAGATAACCGGTGTCTGGATCGAACTTAGGTTCCACGACGACACAACTATCGTGTTGTGTCGTTTATGTCAAAGTTTAATCCGCTTGTCAAGAACAAATAAAGAACACCCGAGACACAGCGGTCGCAAGACGACGGCGGCCAAAACGACGATCGACAAGCTCTAACCGGCGCTGACCACGAAGCGTCTCGACCAGCTTCTCAAAATTTACCCGCCCCAATCTCATCAACTGACAAGCCAATTGACCGAAGCTGATATTCTGGACGAACGGACGGGTTATCGCCCGTTCGGCGAAGAGCCGGCTCTGCCCGATCTGACCGGAAGCGACGATTAACCTTGTCGATGTCGGGCAACGACAACGTAATATTCAAGGACCTATTGATGCCGCGGCGCACGGATTCACAGCGAATAGGGTCCTTGGGCCACCGGGTGGCCGCCGCCACGTTCGAGCGTCTGGGCGGTTGGATCGTCAGGAATCAAGAAGAGGATGTCGGGATCGACATGGAAGCGGAGTTGTCCGATCCGGATCCGAGCGCAAACTTTTTGAAATGCCAAATCAAGAGCTTCAACGGCAAATCGGCGGCGAGAGCGGTCCGTCTCAAGAACGACTTTCTGAAGTACGCATACGAATGCCGACTTCCGGTGATCCTCGTGCAGGTGGAAACGCAGACCGGAAATGGCTGGTTCTGCTGGCTGCAGGGTTGCATCGAGGTTGAGGGCTTGCAGCGCTCGATCTACGGAGAGGCGACTCACACTACGATCGCCGCCGATTGGCTTTCGCCACTCGATCGGATCGGCAACGAGCAACTCAAAACGATTGCTCGCGGAATTCATCCGGTCGCGCGCGCAACCCAGCTTCGCGACCTGATCCGCTTTGCGCTCGAAACGCATGACCACGAATTGGTAGCAGCCGCAAACGGGCTTCTAAATCGGTATCGGAAGGAATTGTCCTATTTCCCAGTCCATCTTGTCGTGGAAGAGGTGTTATCCATCAGTGGGCGAATTTGGGGAACGCTCGAGGGAAATGCTTTATCCGAGCTTCTGTACATGCTTGCCCGCTCCTTCGGAGATCACTTCACGCGCGAGCAGATTCGAAGAATCGTTTTGCGCGAGGACACCTATTCGCGCACCGGTATCAACGTGCTCGGCATCCTCTACGATGAATTTCCCGATCGCATGAAAGACATGCTGCTCGGCGAGTTCTTCAGCGACCATTACGACCAGAGGATTTCGTATTTCTGCAATCTGCGGGAAAAGTATAGAGGTATTCCCGTCTTCGGCTTGATGACGGGCGATTACGACTGCGCGTTGGACGGACACGACGTTGATCCGAGCGTGAAGGACCGTGGCGCGGACAGATGGGCGAACCGCGGCGATTGCGCCATATTGGATTATGTCTTCCAAGTCGGTTGATTCCATCGCCGTCTGACGTTCCTCTTTGCCGATCTGCGTTGAATTCGCAACGAGCGTATTTGGGAGCAGCCTGGCTCCAGCCCGATAAGTTGCGATCCTGCAACATTGCGCGCGGGAACCCGCCGAACGCTTCCTTTTCTGAGACTATGGTTTGCCGCTCGCACGACCCAACCCACCGTGGGTTTCGTCCGTCACGTGGCGTTCGGCGGAGCGCAAATCGCGTTCCCAGCCGAACACCGAACGGCCGTCGAGTTCGGGCGATGCCGAAGTCTCGCCGGCGATGTAGGCGGCGACCGAGGGTCCCATGGCGACGAACTCCAGGCGGCGCGCTTGGTCGTCGAGACGCTTGAGGGCACCGAGCTCTTCGTCGCGACCGAGCTTCGCCTTCTGCACCGCGCTCTTCATCACGCGGATGGTCTCGTCGTAGATCTTGAGTGGTACGGGATACGGATGCCGGTCCTTGCCTCCATGTGCCAGCGAAAACCGTGCTGGGTCGGCGAAACGATACGGCGTGCCGTGCACGACCTCCGCCACCATCGCCAGCGAGCGCACCGTTCGGGCGCCGACTCCCGGTGTCAGAAGCAGATCCGGAAAGTCGACCGGTCCCTGTTCGGATGCCGCCGCCAGCGTGCCATGCAACCGCCGCGCAAAGACGTCCTTGGGCCGGACGTCGTGGTAGACCGGCATCACGAGATGCGGCAGCGTGCCTTGGAGCGACGGCGCTGTGGTGAGCTCCAAGAACTGCTCGAGGATCCGGTCCGGCCCCAAAACGGTCAGCAAGTCCAATTGTGCGTCACGCGCCTTCGCGGCGCGACGATCGGTCAAGTTGATAATTTCGCCTTGCTGAGGACCGTCTATCGCGCTGTGCGGTTGGTCCACAAAATCGGTCACGGCCGCCGAGTGCCAGTGATAGCGACGCGCCTGACGCTTGTCACCGTTCATGCCCTGCTGCACGACGGTCCATCTGCCGTCGGCCGTCACGAAGAAGCCATGCAGATAGAGGTCGAATCCATCCTGCACCGCGGCGCTGTCGACCTTCGCAACGAGACGGCTCGCCCGTGTCAGGTTTTCGCCGTCGATTCCGATGCGCTCGCCGAGAGCCTGTAGCTCGGCGGGCGTCTTGCGAGAGTGTTTGCCGCGCCCGCCGCACACGTAGATTCCGAGTTCGTCCTGGCGGGACGCGAGACCACGCTTCAAGGCGCCGATCACACTGGTCGTGATGCCGGACGAATGCCAATCCATGCCCATTACCGCGCCGAACGATTGAAACCAGAAGGGATGCGCGAGCCTTTCGAGGAACGCATCGCGGCCGTAGTGATGCACGATTGCTTCCGTGATGACGCCGCCCAGCACCGACATGCGTTGGCCTAGCCAGGCCGGGACCCGGCCGCCGTGAAGTGGTAGATCGGCGCTGCCCGTGCGTTTTGTCATCGAATCGTTGTGACCTCGCTCCTTGTACAACAACGAACGATTCTCGCACAACAATGCTCGGCTTCCGCCGGCGTGTTGACGGTCGCGGAATTGCTTCGTGGCAGGCGCGGATCCTCCGGCGAGCGGAATGACCGTTTCGATCTTCCCGAGTCGGTTCTAAAAAGTAACCGCAGGCGTCGATGCCGGCATTGGCCCAAGAGCAGATGATCACAATTGAGCCATTACGACTGATTCAGCCGCATGACCAACGAAACCGACATTGAGTTCCCAGATTCGTGATCAGGAATATTGCCGACACTGACGGTCGCGTGCTTCGCCTCGACGAGAACACGAACGAGGTGACGAAGACGACGATAGCGTCGAAGAGGACGAAGTCGACGATCAAGTCACTCTCGCCAGTCGGATAGCTTGTGGTAGTCCAACTCAGTTGTGTCGAACCGAGCGTCAGCGAGCAAATGTAACAGTTGTTGCAGTTCATCGATGCCTGGTTGAGCTCTTCCGGAAGCGACCACACCCAACGGCATGGCTCGACACTTGCGCATGAACTCGAGTTGGCACCAGCAAGCGCCGCGTAGCCGCGCGGTGATCTGTTGCGTGCCTCTGTGTCTCACCGACCATGAAGAGCTATCTTCTGAGACCGTCCGTCGAAGGCTGGCGGAGAACCATCTGAAGCCCTGGCGCAAAGACATGTGGTGCATCCCCAAGGTCGACGGGGAATACGTCGCCCGCATGGAGGATGTGCTCGACCTCTATGCAGAGGCGCCCGATCCCCAAAGACCTGTGGTCTGCTTCGACGAGAGCCCGACCCAACTCATCGGTGAGGTGCGTGAGTCCATTCCCGCCAAGCCGGGCCAACTCGAGCGCTACGACTGCGAATATCGCCGCAACGGCACCGTCAATCTGTTCGTCTTCCTCGACGCTCACCGCCCCTGGCGCCGGGTGAAGGTCACCGACCGGCGCACCAACCAAGACTTCGCCGAGTGCATGCGCGAGCTAGTCGACATCGACTATCCCGACGCCCCGATCATCCGGGTGGTGATGGACAACCTCTCCACCCATTCAGCCGGGGCGCTTTACGACGCCTTCCCCGCACCGGAGGCTCGCCGGGTGCTGAAGCGGCTTCAGTTCCACCACACGCCGAAACATGCCAGCTGGCTGAATATGGTGGAAATCGAAATCGGCGTCCTGCACAGCCAATGCCTAGACCGCCGCATCGACGACAAGGAAACGATCCTCACCGAGGTCGCTGCCTGGGAAAAGCGGCGAAACGCCGAAGCCCCCCGGATCCAGTGGATGTTCACCATCGCCAAGGCTCGCGAAAAGCTCCGCAAAGCCTATCCCGTCAAGGAGTCATAATCTCTGCGGAACGGTACTAGTCGACATCGACTATCCCGACGCCCCGATCATCCGGGTGGTGATGGACAACCTCTCCACCCATTCAGCCGGGGCGCTTTACGACGCCTTCCCCGCACCGGAGGCTCGCCGGGTGCTGAAGCGGCTTCAGTTCCACCACACGCCGAAACATGCCAGCTGGCTGAATATGGTGGAAATCGAAATCGGCGTCCTGCACAGCCAATGCCTGGACCGCCGCATCGACGACAAGGAAACGATCCTCACCGAGGTCGCTGCCTGGGAAAAGCGGCGAAACGCCGAAGCCCCCCGGATCCAGTGGATGTTCACCATCGCCAAGGCTCGCGAAAAGCTCCGCAAAGCCTATCCCGTCAAGGAGTCATAATCTCTGCGGAACGGTACTAGTCGGCGAAAGCCGCCTCACCGCCGAAGGCAGGCGAACCTACGCCGGCACCAGCAAGGTTATCCTCGGGACCCCCCGCGGCAAGGCGCGTTTAAGGGCTGTGCTTCGCCAGCCCAGCTTGACCTTGGCATCAACTGGGCGGGCAGTAGAATTCCCCATGAACGATTCGAGACTAGGAGACGAGCATGGCGCCCTGCGATGGGACGTGGAAAGGCACCTCAACGATGAACTGACGAGGGTCGGATGAACGGCATTCCGGAAAGGGGCGCGTCCTCCAAAGCTGATCGGGCGCTGAAGCTGCACGAACAGGGGCTCACCCGCGCTCAAATAGCCGAGCGACTGTGCGTGAAGCCGGACAGCGCCAAGAAGCCCGTTGGTGAGTCCGAATTCTGCGGGCTGTCAGTGCCGGCCGATATCGGCGCCTGCGCAGGGCTCGCCAGCGCTCGCTTGGCGGCACTGGCCTGAGGTACTGGCGAATAGGCCCTCACACAGAAGTTAATGGCGGCGGCGGATCGCAAACCCACATCAGAGTCGTGCCGTTTCTGCCCCTCGGCACAACCCCAAGACGGCCTCAGCTTCCCCCCAAGCTGGGGCCGTCACTGAGCGGTCATGTGGCCGCCGGCCAACGAAACCATTTTACCGGCCGACGAAGCGGTCGTGAAACAAAGGCCGATTATCAGAGGTTTCTAACGGTAAGAGAAATCAGGGTGCGTCAGATGATTGAAGCGGTTGCTGCAATTCTCGGTTTGTTTAGCGCCAGCGTATTTCTTGCCCATGCGGTTGACTCGTATCGCACACCATAGGCCGCCCGGCATGAAGCGAGGCGAGCGCGACCACTTACTGCCATCCGAACCAGACAAGGCCGAAACCCACGGCTACCATGCCCGCGCCGTAGTCGACGATTGCAGCATTGTGCGGCCATGTGAGCAATCCTGTTCCTTGCGCGAAGCAGAAGAGCCCAACAGCAACAAACAGCGGGCCAACGACCCGAAGGACGATCTTCATGACAGCACCCTCGCGGCGCGATCAACAACGGCGATATTGATCGAGACCAAGAGAGTCGCAATAGAAAAAGCCGCCGGCGTGAACCGGCGCCCTCACCTCTCATCGTCCGGATGGCGATTGCCTAGCGGCTTAGGCCGCGCTTCAATGGCACATGCCGTCGGGCGCCGAGGCAACACGCTACTGGCTGATTGGAAAACTCAGGAAGCATCGAGGGGAGTATTCGCATGAGAGTTATCTGCGCCGCGGCTATGATCGCAATGCTGGCCGGGCCGGCCTACGCCCAAGGCAAAACCCCTAAGACCCTTGAGGAAATGATGGACGCAAAGACACCCGATCAGATCGAAAAGGAACAAGCCACCGACAAGGCCTACAAGGATTCGCTGAAAAAGATTCCAGACGCCAAAACTCCTGCTGACCCGTGGGGCAACGCGCGCAGCACTGACGCGCCCAAGGCCACAGCAAAGACTCCCGCGGCGAAAAAGTCACCGACCAAAATCGGTAACACGGCGAATTAGAGATCGCCCACGATGGCAACCCCGGCGCGGCTGGAAACGGCCGTTAGTCGCGGCAAGTCGCCTTAGACTAGAGTAAACTCGCAGCGCTTTGCGGCCGCTAATTACTTTACATGATGGAAGTCGGCGCCAAATTCCCGGAAGACTGCAGTTGAAATCGCGCCTTAAGCTGGGGTTCAACGCCGCGGCGATGAATTGCGTCCAGCAAAACTGATAAGGTCTGTTAGGAATGCGCATATCTAACAATGCGGTCGCCCGCCGAAAATCGTTCCTTGGCGACTGATAAGCTTTTGATACAAACCTATACAGTTGATTTCGCTGAAATTATCCAGTTGCTTCGCCTAGAAACCGATCTAGAATCTACGCGACTAATATTTGAATCGCTGAGATGTCGGGCAAACAGGCCAAGATTCTTTCTGCCGCACACATCGACGAATTATTGTTTTTCGCCGACACCACCCGCCATCCAGTTCGTAATCGCGTACTTATTTTGCTGTCGATCAAGGCAGGCTTGCGCGCAGCGGAAATAGCAAACTTGACGTGGGAGATGGTACTCACACCCGGGCGCGAGATCGGAATGGTCATTGAGCTACGCGATCATGCGGCAAAAATGGGCCATGGCAGGCATATTCCAATTCATGCCGATCTCCGGAGAGCTCTAGCGGCTTTGAAGGACAAGTCATCGATTTCGGGGAATGTCGTCAAATCCGAACGAGGCGGAGCAATGACGCCCTTGAGTATCGTGGTTTGGTTTGCGCGAGCCTATCGAACGCTTGGACTTGACGGATGTTCGTCCCATTCAGGTCGCCGGACATTCATCACGCGAGCTGCTCGTCTCGTCCACAAAGCAGGCGGATCCTTGCGGGACGTTCAGCTTCTGGCTGGTCACCGATCAATCCAAACCACCCAACGCTACATTGACGGTGATAGCGACGCCCAAAGGAGGCTCGTATCTCTCATTTAACCAGAAATACGTCGGGGCGTTCTTCGCGTTTCTATGGATCATCGAGCCACCAAGAGGCCCTCGATTATGCAGTCTCGTTGATTGATCCTGTTTGCTGCGTCAGTGCATCCCTCACCTTCGTCGAAGACATACAGTCGGACCCTGACCCGTCCAATTTGGCCAAGTCGGTCAAAAATGGCGACACGCCCGCGTTGTTCGATTGGATGATGGACAGCTTCAGTTACCAAGGTATCTCCAATGCGGTTGCGGCATCCTACATGGACACTCATGGCCGTGTGACGTGGCAGCAGATCGAATGCCTGTTGGGCCAAACACCGCCCTGCCCGAAATTGCAGAGTTATTGGACTTACGAGAATTGCCGATACGACAAAACCAGCGGATGCTGTTCTGAGCCTGAACACCGCGACACCTGCTGTGTCGCGACGCACCGGCTACGGAACGGTCGCCTAAATCAGACGGCCTACAGCCTTTACTTTTTCGTCCGGGACGTAGCACGGCGCAATCTGCCAAAATGGATAGACAATCAGTTATCGAGCATCCCCTCCACGGACCCAGACAGGAGTCGGTTGCAGCCGGAAGCTTTGGTCGGGCCGATGCGCCAGATCTTTGGAGTTTCCGACAAGGTCCTAACAATGACGCTTTCGGAAGTTCTGATGGCGGCTCCTAAACTTCGACCCCATTGGTTTGAAGTCGGCACTCAGCTAATCGCTGTCGATACGCTGGTCCATAATTTCATGCACCGTACCGGCATCCTGCAGAACTTCGGCGCAGCTCACGCTTACGGCGCTGGCTGCTATCAGCCCGGCGGCTGCGCAGATATTCTGCGGCAAGCCTCATCTCGAATCGACGCGCGTCGCTTCAACGCGACTTATCCGGCAAACTTCCCGAGATTGATTCAGCATGCCCTTTGGCAATACTGCGCCGCCGATCGACAGAACATCTGCAACGGCAACAATATTGATGATTCAAGGTCTTGCGAACAGATATACTGTGTAATTCACGGCATATGCAGTAAAATTCCGCTGAGAAGTAAGTAAAAACTTCGGATTTTCGAGTATTTCTCGCGTTACTGAACTATTAAACTTGTTAACATATTGATATCATTAGGCTAAGATCGGTGCGAGGGCAAACGCTCTCATTCGTGAAGCTGGAGGAATGCAGGAAGTTGTCGAGTACTCGTGATACAGATGACCGGAAATAAAAACTGCATTCACCAGACTAACCCTTGGGGGCCCGCTTAAAACGGGCCCCTCTTCTTTTGGAGAGACCAATGAAAACCAATCCATCAACTACCACCATCAAAAGTCAGTTCGTGATCTTTGGACTGGATCAATCCGGAAAGCCTCAAGCTGGGCGGTTTCCACAAAGCCAGGCCGAGGCAGCCAAAGAAGCGGCCGCCTCCACGAAAATGCGCATAGAGGAGATCGTGGCTCCCCATGCTGAGGAAATTCTGACGAAGCTTCCCGCCGGGCGCATTCACGGTAAAGGCAAGGCGCTGATCCCCTACATTAAGCAACAACTTTATGATCAGCTGATCGTCGCCGTGAGCGCCAAACCGGCCACAGAAGAGCCCACCGGTACTGCGCTGCAAAAATCCCTGGCTAACGCAAAAGCCGCTATGGCCTCGGCTCTGCCGAAGGATTGGGATTCTATCGCGCCCGGTCACCTGGTTTTAATCGAGGAGAGTTCCCCATCGGAGTGGTACCCAGCCATTGTGATTGACCGAAAAAACGAACAGCTGACCTTGCGGGCACGTGACTATCCGAAATACCCCACCTTCTTTCGACACCTGTATTCAGTCGCCCTAATTCATCCCGGCGTCTAGCTCAATCTCGGTGGCCCGGTTGAAAACCCGGGCCACTTCTTTTCAAAACAAGCTTCAATCCTCAAAATTTAAAGGGAATAGCCATGTCTCAGAACAGGGAACGGATTCGTGCGCTCAATGACGAACTACGACAGCATCTGCTCGCTGGCAGTGCCGTCATTACACCCGGTATCGCGGCGTTAGGGCCGCAAGCCGTCAACCGACTTGTACAGACGATTGCGGTCTTTGACGATTTCAGCACGGCCAACGATCCATACGGGGAGCACGACTTTGGAGTCTTCGACTTCGACGGAAATCGCGTGATGTTTAAGATCGACTATTATTCCAAGGATTTGAAATCGCATTCGACGAATCCAGCCGACCCAAGCGTCACGGAGCGGATTATCACGCTTATGCTGGCGGGAGAGTACTGAGGGATCGGTCAATCAGCCTTCGTCACTAGCAATCTTTTGATGGCATCTCTCGGGTCAAAACCGGTGGCTTCCGCAAGAGCCATAAGCTCGACAACGTCGATCTTTCGTCAGGGGCATGACACGGGTGGCCCCGGTCAATTCGCCTTCATGGGACGGCACCAATAGCCGTTTTTTGCCGGGGCTAACTACGCACGGAGAGGCTCGTTGGCAAGCCGGGAGGCGACAGCATTCAACTGTCCGGAACATACTCTGAGGTTATGATGAAAGGTAGCCAAACGGTTGGCGAGATTCGTGCTAGCTGCAAGAGCCTGCCGGGAGCGGATGACTGATCTGCCGCATAGATCTCGAAAGTCAATTAAACCCTACCGTTATTAGCGTTGCTCCGTAGCAAACCGATTGCCAATCCGAAAACGGTCGGCAGTTGCAAACCGCAGAGCCTCAATAAAGGCGATATCTACACCCCAGGGCGTGGTCAGCGCGGGCCACGGCGTTTCGGGGGGGCGCAGCACCGGCGCAAGCATCAGCTTAGGAACGTCGGTACGGTGACCGCGCTTCAGCAAGACGGTATCATCAATATCAATGACCGCGTTTTTCCAATAGGCAACGTGTCGGCACCAAAAATCGAGTATCCGATCCCCCTCGACCGTCGCGAGTGGATAGCCACGCAGATCAATCAAGTGACCATTAAACGGGTCGTGCCAGAGTCTGACTTTGCCCTGTCGGTCGTGAAGAGAACTCATACGTGGTAGTTTCATCGGAATCTCCGTTGTTCTGTCCGAAATTAGTGACAAAGCGGCGGAGGTTGCGCTGCCGTATCCAGCTATACAAGACTGCTCACGAACACTGGCCAATATCATGCCAAAAAGAAAAAAGACTGTTTTAGGCCTATCCAGCGATTTGACTGCTCAGAAGCAGGAGTTGATCGATCACGGAGGATCGACAATTTGATCTAGAGTCGTTCCATCAGAGGAACGCGCTCATATCTAGAGTATCCAAGGCGGCTAAGTGCCCCCTTGGAAACGTTACTTACCGCGAGCCGCCCTTTAGGCGGCGCTCAAATTCAGAACGAACGATGGTTACATTCTCCTCCATTTGCTGCAGGATTTTTGCTAACCGCCAAAGCTCCCGTTTTGGAATGTCCTGGCTTTCGTTATACGCACCATCATATCTCGCCATACACCCGCACCACATATTGTCCAGAAGATCCAGGATTTGATAGCTTGGATCTCCGAGCTTAGATTCGATATATTTCTGGTCGCTGTGGGATGAGACGGAATTGTTAGATGAATCATTATTCTGAAGTGTCATTTACCTATCTCCATCATATTGCTACGGGATCGCATTCATGCATGCTTGCTACTTTACAAGTTCAGTTCGGTCGGCCTCGGGGTTAGCAACACTCGTCGGGACGTAAAAATATGAATGATCATATCTCGAGATTTGAATGCTCGGGCGCAGGAGTTGGTCAGTCAAAGTGGATCGATAATTTCATCCAGAGAGACCGGGTGTGATCTCGACACCAGAAACAGCTGCAACCGAACGATCAATTCAGGAGTCTGAGTCTAATTGCTTCCTGGCCGCCAACGCAGTTCGATACGCCCGGTAGCAATGCCTACTAATGGCCTGAAATATGGATGGGCGGGCTCGGAGCCCAGAATGTGACTACTTCCTACTGCGCCGGCCCAATTCACTACTGACCCGAGGCAAGATCAGTATGTCGTCATAAGAGACATTCCCACGCTTGAAATGCTTCAGCGCGTAATCGACCATGGATCCCTCGTGGATATAGGTCGCATGAAGACGATCTAGCGAATATCCATCGCGATAATATAAATCCTGATGGCTACGAAAGTGGTCATCAAGATGTCCCTTCAGGCGACATTTATTCTCAGGAGGCAACAAGAGGCATCCGTTGAAATGAAGCCCATCATTCACATTCAGATTACGAGCTAGATCCTTGTCGCTCTTGGCGACGGGAAGATCAGGACACCCAATAAAGAAAGGACAATACTCTTTCCAAGAAGGCGACTTTGGTTTGCGCACGACCTTCGTGATGAGCGTCTCGTAAACGCGAAAGACCGCATCCACCATAATCTGTTTCTTTGCCGACCGTTTACCGGGAATATTATTGAACATAAAGTTCAAGAAATAGGGCTGCCAATTCTCGGCAATTCGTTCGTGCACCATTCGATCAAAGCCTTCGATGTAATTGAGGCGCGTTTGGTATGGCATGTAGTCCATAGTTGATCTCCCATAGGTTATTGTCGCCGGAAGCGACAAAAGTACTGATGATGAGTTATTGGATTGAAGGAACGTCGCTCAGAAAGACAGTTCAGCTGAAAATGGATCCATTTGGACAGAGTTCTCCCATATGAAAAACTGATCCAGATATCGGCAGAGCACCGTTCGTGGCCAACCGACGAACAAGTCACTTTGCTTGAATTGTCGATCTATTTACAAGTTTTTGGAGCACCGTCTGATTTCGAATTCTTGCGATCATCCGGAGTCGATCGGACGGTAGAAACAAGGAAAAAGGGTGCGCAACCTGCGCACCCTTTTGACCCAATTACACTACAACGAAGAAGGGGGTGCGCTACCGGCGCACCCCCTTCTTACTCATTTATTACGAAGCCACTTCTCAATGAAGGCGATTTTTACGCTCTCGATTTGCCATTCAAATATCTCGCGAACCTCGGACGCCTTCCAGGCGGCCTCTAGGCTTTCAGAGCCATCTAGTCGTCTTTTCGTATCTTGCTTTTGGCGCTTCAGGGCAGCTCGCATACCTGTCCGACACTCATTGGCAGAAGGGACTTTTGAACGTTCTCTAATAAACGCTATCTGCGCGCGCTGGTTATCCATCTTTGCGAGGGCGTTCAGGATCCGGCGATTGTTCAACTTAGGGAGCGACAAAACCAATTTCTTTACGGCAGCAGGCAATTGGACATGCAGAAAAGCTTCGGCTATCCGCTTCCGATCAAGTCCAGTTACCTCCGCGAGTTTTTTGTAACCACGATCGTGAGGCTGCTTACCACCTGCTCTGGTCACCTCGACTGCCGGAAGATTTTGACGATTGGCCGCATACTTGACAATATCCTCCGACCTTTGGAGCCCACGAACCTCCTTTCGATAAAGATTTTCCGCCGGCTGCCAGGCTTTCGCTTGCCGCCGACTAATGACAACCGCCGATACATTTTGGAAGCCCAAATTAATCAGTGCGCGCAGACGATGTTGCCCAGCAGCAAGCCCATATTTTCCTTTCAGCGAATTTTTGAGGGCGTAAACATGGATAGGCTGTAAGAATCCCTGGTCGGCAATTGACCTTTCGAACTGCGAGACTTTAAGATGATCAATGGCACGACCACGCTTTCCTAGCACTATGTTTTTGATTTCGATATCGATCGGCACTTTGGGCTTGGGCAAGCGCCTAGACTCATTCGAACCATCTTCAACCGGCTCCCCATCATTCCAATCATCCGAGGAATTTAGCTTGAGCGTCATTCTTGTCTCCTATTCGAGTTGGCTAAGTTGCGCAGGTGACGCAACACCAAAACGGTAGGAAATAATTGAAGAGCATAGCGGGAATGTTATTGGGGAATTATTTAATAACCGGTTTTGCCCGCCCCTAGTTCGTGTCTGAGATCGCTTAACTTACTAAGCAACTCTTTGTCGATGACGCCGGATCCCAATCCCATCATAGTACCCATTAGAACGAATTCGTCAGCGTGACCGAACTTTTTGCGAGCCAACTGAACGCCTTTGACAACAGAGTCATAGGTCTTGAATCGTTTGCAATAATCAGGAAGCAGTGCCTGCAGGTACAAAACGCCTTCTACGAAGGAAGACTCGCTCGCTAGGTTAGAACTTGACGCTGTCGTCTTTGCTCCGACTTGACTAACCGCGACAACAATAAGTCTCACCCAAACCAGCCACATATCACCCTTAATTTCAGGACCAAACTCGCGTCCAGGAATTTCGGCAATTGCCGTCGATGCCGCGCCCATGGCCAAATCCAACATGAGCCCAAAGAATCCGAGAGGTGACATTTTCTCCAGGCTCTTCCTTTTCCCCTCGCCGCAAAGGTTTGAGATTATTTCGATCCTGCTTAATTTCGCGACTGAGGATTTTTTTCCGAGCGATATTTGGAAACGACCGCTCGCTTTTATCCAAGCGTCTAACGCCTTAATAGCCGTCTTTGTATTAATCGACTCCTTTGGGGAATGTAGCTTTCCGATGCCTGCGTAGCAATCGCTCGCAACTTCAATTTTGGCTCGAACCTCTCCCGGCAGAGACACTCGAAAATGCTTTTCTAAATCACTCCAATTTTTTGCAGTCATGCGATGCACAGATGTGCCGGGCCTTACCCGTATGCTCGATTTCGATCCATCACCTTTAGACCTCGGCATTCTAGTTCCCTTTCAGGGTCTCATTCGGCACAGCTTGTAATACGCGGCCAGCGTCTTCGGCGAAGCACTTCCGATCTGAGGAGGAACGCTTAAAGAAATTTATGGCCATTCTTTTCCTACCCCTCGAGCGATTGTCATGCGACCAGAGAGTCGAGTTTTTTGAATTTGAAGTCGGACAATGAGCCCAAACTCACAAATCGCAATAGGCATTTGGGAACGATCTCAACAACGCCACTTATGGGTCCAACTGCTAACTCCCAAGGAGTTCGCAACATATTGTTGTCTCGCCCAAAGTTCATGGACGAACCATGACTAAAGTGGTCGAGATTGGGTTGGTCGCGCGAGATGCACCTATTCGCCTAGCTACCGCTGCACAACTAGCGTTTCCTGACGGCTCGATGACCGTTTCTGGTCTTCGCAGAGAGGCTTTTCGTGGTAGACTCGTGACCGAGCGAATTGCTGGCAAGGATTTCACGACGCTCGAAAATATCGATCGAATGAGGGAATTATGTCGCGTCAGAGCAAAGGAGCCAGGCTTTACAAACGGCGCGCACGATTTAAAGGCCGAAAGCTTATTTCCCAAGCCGTTTGGATCATCAGAGACGGCAAAAACGATTTCGCCACGGGATGCATTGGAAGCCCGACTGAAACAAAGCCGCCCAAAGAAGCAGAGCAAGCCCTAGCTGACTACATTGCCCGGAAATATCAACCGGCGCGGCGTCACCGCGACATCGAGGAGATTGATTGCGCTGACGTTCTATCAATCTACTTTTCTGACGTTGGCGAACCTGGCGATCAATTCGAAATAGGCGCTAGGATCGGCCGGCTAAATGAATTTTGGGGGGGAAAGACATTGTCAGGGGTCAATGCCCAGACCTGCGCAGCGTATGTCAGACATCGTGGCAATAAGGGCGGCGCGCGTCGCGATCTCGAGACGCTGCGGGCGGCGATCAATCACCATGCGAAAGAAGGCCTCCATCGCGGGGCGGTTCGCGTGTCGTTGCCACCAAGGGGCGAGTCACGCGACCGTTGGCTGACGCGCAAAGAGGCTGCAGCGATGCTTTGGCATTGCTGGCGATATCGAGAAAAGCAGACAATTCATTCGGGCGCTTCGAAAGGCTCGGCAGTATTCACGGACAAGCGCCCGTTGCGTCATGTGGCGCGCTTTATCCTGATCGGCCTTTATACGGGAACACGGGCCGGGGCGATCGCCGCCGCGTCGCCTTACCCCGAAACAGGTCGGTCCTTCGTGGATCTAGATCACGGCATTTTCTATCGGAAGCCGATTGGAAAGCGGGCCACGAAAAAGCGCCAGACGCCGGCACCCATTCCCCCGCGCCTGCTGACCCATCTGCGGCGATGGAAAGCGCGGAAACTTATGGCGACTTGCTTCGTCGAATTTAATGGCAAGCCAGTCGCCTCGGTTAAGAGAGGCTTCCAGAGTGCGGTTAGGCTTGCCGGCCTCCCGGGCAGGGTCACCCCCCACACGCTACGACATACCGCCGCAACCTGGCTGATGCAGCGCGGGGTGCCGACCTGGGAAGCGGCTGGGTTCCTCGGCATGTCCCCGGAGGTCCTGCAGGACACCTATGGGCACCACCACCCAGATCATCTGCAGGGTGCGGCTCTGGCGATCGGCCAAAAAAGCCGATACGTTTCTGGTGTTGAATCTGTGGTTGACTTGGCCACCACCGACAATCAGAACAAAAAACCTAATGATATCTGGTCGGAGTGGCAGGATTTGAACCTGCGACCCCTGCGTCCCGAACGCAGTGCTCTACCGGGCTGAGCCACACTCCGACAAGAACGCGGCTTATAGCCTTGGGTTTCGCACTCCGCAAGAAGCCGAATTAGGGATGCCAAACCCAGTGAATGTGGGCCTGAAAACGCCAATTCTGCCCGCCGGCACGGCCGCCGTGGCCACCGCTGCCCGTTGCCTCGCGGAAGGCGGCCTGGTCGCGTTCCCGACCGAGACCGTTTATGGCCTCGGTGCCGACGCCACCGACCCCGCCGCGATCGCGCGGCTCTACCAGGCCAAGGGGCGGCCCTCGTTCAATCCGCTGATCGCCCATGTCCGGGATCTCGGGGCTGGAATGCGGATCGGCCGCTTCGACCGAACCGCGATCGCGCTCGCCGAGGCGTTCTGGCCGGGGCCGCTGACGCTGGTGTTGCCCAAAACGGCCGACTGCAGGGTGGCCGAACTCGCCACGGCGGGGCTCGATACCATCGCGATCCGGGTGCCTGCCCACCCCTTGGCGCAGGCCATCTTGCGTGCGTTCGGCGGTCCGGTGGTGGCGCCCTCGGCCAATCTGTCCGGCCATGTCTCGCCAACATCCGCCGCTCACGTGCAAAGCGACCTCGCAGGGCGCATCGACCTGATCGTCGATGGCGGCGCGGTCGAGGTCGGCGTCGAATCCACCATTGTCGGATGCTTCGACGCTCCGCTGCTGCTGCGCCCCGGCGGCCTGCCGCGCGCGGAGATCGAACGCGTGCTCGGCCGCGCACTGGTCCAGCCACCGCACGAGGCGGAGAACACGACCGGCCAGCCGTTGGCGCCGGGCATGCTGGCCTCGCACTACGCGCCGCGGACGCCGGTACGGCTCAATGCCGGTTACATCGAGGCCGGTGAGGCGCTGCTGGCGTTTGGGACACCTGCGGTGCCGGGGGTTGACGCCGCGACCGTGGTGATGAATTTGTCCACGTCAGGCGATCTCACTGAGGCCGCCGCCAATCTTTTCGGCTATCTGCGCGCGCTCGACCTAAGGGGCGCGCGCGCCATCGCCGTGATGCCGGTGCCGGATCACGGGCTGGGCGAAGCCATCAACGACCGGCTGCGCCGCGCCGCAATGGGACGGGAATAGTCAGGCGTAAGAGACCAAAAATGAATGTCCTCCAGCCCTCAGCGCCGCCGCTTTCGCCCGAACTGATCGCGCGTTTCCGCGAGATCGTCGGCGACAAATACGCGGTCACCGATGCCGCTGACATCGCCCCTTACCTGACCGAAGAGCGCGACCTGTTTCACGGCCGCTCGCCGCTGGTGTTGCGGCCGGGCTCGACCGCGGAAGTATCCGCCATCTGCAGGCTCGCGACCGAACACAGGATCGCGCTGGTGCCGCAGGGCGGCAACACCGGACTTGTCGGCGGCCAGACCCCGCACAATGGCGAGGTGGTGATTTCGACGCGGCGGATGGACAAGATCCGCGACATCGATACCGCCTCCAACACCATGACCTGCGAAGCCGGCGTGGTGCTGCAGATCGCGCAGCAGCGCGCTGCCGAGGTCGACCGGCTGTTTCCGCTGTCGCTCGGCGCCGAAGGAAGCTGCACCATCGGCGGCAATCTCTCCACCAACGCCGGCGGCACCACGGCGCTGGCCTACGGGGTGGCGCGCGAAATGGCGCTCGGGCTGGAAGTGGTGCTGGCCGACGGGCGCATTCTCAATGGATTGTCGAAGCTGAAGAAGGACAATACCGGCTACGATCTGCGCAACCTGTTCATCGGCGCCGAAGGCACGCTGGGCATCATTACCGCGGCGACCTTGCGGCTGTTTCCGAAGCCACACGCGGTGGAAACTGCCTTCGTCGGCCTTCAATCGCCCGCGCAGGCGCTGAAGCTGCTCTCGATCTCGCAGAACGAGGCCGCCGGCGCGCTGACCAGTTTTGAGCTGCTGTCCGACATCGCCGTCGATTTCAGCGTCCGTCATGGCATCGATATCCGCGATCCCCTTGAAAGCAAGCATCCCTGGTACGTGCTGATGGAACTGTCGTCGCCACGCGACGACGCCCGCGCCGCGCTGGAATCGATCCTGACGCAGGGTCTCGACCAGGGTATCGTTGACGACGCGGTGATCGCGGCGAATCTTAGCCAGCGCACGGCATTCTGGAAGCTGCGCGATGAAATGTCCGCGGCGCAGAAGCCGGAGGGCGGCTCGATCAAGCACGATATTTCGGTGCCGGTGGTCGCGGTGCCCGATTTCATCGAACAGGCCAACGCGGCCGTGGTGAAGTTGATACCGGGGGCGCGGCCGGTGCCGTTCGGGCATCTCGGCGACGGCAACATCCACTACAACGTCAGCCAGCCGATCGGCGGCGACGCCGCTGATTTCCTGGGCCGGTGGCACGAGGTCAATGCGGTGGTATTCGACATCGTGTTGCGGATGGGTGGGTCGATCTCGGCCGAGCACGGCATCGGCGTGCTCAAGCGCGACGAACTGCCGGGGGTGAAGGACAAAGTCGCGATCGAACTGATGCGCTCGATCAAGGCGATGCTCGACCCGCTGGGCATCATGAATCCCGGCAAGGTGCTGTAGGCGTGGCGTGACAGTCTCCTCCCCTCCGCTATCGATTGCGGCAATTGAAGACGGTGATATCGCCGACGTGATTGCGTTGTGGCAGCGTTGCGGGTCGACGCGCGCCTGGAACGATCCCGCCGGTGACATCGCGCGGGCGCGCAAGGAGACCAACGCAACGGTGCTGCTGGGTCGGAATGACGGCCTCCTCATCGCGTCGGTGCTGGTGGGCCACGACGGCCATCGCGGCTGGGTCTATTACGTTACAGTCGATCCCGATCACCGCCACAAGGGCTACGGTCGCGAGATCATGACCGCCGCGGAGAATTGGCTCCGCGCGCGCGGCATCGAAAAGCTCCAGCTCATGGTCCGGGGAGATAACACCAAGGTCCACGCCTTCTACGAGGCGCTCGGCTATTACGACCAGGAGCGCGTGGTCTTCGCCAAGTGGCTCGACGGACGAGAACCGACGCCGTAACTGAGAAGCAGGCATGACATGACCGTCTCCGACCGCATTCGCGTCCAGAACGTCCGCGTGCTCTCCGACAATCATTACACACTGAAGACCACCACCTTCGAGTGGCGACGCGGCAATGGCGAGTGGCAGACCCAGCACCGCGAGAGCTACGACCGCGGCAACGCCGCGACGCTGTTGCCGTACAATCTGGCGCAGCGCACCGTGGTGCTGGTGAGGCAGTTCCGCTATCCGGCTTTCGTCAACGGTTACGACGATCTCCTGATCGAGGCCGCGGCCGGTCTGCTGGACAACGCATCTCCGGAAGTGCGGATTCGCGCCGAGGCCGAAGAGGAAACCGGTTATCGGCTCGGCGACATCCGAAAAATTTTCGAAGCCTTCATGAGTCCCGGCTCGGTCACCGAAAAACTGCACTTCTTTGTCGCGGCATATGAACCTGGCATGCGGGTCGGCAGCGGCGGCGGCATCGCCTCGGAGGGTGAGGACATCGAGGTGCTGGAACTGCCGATCGATCAGGCCCTGGCCATGATCGGCGATGGCCGCATCGTGGATGCCAAGACCATCATGCTGCTGCAATACGCGGCGCTGAACATTTTTCGGTGATATGGCGCAAGGCGGGCGGTCATTGACAGCCCGCCGGGCCGCGGCCTAATTGAAAAAATGCGCATCGCTCTCATCCACGCCCTGAAACATTCGATTGTGCCGATCGAGGCCTCGTTCGCCCGGCTTTGGCCGGACGCAACTCTGATGAATTTGCTCGACGACAGCCTGTCGGCCGATGTGGCGCGTGATGGGCGCCTCACCGATGCGATGACCGATCGTTTCCTGTCGCTCGGACGTTACGCGGCCTCTACCGGCGCCGACGCGATCCTCTTCACATGCTCGGCCTTCGGCCCTTGCATCGAGGCCGTGGCGCGCGAACACGGGCCGATGCCGGTGCTCAAGCCCAGTGAAGCGATGATCGAGCAGGCCGCCGCGCGGGGCAGCAGGATCGGTTTGCTCTCGACGTTCGCGCCGACCCTGGCTTCGATGCCGGCGGAATTTCCCCGCTCGGTCGATATCGTGCCAAAACTGGCGACCGGCGCACTTGCGGCACTGGATCGCGGTGACCGCGCCGAACACGATCGCCTGGTCGCGGAAGCGTCACGCGAGCTGCGCGACTGCGACCTGATTGCGCTGGCGCAATACAGCATGGCGCCGGCGGCGTCGCTGGTCGCCGAGGCGTCGGGTCGGCCGGTACTCACGACGCCGGATAGCGCCGTGCTGAAACTGAAACAATTGCTCGCCGTTGCCGCTTGATGCTGCAATACGCGGTGCTGAATGATTTTCGAAAGTTGGATTTCGAACAGATGTAAGATCGTCATGGCCGGGCTTGTCCCGGCCATCCACGTCTTAACACCTTCAAGGAAGCAAGACGTGGATGCCCGGCACAAGGCCACGGCTGTCCGGTTTAGATTTAGCATAGCTGGAGGCTCATCTGACGTTGATCTTGGCTGGTCGAGGGCGATGGATGGAGCAGGTTGTCGATGGGTCGGCGGTGCATGAGGTTGGCGCGGATCAGTCTGGTGAAGACGATCGGACTGGGAATATTCTTGTGGGCGGCTTGGGCCAGGCGCAGCAGCAAGAAGGCGATGAGCGCAACGGCGATCTGGATGCGTACGGCATTCTCGGAGGTGCCTACGAAGCGAGTGATCTTGAGGGTCTGCTTGATCCAGCGGAAGAACAGTTCGATGGCCCAGCGCCTGCGGTAGAGATCGGCGATCTCCTGGGCGCTGGCATCGAGGTCGTTCGACAAGATGCGGAGCTCGGTTCCGCTCTCGGTCACGACCCTCACCTCGCGCACCGCATCCTTGATGGGATTGCGACGGCTTCTGGCTTGGCGGGCGGGGAGATAACCGATGCGGTCGGAGAGGATGTTGCTGCCAGCCGTGACCGCCAGCTCTTCGACCAGATCGAGCGGAGTATTGGACTTGAAACGGGTGACGATCCGGCAGCCGACGGCGTCGAGTTCAGCCCACCAGGCATAATCGTAATAGCCAAGGTCGAAGACATAGGTGGCTCCCGGCTCGATCGGCATTTGCTTGGCCGCGGTGATATCGTTGACCTTGGCCGTGGTGACTGCGGCATAGATCGGGCGATCGGCGTCGGCATCGTAAATCACGTGTACTTTGGCCCCGCAGACCCCGGCCGAGAACCGAGCCCAGCCGGCGCTGCGCTCGTTCAAGCGTGCGCTCGTGGCATCGATCAAATAGGTGGTCTCGGCGAGCTTGCGCCGCAGGCTGCGATGGGCCTGCTTCATCATGATCGCCAACAGCTCGGTGAACACGGCGGCAGGCCGCTGTGCATTCGCATCCGAGAAGGTCGACCGCCGAACCGGGCCGGCGCCCACATGGTAGAGCCGCACGGCGTGGCTCGAAAGCCCCGTCACGATCTCCCGCAAGCTCGCTGCACCCGAAAACTGGCCGTAGAGCAACGCCACCAACTGGCTCTTGGTCGAAAGTCGCCGCACCCGCGCATCGGCATCATGGTCTTCCACAAGCCTGTCGAACTGATGCCACGGAACGTGCTTCAGAAGTCCATGAAATACGCTATTCTCATGCCGCATGGTGTTGATCTCCATTCGTGTTCCGGATCGCTTGCAGACGTCCAGGACCGAATAGAATCAATGCCATGCGCTTCGTCCACAAAAATTGAACCGGACAGCCGTGGCACAAGGCCGGGCATGACGGACGAGAGATTTCAAAACAACGACCCCTGCCCGCTGTCGTCCGACGTCACCGGCGCGACCTTGCGCGCCGCGGCCTTCTTGACAGGCTTCGGCTCCTCCGCCGCGATCTCCTCAGCCGTGATCGGCAGCACCAGTTGCGCATCGTCGTTGGCGACGCGGTTAACCCTCGTGGAGACCTCATGCCAGACGAATTCGCCCTCTTGCGGCGGCGCCAGCAGGGCCATCGCCGTTTCCGTGTCATCGGCGCGGCAATCGAGCCAGCGCTCGAAATCATCAGGCGCGATGGTCACGGGCACGCGGTGATGCAGCACCGCGAGATCGGCGCCCGCCGGCGCCGTGACGATCGCCACCGTATCGAGTTCCTCGCCGTTGGGGCCGATCCAGGTTTCCGCCAGCCCGGCGAGCCCGATCGGGCTGCCGTCGCGGCGATGGATGAAGTGAGGCCGTTTGCGCTTTTCGGAACCCTGCCATTCATAATAGCCGTCCGCCGGAATCAGGCAGCGCCGCCGCTTCATCGCGTTCTTGAAGGCCGGCTTTTCCAGCACGGTTTCCCCGCGCGCATTGATCAGCAGGCTGAATTCACGGGGGTCCTTGACCCAGGCCGGCAGCAGGCCCCAGCGCATCAGGCGGAAATGCCTGGCGCCATTTTCGACGATAACCACCGGTATCGGCTGGGTCGGCGCGACATTATGCCGTGGCGGGAAATTGGGTTGTTCGATATAGCCAAAGATCAGCCGCAGGGCGGCCGGTGGCGAGGTGATTACGAAGCGTCCGCACATTCTGTGGTCCAAGTAGGCATCCGTTCAGCACCTTTTAACCCCAACCATCAAGACTGCGGCAGATGACATCAACGACTGGCAAAACCGCATCGTCCAATCGCCCGGCACCCGGAAAGGCTGGCCGCGCCGAGGATTCGCGCGCCGCCCAGTTGCGGGAGGCCAATATCAATCCCCGCACCGGACTTGCCACCGATTATCTGAATCATTTCAACGAAGCCATCATGCTGCTCGAGATGATTCCGGACATGCCGGACTGCGCGGAAGATTTCCTGCTCTGGCACCCGCTCTCCTATGCCGAGCATTTCACGGCGTCCAATTTCAAGGCGCGCGACCTCGCGATCTCGGCCTATGAATCCACCGCCCCCCAGATCCGCGCCGAATTCGACAATATCACCAGCGCGATGACCTCGATTCTGACTGCCGTCAGCGCAGCCATGCGCGAAGTCCGGCAGGACAAGACCCGCGCCACGCTGGCCGAGCAGGCCACCGGCTGGGTCAAGCCATTGGTGGCGCTGGCCGGCGGGATCATCAATGGCGGCGCCGAGGCCGACGTCGACTACGTCATGACCCACTGATGTCAGCGGCGTCCCCCGTCCAGCCCCGGCATCCCCAACTTGCCGTCAGCGCGGCGATCTTTCGTGACGGCAGGATCCTGCTGGTGCGGCGTGCGCGATCGCCGGCCAAGGGCTTTTACTCGCTGCCGGGCGGACGGGTCGAATTCGGCGAATCGCTGCACTCAGCGCTGCATCGCGAAGTCGACGAAGAAACCGCGCTCAAAATCGACATCGTCGGCCTCGCCGGATGGCGCGAGGTGCTGCCGGGAGCCGCCGGCAGCGGGCACTACCTGATCATGTCATTCGCCGCGCGCTGGAGTTCCGGCGAGCCGTTCCTGAACGACGAACTCGACGATGTCAGGTGGATGGCACCGGACGCGCTCGGCGATCTCAAGCTTACCGGCGGCCTTGAGGAGGTCATCCAGGCCGCCCGGAGCCTGATCGGGGCTTGAAAGCTGGCCCATTCCCGCGTCCCTGCGCCTTGCTTCCAGCGCATTGAAAAGGCATATCACGGCCGTCCCGGACCCATTCATGTCAAAGCATTTTCTGGCCGCTCTCATCCTGATCTCGGTATGCATTTCCGGCCCTGCGCGGGCCGAGGATGCGGCTGCGCCGTTCGACGGCGACCTGCAGCGGCTGGCGGAAATCCTCGGTACCTTGCATTACCTTCGCGGCATTTGCGGCACCAATGACGGCCCGAAATGGCGCAATGAAATGCAGGCGCTGATCGATGCCGAAACCCCTTCGGGCGATCGCCGCACCCGCATGATCGCGGGCTTCAACCGCGGCTATAACGGGTTCCAGCAAACCTACCGGACTTGCACGCCGGCAGCCACGGTTGCGATCCGCCGGTACATCGAGGAAGGCTCGAAGATTTCACGGGATCTGACGGCCCGCTACGCCAATTAGAGCGGCGCGAAACCCGGTTTCGGAACAGTCAATTCATCTTCGTCAGCGCCGTTAACCTTTCCTAAAGAACTGGTCTAGGCGGCGCAGCGCTGCATGCTAAACCTCGCATATTCGACGCGCTCCGCCCTGGACCCGCGCACAGACTGTTGAGCTTCATGAGCTATCCAGCGTCCTTCACAACCGCCCGCGACCCGCTGCCCGATCACGAGCAGAAGCAGGCCGCGCTCAGCTATCTCAACGAGGCCTGGGCGGAGGCGCGGCACGATGGCGTCGATGGCGATTGCCTGGCGCAGGCCAGCCTGTTCGCAGCCTTCGCCGAACTTGTTGGAACCTACGGCGAAGACGCGGTGGCAAAATTCGTGGAAGGCCTTCCCGTCCGCGTCCGCAACGGTGAGTTTTCGATTCAGATGGCGAAGCAGTAATTTGCTTCCCAACTAGCTGTCGTCGGCTTCTTTCAACCAGCGCGACTCGCTGAGAGTCCCCCTCACCCGGAGACTTCGCTGCGCTCCGTCTCCGACCTCTAAGAGCGAGCTTCGCTCGTCTCGACCCCGCAAGCGGGGCGAGGTAAGGCTGCTCGGCTACGGCGACGGCCTCATCATATTCAAATTTCAAATAGCTAAAGCACGATTATCTAGGACCGTCATTGCGAGCGAAGCGAAGCAATCCATAGAGCAGAAAGAAAGAATGGATTGCTTCGTCGCTTCGCTCCTCGCAATGACGGCAAATACAGATACAGGTTCGCATTCTCGCGGCGCAGTGCGTCCGAGGTTTGCCAAAAACACCCGCCCTGAAAACAGAGGGCGCGGGGAATGCCGGGCGCCCGATGCACCCGCAGCCTCGTGTGCGCATATTGGTAGCAAGTATGCACACGAGTATTCACAGCGAGCCACCGGAAATCACCCAGCATTCCCGCACGCAATGGTTTACGGCTTATACCGCGCTCTCCCCGGTGATCGGCTTGTTGACACCGTCGTTTGCGGAGTTACCTCCGCCCACTTGACGCCAGCGTCGAGGCGTCAGGACCACACGTCTTCGCCGTCCGCCTCCGGTGCTCTCGTCAGTCGCACCATCCGCGTCCACCGCACCAACCCCGCGTCCGTGACGATCGCGATACGCCCCTCTGTGGGGTGGATGGCGGAGGATATAGAGGTGATTTGGGTCCGGCGTCAAGGATGATTTCTGAAATTCAGAAATTATCTGCAGGGCCCCCGCTGGTCGACAGATAACCATCCTGAATAGCGAAGGACAGGAAATCGGGAACGCTCCTACAAGACCACGTCGCAAGGGAAGCGGGGTAGCCGATTGAGCCCGTCAGGGGGCAACGAACGGCCTTAAGGGAGGTGGCCAATTTTGATTTACGCGACCCACTGCCCGCGACGAATGTCCGCTCTTGAGCGCATCACGGACTAAAGTTTGACATCGCGCTCAGTCCGAAAAGTGCCATGAAGAGACTCATGCACCGCAGCAACTATCTGCTTTATCCGATCACACCTAGTCGGCGCGCAGCGCAGCAGGAACGATTCCGGTATCGTGAGGCCGAGTGTCTTGGCGGCTTCGAGATTGATGACTAGCTCGAATTTGGTTGGGTCTCGACTGGAAGTTCGCTTGGCGCGGACAATTCATATCGATAAAATACAGAGGACGGACAATGAAGCAAGCTGCCTTGCGGCCAAAATCCTACACGAAGAAGGTTGCACTCGTCCTGCAAGGCGGGGGCGCCCTCGGAAGCTATCAAGCCGGCGTTTACGAGGCGCTTGCCTCGTCGGACTACAAGCCTGACTGGGTGGCCGGGATCTCGATCGGCGCAATCAATGCCGCTTTGATCGCCGGCAATTCACCTGAAACGCGCGTCGAAAAGCTGCGCGAGTTCTGGCGCGCGATCACGACGCCCACGAGATGGGCCGTACCGATTTCCGGTCTCTTCAACGGCGCGGGTCTGCCCTTCGACCTTGCAAAGCAGATTAGCGCGATGCAAGCGTTGCTTCTAGGCCAGACAAACTTCTTCGCACCGCGCAAGCCTGCCGACTGGTGGTTCGGCCGCACGCCGACCAGCTACTACGACACGAACTCGCTCAAATCCACATTGGAGCGGCTTGTGGATTTCGACCGCATCAATTCCAGGGAAATTCGCTTCAGTGTCGGAGCCGTAAACGTCCGGACAGGCAATTTCGTATACTTCGACAATGCGGAGATCGAGATCAGGCCGGAGCACGTCCTTGCGAGCGGCGCGCTGCCGCCGGGCTTTCCCTCTGTGGAAATCGATGGCGAGCACTATTGGGACGGCGGACTGGTATCGAATACGCCGCTGCAACACGTGCTCGAGTATTACCCGCGCCGCAGCCATCTCATCTTCCAGGTGGACCTTTTCCCGGCCCGCGGCGCCCTGCCCAGGGATTTGAACGAGGTGGGCGAGCGGGACAAGGACATCCGCTATTCCAGCCGAACGCGGGCGGTTACGGACACCTTGCGGCGGCAGCACGATCTGCGCCACAGCATTAACATGCTTTGGGAGAAGCTGCCCGACGATCTGAGGAGCGGCGCGGAAACCGCCTTGCTCGATGAATTCCGCTGCGTGACCACCATGGACATTGTTGAACTGATTTACCGTCCGGAGCACGCGCTGGGACAATCAAAGGACTACGAATTCGACCGCCTGACAATGGAGACTCGTTGGGCGCAGGGTCTATCCGATGCTCGTGAAACGTTGATGGCTGCGCCGTGGCTGGAGCCGATGCCGCCGGAGGTGGGAGCGCGCACATTCGACGTTCGCGCAAAGGGTCCGATAGGGGATACCTCGAAGGATTCGTTGAACAAGGCCGCTGGCTAATTGTGACCGCACCGGCATCGGCGCATGTTCGAACCGCGTTGGGCAACAAGGCGTTCGACGAGGCCCCGAGCCGGCTTAGCGCTGCCCTGCCCGGGACAATCCCTGTAACGACGATGGTCAGCGATAATGGACGTTACCTATTCCTGCAAAACCGGGGGATTGCCGGTCAGGCGACGTCCTGGACCTGACGGTCCGGCCGCATGACCAGACACATCGCGGCGCCCACCAGCAGCAGGCACAGCGACGCGCTGAACGGCGTCGAATAATTGCCGGTGAGGTCGGCGATGAAGCCGAAGGCCAGCGGCGCGCAGATCGACGAAACGGCGGAGCCGGTATTGAGCATGCCGCCGGCCGAACCCGCCCAGGCCGGCGCGATGTCGGTGCAGACCGCCCAGGTCGGCGAAACCGCCGCGCGAATGAAGAAGAATCCGCTCGCCAGCGCCAACGCGGCCAGATTGACCTCGCGGATGAACAACACCGGGCCGATACAAGCGGCGGCGAGGATCAGCGACGTGCCGATGAGTGCATTGCGGCCGATCCGCAGACTGCCGGTGCGCCGGTAAAGATAGTCGCTCAGCCAGCCGCCGCTGATGTCGCCGAAAACTCCGGCGAACAGCACCCCGAAGGTGAAGATCGCCGAACTCTTGAGCTCGAGGTGATAGCTCCTGGCGAAATAGGTCGGCAGCCAGGTCCAGAACGTCCAGAACGTTGCACTCAGGCACAGGTAAACCAGCGTCGGCGGCAGCATCGCCGGGATCAGGCGGCGCCACGGCGCCTTCGCCTCGACCTTGCGGGTGAAAACAAGCTGCGCAAGCTCCTCTTTGGTCACCTCTGGGTGGGTGCGCGGATCGTCACGGAAACGCCAGGCCCACACCACCACCCAGACGGCGCTGATGCCACCAAGCATCAGGAAGGCGCCGCGCCAGCCCACATAACCCATCAGCCAGGCAACCAGCGGCGGCGTCGCGGTGGTGCCGATCGAGACGAAACTGTGCGTCAGCCCCTGCATGAAGCTGCGGCGCGTCGGCGGCGTCCAATCGGCGATGACGCGCGTCATGGCCGGGAACGGGGCGGCTTCGCCGAGCCCCAGCAGGGCGCGCGCGCCGACCAGGCCGGCAAGGCTCGACGACAGGCCGCAGAGGATGGTCGCCAGCGACCAGATCGAGCCGAATATGGTCAGTCCAAGCCGGCTTCCCCATTTGTCGCACAGCCAGCCGACCGGCGCCTGCAGGAGATAGGGAAAGCCGAAGACCGAGAATGCCAGACCGAGCTGGGTGTTAGTGAGGCCGAATTCCCTTTGGATCTCAGGCGCCGCGACCGAGACGACGTTGCGGTCGATCATGTTCAGCAAGTAGCAAAGCGCTACCAGGATGACGACCCGACCGGAAACCGTACCAGGGATTGCGCGGATTTCCCGAAAAAACGCCCGGACGGGAACGGCACCATTCATCGTTGTCATTATGATCCCACATGCATTGCAGCCATGTGGAGTGCGGTATCACGCCCGCGCGACCCTGGCAAAACCCGCGCGACCGTCAGCAAGCCGTAGCGAGTAGGGCGGATCTTGATCCGCCGTTATGAATCGAAGATCGGCTCCAACCCGCCCGCGCTCTCGGCCCTCGTCCGGTTTAGTCCCGGTAACGACCGGATAGCAGACATCCCGGATCGACAGCTTCGTGCCAATAAGAAAAGTCGGCTGACCGATTGATCCGTGCCCTTCGACCCCACAAGACAAAGCCCAACGCGGTTTCTTAGAAGCCGCGCGGGACAGCGCAAGGCGCTATTCGCCGTATCTCTCTCGTTCTAAGAAGTTACGCCGGTGACGGCCGAGGAAGTGGCGTAGGCCTTTTTTCGGCGGGCACCGTAGTCGTCCTGATAACCTCAAGAGCTTCCGATCGCGATCGCTGACCCGCTTGGATATCAGCATGGTCCCGTTATCTAGAAAAGTGATGAGACCTCGATCGAATAGAGCGTCGATGTGTGCAGCAAGCAGAATCCCATTTTCCGGATTGAGGCGTTCCTCATTGGTCGATTGGGACCATGGCTTGATGTGCGAAGCGCGGAGCACTGCCGAAATCCTGCAGCCCGTCACCCCGCGCGCGCCTCTCCATAGCTTCTCGACGTCGACACGAAACTGCCCCTGCCCGAGACCGGCGTCGATCAAGCATTTCCTCGTTGTTTGATCCTTGATCCTCCGGATTTGTTCCAGCTCTGCCACGAGCGATGTCCGATCTTCAGTCAGATCGATGTTAGTCACCGTGCGCCGTGGGAGTTGCCTAGATGATGTCATCTGCTCAAGGTGACGAGCAACGAGGGTCCAAGGCAAGATACGCCGTGTCTCCTTGGCCTGCGTTTGGCGAATAACGTGACGGGCGACACTATTGATCGCCTTCCGGATCAAACGAGCATTGATCCCGCTTGCCTCAGCAAGCCATATAATCCATCGTGGTTGTTGCACCCGATTATAGATCGTGCGTGCGGACGGGTTCTTTTTAAGCCGGCCCCTGTTGTAATCCGAGACCCAGCCAATCCATTTTTCTTTCAGAGGTACACCTGATCCAGGAAATGCCTCTGAGATTGGTGCGTGGTCCGGTAGCTGGCTCAATGCGTCTAATAATGCAGTGCGGGTCCATGTTGTCGCTTTGGCTTTGCGCGCCACTTCAGTTCTCCGAAAGCCGTGAATCAGCCCGGACCTGCCGGTCGAATAAGCTATTTTACAACTCAGTTCGTTCGCGCCAAGGCCCACGAAATGTCGCGATAAGGTCAATCGCGTCGTTTCCCGCAATGAACCTAAAGGGTCCGGTTCACCCCCCCCGACAACAGACATCGGTCGACGGCGTTTGAAGCTCCCCAATCAATCGAGCAGCCGCGGCGCACTGGATCACTGCTGGAGCCTGTCATCGGGCTCGCCGAAGGCGAGACCCGGTGGCGGGTGACCACAGTGTGCCGGTTGCGAGCGCCGCCCTACCCCTTCAGCGTTTCCAGAAACCGCACCGGCTCGCCGATCGACGGCGTCGTCAACTCGCCCTGCCACATCACCCGCCTGCCGCGCACAAAAGTGCCGACCGGCCAGCCGGTGACGCGCGCGCCGTCATAGGGCGTCCAGCCCCCGCGCGAGGCGATCCACTTGTTGGTGATGGTCTCGCTGCGCTTGAGATCGACCACCGTGAAGTCCGCATCATAGCCGGCCGCGATCCGGCCCTTGCAGGCCATGTTGAACAGCCGCGCCGGGCCGGCGCTGGTGAGATCGACAAAGCGCGCCAGCGACAATCGCCCGGCGTTGACGTGATCGAGCATCAACGGCACCAGCGTCTGCACCCCGGTCATTCCAGACGGCGAGGCCGGATAGGTCTTTGCCTTCTCCTCCAGCGTATGCGGCGCGTGGTCGGAGCCGAGCACGTCGATGATGCCCTGCGCGATGCCGCGCCAGATGCCATCACGATGATCGGCCGATCGCACCGGCGGATTCATCTGCGCCAGGGTGCCGAGCCGCTCATAGCATTCGGGCGCGGCCAGCGTGAGATGATGCGGCGTCGCCTCGCAGGAGGCGACGTCCTTGTGGTCGCGCAAAAACTCGATCTCCTCTTTGGTCGAGATATGCAGCACGTGAATGCGTCTTCCGGTTTCATGGGCGAGCTTGACCAGACGCTGCGTCGCCATCAGCGCCGCGGTCTCGTCGCGCCACACCGGATGCGAGCGCGGATCGCCCTCGATCCGCAAAGCCTTGCGCTCGTTGAGGCGATATTCGTCCTCGGCATGGAACGCGGCGCGGCGCCGGATCACCTGGAAAATCCGTCGCAGGCTTTCGTCATCCTCAACCAGCAGCGCGCCGGTGGACGAGCCGATGAACACCTTGACCCCGGCGCAGCCGGGCGCGCGTTCCAGCTCCGGCAAGTCCTGCACGTTGTCGCGGGTGCCGCCGATGAAGAACGCGAAATCGCAATGCATGCGGTGACGGCCGCGTTTCACCTTGTCGGTAAAGCTCTGCTCGGTGACGGTTAAGGGATCGGTATTCGGCATTTCGAACACCGCCGTCACACCGCCCATCACGGCGCTGCGCGAACCGGTTTCCATATCCTCCTTGTGGGTCAGGCCCGGCTCGCGAAAGTGCACTTGCGTGTCCATCACGCCCGGCAGGATATGCAGACCCTTGCAGTCGATCACCTCGGCCGCGGAGGCCTGTCCCAGCCCACCGATGGCCGCGATGCGGCCATCGGCGATGGCAATGTCGCGCAAGCCCTCGCCGTCCTGGTTGAGCACGGTGCCGGATTTTAGAATTGTATCAAATCGCTGATTCATCGGTCCTCGGTATCGGCTTCGCGGAACGGAGCGTCGCGCGGGCCTTGTTCCCCGCACCTTAGCGTCTTACGTTGCCGTGTGGTATCCGGCGCAGGCGTTTCCCCAGGAACTTCCGGGCAGAACTTCGAGAGAATTTCGTATGAAAGCAGCGTTTCTCCCCGACCGGGGCGTGGTCAAGGTCAGCGGCGACGACGCCCGCGGCTTTCTCAACGGCCTCATCACCACCAACGTTGCGCTGTTGCATCCGGGTGTCGGCCAGTTCGGGGCGTTGCTGACGCCGCAGGGCAAGATCATTGCGGATTTTCTGGTCACCGAAGCACCCTCCGGCCATGGCGGCGGCTTCCTGATCGACTGCCCGCGTGCGCTGGCGCAAACCCTCGCCGACAAGCTCGGTATCTACAAACTGCGCGCCAAGGTCGCGGTCGAAAATCTGTCCGACAGTCTCGGTGTGATCGCGGCATGGGATGGCGATCCCGCCATGAAGCCCGATCTCGCCTATGCCGATCCGCGCGACTCGGCGCTCGGCTGGCGGATACTCGTGCCGGCGGAGCTCGCGCAAAAAGTCGCCGATCTGATTGGCGCGGATCTGCTCGATAGCACGGAATATGAGGCGCATCGCATCGCCTCGGGCGTCCCGCGCGGCGGTCTCGACTTCATGTATGGCGACGCGTTTCCGCACGAAACCAATATGGACCGGTTGCACGGCGTCGATTTCGACAAGGGCTGTTACGTCGGGCAAGAGGTGGTGTCGAGGATGCAGCATCGCGGCACCGCGCGCACGCGAACGGTCCGGGTCATCCTTGACGGGGCGGCGCCCGAACCGGGCGCTGCTATTCTCGCCGGCGAGAAACCGGTGGGCACCATGGGTTCGGCGGCCGGCCGCCACGGTCTGGCGCTGATCCGGATCGATCGTGCCGCCGACGCGCTGGATGCGGGAACACCGCTGACGTCAGGCGGCCTCGCGCTTCGCGTCGCCGAGCCGGACGATCTCTCGATCGCCCCAAAGCAGACCGTGGCATGAGCCGGTCAGCGCGCCTGCATGCCGACGGCCTGACGCGGTGCCCCTGGCCCGGCGAAGACCCGTTTTACCTGGCCTATCACGACACCGAGTGGGGCGTGCCGGAATATGACGACCGCGCGCTGTATGAAAAGCTCATGCTGGACGGTTTCCAGGCCGGGCTGTCGTGGATCACGATCCTGCGCAAGCGCGACAACTTCCGCCGCGCCTTCGACGATTTCGAGCCGGCGAAGATCGCGCGCTACAACGAAAAGAAAGTCCACGCGCTGATGAACGATGCGGGCATCATCCGCAACCGCGCCAAGATCGAGGGCGCGGTGAATAGCGCGAAAGCCTATCTCAAGATCATGGAAGACGGCCCCGGGTTCTCGAAATTCCTGTGGGATTTCGTCGACGGCAAGCCGAAGATCAACAACTTCAAGACCACCGCCAGCATACCGGCCTCGACGCCACTGTCGATCAGGATGTCGAAGGAACTGGCGGGGCGCGGATTCAAATTCGTCGGTCCGACCATCGTCTACGCTTTCATGCAGGCCACCGGCATGGTCAACGACCACCTGGTGACCTGTTTTTGCCATACAACCTGCGCCGGAAAACATCGCGCGCCGCGCCTCAAGGTCAAATGACGGCCAGGAAAATTCCCGTACCGCAAACGCCCAGCCGCGTCTGGCAGCGGATGTTGTCGGGGCGGCGGCTCGATCTGCTGGACCCCTCGCCGCTGGATATCGAAATCGCCGATATCGCCCACGGCCTGGCGCGGGTCGCGCGCTGGAACGGCCAGACCAGCGGCGCGCATATTTTCTCGGTGGCGCAGCACACGCTCCTGGTCGAGGCCGTGATGCGCGAACAGACGCCGCGCGTCGATGTCAGCTTCCGGCTCGCAGCATTGCTGCACGACGCGCCGGAATATGTCATCGGCGACATGATCTCGCCATTCAAGGCGGTGCTCGGCGGGGACTACAAGATCGTCGAAAAGCGGCTGCTGTCGGCGATTCATATCCGCTTCGGCCTGCCGCCCGTCCTCGCGCCCGAAATCCAGCAGCAGATCAAGGATGCCGACAAAGGCGCGGCCTATCTGGAGGCGACGGAACTGGCCGGCTTTGCGCAAGCCGAGGCAAAGCGCCTGTTCGGCCGCGATCCCGGTCTGCCGCCGGCGACGCGGCGGGATTATCTGACGCCCTGGACCGCGGCCAAGGCCGAGAAGCGGTTTTTGACCAGGTTCAAAGCGCTGATCGCGTAGCACTCAATGCTGGCTGAGAAAACGATAGCGGGCACGGCGCGAAACGCGCCTTTGCCCGCCTTGCGACTACATCATATAATGCACACAACCCAAGGACCACCATGATTCACGTCTGTTCGCTTGCCGCGCTTCCCGACACCGTCAAGGCCACCGGCGCCAGTCACATCCTCACGGTCATGGCCAACGTCGCTCAGGTACAGCGACCGGAATCGGTGCTGGAGGCCAATCATCTGAAAGTTCAGATGGACGACATCACCGAGCAGATCGACGGCTTTGTCGCGCCCTCGGATTCGCATATCGAGCAAGTCCTGAACTTCGTGCGCGGATGGGACCGCGCCGCGCCGCTGGTCGTGCACTGCTATGCCGGCATCAGCCGCTCGACCGCGAGCGCCTTCGCCGCCGCCTGCCTGCTCAATCCGCATCGCGACGAAATTTCCATCGCACGGCAGATTCGTGCAGCCTCGCCGATCGCGTCGCCGAACCGGTTGATCGTCAGTCTGGCGGACAAGGCGCTGGGGCGGGAGGGCCGGATGCTGCGCGCGCTCGACGAAATGGGTCCGGGCAGCATGACAGTCGAAGGCCGGCCGTTCCGCGTCGATCTCGACTGATGTCCATGAATGGCGCCAGATGAACGAAAAGCTTCTGACGCCGATCGAAATCGGGCTGACCGCGGCCATCGTCGCGATCGAAGGCAACGAGCCGCTGATCCTCACCGCCTCCGGCAGCGACAGCGACAAGCTCGCCGGGCTTCCGTTCGGCCCGTTCGATGCGGTCTCCCACCGCACCTTCGAGATCGGCCTGCGCGCCTGGGTGGAAGAACAGGCGGGATTGCGGTTGGGTTACGTCGAGCAGCTCTACACGTTCGGCGATCGCGGACGGCACACCGAGGCCGGCGACACCCACGTCGCGTCGATCGGCTATCTCGCGCTCACGCGGGCGGTCGACAATGCCTCGCGTGCGCCCGGCGCGACGTTCGAGCCCTGGTATCGGTTTTTTCCCTGGGAAGACTGGCGGGAATCGCGGCCCGAGATCATCGAGCGCGATATCTTTCCCGAACTCTCGCGTTGGGCCGCCGAGAGCGAGCAACCCGGCACCATGCGCGCCCTCAGCCGCAAGGATCGCGTGCGGCTGTATTTCGGAACCGAGGGCGCGCATTGGGACGAGGAGCGCGTGCTCGACCGTTACGAGTTGCTCTACGAAGCCGGATTGATCGAGGAAGCGCGACGCGACGGACGCCCCGCGGCGCTGGCGCGCAAGTCGATTCCGAATCTCGGCGCATCGATGCGCTTCGACCACCGCCGAATCCTGGCCACGGGAATCGCCCGGCTGCGCGCCAAACTGAAATACCGTCCGGTCGTTTTTGAACTTTTATCGCCGGAATTCACGCTTACCGAGTTGCAACGGACCGTGGAAGCGATCTCTGGGCGGCATTTGCACAAGCAGAATTTCCGCCGGCTGGTGGAAGCCGGTGCTCTGGTCGAACCGACCGGCGTGCTGTCGACACAAACAGGCGGCAGGCCGGCTGCGCTGTTTCGCTTCCGGCGCGAGGTATTGCAGGAGCGGCCCGCGCCGGGCCTTCGCGTGCGCGGCCGGCGCTGAAGATATGACCTGCGCGGCTAGCTCCGCTACCAGGTGGCTTCAGACTCAGGGCTCTCGAATTCAGATCCCTGATCGGAAGCGCCCGAATCGCAGCCATGGCTAATTCGAAAAAAAATTGCGACACTACGGCGTGGCGTAGCGGTCAGCGGTTCGATTGAATTTGTTGGTATGCCGCGCCGGCCAATGCCGGCCGCCCCGGTCAGTCGGTCGAGCGGCGGAGTTCGGGAGCACTTTCCGTTTTCGCCGGTTCGGATTTGATCTCGGATTTGACCGGCTCGATTTTGGCGCTCCCGACCTGCGGGGTCTCGACGCGCACGGACACTTCGACAGAACCGGTGCGCTCCCGCGCATGCAGCGAACGCGGCCGGGCCACCGCCCGCGCCATCAGCATCTGTACCGCGCCCTGATGATGGAAATCGCAGTAGGCGAAGCCCATGCCCGAGACCGAACCACGGAAGTTATGGTCGTCTTTCTTGTCGAGATTGAAGCACGGCTCGAATGGGAGGCCCTTGATCGACGCACAGACGGCCTGGCCGCGGACCTGGAGCGTATTCCCCGGCAGCCGCACGTGGCGAATGGGACCGGAGCCGGAAAATTGTACCGCGCCAGCCGCACCCATGTCATCGAGCACCCGGCCCGCACCGCGGGTACCGTCGAAGCAGGTAAACGCGAACACCTTGCCGGATACGAACCTGCGGGCCTCATCGGCGTTCATCTGTCCGGCCAAAGCGGGCGCTATCATCGCTCCGGCCGTAACGGCCCCCAACACGAAACGCGCAACCATGCTGTAACTCCGACTTACCGAGCAGGGGCAACCGCCTGATATTTCTTTACCCGCTGCTTACCATACCAACCGTGGCAACAATGAGCTACCAGCCTAGTGACCTCATTGGCCTAAGTACCCTGTGGCGTCTACTGACGCCCCCCACCGAACTAGGACCGATTAACCTCGTTTCGACAACAGGTTGTGATTGGCCTTAGTCGATGGCAAAAAGCTGGCGTAAACTAGCCATTAACTATGAAGATTGACTTAAAGTCAGCGTGTCGCCCTAGAGCAACATCGCCCCAAGATCGCAGACCATAGCGGGAAACATGACCGAGACCGTCACTCGACTTATCGGCAGTGGGCAACTTACTCTCACACGATCCTTGAGGGCCAACGGCATGAAACTAGCGGTTAATGAACATTGCCCTAACCGCATAAAGGTCGTCCTTTAGTCAAGTGAAGCAGAGCGGGCGCGAGTGACGTTTTGGCAAGTTCGCTTCCGACTCGCTCCCGGGGCACCTGATGTGGCCACGGCGGTCCCGCTAAATTTGATCCTTGGCGACCGCCGGGATTTGACCCGGACCCACCGCCAGTAAAGCGAGCATCCTACCGTTAGACCAGGTTAGTTTTGAAGCCGATTGCAGGCCGTGGCGTTCCTTTTCGAGGGGGGGGGGAGAGCAGCGGCCCATCCTTTTCGTCGCGCTTCGATGCTCGGCCGGGCTTTGAAAGACGAACCCACAGAAGGCATTTAAGGCCGCCAAGACGGCGACTCTGGAAGAATTTCCCTCTCTCCCAGATAATAAAATCACCCTAAAAACTTTCTCCAACGAAATAATCGAATAGTTTCATACACATAAAATATATTGTTGCAAAAGAACAAACAAGTTTTCGATTGTACTTGCATGGAACCCGCACTTGATCTAGATATGGCGCATTCCCTCCAAAGGAGTGCAGGAATGGCCGACGACCCTGTAGTTGCAAAAGCCTTAGAAAAGATCGCGTTCCACGAAGCTGAAACCGCGCGCCTCAAGCGCTGGGTCAACGGCTATGACGAAATGGCGGGCGAACAACCTAGGTTTGGCGATGTCGGCGCAGGGGCCGAGATGGCGGGCGGTCCCGTGAGGACGCGCGCCGGAAAGCAATGGCAGCCGGGGGATTTCTTGGGTAAGCCCTTTGCCACCGCAGCCCGCTCAATCATGCTCGCCCGCGCCGAGGCCGCAGGCGGCGGGGCGGCCCCCGCTTCGGTTGACGATATTCAGGAGGCGCTACTTCAAGGCGCTTTCGATTTCGGCACGGCCAATTCCGAGAACCAGAAGCAGAGCATTCGGATTTCGCTGGGCAAGAACAGCGTCACGTTCGTGCGCATACCGAACAGCGATCTGTTCGGCCTTCTAGAATGGTATCCCGGGCTGAAAAAGGCAGGGAAGTCGCAGCGCAAAGCTGGCGAAAAGGATCAGGGAACTTCAGCCGTCGCCGACGAACCCAACGGAGACGAAATCGCGGGTGACGAAGCGGCCGTTAGCGCGGCTGAGGCTGCACCCAAGATGCCTTGGGCGGATCAGAAATAAAAGAGGCCGCCAACAGGGCAGCCTTACTTTCTAACAAAGCCCATTTTTACTCATGGGTAGTACTTTGACCATGTTGCACGTCATTCAAGGATCGCAGTGTGAGAAGTTGGGGCAAAAAGGTAATTGACGATGTTGAGTACGATCTGACCCATCTGGACTCGGCGGTAATTGATGTGTCGGCCAAAACAGAGGCCAGCGTCTCGTTTCGAGTTCTCGTCTCCTACGGCCACCATTGCTTCGCACGCGATGTGCGCACAGGTGATCCAGATCATCATATATTTGAGGTGGGATCTGATAGGAGGTGTTTTTGCCCAGTTCGCGCCGCGCTCTCCAAAGAACTGCCTCGGCTGGTACGAGAGGCATCTGCAGGCATGGCCTTCTTTTCGGAGGGCAGGAATATGCTGATCGTGGACGACGTCCCGGGCGGTCCCTATGCGGTGTTCTTTAATGTTGAGCAGGCTCAGCAAGCGAGCTTAGACGTGATACTTTTCGTTGCGTCTGCGTATCTGAAGCCAGAATTACCCGACCGGTTACATGCTGTCCCATTTACGGCCCTGATTCAGAAGGCCAGCAACGGCCACAAGCCCTTTAGGCCGACGAAGACGAAGGCTTGGAAAAAGAAAATAGCCCCCGAGTTATCGGGAGCTATTTTGTGCGAAAACCCACTTTGCATTCGCTAGACACGAAACTCTTTCGAGCGGGGTGCTGTTTCTCCATCGCCATCAGCAACTGGATAGATAACTACCATCGCTCAATGATAGTTTCAAGAAACTTAAGAAATTAACGTTTGGAAACCCTAACAGGGCAAAAAAGTACAAGAATAAGACCGCTTTTGAATGATTTCGGGCCATTTCCGTCGCCCTGACCTACAATTGGGAAGTTTGCAGGTTCCTGCAAGGTTACCCCCTACGAAGTAAACCCGTTAGCCGCCTAAAATCATCATCCGGGTTCAATCGGCCACCCCCAACACCCGGGCGCTCTGCTGATGCCGAAGATGCGGACGCCCAAAAAAAAGTGCTGGATAATCAAGGGCTTACTAAGCTAGTTTTGGCAACGCACGGAACATTGGAGCAGGTTCGTTGGTAAAGTCTGAACGCCGTTAGAGAATTTTTACCACGATTCGACCGCGAACCTGGCCGGCGAGGATCCTGGCACCGGCGTCGATAACCCCGTCGAGACCAATTTCATGTGTAATTTCAGTGAGCTTCCCCCGATCCAGGTCACTCGCGAGCCGGGTCCAGGCGGCCTTGCGCAACTCAATCGGGCACATCACGGAATCGATGCCCAACAGACACACGCCGCGTAAAATAAACGGCGCCACCGAAGACGGCAGGTCCATGCCGGCGGCAAGGCCGCATGCGGCGATGGCACCGCGGTATTTCGTCATCGACAGAAGGTTGGCGAGCGTCGTGGACCCGACGCTGTCGATTCCGCCCGCCCAGCGCTCCCTGGCCAGGGGCTTGGCCGGCCCTGACAGCTCGCTGCGATCGATCACCTCGGCGGCACCGAGACCCCTGAGATACTCGGCCTCCGCCATGCGGCCGGTCGATGCGATGACGTGATAGCCGAGTTTGGAGAGTACCGCGGTCGCGACCGAGCCGACGCCGCCGGCGGCGCCGGTGACGACAACCGGGCCGTCCTTGGGCGTGAGGCCATATTTTTCCAGCGCGAGCACCGAGAGCATCGCGGTGAACCCCGCGGTGCCGATCGCCATCGCATCCCGCGCCGACATTCCCTGCGGCAGGCGCACCAGCCAGTCGCCCTTGACCCGCGCCTTCTCGGCGTAGGCGCCGAGATGGGTCTCGCCCATGCCCCAGCCGGTGCAGATCACCTTGTCGCCGGCCTTCCACTGCGGGTGCGACGATTGCTCGACGGTGCCGGCGAGGTCGATGCCCGCGATCATCGGAAAGCGCCGCACCACCGGCGCCTTGCCGGTAACGGCCAGGCCATCCTTGTAGTTCAGCGCCGACCATTCGACCCGCACGGTGACGTCGCCATCCATCAATTCGGCTTCATCGAACTGGGTGAGCGCGGCCGTGGTGCCCTTTTCCGCCTTGTCGATCCTGATCGCCTTGAACGTTCCCAAACGCACTCTCCGATGCTTCTTGAATTTTCAGACTCTGAATGGACTATGCCGGCTGCGCAACTGGCCGCGCCACCGGCGCTTCGACGATCGGAAGGTTGATCAGCGCCGACAATATGCCGAACAGGACCGAAAGCCACCAGATCGGGGTGTACGACCCGAACTGCTCGAACACGATACCCCCGAGCAGCACGCCGAGGAAGCCCCCGACCTGGTGGCTGAAGAAAGCAAAGCCATACAGCGTCGCCAGCCAGCGCGTCCCAAACATCAGTGCGACCAGGCTCGAGGTCGGCGGCACCGTCGACAGCCAGGTCAGGCCGGTGACGATGCCGAACGCGATCGCGGAGAAAGTGGTGATCGGAAACGAAATGAACGCCACGATCGACATCGCGCGAGCGAAATAAATCACCGACAGGATATAGCGCTTCGGGAGCCTGCTCTGCAGCCATCCGACGCTGAGCGAACCTATGATGTTGAACAGCCCGATGGTGGCAATCACCCAGCCGCCGGTCTGAACCGGTGCGCCGCGATCGACCAGGTAGGCCGGCAGATGCACGGTGATGAAGGCGAGTTGAAACCCACAGGTGAAGAAGCCGAGCACCAGCAGCACGTAGGAGCGGTGGCCGAAGGCCTCCACCAGCGCCTGCTTGAACGACTGTTGCTGCATGACCGGTCCGTCGCTCGCGGCCACGGCCGGCGTCGCCAGCGCCAGCGACAGCGGGATCACCAGCAGCATCAGGGCCGCGAACACCGTCAGGGCGGACTGCCAGCCGAAATTGTCGATCAGCGCGACCCCGAAGGGGGCGAACAGGAATTGCCCGAACGAGCCGGCGGCGGTGCCTGCTCCAAGCGCGATGCCGCGCCATTCCGGCGGCATCAGCTTGCCGAACGCCGACAGCACCAGGTTGAACGAACATCCGGACAGGCCGAAACCGATCAGAATCCCGGCGCCGAGTTCGAGCGAGGCCGGCGTCGACCCGTAGCGCATGATGGTCAGGCCCGCGGCATACATCAGCGCACCGATGCAGATCACCCGCAACGTGCCGAACCGATCGGCGATCGCGCCGGCAAATGGTTGCCCCACTCCCCACAGCAGATTCTGCACGGCGAAGGCGAGCGCGAACACGTCGCGGCCCCAGCCGAACTCGCGGCTGATGGGCTGCATGAAGAACCCGAACGTCGAACGCGGGCCGAATGTCAGCATCCCGATCAGGCTGCCGCACACCACGATCACCAGCGGGGTCCGCCAGGTGGCCGCGGTGGAGACAGGACGGGGATCGCCTTCAGTCGCGGCCATGCAAATTCCTCGAGGCTTGACACGGAAGAAACGGCGCGCGGTGCGAAAACCGCCAGTAAATCGACGCCGGGCGAAGTTAATGCATCCGCATGGAAATCCCAACCGGGATGTTGGCTAAACCTCCCGCCGCATTGCAGCGTTGCGTAGCGCGACCGGCAGCTTTGCTCATTTAACGGTCCGCGCAGCCTAGCGAAGCGGAGGGAGGCGTGTTATATGCAATTTGCTCATAATGAGTATAAGTCGGGCGTCGTATCCCCGTCGAACCCTCTGCAAGGCTGCGGGTTGGTTCGGGTCGTCGCCGCGCACCTCAGCAACCCGCCGGCCTTTTGAGGCCGGATTTCTCAGACCCCTAATATGCTCATATTGAGTATATTTTGGATTTCCAAGGGAGCCTGCCATGCCGATTGCTGGAATCTACGGTTCCGAAGATTTCGGAAACCCCCGCGGCCCGCGACCCACGGTGCAACCGCGCAACCGCGTCAGCCCGGCCGAGCGCGCCCGGGCCCTGCCGATGCCATCGCTGGAGTGGACGCCCGAGGTCGAACGCGCCACCGCGCATCTTTATGAGCGGGTCAGGAACGTGATCTCGCCGGTCGAATGGCCGTTCATGGCGCCCTACGTCAAGGCGATCAACGAGCTGAAGAAGACGCGCGGCGCGGTGATCCTGGCGCACAATTACCAGACGCCGGAAATTTTCCATTGCGTCGCCGATATCGGCGGCGACTCGCTGCAGCTCGCGATCGAAGCCACCAAGGTGAAGTCCGATATCATCGTCCAGTGCGGCGTTCACTTCATGGCCGAGACCTCGAAGATTCTGAATCCGCACAAGACGGTTCTGATCCCGGATTCGCGCGCCGGCTGCTCGCTGGCATCGAGCATCACCGGCGCCGATGTACGGTTATTGCGCGAGCGATTTCCCGGTGTGCCGGTCGTGGCCTATGTCAATACGTCGGCCGACGTGAAGGCGGAGGTCGATATCTGCTGCACCTCGTCCAACGCGGTGCAAGTGGTCGAGAGCCTCAACGCGCCGACGGTGATCTTCCTGCCGGACCAATATCTGGCGAAATATGTGGCCTCCAACACCAACGTACAGATCATCGCCTGGAAGGGCGCCTGCGAAGTGCACGAGCGTTTTACAGGCGACGAACTGCGCGCCTATCGCGAGGCCGATCCGTCTGTGCAGATCATCGCCCATCCGGAGTGCCCGCCCGATGTGCTGGCGGAAGCCGACTTCACCGGCTCGACTGCGCACATGATCAACTGGGTGCGCAACAAACACCCCAAGCGCGTGGTGATGATCACCGAGTGCTCGATGGCCGACAATGTCCAGGCCGAGCTGCCCGACGTCGAGATGGTGCGGCCGTGCAATCTGTGCCCGCACATGAAGCGGATCACGTTGCCCAAGATTCTCGACAGCCTGGTCCATCTGCGTGAGGAAGTCACCATCGATCCCCTGATCGCCGAGAAGGCGCGGCGCTCGGTGGAGCGGATGATCAATCTGAAGAACTAACATCGTCGTCCCCGCGAAGGGAAGGAACATGTTGAATCACGATCACGACGACCTTACCCGCAGCACCGACGATGTCGTCATCGTCGGCGGCGGCCTCGCCGGGTTGTTCTGCGCGCTGAAGCTCGCGCCGCGCCCGGTCACGGTGATTTCGGCAGCACCACTTGGCCAGGGCGCCTCGACGGCATGGGCGCAAGGCGGCATCGCGGCCGCAGTGGCCGAAGGCGACAGCGCCGAGGCCCATGCCGCCGATACCATCGCCGCCGGCGCCGGCCTGGTCGACGAGGCGGTGGCGTTGGGGCTGGCACGCGAAGCCGGCGCCCGCATCCGCGACCTGCTTCACTATGGCGTGCCGTTCGATCGCGACCTCGAGGGCAAACTCGCGGTCTCCCGCGAGGCCGCGCATTCCGCGCGGCGCATCGTGCACGTGCGCGGCGACATGGCCGGCAAGGCGATCATGTCGGCGCTGATCGAAGCCGTGCGCGCAACGCCCTCGATCCGGGTGATCGAAGGTTATGCCGCCGAAGCACTGCTGACCGAGGATGGCGCGGTGGCGGGGCTTCAGTTGCGTAAAGTCGGCGACGCCGCCGCGAACCGTGTGACCATGGCCTCGCGCACCGTGGTGCTGGCAACCGGCGGCATCGGCCATCTCTATGCGGTGACGACCAATCCGCCGGAAGCCAGCGGGCTTGGGCTCGCCATCGCCGCGCGCGCCGGCGCCGTGATCGCCGATCCGGAATTCGTGCAGTTTCATCCGACCGCGATCATGGTCGGCCGCGATCCGGCGCCTCTGGCGACCGAAGCGTTGCGCGGCGAAGGCGCCACCCTGATCAACGACAAGGGCGAGCGTTTCATGCTGGCGCGGCACCGGTTGGCGGAACTCGCGCCGCGCGACGTCGTGGCGCGCGGCGTGTTCGCGGAAATCGCCGCCGGCCATGGCGCGTATCTCGACGCGCGAGATGCGCTCGGCGCGCATTTCGCCGAGAAATTTCCGACCGTCTATGCGAGCTGCATCGCCGCCGGCATCGATCCGGCGACGCAACCGATCCCGGTGGCCCCGGCCGCGCACTATCACATGGGCGGCATATTAGTGGATGATCACGGCCGAACGTCGCTGACGGGGTTGTGGGCCGGCGGCGAAGTGTCGTCCACCGGCGCGCATGGGGCCAACCGGCTGGCGTCGAACTCCCTGCTCGAGGCCGTGGTCTTTGCCGCGCGCATCGCAGAAGATATCGGCGGCCGCATGATCACTAAGCCCACCCGGTTGCTGCTCACCTCGGTCCGCGAGCGAAATGGCGCCATGCCGGCGCGGTCGGAACAAACTTTTCGGTCCATGATGACCTCGCATGTCGGCGTGATCCGCGATGGCGAGCGTCTCGCGGAAGCGGTGCGGTCGTTCGCGGCCATCGAGCGGGAAACGGCCAACATCGCGCTGCGCAACATGGCCACGACCGCGCTGCTGGTCGCGGCCTCGGCCTGGGCGCGGCGCGAAAGTCGCGGCGGCCATTACCGCATCGATTATCCCACAGAGAAACCGGCGCTGGCGCATCGCACCATGACGACGCTCGCCGCGGCGCGGGAGATCGCGGCGTCACTCTCCGAGCGAACTTTAACGCGCTCTGCGCAACCGATGAACGCCTGACAGGAAAAGCACATGACAACACCAGCCTCGCTGTTGAACCCCGAAGCGTTCCTGTCGCCGCTTGCCATCGACGAGGCCGTGCAGCGCGCGCTCAATGAAGATCTCGGCCGCGCCGGTGACATCACCTCGAACGCCACCATCCCGGAGGCGACCCACGCCCATGCCATCATGATTGCGCGGCAGGCCGGCGTCATCGCCGGGCTGCCGGTGGCGCTGGCGGTATTTCAAAAGCTGTCGCCGGATCTCAGCATCCAGGCTCACTTTCGCGACGGCGCGACCGTCGCCACCGGCGTGCACGTGCTGACGATTTCGGGGCCGGCGCGCGCCGTGCTGGCCGGCGAGCGTACCGCTCTGAATTTTGTCGGCCGGCTGTCGGGGATCGCCACCCTCACCGCGGACTATGTGCGCCATACCGCCGGCACCAAGATGCGCATCTGCTGTACCCGCAAGACCACGCCCGGCCTGCGCGCGCTCGAGAAATATGCGGTGCGCTGCGGCGGCGGCTTCAACCATCGCTTCGGCCTCGACGATGCGATCCTGATCAAGGACAACCACATCGCGGTTGCCGGCGGCATCACGCCGGTGTTGAAGCGGGCGCGGGCCCATATCGGACATCTGGTCAAGGTCGAGATCGAGGTCGACACGCTGGCGCAACTGCGCGAAGTGCTCGACACCGGTCTCGCCGACGTGGTGCTGCTGGACAACATGGATATCGCCACGCTGAGCGAGGCGGTGAAGCTGGCGAAAGGGCGCGTCGTGCTGGAAGCTTCCGGCGGCGTCACGCAAGCTTCGATCGCCAAGATCGCCGCGACCGGTGTCGATTACGCTTCGGCCGGCGCGCTGACGCATTCCGCGCCGAATTTCGATATCGCGCTGGATATCGATGCCTGAATCTAGCGCCGCACCGTTGTTGGTGACAGCTCGGCCGAGCTCTTCGCCGCTTCCGCGAGCTCCGCGGAGATTTCCGCGGTTTGCGCCGGCGTTCCCCAGCTCGGGGCGTCGCTGCCGTCGCCCCACGCCCGCGGCCGATAGAAGGTGTGCACGCCGAATTTGTACGTCTTCTTCATTTCGCTGACCCAGGATGGGTGCACCCAATAGGCGTGGTAATGCGTCGACTTGGCGACTTCCGGCAGCCAGAGCTGGCCGTCGAGCATCGCCTTTGAGATTTTTTTGGCGCGGTCCCACATGTCGGGTTCGCGCACGACGTCGGCCACGTTATCGCAGGCAAACGTAAACTGGCACGCGAGGTGGTGGTTCTTGTTCTGGTAGACCACGCCGCATACCGTGGTCGGATAGAAGCCGGAGAACGCGCGGTTCATCACCACCTGCGCCACCGCGATCTGGCCGCGCACGGCTTCGCCGCGGGCCTCGAAATAGACCGCTTCGGCGAGGCATTTCTCCGATTTGGCGCGCGCCTTCGCGTCGAACAGGCCGAGGCGCTCGGCCGGGGTCTTGGCACGCTGGTTGTCGGAGTTGACTTCGCCCTTGGCCGCGATGCTCTCACCGCTTTCGACGGCGTTGTCAGTTCCCTTGGCGTCCGCGGCTGGCGGCAGCGATGCCATCACCTTCATGTCGGGATCGGGGAGCGCAGGCGGCGTGACGATCGAGGGCTCTTCGCCAGGCTGCCAGCGCTCGATGCTCTCCACCTCGCCGCCGAGCGAGGAACTGCCGAAATACAGGCTGGCGGTCTTCACCGAGAAGCCGTCATGCGAAGCGGCCGGCTCGAGCGGTATCGCCGTGGCATCGGGCGCGACTTTCAGATCGTCGAGCGGCTGGGCTTCGAGCGACATCGAAACATCGTATTGGGCGAGCGGCGGCGCGCTCAGCGCCTCCTGCAGTTCGGGATCGAGCGGCGCGGGTTCGACAGGCGCCGTCGCGGCGGCGGTTTTGGCTCCGGCCACCGAGGCGTTGGAGGTCGACGGATCCTCGTTCGCAGGCGTGGAGCCAGCTGGCGCTGCCATCTCGGGCGGCGCGATGACCAGGCGGTCGCCCTTCAGCGTACGATCCACCCTGGGAAAGTCGGACGCCTGATAGCGCGGCGGCGGCTGCACGATCGGATTGCGCGTCACCGAACCCGTGATGTCGTTGCCCTGGTTGTCGAGGCTGGCCAGAAGATAGGTCGCGGTATGCGGAACCGAGGTTCCGATCGGACGGCCGAAGCTGTAGGTGGCGACCTGGATGGTGCTGGCGGCGGAGAACACCCGCTTCTGCCAGCGTTCGGCGACGCCCGGCTGCCGGGCCAGCAGCGAGGCGATATCCTGATATCCGATCTCTGTCGGGATCAATGCGAAGACGCAAAGACCAAGGCCGAAGGACGCGAAACGCACGCCCTTCGGCCGGTTACGCAATACTGACATCGATACGCTCACGCAACGCTACAGGCACAAAATCGAACCCCAGTACATCCGTGCAATTCGATCTTTTTTGGTGTTATCGAATTTAGGTTGCGAGGGAGTTAATCGGCGTGGCGCGCGCGATACAGCCAAGAAATCACGGCGGTTTACCTGATCACATCGAAAACCTTGGTAAACAGGCGCTCGAATAAAGTGGTAAATATCCGGTCAACGAAAATGATGAAGAAAAATTTTGCGGGGCGTTCTGAAATTTTTCCCGCGCATCATTACGGGATTGCTTCGTCATGGCCGGGCTCGTCCCGGCCATCCACGTCTTCTTTCACGCGCCCCCGCAAGACGTGGATGCCCGAACAAGTCCGGGCATGACGCTGTCTTTGTTGATCGTCGGACGCGAAGCTGAATCTCACGCCTGGCTGGCGACGGCCTTGCCGAGTGCGGCCTGCGCCGCGGCCAGCCGTGCGATCGGCACGCGGTAGGGCGAGCACGAAACGTAATCCAGTCCGATCTCGTGGCAGAACGCGACCGATGCGGGATCGCCGCCATGCTCGCCGCAGATGCCGACCTTGAGATCGGGGCGGGTCTTGCGCCCGCGCTCCACGCCGATCTTCACCAGTTCGCCGACGCCGTCGCGGTCGACCGAGACGAACGGATCGATCTCCAGGATTCCCTTGGCGATGTAGATGCCGAGAAAACCGGCGGCGTCATCGCGGCTGATGCCGTAGGTGGTCTGGGTCAGGTCGTTGGTGCCGAACGAAAAGAATTCGGCGGTGCTGGCGATATCGCCGGCCATCAGGCATGCGCGCGGCAGCTCGATCATGGTGCCGACCTGATAGGCGAGCTTGGTCCCGGTCTCCTTCATCACCGACTGCGCGGTGGCGTCGATCCGCGCCTTGACCAGGTCGAACTCCATCTTGGTCGCGATCAGCGGCACCATCACCTCGAGGCCGACGGCCTTGCCGGTGCGCTTTTGCGCTTCGACCGCCGCTTCGAAGATCGCGCGCGACTGCATCTCGGCGATCTCGGGATAGGCGATGGCGAGGCGGCAGCCGCGGAAGCCGAGCATCGGATTGAATTCGGCGAGGTCGCGGGCGCGATCGGCCAGCCGCCGCGGATCGGTATTCATCGCGCGCGCGACTTCCTCGATCTCGGCCTGGGTATGCGGCAGGAACTCGTGCAAGGGCGGATCGAGCAGCCGGATCGTCACCGGCAGGCCCTTCATGATCTCGAACAGCTCGACGAAATCGGCGCGCTGCATCGGCAAAAGCTTCGACAGCGCGGCGCGGCGGGCCTGTTCGTCCTCGGCCAGAATCATCTCGCGCACGGTGCGAATTCGGGTCTCCTCGAAGAACATGTGCTCGGTGCGGCAAAGCCCGATGCCCTCGCCGCCGAACTTGATCGCGGTGCGCGCATCGTCGGGCGTATCGGCGTTGACGCGAACCCCGAGCTTGCGGACCGAATCGGCCCAGCCCATCAGCGTGCCGAATTCGCCCGACAATTTCGGCTCGATCATCGGCATCCGCCCGGCCAGCACCTGGCCCAGCGACCCGTCGATGGTGATGACGTCGCCGGTCTTGAAGGTGCGCGTGCCGATGCTCATGGTGCCGCGGCCGTAATCGACGCGGATGGTGCCGCAGCCGGAAACGCAGGGCTTGCCCATGCCGCGCGCGACCACCGCGGCATGCGAGGTCATGCCGCCGCGCGTGGTCAGGATGCCTTCGGCGGCGTGCATGCCGTGAATGTCTTCGGGACTGGTCTCGATCCGCACCAGGATGACCTTGCGGCCATCGGCCTGCAGTTTGGCCGCCTCGTCGGACGAGAACACGATTTCGCCCGCGGCAGCACCCGGCGACGCCGGCAGGCCGGTGGCAATGACATCGCGCTTGGCGGCGGGATCGATGGTCGGGTGCAGCAACTGATCGAGCGACGCCGGATCGATCCGCGACACCGCATCTTTCTTGCTGATCAGGCCTTCATTGGCGAGTTCGACGGCGATGCGGAGCGCCGCCTTCGCGGTGCGCTTGCCGCTGCGAGTCTGCAGCATCCACAGCTTGCCCTCTTCGACCGTGAACTCCATGTCCTGCATGTCGCGGTAGTGTTTTTCGAGCTGCGTGTAGATCCGCGTCAGCTCCTTGAACGCCTCGGGCATCGCGGTTTCCATCGACGCCTTGTCGGAACCGGATTCCTTGCGCGCATATTCGGTGATGTCCTGCGGGGTGCGAATCCCCGCCACCACGTCCTCACCTTGCGCGTTGATCAGGAATTCGCCGTACAGCTTGCTCTCGCCGGTCGAGGGATTGCGCGTGAACGCCACCCCGGTCGCCGAGGTCTCGCCCATATTGCCGAACACCATCGCCTGTATGTTGACCGCGGTACCCCAGGATTCCGGAATGTCGTGCAGCCGCCGGTAGGTCACCGCGCGCGCGTTCATCCACGACGAAAACACCGCGCCGATCGCGCCCCATAATTGCGCGTGCGGATCCTGCGGGAAATCGTTGCCGGTCTCGCGCGCCACCGCATCCTTGTAGCGGCCGACCAGATCGACCCAGTCGTCGCCGGTCAGGTCGGTGTCGAGCGTATAGCCCTGGCTGTCCTTGAAGGTATCGAGGATGTCCTCGAAGTGCGAATGCTCGAAGCCGAGCACCACGTCGGAATACATGGTGATGAAACGGCGATAGCTGTCATAGGCGAAACGGCGATCGCCGGACATTTCGGCCAGTGCTTCGACTGTGGTGTCGTTGAGACCGAGATTGAGCACGGTGTCCATCATGCCCGGCATCGAGGCGCGGCCGCCGGAGCGCACCGAAACCAGCAGCGGATTTCTCGAATCGCCGAACGCCTTGCCGGTCAACTTGCCGACATGATCCAGCGCTTTTTCGACCTGCGCCTTCAATGCGGCAGGATAGGATTTGTCGTGCGCATAAAAATACGTGCAGACCGACGTCGGAATCGTGAAGCCGGGAGGCACCGGCAGTCCGAGATTGGCCATCTCGGCGAGATTGGCGCCCTTGCCGCCCAGCAAATCGCGCAGGCCCGCTTTGCCTTCCGCCTTGCCGTCGCCGAAGGTGAACACCCATTTGCCGGATTTCGCCACATCCGCCCCAATCTTGCCTGGGGCGGGCTTGCCGGCGACAACCTTGCTCTTGCCCGCTGGCTTCGGCACCGCTTTGGCCGGGCTCTTCTTGAGTGCCTTGCGGGCGCTGACCGCCGGCGCGGCTTTCGCCCCGGCGGATCCGGATGACTTTGATTTCGCTGCGATTTTTTTGGTCTTCGCTACGGCTTTGGCCATGACTGCAAATAATCCGCGAGAGGAGAGGAAGTTGCGCGCCTTACACCACTTTGGTGAGTTCCGCGCAAGGCAACAAGGCGCGTTTTGACGCTAGATATGAAGCCATCTGAGCAGTCCGAGGCCGATCAGGCCGTTGAGAATCAGAAAGATCGCCACCACCAGATTGAGCAACCGCGGCATGATCAGAATGAGCAGGCCTGCGATCACGGACATGATCGGTGAAATGTGGGCAACCGTAAGGGTCATCTGGAATCCTGTTCGCTACAGCGCTGTGGGAAAAAGTCGAATCGAGGCCCGCATTTTATCCCCATGCGCGGTTCCACGATAGGAGACGCTTGTCGTCCGCATGAGTTCCGGCGCCGGCGAAAAATGCCGTAAATTGCGGCGGTCACAACCGCATGTTCCGGGGAACGATGCCGCGCGCGATGAATTGGGTGGGATTGCGCGCCGGCGCGAGCGGGCGCGTTTCATCGCGAAGGAGCTAATCATGCGGAGCAAGATACTTGCCATTGCAGCGATCGCGGGCGCCATCAGCGCGCCGATCGCGGCACAGGCGCAGAGCGAAATCACCACCGGCCTCGTTCGCGGAGGCCCCGTGATCGTCTCCGACGAGGCCGGCGGCATCGCCATCGATCAGCGGCCGGCGTTCCGCGAATACATTATTCGCGAACGGGTGCCGAACTACGCGATTCCGGATCAGGTTGTGGTGGGCGGCGTGCTGCCGGAAACCGGCGTGACCTATTACGACGTGCCGCAGACCTACGCCGTCACGCCCTATCGCTACACTGTGGTCAATGGCCGCACCGTACTGGTCGAACCGCGCTCGCGCCGCATCGTTCAGGTCGTCGAGTAAATCAGCCCAAGCGAATTGTCCGGGGCGCTGCAACGGCGACCGGACATCAAGGCCTCGCCCGGTTTCCCCCCCGCCGGGCGGGGCTTTTGTTTTGTCCGTTTCTTTGTGAACGCACACGTCCCTGCACAAAGCACGCCTTCATCATGAGACGGTGAGAAAAGATGCAAATTTCAGCAGTCAGTCATCACCAGACACAGCTTCGCGATCTCGCCGCATGTTGTGCGCGAGGTTTGCCATCATCATCGGCCCTCTCCAATCAGAGGGCGCAGGGAATGCCGGGCGCCCGATGCACCCGCAGCCTCGTGTGCGCTATGGGTAGTAAGTATGCACACGAGTATTCACAGCGAGTTTACCGGAATCATCCGGCATTCCCCGCGCAATGGTTTACGGCTTATGCCGTGCTCTCCCCGGTGATCGGCTTTCTTGCCACCGTCGCCTGCGGATAATTTCCGCAAACTTGACGCCAGCACCGAGGCGTCAGGACCACACGTCTTCGCCGTCCGCGTTGGCACCGCCCGTCAAGCGCGCCGCCGCGTCCACCGCACCCCGCCCCGCGTCCGTGACGTTCGCGAAACGCCCCTCTGAGTGGAACAGGATGGCGATGGATATAGGCTGATTTGCGCTTTCGGAAAAACAGAATATTTTTGCAAAGGGGGCTAGACACGCCGGTTGAAAAATTGCCTGTCGGGCAAATCAGTCCGGCTTTCAGGCCAGCGAATGCAATGAACCCTCATCCTGAGGAGCGGCCTCTTGGCCGCGTCTCGAAGGATGGCTGCGAGTCAATATGTTGCGTCCATCCTTCGAGACGCTTGCGGAGTTTATCATCGGGCCGCGCTTCGCGCGGACCCGGTGGCAAGCTCCTCAGGATGAGGTCCGTGTTCAGGCTCTAAGGAGCGCGCCCCCGCGCGTCGCGAAGGATGTGCCGCGCTCCGTGTCGCAGTTCACCGCGAACGTAATGAGCCAATACCCGTCATGGCCGGGCTTTGACCCGGCCATCCACGTCTTACTTGAATGAGAAGACACGTAGATGCCCGGCACAAGGCCGGGCATGACGCATGAGAGAGTGCGCTCGCGCGGAAACTCAATCCTGTATCCTGGAAAAATCCGCCACCGCGCGTGTGGCGGCGCGGATTTCGTTCAGCAGCTTCAGGCGATTTTCGCGCACGCTGGCGTCGTCGTCATTGACCTTCACCTTGTCGAAGAACGCATCGACCGCCGGGCGCAGTTTTGCCAGCGCGGTCATCGCACCGGCGAAATCTTCCTTGGCGACGGCAGCGCTGGCTTCCGCCTTCACCTGGTCGATCGCTTTCGCGAGAGCCTTCTCTTCATCGAGACTATAGAGCGCCGCGTTCGGCGCGCCGTCATAGGCCTTGCCGTCCTTCTTTTCCTCGATGCGCAAGATGTTCGCGGCGCGCTTGGTGCCCGCGAGCAGGTTCTTGCCGTCGTCGGTATCGAGGAATTTTCCCAGCGCTTCGACGCGACGGACGACCATGAGGAGGTCGTCCTGGCCTTCGAGCGCGAACACGGCGTCGACGAGATCGTGGCGCGATCCCTGCTCGCGCAGTTGCACTTTCAGACGGTCGGCGAAGAAAGTAAGAAGCTCGCCTGGAATTTTACCAGAATCCACAACTGGGTATTTTGTACCGGTATCGAGCAAACCTGAAATCGCGAGTTCGGCAGTTTTCAACATTGATAGTCGAAGACCGTTTTCGACTATCAACCTGATCGCACCCAATGCCGCACGTCTCAACGCATACGGGTCCTTGCTCCCCGTCGGCTTCTCGTCGATCGCCCAAAACCCAACCAGCGTGTCGATCTTATCCGCCAGCGCCACAGCAACTGACACCGGATCGGTCGGCACGCGATCGTTCGGTCCCTGCGGCTTGTAGTGCTCCTCGCTCGCGGCGGCGACGGAAGCGTCCTCGCCCTGCGCCAGCGCGTAGTATTTTCCCATCAGGCCCTGCAGCTCCGGGAATTCGCCGACCACTTCGGTCAGCAGATCCGCCTTCGCCAGATGCGCGGCGCGTTTTGCCTTTTCGACATCGGCGCCGACCAGCGGCGCGATTTCGGCGGCCAGCCGTTTGATTCGCGCGATGCGTTCGGCTTGCGTCCCCAGCTTTTCATGAAACACGATGTTCTCGAATTTCGGCAAGCGATCTTCGAGTTTTGTCTTGAGATCGGTCTCGTAGAAAAACTTCGCGTCGCTCAGGCGTGCGCGGATCACGCGCTCGTTGCCGGCGATGATGGCCTTGCCGCCGTCGGACGCCTCGATGTTGGCGGTGAGGATGAACTTGTTGGTGAGGACTTCCCCCCTCCCCCCGCTGCCTGCTTCACCTCTCCCCGTTGGGGAGAGGTCGGCACGCAGTGCCGGGTGAGGGGGGTCGATCGCATGAGAGTTTCCAGCCCCCTCACCCGCCGTCGCGCTGGCGCGCGCCTTCGACCTCTTCCCGGCGGGGAGAGGTGAAGCAGGCTGCCGCACCACAAAACATTTTTGGTTGTTGCGAATGGTGGCGCGGATCACCTCGCCCGGAATTGACAAAAATTCCTCGTCGAACGATCCCATCAGCACGACCGGCCATTCGACCAGTCCCGAGACTTCGTCGAGCAGGCCCTGGTCTTCGACCAGTTCGAAATTCTGCGCCTGCGCCAGAGTCCTTGCGTCGGTGGCGATGGTGTCCTTGCGGCGCTCGGGATCGAGCACGACCTTCGCTTCCAGCAGTTTCGCTTCGTAATCCTCGAACCGGCGCACGGCGATCGGCGCCGGCGCCATGAAGCGGTGGCCGAACGTGGTCTGGCCGGCTTCGATGCCGTCGACGGCGAATTTCACGACGTCGGGCTCCTCGGTCTCCAGACCGAAGGTGGCGACGATGGCATGCAGCGGCCGCACCCATTGCAGCGCGCCCGGCCGCGCCGAACGTTCGCCCCAGCGCATCGATTTCGGCCAAGGGAAGGTGCGGATAATCACCGGCAGCATGTCGGCGAGCACGTCCGACGTGGCGCGGCCGGGCTTTTCGATCAGCGCGACGTAGAAATCTCCCTTCTTCGGATCGCGCTGGATCTTTGCCTCGTCGAGCGACGCAAGGCCGGTGGCCTTGAGAAAGCCCGCGATCGCGGCTTCCGGGCCGCCGACCCGCGGGCCCTTGCGCTCTTCCTTCAGGTCCGACTGACGCACGGGAATGCCGTGCACCGTCAGCGTCAGCCGCCGCGGCGTCACGAACGCCTTGGCGCCTTCATAGACCAGGCCCTCGGCGACCAGTTTATCCGTCACCATGCGGCGCAGATCCTCCGCCGCCTTCGCCTGCATCCGCGCGGGAATTTCTTCTGAGAATAGTTCGAGGAGAAGATCGGGCATTGGCTCTACTCCCCTCCCCCCGCTTGCGGCGGGGAGGGGTCGGGGGTGGGGGGTCTATCAGCATTCACTGCTGTACCGATCGCCGAGAGAACGCTGGGCATGTTCTCGAAGACCTCGTTATTCCAGAACCGCAGCACGCGATAGCCGTTTGCTTCGAGATACCGGGTGCGTGTCTCGTCCGACGTATTGTCAGAGTGCTGTCCGCCGTCGAGTTCGATGACAAGCTTTAGCTGGTGGCTGGCGAAATCGGCGAAGTAAGGACCGATCGTCGCTTGACGTCGGAAGTGGTGCTCCTTGAACGGCGGCAGGCGAAGATGTTGCCAGAGTTTTTTTTCGGCTTCGGTCGCGTCTCGACGCAAAGCGCGTGCGCGGGGCACGCGGTGGTCGACAGCACGCCGCGTTCCCCGTGTCATCCACCCCCCACCCCCGACCCCTAAGAGCGAGCTTCGCTCGTCTCGACCCCGCCACGCGCTTCGCGCGCGGGGGGAGGGGAGCAGGTTGGCGCTCGCTGCAATTTTCAAATCCAAAATCAAACTTTCTTAATCTAGCGGATTCGTGCGACATCGCAGACCGCCTTTCACCCCACCCCGCTCGCCCAAGCATGGGCGAGCGACCCTCCCCCTCAAGGGGAGGGTAAAGAACCCGCCCCGCCCGCTTCGGTATGCATCCAGGCCTCGCCGCAGGCCTTGGCCAGTTCGCGCACGCGCATGATGTAACTTTGCCGCTCGGTCACCGAGATCACGCCGCGGGCGTCGAGCAGGTTGAAGGCGTGGCTGGCCTTGATGCACTGGTCGTAGGCTGGCAGCGCCATCAGATGCGCCTCGCGCTTGCCGTCTTTCCAGCCGGCCTCGAGATATTTTTTGCAGGCTTCCTCGGCCATGGCGAATTGCTTGAACAGCATGTCGGCGTCGGAATATTCGAAATTGTGCCGCGAATATTCCTGCTCGGCCTGCAGGAACACGTCGCCATAGGTGACCTTCTCGGCGCCTTCGCGGCCATTGAAATTAAGATCGTAGACGCGGTCGACGCCCTGCACATACATCGCCAGCCGCTCCAGCCCGTAGGTGAGTTCGCCGGCCACCGGCGCGCATTCGACGCCCGCGACCTGCTGGAAGTAAGTGAATTGCGACACTTCCATGCCGTCGCACCAGCATTCCCAGCCCAGTCCCCAGGCGCCGAGCGTCGGGCTTTCCCAGTCGTCCTCGACAAAGCGGATGTCGTGCAGCGCGCTATCGACGCCGATGGCGGCGAGCGACTTCAGATAAAGGTCCTGAATGTCCGGCGGCGACGGCTTCAGGATCACCTGGAACTGGTAATAGTGCTGCAGCCGGTTGGGATTTTCACCGTAGCGGCCGTCCTTCGGCCGCCGCGAGGGCTGCACATAGGCCGCGTTCCAGCGTTTCGGGCCGAGCGCGCGCAGCGTGGTCGCCGGGTGAAAGGTGCCCGCCCCCACTTCCATGTCGTAGGGCTGCAGGATCACGCAGCCGTAGTCCGCCCAAAAACGCTGCAGCGTCAGGATCAATCCCTGGAACGAGCGTTCCGGGCGCATGTGCGGAGGCAGGGAGTCCATCGTTCGATTCTGATTTCGTCTGATTTCGCTGGAGGCGCGGCAAGCGCGCGGGACCGTATCGGCGGGGAGACGGGGAATCAAGGCGATGGCCGGGCGGATTTGCCGTCAAAATGCCGGCGGAGGCCCCAATTGCACTCCCGAACGTAACACTCCGCTAACCACGGCGGCAATGTTTGCGCCGCTACGACGCCGATCGTTAGCAACTGGACGCTATCCCGGTGGAACCGCGGAGACCGATTCGGGAGACTGAGACGACTGGCCTTCCGAAGATGGTGCTCCGGAGTTCGTGATCCTGCTCGATTGGATTGTGAAAAACAAAAACCGGGGGCGTCCGATAAGAAGAACCACCTCCAAGCTTGCTCGCCGGTCTCATGGGTGGTGCCTCACCCCGAGACCGGCGCAAGTGTTTTTGGAGGCTAACTTTTCCCGATGGTGAGCAGCACGTCGGAGTTTATCATCGGGCCGCGCTTCGCGCGGACCCGTTGGCGCGTCTCGAACCATGGCGGCCCGTGACCATCCTTCGAGACGCAAGCTTGCGCCCGCACCAGCGATAACGGCGAAGCCGTTACGCAGGGATGGATCAGCAATCAGCCCGGACGATAGGCGCCGGTGCTGGGGTCCCGCCGAAGCGTCGGAATTTCGTTCGATCTGGCGGCTTCGGCGACCCGCGCAAGGCGAGCCTCTTCCAATTCCCTGTTGACCCTCACGGCTGTCCGGTAGGCCCAGCGGACCACGGCCAGTCCACCCAGGGCGCCCGCGAATGCGATCAGCGGCGGCATCGGTCGATCCTTGTCGTTTATGCGTCACGCCCCGTTACATATTGTTGCGCAAGCCGACCCAACCCGCAACTCAACCAAATGGCATAACCGCCGCCCCTAAAACCCGAATTTCGCCCAAATTGCCCGGGTCTCCAGCGCCGAAATTACCTCATCGGGCAGACCCGCCAGGCCGTCCAGCGAGGTCAGGGTTCCCGCACCGGCCGATTTGCGGCCGAGCAGGCCCGACAACAATCCCGTCGCCGGCGCGATCACCGGGGTCAGCACCTTGTCGCCGTAGCGCGCGCGCAGCGTCGAGCGCAGATCGGCGATGGCATCGGCGAGGCCCAGCGACACCGACGTTTCTCCGGCCCAATATTCGCCGGTGAACAGCACATCGTCGGCGCCCTTCAACCGCGCGCCCCGGCTTTGCTTCACCAGCGCGATGAAGATGGCGTGGATCTCGCGCTGGAGCGCCTTGACGCGCGCGACGTCATCAGGGTTTTCGGGCAGGAACGGATCGAGCATCGCCTTGTGCGCGCCCGCCGTATACAGCCGCCGTTCGACACCGATCCTTTTGATCAGCTCCTGAAATCCGAAGGTGCCGCCGACCACGCCGATCGAGCCAAGGATCGAGGACGGATCGCAGAAAATCTCGTCGCCCGCGCAGGCGATCATGTAGCCGCCGGATGCCGCGACATCCTCGACGAATACCAGCACCGGCAGTTTCTTTTCCGCCGCGAGCTGCCTGATCCGCAAATAGATCTGGCGCGACTGCACCGGCGATCCGCCGGGCGAGTTGATCACCAGCGCGATCGCCTTGGCGTTCCTGGTGGCAAAGGCACGCTCGAGCGTCCTGGCGATGCCGGCAAGCGACATGCCCGGCCGCAGCGGCGTCACCGCACCGATCACGCCGGACAGTCTCACCACGGGCACCACCGCGGTTCCACGCCGCAGCCGCGCCGGAAGGAATCCCATCAGCCTGTCGAACAGGCCCGGCCATCGCCCACGAATATCCATTTGTTCCGTCATACTGTTACCCCGAATTAACTGTATCTTATCACGCGCATGTCATTGAAGCGGTGGAACGCCTTTTGCATCGCGGTCTTTAACAGACTGCAAGGGCGCAGCGGAGAAAGACATGAAGATCTACCTGCTGATGGCACTGATCGGTACGCTTTTGACCGCTGTTCATTTCACTTCGGGGCCGAAACAACCCTCCAAAACGCTTCCGCAATAACCGGCTGCGCTCAAAGCCAGGGCGATTGAGCGGACGTCAGGGTATTGCCAGCGGCAATACCCCCTTCCCGGCGAGAATTTCCTGCACCTGTTTATTAGGCACTCCTGACTCATCTTTGAGCAGCAGCGCCGCATGCATTCGGGTCGGCGCCTTTCCACCCTTGATAGCGCAAATCAGCACGCGAATCGCCGGTGTCGCCGCGTCGCTATGGACCGGCAGAATGGCGAGGCTGCCGAAGCCGCGGTCGAGCGCCGCCAACAGCTCGACGAGGCCGTCCGCGCGCCAGATCAAACTGAGGACGCCGCCGGATTTCAGAATTCGGCGGCCCGCGTGAATCCAGCTTTCAAGCGTCGCAACTGTGGCCACGTGCGCCAGCTCGCGGGTCTTGTCCGGCGAGGCGCGATGCCGGGCCGGATCGTTGAACGGCGGATTCATCAGGACGACGTCGACGCCATCGGGCGACAGCCCAGCTGCTGCAAAGGCCGCGGCGGTGGATGTCACGTCCAGCACGATCACATCGGCCGCGATCGCATTCGCGGCGGCGTTGCCGCGGGCGAGATCCGCAAGCCCCTGGTCGATCTCAACCAGAGCTAGTTCGATTCCGGCCACGCGTCTGGCGACCGCGAGACCGGCGGCGCCGACACCGGCGCCGAAATCAACCACCCGATCGCCTGAACGCGCCGGTGTCGCTGCCGCCAGCAGCATGGCGTCGTGGCCGGCGCGGTGACCCGACTTTCGCTGCCGCAGCCGCAGCTGGCCGCCGAGAAACGCATCCTCGGTAAATTCGCCGGAATCAGTCATCGGCCCGCAATTCGTGGGCGAGGCCGGCATCGGCCAGGAGCTGACGCGCCTGCCGGTTATCGTCGTCATGGACCAGAATCCGGCGCGGCAGGACTCCGAGCGAGCCTTCGATGATGCTCATATTCTGATCCAGCACCAGATGATGGATGTTGGCGCCATCGAGCAGCGCGCCGACCGCCGAAACCAGCACCATGTCGTTGGTCCGGACCAATTCCCGCAATTGGGTTCTCCTTTGCCGACCTGCCGTGAGCGCCGGGAAGGCGTGTCAACGGCTTGATGCCCTTGCCGCGTTCCCTCGCACTTTCTATTGTTATAACCAAGGATAGAGCGAATTGGGCAAAAGTGGAGACCAGCGTGGCGGTTATTGTTCCCTTCGAGAGCCCAGCAAGCGCTTCGATCGATGAGCTGGTCGGGCTTGTCGCCGCCGATATGGAGCGCGTCAACGCGACGATCCTGTCGCGGACCGGCTCGGAAGTCACCATGATCCCCGAGGTCGCCAACCACCTGATTTCCTCAGGGGGGAAGCGGCTGCGTCCGATGCTGACGCTGGCGATGGCCAGCCTCACCGGCTATTCCGGCGATGGTCATATCAAGCTCGCGGCCTCGGTCGAGTTCATGCATACCGCCACCCTGCTGCATGACGACGTGGTCGACGAAAGTGAATTGCGGCGCGGCAAGCTGTCGGCGCGGATGCTGTGGGGCAACGAGGCCAGCGTTCTGGTCGGCGACTTCCTGCTCGGGCAGGCGTTTCGCATGATGGTCGAGGTCGGCTCGCTGCGCGCGCTCGACATTCTATCGTCTGCCGCGGCGACCATTGCCGAGGGCGAGGTGATGCAGCTGGCGGCGGCGAAGAACACCGCCACCACCGAGGACGAATATCTCGCTGTGATCCGCGGCAAGACCGCCGAGCTGTTCGCGGCGGCCTGCGAGGTCGGCCCGGTCATCGCCAACCGGCGCAAGGCCGAACAGACCGCATGCCGCTCGGTCGGCATGAATCTCGGCATCGCTTTCCAGCTCGTCGACGACGTGCTCGACTACGGCGGCAAAGCTGCAAAACTCGGCAAGAACATCGGCGACGATTTCCGCGAGGGCAAGATCACGCTGCCGGTGGTGCTGGCGTTCCGCCGCGGCAACGATATCGAGCGCGGCTTCTGGATCAGGGCGCTGGAGCGGGGAGAGATCGGCGACGGCGATCTCGATCACGCCATCGGCCTGATGACCAAGCATCGCGCGCTCGAGGACACCCTCAACCGCGCCCAGCATTACGGCGCGATGGCGGTCGACGCGCTGGCGCTGTTCCCGGCCTCCGCGATGAAGACCGCGCTTGAGCAGGTGGTGGCCTTCTGCCTGGCGCGGTCGCATTAGCGAAATCCGTCATGGCCGGGCTTGTCCCGGCCATCCACGTATTCTTATGAACTCTGTAAAGACGTGGATGCCCGGGACAAGCCCGGGCATAACGGACTCTATCGCCCTAGCTCAGCAGCCCCGCATGCACCCACCATTGCGGATGGTTGAGCTGAATTTTCTGCGCCGCGCGCTGCGCGTCCGCGGTGTTTTCAAAGATCGCAAAGCAGGTGGCGCCCGAGCCCGACATCCGCACCAGCCAGGCCCCGTTGGTGGCGCTGAGCGCCGAGATCACGTCGCCGATCACGGGCTGAATGCGCGTCGCCGGCGCTTCGAGGTCGTTGGAACTGGCCGCAAGCATTTCCACCCAGTCTTCGACCGAGGAGCCCGCTTCCGGCCAGGCGGGCGCGCGGATCACGTCGCTGGCGCCGACCAGCAGTTCGCCGTTGCGCAGGCCCAGCGCCCGAAACACGTCCTTGGTCGCCACGGGAATGCGCGGATTGACCAGCACGCACGGCATTTTCGGCAAGGTGAGCGGCAACAGCGTTTCGCCGACGCCGGTCATCACGCAGGCACGCGAGGCGAGGCACACCGGGACGTCGGCGCCGGTCAACTGCGCGACCTCGAGCAGGCGGGTGTCGTCGATGGCAAGACCGTTGGCCCGCGCCAATAGTCGCAGCGCCGCGGCGGCGTCCGCCGAACCGCCGCCGATTCCGGCTGCGACCGGCAGCACCTTGTCGAGCGTGAACTCGCCGAGCCGCAGATCGGCAACGCGATCGCCGAGCAATTGCGCGGCCTTGAACACAAGATTGTCGACGGTCTCGCCACAGGCTTCCGCAAGCGGCCCGGTGGTCGTGAGACGGAGTTCGGGACCGTCCGCGAGACTCAGGCGGTCGGCGCAGTCGGCGAACGCCACCACGCTTTCGAGGTCGTGATAGCCGTCGACGCGGCGCCCAACCACCCGCAGGGTCAGGTTGACCTTGGCCCGCCCGTCCTCAGTCAGCGCTAGCATTGGCGAGCAATCCCCTTCGATCAGCCGCCCTTGCCGTCTTCTTTTTTCTTGTCCGCGGAGGCCGCCGACGAGGTGTCGTCGGGGAGGCCGTTTGCGATCTTGGCTTCGATCTTCGGCAGGTCTTCCGGCTCGGGTTTGAGGTCGCGGGCATGGGCCCACTGGAATTTGGCTTCCAGCGTGCGGCCGACGCGCCAATAGGCGTCGCCGAGATGGTCGTTGATGGTCGGATCTTCCGGCTTCAGGTCGATCGCGCGCTCGAGGTTTTTCACCGCGTCGTCGTAATTGCCGATGCGGTAATAGGCCCAACCCAGCGAGTCCACGATGTAGCCGTCGTCCGGGCGCTGGTCGACGGCGCGCTTGATCATCTTCATGCCTTCGTCGAGATTGATGCCCTGATCGATCCACGAATAGCCGAGATAGTTCAGCACATGGGGCTGCTCGGGCTGCAGATCGAGCGCCTTGCGCATATCGGCTTCCGCCTTGTTCCACTGCTTGGAGCGCTCCTCGCAGATGCCGCGGTAATAGTAATAGACCCAGTTGCCCTTGTCGTTCGCGTCCGGCATCGCCGCGATGCCCTGGGCGTAGGTCTGGGTGCAGTCGGCGAACTTCTTGCGGCCGCGTTCGATGTTGCCGAGCGCCATGATGGCTTCGACATCCTTGGGATCTTCCGCGGTGACGCCCTTGAGGATCTTGATCGCTTCCTCGCTGCGGTCGGCGGCGTCGAGGTTGGTCGCGAGCTGAATCTGCGCATTGCGCTTCAGCGGCGAACTCGCCGGCATGCGCTCGTAGACCTTGATCGCCATCGCCGGCTTCTTCACCGACTCGTAGAGATCGGCCAGCGACAACAGCGCCAGCGGGTGATTGGGGGCGAGATAGAGCGAGAGCTGCAAATAGACCAGCGCAAGATCCTCGCCGCCGCGCCGGGTCAGCGTCGCGCCGATGCCGTAAAGTGCCTCGGCGGCGCCGGTCTGCGCCGAATCCACCAGTGGCGGCATCTTCTTGCCGGCCCTGGTTTCGCGCAGGTCTTCCAGTACCAGCGGATGCCGCGGCAGCTTCTTGTCGAACGCCTCATAGACCGCGGTCGCGGCGGCATCGTCCTTGTTGCGCGTCAGCCAGCGCGCATAGTCGTCGGCCACCCGCAGCATGGAATCGTCGAGCTTGTAGGCCCGCTCGAGGCGCACGCCGGCGTCCTTTTCCTTGCCCGCGAGTTCGAGGATCATGCCGGAGTGCAGGTCCTTGAAGATCGGATACCATTCCGGACCGGTCAGCTTGTCGATGTTGGCGACCGCCGTTTTGGTGTCGCCGGCGCCATAGCTGGCCCACCCCGACAACAGCGTCGCCACCAGATCGGTGATCGGCCCGCGAATCGACTGGTTGATGTTGAGCTGCGCGGCGGCATATTTCTTCAGCTTCAGGTCGCGCACGCCGATCACCAGCCGCGCCACGCGATTGGACTTGTCCAGCGTCAGGATGCGGTCGGCGAGCTTCACCGCCTCGTCGATGTCGCCATCGGCGAGCGATGAGATGAACGCGCGATCGAGCAACTCGTTGTTCTTCGGATCGGTGCGGAGCGCCGAGCGATAGAAGGCGGCCGCCGAACTGGCGTCACGCTCCACGCTGGCATGGCGGGCGGCCAGATAGCTGCCCGACATCGTCAGCGATCTCAGATCGTGGCTGTTGGGAAACTGCGCCGAGTTGTCGGACGGATGATCGGGCGTCTGCGCCGAAAGCGTGCCGGGCACGGCCAGCGCGGTGAAGGCGAATGCAGCGATCGTCCAGCGATTGAAACGAATGGAAAACATCAGGGTTCGCCTAGCTCCAGGGATTTACGGCAGGATCTTTACGATCAATCTCGAATGCGGACCCGATCGGCGGCATCAAGAGAGGAGACAATGCCGCGTTTGGCGTTCAACCGCAAGGATACGGGGTGGCGAATCGATCGGAGGGAAAGGCCCGGATGGGTCCGATCCCGCCAGCCTTGCCTCAAAACGCTTCCAGTGTGGCGGTATCGTGGCCGGGACCGCACCGGAGCACCCTTCCGATCGAAATCGGAACGGCGCCCTGGTTTCTTGCCTTAACGCTTTTTCTTCCCGCCAACCGGTGTCCACTTCGCCCGAAACCGCCAGGGAGCGCGCACCAATTCACGCAATCGTGGTCACATCGCCTCATAATTGGGCCCGCCACCCCCCTCCGGCGGGACCCAGGTGATGTTGCCGTTCGGATCCTTCACGTCGCAAGTTTTGCAGTGGACGCAGTTCTGGGCGTTGATGACAAAACGCGGCCCGGTCGTCTCCTCGACCCATTCATAGACGCCGGCCGGGCAATAGCGGTTGGAGGGGCCGGCATAGACATCGTGCTCGGATGTCTTCTGCAGGTTCATGTCGGCGACCTTCAGATGAACCGGCTGGTCCTCTTCGTGATTGGTATTGGACAGGAACACTGACGACAACCGGTCGAAGGTGATCTTGCCGTCCGGCTTGACCGGCGCGATCGGCGCGTGGGCTTTGGCCGGATCGAGCGTCTTGCGGTCGGGCTTGGCATGCGACTGGGTTCCGAACAGCGAGAACCCGAGCGTATTGCACCACATGTCGATGCCGCCGAGCATCACGCCGATGACGGTGCCGAACTTCGACCACAGCGGCTTGACGTTGCGAACCGGGTACAGGTCCTTGCCGACCGCCGAACCTCGCCATGCATTCTCGTATTCGACCAGTTCATCGTTGGCGCGGCCCGCGCCGAGCGCCGCGTTGAGGTGTTCGGCCGCGAGCATGCCGCTGCCAACGGCGTTATGGACGCCCTTGATGCGCGGCACGTTGACAAAACCGGCCGCGCAGCCGATCAGCGCGCCGCCGGCAAAACTCAGACGCGGCACCGACTGATAACCGCCCTCGGTGATGGCGCGCGCGCCGTAAGCGAGGCGCTTGCCGCCTTCGAACAGCGGGCGGATCGAGGGATGGGTCTTGAAGCGCTGGAATTCGTCAAACGGCGACAGATACGGGTCGTCGTAGTTGAGATGCACGACGAATCCGACCGCCACCAGATTGTCGTCGTAATGATAGAGGAACGAGCCGCCGCCGGTCGAATTGTCGAGCGGCCAGCCGAACGAATGCTGGATCAGGCCTTTCTGGTGCTTCGAGGGCTCGACCTGCCAGACTTCCTTCAGCCCGATGCCGAATTTGGGCGGTTCGCTGCCCGCGTCGAGGGAAAATTTCGCGATCAGCTGCTTGGTCAGGCTGCCGCGCGCGCCTTCGGCGAACAGCGTGTATTTGCCGAGCAGTTCCATGCCGCGCGTATAGGACGACTTGTGCGAACCGTCCTTGGCGACGCCCATGTCGCCGGTGGCGATGCCGCGCACCGCGCCCTTGTCATCGCTGAGCACTTCGACCGCCGCGAAGCCCGGATAAATCTCGACGCCGAGCGCCTCCGCCTTGCGCGCCAGCCAGCGGCACACATTGCCGAGCGAGCCGATATAGCAGTGGTGATTGTTCATCAGCGGCGGCATCGCGATCGCCGGCAGCGGGATCGCGGAGCCCGCCGTCATCCAGTAGAACTTATCCGTCTTGACCTGCGTTTTCAGCGGGCAATCGGCGTCCTCGCGCCAATCCGGAATCAGTTTGTCGAGCGACACCGGATCGATCACCGCGCCGGACAAAATATGCGCGCCGACTTCGGACCCCTTCTCCACCACGACAATGGTGAGATCGGCGTTGAGCTGCTTCAGCCGGATCGCCGCGGCCAGCCCGGAGGGCCCGGCGCCGACGATCACGACGTCGAATTCCATGGATTCACGCGGCGGCAATTCTTCGGTGCTCATGATCTGCTCTCAGCCCGGTCGAGAAAGTTTCCAATGCATGACCCGCCAAACTGCGAGCGTTTGGCGATGACGATCATGCGCCCTTGTTATAATTTCGGGCGCAAAACCGGTCCCCATTCCTGCCGATCGCGCCCGGCAGGTCGTATGTTTCCGATTTTTCGCCTGAGAACAACCATGGAAATGCCCAGTCGGGCGTTTCGCTGCAGTGCGATCCGCTCTAGAATAACGAAATGCCCCTGATATCCCGCCATGACGCCTGACAGCACCCCAACCGTTCGGCAATTGCTGGCCTTTTATCTGGAGGCCGGAGTCGACTGTGCGCTGGGCGATGAGCCGGTCGACCGGCTGTCCGATCCTGTGATCCTCCCCGTAGCAAGCGAAGCGCCGCTGTCCCAACCGGTCAGGACCATTCCGGCTGCGGTCCCGACCCTGCGCGGCGATACGGCGCCGGCGCCGGAGGCAGCGATCCATTCGGCCCGGGAAGCCGCGCGGACCGCGCCGACGCTGGAAGTGCTGCGCGAACTGCTGGAAAAATTCGACGGCTGCGCGCTGAAATCGACCGCCACGCGGCTGGTGTTCGCCGACGGCAACCCGCAGGCGCGCATCATGTTCGTCGGCGAGGCCCCAGGACGCGAAGAAGACCTCGAGGGGCTGCCGTTCGTCGGACGTTCCGGCAAGTTGCTCGACCGGATGATTGGAGCGATCGGGCTGGACCGCACCAGCGCCTACATCGCCAATGTCATTCCATGGCGGCCGCCCGGCAACCGCACGCCGACGCCGCAGGAGACGCAGATCTGCCTGCCGTTTATCCAGCGGCAAATCGAACTGGTAAACCCGGATGTGCTGGTGACGCTCGGCAATCCCTCAACCCAGACACTGCTGTCGACGCGCGAGGGCATCATGAAAACCCGTGGGCGTTGGTTCGACTACGACACCGGCACCCGGGTGATTCGCGCGCTCGCCACTTTCCATCCGGCCTATTTGCTGCGCTCGCCGTCCTACAAGCGGCTGTCGTGGCAGGATTTGCGCTCCATCGCCAAGGCGCTGGAGCAGCAGGTCCCATCCTGAATCTTCGTTTCCCGGACGCGGCGCAGCGCTTCGCGCAGCTCCGCAGAGCCGGGACCCACGGACCTGGATCGATGGACCCCGGATCAGCAGCGCATCACGCCGCAAAGTGCGGCGCGCTACGCTGCATCCGGCCCCCGGTGACGAGGGCGACTTTGCCGTAATGCGTGCTCACGACAGGCGCGCGAGCACGGCGGCCCCTGCCGTCACGTAGTTGCGCGGTTGGGCCGCAAAGTGTTGAGCCGCGACGCGAAGATCCCGCACCCTTCGCTGCAGTGATGAGCTTTCGTACACGGCCCTGCTTCCGGCGAGTTCAAAGCAGCTTTCGGCGACGCGGACGCAGGCCGAGGTGATCCAGACCACCGCTTGCAATTGTTCCGCCACGCGGGCCAAGCCCTTCGCCGTCGCTCGTTCGGGGTTTTGCCAAACGCGGGCGATCTGCGCCTCAAGCAGCGCGCGCGCTGCCATCAGGTCGGCATCAAGCCGTGCCAAGCCCTCCTTGAAGCGCTCGGTCTCCACCAGCGGCGTGGTCATGAACAATTGTGTGACGCCCTCCCTTGCCAGTTCAACGAGGTCCGTGATGGCGCCCTCGGCGATCCCCACGGCGACGGCGCCATGCGACAGCACGAGGACCTCGGCGAACTTGCCGAAGATGGGATCGGACGCGAACGAGGCTCCGAACGGAAACTCGAAGAAGCTCTCGTCGGGAACAAGCGCGTCCGTCAACGCGACGTGGTGGCTGCCGGTGCCCTTGAGGCCGACCGTGTACCAAGTGTCCCTGATTTCCCAGCGTTCGGCCGGCATGAGACAGGTGCGGGTCATCGGGCCGGGCCCGTCCGGGGAGTCGATCGGGGAACCGCCCTCCATCATCACACAGGTGCCTGCGATCCACTCGGCATTCTGGCAGCCGCTGGCAAACGGCCATGAGCCGCTAACCCGCCATCCGCCGCGAACGCGCTCGGCTTTGCCAGCCGGCTGACCCGAACCGGCAAAGATGTGATCCTTTCCATCCTGGAAGATTTCCTCACAAAAAGCCCGGCTCACCAAGAACGGCATTAGGCTCCCGAGGTGGCCGATCATCGCATTCCAGCCCACCGACCCATCGAGCTTGGCCAGGGCCGAGACCACCCGAAAGGTGCTCGGCGCATCAAGTTCCAGGCCGCCGTAGCGCCGGGGTACAAGCATGCCGTAAATCCGTGCAGACCTGAGAGCGGACACGAGTTCCGCCGGCAGTCGCCGACCTTGCTCGATGTCGGGAGCAAGCCGCGCGACCATCGGCGCGAGCGCGGCGATGCGCGAAAGCACCTGATCCAATGTGGCCTTGTCGGGACTCTGGACGTTGCTGGTCACTGATCGTTTCTTGTCGAGAAGCGTTGTCATCTGGCTATCCTCCAGGTCGGGCTTGGGAAGCGGCAGTCTGCAGTTGGCAAACTACGGTTCGATTGCAGCTCACGGGGAATGCGTTTCAAACGTAACCGGACAGGTTTAGTCCTCCGGTAGCCGGACAGCGCATACGAAGGCCCCATCGGGATTGAAACCGTGCTTGAGGACCCGGCGATCCTGATGGCCCAGTTCGAGGCCTGTCCGCTGGCCTGACATGACCGACTTAACGCAGTTGTTCAAAACTGCTCCACCGGCAGCGAAAAAACATAGCCAATGCCGCGCTCGCTCTGGATCATGCGCGGTGCATTCGGATCAATCTCCAACTTGCGCCGCAGCCGCAAGACCTGAACATCGATGCTCCGATCGAAGATATCTTCATGAACTCGCGTCGCATGCAGCAGATGCTCGCGCGTGAGAGGTCGCTCAGGTGCTTCCAGAAACGCCAGCAACAAGGCATACTCACCTTTACTCAGCAAAACTCGCGCTTCGTTGGGGTCTACGAGTCTTCGGCGGTCACGCTCGAGCCGCCAGCCGTTGAATCTAAAGCCGCCGCCTTTCGGATCGCGAATTTGCGTGGCACGCGGCAGCTGCCGTCGTCGCAATATAGCGCGCGTCCGTGCGAGCAACTCCCTGGGGCTAGGCCTTACGATGTAATCGTCGGCGCCAAGTTCTAGGCTGACGATAGGATCAATTTCGTCGGCGTGGTCGCTGGTGATGATGATTGGAATATCTGATTTCGATCGGATTGATCGCAATCGATCCAGCCCGTATGGCTGGTCCATGATGATCAAGCTGGGAGGCGTGCCGGTGTATTTCAACTCGCTCCAGTTGGACATACAACGGGCGGGGAAATTGTGGTCGGAAAAGTACCCACTCACCGTCTGTCGCATAGCCGGATCATTATTGATGATCAGAATATAGTCTATCGATCCGATGTTCTGGTTCATATCTTCGTTTCCGATTGGTCATCAGGCCTGGTTCCGATCTCATCAATCCTCCAATTGACGACCGGAATTCTCCGAGCCAGGTAACTCGGACGGCGACGTACGGCTGTGAACTGGTTCATATTTCACGAAAGCGTTGATTGCTGTAGAAGGCGACGGATTGTGTTCCGCGGCGACGGGGCGGGTTGACCAGCAAGATTCATGCGTTGGTCGATAGATGGACCCCGGATCAGCAGCGCATCACGCCGCAAAGTGCGGCGCGCCGCGCAGCATCCGGGGAACGCTGGTAGATCTCGTTACGGCGCCTTCGGCCGCACGATACCCCAGCCGATCCGCAGCAGCGGCTGTCGTCCGACCACCAGCCGCTCGAACGCCCGCGGCACTTCCGGGACCAGGCCGGGAAATCGTTGCGCGATGTCGGCGGGTGGCGTGCCGGCCGTATCGGATGCGCGCCAGACCACGACACCGCCGGTCTGGTTGAATTTCGCCAATGTCAGCCACGGCGTCCGTTCCGCTGCGGTGTCGAGAAACAAATGAGGCCGGCCGGCGTCCAGTGAGATCAGTGCTGCGAGTTGCGCATCGCCCGTCACCGCCCGCAGCGGCTGGTTGGTGCGCCGTTCAAAACTGTCGCCGAAGAAACGCGCGATCGCGGTCGCGGGCAGCGACGTCGTCACCTCGGCGCTGCCGGCCCAGGGCAGAAAAAGCGTGGTCACGATGACCGCGAGCGCGGGCACGACGATGGCAGCCGCCCAGACCGTGCGCAGCACGCGCTGACGCCGCAGGGCGATCAGATCGCCGGCCGCGACGATCACGGCCAGTCCCGACATCAATAACGCGACACCCGCCCCGCCCGCGACGCGGTCCAAATCGAACAGGCCGGAGATCAGGCTTCCCGCCAGCGCCGGCGCGATGGCGAAGAAATAGACGAAATCGCGCGCCAGCGGATCGACCGGCGGCCGATAGATGATCGGCGCGTCTTCAGGCTTGCGGGCGAACCAGCCGGAGTTGAGCACCGCCAGCAGCACGATCCCGGACAGGGCGAACAGGAGGGTGCCGAGCAGGCCTGCCCAGTGCAGCGCCCTGCCGCTCAACTCCGCGATCGCCGGCCATGGCGGCAATGCCAAAGCGTCGGCGCGAATCAGCCAGATCAGATACGGCAGCGCCAGCACGACAATGACCAGCAGCGCGAACAGCGGATCGAACGACCTCAGCATGCGCCGTCCGCGCGCGGTCGCGAGCGCAAATCCGATGACCAAAATCAACAGGCCGATCGCGGCGGGGATTGTCAGCAGCAAAAGGCCGGCTTCGATCGACCATGCGAACCACGCGTTGCGCCGGTTCTGGCCGATCAGCTGCCAGGAATGCAGCAGCAGCAGCGCCCAGAGCGGCCGCGCAAGCACCAGGGGGCCGAATTCGACGCCGGGCGAACTGAATACCACGACCGTCATGGTCAGCAGCACCGCGAGCACCGCCTGCTGTCCGCCGACAACCGCGCGCGACAGGAGATAGAGTGTCCAGAATGTCGCGACCCCGCAAAGCTGGGCCAGCAGATAGACGCCGATCACATGATTGCCGGCGGCGCGAAACGCGATATCGGCAAGCCAGAACGCCAGCGGCGGGCCGAGACCGGTTCCCACCTGGTATTCCCTGCCATAGGCGAGCACGGTGGCAAGGTCGTCGGGCGGGCTTCGGTACAGCAGCAGCGGCACCATCAGCCACAGCGCCGCCTGAAACAGCACCACGAGCCAGACCACCAGCCGCGGCCGGGCGCGGATCAGTTCGGTGATCAGGGAGGTGAAACGCATGAAACGGCTGGATCGCTTTTGCCACGAACTGACCGACCGGCAGGAATGTCCCTCATTCCCGCGGAGCGACGTCCTGGTCGCGTCTCGAAGGATGAGGCCCTCGCGGTTCGAGACGCACAAGCCGCGCTTCTCGCCAGGAGGACCAACGCTTCGCACTGGTCGATGGTGAGGTAATAGAGCCCGAAGCCGATTGAAGCAACTACGTCAGCCCGCGGCACCGATCTCAAGAGAAAATTGTGTCTCGGTTGCGACGATTTCACCTTCGACCGCGATCGCCTGATGTCTTTCCCGCGCCGCTACAACAGGTGCAAAAAACCGGCGGTGATGCACGGTGGGTCCGAGCCGATGCAGCGCCTCGAGATGCTCCGGCACGCCGTAGCCCTTGTGGGATTCGAAACCATAGCCCGGGCAATCCTGCGCCAGCTTGCACATCAGCCGGTCGCGCGAGACCTTGGCGATGATCGACGCCGCCGCGATCGAGATGACCAGTCCGTCGCCGCCGATCACGGCTTCGCAGTCGCAAGGCGTATCGAGCCGGTCGCGGCCATCGACGAACACATGCCTGGGCGGTTCCGGGAGCGCGTGCACCGCGCGCGCCAGTGCCCACAGCGAGGCGCGCAGAATATTGTCGCGATCGATCCGCGCCGGCGACGCAAAGGCGACCGCAAACGAGGCCGTCGCGCAGATTTCCTCGAACAGCTCCTCGCGGCGCTCCGGCGTCAGCCGCTTGGAATCGTCTATACCCCTAGGGATCCGCCTGGGATCGAGCACCACCGCCGCGGCCACCACCGGGCCCGCCAGCGGCCCGCGTCCGGCCTCGTCGCAGCCGGCCACCGGCCAGACGCCGCGCTTGATCAGCGCACGTTCGCGGCGAAAGCTCGGCGGCGCGACCGCGATCACGCCCTTGGGGAGCTTGGCGGGCTGTTTGTCGGATTTGTCTCGAATCATGCCGCGGATCGTGCGCAAGCTCTTGCCGCCGCGCAACCGGGAACTCTCAGTGATGCCCGTTATTCAGACCCGTCGTCCCGCGTCGTCCCAAGCAGCTCGGCGAATGAGCGCAGTTGACAAAAACACTGGTGTCATCGCGCGGCTTGACCGGGCGACCCAGTATTCCGGAGACGTTTGAGGTTAGCCGGTCGGCCGCGGCGTACTGGATCGCCCGGTCAAGGCCGGGCGATGACAGTCTTTATTGTGGCGGCTGCCCATCAACCATCGCCACGGCGCGCAGATTTCTAAAACAAACTGAGTTGCTGCCCGCTGCGTTTCGGCCGGGCGAAATGATCGGTCGTCAATTTCGAACGTCTCTTGTTGAGTCCGAGTTTTTCGCAGGCGATCTCGAACCGGCGTCCGATCATCCAGGCCATCGGCCCGGTGCCCTTCATCCGGGTTCCCCACTGCGAATCGTAGTCGCGCCCGCCGCGCATGTCGCGGATCAGCGTAAAGATGTGGCGGTAGCGGTCGGGATAATTCGCCATCAGCCATTCCCGGAACAGGTCGCGCACCTCCAGCGGCAACCGCAGCAGCACATAGCTCGCTTCCTTGACGCCGGCATGCGCGGCGGCATCGAGAATGCGCTCGATCTCCGAATCGTTCAGCGCGGGGATCACCGGCGCCACCATGACGGTGGTCGGAATTCCCGCTTCCGACAGCTGCCGCAGCGCCTCCAGTCGTTTCGCCGGCGTCGAGGCCCGCGGCTCCATGGTGCGCGCCAGTTTCGCATCGAGCGTGGTGACCGAAATCGCCACCTTGGCGAGATTGCGCTTGGCCATCCGCGCCAGAATGTCGATGTCGCGCGCCACCAGCGCCGATTTGGTGACGATGCCGACGGGATGCGAGGCGCGCTCCAGCACTTCGAGAATGCCGCGCATGATCTTCCGCTCGCGCTCGATCGGCTGATAGGGATCGGTGTTGGTGCCGATCGCGATCATGCGCGGTTCGTAATCCTGCGCCGCCAGTTCCTTTTCCAGAAGCTGCGGCGCGTCGGGTTTTGCAAATAGTTTCGATTCGAAGTCGAGCCCCGGCGACAGGCCGAGATAGGCATGGGTCGGCCGGGCGAAGCAGTAGACGCAGCCATGCTCGCAGCCCCGGTAGGGGTTGATCGAACGGTCGAAGCCGATATCGGGAGAATCGTTGCGGGTGATGACCTTGCGCGCGGTGTCGAGGGTGACCGTGGTCTTGAACGGCGGCAATTCATCGAGACTCTGCCAGCCGTCGTCAAAGGCGACCCGCGCTTCGGCCTCAAAGCGGCCGCTGTCGTTGGATTGCGCGCCGCGGCCACGCCGCCGCTCGCGTTCGATGGCGACCGCCAGTTCGGGAAAAGGAGAAGGTGCACCCGCCGGCTCGGAGGGCGCCGTGACCGGCGGGTGCTTGAGGGCATGAGAGGATGCTCGGCTCATGGTTCGTACATAGCACGCCCTGAGAACAAATCAAGAACATGAATCGACTATATCGAGTGGAGCGATGATTTTGTCGGCGGCCGCGCAGGCTGATGCATTGGCGCAAAAAGCTGCAGGCGAAATGCTGATTTGAGTGTGACAAGGTGATAACAGTGCGGCGTTTTCCCTAATCCTTGAGCCGGCGAAGAGCCATCCATGCTGAGCGTCATTATTCCTACCGAAGGCGTCGAGCAGCCTGCCGTCGCCACCCTCGCGGCACTGGTGCCCGGTGCTGCGGCCGGCGTGGTGCGCGAAGTGCTGCTGGTCGACCGGGCCGGCACCGGCGTGATCGAGCGGGTCGCCGACGTCGCGGGCTGCCGGTTTTTGCGATTCGAGGGATCGCATGCGGCGGCGCTGGCGGCCGGCGCCCGCCAGGCGCGCTCGCCATGGCTGATGTTTCTGCATGCCGGCGCGGTGCTGGACTCCGGCTGGATCGGTGAAACCGCGCAATTCATCCAGGGCGTCTCCGACAGCGGCCGTCCCCGCGCCGGCATCTTCCGCTACGCCCGCTCGCCCTACCGCGAAACGCGGCTGCGCGACGGCTTCAAATTCGTCGCGCGGATGCTTGCGGGGCCGTCGGCGGACCAGGGATTGCTGATCGCACGCGACCATTACGAACGGCTCGGGGGTTATGCGCCGGACGCCCGCCGCTCCGAAGCTAGACTGCTGCGGCAACTCGGCCGCTCGTCGCGCACCATGCTGCGCAGCCGGATCATCGTCGCGTGATGCCTGCCTAGGTACTTGCCAAAGTCAAATAATTATTTGACAATGGCAACTATCAGAGGTGTGCCATGTCCGAACCCAGTTCCGACCACCAGATCTCAGCGGTGCGAGCCTTCAACCGCTTCTACACCCGCAAGCTCGGCGTTCTCGGCCAGCAACTGCTGAAAAGCCCGTTCTCGCTGAGCGAGGCGCGGGTATTGTACGAACTCGCCCACCGGGCAGATCCGGCCGCGAAGGAGATCGGGAGCGAACTCGGTCTCGATCCGGGCTACCTCAGCCGGATCATCCAGAGTTTCGAGGAAAACGGGTTGATCACCCGCAAGCCGCTGGCCACGGACCGGCGGCAATACCGGCTCAGCCTGACCGCCAAGGGGCGTCAGGCGTTCGCGAAGCTCGATCGCAGTTCGCACGACGAGGTCGCCGACATGCTCGCCACGCTGCCATGCGGTGGCCGCGAACGGCTGGTCGCGGCGATGGCCGCGATCGAGCGGCTGCTCGATCCTTCGGAGGTGCCGGCTCCGCGCGCGATCCTGCGCGAACCGCGCCCGGGCGACATGGGTTGGGTGGTGCAGAGCCACGGCTCGCTCTACGCCGGCGAATACGGCTTCGATTCCAGCTTCGAAGGCCTGGTGGCGGAGATCGCGGCCAGGTTTCTGGCCTCGTTCGACGCGTCGCGGGAACGCTGCTGGATCGCCGCGCTCGATGGTACCCAGGTCGGCTCGGTATTCCTGGTCAGGCACAGCGACGATGTCGCCAAGCTGCGCCTGTTGCTGGTCGATCCCGCCGGGCGCGGACAGGGACTGGGTCAACGGCTGGTCGCCGAATGCATCGCCTTCGCGCGGGCAGGCGGCTATCGCAAAATCACGCTGTGGACCCAGAGCATTCTGGTCGCCGCCCGCAAGATCTACCAGCAAGCCGGATTCGCGCTGGTCGCGACCGAGCCGCACCGCAGTTTCGGCCAAAGCCTGATCGGCGAGACCTGGGAGTTAAAGCTCTAGCATCGGCGCGGACCGATCCCGCGGTTAAGCCGAAGCGCCCTTTGCCTTGGGGCGCCGCAGATGCTCGTCGAGCCGCGGCATGATCTCGACGAAGTTGCAGGGCCGCGTGCGGTAATCGAGCTGGGCGGCGAGAATGCCGTCCCAGCCGTCGCGGCAGGCGCCCGGCGATCCCGGCAGGCAGAAGATGAACGTGGCCCCGGCCACCCCCGCGGTGGCGCGGCTCTGGATCGTCGAGGTGCCGATCTTGGCGTGGCTCAGCATGTGGAACGCGATCGAAAAGCCGTCCATCCGCTTTTCGAACAGCGGTTCGATCGCCTCCGGCGTCACGTCGCGGCCGGTGAACCCTGTACCGCCGGTGGTGATGACGACATCGACGCCCGGATCGGCGATCCACCGCCTGACGATGATGCGGATCGCGTCGACGTCGTCGACGATGATCTCGCGCGCCGCCAGCACGTGACCGGCCGCGGTCAGCCGCTCCGCCAGCACCGTTCCGGATTTGTCATCCTCCAGCGAGCGGGTGTCGGAAATCGTCAGCACCGCGATGTTGAGCGGCACGAAGTCTGTCGATTCATCGATGGAGGACATGGCGATATTTCCTCTCGTCATGCCCGGCCTCGTGCCGGGCATCCACGTCTTAAAATCTCTAGAGGCCAGCAAAGACGTGGATGGCCGGGACAAGCCCGGCCATGACGATCAATGCATAGCAGCATCTACAGCGCCGCCGCGCCGAATGTATTGCAGGCCTGCACCGTGCCCTGCTTGTAGCCGGTCATGAACCATTGCTTGCGTTGCGCGGCGGAGCCGTGGGTGAACGAGTCCGGCACCACCCTGCCGGTAGCCTGCCGCTGCAGCGTGTCGTCGCCGATCGCGGACGCCGTCGTCAGCGCCGCGTCGATGTCGCCGGCTTCAAGGAAGCCCGGACGCTTCTTCTCCTCGCGGTTGACCCAGACGCCCGACAGGCAATCGGCCTGCAATTCGACCTTCACCTGCAGCGCGTTGGATTCCGCCTTGCTGCCGACCTGCTGCTGCAGCCGCGTCACCCGCGGCAGGATGCCGAGCAGGTTCTGCACGTGATGGCCGGCTTCGTGGGCGATGATATAAGCCGCGGTGAATTTGCAGGCGTTGCCGGAACAACCGCGAAACCGGGTTTCGACCTCGCGGAAAAATCCGGTGTCGAGAAAGATCTTCTTGTCCGGCGGGCAATAGAACGGGCCCATCGCCGACTGCGCCATGCCGCAGCGGCCGCCATTGGTGACGTTGCGAAACAGCACGATGCGCGGACCGGTATAGGATTGCCCGCTGGCTTCGAAAATCTCGCTCCAGCGATCGTCGATCTCGCCGAGGATGCCCGCGATCATGCTGCCCATCTCGTCGGTCGGCGCGCCGGTCCTGGCGGTGGAGCTGCGATCGGTTTGATAGCTCGGCGCCTGGCTGCGGCCGCCGTTGAGAACTTCCGCGCCGCCGATCAGGATGCGCGGATCGATGCCGAAGGCGTAGCTGATGAGGCCGAGCACGATGATGGTGCCGATGCCGAGCCCGCCGCCGCCCATCGGAAGGCCAAACCCGCCGCCGCCACCCATTCCGCCGCCGCTGTCGTCGCGACGGTCCTCGATGTCGTCGCTGCGGCGGAAATCATCGTAACGCATGGCGGCCTTTCCTCATTACATCCAGCCGCAAGCGGCTCCGCTGACAGTCAACGCGGCACAGAGGTAAAATTTCCATCGCGTTAATCAATAACCCGCCCGGCAAAAATTGCCTAGCGTGAAAGAATTGCCCGGTTAAGTCGATTTTTACTTTGCCACGTCAATGTATCGCCAGTCGGTTGTTTAGTCCCGCGTCGCCGACAGCGTCGCCTGAGTCAGAGTATTTGAGTCATGGTTGTGTCGCGTCGCGGGGCGTCTGCAAGGGCGCCCCGCACTAAATTTGAGTCCGATCCGAGCAGCCGTGTCGTCGTTGGCGATTGTGTCGCCGAGATGTCGAAACTGCCGGCAGGTTCGGTCGATCTGGTGTTCGCAGATCCGCCGTACAACCTGCAGCTCAAGGGCGATCTCAAGCGTCCCGACGAATCCCACGTCGATGCCGTCAACAATGACTGGGACAAGTTTTCATCCTTCGCCGCCTATGACGATTTCACCCGCGCCTGGCTCCTGGCCTGCCGCCGCGTCATGAAACCGTCGGCGACGCTGTGGGTGATCGGCTCCTACCACAACATTTTCCGCGTCGGCGCGATCATGCAGGACCTCGGCTTCTGGGTGCTGAACGATATCGTCTGGCGCAAGACCAATCCGATGCCGAATTTCCGCGGCCGCCGCTTCACCAACGCCCACGAGACCATGATCTGGGCGGCGCGCGACGAGAACGCCAAGGGCTACACCTTCAACTACGAGGCCCTGAAAGCCGCCAACGAGGACGTGCAGGCGCGCTCCGACTGGCTGATCCCGCTGTGCACCGGCGACGAACGGCTCAAGGGCGAGGACGGCAAGAAGGTTCACCCGACCCAGAAACCCGAAGGCCTGCTGGCGCGGGTGCTGCTGTCGTCGTCGAAGCCCGGCGATCTCGTGATTGATCCGTTCAACGGCACCGGCACCACCGGCGCCGTGGCAAAACGTCTCGGTCGCCGCTACATCGGCTTCGAGCGCGACCGGACTTATGCGGCCGCGGCGGAAGCGCGCATCGCCGCGATCGAGCCGCTGCCGGAAGCAACCCTGGCGCCGTTCATGACCGCGCGCGACGCACCAAGAGTGGCGTTCTCCGAACTGATCGAACGCGGCATGATTTTGCCCGGCGCCAGACTGGTCGATTCCAAGAAGCGTCATGGCGCCCTGGTGCGCGCTGACGGCGCCATCATGCTCGGCGACAAGGTCGGCTCGATCCACCGCATCGGCGCGGTGGCGCAGGGCTCCGGCGCCTGCAACGGCTGGACCTTCTGGCACGTCGAGACCAAGAAGGGCCTCCGGCTGATCGACGAGCTGCGCGCCGAAATCCGCTCCGGCATGGCGGCGGGCTGAGTTTTCAAGCTTGTAGCCCGGATAAGCGAAGCGCCATCCGGGACTCAGGAGACAGCCCCCGGATGGCGCTGCGCTTATCCGGGCTACGAGCGACCGATTCAAATTTCGAACAGCGCTGTTTGTTGCCGCTCCCAACTCACGCCGGTCATCCCCGCCACCGCGGCGGGCGGCCCACATAAGAGGCCGCCCGGTCGGGCGGCCTCTTTCATTTTCAAGCAGGCGGATCATGTCGCCTATTGGCAGATACTGTTCCAGACTGTTTCCGATGCCGCAGGTTCCGGGGGCAACCGGCTGCGCTCATTCGGCCGGGACAATGGAGGTCTTGCCGGCCGTCATCGTCTGAAGTCTGGCGTAAGGGCGCGCCTCAAGGAAGGCGCGGGCGCTGTCGGCCATGATCAGCAGGCCGCCAGCCAGCAGCATGACATCCTTCAGCACGAGTCGCCCACCGCCTGACAGATAAGGGAAGCCGTGCTGCGCATCGCCAAGCGCGGCGACCCACGCGTCTGGCGTCGTGATCAGGAAAGACAACGTCACGAACGGCGTCAGGAACGAGAGCGTCGCGCCCACAATGCCCCATCGGCGCGAGAACACGCCCAGCAGCGTCAGCAGGCCGATCGTTATCTCCACGGTTCCGAGGCCGTCGGAATAGCCGTAGGTGTTATTCGCGGTCTGCCAGGCCCGCTCGGCCGGCTTCAACTCGCCCTCGCGCGTGAGGTGCGCCTTGTACTCGGCCGGATGCTCGTAGAAGAACGACATAAACGGGCTGTTGGCGACGAAGGGCGTAATGCTGTCGGCTTCATAGGGCGCGAATTTGAGCGCGCCGATCCACAGGAAGACGATCGCGATGGCGACGCGCATCAGCGGGATGCCAACCCGATCGGAATGAGCGATCCAGGAAAGCGGCAGACGAAGATAGTTGATCATGAGTTCTCCTCAAGCGTTGGGATTGATTTCGGCGGCGGCGTCGAATGCCTCGGGGCCGCCGCGGTATGCATCGTGATGCAGCCGTCGCAGTGCAGCCGTGAACGGGACAACCCCAGACCTGCAAGGGCGCCGCTGATGAATGTTTTCTTCATCGCGTATTCGTGATCGTTGTGTTTCTGAACTGCCAGGCATGCGCATTACATTCTCTTCATTCATTCGATGCTTTGAGAAATCGGGGCGAACGGGAAATTGGCGATGCTCTCGCGGCGCAAAACCTATGCCGGCCGGATCAAACATCCAGACGACGCGACTGAGCCTGTTACTCTCGACCTGGCCCGCCATCGCCTCGGCTCGACAACTGGAACCCTGGCGCAGGTGGCGGCAGCGGTCGGCTACGACTCCGAGAGCGCATTCGCGCGCGCGTTTCGGAAACGTTACGGGATTTCGCCCGGTAGACTCCGCGCCCGTCATGACGGGCGATCGCGAGTAAGAAATGACATCCAATCGGCCTCAGACGCTCAGACCTGATCAGGCCGGATGTCTCGGACTATCCGGGAATGACCGTTTCTGGCGCAAAGGGGGACAAGAGCCGTCCCCGCGCCGCAGACCGCTTCGTGGGATGCCGCCTGCGATCGACGGCGGCTCGCACCAAGCATTTGAGAACCTAAGCCGGCGGAATCCCCTTAGGTGCATTGTCGTCAAAGCCGTGCATGCGCAACGCCCATTGCAGCCCGACGACTGCGCCTTTCACCGGTTGCAGCAATGCCAGCGACAAGACCACCGTCAGCGGCAGATAGATCGCAAGTTGCAGCCCCACCGGGGGCGAGTAATCCGTTTCGATCAGAAGCGCGGTCGGAACCACGATATGGCCGACGATGACGATGACGAGATAGGCCGGCAGATCGTCGGCGCGGTGCGGCGTGAAATCGAGCCCGCACACGGAGCAACGATTGTCGACCTTCAGAAAAGCACGGAACAGCCTGCCTTCGCCGCAGCGCGGGCAACGGCCGCGAAACCCGCGCTTCAAGGACGACCAAAGATCGCGTTTTTCGACCGCGCCGGTTTCGCGGGTCCAGATCTTGTTGGTGGGGCTCATGGTCTCCATGACTTGGCTCTCTTCGAATTGCCGGGCTGTTACTTCTTGGGCGCGGCGGATGTAGCCTCGGCAGCGATTGCGTTGAGCGCGCCGGTCATGGTCCGAACCGCAGCTTGCATGCCGGCCGGTCCCGCGTGGCGCTGCGCGATCCAGGCGGGATCGTTGTAGGACAGCCAGACATGGCCTTCGGCGTCCTCCCAAACCAGGGCCTTCAACGGCAGGTCGATGCCGATGGTCTGTGCCGATTGCATCAGAGGTGTGCCGCCTTTCGGGCTGCCGAAGATCAAGAGGTCCGTGGGACGCAAGGCCATGCCAACCTCGGCGGCCCCGGCCGCATGGTCGATATGGGCGAAGACCGTCATGCCTTTCGATCTGACGGCGGTCTCGAGCCGCTGCATGGTATCCTTCGGCGTGTATTGGCTTTGGATTGTGATCAGTCCGTCTCTATCCATGGCTTTCGCTCCAACCGTTACCGATAACGCAAGGACCGGCACTGCAAGGACCGCAACAGCCTTTTGCGCCCATCGTCGTTTTGCGGGCAATGATGGTTCGTGTTGCAGAAATCCAGTTCCGATCACTTCGGCACCGGCACTTTGCTGAACTCCGGATCGGGAATGAAACCGTCGCGATTGGGCATCTTCACCTTTGGCAGCGTCTCCTTGTCGAGCTTGCCGTCCGGCGGCAGAATTCCGTTCAAGCTCAGGAGGTATGCCGTTAGCGCGTAGTAGTCGTCGACGCTGAGCGATCCCGGCGCCTGGTAGGGCATCGCGCGGTGGATGTAGTCGAATAACGTGGTGGCGTAGGGCCAGAAGCTTCCGACCGTCCTGATCGGATGATCGGAGGTGAGCGTGCCCTGACCGCCGACCAGGCGATCCTTGATGCCGCCCTGGCCCTTGTCGCCATGGCAGGCCGCGCAGTTCTCCGCGAAAATCTCCTTACCGTGTGCCGCCGTGCCACTGCCATCGGGCAAGCCCGTGCCGTCGGGTCGCACGTCGAGGTTCCACAGCTTGATTTCGTCGGGGTTCGCGGGACGTCCGAAATCGAAGGCGTAAGCCGGAAGTACGAGGAGCGCGGCAGCTACCGCACCCGCAAAGAGCTGCTTAGGCGAGAACATTGCTGACTCTCCCGCTGGCGTCGATTGCCCAGGTTTGCTGGGCGTTGTAGTGGAACAGCGCGTTAGTGCCCATTTGAGCGATGAACGATTTGCGGTCGGGCTGGACGTTGCCCTTGTCGTCGGTCGAGCGGCTAACGATCTTTGTGGGCTTGCCGTCCCAGGTCCAATCGAGCTGGAATCTTGTCTGCGCTTTCGGCAGCACGGGATAGTTCAATTCGGCCTGCTTCCAGGTTCTGCCTTCATCCGTGCTGATTTCAACCTTCGCGATCTTGCCGTGGCCGCTCCAGGCTAGACCCGTGATGCGGTGATAGCCGGGGCGTATCTCCATCATTCCCGATGGCGATGTGATGACGGAATTCGTCTCCATCCTGAGTTGGAATTGCATGGCCTTGCCGTTCGCAAGGAGCTGCGTGTAGCGGTCCGTTTCCCACCGCGTCATCCAGGGCTGGTCGCCGAATTTCAGCCGACGCAGCCATTTGATATTCAGATTGCCTTCGAAGCCCGGCATGATGAGACGGATCGGAAAGCCGTGGGCCGGCCGCAACGGCTCGCCGTTCTGGCCGTATGCGATGAAGGCCTCGTCCGTAATCTCCTCGGTGAGCGGAATACTCCGATCAACGCCGGCTGCGTCGGCGCCTTCCGCCAGCATCCAGGTGGATCGGCGGTCCTTCCCGACGAGATCGATGAGAAAGCGAAGCGGAACGCCGGTCCACTCATTGGTGCTCACAAGACCGTGAGTGTTTTGGACCGTGACATTGGGGTCCGCCTTTTTCCAGTTTTCCCAGCCGTTACCGGTGCATTCGATGAAGACCGTGCGGGTGGTCGAGGGCATCCGCATGAGATCATCAACAGTGAACACGAGTTGCTTGCGCGTCATGCCGTGGACCAGCAAGCGGTGCTTCGCCGGATCTAGATCGGGATTGCCAGAATGGCTCCGTTCGTAATGCAGATCGGTGGGCGTGATAGTCCCGACCAGCTTGCCGAGTGGCGCTTTCGAATTGATCGCATCGCTTGGATCGACGTTGCGCTTCCCCGGTCCTGCCTCCGGAAGCATGGCGAGGTGAACAAACTTCGATCGCTCGCCGTGCCCCGAGAGATCGGCACCCACCTCGCGCGGCGGCACATCGGCAAGCGTGTCGGCAACCGCGCGTCCTGTAACGACAGTCCCGGCCACGCCCGCGGATGCGACCGTCAGGAATTTCCTGCGGGAGAAAGCATCTTCTCCGGATAGTTCTGTCACGTTTTCGTTTCTTGACGTCATGCGACCGGCTCCTTTGATGTGGTCTTCCGAAGCTTGGATTTCGGCGGCGCCAAGGACTCAATATGGGCCTTGCCGCCGGGCCGTAAGCTGCGTCTATCGTCCTTCGTAGCTCAGAACGGCTGATAATCTGGTGGCTCCACAGAGGGCTCTTTGTAGAACACTAGAACCGATGCCGGTCCGGCTGAATGACCGAGCGGCTCAATCTGTTGTCCTATCGGCGCAACCTGCGTCGGCGCCTCAAGGAAGGCGCGGGCGCTTTCGGCCATGATCAGCAGGCCGCCGGCCAGCAGCATGACATCCTTCAGCACGAGTCGCCCACCGCCTGACAGATAAGGGAAGCCGTGCTGCGCATCGCCAAGCGCGGCGACCCACGCGTCTGGCGTCGTGATCAGGAAAGACAACGTCACGAACGGCGTCAGGAACGAGAGCGTCGCGCCCACAATGCCCCATCGGCGCGAGAACACGCCCAGCAGCGTCAGCAGGCCGATCGTTATCTCCACGGTTCCGAGGCCGTCGGAATAGCCGTAGGTGTTATTCGCGGTCTGCCAGGCCCGCTCGGCCGGCTTCAACTCGCCCTCGCGCGTGAGGTGCGCCTTGTACTCGGCCGGATGCTCGTAGAAGAACGACATAAACGGGCTGTTGGCGACGAAGGGCGTAATGCTGTCGGCTTCATAGGGCGCGAATTTGAGCGCGCCGATCCACAGGAAGACGATCGCGATGGCGACGCGCATCAGCGGGATGCCAACCCGATCGGAATGAGCGATCCAGGAAAGCGGCAGACGAAGATAGTTGATCATGAGTTCTCCTCAGGCGTTGGGGTTGATTTCGGCGGCGGCGTCGAATGCGTCGAGCGCGCGGGTGGAATAGACGACGGCCGCGCCGGCATTGACGGAGACCGCAACACCCAGCACTTCGGCTATCTCTTCCCTGGTCGCACCCCGTTCCCGGGCCGCCGCGGTATGTACCGTGATGCAGCCGTCGCAGCGCAGGGTGATGGCGACCGCAAGCGCGACGAGTTCGCGGGTCTTTTCATCGAGGTGACCGGCCTTCTGGCCGGCCCGGCTCAGGGTGGTGTAGCCCTTGATGATATCGGGGTTGAGCTTGCCGAAGCCGCCGACCCCGGCGACAAGCTGCCGCCGATATGTATTCCAATCCAGCATGTGCATAACGCTCTCCTATTCGATGCGATGTGAAACGCGGAATGAATGGTCGATTGACTGTGTTCAGCGCTCCGCGTTGCGCGCCGAGGCGCGAGCGGGATAAGCCAGGACCGGCAATGCAAGGGCGCCGCCGATGAATGTTTTCTTGATCGCGTATTCGTGATCGTTGCGCGTCTGAACTCCGCGCTTGGGTTGGCGCATCCGCATTACATTCTCCTCATTCATTCGATGCTTTGAGAAATTGGGGCGAACGGGGAATTGGCGATGCTCTCGCGGCGCAAAACCTATGCCGGCCGGATCAAACATCCAGACGACGCGACTGAGCCTGTTACTCTCGACCCGCTCGGTGCGATTGCTCCCCTGTTCCGGGCGCGCCCGGAAATTCAGGATGTGTGCCGATTTGCCTTGCAATGGGAGGTCGTGCACGAAGCGGAGCCGGCGGGCTTCGCTCAATTTCACATCGTGACCAACGGAAATTGCCTGCTGGAGCGGTATTCCGGGGAAACGTTCAAGCTGGAAGCCGGCAGCATCCTCCTGCTCCCGCAGGGCGACCCCCACGTCGTGCGATCGGCGAGCCGTGGCGGAAGCCCCGGAGCGCCGATCAGAACCGAATACAACAACGCGATCAGGATCAAGACCAACACCCGCGGCGCGAGCGACACCGAGATGATCTGCGGCCGGCTGCGGTTGGATGGGGCCATGGATAGCCTTGTCACTGCCGCGTTGCCAAAGGCGATCGTGCTCAGGGTCGGCAGAGGGGATCTGTTCGCCCGGATGCGGATGCTGGTGCAGGCGATCGATGAGGAACTGCAGGCCGCGCGTCCGGGCGCAGCGACGATTGCCACTGAGCTTGCCACCGCTCTCTTCGTGATGATGCTTCGCCTGCATTTCGAACAATCGGCGGCATCGAGCGGCATAATGCGGCTGCTCGCATCGTCGTCTTCGGCCAGAGCCGTCACCGCCATGTTGAGAGCTCCCGCGCATCCATGGACGCTGGATGAGCTTGCGGCGGAAGCGCATGTTTCGCGCGCGACCCTGGTTCGGATCTTCCGCAGGGAGGGGGATATTCCGCCGCTCGGCTTCCTGAGCGAGTTGCGGCTTGGTCTGGCACACCATCGCCTCGGCTCGACAACTGGAACCCTGGCGAAGGTGGCGGCAGCGGTCGGCTACGACTCCGAGAGCGCATTCGTGCGCGCGTTTCGGAGACGTTACGGGATTTCGCCCGGTAGACTCCGCGCAAACGCACCTTTGACACCGATGAGCGACAGATACCAATGAGGTTCAGTCGGCCGGTACTGTTCTGTCCGCTCGAAGACGGCAAGTCACGTCGGCTTGTCTCTCTCGAGTGATGCTCTCTGCAACGACCACCTCAAGCCGCCGATCGTCGCCGTGCCCCCCGCGGAAGCCAGAGCGCTGCGCCAAGTCCGTCGCAAGGAAGCCCTATTTCGCCGGCTCCTCCTTGATCCTGTCGCCGCCCTTTGCAACGGGAATGACCCAGATCGGCGTCGCTACATCCGCGGAACTGAGGAGCGATGTATAGGGCTGGTTATTGGAGAGATCCTGATTGATGCCCCGGAGCGCGTCCTTGGCTGAGTCAGGAAGCACCATCATCACATGCGGGCCGACAGTGAACCATTCTTTGACCTGGCTGGGGTCCTTTGCCGGAGTTGCGCCCTGTCCCTGCCTCGCCTCGCCCATCAACATGTATGACAGTCCAACGCGATCGATGTCCGGCTTCTTCCCGGCCAGAGTCGCATCGAGCCATTTCATCATAGTCTCGTCCACGCACATCGGGTCGTGCTGAGGCCTTCCGGGAACGTCGCGCATGCATGTCCAACCATTGGTGCCCTCGCGAAGCACCCTGCCCTGAGACATTCCATGCTTCGGATTCGCGGGCCAATCAATCACGGTTGCGTGGTCCGTGATGCTGGCGGGGCCCGCACTCAGCGCGTTCGCAATTTTCCATTGGTCAGAGTGCGCCGACGTGGTGAATGTGCCTGATGGCAACAGGGCCGTCGCCGAAGAAAGGTCTTCCCGATCGTCGCCAGCCAGGGCGATCGAGGAGATCGCGGCAAACCCAATCGCGGCATAAAGGACACTCTTGATCATGAGAACCTCCTTGTTTCCTGTTGCGTTTGGCGGTCGCAGGAGCGGTCGCCCGACGCGTGCTCGCCTCGTTATCTGTGAATGCGGGTCCGATAGTCTGCGCAAACGCCGACGTTTAAGCAGGAATGCCAGAAGCTCGGCGCGTACCGCGTCTGACAGTTCTTCCGTGTGGTTACTTCTACGAATGGCATGGACGCGTTGCGATCTACTTCGGCGCGTACTGCATGTCGCCATTGCCGAACGACCAGTCCTCGCGCCCATCATCCACCAGGTTGATCCAGACGTCCTGTTTGCGGACGCCGGCCTTCGCGTGAATTTCGTCGGCAATGCGCCGGTAGAATTGCTTCTTGACGTCGGTCGAGCGGCCGCCGACCCAGGTCACCTGGATCATGATGAGGTCCGGCGAGTATTGGACACCAAGATAGCCCTCCTCCGGATAGATGATCTCGTCCGCGCTGTGGCGAGTCACGATCTGGAACTTGTCGTTGACCGGCACATTCGCAATTTCGATCATCGCGCCGTAGACGGCTTGGCTGACGATTCGAACGCGCTCGGCAGACGCGTCCTTGTTGAGGTCGATTCTGACGAGTGGCATCGGATGCTCCTTTCAGTTTAACAATCCTCTGATGGCCAGCTTTTGCTTTGGCGGTGCGCGCTTCGCCGTCTTGGACTCATGTGCTTATTGAAAAGCAATATGTGAAATCGTATGTTTTGATAGATTGGATAAACACGGTTTATAGTATGGAACTCTACCAGATCCGGCACTTTGCCGCGGTCGCGGAGACCGGCAGTTTCACGAAGGCAGCCGTCAGGGCCGCCGTATCGCAGCCCGCGCTCTCCGCTTCGATAGCCAAGCTGGAAGAGGAGCTTGGGGTGAAGCTGTTCCACCGATCACCGAAGTCGGTCACCCTCACCCCGGCGGGTCGTCGGTTTCAGATGACCGCGCAGGAGGTTCTGGGTTCTTGCAACAAGGTGAAGGCTGAGCTTCGGGCAAGTGTCGCCGACCGGCCGCTCCGAATTGGCGTACTGCGCACGTTGCCATCCGTGCATCTCGCGCGGCTCATAGAGACCTTACAGGGCGAACTGCCGGAAACGCGGATCGAACTCGTCGATGGAACGCGAGAACAGCTGCATGCGCAACTCGCAGCCCGAAAGTTGCTGGCATGTATCTCCATAAAAGCAGGGAGCGAGCCGGGACAGCGCTCTGTCGAGCTACTGAGGGAAGACTATGGACTGGTGGTTGGCCTCAACCATCGCTTTGCTTCTTACGAAGGCGTTCAATTGTCCGACCTCAACGGAGAGCGCTTCATCGTTCGAACTCATTGTGAAACCTTCGCCAACACCACGAAGCTTTTGGCGGACCGCGGAATACGCTGTCAGGTAGTCTACAGGACGGATCAGGACGATCGTGCTCTCGCATTGGTAGGGGCCGGCATGGGCGTCGCGCTGATGCCTGCAATTTTCGATGCGCCCAACGTGAAGAAAGTCCCGGTTCGCGATTTCGACGCAAAGCGCGTAATCTCCCTGCACTGGAACGAGGATGTCGCGGACGATCGACTCGATCGGGTCGTTGCCTTTGCCACCACGCACAACTGGGCATCATCCGATCGGGAAAGCGCAGCTTCGTCACGACCGGGCGTCGTCATGAGTTCGATGCGGAAATCCACGGGATCGACGGTCAGCGGCCGGAAGCCTCGGCAGGCGTCCGGTCGTTAGCCCATTCGCTCCCGCAAACCTGAACAGCAGCTTTTGGCAGTCCGGATTTCCTGTCCCGGGCTGTAGCCGCGAGCGGCCATCTTGACCACGCGACCAAGCGCGCCCGCCGTCGCGGTTGCCGTCATCAACTCCCGCAGCTGAGCCATGTCTGTTGTCGGCCCACGCGGACTCCTATCCCGCCCACATCGCCGTCCCATAACGGACATGGCCGGACTTGCTGCGGTATCGACCCGACCTTGAACGACCCATTGCGTTAGAGGGCAGCCAACAACTATTTCATTCCGAAAGGCCCCAACGCCTTCCAGATCTTGAGTTTAGATAGTTAACTGCCGCATTCGGGTCTTGGGGGGCGCGCATGCGACGCAGGGAGTTTATTGTACTTTCAGGCAGTGCGGCTGCGTGGCCGCTCGCTGCGCGCGCGCAACAGTCCGGCGACATGCGTCGCGTTTGCGTGCTGATGGGAATTGCTGAAAGCGATCCAGCACAGCGATCGCTCGTGTCAGCATTTACTCAGGGGCTGCAAGGCCTGGGCTGGGTCCCAGGACGCAATATCCGGATCGACTATCGCTGGGGCGCGGGCGACGCAGATAAGATCCAGAGCTTCGCGCGCGAGTTCGTCGAGCAGAAGCCCGATCTTATAATCGGTCACACATCACCTGTTGTCGCCGCCCTTAAGCAGCTGACCAGCACGATATCGATCGTGTTCACACAAGTCTCCGATCCGGTCGGAAGCCATTTCGTCGACGGACTGGCCCGCCCCGGCGGCAACATTACGGGTTTCACAAACCTCGAAGCCTCCATGGGGTCCAAATTGATGGAACTGCTGAAGGAGGTCGCGCCCCAGACGAGCCGTATCGCGCTAATGTTCAATCCGGCGACGTCCCCTGACGGAGGGTCATATTTCTTGAGGCCGGTCGAGGTAGCCGCCCCCAAGTTGAAGCTGGTGATGCTGGCCGCGCCTGTTCACAGCCCCGCCGAGATCGAGTCCACTATGGTATCGCTGGCGCGCGAGCCGAACAGCGGCCTGATTGTTATGCCGGATATTTTCATACTGGCCCACCGCGAGCAGATCATTGCGCTGGCCGATCGGTATCGCTTGCCGGCGGCCTACGCATATCGGTTGTTCCCGGCGAGCGGTGGGCTGATGTCCTATGGGACTGATCTTGTCGATCTGTTTCGCCGCGCGGCTCCATATGTCGACCGCATCCTCAAGGGCGAGAAGCCGGCTGATCTCCCGGTGCAGACGCCCACCAAGTACGAGCTCGTGATCAATCTTAAAACGGCGAAGGCACTAGGCGTCACGGTACCGCCATCGCTGCTCGCCCGCGTTGACGAGGTGATCGAATAGAGCGGCTGTTTGCTGCGGTGCATGAATTCGTTCGCGGCGCATCGCGTCATTTGGCTGCGCCGCGATCGCACGCGCCACCGACACCGCAGTGAGTCGCCGCCCACGCCGATCCAAAGCACAGCGCGATGGAGACCAGGACATCAACTAAGCCGTTTTCGACATACCCTGTTGGCGACGCGGTACCTGCGAGAACAGCGAGCTGAGCCCCTCGGCCATCGTCGGGTGCGCGAAGGGGGCATCGGCAAGCCTCGAATATGAAAGACCGGCCAACATGGCCGTGTGCACCGCAGCCAGAACTTCTCCCGCCTCGGCGCCTATCATTACGAAACCGAGAATGCGATCGTCATTCGCGGCGATCAGCGCCTTCATGAAGCCTTGCCTCTCGTCGGTGGCCTGCGCACGCAACACGGCATCCATCGGCAGCTTCACAACGCGTGCCGCGATTCCGCGACGCTCGGCTTCGCCTTCACTAAGCCCCACGCGGGCGAGCGGAGGATCTGTAAACATACAGTAAGGAACGATTCGATCGCGCGTGCTGCGCGCGTTTCCGGCGAGATTGTCGCGGACGATGCGAAAATCATCTTCGGATATGTGCGTGAATTGTGGGCTGCCCGCGCATTCCCCCAGGGCCCAGACATTCGGGGCGCTGGTCTCGAGGCGCTCATTGACGCGAATGTAACCACGATCGTCCAACTCGATCCCAGTCTCCTTAAGTCCGATTCCACCGGTGTTGGGAACACGCCCGGCTGCCACCAGGATGTCGCTGCCCTCTATGGTTCGTTCGCCGGAACGGGTGCGCACGACAAGACTGACCTTCTCTCCGGATCGCCCGCGTACCTGGAGCAGTTCGGCTCCCGCCACGATTTCAATTCCCTCGTCGCTCAGAAGCCGGTGCACCTCCTGTGCAACGTCCAAATCCTCTCGAGCCATAATCTGAGGGCCAGCCTCAATGACGGTCACCTCGCTGCCAAAGCGACGGAAAGCCTGTGCAAATTCGAGGCCGGAATAGCCGCCGCCGATGACGAGCAGATGCGACGGCAAATAGTCGAGCTCCAGAGCCTCGATATGCGTCAGCGGCCGGGCGGCATCGAGGCCGGAAACGTTCGGAAGGGCCGCGTGCGTTCCGAGGTTGAGGAATACCGTGTCCGCCGAAAGCACGCGTGTGCCTCCGTCATTCAGGGTAACCTCAAGCGTTTTCGGCCCCGCGAAACGCCCAGCTCCCATGATCAGTTCCGCACCGCTTGCCTTGTATAGCTGCAGGTGCTTCGTAACCTGTCGGTCAACCATCTCCCGCTTCCGCTTGCGAACCGCACTCATGTCGACCGCCACCGGGCCGGCGGTGGTCCCGAACTGCGCGGCATTACGTGTCAAGTACGCAACCCTGGCGCCCGAAATTTCATTCTTGCTGGGCATGCAGGCGATGTTGGGACAGGAGCCTCCAATCCACCGCCGCTCCACGACGGCAGTTCGTCGTCCCGACTGAGCCATGTGCCATGCGATCAGCTTGCCGCCTGCCCCACTGCCGACGACGAGAACTTCAAACTGCTCTGCTTGGGACATAGGCTTTCTCCGTGTTGTGGGTTTCGTGGCTTCGGAGTGAACAGGTGAGCCGGCAGCATCGGAATAGAAGCGGCCTTTCCACCACTCTCCGATTTCCAACCAAGTGCGCTGCTACTTTCGGGCCTCCATCTCACCATCGACGACATCAGCCGCCGCGACAGAGCGGCTCTCGTCCGGTACCAGGAAGGGCGCGACACCACCCGCATCATGAGCCCGGCTCATTCCGCCGAGTGGGATCATCGAAAAATCGACACCAAATGTGGTTGAACAAAGACAGTGGCGCAGGCAGATCGTTCAACGACATAATTATCAAGGCCTTCGACAGCATTGCCCTCAAGCCGAAGTGATTTGCCCGCCGCAAGTATCAGCCGTCGGATTACTTCGCGGCGGGCGGCAGGAGCGTGTGGTCGATCAGGGACTGCAGCGCGTTGCGGAACGAGTCCTCGGTGACAATCGTCTTTGTGAACCCCGCGGCACGAATGTGCGGTCTTCCGGAGCAGGAGACGATCCAACCCCGGTGGAAGCCGATCGTTTGCGATTTTGCCGGGTTTTCCTGACATTCCGCCGGCAGCGCAGCCCTCCGCGCGTGCTGCCTCACGAAGTCTTCGGTTGCGCTTCCCCGGGAACCGAAGCAAAGAAAAAGCGCTGCCACCCGCGACGTCCGCTTTGCGTTGCTGTTTTTGCCGTCCAATCCCCGGAGACCCCAATGCTGAAATTTTATTTCAACGGCGCGCCGAACCCCAACAAGGTCGCGCTGTTTCTGGAAGAGTCCGGCCTGCCCTACGAGCTGGTGCCGGTCGATACCCGCAAGGGCGACCAGTTCAAGCCGGAATTTCTCGCCGTCAATCCGAACGGCAAGGTGCCGGCGATCGACGATGACGGCGTGTTCGTGTTCGACAGCAACGCGATCCTGCTTTACCTCGCCGAGAAGACCGGCAAATTCCTGCCTCCCAGCACGCCGAAAAACCGCGCGCAGCTGCTGTCATGGCTGATGTTCGTCGCCAGCGGCGTCGGCCCCTATTCGGGCCAGGCCGTGCATTTCAAGCACGCCGCGCCGAAAGACCTGGAATACGCGCACAACCGCTATCAATACGAGGCGCATCGCCACTACAAGATTCTCGACGACCATCTCGCCAAGAGCCGCAATATGGTCGGCGACACCTACACCATCGTGGACATGGCGTTCTGGGGATGGGCACGGATGGCGCCTTACGTGCTTGGCGATGACGTCTTCACAAAATATCCCAACGTGAAGCGGCTGCTCGATGAGGTCTCGGCAAGGCCCGCCGCAGCGCGCGCGATCGCGCTGAAGGACAAGTTCGTCTTCAAGACCGAGATGGACGACGAGGCCCGCCACATCATGTTCGGCCACCTCAAGACCAAGGCGGCCTGATCCGCCCGCGACGGTGAAACGGCGCCCTTCGCGGGCGCCGTTTTCGTTTCAGTCGTGGGCGCGCCGCGATCGCCTCGATCTCAGCCGTGCCCCAACCTGCTGCAAACCGCAGCGCGAACCGCGACGCGCCGCCTGGGGTCAGGCCGGCATCAGCTCTTTGGCCAAAACTTCGCGCACCGCGGGCCGCTCCGACATGCGCTTGCGGTGATCCATCACCTTCGGCAGGGTTGCAAGATCGACGCTGTCGCCCTCCAGCCAGCCCGCCAGCGTAAACAGATAGGGATCGCAGATCGTATACTGCTCTCCCATCACCCACGGCCCTTTCAGCATATTGCGTTCGATCAGCGCGAAACTGGCGCCGACGCTCTGCGGCACCTTGCGCTTCATATCCGCGAAGGAAGCTTCGTCCGTCGCCCAGCGATGGCCGCGCCCCTTATGGGCATGCGCCACATGCACGGTGGAACAGAGATAGCTGTTGAAGGCCTGCACCTGCGCGAAGGCGAAGGCGTCGTCGAGCGGCGCCAGTTTCGCCTGCGGAAAACTCTGCGCGATGTAAGCGAGCATTGCGGGTGTCTCGGTCAGGATGCCGCGATCCGTCACCAGCGACGGCACCCGCCCCTTGGGATTGATCGCGAGATATTCCGGGCTGGTCTGCTGGTTGGTTTTGAAATCAACCTTCTCGGTCGTGTAGGCAGCACCGGCCTCCTGCAAGGCGATATGGGACGCGAGCGCGCAGGTACCCGGGGCATAATAGAGCTTGAACATTTCCTGATCCTCATTGGGAGCCAGAAGGTTAACGCCGCGCCCTTGCGCCGTCCATCCCTGCGACGCCGGCGACGATCGGCTTTCGCGGTTGCCCGCGGCCGTGTTCCCATGCCATCACCATACCCGTCATCGAGGGGCGTAACATGACCGTTCTTATCGCCGGCGGCGGCATCGGCGGGCTGACGCTGGCGCTTAGCCTGCATCAGATCGGCGTTCCCGCCAGAGTATTTGAAAGCGTGTCCGAACTGAAGCCGCTCGGCGTCGGCATCAACGTGCTGCCGCACGCCGTGCGTGAACTGATCGAACTCGGCCTGCTCGACCGGCTCGACGCGTCAGGCGTGCGCACCAGGGAACTCGCGTATTTTTCCAAGCACGGCAAGCCGATCTGGAGCGAGCCGCGCGGTATCGAGGCCGGCTACAAATGGCCGCAGTTCTCGATCCATCGCGGTACGCTGCAGCAGATCCTGCTCGACGCCGCGACCGAACGGCTGGGCGCGGAGAACATCCTCACCAGCCATCATCTTGCCGGCTGGACCGAGACCCCCGAAGGCGTGCGCGCCGATTTCATCGACAAGGCAACCGGCAAGCCGGCCGGCAGCCATGACGGCCGGCTTCTCATCGCAGCCGACGGCATCCACTCCGCGATCCGCGACAAGCTTTATCCGCAGGAAGGGCCGCAGCTCTGGAATGGGCGCATCCTCTGGCGCGGCATCACCGCGTCGGATGCATTCCTGTCCGGCCGCACCATGATCATGGCCGGCCACGAAATCCTGAAATTCGTCTGCTATCCGATTTCGAAGCAGGCCGACGCGAACGGCAAGTTTTGGATCAATTGGGTCGCCGAGCGGCACATGCCGCCGACCTACCAATGGCGCCGTGAGGACTATAACCGCACCGCGAAACTCGAAGAATTTCTGCCGTGGTTCAAGGACTGGAAATTCGACTGGCTCGACGTGCCCGGCCTGATCGGCAACTGCCCGCACGCCTACGAATATCCGCTGGTCGACCGCGATCCTGTCGCGCAATGGACCTTCGGGCTGACCACGCTGATGGGCGATGCCGCGCATCCGATGTATCCGATCGGCTCCAATGGCGCGTCGCAGGCGATCCTCGACGCCCGCGTTCTCACCCGCGAGATCCTGGCGCACGGCGAGACCCATGCCGCGCTGGTGGCGTACGAGGCGGAACGCCGGCCTGCGACGACCGATCTTGTCATGCTCAACCGCCGCAACGGGCCGGAGCAGGTCATGCAACTGGTCGAGGAGCGCGCGCCTGACGGTTACGACGTCGTCACCGACGTGCTGTCGCAAAAGGAATTGGAAGACATCGCGGCCAACTACAAGCGCGTCGCCGGTTTTCAGGTCGAGGGGTTGAACGCCAAGCCGCCGATCGTGACGATGCCGGGTTAAGCTTGCGGGAGGCATTGAGAGATCGTCATCATCCGCGCAGGCGGATGATCAAGTATTCCGAAACCTATCGATTCAAGCTGGCGCCGCGGAATACTGGATGCCCCGCCTGTGCGGGGCATGACGGCTATACATTCCCGGAGAGCCCATGCGCGATCACCTTGCGCATGACATTCGGCAGCGCCTCGTCCTTCAGCGTCGCGATCGGCACCCAGCGCATTCCCTCCGGCGCGCGGGTTCGCGCAGCAACGGCGGCGGCGTAGATCACAAGCTCGAGCGGGAAATGCGTGAAAACGTGCGTGACCACGCCTGCCTTGCGACGCCAGCGCGTAATGCCTTTCAGCGCCGGCGCCTGCTGCAGCGCCGCTTTGTCGTCCTGCACGTCGAGCCAATGCGAGGTCGGCACTTCGGTCATGCCGCCGAGCAGGCCTTTTTCCGGGCGGCTGCGGACCAACAGCTCATCGCCGCGCGTGACCACGAATGCCGCCCCCCGGCGCAGCGCCCCGGTTTTCTTCGGCGCTTTACGCGGAAAGGTCTCCTGATCGCCCCGCGCGCGCGCCACGCAATCATCGTTGAGCGGACACAGCGCGCAGGCCGGCTTCTTCGGCGTGCAGATCGAGGACCCCAAATCCATCAGCGCCTGCGCGCTATCCCCGGCGCGCGACTCCGCGTCCCCGGCGCGAGACTTCTCGTCGCGGGCGCGCGGATTTGTTTCGCCCGGTCCGAGCAGCGTCATCGCCATCTGCTGGATCAGCGGCTTGGCCTGCGGCAGCGGCTCCTCGACCGCGAACAGCCGCGACACCACGCGCTCGATATTGCCGTCGACCGGCATGGTCCTTCGGCCGAAGGCGATCGCGGCAATTGCGGAAGCCGTGTACGGCCCGATCCCCGGCAGCGCGCGCAAAGCCTCCTCGGTCTCCGGAAACGCGCCGCCGTGATCGCGCCGCACCGCCACCGCGCAGGCGTGCAGATTGCGCGCGCGCGAATAATAACCGAGCCCGGCCCACATCCGCAGCACGTCGTCGAGCGAGGCGCGGCCGAGCGCGTCGACATCGGGCCAGCGCGCCAGGAATTTCAGGAAATACGGCCCCACGGTTTTGACGCCGGTCTGCTGCAGCATGATTTCCGACAGCCAGACGGCATAGGGATCGGCGCGTTCGCCCGGCAGCGGCCGCCATGGCAGCCGGCGGCGATGGCGGTCGTACCAGGCCAGCAGCAGCGCCGGGCGGGCGGTTTCCTCAGAAACTTCGCGACGCTTTGCCTTGGCGATTGCACGAGAATTCATAAAACCACTGTAGGGGCGGAGCGCCAATCTCTCCACGTCATGCCCGCGCTTGTCGCGGGCATCCACGTCTTTCTTTTTTCAGCGATTCAAGACGTGGATGGCCGGGACACCTGACGCGAAGACGCGCTTCGCGCTTTTGCCCGGCCATGACGGTTGAGGGAGTTCCGCCCACGCCATGCTAAGTGTTATAGAACGCCATGGCCAAACCCGGTCCGATCAGCGCCAAGCCGCTTTCCGTCCTGCTCAGCGACGTGTTTTCCGACGCTTATGCCAAGCAGGGATTCGCCGCGCGCGAACTGGTGACGCGCTGGGCCGACATCGCCGGCTCTGAAGTCGCCGCCCATTCCGAGCCCCTGAAGATCCAGTGGCCGCGGCCGGTGCAGGGACAGCCGCAGGAACCGGCCACGCTGGTGCTGCGGGTGGAGGGCCCGATGGCGCTGGAAATCCAGCACGCCTCCGACGTCATCCTGCAGCGCGTCAACCGCTTCTTCGGCTGGAGCGCGGTGGGGCGGCTGGCGCTGCGCCAGGCCCCGCTGGCGCGCCGGAATCGGCCTCCGGCGTCCCGCACCCCCGACGCCAGCGCGGTGGCGAAGGTCGCGGAAACCCTGTCTTCCGTCGAAGACGAAGAATTGCGGGCGGCGCTGGCGCGGCTCGGCGCCTCGATCAAGCGAAATTGAGCCAGCCGCCACGTCCGGCCGGCGCGGCCTGCCATTGCCACGATTGTCGTTTCAAGCTAGCCAGCTAGTTCTTCTATAGGTCCTTTGGGCGTGAATGCGCCAATCCGGGAGTTTTTTCGTTGATCATCACCCGCCGCGCCTTCACCGCCGCCCTGTCGCTGACCGGGCTTGCCGCTCTCATCGGGTTCTCGCCGCTGCGTTTGATCGCGGACGCGATGGCGCAAAGCGCCGCCGATGTGGCCAAACCGGTGTCGCTGCCGGACATGGCGCTCGGTCCCGCCAACGCTTCGGTGACGATCACCGAATACGCGTCGATGACCTGCCCGCATTGCGCCGCCTTCAACAAGGATGTGTTCCCGAAAATCAAGTCGGAATATATCGACACCGGCAAGATCCGTTACGTGTTCCGGGAATTTCCGCTCGACATCAAGGCGGCGGCAGGCTCGATGCTGGCGCGCTGCATCGCCAAGGACGATTCGGCGAAATATTTCGCGGTGGTCGACATGCTGTTCCGGCAGCAGGACGATTGGGTGATGAAGAACACCACGGAAACGCTGACCCGGATCGGCAAGCAGGCCGGCCTCAGCCAGCAGGCGGTCGAGGACTGCCTCAAGGATCAGGCGCTGCTCGACAAGATCGCCGCCGATCAGAAATATGCCAACGAGGTGCTGAAGGTGAACTCGACGCCGACCTTCTTCATCAATGGCGAGATGATCAAGGGCGAAACCTCGTTCGAGGAATTCGACAAGAAGATCAAATCGATGCTGAAGAGCTGATCGATTCGTCCTCGGTCTGCCGTTTTGGCGGCCTGGCCGATAGCTGGCTTTCACTGTTGCGGTATGGATTTTCGGTTCCGGCGTTGGCCGGGCGCCCTGCTCGAATGTTCCCCTGAAGCGCCGGCATAAGCCTTACAAAAGCCTTGGGAAAAGCCCCCGGCGGCGGTTGCCCTTGGGGCCCGGCCTCGCCATTGTCGCGGCCATGAGAGGCGCCAAAAGCGACTCGCCCACACACCGACATTGCCTTCTATGGTATTGTCCCGGCAGGGAGATTCGCGTCCTGCCAACAGAGCATCGTGCCCATGAAGCTGACCCGCCTTCGCCTCCACGGTTTCAAGTCGTTCGTTGAACCCACCGACTTCGTGATCGAACCCGGTCTCACCGGCGTGGTCGGACCCAACGGCTGCGGCAAATCCAACCTGGTCGAGGCGTTGCGCTGGGCGATGGGCGAGACCTCGCACAAATCGCTGCGCGCCGCCGACATGGACGCGGTGATCTTTGCCGGCTCCGGCAACCGTCCGTCGCGCAACCATGCCGAAGTGGTGATGACGATCGACAATTCCGATCGCTCCGCGCCGGCGGCCGTGAACGACCGGGAGACGCTGGAAATTTCGCGCCGGATCGAACGCGATGCAGGCTCGGTCTACCGGATCAACGGCCGCGACGTACGCGCCCGCGACGTGCAGATCCTGTTTGCCGACGCCGCCACCGGCGCGCGCTCGCCGGCGCTGGTCCACCAGGGCAAGATCGGCGAGATCATTCAGGCCAAGCCGGAACAGCGCCGCCGTGTGCTGGAAGACGCTGCCGGCGTCGCGGGGCTTCATGCCCGCCGCCACGAGGCCGAATTGCGCCTCAAAGCCGCGGAAACCAACCTGACCCGCGTCGAGGATGTGATCGGGCAACTGGCCGGACAGATCGACGGCCTGAAGAAGCAGGCGCGGCAGGCGATCCGCTACCGCGAGGTCGCGGCCAAGGTGCGCAAGGCCGAGGCGCTGCTGTTCCATCTGCGCTGGCTGGAGGCCAATGCCGGCGTGGCGGAAGCCACCACTGTCCACGACCTCAGCGTCCGTGACATGGCCGAGCGCACCCGCGAACAGGCCGAGGCGGCCCGTATCCAGGCGGTGCGCGCCTCGGAACTGCCGGCGCTGCGCGAGGCCGAGGCCCGTGCCGCGGCCGGCCTGCAGCGGCTCACCAATGCACGCGAAACGCTCGATCGCGAGGAAGAGCGCGCCAGGGAGCGCGTCGCCGAGCTCGATCGCCGGCTGACGCAGTTTTCGGCCGATATCGCCCGCGAGCAGCAGCAGACCTCCGACGCCGAGGTGGCGCTGCAGCGGCTCGACACCGAAGACAGCGAGTTGAAGGAAGAAATCAAGTCGCGCGTTGAAAAACGCAGCGGCGTTGACGAACGGGTTTCCGAGGCCGAGGCGACACTCGCCGCCGCCGAACGCCTGTTCACGGAACTGACCACCGCCCTTGCCGACCTCACTGCCAAGCGCAATCAGTTCGAGGGAAGCGTGCGCGGCCATCGCGATCGGCTGGCACGGCTCGATCAGGATATCGCCAACGTCGCCGGCGAAGAGCAGAAGCTCGAACAGGAAACCCGCGGCCTCGGCGACCTCGCGGCATTGGCCGAGGCCATGGAGACCGCGCAGCTCAGTCTCGCGGAGTCGGAAGCCACCGCGCAGGCTAACGAAGCCGGCCACATCGACGCGCGATCGAGGCTGGAAGCCGCCCGCGCGCCGCTCAACGAGGCCGACAAGCGCGTGCAGCGGCTCGAGACCGAAGCGCGCACGATCTCCAAACTCGTCAACGGCGAGACCAAGAATCTGTGGCCGCCGATCATCGACGGCGTCACCGTCGCCAAGGGCTATGAGAAAGCGCTTGGCGCCGCTCTGGGCGACGATCTCGACGCCCCGGTCGATCCGTCGGCGCCGATGCGCTGGACCAATTCGGGCGTCACCGAAGGCGATCCGGCGTTGCCCGATGGCGTCGAAGCGCTTGCCGCGCATGTCGATGCGCCGTCCGAACTGGCGCGGCGCCTCGCCCAGATCGGCGTCGTTGCCAGGGACCGCGGCGCGGAGTTAGTGTCGCAGCTGAAGACCGGCCAGCGGCTGGTATCGCCGGAAGGCGATGTGTGGCGCTGGGATGGGTTCGTCGCCGCGGCCCACGCGCCGACCGGCGCGGCGCGGCGTCTGGCCGAGCGCGCGCGGCTGGTCGATATCGAACACGAGCTTGAACAGGCCCGCACCGATGCCGGCGCCAAGCGTCAGGCCCTGGAAACCGCCGAGGCCGAGCTCAAGGCCGCCTCCGCAGCCGAGACCTCCGCGCGCGATGCATGGCGCGCCGCGCAGCGTGAGGCCGATGCGGCACGGGAACGCCACGCCAATACCGAGCGCGAGATCAACCGCCACGCCGCGCGGAAGTCGGCGCTGACCGAAGCTCACAGCCGTCTGCACGCCGACCGCGTCGAGGCCGAGAGCGCGCATGAAAGTGCTGCCGCGGCGCTGGCCGAATTGCCGCCAAGCCTCGACACCGAAACCCGGCTCGCCGCGGTGCGCACCGACATCGACGGCCATCGCCGCCTCGCCGCGCAGGTACGGGCCGAAGCACAGGCGCTGGCGCGCGAAGCCGAACTGGCGGATCGCCGCCTGCAGGCGATCACCGCCGAGCGCGGCGAATGGCAAAGCCGCCGGCAGAGCGCGGCCTCGCAGATATCGACCATCGAAGCCCGCATCACCGAGGTCAAGGCCGAGCGCGCCGAACTCGACAATGCGCCCGCGATATTTGCGGAAAAGCGCCGCGCCCTGATCAGCGAAATCGAGTCCGCAGAAAGCGCCCGCCGCGTCGCCGCCGATGCGCTGGCCGCCGCCGAAAGCCTGATGGCGGAAACCGACCGCGCCGCCAAGATCTCGCTGGAGGCGCTGTCGAGCGCGCGCGAAGCGACCGCCCGGGCCGAAGAGCGCCTGGATGGCTCCAGGCGGCGCCTCATCGACATCGAGCGCGAAATCCACGACATGCTGGAATGCGAGCCGCATGCTGTGGCCGGCCTCGCCGAAATCAAGCCGGATGCGGAGTTGCCGCCGCTTACCGAAATCGAGGAAAACCTGGAAAAGCTGCGCCGCGACCGCGAGCGGCTGGGCGCGGTCAACCTGCGCGCCGAGGAAGAGTTGCACGAGGTCGAAGCCCAGCACACCTCGCTGACCACCGAGCGCGACGATCTGGTGGAAGCCATCAAGCGGCTGCGCCAAGGCATCCAGAGCCTCAACCGCGAGGCCCGCGAGCGGCTGTTGACCTCGTTCGAAATCGTCAACGGCCATTTCAAGCGGCTGTTCGTGGAATTGTTCGGCGGCGGCGAGGCCGCGCTGCATCTGATCGAAAGCGACGATCCGCTCGAGGCCGGCCTCGAAATCATCGCCAAGCCGCCCGGCAAGAAGCCGCAGACGCTGTCGCTATTGTCAGGCGGCGAGCAGGCGCTGACCGCGCTGTCGCTGATCTTCGCGGTGTTCCTCACCAATCCGTCGCCGATTTGCGTGCTGGACGAAGTCGACGCCCCGCTCGACGACCACAATGTGGAGCGGTTCTGCAGCCTGCTGCACGAGATGACCTCGACCACCGAGACCCGCTTCATCATCATCACGCACAACCCGATCACGATGGCGCGGATGAACCGGCTGTTCGGCGTCACCATGGCCGAGCGCGGCGTCTCGCAACTGGTCTCGGTCGCGCTCGACGAAGCGGTGAAGATCCTCGACCAGCACGTGGCGTGATGATTTTTGTTTGATCGTCATTCCGGGGCGGCGCATCGCGCCGAACCCGGAATCTCGTTCCTCCAAGCTCGAGATTCCGGCTCTCGCGCTGCGCGCGATGCCGGAATAACGTGCGGGTGAACGGCATGCGATGACCGCTCCCGACCTACCGGCCGAGTTGAAAGCAGCGCTCGACGCCAGGCTGCAGGGCCTGTCGCGCAGCGACGCGGCCGAACGCGCCGCGCTGATCTCAAGGACCTATCGCGGCGGCGGCGGCTCGGGCGCGATCAGGTCGGAGGCCGATGCGCTGGCCTATGCGCTGGCGCGGATGCCCGCGACCTATGCCGCTGTCATTGCAAGCCTGAACGCGCTCGCTGAGATCACGCCGGACTTCGCGCCCCAAAACCTGCTCGATGTCGGCGCGGGGCCGGGAACGGCGAGCTGGGCCGCGGCCGAAGCTTTTTCATCGCTGCAAAGTTTTACGCTGCTGGATGCCAACGACGCCTTGCGCGCGCTGGCGCTCGATCTCGGCAGCGGCAGCACGCGCCTGCGCGGCATGACATATCAACGCGGCGAAGCCCGGGCCGCGCTCGCGGATGCCGAGCCGGCCGACCTTGTGGTGGCAAGCTACATGATCGGCGAAACAAGCGAGGCGGAACAACGCGCGCTCACCGAGTTGATGTGGGCAAAAACCCGCGACACGCTATTGATCGTCGAACCCGGCACGCCGGCGGGCTACGCCCGGATAATCGCAGCGCGCGCGCAGCTGATCGAATCAGGCGCGCATGTCGTAGCACCCTGCCCACATGACGGCCGCTGTCCGCTGACGGCGCCGGACTGGTGCCATTTCACGCAGCGGCTGCCACGCTTGCGCGCGCACAAGCAGATCAAGGGCGCCGAACTTCCCTTCGAAGACGAAAAATTCAGCTATGTCGCGCTGACGCGCGCGCCGGCGACCCGCCATCCCGCCCGGGTGCTGGCGCAGCCTGCCGTCAGCAAGGTCGAAGTATCGGCAAAACTCTGCACGCCGGATGGCGTCATCATCGCAACAGCGCCCCGCCGCGCCAAAGCGGACTATGCGCGGGCCCGGCGCTGGCGCTGGGGCGACGCGGTGATGGAGGAAGGTTAACGGGCCGACGTGCCCCGGATGCTGCGCAGCGCGCCGCACTTGCGGCGTGGTGCGCTGCTGATCCGGGGGTCCATCCATCCTCCAGGCGAGGACTGGGTCCCGGCTCTGCGAAGCGTACTGCGCACCGCATCGCGTCCGGGACACGTACCGCCCTTGAACTTATCCCGCCTTGCGCCCGACCAAGGGGATACCCACCTCGTGGCGGCTGCCGCGCGGGCTTTTTTTCGTCTAGGGTTACCTGCCCTCCTTCGAGGTCCCATCAGGAGTTGTTGGCCATGTCGACCGGCTGGATCGTTCTCGGCGTTATTGTGGTTCTCGTTCTTTTTGCGTTCGCGGCCTATAACCGGCTGGTCGCGCTCAGCCAGCGCGTCGGCCAGGCCTTCGCCGATATCGACGTGCAGCTGAAGCAGCGCCACGACCTGATCCCGAATCTGCTGGAGACCGTGAAGGGCTACGCCGCGCACGAGCGCGGCACGCTCGACGACGTGGTGAAGGCCCGCAACGCCGCGATGTCGGCGCAGGGACCCGGACAGGTCGCCGCCGCCGAGAACCAGTTGAGCGGCGCGCTCGGCCGGCTGATCGCGCTGTCCGAGGCCTATCCGGACCTCAAGGCCAACGCCAACTTCCAGCAACTGGCAAACGAGCTGTCGGACCTCGAAAACAAGATCGCCGCCAGCCGCCGCTTCTTCAACAACGCAGTCCAGGAATACAACACCGGCATCCAGCAGATGCCTGCGGCGCTGTTCGCCGGCATGTTCGGCTTCACCCGCAAGGATTTCTTCGACCTCGGCGCCACCCGCGCCGAAGTCGAAGCGGTGCCGCAGGTGAAATTCTGAAGTGATGTCGGCCCACTCCAGTCATTCCGGGGCGATGCGAAGCATCGAACCCGGAATCTCATCCGAGTCAAACATCTCGAGATTCCGGGTTCGCGCTTTCAGCGCGCCCCGGAATGACGGAACCTAACAGAGCAGCGCATCATGGCCGCGTACGGACTTTACACGCACATCGCATCGAACAAATTTCGCTCGATGCTGCTGCTGGCCGGACTGTTCGTCCTGGTCTACGTCATGGTCTATGCCGGCGCACTGATCGCGGAAGTGGTGAACTACAGCGGCGCGCCGGTCGACTATTATCTGATGGCGGCCGCGCGCGACCTCGTGACGGCGCTGCCCTACGCGACCGGCGCCGCCGTGCTGTGGATCGTGATCGCCTATTTCTTTCATCAATCGATCGTCGACGCCGTGACCGGCGGCGAGGACGTGACGCGGCAGCAGCAGCCCCGGCTCTATAATCTCCTTGAAAATCTCTGCATCTCGCGCGGCATCCCGATGCCGAAGCTGAAGATCATCGAAAGCGACGCGCTGAACGCGTACGCCACCGGGCTCAACCAGCGGCAATATGCCATTACCGTCACTACGGGCCTGTTGAATGCGCTCAACGACCAGGAGGTCGAGGCGGTGCTCGGCCACGAGCTCACCCACATCCGCAATGGCGATGTGCAGATGATGGTGATCGCCGTGATCATCGCCGGCGTGGTCGGCTTCTTTGCCGAACTGTTCTTCCGGACGTTCACCAATCTTGGCTATTATGGCGGCTATGGCGGTTACGGCCGCGGCGGGTCCTGGTCATCTTCATCTTCATCTTCATCCTCATCTTCTTCGGACGGCGACAGAAAAAGCTCCGGCGGCGGCGCCATCGTCGTCATTATCATCGCGGTCGCGCTGATCGCGCTGGCGTGGCTATTGTCGCAGCTGGTGCGGCTGGCGCTGTCGCGGTCGCGCGAACTGCTGGCCGATGCCGGCTCGGTCGAACTGACCAAAAACCCGGACGCCATGATCTCGGCGCTGCGCAAGATCGAGAACCGCGGCGAACTGCCCGGCGCCACCTCAGCGGTGATGGAATTGTGCCTCGACAACCCGCGCGAGGGTTTTTCCGACCTGTTCGCGACCCATCCCTCGGTGGATGCCCGGGTCCAGGCGCTGGTGAAATTCGCCGGCGGACACGATCCCGGACGGCTGGCGCTGCCGTCGGATACGGCCGATGGACCAGACGATCAGCCGGCAGATGGCCAGGCCCGGGCACCAGCGCCCTCCGGTCCATGGAGCGATGCCAGGGATCCGGCCGACGCAACGCCCGGTACCTCGCCGGGCCCGTGGGGCAATGCTCCCGGCCCGTGGGGGCCTCGCTGAGGCATCGCTTTCCGCTGACATGACAGGCATTTTTGGCACGCCACTCGGGGAACAGCCCCTGTGCCCCAACTGCACCACGTTAATGACATCGGCAGGATCAGCCCTGCGGCGATCGAATGAATTTGAATTCTCCCTTGTTTCTGCCATGTTCGCGCCCAAAGCAGGGATCGGGAGGTTCCGATTGCTCCCAGCGATCGGAAATTCGGGGGTATGATCCGAGCCGACGGCGGTTTTCCGCCAACAGACGGCCTGGTTTGTTCTAGGATCACGCCTCGATCGGAAAACGGGTGCGTGAGGGAAGTCTATGGCGAAGCCAGTCGTGATTGTGGTAGGCGCTGATAAGGGCGGGGTCGGCAAGACCACCGTCGCGCGCACCTTGCTGGACTATTTCAGCGCCAACAGTGTGCTGACCCGCGCGTTCGATACGGAGTCGCCGCGCGGCACCCTGAAGCGCTTTCATCCTGAAATCACCGAGATCGTCGACATGACGACGACTTCGGACCAGATGAAGATTTTCGATACGCTGAATTCATCGGGCCCCTCGGTCACCGTGATCGACGTCCGCGCCGGCCTGCTGTCGCCGGCGCTGGCCTCGTTGCGCGACATCGGCTTTCTCGACGCTGCGAAGTCGGGACAGATCACCTTTGCCGTGTTCCACATTCTCGGCCCGTCGATCGCCTCGCTGGACGAAATCGCCGAAACCGCGAATTTCATGCAGGGCGCGAAATATTTCCTGGTGAAAAACTTCATCAACAACACCAGCTTCTTCGAATGGGACCAGGCGACCTACAATTCCTATTTCCACCGCATCAAGGACGCCACCGAACTCACCATCCCCAAGCTCAACGAAATGGCCTATGAACAGGTCGAGGTCGCCTCGGTGCCGTTCCTCCAGTTCGTCGCCAACAAGGGCGTCCGTGACGAGGCCGCCAACTATTCGTTCGTGCTGCGCGGCTATGTCCGGCACTGGCTCGCCAACGTCTGGAGCGAATTCGACCGCATCAAGCTGACCGACCTGGTCGGATCCGGCAAACTGGCGGCCGCGCGCGGCGGCGAAAAATAATTGCACGCTGGATGTTATTTGGCTGGATTAGGCACAAATTTCGCCCGATATAGCGCCTGATGCGCACCACGCCCGTCTACATCATCTGCTCGCCCCGCCCGCTGGTCGGCAAGACGCTGATCGCGCGGCTGTTGAGCGAGTTCCTGCTGCTGAAGAACGGCGCGGTCGCTTCATTCGACATCAACCTCAAAGAGCCGTCGCTGCTCGAATATCTGCCTGGCATAACCGAGACGGCCGAGGTCGACGATACCTTCGGCAAGATGTCGCTGATGGATCGCCTGATCGTCAATGACGGGATCGCCAAGGTGATCGATCTCGGCTTTCATGCCTTCGACGAATTCTTCAAGATGTCCGAGGAAATCGGATTCTTGAAGGAAGCGGCGCGGCGCGGCGTCGCGCCGATCATCCTGTTCGTCGCCGATACCGACCGCGTCTCGTCGCGCGGCCACGCCATGCTGCAGCAACAGATACCGGCGACCGCCCTGGTTACCGTCGACAACGAGTACGTGGTGCGCGGCGAACTGCCGGCGGCGATGGCCGATGGCCGGATCCTTCGCATCGCCGCGCTGCCGGTGTTCCTGAAAACCTATATCGACCGGCTGGCGTTCTCGTTCACGGCCTATCTGCGCAACGAGAAGGATACATCGACCGAACTGCATCAATGGATCCGCAAAAACTACTTCAGTTTCCGCGAGCTCGAGCTGAGCTTGATTTTGCAGGGGTCTTAGTTCTTCTCCCTCGCCCCGCCCTTGCGGGGAGAGGGTTGGGGTGAGGGGCTCTCACCGCAATTCTGAAAATGAGACGAAAGCTGTACCCCCTCACCCGAAATTCGCTACCGCGAATTTCGACCTCTCCCCGCAAGCGGGGCGAGGTTAAGGAAGATCAATGCCCGTCGAACGCCATCAGCGTTCGCACCGGCACATCCATCGCCCGCAATTTTGCCGCGCCGCCGAGGTCCGGCAGGTCGATGATGAAGCAGGCCGCGACCACATTGGCGCCGATCTGGCGCATCAGCTTGACCGCGCCCTCCGCCGTGCCGCCGGTCGCGATCAGGTCGTCGACCAGGATGACGCGCTCGCCGGGATGAATGGCGTCGGCGTGCATTTCCATTTCATCGAGGCCGTATTCCAGCGAGTAGGCGATCCGCACCGTGGTATGCGGCAGCTTGCCTCGTTTGCGGATCGGCACGAAGCCGGCGGAGACCTGATGCGCCACCGCGCCGCCAAGAATGAAGCCGCGCGCCTCGATGCCCGCGACCTTGTCGATCTTGTTGCCCGCCCAGGGATGCACCAGTTCATCGACCGCCTGGCGGAAGGCGCGCGCATCGCCCAGCAGCGTGGTGATATCGCGAAACAGAATTCCGGGCTTCGGGTAGTCCGGAATGGTGCGGACGGTGGCCTTCAGATCATATTCAAAAGTCATCGGTATCTCTTTTCCATCTCTTCGTCATTCCGGGGCAATGCGAAGCATTGAACCCGGAATCTCGAGATTCCCCGATGTGCAATTGCACATCTGAGGTCTGGTGCTGACGCACCATCCCGGAATGACGTGCGTGAAACCTTGCATTCAATTCCCCGTCACGCCAAGCCGAAATGCGTTCTCGACGATACGCAGGCCCACTTCGCCGCCGAGCGACATCAGCGACTCCGGATGAAACTGCACGCCGCCGACCGGCAGGGTCTTGTGCTCGATCGCCATGGCGACGCCGTCCTCGGTGCTCGCCGTCACCGCAAGCACCTCCGGCATGCTGTCGCGCTCGACATAGAGCGAATGATAACGGCCGATCACGATTTCATTGGGCAGGTTCTGCATCAGCCGCCCACCGCGGACCTGAATCTGCGACGGCCGTCCATGCGCGGGCTGGCGCAGCTGGCCCAGTTGCCCGCCGAAATACTCGCCGATCGCCTGCACGCCGAGGCAGACGCCGAAGATCGGCAGCTTGTCGCCGAGCGCGGCCTCGATTGTTTTGGCAATCGCAAAATCTTCCGGCCGTCCCGGACCGGGCGACAGCACCAGCAGATCCCAACGCCTCTGCTTTAGCATTTCCAATGCGTGCACGTGCCTGACCACGGTCACGGTGGCGCCGACCTGGCGGAAATAATCCGCCAGCATGTGAACAAAGCTGTCGTCATGATCGATCAGCAGCACCTGCTTGCCGGAACCGGTGGCATCCGGTGCGAACGCCGACAGCGGCTTTGGGGGATCGCCGCGCAGCGCCTGGAACAGCGCCGCCGCCTTGACCTGGCACTCGCGATCCTCGGCGGCGGGATCGGAATCAAACAGGCAGGTGGCGCCGACCCGCACTTCGGCAAGGCCGTCCTTCATCCGGATGGTACGGATGGTCAACCCGGTGTTGATGCTGCCGTCGAAATTCACCGCGCCGATCGCGCCGGCGTACCAGCGCCGCGACGAGCGCTCGTTGTCCTCGACGAACTGCATCGCCCACAATTTCGGCGCGCCGGTCACCGTCACCGCCCAGGCGTGGGTGAGGAAGGCATCGAGCGAGTCGAAGCCGGGCCGCAAAATGCCTTCGACATGATCGACGGTGTGAAACAGTTTAGAGTAGGTCTCGATCTGCCGCCGCGCCAGAACTTTAATTGTTCCGGGCACGCACACCCGTGCCTTGTCGTTGCGGTCGACGTCGGTGCACATGTTGAGTTCGAATTCGTCTTTCTCCGAATTCAGCAATTGCCGGATCTGTTCGGCGTCGCCGATCGCATCGACGCCGCGTGCGATGGTGCCGGAGATCGGGCAGGTCTCGATCCGCCTTCCGTCGGAGCGCACGAACATCTCCGGCGATGCCGCCACCAGGAATTCGCCGTCGCCGAGATTCATCAGCGCGCCGTAAGGCGACGGATTGATCCGGCACAGCCGCTGGAACACTTCCGCCGGCGAGCGCTCGCAGGGTTCGGCGAACAGTTGCCCCGGCACCGCCTCGAACAGATCGCCGCGCGCGAACGCGGCGCGCGCGGTTTCGACGGTGGCCTGATATTCGCCGGGCGCGTGGTCGGCAAATCCCTGCCGCGGCGTTTGGGCGTAGATGCTTTGCTCGGTGTCGCGCGGCAGATCTTCCGACGATTTACCGTTCCAGGCAAAGTCGTAGCTCAGCACCACGCCGCGCCCGGTGGCGCGGTCATAGGCCAGCAGCCGATCCGGCACGTAAAGCACGATGTCGCGCTGGTCGGGTTCGCGGGCGCGCTTCTGCACGAGGTCCTCGATCTGGAACACCAGATCGTAGGCGAACGCGCCGAACAGGCCGAGCAACGGATCGTCGTTGGCGCCGAGCGCCGCTACGAGATCGCGCACCAGCGACATCACGCTGGCGCGGCGGGTGCGCTGGTCCTCGTCGACCGGCGCCGCGCCGCGCCGAATATGGCCGGCCAGCCGGGTGGCGCTTGTCTCGGTCACCACGACGCAGGGTTCGCGGAGCGCGTCGCCGAGAAAGGCGATTAATACCTCGCCGCGCGCGTTCAGCGCCTGCAGTGAAAAGTCGGATCCCGTGGTTTCCAGCCGCAGCGGCGGATCGGAAAAGCCGAGGTCGAAGCTCTCATAGCGGCCCGGCACCGTTGTGCCCGACGACAGAACCACGCCGCGGCGGCGATCGAGCAGGTCGATCAGGTCATCGAGCCTTTTGGCGCCGCCGGAGAACTGCTCCACCGACCGTGTGACGGCGAGGCCGCCACGGGTGCGATATTCGCTGCGGGCCGGCAGGGAGAAAACGGTCCTGTTCATGTGATCCTCTTACGAAACTTGCGGAGGGAACGCCACACAGGACAAACGAAAAGGCCGTCGCACTGCGATGACGGCCTCTGACGATTGGTTGAAATGAAATCGCACCGGCCACCTCTAGAAGGTGGGCCACCAAAGACGGGTCTTGCGGACGGCGGTGTTCATGGCCGGATAAACACCATGGCGCGGCGGGGGCGTCAAGGGGACGAAGGCCGCGGACGCACGGGGGACGGGCTGGTATCTTTCACCCCGTGCCTTGCCCGTGCCCTTCCGGTCCAATTGCAGACCAGTATTTATGGTAGCGGGAATCCGCCTGATCAAAGCTGGAAATACGGAACAAGCAATGCAACTGGAATCCGTTCTGACCTGCCCGCAATGCAGGTTTCAGTCGACCGAGCCGATGCCGACCGATGCCTGCCAGTTCTTTTATGTCTGCAGAGGTTGCGGACAGAAGCTCAAGCCGCTGCCCGGCGATTGCTGCGTGTTCTGCTCCTATGGCTCGGTGCCCTGTCCGCCGATTCAGGAAAGCGGCAAAAGCCAGTGTTGTCCCTGACGGCGGGCGCACTGCGGCCCACTCTGGCCGCCAACCGCATCTTTTGGTGTTGAATCCGCAAAATATGCGTAGGATTCATCCAAAAGCATCAGCGGTAAGCGGAGGCGCCCGATGGCGTTGCAGGCTCTGGGATATGCGGGGTTCGGATCGGCCGATCTCGACGACTGGCGGCAGTTCGGGACCGGTTTGGTCGGCCTGCAGGCGGTGGAGCGCAGCCCGTCGCTGCTGGCGTTCCGGATGGACGACCGCAAGCAGCGCATCGTCATCGACCGCTCGCTGCCGGAAGGCACGCGCTTTTTCGGCTGGGAGGTTGCCGACGCGGCGGCGCTGGACGAACTCGCGGCCCGGCTGGAAAAGCATCAGGTCAATGTCGTCGCCGAACCGCAGACCCTTGCCGACAACAGACGTGTTCGCGCCTTGATTTCGTTTCGGGATCCCGCGGGCAATCGCCTCGAGGCATTCTACGGCGCCGAGATCGACGAGACGCCGTTTTGCCCCGGCCGTTCGATTTCGGGTTTCCGCACCGGTCCGCTCGGCCTCGGCCACGCCGTGCTGACGGTCGAGAACATCGACGCGGTGATGCCGTTCTATGTCGACGTGCTCGGCTTCGGGCTCAGCGACTACATGCAAAAGCCGTTTCGCGCCTACTTCTTTCACATCAACGCACGGCATCACAGCCTCGCTCTGATCGAGACCGGCAAGAACGGCATGCATCATCTGATGGTGGAGCTGTTCTCGCTCGACGATGTCGGCCAGGCCTATGATGTCGCCTTGAACCAGCACGAGCGCATTCGCGTCACGCTGGGCCGCCACACCAACGATCTCATGACGTCGTTTTACGCCAGGACGCCGTCGTCCTTCATGGTCGAGTGCGGCTGGGGCGGCAGGGAGATCGATCCGCCGACCTGGCAACCCTTCGAACTGAAGGACGGCCCGAGCCTGTGGGGACATGAACGGGTCTGGCTGCCGCCCGCCGACCGCGAAGTGGCCCGCGAGATGCGGATGCGCGCCGCGGCTTCCGGCCTGCGCGCGCCGGTCCAGGTGATGTCAGGCAATTACAAACTGCTGTCGGGAACGTGCCCGTGGTGGGATGGGGTCAGCAAGGCTCGCTGACGGCTAGCAGGAACTCCGCTCCTCATGGTGAGGAGGCGCGCCAGCGCCGTCTCGAACCATGAGAGCCCGCCCCTCTCCTCCTTCGAGACGCGGCCAAGTGGCCGCTCCTCAGGATGAGGTCCCCCAGTTACTTCACCCCAAATGCTTTTTGAAAAACTCCGTGGCCCGGCCCCAGGCCAGTTCGGCGGCGGCGCGGTCGTGCACTGATTGGCGCTGCTCGTTGACGAAGGCGTGTTCGGCGTCATAGCGGAACAGTTCGAGCGACTTGCCGGCGGCCTTCATGGCCTTCTCGAAGCCGCCGACCAGCTCGGGCGTGCACCAGTCGTCCTTGTTGGCGAAATGTGCCTGCAGCGGAATTTTCACGTCCGCCGGCTTTGCCGCCTGCTCCGGCGGAATGCCGTAGAACACCACGCCCGCGGTCAGCTCGGGAATCCTGGCGGCGCCGATGATAGTGACCGCGCCGCCGAGGCAGAAGCCGGTCAGCCCGACCTTGGCGCCGTTCCTGGCGAGGAATTGCGCGGCGCCGCGCACGGTCTGCGTGGTGGCGTCCATGAAATCCAGCGAGTTCATTTCCTTACCCGCGGCGTCGGTGTCGTGATACGGCACCACCTTGCCCCCGTAGAGATCGGGCGCCAGCGCGTCGAAGCCGGCCAGCGCGAAGCGGTCGCACAGCCCCCTGATCTGCTCGGAAAGCCCCCACCATTCCTGGATTACGACCACGCCCGGCGCGTCGCCACGGCTGGCGTTGACGAGATAACCGCTGGCGTCCTTGCCGTCCGGCCGCTTGAAAGAGATGCTGGTACCCATAGGTTCCTCCGGGTGATTTTCTGGGGATGCTCTGCTGGCGGCCATTTTGTCCGCTGCGCGGTCGGGAAGCAATCACCAAGCGCAGCGGACTCCTGCCCCGGATGCTGCGCAGCGCGCCGCTTTTGCGGCGTGATGCGCTGCTGATCCGGCGCCCATCGAACCCGCACAATGAAAGGTGGGGCCCGGCTCAGCGGAGCAGCGCGAGAGCGCTGCACCGCGTCCGGGGCACGTCGTCGTCCAACAAAAAAGCCCCCGCAGGGGCTTCTTCAAATTCACGTCATATCCCCGCCCAAGGTCAGTGCGCGTTGGCCCAGACCTTCTTCTTGGTGAAATACATCAAGCCCGCGAACAGGATCAGGAACACGAACACCTGCAGCCCCACCCGCTTGCGGGCCTCCATGTGCGGCTCCGCGGCCCACATCAGGAACGTAGTGACGTCGTGGGCGTATTGCGCGACGGTTGCCGGCGACCCGTCGTCAAACGTGACCTGGCCGTCGCTGAGCGGCTTCGGCATCTTGATGGCGTGGCCGGGAAAATATTTGTTGTAGTAGGAGCCATCGGGGATGGTCACGCCCGCCGGCGGCTTGTCTTCAAAGCCCTGCAGGATGGCATCGACATAGTTCGGGCCCTGCTCCTGAAATTGCGTGAAAAAGTCGAACACGAATTTCGGGAAACCGCGCTCGTAGGAACGCGCCTTGGTGATCAGCGACAGGTCGGGAGGTGCCGCGCCGCCATTGGCCGCGCGCGCGGCCTGCTCGTTGGGAAACGGCGAGGGGAAATAATCGGCGGGCCGGCCGGGCCGCTCGAACATTTCGCCCTGGTCGTTCGGGCCGTCCTTGATCTTGTATTCGGCGGCCAGCGCCGCCGCCTGCGCTTCGGAATAGCCGGGGCCGCCGGGATCGGCGAGATTGCGGAACGCGATATACGACAAAGCGTGACAGTTGGAGCAGACTTCCTTGTAGACCTTCAGCCCGCGCTGCAGCGACCCGCGATCGAACTTGCCGAGCGGACCGGCGAACGACCATTGCTGCGATGGCGGCACTGCCTGTTCGTCGGCCCGGGCGGTCTGCGCGCTTCCGGCGAACAGCGCCCCCGCGACCATCAGCGCGATCACCGTGGACACCATCGGCGCCGACTTGCTTCCGGTTTTCGCCAGCACGTCGTCGGCGATCGAGTTCGGAAGCGGGCGCGGCCTCTCGATCCGGCTCAACAGCGGCAACAGGATCAGGAAATAGGCGAAGTAGCAGAAGGTCAGCACACGCCCCGCGATCACGTAGATGCCTTCGGGCGGCTGCGCGCCGAGATAGCCCAGGAGCACGCAGACGATGACGAACATCCAGAAGAACTGCTTCGCCAGCGGGCGGTATCTGGACGACCGGGTCTTCGCGGTGTCGAGCCAAGGCAGGAACGCCAGCACCAGGATCGCCGAGAACATCGCGGTCACGCCGGCGAGCTTGTTGGGGATGCTGCGCAGGATTGCGTAGAACGGCAGATAGTACCACTCCGGCACGATATGCGCCGGCGTCACGCCGGGATTGGCCGGAATGTAGTTGTCGGCGTCGCCGAGATAGTTCGGCATGTAGAAGATGAACCAGGCGAAGAAGATCAGGAAGCAGGAAACGCCGAACAGGTCCTTGATGGTCGCGTAGGGCGTGAACGCCACGGTGTCCTTTTCCGTCTTCGGTTCGACGCCGGCCGGATTGTTCTGACCCGCGACATGCAGCGCCCAGATGTGCAGCCCTACCACGCCGGCGATCACGAACGGCAGCAGGTAGTGCAGCGAGAAGAACCGGTTCAAGGTCGGATTGCCGACGGAATAGCCGCCCCACAGCAGGGTGACGATGCTCTCGCCGAAATAGGGAATGGCGGAGAACAGGTTGGTGATGACGGTGGCGCCCCAGAAGCTCATCTGGCCCCACGGCAGCACGTAGCCCATGAAGCCCGTCGCCATCATCAGGAGGTAGATGATGACGCCGAGAATCCACAGGATTTCGCGCGGCTCCTTGTACGACCCGTAATACAGGCCGCGGAACATGTGGACGTAGACGGCGAGGAAGAACATCGAGGCGCCGCTGGCGTGCATGTTGCGCAGCAGCCAGCCGTAGTTGACGTCGCGCACAATGCCCTCGACCGACCTGAAGGCCAGGTCGGCGTTCGGCGTGTAATGCATCGCCAGGACCACGCCGGTCAGGATCTGCACCCCGAGCATCAGCGAAAGGATGGCGCCGAAGGTCCACCAGTAGTTCAGGTTGCGGGGTGTCGGGTAGGCCACGAACGAGGAGTGGACGAGACCCATAATCGGCAGACGCCGCTCAATCCATTTCAAGGCGGGATTGGTCGGCTGGTAGTCGGATGGTCCGCTCATGATGCGATCCTGAGGAAGTATAAAAGCGACGCGACGGGCTTAAGGTCTCGGATATCGATCCGGGGCTTAGCCAATCTGGATTTTGCTGTCGGATACGAATTGATAGGGCGGCACCGCCAAGTTGGCGGGCGCAGGTCCCTGGCGAATGCGACCCGAGGAGTCGTATTGCGAGCCGTGGCACGGGCAGAAGAAGCCGTCGTAATTGCCCTCATGGGCGATCGGGATGCAGCCGAGATGGGTGCAGATGCCGATCACGACCAGCCACTGGTCGTGGCCCTCCTTGACTCGGGACTGGTCGGTCGCCGGATCGGGAAGGCTCGCAACCGGTACCGCGCGCGCCTCCTCAATCTGCTTCTTCGTGCGGTTCATGATGTAGATCGGTTTGCCGCGCCAGAACACCTTGATGTCCTGGCCCGAGGCGATCGGTGTCAGATCGACTTCGATCGGCGCGCCGGCCGCGATCGTCGAGGCGTCCGGATTCATCTGGGAAACAAACGGCCAGAGGGTTGCCAATCCGCCCACCGCGGCGGCGGCTCCCGTTGCAACAAAAAGGAAATCACGGCGTGTCGAGCCCGCCGAAGACGCTGTCGTCACGATTCCAAACCCTTTCTCAGCTGCAGCCGGTGGAACCGCCCCAGGCAACGCACACACGAAGCAAGGGAGGATGCCGGCGCCCGCGACCCCGCGGCGGCAGAAAGACCACTTTTCCCAGCCAATCGGGCGGAACAAGCAGTCCAGAATCGTTCTATTGGCACCCTTGCCGGAAGAGCGCAAGCCCGCTATCGGCTCATCAGCGTGCAATGCACTAATTCCGCGCTGAGCGGCGATTTATTCAGACATTTCATGGGGAGCCGAAGGGCCGTCGACAAATGCAGATTGCACTTTTCCAGCCTGACATCCCCCAGAACACCGGGACGATTCTTCGTCTCTGTGCATGCCTTGACGTGACAGCCCATATCATCGAACCCGCCGGTTTTCCGGTATCCGATCGGCATTTCCGCCGGGCCGGCATGGATTATCTCGACCAGGTGACCATCATGCGTCACGACTCGTGGTCAAAATTCGAGCAATGGCGTAACGATAGCGGCCATCGGCTGGTCCTGTTCACAACCAAGGGCGTCAGTTCATATCTTGGTTATCGCTACGGCCCGACCGATATTCTGCTGTTCGGGCGCGAATCCGCAGGGGTACCCGACGACGTCGTCACCGCTGCGGACGCGCGGCTGGTGATCCCGATCAAGCCGGGCTTGCGCTCGCTCAATGTCGCGATGGCCGCCGCCATGGCATTGGGTGAAGCGCTGCGGCAAACCAGTAAACCTTCCAGGGAGGCGGCCCGGTGAGCTACGCGGTCAAGGAGATTTTTCTGACCTTGCAGGGCGAAGGCGCGCATGCCGGCCGCGCGGCGGTGTTTTGCCGCTTCGCGGGCTGCAATCTCTGGAGCGGCCGCGAGCAGGATCGCGCCAATGCGACCTGCAAGTTCTGCGACACCGATTTTGTCGGAACCAACGGCACCCTCGGCGGCCGCTATGCGTCGGCCGAGGCGCTTGCGGATACCATCGCCGCGCAATGGACCGGGACGGCGGGTCACCGCTACACGGTGTTGACCGGCGGCGAACCCTTGCTGCAGGTGGATATCGCGCTCGTCGATGCGCTGCATGCGCGTGGCTTTGCGATCGGCGTCGAGACCAACGGCACGATCGCCCCGCCCGATGGCGTGGACTGGATTTGCGTCAGCCCAAAAGCAGGCTCAGACCTGGTGATCCGGCGGGGTCACGAACTCAAACTGATTTACCCGCAGGAAGATGCGGCGCCGGAGGCCTTTGTCGATCTCGCCTTCGAGCGCTTCTCGCTCCAGCCGATGGATGGACCGGACGTGATCGAAAACACCGCGCGCGCGGTCGACTATTGCCTGAGCCATCCGCAATGGCGGCTCAGCCTGCAGACGCACAAGACCCTTGGCATCAGATAGCGGATTTAGAATGTGGGAGCTGACAAAATCGTTCCGGTTCGAGGCGGCGCATGCGCTGCCGGGAACGGCGCTGGGTGCGGCAAGCGAGGAAATCCACGGCCACTCCTTCCGCGCCGAGGTCACTGTGCGCGGCACGCCCGATCCCTTGACCGGGATGGTGCTGGATCTCGGCCTGCTGGAGCGTAGCATGGCGGAGGTGCAGAAAATGCTTGACCACAAACTGCTCAACAAGGTCGAGGCGCTGGGGCCGCCGACGCTGGAGAACCTGTCGCGCTTCGTCTGGGAGCGGCTTCAGCATGCGGGCCAGATCGCGCGGGTAAGCATTCACCGCGACAGCTGCGGAGAGAGCTGCACTTACTACGGACCGCAGGGCTAGGTTTGCATGATCGTCATTGCGAGGAGCGTCGCGACGAAGCAATCTATCTTTCCCGGTATTATTTCCGGGTTGCTTCGCTGAGCCTGTCATCGGGCGTGCATTCGCGCGATCCGTTGGCTCGCAATGACGGGGAAAGATGGTCCGACCCACTTCATCCGCCGACATCAGGAATTGCCTATGGACATCTCCGTGATCGAGGATCGCAAAGCGCGCGCGCGGGCCTGGTTCGAAACCTTGCGCGACGACATTTGCGTGGCCTTCGAGAAACTCGAAGACGAGGCGCCGGCGTTGCTTTATCCCGGACCCGCGGGGCGTTTCACGCGCACGGCCTGGGACCGCACCGACCATAGCGGCCGGCCCGGCGGCGGCGGCGTGACGTCGGTGATGCGCGGACGGCTGTTCGAGAAGGTCGGCGTGCATTGCTCCACGGTGCACGGCGAATTCGCGCCCGAGTTCCGCGCCCAGATCCCCGGCGCCGCCGACGATCCCGCCTTCTGGGCGTCGGGCATCTCGGTGATCGCGCATATGCGCAATCCGAACATCCCCGCGGTGCATATGAACACCCGCTTCGTCGTCACCACCAAGGCCTGGTTCGGCGGCGGCGCCGATCTGACGCCGGTGCTCGACCGGCGGCGGAGCCAGGAGGATGCCGACACGGTTGCCTTTCACGCCGCGATGCAGGCGGCCTGCGATGCGCATACGGCCGTTGCCTCTTACGAAAAATACAAAAAATGGTGCGACGAATATTTCTATCTTCCGCACCGCAAGGAGCCGCGCGGCATCGGCGGCATCTTCTACGACTGGCACGACAGCGGCGATTGGGACGCCGACCTCGCCTTTACCCAGGACGTCGGCCGCGCCTTGCTGAAGACCTATCCCGAAATCGTCAGGCGCAATTTTGCGGCGCCATGGAACGCGGCCGACCGCGAAGAGCAACTGATCCGGCGCGGACGTTACGTCGAATTCAATCTGCTCTACGACCGCGGCACCATCTTCGGGCTGAAGACCGGGGGCAATGTCGATTCGATTCTGTCGTCGATGCCGCCGGAAGTGAAGTGGCCATAGACCACAATCGACGATTGTCGTATGACTTCGCCAGCCGACCAGTAGGGAGTCACGATGCAGGCGGACGGCGGGGATAGTCCGGCGCAGGGGCCGGACGGGCATTCAAAGAGTCCGAGATGGCTGGAACGGGTCAAGACCTGGGACAGCGAATTTTCTGTCACCAAGGGGTTGACGGTCGTGACGGTGCTGACCGGTTTCCTCGGCGGCTATTTCCAATACCTCAACGCCTATGACGAGAAAGTCAGCGCCCAGGCCAAGGACGACATGGCCGCGGCGACCGCGACATTCGTGGAGATTTCGAATGCGTTTGCCCAGGCGCAACTGCTCCAGCAACTCATCTATTTCGATTTAAGGGATGTGCTCAACGAAAAGTCCGACGACGCCGACAAGGCCATGAGCACCAGGAATGCCCGCGACATTTTTCCGGATTACCTGAAGGCAAGGAATCTGCTGCGGCAGAACAAGGATGTGCTCGCCCGCAAGGCGGAAATTTATGTCGACTGGGCCAGCGACCTCAACCGTGATCCGGCGGCTGCGCGGCCCCTCGACGCCGACCCGCTCAGCGAAGTGCTGCTGGGAAACTATAATTTCAACTGCGACAGTCCCGTCAATCTTCCCCATTTCGGCAATCCGGCTGCGAAAAGGGAGCCTCCGAGAACATCCAAGGATCCGGAAACATCCAAAAAGGACGTCTGCGTCCCCGCGAAGAAGGAAGTCGCCGACAAGAAAGAAAAGGAGGATTTAAAAGAATCCGAAGAAAACTCCGCGGTCCGGCTTTGCGCTAGGGATGACGACGGCAACATCGTTGCGAGCCATCCCGTAACGATCAACTGGTTGAGTGCAAGGCATCAGGTGCTTACCATGCACTACTGCTTCGAAGTCGGGCACAGGACGATAGAAACCGCGCGCGTCTGGGCGGCATCGACCAGCGATATCAGCGAGGAGCGGAAAGCCAAATTCCTGGACAAAGAGGAAATGAAGCGGGCCAAGTCCAGACTCGACAGTGAAGTCGTCCGGTTGGACGCCTTCATGAGCCTGGCGATGTCTCAACTCGAGAGAATCCGCGTCAAGTACCGGCCCGTTGGCTTTGTCTGCCACATCCCGCTGGTCCGCGACGCCATCGGCCTGTTCAGCAACAGATGCACGCCGATCAGGACCGCAGTGAGCGAGAGCGGATGACCGCCTCAGAGCAGCTGCCGGGCTGCTGCGGAAATCATCACCAGTCCTCCGGCGATCACGGCGACGTCGAGGATCGCGGTGTGAACATGCACCGGCATACGCTCGACGAAGGCTCTCGCCAAAAACGTACCCGGAAGGGCTATCCCGCCGATCAGAAGCGCAAAGGCGAGCACCTGCGCGGTGATGACCCCGGCCAATCCGAACACGGAAATCTTGATGATGCTGGTGGTGACCGAGATCACCGCATCGGTAGCGATCACGGCCGCGCCCTCGAGGCCCACCGCCATCAACAGTGAGAGCAGGATCACCCCCGAGCCCGAGGTGCCGCCGACCACCACGCCGTAACCGACCGCGCCGGCGGCAAGCCCGGTATCGCCGATCTTGATGTCATGGCGTCGGAGCAAACGGCGCAGCGGAACGCTTGATATCAGCATGACGCCGATCACCAGCGCCGCGCCGGCACTCGTCAACCGCGTATAGCCGTAAGCGCCGAGCGCGGTCGTGAATGCGGCGGCCGAAATCACGATCAGCGCGCGGCGTCCGTCAGTGTAACGCAGATAGGCGACGAAGCGGCTCAGGTTGGAGAAGATCGAAGAGATGGCGATGATCGGCACCACCGGTTCGGCGCCGATCAGCGGCACCAGAACCAGCGGCATCAACGCACCGGTGCCGTAGCCGGCCAGCCCGCCGACCACGGCGGCAAACAGCGCGACGCCGGCAACCAGCAGCAGTTGAGCTACGGAGATATCGGCAAAGCCTGAAAAAATCACAGCCGGTGGTCACGGTTGAAACGTGTTACGGCCTGGTCGGCGATGGCTTCAAGCGCGGCTTGATCCAAAGGAAAGCCCGCCGCAAGCCAGGCGTCCTCGGCCAGTCCCAGCACATGCCCCAGCGCCGGGCCTTCGGCAATTCCGCGCGCGATGAAATCGGCGGCCCTGAGCGGAAATTTCGGCGCGTTCCAGCGCTCCGGCAGGGTGGCGAGCTCGCGCCAGGACGCGGAATCGGTGTCCTGCCCCGACCGCGCCCAGGCCAGCATCAGCCGGTCGCGGTAGCGATCCGCGCCGAGCCGATAGAGCCGCCGCCGCGCCCTCGCCTCGTCCATGCCGGCGAGGCGCCACCAGCGATGGCCCATCGAATCGAGCATCCTGGTTTCGGCATTGGTGAGACGCAGGCGGCTAGCGAGCCGCTTGGCGTCCTCGGTGACGGCAACCGCGAGCGCCCCGAGCCGGCGGATCGCGTTCGGCTCAACTCCAAGCAGGTGTTCCGCCGCGATCATCGCCTTGAACGGTCCGATATAGGCGATGCCGCCGAAAACCGGCAGCAGCAATCCGCCGTCCGCCATCGCCGTGATTGCGCCGGCCGCGCCTTGCGCGATCACCAGCTTCAGCATTTCCATGCGCACGCGTTCGGCGGACAGCGTCGCAAGGCCTTCGCGCGCGGCAATGCAGGCGAGGTATCCGGCGCGATCGGGCTCGCCGGTGCCATAGGCGGCGTGCATGCGGAAGAACCTGAGAATGCGCAAGTAGTCTTCGGCGATACGCTGCCTGGGGTCGCCGATGAAGCGCACACGCTTTGCAAGGATATCGTCTAACCCGCCGACGTGATCGTGCACCACGCCATCGGCGTCGACCGACAGGCCGTTGATGGTGAAGTCGCGCCGCTCGGCATCATGGACCCAGTCGCGCCCGAACGCGACCCTCGCCTTGCGCCCGAACGTCTCGGTGTCCTCGCGCAAGGTCGTGACCTCGAACGGCTGCGCGTCGACGACGAGCGTCACGGTGCCGTGCTCGATGCCGGTTGGCACGCTCTTGATGCCGGCCACCTTGGCGCGGCGGGTCACCTCGGCGGGCAAGGCGGTGGTCGCGATATCGATATCGCCGGTTGGAATCTTCAGGAGCGCGTTGCGAACCGCGCCGCCGACCACGCGCGCTTCCTCGCCGTTGCCGTTGAGCAATCCGAGCACGCGGGCGGTTGGGCCGGACTTGAGCCAGGGCGCGTCGTCGAGCACGCGCACACCAGTCATTTTTCAACTCCTGGAATCAACTTGCCGTTCTCGATGTGCGCGGGAGTATAGGTCGAATTCGGCGAGGCGCCGGAAAAATGCGCGAGCAGGACAAAACTGACGATCACCAGCAGCAGCGCACCGATTGCCAGCTTGGCGATGACATGTACCGGCCAGGACGACTGCATCATCAGTCCGGAACGTGTCGCGATCAAAAACAACGCATAGACCGCAAATGGGATCAGGAAAATGCCGACTTCGGTGAAAGCCGGACGAATCATGCCCTATAAACCCGTTCGTACAGCACCCGCAGAATTCCCGCGGTGGCGCCCCAGATATAACGCTCCGCGAACGGCATGGCGTAGTACGTGCGCTCCATCCCGCGAAATTCCTTGCTGTGCAACTGGTGGTTCACGGGATTCATCAGGAACGCCAGCGGAACCTCGAACGCATCGTCCACTTCGGCGTGGTTGATGCGCAGCTTGAACCCAGGTCTCACCCGCGCCACCGTCGGCAGGATGCGAAATCCGAAACTGGTCCCGTAGAGATCGAGATAGCCGATCGGTTCGATGAACTCCCGTGTCAGGCCGACCTCTTCCTCGGCCTCCCGCAACGCGGCGTCGAGCGGCGAGGCGTCGGTCGGATCGATCTTGCCGCCGGGAAAGGAAATCTGGCCGGCGTGATCGTTGAGGTGCGCCGCGCGCTGCGTCAGCAGTACGGTCGGCTCGGCATGGTCCACCACCGGGATCAGCACCGCCGCGGGCCGGACCGGCTGCTCGCGGGCGATGATTTCGAGCATGCGATCGGTGCCCTGATCGCCGCTTTGCGGGACGATCTGGGGATCAAGCAGGCCCGGCGGGACCTCAAAGCGCAGCCGGGCGCGGGCGCGCTCGAAAAACTCCACCGGGCTGATCGCCACGGCCCCCGTCTTCAGCATCGGCTCGTTCAAAGCGCTCCCCTCACCTGCTCCGCATCCGCCATCGCAAAAAACGCCCCCGAGGACGCGATCCCGAACATCGGACGACCATCGACCACTCGCTCCTCGCCCATGTCAACCAGATCGTAGTAAAGCGCGCGGGTGACTTTGGCCCAAAGATCGGCGCGGACATGAAGATAGGGCGTGAGGCCTCCGTCGGCGGCGGCCTCGAACCGCAGGCGGTGGGCGGAATCGCAACTCACCCAGTCGTCGACATTGGTGCGAAAGCGGAGCAGCCGGCCGCGGCTGTCGCCTTCCTTGAGCATCTCGACCGCAAGAAACGGCGCGTCGTCGACGCGGATGCCGACCTTCTCCACCGGGGTCACGAGAAAGTGCTTGCCGTCCTCGCGCTTGAGTATCGTCGAAAACAGCCGGACCAGCGCCGGGCGCCCGATGGGCGTTCCCATGTAGAACCACGTGCCATCGCTTGCGATTCGCATATCGATATCGCCGCAGAACGGTGGATTCCACAAATGCACCGGAGGCAGCCCCTTTCCGGCGGAATTGGCGTTCGCAGCATCCTTGACGGCGGCAGTCAGTCCTTCGAGGCCCCGATCGGTGGTCTGCCCTTGCTTCGCCATGGTTTGCCCTGACTCTGACCGCCTTGATTTGGCACGATTGGTGCAGGCCACGTTAACGGGTTCTGCCCGGATCAAGTCGCCACATCGTGATCCCGTTCATACCCTGAAATACCGATAATGTGGGGATAGTTTAATTCAACGAATACATGGCCTTTGCATGAGTTTAGCTTCGGGTTCATGGCATGACGCCGCAGTCGGCGGCGTTGCAGGCAAAGCATTGACCAAGGAGACCTAAATGGCTGGCGCAGACAGTGTCGAAAAACTTGAGGACGTGATCGTCCGCTCGGCCGAACAGGTCGCCGGTCAGATCCGCGCCGCGAAGGATGCGATCTCCACCGTCATCTTCGGTCAGGACCGGGTGGTTGAAAATACCCTGGTGACGATCCTGTCGGGCGGTCACGCGCTACTGATCGGCGTGCCCGGCCTTGCCAAGACCAAGCTGGTCGAAACCCTGGGCGTTACTCTCGGGCTTGACGCCAAGCGCATCCAGTTCACGCCGGACCTGATGCCGTCGGATATTCTCGGCGCCGAAGTGCTGGACGAGAGCAGTACCGGCAAGCGGTCGTTCCGTTTCATCGCCGGTCCGGTGTTCGCGCAGCTGTTGATGGCCGACGAAATCAATCGCGCCAGCCCGCGCACCCAGTCGGCGTTGTTGCAGGCCATGCAGGAGCAGCACATTACCGTTGCGGGCGCTCGCCACGACTTGCCGAAGCCGTTCCATGTGCTGGCGACGCAAAATCCGCTGGAGCAGGAAGGCACTTACCCGCTGCCGGAGGCGCAGCTCGATCGCTTCCTGATGGAGATCGACGTCGACTATCCGGATCGCGACGCCGAGCGGCGCATCCTGTTCGAAACCACCGGCGCGGAGGAGACGCTCGCCAAGGTAGCCATGAACGCCGAGATCCTGATCACCGCGCAACGCCTGGTGCGGCGCCTGCCGGTCGGCGACTCCGTCGTCGAAGCGATCCTGACATTGGTGCGCTCCGCGCGGCCCGGCCCCGAGGGCGGCGAAGCCGGCAAGCTGATCGCCTGGGGACCGGGTCCGCGCGCCAGCCAGTCGCTGATGCTCGCGGTTCGCGCCCGCGCCCTGCTCGACGGCCGTCTGGCGCCCTCGATCGACGATGTGCTCGATCTGGCCGAGCCGGTGCTCAAGCACCGCATGGCGCTGACGTTTTCGGCGCGCGCCGAAGGCCGCACCATTCCCGACGTGATCCGGCAATTGAAGACGCGGATCGGTTGATGGCCGCCGAGACCAAGCACACCAGCGGGGAGATCACAGCAATCCGACGTGCCGATGGCGAAAGCCGAACGCTCGCCGCATCGCTGCCGCGTCTTGTGCTTGAAGCTCGCCGCATCGCCGCCAACGTGATTCATGGCCTGCATGGACGGCGGCGCGCCGGCGCGGGGGAAAGTTTCTGGCAATATCGCCGCTTCGTTTCCGGAGAGCCGGCGCAGAGGGTCGACTGGCGGCGCTCGGCGCGCGACGATCATCTCTATGTCCGCGAGCAGGAATGGGAGGCCGCGCACACGGTGTGGCTGTGGCCGGACCGCTCGCCGTCGATGGCGTTTGCCTCCAGACAGGCGCGCGACTCCAAGCTGGAACGCGGATTGATCGTGACCTTCGCGCTCGCGGAACTCCTGGTCGCGGGCGGCGAACGCGTCGGCATTCCCGGCCTGATGAACCCGACCGCGAGCAGTAACGTCGTCGACAAGATGGCGCAGGCGATGCTGCATGACGACGCCGCACGCCTCAGCCTGCCGCCGGCCTTTGTGCCGTCGGCGCTGGCCGAGATCGTGGTGCTGTCGGACTTCTGGTCGCCGATCGCTGAAATCAGAGACATGCTTGCCGGATTGTCGGCATCCGGTGCGCATGGCGCACTGGTCCAGATCGTCGACCCGGCTGAAGAAAGTTTCCCCTATTCCGGCCGGATCGAATTTGTCGAACCGGAAGGCGGCGGCATCATCACCGCGGGCCGGGCGGAAAGATGGGCCGGCGACTACGTCGCCCGCGTGGCGCTGCATCGCGACGAGATTCGCGGCGAAACCAACAAGCTCGACTGGCTGTTCTCGACCCACACCACCAGCCGCTCGGCCGCCGAACTGCTGCTGTTCCTGCACAGCGGGATGATGGTGAGCAAGGGCAGCGCGCGCATCGCGACGGTGAAAGCGGGACGAGTCGCATGATGGCCGGACTGCCGCTGTCTTTCACCGAACCGATGTTGCTGCTGGGGCTGTTGAGCCTGCCGGTGCTGTGGTGGCTGTTGCGGGTGATGCCGCCGCGGCCGCGGCGCATCGAGTTTCCGCCGACGCGGCTGTTGTTCGACATCGCGCCGAAGGAAGAGACCCCTTCGCGTACGCCATGGTGGCTGACCGCCTTGCGCCTGCTGGCCGCCGCGTTGCTGATTCTGGCGGCCGCCGGGCCGGTCTGGAATCCGCAGACCGGTCTTGCCGGCTCCCGCGCGCCGCTGGTGATCTTGCTCGACGACGGCTGGAGCGCAGCCTCCAGCTGGGATACCCGCGTCAAGGCCGCGGACGAATTGATCGCGAATGCCGACAACGACCGCCGCGGCGTTGCGCTGGTGCCGCTGTCCGAGCCCTCCCGTGACATCACCTTGATGACCGGCGGCACCGCGCGGGTGGCGTTGCGCCAGCTCACGCCAAAACCTTATTCGATCGAGCGGGTTGAAACCCTGCCCGCGATCCAGCGTTTCCTGAAGGCGACCGGCGACTGCGAAATCGCCTGGCTTTCGGATGGCGTCGATACCGGGCGCGGACCGGAATTCCTCGAGGGACTGAGCAAAACGATCGGGGATCGTGCCTTGACGATTTTTGAAGGTGGCACCCCACCTCCGCTTGCCCTGGTTGCGGCCGAGAATGCCGCGGCGAAGATGACCGTGAAGGTGCTGCGGGCCGATGGCGGCGGCGTTGCTGCCGGAATCGTGCGCGCGCTCGACCTGAAGGGCTCACCGATCGGCGAGGCCCGCTTCACCTTTGCGCCGCAGGATCGCGAGACCGAAGCGGCGTTCGACCTTCCGGTCGAGTTGCGCAACGACATCGCGCGGCTCGAGATATCGGGCGAACGATCCGCGGGCGCGGTACAACTGCTCGACAAGCGATGGCGGCGGCGCGCGATCGGCATCGTCAGTGGATCGAGCAGCGATACCGCACAGCCGCTGCTGGCGTCGACGTTCTACCTCACCCGCGCCCTGGCTCCGTTCGCCGATGTGCGGCTCGGCGATCGCGGCGCGCCGCAACAGGCGATCACTCAATTTCTCGACCAGAAGCTGCCGATGATCGTGCTGGCGGATGTCGGCACGCTGTCGCCCGAGATCCGCGAGCGCATCAGTGCGTGGATCGAGCAAGGCGGGGTGCTGGTACGTTTCGCCGGGCCGCGTCTGGCGCAAGCCGACGACGATCTGGTGCCGGTGAAGCTGCGCCGCGGCGGACGCAGTCTCGGCGGCAGTCTCACCTGGGAAAAACCGCAGCATCTCGCTTCGTTCGCGGCCGATGGACCGTTCGCCGGTCTGACCGCGCCAAAGGACGTCACGGTCAACCGGCAGGTGCTCGCCGAGCCGGACGCGGTGCTCGCCACCAAAAGCTGGGCTTCGCTGGAAGATGGAACGCCGCTGGTGACCGGCGAACGCCGCGGCAAGGGCGTGGTCAGCCTGTTTCATGTCAGCGCCGATATGCGCTGGTCCGATCTGCCGATGTCCGGCAGCTTCGTCGAGATGCTGCGGCGGATCGTCGACATGTCCGGCTATACCTCCAATCCCGGTGCCGGCGTCGCCAGCCAAGCCGCTGCGGAAACGGTGGCGCCGTTGCACATTCTCGATGGTTTCGGTTCGTTCGGGCCGCCGCCCTCGACCGCAAAGCCTCTGCCCGCCGACTTCCGGGATCGGGCGACACCCGATCATCCGCCTGGGTTCTACGGCCCGGCCGACGGTCCGCTCGCGGTCAATACGCTGGCGGCCGCCGACCGTATCGCGCCGCTCGATACCTCGGGCTTGCGCGCGCGGCGCGCCAGTTACACCAACGCCGAACCGCGGGATTTGCGTGGCATGCTGCTGTCGTCGTCATTGGCCTTGTTCCTGATCGATGCGATCGTGGTGGCGCTGCTCGGCGCCGGCTTCGCGGCGTTGCTGCGGCGGCGCGCGGTATCGGCCGCCCTGGTCTTCGCCTTCCTGTTTGCCACGATGCTGGGGGCGCCATCGCCATCCCGTGCCGACGGCAGCGACGATTTCGCCATCAAGGCCACCTCGCAAACCCGGCTGGCTTACGTCGTCACCGGCAATGCCGACGTCGATTCCATCGTCAAAGCGGGCATGTCCGGACTGACCTTGTTTCTGGCGCAGCGCACCGCGCTGGAAGCCGGCGATCCCGTCGGCGTCGATCCCGCGCATGACGAACTGGCATTCTTTCCGCTGATCTACTGGCCGGTGGTGCCAGGTGCCGCGAAGCCGCCGCAGGACGCCATCAACCGCATCGACGCCTACATGAAGCAGGGCGGCACCGTGCTGTTCGATACCCGCGATGCCATCGAGGCGCCGCCGGGAGATGGCGGCGCGTCGCAGACGCCGGGAATGCTGGCATTGCGCAATATCCTTTCCTCGCTCGACGTTCCCGAGCTTGAACCGGTGCCGCGCGAGCACGTGCTGACCAAGACGTTCTATCTGCTGCGGGATTTTCCTGGCCGCTTTAACACCGGCCAGACCTGGGTCGAGACGTTGCCGCGCGAGGATGACGATGAGGCCGCGTCGCGGCCGGCCCGGGGCGGAGACGGCGTGTCGCCGATCATCATCACATCAAACGATCTTGCCGGCGCCTGGGCGATCCGCCCCGACGGCCAGCCGATGCTGCCGCTTACGCCGGGCGAGCCGCGGCAGCGCGAATTCGCCTTCCGTGCCGGCGTCAACATCGTGATGTACACGCTGACCGGAAACTACAAGGCCGACCAGGTGCATGCGCCGGCGCTGATCGAGCGGCTGGGGCAATAGGGTCGCAATATGCAGTATGGCATCGCGTTTACGCCGCTTGTTCCCTCCATCGTGCTTTGGCTCGCGGCGGCCGCCATCGTCCTGATCGCCGGATTGCTGCTGCTCGGCCGGGCGCGAGGCGCGGCGGTGCGGGTAACGGCGCTGGCGCTAATCCTGCTGGCGCTGGCCAATCCGTCATTTACCCGCGAGGACCGCGAGCCGCTGTCGTCGGTGGCCGCCGTCGTGATCGACAAAAGCCCCAGCCAGAACTTCGGCAACCGCACCCAGGAGACCGAAAAGGCCAGGGAGGCGCTGGTCGACAGCCTCAAGAAGATCAAGGGGCTGGAGGTACGCGTGGTCGAAGCCGGCCAGGCCGACGGCGAAACCGACGGCACCAAATTATTCGGTGCAATGTCGTCGGCGCTGTCAGACGTGCCGGTCGACCGCGTCGCCGGCGCTTTCCTGATCACCGACGGCCGCGTGCACGACATTCCCGCGAACGCGGCCGCGGTGGGATTCCAGGCCCCGGTGCATGCGCTGATCACAGGGCGCAAGGACGAACGCGACCGCCGCATCGCGGTTACCGCCGCACCCCGTTTCGGCATCGTCGGACAAGCCCAGACCCTCACCTACCGGCTCGACGATCAGGGCGTCAGCGGCGATCGCGCCAAGGTCGTGGTGCGCCGCGACGGCGAAGTGATCAACGAACGCACCGTGCTGAGCGGCCAGACCGTCAACGTCGACGTCGATATCAAGCACGAGGGGCCGAACATCGTCGAGATCGAGGCTTCTCCGCTCGAAAATGAACTGACGCCGGTCAACAACCGCGCCGTTGTTGCGATCGACGGCGTACGTGACAAATTGCGGGTGCTGCTGGTCTCGGGCGAGCCGCATTCCGGCGAGCGCACCTGGCGCAACCTTTTGAAGTCCGACGCCAGCGTCGATCTCGTGCATTTCACGATTCTGCGTCCGCCCGAAAAGCAGGATGGGACGCCGATCAATGAATTGTCGCTGATCGCGTTTCCGACCCGCGAACTGTTTCAGCAGAAGATCAACGAATTCCAGTTGATCATCTTCGACCGCTACGCGCGCCAGGGCGTGTTGCCGATCGCGTATTTCGACAACATCGCGCGCTACGTCCGCGCCGGCGGCGCGGTACTGGTGTCGGCGGGTCCCGATTACGCTTCGAGCACGAGTATCTGGCGCACGCCGCTGGATTCGGTGCTGCCGGCCGAGCCGGTCGGCGTCACCGAGAAGCCGTTCTATGCGCATTTGAGCGATGCCGGCAAACGCCATCCGGTGACGCGCGGACTGGAAGGATCCAGCTTCGAGCCGCCGCACTGGAGCCGGTTCTTCCGCGACGTCGAGACGCGCAACGCGACCACTCCTCCGGTCATGACCGGCGCCGACGGCAAACCGCTGCTCCTGTTGTCGCGCTTCGGCGAGGGCCGGGTCGCCCTGCTGTTGTCGGATCACATCTGGCTGTGGGCGCGCGGCTATGAGGGCGGCGGGCCTCATCTCGACCTGCTGCGGCGAATGTCGCATTGGCTGATGAAGCAGCCCGACCTCGACGAAGAAGCCTTACGCCTGCAGGTCCAGGGCAAGGACCTCGTGGTGCTGCGCCAGACCATGGCGGACAACGTCGCGCCGGTGACGGTGACTTCGCCGGCCGGGGCGACGCGCGAACTGACGTTGAGCGAAAGCGAGCCGGGAACCTGGCGCTCGACGATACCCGCGAACGAGCTGGGCCTGTGGCAGGCGACCGATGGCACGCTGAAAGCGCTGGTCAATGTCGGCCCGACCAACCCGAAGGAGTTTTCGGAAGTCACCTCCACCACCGAAACGCTCAAACCACTGGCCCAGGCCACCGGCGGCGACGTCCGGCGGGTCGTCGATGGCTCGAGCGTCGATCTTCCGCGCATCGTGCCGGTGCGTGCGTCCAGCGTGTTTCACGGTGACGGCTGGATGGGCGTGAAGATGCGCGATGCCAGCGTCGTCAAAGGCGTGGGCGTGCTGCCCATGTTCGCCGGCCTGATCGGTTTGCTGCTGCTGCTCGGCGCGTTCGCCGCCACTTGGCTGCGCGAGGGGCGCTGATCGCAACCTCACGTCAACGGACGTTGCGTGAATCACACAGACGTTGCGAATTCCGCCGCCGCATGGATTCACCGCAGTTGACACGCTGTGGCAATTCCTGATGTTATATTATAACGTCGGGGCGGCCGGGAAAACCTGGCCCGCCGGCGTGGGGCGTTTATCGGCATGAAGTGGTTCCGATCGAACATCAGGCTTGGCACGCGGCTCGCGCTTGTTGCGCTCGCGTTCCAGTTTGCGTTTTCGTTCGGACATTTCCACGGGATCGCCGCGCAGGCGGCGCCCGCGATTCAATCCGGCCAGGCGTTATCCGATGCTGCTCACGTCAACGGCGTCCCTTCACCGAATACAATTAGTCAACCCGATCAGCGGGCGCCGGCCCCCGATCGCGATTCCGGCAAGCAGCCGAACGACGGTTGCGCGATCTGCGCCGTTATCGCCATGGCGAATACGGTCCTGTTTGCAACACCACCGCTGCTGCTAATTCCGCAGGCCGTGGAATTTTCATATCTGGCCACCGATGCCGAGTTCGTTCATCTGAACTCTACTCGCGTTGCCTTTCAGCCTCGCGCTCCCCCGATCTCCTGACTGAATTTGCTTCGTCATCCCTGAGCGATCGCCGCGTCATACGTGGCCGGTCCATCGGGATAACTAGAAATCGGTCCGTTGCATGTCGACGGCAGGCCCCTCCGAATTCGTCGACGACGAATCAGGCCGTGGCTTTTCAGGGTTGGGATTAATGACGTTTGTTGCAAGAAGTACTCTACTCCTCTCCGGTTCGGCGTCGTTGCTGCTCGGCCTGGGCGGCGCCGCGATGTCGCAGACCGCAGCACCCGCCGGTAACGGCACCACGGCGCTTCCTGACATCGTGGTTGAAGCGCCGAAGCAAGTAGCAGGGACACCGAGGCAGAAACCGAAGCCGAGCGCGATCGCGCGGCGCGCCGTATCTCCGCGGACAACGCCGACCACCGCGACTTCAACGCCGATCTCGCCAGCCGCACAGCTTGCCGCAAAAAGCAACGTCTTCGATCAAAAGCGCAACGATCTGTATACAACCATCGGCACGACCTCCGACACCATCAGCCACGACACCATCCAGGATCTGCCGCAAGGCACCAACCAGTCGGTTGAGAAGGTGCTGCTGCAGGCCCCCGGGATTTCGCAGGATTCCGCCGTCAGCGGCTCGCTGCATGTCCGCAACGATCACGCCAACGTCCAGTTCCGGATCAACGGGGTGATGATGCCCGACGGGCTCACCGGTTTCGGCAGCATCTTCGACACCAGTTTCATTGGCAGCATGGCACTGGTCACCGGTGCCTTGCCGGCCGAATTCGGGCTGCGCACGGTTGGCCTCGTCGACATCACCACCCGCAACGACCTTTTCAACAACAGCGGCACCGCCAGCGTGTACGGCGGCAGTCACGGCACCATTACGCCGAGCGTCGAATATGGCGGCACATTCGGCAGCACCTGCCCTGCAACCACGACCGCGCCAACCTCCGTCAAGGCGCCGCCGGTTTCTGCGGATTGCTTTGCCGGCGTTCAATACTATTTCACCGGCCGCTATCTGCAGAACACGTTGGGTCTTGAAAATGCGACGCCTGCGTACAACGCGATCCACGATTTCTCACAGCAGGAGAGGGGCTTCGCCTACATGTCCGCGTTCGTCGATCCGACCACCCGGGTCAGCCTGATCGCCGGCACTTCGAACAACAACTTTCAGATTCCCAACAATCCGGGTCAACCGGTCGGGCAGAACGGGAATCCCCCGGTCACCAACGCGTTCGGCAGCACCAGTTTTAATTCAGCGCTGCTCAACGAAAATCAGTGGGAGGTCACTCACTTTGGCGTGCTGTCGGTGCAGAAATCAGTCGACGGCTTCGACGGGCAATTGTCCTATTTCACCCGCTACAACGATCTGCACTTCTTGCCGGACCCGACCGGAGATCTGCTGCTGAACGGCGTCGCCTCGGATATTACCCGCACTTCCTACACCAATGGCATCCAGGGCGACGGCTCCTATAAGCTCAATTCGACCCATACGCTCCGCGCCGGCTTCTCAGTCAGCGCCGAGCAGGCATTCGTCGGCAATTCGTCGCTGGTCGAACCCTGCATGGTATGCGACGGCTCGGACAACGGTGCGCCGGAGACGATAACCGACAACGTCTCGAAACTGGGCGTGCTGATGGGAGTGTATGCTCAGGACGAGTGGAAGGTCACCGACCAGTTCACGATCAACGCCGGCTTGCGCTTCGATCAAATGTATCAATTCGTGAGCGCTAACCAGTTCAGCCCCCGCTTGAGTTTTACCTATAAGCCGTTCGAGAATACGACCTTCCATGCCGGCTATGCGCGCTACTTCACGCCGCCGGAACTCGTGGAAGCAGCCCCCGCCAACATCGGCCTGTTCAACAACACGACGGGAGCACCGAATGCCGGCCAGGCCAACGACCCCGTCTTGCCGGAGCGCTCGCACTATTTCGATGCCGGCGTCGATCAAAAAATTCCGTTCGGATGCTCGTCAGCGGGCGCGAAAGACTGCTCCAGTCTGGAACTCGGAGTCGACGCCTATTACAAGATCGCGACGGACCTCCTCGACAACGGCCTCTTCGGCCAGGCCTACGTGCTGACCGCATTCAACTATGCCAACGGATACAACGAAGGCATCGAATTCCACGCCAAGTACAAAAGCGGCAACTTCCAGGCCTATGCCAACGTTGCCGTGGCCCAGCAGAGAGCGAGCCAGGTGGTGTCGAACCAGTATCTATTCGACAATTCGACGCCACTCGCGGATCTCGGCGGCCTGACCGAGTTTCAGTACATCCAGTCGCACTTTGTCTATACCGACCACAACCAGTTCGTCACCGCTTCGGCGGGGGCCGTCTATCAGTTCTGCGGCCGGCCTGCGACTGTCGCTGAAACGTTCGGCGCCGATGGGCTATCGTGGTGCGGGACCAAGCTTAGCGCCGACGCAATCTATGGCAGCGGTCTGCGCGACGGGGACGCCAACATCGGTATGGTGCCGTCTTACACGCAAGTCAATGTCGGCATCCAGCGCGAATTCCTGCTGCCGAATGACCCTAAGCCGATGACCGTTCGTTTCGACGTCGTCAACTTGTTCGACTCGATCTACGAAATCAGGGATGGATCCGGCATCGGCGTGTTCGCGCCGCAATTCGGGCCGCGACGCGGCTTCTTCCTCGGCATCTCGAAGAAGATATGAGAGGCGCAAGGCTCGGCCGCGCCGGGACCGGTGGACAGCCAATCAAGTCAAGGTCCGCTTGCGAGCGCCCTTGGCAGAGCCAATGGGGGGTGAACGTGAACGCCTTGATGCGTTTGTTGCTTCATCTGCTGTCAGCTTCAGCGGCGCTCGCTTTGAGTTCGGGTGCGGCGCAGGCCCATCCGCACGTCTGGGTCACCGCGGCGAGCGAACTGATTTTCGCTGCCGATGGCTCGATCACCGGGATTCGGCACGCCTGGACGTTCGACGACATGTTTTCGACCTATGCGTTGCAGGGCATCGCGGCCAAAAAGAAGGGGACCTATAGCCGCGAAGAACTAGCCCCGCTGGCACAGACCAATATGGACTCCCTGAAGGAATACGGCTTCTTCACCTTCGCCAAGGTCAATGGCCAAAAACAGCCGTTTCAAAAGCCGGCCGACTACTTTCTCGAATACCGGGATTCAACCCTGGTGCTGCACTTCACGCTCCCGTTCAAGACCCCGATCAAGACCAAACAACTCGCCGTGGAGATCTTCGACCCAACCTACTTCGTCGACTTCGCGCTGCAGAAACAAAATCCGATCCGCCTCGTCGGCGCGCCCGCCGCCTGCGCCACGACGATCCAGCGGCCGAACGACGGAGCCGCCGCCGCCCAGAAACTTGGCGAGGCCTCGTTTCTGAACGGAAGCAACAGTAATTATGGCGCAATGTTCGCCAACAAGATCAATGTCGATTGTCCCTGAGGATCGCGCGCATGAAAACCAACCGACAGACGGCGTTGAACTGCCTGGCGATCATGGCCGTCGCCATTGTCGTCGATGGCGCGCTGCGGAGCGCGCTGGCGCAAAATCCGTTCGGCGGTCCGCCCGCCGCTCCCGACGCGCAAATCGGCGGTATCGTCGGCTGGCTGATGACCAAGCAATCGGAATTCTATCGCGAGATGTCGGCGACCATTCGCGCCGCCAAGGCCGACGGCAGCGCGGTCTGGACGCTGCTGGCGATTTCGTTCGCCTACGGCATATTCCACGCCGCCGGCCCCGGCCACGGCAAGACCGTGATCTCGTCATACCTTGTCGCCAATGAAGAGACCGCGCGACGCGGCATCGTGCTGTCGTTCGTCTCGGCGCTGATGCAGTCGTTGATCGCGGTGCTGATCGTCGGCATCGGCGCCTGGCTGCTCAACGTCACCGCCAAGACCATGTGCGGCGCCGAGCGCGCAATCGAGATCGCCAGCTACACGCTGATCGCCGCGTTCGGTGTCCGGCTGGTCTGGAGCAAGGGCGGCGGCTTGATCCGGGCGCTGCAATCATCTTACGGCAGATCCGCGCCAACGATTGCGCCGGTCCTGGCGCACGCGACTGCATTTCATCATGATCACGGACATCACTCGCACGATCATGGCGGTCACGAACATCATCACCATGACCGCGGCCCTGCGCATGCCACTGTCGCTCGCGACCGTGTGTCCGGACATGAGCATGCGGAGCATCGCGAGCATGGCCATGTGCACGACGAGCATTGCGGACACTCGCATGGTCCCGAGCCCTCGCAACTTTCCGGTCCCGGCGGGTGGCGGCGCGGTTTCAGCGCGGTTCTAACCGTCGGCATCCGGCCGTGTTCGGGCGCCATTCTGGTTCTGGTGTTCGCGCTGGCACAGGGGCTGTTCTGGGCCGGCATCGCCGCCACGTTCGTGATGGGGCTTGGCACCGCGATCACCGTCGCAACCATTGCCATCATTGCGGTCTCCGCAAAGGGGCTGGCGCGACGGATAACCGCCGGCCGCGGGGGCAGCGGTGCGCTGGTGATGCATGGGGTCGAGTTCGCCGCTGCGGGAATGGTGTTGCTGTTTGGCGTGGGACTGCTGCTGGGCTACATCGCCGCCGAGCGCGTGACCTGCTTCTGAGAGGCGAATGTCTCGATCGGATTGATCGCCAGGATCATGCTCCCGATCGCACCACGCTCCAGTCGGGACGGATCGCCCCCGAGACGTCTGAAAACGCGCCGTCGACGAGCTCCGCCACCAAGAGGCGACTGTAATCCACCGGTCCCGGCATGCTCGCGCGGCCCTTCGGAACCGCCTTGAAGCCGACGCGGCTGTAATAGGCCTCGTCGCCGACCAGCAGCACGAGGCGATGCCCCTTCGCTCTCGCATCCTTCAGCGCGCGATCGAGCAGCGCGCGGCCGACGCCGCGGCCGCGAAACGGCGGCTCGACCGTCAGCGGCCCCAGCAGCAAGGCCTTGGTATCGCCGACCATTATCGGCAACTGACGTACCGAGCCTACCAGCAGCGTGCCGATCCGGGCGGTGAATGACAGATCGAGCAGATGATCGACGTGTTCGCGAATCCGGTACGCGCTCAGCACAAAACGGCCGGGCCCGAACGTGCGCTCGTGCAGGCGTTCGATTGGCAGCGCGTCGTTGGCGGTTTCGGGCAGTATTGTCAGAGAAAGGTCGCTCATGGTTACGCGCGGGATAGCATCTGGCGAAGGCGCGGTCCATCGCCCGCCTCGGCAAATTCTTGCCGTATCAGTTCCTGTTGATCGGGGCCTGCGACAAATAGGCCAGCAGCTTCATCTCGCGGCGGCCGCGCGTCACGGTATCGAGCACCAGTCCCGATGACACCGACAGCACTGCCAGAATCATCAGGCCCATCGACAGAACCGCGGTCGGCAGCCGGGGAACGATGCCTTCCTCAAGGTAGGTGACGATGATGGGTATCGCGAGGCCGACCGACACCAGCGTCAGAAATATTCCGATGGCGGTGAAGAACCGCAACGGCTTTTCCGACCGGTAGAGTTTCAGGATGGTGGCAAGGATCCGAAAGCCGTCGCGCCAGGTGTTGAGCTTGCTGAACGATCCCTCCGGTCGGGCGTAATAAGGTGTCTCGATTTCCGCGACCGGCAGCGCCAGTTCAAGCGCATGGACCGTCAGTTCGGTTTCGATCTCGAAACCATCGGACAGCACCGGAAACGATTTGACGAAGCGCCGCGAAAACACCCGATAGCCGGAGAGGATATCCTTGAAAGCCTGGCCGAACACCGAGGAGAGGAAGCTGGTCAGCATCCAGTTGCCGGTGCGATGGCCTGGCCGATAGGCGGCCTGAACCTGATCGACCCGAAAGCCCACCACCATGTCGAGATGATCCGACAGCAGCGTATCGATCATGCGTGGCGCGCTGGCGGCGTCATAGGTCGCGTCGCCGTCGACCAGCACATAGACATCGGCGTCGACGTCGGCGAACATGCGCCGGACTACATGGCCCTTGCCCTGGCGGCGTTCGCTGCGCACCTCGGCGCCGGCGGCGCGCGCGACCGCGATGGTGCGATCCGACGAATTATTGTCGTAGACGAAGATTTCGGCTGTAGGCAGCGCCTTGCGAAAATCGGCCACGACGGTGGCGACCGCGGCTTCCTCATTGAAGCACGGCACCAGAACCGCAACCCGCGTCGATGATGGTATCATTCGTGAAATGCCTGCCCGATCAAGCCCGCCGACTCAACGCTCATAGCATGATCAGGCTTTGGCCGCCTGTCCAAGGCGATTATCGTCCACTGCTTCCGCCGGCTGTATCAGCGAGGCAAACAGCAGGCTCCACAACGACAGCATCGCGATCGGGATCGTATAATACGGGGTGAAGACGGGATGGCTCAAGAAGAAGGCCAGATTCACCAGAAGATTTCCAGCCGCGACAAGGGCCGTTTGCCTTATGCCGTTGCCGGTGCTGGAAAGCAGGATCACAACGGTCCACGCACCCGCGAGCAGCAGCAGCGCGAATTGCAGGTCCGCGGCGTAACTCCAGATGACGCTGAAACTGAAATCCGGGGCCGTCGTGTCGGCACCGCCGTACGTCGTAGAGAAAGGACCGCCCGCGTTGATCGCGTTCGCAAGTAGGGTCGGCGCCACGCCTGCCAAGAACGCGGCCCCGAACACGGCGCCCTGCAGAAATGACTCCAGCCTCCGGTAAAATGAAAACGAAGCGAGGAAGAATAAAAAATATCCGGACGCGAGAAACAAATTGGACAATCTGAAATTGATGGCCACGCCAATCAAAAGACCGACGAGGCCGGTCAAAAGCAGGCGACGACGCCGCTGCTCCGTGGAGAAGAGCCTGGCGGTGAGAAAACCCGCCAGCGCGCAGACCACCATCGTCGGCGCCACCGAATAGCTCGCCTTGGTCGGATTGATCATCAGGTAGATCGCCAGGCAGCCAAAGGCCGTCGTCAACAGAATTGCAGCCGTGGAACGCGCATAAAAAATCCCAAGCGACGCAAAGCCAAAGATGATGACAGTCGCCAAAGCGTAGAGCGGGATGACCTGAAATCCTTGCGGAAACAGCGCCAGCACAAAGCCCGTGCCCGGCGGGTATTGCATGACAAGCTTATTTGTCGCCGGCATCATGTTGTGACAGGGAGCCGTGGTAGTATCGCTCCAGGTCGGGAAAGCTATCGCCCTCAATTTTTCCGACAGATAATGATCGTCGTCCCGGGAGATATTTGTATCCAACCCGTCAATGCCGAATTTCTGGAACAGATGCGCCTGCCGGAGATAGCAGACGTCGTCGTAAACGCCGCGGGCCTCGTTCCAGTGCGACATCGACCATACGTTGCTGGCCAACACCAGAAAGCAAAGGAAGCCACAGGCAGCCTTCAGATATCGCATCGCTTGGTTCCGGTGCACGGTGCTCCCACAAGCTTGTCGCCAAATGGAGCGAAGCTCAAGGGCCTAACTCCAGGTTGTGATCGGCGCTTTGCCTTCGAGCACTTCCGATATCCGCAGACGGGTCCCCGCAGTCGTCTCGGCCGGCAGCGCGCCAGCCTCGAAGAAGCCGCAGGCGACGATCTCGTGATTGGGTTCGGGCAGGCGATCCTGGCTGAAATGCCGGACCAGATAGACGGCGACGTGGTCCCGGCGGGAAGCGTGGCTGTTGAAGAACAGGCCATGCAGGGCCGGTTGGCCCAGCACTTCAATCCGCCCCTCCTCCGCGAGTTCGCGCCGCAGCGCATCGCCGAAGGTTTCGCCGACCTCCACACCGCCGCCCGGCAGGTGCCAGCCGGAGACATAGCTGTGCTTGACCAAAAATACCCTGTTGTCGCCGTCCAGCACCACAGCGCGGACCCCGAGCGTCATGCCGCGGGCGAACCGCCAATAGAGGTGAAACAGCCGCCGCAGCAGCGGCTCGACGAGCTTTCGCAGGGATTGCAGGTTCATCGCCACTGAAATCCCCGATGTCCGGACATCTCGTTTGATCCTTGCGTCACCGCTGCCGGCTTGCCAATACATTGCAGGATTTCACGGGATATGACGAGATGATCGTGCAGCGGCGCCGTCCCACGGGCGACCCGGTCGGATGCAACTGATGGCGGCATTCACGCTGGCCCATTTGTCCGATCCGCATCTTCCGCCGCTGCCCGTGCCGCGGCTTGCCGATCTCGCCGGCAAGCGCGCGCTCGGCTATCTCAACTGGATCCGCAATCGCCGGAAATTCCATCGCCGCGACGTGCTTGATGCGCTGGTGTCAGACCTGCAGGCGCAAGGCCCGGATCACATCGCGATCACCGGCGATCTCGTCAACCTGGCGCTGGAGGCCGAGTTCGCGCCGGCGCTGAAATGGCTGGAAAGCGTCGGCGCACCGGATCGTGTCACGGTCGTCCCCGGCAATCACGACGCCTATGTGCGCGCCACCCGGCATCGATTTGCGGAAGCCTGGCGAAATTACCTCGCCGGCGACGAGGTGCCCGATGGCGGCGTCATATTGCCTTCTCTGCGCCGGCGCGGCCCGCTGGCGCTGATCAGCGTATCGTCGGCGGTCCCGACGCCACCGCTGATGGCGACGGGATGGCTCGGTCGCCCCCAGCTCGATGCGCTCGAACGCATGCTGGCGGGGCTTTCTTCCGAACAGGCATTTCGCGTGCTGCTGGTCCATCACCCCTTGCGCTCGGATTCGCGCGCCAAGCGGCTGACCGATTCCTTCGAACTGCGCGCGCTCCTGCTGCAACACGGCGTGGAATTGATCCTGCACGGGCACGATCATGTTCATTCGACGATCTGGATCGACGGGCCGCAGGGCCCGATACCTGCGATCGGCGTGCCTTCGGCATCGGCACTCGCGCATGGCCGCTATCCCGCCGCGGCCTACAATCTGTTTTCGATCGAGCGCGATGGCGCGGCATGGCGTTGCGAGCAGACCGTGTGCGGTATCGATGAGATGATGCGGGTGAGGGAATTGCGGCGGACCACGCTGATGTAACCGTTACCGTCATTCCGGGATGGTCCCAACGGGTCGGCGCTTCGCGCCGCCCGATGACAGGCCGGACCAGACCTCAGATCTGCAATTGCACATCGCGGAAATCTCGAGATTCCGGGTTCGCGCTTCGCGCGCCCCGGAATGACGGTGAGAGATTGTGCATGCCTAGAAATTGCGTAACGTCGCGAACAGCGCCAGACCGAACAGCGCGAGCGCGCCGATGATGAAGCCAAGCGCGAAGATCCAGAACCCGCCGCGGCGCGGCTTTTCGACGACGACCGGTTCCGGCGCAGCCGGCGTCGCGACCAGCGCGTGTTCGCGCTCGATCATGCGGCGCGCGACATAATCGGTGACGGCGTCGACGATGACGATGGCATCGTGGGATTCGGCGATCACGATGCGGCCGAAACGGGTGTCCTGCACGAAGCGATAAATGCGCTTGTCGCGTCCCATCACGACATGGGCGACGACGTCGACCCACAGCCGCGGCGTATCGCCCTGGCTGATACCGCGATCGAACAGATCGACCTGAGCAGGTATTTGCGCGAACAGGGGATCGAGCGCCTCGTTGAGAATTTCAAGCCGAGCCACTTCGGCATCGCGCAGGTCGACGACCACGCCGGTGCGATCGGCCGCCTCGATCCGCGCCTGCCGAAGCGCATCGCGCAGGCGTATCGGACGCGTCTCGCTGGCGGCATGACTCCCGGTATGTGGCGCGTCTGACATAAGCTGGCGGCCTTTTGTCTAAGGGGTTCGGATTGCGTTTAACCTATCAGCAACCACGCTGTCCGCAAAGGCCGTTTGTTCCCAAAGGCTTACGCCTTCGGTTGCTTCTCACCTCTCCCGCTTGCGGGGAAGCATAGGCCGCCATCGGCGCGACGGGTGGAGCATTTATCCGCGTCATCCTCGCGTCGCGCAACCCCTTCTCGTCAAGCATCCCCAGCCGGGCCTGCCCCGCAAGCGGGAGAGGAGATGAGACGCAAGCGGCCCCACCCGGATGTCCGGATGGGACCGCGGTCGTCCTTGGGCCGTTTCTTAGCCGTCAGTCGGACCTGAGAAAACCTCAGGCCGGTACGCGATTGGGCTCCTCGACGATCGAAAACCGCACGCCGGCCTTATGGCGGTTCTCTTCCGAAACCCTGCGCCAGGCGTCCTCGGCCTCGGCGCGGGTCTTGAACGGGCCCTGAACCTGGGCCGAGCCTTCCACCAGCGTGTGGAAGTTCATCGAACCGAACTCGCCGCCAATCACCCAGAAATTGCTGCCGCTCGTCATGATAGCCTCCTTTATTCAGCCGCCTGAACGTGGATTTCCGAACCCTGCTTCTTGAACTGCGCGGCTTCGGTCGAATCGTGCAGCGCGGTGGTCGACGAGGTGCCGCCGGTGATGGTGGTGGACACCAGATCGAAATAGCCGGTGCCGACTTCGCGCTGGTGGCGCGTCGCCGAATAGCCGTGCTTCTCGGACGCGAACTCGGCCTGCTGCAGGCGGGAGTAGGCCGCCATGCCCTCGGTCTTGTAGCCGCGCGCCAGTTCGAACATGCCGTGGTTGAGCGAGTGGAAACCCGCCAGCGTGACAAACTGGAACTTGTAGCCCATCGCGCCGATTTCGCGCTGGAATTTGGCGATGGTCGCCTTGTCGATATTGGCTTCCCAGTTGAACGAGGGCGAACAATTGTAGGCCAGCATCTTGCCGGGATAGACCTTGTGCACGGCCTCGGCGAACTCTTTTGCTTCCTCGAGGTTCGGGGTCGAGGTCTCCCACCACAGCAGATCGGCATATTTCGCGAACGCGATGCCGCGCTTGATGCAATGGGCGAGACCCGTGCCGGGCTTGAGCCGATAAAAACCTTCCGCGGTGCGCTCGCCGGTGATGAACTCGCGATCGCGCTCATCGACATCGGCGGTAATCAGTTTTGCACTCTCCGCATCGGTGCGCGCCAGGACAAAAGTCGGCGTGCCGCAGACGTCGGCGGCCAGACGCGCCGCGATCAAATTGCGCTCATGCGCCGCGGTCGGGATCAGGACCTTGCCGCCCATGTGGCCGCACTTCTTCTCGGACGCGAGCTGGTCCTCGAAGTGCACGCCGGCCGCTCCGGCCTCGATATAGGCCTTCATGATCTCGAACGAGTTCAACGGACCGCCGAAGCCCGCTTCCGCGTCGGCGACGATGGGCACGAACCAGTCGATCTTGGCACCGCCTTCGGAGTGCTCGATCTGGTCGGCACGCTGGAAGGTGCGGTTGATGCGGCGGCACAATTCGGGGCCGGCATTGGCCGGATAAAGGCTCTGGTCGGGATACATTGCGCCCGCGGTATTGGCGTCGGCGGCGACCTGCCAGCCCGACAGATAGATCGCCGGCAGGCCGGCGCGGGCCTGCTGCATCGCCTGGTTGCCGGTGACGGCGCCGAGCGAATTGACGAAGGGCTCGCTCTTCAGCGATTCCCAGAGCCGATTGGCGCCCTTTTCGGCCAGGGTGTAGGCGATCGGCACGGAACCGCGCAGCCTCTCTACCTCGGCCGGGCTGTAGGGACGGCTGATGCCATCGAAACGCCCGGCGGGCGCGGGAACCAGCTGTTCAAAGGTCTGCGACATTTCAATTCTCCAATCGACATTCGTGACAGTGCATTGCGAAACGTGTCGAGAGCTAAACGCTAAACTTCTCAATTCGTATAGATGACTTGCCTTCTAATGATGATGTCATGTAACATGCGTACATGTCATAGATGTCACTTTGTAATGTTTGTCACAAAATATGCTCTTTTGCCGTCATTCCGGGTCGTGCGAAGCACGAACCCGGAATCTCGAGATTCCGGGTTCGACGCTGCGCATCGCCCCGGAATGACGGTGGGGGCGGTGGGAAATGAGGGAGGCTGCCCATGGCCGGTGATTCCGCCAAGAAACTGTTTGTCGGCCCCCGGTTCCGGCGGATCCGCCAGCAACTGGGGCTGTCGCAGACCCAGATCGCCGAAGGGCTCGGCATTTCCCCGAGCTACATCAACCTGATCGAGCGCAACCAGCGGCCGGTGACGGCGCAGATCCTGCTGCGGCTGGCGGAAACCTATGACCTCGATCTGCGCGACCTCGCCACCGCCGACGAGGACCGGTTTTTCGCCGAGCTGAACGAGATCTTTTCCGATCCGCTGTTCCGCCAGATCGATTTGCCGAAGCAGGAGTTGCGCGACCTTGCGGAATTGTGCCCGGGCGTGACGCATTCGCTGCAGCGGCTGTACGCCGCCTATACCGAGGCCCGCCGCGGCGAGACCCTGGTCGCAGCCCAAATGGCCGACCGCGACGAGGGCACGCGCTTCGAGGCCAATCCGGTCGAGCGTGTCCGCGACCTGATCGAGGCCAACCGCAATTATTTCCCCGAACTCGAACAGGCGGCGGAAACCCTGCGCGACGAACTGGATGTGGCGTCCGAAGAATTGTTCGCCGCACTCGGCGCGCGCCTGCGCGAAAAGCATTCTGTTGTCACCCGCATCATGCCGGTCGACGTCATGCGCGAGACCTTGCGGCGGTTCGACCGCCATCGCCGGCAACTCCTGATTTCGGAACTGGTCGATGGCCCCGGCCGCGCGTTCCAGATCGGCTTCCAGACCGGGCTTGCCGAATGCAGCGGAATTTTCGATGCGATCGTCGGCCGCGCCGGCCCGCTCGACGAAACCCCGCGCCGGCTCTACCGGATTACGCTCGCGAACTATTTCGCGGCCGCCGTCATGATGCCCTACCAGGCCTTCCATGCCGCCGCCGAAGCGCTGAGCTACGATGTCCACGTACTGGCGCAGCGTTTCAACAGCGGTTTCGAGCAGGTCTGCCATCGCCTGACAACGCTGCAGCGGCCCAACGCGCGCGGCGTGCCGTTCTTCCTGCTGCGCGTCGACAATGCCGGCAACGTCTCCAAGCGATTCTCCTCCGGCACCTTTCCGTTTTCGAAATTCGGCGGCACCTGTCCCCTGTGGAACGTGCACGCGACCTTCGACACGCCGGACCGGCTGCTCAAGCAGATCATCGAACTGCCGGACGGCGCGAGGTACTTCTCGATCGCGCAGATGGTGCGCCGGCCGGTGGCGCCGCACCCGCAGCCGCAGCCGCGCTTCGCGATCGGGCTTGGGTGTGAAATCCGGCATGCCTCGAAACTGATCTACGCCACCGGCATGGATCTGGAAAAAACCGAGGGCACGCCGATCGGCGTCAACTGCCGTCTGTGCGAACGCGAAAACTGCAGCCAGCGCGCCGAGCCGCCGATCACGCGAACCCTGATCCTCGACGAGAACACGCGCCGGGTGTCGTCGTTCGCGTTCAGTAATGCGAGGGAGTTGTGAGGGGTGTGATGGCGCCTTACCCTCCCCTGGAGGGGGAGGGTCGGCTCGCATCGCGCGAAGCAAGATGCGAGACGGGGTGGGGTGACAGTCTCTCAACTCGGGCACCGTTCGAAACGATAGACTGCCACCCCACCCCGCCGCTCCTTTCAGTCGCGTCGACCCTCCCCCTCCAGGGGAGGGTAAGGGGCACACTCAATCCGCCATCGCAAAGGCCTTGCACCAGCCGTCGCGGCTGATCTCGCCCTCGACCACCTTGCAGGAATTCGGCGCCTCGAACAGCGTGCACATGCCGCAGCTGTAGATGCCGTTCGGCGTGCCCTGATATTCGGCCTGCTGCGGCGTCATTTTTTCCGCGGCCTCGGTCCGCGAAATCCGAAACAACAGCCCCGCCGACGCGCCGCCAACGATGGCGCACATCAGCTTCCGCCGCGAATTGTCTAGACGTTTTTCGATCATGAAGTTTTTTCTCCCGTGATAACCCGGCCCGGCACAGTCCATTGTAGCCGCTCGAATTGTCTTTCTCAAAGGCGCGACCGATGATTGATGCCGCCACGCACTTGAAGTGAACCATCAGTGTCCCGGCATCGGCGGTGAGCTCCCTCTCCCCTTGCGGGATCGAGACGAGCGAAGCTCGCTCTCTAGGGTTGGGGTGAGGGGTCACGGTCTATCGTGAGACCGTAACCCCTCACCCGGATCGCATCTGACGATGCGATCCGACCTCTCCCACAAGGGGAGAGGTGAAGAGCTCCTGGCGCGGGCACCGTCCATATCGGATTCAATTTTTCAAACAGCCAAGGCGCAAGCAATTGTAAGACCGTCATTGGGAGCGCAGCGAAGCAATCCATTGATCAGCGAGAAAGAAAGTAAGAGTGGATTGCTTCGCGGAGCCTGTCATCGGGCGCGCGTTCGCGCGACCCGTTGGCTCGCAATGACGGCCGTGAAATCCGGACACACCTTCGCGATCTCGCGACGCAGTGCGCCCGAGGTTTGCTCAAAAATCTCCGCCCTGAAAACAGAGGGCGTGGGGAATGCCGGGCGCCCGATGCACCCGCAGCCTCGTGTGCGCTATGGTAGTAAGTATGCACACGAGTATTCACAGCGAGCCATCGGAAATCACCCGACATTCCCGCACGCAATGGTTTACGGCTTATACCGTGCTCTCCCCGGTGATCGGCTTTCTTGCCACCGTCGTTACGCGGATCGCTCCGCAAACTTGACGCCAGCGTCGGGGCGTCAGGACCACACGTCTTCGCCGTCCGCTGCAAGCCACGCCCGTCAAGCGCGCCGCCGCGTCCACCGCATCCCGCCCCGCGTCCGTGACGTCGCGAGCCGCCCCTCTGAGTGGGACAGGACGCAAGAGACATACAACTGATTTGGGCCTTCTGAAAATCAGAAATATTTTTTCAAAAGGGGCTGGACACGAAATCGGCAAGCACGCCCGTCGGGCAAATCAGCACCCCCGGCCCGCCGGCATCGCGTCATTGGCCGTTGACGAATCGCAGCCATGCCGCCTGCTGCGACCGCTTGAGGTTTTGTCTTTCCTGTTCCAGTTCGGCGACGCTTCTCGCCGCGACCGTCATGGCATGGCCCGCGACATTGTAACGGTCGACGCTGCGCTGAAACGGGAAGATGAATTGACCGTCCACCACCTTGTAGTTGCCGAACTCCCCGGCCAGCACCGCGACATAGTTTTCGTAGGCGCCGTAGAACTCGGCGCGCGCCGACACCAGCCTGGCCATCAGAGCCGTCATTTCCGCCTGCCGCCGATCGAGTTGGTCCAGAAGCTTGCCGGCGCTCGCTTGCTCCACATGCAGCGCGCGGGCGTCGTTTTCGACCGTGTCGCGCTCGGTCTTGAGCAGCGCGGCGTAGCGCGGCATGAAGGCGGTGGCGTTGGCTTCCGCGGTTTTCAGATTGCCGCGAAGCGTATCGAGCTCAGCCCGGCTCGCCGTGCCCAGATTGATATCCCCCGGGATCGCCGGCCGCTCGACTTCACTGGACAGTTTTTCGCTGGCCGTGTCAGCGTCATCGGCCGCCCTGGTCGCCATGGCCAGCAGCTGCTGAAATGGATTGGCGGGATGCTGCCCGGACGCCGCATCGATCCGCCCGGGATCGCCGATGGCCCGCAATGCCGAATGAGTTTCACGCGCGGCCGTGCCGGGCAGAAACCTGCCGAGATCGCCGACGTAATAGGCCCCGATCGAAAGCCCGACAAAGGCCACGAACAGGCACACGAAGGCGATCCGCGCGCGCAGTTTCGCTTTCGGACCCGAAGGCATCGGCATCAGCCTCCCGTGGCGGGACGCCCCCTTTGGGCGTGCCGCAACGATTATAGATTTTGTTGGCGCAACTACGAACGGGAAAATCTTTGCACCGGAATTGCAACCGGTATTTTCAGCCTCCTCTTTCCAACCACCGGAAAATAATCCAATTTCGTCATAGCCGGGCTTCGTCCCGGCCATCCACGCCTTTTTTGCCTAAGGTACGGCAAAGACGTGGATGCCCGGCACAAGACCGGGCATGACGAGCTTCAAGGAGAGAATTTGATGCGGATCGCGGTTATCGGCGCCGGCGGAGTCGGCGGCGGATTTGGTGCAGCGTTGGCGCAGGCGGGAGCCGACGTCACCTTCCTCGCGCGCGGCGCGCATCTCGCCGCGATGAAGAGCGCCGGCTTGAAAGTCAACGGCCCCCGCGGCGACGTTCATCTCACGCCGACCCGCGCCAGCGACGATCCCGCCGAAATCGGCCAAGTCGATATCGTGCTCTTTTGCGTGAAGCTGTGGGACGTCGAAAGCGCGGGCGAGCGAATAAGGCCGCTGATCGGCACTGAGACCGCCGTGATCCCGCTGCAGAACGGCATCGACGCCGCCGAGCGGCTGATCCCGATCCTCGGCAAGAGCGCCGTGATGGGCGGCGTGGCGCAGATCTCGGCCTCGATCACCGCGCCCGGCGTGATCACGCAGGTCGGCACCTTCATGCGCATGATTTTCGGCGAACTCGACGGCCGGCGCAGCCAGCGGGCCGAGAAGTTTCTCGCGCTGTGCCTCAAGGCCGGCTTCGACGCGACTCTGAGCGAGCAGATCCTCACCGACCTCTGGATGAAGTTCATCCTGCTCGCCAGCAACGCCGGCATCATGGCGCTGGCCCGCCAGCCGATCGGAAAGCTGCGCGACGATTCCGACCTGCGCCCGATTTTCCTCGCCGCCTGGCAGGAAGTGATCGACGTCGGCCGCGCCAAAGGCGTCGCCCTGCCCGCCGACGCACTCGACAAGATTCTCGATTTCACTGGCCATACGCCGCCCGCCATGAAGGCCTCGATGGCGCTCGATCTCGACCGAGGCAACCGGCTGGAAGTGCCCTGGCTCAGCGGCAAGGTCGCCGACCTCGGCCGCCAGCTCGGCATACCCACGCCGACCCACAGCATGATTTATGCGATGCTGAAGCCGTATGTGATGGGAGGGGTGGGGTGAGCGGGGGGCGGCTGTGGTCGTCGCCGGTAGCCCGCATGAGCCAACGGGTCGGCGCGAGGCGCGCCGCCCGATGACAGGCTCCGCGATATGCGGGGTCAACGCAAATGAAACCCGGATATCGCTTCGCTCATCCGGGCTACGCTTGCTCCCCTTTCTCGTCATTGCGAGGAGCAAAAGCGACGAAGCAATCCAGCTTTGGCAAACCTGCACGATGGATTGCTTCGCGGAACCTGTCATCGGGCGGCGTTTCGCGCCGACCCGTTGGCTCGCAATGACGGCTTCAAAACACTTAGCGTGTTAAGGATGGGTGAGCGAAGCGCTACCCCATCATTTGCCGTTTTTGATTCTGATGGATTTCGCAATGGGTTCAACCCATCCTACGCGCTAGAGTAGACTCAACCGTCCAGATGAACTCAATTCGATCTCTCCGGACCAGTTTGATTCCAGTAGGTTGGGCTCGCAAAATTCTTTTGGATTTATTTTTGATTTAAAAATCGACGACGAGAGGAAAATTTCGCCCCCGTCCTTCAATTTGTGTGTCGGTATGGCGGCATTCACGTCAATCCCAGCATCAGAAGGAGCGGCTTTTAAAACTATCTGCGAACCGTCATCCATCTGAATCCTGCAGTTATGCATCGCTGCGATTGCAAAAAGTTCAATTACCGGCTGGAGTTTAGATAGTGCGTCGGTCTCGCTCTTAATAACCAGGGCATTGCTCTTTAGTGTTGCGGAAAAATCCGCAAACAGCCTATCGCCGTCAAAGGCAGCCTTCGCGATTATTACAGAGGAAAGTCCCCGTAGCAGTGCGACTTCGTTTTGTCCCGAGACCGGGCCGGCGGAATATGTGCCGTCCGCGTTTTGGCGTAACATTCTTAAAAGAGCGGGTAATGCTTTCCGAGCCGCCACTCTAGATAGCCCGCTCATTGCCCTTAGTTGCTTGTTGTCGATACGCCGCAACGTGGCCGACAAGAAGGAAGGCGTCACTGCGGGTAATCTCTCGGGGTCAAGAGGTTTGGTTCCCTCTAAGGTAAATACGACTGCGCTGAATCGGGCTATTGCAAACCACTCCCGAGTCGATTCGGTAACAATTCCTTTATTGCGCTCGGCGTGATGTGCGACAAAGTCTCCGATTTCCTGAACCGACTCGCGGCCATCACACCGATCGCGTGCGTACAAAAACAGGTGGGTAAGATCATCAGGCCGCATATCGCCACGGAGCATTCGCTCGACCCGCGCACGCGATTTTGAATCTGGCATAGCTGACACTTTGCATTTTTGGCAACGGGCTCAACCTATCCCACGCGCTGCTCCGATTCTCCAAGGCCAAGCAGATGTCGGTCCGTTGAAATATCGGATGACGCTTCCGTGGTCCCGTTGGTGGGCGGCGATGTTTGATGGATTACGCTCAGTCGGCTTCCGGGGAATCGATTCGAAGGGGCGGACGTCGGTTGGAGCACGCCTTGCGGCAGAGTTGAGGATAGTGGGTCCCGTTGATCCTCAGCGTTCCGCCACAGCGATTAGTGCAGTAGACGGGATCGGAAGAACCGCTCGATCACCGGCCATTTGCCGAACCTCGCCAGTCACTGCCGCCTTGTCCGCATCGCTCAGACTGGTCCAGTCAGGCGACATCCCGAACAGCGTATCGGGCTCGTCGAGTGCCGCGACATCAAGCATATAGTCTTGGGTCACGCTCTCGATCTCCGAATTGCGATAGCCCGCCGCGATCAGTGCGCGGGCGAAATCCTCAGGATCGCTCAACGCCTGCACCGCGTCAGGCATTGCCATACTTTCGCGCTCGGGAAACAGCTTCCGCCGAATCTGGCCAAGCAACAGGAAGGTCGCCGCACCCCGGTCTTGCCAAGTGGCGACCACGCCATATCCGCCCGGCCGCGTAACCCGTTGCATCTCCGCAAGGCCTTTGCGCCAATCGGGGAACATGATCACGCCGAAGATCGAGAAGACGGCATCGAAACTCGCGTCGGGCAGGTCCAGCGCCTGTCCGTCCATGACCAGGGCCTCGACATTGGGCAGCCCTGCGGCGGCGACGCACGCCACCATGCCGGGCGAAAAGTCGGTCGCCAGCACCCTTGCTCCTGTGCGCGCCGCCGCTAGCGCAAGGGCACCGGTGCCGGTCGCCACATCGAGCACGAAGCTCCCGGGAGCCAGCGCCACGCGCGCGAGCGCCGCCTCTGCAAAGCGTGCCGTGAAAGGATGCGCGGTCCGCTGATAGTGGCTCGCCGCCACGTCCCAGTGATCAGGATTTTCGAACTCTCGCATTTCATCCACTCCGCGAATCATGTAACTTAATAAGTATCGTGACTGTGGGCGCTTGCCAACCGTGAAGGACATGCGAAAGACCGGATTATGCGAAATGACAGCCGTCTTTCCCGGATGCTGCACGTGCTGCTCCATATGGCGCGACACGACGGGCCAATGACGTCGGAGGCGATCGCTGCGATGCTCGGGACCAACCCGGTCGTGGTCCGCCGCACGATGGCTGGGCTGCGGGACGCGGGCTACGTCCGCTCGGACAAGGGGCATGGCGGCGGCTGGATTATCGCTTGCGATCTTGAGCGTGTATCGCTGCTCGACGTCCACCGCGCTGTCGGTGGCCCAAGGATCTTCGCGATCGGCAACGAACATTCCAATCCCGACTGCGCAGTCGAACAGGTCGTCAACGAAGCAGTGGGGAACGCCTTACGCGACGCTGAGGCACTACTAGTCGAACGACTGGGCGCGGTCAGCCTAGCTGAACTAGGTCGAGGCTTCGAAGCACGCTGTGCTGCTTCGTCCTAGCCCGTATGGCGGGTTAGCCATCCGGGTCCGCGCGTAGCGCGGCCCGAATGCAGGCTCCGGCGTAACCCGCCATTTCGCAGAACGGCGGATTACGCTTCGCTAATCCGTCCTACGCGCTGCGAGTTCGTCCCTCACCGGCGTTATTCAACGCACTTCGCAAAAGCGCCGGAACGATCACCACTCACGATACGGGCGTCGCGCGTAGGGCTGTTGCCATCCATACGCAAATCGCGGGTTGGTGCCGCAATACGTACCCGTCCCGGAGGCCGAGGCCTGGCACTGCCGGTAGTTTGTGAAATAACACAACCCGGGAAGGCCGAGTTCTCCGTATTGCAGGCAGTAGGGATGATCGTAGGGACCATCCCTTTGGGCGGATGCCGGCAATGCCGTGAATAACATCATGGCTACAAACGCTGCAGTTCCAATGATCTTGCGCACTTCAATTTCCTCCCTTTGCCAGCAGCTGCTTTGGGGGATCGCGACCGCTGCGACCATGCATCATGGGCGCTCGTCATAGAGCGGGAGGAGCAGCAGGACTTCCGCGCTCCATTGAAGCATACGCCTTGCCGCGCAACTGCGCCATAGAACGCAGTGAAGCTGGCGGCGGTTTCGACGGTGCGCTGCCATCCGGCGCGGAGCGCTTGCTCGGCATCATTCAACGCGCAAGGAGGCCTCGCGTAATATTTTTGCCTACATCGAGGGCTTCTATCATCGAACCCGTCGCCACCCCGCCGTCGGCGACATCAGCCCGATCGAGATGGCGTTGAAAGCAGCTTAACCCTTTCCTTTGTTTCGGAGGAAGATCAGGGCTCCGCTTTTCCGGCTTGAATAGAAACAAGGGAGTTCGCCATGGGTCTCGACTACGAAATCCACAATCTGGGCGACGTCAGGCTGCAGCGCGGCGCGACGTTGCGGGACTGCAAGCTCGCGTACAAGACCTTCGGCACGCTCAGTCCGAACAAGGACAACGTCATCGTATATCCCACCTGGTATTCGGGCCAGCACTATGACAACGAGTGGCTGGTCGGCGACGGCCGCGCGCTCGATCCGAAGAAATACTTCATCATTATCCCGAACATGCTCGGCAATGGCCTGTCATCGTCACCGAGCAACACGCCGGAACCCTATAACGGCCCGCGTTTTCCCCAGGTGACGGCCTGCGATAACGTGCGCGCGCAGCACCGTCTGGTCACCGAAAAATTCGGCATCGGGCATATCCGGCTGGTGACCGGCTGGTCGATGGGCGCACTGCAGACTTTCCACTGGGGCGCGCTCTATCCCAACATGATGGACCTGATCGCGCCATTCTGCGGGTCGGCGAAATGCTCGCGTCACAATTTCGTTTTCCTGGAGGGTGTCAAGGCCGCGCTCACCGCCGATGCGGCGTGGAAGGAAGGCTGGTACACCGAGAAGCCGCAACGCGGCTTGCGCGCGGCGGCGCGGGTCTATGCCGGCTGGGGTTTTTCGCAGGCGTTCTACCGCCAGAGGTTGGATATCGAGGCACTGGGCTACTCCTCGCTGGAAGATTTTCTGGTGGCGTTCTGGGAAGGGTTCTTCCTGCCGAAGGACCCGAACAATCTGCTGACCATGCTATGGACCTGGCAGAACGGCGACATCGCCGACAACGAACTCTACAACGGTGACTTCAAGGCGGCTCTCCGCGCCATCAAGGCCAAAGCCTATGTCATGCCTGGCCAGACCGACTTGTATTTTCCGCCTGAAGACAGCGAGTTCGAGGTGGCGCATATGCCGGACGCCAAATTTGTCCCCGTTCCCTCCATCTGGGGCCACTTCGCCGGCGGGCCCGGCACCAATCCGAAGGACGTCGATTTTATCGATGCGAAGCTGAAGGAGCTTCTTGCATCCTAAGCGCCGGCGCCTGAACGGATGTTCTGGAGAAATTCATCGCCTGGCACGCGCAGCCCGTAGTGCGGGTTAGCCATCCGGGTCCGCGCGAAGCGCGGCCCGAATGCAGGCTCCGGCGTAACCCGCCATTTTGTGGTCGAAGAATGGCGGATTACGTTCCGCCAATCCGCCCCACGGGCTTACGAACATTTCATGGAACAATCCCCTTCAAGCAAGGTAAACCCTCGCCATTTAGCGCCTATGAGTTTGGTTGATATTTTCCGTGATAACGCTGAGGACTGTGCCTTCCTTGCCAGGCGCTGCGAAGACGACGACACGAAGCTTACCTTCCTGAGGATGGAAGCAGCGTGGCGGACGTTGGCAGATCAGCAGGAGCGGCTGGACAGGAAACAATGGCCGGCGAAAAAGCAGCGTTTGTGAGGCGCGGGGATCGCCGCAAAATGAAAACCCCGGATGTCGCGGAGCCTGCCATCGGGCGGCGCTTCGCGCCGACCCCTTGGCTGATCCGGGCTACGCGCTTATTTCGCAGCCATCACGCCACCCTCACCCCGCAACCGCTTTCCACTTCTCCGCCGCCGCGATCGCCGAGGCCCACAGGCTATCGGCGGGCTGGCCGCGGTGCAGCGCCTTGCCGACTTCGCAGATCGCCATGAAGGCGCCGGACCTGGCCTCCTCGACTTCCAGCGGCTGGTTGCCGTCGCCCTGCACCAGTCCCACGAGCCCGTTCAGGATCGGCAACGCCGTCTGCGCCGGCTCGCGTTCGGCCGCCTTGAGGGCTTCGATGACTGTTACGGCTTTTTCGGAATCGGTCATGGGTTTACTCCGGTTTCATGCCTGTCGACTTCACCACCCTGGCCCACTTTTCGGTCTCTTCCGCGATCAGCCTCCCGAACGCGTCGGGCGAGCCCGCCAGCGGCTCGCCGCCGATGTCGGCGAAGCGCTGCTTCATTCCGGGGTCGGCGAACGCGGCGTTGATCTCCCGGTTGAGCGTGGCGACGACATCGGCGGGCGTGTTGTTCGGCGCGCTGAGACCGTACCACTGGCTGGCTTCGTAGCCCGGCACGGAATCCGCGATCGTCGGCAACTCCGGGTACATCGCGATCCGCGACGCGGTGGTCACCGCCAGCGCGCGCAGTTTGCCGGTGGCGATATAGTCCGAGGTCCCGGGCGTGGTCGCGAACAAGAGCTGCACCTGGCCGCCGATCAGATCGGTCAGCGCCGGGGCCTGGCCGCGATAGGGCACGTGCGCCATGCTGACGCCGGCCATGACGTTGAACAGTTCGCCGGCCATGTGCGGCGCGCTGCCGAAGCCCGCCGAGGCCATGTTGACCTTGGCAGGACTGGCCTTGGCATAGGCGATCAGTTCGGGGACCGTCCTGGCCGGCACCGACGGGTGCAGCAGGATGACCATGGGCACGCGGATGATGCCGGCGACCGGCGCGATGTCGCGGATAAAGTTGAACTTCAGATTGTCATAGAGCGTGGCGTTGACCGCGTTGGGGACGGTGGAAAGCAACAGCATGTAGCCGTCGGGCGACGCATGCACGACGGCCTCGGTGCCGATATTGCCGCCGGCCCCCGGGCGGTTCTCGACGATGAAGGACTGGCCGAGCCGCGCGCCAAGCCATTGGCCGATCAGGCGCGCCGATATGTCGACCCCGCCGCCGGCGGAAAAGCCGGCAATGATGTGCACCGGCCGCTCCGGATAGCCGGCCGCCGCGGCGCGTCGCGGCAAGGCAAGGGCCGTCACGGAGATCCCGGCGAGCTCAAGGAAGTGGCGGCGAATGAGTTTCACGGCTAGCGCCCCCTGATGGCGCCAAAGCATCCCAATTCCCGCGAGCGAAGTACAGGGCCAGTCGGCACCCCCCGGCCGCAGCGGATCGCCTTGTCGCCACGCCCTATGGTGTTCGGGTCCGTCGCCCCATACACCAGTGTGCCGTAAAGCCTCCGACCCGACGAGAGTGGACCCCGCGCATGTTCGTTTCATTTTTCCCCCGGCCCAAGCTGTTCTTCCTCTCCGCGATCGCCTGGGCGGCGGTGGCGATGGCGTTCTGGTATGGCTTCGCCGATAATCTCCTGGGCTCGTCGGCGCCGCCGGTGGTCGGCGTGGCGATGTTCTGGTCGCCACGGGAGCTCTGGTTCGACCTCTATTTCGCGCTGTGCGTCGCGATCTTCGCGGCCGCCTGGATGGTCTATTCGCCGCATCCCTGGGCGCCCTGGTCGATCATCGGTTCCGCGCTGATCCTGTTCACCTCGTACTTCCAGGTCGAGGTCAGCGTCGCCATCAACAGCTGGTACGGACCGTTCTACAACCTGGTGCAGGCCGCGCTGGCGAAACCGGCGTCGGTCCCGATCGAGCAGTTCTACGGCGAATTGTCGACCTTCGCCGGGATCGCCCTGATCGCGGTTGTGGTCGGCGTGCTGACGCGGTTCTTCGTCAGCCATTACATCTTCCGCTGGCGGACGGCGATGAACGACTTCTACGTCGCCAACTGGCCGCGGCTGCGCAAGATCGAGGGCGCCTCGCAGCGCGTGCAGGAAGACACCATGCGGTTTGCGACCACCATGGAAGGTCTCGGCGTCAACCTCATCAGCGCGCTGCTGACGCTGCTGGCCTTCCTGCCGGTGCTGGTGAAGCTGTCGGGCAATATCACGGAGCTGCCCCTGATCGGCTCGATCCCCTACCCGCTGGTGTTCGCCGCGGTGATCTGGTCGCTGCTCGGAACCGGCGCGCTGGCGCTGATCGGCATCCGCCTGCCCGCCATCGAGTTCTTCAACCAGCGGGTCGAAGCGGCCTATCGCAAGGAACTCGTGCTCGGCGAGGACGATGCAGCCCGCGCCGAGCCACCAACACTCGGTGAATTGTTCGCCGACGTTCGCAGGAACTACTTCAGGCTCTATTTGAACTTCATGTACTTCAATATCGGCCGCATCGTCTATCTACAGACCGACACCGTGTTTCCCTACATCCTGCTGGCGCCGACCATCGTCGCCGGCAAGATCACGCTGGGTGCGATGAACCAGATCCTGAACGCGTTCTCGCAGGTCCGCACCTCGTTCCAGTACCTGGTCAACGCCTGGAGCACGATCGTCGAACTGATTTCGATCTATCAGCGGCTGCGCTCGTTCGAGGCCAAGATCGAGGGCGAGCCGCTGCCCTCGATCGAGACCCGGCCAAAGCCGGCGTCGTGACGGTCGCCGGGGCGGCGCGCCGCGACCTCGAATTCTCCCGTTATGCGCTTCATCGAGACCACCGGCAATCCTGAGTAGATTGCATGATCTGGTTCCATGGGGACAGTGCGTTTATAAATCATTGGATTCGGCCGGCCGACCACGTACCGTGATATCTGCCGGTTCTAAAACATGGGAACGCAGGAGAATGGAAAGACGGCTGGCCGCCATCGTCTGCGCTGACGTCGTCGGTTACTCGCGCATGATGGGCGGCGATGAGGCAGGCACCCACGCTGCGTTCAAGGCGCATCGAAGCGCGATCTACCCGATCATTCTCAATCATGGCGGCCGGGTCGTCAAAAACACCGGCGATGGCTTCCTGCTGGAGTTTCCAAGCATCGTCGGCGCCATCGAGGCCGCGATCGCGGTGCAGGCGCTGATGGCGGAACGGAACGGCCACCTCCCCGCCGATCGCGTCATGCAATTCCGTCTCGGCGTCCACATGGGAGATGTGATCGCCGACGAGGACGAAGTGTTCGGGGATGGCGTCAACGTCGCCGTTCGCCTTGAAGCGGTAGCCGCTCCCGGCGGGGTCGCCATTTCCGCCAAGGCCTACCATGAGGCCAGCAAGCATCTCAGCGCCGTCCTTGTCGATGCCGGCCTTCACCGCTTGAAGAACATCGAAGAGCCGATCAATGTCTGGACCTGGGAGCCAGGCGGGGCCGACAGAAGCGGCCGGGAGCCCAGGAACACATCGGACCTGCCGGCTCAATATCGAACGGCGATCGTCGGCGTGCTTCCGTTCGCCAATCTCAGCGACAGCACCGACGAATATTTTTCCGACGGGCTGACCGAGGATTTGATCCACGCGCTTTCGCTGCAATCCTTCTACCGGGTGCTGAGCCGGAATTCGACGTTCTCGTTCAAGGGCAAGAATCTCAGCACCCGCCTGATCGCGCGCGAGATCGATGCCACCTACCTGATCCAGGGTTCGGTACGGCGTGCCGGAAGCAAGATTCGCGTCACCGCCGAGCTGATCGCTCCGGAGAGCGGCGAGCAATTGTGGACCGGCCGATATGACCGGGACATGGGCGACCTGTTCGCGATGCAGGACGAAATCACCACGCATCTGTCCGCCGCGCTGGCACCGGAGATATTTCGCGCGGAGGCCTCTGCCCCGACCCGCTCATCGTCCACCACCGATTTGACCGCGTGGGATCGGTTTCTCAGGGGGCTTTCGCACTATTACCGGCACACCAAGGCAGATTTCGAAGCCTCGATCGGCTTTTTCCGGGAGGCCATCGCGCTCGATCCGGCGCTCGCCATCGCCCGCGCCTATCTCGCCACCGTCCTGGTGCAGGCCGTGCAGTATGGCTGGATCAGGAGTACGCGCGAGCTGTGGACCGAGGCGATGAATCTCGCCGAAAGCAGCGTGCGGCTCGATCCGCGTTCGTCATTCGGGTTTGCGATCTTGTCCTATGTGCATGCGATGGAGGGACAGTACGAGGCGGCAATGGAGGCTGCAAAAAAAGCCGTCAAGTTGAACCCGTACGACATGGGTGCCCGCGGCGTGCTGGGAATATGCCACATGGTGATCGGCGAGCACCGGCAGGCCATCGAACTGTTTTCAATCGCCATGCAGCGCGGCAACAGCGACCCCCGGTATAAATGGGCGGCGTTGAACGCGTTCAGCCACTATTTGCTGGGACAATACGATGCGTCGCTGTCCTGGGCGCGCGAAGCCCTGTACCTGAACCCCAATCATCTTCAGGTGCTCGCCGTGCGCGCCGCGGCGCTGGCGCAATCGGGGCGAACCGAGGAAGCGGCCAAGGCGGCCGAGGTTTTGCTCGGCAACTTTCCAGGCCTGACCGTCGAGCGGCACCTGCGGAATTTCCGCTGGAAAGCGCCGGCCGACATCGCACATTATCGTGAAGGCCTTCTGAAAGCCGGCGTGCCCTTCGGCAAATTGACCCTGGTCGAGTCCGGCTCAAAGCGGTCGGCGTAGGCCCGGTTTCAGCGCGCCGATCGGATACGCCGTCTCTTTATCGATTTATCGGTTTATCCGTCGGCGAATTCCGGCACTGCGGGATTTCTGTTCCGGCATTTGCAGCCGTTCGCGGCCGTTCGAGAAATCTTCCGGGCAACTCGGTAAAAAGAATTCAAAAACAATCGTTACATTGCGAGGGGTTCCGCTAGGCGTATTCCAACAATTCTTCTCTAAAGCAACTGCACGCCGGATGAACCGTCTCGAGCAAAGCGAAGGATCGACATGCTGATGAATCGACGTAAAAGCGAGCGTCGTGAGTGCAGACGGGGCGCGAAGATCCAATTCGGGACCGGCTTGTTGCCGCGCGACTGCGTGATCACGGACGTCTCCAGGGGCGGCGCGAAGGTCGTCGCGGAATATCCGGACATTCCCGCTGAGTTCACCATCACCTTCTCAACAGGCGACCAGCGCCGATGCCGGCTGGCATGGCGGATCGGTTGCGAATTCGGCGCTGAATTCGTCGATTAGATCGAACGGCCCGCTCAAAACGTCGAGCCGGCCAGCGCGGGCGACCCGCAAACCAGGACCGCAACCGAAGCACGCCGCCTGTTTAACCGGAACTTAGGGTTACCGTGGCTATCTGGGGTCCAGTCGCCAACCCCAGGTTGAAGTTCATGTTTGCGCAGTTGCCCCACTATCGTTTCGCGAGATTTCTGGCCTGCACGGCATCGTCCGCGATCCTGGTGTTGGGGCTTTGCAGCTGCAGCGCGGGCATGTCTGACATCACGGGCTCGCTGGGCGAGAAAACCGAAGCAAACCGTGCCGCCGACCCCCGGGGCGAACTGGATCTTGATCGCGATCGCTATCGCGCCAATCCCAAGGATCCCGACGCGGCGTTACAATACGGAAAGGCGCTCCGGGCCGCCGGGCAGCGGTCCCAGGCCGTCGCGGTGCTCGAACAGGCCACGATCGCTCACCCCAGCGACAAGGCGCTTCTTGCCGGTTACGGGCGGGCGCTGGCGGACAATGGCAATTTCCAGCAGGCATTCGACGTTCTCGGCAACGCACATACCCCCGAAGATCCCGATTGGCGGATCCTCTCGGCCCAGGGAGCTGTGCTCGATGAACTGGGCCGATACGAGGAAGCACGGCAGTACTACGCGAGCGCGCTGAAAATCGCCCCGGAAGACCCCACCGTGCTGTCCAATCTCGGCCTTTCGTACCTGCTTTCAAAAGATCTGCCCAAAGCGGAGGAGACGCTGCGCCGCGCGTACAAGGGCGCGGATACGGATCCGCGCGTGCGGCAGAACCTGGCGTTTGTGGTCGGCCTGCGGGGCCGTTTCGCGGAGGCTGAAAGCATCGTGAAGGCCGGCCGGCCGCCCGAGGAAGCGGCGGCGAATGTCGCTTATCTCAAGCGATTGTTGTCCCGGAAGGATGATGCCCATAGCGGCCCGGAAGGCATACCGGTGGCAGCCGTCGCGCGCTGATTGACCTTTAGCGAAGGGCATCGGCTCCATCGGCCGCGATCCCTGCGCCTTGCGAAGCGCCGCGGCCCTGCGCGCGGGGCTTACTTTGCCCGCAACTTCTCGATGATTGGCGACAACAACGAGCGCCGCGGCTTTTTGGTCTCGCCGCGGCCGGTCAGCAGTTGCGCAATCTCCAGAAACATCTTGGTGGCGCGGTGGCGCGCGGCGATTTCCGCGATCATCTGGCCGTTATTGGCAGCCGTGCCGAACATTCGCGAATCGAATGGAATGGAAGCGATCGGCGGGCTCTCGATTGTCTTGGCGAAGCCGCGCGCGTTGATTTCCGGGCGCTTCGGCATGCCGACCTGATTGAGACAATACAGCGGCGTCCGGTCGTTGGGACGCGACGCTTTCAGCATATTCAACAGGTTCTTGGCATTGCGCAGGTTGGCGAGATCCGGCTCGGCCACGATCAGAATATCGTCCGCGCCGACCAGGGCGCGCTTGGTCCATCCCGACCATTGGTGTGGAACGTCCAACACAATGCAGGGCGTTGTCATGCGTAACGTATCGAAGATCGCGTCGAAGGCTTGCTCGCCGAAGTCGTAGACCCGCTCGAGCGTCGCCGGCGCCGCCAGCAGGCTGAGGTGATCGGTGCATTTCGACAGCAAGCGGTCCATGAATGCGGTATCGGGCCGGTCGGGCGAGAACACCGCATTGGCGATTCCCTGCAATGGATCCTTGTTGTAGTCGAGACCGGCGGTGCCGAACGCGAGGTCGAGATCGATGACAACGGAATCCAGCGCGAGATCGCGGGCGATGGCCCAGGCGACATTGTGCGCGACGGTGGATGCGCCGACGCCGCCTTTTGCGCCGACGACCGCGACGATCCGGCCGACGGTGACTGCCTCCGATGCCGAGAACAGGCTGCAGATCGAGCGCACCACATCAAGGGTATCGACCGGCCCAATGACGTAGTCGTTGACGCCGCGACGCACCAGTTCGCGATAAGGCGCGACATCGTTGACACTGCCGATCACGACGACGCGGGTTCCGGCATCGCACACGGTTGCGAGCTGATCGAGGCCCACCAGGATATCGCTGCGGTCTTCGGTTTCCAGGATGATCACGTTCGGCGTAGGCACCGTACGATAGACCTCGATGGCCCCGGCCACGCCGCCCATCTGGACGGTGAGATGGGCCTTGCCGAGGCGGCGGTCTTCGCCCGCCGACCGCACGGCGGCTGCGGTTTCCACCGTCTCGCAAAAGGCCTGCACCGACACCCGAGGCGCCGGAGCGATGTAATCGTCTGCGTGCGGCGGGGTGATGTCCGGCTGCTCTTCGGGATTTCGACGGGCGTTCCTCATCATTTGCCTGTGTCGCTGAGTTTGGCCTTGTCGGCGTCGGAATAGGTCGTCGTGGTCGGGTTGCCTTTGCGATATTTCTCGAAGGCTTCCGAGCGCCGCGCCGTGTAGGCGGGGGATTCAGATCGCGGCTGCACAAGGTCCGACGGATTGTCGATCATCGCCGCCATGTTGCGCTGGTAGGCGCAACCAAAGTTGTAGTAATCCTTGTTCTCGAAATAGCTCGGGTCCTTGATCGAGGGTCCGAGATCCTCCGGCCACAGGCCGCAGGGTCCGGCAACCGCGGCAATTTTTGGATAACTCAGCGTGATCGTCGCGAAATTTCGGGGATCGTCCGGATGGTAGTGACGCAGCGTAATTCCGCGTGGAGGCACGCCGCCTGCCGCAAGCACCGCCTGAATTTCCCGGAATGAACTCGCCGCGGCCCGTGCGTTCGGCGTATCGACCGGCACTTCGGCCACAATCGCACCGGTACCTTCGCGAACCCACGTCTGTGCCAGTCCCATGACGTCGGCGCGCTGCGACGCGGACAGGCCGCCGCGTTCGTGACCGACGAAAATCACGACGGAGCGGTCAGCTTCCTGGATCGCGATCGGATGACGCAGGCGGTAATCGTCCGGAACGCTCGCCGTCAGCCCGTCGTCGGTATGCGTGCAAGCTCCCAGCACGACTGAAAGGCCCGCAAGCGCACTCAGCAGGCGCAGGGTTCGATGCCGATCCGGTGTTCTGCTTGTCATCGTTCTCTCCTCGTCCCGCATTGGCCGGGCAGCTTCGTCTCAGTCAATGATGAAGCCAAAGTTGCCCTGGTAGTTGCCAACCGGTTCGATGCGACCGGAAATGCCGTAAATCCGATTGACCTGAGCCAACAGAGTCGATTGGGCATCCGACGCGGGCGCAAACCCGTCATCGGGACGCGACAGGTCTTTCTGGGCCACCGCGCGAACGATATAGGGCGTCACCAGAACCATTAATTCGGTTTCGTTATTGACAAAGTCCTGGCTCCTGAAGAGCCCTCCAAGAATGGGCACCTGGTCGATACCGGGCATCCCGTTGATGGCCTGCTTGGTCTGTTGCTGGATCAGTCCGGCCATCGCCATGGATCCACCCGATGGTATTTCCAGCGTGGTTTCCGCGCGGCGGGTCCTGATCGACGGGATGGTGATGGAATTCGTCGTGGTGGAGGTGAGCGCCTGTGAGACCGTGATCGCGTTGTCGGTCGACAACTCGGACACCTCGGTCATCACCCGCAAGGAGATCCGTCCCTCGGACAGTACGACCGGCGTGAAGTCGAGAGAAATGCCGAACTTCTTGTAGGTGATCTGGGTGGTACAGACATGCGTGGTGGGATCGCAGGAATAACCAGCCGGAATCGGAAATTCGCCGCCGGCGATGAACGTCGCGGACTCGCCCGAAATCGCCGTCAGGTTGGGCTCAGCCAGTGTCCGCGCCACGCCGGCGCTTTCCATCGCGCGCATGGTCGCGGTGACCGAGGGCAGACCGGCGCGGGTCAGGGCCGAAACGGCGGTGCCGTTGCTGGCGACAAGCGGAGCGCCATTCGCGGTGAACGGATTGGTGTTGTTGAAGTTTACAACCGCGGTGCCATAATTCATGCTGGCGCTGAGATCGACGCCCATCTGTTTGATAATGTCCCGCCGCACTTCCGCGACAGTCACCTTCAACATCACCTGATCGCGGCCCCGGACCGCGATCGAGTTGACGACCTTGTCGGCACCGCCCACCAGCCGCGCGGCGATATCCCCCGCTTGCTGGGCCTCGACCGGACTCGATACCGAGCCGGTCAGCATGACGCCGTCGGCAACGCCTTCGATGTCGATTCTCGCGTTGGGCAGCGCTTGCTTCAATGCGGCGCGCACACCGTTGAGATCGCGCTTAACCGCGATGTCGTAGGCGGCAATTTGCTGGCCTTCGGAGTCGAAGAACACGACGTTGGTCTGACCGACCAGCTCGCCGATAATGTAGGCGCGCTGCGGCGAGCGGATGACGGCGTTGGCGATCTTCGGATCGGCGACCAGCACATCCTTGACGTCGCGTGGCAAGTCGATGATCACGGATTTGCCGATGCCGAGCGCAAGAAAGCGTGCCTTCATATGTGCGCCGGCGGCGACCGGCACCGCGGCTTCGCTCGCCACCACCGGCGTCAAGACCGGACTGAGCGTCAACGCCGCGATCGCCGAAAACGACAGGGCGCGGACCAGAAAGGTTCGCATCGCCAGCTGATTTCCCCTGCATTTCATGTCGTACGTCCTCATGGTCACTTCTGTGTCGTGGTCGGGCTCGAGACGCCGTAGCGAACCACACTGATGCTGTCGCCGCGCTTGGGACCCTCGTCGTCGGTTCTGTTTTCGACCATGTTGATATCGGCGATACTGCGCAGCGCCAGCGACAGCGTGCCGCTCTGGCGCGCGCGGGCGAGCGTCTCGGACTGCTCGGGCTTCAGTTCGAGGGTTACGGTCTTGCCGATCACCGAATTCTGGCCGTCTTTTTCCTTCGGGGCCTGATCGATCGCGAGCACGCGAACATTGCTCAGGATGATTTCCGAGTTGACGACGTCGGATGGGCCGGCGTGGTCCGGGTTCTTCTCGTGCTTGGAAAGAATGACGTCGACCCGGTCGTTCGGCAGAATGAAGCCGCCGGCACCGGTTTCCGGCGAGATTTCGGTGGAAACGGCGCGCATGCCGGTGGGCAGAATCGCCGCCATGAAGCCGGAGCCATTGGCCCTGACCAGCTTCGCTTCCCGGATCGGCTCGCCGGCGATGAACGGTGTACGCGCGATCGAACCGGCGATCTGGGTCGTTGCATCGGGGCGTTCGTTGCGGCGAATGAAACCGTTGCTTGAGGTCGCGGCCGGCCAGGTCTGCCACTGCAGATTTTCAGGCGTCACGGTCTGGCCAAGGCCGATGTCGGACTTCGCAACCAGCACGTCCACGGTTTGCAGTTGGGCAGCCGGCGCGGTCGGGGCAGCCTTGTTGTCGGACCCGCTCGCCAGATATGCGGCAACGCCCCCGGCACTGAGCGCGATGATCAGGACAACAATGCGGGCGGTATACATACGCTTCACTAACTACATCTGCGCCGCAATGCTTGGGCTACATGCGGTGAGGGCCTCACGCAAACATGACTAAGCGGCATAAGGTGTAAGCAAACCTTGCCGGCGGAGGTAGTTTTGCAAAAAGGAATTCAGGGATTTGCCCTCATGGTGAACGGAATGTTATCGTTCGAAACACGTCCGCAAATCCACCTGCCCTGCTTTAGCCCCCATGCTTGCACATTGCTGCTTGACGAGAACACCCGCCGCGTGGCCTCGTTCGCTTCCGGCAATGCGCACGAGTTGTAAGATTGCATTCACCATCCCTGCAGGGTCGAGACCGAGCTCACTCCCAGGGTCGACGCGACTTGGCGACGTGAGGCGTCGCCCGGTAGAGCGGCGGGGTGAGGGCTTTCTTCGATCCGCCGCTCGCCCATCGACCCTCACCATTCAGGGGAGGGCAAGAAAGAAGCACCGCCTGTTCGTCAAACCTGACCGGTAACCGCATGCGAAATTTTTCAACGACGCGATTTTTTCCTGTCGCCATTTTATTGGCGATCCTGTTCGTAGCGCAGCAGGCATTGGCCCAGAAAGGCGCCTCCTGTCACGGCGGCATGTCTTTCGACCGCTTCCTCGCTGACCTGAAAACGCAGGCCGTTTCAGCCGGGGTATCGCAGCGCACGATCGCGGAAGCATCGCCGTATCTGGTCTACGACCAGGGCATCGTCAATCGCGATCGCGGCCAGCGCGTGTTCGGGCAGGTGTTCACCGAGTTCGCCGGCCGCATGGCCGCGACTTACCGGATGCAGCAGGGCCAGGCCAAGATCAAAACCTATGCCGCGGCGTTCGCGCGGGCCGAGAAGGAATACGGCGTGCCGCCGGCCGTCATCGCTGCGTTCTGGGGGCTGGAAAGCGATTTCGGCGCCAACATGGGTAATCTGCCGACGCTGCGCTCGCTGGTGTCGCTGGCCTACGACTGCCGGCGCTCGGAGATGTTTGCGAACGAAACCATCGCCGCGCTGAAAATCATCGACCGCGGTGACCTCACACCAACGGAGATGGTCGGCTCGTGGGCCGGCGAGTTGGGGCAGACGCAATTTCTGCCGACGCATTATTTCAACTACGCCGTCGACTACGACGGCGACGGACGCCGCGACCTCCTGGACAGCCCGGCCGACGTGATCGGCTCGACCGCGAATTACATCGCCAACGGACTGAAATGGCGGCGCGGCGAACCCTGGCTGCAGGAAGTGCGCGTGCCGCAAACCGTTCCGTGGGACCAGGCCGACCTGACGATCCAGCTGCCGCGTTCGAAATGGGCGCAACTCGGCGTCACCTACGCGGACGGCCGGCCGTTGCCGGACGACAATCTGGCCTCGTCGCTGCTGCTGCCGATGGGCCGCACCGGACCGGCCTTTCTGGCCTATCCGAATTTCGCCGCCTATACCGAGTGGAACAACTCGCTGATCTACTCGACCACCGCCGGCTATCTTGCTACCCGCATCGCCGGCGCGCCGCCGATGCACCGTCCTTCCGCGCCGGTCGCGCAACTGCCGTTCGCCGAACTGCGCGAATTGCAGCAATTGCTGGTGCGCGCGGGCTTCAATGTCGGCAAGGTCGACGGCGTCATGGGTCAGCAAAGCCGCAGCGCGGTGAAGGCGATGCAGATCAAATACGGCCTGCCCGCCGATTCCTGGCCCACCGCCGAATTGCTGGCGCGGATGCGCGGCGGCCCGCGTGCCCAAACGCTTGCGCCGGGCGCGTCGGTGGTGCGGTAGCAAACACGATTTCGACCAGCCGAACGCTTCATTGCTCGCAATGACGGGAAAAACTGATATGCCGTCATTTCGGGGCGCGAGCAACGCGAGCGAACCCGGAATCTCGAGATTCCGGGTTCATCGCTGCGCGATGCCCCGGATGACAGCACCAACCGAAAGAGCATCCCATGTCCTTCTACGACGCTACCGTTCCCGCGTTCCTGCAGATCCTCGGCAGCCTGCCGGGAATCCTCACCAAGGCCGAAGCGCACTGCAAGGCGAAGAATATCGCGCCTGAGGTCCTGCTCGGCGCGCGGCTCTATCCGGACATGCTGCCGTTCAGTAAACAGATCCAGCTGGTGTGCGATTTCGCCGGAAAAAGCTGCGCGCGGCTGACGCATAGCGAGGTGCCGTCCACGCCCGACACCGAAAAGACCTTCGAAGAGCTGAAGCAGCGGCTCGCCAAAACCGCCGACTATATCAAGACGTTCAAGCCGGAACAGTTCGAGGGCGCCGATGCCCGCGAGGTTACCTTTCCGATCGGCCCGACCAATACCCTGACGGTGAAGGGCCAGCAATTCGTCAACAACTTCGCCTTCCCGAATTTCTACTTCCACGCCGCCACCGCCCACGGCATCCTGCGCCACAACGGCGTCGAAATCGGGAAACGGGATTTTCTCGGAGTGAATTGATTGCTCCTGTCGTTGCGAGAAGCCAACGGATCGCAATGACGGGCTATTGTTGTCATTCCGGGGCATCGCATAGCGATGAACCCGGAATCTCGAGATTCCGGGTCTGGTCCTTCGGACCATCCCGGAATGACGGGGACAAACGAAGATAGAACCTTTCCGCTGTCACGCCGCCGGCTGGGAAGTTGCTTATGCTGCGGTGTTTCTGATTTTGAACGAATCATCCTGCGCCAATGCCCACAGCGATTTCCCGACGGCGGCCCTCGCCGGCATTGTGCGGGGCTAGGCTGCGAAATCCTGATAGCTGGCGGCTTGCCGCCCGCCACCGCAATGCACAAATCATCGCTACCCGCAATTTCTACGGAATCAACACATGAGCACGCCGACGAAACTCTTCGAGTCCTACAAGCTTGGCCCGATCACGCTGCCTAACCGCCTTGTGATGGCGCCCCTCACCCGCAACCGCGCGGTCGCAGGTCTGGTGCCCGCCCCTCTGGCGATCGAGTATTACGGGCAGCGCGCCTCCGCCGGCCTGCTGGTGACCGAGGCGAGCCAGGTTTCGCAGCAGGGCCAGGGTTATCAGGACACCCCCGGGATCTACTCCAAGGAACAGGTCGCCGGCTGGCGCAAGGTCACCGACCGCGTGCACGAGAAGGGCGGACGCATCTTCATCCAGCTCTGGCATGTCGGGCGCATTTCGCACACCTCGCTGCAGCCCAATGACGGCGCGCCGGTAGCACCCTCGGCGATCCGCGCCAAAGGCAAGACCTTTGTCGGCGGCACGTTTACCGATATCTCCGAGCCGCGCGCGCTGGCGCTGGAAGAAATCCCCGGCATCATCGAGAGTTTTAAACGTGGCGCTGCGAACGCGCTCGCTGCAGGGTTCGACGGCGTCGAGATCCATGGCGCCAACGGCTATCTGCTGGATCAGTTCGCCAAGGACGGCACCAACAAGCGCAGCGACGCCTATGGCGGATCGATCGAGAACCGCGCCAGGCTGATGCTCGAGGTATCGAAAGTCGTGGCCGCGGAAGCCGGCGCCGACAAGACCGGCATCCGCATTTCGCCGGTGACGCCGGCCAACGACGTCTCCGACTCCAACCCGCAGCCGCTGTTCGATTACATCGTCGATCATCTCAATGCGCTGAAGCTGGTCTACATCCACGTCATCGAGGGTGCGACCGGCGGCCCGCGCGACATCGCGCCGTTCGACTACGGCTCCTTGCGCAAGCGCTTCAAGGGCGCCTACATCGCCAACAACGGCTATGATTTCGAACTCGCGACCAAGGTGCTCGCCGCCAACGCGGCCGATCTGATCGCGTTCGGAAAACCGTTCATCGCCAATCCCGACCTGGTCGAACGGCTCAAGCGCGGCGCGCCGCTCAACGCGCCCGACAAGGCGACGTTCTACGGCGGCGGCGCCAAGGGCTACACGGATTATCCCGTGCTGGGCGAGGCGCTCGACGCGGCGCAGTAACGACGGGCGTTCCACCCCACGACGTCATTCCGGGGCGCGCGACAGCGCGAACCCGGAATCTCGCGCCGACAATCCAAGGATTCCGGGTTCGACGCGGAGCCTGTCAACGGGGCCGCGCTTCGCGCGGCCCCGTTGGCGTCGCCCCGGAATGACGGCATTGGTGCTACTCGTTGGCTCGCAATAACGCGTATAATGTGCCTGCCATGAACAAGCCCACCGCCGAGGAGATCGTTCGTCGTGCCACGGCGGCCTTTAATTCGGGCCGGCCCGACCAGGCGCGCCAGCTCTGCGAGCAAGGGTTGAGCCGCCAGCCCGGCGATCCCATGCTCCATCATCTGCTCGCCGCCGTGCTGTTTTCGAAAGGCGAGACCGAATCGGCCCGCAGCCACGTCGAGAGCAGCCTTGCAAAACGCCCCGACAGTGCCGCCGCGCATCTGCTCGCGGCCCGCATCGCCCGCGTTGCGAAGGATTTCGATAGCGCACTGTCGCATCTCGATCGGGCGATCGCGATCGCGCCGCAGCGCGAAGTATTTCTGGAAAAAGCCCGGGCGCTCGACCAAGCCGGTCTCAGGCCCCAGGCGCGCGAAGCATGGCGGGCCATTCTGGAAGTCGTGCCCGGAAATATCGAGGCCGCGGCGCGGCTGGGACGGCTCGCCTGGGAGGATGGCGAGCACGCCAGCGCCGTGACCTTGCTGGAACGCGCCGTGCGTGGCGAGGCGCCCGCATCGGTCTGGTTCGATCTCGGCCTCGTCCGCCAGGATCAGCGCGACCGCGGCGGCGCCGCCACCGCCTACCGCAGGGCGCTCGAAATAAAGCCCGATTACCCCGAAGCCGCGCTCAATCTCGGCACAGTGCTGCAGGATGCCGGCGATATGGACGGCGCGATGCGCGCCTATGCGCAGGCCTATCGGCTGCGGCCATCGACCTTCGGCACGATCGCGATGGCGCTGACCTCGGCGCCGCACGGCCGGTTGTGGCTCGATGAGGCAAGCTTGCGCCGCTCACTGGGCGGTTAAGGTTTTTTGTTTGAGGAGCCGTCATTCCGGGGCGATGCGAAGCATCGAACCCGGAACCTCGAGATTCCCCGATGTGCAATTGCACATCTGTGGTCTGGTCCTTCGGACCATCCCGGAATGACGGAATCCAACCCCGCGCCGGTTCTTATTCCGAAAACCGGTATCCACTTTTCGGGATCATGCTCGTCCCCTTCGCGCGCGAAAACGCTTGCGGTAGACGCCAGGACTGGCCAGCACCTCGGCCACCGTCGTCTCATAGGCGGCCTTGTGACTCTCGTCGAAACATTCGAATTCGAGTTGTGGCACGGCGCGCGGCACCGCGAAGACTTGCGCCACCGGGGTGCCCTTCGGCAGCACGCCGGAAAAATCCGGCCGGGTCCAGATCGCCGGGAAATTGATGCCGCCGTCGTGAAACCGATCGGCATCGACCAGCCCCGAGATCAGGCGAAACGGCAGGTCGTCGCGATTAATGGGATGGGTGGCAAACAGCGACCATTCCGGCTCGAGTTCGATGGTCCAGAAACTGTTGAATTTGATCGCGGCCTGGCCGTCTTTCGCAAAGGGCGCATCCGGGAATTGCGCGGCGACATGAAAGCTCAGGGGCGCGCGGGGATGTCCTGATGTCGACGGCTCCGGAATGTCCCAGGCCCAGGAAAACGAACCACGGTCGACGCTGACGTCGCAGGGCAGCAGGATCATCACGCCGTACGCCATCGCGTCGACAAAAGGCGGGCACTGCTTCACGGTGCGAATGTCGCGCCCGTGGATGTCCGAATGCGCTTTCGCCGGCATGGCGCGGAGCCAGTCCGGCAGCGCCCCGCGCGCCGCAACCGGCCGCGGCAAGTGATCCGATAACGCCGGATCGCAACGGAAGATCATGCGCATGGCGAAGCTCCAAAAGCTGACTCCGACATCGTGCGGCGACGGAAGGCGATGGTCAATGATGCAGGGCGCGACTGCGCGCGCAGTGAAGCTCGGCGCGCTCCCTCGCCCCGCTCTTGCGGGGAGAGGGTTGGGGTGAGGGGCTCTCTCAGCGAGCGCGACTCGTGGAGAGTCCCCCTCACCCGAAATTCGTGCTGCGCTCGAATTTCGACCTCTCCCCGCAAGCGGGGCGAGGTGAAGCGCGCGCCCGCACGATAGAAAAAAGGCCGGGATCGCTCCCGGCCTCATTTCTTCTTCGTCATGCCCGGCCTTGTGCCGGGCATCCACGTCTTGCTTCGTGAAAGAAGAAGTCGTGGATGGCCGGGTCATCTGGGCGAAGACGCGCTTCGCGCTGATGCCCGGCCATGACGATGTTGGTGTACCTCAGTTCGACGCGCGCTTCGGGGGCGAGGCCGGCCACGACTTGATCAGCGTGTCGTAGTCGACGGTTTCGCCCTTCGGCTTCTCGTTGGCGAGCTTGCGCTGGGGCGCGATGTTGCCGTCCTTGGCGGACTTCGCGAACCAGTACTCGGCCGTCTCCTTCTTGTTGAGCTTCGGCCCGCACGCGCCCTGGACGCCGGATTTCTCCAGACGTTCCATCACCGAGTCCTGGGAGGCTGCCAGCGAGTCCATCGCTGCCTGCGGCGTCTTCGCACCGGACGACGCATCGCCGATGTTCTGCCACCACAATTGCGCTAGCTTCGGGTAATCCGGCACGTTGTTGCCGGTCGGGGTCCACTGCACGCGCGCCGGCGAGCGGTAGAACTCGATCAGTCCGCCGAGCTTCGGCGCGCGCTCGGTGAACGACTTGTCCCATATGTCGGATTCACGGATGAAGGTGAGACCGACATGGCTCTTCTTCAAGGAAACCGTCTTGGAGACGATGAACTGCTCATAGAGCCAGGCCGCCTTGCGGCGATCAATCGGGGTCGACTTCAGCAACGTCAGCGAACCGACGTCCTGGTAGCCGAGTTTCATGCCGTCCTTCCAGTACGAACCGTGCGGCGACGGCGCCATCCGCCATTTCGGCGTACCGTCCGCATTCATGACCGGCAGACCGGGCTTCACCATGTCGGCGGTGAAGGCGGTGTACCAGAAGATCTGCTGGGCGATAGAGCCTTGCGCCGGCACCGGACCGGATTCGGAGAAGGTCATGCCTTGCGCCTGCGGCGGGGCATATTTCTTCATCCAGTCGAGGTACTTGACGATCGAATAGACCGCCGCCGGACCGTTGACGTCGCCGCCACGCTCGACCGACGAGCCGACGGGGCGGCAGCCTTCCATCCGGATGCCCCATTCGTCGACCGGAAGTCCGTTCGGGATTCCCTTGTCGCCGTTGCCTGCCATCGACAACCACGCGTCGGTGAAACGCCATCCCAGCGACGGATCCTTCTTGCCGTAATCCATGTGGCCATAGATCCTGACGCCGTTGATTTCCTTGATGTCGTTGGTGAAGAAATCAGCGATGTCCTCATAGGCCGACCAGTTCACGGGAACGCCGAGGTCGTAGCCGTATTTGGCCTTGAACTTGGCCTTGTAGTCGGGATTGGAGAACCAGTCGTAGCGGAACCAATAGAGGTTCGCGAACTGCTGGTCCGGCAACTGGTAGAGATGCCCGTTCGGCGCCGTGGTGAACGACTTGCCGATGAAGTCATTGACGTCGAGCCCGGGATTGGTGACGTCCTTGCCCTCGCCGGCCATCCAGTCCGTCAGATCGACGGCCTGGCCGTAACGGAAATGCGTTCCGATAAAGTCGGAGTCGTTGATCCAGGCGTCGTACACGTTCTTGCCGGATTGCATCTGGGTCTGGATCTTCTCGACCACATCGCCTTCCTGGATGATGTCGTGCTTGACCTTGATCCCGGTGATTTCCTCGAACGCCTTCGCCAGCGTCTTCGATTCATACTCGTGCACCGTCAGCGTTTCGGAGACGGCGTTGATCTCCATCCCCTTGTAGGGTTCAGCGGCCTTGATGAACCATTGCATTTCCTTCATCTGGTCGTCTTTGGACAACGTCGAAGGCTGAAACTCCGAGTCGATCCACTTCTTGGCAGCAGCTTCATCCGCAAACGCGGGCGCGGTAATCGCAGTCGACGCCGCCATCAGGGCGAGCGCACTCGTCATCATCAAAACACGGGTCCCGGTCAAAGGACCTTTGCTTCTCGTTAAGTGTCGCATGGTGATTCCTCCGTTGCAGCGACAAAACAATATCCAGGCCCGGGTTGATCCCGGATCTGCTCTTTTTCGCTTGGCTCAGACGGTGCGAAAGATCGCGACGGCCGAAACAAGCGAAATCACGGTAGCGAGCCACAGGCTCGACAATTCAATACCTTCCCCGACCGGAAGCGTGGCAATGGTGTCGGTGCCGACGAACCCGATCCACAATAGATGGATGACCGCGGCCATGATCAGCGAAATGAACAGGCGGTCGCCGCGCGTGGTCGGAATGTGCAGGATTCCGACGCGCTCGGCTTCCGGATAGGCCACCGCGAGCCAGGTCATGACCGCCAGGGTCATGGACAGCATCACGAAGAAAATCGCGGTCGGCAGCGTCCAGGCCATCCATGCGATGCTTTCCATGGCTGCTCCCCTCAAACCCTGCCGAGCGCGAAGCCGCGCGCGATGTAATTGCGGACAAACCAGATCACCAGCGCGCCGGGGATGATGGTCAGCACGCCGGCCGCGGCCAGCAATCCCCAGTCCATTCCGGCAGCGGAGACCGTGCGGGTCATCACCGCCGCGATCGGCTTGGCGTTGACCGAGGTCAGCGTGCGCGCCAGCAGCAGTTCTACCCAGGAGAACATGAAGCAGAAGAACGCAGCGACGCCGATGCCGCTGGCGATCAATGGCACCAGGATCTTGATGAAGAACCGCGGGAACGAATAACCATCGAGAAACGCCGTCTCGTCGATCTCGCGCGGCACGCCGGACACGAACCCTTCCAGGATCCACACCGCCAGCGGCACGTTGAAGATGCAGTGCGCCAATGCGACCGCCCACGGCGTATCGAACAGATTGATCGCTGAATAAAGATTGAAGAACGGCAGCGCATAGACCGCCGCCGGCGCCATCCGGTTCGACAATAGCCAGAAGAACAGATGCTTGTCGCCGAGGAAGCGATACCGCGAAAAAGCATAGGCTGCCGGCAGCGCGACCGAAATCGAGATGATGGTATTGATGACGACGTATTTCAGCGAATTGATGTAGCCGGAGTACCAGCTCTCGTCGGTGAAGATGCGCATGTAATTGGCGATGGTCGGCGCATGCGGCCACAGCGTCATGGTCGAGACGATCTCCTCATTGGTCTTGAAGCTCATGTTGACCAGCCAATAGATCGGCAGCAGCAGGAAAATCAAAAACAGCGAGAGGATGACGCGGCGGCCGGGAATCGAATGCATCATGCGACTCCCTTCTCTGGCTTCTCTGGCTTCTCTGGCCGGCGCTCGGCGCCGGCATTGGTCATCACGGTATAGAAGATCCAGCAGACGATGATGATGATCAGGTTATAGACCAGCGACAGCGCGGCCGCCTTGCCGAGGTCGAACTGTCCGAGCGCGATCTTGACCAGCTCAATTGAAATGAAGGTGGTCGAGTTGCCCGGACCGCCGCCGGTCACCACGAACGGCTCGGTATAGATCATGAAACTGTCCATGAAGCGCAGCAGCACCGCGATCAGCAGCACGCGGTTCATCTTCGGCAACTGGATCGCGGTGAATACCGCCCAGCGCGAGGCGCCGTCGATCTGGGCTGCCTGATAATAGGCATCAGGTATCGATTTCAGTCCGGCATAGCACAACAGCGCGACCAGGCTGGTCCAGTGCCAGACGTCCATCACGATGACGGTGGCCCAGGCATCGAATTCGTTGGAGACGTAGTTGTAGTTGATGCCGATGCCGTTCAGCACATAGCCCAGCAGGCCGATGTCGGGCCGTCCGAAAATCTGCCAGATGGTGCCGACCACGTTCCATGGAATCAGCAGCGGCAAGGCCAGGATCACCAGGCAGGCCGCCACCCGCCAGCCCTCGCGCGGCATCGACAGCGCGATCACGATACCGAGCGGGACTTCGATGGCAAGAATCACGGCCGAGAAAAACAGGTTGCGCCACAGCGAGGCAAAAAACCTTCCGCCGAGATCGGTCGACGGATCGAGCAGTTCCTTGAACCAGCCGACGCCGTTCCAGAAGAACTGGTTGTTGCCGAAGGTGTCCTGCATCGAATAGTTCACCACCGTCATCAACGGCAGGATGGCCGAGAACGCCACCACCAGGAACACCGGCAGCACCAGGAACCAGGCCTTTTGGTTGACGGTCTTGTCCATTACGCCGTTCCCTCGACCAGAAGACTGTCGGCGTAGACGTGAACATGCGAGGGGTCGAACACCAATCCGGCAGCGTTACCGGGTATTGAAAATCCCGCCGGCACCCGGGCCGCGAATTTGGCGTCGCCGATTCGAACCCGCGCGAAGCGCACGCGGCCAAGGTCATCGATCCGCTCGATGTTGGCCGAGAGCAGGCCCGGCGCCGGCGGCGCGACGTCGACGAATTCCGGCCGCACGCCGATCTCGATCTTGGCGCCCGAAGGCAAGCTGTCATAGCTGCGCTTGAGCGCGATGGTGTGGCCGTCGATCCGCGCCTCGCGGCCCCTGACCTCGGCGGGCACGATGTTCATGCCGGGCGAGCCGATGAAATAACCGACGAACGTATGCGCGGGCTTGTCGAACAATTCCGCCGGCGTGCCGCTCTGCACCACGCGGCCGTCATGCATCACCACAACGGTATCGGCAAAGGTCAGCGCCTCGGTCTGGTCGTGGGTGACATAGATCATCGTCAAATCGAGATCGCGGTGCAGCGCCTTGAGCTTCGAGCGCAACTGCCATTTCAGCTCGGGATCGATCACCGTCAGCGGCTCGTCGAACAGCACGGCGGCAACATCGGAACGGACCAGTCCCCGGCCCAGCGAGATTTTCTGCTTGGCGTCGGCGGTCAGCCGCTGCGCCTTGCGCGAAAGATAGGGCGCGAGGTCGAGCAGGCGCGCGATCACCGCGACCCGCGCATCGATCTCGGCCTTGGGCACGCCGCGATTCTTCAGCGGAAATGCGAGATTCTGTCCGACCGTCATGGTGTCATAGATCACCGGAAACTGGAACACCTGCGCGATATTGCGCTTCTGGGTTGACAGCGGGGTGATGTCGACGCCGTCGAACAGGATCTTGCCGCGCGAGGGCGCGACGATGCCCGAGATCAGATTGAGCAGCGTGGTCTTGCCGCAACCCGATGGCCCCAGCAGCGCATAGGCCCCGCCCTGCCGCCAGGTCATCGTAACGGGCTTGAGCGCAAACGAATCGGGGTCGGCGGCGTTGCCGCCGTAGGAGTGCGCGAGATCGACGAGGTCAATGCGGGCCATGCGGCATCTCCCTCACATCGCACTCGGCGCGGCGACCAGGCGGCCGGCCGCGTCGAACACAAAGACATTGTCGGGATCGAGCACCGCGTCCAGCACGTGCCCGGGTTCATATTCGTGCACGCCCTGCAGCACCGCGACCCAGTTGGAAGCATCGCGGTTGAGATGCACGAAACTTTCTGAACCGGTGATTTCGGTCACCGTCACGGTGGCATGAAAGGCGTGGCGGCCGGCAATGCCGCTGGCGACCTCGAGCTGATGGGCGCGGAAGCCGACCCGGTAAGGGCCATCGCCGAGGCCGGCGTAAAGGCCTGACGCCGGCGCCCGGACGCCGCCGGCGTACTGCACCGATCCATTGGTCTTTTCGATGACGACGATGTTCAGCGGCGGATCGGAAAATACCTGGGCGACGCGCAGGGTGTCGGGATGGCGGTAAACTTTGGAAGTGTCGCCGGCCTGCAGCACCTCGCCTTCCCACATGCAGACGGTGCGGCCGCCGAGCAGCAGCGCCTCCGAAGGCTCGGTGGTGGCGTAGACGAAGATCGCCCCCGACGCCTCGAAGATGCGCGGCAGTTCGGTGCGCAGTTCCTCGCGCAGCTTGTAGTCGAGGTTGGCGAGCGGCTCGTCCAGCAATACCAGGTCGGCGCCCTTCACCAGCGCGCGCGCGATCGCGGTGCGCTGCTGCTGGCCGCCCGACAATTGCAGCGGCGTGCGGTTCAGATACGGCTCCAGTTTCAAGAGCCTTGCCGCCTCCTGCACGCGCTTTTCGATTTCCGCGCGTGGCTTGCGCTGCACCCGCAGCGGCGAGGCGATGTTTTCATAGACCGTCAGCGAGGGATAATTGATGAACTGCTGGTAGACCATCGCCACCGATCGCTGCCGCACATCGAAGCCGGTAACATCCTTGCCGTCGACCAGGACGCGGCCGGTGGCCGGCTTGTCGAGACCGGCGAGCAGCCGCATGATCGAGGTCTTGCCGGACAGCGTCGGGCCCAGCAGCACGCTCAAAGTGCCGCGCTCGAGCGTCAGCGAAACATCGCGAATGGTCGGGATGCCATCAATCGAGCGCGTGACGTGTTCGAGCGCAACGGTCATGGCCGCCCTCCCGCCTCAAGCAAGGGACTATCAAGCGGGACCCGGTGGGTGGCAATCCAGTCGTCGATGGCAGCAACCTCCGCAGGCGACAGCCGCAATCCAAGCTTGGATCGCCGCCATACGATGTCTTCGGCCGTGCAGGCCCACTCGGATGACATCAGGTACCTGACCTCGCGCTCCGTCAAGGTGGCGCCGAACGCCTGGCCGAGATCATCCATCGATTTCGCATTGCCGAGCAGCTTGCTGGCGCGGGTGCCGTAGGCGTGCGCCAGCCGGTTGGCATGGGCGGACGAGAGAAACGGATAGCTGCGCACCAGTTCCGCCGATAGCGCGGCGATCGCCGAGACGTCGAGATCGCCGCCGGGCAGCGGCGACTTCGCGGTCCAGCCTTCGCGCGCCTTGGCGCTGCGCAAATAGGGAGTCAGGCGCTCCAGCGCTTCCTCGGCCAGCCTCCGATAGGTGGTGATCTTGCCGCCATAGATCGACAGCAGCGGCGCGCCGCCGGGCGTGTCGAGTTCGAACACGTAATCGCGGGTGGCCGCCTTGGCTTCGCTGGCGCCGTCGTCATACAGCGGGCGAACGCCGGCATAGGTCCAGACCACGTCTTCGGGCCTGACCGGCTTCGCCAGATATTCGCTGACGGAATCGCAGAGGTATTTTATCTCTTCGTTCGAGGCCTTCACCTTGGCGGGGTCGCCGTCGTAATCGCGGTCGGTGGTGCCGATCAGCGTGAAATCGTCCTGGTAGGGAATGACGAAAACGATGCGGCCATCGCTGTTCTGAAACATATAGGCGCGGTCGTGCGCATAGAGCTTTGGCACCACGATGTGGGAGCCCTGCACCAGCCGCACTTTTGCCCTGGCGTTGACACCGGCGCCTGACGCCAGCACCTGCTCGACCCAGGGGCCGCCGGCGTTGATCAGCACACGGGCCTGAATCGTATCGCGCGTGCCGGTCGCGGTGTTTTCGACCGTGACATGCCAGATTCGATTCTCCTGCCGGATCTCGACCGCGCGCGACCGGGTGCGGATTTCGGCACCGCGGTCGGCCGCATCGCGCGCGGTGAGAACCACGAGGCGGGCGTCATCCACAAAACAGTCGGAATATTCAAAACCCCTTGTGTAACGGCCGGGGATCAGGGGCTGTCCGACCTCGTCCCGGGTCAGGTCGACCGAGCGGGTCGGCGGCAGCAGGTTTCGGCCGCCGATGTGGTCGTAGAGGAACAGGCCCAGCCGCAGCAGCCAGGCCGGGCGCAGCCCGTCATGATGCGGCAGCACGAATCGCAAGGGGCGGATGATGTGCGGGGCAATCTGCCATAGGATTTCGCGCTCGATCAGCGCCTCGCGCACCAGCCGAAACTCATAATATTCGAGATAACGCAGGCCGCCGTGCACGAGCTTGGTTGACCAGGACGACGTCCCGCTGGCCAAGTCGTTCATTTCACAAAGGAAAACAGAATTACTCCGGCCCGCCGCATCGCGTGCGATGCCACAGCCATTGACGCCGCCACCGACGATAGCGAGGTCGAAAATTCGATCCAAAAGACGCTTCCCCCGGGCGTTCGCCTGTTCACTTTGGCGATTTCGCTTTCGGTTTCGAATAAATCACAACCAAATGTGAAAGCAAGCGAAAAAGGGGAACTCGGGCCCGCCCGGAGGCGGCGGTAGCTTTGACCTGGAGCGGGCCAAAAGAGCAGTTCGTCATGCCCGGCCTTGTGCCGGGCATCCACGTCTTGGCTGCACGGGCAAAACAGACGTGGATGGCCGGGACGAAGCCCGGCCATGACGAAAGGACGGTCTCTGGTCTAGCGCAGGCGGGTGACGGTCGAGGAAGGCTCGGCGCCCGGCTCGTCCATATCGGCTGAAGCCTTGGGTATCGCCTCGATCACTTCGATGCCGCGGGTATGGCAGATGTTCGCTAATCTCGCCGGCAGTGCCGCGTCGGTCACGAAGGTCTGGATCTGGCTGATATGGGCGATACGGACCGGCGCGCTGCGCCGCAATTTGGTCGAATCGGCGACCAGCATCACGCTGCGCGCGTTGGCGATGATGGCTTGCGCCGCCTGCACCTCGCGATAATCGAAATCCAGGAGCGCGCCGTCTTCGTCGATCGCGGAAGCGCCGATGATGGCGTAGTCGACCTTGAACTGGCCGATCAGGCTGATCGCGGTCGAGCCGATCACGGCACCGTCGGCACGGCGCACCGCGCCGCCGGCCACGATCACCTCGATGCGCGGGTGTCTGTAAAGCAGCATCGCGACATTGAGATTGTTGGTGATGACCAGCAGGTCCTCGTGCGAGGTCAGCGCGCTCGCGACTTCTTCCGTCGTGGTGCCGATATTGATGAACAGCGAGCAGCCGTTCGGAATGAGCTGCGCCGCGGCCGCGCCGATCGCCTTCTTCTCCTCGGCGGCGACGAAGCGGCGCGCCTCATAGGCGAGATTCTCGACCCCGGAGGCAATGATGGCGCCGCCATGGATGCGGGTCAGCGAGCGGTGATCGCAGAGATCGTTCAGGTCCTTGCGAATGGTCTGCGCCGAGACCTCGAAGCGCCGGGCGAGATCCTCCACCATCACCCGGCCAAAGGCGCGGGCGATATTGAGGATTTCGGATTGGCGATGCGTCAGTCCGGTCACGGCGGCACCCATGGGCAAAAGCGCAGCCCATGGTGCGGCCGTTCCGGCATCCGGTCAACGCGGCAGATCAGTCTTGGCGGCGCCCCAGGGGCGAACGTCGGGTTACGGTTAAAGCGGTCCGCCCCTCGGCAGCCGTCATTGCGCGCGATAATCCATGCCACCCAGGAGCGGCCTTCGATGATGTGAGTGCCCGTCCCGCGCCGACGGGGAAGCGCGCCGCAAACTCAGGAGTTATTTTTCGGTTTGACTGTTACCTGCATGAGTTCATTGCCGTCCTCATCGGAGACGGAGACTGCAGAACCCCGATAGTGATCCCCGTCTTGGGCAAGTTCGGCAGCAATTTTTTCTGCGTAGGCGGCCGCATCTTGCTGCGCGTCGAAGCGTTCGCCGTCCTCATCCACGAATTCAACGTCGCCGTTACCGACGACGTGGAAAAAATACCGGCTCATCCCCACACCCCCCAGCAGTCCCGCAGTCAGCCTATAGCGAGGCTAAATCGGCTGTCTAGGCGTATGTGGAAGGTCGAGCGGTCACGCATCGTCGCTTCGGGCCGCGCCCTGACGGAAATGGGTGGGTTTGTTACGCGACCTTCGGCAGGTCGCCATTTGCAAGCCGCACCGCCGCCCGCTCGGCCTCGCGGGCGTTGCGAAACAGCTGGCCTTCCATCGGATTGAAGCGGTGCGAGGCTGCGAAAAAACGATAGCCGTCCGGATTGCGGACGACGATTCCGGCCGCCTGCGAATGGACTTCGATGATGTAAGTGTCCGACATTTTCTTCCAATTCCGTGCCCTGGTTCGCCAGGGCGCGCGGACAACGGTGCAGGTGGAAAAAGGTTCCGAAGGTGGGACTGGAGCGTTTTCAGTGCGATGGCCGCATCCTTCGAGACAGCCGCGTGCCGGGCTCCTCAGGATGAGGGCGCTAAGACCTCATGGTGAGGAGCCCGGCAACGCCGCGCGTCTCGAACCACGAGGCAACGGACGTCGATACGGCTACGCCGAAATCGCCGGTTCGCCCGGCTGGATGGCCTGCGGATGACCTTGGTCGTCGATCGAGACGTAGGTAAAGTTGCCGTCGGTCACCAGGATCGACTGCATTTCCTTGCGGCGCAGCACCCAGGCCTCGAGGTGGACCGTGACCGAGGTCTTGCCGACCCGGACCAGATTGGCGTGCACGGAAACCAGATCGCCGATGAACACCGGCTTGCGGAAATTCATCGCCTCGATCGCGACCGTCACCGTGCGCGATTTCGCTTTCTTGGAAGCGAACACGCCGCCGCCGAGGTCCATCTGGCTGAGCAGCCAGCCGCCGAAAATATCGCCGTTTTGGTTGGTGTCGGCCGGCATCGCCAGGGTGCGGATACAGAGTTCGCCGCTAGGCTCCAATTCCATATTCAACGGGGCGTGAACGGCCTGCGTGTCGGTCATTGGTGAAGCCCCGTCGAATCGAATCTGAAAATCGCGCTATTTGAAACTATCCCAGCCGGCATCGGGCGCAAACCGGCCGCCGAACTTCGCCGCCAGCGCGCGCAGCGCCGACACCACATTCTCCGGCCCGCGGGCTCGCACATAGTTCAGCGGGCCGCCGCGGAACGGCGCATAGCCGGTGCCGAAGATCATGGCGCCATCGACCACCTCGGCGTTGTCGACGATGCCCTCGCGCAGGCAGGCGACGCAGACGTTCGACATCGGCAGGACCAGCCGGTCGATCATTTCAGCCGTTGGCTGCGCCGTGGAGGATGAGCTGGACGTCTTGTCGGCCTTGCCGTCCTTCCAGACATAAAAGCCCTTGCCGGTCTTGCGACCGAGTTCGCCGGCGGCCACCTTGTCGCGAAGCCAGGCCGGGGTCGGCGGCAGCAGGTCGCCGAATTTGGAGCGCAGCATGTCGCCGACCGCAAGACAGATATCGAGCCCGACCTGATCGGCGAGTTCGATCGGGCCCATCGGCATGCCGAATTTCTCCGCGGCCGCATCGACTGTGACCTTGTCGATCCTCTCGTCCAGCATCAGCATCGCTTCGAGCATGTAAGGCGTCAGCGCGCGATTGACGAGAAAGCCCGGCGAACTCTTGACCGGCAGCGGCAGCCGGTCGATGGCGCCGACAAAGGCCAGCGCCTGCTTCAGCAGTTGCGGATCGGTCGCATCATGGCTGACGACCTCGACCAGTTGCAGCCGCGACACCGGATTGAAGAAATGCAGTCCAACCAGCCGCTCCGGCTTTTGCAGCGTCGCGCGCAAATCCTGCAGCGGAATGCTCGAGGTGTTGGTGGCGAGAATCGCGCCCGGCTTCATTTTCGGCTCGAGCCCGGCATAGACCTTCTGCTTCAGCTCCAGTTTCTCCGGCACCGCCTCGATGATCAGGTCGGCACCGCGCACGCCCTCGCCGTCGAGATCGGGCACCAGCCGGTCCAGCGCATCGCGGATATCGGTGCGCTTGCGAATGATTTTGCCGAACAGGTCGGCGGCGCGCTTGATTGCACCGGCAATCGGCTCCGGCTTCATGTCGGCGAGCGTGACACGCATTCCCTCGTTGGCGCACCATGCCGCGATATCGCCGCCCATCGCGCCGGCGCCGATGACGTGAACATGCGCGACCGTGTTACCGCCGCCGGCGAGCTTCTTCATCTGCTCGCGCAGGAAGAACACCCGGATCAGGTTCTGCGCCGTCGGCGTCACCATCAGATTGGCGAACGAGGTTTTTTCCGCCGCCAGCATCGCGGCCTTGTCGCCGCCATGCTTTTCCCAGAGATCGATCAGCGCATAGGGCGCGGGATAGTGCTCGTGGGGCGCGGCCTTTTCGGCTTCGGCGCGCATCCGCGAAGCGAGAAAGCCCCGTACCGGCGTGAAGTTCAGGATCGCGTTCACAAGACCGGGCCGAGCGCGTTTCAGATGGCCGAACACCGCGTCCTTGGCGGCATTGCGGACGTGCCGCTCCTGCGTCACCGCATCGACCAGCCCGAGCGATTTTGCCCGGCGCGCGTCGATGGTCTTGCCGGTCAGCATCAGCGTCATCGCCTGCATCGGATTGACGAGATGCGTGAAGCGCGCGGTGCCGCCGAGACCGGGGTGCAGGCCGAGCAGCACTTCTGGAAAACCAAAGCGGGCGCCGTCGATCGCAATCCGCGACTGACAGGCCAGCGCGACTTCGAGGCCGCCGCCGAGGCAGAAGCCGTGAATCACCGCAACGGTCGGGATTTTCAAGGCTTCGAGTCGGTCGATCACCGCATGGGCCCGGCCGATCGCGGTTTCGACTGCACGCGGATCGGTCGCGCCGCGAAATTCGTTGACGTCGGCGCCGGCGATGAAACCGGATTTCTTCGCGGAACGTATGACAAGTCCCGCCGGCCGCTGGCTTTCCAGCGCCGCCAGAACGGTGTCGAATTCTTCGATAACATCGGCCGACAGCGTATTGGCGCTGGCGCCATCGCGATCGAACAGCAGCCAGGCAATGCCGTCGGAATCGCGGGTCAGCTTGAAATTGCGATAGGGTCCGCTGGCCTCCGGCTTCGGCCCGAGTTCGAGCACGCGGTCAGCGAGAACGTCCATGATTTTGCTGTCCATGACGTTCCCTATACCGTCTCGATCAACATCGCGCCGCCCTGCCCGCCGCCGATGCATTCGGTGGCGATGCCGCGCTTGGTGCCGAGCCGCTTCATCGCGTTGACGAGATGCAGCACGATGCGGTTGCCGCTGCAGCCGACGGGATGACCGAGGCTGATCGCGCCGCCGTCGACATTGAGTTTGGCGTGGTCGATCGGTCCCGCGGCGCCGTCTAATCCCAAAATATCGCGACAGAATTTGTCGTCGTTCCAGGCCGCCAGACAGCCCAGCACCTGCGTGGCGAACGCCTCGTTCAATTCCCAGGTCTCGATATCCCCGAGCGACAATTTGTTGCGCTTCAGGAGCGCGGTCGCCGACAGCACCGGGCCGAGGCCCATGATAGACGGATCGAGCGCCGACCATTGGCTGTCGACGATGACAGCTTTCGGCTTCAGGCCGTGTTTGGCGACCGCGTCTTCGGAGGCGAGAATGGTCCATGACGCGCCGTCGGTGATCTGCGACGAGTTGCCGGCGGTGACCTGGCCCCAGGGCCGTTCGAACACCGGCCTGAGTTTCGAAAGCGTCTCCGGCGAGGAATCCGGCCGCACCCCGTCGTCGTGATCGTAGAATTTGCCGTCGCGCGCGAACGCGGTTTCGACTTCGCCCTTGAGAAAACCCTGGGCCTGCGCGTTGGCGAGCCGCTTGTGGCTTTCGGCGGCGTAGAAGTCAGATTGCGCGCGGGTTATGCCGAAGAGATGGCCGACCACTTCGGCGGTCTGTCCCATGTTGAGTTCGGTGATCGGATCGGTCAGCCCGCGCTCGAGCCCGATGATCGGCTTGAAATAGGCCGGGCGCGCCCTCAGCGCCGCGGCGGCCTTGGCGAAAGCGCCCTTGGCACCGGCCAACCCTGCAAACCAGCGCACGCCCTGCTGCGGCCACACCAAAGGCGCGTAGCTGAGGGCTTCCGAACCGCCGGCCAGGATCAGATCCGAAACGCCTTCGCGGATATAGCGGTATCCGGTGTCGATCGATTGCATGCCGGAGCCGCAATTGATCTGCACCGTGAACGCCACCATGGCCTCGCCCATGCCGAGCCGCAACGCGGCGACACGGGCCGGATTCATCTCGTCGGCAATGACGTTGACGCAGCCGAGGATCACCTGATCGAAGGCTGATGGCGCGAATGGCTGGCGGGCCAGCAGCGGCCGGCCGCATTGCACGGCGAGATCGACCGGCGTGAACGGACCGGGCCCGCTGCGCGCTTTCAGGAACGGCGTGCGGCTGCCGTCGATAATATAGACCGGCCGCGCCATCAGCTCGCCGCCCGCTGCTCACCGAGCGCCTGGAAGAACTGATGCACGTCGGCGGGCTTCCTGTAGATCGGCGACAGCGCCTCCGGCGCGAAGTCGTCGACCTCGATTACTTTGGCGACCGCCTCCTGCGCCGCGGCAAGCTGCTCGCCCTCGGCCTGCGTGATGACGCCGTTCTTCACGGCTTGCTTCCAGTCGTGAAGGTGGGCGGCGCGCATCTTTTTGGCGATCTCCTCGGCGCCGGTGACCAGAAGGAATGCCTTCTCCAGCCGGGCCACGCCTCTGTCATCATCGACATGCGACAGGTCCGGCGTCAACCGATCCCGCGCCGCCGATGGCTCCAGCACGAGCTGCGCGCATTGATGGATTACGATATCAGAGGGCCCGAGCACACGTGCGCCGAACGGCTGGACCAGGAATTTCAGAACGATGGCGACAAACCGATTCGGCAGGTTCGCCAGGATTTCCGCGAAGCGATTTTCGATGGTGCGGAAGCCACTCGCCATGCACCATTCGAGCGCGACGAAATCGGCCTGCTGGCGGCCCTCGTCCTGCCAGCGTTTCAGCGCGGCCGAAAGCAGATACAGTTCCGACAGGATATCGCCGAACCGTGCCGACAGCATTTCCTTGCGTTTCAAGGCGCCGCCCAGCGTCAGCAGCGCCATGTCGGCGCACAGCGCGAACGCCGACGAGTAGCGCGACAGCTGGCGATAGAATCCGGTCGCGGCCCCGGCGTCGGGCGCCGGCGCGAACATCCCGCCGCTCCAGCTTCGGCCCCAGGCGCGGAACATCGTCGCGACGCTGTGACCGATATGTTTCCAGAATGCCTTGTCGAAGGCGTCGAGACCCCTGGCGCGGTCCTCTTCGCCAAGCGCGTTCATCTCTTCCAGCAGATAAGGATGCGCGCGGATCGCGCCCTGCCCGAATACGATCAGGTTGCGGGTCAGGATATTGGCTCCCTCCACGGTGATGCCGACCGGCACCGAGCGATAGAGATTGCCCATGTAATTCTGCGGGCCGTCGATCACGGCCTTGCCGCCATGAATGTCCATTGCGTCGTCGATCGCGATCCGCATCCGCTCGGTGGCATGCAGCTTCATGATGCCGGAGATCACGGCGGGATGGTGGCCCTGATTGAGCGCAGCACAGGTCAGCCGCCGCGCCGCGTCGAGCAGATAGGCGGTGCCGGCGATGCGGGCCAGCGGCTCCTCGATGCCCTCGAATTTCCCGATCGGCACGTTGAACTGCTCGCGGATCCGCGCATAGGCGCCGGTGGTGCGGGCGGCATAGGCCGCGCCCGCGGCCGATAGCGACGGCAGCGAAATGCCGCGCCCGGCGGCGAGCGCCGTCATCAGCATTTTCCAGCCCTGGCCGAGACGCTCCTGCCCGCCGATGATGTAATCCATCGGGATGAAGACATCGCGGCCCCAGTTCGGGCCGTTCTGAAACACCTGCATCGACGGCAGATGGCGATGGCCGATTTCGACGCCGGGCAGATGCGCCGGGATCAAGGCCACGGTGATGCCGAGCTCGTCCTTCGATCCGACCAGGTGATCGGGGTCATAGGCCTTGAAAGCGAGGCCGAGCAGCGTCGCGACCGGGCCGAGCGTGATGTAACGCTTGTGCCAGTTGAGGCGCAGCCCGAGCACGTCGCGGCCTTCGAAATTGCCCTTACAGATGATGCCGCTGTCGATCATCGACGCGGCATCGGAGCCGGCCTCCGGGCTGGTCAATCCAAAGCAAGGAATCTCGCGTCCGTCGGCAAGCCGCGGCAGCCATTGCTGCTGCTGATCCCTGGTGCCAAAGCGCATCAGGAGTTCGCCGGGGCCGAGCGAGTTGGGCACCATCACGGTGACGGCGGCGGCCAGCGAGCGCGACGAAATCTTACGCACCACTTCCGAATGCGCGTAGGGGGTAAAGCCGAGCCCGCCATACTCTTTCGGAATGATCATGCCGAAGAATTTTTCGCGCTTGATGAAGTCCCAGGCTTCGGGCGGCAGGTCGCGCCATTCCCAGTTAATCTTCCAGTCGTCGAGCATGGCGCAGAGCTCGTCGACCGGGCCGTTGAGGAACGCCTGCTCCTCCGCTGTCAGGGTCGCCGGCGCGTTGGCGAGCAGTTTCGACCAGTCGGGATTGCCGGTGAACAGGTCGGCGTCCCACCAGACGTCGCCGGCCTCCAGCGCCTCGCGCTCGGTGTCCGACATGGCCGGCAAGACGCCCCGCGCCCAGGCGAAGATCGGCTTGGTGATGATATCGCGGCGAAAGGACCGGGAGCTCATGGCGATGTCCTCATGGTCGGGATGGCGGCGCGGCCGAGTCCCGCGCTCGCTGAATGGCGACTCAATTTAGCAGGAAAGCGTGCGAATCACTTGTCACTTCGCGTTCAGGGTAAGGCGAAATTGACCCGGATGCTGGGTGCCGGATAACGGCAAGGTGCCGTATCGGTTCCGAACAACCCGATTGCCGCAACGCAACTTACAGCAACATGGTCAATCCGGCCGCACCATCTCGAACATGGCCTCCGGCCGAATTTCAAAATAGTCGCCCTTGCGGCCAGCGCGCACGATCGGGCGCGCCAGCGCGGTCTGGTAGACGCCGTCCTTGATCATGGCCTTGTCGATATGGACGGCGACGACTTCGCCGAGGGTGAGCCAGGCCTGCGCCTTTTTGCCGTCGGCACCCTGCAGCTGAATGATCTGGGACAGTTTGCATTCGAACGAGACCGGGCTTTCCGCGACCCGGGGCACGTTGACGAGCCTGCTGGGGGCCGCCGTCAACCCTGCGATCGCGAACTCGCTGACCTCGTGCGGGACATGCGCCGCGGTGGCGTTCATCTGCTTTGCCAGATCCATGGTGGCGAGATTCCAGACGAATTCGCCGGTCTCCTGGATATTGGCGACGCTGTCCTTCCAGGAGGTCGAGGAAAAGCCGATAATGGGAGGCGTATAACAAAACCCGTTGAAAAAGCTGTAGGGCGCGAGATTGACGTTGCCCCTGGCGTCGCGCGACGAGATCCAGCCGATCGGACGCGGCGCGACGATGGCATTGAACGGATCGTGCCTGAGGCCGTGGCCGTTGACCGGCTCGTAATAGTGCAGATCTTTATCGGTCACGGTGGTAGCTTCCTTTTTTTCGTAGCCCGGACGCAGCGAAGCGCAATCCGGGTCTAAAGCGCAAGTGGATTGAATTTTCCCGGATTGCGCTCCGCTACAACCGGGCTACTCGACTCGTCATTCCGGGATGGTGCGTTAGCACCAGGCCCGGAATCTCGAGATTCCGGGTTCGATGCTTCGCATCGCCCCGGAATGACGAGAGAACTCTCAGCTTCTCAACGTTTCGCCGCCTTGCCCCGCGACGCCAGGCCGGCCAAGACAAAATCGATCATGTGGTCGAGCGACGGTCCCGGCTTGTTGGCGCATTGCGCGATCATCTGCGGATGGAAAAACCGCATCATCGCGGTACAGGAACACATCGCCGCCAGCGGCACGTCGGGGGCTTCGAATTCGCCCGAGGCGACGCCCTCGGCGATGACGGCGCCGATGGTCTGGGTGATCCGCTCCATATGGGCGACGCAGACCTCCCAGCTCTCCTCCATCGCGACTTCGACCATCTCGTGCAGCTTGGAATCGCCGATATAGCGTTCGCAGTTCATGCGGTGGATGGTGGTCATCAGCTCGCGCAGCCGTTGCGCCGCCGGTCCGCGCCCGGTCGCAATGGCCTCGGCGGCTTCCTCGACGCCGCCCATCAGGGTACGCGCGACGCCCTCGTGGATTGCCTTTTTCGAATCGAAAAAGCGGTAGACGTTCGCCGGGCTCATGCGCAGCACCTTGGCGATGTCGGCGACGGTGGTCTTTTGATAGCCGATTTCGCGAAACAAACGCTCCGCCACCACGAGAATCCGCTCGCGGGTATCGGGCTCGGTATGTTCGGAAATCAACGCCATGTCGGTACTCAATCTTCAATTATTCCGCGGCCGCGGCAAGCGGAAATGCGGGTTGGAGTTCGTCCTGATGCTGCGGCGCAAGACCAATCTGTTCGCTGCGGCTGCTTTCTTCAAGGCTGTTCCGGAACCAGAGGGCGTAGAGCCCGGGCAGGTACAGCAAGGTCAGGAAGGTTGCAACAAACAGGCCTCCCATGATGGTGATCGCCATCGGACCCCAGAACGCCGAACGCGACAGCGGGATCATCGCCAGGATCGCGGCGAGCGCCGTCAGCACCACCGGGCGGGCGCGCCGGACCGTGGCCTCGACGATGGCCTCCTTGCGGCTCAGGCCGTGAGCCACGTCGGTCTCGATCTGGTCGACCAGGATCACCGCATTGCGCATGATCATGCCGGCCAGCGCGATCAGTCCGAGCAGCGCCACGAAGCCGAACGGCTGGTTGGCAAGGTTCAGTCCCAGCGATGCGCCGATGATCCCCAGCGGCGCCGTCAGGAACACCAGCAGCAGGCGCGAAAAACTCTGCAGCTGGATCATCAGCAGGGTCAGCATGACGATGACCATCAACGGAAACAGCACGAAGATCGAGGCATTGCCCTTGGCCGATTCCTCGATCGCGCCGCCCATCTCGATCCGGTAGGCCGGCTCGAGGCTGTCACGGATTTCCTGCAATTTCGGCCAGATCTGGTTGGTGATATCAGGCGCCTGCACGCCGTCGACGACGTCGCCGCGCACCGTGATCGCCATGTCGCGGTTGCGCCGCCACAGGATCGGCTCCTCGTGCGAATATTCGATCCTGGCAATCTGCGTTAGCGGCACCGCGACCCCGTTGCGCGAGGTGACGGTGAGATCGCCGACATGGCCGAGATCGAGCCGTTCCGACGGCACCGCGCGCGCGATCACGCCGACCTTCTCGACGCCATCGCGGATCGTGGTCACCGGCGCGCCCGAGATCAGCATGCTCAGCGCCTGCGAAACGTCCTGCGGGGTCAGGCCGAGCGCACGGGCGCGGTCCTGGTCGACCACCAGCTTCAGGTAGGGCGACTGCTCATTCCAGTCGAGCTGGGGATCCTTGACCTTGTCGTTCTGCTTGACCACGTCGCGCACCCGGTAGGCGATGTCGCGCACCTTCTCGGGGTCGGGACCGATCACGCGGAATTGCACGGGAAAGCCGACCGGCGGGCCAAAATTAAAGCGATCGACCCGCACCCGCGCCTCGGTCAGTGCCCCGTCATCGACCGCCTTCTCCAGTCGCGCCTTGATCCGCTCGCGCGCCTCGACGTCCTTGGCCACGATCACGATCTCGGCGAAGGCTTCGTTCGGCAATTGCGGGTTGAGCCCGAGCCAGAACCGCGGCGAACCCTGGCCGACATAGGCGGTATAGGTCGAGATGTCCTGGTCGTCCTTCAACAGCGCTTCGGCCTTCTTCACGGATTGCTGGGTGACGCCGAACGCCGTGCCTTCGGGCAGCCGCAGCTGCAGGAACAGTTCGGGCCGCTCGGACAGCGGGAAGAACTGCTGCTGGACGTGGCCGAAGCCAACGATCGCAAGCGCAAAGATGCCGACGGTTGCCAGCACCACCTTGATGCGGTGCTCGACGCACCATTGAATCATGCCGCGCAGTATCCGGTACACGCGCGTCTCATACACCGCGTGCGGATCGTGGTTGTGGCTGACGGTGATATTCGGCAAGAGCTTGACGCCGATATAGGGCGTAAAGATCACCGCGACGAACCACGACGCCACCAGCGCGATCGCCACGATCCAGAAAATGCCGCCGGCATATTCGCCGACCGCCGAATTGGCAAAGCCGATCGGGAGGAAGCCGGCCGCGGTGACCAACGTACCGGTGAGCATCGGAAAGGCGGTGGATTCCCAGGCAAAGGACGCCGCGCGGACGCGGTCCCAGCCCTGCTCCATCTTCACCACCATCATCTCGACCGCGATGATGGCGTCGTCGACCAACAGACCGAGCGCGATGATCAACGCGCCGAGCGTGATCCGGTGCAGGTCTAGCGACATCGCATTCATGACGATAAACACGATCGCCAGCACCAGCGGCACCGACAGCGCCACCACGATGCCGGTGCGCCAACCCAGTGCGACGAAGGAGACGAACAACACGATCGCCAGCGCCTCGACGAAGGAATGCACGAATTCACTGACGGCGCGCTCGACCACCTTGGGCTGATCGGCGATCTGGTCGACATTGATGCCCTGCGGCACCGCCTTCATGAACTCGGCAGTGGCGTTGGCAACGTCCTTGCCGAGTTCCAGGATGTTGGCGCCCTTGGCGGTGACCACGCCGATGCCGAGCGCGGGCTTGCCTTCCTGACGCACCATAAAGGTCGGCGGATCGACGAAGCCGTGGGTGACGGTGGCGATATCCCCCAGGCGAAACACCCGGCCGTTGCTTTCGACCGGCGTCTCGGCGACCGCCTTGACGCCATCGAGCGCGCCGGTGACGCGCAGCGGCACGCGCTGCGAGGAGGTCTCCACCGTGCCGGCCGGCACCACGTTGTTCTGCTTGGCGAGCGAATCGAACAGCGCCTGCGGCGTGATCCCGAGCGTCGCCAGCTTGGCATGGGAGAATTCGACGAAGATCCGCTCGTCCTGGGTGCCGTAGAGATCGACTTTTGTCACTCCCGGTACCTTCAACAGCCGCTGGCGCATGCCTTCAGCGGCCTTCTTCAATTGCGCATAGTCGGCGCCGTCGCCGGTCATCATATAGAGGATGGAATCGACGTCGGAGAATTCGTCGTTGACGACGGGGCCGAGCAAACCGGACGGCAGCTCGCCCTGCACGTCGGCGAGCTTCTTGCGCAGCAGGTAGAACAGATACGGCACGTCCTTGGGCGGCGTGGAATCCTTGAACGTGACCTGCATCGCCGTGAACGCCGGCTTCGAATAGGTCTGCACCTTTTCGAAATACGGCAGCTCCTGCAGCTTCTTCTCGATGGGATCGGCGACCTGGGTCTGCATCTCGGCCGCGGTTGCGCCCGGCCAGATCGCCGAGACGTTCACCACCTTGACGGTGAAGAAGGGATCCTCGGCGCGGCCGAGTCTTTCATAGGAGAAGAAGCCGGCGGCGCCGAGCGCAACGATCAGGAACAAAATAAGCGCGGGATGGCTGACCGCCCAGGCCGAGAGATTGAAATGTTTCATCGCGCCTCTCCAAATTCCAGAACCATGTGAACTGTGGCCGTCATTGCGAGCGAAGCGAAGCAATCCATCGTGCCGAAAAGAAAGTATGGATTGCTTCGTCGCTGGGCTCCTCGCAATGACGGGGCTAAAACGACAATGACGAGACGACCCTGACCTTCTGGGCCGGATCGAGTTTTTGCACACCGAGCGCGACCACTTTGGCGCCCTCATCGACGCCGCCGGATATGACGACGCAGTTGCTCTCGTAGGATTTGACCGCGACCGGCTTCAGCGCCACCTCGCCCTTGTCATCGACGATATAGAGCGAGGGATCGCCGCCCTCGGAAAACAGCGCCGACAATGGCAGCCGCGCCACCCGCGTCGTGGCGGGGTCGGCCAGCGTCAGTGTCGCGGTCATGCCGAGCGAGACGCTTTCGCCGGCGTCGGGCAGTGAAAATTTTGCCAGATAGGTGCGGGTCGCCGGATCGGCCGATGGTGCGACCTCGCGCAGTTTTGCCACGTATTTCCTGTTCGGCTCCGACCAAAGACTAACCGTCGCGACGCCGTCCTTGGCGCGTCCCAGCAAGGTTTCGGGGATGGCGACCACGGCTTCTTTTTCCGCAAAGCGCGCGACGCGGATCGCGGTCTGACCGGACGCCACCACCTGCCCGGCATCGATCAGGGTCGCGGTGACGACGCCACGGGTGTCGGCGGCCAGGGTCGCGTAAGACAGCGAGTTGTTGGTGAGTTCGACCGAGCGCTGCGCGCGATTGAGCCGCGCACGCGCCTCGTCGCCGGCAGCCTTGGCCTGATCGAGCTGCGCATCGGTGGCCCAGCCCTTGGCACGCAGATCCCTGGCGCGCTGCTCGGCGGCGGCGGCCTGCGCCAGCACACCGGTGGCGGCGCGCAATTCGGCCTCGGCCTGCTCGGCCTGTAGTTTCAGATCGATTTCGTCGAGGGTGGCGAGCGGCTGGCCGACGTCGACGGCCTGGCCGACTTCGACCAGCCGCTTTGCAACCTTGCCGGGGACACGGAAACCCATGTCGGTTTCGATCCGGGGACGAATGGTGCCCACAAAACTGCGCTCCGGCGATTCCGCCGCATAATGCACCGTTGCCACCAGCACCGGGCGCGACGGGGTGGCTTTCTCGGCGACCGTATCGTGGCAACCGGCCAACGCGGTCGCCAGAAATGCCAGCGATACACCGATTAAAAGCTTGGAATAGCTCGATAAAATGGATTGAACCAACATGGCAGCTTCCCTCGATTAAGCGCGACGGTAGTGTTGATTATTTGCTGACGATTGTCAACATTCGTCATCAATCATGATTTCGTGAGCAGGATGCCTGCGGGTGTCCAGCGGATGGACACGGGACTTCCCTCCCCCCAAGGCAATGTGCCGTCGGTTCGCGCGCCTCCAACCAACACCGTCATTCCGGGATGGTCCGAAGGACCAGACCTCAGATGTGCAATTCCACATCGGGGAATCTCGAGATTCCCCGATGCGCAATTGCGCATCTGGGGTTCGCGCTACGCACGCCCCGGAATGACGGCTAGCTAAGGGCTCGTCACTTCGCCTGCCCCAGCGGCAGATGCGTCGCGAGAAAACGATCGGCGAGAATTTCAGTTCGGCGTTCATGGTCAGCGCGGCGAAGCCGAGATTCACGCGGTCGAGATAGGAAAAGAAATACGCCAGCACCAGAAATGGAAATGAGGCGTCACGAGATCGCGCGGATCGTAGAGGTCTCGAGTTCGCTCTTCGCGCCGGTCGATGAGGCGGTGATGGCGGCGCACTGGCTCATGAGTTTGTTTCCAGGGTTTTGTTTTTGGTGGCGGCAACGTGGCCGCGGGGGTTCTTAGCATCGCCGTCGAGCAAAGGGCGATTGGTGCGAGGCCGGAAAATCCCGCCGCCTTCTTTCGCGCTCGCCGTCTGCGCAAATTCTGCACAAAATTCCGCAAATTCTGAACATACCGGACAAACGCGCTGCCAATCGGCGGCGCATCGTCAGGCCATGGGGAAAATCATCATTGTTCAATTCCGGCGATCGCGGCTGCCGCGGCGGCTGCTCAACGACGGCTGGTGGCTGGAAACGCCGCCTACTCCGTCTTCCGTGGTCGCCTTGCCGAAGCGCTACGGGCCGAAGTCCAAGTCCGTGTCCAAGTCCACGTCCAAACCCCGGCACCTCACCCTCATCACGTCAGGGAAATAAAATCATGCCGATCGCGTCCGTATTCGATCTTGAAATTGCTCCCGCGCTCTGAATGTCCGCCGCCTGCGTCGCGCTGACTTAAGTGCTGTCTATTGGTTTGCCCATCGACGTGAAAATTGGGCGAGCCTGGAGTTTTCGGACATGGCGTCTGGAACGATATTTGGCTAACAATCCCACGATATCGCCGAATCCCAGAGATAGCGGCAAAGGCCTAGCGCGAACATGGCTCATTCCATTCTCGTGGTTGACGATGACCCGCATATCCGCGATGTCGTGCGCTTCGCGTTCGAAAAAACCGGGATGAACATTTCGATCGCCCAGGACGGCAAGGAGGCGCTGCGCCAGTTCGACCGCAACGTCCACGAACTCATCGTGCTCGACATCGGCATGCCGGAGATGGATGGCCTCGAAGTCTGCCGGCAGATCAGGAAGACCTCGGATACGCCGATCCTGTTCCCGTCGGCGCGTGATGAAGAGATCGATCGCGTGCTCGGCCTCGAAATCGGCGGCGACGACTACGTCACGAAACCGTTCAGTCCGCGCGAACTGGTGGCACGGGTCAATGCGATCCTGCGGCGGACTCGAAGCGCGCCGGCGCCGGCCGCGGCCAAGGCCATGAGCCATGGCGGGCTCGCGATCGATCTGGACGCCCGCACTGCGAACTTCCTCGATACGCCGGTTTCGCTGACCGCCCTTGAGTTCTCGATTCTGCGCACGCTGCTGGCGCGGCCGGGGTTCGTATTCACCCGCGAATTGATCCTCGACGCCGCCTATGCCGGCAACATCCATGTCGCCGACCGCACCATCGACAGCCACGTCAGGAACATCCGCGCCAAGATGGCCGCGGCCGGCTGCGAGTCCGTGATCGAAACCGTCCATGGCGTCGGTTTCAAACTGGGGCGCTGTGGGGCATCGCGTTGATCGACGTCCCCAGAGCGACGCCCGGCCCACGGCGGAAGTGGCGGCCAAGCCTCAGCCTGATCGTTTTTGTCGTTCTGACCAGCGTGCTTTCGATCCCGCTGTTCAGCCTGTTTTTTCTCAAGATCTACCAGACCCAGCTGATCCAGCAGACCGAGGCCGAGCTGATCGCGCAGAGCGCCGCGCTCGGCGCGATCTTTCGCCGCGAAGTCGAAACCGGAGTTCCGCAAGGCGTCGCCCTCGGCACCCGGATTCCGCCCGTCGCTCAAACATCTCCCGCCGAACCGTACCAGCCGATCTGGCCGCGGCTGGAACTTGAAAACGACGACGTTTTGCCGCCGCGGCCGGAAGCCCGGACGCCGTCGGCGCCGGCCGATCCGGCCTTCACCGCACTCGGCGCGCGCATGATGCCGGATCTGATCGCAACCCAGAACGTGACGCTGGCGGGGTTTCGGCTGCTCGATCCGAACGGCGTCGTCATCGCCGGCCGCGAGGAAGTCGGGCTGTCGCTGGCGCATCTCGAAGAAGTCGCCGAGGCGCTGCAGGGACACTTCCGCGGCGCCCTGCGCGCACGCGTCTCCAAACATGACGCGCCGCCGCTCTATTCCACCAGCCGGGGAACCGGTGTGCGCGTCTTCACGGCGATGCCCGTGATCGTGCGCGGCCAGGTCGCGGGGGTCATCTATGCCTCCCGCACGCCCAGCAACGTCTTCAAGTACCTGTACGAGCAGCGCGGAAAGGTCGTCCTCGCGATACTTTCCATGATCGTGCCAACGCTGCTGATCGGGTTCCTGTTTCATCGCACCATCACCGAGCCGATGCGGGAACTGATCGAGCGGACCAACCTGATCGGCAAGGGTGACCGCGACGCCCTGCGTCCACTCAAGCGCCACGGCACCAGTGAATTCGCCCGCCTGTCAGAGAGCTTCCTCGACATGGCGAGGCGGCTGAACACGCGCTCCAGTTTCATCTCGACCTTCGCCACCCATGTCTCGCACGAGCTGAAATCGCCGCTGACGTCGATCCAGGGCGCCGCCGAACTGCTGCGCGACGATGTCGACGCGCCGGTCATGGACGACGAGGACAGGCGCAAGTTCCTCGACAACATCGTCGCGGACGCCGACCGGCTCGCAAAAATCTCCGGCCGCTTGCGCGACCTCGCCCGCGCGGAAAATCCGGTTGCGCTCGGTGCCGCGACCCTGAACGGCACGATTGCCGGTCTGCGCTCGGCCTTCGCCTCGCTCGATATTCGGGCAAATGGCGACCTCGAGACGCCGATGCGCATATCTGAGGAAAATGCCGCCATCATCTTTTCCAATCTCGCCGACAACGCCATGCGTCACAAGAGTTCGACGCTTGAACTATCCGCCAAGCGACTGGGAAATCTGCTTCGCGTGAACATCATCGACAACGGCGAAGGCGTCTCGTCCAACAATCGGGCGCAGATCTTCGACTCTTTCTTCACGACGCGCCGCGACAGCGGCGGGACCGGGATGGGGCTCGCGATCGTTCGCGCCATGCTGGATGCCCATGGTGGCGCGATCCGCCTCATCGATTCCGACCAGGGCACGGCCTTCGAACTGACGATCCCCGTCGCCGACGAGCCGGCGGGATGCTGATCACCCGCGCCTGTCTTTGTCTTTCGCTTGTAATTTCCGGCCTCGCATTGCGCAGATTTGGGTTCGGTCTCGGGCTGCCGGCACTGATCGTGAAATATGGCGGCTCCGTGCTGTGGGCGATGATGGTTTTCCTCCTTGTCGCGATGAGGGCTTCACGCCTGTCACGACCGGGTATCGCGCTGATTGCCGCCTCGATCGCTGTTGGCGTGGAACTGTTTCGGCTGATTCATACTCCCTGGCTCGACGCCTTCCGGCTGACATTGGCGGGCGCGCTGCTGCTCGGCCGCATCTTCTCGCCGTGGGACATGCTCGCCTACGCCGTCGGAATCGTCCTGGCAACGCTGCTCGATCGCTTTGCGATGTCGGGATTCGGTCGGCTACGCCGCCATGCTGGGACGGGTTGAGACGGAATCGTACCAGCGCTTCAGAGCGACATGCTGCTCCGGCATCGGCAGACCGGCGGCTTTGGTCGCAAAATCGACGGTGACGATGGCGGTAATGTCGGCGACCGAAAATTGGTCGCCGGCCACGAAGGGCACCTCGCCGAGCCGGGCATCGAAGTCAGCGTAGAAATTCCGCACGCGCAGCCGGCTGCGCTCGACCAGCGCCGGAATCTGTTCGTAATCATGCGGCCCGGCAATGGCCCGGTTCCTGAGACCGGGAACGGCGTTGCGCACCGCCTCCATGGCGGATGCAAATCCTTCCATCTCGGCGCGCCGCTCCCACATCGCGACCTCCGCCTTGGTCCTCGGTGTGACGCCGAGCAGCCGCGGCTCGGGATGGACTTCCTCGAGATAGCGCAGGATCGCCGGCACTTCGCCGATCGCGGTGCCGTCGTCGAGCACCAAGGTCGGAACCACGCGGCGCGGATTGATCGCCGCGTAAGCGTCGGAGAATTGTTCTTTGGCGCCGAGATCGACGGGCACCAGCGGCATCGAAATGCTTTTCTCCGCTAAAAAGATCCTGACCCGACGGGAATTGGGCGAGGCGTTCGATTGATAGAGTTTCATTTTAACCTCCCGATAAATCAGAGTTTCGAGCCGCCGCCGACCTGAACGGTATCGCCGGTCACCCAGCGCGCGGCATCGGAGGCGAGGAAGGCGACGACGTCGGCGACATCGTCGGCGTGACCGATGCGCTGCAGCGCCTGCATCGAAAGCGTGAACTGGCGGCCTTCGTCGGTCGTTGCGAACTTCGACATCTCGGTGTCGATCACGCCGGGCGCCACCGCGTTGACGCGGATGCCGCGTGGCCCCAGCAGCGCCGCGAAATGTTTCACCAGCGTATCGATCGCGCCCTTGGTCGCGGCATAGGCCGGCAACAGACTCACGGAAGCGCGCGCCGCCAGCGACGACAGCAGCACCACGCTGGCACCTTCGCCGAGCAGCGGCAACAATTGCTGCACCAGAAAGAACGGTGCGCGGACGTTGACCGCGAACATGCGATCAAATTCCTCGACGGTCTGGTCCTCGATACTGGCGGCCGTTGCGATGCCGGCATTGGCAACGAGAATGTCGAGCTGTTCGCCGGCGATCTTGCGGACTTGCACCGCGAGCTTGTGGGCGCCGTCGGGCGCGCCGAGGTCGGCGCCGACGGCGTCGGCCTTTCCGCCGGAGGCACGGATTTCGGCAACCAGCGATTCGGCCTCCCTGGCCGCGTTGCCGTAGTGGACGATAACGCGAGCGCCGGCGGCGGCGAGCGCGCGGGCGGTGGCGCGGCCAATGCCGCGCGATGCGCCGGTGACGAGTGCGGTTCTGCTGGTGAGGTCGGTCATGTCAATTGTCCGGTTTGGGTGCGAGGAATTCGGTGAAGCGCTTTTCGACGCCTCGGGAAGAAGTCTCAGGAAGCGGTCTTGCCGCCATTGACGTCGACGATCTGGCCGGTGACGAACGAGGCCCTGCCGGATGCCAGGAACAGGATGGCATCGGCGATCTCTTCCGGCCGGCCCGTACGCTTCAGCGGCACGCCGGCGACGAGGCCGGCCTTGCGGTCGGCACTCCCGGTGAAGCGATCGAGCATCGCGGTGTCGATCGGGCCCGGCGCGACGGCGTTGACGCGGACGCCGAACGAAGCCGCTTCCAGGGCCGCCGACTTGGTCAGCCCCTCGACCGCGTGCTTGCTTGCGGTATAGAGCGAGGCGCCGGGTGCGCCGCGATGGCCCATCGTCGAGGACACGTTGACGATGCTGCCGGCGCCCTGCGCCTGCATCACGCGCAGCTCATGCTTCAGGCTCAGGAGCACGCCAAGCACGTTGGTATCGAAGGTGGCGGCGTAACTCTCCGCCGTCTGTTCGGTGACCGGGCCGGGCGTGCCTTCGGTGCCGGCATTGTTGACGGCGACGTCGAGGCGGCCGAACCGGGCCACGGTCTTGTCGACCAGGTTCTGTACGTCGTTGTCGCGGCGGACGTCGGCGCGAATGAATTCGGCTTCCGCGCCGGCGGCGCGAAGTTCGCTGACCAGCGCCTGGCCGGCGTCATCGCGGCGGCCGGAGACGACGACACGGGCGCCTTCGTTGGCGAAGGCGAGCGCGGTAGCGCGACCGATGCCGGTCAGCGCGCCGGTGATCAGGACAACGGGATTGCTCATGTGATTACTCCTTCAAAGGACGGCCCGGTATGCCTGTTGGGCCTTTCCGGAAGCTTCAGTTCTGAGCGGATATGTGCTCTCGCTGACACCTATTGACTGCCGTTGTTGAGGATGTAGGTCGTACTGGCGCGCCGGAGAAAGACTTTGTAAGCTCGAAGCCATACTTTTGAGGGATAGCTATCCATGGAGCTCCGACACCTGCGCTACTTCGTTGCCGTGGCCGAAGAGGGCAGCCTGACGGTGGCGGCGCAGAAGCGGCTGCATACCGCGCAGCCCTCGCTGAGCCGGCAGATTCACGACCTCGAAAGGGAGCTTGGCGTTCAACTCCTGATCCGCGGGCCCCGCGGCATCGAACTGACCGCAGCGGGGCGCGTGTTTCTCGACCACGCGCGGGTGGCGCTGCTGCAGGTCGAGGCCGCCGGCGAGGCGGCGCGGCGGGCATCGCAACCGGCGAGAGCGTCGTTCGCGATCGGCTTTTTGACCGGCTATGAGATGGACTGGCTGCCGGCGGTGATGGAAATGTTGCACGCTGAACTACCGGCGACCGAAGTCGTCATCCACAGCCAGGATTCGCCCGATCTCGCCGCGGGTCTGATCCGCGGCAAGATCGATCTGGCTTTTTTGCGCCCGGAGAAGCAGGCGCCCGGCCTGAAATTCAAGCCGTTGCGAAAGGATCCATTGATCGTGGTGATGCCGCGCGATCACGCGCTGGCAGCGCGAAGTTCGATCCGCCCGCAGGATATCGCCGGCGAAACATTCATCGGCGTGTCAGCGATCCGGGCACCCACGCTGCACGCCGTCATTGGCGAATATGCCAAGCGTACCGGTATTGCGCTGAAGCCCGATCACCAGGCCGAAAATATCGCGATGGCGATTTCGCTGGTGGCCTCCACCGGCAGCATCTGCCTGATGCCGCTCTATGCGAAAAACCTGCTGCCGAAAACCATCGTCAGCCGGCCGATCCAGGGCGCGCCGCCGATGGTCGACCTCGTGCTCGGCTACAACGAGGCCAACACCTCGCCGCTGCTGAAATTTCTGTTGTCGAAGGTGGAGGAGCTGAAGTTTCGGGTATCGAAAAACGAAGGGCGATGAATTAGCCGCGCTTTCCTCTGCGGGCTTTCTTCGCGACCTTTTTCGCCGATTTCTTGCTGGCTTTTTTCGCGCTCTTTTTGGCGGCCTTCCTTGTTTTCTTCGCGGCGGATTTCTTGGCCACGGATTTCTTCGCCACGGATTTCCTGGCTGCCTTGCTGGCAGATTTTTTGGCCACCTTTTTTGCGGCCTTTTTGCTCGCCTTCTTCGCCGCTCGCTTTGGGACCGCGCGTTTCCGTCTCGGAGCGGGAGCAACCGCGATCGGCGGCACCATCATCATGGGATCGGAAACGAGAGCATCGCCAGCCAGCGGCATGTACGCCACCGCCGGCTGCTCGCCAGCCTTCAGCGGTGGCTCTTCGGCCTTCAGGGCATGGCTGGCAGCATCACTCGCAAGCGTCGCAATGTCTTTCACGGTATCGGCTATCTTTTCCAGGATCGATTTGTCGTTGTCCATGACGCCCTCCAGGGATTGATTATCCCGGGCTAACTGAGGCGAAGCCGGCTGGTTCCCGTCACCCGCCAGTTGAAACCGCTCGAACCGATGGAGCTCCTCCTCGATACGGCGCTTTAAATCCTTGCGCGCGCCCCTCCGGGCACCAACCCCGACCCAGCTCCATTTCTGCAGCAGCAATTTTCGGCTTTTGCGATCGGTCTTGAGATCGAGCGCGGCGACGATGTCCTCTCCCGCCAGAACCGGCAGCGCGAAATAGCCGAACACCCGCTTCTCCTTCGGGACATACGCCTCGAAGCGATGGTCGTAATCGAAGAACAGACGGGTGCGCTTGCGTTGAATGATCAGGGGATCGAACGGGGAGAGGATGTGGACCAGTTCGGAAGCGGCGCCGCCGGCGCTCTCCATCGTCTGCGGCCGCGCCCAATGCTCCTGCTTGCCCGCGCCTTCGAGCGCGACCGGCACCAGTTCCCCGGCGCGCACCCTGGGCTCGATCAGGCGCCGAATCGCCGCCTTGCTCGGCGCGGCGAGATGGCAGATCGAATCCAGACTCACGAGCCCCTGCGCGCGCAGGGCGCGGTCGAGCAGATAGGAATTGACCTCGCGCGCGGAGGCGGGTTTGGGCGGTTGATTGGGCGACGTGTCCCAGCCGAAATGCCGGGCCATCAACTCATAGGTCTTGAGCATGCCGTTGCGCTCGGAGATCGTCAGCAGGCCCTGGTAGAACGCCAGTTGCAGCGCCCGCTTCGACGGCTTGCGGCTTGCCCACAGATGCTGCTTGTCGACCAGCACGTCGTCGTCGATGTCGCGGATGGTCAGCGCGCCATCGCGCCGGATCAGCCGCATGACCTTGCGTAAATCCACTGGAGTAACCGAGGAGAGCCATTTGTGCCCCTCGCGCCGGTGGAGTTTCATGGCGGGCATGAAGAAGCGCAGGTCCTTCACCGGCACATAGGACAAGGCATGGGTCCAGTATTCGAACACGCTCTTGTCGACGCTCTGGGCCTGCCGCAGGTCGGCGCGCCGGTAGTTCGGGATCCGGGTCCAGAGAATGTGGTGGTGTGAGCGCTCGATGACGTTGATGGTGTCGATCTGCACATAGCCGAGATGCTCCACCGCGGCAGCCGTCGCCTGCGGTCCCTCACCGAACGGTTCGGAAGTGTCGAGCCGCTGGGCGCGCAGCCAGATGTGGCGGCCCTGGGATGTCGTCAGGGGATGGAGTGTATTGGTGCGGGGCATGCTGGCGGCAATGTAGCGGGATTCGCCGATGTCGCGCGCCACAGATTTCGGAAAATGCGCCACCTGGCAAATCCGGCGGCGTTCGCCCTCTCCGTTCGGCTTGAACCCCACAGGCGAGTGGACCAGTAAGCTCAAAGCCGAAGTCCGGAACGCCCACGACCTCGCGATCGGAGCATGACCGGGTCCCGCTCAGTGCTTCTGCTGGTCCCCGATACTCCCGGTCGCGAGTTCAGCCTCGCAGGATGCTTTGCCGCGCTCCGCGGCTGCCTGGCATTTATAGACGCTGCCGGTGAGCCGATCGACCAGCCACATGCTTTCCTCGGTCGGACTGTCGATGCCCACGAACCTCGTGCCGACAGCCGTGATCAGCGTGGACAACAAAATAGCCCCCGCGATCATGGCTGCGCCGACCAGGATGGGCATCGGATATGCCGAACGATCGGGCAGGGTCCCGCGGTAGCCCTGATATTCGCTTTGTCTTTTTGGTGATGAGAACAAGGCCGGAAGTTTCACTTTTTTGGTTTTTGTTGGCGAGGGACATTCTTAAGCTCGCATCTGGCCGATTTATTGTCCACACATCGGCGCTGCCGCGACGGCTTTGCGACCGGATCGCCGCCGTGAGCCGATCTTCTTCCGGCTTGTTGGAGTCCTTGATCGAGCGCCAGAACTCGAGCTCGACTTCCGAGACCGAGCCGGTGGTGACAACAGGCGTGTTCGGCGCCTCGACCGGCGGATTTCATGTCGGCAAGGCCGGCCTGCACCGACCCCTGGCCGATCTGATGGGAGCAATGTGATCCGGTTCCCCGGTGCGGACTGTGACGTGAGTCACTCAGGCGGGGCAGCTGCTTTTTCCCCGCGGCTGGCAACCCGCCGATGGTGCCTCCCCACCGGATGCCGTGATCGCCGGGCAAGGTCGAATAAACGTTCCTCCACCGGACATTCGTTGGGAAACGCCCCAGTCGTCCAGCCATCGATGACACAGGCACCGGACACGGTTGCGTGGCAACCGCGACCGCATCCATCCGCGGCGTTGGCCGCGCTGACGATTAAAAGGCTACCAGCGAGCATCAGGGCTGCAATTACACGCATCAACATGGTCGAACCCCCATTTTGACCGAACGCCAACTTCAGGTGCCCTCAGCAAGTTCCACCGATGGGGTAAGTAATCCCTTCGTGACCTAACTCACATTCAAGCCCCCTGGCCCGTCCTATCCTCTGCCCATCAACGCCCCCAAAGGCGTAACAGCGAGGATCAAGACCATGACCAGCTTTTTCAAAATTTCCACGGCCGCGGAGATCACGCTCGGAGCCGCGCTGTCGATGACGGCGGGCCAAGCCAGGTTGACTGGAGGAGACCGCGGCCAGCGATCTCCTCAAATCCAATTCTGAAAAATCATCAGCCGGTTGAAGCTCTCCATCGACGTTCCCACGAACGCGGCCGAGACCGGCAACATCGCGGCAAAGCCCGCAAACGCGAGCGCAACGAAGGCCCATAGCACCCAGCGCGGGCTGTTGCCGCGCCGCAGGACGTACACCAGCGCCAGACTGGCGACCGTGGCGGACGGCAAATAATAATACAGGAATCCCAGGGTGCGCGGCAGCATCGCCCAAGCGAGATACGGTCCGAAATAAAACGACAGGATCAGGAAGGCATCGGCCCGCCGAGTCACGATCCAGTCGCGCAGGCAAACCGCGAGCGCCGGCAGCGCCGGCCACAGCACCAGTGGATTGCCGAGGAATACGACGGCGGCGATGCGGTCGTCGTCGATCTTGTCAAACAAATACCATACCGGCCGTACCAGAAACGGCCAGGACGGCCAGGCGCTCATATAGGTGTGGCCCGCGATCGCGGTCGTGGTGTTGTCGCCAAAGATCCGGCGTTGTGCCTCCAGGATGTCGGGCACCGACAATCCATAGAGCGGGACGAAGGTCGCGAGGTAGACGATCGCCGGAACCAGCACCAAGCAGGCGGCGAAGTGAGCGTATCTGAAATCCGGCCACAGGCCGGGCCGGTACCAGTCGTCATCGTTGCCGTCGGCAAACAGCGTGCGCCAGGCTTGCATCAGGCGGATCACGATGACGATGACGATGCAGGTGGCGAGCGGAAATAATCCGCTCCATTTGCAGGCGCTCGAGAGACCGAAACCGAGACCTGCAAGCGCGAACCAGAGGTGCGGCCTAGTTTTCCGGAAGCCGTACATGAAGGCTGCGATCGCCAGCAGGCCGAACGCGAGCGCGGAAATATCCAGCATCGCGATCCGCGACTGCACGAACAGCATCTGGTTGAAGAAGGCAAGCAAGGCCGACGCCACCGCGGGACCCTGGCCCGCGAACAGCACCAGCCCGCAGAGATACATCGCAACGACCGCGAGCGCTCCGAACAATACGCTCGGATAACGCCAGCCCAGCGGCCCGTCGCCGAACGTGCGGATCGACAAGGCCGTCAACTGCTTTGCCAGCGGCGGATGCATCGGATTGAGCATCGGTGTCGGCAACACCGGCTCAAGCATTTGGCGGGCGGCCGGCACGTAGTGAACTTCGTCGAAAACAAATTTGTCCGGCGTCGTCACACCAACCAGAAGCGCGAAGTGGGCTGTGAAGAATATAATGACGGCGACGGCACTATTCCGCGCGATCGAACTGTTGGGGACCGAAGGGGATTCAAACACAGGGTTCACGAAGGGATCGCGTTGCGACGAATCAAGTTTGGGGGCGCACGCGTTTTGAGTCCATTGCAATGAACGCGTTTCGACTTCGCGGACACTAACTGGCGGGCAGGTGAGGGTCGGCTTGTGATAAATATACAACATCGCGGGCGCGCGCGATCCGACGGGATGATCGATCGGTATTGAAATGAATTGGCGTTGCGGCGTTCTTTATATTTCCGTGCTTTGCCTGGCGGCAGGGCTTGCGGCAGATCCCGCTCACGCGCAAGCCCGGGTCGGCGAAGCGGCGGTTGTCCAGAACGAAGTCGTCCGCGTCATGGGATCGGCGACCAGCCAGATCAACGTCGGCGACGGCGTGCTGCGCGACGAAATCGTGCGCACCGGCCTTGCCAGCGCGGCGCGGCTGGTGATGGCCGACAGCACCAATCTGTCGCTCGGCCCCAGCTCGACGATCAAGCTCGACCGCACTGTTTTCGACGACGAGCACAGCTATCGCGATATCGCGATCAGGCTGACATCGGGCGCGTTTCGCTTCGTCACCGGACATTCCGAAAAGACCGCCTACAGGATCACCACGCCGCTGGCGACGATCGGCGTACGCGGCACCATCCTCGATATTTTGTCGCTGCGGGGCAAGACGACGGTGGTGCTGCAGGAAGGCGCCTCGCGGGTCTGCACCCTCGGTTTTCAGTGCATCGAGCTGACGCAGCCCGGCGATACCGCAGTGATCACATCGACCGGCGGCAGGGTCACGATTCAGAAGACCAACAACCCGCCCTGGACCTTTACCTCGACCTGCGGCGCAGCGGCAGGGTTGTGCACCGTCACGCAATTTGCGGACGCCACGCCTGCGGTAACGCCTCCCCTCGATGACGGCAGCGATCCCACCGGCATGCTGTGCGGGCGCTGACGATGCCAAAACGCGCAAGTAACTTGGTCATGTCGGCCGCGGTTACGGCGGCAATTTCGCTTGTGCTGATCGCGGCACAAACCGTTCCGGCATCCGCGCAGACGCCGACGCCAACTCCCACACCAACTCCGAGCCCCTCACCTACGCCTACGCCGACGCCCACGCCTTCCCCTTCTCCAAGTCCGACACCGACACCAACCGGCGCGAGTTCGAGCGGCGGATCAATCGGCGGCCTCGCCAACCAACGCTTCAACCAGATGATCACCAACCGGGTGCTCGGCACGGTGCTGCTGGGCGTCAACGAACAGGTCAATTGCAGCGATTGCATCAGTGCGTTCGGCTCCGCGGGGTCGTTTTCTGCCGGCATTCACGGCCGCAAGGAGCTCACGCCGAACCTGTCGTTGCTTGCGGGCATCGCCTATACCCGATACAGCGAAGGCGGATACAGCGTCACCAGCGCGCCGATCGGGGCGTTCGCGCTTCGCTATGATTTCGTCGACTGGGGATCGTCGCGGCCGTTCTTCGACATTGGCGCCATCCTCACGCCGTTCGAGAAGGTGCGCTACACCCGCAGCTATCTGACGAGCCTCGGCGCGGTGACGCTTGATAGCGAAACCAATAGCGCCAACTACGGGGTCTATGGCCGGGCGGGCTGGGTCAGCCGGCTGTCGCCGCGCGACGAGATCGCGGCCTCGGTCGAAGTCTGGCAGTTGTGGCAGCGGGTGAACGGCTATACCGACCCGTCCGCGGCGTTCAATCCGTTCGACGCCTCGATCGCCACCGGCACCGATAAAACCAATCTGGTCAAGGTCGGCGGACAATGGACACATCTGTTCGGCGGCAGCGTCGAGGGCGACGTCAATGGCGGATTCGTGCAGTCCTTTGCAACCCGTTCCGGCATCGTCGCCACCGTGACCGGCGACGGCACCGTGGTGCCGACCATTGGCAACCAGAACTGGTTCGAATATGGCGGCCGGCTCGGCTTCCGCATCACCAAAGGCTGGGTCGCCGACCTCTTCGTCAACGGCACTCTGGGTCCGCAGCCGGTCGGCAACACCGTCCACGGCGGCGTCGGATTGCGGGCAAACTACTAGGAATTTTCGGCACCACAGGCTCGCCGAAATGTTCCGTTCACGCCGCTGACTTGCCCTCATAGGCCTTCTGCAGGCCAGCGATGTCGAGTTTTATCATTTGCATCATCGCGGCCATCGCCCGCTGCGCGCCGGCGCGATCGGGGCCTCCCAGCAATTCCGGCAGTACCGAGGGCACGATCTGCCACGACAAGCCGTAGCGATCCTTGAGCCAGCCGCAGCGTTGGACCGACCCGCCATCGGCGGACAGCTTGTCCCAGAGCCGATCGACCTCGGCCTGATCGGCGCAGTCGATCTTGAAAGAGACCGCGGGGGTGTATTCGAACCGCGTGCCGCCGTTCAGCGCCATGAAACGCTGGCCGGCGAGCGTGAACTCCACCACCAGCACCGAGCCGGCCTTTCCGGCGGGGCTGTCGACGGTGTTCTTCTGCACCTTCTCGATCCTGGAATCCGGCAGCAGCGAAACGTACAAATTCGCGGCCTCCTCGGCCTCGCCGTCGAACCACAGGCAGGGGGAGATTTTTGACATAGGCGGGTTCCTCTTTTGTCGTTCCGATCGTCCATAAGACGAAGTGGGCGATGCGCTCCCGACATCTCACATAAATTATTTCCACGAAACTTCGCGGAGAACGGCACCTCTTTCGTCTTGGCCGGGCTCGTCCCGGCCATCCACGTCTTGTTTCTGGCTGGGAAAAAAAGACGTGGATGCCCGGCACAAGGCCGGGCATCACGGTCTTTGCGGAAAAGCGTTATTTCGACGCTCTTATCTCAGGTCGCGATCGGGGTCGGCATGGTGAGGAAGGCCCGGGCGACATGCCAGAACAATTGCCGGTTGGTGGCGAGCGTCACCGAATGCGCGGTTCCCGGCAGGATGACGAACTGGCGGTCGCCGTTGGGCAGCAAATTGAAGAACTGCTCGATATCGGCGACGGTAGCGATCCCGTCATATTCGCCGCGCACCAGCAGCACCGGCGAAACCACCTTGTCGGGATGCACCAGCGGCAGATTGGCGGTCATGTCGAGATAGGTGCCGGTCGGAACCTGGTCGCCGAATTGCATCTCGGCATCCGCCAGCGCCTCGACCGCGGCGGGGTCGCTGGTGCCGGGCTTGTCGCGGGTGGCGATCGAACGGATCATGTCGCGATCGCGCTTGCGCATGTTGTGGGTGCGGTAATAAGCCAGTTGCTCGGCGCGTTTTGTCAGGGTCGGCGAGCCCTCGCCCTTGTAGGTGAACGCGGCCAGCACCAGCCGGTCGGCGCGCTCCGGCGCCACCATGGCATAGGCGCCGGCGCGCAGCGCACCGGAGGACTCGCCGAGAAAATGGAATTTCTGCCGGCCGGTTTCCTTGGTCACGACCTCAACCGCCGCCTTCAGGTCCTCGACACCGCTGGCGATGTCGGAATTGCCGGAGGTACGCCCGGACTTGCCGTAATTTTCATGGTCCATGGTCCAGCAGTCGAAGCCATAGCGAGCGAATTCATTCATGACGGAATATTCGCCGTGGCCGGGCACGTTGAGATCGAACGTCCGCGACGTGACCGAGGAGCCATGCACGAAGAACAGCACCGGCCGTGAAGGCTCGCCGGCTTTCGGCGCGCCGAGCCGCTTGCGAAACATCCACAGCGGAACGTCGCCCTTCTTTGCCCAGTATTCGCTGCTCCAGATCTCGCCGCCATCCGCGGTTGCCGCAACGGCGCCCGAGACGGGCAGCGCGGCACCGATAGTCCCGGCCATAAGACCGAGCCCCGCGCCCTTGATGACCGCGCGCCGCGCCAGTGGATGATTTGGTTTCGCCATGTTTCTCTCCTTGTCGGCCCGAGAGCTTTCGTCCGGTGCCCGCAATGCCAAGCGTAGCAGACCAGCGCAGCGTTCGAAAGCAGCGGGCGTCCGTAGCCGTCATGCCCGGCCTTGTGCCGGGCAGCATGTCTTGTGCTTAAGCTCGATTGCAAGGAAAGACGTGGATGGCCGGGACAAGCCCGGTCATGACGAATAGAGAGCGCAAACGCTTCGGTAGAAACAAAGCGCACCGCACGAATTTTTGAATATCACAGCACGCGGCGTATAGCCCGCCTGCCGCAATAGGGTTAGTCTTTCCTGCCAATAACCGACCGGAACAATCCGGCAGCCGAACTAGGGAGTAAAAACCGTGAGCAGCCAACTGACCGAAGCAGAACTTGCCGCGCTGATGCCGTCTGAATTATGTGCATACCAGACGCCGATCCCGACCCAGATCGTGGCATCCGACGAATTCTATCCCGACCCGCAGAACGAGCGGCAACGCGAGGTCGAGGCACGGCTGCTGGCGATGGCCGACGACCTCGGCGGCAAACAGGGCCTCGACCGCCGCCGGTTCTTCCAGACCGCCGCCGGCATGGCGGCCTCTTTCGTGGCGATGAACGAAGTCTACGGAGCGCTGTTCGACGCGACGCCGGCGGAAGCCGCCACGCCCGCGATGGCCCAGGAGCGCGCCAATGCGCTGAAGGACCAGTTCATCATGGACATGCATACGCATTTTCTGCGCGACGACACCCGCATCACCACCTTCGTCGACATGCGCAGGGCGGTCGGCAAGGCCGGCTGGAACAAGGAATTGAGCGACCACGAGCAGACCATCGAGGATCTGAAATTCAACAACTACAAGAAAGAGATGTTTCTCGACAGCGACACCAAGATCGCGCTGATCTCGTCGGCGCCTTCCGACATCGAGCAGGACTGGTTCCTGACCAACCAGCAGATGGCCGACGCGCGCAAGAAGGTCAACGACGAAGCCGGCTCGCGGCGGCTGTTCTCGCATATGATCTTCACGCCGGGGCAGCCCGGCTGGCTCGACAATCTCGACGCCGGCCTCGCGCTCAACCCGGAATCCTGCAAGGGCTACACCGTCGGCGACAATACCCATAAGGACATCAGCCGCTATCCCTGGCGGATGGACGACGAGAAGGTCACCTACAAGGGCTATGAGAAAATGGTGAAGGCCGGCATCAAGGATGTCTGCGTTCACAAGGGACTGTTTCCCCCCGGCATCGAGAAGCAGTTTCCTAACCTGCGCGGCTTCGCCGACGTCGCCGACGTCGGTCAGGCGGCCAAGGACTGGCCGCAGCTCAATTTTATCATCTATCACTCCGCCTATCGGCACGTCGGCGGCGATCCGAAGCAGGCGCTGGCCGAGTTCGAGCGCACCGGGCGGATTTCCTGGACCAGTGATTTGGCGGACATCCCGGCGCAGTACGGCGTCAGCAATGTCTATGGCGACGTCGGCCAACTGTTCGCAACCACGCTGGTGGCCGAACCCAATGTCTGCGCGGCGCTCATGGGTACGCTGATCAAGGGCCTCGGCGTCGATCACGTCTGCTGGGGCACGGACGCACTGTGGACCGGGGCGCCGCAATGGCAGATCGAAGGCCTGCGCCGGCTGGAGATTCCCGAAGTGATGCAAAAGAAATTCGGCTTCGCCCCGCTCGGAGCCGCCGACGGCCCGGTCAAGACCGCGATCTTCGGCGACAACAACGCGCGGCTCTACAACATCCAGCCCAAGCGTGCGATGCTCGACGTCAAGGGCGACCGCTTCGCGATGATGAAGGCGGAATACGAGAAGGCGGGACCTGAGCCGTCGAACACGCGCTATGGCTATGTGGTGCCGAACGGACCGATCGATCACAGCGTGTTTGCGTAGGCCCTCCGCTGTCATTCCGGGGCGACGCGCAGCGTCGAACCCGGAATCTCGAGATTCCCCGATGTGTAATTGCACATCTGGGGTCTGGTCCTTCGGACCATCCCGGAATGACGACTGTTACTTCCCTTCCGCCGGATCGCGGTGCACCGGGTCGATCCACAACACCGTTTCCGGCTTTTCCACCGGCTCGATGTCGAGATTGATTGCCACCGCCTGGCCGTCGCTGCGCACCAGCACGCATTCCAGAGCCTCGTCGCGGCTGGCGTTGATCTCCTGGTGCGGCACATAGGGCGGAATAAAAATGAAGTCGCCGGGGTTGGCTTCGGCGGTGAATTGCAGATGCTCGCCCCAGCGCATCCGCGCCTTGCCTTTGACCACGTAGATGATGCTCTCGAGGTGGCCGTGATGATGCGCGCCGGTCTTGGCGTCGGGCTTGATGGTCACGGTGCCCGCCCATAGTTTCTGCGCGCCGGCGCGGGCGAAATTGATCGCGGCCTTGCGGTCCATTCCGGGAGTCGATGGCACGTTGGGATCGAGCTGATCGCCGGGAATGACGCGGACGCCATCGTGCTTCCAGCGCTGCGTGTCGTCATGATCGTGTGAGTGGTCGGAATGGGTATGATCGTGGGAGCCTGTCATCGTGCTGCTTTCGGAAATGTTTCGCCGCGAACGCTACAGAAAACCGTGATCGCAAACCAGCCCCGATCAGGAACTTTTGCTGCATGAGGGACTTTGCCCTTGATGAAGCTCAACAGCAAAGGAGAGTTCCCATGGGTGCAACGACAGACAAGGTTAAAGGCACGACCAACGAAGCCATCGGCAAGGCCAAGCAGGGCGTGGGTGAAGCCGTCGGTTCCGATCGCCTGCAGGGCGAAGGCGTGATTCAGGAAGTCAAAGGCAAGGGCCAGAAGGCCGTCGGCGACGCCAAGGAAGCCACCAAGGATGCCGTGAACAACGCGGCAAATGCGGCAAACAAGAATCTCTGATCGAATCTAATTCGATCTTGAAGAGAAAGACCGGTCCCTCGGGGCCGGTCCTTTTTTACGGTCGCGCCGCCTGTTCTCATCGTCATGCCCGGCCTTGTGCCGGGCATCCACGCCTTTCCTCCTCAGCAAGAGAGGGACGTGGATGGCCGGGACAGGCCCGGCCATGACGAAAATGAAATGGCCTCAGCCCCGCTTGCCGATCGCATCCGGATTAACGACATTGGTCGGCTCACCCGCGGCGTAGGCGAGAATCTGGTCGAAAATATCGGCGAACTGGATTTCATATTCGTCGCGCGAGACGTAGCCGATATGTGGCGTGCAGACCACGTTGTCCATCGTCAACAGCGGATCGCTGGTGTCGCGCAGCGGCTCCTTCTCGTAGACGTCCACCGCCGCCATGCCGGGCCGTCCGGCGCGCAGCGCATTCACCAGGGCGTTCGGTTCGATCAATGGCGCGCGGCTGGTGTTGACCAACAGCGCCGATGGCTTCATGCGCGCCAGATCGCTTGCGGTGACAATGCCGCGCGTCGCCTCGACCAGGCGCATGTGCAGCGACAGCACGTCGCACTGCTCGAAAAACGCCGCCTTGCAGTCGGCGGTTTCGTAACCGTCGGAGCGCGCCTGCGCCAATGCCTTCTCGCGCGCCCACACCACGACCTTCATGCCGAACGCCCTGCCGTATCCGGCAACGACAGCGCCGATCCGGCCATAGCCGTAGATCCCGAGCGTCTTGCCGCGCAGCGTGTGGCCGACCCCCATCTGCCAGTGGCCCGCCTTCAGCGACGCCATCTGCTGCGGTATGGCGCGCATCGCCGCCAGCACCAGTCCCCAGGTGAATTCGGCGGTGGCATAAGACGGCGTTCCCGCGTGTTGGCTGGACGAGACGACGATGCCGAGCCGGGTGCAGGCGCCGATATCGATATGGGGATAGACGCTGCGCTGGCTGATCAACTTCAGCTTTGGCAATCGCTTCAGCAGCGGTTCACGGATCTGCGTGCGCTCGCGGATCAGCACCAGCACTTCGGTATCGCGCAATCGCTCCGCCAGCGTGTCGACGTCCTGAACGTGATCGTTCCAGATCGTGACGTCATGCCCGGCAAGCTTGCCGAAGCATTCGAGGGTGCGCACCGTGTCGAAATAGTCGTCGAGGATGGAGATGTGCACGATGCGCCTCCCTTCGGACTACCCGGCGGCGAACGCTGCGGAATCCGCTTTTCGCAATCCCGCGGGCTGCCTATTTCACACCAAGCAATTCGACGTCGAACATCAGCGTGGCGTTCGGCGGAATGACGCCACCGGCGCCGCGGGCGCCATAGCCCAGCGCGGGCGGAATGATCAGGGTGCGCTTGCCGCCGACCTTCATGCTGGCGACGCCTTCGTCCCAGCCGGCGATCACCTTGTGCTGTCCGATCGGAAACTCGAACGGCTCATTGCGGTCGACCGAAGAGTCGAATTTCTTGCCCTTCTTGCCGTCCTCATAGAGCCAGCCGGTGTAATGCATGACACAAATCTGGCCGGGCTTCGGCGTCGCACCGGTGCCGACGGTCGTGTCGATAATCTGCAAACCTGAAGCTGTGGTCATGGTTTTCCCTGCGGTCTGGGCCGCTGCTATGGTCGGTACGCCGGCCAATGACACCCCAACGATCGCCATCGCAAGCGCCGCTGCTATCGAGATTCTTGCATGCTGGAGACGTCGCATCTTGGGCACCTTCCCTTTGGAATCGGGAACCTGTCTAGCGCAACGTCGAGCCCATGCAAATAGGAGAGGCGGAGAATCACGCTGCCTTGGACACGCTAGCTGGCGCCCGCGTCACCTCGTCGGTAATGACGGAAAACCTCACCAGCTGGACCACGCCGAAATTGGTCGATATCGCGACGTCGGCCGCATCGCGGCCGCGCGCCATCACGATGCGGCCGATCCGCGGATGGTTGTGACGCGCATCGAAGGTGAACCACCGGCCATCCAGATAGACCTCGAGCCAAGCGGAAAAATCCATCGGCGCCGGATCGACGGGGACGCCGATATCGCCGAGATAGCCGGTGCAATAGCGCGCCGGAATATTGACGCAGCGGCACAGCGTCACCGCGAGGTGGGCGAAGTCGCGGCAGACGCCGATGCGCTCCTCATGGCCTTCGGAGGCGGTCCGGTCGCAACGGGCGTGCTGGTAGCCGAAGCAGATCCGGTCATGGGCGTAATCGACGATCGCCTGCACGCGCTGCCATCCCGGTGTCACGCTGCCGAACAGCGACCAGGCGAGATTGGAAAGTTTTTCCGTGTCGCAATACCGACTGCCCAAAAGGTAGATCAGCACGTCATCCGGCAATTCATCGACTGCAAGCTGCCGCGCGTCAGGCGCCACGTCGTCCGGCAGACCACTGTCCGATATCAGAAAGTCGTTGCGCATTTCGATCAGGCCGGCCGGGGCAACAATTCTGGTGCAGGTGTTGCCGAACATGTCGATGTAGTTGCGCGACGGGATGTCCGGCGAGAACTGAATTTGGTGTTCGCTCAACAGTTCCTTTTCCCGCGCCGGCTCAATGCTGAGCATCAGGACCATTGGGGTCTCCTGGAAGCATTGAAAGGCGATGTCGTAACCGGCACGAATTTGCACGTGGCAGCTCCCGGAGCGTTCTGATTGGGGATTGTGAAACAAATGATGGCCGCGGTGTTCGTTCCTGCTAAAAGCCTGATCCTGATGCGGAAATTTCAGGCAGCTCTCAGGTCGCGATATTTGAGTCTTGGCCAGCGCCGAGTCGAATTGACGCCGGTTTTCTCGCCGACCGACTGGGCCAGCGCGGGTCCTGCGACGCATCGCTGCCCGCGAAGCTACGTCGCAGTCCGCGAAGCTACTTCGCCAATCCGACACCCGACGGGCGCGGAACTATCGGCGATAAAAATTTCGCTGATGGAACGGGGGTTAAATGGACGCCGCAGGCGCGACAACGGTGCGTCAGGGCTTGACCGGCGCCTTGTAGATCTCGGAACCGGTCTCGTCGACCACCAACACGGCGCGGTCCTCGCGGTCGGCAGGAATGTCGACGGCAATTTGCCGCGCGATCAGATCGGCGGTTTTCTTCGCATCGTTCTCGTTTTTGCAATCCAGCCCGACCGGATCCTCCAGTCGCACGCCGTCGGCAATATCAAAATGAAAAATGGGCATCGCGCTTCTCCTTGGGGGTCAATGCCCCCAAGCGAAGCCTGTTCCAGGATGCGGCGTGATCGCGTGGGCCGAACCGTCGATGGCGCGGGTTCCAGTGCGCGCAAACCGACTCAGTAGCCCAGCGCGCAGCCGTCCTTGCGCGGATCGGAACCGCCTGACAGCGTGCCCTTGTCCCAGTCGATCCAGATCGCCTGTCCGCCGCCGAGTGGCGGCACCACGCTGGTGGTCTGATGCCCGAGCTTCTTCAGGCCCTCGACGATATCGGCGGGCACGCCATCCTCGAGTTGATAGACGTTTTCATAATGCAGGCCGCGCGGCATATCGATGGCTTCCTGCACGTCGCATCCGTAGTCGACCATGTTGGTCAGCACATGGACCTGCCCGACCGGCTGATACTGCCCGCCCATCACGCCGAATGGCATCAGCGCCCGGCCCGCCTTGGTGACGAGCGACGGGATGATGGTGTGCAGCGGCCGCTTGCCCGGCGCGATGCAATTGGGATGGCCGGGTTGAATGCGGAAACCAGCAGCACGATTTTGCAGCAGGATTCCGGTCTTGTTGGTAACGATCGCCGAACCGAAGGAATGCGCGATCGAATTGATGAATGAACAGACGTTGCGATCCTTGTCCACCACGGTGATGTAGACCGTCGATGGATTCATAGGCGGCGACACTTTCGGCAGATCGAGCAGCCGGTCCATCCTGATCTTGCTGCCGTATTCGTCGGCGAATTCCCTGGTCAAAATCCTGACCACGTCGACGTCGGCCTGGGCGGGGTCTCCGATGTACTGCTCGCGCATCATGTAGGCGATCCGCGCCGCTTCGGCTTCGAGATGAAACCGCTCCACGCTGAGGGGGGCGAATTTCGTGAGGTCGAAACGCGACAGGATGTTGAGCATCACCAGCATGGTGATGCCCGGGCCGTTTGGGGGGCACTGCCAGACATCCAGGCCTTTGTACATGGTGCCGATCGGCACCGTGGTCTCGGTGGTGTGCGCAGCGAAATCGTCCAGCGTGTGGAGGCCGCCGATCCCGCGCAACGTCTCCACCATGTCCTCGGCGATGGCGCCCGTGTAAAACGCGTCGCGGCCGCCCTTCGCGATCGCCCGCAGCGTCTGGCCGAGCTCGGGCTGCCTGATCACGTCGCCGGCAACCGCCGGCTTGCCGTGCGGCAGCAGATAACGCTCGGTGTTGGTGCCTTTCTTCAGTTTGTCGAAACCGTTCTTCCAGTCGAACGCGATGCGCGGCGCAACGATATAGCCCTCTTCCGCGGCCTTGATCGCCGGTTGCAGCAAAGTATCGAGCCCAAGCTTGCCATGATCGCGCAGGATGGTCGCCCAGGCGTCGATCGCGCCGGGAATGCTGACGGCGTGGGCCGACGTCAGCGGGACCGCATGCATGTTGCGCTCGAGATACCATTCAGGCTTTGCGGCCATCGGGGCGCGGCCCGAGCCGTTATAAGAGACGATCTTGCCCTCGCCCCTGGGCTGAATCAGCGCGAAGCAATCACCGCCGATGCCGGTGGATTGCGGTTCGATCACCCCCAGCAGCGCACACGCCGCCACCGCGGCGTCGGCGGCGGTGCCACCGGAACGCAGCACCTCGATCGCCGTCAACGCGGCCAGCGGGTGCGACGTCGCTACCATCGCGTTCTGGGCGTGGACCGTCGACCGGCCGGCGAGATGGAAATTCCTCATGCCAAGTTGCTCACTTCTGTCGTTTGTCGTTGTTCTTCGGGTGCGCATTTACATGGCATATTCAGGCCGCGATGGGCAATGCTTGTAGTGCACAACGGCCCCATCATCGTCGTCCCGGCGAACGCCGGGACCCAGCCACCGATGTTTGTTGTAGCAAAGGCAATTAGCTGCATCCGCTAGTTAGCCGCGGGGATGTAGTGTATGGGTCCCTGCTTTCACAGGGACGATGTTATAAACGTTATATCTGTTGATCGCGCGCAGCCTTCCCCCTCCGCCACCCTCCTGATAAACCACCGCGATGACGTACAAGGTCGCCGCTTTCTACCAATTCGCCGCCTTGCGGGATTTCCGGGAGTTGCGCGAGCCACTGCGCGCGATTTGCGCCGGTCTGGAGCTGAAGGGCAGCGTGCTGCTGGCCCATGAAGGGGTCAACGGCACGCTGGCGGGCAGCGTGGACGCCATTGCCGCACTGGTTGAAGAATTGCGACACGGCGATCTGTTCGGCGGCCGGCTGGACAAGCTCGAGCTGAAATTCTCACAGGCCTCGGCGATGCCGTTTCAGCGTCTCAAGGTCCGGTTGAAAAAGGAGATCGTCACCCTCGGCGATCCCGCCACCGATCCGACGCGGCAGGTCGGCGTCTATGTCGACCCCGCCGACTGGAACGCGCTGATCGCTGCGCCGGACACGCTGGTGATCGACGCCCGCAACGCATTCGAGGTCGCGATGGGCACATTCCCCGGCGCGCTGGATCCCGGGATCGAACGCTTTGGGCAGTTCAAGGATTTTGCCGCGCGCCATCTCGATCCCGCTAAACATCGGAAAGTCGCGATGTTCTGCACCGGCGGAATTCGCTGCGAAAAGGCCAGCGCCTATCTGCTTTCACACGGTTTTGAGCAGGTCTATCACCTTAAGGGCGGAATTCTCAAATACCTGGAAGGGGTCCCGGAAGCGGAGAGCCGCTGGCGCGGCGAATGCTTTGTGTTCGACGACCGCGTCGCGCTCGGCCACGGACTGCACGAACGCCGAATGGAACAGAATTCCGATGAGTGACGTGAAGACGCTGAGCCATCGTATTGACATGCTCGAAACCCGGCTGACGTTTCAGGACGTAACCATCGAGACTCTGAATGAGACCATCACCGCGCAGTGGCAGCAGATCGACGTGCTGACGCGTCAGATCGCAACCCTGAGCGAACGGCTACGGGAGGCCGAGGCAGCGGCACCCGGCGCGACGAACGAACCTCCACCCCACTATTAGCGGCGGAACCGAGGATCGTTCCGCATCCGCAGCCCGAATTCCAGCGACTATTTTCCGAGCGCACCGTTCACAACTTCATCGCGAACCAGATCGCGACGACGATCAGTACCACAACGATTACCGCCCATACCACTGGGGTAACCCGTTTCGAACTTCCGCTTCCCGGGGAATCGTTCGCGACATGGTCGAATTGCTGGTTCATTTGAACTCCTTCGGCCGCAGCGCCGCCGGTTCCGCACAAACCACCCTCTGCAGATCTAACGAAACACAGCCAAGACCTTGTCCCAAAGCGAGACGCCTTCCTCTTCGCGACGCGGCTTTGACGGCGGCGGCTGCGTCGCACTAACGGGATCGGATGCCGGAAAGCTCCCGATCAGACCGGCTTCCAGTTTCGCGTGGGTGTCGCGGTCCGCCAGAACGGCGTCGCGTGGGTTGGCGGCGTGCTTGTCGTGTGCCGCGGGATTGAATTTCTCAGCCATGTTGCGTCTCCCTCGGAGGGTAACGCGTCCGCAATCCGGACGTTCCCCGACCGGCGGCGCGGAACGCTGCCAAAACTGCCCTATTTGAGCCTGGCCGGCGCTCACGAAGCGGTCCCCGCCAATGTCCGGAAACGGGGACACCCGGCGGGGAATTTTTATCCCGATGATCAATATTGCACAGACAAGCGCGGCAACTTCAGTTCGACTATGCCAGCGACGAGTTGGTTGCATCCTCGTCGTTGAGGTGGATGCGGTACGCTCCGAAGATGAATTCCGACCCCAGCCCGTTTGGCATTTCTGATTTGGGACGACCGCTGAACCTGATCGCCAGGCCGGAGGACTGTGCGCTCAAGCTTCTGTTGGCGAAGCGACCGATGATCAGCGATTTCCGCTAGCTATCGCTGCAACCGTTCCGGTCGTGCCGCAAAAAGGATGAGATTGCCGGGACGGCACCCCCTCCCGGCCTTTTTGCCCGAGATATCTTGAACAGCCGGCCCGCGACTTCCAATGTTTGCCGGTCTCAGCGATGATCGCAGCTTGGCCTAGCCCGTATCCGCGGTGTATCAGAACAGCATCCTGCCCCGATCAGCCCGCGGACCCAGCGCTTGACCCAGATCGACCCCGTTGAAAAACCCCTGCTTGAAGTGCTGTGCGGCCGCAGGCAGGCCGTACCGCCGATCTGGATGATGCGGCAGGCGGGCCGTTATCTGCCGGAATATCGTGAATTGCGCGCCAGGGCCGGCGGTTTTCTCGATCTTTGTTTCACGCCGGAGTTCGCGGCCGAAGTCACGCTGCAGCCGATCCGCCGTTTCAACTTCGATGCCGCGATCATCTTCTCGGACATACTCGTCATTCCCTATGCGCTCGGCCGTGAGGTGCGCTTCGAGGCCGGTGAAGGCCCCCGGCTCGATCCACTGGATATGCCGGAGAAAGTCGAAACGCTGGCGCAGCGGGCCGACTTCGCCAAACTCGAACCGGTCTATGAAGCGCTGCGCCGCGTGCGCCGCGAACTCGATCCGAAGGTTGCGCTGATCGGTTTCTGCGGCGCGCCGTGGACGGTTGCGACTTACATGGTGGCCGGACAGGGAACACCGGATCAGGCGCCGGCGCGGATGATGGCCTATCGCCACGCGGACGCGTTTGCGACAATCATCGACGTGCTGGTGGAAAACTCGATTCAATACCTGCTGGGGCAGCTTGCGGCCGGCGCCGACGTGCTGCAGATTTTCGACACTTGGGCCGGCGTATTGCCGCCGCGCGAATTTCAGCGCTGGTCGATCGAGCCGACCCGGCGCATCGTCGAGGGCGTCCGCAAACAAGTGCCGGGCGCCAAGATCATTGGCTTTCCCCGGGGCGCCGGCGCGTTGCTGCCGGCCTACGTCGACGCCACCGGCGTCGACGCCGTCAGCATCAACTGGGCCGCCGAGCCGTCACTAATCCGCGAGCGGGTGCAGAACCGCGTCGCCATTCAAGGCAATCTCGACCCGCTGGCGCTGATCGCCGGCGGTGCTGCGCTCGATCAGGCGATCGACGACGTGCTTGCGGATTACGCCGGGGGACGGCTGATCTTCAACCTCGGCCACGGCATCCAGCCGGAAACCCCGATCGCACATGTCGAGCAGATGCTGAACCGGGTGCGGGCATATAAGGGATAGGAGGCCGTCACACCGCGAAAGCGGGTATCCGTGATCGCTGGCCTGTGCTGGATTCGAAACGCCACCGCGTACGGGATCGTCCGCTTTCGCGGATGATGACGACGGCATTGCGCAACCGGCGCCGCTCAATCACTCCGGCCGGCTGCGCTCGATGATTCCGGCCGCACCCTTGTGCAAAAGTTCGAGTCCGACCGCGCGGCCGAGTTCGCGCGGGCGATCGGCGGGCCCGGAGCGCGTTACCTCGATGAACAGGCCGCCGGCCTCGTCGAGCACCGAGGAAGTCAGCGTCATCTGGTCGCCGTCGATGGTCGAAAATCCCGCGATGGGGGAATTGCAATGGCCGTTGAGGACCCACAGCACCTCGCGCTCGGCATCGGCGCATCTGTGAGCGATGGGATCGTCGATGCCTGAGAGAATGCTTCGCGTCTGCCAGTCGCCGATCGCGCACTCTACCGCGACAATCCCCTGCCCCACCGCCGGCAGCATTTCCTGGATTGAAAATTCATAGGCGATCCGGCTTGCCAGGCCGACGCGCTCCAGCCCTGCGCGCGCCATGATCAACGCGTCCGCCGGACCCACCTCGCCGCCATCAGGAAGCCGCTGCATTTCCAGCCTGTCGAGCTTTCGAACGCGGGTATCGGCGGCGCCACGGTAGTGAATCACGTCGGCTTCCGGAAACAGCCGGCGCGCATAGGCCGCGCGCCGCACCGCATTGGTGCCGATCTTGAATCCTTTGCCGCGCGATCGCCCGAGATCGTCGATCGAAATCCCCGATCGAAGCACCAGCACGTCGCCGGGCGGATCGCGCGGCAGGGTCGCGCCGATCACGAGACCCGGGGTGTCCTCATTACCCGGCATGTCCTTTAGCGAATGCATCGCGGCGTGCAATTCGCCCGAACGGACGGCATTGCGGATTTCGGCGACGAATGCGCCGCCTTTGCCGCCATGCTTTAACAGCTTGCCGACCTGATCCTGGTCGCCCGTGGTTTCAAACTTCACGATCTCGACATCGATGCCCGGAGCGACCGCGATCAGGCGGCGGGCAATCTCCTCGGTCTGGGCCAGCGCCATGACGCTCTTGCGCGTGCCGATCCGTATTTGAACTGCCACCGGTCACGCTCCATTCGGGGCCGCACAGGAATCGCGGACCATATCAGGCAGGAAGATAAAACCCGCCAATGCCGAATGCAAACCACGCCGGCGTTCCCTGTTGCCCGAGGCGGCTACCGGTCCTCTAAAATCATATCCGAGGCTTTTTCAGCGATCATGATGATCGCCGCGTTGGTGTTGCCCGAGACCAGATCCGGCATGACCGAGGCATCGACCACGCGCAGGCCTTCCAGCCGGCGAACCCGCAGCCGCTGATCGACGACCGCAAGAGGATCGCTTCCCATTCGGCAGGTCGATGTCGGATGATAGATCGTGCTGCCCCGCGCGCGGCAGTAATTCAGCAGCGCCTCGTCACTGGAAACCTTTGCGCCGGGGTCGACCTCCTCGACCACATAGGAGCGAAGCGCCGGCGCCTGCAGGATCTTTCGCAATATCTTCAAGCCTTCGACGTTGGCGGTGCGGTCGACCTCGGTCGAGAGATAGTTGATGCGTATTTCCGGCGGCGCCGCGGGATCGGCACTCCTGATGCGAAGCGAGCCACGGCTCTCGGGGCGCAATTGACAGACCGACGCCGAGAATCCGGAGAACGAATGCAGCTTTTCTCCCATCTTGTCGGTTGAGAACGGCAGAAAATGGATCTGGATATCCGGCGTCGCCAGCCGCGGATTGGTTTTGAAGAACGCCCCTGACGTGCCTGCGGCGATGGTCAGTGGCCCCTGGCGAAAGGCCGCGTAGCGCGCGCCGGCCAGAATCCGCCGGACAGGGTGGTTGACGATGTCGTTGAGCGTGATGGGTTTGGCACAACGCATGACCACCCTCACCTGCAGGTGATCCTGCAGATCCTGCCCGACCCCCGGCGCATCCAGCACGACTTCGATGCCGTGCTTTCGCAGCAGTTCCGCGGGGCCGACGCCGGACAGCTGCAGCAATTGCGGCGAGTTATAGGCCCCGCTTGCGATCAGTATTTCCTTTCGCGCCCGCGCCGTTCGCAGCGTCCCGGCCTTGCGGTATTCCACGGCGTCAGCCCGACGTCCCTCGAACACCACGCGCTGCGCCAGCGCGGAAGTCTCGACATGCAGATTGCTGCGGTCCCTGGCGGGGCGAAGATATGCCACCGCAGTGCTGGCGCGTCTTCCCCGCCGCGTCGTCGTGGTCTGGAAGAATCCCGCGCCCTCCTGCGCCGCGCCGTTGAAGTCGGGATTCAAGGGTATGCCGGTCTCCGCGGCAGCCGCGATGAAGGCGGCGGACAGCGGATCGGCGTGGATCAAATCGGAAACCGGCAGCGGACCGCCGGCGCCGTGGAAATCGTCGGCGCCGCGCTGCTGGTCCTCGGCCTTCTTGAAATACGGCAGGACGTCGTCAAAGCCCCATCCGCTGTTGCCGTGCTGGCGCCAGCGATCGTAATCCTCGTGCTGGCCCCGAACGTACAGCAGGCCATTGATCGAACTCGACCCGCCCAGCACCTTGCCGCGCGGCTGAAACACGCTTCGCCCGTCCAGTCCCGGTTCGGGTTCGGTCTGGTACATCCAGTTGACGGTTTTGTCCTTGAACAGCCGGCCATAGCCGAGCGGCACGTGGATCCAGATATTAGAGTCCTTCGGGCCGGCCTCGAGCAACAGCACCGAGGTTTTTCCGTCCGCGCTCAGGCGGTTTGCCAGCACGCATCCGGCCGATCCCGCGCCGACGATGACATAGTCGAATTCGGTGACGTCGGATGTCGGGTTTGTTGCCGCGCGAGATCGAGCTTGACTGTTCATTTTTCAATTTTCTTGGCAAGCGGATTTCTGGATACGTTGAGGCAACGATATGGCGACCGCAAGCCTATTGCTCCTCAGGCTGCAAGCCCAGCCTGCGAAACAGACCCATGTCCTCGTCGTTTCCCGGATTGCCCGCCGTCAACAGGACATCCCCAACGAAGATGGAGTTGGCGCCGGCAAAGAAGCACAGCGCCTGCATTTCATCGCTCATCGCCGTGCGGCCCGCGGACAGGCGGACGTATGATTTCGGCATCATGATTCTGGCAAGCGCGATAGTGCGCACGAAATCGATCGGTTCGATCGGCGTTGCATTCGCAAGCGGCGTTCCCGCGATCGGGATCAGCATGTTGATGGGAACACTTTCGGGGGGCTCCGGAAGATTGGCGAGAACCGTCAGCATCTCGATGCGGTCAATCGCCTGCTCGCCCATTCCCACAATGCCGCCGCAGCAGACCTTCATGCCGGACGCGCGAACATGCTCGAGGGTCTCAAGACGATCGGCAAAGTTCCGGGTGGTGATGATCTCGCGGTAGTAGCGCTCCGACGTATCGATGTTGTGGTTGTAGTAATCGAGGCCCGCCTCACTCAGTTGCTCGGACTGCGCGCGATCTAGCATGCCGAGCGTCATGCAGGTTTCCATTCCCAGCGCCTTGACGCCCTTCACCATCGCGACAACCGCCTCCATATCGCGAGGCTTGGGGTTTCGCCAGGCAGCCCCCATGCAATAGCGGGTCGCACCGGCGTCACGGGCTTTGCGGGCTTCCGCGACAACGCGCTCGACTTCCATGAGCTTGGATGCGGTCAGGCCCGACTCGTGGTGCACGGACTGGCTGCAGTAGCCGCAATCTTCCGGACAGCCGCCGGTCTTGATACTCAAGAGACGGCTGAGCTGAACCCGGTTGGGGTCGAAGTTTTCGCGATGGATGGTCTGGGCTCTGAACAGCAGGTCGTTGAACGGCATTTCGTAGAGCGCCGAGGCCTCCGCCAACGTCCAGGTATTTCCATGATTCGACGAAACGGCTGATGACCTTTCGTCGTGATGCGTCGCAAGCGTCATATTCTCTCCATGGCCTCAGATGTTGTATCGGCGTCGGACGACCTAGCGGCCTGTCAGATCCACCCTACCGTAGTTTTACCGCGCCACGCTAGGATCACCCTCCGCACCGAACCTGCCGCTGGAACGCAAAAGCACTCAAACGGATCGCATACGCGGCATGCAGGGGGCCGCCTGCTGGCCGGCTGGAATCCGTACTACATCCCCGGGAACTGGAGAATCCCTGGTAACTGGAGATCTTTGAATGTCGACGGAAGCAATTTCGGCGGATGGGCTGGCTGCGGCCGATGGTCTGCCGGCTGACCGCCGAGGATGGGCCTCCGCCGCGATTTTCACCGCACTCGCGATGGCGTCGCTCGATACGGCGATCGCCAACATCGCCCTGCCCACTATCGCGACCGATCTTCATGTCAGCCCGGCCGATGCCATCTGGGTGGTGAACGTCTATCAGATTGTTTTGGTGGCGACACTGTTGCCGCTCGCCGCACTTGGCGAAATCGTCGGCCATCGCCGCATCTATCTCGGCGGCCTTTTGCTGTTCACGCTGGCGTCGCTGGCCTGCGCATGCGCCTGGTCGTTGCCCAGCCTGCTGACGGCGCGCGTGCTGCAGGGCCTGGGCGCCAGCGGCATCATGAGCGTGAACACGGCGCTGGTTCGTTTCGTCTACCCCGGGCGCCTGCTGGGCCGCGGTTTCGGTCACAACGCGCTGGTGGTCGCAACCGCCTTCACGCTCGGCCCGACGATCGCCTCCGGCATTCTCGCGGTCGGGTCCTGGGGCTGGCTGTTTGCCGTCAACATTCCCTTCGGCGTGGTTGCGTTTCTGATCGGTCTGAAGACCTTGCCGCGTACCCCGCGGGCGAAGCATGCGTTCGATTTTCTTGGCGCGTTGCTGGCTGCGATCTGTCTTGGGCTTTTCATTCTGGGGATCGGAAGCGCGACCCACCATGCGCGGCCCGGGCTCGTAATGATCGAGCTTGCCTGCGCCGTGCTGGCCGGCTGGATTTTGATCCGCAGACAGGCGGATCATCCGGCGCCGGTGCTGCCGATCGATCTGTTTCGCCGGCCGCTTTTCGCGCTGTCCGCTGCCACCGCGATCTGCAGCTTTGCGGTGCAGGGCCTGGCGTTCGTCTCCCTGCCGTTTTACTTCGAGGATATTCTTGGCCGCTCGCAGGTCGAGACCGGCTTTTTCATGACCCCATGGCCTCTGGTGGTCGCCATCATGGCACCGATCGCCGGACGCCTGTCCGATCGCTACCCGGCGGGCATCCTCGGTGGCCTCGGTCTCGCACTGCTCGGTGTCGGGATGGCGCTGTTGGCGATGCTTCCGGCGAGCCCCCACGTCGTCGACATCGTTTGGCGCATGGTTATCTGCGGATGCGGGTTCGGCTTTTTCCAGGCGCCGAACATGAAGGCTTTGATGTCCAGCGCCCCTGCCGGTCGCAGCGGAGGCGCGAGCGGAATGGTGGCGACCGCGCGCCTGATGGGGCAGACGACCGGCTCGGCGCTTGCGGCACTCTGCTTTGGACTCGCCGGCCGTGAAGGGGCCACGGTCGCACTGGTGCTTGGTGCGGGATTCGCCGCGGTCGGATGCGTGATGAGTTTCCTGCGCCTGATCGCAGTTCCGCAACGCGGCGCCTAGTATGATGGCTGCGCGGCTGGGCCGCGTTACCGAACACCATGCAATGGAATGCCTTGCGGCGTTCCCGTCACGTTCCAAAAAAGGAATAGAGTGGTAGCGGGAGAGGGACTCGATACCACAAGCCAAATTAATTCCCGGTCGTAGGCCCAGTCCGGAAAGAAGCGCTGCCAACCGTAATGGTCAGCGCAGGACCTCAGGCGCAATGACATCTCTCCCGAATGATCCGGCAATCATAACAAGCTTCACGTAGCCGGCGAATTGGACTATCGTTCCCTCCGAGCCATACAAAGGACGCCCGGACCACGAGTGTCGCAAGGCGATCGAGCCCGAGATTTAGCCGATACAGCTTTGATCTCTCTCACTTTCCGCTACGAATGAACAGCTCAATCGCACCCTCGTCGCAAAAATTGGGAACTCGCGCGACGCTTGGCGCCGGACTTCTCATCGTATCCAGGTTAGTCACACGCGGCATTGATTTGGTGACACTGGTCGCACTGGGACGGCTTTTATCTCCCGCCGATTTCGGGCTCGTCGCTATCGCGATGTCGGTCATGCTGATTGCCGAAGCGGTCATGGAATTGCCCGTGGGCTTGGCTCTCACATCGATGCCAAGGCGACTTAATGAGCACTACGACACTGCGTTCACGCTTCAGCTAATAAGAGCGGGGATACTCGTCGCGGTCCTCGTTGTCTTGTCGATTCCTCTCTCCATCATCTACAACGATCAACGGGTCGGTTGGCTTCTCTGCGCCCTTTCAGTCGCGACGGCAACGCGCGGAATGGGCAGCCCACTCTTCGTGGAATATGCATTGAAACTCGATTACCGTCCGCACTTTTTCCTGGAGATCTCGGGCAAACTTGTCGCCTTGCTGGTATCGGTGGTTTTCGCCTGGTGGAGCAGAAGCTATTGGGCAATTGCTGCCGGGATGATTGCAAATCCGGTCACCGTGGTGGCGATGACATATTTTGTTGCCCCTTATTTGCCGACCCTCACTGTCAGCAAATGGCGAGACTTCTCCAATTATCTTCGTTGGTCGACGGCGACGCAGGCTATCACGTCTTTCAACTGGCAGATGGATCAATTGCTGTTGGGAAAGCTTATCAGCCGAGTGGACCTCGGGCAGTTTTCGATGGCATCGAATCTATCGTTTATGCCGTCGCAGATCATTGTAAACCAGGTTACAGGACCTCTGGTCGTAGCTTTCGCGTTGGTGCGCGATGACGCGGAGAGAATGAGAGCAGCCTACCGGAAGAGCGCGATCACGATCGTCTCAGTTGCCTTGCCGATCTCGATCGGGATGAGCATGCTCTCGGCTCCGATTGTCAGGGTCGTTTTAGGTCAGCGGTGGCTGGACGCAGCTCCAATATTGGAGTGGTTATCCGTCGCGATGGTCCCGTCATTGTTTGTCGGGCCACTGCCTGCTCTGGTCATTTCGCTCCATAAAATCAAAACATTCGCCAGACTTGCGCTAATTGAGGTTTGCTTCAAATTGCCCCTTATGGTACTAGGGGCATATTACTATCGCATCGACGGAGTCATATCGGTGCGATTGGCGACCGCCCTTTTTATGTCGTTCTGCTCCATGATCGCTGTGCAAGAACTGATCGGGACGCCTGTATCGAAACAACTGCTGGCGCCGTGGCGACCTGTTGCGTGTGCATTTATCATGGCTTTGGTAATTCGATCGTCCGACAAGTGGCTAATGAATCTCTACACGCTTTCGGACATGGCGCTTGGACTGGCGTCTGTCGTCATGGCTGGAGCGGTGACCTACATCGGGTCGATGTTTTTGCTATGGGCAATTTCGGGATGCCCCGAGGGAATTGAGTCGAAGGTTGCCGCTCTCACCACCGAAACTTGGAATAAGCTGGCGCGACACCGATCTACCTTTGAGAGTTGAGGCTCTTTCTGAGAAGGTCTTTGATTGCCGGGCTCCGAGAGCCCAGGGTTTCAAGTCTAGTCCACCACGAAGCTCTGAAGCGCTCGGATCCGCCCCACTGTTGGGTCGACCATGAAGAAAGGAAAATTAGGCAGGGATGAACCGCTGTCCGGGGTTAGCCGAGGGCAGATTCGAACGATCCACCGGGTATCATCTGGCGGCTGCGACCGCCGCGAGTTTTATCAACTTTAGCTAGAGAACCTCTCTTTTCGGGACATTGCCTTATTTTGAGCCGGGCCCGTTAACACACATTTTGCGCTTGCGACGGGCCAATGCCGATTTTGTGCGGAGGAACGTATGAAGGTCGGAATACTGGCCGGCGGATTCGGAACCCGCCTTGCTGAAGAGACTGAAATTCGGCCTAAACCGATGGTTGAAATCGGCGGCATGCCGATTTTGTGGCACATCATGATGTATTATCATACCTACGGTCACCGGGAATTTGCGGTCGCGCTCGGCTACAAGGGTGACCACATCAAGCGCTGGTTTGCGGAATACAACAGCCTCAATGGCAGCATGACCGTCAACATGGCGACGGGAGAAATCAAGCGGCATGGGAGCTCCATCCCCGACTGGACGGTCGACCTCGTCGATACCGGGATCAGGACGGGGACCGGCGGTCGCATCAAGCGATTAACGAAATGGATGGGCAACAATACTTTTATGCTGACGTGGGGTGACGGTGTCTCCGACGTCGACCTGAACAAGCTTCTTGCCTTTCACCGTTCACACGGCAAGCTCGCCACGATGACTGCGGTCCGCCCTCCCGCGCGTTATGGACATATTGAGTTCGACGGTCATCGCGTTGTCGAGTTCAACGAGAAATCGCAGGCTGCGGAAGGCTGGATTAACGGTGCCTTCTTTGTGCTGGAGCCGGGTGTGATGGACTACATCGACGGCGATGAGGTCATGTTCGAATACGCGCCCATGCAGCGGCTCGCAGCCGACGGGCAATTAATGGCATTCCGCCATGAATCGTTCTGGCAATGCATGGACACGCTTCGTGAAAAAACGGTTCTGCAGCGGTTGTGGGAGAGCGGCAACCCGCCCTGGAAACTCTGGAAGGACCAAGATCAATGAAGGTTCTGCTGACAGGAAATCGCGGCTACATCGGAGCGGTCCTGACCCTCAGGCTGCTGGAACGCAATCACTCCGTGGTGGGAATGGATAGTGACCTCTACCGGTCGTGCAACTTTGCGGGCGAACTTGCCGCGGTGCCGACCATCGACAAGGACATTCGTGACGCGGAGGTCGACGACGTCGCGGGCTTCGATGCCATCATCCATTTGGCCGGATTATCCAACGATCCGCTTGGAGATTATCGCCCCAGTCTCACGGAGGACGTGAATTTCAAGGCGTCGGTGAGGCTCGCCCAACTGGCCAAAAGGGCCGGCGTATCCCGATTTCTTTATGCCTCCTCGTGTAGCTGTTACGGAGCGTCCGGCTCCGACTTTCTCGATGAGAGTGCGGCGTTCAATCCGGTGACGCCCTACGGAAAGTCGAAGGCCGAAGCGGAGCAGATCGTGGCTCCAATGGCCGACGACTCCTTTAGCCCGACATTTCTGCGGGCATCCACGGCCTATGGGTTGTCGCCGCGAATTCGATTTGACCTCGTCGTCAACAATTTGACGGCCTGGGCTTTTACGACAGGCCAGGTTTATCTCAAGAGCGACGGCTCGCCCTGGCGTCCCATCGTTCACGTGGAGGATATCGCCTCTGCCTATATTGCCGTCCTCGAAGCGGATCGCGATCGCATTCACAATCAGGCATTCAACGTCGGCGTGACGACCGAAAATTATCAGATTCGCGAGATCGCGGAGCTGGTGAAACAGATTGTTCCGAACAGCAAGATCGAATTTGCGCCCGACGCCGGCCCCGATTTGCGATGCTACCGTGTCGATTGCAATTACATTGCCCGGCGCCTCCACGCGTTCAAACCGCAGTGGACTGCGCGACGCGGCGTCGAGCAGCTCTACGACGCGTATTGCAGGACAGGCCTTACGCTCGACGATTTTGAAGGCGAGCGCTTCAGGCGCATCGCCCACATCCAGAAATTGATACGCGACGGAGAGATCGATGACGAGCTTCGCCGTGTTCCAGCTCTCGCCCGTTCCGTTTTGATTTGAATAGTTGCGAGCAAGATGGCGAATTCAGTAAGAGAGGTGGCTTGCCGGTCTTGCGGCAGCGCGCGGCTGGAGACGTTCCTTGATCTCGGCGAGACACCGCTCGCCGATCGCCTTCTGGCAGAGGCCGATCTTGGCAAGAGAGAGCTCACGTTTCCTCTCCAGGTTGCCTTCTGCCACGAGTGCAGTCTGGTGCAGATCACTGAGACGGCGAACCCGGAGATTCTCTTCGCCGACGCCTATCCCTATTTCTCGTCCTTCTCTCCCGCGCTGCTCAAGCATTCGCGCGAGAACGTGCTCGAACTCATTGCGCGGCGCGAGCTTGGACCCGGCAGCTTCATCATCGAACTAGCAAGTAACGACGGTTATTTGCTGAAAAACTATGTCGAGGGTGGAATTCCGGTGCTCGGCATAGATCCGGCGGAAGGTCCAGCCCAAGCGGCCGAGAAGCTTGGCGTGCCGACGCGCTGCGCTTTCTTCTCCCGCGAACTCGCCGAGACCTTGAGGTCGGAAGGCATACGCGCGGATGTTATCCATGCCAACAATGTGCTCGCCCACGTCGCAGACACCAACGGCTTTGTCGCTGCGATCCGCCGCATTCTAAAGGACGATGGCGTGGCTGTGATCGAAGCGCCCTACATCGAGCCGCTAATCGAGCATTGCGAATTTGATACGATTTACCACGAGCATCTCTGCTATTTCTCGGTCACTGCGCTCGATAGGCTGTTTCGCCGTCATGGCCTCTATCTCAACGAGATCAAGCATCTTGCGATTCACGGCGGCTCGCTTCGCCTGTACGTCGAGCCAGAGGAGCGCGTTGACGCAAGCGTGAAGACGCAGCTTGCGCATGAGAAGGCACGGGGGCTCGATAGGATCGGATACTTCCGCGATTTTTCCGCACGAGTCGACACCCTGAAGCGGGAACTTTCCAAGCTGCTGCGCAGTTTGAAATCGCAAGGAGCATCTATCGCAGCGTATGCGGCGGCGGCCAAAGGGGCGACCTTGCTTAACACTGTCGGGATTGACCGGAATCTCGTTGATTTTGTGGTCGATCGCAACGTCCACAAGCAAGGCAAGTATATGCCCGGACAACAGCTTCCGATCCGCCCGACCGAGATGCTTCTAGAGGTCCAGCCTGATTACGTCCTGCTGCTTGCCTGGAACTTCGCGGACGAAATTCTCGATCAGCAACGGGAGTACCGCGCGCGCGGTGGAAAGTTCATCATTCCTATTCCCTGGCCAACGGTCATATGAAAACAGCCTTGCGATTCGGCACACCGGCGCCACGCTTACGGTCAATTGAAGATTGCCGTTACGTGCCCCACGATGGCAGGAGGCGAGACACGGTCGACTGCGAGTAATCTGCATGAAGTGTCCGGTGTGCAATAGCGGCAATTTATTGAGCGCTGTCCTGATCGACAGGTTGCCGGTGCTGTGTAATGAACTCCACGCGGATGCGGCATCTGCGAGGAGATCGGAGACCGGTCGCTTCGATGGTTGCTTGTGTCGTGACTGCGGACACTTTTTCAATTCGGCCTTCGATGAGCGCAAGGTTCGCTATACGCAGAGCTACGATTCCTCCCTGGATTTCTCACCGAGGTTCGTGTCTTTCGAGGATGAACTGGCGCGACGGCTGAACGCAAGCTACGATCTCGCCGGAAAGCTGATCATTGACGTGGGCTGTGGTAAAGGTGGCTTCCTCAGGTGTGTCTGCTCTTTGAGCGGCGCCAGAGGTGTCGGCTTTGACAAGAGCTTCGAGCAGCGATCACAAGATATTACCGGGGTAAGCTTCGTCAAAAACTGGTTCGACGAAACCTATACGGGTGAAGCTCCGGACCTTGTGGCATGCCGACACGTGCTCGAGCACATGGCCGAGCCGATTTCCTTTCTACGGGCTTTGAATACGCATCACAGTATTTGTCCAGACACGGTTTTCTACTTTGAAGTGCCAAACGCTCTTTACACCCTGCGCGAGCTGGGAATCTGGGATCTGATTTACGAGCATGTTTCTTATTTCACGCCACCCTCGTTCCGTACGGCGCTCAATATCGCGGGATTCGAGGTCGTGAATGCGGGGGCAACATTCGGCGAACAATTTCTTTATGTTGAGGCAAGGACGGGCAAACCGCAAACTCGGGCATTCTCGTCGGATGTGCTGCCGCTTGAGAAACTGGCAGGAGATTTTGACAAGATCTATCGTTCAAAAATTAGTTACTGGCGGGATTACATCGCTGACCGCGGACCCTTGTCGACGGCGGTATGGGGCGCGGGGGCCAAGGGCGTCAACTTCCTGAACGTGGTCCCCGGCGCAAGCGCGATGAATGCGGTGATCGATCTCAATCCGCACAAACAAGGTCGTTATGCGTCAGGGACAGGCACCCCGATTGTTCCACCGGCGGAATTGGTCGGACGCCGCATCAGCTCGGTTATCGTGATGAATCCTGTCTACTACCAGGAGATCGTGGAGATGGCGTCAGCGCTGGACCGCAATTTGGAAATTTCCCAGGCTTGAACGACACGCGAAGAAACCTCTTGGTTCAGGGCCTACTTGAGATCCGAGGGTCGCGGGATGGAGCTGCGCAACGGCACGTGGGGAATTTGACCCTATTTCCACGCAAGCCGGGATCTGATATATTTTGGGTTTTCGGATAACGCCAACTCCGGATGAAAATCATGACCGCAGTTTATTTCGACTCGAAAATGACTGATGCGGAGCGGCGGGGCAAGATATTCGCGGGGGATATTTTCGTTTTTTCGCCGCGGCCGTCGACCCTCGCGCTTGTCGATTTTGCTCGCGAACTCATTGAAGCAGCCTTTGCCCCGCTTCCCCCCCGGACCGCGCAATTCGAGTTGTCCGTTGAAAGGTTCGTCGAGATTTTTGGGCCTCTCAAACCACATTTCATTCACCATCCAAAGACTGCCGCACTCCTACGCGACGTGGTTGCAGAACTCGGCGGCGATCTGAATACGGTACACGTGGACGTGCCCCGGCTGCGTGGCGCGACCAGCGACAAATACCTGACTGCGGGAGTTGGCTACGCCTTTCCGCCGCACCGGGATACGTGGTGGTCTGCCCCGATGGCCCAGCTGAACTGGTGGTTGCCGATTTACGAGTTTTCGCCGGAGTCAGGGATGGCGTTTCATCCCAATTACTGGACGAAGCCGGTCAGCAACGGATCGGAGCACTTCAACTATTATCAATACAACGCGGTCGGCCGAAAGGAAGCTGTGAAGCACATCAAGGCCGACACCCGGAAGCAACCCGGTCCACGAGAACCAATGGACATCGAGGATCAGATCCGGATTGTTTGTCCGGCGGGAGGCTTAATCCTGTTTTCTGGCGCGCAGATGCATTCGACTGTGCCAAATACGTCAGGGTTGACGCGATTTAGCATCGACTTCCGTACGGTCGATCTCACTGATCTGGAGAATGGTCGAAGCGCCCCTAACGTGGACACCCGCGCAACGGGAACCAGTCTGCGCGACTTTCGTCGCGGCTCTGACGATGCCGCGATGCCTGACCAGTTCGTGGCGCGGTACGACAGCGGCGAGATCCCGGAAGGTGCCGTTCTCGTGTTCAAGCCCGACAGCCCTGCGAGCGAAAGCGGCCTTACTTCCATCTCTGGATCATAGTTGGCAAACTCAGGCAGTCCTTCGGGCGCGCTCACTCGCCGCGTTTGCCCCTCATGTTCTACTGCAGTTACGCGGATACTATACCGCGTACCGTCGATTCCGATTCATAGCTGCATTCTCCTGGATACAGCCGAGGCGGCGCGTGCTTTGACTCGGAGAGACTTGGAGCTTGCCTGCTGCGACTCCTGCGGCTTCGTGTTCAACCACATTTTCGATGAAGCTGTGATGAGGTACTCGACCAACTTCGAGGAATCCCAGCACTTCTCCGGCATTTTCAATGCGTTTGCCAGACAGCTGGCCCGCGAAGCTGCCGAGAAATGCGCGATAGCCGGCAAGCATGTCATTGAGATCGGTTGCGGCAAAGGCGAATTCCTCCGGGAGCTTTGTGATGTGGACGGTGCTACGGGGCTCGGGATCGATCCCGGCTATAGGGCCGACGAGGGACGCTTGACGCCGAGCGACAAGGTTCGCTTCATCACCGACCTTTTTTCGGAAAAGTACGAGCACCTCGAGGCCGATGTCATCGTTTGTCGTCACACGCTCGAGCACATCGCACCAGTTCGAAGCTTTGTTGGCTCGATCCGCAGGATGATCGGTGAGCGCGACGACGCCGCCGTGTTCTTTGAGACCCCCGACGCCAAGCGCGTGCTTGCTGAAGGCGCTTTCTGGGACATCTACTACGAGCACTGCTCGTATTTCAGCCCGGGAGCGCATGCCAGGCTGTTTCGCCAGGAAGGCTTTGACGTAACCGAGCTTCGCCTCGCCTACGATGATCAGTACATCATTCAATATGCCAACCCGGTGTCCCGACATTCCCCGCCTCGCCTTGCGCTGGAGCAGGACCTCGCAGAGCTGCAATGCCTCGCAGCGAACTTTCCGGAGCGAGTGCGGCAGGTTCAGGACGGTTGGCGAAAACGCGTTCGCTCGGCGTGGAAATGCGGACAGCGGATTGTGTTGTGGGGCGGGGGATCGAAGGGCGTGTCCTTTCTGACCACGCTCGGACTGACCGAAGAGATAGCGGCGGTGGTGGACGTCAATCCCTTTAAGCAAGGGAAGTTCATGCCGGGGACGGGGCATCCCGTGATCGCCCCGAAAGCGCTCATTGATCAGCCAGCGGATTTAGTGATCGTGATGAATCCAATCTATGTCCCCGAAATCGAGTTGAGCCTGAAGGAAACGGGTCTCAGGCCGGAGATCGTCGCGCTCAGCCCAATGGGGTTCACCTGATGTGAATTTTCGGGAGGTTGAAAATCTGGTTCTTTCGTTGGACGTTGGGAGCCTCTTTCAGCCCAATAGCAGCGAAGCCCGCTCTCAGTTTGGCTTCAATCGCCGCCACGCCGATAGTGATCTCTCCGCCAGACTAATTTTTCAGCAGGCCTGCTATAGCCCCCTGACGTCGAATTTCGGCACCGCTTTTTGAAGAAAGTGCCTGAGTTTGCGCTCGATAAGTTTGCGCTTGATGGCAATATTCGCCGTTGATTTCTCCGCTGGCGATTCAAGAAGTGCCAGTACATCCTCGAGCAAAGCGTTGCCTTCAATGGTGTAGTTATTGAACTCCGGATTCCTTGCAACCTTTCGGTCCGCTGCTACGGCGCCAGTCCCTATTTCGCGTCGATCATTGGTACTCTTATAGATGGTTTCTCCCGTTAGACCTGATGGAACGTCGACGACACTTGATGCCCTGACATAATTGGGAGTCTTTGCGTCTTCGATCGAGGTCCAAATGAAGTCGGTACCGAGCAGGTTCAAATTGCTATGAATAATGCCCCGCTTGTTAGCAAACCACCCAACCTTGTGCTGTATGGTACCAAACGGACTGATATAGACGTCAATGGCGTGGGCCCATTCGATCGCGTCGAAGATCGTGCGGCCAATAATGTTGAAGATGACGATCTGAATATTGCGATCGCGGAGCTTTCTCCTCACCGCGTCAACTACAGCATTCTCCTCGTCGATAATCGAGGCATATTCGACTTTTTCTGATGCTTCACTACGATCGGCGGGGATTGAAAAGCCGTCGAAAACCACACCGAGTTGAGGATAACCGTTGATCAATCCCGATATCAGGCAAGCTATGCCTTCAGCCTGATCTGCCCACATACGATTTCCGACTCGGATACCTATCCAGAGCAACGGCCGGTGCTGCTGTTTAGCCGCATTAATTTCTCGTCGAGCATCTGCCGACAAATGAGCTTTCGCTACCCTGTTGACCCGCTCGAGCACAGCGCGCGGAATGAAATTGGCTCCAACTCGGATCGCCAAATATCGTTTCTCCAGGATTTCCCTGAAAATCTCGTCGGCTGTCGCTTTTCTATCGATCGTTTTCGCTTGGATCTCGGGAAATATGTGCTCCAGTGGTCCGAGAGGCTCGCGCATCACAATAAACCGGTCAACATGCTTCAACGACCGATGGCTGACGAGCCGTTGTATGCCGGACAATTCGTTCCATACGTGGTGGCCAAAATGATAAAAACCCAAACAGACGGCAACCGGAGCCATCGGATTCGGACCTGCATAGCAATAGCTGCGGCAAAGCCCAAAATTACTCACCATGCGGGCCTTTAATTCGGCCACCTCCTCCTGCTGAAACCCCCATGGATCTCCTAATGTGACAATCAATTCATCATCAGGAAAATAGATCGCATTCTTCTTAAAGCCCGAACCAATTCCGCTAACAATAATGTAGAATATCTGCTCGCTTACGAAACGGTAGAAAATGGTGTTTATATTTGCAAGCAACGAGTGGCCGGACGAAAGTATGCGCCCGGTAAATGGGCACACGGCACGAACGGATTTATGTTTGACGGCCCATATCTGAAACGCTCGCTTATCGAGATAGTGTACTCCGAATGATTTTCCAAAGTTGCTTCTTAAAAAAACTGGCGATATCCCCTGCCGAATAAGGCGCTCCCTGTCACGCGAGCTCAAGTTCTGCAGCTTCAGCAGATCCGGAGGCTGCAACGACGAGAAATGGTTATGTGCCTCCTTAAACCCTATCTCTTTGTCAACGTTCAGCAGCTTCGATGACGCCGCGTGATTTGTTCGATGCAGTTCTGACCACATTTCGGAATATACATTCCGTGATTGCTCTTGCATTTGAGCCCCCTTGAAAAGGCAAAAAAGCTTATGACTCGAGCCTAGGTAACACACGGCGAGCAGGCACTCGCCTTTTTTAAGGCTGAAGCTTGCTTTCGTCAGCACATCGATGCAGCGCGAGCCATTCGTCGTTGGTTTTCCAGCCGACGATTTCCGTCGGACGAATTGGAACCTTAGAAGGGATCTTGAGCGACCAGTCCTGTCGCCCCCAGAGCGAGACGATATTCAAGGATGTCTTGTCCTCTGTCGGGCTGGTTTAACTTTTTACATCCACGCAGACGGCAAATACGACGAGTTCTGAGCGGACTTTCGGGAAAAGACGCTTCGCTGACCGAACTACCGATTCCAGGAAGCGCCACCTGAGCGTAAGCAAGGTTAACTGACGTGGGGTGAACAACAGAAGTTGCCAAACGGACGGGCATCGGCCCAATTTTGTGACTCTAAGACCGCACTCTTGGAGCATTCTGGCAAGTCTCACAAACGCCCCTCACGTTTGTCTCACTACACTTCTCTGTTGACAGCGTGGCCTTTGAATAGCCCCGATGTCATTTGGCCAAGCGTAGCCGCTATCCTGTCGCGAACCCTAGCCGTGGTCCAAATGACGATCACGGCGAGGACGGCGAAGGCGGGCGTCGTCTGCCGATGTCGGAATGCAATTTCCAGCAAATGCTTCCAGCGTTCCCAATTCTCCCGGCGAGGCTGGTGTTTAGTTGCGGCTTCCGGATCCTGCCAGGCCAACAGCACCTTCTTGTCTTTGAGATTCATCGAACGCGCCGGATGCTCGCGATTGTAGAAGATCGCCTCCGGCACCTGCGCAAACCTTCCGAGCAAGGTCAGCTCACTCATCAGCGTAAGGTCGGAACCGTAATACGAGCGATGCAATGTCGATTTTTGAAGTATCTCTCGCCTGAAAAGTCCGAAGCACTCAAAATTTGTTCCACGGTCGTTTAGATCTTTGAGGAAGCGCATGGCCGGTCCGTCATTTGGATCCTGCGCCTTGCGGCCCCTCCCAACCAGAGGGATTTCGCGACCGGCGGTATCGATACTGATTGTCGTCCCATAGGCTAATATGACGTCATGATTTTTCTCCAGAACAGCGACACAAGCACTGACAAAATTCGGACTGATGCGGTCGTCCGCCGCACACCACTTCATGTACTTTCCGGAGCTGTGATGGAATGCCAGGTTGTAATTGCGGCCAGCACCCAAGTTCTTTTCATTGCGGAAATATTTTACCCGAGCGTCTTTCGTAGCGAATTCGCGGCAAATCCGCTCTGTGCCGTCCGTAGAGGCGTTATCTGAAATGATAAGCTCGAAATTATCATAGTCTTGGGCGAGGCAAGACGTAATAGCATCGACGAGATATGCTTCGCCGTTGTAAACAGGAATGGCTAGTGAGACGAGTGGATTTTTTGAGCCTGCTTCGTTCATTTCTCAAATCCAAATGATGGCGCTAGGCGATCCGCTAAATTCAATCTTTCTAATTCATTACAGCAGACATTCAACGCGTGAGGTCCACGCGTAAGGCCCTGTCCTCTGCGTTGTTGAGACACATGACCTCGACTTCCGGCAATTCAGCAACAATTTTGCACGCCAGCCCCAGCGGAGGCAAGAGTCGGTCGGCGCGGGCGAGCAGCCGTTCAGGCCTGGCACCTTGGCAGTCCTCAAATTGATGACCAGCTCGAACTCAGTCAGCTGCTCGACCGGCAGATCGGCAGTTTTCGCGCCTTTCGCCGCGCACGACTTCCGTCGTTTTATGACCCGGTTGTGACAACTCAGGAATTTGGCAAATTCATTAGCGTTTTCAAAATGGTGGGAGAGGAAGGACTCGAGCCTTCGAAGCCATGAGGCGGCTGATTTACAGTTAACGGGCTCTGTAAAATCATCCCAAGGGCCGACAATGCACAAGCTCGGTCAAAAAGGACGACATATCAACGATACTGTTTCGCTCGTTTTGCGTGCAGGATGTGCAACTTTTCATCGTTCGAACGCTCGTCGTTTCGCCCGCTTCGACGATTTTCAACTCACCGTGATCGGCTCGCTCTTTGGTACTGAGCAAGAGGGTCGTCATGTGTTCAATCGTGCTATTTGAGAGACCCTAAAATTACCTCAGCCCGCTCCTCGGTGATCGACTTTGGTCCATAGCCGCCTGACGTGTCGGTCGCACTGGCAGCCCATCACGACCCTGCGCGATCGTTCCGACAAGGCCCGAAGATCGTCAATGAAGCCTTTGAAGGTGTGCCGCGCGCTGTGGAGGGCAAACCCCTTCCGCTGCAATTTGAATTTTACTTTCACGTACTGCCGGGCTTTTGAGACGGCTTGGACCATCTGACTTGTCCAGTGGGGAGAATGTAAACCTTCCATTCTGGAAACAGCCACCGTTGCAGACCTTCGTCTTCTATCGCCGAACGTTGCGCCTTCGAGAGCCGCTCCCGGCCGCCTGCTTCCAAAACCTTTCGCCTGGCTCCGTATCCGCCTCGTCTGCGTCATCTTCGTCATCGTCGCCTTCAGCAAGAGAACGCTTCGCAGAGCGGAAATGCCATTCTCCATACAAAGCTGCGATGTCTGGATACTGACCGGCTTAAGCGCCAACGCCTGTAGCCTTGGCCATAATCATCGCCTGGCGCGGATCGCCATCGATGTCCTGATCCTCAGCATCCAGGATGCAATGCGCGCCGCCCGGGTGGAGGCCATTTGGTAATTCGCGATTCCAAGCCCAAGCCGGATTGAGCCCGAGCGATAGACCGACGATAGGCAGGTCGGCGTGCGGATCTGGAATATGTAGCGTCCTTCGCGCCGCGAAATGAATGCTGAACGAGCCAAGACTTCGCACCTTCGGTGTGAGTGATCCTTGTGACACAGGACACATCGATACCGACGCGAAAGGCGATATTCATTGATTTCATTGAAGATTCGGCGAGCTGGTACCCGCGCTGCGTGTGGTAGCGGGAGAGGGACTCGAACCCCCGACCCCAGGATTATGATTCCCGTGCTCTAACCAGCTGAGCTACCCCGCCACGGCGTCCGCTGTTACGGCTTTATATGCCGCAGTCGCGAACGCGCGGCATATAAGAAGCCGGTCAAGGGCATGTCAAGCAAAGCCCCGCCATCGCGGCAAGCGCCTGCAACCGTCTCTATTTCGGCCGGATGTTGGGATCTCCACCGGGACTGCCGGGGGGCGGGATCACCGGCGTGTTGCCCGCATCGGGCGTCGGTGCATGGATGTCCGGGTCAACGCCCGCGGGCGGACACAACACGCCGTCGGATTTCGCCAGTTTATCGCCAAGCGGCTCGGCCCGCTGGCCGGTGGTCGTGCCTTCCGGCGAGACGGTGCCTCGCGGCGGCGCCGGCTGCATCGGCGCACAATCGCTGACGCGCGCCGGTACAGGATGGGCGGTTTGGGCCGGTGGCGTCGCCGGCGCCGGCGGGGCTTGCGCGATCACCGCGCCAGGTGCCGCCAACAGGGCGCCAGACAGAAAGAGTGCATGTTTCATTCGCATACGGGGAAAACGGCCAGGCCCGGCGGATGTTCCGTGCGAACGTCCCGCGATTTCAGGATTTGCGATAGCGGATCAGGGAGAAATGCCCCATCGGCGGCATCGGGCGGCGCTCGGTCAGGGTGACGCCGCCGTGTTTGGCCGCCCAATCGACCAGGCGCGCCCACGGAAATTCCGGCCGCCAGCCGAGCCGCCGCGCCAGCGGCGCGAACGCCAGTTCGAAAAGACGGCGCGGGCCGCTCTCGGCGCCGATGTGATTGACCAGTATCAGCTCGCCGCCGGGCTTCAACACGCGGATGAAATCATCGAGCGTGGCTTCCGGATCGGGCACCGCGGTGATGACATATTGCGCCACCACGGCGTCGAAAAATGAATCCGAAAAGGCCAGATTCCTGGCGTCCATGACCGCGAGCGTCTCGACATTGCGAAGACCCAGCGCCCTTACCCGGCTCTGCGCCTTGCGCAGCATCGGTTCGGAGATATCGACGCCGCACAATTTCGTGGTCGGCGAATAATCCGACAGCGACAATCCGGTGCCGACGCCGACGTCGAGAATCCGCCCCCCGATCTTGTCGGCTTCCGCAATGGTCGATTGCCGGCCGTGGTCGAACACCTTGCCGAACACCAGATCGTAGACCGGCGCCCAGCGCCCATAAGCCTTTGCGACCCCCGCGCGGTCGATATCTGAAGCCATGCCCCGCCCTGAAACTTTATCCGCGCATCGCCTCGACGAAGGGCTGCGGCGCGATGGTTTCCCTTGCCGCGCCTTTGGCCGCTGCGCTCTTCGCGGCCGCGCTTTGGATGAATCCGCCGCCGAGCACGCGCGCCTGGCCCGAGGGTGCATCGTAGAACACGCAGGCCTGGCCGGGGGATACGCCCTCTTCGCCGGCGACGAGTTCGACTTCATATCCGCCATCAACCGCGCGGAGCCACGCCGGCTGCGGCGCGCGGGTCGATCGCACCCGCACGAAAATCTCCAGACCCTCGCCGACCGCGCGATCCAGCGCGCCGTCGCCGATCCAGTTGACATCGCGCAGCACGATGCGATCCATCCGCAAGGCCTGGCGCGGGCCGACCACGACACGGCGGCTGGCCGCATCCAGCCGCACCACGTAGAGCGGCGCGCTGGAGGCGATGCCCAATCCCCGCCGCTGGCCGACGGTGAAATGTACGATGCCCTGATGCCTGCCGATAACGCGGCCATCGAGGTCGACGATGTCGCCGGGCTCCACGGCATTCGGCCGCAGGCGGCTGATGATGTCGGTATAGCGTCCCGTGGGCACGAAGCAGATGTCCTGGCTGTCCTGCTTGTCCGCGACCGTGAGGCCGAAGCGCCGCGCCAGTTCGCGGGCTTGCGGTTTGGTCATGTCGCCCAGCGGAAAGCGGAGGTAGTCGAGTTGCTCACGTGTGGTCGCGAACAGGAAATAGCTCTGGTCGCGATCGGCGTCGGCGGCACAAATCAGCGCGCGCGACCCATCGCGCATCCGGCGAGATGCCACATAATGCCCGGTGGCGAGCACCGACGCACCGAGTTCGCGCGCGGTCGCCAGCAGATCGCGAAACTTGATCGAGCGGTTGCACTCGATGCAAGGCACCGGCGTCTGACCAGAGGCGTAGCTGTCGGCAAAACTGTCGATCACCGATTCACGAAAGCGGTTCTCATAGTCCAGCACGTAATGCGGGATGCCGATCCGCTCGGCGACATTGCGGGCGTCGTGGATGTCCTGCCCGGCGCAGCAGGCGCCCTTGCGATGGGTGGCCGCGCCATGATCGTAAAGCTGCAGCGTGATGCCGACGACGTCGTAGCCTTCCGATTTCAACAACGCCGCCGTGACCGAGGAATCGACGCCGCCGGACATGGCGACGACAACCCTTGTGTCCTGCGGACGGCCTTCAAGATCCAGACTGTTGAGCATGGTTCGGTCATTGATGCGATCGCGGCGGCATCCAGCACTTCGCGATCAGGAAGCCATTTTGCGACCAAAGAGCCCGTTTGCGTTTGGAAAGCCGCTTGCGAGCCTATGGAGCTCTGGAGCGGTTTCCGGCAAAGCGGGTTCGCTTGATCGGAAATGGCTGCAAAGCAGCCCTCTTAATATAGGCCGTATTCTTCTCAGGCAATCGCACCAGCCTCTTTTACATGCCGCGAACGGCAAATCTTGCCGCCGGGCAGAAAAGGCAGTCGCCGCCGTGGTTCCGCAGTTTACTCTATCCCGTATTAAGCCATTGAAATCTATAACTATTTTTTGAAAGCCGGGGTGGCCCGGTCCTTGCTGATCTGAGGTCAAGTTTCATCGCCAGAGGCCGCCCGTGACCAGCGTGACGTCAGATGCACCGACAAACCTGTCGTTCCAGGCCCCGCCAAGGCCCGCGCGGTACGACCAGCCTTCCCGAGCCGATAATTTCGGAGCACTGCTGGACAGCAACACAACCCCCAACACTAGCAACGATAGCGCGACCTTATCCGCGCAGGCGCAACCCGCCTCGCAGCGCCGCTACGACGACGCGCCCGCCGCCTCGGACAACACCCCGCCGCCCGCCAATTCGGCCGCCAACCAGGCCGCAAGCAACGATTCATCCGCCGGCAACTCCAGCGCCAGTCAGCCATCCGGCGCCAATACCAGCACCAGCAGCAATACGGTCCAGCAGACCGGTTCGAATTCCGATTCCTCGAAAGCCAGCACCTCGAAATCAACCGGAAAATCGTCTTCCGATAAAACTTCCGCGGCCGATCCGAGCGCCGCGGCGCAGCCGGGCGGACCGTCCGTGACGATGCCGAACCCGATCGCCGTTGCGATTCCCGTCATCATCGCCTCGACCAATGCGCCTGCAGCGCCGGCTGGGTCCGGCAATGCGACGACACCGCTCGCCATTGCGGCGGCGGCGATCGCGGCCACCTCGTCGGCGGGCACCTCGTCGGCCGCCGCTGCACCGGCGCAGACCACGACCGGCTCCGCCGCGGCCGCATCGGCATCCGCTACCGCAACCAATGCAGCCGTCGCAGCCGCGGACGCTAGCGCAAAGAACGTCCGGGCGGCGCCGAGCGACGCGGTCGCCACGGGCGCGAAGGGTCAGGCAACGCCGACCAATGCAACCGCGGCAACCGATGGCTCATTGGCCGTCGCGAACGCTGCGCCGGTGATCGCGAAAGCCACGCCGCTCAAGGCGCCGGTAGCGACGCAAGCGAAGACCGCGGCGTCGGGCGCTTCAGATACGGCTTCGGGGAACGCCGATCCGTCGGCTACAGCGACACCGGCTGACGCCGCTCAAAACGCCGGCCAGCAACCGGCCATCGCAGGCAAGCCGGAGGCCGGGAATGGCAGCGACACGGCGAAAGCCGATGCCTCGGGCGATCCCCCATCGATATCGGCATCCGCCGCGTCGGCCCATGACAGTTTGCCGGTCGGCGGACACGCCCCAACAGGCCCATCGGATACAGGCGCGCAGGCGACCGGTTCGATCCAGCCGCAGCTGCCCGCCATTGCCGCCACGGCGGCTCCGGTCGGTCCATTGACCGTCACGGCGGCGAGCCATGCGGCCGTGCCGTTGAGCGGGCTGGCGCTTGAGATCGCGGCATCGGCCAAAAACGGCAAGAGCAGCTTCGAAATCCGGCTCGATCCAGCCGACCTTGGCCGCATCGATGTTCGCATCGATGTCGATCGCAACGGCCAGGTGACGTCGCATTTGACGGTCGAAAAGCCGGAAACGCTGTCGATGCTGCGTCAGGACGCACCGCAGCTTCAGCGTCAGCTCGATGATGCCGGTTTCAAGACCGGCGACAATGGCCTGCAATTCAGCCTGCGCGACCAGTCTTCTTCCGGTCAGAACAGCGGCAACCAAAACGGCCGCAACGCGCAGCACCTCGTCATCAGCGAGGATGCCGCCATCCCCACCGCGGTCGCGGGACGATCATATGGCCGTATGCTCGGATCGAGCAGCGGCGTGGACATTAGCGTCTGAGGAGACGGACATGACAACAACATCAGCCACAGCCAGCCCGGTCGTTTCGGGGACGACGCCCCTACCCGCCTCTTCCTCCTCGTCAGGCTCATCGGCGTCGGCTGCAAATGCGCTGGCGTCCTCGCAAATTGCCGGCAACTTTCAAAGCTTTCTGACCCTGCTGACAACGCAATTGCAGAACCAGAACCCGCTCAGTCCGCTGGACACCAACCAATTCACCCAGCAGCTGGTCGAATTCGCCGGCGTCCAGCAGCAGCTCAACACCAACGATTCACTGGCGACGCTGGTATCCTTGCAGCAGACCGCGCAATCGACCCAGGCGCTCGGATTCGTCGGCAAGACCGCGGTGGTCAATGGCAGCACGGCGGGACTGACCAACGGCAGCGCGACCTGGGAGCTCAGCATTCCGACCAATTCAACCCTCAACGTCACCATCGCCAGCAGCACCGGTCAGACCGTGTTCTCGGGCAGCTATCCCGTAACCGCGGGCAACAACCAGCCCTTCGTGTGGAACGGCCAAGGCAGTGACGGCACCCAATACTCTTCCGGCAATTACACCATGACGGCCACCGCCAAGGACTCCTCGAACAACACCGTCGCCGTTACCACGCAGGTCCAGGGCGTGGTCAATTCGGTCGATCTCACTCAATCGCCTCCGTTGCTGTCGATCAACGGCTCGACTTACACCGTCAGCCAGATCCAGAGCATCGTGAACTAGTCCCGAAGCCCAGGCCGGCACAATCGAGCCGCCGGATAAACTATCAGTCCGTTTACAATCTGCCTCAGCCCGGCGTCTTTCAGACGCCGGGCCAGAACGGTTTGCAGGCATTTTCAAGGAGATTCGTATTGAAGCCTTGGGCTTAGGCAAATTTTAAGTCGCGGGGCGTAGGTTGTTATCGTGAGTTCAGTGGTTGAGAGTTTGTGAGTACGCCATGACAGAACCCCATCGCCCGAGGGTAAAATACGTCATCGGGCCTGACGGCAGTCCGTTAACAATTGCGGATTTGCCCGCGCCCGGCACTAAACGGTGGGTTATTCGCCGTAAGGCCGAAGTCGTTGCCGCTGTCCGCGGCGGCCTGCTCTCCCTCGAGGAGGCTTGCAGCCGTTATACGCTGACCGTCGACGAATTCCTGTCCTGGCAGTTTTCCATCGATCAGCATGGCCTTGCGGGGCTGCGCACCACGCGCATCCAGCAATATCGCCAATAAACGCTCGCCAGAATCAGCGGCATTAGACGAAAATCGGGCTCGCTGTGCGAGGCCGATTTTTCCCATGTTGAAGTTTCGCCACCGCTCTTAACCTTCGTTAACCATATCGAAACCATCCCATAGGCAATAATTGCCCAGTCGGCTTCTGGAGCCGAATCTATGGGGCGGTTGGTTTGCAGAGTCTTTTAGGCTTCCTGAAGGGTCTGGGTGCGTCGCGGTTGATGGCGATGGTCGCGGTGACAGCCGCGCTGATCGGCTTCTTCGCGTTCGTCATCATGCGCGTCACGACGCCGCAGATGACCACCCTGTTTACCGACCTCAGCCTCGAGGATTCCTCCGCCATCACCAAGGACCTGGAACGCCAGGCGATCCCTTACGAACTGCGCAACGACGGCGCGGTGATCATGGTGCCAAAGGACAAGGTCACGCGGCTGCGCATGAAGCTCGCCGAGGGCGGCTTGCCCAAGGGCGGCGGCGTTGGCTACGAGATTTTCGACAAATCCGACGCGCTCGGCACCACGAGCTTCGTGCAGAACATCAATCATTTGCGCGCGCTCGAGGGCGAGCTTGCCCGTACCATTCGCGCCATCGACCGCATCCAGGCGGCCCGGGTCCATCTGGTGTTGCCCGAGCGGCCGCTGTTTTCGCGCGAGACGCCCGAACCATCCGCCTCAATCGTCGTGCGCGTGCGCGGGACGCTCGAACCGCAGCAGATTCGCGCCATCCGCCACCTGGTCGCCTCCGCCGTCAGCGGCCTGAAGCCGCAGCGGGTGTCGATCGTCGATGAGGCCGGTCAATTGCTCGCCGACGGCGCGGGTGGCGACACCGATAGCGCGGTCGGGGACGATCGCCGCACCGCCTATGAGAAGCGAATGCGCAATGAGGTAGAGGCGATCGTGTCGTCCGTGGTCGGCGCCGGCCGCGCCCGCGTCCAGCTCTCGGCCGACTTCGACTACAACAAGGTTACCCAGACCTCGGACAAGTTCGACCCCGAAGGCCGGGTGCTGCGCTCGAGCCAGACCCGGGAAGAATCCAGCGCGACCGCCGAAAATAACGGCCAGGTCACCGTCAACAACGAATTGCCGGGCAATCAGCGCCAGGACACTGCGACGCCGGCGCGCGACCAGAGCAAGAAAACCGAGGAAACCAACAACTACGAAATCTCCCACACCACCAAGACCGAAGTCACAGAGGCCGGCCGGGTCAACCGTATCTCGGTCGCCGTGCTGGTCGATGGCAGTTATTCCAAGAATGAAAAAGGCGAAATGGTCTATCAGGAACGCGGCAAGGCGGAGCTGGAGCGGATCGCGACGCTGGTGCGCTCGGCGATCGGCTTCGATCAGAAGCGCGGCGACCAGGTCGAGGTCGTGAACCTGAAATTCGCCGAAGCGCCGGCGGTGGCCCCGCTCGCCGAGCCGACCGGCCTGCTCGGCATGCTGCAATTCACCAAGGACGACGTGATGTACGTCATCGAACTCGGAGTCATGATGCTGCTCAGCCTCGTGGTGCTGTTCATGGTGATCCGGCCGCTGGTCAAGCGCATCCTGGCTTCCGAGGAGGTCCCCTCGCTCACCGGCGCCGGTTCGGCACCGGCGTTAACCGACGGCAGCGCCCAAGCCGACGGCGCAGGCGGGCAAAGCCTCGTTCCCGGCACCAACGCCACCGCGCAATTGATCGACGTCGCCCAGGTCCAGGGCCAGGTCCACGCCCAGTCGGTGCATCGCGTCGGCGAGCTGGCCGAGCGAAACCCCAACGAAACCGCTTCCATCGTTCGTCAATGGCTCACCGAGCCGGCTGCGTGATCTGACATGGCCGTACCGCAAACCACAAACGCCAACGATATCTCCACCGTCATCGCCCAATTGGCGAGCCGGCAGGCGAATCGTCCCAAGGGTCCGAAAATGAGCGGCCCGAAACGCGCCGCGATCCTGATGCTGGCGCTGGGAGAACAATATGGCGGCAAGGTCTGGTCGCTGCTCGACGACGACGAAGTGCGCGAACTGTCGATGCATATGTCGACGCTTGGCACCGTCGAGGCCGACGTGGTGGAAGACCTGCTGCTCGAATTCGTGTCGCGGATGTCGGCGTCCGGCGCATTGATGGGAACGTTCGACGCCACCGAACGGCTGTTGCAGCAATACCTGCCCACGGAGCGCGTGAGCGGCATCATGGACGAAATTCGCGGCCCGGCGGGTCGCAACATGTGGGAGAAACTCTCCAACGTTCAGGAAGAGGTGCTCGCCAACTATCTCAAGAATGAATATCCGCAGACCATCGCCGTGGTGCTGTCGAAGCTCAAGTCGGAGCATGCCGCCCGGGTGCTGGCGATCCTGCCCGAGGACATGGCGCTCGACGTGATCGGCCGGATGCTGAGGATGGAAGCGGTGCAGAAGGAAGTGATCGAGCGCGTCGAACAGACGCTTCGCACCGAATTCATGTCGAACCTGTCGCAGACCCGCCGCCGCGACGCCCACGAGGTGATGGCCGAGATCTTCAACAATTTCGACCGCCAGACCGAAACCCGCTTCATCACTTCGCTGGAAGAGGAGAACCGCGAATCCGCCGAACGCATCAAGGCGCTGATGTTCACCTTCGACGATCTCATCAAGCTCGATTCCGCTTCCGCCCAGACATTGATGCGCAACATCGACAAGGACAAGCTCGGCGTCGCGCTGAAGAGCGCCAACGAGGAGGTACGCGGCTTCTTCCTCGGCAACATGTCATCCCGCGCCGGCAAGATGCTGCTGGACGACATGGGGGCAATGGGACCGGTACGCTTGCGCGATGTCGACGAGGCGCAGGCGCTGCTTGTCAATCTTGCCAAGGATCTCGCGGCCAAGGGCGAAATCACGCTGACCAAGAACCGCGCCGACGACGAGCTGGTGTACTGATGGCCGCCCCCGCCAAATTCCTGTTCGACATGGACTTCTCGGCGCCAGACAAGTCGCGTGAGCGGCCCGCCACGCCGTCGGAAATCGCGCAGAAGATCGCCTCGGCCGAGGCCCGCGCCTATCGCGAGGGCTATGATGCCGGGCAGCGCGAGGCGAAGGCGGAAAGCGACCGCCGTTCCGCGCTGGCGCTCGAGGAGATCCGGTTAGGCATCCAGGGCATCGCCGCGCGCTTTTCCGGCATTGAAACCCGAATGGAAACCGAAGCCGTCGATGTCGCGGTTGCCGTGGCGCGCAAGCTGTGCCGGGAATTGATTTCCAGCGAGCCGCTTGGCGAGATCACCGGACTGGTGAGCGACTGCTTCTCGCATCTGGTATCGACGCCGCATCTGGTGGTTCGGATCAACGATTCCCTTTACGAGGCTGCCCGCGATCGGATCGAGCGGCTGGCCAAGCAAAGCGGTTTCGAAGGGCGCCTGGTGATCCTGGCGGAGCCCGAAATCGAGACCGGCGATTGCAGGATCGAGTGGGCCGATGGTGGCGTGGTGCTGGAGCGCGTGGCGATCGAGGCAAAGATCAACGAACTTGTCGGGCGCTACATGGCGTCCCGCAATCAGGCCGCAACTTGAGGCCATGAGGATTGAACCATGAGTGACACCGACGCACAGGTCCCGCTTCCAGATCTCAACGCCGCTAACGCGCCGCCGCTCAACGACGTGACCTATCACGAGGACGAACAGGCGTCCCGCGTCGCCGCCGACCTGGAAGCCGTGTTCGACGTGCCGGTACAGGTCTCGGCGGTGCTCGGCCGCTCGAAGATGGATATCGGCGAACTGTTGAAACTCGGGCCCGGGACTGTACTCGAACTCGATCGCCGCGTCGGCGAAGCCATCGACATCTATGTCAACAACCGGCTGGTGGCGCGCGGCGAGGTGGTGCTGGTGGAAGACAAGCTTGGCGTAACCATGACCGAAATCATCAAGGCTGAACGCACCTGAAGGCTTTCTTTGCGATACGCGCATAACCGGCGCGAACAGACGAACAGGAGAGACTACCATGCGGCTTCTCATCGTTGGCACATTGAAGGGCCAGCTTACGACGGCCACCAAGATCGCCATGGACAATGGCGCTTCCGTTACGCATGCGGAGGATCACGAACAGGCGATGCGGGTGCTGCGCGGCGGCAAGGGCGCCGACCTGCTGCTGGTCGATGTCGCCCTCGACATCCGCGATCTGGTGATGCGGCTCGAGGCCGAACACATTCACGTCCCGATCGTCGCCTGCGGCATCTCCAATGACGCCCGCGCCGCGGTCGCCGCGATCCACGCCGGCGCCAAGGAGTACATCCCGCTACCGCCGGATCCCGAATTGATCGCCGCGGTGCTCGCCGCCGTCGCCAACGATTCGCGCGATCTGATCTACCGCGACGAAGCGATGGCCAAGGTGATCAAGCTGGCGCAGCAGATCGCCGGCTCCGACGCTTCCGTCATGATCACCGGCGAATCCGGCACCGGCAAGGAGGTGCTGGCGCGCTATGTCCATACCCGCTCCAACCGCGCCAAGAAGCCGTTCATCAGCATCAATTGCGCGGCGATCCCCGAGCATCTGCTTGAATCCGAACTGTTCGGCCACGAAAAGGGCGCGTTCACCGGCGCCGTCGCGCGCCGTATCGGAAAATTTGAGGAAGCCACCGGCGGCACGCTGCTGCTGGATGAAATCTCCGAGATGGATGTGCGACTGCAATCCAAATTGCTGCGCGCGATCCAGGAGCGCGTGATCGATCGCGTCGGCGGCACCCGCCCGGTCCCGGTCGATATCCGCATCATCGCGACCTCGAACCGCAATCTCGCCGATGCCGTGCGCGAAGGCAGCTTCCGCGAAGACCTGTTGTTCCGGCTCAACGTCGTGAACCTGAAGATACCGCCGCTGCGCGAACGCCCGGCCGACATTCTCGAACTGGCACAGCATTTCGCCAAGAAATATGCCGACGCCAACGGCGTGCCGTTGCGGCCGATTTCGGCGGATGCAAGGCGGGTGCTGACTTCCAACCGCTGGCAGGGCAACGTCCGCGAACTGGAAAACACCATTCATCGTTCGGTGCTGATGGCGCAGGGCGACGAGATCGGCGTCGACGCCATCCTGACGCCGGACGGCGACCGTCTCGACCTGGTCAAGACGGTGCCGGCGGTAGCGCACGCCACTTTCGCCGCCGAACAGGTCACCCGCGCGCTGGTCGGGCGTACGGTAGCCGACGTAGAGCGCGATCTCATTCTGGAAACGCTCAAGCATTGCCTCGGCAACCGCACCCACGCAGCGAACATTCTCGGTATCTCGATCCGTACGCTGCGCAACAAGCTGAACGAATATGCCGACGGCGGATTGCCGATCACGCCCGCCGGCGCCGGCGAATATCACCGCGTCGCTGCGACGGCGTGATTTGAAATAACCCGGCACGAGTTCTGCTCGCGCCGGAACCGTTTTGCGGCAACCACGTTTTCAAACAGGCAATTCGCCGTACTCTGTTTGAAAGCCGGCCATGTCCACCCTCCAACTCGATCCGCCGATTCCCGTCATTACCCCGAAGGGTGACGGCTACGCCCATCTGCTGATCGACTATGGGCCCGAATACAATCTGCTGTGGGTCTGCTTCCTCGACGATTCCGGCGAGTGCTGGACCTACGACAACACCCAGATCCGCGCTCAGAAGAACGTCACCATGGGCCGCACCTTCGTCTCCCGCCATCAGCCGAAAGCGCCGTCCGTCGCCGCCGAGTAGTTCGGGGCGTCGGGCTTGCGGAAAATATGGATGGGATCGCCGGGCTGCAACTCGCGGCCGGTAAACGCCGCATAGGCGTACAGCGCGAGATAGCCGATCGCCAGCGCGCCGACCCCATAAAAAACCCAGGTCGCGATCCGTTTCATCGGCTCGGCACACGGCCTTGGGCCGCCCGCGCCAGCCGCCGCCAATAGTTCACCGGCGGCGCAACGATCCGCTCTTCCGCCAAACCAGTCGCGCTGCCGATGGCAGTTTGAAGGAGCATGCGTTCCATCGCAGGGGTCTGTTTCCTGATGCTGTGGCGATCAGGGTTTAACCTGCGAACGCGCAAAAGGCCAACGCCCCCGTCTTAAGCGGCCCGGGGCGTCCCGAAATCACCGGGTCAAATTTTGCGCAGAGCGCGCGGGGCCGGAAGGCTGACCTCGGCAAGCCTGATCGCATCCTCGTTCTGGTCGATCGCGACATATTGGCCCTGCCAGTAGGCCAGCGCCGCGGTACGCCCCGAGGTCCTGATGTCCAGCACCCGCCCGATCACAATCGCATGGGAGTGCCGCTCGAGGATATCCTCGGCTTCACATTCGATCGCCGCCAAAGCGCCGGCCAAAAGCGGCACGCCGGACAGGCCGGCGGTCCACGGCGCGCCGGCGAAGCGGTCGGCGCCCTTCAATCCGTCCTTGCCGGTAAACCGCTCGGCGATATCGATCTGATCGGCGGTCAGGATATTTACGCCGAAGAAACCGTGACGTGCGAGCAGCGGCCAGGACGATGATCCCCGGTTGATGCTGGCAATCAGGGTTGGCGGATCGACCGACAGCGACGATACCGATGTCACGGTCATCCCCGTGATATCCTTGCCGCTTCCGACTGTGATCACGCTGACCCCGCCCGCCAGATGACGCATGGCGCTGCGAAAATCTCCTGAGGAAACTTCGCGATCGATCTTGATGGTGCGGACGGCGGAATTCATGGCAGCCTCACAAGTCCAGTGGTTCATCCGCCGATCGGAGAAGGTCGCGCAGGATCGAGCCTTCCAGCGCCGCAAGATCGGCCGCGCCGCGCCGGTGGGGACGCGGGATATCGACCTTGACATCGTGCGCGATGCGGCCGTGCTCGATCACCAGCACGCGATCGGCGAGCGCAACGGCTTCCGACACGTCATGGGTCACCAGGATCGCGGTGAAGGCCTGATCGTGCCAGACCCGCTCCAGCAGGCGCTGCATCGAAATCCGCGTCAGCGCGTCAAGCGCGCCCAGCGGCTCGTCGAACGCCAGAACGCGGGGATGACTGACCAGCGCGCGGGCCAGCGCCACGCGCTGCTTCTGTCCGCCGGAGAGAACCGCCGGCCATTGCCCCCGCTTGTCCTCGAGACCGACTTCCGCCAGCGCCTGTTCGGCGCGCGCCTGTGCATCCGAAGATGCGCGGTCACGACCGAGGCCGACTTCGACGTTCGACAGCACCCGCGCCCATGGCAACAGCCGCGGCTCCTGAAACATCACCCGCACATCCTCGGGCCGCGTTTCCGCGCCAAAGCCAATCGTGCCGGCATCGATCGTCTCGAGGCCGGCGATCAGGCGCAGCAGCGTGCTCTTGCCGCAGCCGCTGCGGCCGACGATCGCCACAAATTGTCCCGCCGGAATATGCAGGTCGATACCGCGCAACACCTCGTTGTCGCCGAACGATTTGCGCAAGCCCCGAATGGTCAGTGGAAGGCCGCGCGAGGAGGCTTCCGAACCGCGCCGCGCTACCCGCGCCTGCTCGATGAAGTCGGCGCGATCCACGGGCTCGGCATCCGATGAGCGAAAACGAACGGCTTCCTGCATGGATATTCTCACGTTTTCTGGAACGCCGGATGCCAGGACAGTGTCAGCCGCTCAAGCACACGCGCGGCGCTGTCGGCCAGTTTTCCCAGCAAGGCGTAGATCAGGATGCTGAGCACGACGACGTCGATCTGCATGAACTCGCGCGCCTGCATCGCCATGTAGCCCAGCCCCGACGAGGCGGCGATGGTCTCCGCCACGATCAACGTCAGCCACATGATGCCGAGCGCAAAGCGCACGCCGACGAAAATCGAGGGCAATGCGCCCGGAAAGATCACCCGCCGGAACAACTCGCCATCGGTCATGCCGTAGATGCGTCCCATCTCGACCAGCTGCGGATCGACACTGCGGATACCGTGCAGGGTGTTGAGATAGATCGGAAAGAACACCCCGAGCGCGACCAGAAACAGTTTCGCGGACTCATCGATCCCGAACCACAGGATGACCAGCGGGATCAGCGCCAGATGCGGAATGTTGCGCACCATCTGCAACGTCGTATCGGTCAGCTTGTTGCTGAGTTGCGACAGGCCATTGGCCAGGCCGAAAGCAAAGCCGATGCCGCCGCCGATGACAAAGCCCGCGCCGGCGCGCCAGAAGCTGACCCAGATATTGCGCGCCAGTTCGCCCGACAGCAGCAGCTTCCAGCCCGCCAATGCCACATCGCTCGGCGCCGGCAGCACGCGCCCCGGCACGAATCCGGTCTCGCAGGCGGCCTGCCAGACCACTACGATGGCCAGCGGCACGATCCACTGGATCAGGCCATCGGCGCGCGGCAGCCGCAGGCCACGGACGCGCGGAAGGCTTTCGATCAGGCTCATGATTGCGAAGCCTTCAGCAAAGGCCGGCGTTCATTGGCGATGGTCTCGCCGAATGGTCCGGTATTGACGCGAAGCGTCGTCACATTGTCGTTCTGCTGCAACGACAACAGCGGGAACACCAATTCGGCGAAGCGATAGGCTTCCTCGAGATGCGGGTAGCCCGACATGATGAAGGTATCGATGCCGACGTCCTGATACTCCCTGATGCGCGCCGCCACGGTCGGGGGATCGCCGACCAGTGCGGTTCCCGCGCCGCCGCGCACGAGGCCGACGCCGGCCCAGAGATTCGGGCTGATCTCGAGCTTGTCTCGGCGTCCGCTATGCAACTGCGCCATCCGCTGCTGGCCGACCGAATCCATTCTGGAGAAGATCTTCTGCGCCGAGGCGACGGTCTCGTCGGTGACGTACTGGATCAATTCGTCCGCGGCCTTCCAGGCCTCGGCGTTGGTTTCACGCACGATCACATGCAGCCGGATTCCGAACGAGAGCTTGCGTCCGCGCGCGGCGGCAACCGCCTTGACGCGGTTGACCTTGTCGGCGACCTGCGCCGGCGGCTCGCCCCAGGTCAGATATTTATCGACGGTATCGACGGCGACATCGATGCCGGCATCCGACGATCCGCCGAAATAGAGCGCCGGGCGTGGCGACTGCACCGGGGGAAACAGCAGGCGTCCGTCCTCGATGCGGATGTGCCTGCCCTCGACATTGACGGTCTTTCCCGCAAGCAGATCGCTGTAGACGTTGAGAAACTCGCGGGTGACGGCGTAGCGCTCATCATGCCCGAGGAAAATTCCATCGCCCTTGTTTTCGACGGGGTCGCCGCCGGTGACGACGTTGACCAGCAGTCGTCCGTTCGACACCCGGTCGAGCGTCGCGGTCATGCGCGCGGCAACGCCCGGCGACTGCAGCCCGGGCCGCACCGCCACCAGATAACGCAGCCGCTCGGTCCATGGCGCCACGGCCGACGCCACCACCCAGGAATCTTCGCAGCTTCGCCCGGTCGGCAGCAGCACGCCGAAATAGCCGAGTTGATCGGCGGCCTGCGCGATCTGGCGCAGGTAATTGAAATTCACTTCGCGTCCGCCGGTCGTGGTGCCCAGATAGCGGCCATCGCCGTGGGTCGGCAGGAACCAGAGAATGTTGGCTTTGGATGACTGATGGGTACTCATGTGCCGGGCCTCCTTGCCGCGTCGGAAATCTTGATTGGTTTCGGCAACAGGCTGCCAAGGATGGGATGGGTCAGGTCTGCACCGGCTTCCAGACCGCATCGCGGACCAAGACCGGTTTCGGAATGAGCCCAAGCTTGAAGAAGCGATCGGCGACGCCCTGTTGAGTCGCGATGATGTCCTCGGTGATCGGCCCCACGGCAAATGACGAACGGTTGGCGGCGACGGTCTGGATGTCGAGAGGGATCTTGGTGACCGCGCTCAGTGCCTGCGCCACCGCATCGCGGTGCGTCTCCGCCCACTTTGCGGTCGAGGCGGTCACATCGATGATCTGCTGCAACACCTGCCCGTGGGCCTTCGCAAAGTCGCGATTGGCGATATAGAACGAGTTGGTCTTGGTGATATCCGACGCGTTGACCAGGATGCGGCCATTCTGTTTGGTCTCGCCGATCGCGAAATACGGATCCCAGATCGACCAGGCATCGATGCTGCCATTGGCGAAAGCCGGGCCCGCATCCGGCGGCGTCAGATAGACCGGCGTGATATCGGCGTAGATGAGTCCTGCTTTTTCCAGGGTCTGCACGACGATATTGTGGGCGCTGGAGCCCTTGGTGAAGCCGACGCGCTTGCCCTTCAAATCCGCAATGGCGCGGATCGGCGAATTGCCCTGCACCAGAATGCCCTGCCCGTTGGTGATCGGCTCACCCGCGGCATAGACGATGGCTGCTCCGGCCGACTGCGCGAATACCGGAGGTGAGTCGCCGACGGCGCCGTAATCGATGCTGCCGACATTCATCGCTTCCATCATCGGAGGCCCCGACGAGAACTCGACAAATTTCACGTCGACGCCCTGGGCACCAAAATGCTCCTCAAGGGTCGCGCGCTCCCGCACGATCACGAGCACGCCATTCTTCTGATAGCCGATGCGAATTTCCTTGAGGCTTCCTTGCGCCCTCGCACGCTGCGACAGCGCAGCGATCGTCACGGTTCCAAAGGATAGTTGCAAAAACTCGCGACGCTTCATTGCGATCTCCCGACTGGAATACCGCAACGGGGCGCGGTCATTCGCTGTCAAAAGAGGATGGTGCTGTCTGCGAGATGTGTCGAGTGCTCTGCAAAAATAGCAATGACGACGCTGCGCCGCAGCGTGGTCGCGATGTGATTATTGCGCAATCGCGATCCGGCGCGGCTCATTTTTCTCGGCGCACGGATCGAGCAGAACGGTTAATCAAAAGATGGGCAGGGAAAGTTCGACCCGGCAAACTCTCGCGATGGAAGCGTCAGCGGCCGGGCGATATCACTGATCGAAATAATCGCACCGTCAGCTGTGCAACGGACGGAATATTCTTCGGCAAATCAAGTCCGGGCCGGGAGGAAAGCGGAGCGAAACAAAGCCATGGGCTAACAATCAGAGGGTTTTTGTGGCACACCCTGCCGAACTCGGTGATAACCAGACAACGCATCTTTCCTCGAGATCGACATGCCCGCACCCAGGCCGCCCGCCTTCGAAACCCTGAGCCTCCATGCGGGGCAACATCCCGATCCCGTCACGGGCGCGCGTGCGGTCCCGATTTACCAGACCACATCCTATGTCTTTCAGGATTCCGAGCATGCCGCGGCGCTGTTCAATCTGGAGCGCGCGGGAAACATCTACACCCGGATTTCGAACCCGACCACCGCGGTGCTCGAAGAGCGGCTCGCCGCGCTGGAAGGCGGCGTCGGCGCGATCTGCACGGCGAGCGGCATGGCCGCGCTGCACCTGGCGATCGCGACGCTGCTCAATGCCGGCGATCACATCGTCGCCTCTGCCTCGCTCTATGGCGGCACCATCAATCTGCTGGCGCACACGCTGCCGCGCTTCGGCATCACCACGACCTTTGTCAAGCCCCGCGCGCTCGACGAATTCCGCGCGGCAATTCAACCCAACACCCGGCTCGTGATCGGTGAAACCATCGGCAATCCCGGTCTCGAGGTGCTGGATATTCCTGCCGTCGCTGACATCGCGCATGACGCGAAAATCCCGCTGCTGATCGACAACACGTTCGCGACGCCGTTTCTCAGCCGGCCGATCGAGCTTGGCGCCGACATTGTCATGCATTCAGCGACGAAGTGGATCGGCGGCCATGGCATCGCCATCGGCGGCGTGATCGTCGACGGCGGCCGGTTCGACTGGCGCGCTTCCGGCAAATTTTCAGTGCTGACCGAACCTTACGGCGGATATCACGGCATTGTCTTTGACGAGCAATTCGGCCCGGCCGCGTTTATCATGCGGGCTCGCACCGAAGGCCTGCGCGACTTCGGCGCCTGCCTGTCACCGACCAATGCCTTTCAATTGCTGCAGGGCGTCGAGACTTTGGGTATTCGCATGGAGCGCCATGTCGCCAACACGCATGCCGTGCTTGAGGCCCTCGCGGCGAATAAAGCCGTTGATTGGGTGCTGCACCCTTCGCTCGAAAGCCATCCCGATCACGAACTGGCCAAGCGATTGCTGCCGCGCGGCGCGGGGTCGATCGTCAGTTTCGGAATCAAGGGCGGCCGGCCTGCCGGCAAGAAGTTCATCGAGGCGCTTCGGATGGTCAGCCATCTGGCCAATGTCGGCGACGCCAAAACCCTCGTCATTCATCCCGCCAGCACGACCCATCAGCAGATGGATGCCGCCCAACTCAAAGCCTCGGGCATCGGCGAAGAGCTGGTGCGGTTGTCCGTCGGCATCGAATCCGCCGCCGATATCATCGATGACCTCGGCCAGGCGCTCCGGCTTTCGCAGAAGGCTTGAACCATGTTTTTGTCCGTGAACGACGTTGATGCCTTCGTCGCCACCGGCGGCCGGGAATTCGATTCGTCGCTGCCGACCGTCGTGCTGCTGCACGGCGCCGGCTTCGATCATACCACTTGGGCTTTGCACAGCCGGTGGTTCGCACATCATGGCTATGGCGTGCTGGCTCCGGATTTGCCCGGCCACGGCCGCTCGGCCGGCGCGCCGCTCTCCACGATCGCCGACATGGCCGACTGGACCGCCGCGCTGCTCGACGCCGCCGGCGTGGCGAAGGCAAGGCTCGTCGGTCACTCCATGGGTTCGCTGATCGCGCTGGAGACCGCTGCGCGACACCCGGCAAAAGTCTCGGCGCTGAGCCTGATCGGAACGGCGGCGACGATGACGGTCGGACCTGACCTTCTCAAGGCCGCGGAGGCCGACGATCATACGGCCGTCGACATGGTCTCGATCTGGGGCCTCGGCTTTCAGGCGGAACTCGGCGGAAGCCTGGCGCCGGGTTTGTGGATGCACAGCGGCGCCCAACGGGTGCTTGAACAGTGCCGGCCCGGCGTACTGTTCAACGACCTCTCCGCCTGCAACGCCTATCAGAACGCGCTCGCCGCCGCCGCGCAGGTCACCGTTCCCGCGACATTCATTCTCGGTGAGCGCGACATGATGACCCCGGCAAGATCAGGCAAGGCGCTCGCCGCCGCGTTGCCGAATTCGCGCACCGTGGTGCTGCGCGGTGCAGGTCACATGATGATGGTCGAGCGGCCCGACGAATTGCTCGCAGCGTTGCAGGGGTAATTGCCGCCACAGGCACCCAGGCGAACTCTGCTCCCGTTGCCCCACGGGAAGGATAGAGCAGAGTCTTTCAGCGCTGTGGTTCAACCTCAACCCATCACGTTCAACTCGCGTGAAACACCAGCGTCCGCAGTTCGATGCTCTCGCGCGGTGGAGCGTCGGGAGGCGTGGTCGGATCGACGAAGGCTGTATGGGGCGCGAAGCGGGCTCGCCCGTCGGTGTTGGAATCAAAGCACTTCAGCAGCAAGGCTTCATCGACCGTCATCGCCGGCACATAAAACCATCGATGGTCGGGATTGTATTTCACCGAGTAGGTCTCGCCGACGCGATCGCGATAGACCAGATCGGACGCAACCAGCTCGCCTGGCTTTACCGTGCGGGCGTCGCAGACGGCCAATGGTGAGTCCAGCAGCGGCCCTCGAATCGGCCGCCACAGATTGATGATCTGCAACCGGCCCTTCAGAAGGTGCTCCGCCTCGTCCGGAATGAGGTCGCGGACGCGCTGCGGCCCGGATTTCTCGGTGTGGTCGACATGGACGCGCGCCACCGGCTGACGCAGGCCGCCGTCGCGATCGGCGGCGCCTTCGACGCGTCTGCGTACCGTATGGTCGAACACCGATACCCGGTCGGCGCCGGTGACAGCCTTGATCAGCCGTTCCGCCTCCGGATAATAGATGCGCTTGATTTCATCTTCGTCGTAGAAATTTTTTACCGAACTCCTGTGCCGTACCAGGGCAAACCCTTCCCGATCGACCGAAACCGTCTCACTGATCGGACGAACGTCATGAATCGGCACGTTGTGCGGCTCCGCCACGATATTCGATCTGGGTTCGCCGGGCGGCGGTTCGAAAGTATAGGTCCGCGGCCGGTCCCGAGCGGGCGCCAGGTAGTTGAGATCGGCGGTCACGAACGATAATGCTGCGATCTTTTCGTTCTGCAGTCCCATGTTGCTCTCCTTTTTGTTGGGGGTTGCCTGGATTCTAGGAAGCCTCCTTGAATGGCGCGCAGATCCAGCCAGCGCTGCACCAAGTCCCTGTTCGGAACCAACCCCGAAAACAATAGCCCTGCGTTGAAGCGTGCTCATTGAAAACTGCCTCCTGGCCCGATTCACTCTCGGAGGAAGTACAATGCTCGATGTGGGTCGGACGGCGGCCTTCGCCAATGACCGCGCAGAAAAAAGATTGCTGTCACGAAATCCGCTTGCGTGGTGAAAGATTCTTCCAGGGGTCCGGGCTGGCGAAACGAAGTCCTTCGCCGGCCGAACGCTGCATCACGCGCGCGTCATCTCGCGTGAGGGTTCAAAAACCTTCCGTCCAGCAAGACTATCCCGCCGCCGTGATCGCCGGCTTTGGCGGCGCGACGCTGACCGCCAGCTTGCCGTAGCGATCTCCAAAAGCCTCGGTGTCGATCTCCTCGAGCTGGATCGCCCCGCTCATCACGCCAGCCTTCCATGCGTCGTGCTCGGGATCGTTGCGGAATTCCGGCATCACTTCCCTGGCAAACAATTCAAGGGAGTCGCAGATGTGCTCGTGGCTGTTCTTGCCGGCCTGGTTGAGCAGGATCACCTGGTCGATGTGCGAACTCCTGAACCGCCGCAGCTTCTTCGCGATGGTTTCGGGCGATCCGATCAGGCCGCCGCGCAGCGCCGCCTCCTGGGCCTCCGGATTTTCGCGCTTCCACCTGTTGTATTCGTCCCACATGTTGACGGTGCCCGGCGCCGGGCGCTGGCGGTTCTGTGAGGCGCCGTAGAAGCGCAGCGCGAACTGGAAGAAGGTCGCGCCGTCGGCACGCGCGCGGGCCTCCTCGTCGGTTTTTGCGCACATGAAAAACGACACCAGCGCCATGTTCGGATTGATCTCGTAGTCGGCGAGCTTCTTCAGCCGTTTTGTCATCGCATTGTAATAGGCATGCACCCAGGCATGCGCGGCGTCGGCGCTGACGAACTGGAAACCGAGCGCGCCAAAACCGTTCTGGCCGGCGCGCTCGATGGTCGGCAATTGCGAACACGCCATCCACAGCGGCGGATGCGGCTTCTGAACGGGTTTCGGCACCACATTGCGCAAGGGAATGTCGAAATACTTGCCGTGATGCTCGCTGCCGCCTTCTTTGAACATCGGAAAGATGGCGCGGACGGCTTCCTCGAATACTTCCTTCTTGGTCTCCATGCCGCGGCCGAACGGCGTCAGTTCGGTGATCGAGGCGCTCTCGCCCATGCCGAATTCGCAGCGGCCGTTGCTGAGGAGATCGAGCACCGCGACGCGCTCGGCGACGCGGGCGGGGTGATTGGTGGTGAGCTGGAAAATGCCGTGACCGAGGCGGATGTTTCTGGTGCGCTGGGAGGCTGCGGCGAGAAACGATTCCGGCGACGGCGAATGCGAATATTCTTCCAGGAAATGATGCTCGACCACCCAGGCATGGTCGTAGCCGAGCCGGTCGGCGGTCTCCAGTTGCGTCAGCGCGTCCTGATACAGCCTGAGTTCATCGCCGGCCTCCCATGGGCGCGGCAATTGCAGCTCATAAAAGATGCCGAATTTCATGACGCCTCCCCGGGAGCGACTTGTTATTCTGAGCAGTGTATGCCCCGCGTAAGCCGAGTCCAGCCTTGGCCAATTCCGCGCGGCGGAAGGCGGCTTGCGTTGACGGCGCGAATAGCTAGTTTTGCTGTCCGTGAGTCGCGGTCGCCCCTTGCTGCCCGCTCTGTCTTTCATCGAGACCCCATGCCCACTTTCACGCCGCATCAGGATTCCGCGCTGAAGGCCGTTGCCGACTGGCTGAAGGCAAAGCCCGGCAAGAACGGCACGCCGCCGGTGTTCCGGCTGTTCGGCTATGCCGGCACCGGCAAGACCACGCTGGCGCGGCATATCGCCGACGGCGTCGACGGCGAGGTGAAATTCGCGGCCTTCACCGGCAAGGCCGCGCTGGTGATGCGCAACAAGGGCTGCGACAACGCCTCGACGATTCATTCGCTGATCTACCGCGCGCGCGAATCCGGCGTCGAGCAGCCGAGTTTTGAACTGTGGGACGACGCGCCCGCATCGAAAGCAAAACTGATCGTGATCGACGAATGCTCGATGGTGGACGCCGAACTCGGCCGCGACCTGATGTCGTTCGAATGTCCGCTGTTGGTGCTCGGCGACCCCGCGCAATTGCCGCCGATCCAGGGCGGCGGCTTCTTCACCGACTGCGAACCCGACGCGATGCTGACCGAAGTGCATCGCCAGGCCCAGGACGATCCGATCGTGCGAATGTCGATGGACGTGCGCGAGGGCCGCGAACTCGACATCGGCCGCTATGGCGAAAGCGAAGTGGTATCGCGCAGCGAACTCGATCCCGACCGGGTGATGAGCGCCGACCAGGTCCTGGTCGGCCGTAACAACACGCGACGCTCCTACAACATGCGGGTGCGGCAAAAGCAGAATATCGAGGATCCCTTGCCGGTCGCCGGCGACAAGCTGGTGTGCCTGCGCAACAACCGCAAGAAGGGCCTGTTCAACGGCGGGCTGTGGCGGGTGAAGTCGCGCGCGGCGTCGAAATCGAAGATCATCACCATGCGGCTGTCGCCCGACGAGGACTTCGGCCACAAGGTCACGAAGGTCTCGGTTCGCGGCGACTGCTTCGGCGGCGCCATCGAGACCATCCCGTGGGAGCAGCGCAAGCCCTATGACGAGTTCGACTATGGCTACGTGCTCACGGTGCACAAGTCGCAGGGCTCGCAATGGGACGACGTGGTACTGTTCGACGAGAGTTTTGCGTTCCAGGACAGCCGCGCACGCTGGCTCTACACCGGCATCACCCGCGCGGCGAAGCGGCTGAGCGTGGTGGTGTAGCCGCGTCTCAACGACGGGACGCCTCGGCTGAACGGCGCTTTTATTCACGAACTCGTGTGTGTCCGGCTGTAACAATACCCCTCGTGCCGCGTATCTTGGGACATCGGGCGAGCCGAGGCCGTTTCCGAACCGCCGCCCCTGTCCTAGACTGTCTTTCAATCCGCTGACCCCAGAGGAAGCCCCATGTCCCGTAGCCAATTCAGCCGCCTGTCGCTTTGCGCCGCCGCCATCGGCGCGCTGGCGATTACTGCATTCGCGATCGTGCCGTCGCGTGCCGCGGAAGAAGCCGTGATCATCCCTGCCCCCGCCCAGGACGTTCAAGCCTCCGATGGGCTGCAGACCGTGGTCGTCGCTGGTGGCTGTTTCTGGGGCGTGCAGGGTGTGTTCCAGCATACGTCCGGTGTGGTCAATGCGGTGTCCGGCTATGCCGGCGGCAGCAAGGGCACCGCCGACTACGACACCGTCTCTACCGGTTCGACGGGACACGCCGAGTCCGTGCAGATCAAATACGACCCGAAGAAGATCAGCTACGGCAAGATTCTGCAGATCTTCTTCTCGGTCGCGCACGATCCGACGCAGTTGAACCGGCAGGGACCGGACACCGGCACGCAATATCGCTCGGCGATCTTCACCACCAGCGACGAGCAGAAGAAGGTCGCGGACGCCTACATCGCGCAGCTCAACGCCGCCAAAGTCTACAAGAAGCCGATCGTCACCAAGGTCGGGCCGCTCGAGGGGTTTTATCCGGCGGAGGCCTATCATCAGGACTATCTGACGCTGCACCCGAGCCAGCCCTATATCGCCTATAACGACATTCCGAAGGTCGAGAACCTCAAGAAGATCTTCGCCGAGAACTACACCGAGAAGCCGACGCTGGTGAACAGCGCAAAGGTCACCAACTGACGGCCGGATCAATTGCAAGGAGACTCCATGTCCGACACCAAGACGATGCAAGGCAAGGTCGAGAAGAGCGAGGCCGAGTGGCGCAAGGAATTGACGCCGATGCAGTATGCGGTGCTGCGCGAGAAGGCGACCGAGCGGCCGTTCTCCGGCGAATACGAGCATGAGCAACGGCCCGGCACCTATATCTGCGCCGGCTGCGGCCAGACGCTGTTTGAATCCGACGCCAAGTTCGATTCCGGCTGCGGCTGGCCGAGCTTTACCGCGCCGGCCGGCGAGAGCCATGTCGACGAGGAGCGCGACGTCAGCCACGGCATGGTCCGGACCGAAGTGCTGTGCTCGAAGTGCAGCGGCCATCTCGGCCACGTCTTCGATGATGGCCCCGGCCCGACCGGCCTGCGCTACTGCATCAACTCGGCGGCGCTGAAGTTGCAGCCGAAATAAATAGGCCGAGCCCCAAATAGCCGTCATTCCGGGTGGTGCGTCAGCACCAGACCCGGAACCTCGAGATTCCGGGAAGCCGTCATTCCGGGATGGTGCGTTTAGCACCAGACCCGGAATCTCGAGATTCCCCGATGTGCAATTGCACATCTGAGGTTCGATGCATTGCATCGCCCCGGAATGACGAACTCTCTGCTTCCAAGGCTTTCGGTTCCTTCGCTGGAACCAAAGGCCCGGATGTGCTTTGATCCCGGGGCGGAGCGGCGGATTTCCATTCGCCGGCTGCCGTGGGGGATATGCCATGTCGCTCGGAACGATACTGATCATCATCGTGATCATTTACCTCTTGGGCGGCTTCAGCGGCCGGTTCGGCGGCTACGGCTACGGCATGGGCCATTCCGGCATGGGCCTTGGCGGAGTTATTCTGATCGTGCTGATCATCCTGCTGCTGCTCGGCAAACTTTAATGTTCGCAAGCTCTTGAAATAGCGGGCTTTATTCCAGACCTGCGGTCGGAACCGGCGGATTCATTATCAGACCCGTCAAGAGTCGCATTTCCGTCAAACGAGCTTATATTAAGGTCTGTCCTGAAATGACGTGTGCCGGCCTGCCGCATCGGCAAGCCCGTACGATCCGATCGCGAGTTCGTTCGCGTTCTCACTAAAAAGATAAGGTCACTGACCATGGCTTCCTTCAGCTACAACACTGCCGCCGAACTATTCCCCGCCGCGATCCGCAAGAAGAAGCGGGCGGGTTTCGCGTATCGCCGTTTCGACACCGCGGCTGCCGCGGTGCAATTCGCGATCGAGGAATTGCCGGCGGACTCGCTGAACGGCGCCTATCTGCAGGTCGATGAAGCCCGCTTCGATCAGAGCGGCATTCGCACGCTGTACGAAAGCCAGGATTTTCCGCTGCCGCGCCGCCCCCGTGCGCCGGAGCCCGCGCCCGCCACCGACAAGGCCGACGCCGACGCCGCCTGATTAAACCGGCTGCCTTTCGATCCAGCGCCGCAACAAGCGCACGTTGCGCATGTTGGCGCGGAATAGCACGTCGAACGCGTCGCCGGCGACCGGCACCGCTCCGACTACGCCTTGGATCGCGACATTGCCGAGCATCCTTGCGGTGACATGCCAGGGCGCGCCGAGGGCGCGCGCCTCGCGCACCAGCCACAATGAGAGCGCGGCCGCGATGATGTCGCCGACCACCGGGATCAACCCGATGATGCCGTCGATGCCGTAGCGGATATTGCTGCCGGGCAGCACGAAGGCGACATCCAGAAGTCTCGCCAGCGCATCGAGCCGCGCCAGCCGCTGTTCGCGGGTAAGATTGCCGAACGGATTGGCGCCGGAACGGCCGAACTCGAACCGGAAACCGTTGACCTGCGGACCGAGCGATTCCGCGGGGATTTCGCGTCCTTCCTGATCGATGATCGGGCCACGCGCCTCCGGCCCACGAAACGTCGCGCGTGAGGTTTTCCCGGGACGCGCGGGCCGGGTGAAAAGAATTTCGTCGTTCGACATGGTCATGAAATGGGTAACGCCTGAAGCCGGCGCAAGTTGCGTCATAACGTACCATCCGTAAATCACGGCGTCGGGATTTGCTTCGGGTCAGCAAGAGAGATTGGCCTCCACATTAAGAAGTCGTCATACTCCGTCACCCGGCGGCGCGGCGCGAAGCTGATCGAGGTGGTGGTCGACGGCAGGGTATGAGGCCGTCGTCGCGTTGAATGCGTGCCCGCTGATAAGCTTCGCGAAGCAATTCATCTGAAGTGAACCATCAGCGTTTCAGCGACGGCGGTGAGCTCCCTCTCCCCTTGTGGGATCGAGACGAGCGAAGCTCGCTCTCTAGGGTTGGGGTGAGGGGTTGCGGTCTATCGATAGTCCGTAACCCCTCACCCGGATCGCATCTAACGATGCGATCCGACCTCTCCCACAAGGGGAGAGGTGACGCGTACGCGCGTGCGCAGATTTAATTTTCAGACAGCCAATCTCAGACACACTTTCGCGATCTCGCGGCGCGATGCGCCCGAGGTTTGCCAAAAACATCCGCCCTGAGAACAGAGGGCGTGGGGAATGCCGGGCGCCCGATGCACCCGCAGCCTCGTGTGCGCTATGGGTAGTAAGTATGCACACGAGTATTCACAGCGAGCCATCGGAAATCACCCGACATTCCCGCACGCAATGGTTTACGGCTTATACCGTGCTCTCCCCGGTGATCGGCTTTCTTGCCACCGTCGTTACGCGGATTAATCCGCAAACTTGACGCCAGCGTCGGGGCGTCAGGACCACACGTCTTCGCCGTCCGCTGCAAGCAACGCCCGTCAAGCGCGCCGCCGCGTCCACCGCATCCCGCCCCGCGTCCGTGACGTCGCGAGCCGCCCCTCTGAGTGGGACGGGACGCAAGAGACATACAACTGATTTGGGTCTTCGGAAAATCAGAATATTTTTTCAAAAGGGGCTGGACAGCCGCCTCCACAAACCGCCTGACGGGCAAATCACCTGAGCCAACCAGATGACCCGGCCGGAGCAAAAATTCGCCATGACGCGCAAATCCAGCCACGGACGGCACAGGCGCCGCGCTCACGCCTTCGCAGGCTCGTCGATCGCCTCATGCGCCAGCCACGACGACACCGTCGCCGGGACAAAGCCGACCAGCCCGTAAAGGATGAACTGGGTGACGCCGCTGTCCGGCCCCCGGGAGCCGTAGAGGAATTCCGCCGCGAAGAACGAGATCACACCGAGGATCAGCATGCGCGCCACCGGGTGAATCCGCCGGATATGCCAGAGAATATCGTCCAACGCCGCGATCATCAGGGTCGGCAGGATCCCGAACAGGTAGCTGTACTGCAGCGTCTTGACGAACACCGCGAGCAGCTTTGTGACCTGGGCGGTATTGAACTCATTCCAGTATCCCGACAGCCAGGTGGTCGTCAGCAGCAGACAAAATCCGCCGAGCAGCGGCGCCAGTACTGCAAAGATCACATACCGCTTCATCCAGCTCCTCCCGTCTTTGGCCCCGCTGCCAGTTTCGCTACTGCGCGAACGGCGTCAACTGTTGGCGCTGACCCGAAAGCGTCCGGGATCAGACATTCCCGCAGCGTCGGCTCCGACGACAGCTAGCCGGCACGGCATGGCAAACGGCGGAAAAATATGCCAGGTTTTAGACATGCCAACGCAAAAGCGCTCGACCGGAAAAAGCAGCAAAACCGGCTTCATCGTTGGTCGTACCGGCTTCGCAAAGATCAGCGCGATTGAAGGTATTCACTTGAAGCCGGCGATGAAAGATCGCGCCGCGGAGGCCACCAGCAAGGGCCTGTCCGCCGAGGAATATCGCAAGGCGATCATCCGCGCCCACCGCAAAGCCTGAATCACCACCGCATGTGCGACGCGTCGGAGGATCCTCACCCCTACGAAAACTCTACCATGGTCGCACGCAATTGGCGTTCTTCGCCTTGTTGGCCGATCGGGCAGGCCAAACGCTAAATCTCGAAAAGCTCGATCCCGATGCAATGCTTCACGCCATGATCGCGAGCTTCGATGGCGACGAATCTGAGCTGACGATGGCTATCCGCCGCAAACGCCACCGGGTCCGAAAGTGAATACAGGCGGTTATCCACTACCTATAGTTTCAGGAATTGCTGCCCTTCGGCTAGAGTGCCGCAGGGGGATTCCATGGTTGCCATTCAGGATCGGGCCAACGCCTTTTTGGACATTCTTGGCCGTCCGGTCCCCAAAGCCATTTTTGCGATCTGGGGTGCGATTGCGACTTGGGATACATTTGTCTCCCAGTTTATTCCCGAAAATATCGCCAAGAACTTTCCGAAGGCCCATCAGGTTATCGCCATGACCTATGGATGGCTTTCAATCCAAACGTGGCTCTTGATCGGAGCCGGGATCGTCGTCCTGACATCCCTTGAATACGCGGCGCGTCATAAGTGGAAATTGGAGTTAGCGACAGGGGGCCGTCCGACCCCAAGTAGTGACAGTGCGCGCCCGCTCTTAGCCTTCTTCTGGCTATTTGTAGTGACCACAATAGTTACAATCTGGTCGCTTGATGCAGCCCATTGGGGCGCACAGGTCTCCAAAGTTTCCGCGCCAGCGCTGCCCCGGCCCGCGAAGCCGCTACCGTCATCGATCACCACACCCACACCGCCGCCGCCATTACCGCCAGAACCGTGGGTTACCGAGGACGAGGTGCAGAAGGCAAAGAAAAGTGGCCGCCTCTTGCTGCCATTCGGGCCAAATGAGCTGGCCCGCATGAACTATTCAATGGGGTCTATCGGCACAGATGCCTATGTTGGCAGTTGGGTTAAAATTGACAATCCTTTTCTGAGGGTTAGTCGCCTAGTCGAGAAAGATAAAAAAGAATATTTGATAGTCGTTATCCTTCAACCAGTTTGGCCCGCAGTTCTAATCTTTGATGCAAAGAAATGGGGTGACCAAATTCTCACGATGAATCCTAGCGCTGGGGCCAAAGTGCATGCGCTTTGTCAACTCGTAAAATACGATGATAAAGATCGGTACGATATGGACACCACAAAATTCGTGGGCGCAAACTGCGAATTGCAGTAGCTAGATTTCATCCAGCCCACACCCTCTAATTCCATCGCCGCAAGGCAGGCCAGAAAGAACGTCGCTGCAAACGTCCCCCGTTTGAGCTTCATTGTGATCCCGGCCTCAGTCTCCTTTAATCCGCAAACTTATCAGCTGAACGAAATCGCGGACGCAGGAGATCCCTCGCCGCCCGCCCTACTCCCCCCACGCCGCGAAGGCGTCGTTGAAGGCGCGTTCGCCGGGGGCGCCTTTTTCGATGGCGATGATGGCGCGGCGCTGGTTGACATAGACCAGCGGCACGTCGAACCAGGAGCGCTCCTTCAGAAGCTGGATGTTGCGCGAGCGGTCGGAATCGACGTTCGACAGCCCGATCAGGAAGAAGCCGTCGGTGACCTTGACCGCGAGTCCCGCCAAGGGCGTGCCGCGCGCCTGCTCGTTGGATTTCATCAGGATGCCCGGCACGTTGCTGATGCCGCCGCCGGCGAAATCCGGCGGCAGGATGAACGTCAGTTCCGCGGTGTGGCTGGCGGGCAGCGAGGTGTCGGTGTTGCGGCGGAACGACATCGTCATCTTGAACTTGCGGTCGGGAATCTCGATGTCGGCGCGCACGGCGAGATCGGGCGGCTGGCCGGCGGCGCCCTTGATCTGTTCGGTGCGCCAGATCACCGAGCCGACATATTGCTTGCCCTTGGGATCGGACGGATCCTCGTCATACAGCACCACGCGCTGCGCCACCGGCGCGACCTGATCCGTCGACGACGGCTGGCCGACCCGATCGGGTATCTTCGGCTTCGACAGCGGCGAGGCGTCCTTTGGCGCTTCCACCACCGTCTGCGACGGCTTGAACAGGCCGCTGACGGCCGTCACCACCGACTTGCCCCACAGGATCGAGGCGCCCACCAGGATAAGTACGATGCCGATCGCGATCGCGCTCTTGAACGGAAATACCGTGCCGGCCCGGATACGCTTTTTCGGCGCGCGGTCGGGGCCGAGGCGCGGGCGCGGCGCCGGCTGTTGCGACTGCGCGTAGCGCTCGGCCTCCTCGACGGACTCGTCGTAGGAATACGGCGCGTCGGGATCGGCGCCACGGTTTTCCATGCTCGGCTCGAGCCGGTCGAATTCCGGCGAGGGCGACGGCACGTTGGCGTAGGTTTTCCGCGCCGAGCGGCTGGCCTGCGCCGCGGCGCGGCCGAGATCGTCGGCGTCGGCGGCGATGTCACGGAAGCCGCGCACGCCCGGCGGCGGCGGGGCCTGCGGGGCACTGTTGTCGGGACCGCGGCGCGGCGCGCCTGACCGTTCACGGGTCGGCGGCAGCTGCGGATCCTGCATCGGCACCGGGTCGGCGCGAAGGTTGCGCGGCGAGCGATCCTCCTGGCCGAGCGGCGGCCGCTCGGTGCGCGACGGCGGCGGCGGTGGCGGCGAAGGCTGGCGCGGACGCGGCGGCTGGGCTGTCGGAGGCTGCGGCGGGGGCGGCTGTGCTGAAGATGGCTGGGCTGAAGATGGCGGCGCCGGCTCGGCCGGCCGCGAAGCGGGACGGGTCGTGGCGCGGAACGCGTCGCCGGCGCGGGCGCCGGTTGGGCGCGAGCCGTCCCCGGAGCGCGCAGCGTCCCCGGAGCGCGTGGCGTCCCCGGAGCGCGTGGCGTCCCGGGCGCGCTGGGCGGCTTCGGACTCGACTTTGCGCACGGCCTCTTCCAGCGACAGCCGCTCGCGGGTGATTTCGGATTCGCTCAACGGCGGCTGTACGCTGCGCAACTGCGCGATCAGCGCCGCGCGCGCCCGCTCATAAAGCGCGCGGCGGCTCTCGCCGGGGGCACTGGGGTCCAGGCCGGATATGGCGCGGGCAATCAGCGGGTAGTAATCAGCCATTTCGACTCAACAATGCGGGCTTTCCGGTAACATCTCGTTAAGCCTCGAACGGGTTCTGGACCAGAATAGTATCCTCGCGTTCCGGGCTGGTGGAAAGCAAGGCGATTGGGCAACCCACCAGTTCCTCGACCCGGCGGACATATTTGATGGCCTGGGCCGGCAGATCCGCCCAGGAACGGGCATTGGCGGTCGGCTCCTTCCAGCCCTCGATGGTCTCGTAGACCGGCTTGATCCGGGCCTGCGCGCCCTCGCCGGCCGGCAGATGGTCGATTTCCTTGCCGTCCAGAGTATAGCCGACGCAGACCTCGATGGTGTCGAAGCCGTCGAGAATATCGAGCTTGGTCAGCGCCAGGCCGTTGATGCCGCAGGTCCGCACCGTCTGGCGCACCAGCATGGCGTCGAACCAGCCGCAGCGCCGCTTGCGCCCGGTGTTGACGCCGAATTCCTTGCCGCGGCGGCCGATTTCCTCGCCGATCGCATCATGCAGTTCGGTCGGGAACGGGCCCTGGCCGACCCGCGTCGTATAGGCCTTGCAGATGCCGAGCACATAGCCGACCGCGCCCGGGCCCATGCCGGTGCCGGTCGCCGCCTGCGCCGCCACGGTGTTGGACGAGGTGACGTAGGGATAGGTGCCGTGGTCGACGTCGAGCAGCGCGCCCTGCGCGCCCTCGAACAGAATACGCTTGCCCTCGCGGCGCTTCAGGTCGAGCAGCCGCCACACCGTTTCGGCGTAAGGCAGAAGCTGCGGCGCCAGCGCTCTCAGCTCCTTCATGATTCCCGCGCCGTCGATCTCTTCCAGATTGAGCCCGCGGCGCAGCGCGTTGTGATGCGCCAGCAGGCGGTCGATCTTGTGCGGCAGCGTATCGAGATCGGCGAGGTCCATCAGCCGGATCGCGCGGCGGCCGACCTTGTCCTCATAGGCCGGCCCGATCCCGCGCCGCGTGGTGCCGATCGCGGTGATGGCGTTGCTGGATTCGCGGATCGAATCGAGATCGCGATGCAGGGGCAGGATCAGCGTGACGTTCTCGGCGACCCGCAGATTTTCCGGGCTGATGGCGACGCCCTGCCCCCTCAGTTTCGTCACCTCATCGAGGAACGCCTGCGGATCGAACACCACGCCGTTGCCGATCACCGCGAGCTTGGAGGGCCGCAGCACGCCCGACGGCAACAGCGCCAGCTTGTAGGTTTCGCCGTTGATGACCAGCGTATGGCCGGCATTGTGGCCGCCCTGGAAGCGCACGACGATGTCAGCCTGCTCCGACAACCAGTCGACGATCTTGCCCTTCCCTTCGTCGCCCCATTGGGCGCCGACGACGACAACATTGGCCATTCGCGGGTATTCCCTCTGCAACTATCCTGGTTCAAGCATGATCGGTTCGGAAAATCGCTGCCTGCTTTTCCGGATCATGCGCCCAGCCCTAAATCACGGCCGGGGCGCTCGCATGCGAGGCATACAATCGGATAACGGAAGCGGGCTAGCGACGCAAGCAGGAACGGGGCTTCGGGACCGGATTGGGAGGGCCCCAACCCATTGATATCCCCTAAAAATCTGTGTCGGGACGATGGCACCGGCCGGCGCCGGGTCCGAATCATGCCGCGCCCCGTGGACGAGCCGGCCCATGCATGGTCGCGATGCATCCTGCGCCATTGATGCGCGCCGAAAATCCGTGTCTGTGAGGCGGCCGGGCAGAGCTTCCGCTGGTGCCAAAGCACCGGACGGGCCGCGGCGCCATTGAACCCGGGCCAAGACGACCGCCTAATGTCTGCTTCCGATCAAACCTCCGGGGCCACAACCTCCGGCGGCTGGCTCGCCAACCAGCCCTATCTGCTGCTCTCGATCGCCGCGCTGTGCTGGGCCGGCAACGCCATCGTCGGCCGCCTCGCCGCCGGGCATATTCCGCCGGTGACGCTGGCGTTCCTGCGCTGGGCGATCGCGTTTCTGATGGTGCTTCCGTTCGCGTGGAAGCATCTGCTGCGCGACTGGGGGGCGCTGCGCGCCCGCCTCGGCACCATGGTCCTGTTGTCCGTCACCGGCATCGGCGTCTTCAACGCCCTGCAATATTGGGCGCTCGAATACACCCAGGCGCTGAACACGCTGCTGCTGCAGTCGGCCGGGCCGCTGTTCGTCGCGGTATGGTCGCTGCTTTTGCTCGGGGTCCGGCTGACACTGGCGCAGGCCGGCGGAATTGTATTGTCGCTGACCGGCGTGCTGGTGATCCTGCTGCACGGCGACCTCACCGCAGTCACCAGCATCGTGTTCAACAAGGGCGACGTCATCTTCACCGCGGCGATGGTGTTTTTCGGGCTGTATACGGTGCTGACCTTGAAGCGTCCGAAGATTCACGCGCTGTCGCTGGCGGGTTTCACGTTCGGCTGCGGCGCGGCAAGTTTGATTCCACTGCTGATCTGGGAATTGTGCACGCGGCCGGTGATGCAGCTGGACACGACCAACCTGCTGTCGGTGGTTTACGTCGCGGTGTTTCCCTCGACGGTGGCGTACCTGTGCTACAATCGCGGCATCCACTTGATCGGCGCCAACCGCGCCGCGCCGTTCTTTCATATGGTGCCGGCGTTCGGCGCCGCGATGGCCATCGTGTTTCTCGGCGAACGGCCGCAGCTATTCCACGTCATCGGTTTCGCGCTGGTGCTGATCGGCGTTTTTGTTGCGTCGCGGAAGCAGGCGAGTGCGAATTAGTTTGCGTCAAACGCGGCGGCAGAGGTTGACCGCCATATCCCCCTGTCGGACCATCGCCGCCAAGGCCTCTTAGACGGATTGCTCGCCGAATGCATGACCGAACCGCCGCCATCAATTCCCCGCCAGCCACAGTGCAACGTGCCGAGAGCGGCGTTCCGCGCGCGCTTCGACGCTATCTTTCGCTCGATGATTTCGAGGCCACGGCTCGGCGCCGGCTGCCGAAATTTCTCTATGGCTACATCTCCGGGGCCACCGAGACCGACGCCGCTTTGGCCGACAATCGCCGCGCCTTTCAGGAATACGGTTTTGTCCCGCGCGTGCTGAACGACGTCTCCGGCCGCGAGCAGGCGACAACACTGTTCGGCAAGACCTACGCGGCGCCGTTCGGCATTCCGCCGATGGGCTCGGCCGCGCTGTGCGCCTACCGGGGCGACATCGTGCTGACGCGCGCGGCGGCGGCGATGAATGTGCCGATGATTCTCAGCGCCTCCTCCCTGATCACGCTGGAGGATGTCAGGCGCGAGAATCCGGCCGCCTGGTATCAGGCCTATCTGGCGGGCGATGCGTCGCGGATCGAGCCGCTGGTCGACCGGGTCGCCGCCGCCGGCTACGACACTTTTGTCGTCACCGCCGACGTGCCGGTGCCGCCCAACCGCGAGAACAACATCCGCAACGGTTTCCAGGTCCCGCTGGCGATCACGCCGCGCGTCGCCTGGGACACCGTCACGCATCCGGACTGGCTGCTCGGCACCTGGGCCCGCACCCTGATGAATTACGGCATGCCGCATTTCGAGAACATGGACGCGGTGCGCGGACCGCCGGTGCTCGCCAAAAACCTGATGCGCAACATCGGCAAGCGCGACCAGCTGGCCTGGAAGCATGTCGAGCTGATCCGCAAGCGCTGGAACGGCAAGCTCGTGGTCAAGGGCCTGATCGCGCCTGATGATGCGAAGATCGCGCGCGAATCCGGCGTCGACGGCGTGATCGTCTCCAACCATGGCGGCCGCCAGCTCGACGGCACGGTGTCGGCGCTGCGCACGCTGCCGGAGATCGCCGACGAGGCAGGCGGCATGACCGTGATGCTGGACGGCGGCATCCGGCGCGGCACCGACGTGCTGAAGGCGCTGGCGCTCGGCGCCAAGTTCGTCTTCATCGGCCGGCCGCTGCTGTACGCGGCGGTCGCCGGCGGCGAAGCCGGCGTGCGGCGCGCGCTGACGCTGCTGCGGGATGAAGTCGATCGCGACATGGCCCTGCTCGGCATCCGCAGCATCGGCGAGATTTCATCCGGCCTGGTGCGGAGGCTCTGAAGCGTTTTCAGTTCGGTCGCTTCATCCTTCGAGACGCGCGCAGGTGCGCGCTCCTCAGGATGAGGGTTTGGCGTGCCCCGGACGCTGCGCAGCGCCATAAGCGCGGTTACGCGCGTCTTCGACGCGCTATGGCGGTGCGCTGCTGATCCGGGGTCCATGATGGACCCGTATCCGTGGGTCCCGGCTCTGCGGAGCAGCGTGAAGAACGCTGCACCGCGTCCGGACACGAGACACAGCGCGGCAACGCCGCGCGTCTCGAACCACGAGGCAACGATGGCAATCACGATTCGACCTTGCTGGAAATGCTCCAGGCCGGGCGGATCTGCACCCTACCCGATCTTGAATTTGCTGTAGGCCTCGCTCGTGCAGATGATCACATGCTCGGCGCAGCCGTTGCGGCGGTGCGGGTCGCAGCGGTTTTCGTATTCTTCCGACGTCATCATGTCGAGGAACGCGGCCACGGATGGATAATACACCAGCGCCAGATAATCCCATTGGTTGCCGTGCTGCGGGCCGAGCGCGACCGCTTTGGCGTCGCCGGTCCACAGCAGCGTGCCGCCGCGCGCCTTGATCATCGGCACGGTCAGCGCGCTGTAACGCAAATAGGCATCCCAGCCGCTGCCGTCGCCATCGAGCGAACGCTCGTGGAACCGCATCAGGTTCACCATCACGATCGGGCCCTGATGTTCCAGTTGCTTCAGGCCCTCGATATTCAACAGATCCACGCCCATGGCGGTCTCCTCCGTGCTCGACAGGATCAGGACATTGTAGCATTGCGCGCGCCGGACTTGTCGCGCGGCGCGAATCCGGCGCAACTTCTTCGAAACGATGACGATGCAAGCGGTCACGGCGCCGAACCCGCTTCCGCTTTACTCTCGGGCAGGCTAGCCTGCCCGGGCCAGGAGATGCCAAACGCGCCGAACGCTGGAAGCGGCGATAACCCCGTGTCTATAAAAAGACCGAAAATCAATCGGGAGCAGGAAATGTCGAAGTTCAAGGTCGTGACGCCGAAGGGCGCGAGTTTCACCGTCGCCGGCGGCGGCTATGCGTATGAAAAGGAAGCGCTCGATCCGATCGGCGCCGAGATCGTCGAGGCGCCGGCCAACGAGGCCGAGTTCATCGACGCCGCCCGGACCGCGGACGCCATCTACGCCAAGGGCATTCCGATCTCCAAGACCATCATCGACGCCCTCGAAAACTGCAAGGTCATCACGCTCGGCAGCGTCGGCGTCGACAGCGTGGACGTCAAGGCCGCCACCGCGCGCGGCATTCCCGTCACCAACATTCCCGACACCTTCATCGAGGAAGTCGCCGACCACGCCATGATGCTGCTGCTGGCCGGGTTTCGCCGGCTGGTCGAGCAGGACAAGATGGTGCGGCAGGGCCGCTGGACCGAAGGCCGCCCGGCGCTACTGAAGATTCCCCGGCTGATGGGCCAAACGCTCGGCTTCGTATCGTTCGGGCGCGTGGCGCGCGCGGTCGCCAAACGCGCCGCACCGTTCGGGCTGCGGATGATCGCCTATGATCCCTTCATCGCGGAGACGCTGATTTCCGATCATGGCGTGCTGCCGGCGACGCTGTCGGAGGTGCTGTCGCAATCCGATTTCGTGTCGATGCACGCGCCGGCGCGGCCCGAGGTGCACCACATGCTCGGCGAAACCCATTTCCGCCAGATGAAGCCGAGCGCGATCTTCATCAATACCGGGCGCGGCGCGACCGTGAACGAAGAGGCGCTGATCAAGGCCCTGCAGGAAGGCTGGATCGCACACGCCGCACTCGACGTGCTGGAGAAGGAGCCGCCTTCGCACAACAATCCGATGCTGGGGATGGAGAACGTGACGCTGACGGCCCACGTCGCTTCGGCCTCCGCCCGCTTCGACGAGGCGCGCAAGCGGCGCGTCGGCTTCGAACTGTCGCTGGTGCTGTCCGGCATGTGGCCGGTGAGCTGCGTCAATCCGTCGGTGCTGCAAAATACGTCGCTTCGGCGCTGGCAGCCTGTCGGCATGGAGCGCGGCCCGAACAGCTAGTCACTGCCAAAACTCATCGGCGAATAACGCCGGGTGCAAGAAAACAACAAGAAAACAACAAGGAAACAACTGCACGAACACAGCAAGAAGACAGGGAGGACACCATGAAGAGCGATTTCACGCGCCGTGGCGCGCTGGGCTTGGGGTTGTCTGCCGCGGCGCTGGCCGCGACCGGCGCCTCGGCCCAGCCCGCGGCGTCGGCGGTCAAGGTCACCGACACCCCGGCACCGCCGCTTGCGATCGAAAAAGGCGCGAGCCTGCGCATGCTGCGGCCGGTGCGGTTCGTCCAGACCGATGAGGATGTGTTCCGCGCCAATGCGGCGAAGTTCACGCAAAAGACCGGCGTCGAGGTCAAGGTCGATTTCGTCGGGTGGGAGGACATCAACCAGCAGACCGCGGTGACCTCGAACAGCGGCGCCGGCCCCGACATCATCATCGGTTTTGGTGACGCACCTCACATCTATGTCGACAAGCTGGTTGAGCTGACCGACGTCGCCGATTACCTCGGCAAGCGTTACGGCGGCTGGCTGTTTCTCGCCGAGAAATACGGCAGGCGCCACAACAGCAACGCCTGGATCGGATTGCCGTTCGGCGCCAGCGGCGGTCCTCTGGTGTATCGCAAATCGATGATCCAGGCCGCCGGCTTCGAGAAGGCGCCGGACGACCACGCCGGATTCCTGGATCTTTGCCAGAAGCTGCAGAAAGCCGGCAAGCCCGCGGGCTTCGCCCTCGGCAACGCGGTCGGCGACGGCAACGGATTCTCCAACTGGCTGTTGTGGTCGCACGGCGCCTCGCTGCTCGACGAGGAAGGCAATGTCATCATCAACAGCAAAGAGACCGTTGCCGCGCTTGGATATCTCAAGCAGCTCTATCCCACCTTCATTTCCGGGACGCCGTCGTGGAATGACGTCAGCAACAACCGCGCCTATTCGGCCGGCGACATCTCCCTGACATCGAACGGCGTCTCGCTGTATTTTTCGCTCAAGAACGATCCCGCCACCAGGCCGGTTGCGGACGATACCATGCATCAGTTCATGCCGATGGGCCTCGCCAAATCGTCGCCGATGTCGGGCCTGACCCTGAATGCCATGGTGTTCAGACACAGTCCCTGTCCGAACGCCGCCAAGGCGTTCCTGCAATTCATGCTGGAGCACGAGCAGTACGAACCGTGGCTCAACGCCAACAGCGGCTACTGGGCGCAGCCGCTTGCCGCCTATGCCGACGCCGCGGTGTGGTCCGGCGATCCCAAGGTGCGGATCTTCAAGGACACCATGAAGAATCAATACTGGAATGGCTACAAGGGCCCGATTTCAACGGCGACCGGCGCGGTCAACGCGGACTATGTCCTGGTGCAGATGTGTGCATCGGTGGCGACCGACGCCGCGACGCCGGAAGCCGCCGCCGCCGAAGCCGAGCGACGCGCCAAGCGATATTTCCGGCGCTAAATGTCATTGCGAGCGCAGCGAAGCAATCCATCGATCAACGTAAAATGGATTGCTTCGTCGCGGAGCCTGTCATCGGGCGGCGCTTCGTGCCGACCCGTTGGCTCCTCGCAATGACAACGGAATTCGATTGACATCATTTTGAACGAGACTTTCGGGACGACGATATGTCCGTAACGACGACACTTCCCCGAGGTGCGATTCAGCGGCAGCCGCACTGGCTGGCGCGGCTGTTCGACTACAAGCCGTTCCTGATCGTGGTCTGCCTGACGCCCGCAATCGGGCTGCTGCTGGTGTTCCTCACCTATCCGCTCGGGCTGGGCGTCTGGCTGGCGTTCACCGACACCACGATCGGCCGGCGCGGGGTTTTTGTCGGTCTGGAGAATTTTCAGTACCTCTTGACCGATCCGTTGTGGTGGAACGCGGTGTTCTACAGCGTGTTCTATACCGCCGTCGCCACGTTCGGAAAATTCGCGCTCGGCTTCTGGCTGGCGCTGTTGCTGAACAACCATTTTCCGTTCAAGAGCATCCTGCGGGCGCTGGTGCTGCTGCCGTGGATCGTGCCGACGGTGCTGTCGGCGCTGGCGTTCTGGTGGATCTACGATCCGCAGTTTTCCATCATCTCCTATCTCCTGGTCGACGTGCTGCACGTCCGCACCACCAATATCGATTTCCTCGGCAGCCCCTGGCCGGCGCGGTTCTCGCTGATCGCGGCCAACATCTGGCGCGGCATTCCGTTCGTGGCGATTTCGCTGCTGGCCGGCCTGCAGACCATCTCGCCTTCGCTCTACGAAGCGGCGATGCTCGACGGCGCCAGCGCGTGGCAGCGTTTTCGCTACATCACGTTTCCGATGATGATGCCGATTCTGGCGATCGTCATGACGTTCTCGATCATCTTCACCTTTACCGACTTCCAGCTGGTCTACGCCATCACCCGCGGCGGCCCCGTCAATTCCACTCATTTGCTGGCGACATTGGCGTTCCAGCGCGGCATTGCCGGCGGCGAACTCGGCGAGGGCGCGGCGATCGCGGTCTCGATGATCCCGTTCCTGGTATTTGCGACGCTGTTCAGCTACTTCGGCCTCGCCCGCCGCAAATGGCAGCAGGGAGAGAACAATGACTGAGGCCGTGGCGCAGTCCGGCAACCTCGCAACTTCCACGCCCGATACGATGGCGTGGGATTCGGGGGCGCGGCGGATGGTGATGATCTATCTGCCGCTGTCCTGCTTCGTGGTGATCCTGCTGTTTCCGTTCTACTGGATGGCGATCACGTCATTCAAGCCGAATGCCGAACTGCTCAACTACAAGGCCCATAATCCGTTCTGGATTTCGTCGCCGACGCTCGCGCACATCAGGCATCTCTTTTTCGAGACCGCCTATCCGCACTGGCTGATGACGACGATGTATGTCGCGATCGGCGCCACCTTCCTGTCGCTGTTCTCCAGCACGCTGGCGGCCTACGCCATCGAACGTTTGCGTTTTCGAGGCAGCCCCTATGTCGGGCTTGGAATTTATCTCGCTTATCTGGTGCCGCCGTCGATCCTGTTCATTCCGCTGGCGACCGTGGTGGTTCAGTTCGGATTGTTCGACAGTCCGCTGGCGCTGATCCTGGTGTATCCGACCTTCCTGGTGCCGTTCTGCACCTGGCTCTTGATCGGTTATTTCAAGTCGATCCCGTACGAGCTGGAAGAATGCGCGCTGGTCGACGGCGCCACCCGTCTGCAGATTTTATGGCGGATCACGCTGCCGCTGGCCGTGCCCGGATTGATTTCGGCCGGCATCTTCAGCTTCACGCTGTCGTGGAACGAGTTCATCTACGCGCTGGCCTTCATCCAGAGCAGCGCCAACAAGACGGTTCCGGTCGCGATCCTGACCGAGCTCGTTTCCGGCGACGTCTATCAGTGGGGCGCGCTGATGGCGGGATCGCTGCTCGGCTCGCTGCCGGTCGCGATCTTCTATTCGCTGTTCGTCGACTACTATGTTTCGTCGCTGACGGGAGCGGTGAAGGAGTGAGCAGCGGTGGGTTCATCGCTTCTACTCAACACAGACCGTGCGCCATCGACTCGACCAGCGCGATGGCGTCGCCGCCCCGCTTGTTGCGGCCGGGATCGAAGGTCGCGATGTTGATCCTGGCATCGCCGAGCAGACCGGCGAAGTCGCCGAAATGGCGAGCTGATATTCTTCAGCTCGCCATTTTTTTCTGCGTCAAATCGGTGAATATGCGGCCATCGCATTTCGGCCGATTGCGCGACCGGTCAGTGCGTAACCAAAGGGCAAGCCGAGTCGCCAGGCTTTCCAAACGCTTCCTCGCCCGACATGGTCTGCACAAGACGATAGTAGTCCCAGGGATATTTCGACTCCTCCGGCTTCTTGACCTGCATGATGTACATCTCGTGTTCCATCAGGCCATCCGCACGGATCTTGCCGCCACTCGCGAACATGTCGTCGATTGTCGTCTTGTGAAGTTCGGCCATCACCTTGTCCGGGTCGGTACTGTTGGCGGCCTTGACCGCGTTGAGATAGGTGAGCGTGGCGGAATAGTAGGCGGCCTGGTTCATGGTGGGTTCGCGCTTCGTCTTTTCGAAGTAACGCTTTGAGAATGCGCGGGTCTTGTCGTTGAGGTCCCAATACCAGCCGGTCGTCAGGTAAAGACCTTGTGCGGTTTTCAGTCCGAGCGCATGGATGTCGCTGAGGAAAGCCAGCAACGCCGCAGGTTTCATGGTCTTTGACAGGCCGAACTCGTCAAAGGCTTTCAGCGAATTGGTGAAGTCGTTTCCAGCGTTGGCGAGGCCCAGGACCTGGGCGCCCGAATTTTGGGCCTGAAGCAGGAAACTTGAGAAGTCCGATGCCGAGAGGGGCACGCGCACCGCGCCAACCACCTTGCCGCCATTGGCTTCGACGACCTTGGCGGCGGCTTCCTGAAGCTGGGTTCCGAATGCGTAGTCGGCGGTCAGGAAGAACCAGCTTTTCCCGCCCTCCTTGACCATGGTTGTGGCGGTGCCGTTGCCGAGTGCCGTGGTGTCGTACGCATAGTGAATCGTGTAGGGCGTACAATCCTTGCCGGTCAGCGAAGCGCCGGCTGCACCGATCGCAAAGAACGGCGTTTTCTTTTCCTTCGCGACAGTCGCCAAGGCGAGGCTGACGCCAGTGTTAGAACCGCCAAGCACCATGGTCAGGCCATCGCGATCCGCCCACTCACGAAATTTCTGCGCGCCGACGTCGGGCTTATTCTGATGGTCCGTGACCATAAACTCGACCTTGTTGCCGAGCACCGTTCCGCCGAAATCCGCAATCGCCATCTTGACGGCTTCAACACCGCCTTCGCCAATGACGTCGGCATAAAGTCCCGACATATCGTCGATGTCGCCGATCACCACCTTGTTGGAGGCTGCCTGGGCAAACGGTGCAACAAAAAGCATTGCAGCGGCAAGCGCGCACGCCGCCGAATCCATGACTCGCTTCATTAAGGGTCTCTCCCTGATACTTCTTTTCTATAACGCCGCCGCAGATTATCCAAAACGGCGCGCCTTTCGATATTGGGCTTTGGTATCGATGTTTCGCGATCGCTGCCTGGACCGCCGAGCCCGCGGTGTTTACCAGCAACCAGGCTCATTCGAACAGCCAGCAACAAAAATAGTTAACAGAAAGGCCCGGCTTTGCCGGGCCTTTCCTTCGTCGTGCGGACGATTTCAGAACGTCAGGGCTCTTTAAAAGGTCAGCGCCTTGGCCTGCTTGACCTGCGGCAGCGCCTGCACCTTGGCGAGCACCGCTGAAGGCACCGCGCCGTCGACCTCGACCAGCGCGATGGCGTCGCCGCCCGGCTTGTTGCGGCCAAGATGGAAGGTCGCGATGTTGATCCTGGCATCGCCGAGCAGGCCGGCGAAGTGGCCGATGAATCCCGGCTTGTCCTCATTGGTGACGTAGATCATCGACTTGCCGAACTCGGCGTCGACCCGGATGCCCTTGATATCGACCAGCCGCGGCTTGCCGTCGGCATAGACCGTGCCCGACACCGAACGCTCCTGCCGCTCGGTGACGACAGTGACCGTGATCAGGCTCTCGTAGTCGCTCTGCGCCGCGCGCACGATCTCGTCGACCACCATGCCGCGTTCCTTGGCGACGACAGGCGCGGAGACGACGTTGACGTCGCCCAGCATCGGCCGCAGCAGGCCCGACAGCACCGCCGAGGTCAGCGCCTTGATCTTCATTTCGGCAACGTGGCCCTCATAGGTGATCTGCACCTTGAGGATGCCGGTCTCGGTGAGCTGGCCCGCGAACGAGCCGAGCTTTTCGGCAAGCTCGATGAACGGCTTCAGCTTGGGCGCCTCTTCGGCCGTGATCGAGGGGAAGTTGACCGCGTTGGAAATCGCGCCGGTCAAAAGATAGTCCGACATCTGCTCGGCGACCTGCAGCGCGACGTTCTCCTGGGCTTCGGTGGTGGCAGCTCCCAGATGCGGGGTGCAGATCACGTTGGGATGGCCGAACAGCACGTTTGACGTGGCCGGCTCCTCGACGAAGACGTCGAACGCGGCACCGGCGACCTGCCGGGAATTGAGCGCATCGACCAGCGCCTGCTCGTCAACCAGACCGCCGCGCGCGCAATTGATGATGCGCACGCCCTTCTTCATCTTGGCCAGCGCCGCCGCATCGATGATGTTTTTTGTCTTTTCGGTGAGCGGCGTATGCAGCGTGATGAAATCGGCGCGCTTGAACAGATCGTCGAGTTCGACTTTCTCGACACCGATATCCCTGGCGCGCTCCGGCGACAGGAACGGGTCGAACGCGATCACTTTCATGCGCAGGCCAAGCGCGCGGTCGGCGACGATCGCACCGATGTTGCCGCAGCCGATCACGCCCAGCGTCTTGGCGGTGATCTCGACCCCCATGAAGCGATTCTTCTCCCACTTGCCGGCCTGCGTGGAGGCATCGGCCTGCGGAATTTCGCGCGCCAGCGCCAGCATCAGGGTGATGGCGTGTTCGGCCGTGGTGATAGAATTGCCGAACGGCGTGTTCATCACGATGATGCCCTTGGCGGTCGCGGCCGGTATCTCGACATTGTCGACGCCGATCCCGGCGCGGCCGATGACTTTCAGCCGCGTCGCCTTTTCGATGATCTTGGCGGTGGCCTTGGTGGCGGAACGGATCGCGAGGCCGTCGTAATTGCCGATGATCTCGGCGAGCTTGTCCTTGTCCTTGCCGAGATTGGGCTGAAAATCGACCTCGATGCCGCGGTCCTTGAAGATCTGCACCGCAGCGGGAGAGAGTGCGTCGGAAATGAGAACTTTGGGTTTGGGCATGGAGGTTGATCCTTCTCCCTCCCCTGGGAGGGGGCGAGACGAGCGAAGCTCGCTCTTGGGGTCGACGCGTAGCGCCGGGGTGGGGTGAAAGTCGCGGAACGATTTACTTCTCCCTCTCCCCGTAAGAACGGGGCGAGGTGAACAAGAAACTTACGCCGCCTTGGCGAGCGTGGATTTGGTTTCCGCGAAGGCCCAGTCGATCCACTGCGTCAGCAGCGCGACGTCACTGGCTTCCACCGTGGCGCCGCACCAGATGCGCAGGCCGGCCGGCGCATCGCGATAATGCGCGAAATCGTAGCCCGCGCCTTCCTTCTCCACCAGGGCGACCAGCTTCTTGGCAAAATCCGACTGCGCGTCCGCCGTCAGCGACGTGATCGCGGGATCGACCACCTTCATGCACACCGAGGTGTTCGACCGAACAGCCGGGTCCTTGGCCAGGAAATCGATCCACGGCGTCTTCGCCTTCCAGTCGGCGAGCACCTTGGTGTTGGCGTCGGCGCGCGCGATCAGGGCCTTGAGGCCGCCGACCGACTTGCCCCAGTTCAGCGCGTCGAGATAATCCTCGACGCACAGCATCGACGGCGTGTTGATGGTTTCGCCTTCGAAGATGCCCTGGTTGAGCTTGCCGCCCTTGGTCATGCGGAAGATCTTCGGCAGCGGCCAGGCCGGCGTGTAGCTTTCGAGCCGCGCCACCGCGCGCGGGCTGAGCACCAGCATGCCATGCGCGGCCTCGCCGCCGAGCGCCTTCTGCCACGAGAACGTCACCACATCGAGCTTGGCCCAGTCGAGTTTTTGGGCGAACGCCGCCGAGGTGGCGTCGCAGATGGTGAGGCCCTCTCGATCGGCGCTGATCCAGTCGGCATTGGGCACGCGCACGCCCGAAGTGGTGCCGTTCCAGGTGAAGACGATGTCGGAAGCCGGATCGGCCTTGGAGAGATCGGGAATGTCGCCATAGCCGGCATGCAGCCGCGTGACGTCCTTGAGCTTCAATTCCTTGACGATGTCGCTGACCCAGCCTTCGCCGAAGGATTCCCAGGCAATCGTGGTCACCGGCCGCGCGCCAAGCAGCGACCACAGCGCCATTTCGACCGCGCCGGTATCGGACGCCGGCACGATGCCGATCTTGTAGTCGGCGGGGACCTCAAGCACTTCGCGCGTCAGATCGATCGCGAGCTTGAGCCTGGCCTTGCCGATTTTCGCGCGATGCGAACGGCCCAGCGCGGCGTCCTTGAGATTTTGCGGGTTCCAGCCGGGGCGCTTGGCACAGGGGCCGGAGGAAAAATGCGGCACGTTGGGCCGCAAAGCGGGCTTTGCTGCAGTCATGATCTATCCTTCCAGATAGCAAGCCTCCCGTTGGGGGGAGGTGTCCCGCCGCGGTGCATAGGGGAATCGCCGTGAATCGTCAAGGAACTTCAGGAAGATCACAGGCGATTGATGACTCAGCGTGCGCGTCCGGCGGCAATTTCGCAGCCGGCTGCGACTGCAGCAGCTCCGCCGCATCGGTGACGAGCCTGGCGGCTTTGCGCCGGCTCGCGATTTTCAGAATGCTCTTGTGGTCGGCCTGCACGACATATTCGTTGCCGATCCTGACGATCGAATAATTTTTCATGCGCAATTCCCAAGCCGCCCGAAGCCCGCCGGGATACGCCATGATGTCATGAATCGTTCCGCGAAAAAAATTACGGAACACCGGTTAGTTTACCGCGCCTTAACCGCAACGAATGGCAAAACCCGTTTCGCAACGTTCGCAACGGCCCGGGCGTGACGACGCCGAACAATTGGGCAACATCAAAATCGCAAGGTCATGCCGACATGGCTCGGCTGAAATCCGAGTCGGACGTAGAACCGCTGTGCATCGACGCGGGTGCGATGCGTCAGGAGTTCGACCAGCTTGCAATTTTTGGCGCGCGCCTCCGAGACGGCCCACTGCACCAGTTGCTCGCCGATGCCGCGGCTTCGGCACTGCGCGGCGACGCGAACGTCCTCGATCAGGCCGCGCGAGGCGCCCTGCGAGCTCAGTCCCGGCAGGATGCAGAGCTGCAGGCAGCCGACCACGGCACCCTCACCGTCCTCGGCGACCACAAGCTGGATATGGGAAGCGTGTTCGAGCGCTTCGAACGCCCGGAAATAGGACGGCGGCAGCGGCTCTTCGATCCGTTCGCGCGCGCTGCCAAGCGGATCGTCCGCCAGCATGCGCACGATGGCGCCGACGTCGTCACGGCGGGCGCGCCGGATGGTTATCAAGGATATTGCGTTCATGCTGGTTCCAGAAACCCCTAGCGCGCCGGCGGCAGGCCGAGAGACCGTTCGGCCTCAACGATCCAGCGCCGCACGGCGGCGTAGCCGTCGAGATGGAAGCCGCCTTCATGCGCCAGGCGGGTATAGGCCAGCAGCGCGACGTCGGCGAGCGAGAGGTTGTCGCCGACCAAATATCGCGTCGCGGCAAGCTGGTGCTCCATCCGCGCCAGCGCCGCATAGCCGCGCTTGATCTTGTCGGGATCCAGATCGGATGCCGGCTTGCCCTGATATTTCATCTGGAAGCGGCACACCGCGACATAAGGCTCGTGGCTGTATTGTTCCCAGAACAACCACTCGTCCATCTTCGCCGCCGCAAATTCATCGGCTGGAATGAGATCGCTGCCGCGGGCAAGGTATCGAATGATGGCGTTGGATTCCGCCAGCACCCGGCCGTCGTCGAACTCCACCACCGGAACCTGGCCCGCACTGTTGAGCTTGAGGAATGGCGTGGTGCGGGTCTCGCGCTTGAGCATGTCGACGCCGATCCACGTATAGGGCAGCGCCAAGCGGTCGCAGACCCATTTCACTTTCAGGCAATTGCCTGAATTGGTATCGCCGTGGATTTTCATCACCGCGGTCCTCCCGGACAGGCGTGCCATCGGACCAGCCGCATCATTTCCTGTCAAGGCGGGAGGTGGACAGAGGATCAGAACTTGTAGCCTAGCCCGACGTGCAGGCTGTTCATCGAAACCGACGTGTTCATGACCGACACGAACTTGATGTATTCCCATTCACCGCGCAGGAACAGGCCGTCCCAAACCATGTATTCGGTTCCGAGACCGCCGGTCCATCCAACGACGAAATTATTGGTTCGCTCCTGGCTCGACGTCAGCGAAACCTGCGGTTGAGGGCTAAAAACTGGATTCAGATTGAAGGTTGTCGTGGTGCCGTTAATAGTGGTCGTCACGGTTTGGTCGTCCCGCAAGACGACGTTACTCGTCACCGAACGGGAAACGTCCATGCGGCCAACCGCAAGACCGCCAAACACGTAGGGCAGGAAGTTGCCGGCCGCCCAGCCCGCGCGGCCGCGTAAGGTCAACACGTCCTTGATCTGCAGCGCGGCCTTGCCGGTCAGAGTGGTGTTGTAGGTGTAAGTGTGGTTCGGCGGCGGCATCGAGCCGGCGGGGTTGACGATGCCAAGCGGACCGATCGAGCTGGAAGATGAACTGGCCAGCCTGTTCATGTAATTGTAGTTGGCTTCGAAGCCGAACACGAGGTCGTCCCACTGCCAGTTGCGGCCTCCGAACGCTCCGAAGCCGGTGCCTTGCATGTTGGCCTTGTTCAACAGCGACCACTGCGACGTCGGTTGCTGAAGCACGCTGTTGCGAAAGATAAAATTCGTCAGGCCCACGACGCTTTGGCTGAAATCGACCGATGAGGTTTCGTACCCGACCTGACCGCCGGCATACCAGCCGTCCCAGTTTCGGGTGGCCGTGCTCAGCCCTTCGCTGCCGCGAAGCGCCGGAAAATAATCGGGAAGATCGGCCGCCCGCGCGCCGGAGGCCGCTCCGAACATTACCGCCGCCAGCAGAAACCTACGCATCGCAACGCTCCCATCGAACACCTTAACTTGGCGCCGATCATCGCTCGTTAACCTTAACATATCGTTGTCGCAGCGCGTTGATTGACCTGATCGTGCTCGAAAACCGTTCGTCGCTTTGCACTGAAGCAGCCGTCGCAGTCGGGATCATGCCACGCGCGCAAAACAAAACGGCGCGGGAAAATCCCGCGCCGTTAGCAAACATTGACAGGTGAAAGGCTCGATCAGCCCTTGGTGACCAGCGGCGGCGCATAGACCGGCGGGCTGTCGAAATTCCAGCGCACGCCGAGTTTCAGGTCGTTGGAGGTGATGTCGTTGAACTTCATGACATGGCCTGCCTGGAACCCGGTGAAGTCGGAGATGACGCCGGTCGTCCCGCTACCGAGATTGACATAGCTATAGGCCAATTCGAGCGTGACATTGGGGTTGATCTGGTAGGCTAGACCAGCATGCAGGGCCCAGGCGAAATTCCACTGCGAGCCGCTCGCGGCGGTCGCGTTACTCGCAACTGGGGGACCGCCGGCGAAGGGTGCGGCCGGCGGGGGTGGTAGCTGCAGATTGGTCACGCCGTTATCGGTGAAGCCTGAAATGGTGACTCGGGATGTGCCTACACCCGCGCCGATGAACGGCGTAATGCACCACCAGGTGCCGAGATCGGCATAAGCGTTCGCCAGGAACAGCAGTTCCGATTTGGTGGCACTATAATTATCCTGGCCGTTGTAGGCGACCCCAAACGCCGAGGCGTTGAAGACGTCCGTGCCTTTGAAATTCGTGTTGCCGCGGTATTGCGCGGTGACATCAGCACGGAACCAGTTGTTGAACCGATAGCCCACACCGACGTCAAAGATTCCGCCGGTATCGAAATTGGTTGTCTCCGTCAGAGAACTGATTTGGGAGTACGCGACCGGATCGGACGTGCGGATGTTATTCACCCTCTGATTGCTGAACCCGATATCGCCGCGCAGATACCAACCGCCGAAGTCTTGCGCCGGCGGCGCGTAATATTGCGGCGGCGGCATGATCGAGGGCATGTCCGCGGCAAACGCCGCCGACGACAGCAGTGATGCCGCTCCGGCGGCGACGAGAAATTTAACGCTACGCATTGGCTTCGTCCTTTTGTCCGGTGAGGCGAACGACGGAGGCCTCACAACTAAAAACTCACGGCAGGACGATGCCACCAAATGCTTAAGCGCCACTTAACCCTAATTTTTAAGGTTGATATTCTCTGAGTGTTTTTTTCGTTGCCGGAGTGCACGCGAGAATTAGATGGCGCAAGCGCCACAATTCCTAACAATGTATTGATGAACAGCGCATTGAAGCTGCGCGGCCGACCGGCGCGTCAGTGCGCGGTTCTCGGCATCTTCGGCAGGAACACCGCGAGCAGCCCGATCGCCGGCAGGTAGGCGCAGACCTGATAGACGAACGCGATGCCGGTATGGTCGGCGACCTTGCCGAGCACCGCGGCGCCGAGGCCGCCGATGCCGAACGCAAACCCGAAGAACACCCCGGAGATCATTCCGAACCGATGCGGCATCAGCTCCTGCGCGAACACGATGATCGCCGACGTCGCCGAGGAAATGATGAAGCCGATGAACACCGTCAACACCGCGCTTGCGAACAGGCCGGCATAGGGCAGCGCCAGCGTGAACGGCAGCGCGCCGAGGATCGAAAACCAGATCACGTATTTACGTCCGAACCGGTCGCCGAGCGGTCCGCCGAAGAACCCCCCGGCCGCGTTCGAGACGAGAAAGAGGAAGAGATAAAGCTGGGCGGCCTGGGTCGAGACGCCGAATTTGTCGATCAGGTAGAACATGTAATAGCTCGACAGGCTCGACACGTAGAGCTGCTTCGAGAACAGTAGCGCCACCAGCACCACCAGCGCGATCACGACCCGGCGCGAACTCGGCGCGTCGGGATGGGCGGGAGGCGGCGCCATCTTTTTCGTCGTGATCTGCGGCTTGTACCATTGCCCGATCCGCCACAGGATCACGATCGCCAGAAATGCGACCGAGGAAAACCAGGCGATGCTCGGCTGACCGAACGGCACCACGATCAGCGCCGCGAGCAGCGGACCCATCGCGGTTCCGGCGTTGCCGCCGACCTGAAACACCGATTGCGCGAAGCCGTAGCGCCCGCCGGAGGCGAGCCGCGCGATCCGCGCCGACTCCGGATGGAACACCGCCGAGCCGAGTCCGACCAGCGCTGCCGCGACGAGGATGACGAGGTATTGCTGCGCGACGCTGAGCAACAGCAGGCCGAAGAACGTGGCCCCCATGCCGACGGCGAGCGAAAACGGCTGCGCCTTTTTGTCGGTGAAATGCCCCACCAGCGGCTGCAGCAGCGAGGCGGTGAACTGGAACGCCAGCGTGATCAGCCCGATCTGCGCGAAGTCGAGCGCGTAGCTGTCTTTCAGGATCGGATAGACCGACGGGATCAGCGACTGCATGGTGTCGTTGAGGAAGTGCGACAGGCTGATGCCGCCGAGGACGATATAGGCCGGTCCCGCCGCGGCGGATCGTGCGATCGAACCGGACGTCGGGTCCGGCACCAGAACCGGCGCGGCCAGGGCCTCTTCGGAGACGATGACAGGCTTGTTCAAGAGATCATTCCCGAAAGGTCAGCGCGGAGCCACGCGCTTCCTACGATGGCGGCACGGCCCCGACCAGCGCCATTAAATGATGGCTGCGATGCGCTTACGCGGCGGCGGCCGCGGCGTTACCGAGCGCGGTGACGATATGATCGACCACTTCCTCGACCAGGATGCGGTCGTCGCCCTCGCCCATCACGCGGATCACCGGCTCGGTGCCGGAGGAGCGCACCAACAACCGGCCGTGGCCGTTGAGCCGCTCTTCGCCGGCGTCGATGGCCGATTTGACCTCGGCGTCGTCGAGCGGCCTGCCGCTGCGGTAACGCACGTTCTTCAGGATCTGCGGCAACGGTTCGAAGCGGCGGCAGACCTCCGATACCGGGCGGCGAAGTTTTTGCACCACCGCGAGCACCTGCAGCGCCGCGACGAAGCCGTCACCTGTGGTGGCGTAGTCCGACAGAATGATGTGGCCGGAGGGCTCGCCGCCGAGATTGTAGCCCTGGCGCAGCATCTGTTCGAGCACGTAGCGATCGCCGACCGGCGTGCGCACCATTTCGATGCCCTGGCCTTCGAGAAAGCGCTCCAGTCCCAGATTCGACATCACGGTGGCGACGATGCCCGGCTTGGCGAGCCGGCCGTCTTCCTTCCAGCTCTGCGCGATCACCGCCAGCAGCTGGTCGCCGTCGACCAGATGCCCGCGCTCATCGACCAGGATCACCCGATCGGCGTCGCCATCGAGCGCGATGCCGATGTCGGCGCGCATTTCGCGCACCTTGCGGCTCAGTGCCTCCGGCGAAGTCGATCCGCATTCCTTGTTGATGTTGAATCCATCCGGGTCGACGCCGATCGAAATGACGTCGGCGCCGAGCTCCCACAGCGCTTCCGGCACCACCTTGTAGGCCGCGCCATGGGCGCAATCGACCACCACGCGCAGGCCGTCGAGGCTGAGATCGCGCGGCAGCGTACGCTTGGCGAATTCGATGTAGCGGTCATGGACGCCGTCGATGCGGCGGGCGCGCCCGAGACTGGCGCTCTGCGCCAGCCGCTTGTCGAGCGATTCATCCATCAGCTGCTCGATCTGCTTTTCGACGTCGTCGGACAGTTTGAAGCCCTGCGGGCCGAACAGCTTGATGCCGTTGTCTTCGAACAGGTTATGCGAAGCGGAAATCATCACGCCGAGATCGGCGCGCATCGACTTGGTCAGCATCGCCACCGCGGGCGTCGGCATCGGGCCGAGCAGCAGCACATCCATGCCGACCGAGGTAAACCCGGCCACCATCGCGTATTCGATCATGTAGCCGGAAAGCCGGGTATCCTTGCCGATGACGACGCGATGGCGATGTTCTCCGCGCTGAAATACCAGCCCAGCCGCCTGCCCCACCTTGAGCGCGAGCTCCGGCGTAATCAAACCATTGGCGCGGCCCCGAATCCCATCCGTACCGAAATATCTGCGGCTCATGTACCCCCCAAGCACCGTCCAGGTTTCTCAAGAAGCCTCAAACGGCCGCCATCATAGCGTGCGGCGATTATAATGCCTTCGGGGCCGATATGGCTTCAAAAAATATGATTAATCATTACCGGCGGCCGCGCCGCCGATTAGCGATTAACCCATTGTTAACGCTTGATTTATCTTGGATACTGAGGCGTCACCCGCCGCGGTCAATCGTTGCGCTTGACGTGGCGGTCCTGTTTCGAGGGCGCCGGCTGGGTGACATTGACCGGATCCGAGGCTGGAAAGGTCTCCTGCAGCCCCTCGTCCAGGGCCTGATCGAGCCGGCGCTTCTCGGCACTTTTGGCATCTTCGGGCTCGGAGCGTGGGCCGGTCATGGATGCCCTCCTGGCTGGCAGCCCCACCGCCGTGAAGCGATTTTGCGGTGGGCCCAAGCATGCTAGATGACAGTCAAAGCCATAAATACAAGAAGGGCCGGCAACGTCCATGAAACACATCACCTGCATCGAAGATCTGCGCCAGGTCCATAAGCGCAAGGTGCCCAAGGCATTTTTCGACTACGCCGATCGCGGCTCCTACGCCGAGGAAACGCTGCGCGCCAATCGGGAAGACCTGCAGCAGATCAAGTTTCGCCAGCGCATTCTGGTCGATGTGTCGAAGCGCGATCTCTCGACCACGATTCTCGGCGAGCCTGCTTCGCTGCCGCTGATGCTGGCGCCGATCGGGCTGCTCGGGATGCAATCCGGCGACGGCGAAATTCACGCCTGCCGCGCCGCGCAGGCCGCGGGCATTCCGTTCACGCTGAGCACGATGTCGATCTGTTCGATCGAGGACGTCGCGGCCAATGTCGACAAGCCGTTCTGGTTTCAGCTCTACGTCATGAAGGACCGCGGCTTCATCAAGGCGCTGATCGAGCGCGCCATCGCGGCGAAATGCAGCGCGCTGGTGCTCACGGTCGATCTGCAGGTGATCGGGCAACGTCATCAGGACATCAAGAACGGCATGACGGTGCCGCCCGAATGGACGCTCTCGAAATTTCTCGATTTTGCGAGCAAGCCGGCATGGGTGTCCGGCGTATTGCGCGGCAAGCGCCGCACCTTCGGCAATCTGGTCGGTCACCTCAAGGGCACCGACGATATCACCGCGCTGTCGACATGGACCTCCTCGCAGTTCGACACCTCGCTGAACTGGAAAGATGTCGACTGGATCCGCAGCATCTGGCCGGGCAAGCTGGTGCTCAAGGGCATCCTCGACGTCGAGGATGCCGAGGAAGCGGTGAAGACCGGCGCGCAGGCCCTGGTGGCCTCCAACCATGGCGGCCGCCAGCTCGACGGCGCGCCGTCGTCGATCGAGGTGCTGCCGGAAATCGTCGACGCCGTCGGTTCGCGGATCGAAGTGTTGTTCGACGGCGGCATTCGCTCCGGCCAGGACGTGATGCGCGCGCTCGCGCTCGGCGCCAAGTCCTGCATGATCGGCCGCGCCTTCGTCCACGGCCTCGGCGCTTTCGGCGAAGCCGGCGTCACCAAGGCGATCGACATCATCCGCAACGAACTCAGCGTCACCATGGGGCTGTGCGGCGTCAACACCATCGCCGAGATCGACGAGCACGTGCTGGCGGTCTGAAACGTTTCGTCGCGGCGTTCGCCATTTCCCTTCTCCCCTTGTGGGAGAAGGTGGCTTCGCCAACGGGTCGGCGCGAAGCGCCGCCCGATGATAAACTCCACGAAGACGGATGAGGGGTCCGGTCCATCGATGGAAAGAGACCCCTCATCCGGCACGGACTTCGTCCGCGCCACCTTCTCCCACAAGGGGAGAAGGAAAGAGTAAGGTCACATCGGCGGCGTAATTCCGTCGAGGCCGACACCGACGCGGGCGGCTTCCAGTGTGCCGTCATCTTTCTTGGTGGCACCGAAGATGATGATCTTGGCGCCCGGCTTCAGTTCGGTCTTGTCACCTGAAACGAATGCGACGATCGGCGTTTCCGGCGGCACCACGACTTTTTTCTCGCCGTCCTTGTACTTGACCCTGATGTTCTGGCCGTCGGTGCCGGCGACGGTCTCGGCGACGGTAGCGTTGGTCATGGTGCTGTTGGGACGCAGGTCCCAGGGCCGGAAGCCTTCGGCGGCGCCGCGTTGCGCTTCAGGGAAGATATGAACGGCGAGCGCCTTCTGGGTGCCGTCGGGCTCGGGCATCGCCGATACACCGACGTAGGAGCCCGGCTTGATTTCGGACAGCGCGCTTTTGGCGATGCCGACCACCACGACATTGTCGGTCACACGAACCTTCATGTCCGCGCCCTCGCGCGACTTGATCATCAGCGTGGGGCCATCGACGCTTTCGATGGTGCCGCGGATGCGCACCGTCGGCGGCTGCTGCGCCCACGCCGCCGATGCAAGCATGACCGTCAGCGAAACCACCAGCAGGCGCGGCATCAACGAAGAAATTTTCAGCATGGTTGTCCCTCTCAAAGCTCTGTCCAACTCATGACAGAACCCCGCGGCCGGAAGGCTATTCCGGGATGACGCAGCCGTGATATCCCGTTTGTCGTCAGGGGAGAGACGAATCCTACATCGGCGGGGTCAGGCCGTCGCGGCCGACGCCGACCCGGTTGGTTTCGTACGAACCGTCCGGCAGCTTTTTGATAAATGCGATCACCTTGGCGCCGGCCTTCAGGTCGGATTTGTCGCCGGCGTTATAGGTCACCACCGGCGTATCCGGCCCGACCACGACTTTTTTCTCGCCGTCCTTGTATTTGACTGTCAGCGTGCGACCGTCGTTGCCCGCGACGCTCTCGGCCACCGTCGCATTGGTCATGGTGCTGTTGGGCCGCAGATCGTACGGCCGCGAACCCTCCCCGGTGCCGCGCATGTCCTCGGGAAATACGTGCACTTCGACCGCCTTTTGACTGCCGTCCGCCCCGGGCACCGTGGTGGCGCCGACGAAGGAGCCGACTTTGACGTCGGACAGCGAGATCTTGACGATCCCGACTACCTTCATGTCGCCGGTCATGTGCAGCTTGACATCCTCGCCGCTGCGCGACTTGACCGACAGCACGTCGCCGTCAACGCCCTCGATGGTGCCGCGAACCCGCGACGGCGTCGGCGATTGTTGCGCGACTGCGTAGAGCGACGACGCGACCAAAACGGCCATTGCGACAAGCGGACGACTGAGGCTCGAACGACGAACGGGCATGAACTGATCTCCGGTTGGTATCACTGAACAACGGTATCACTGGGCACGAGCCCCCTAAAACTTCCACACTATTCCCGCTCAAACCTTTGTGAGATCGGCCTCGACCAGGGCTCGAAGCTCCGGCGTGACCTCGGGGCGCTGTCCGAACCACAATTCGAACCCGCGCACCGCCTGGTGCAGCAGCATGCCGAGCCCGTCGGCGGCTTTGAGTCCGCGCGCCCGCGCCGCCGCCAGCAGCGGCGTCTGCAGCGGCACGTAGACGAGGTCGGCGACAACCGCATGCGACGGCAACCGGCCGGCCTCGATTTCGAGCGCGGGCTGGCCGTGCATGCCGAGCGACGTCGTATTCACCAGCAGTTCCGCGCGCGGCAACAGATCATCGATGCCATCCCAGGGAACAGGATGAACGGTGGCGCCGAACTGATCCGCGAGCGTGCGGGCGCGCGCGACGGTGCGGTTGGCCAGATACACGCGCCTGATACCGCGCTCGATCAATCCAAACACCACCGCGCGCGACGAACCGCCGGCGCCGAGCACCAGCGCTTCGGTGGCGGCGTCCCAGCCGGGAGCGCAGGCGTCGAGATTATCGATAAAGCCTTCGATATCGGTGTTGGTCGAGCGCAGTTCGCCGCCCTCGTACCACAGCGTGTTGGCGGCGCCGACCGCGCGGGCACGTGCGTCCGGCATCGACAGCGCCAGCGCGCGCTCCTTGTGCGGAATGGTGACATTGGCGCCGACGAAACCGTGCGTCGACAGGTGCAGCACGAATTCGGCAAAGCCCTCGGGCGGCACCGCCTCGATGCTGTAGCCGCCCTCGATACCAAGCATCCGCAGCCAGTAATGATGGATCAGCGGCGAGCGCGAATGCGCTGCCGGCCATCCGATCAGGCATGCGGCACGGGCTTTGGTCTCGGCTGTCATGGTCTATCCTGCTGCAGCGCGTCGTAACCAGCCGCCGCCGCTGCTCAAATCGGCCAAGCTGGGTTCGCTGTCAATGCTATCGGTGGATGGTCGCGGCAACGATCGCGCTCAGCGCCAGCGCTATCCCCGCGGCAAACCAGATCGCGGCGAGATTGATCCAGTGATAGGCCAGCGCGCCGCAAAACGAACCCGCCACCAGCGCCGCCCACAACAGCAAATTCGGCACCCAATCCCAGCGCGGGCCGCCGCGCAGCGCCGCCGCGACATGCTGGCCGACCTTGACCAGCGTACCGGTGACGTAGGTAACGCCGAGCCCGCCGCCGCCCTGGATCTGGAACACCGCGTTCGCCAATCCCATCGCCAGCACCATCGCGGCAATCGCGGCATTCGGCAGGGCGAAGCTGTAGCAGAGCGCCGATCCGGCGAGCAGCGACGCCTCCGTGAGCAGCAGCCAGGGCTGGCGGTGGACACCGTGGCCAAGCACGATCAGGCAGCCGGCCGCGGCACCAATCACGAATAGCGCGATCACGCCCAGCGCCTCGGCCGCATTCGACCAGTGCCCCGCGGCCAGGCTGACGCCCAGCCGCGTCGAGTTGCCGCTCATGAAGGCGACGTACATACCGTTGAGATGCAGGAAGCCGATGGCGTCGACGTAGCCGGCCAGCGCGCTCAGCGCACAGGCCAATATGGTGTTGCGGTGTGAATCAAGCATTTCGGCGAACCGCGGCGCGGCGCGCGCGGGCTGTCCGTGGTTCGACCGAGCAAGGACGTCTCAGGCGTTCCATTCGTAGATTTCTTTTTCGTAGACTTCCTCAAATCCGGCGCGCTGCAGATTCCGGTAGGAATGCTCGATCATATAGAGGGTTTCGGACACCAGCGTCGAACAGCCCATCTGTTCGGCCCGTTCTATCCGCTTCGCAATCAGGGCCTGCTGGGCTCCGCGTTTGCGATGGCTTTCGGCGGTCGCCGCGGACATCAGATATCCGAGGTCTTCGAACACGCAGAGGGTGGCAATGGCGACCGGACGCGCGTCGTCGAAAGCCATGTAATGGAAGAAGCCTTCCTTGCCGGCGGACCTGACATATCCCGGCCACATGGTCTCGCCCAGCTGATCGCCGGCTTGCGTTATTTCTTCCGCGCTCACCTCTCGCACCTCAAGATCGGTTTTGAATTCAACCGGCGAACGATGATCGCGGCACAGGGTCGGATAGCCGGTGCGTCGAATACGGGAGAGCCCGCTCTGTTCCAGCCAGCCGCGCACCACCTCCATGTCGGGGCCGGGGCTGAGCCAGACGAAGAACCGCTTCACCCCGTCGGTCGCGAACAGATCGATCAAACGCCCGATGCCACGGAATTCCATTCCCGCTTCCGTTCCGCACCAATAGACGCGGTTCAGATTGGCGGACGCAAAGGGACCCTGACGATGAGGGTCGATGGTGACGTAGCAACTGCCGCAGGGAGAGCCGTGGAACTGCCTGCGTATCAGGCTATCCGGCTGACATCGGCTGTCCAGCCAGGCAGTAAGCCGTTTCATTTTCAACGACAAAACGATCTTGTCCATCAGGCTCCCCGCGAACTGCGATGCCACGCAACGGAAATTGGCACGGTACTTCGCGCGCCGACGCCGCAGTTTTCACGAAAGCGGCTGACTTGGAAAGTGCGACCGCGCGAAAAACAACGCCCGCGGGCGAAGCTAACTTGCGGCGAGACCGTCCGCCGCGACCGAAAGTTTCTCGCGCTCGCCCTTGATGTCGGCGACAGCCCGCGCAATGGTTTCGCGATATTTGGCGCGCGGCGGCCTCACCCCATGAGTGAGGAGTGCCCGGCGCACCGTCGGCGACGCGCCGGTGATGAAGAGCCGGATGCCCTGGCGCTTTGCCTTGGCCGCAACGCGGCTCATGGCGTTGGCCGCGGTGGAATCGAGAAACGGCACCGCCGCGAAATCCACCACGAACGCCTTGCGGGTATCGGCGAGGCTGTCGAGCACCGCCCCTACCGTCGAGGCCGCGCCGAAAAAGAACGCGCCGGTGATGCGATACACCAGCACGTCCGGATCGGCAGCCAGCCGGGAATCGTAGGGCACGCGATCACCGTCGCCGTGGTCGGCCCTGTCGGCGGTCACCAGCGGCGTTGCCGCCTCGATGCCCGTCATCTCCGCCATGCGGTTGATGAACAGCACTGCGCCGAGTGCGAAGCCCACCAGGATGCCCTCGGTGAGATCGCGAAAGATCGTCAGCAGAAAGGTCGCCAGCAGCACTGTGGCATCGCCGCGCGAGGAGCGGATCAGAGTCGCGAATTCGTGTTTCTCCGCCATGTTCCAGGCGACGACCACCAGCACCGACGCCAGCGCCGCGAGCGGAATATAGCTCGCCAGGGGCGCGGCGATCAGCATGAACAGCAACAGGAAACCCGAATGCAGCATTCCGGAAATCGGGCCGCGCGCGCCGGCGCGGACGTTGGTCGCGGTTCGCGCGATGGTGCCGGTGACACAGATGCCGCCGAACAGCGCCGATCCGATATTGGCAAACCCCTGCGCCACCAGTTCACAGTTCGAACGATGCCTGCGGCCGGTCATGCCGTCCGCCACCACGGCCGAGAGCAGCGACTCGATGGCGCCGAGCAGCGCGAATGCGATCGCGTCGGGCAGTACCGCCCGCGCCTTCTCCAGCGAAAACACCGGCCACGCCGGCCAGGGTAATTCCCGGGGGATGCCGCCGAACCGGGTGCCGATGGTTTCCACCGGCAGCGACAGCGCCCACGCGGCGAGCGCTGCGACAACGACCGCGATCAAAATGCCGGGCCAGTGCGGCCGCAGTCTTCGCAGCATGACGATGATGGCGACGCTGACCGCAGACACGGCGATCGCCGAGAGGTTGGCGGTGTGCAGTCCGCCCGACAGCACCTGCAGTTTTGGGATCAATTCGCCCGGTTCTTTCGTGGTCAGCGTGATGCCGAGCAGGTCCTTGAGCTGGCTGGCGAAGATGATGACGGCGATCCCGGCGGTGAACCCCACGGTCACCGGATAGGGAATGAATTTGATGTAGGTGCCGAGCCGCAGAAGACCCGCGGCGATCAGAAGCACTCCGGCCATCGCGGTGGCGAGGATCACGCCATCGACGCCGTGGCGTTCGGCGGTCAGCGCCACCAGCACAATGAACGCGCCGGCGGGTCCGCCGATTTGAAACCGGCTGCCGCCGAGCAAGGAGACGATGAAGCCGCCGATCACGGCGGTATAAAGCCCGCGGTCCGGGGTCACGCCCGAGCCGATGGCGATCGCCATCGACAGCGGCAGCGCGACAATCGCCACCGTCAGGCCGGCGATCACGTCGGCGCGAAAATCCGCCAAGCCATAGCCTTCGCGCAGCACCGTAAGCAGTTTAGGTGCGTACAATTCAGCAAAGGTCGGCTGTTTGATATGCCGCAGCATGTCCCTGCAGTCCCTGTCTCCCGATTCGGGAGGATATCATGCAATGGCGGGCGGGACGGCTTATTGAGCGAGATCATGATGCTCGGCGGCAGCAACGCAAATCGCGGGAAGCGGAGAGGATATCGTCTTGGAATGGCTATCTGCCGTCATTCCGGGATGGTCCCAACGGGTCGGCGCTTCGCGCCGCCCGATGACAGGCTCCGGGCCCGACCTCAGATGTGCAATTGCACATCGGGGAATCCTTGGATTCCGGGCTCGCGCCTTGCGCGCCCCGGAATGACAGCCGGAATCACGCCGCGACGCGGTGCGCGGCGATGATCTGATCGGCGGCGCGGCCGGTGACCTCCGCCATGCGGTCGAAAGCCCGCGTGAAACTGCCGGCGCCCGCCGTCGCCGAGCGCAACTCCACGATCAACTCGCCGATCTCGGCTTCCGGCATCATGGCGCGGACGCGATCCCATCCCGGCCAGCCCTCGCGGGTGTCGAAGCCGAGAATCTGCCCGCGCCGCCCCGAGAGAATGGCGTTGATTTTCGCTGTGGCGTCGGTGGGACAGACGATCTCCACCACATGAATCGGCTCCAGCAGCACCGGCTGGCAGTGCGGCAGCGCCTCGCTGACGCCGATCCGCGCCGCGGTGCGGAACGCCAGATCCGATGAGTCCACGCTGTGATACGAACCGTCGGTCAGCGTCACCTGCACATCGATCACGGGAAAGCCGAGCGGCCCGCGCAACAGCCCGTCGACCACGCCCTCCTCCACCGCGCCGATATAGTTGCGCGGCACCGCGCCGCCGACGACCCTTTCGTGGAACTCGAAGCCGCCGCCGCGCGGCATCGGCTTGACCTCCAGCACCACGTCGCCGAACTGGCCGTGGCCGCCGGATTGCTTCTTGTGCCGGCCGCGCTGGGTGATCGATTTGCGGATGGTTTCCTGATATCCGATCGCCGGCGGCTGCGATTTGACGTTGACGCCGAAACGGTCATGCAGGCGCTCCAGCGCCACCCGCAAATGCATCTCGCCCTGTCCCCACAGCACGGTGTCGTGGGTCCGCGGATTTTGGATCATCGTCAACGAGGGATCTTCCTCGTTGAGCCGCAACAAAGCCTGGCCGAGTTTGACGTCGTCCTTGCGGTCGGCTGCCGAAAGCGCGATCGCCAGCACCGGCGGCGACGGCTCGACGCGGACCAGCACTGCCGGGGCGGTCTTGCCGCTCGACAGCGTGTCGCCGGTCTTGATGGTGTCGAGCTTGCCGAGCGCGACCGTTTCGCCGGTCTCGGCGGCGGCGCGCTTGCTGTCATGGGCGCAGTTCACGCCAGATATGCCCGACACCCGGCCGCTCTCACCCGACGAGGATTGCAGCGTCGCGCCGTCATCGAGGTGGCCTGCGAGCACGCGCGTCAGCGAGAGCTTGCCGCCATGCTGCAAATGCACGGTCTTGAATACGTAGGCCAGCATGTCCTTGGCAGAAGCCGCGCCGAGACGCCTGGCGGTCTCGGCCACGCCGGGCGATTCATGCCGCAGCGCCTTCATCAGGCGCAGCACGCCGTTCTCGCGCGCCGCCGAGCCGAGCAGAACGGGACAGATCTGCCCCTCGCGCAATTCGCGGGCGAGATCGTCGAACACGGCATCGCGCGGCGGCGGAATGTCCTCGAGCAATTGTTCCATCAGCGCGTCGTCGTGATCGGCGAGCTTTTCCAGCATCGAGAAGCGGGCTTCCTTCTCGCGGTCGAGATCGCCGCCCTCGAGCGCGACCACTTTGGATGCCTTGTGTTCGCGATAGACGAAGGCGCGTTCCAGCGCCAGATCGACGAAACCCGCGATCAGATCGCCGTTCCAGATCGGAATCTGCCGCAGCACCAGCGGAATCCGCGATGCCGGCTGCAATGTCGCGAGCGTTTCGCGGATCCGCTTGTTGGCCCTGTCGATCTTGTTGAGAAACAGAAAGCGCGGGATGCCGAGATCTTCCAGCTCGCGCAGGATAATCTGGAGCTGCGGCAGCTTGCGTTCGTCGGCCTCGCAGACCACCACCGCGGCGTCGACCGCCGGGATCGCGGCGCGCATGTCGTGCGCGAATTCGACCGAGCCGGGGCAGTCGATAAAGGTGTAACTGTCGCCCATGAAATTTGTCGTGGCGGCGGCGAGGCCGACGCCCATCTTGTGGTGGCGGGCTTCGGGACTGGCATCGCCCACGGAAGTTCCGGCGTCCACGCTGCCGGCACGGGGGATGGCGCCGGTGCGCGCCAATATCGCTTCAAGGAGTGTGGTTTTACCGCTTTGGAAAGGGCCCACTAGTGCGATGCACCGTGGACCGCGGGGACTACTGACGTCTTGTCCCATCGCCGTTTCCTCATCTGGAGCTCGGCCCTTGATTGGGTCGGCGGCCGGATGCTCCGCCTACATCGAAGATTTGGCAAGCCGGAAAAACGTCGCTGCGGTGCGACGTGAAGATGCGTCATCCTGAGGTGCGCGCTCTTGCGCGCCTCGAAGCATGGGAAGCTTGCACCGTCATGTCATCTTTCGAGGCTCGCCGAAGACGGCGTGCACCTCAGGATGACGGTTCCGCGCGCTTTTGGATCATTCTTACCGTCCCGGGCGAAGTTCCAGGCTCTCCAGCCCGGCCGCGACATTGAGGCCGACCTGGCCCTGCACACTAAGCGGCTGCAGCGCGATCGAATTGTCCGAGCCGCCCACCAGCACATTACCGCCGAGCCCGACGCCGACCGACGCGCTGCCCTGCGCGCCGGCGTAATTGCCCGAGAGATCGCCGGGCCCGAGCCGCGCCACCGGCGCATAGACGCCCCAGGCGAGCGCCGATTCCTGGGTGATGCCGAGATCGACGCCGACCTTGCGGATGGTCGCGACATAGCGATCCTCCGGCATGCCCTCTATGCGCAGCACGCAACCGAGATTGGTGACCGAGCCGACGATGAAGCCGACGCTGGCGCCGCCACGGCATTCGAGCACGCCGACCTGGACGCGCTGGATCGGCTGCTGCGCGCCGGCGCCGGCGAAGGACGCAACCAGCATGGCGACGGCGATGCCGACAAGGAGGATTGAACGGTGCATGATGAAATCTCCGGCTAAAAAATGTGATGCGAGCCAAATCAGCAAAGCGCCATGCCCGCGGCGCTCCGTTCTCTATGCCACAACATCGGCGGCCGTGCCAGATTTGCAGCGCTCCAGGCGCTCGTTGCAATTTAGAACGTCATTCCGGGGCGCGCGAAGCGCGAGCCCGGAATCTCGAGATTCCGGGTCTGGTGCGGACCATCCCGGAATGACGAGCCAACGAGGCAAAGCGCCAAACAAAAAGAGGCCCGCTTTCACGGGCCTCTTTTCCGTTAACGTGCTCCGGCTTCTCAGCCGTGATGATGATGGTGATGATGGTAATAATGATGCCGGTGATAACCGCGATGCGCGAACTGGACCGGCTCCAGCTCGATATCGGCAACGCCGGCCGCAACGTTCAACCCGGTCTGGCCTTGCACACTGAGCGGCTGCAGCGCGTAGGAATTCTGCGGACCGCCGACCAGGAAGTTGCCGCCAAATCCGACCCCGACCGACGCGTTGGCGCCGACCCCGCCGTAGTTGCCCGCGAGTTCGCCGCGCGCAACCCTGCTGCTCGGTGCGCTTACCGCCCAGGAAAATTGGGTCTGCTGGGTGAAGCCGAGATCGACGCCAAACCGGCGGACGGTCGCGACGTAGGGCTCGGGCGGGCTTCCGTCGCTTTCGAACATGCATTGGAGGCTGGTCACGGAGCCAACGACGAAGCCGACATTCTGGCCGCCCTGGCATTGCAGGATACCGGCACGAACCGGCGGCAGCGCGTTGGCGCTTGGGATCGGCAGCACGAGCGCAGCCGTGGCAATACTAGCAATAGTAAGTCTCGAGAGTCGCATGTGTGGGGGTCCCCGGGTGATGAACTGAATTCGCGGGGGGACAGGAAGGAAGCGCCGTGTCGAAAACAAGGCGCTTCCAAGAATCCGCCGTCAAAACATCCGAAGCCGACGAGGAAGTGATTTGACTATCTCAAATTGCCGCAAAATCGCTGGATCCGCTTGCAGGCGTCCTCGAGGTCGGAGTTTTTGGCCGCGTAGGAAATCCGGAACGCCGGGCCAAGCCCGAACGCCGACCCCTGCACCACCGCGACGCCCTCGGTTTCCAGGAGTTCCGTGACGAAGTCTTCGTCGTTGCCGATCACCTTGCCGGACGGCGACGTCTTGCCGATGGTGCCGGCACAGGACGGGTAAACATAGAACGCGCCCTGCGGCCGCGGACAATCGATGCCCTTGGCCTGATTGAGCATCGACACCACGAGATCGCGGCGCTCCCTGAACGCCTTGTTGTTCACCGGGATGAAATCCTGCGGACCGTTCAAGGCCTCGACCGACGCCCATTGCGAAATCGAACAGGGGTTCGAGGTCGACTGCGACTGGATCGTCGCCATCGCCTTGATCAGCGGCGCCGGACCGCCGGCATACCCGATGCGCCAGCCGGTCATGCAATAAGCTTTCGACACGCCGTTCACCGTCAGGGTGCGCTCGTACAGTTTCGGCTCGATCTGCGCCGGCGTCGTGAACACGAAATCGTCATAGACCAGATGCTCGTACATATCGTCGGTCATGACCCAGATCTCGGGATGCTTCACTAGCACATCGGTGATCGCCTTCAGCTCGCTGCGCGTATAGGCGGCGCCGGTCGGGTTCGACGGCGAACACAGAATGATCCATTTTGTCTTGGGCGTGATCGCCTTCTCGAGCGCGTCGGGCTGCAGCTTGAAGCCGTGCTGCGCCGTGCACACCACCGGTACCGGTTCGCCGCCGGCAAGCGCCACCATTTCCGGATAGCTCACCCAATAGGGCGCGGGAATGATGACCTCGTCGCCCGGATTGATGGTGGCCATCAGCGCGTTGTAGAGCACCTGCTTGCCGCCGGTCCCGACGATGATCTGGTTCGGCTTGTAGGTAAGACCGTTCTCGCGCTGAAACTTGGCGGATATCGCCTCCTTCAGCTCGGGAATGCCGTCCACCGCGGTGTACTTGGTCTTGCCGGCCTCGATGGCGTGGATCGCCGCCAGCTTGATGTTGGCGGGGGTATCGAAATCGGGCTCGCCGGCGCCAAGGCCGATGACGTTGCGGCCTGCCGCTTTGAGCTCGCGCGCTTTATCCGTGACCGCGATGGTCGCGGACGGCTTCACACGGTCGAGCGCTGCGGACAGAAACGGCATCATCATCTCCTTGCAAAGGTCGCGAGCACGCCGGGCGCCGCGACACCGATCCACGACTCTTATTGATGGGATCGAGGCACACTAAAGCGTGTCACGATGCATCGCAAGAAGCTTGGCCCATCGCAGCCAAACTTTAGGGAACGTTAAAAGGCGCCGGCTAGGGTCGCGCAACATTCATAAAATTCCGCGGCGAAATGACTCATATCTGGCAAGGCCTGCGATCCGGCCAGTGGCTGACCGCCGCGCGGGCACGCGGCTACAGCCTGATCCTGCTCGGGATATGCGCGATCGCCGTGGCCGGCTGGATCGCGATGGCGGACGGCCTGGTCGACCGCAACGGCAAGCCCCTCGGCACTGATTTTTCCAACGTCTATGCCGCCGGCAGCCTGACGTGGCAGGGCCGGCCGGCGGAGGCCTACGAGCCCGCGCTCCAGCATGCCGAGGAGATAGCCGTATTCGGCGGCCGCGAGGTGCCGTTCTACGGCTGGCACTATCCGCCGTTTTTCTTTGCCGTTGCCGTTGTCGTGGCCGCCTTCCCCTATGCGTGGGGGCTTGCGATCTGGCTTGCGGCGAGCTTCGCGGCCTATCTGGCGACGATCCGCGCGATCCTGCCCGGTCGGCAAACGCTGCTGGTCGCCGCCGCCTTCCCCGCGGTGTTCGTCAATATCGGCCACGGCCAGAACGGATTTCTAACCGCCGCGCTGCTCGGCGGCGCGCTGCACCTGCTCGATCGCCGGCCATGGCTCGCCGGCGTGCTGATCGGCCTGCTCGCCTACAAACCGCAATTCGGCGTGTTGATTCCGGTAGCACTGCTGGCGAGCGGACGATGGAGCAGCATTGGCGCGGCGGCGGTCACGGTGGCGGCGCTGGTCGCGCTCAGCTTCGTCACGCTCGGCGGCGGGGTCTGGCACGCGTTCGCGGACTCGATGACCTTCACGCAGACGGTGGTGCTCGAGCAGGGCGGCACCGGCTGGGAAAAAATCCAGTCGATCTTTTCGGCGGTGCGGATGTGGGGCGCGGGCGTCCACACCGCCTATGCGGTGCAGACCGCGCTGGCGCTGATGCTGGCGGCAAGCCTCGCCTGGCTGTGGCGGAGCGATGTCGCGTTCGAACTCAAGGCCTCGGCGCTGGCGAGCGGCAGCCTGCTCGCGACGCCGTACGTCCTCGACTACGATCTCGTGGTGCTCGCGGTCGCCATCGCATTTTTCGTCCGCCATGGGCTGCGTCGTGGTTTCCGCACTTTCGAGATCAGCGTGCTGGCCGCGGCGTGGATCGTGCCGCTGCTGTCACGCGGTATTGCCGGAGTCACTGGCATACCCCTCGGCCTGCTGGTGTTGTTAACGTTTTACCTCGTTACATTACGGCGCGCGGTGCTCGATCGCGCAGGCGCTGCCAGCGTCCATCGAATCGCGCAAGCGTGATCTGATTTGATCGGGCGTATTGGCAAAATCTTCTGCGTGGTTGCAGTGCGGTAGATGATTTCTACCTTTTCCATTGTCGGGGCCTTGCGACGCATCCGTATCGGCATCATTCTTTAGCCGCCTTGCGGGATGACAAGGTGGTCACTTTCGCGAGCCTCGTCCTGCGGTCAAACAAATCCGATGTACAAGCTCTATTCGATGCAGCGCTCCGGCAACAGCTACAAGGTTCGCCTTGCGCTGGCGTTGCTCAACGCGCCCTATCGCGCGATCGAAATCGACATCCTGCGCGGTGAGAGCCGCACGCCGGACTTTCTCGCCATGAATCCCAGCGGACAGGTGCCGCTGCTGGAAGTCGCGGAAGGCCGCTACCTCGCCGAATCCAACGCGATCCTCTGGTATGTCGCCGGCGGCACCTCGCTCGCGCCGGAAACGCGGATCGAGCGCGCCGAAGCGCTGCAGTGGATGTTCTTCGAACAACACGCGCTGGAGCCGAATATCGGCGCGGCCTATTTCTGGCTGGCGCTGGTCAAAGGTGGCCGCGACCTGCAGACGCACGCGCTGGAAGACTGGATGGAGCGCGGTTATGCGGCGCTGCAGGTGATGGAAAATCACCTCAAGACCCATGAGTATTTCGCAACCGGCCAGCTCACGGTCGCCGATATCGCGCTCTACGGCTACACCCATGTCGCCGACCGCTGCGATTACGACCTCACGACATTCCCTGCGATCCGGGCATGGCTGCGGCGGATCGAGCAAACCCCCGGCTTCGTCGCCATGGACTGGCGCCCCGGGGCTGAGGTCGACGATTCCGCCGGGATCGCCGCTGACGCTTAAGCTGCGGGAATAGCGGGCATAACCGCCGCAATCGCCGTGATTTTGCCATTTTCGAGGCGCGCTCGCCGCAATATTGCCGGCGATCCCTGCGAATTTTCGACGTCGCGGGTGATTCGCCCGGGCGTTGAAGGATCTTGGGCCATGATACGATCGCCCGGCGCGACAGGCTTCAATGGCCGCTCCGCGCCTGTCGCTTCGTCCCGACTGATCCGTACCGTCGCGGCCTCGCTCGCGATCGGTTCGCTGTCGCTGTGCCTGATCGTCACCCTCACCATGCTTTCGATCAAGGTCACCATGGCGATGCCGATTCCGGCATAGCCAAAAATTATTTTCCAGGTCATTCGCAATTTGCGCGACAACGAGCGGTGGTCAGGACCGCGATCGGGCGACGATGAAGGCACCTGTCGTACTGGTTACTGCGGCGCTGACGGCGGCAATCCTGGTGGCAGCATCACTGCTGATCGCGACGGGAACGCGCGGCGAAAACGCCGGTCCCGCCTTCGGCCGCGAGTACAGCGCTCCCGTCACGGAATGATGCGGGCTTCGCGCAACCGGGCGAACAGATCGAAGAAACTATCGTCGGTGGCCTGATAGTCGAGAAAGCCGAGCTTGCGGCTCTTGCTCATGTCGGTGACCACTTCGATGGGACGGCCCAGATCGGCATCGGTGTGCCACGCCGAGGTGACCAGCGAGAGATCGGCCACTGCCAGGTCATGCTTGCGGGCGATCTCGGTCCAGATCGGACCCGCATCGGCCAGTTGACGCTCGAGCGGAATTCCGTGGCCCCGATACGGTGCGGGTTGCAAGCCGAACCAGCCGGCCAGCCGGGCCCACATCCAGTTCCAGCGGAATACGTCGCCGTTGACGACGTTGAATGCCTGGTTGCGCGCCGCCTTTGTCGTGGCGGCCCATTCCAGATGGCGGGCAAGCAGCCTCGCATCCGTCATGTCGGTGAGGCCGTTCCATTGCGTCGCGGAGCCCGGGAACGAAAATGGGCGGCCGGTCTCCCGGCAGATCGTCGCGTACACGGCAAGCGTGACGCCCATATTCATCGCATTGCCGACCGCGTACCCGATGATGGTGTGCGGCCGGTGCACGCTCCAGCCGAAGCCGTCGCGCGCGGCCGCGGCAAACACTTCGTCTTCCTGCGCGTAGTAGAAATTTTCCACATCGAGCCGTGGCTGCTCTTCGCGAAACGGCGTCGCGGGTAAAGTGCCCTTGCCGTAGGCCTCGAAGGGGCCGAGGTAGTGTTTCAGCCCGGTCACCAGCGCGACATGCCTGACCGAACCGGCCGGCGACAGTGCATCGAGCAAATTGCGAACCATGGCGCGATTGACCTTGATGTTTTCCGCCTCGGTCTTTTGCCGCAGCCACGTAGCGATGAAGACATCGGTGGGCTGCAGGCCTCGCAAGACAGCCCGAAGCGCTTCCAAATCCAGCAAGTCGCCGGCCAGGGGAATCACGCCGTCCATGCCGGTCGGCGGCCGCCGCGCCAATCCGTGCACCTGCCAGCCTCGTTCGCGCAGATGCCGGGCGAGATTATTGCCGACGATACCGCTGGCTCCAACCACAAGCGCCGAACCTGTCATGTCTTATCCTTTTGAAGGTGCAAACGAGGTAGATAGGCGGCCAGGATCGGATCGCCAGCAAAAGCCGGTCCATGATTCCGGCCCGCCGGTTCCCTCCGCGATCGATATCAATTGATCCAAGAGATCGGAAAGCCGCACTGGTCCGGTTGATCGATTTTTAAGGATACGCCAGGAAAAACAGCCGCTGACGCAACCATTCGTCACGTTAAGCCCGTTTACTCTCGTGAGAGACGAGTACAGGCATGCGTTTTGACTGGCGCGCAATCTCCGGTCCGGCATTGACGGCAACGACGGCTCTGATCGCCATTGTTGTCGATCGCCATTTTGTTGCCGTTCCCAACCCGGCGCCGCTTTTGGTTTGCATCGTCGCCTTCGCAGGCTCGTTCAGCGGGCTCGCATCCGGCATGAGCAGTGCCGCCGTTGCGGTCGCTGCCTCCGCGCTGTTTTTCCTCAGCCACCGCGCGGCGCCGGGCTACGACGCAGCCGATCTGGTTCGGCTGTTGATGCTGGCGCTAACCGCGGCCGGCGCCGCCGCCCTTACTGGCCTGCTGCGGAAAGGACTGACGGATGCGTTCGCGTGGGAACGCCGGCATCATGCCACCGCGGAGCGGCTGTCGGCGGCGCTCGATCGGGTCAACATCGGCATCGTGCTGCTTGATTCCGATACCCGCGCGATATTCATCAATCGCGCCTTCCGCGATTATTTCTCGCTGCCCGACCAGAAGGCCGACAGCAAGCCACCGTTCATCGCGCTGATGTATCACAGCCGCGACACCGGCGCCTACGAACTTCCGGAGCAGGAGCTAAGTGCCTTCATCGCACGGCGCATGGAGATGGTGCGCGCCGGCGACTCCACGCCGATCAATATCGACCTCGCCGACGGACAGGTGCTGCGTTTTTCCTGCACGGCATTGCCCGACGGCGGACGCATGCTGAGCTACACGCCGGTGACCGATCTCGTCCGCCACGGCGACGACCCTTCCAGAGCCGACTATTACCGCTCGTTGCGCGGCGGCGGCGATCGCGACCTTGCCCGGCATCTCCGCGCCGCGGAATAGCCGCATGGTGGCGTGAGACGCCGAAGCCGATTGATCCTGTCCGGCGGCGCCCTTAATGAAAGGGCTACCTCCCCGGCCTGCGCACCCTGGTGGCCCGCCTTTCATGAATGCAGCAACGCCGATGTCCAGCGAACTGTCTGTCCGCTTCGTCACCCGACAGGATTATGACCGATGGCTTCCGCTGTGGGATGGCTACAACGCGTTTTACGGACGCGCGGGCGCGACCGCGCTTTCCCCTGAAATTACAGCGATGACATGGGCCCGCTTTTTCGATGCCTATGAGCCGGTACATGGTCTGGTCGCGGAAAGCGGTAGAGAGTTGCTGGGCCTAACCCACTACCTGTTCCACCGCAGCACCACGGCGATCGAGCCCCTCTGCTATTTGCAGGATTTGTTCACCAGCGAAGCCGCGCGCGGAGAAGGCGTGGGCAAGGCACTCATCAACGGCGTCTATGAACAGGCGAGGCGCGCCGGATCGCCGCGCGTATACTGGCAGACGCACGAAACAAACCTTACCGCGATGCGGCTTTATAACCAGGTGGCGGAGCGCCCCGGCTTTGTCATCTATCGCAAGCTGTTATGACGAGCCTGCCCCGGATGCTGCCGGCCTGTGGATAAGTCCTGCTGTCACCGGCGCGTAACAATACAACGCTAGGTTTCGCATGCGTCTGATCAGGCCCCCCGTCACAGATCACGCGCCCAAGCGGTCCCCGTCAGTCGCCGCGTCTGACCGGGGCCGCCTTTTTTTGTCGCCTGACGGGGTGCGTTGGGCCTAACCGCCACTCGCGACGTCCTTCCTCCGCCGCGCCGGCATTTGCGGTCGGCGAACCGCTTCACGACACCGTTATCCTGATTGCGCTGGCGTTCAAGAATCGGCCTGACCCGCGACACGTCAAGCCCGGCGCCTTGCGGCTTCGCCATGCGCGAGTCACAATGACAACCCTCTCGAACTCCCCCCTACAGGATCAATTCATGCAAATTCGCAATCTCGGCGGCTCCGGCCTGCGCGTTTCCGCCGTTGGCCTCGGGTGCAACAATTTCGGCCAGCGCACCGATCTGGAGACCTCGCGCAAGGTGATCCACAAGGCGATCGATCTCGGCGTGACGCTGTTCGATACCGCCGACATCTATGCCGGGATGGGCGGCTCCGAGACCGTGCTCGGCCAGGTGCTCGGCGACCGCCGCAAGGACATCGTGCTGGCGACGAAATATTCCAAGCCGATGAGCAGTGACGGTACCAAACAGGGCGCGTCGCGGCGCTATATCATGTCCGCGGTCGAGGCCAGCCTGACCCGGCTGAAGACCGACTACATCGATCTCTACCAGCAGCACGATTACGATCCGCTGACCCCTATCGAGGAAACCCTGCGGGCGCTGGACGATCTGATCCGGCAGGGCAAGGTGCGCTACATCGGCAATTCGAATTTTCCGGCCTGGCGCATCGCCGAGGCGGAACTGACCGCGCGCCAGATGAACGTCAGTCCGTTCGTGTCGTGCCAGGACGAATACAGCCTGCTGGTGCGCGACATCGAAAAGGATCTGCTGCCCGCGGCGCGGCAATACAGGCTCGGCCTGTTGCCGTTCTTCCCGCTCGCCAGCGGACTTCTAACCGGCAAATACAAGCGCGGCGCGGCGGTGCCGGAGGATACGCGCTTTGCCAAGATGCCGGCGTTGCGCGATCGTTACGCCACGCCGCGCAACGAGGACATGGTCGAGAAGCTGCAGGCTTTCGCGCAGAAGCGCGGGCACACCATGCTCGAACTGGCGTTCTCATGGCTGGCGTCGCGGCCGCAGGTCTCAAGCGTGATCGCCGGCGCCACCCGCGTCGAGCAGGTTGAGCAGAACGTCAAGGCGATCGACTGGGCGCTCAGCGCCGAGGATCTGGCGGAGATCGACAAGATTACGAAGTAGGTTCGTCATTCCGGGGCGTCCGAAGGACGAACCCGGAATCTCGAGATTCCCCGATGTGCAATTGCACATCTGTGGTTCGCATCTTCGATGTGCCCCGGAATGACGGCGCTGTTGGCGGAGGATATCGCGGAGATCGACGGGATTACGAAGGGGTAGTCGGCGGCGGCGTCAACTGCTTGATCGTCATGGCCGGGCTTGTCCCGGCCATCCACGTCTTCGCCTTCTCCAAGCTCCAAAGACGTGGATGCCCGGGACAAGCCCGGGCATGACGACTTTGTTGGAGCGGCGAGAGACGAAGAAAAAATGGTCTACCCCAGCAGCCCCTGCATCGGCTTCGTCGCTGCGCTGTCGGGAAATACCGTCTCCGCCAGCACGCGCTCGGCGAGGCCGAGATGATCGTGCAGCACGCCCTTGATCACCGCGCGCAGATCGGTGGTTGGTCCAAGATCGCGGCCCTCATAGAGATTGGCAGGCTTCAATCCGGGCCAGTCGGAAATCACCCGGCCCCCTTTCACCGCACCGCCGGCGAGCAGCGCAATGGTGCCGGTGCCGTGGTCGGTGCCTTCGGTGCCGTTGATCCGCGCGGTGCGGCCGAATTCGGTCGCGACCACCACCGCGGTGTCGCGCCAGCGCTCGCCGAGCCCGCTTTCGAATTCGGAGAGCGCGCCGTCGAGGCCGGACAGCAGTTGCGCCAGACGGCCCACCGGGCCGCCTTCATTGGCATGGGTATCCCAGCCGTCGAAGGCGAGCGCTGCGATCCGCGGGCCGTCGTCGGCCGCCATCAGCTTGGCGGCGCCGCGCGCCACCAGCCGCATCGCGCCCGCATTGTTGGTGCCCGGCTTCGGCCGCATATCGTCGCCCTGCGCGGCCTTGTCGAGTTGCAACCCTTGCGACAACGCCGACGCCAGCGCGGGATCGCGATGATGGTAGAGTTCGAGGAGGCGCATCGCGGTATCGTCGGCGGCTTGCGGCAGCGCCACCGGCGCCCAGCCGACGGTCGGCGCCGAACCGCGCAGCACCAGCGGCGTGGTCGGGCCGACGGCAAGACCGCTCATCACGCGTTCGCCTTTCGGTAACGCTTCCAGCGCGCGGTTGAGCCAGCCGGATTGCACCCGGCCCGGCCCGGCAAACCCGCTTTCGAGCACGTCCTGCCCGTCGAAATGCGAGCGGTCGCGATAGGGCGTCGATACCGCGTGGATCACGGCAGCGTGCTGTTCTCTGTACATCCGGGCGAATTCCGGCATCGCCGGGTGCAGGGCGAAGAAGGAATCGAGCATCACAGCGGCATGCGGGCCGTCCGGTGTCAGCGCGATCGACCCGTGCAGGCCGGCATAATCCGGATCGCCTGTCGGTGCGACGGTGGCAAGCCCGTCCAGCGCGCCGCGCAGGATCACGACGATCAGGCGCGGGTCGCGTCCATCGGCGGCGCGGGCGAATTTCGGCAAGTAGGCCCAGGCCGCGAACGACGCCCCGCCGAGCAGCAGCGCGCGGCGCGAGGTCGCCGGTGATCTCGGGCTTTCGCAGCAATCCATCGTCATCTCCTCTGGAATTCCGGCGACATCAGCAACAACGCCAGCGCCTGCTGCCGCGACTCCGCGCGTTCGATGGTACGCCGCGTCTCCGGCGACGCCGCGTCGGCGGCGACAACCTCCAGGAGATCGCGGGGATCGATGTTATCGCCGAGCCGCGAGGCCACCTGCGCCGAGATATCGAGCCGCAGCTTCATCCCCTCGGGCGCGGCCCAAGCCGCATTGGTGTCGGGAAATCCGTTTGGCCCGGCCGGCGACCACAGCGGTTCGCCCAGCAAATTGAGGCCGCCCAGATAGCGGCCGGGCTCCTCCGGGATTTGCGTCAGCAGCCGGCCGGTCGCGACCAGGAATTCGTAGGGACTGCGCATCTTGGTCAGCGGCGCCTGCCACGCCTCGTCGGAATCCAGAAGCACCGTTGCCAGCGCCCTGAGATCGCCGTCGGATTTTCCGAACGTGTCCTGCAGCCGCGCCACCAATGCCGGCGGCGGATCGTCGGCCACGAAATGACGGACGAATTTGGTGGCGATGAATTTCGCGGTGGACGGATGGCGCGCGATATCCGCCAGCGCGGATTCGCCCTGCGCGACGCCGTTGTTCTCGTAGGTCTTGCCGAGCAGTCGCTGCGCACCGGGCTGATGCGCATTGGCATTGAACACGAAGCTGCCGGGGGTGCCGAGCTGTCCTTGCCTTCCGGCAAAGGTCCAGCCGGTGATGATGCGCGCCAGCGAGGTGACGTCGTCCTGCGAATAGCCGCCGCCGACGCCGAGCGTGTGCAGCTCCATGATTTCGCGGGCGAGATTTTCGTTCAGCCCGCGCTTGCGGTTTTGCCCGGCGCGGGAATCGGGGCCGAGCGATTGCTGGTTGTCGAGAAAGAACAGCATCGCCGGATGCTGCTCGACGGCCTGGAGCATGTCTGCGAAGCGTCCGAACACATGAGGCCGGATCGCCTCGCGTTCGAACGCGCCGGCCCACATCCGCGCCAACGGACCCTTGTTGGCGGAGATGCAAAAATGATTGGACCAGAATGCCACCAGCCGCTCGCCGAACCCGCAATCCGCCATCACGCCGCGTTGCAGCCGCGCCAGCGCCTCGGCGCGGTAGGTTTTCTGGATGATGTTGAGCGGCTGCGGCGGCGGCTTGGCTGCGTTGGGCTGCATGGCGTCGGCCGATGGCATCGCCGCGTTGGCGCCGGCGTTTTCCGGCGAATTCATCGCCGGCGACTTGCCCGACATGTCCATGGCGATGCTGTTGAGCGACAGGTTGCGCCGTTGCGCCTTGGATTCAGCCGCCGGCGGCGCCGGTGCGCCGTCCGTGGACGGCATCGGCGCGCCCGACTTCGCCTCGCGCGCCTGCTTGACCTCCAGCTGATACGCGAACACCGCCTGCCCCAGGGCCGGGGTGGGCAGCAATCCCGGCACCTCCAGCAGCACGGCGTTGGGGCGGCTCAGGTCGGCTTTGACAAAGCCGCGCGGATCGGAACTTGCATTGACGAAATCGCCGGAGGCTCCACCGCGCGCGCCCAGTCCGAAGCGATTGAGCGCGACAAGAGCGGTTTGTGGATCGCGGGCCATCGAATTTTCCTTTGCGCTTTGCTTGGCGGGCTTTGCGCGTATATCTTGTGATGAATTATATCGCCGTTCGGCATGAACCCGGGATGAAAAACATGGCCAGGTCTCGGTTCCGATCATGACAAATCGGTCAGATATCCCGGTCTCGCGCCGCCTTGCCTGTTCCGTTTGCGGAACGGAGTTCGCCTGCAACCCGGCGGGACCGTGCTGGTGCGCCGAGGAAACCGCTCGCCTGCCGATGCCGGTTGCGGGCGAGGATTGCCTGTGCCGGGATTGCCTGCGGAAGATGGCGGGGCAAACTCACACGCCGCCGAACAGATAGCGCGGTCTTTCCGCGTCGACGAAAAATGCGACGCGTTTTCGCCTCAGCGTCCCCGCCTCGCTATTCCGCCGGCCCGGCGAACAGCAGCAGGTTGCCGTCCGGGTCCTTGATTATAAAATCGCGCGCGCCCCACGGCTCGCGCTTGAGCGTTTGAAAGAACGTCACGCCGGCGGCCCGAAATTCCCGGAACAGCGCCTCGATCTCCTCCGCCGTCGCGACGGTGAGGGAAGCGGAAAGCAATTGCTCGCGATCCCGTAAAGCCTGATCGATCACCGGCTGCGCGACGCATCGCAGGTTGATGCGCGCGCCGTCGCGCCCGACCTGCGCATAGAACGGCGGTTCGCCATAGGTGAAGGCGACGGCGAAACCGAGCTTGCCCGCAAAAAAATCACAGGATGCCTTGATGTCGGCGACGAACAATTGCGGTTCGGCGGCGGTGATGACGGCCTTGGTGGAAATCGTGTCTGCGCGATCCGGCATGGTCAAAACTCCTGTCTTGAGCGCCTGCCAGCTTTTCGAAGCCGTTCAAACCTACACCTGGTAACCCGGCGATTTCCGCGCCATGCCGTCGAAGGCGTCGAGCAGCTTTTCGCGCCACGCGTAGACCGGATCGTTCTCGGCCAGCAATTTGAACGGGCTGACCACGCGCGCCCACTGGAATGCGCCGAACACGATGTAGTCGGCATAGTTCGGCGCACCGCCGCCGAGATAGGTTTGCGTCTTCAAGGTCAGCCGCATCGGGTCGAGCGCGCGGCGAAATCCCTCGACCGATTTGTCGCGTCCGGCGACGACTTCCTCTAGCGGCTTGCCGAAACGCGCCTCGCGGGTCCTGCGGAAATAGGCCGCATCCACCGGCTTGAGGTGGCCGGGAATATCCGCGACGATCAGCGGGAACATGCCGCCGACCACGGTGACATCGCCCCACCAGTTGATCATGCGGCCCATGGCGCGGCCGCCCTCACCGCCGAACAGCGATGGCCGGTCCGGATAGCGGTCTTCGAGATAGTTCGCGATCGCCCAGGAATCGGCGACCGAGGTTTCGCCATCGATCAGCACCGGCACCTTTTCGGAATGGTGCGGAGCGATCGCGTCCTTCTCGGTAAAGCACCACGGGATCGACTCCGCGCCGAGCCCCTTATGCGCTAGCGCCATCCGCGTCCGCCAGCAGAACGGGCTGAAGGGACGGGCTTGGTCGGTGCCGACCAGTTCGAACAGTTTTAACGCCATGGTCCCTCGCCTTCCGTCATGCCCCGCGCAGGCGGGGCATCCAGTACGCCGTGACGCTCATGCAAGTTACTGGCACCTGCGTTTACTGGATCATCCGCCTTCGCGGATGATGACAGCTGCGCGTCACTTCACCACCGCCGCGGTCTGCCCGAACAGCAGCTTGCGCTCTTCCTCGGTGCGGATCGCCGGCTGGCCGAAATTCGGATTGACCTCCTTGGCCCTGGCGTAGGCGCGCTCCGTCGCGGGCCGGGCAGCAATCGTCTCCAGCCAGCGCTTGAGGTGCGGGAAGTCCTCGATGTTCTGGCCCTGGTTTTTGTGCCCCACCACCCATGGATAGCTTGCCATATCGGCGATCGAATAATCGCCGGCGATGAATTCGCGGTTCGAGAGCCGCTTGTTGAGCACGCCATAGAGCCGGTTGGTCTCGTTTACATAGCGGTCGATGGCGTATGGGATCTTTTCCTGGGCGTAGTTCCTGAAGTGATGGTTCTGGCCGGCCATCGGTCCGAGCCCGCCCATCTGCCAGAACGTCCACTGGATCGCATCGTAGCGGCCGTAGATGTCGGCGGGGAGGAATTTGCCGGTCTTCTCGGCGAGATACAGCAGCATCGCGCCGGATTCGAAGATCGAGATCGGCTTGCCGCCGCCTTTCGGCTCATGATCGACCATCGCCGGAATGCGGTTGTTCGGCGCGATCGCCAGGAACTCCGGCTTGAACTGGTCGCCCTTGCCGATGTTCACCGGGAAGATCTTGTAGGGCAGCCCGGTCTCCTCGAGAAAGATCGTGATCTTGTGGCCGTTCGGCGTGGTCCAGTAGTGAAGGTCGATCATAAGGCGTTCCTGTCGTGCGGCGGTTGGTGGTCATCCAAAGTGGATGCGATTGCATGAAGTTCACCGCATCGAAGCCGTGAAGTCAATGGCCGGCGCTTCGCATCCCGGCGAATTGATCTGCACCACAAACCGCCGCAGTCCGGAGGGCCCAGAAAAATGGGCGGGGATGTGAACGAGTTCACATTCGTTTTGACGGGCGCATGTTTCTCTCGACTCCGGACAACATCTGGAGGATGCGATGATTTACGACAACTTCATGATCGAATCCTTCGAAGCCGGACGAGGCTTGTGGCATGCGCGGATACGACGCGAGGACCAGAAGCCTGTCGTGATCGATGGCGTTCTGTTTTCCACACTGGAAGTCGGTTTCGCGTGGTCCGATCCCGAGGCCGCCATTGCGGATGCCAAGACGCAGATCGATCGCCTCAAGCTCAAGCGATACGCACCCGCCGGCCAGATGTCGCAAACCAAGCCGTCGGCTGGTTAGCCCGAATTGAAAGCAACGGCATCCGATGTCTGTATCCGAGACCGAACCAGCCGAGCCCGCCGCGGTGCTATCCGACTGCCCGCAATGCCATGCCGAGCTGGCGATCCTGCGCGTCATCCCGGGACGGTCAGGCTCGGAATATTGGGCGCTCCGGTGCACGAGGTGCGGCGGCATTCATCTGGATATCGTCAAAGCCCCGCCTTCGACGGCCTCGGCCTGCTGAACAGCGCGCCTAATCCTCGAACGCACGCGCGATGGCGGACTGGGCGTCGTGCTGGATTTGCCGCAGGTGCTCTTGGCTGCGAAAACTCTCCGCATAGATCTTGTAGACATCCTCGGTGCCCGAAGGCCGCGCGGCAAACCATCCGTCATCGGCCGTGACCTTGATGCCGCCGAACGGTTGACCGTTGCCGGGAGCGGCCGTGAGCGTCGCGCGAACCGGCTCGCCGGCCAGTTCCGACAGCGCGAGCTTTTCAGGCGAAAGCGCCTTCAGCCGGTTCTTCTGCGCTGGCGTGGCGGGCGCGTCGATCCGTTCGTAAAACGGTACGCCCAGTTCACTCGTCAGGCTGTCGAACAACTGGCTCGGGTCGCGTTGGGTTCGCGCGGTGATCTCGGCGGCCAATAATCCCAAAATGATGCCATCCTTGTCGGTGGTCCACACCGATCCGTCCTGCCGGAGAAACGAGGCGCCGGCGCTTTCCTCGCCGGCGAAACCGAACGATCCGTCGCCGAGGCCGTCGACGAACCATTTGAAACCCACGGGGGTTTCGACCAGCCTGCGGCCGAGCTTTTTGGCGACGCGGTCGATGATCGCGCTGCTGACGATGGTCTTGCCCACCGCGCTGTTGCCGCGCCATTGCGGACGATTGCCAAACAAATAGGAGATCGCGGCGGCGAGATAGTGGTTTGGATTCATCAGGCCGTTCGAGCGGGTCACGATGCCGTGCCGGTCGGCGTCGGTGTCGTTGGCGAAGGCGACGTCGAACTTGCCGCGCATGCCGATCAGCCGCGCCATCGCATAGGGCGAGGAGCAGTCCATCCGGATTTTTCCGTCCCAATCGACGGTCATGAAGCGAAACGTTGGGTCGACCGCGTCGCTGACGATGGTCGCGGCCAGCCGATAGCGCTCGATGATCGGCTGCCAGTAATGCACGCCCGCGCCGCCCAGGGGATCGATCCCGATCTTCACGCCGGCGGCGCGGATCAGCTCCATGTCGACGACGTTGGCGAGGTCGGCGACATAAGGCCCGATATAATCATGGCGATGAACGCAGGACGATTGGCGGGCGCGGTCATAGGGGATGCGCTGCACGCCCCTGAGGCCGTCTTCAAGAAAGCCGTTGGCGGCGCGTTCGATGCCGGCGGTAATATCGGTATCCGCCGGACCGCCATTGGGGGGATTGTATTTGAACCCGCCGTCTTCGGGTGGATTATGCGACGGCGTGATCACGACGCCGTCGGCGAGGCCCGTGTCGCGGCCTTTGTTGTAGGCGAGAATCGCGCGGGAAATCACCGGCGTCGGCGTATATCCGTAGTGCTCGTCGATCATGGTCTCGACGCCGTTGGCCGCGAACACTTCAAGCGCGCTCGCCAGCGCCGGCTCCGCCAGCGCGTGGGTATCGATACCGACGAATAGCGGGCCGCTGATGCCGATGCTGCGCCGGTGATCGCAAATCGCCTGGCTGATCGCCAGGATGTGCGCCTCGTTGAACGCGTTGTTGAAGGCGGAGCCGCGATGCCCCGAGGTGCCGAACGCAACCCGCTGCGCCGCGACCGACGGATCGGGCTTGCCTTCGAAATAGGCGGTCACCAGCCGCGGTATGTTCGCCAACATGGATGGGGTGGCGATCTTGCCGGCCAGCGGATTTATTTCAGCAGCCACCTGGTTTCCTCGACGTTGTCAGCGGAACACGTTCCGCCGCGGCATTGTAGATGGATTTGGCGGGTCCGAACAGGCGACCGCCATCCCTCGGTGAGGATTCCGGCTGAAGTCAGTGCAAGCCGAAGCATGCGCGAATGACCGACTGGAAGCTGCAGCCTGGAGCCTGCACCTGCATGAGGTGCTGCTCAGGCGTCGACAGTGAGCGGTTCGCACCCTGCTCGTTGTATTGCGGCGAGAATGGAAACGGTATTGCGCCGAAATTCGAACCGATGTCGGCGGCCTTGTTGCGCGGCCGCCAGATCGGTGCGATCGGAAAACGGCAGTGATTTGACGAAGGCGTCGTTGGCCGCGCGCGTCGCCGGTTCCGCTTCCTTCGACTGTGCTGACAGCTGCTGACAATGGAGCGCACAGGCGCCGAATGCGGTGAGCCATGTCAGCGTCTTCAGAAGAGAGCTCATCCGCGTTTCCCTGGGGGCTTTTGCCCTTTTATGTCGGCCGGACTCATCCCATATTCGCCCGATGGCGAAGAAACCCGACAATCCCAAAAAGCCCGTCAAAACTCCGAAATCGAAAGCGCATCGCCCCGATGTGCAGCCGATCGGACCGGCGCTGGCCGAACTGCTCAATCCCGCGATCAACCGAGGCGATGCAGGCCTTGGCTCGGGCACCGGCCTGCAGCCGCCGCCGGATAATTCCTGGGACCGCCGCGCCGGCGGCGAAGCCGCCGCGCATCGCGCGCGGGCATCGACGAAGGGCACCAGCAGTGATGTGGCGAAGCGCGATGCGTCGCTAGCGACGTCGCCTGTTGCGCCACCCCCACCCAACCCTCCCCCGCAAGCGGGAGAGGGCTCCAGACCTTCGGCGAAGCGCGATGCTTCCTTCTCCCCTCCCCCCACGCGCATCGCGCGTGGTGGGGAGGGGTCGGGGGTGGGGGGTGGCTCAACAAACTCGCTGCCAGCATCGCCCGCGGAGAGACCCCCCACCCCCGACCTCGAGAGCGAGCTTCGCTCGCCTCGGACCCCACCGCTTCGCGGAGGGAGGGGAGAAGAATCCCGTGAGCAGCCGCAGCCTGCGTCCCCTCTCCCGCTTGCGGGGGAGGGCCAGGGCGGGGGTGCCTCCGCAAACTCCGGCCTCTCCGAATCCCCCCAGGCCAACTACGGCACCTCGGCGACGATTCCCGTGCTCGATCCGGAGCTCGCAAAACAGCTCGGCTTCACCACCGAGGAGGAAGACGCCGCCGCGCTGGCGCGGCCGCCGCGCAACAAGATGGAGGCGCTCGGCGTCGCCGCGACCGCCGATGCGCTGGACGCGCTGATTCGCGAAGGCCGTCCCGAATTCAAGGGCGAAGACGGCCAGATGAAAGTCTGGACGCCGCACCGGCCGCCGCGTCCGGAGAAATCCGAAGGCGGCCAGCCGTTCGTAATCAAATCCGAATACGAGCCGAAGGGTGACCAGCCGACCGCGATCGCCGAACTGGTCGAGGGCGTCAGGCGCAATGACCGCACGCAGGTGCTGCTCGGCGTCACCGGCTCCGGCAAGACCTACACCATGGCCAAGGTGATCGAGGCCACGCAGCGCCCCGCCATCATCCTGGCGCCGAACAAGACGCTGGCGGCGCAGCTCTATGGCGAGTTCAAGAGTTTCTTCCCCGACAACGCCGTGGAATATTTTGTCAGCTATTACGACTACTACCAGCCCGAAGCCTATGTGCCGCGGACCGACACCTACATCGAGAAGGACTCGTCCATCAACGAGCAGATCGACCGCATGCGCCACTCGGCGACGCGGGCGCTGCTGGAGCGCGACGACGTCATCATCGTCGCTTCCGTGTCGTGCATCTACGGTATCGGCTCGGTCGAAACCTATACCGCGATGACGTTCGCGCTGAAGAAGGGCGAGCGCATCGACCAGCGCCAGCTGATCGCCGATCTCGTGGCGCTGCAATACAAGCGCACCCAGGCCGACTTTACCCGCGGCACCTTCCGGGTGCGCGGCGACGTCATCGACATCTTTCCGGCGCACTACGAAGACCGCGCCTGGCGCGTCAATCTGTTCGGCGACGTCGTCGAGAACATCGAGGAGTTCGATCCGCTCACCGGCCACCGGCAGGACGAGCTCGAATTCATCAAGATCTACGCCAACTCGCATTATGTGACGCCGCGCCCGACGCTGGTGCAGGCGATCAAGTCGATCAAGTCCGAATTGAAATGGCGGCTGGACCAGCTCAACAACCAGGGCCGCCTGCTGGAAGCGCAACGGCTGGAGCAGCGCACCACCTTCGATCTCGAGATGATGGAAGCCACCGGCTCCTGCGCCGGCATCGAAAACTATTCGCGCTATCTCACGGGACGCCGGCCCGGCGAGCCGCCGCCGACGCTGTTCGAATATGTCCCGGACAATGCGCTGGTCTTTGCCGACGAAAGCCACGTCACGGTGCCGCAGATCGGCGGCATGTTCAAAGGTGATTTTCGGCGCAAGGCAACCTTGGCCGAATACGGTTTCCGGCTGCCCTCCTGCATGGACAATCGTCCCTTGCGGTTCGAGGAATGGGACATGATGCGCCCGCAATCGGTCGCGGTCTCCGCCACGCCGTCGGCGTGGGAACTGAACGAAAGCGGCGGCGTGTTCGTCGAGCAGGTGATCCGCCCCACCGGGCTGATCGATCCGCCGGTCGACATCCGCCCGGCGCGCACGCAAGTGGACGATCTCGTCGGCGAGGTCCGCGCCACCGCACAGGCCGGCTATCGCAGCCTGATCACCGTGCTGACAAAACGGATGGCGGAAGATCTCACCGAATACCTGCACGAGCAGGGCATTCGCGTGCGCTACATGCACAGCGATATCGACACCATCGAGCGCATCGAGATCATCAGGGATTTGCGGCTCGGCGCGTTCGACGCGCTGGTCGGCATCAACCTGTTGCGCGAGGGCCTCGACATTCCCGAATGCGCGCTGGTCGCGATCCTCGACGCCGACAAGGAAGGTTTTCTGCGCAGCGAGACCTCGCTCATCCAGACCATCGGCCGCGCCGCGCGCAACGTCGACGGACGGGTGATCCTCTATGCCGACCAGATCACCGGCTCGATGGAGCGCGCCATCGCCGAGACCGACCGCCGCCGCGAAAAACAGGTCGAATACAACACCGCCAACGGCATCACGCCCGAAAGCATCAAGAAATCCATCGGCGACATCATGAACAGCGTCTACGAGCGCGACCATGTGCTGGTGGAAATCGGCGGCGGCGGCATGGCCGATGACGTCATCAGCATCGGGCACAATTTCGAAGCCGTGCTCGGCGACCTCGAAACTCGCATGCGCGAGGCCGCCGCCGACCTGAATTTCGAGGAAGCCGCGCGCCTGCGCGATGAAGTCAAGCGCCTGCGCGCCACAGAGCTTGCGGTGGTCGACGATCCCACCGCGAAACAGCGCACCGTGCAGGGCAAGGCCGGCGCCTATGCCGGGATGAAGAAATACGGCGAGTCAGCAAACCTGCCGCAACAGTCGGCCAAGCGCGGCGGCAACAACACCCCGCGCGGCTCCTCTTCACCCTCCCCTGGAGGGGGAGGGTCGCGCGCTGTAAGCGCGCGGGGTGGGGTGAAATCTCTCAACGACGACAGTGCCTCGTCGTCCCGCGTCCACAAACCCCATCTCGACGAAATGCACGGCCCCGAGTCCCTGCCCTTCCGTCCCAACCGCGCTTCAACGCGCAAACCCTCGCGCGACGAATCGACCCCGGCCAGCGGCAGCAAAATCTTCCAGCCGACCGACTCGCGCCAATTCGGCCCCGAATTCGGCCCGGCCCCCCGTTCCAGCGGAGGCGCGCCGGGGCATCGGGGGGGGTGGAAGAAGAGGTGAAACCTAGGGATCCTGTATCGGTGTATTCCCGCTGAGCATTCTGAAGCAGGAATGCAGCGCTTGATGTCTAGTTCCAATTATTAACTCGAAAGTTGTAAGCCGTCTCAGTACAATCGTACTTGTTTGAAGATATTGCGGAGCAACATCCCGATGCAGATTCCTGCTATTCGATTTAAGCAGTGGCTCAAAGAATGGGATCAATACGATTACGAAATTAGTGCCCACAGACGAAGGCCAGAACCACACATCTATCTCTTTTCAATGAAGGCAGCGGACCTAAGACGAATATCTGACGTCTATCGAAGGCGCAGAGATGGCGATGTTGCCGAAGGAATTCAACGGAGAAGAGACGAAAGCCGGACTGCACGAATTCAGCGTTACGTCAAATATGGATACCCGTACGGCGACCTGAGGGCCGACCAAAACAGAGAGGAGTTCGCGTCGCTGCGGAAACCCGGCTGGCTCCCAACTGCGATAGTTGTGAATATTCTGCGCCCGGGTGATCAGCGACACGGTCAAACAATTAATGCCGAGCACGTTATTACGATCAAGAAAGGATTTGGATCTCCCTACACGCTGGTAATTCCATCCATCGACTCGCTATCGCAAAGCCAACTGCCACCATTGGAGGTAATCGACGGTCAGCATCGACTGTGGGCATTTGAAGAAACCGATTCAGAAAGTCCGGTGCCCGATGACTTCGAATTACCCGTGGTCGCTTACCACGGCCTCGACATCGCTTGGCAAGCCTATCTTTTTTGGTCGATCAACGTATGGTCAACAATTCGCGCAACTGGCTCTCTTTTCGTTTCACTTGGCTAATTCGGGGAAGTGGCGAAATTCACATTGGCCCGACGGAAGGGTCGCGGGATGGGCCAACGAGCTAATACTAACTGATGCGTGGCTTAAGGACGACTGGGCCGAGGGTGCGTTTCTGGACGGGAAATTATTCGGTTTTATTGAGAACCATATCGAAGCGGAGCCAGTTACCCAGCGGAAAGTTTTCACGAACTATCGATACATGCTCAGAAGCGCGGGCGTGCTAACAAAAGGAAGGCTTCAGCCAAAAGATCTTCGACAGCGATGGCTAGTCGATGCAGTTCAGTTGTTTTGGGATCGCGAGATCTTTGATGGCTCATTACACGCTGCGGCCGGCTTGAGCGCCCTAGAGAATGCTCTTATCGACAACGAAATCTATAAGCTCCTTCGATGTAACAAGGATCAGTGCCGAACGTTTGCGCGCGCTGCGTTTGGGGAATTCTCACAGGGGCAAGGTGCGGATCGTGCGCGACAGGTTCAAAGCCTTAGAGACGCGGGACTAATGGCTGCTTAGATCGGTGCAGGTCGGCAGCGCAAGGGGATATGCGAGGTCAGTGAGCCTGGTGGAGGCGAATTGTGATTCGTTCGCCCGGTACGGCCGAGCACGATCCCGATTATCGCGAGATTGGCCGCTTTCCGACGCATGAGCAGGCCGAGGAATTTCTGGCTTCGCTCGACATACGGTAAACCGGTCATTCCGGGATGCGCCTCCCGGCGCAGGTCCGGAATCCATAGCCACTAATGGGGGGATTCCGGGTTCGAGGCTGCGCCTCGCCCCGGAATGACGGGCGCATGAAAGATTACGCCTGAATTCCCGTGCCTGACGGGCAAATCAAAAAACCTGTCCAGCCCCTTTCGAAAAAATATTCTGTTTTTCCGAAGACGCAAATCAGTTTATCTCCTTCGCCGTCCCGTCCCGATCAGAGGGGCGCTCGCGCGATCGTCACGAACGCGGGGCGGGATGCGGTGGACGCAGCAGCGTCAGGCATGACACGTGATGGCAGGGCGGGCTTCGGCCTGTGAGCGATCGGCGGCAGGCTGACGAACGGCGCTGAGGCGTACGGCGAAGACGTGTGGTCCTGACGCCCCGGCGCTGGCGTCAAGTTGACGGAGGTTTTCGGCCCAACCGGGTACCGACAAACCGTTAATCCGAAGACGACGGTGACAAAAAGCCGGTCACCGGGGAGAGCACGCTATAAGCCGTAAACCATTGCGTGCGGGAATGTCGGGTGTTTTCCGGTGGCTCGCTGTGAATACTCGTGTGCATACTTGTTACCCCATGCGCACACGAGGCTGCGGGTGCATCGGGCGCCCGGCATTCCCCACGCCCTCTGTTTTCAGGGCGGATGTTTTTGGCAAACCTCGGGTGCATCGCGCCGCGAGAATGCGGACGCGTATCTGGGTATTGGAGCAATGATGGCGGAGGTTTTGGATTGCTTCTCGGAGCCTGTCATCGGACTCGCCGCAGGCGAGACCCGGTGGCGGGGTATGACGATCGATGGTGGAGCAGCGCCGCACCTCGTGTCCCGGACGCGGTGCAGCGCTCGCGCTGCTCCGCGGAGCCGGGACCCAGGAATCCGCCGAACACGGATGGGCCCCGGATCAGCAGCGCACCACGCCGCAAGGGCGGCGCGCTGCGCGGCATCCGGGGCACGCGTATCCCTACTCCATCCGCTTCCCGCCGGTCACCTCATCGAGAAACGCGCCCGTCTCGCGGTTCAGAAACTCCACATCCGCTGGATTGAATTCGCCGGCGGAGGCGTGGCCGGTCACCGTTCCGGGGCTGATCGTCATCATCCTGACATCAGGAATATTCTTGCCCATTTCCTTCGGCTCGAAATCCGGATTGAGCAGATCCTTGGTGCCGGTGAGGATCAGCGTTTTGGCCTTGATCGAGGCCAGCGCCTTCGCGGTGTCGCCGCCAAAGCCGGGCGTGGTGCCGACGTCGTGGCGGTCATAGGCCCAGCTCTGGTAGATCCAGTCGTTGGCGTCGAACGCCTTCAGGGCGGCGGTTTCCTGTTGCTCCATCCAGGGCAACACATCGAGGCCGTTCTTGAACTGCACCGTGTACATGTCGGGCGTGCGCGCCGCCAGCAGGGTAACGATGTCGCGCCACAGCCGGATGCCTTTTTCCGGCGGGGCGTCGTAATTGCCGTCCTTCCAGGCCGGATCATCCATGATCGCCTTGCGCGAGGCCTCCATGACCGCCACGCTCCAGGGCGGCGTTTTCGCCAGCGGCACGATCGCCACCAGCGCGTCCATGTAGCCGGGATGGCTGACGCCCCATTGCAGCGTCTGCATGCCGCCCATCGACGGCCCGACCACGGCGACGACATGGTCGATGCCGAATTTTTCCTTCATCAGCCGGTATTGCGATTCCACCATGTCGCGGATGGTGAACTTTGGAAAACTCATCCGCGGCTGGGTTTTCGAGTTGCTCGGCGACGTCGTCAGCCCGTTGGCGATCGCACCCGTGCAGACGATAAAATATTTGCCGGGATCGAGCGCCTTGCCGGGGCCGATCATGAAGTCGAGCCGGTGGTGATTGCCGGAGATCGCCGTCACCATCAGGATGGCGTTGGATTTTTGGGCGTTCAGCGTGCCGTGGGTGACGTAGGAGATCGAGAAATCATTGATCGCCTCGCCGCTTTCGAGCTTGAGGTCGCCTTCTCCGTAGAGCTGGTGTGGCGCTTGCTGCGGCGTATGTGCCGTGGCCGGCAGCGCTATCATAAGGCCGGCGGCGACAAGACGGACAATGGATTTACAGGCAACGGATTTCATGACTGCTTCTCCCCTGACGGAGGGACGTTGAACCCTGCCCTCCTCGCCGAAGGATACGGGCTGCGAAGCCGCAGGCGAGGCCGCCGGCGTCGATTTGGCGGCCGCGCCGGCCTCGCGGTTTGCCGCGCCCCTGCTTACAAAAGCCGGCGGATTTGCTATTCTTAGGCGGCGCCGAGTCTTTCAATCCGGGCGCAAGGGAGATCGCCATGGCCAAGGGTCAGATGCGCAGCAACAAGGAAAAGAAGAAACCGAAGGCCGACAAGAACCTCAAAAAGGGCGGCGCGGCGCCGGTCAATCCGTTCGCGGCCGGCAAGACGCCGGCGGGCCAGAGCCCCAACAGCAAGAAGAGCTGACGCCGGGTTTTTGCGGATCGTCGCGAGAGCGCTTCGCGGGCCCTGGTCGGACCCTGGCGGCTGACCCGAACGCCGCCGCTGAAGCCGGCGCGACAGGAGCCGCCCTGTCCGGCCCCGCGCCGGGCATCCACGGGCCTGACGGAATTGCGGCAGGCACAGAGGGGGATGGCCGGGACAAACAAGCCCGGCCATGACGGAGAAGAGTCGCCCGGCGTCTCGCACGAGCGTTGCGCCATCGCGAATGGCGCGAGCGGCACGATGCGCATAGCGGCCGCGGAAACAAACAGACATCTTCGAGCGGCAGCAGGACGCCATCGCCGGCCAGGCCCTCAAGAGCATCACCGCCAAATTGCACTCATGGGTTGTGAGCGGTTTTCGACCTGCGGCGCCTCAAGCCGCTAGGTCATTTTTGCCGATTGATCGCCGCGCAATTCGGTTCACAGTGCAATCCGCAATACGGTCGGGCCCAACACCGGCGGAGAAAAACAATGGTCGAGGATATTCACCGGCAGCGCGTGCTGAAATTTCTCGATGCGTTCTATTCCGGCGATATCGAGGGCGCCGTGGCGTGCTGCGATGAAGAGCTCGACAGCATCACCTTTGCGCCGATCGAACTGTTCCCGCACCTCGGACACAAGCACGGCAGGGACTGGGTCGAGCAGGCGATCCGGACCCAGCAGCAGCGCTACTCGAGCCGCAAATACGACATCAAATTCCTCGCCGTCGACGGCGACAAGGTCGCGACGATTCAGTATGTCAGCCTGCGCAAGCGCAACGACGACCGCGTCGTGCACATGGAAATCGCGGAATTCTTTACGCTGCGCGGCGGCCGCATCCTGATCCACCGCTCGTTTTTCGATTCGTTCGATTTCCTCCAGCAATTGCTCGGCCAGGACCTGACCGGCGCCTACGCCCACAGCGTGCGCGAGGCGATGCGATAAGAGGGCGTCGGCATGCCCTGTCATTCCGGGGCGCGGCGATTATTGGCCCCGTCATTCCGGGGCGCGAGTGAAACGAGCGAACCCGGAATCCAAGGATTCCCCGATGCGCAATTGCGCATCTGAGGTTCGCGTCTTCGCCGCGCCCCGGAATGACGGTCGAACCCCGATTTTCATCGCAGCATTGAACCTCGCCGCGTCCAGTCGCGACACAACCATGAGGTGTTGCGGGCATCCACGGGCGAACATCCATGAAAATCGCATTGCTAGTGCTGCTGGGTTTGTTGCTGGGCGCGCTCGGGGGCGCCGCGCTTGGCATCGGCGCCGGGCTCGCCTGGGTCGAGATTTTCAATACCACCGGATTCGAAGGCTATAGCGGAATGCTGGTGTTCTTCACCTTCATGCCGCTTGGCGCGGCGATCGGCGGACTCGGCGGGGCGCTGCTGTTCGGCGTGATCGCGGTTCGCGATGCCGAAATCGCCGTCGAGCGGCAGCCGGCCGGCCGCTACGACCGGTAAACCAGAATCGATCGCATTTGTGCAATGCAAAAATGCCCGTTGCGTTTTGATCAAACGCCGTTATTTCGGGCCTCAACGATGAAGTGCAGCAACTAGGCCGGGCGTCGCCAATGACGCGCCATCAGGGGCCGCTTGCTGATTTTTCAATCATTCAGGACTAAGACACCATGACAGAGCACAGCCTCTGGCGTTTTTCGCGCGCGTTGCATCGCGCGCTCAGTGAACGCCGGCCCGAAGACCTCGCAGCCCTGCTCGACGACGACGTCGACTGGGCGATCTACGGCCCGATCGACATGTTTCCGTTTCTCGGCGCGCGCCGCGGCAAGGCCGCCGTGCTCGACGTCGTCGGGCAGATCGCGGACAATTTCCAGGTCCGCAAGTTCGAGCGCGAGACCGTGATGCTGGGCGTGGATTCGGCGGCGTCGATGATGCGCTATTCGCTGACCGCGGTGGACTCGAACAAGCCGATCAGCCTGCGGATCGCCCATTTCGTGCGATTCAGGGCCGGCCGGCTGCTCAGCATGCGCGTTCTCCTCGACAGCTTCGATCTGGTGGAGCAGACGCTCGGACATCCGATTCATCTGCCGAAAATCGCGTCGTAGTTCGGAGTCGTCATTCCAGGGCGATGCGAAACCGCGTCGTAGTCGGCAGTCGTCATTCCGGGGCGATGCGAAGCATCGAACCCGGAATCTCGAGATTCCGGGTCTGGTGCTAACGCACCATCCCGGAATGACGGCGTCTGGATTCGCAATGCCGGAAATCTCCCGCCACAATTTCGCGCTGATGCACGTGCAGGGTGTATGCTCAGGGCATACGGGCGGGGGTTATGACTTCCAGGACACCACACGGTTGGGTTGTGCTGCTGTTGCTGGCGGCCGGCTTCAGCGCGGCATCGGGGCTGCAGGCCGGCGCGCAGACGGTGCCTGCCGACGAAAATCCCGATGTGGCGAAGGCCGACACTGCTCCGGCGGCCGATGCCGACGAAACCGACATCCGCGATCTGCAGCTCGACTGGAGCCAGCTCAATGTCGACGCCTCGACCCTGACCGCGGGCCCCGCGTCGAAGGCGCGCCTTGCGCCGCAGGCGGGAGCCAGCACCGAAATGTCGTGGTCGTCCAAAGACACGCCGAACGGCGCGGCCGCGGTGTCGGTGAAGCAGCCGCTTTCGCCATTCTGGGATACCCGGATCGGCGCCGACATGACCGTCACCCGGCAGCCGCAAACCCTGACGGGCTCCGAACTGCTGTCGGAAAAACTGGCCAACGGCGGCAGCGTGCCGCAATCCTCCGGCACGGCGTGGGCGGCGATCACGGCACCCGGCGTCGGCTCGATCTGGGACAAGACCGCGGTCGAAGCCCGCGTCGATCCGGCGCAGGAGCAGAGCAAGCTCGGCACCTCCTTGAGCAAATCGCTGCCGCTCAACGGGCCGTATTCGCTGACCTTGCAGAACGGCTACAACGTCACTCAGCAGGGTATCGTGCCGGCGCCCGGCATCGCCGGACGCCCGCTGCGAAATTATGAAACCGAGCAATCGGCGAAGTTGAGCATCGCCGACACCGGCACCAGCTTCGTCGCCGGCCAGACGCTCTCGACCACCGACGATCGGTGGCTGCGCAAGATCGGCGCCGAACAGAAGCTGTTCGGCGACGTTAGCCTGTCGGCCTCGATCGGCGAAACGCCGCTCGGTATCGCCAACAAGAGTCTCACCGCCGGATTCAAGCGCAGCTGGTAGTCGGCGATTCCGCCACACCCCATGAAAGATCGCGCATTGCCGCATATTGGCCGCGATGCGGTCAAATTCAGCAGCCCTGATGGCGCTGCGTTACTTTCGTCGTGCGGGGACACCCGCGCTGGCATCACACGCGAACCAGGGGAATTAGCCGATGACAGCCATTCGTTCCGAAAAAGTTGAGTCAACTGAGGTCGACGATCTCGCCGCGGTCTCGGAGGTCGAGGCCGGCATCCGTGACTTCGTCCGTAACGACGTCGCCTATCTGCGCCGCCCGGGGCCGAGCATTCTGAGCAGCGAGACGGCGCTCGAGCCGAATACCGAGGCCACCGTCAACAACGTCAACTCGCTGATCCAGCGCGTCGCCGGAACCTCGCTCTCGGAAATCGAAAATCTGATCGGCGAACTCGAAGCCCTGCGCGACCTGCTGCACTCCGAAGGTCAGCGCGTCCAGCGCGAGATCTCCGGCTATGCCCAGCTCAGTCAGGCCGCGATGAAATCCACGCGCATGATCGCCGACAACGTGTCGCAGTGGAAACGCACGGCGGACGGCCTTCGCAACAGCTGAGCCGTATCGTTTCCAGGCATTATTGCCGCCGCCTTCCCCCTAGGGGAAGCGCGGCGGTTTCATTTTGGCTGCGATGTCTTTGAACGTGTCGGGCTCCGGCTGCGACCAAGAGCAGGCACTATCGGGGGACAAATCTTCATGCAGAGCATTCGGCCTGACAATACCGATCCGATTCCGTTGCGGAGTTCGCCGCACCGGATGGGAACCATCATGATCCGATTCGTCGGATTATTGATCGTAGCTGTGGCGCTTCTGACGCTGATCTGGAGCCGCTGATTCGCGAGGCTTCGCGGCGAATTCGGCCGCTATGGTTAGCGGAGCGTAGCTTACCGGCTGGCGATCGGCGCGCCATCGAGCGTATAGGCGCCGTCGGCATAACCCTTCACCACCATCCCGGTGGCCAGCATCACCGCAAGCGTCACGGTCGCGAAAACAAAGCCCACAAATTTCAGGCCGTTGCGGTCTGCCATTGTCGTCCCCTCAATATATCCCCTCGTCTATTATGCGGGGGACAAGGTTCAAAATGCGTTAGCGGGAAGTTCGTTCCATCTGGTGCAGCGAGGCCGCTCAGGCGCCGGCGTTCCGGCGCGGCACGAACGCCGTCGCCAGAATCGAAAACACCAGTTCACCGCGCTGATTGGTGCCGGTGTTGCGGGCCTGCAGGATGCCCCATTCGGGACGCTTCTCCGAGGTGCGCAGCGATTCGACCTCGCTTTGGAAACTGATGGTGTCGCCGGCCAGCACCGGCTTGAGCCAGCGCAGTTCGCGAAAACCCGGCGACGGCCCCCAGGTCGCGATCTTCTCGCCGCGCGCCGCGGCCTCCCTGGCCTGACGCTGGCCGTCGGCGACCAACAGCTTCATGCAGACCGATCCGACATGCCAGCCCGACGCCGCGAGCCCGCCGAACAGCGATTTGCGCCCCGCCTCCTCGTCGAGATGAAACGGCTGCGGATCGAACTGGCCGGCGAATTTCTTGATCAGCTCGGCGGTAAAGGTGAACGATCCCAGTTCACGCCGCTGCCCGATCTCGATGTCCTCGAAAAATCGCATCAGCCGGCCTGCTCCGGTGTGGCGCGCCGCCGCACGATGATCGGCGAGACCATCTCGCACAGCGCCTGCCCCGCCGCGTTGCGCACCACGCCCTTGAACGTCACGATGCCGGTCTCGGGACGGCTCCGGGAAATCCTTGCCTCCGCGACCTCGACATCGAGCATCAGATCGTCGTCGGGGCGAAGCGGCGCCAGCCAGCGCAATTCGTTGACACCCGGCGACCCCATGGACGCGGTGCGGCCGATATAACCGTCGAACATCATCCGCATCATGATCGAGCACAGGTACCAGCCCGAACCCGAGAGACCCTTCAGCATCGATCGCGAAGCGGCCTCCTCGTCGAGATGCATCGGCTGCGGGTCGAATTCGGCGGCAAACGCCAGCATCTCCTCGCGCGTGACGCGGCGTGGTCCGAATTGACCGAAATGGCCGGGCGGGAAATCTTCAAAGGTCAGCGTCATGATGGGGATTGCCTAAGGGGAAGCCCGATTGTGGCCGTTATTTACGGCAATCTCAACCCGCCTGCCCGCATGGCTCGTGCTCCGCGGGGCGGGCACCGTGCTCCGGTGCCCGCCGCTGATCTTGCCCGGGACACCATTCGGAGCTAGGCCCTGCAATGACTTAAGCCAGATTTGGACTTTAACTGATATTCGACTTGCCGGGGGAGAACGACCGATGTTTGAATTTCGGGACCTGTTTCAGTGGGACCGCTTCATCACGCCCACCATCATCAAGACCTTTTACTGGCTGGTCATCGCGTTGATTGCGCTGCTCGGCATCTCCGGCATTTTCTCCGGGCTGGCCGCGATGGCGATCAGCCCGTTCGGCGGATTCATTGTGCTGCTGTCCTCGATCGCCAGCGTGGTGGTCGGGGTGGTATTTTCGCGGATCGCCGCGGAATTCGTCCTGATCGTGTTTCGCATCAACGAGCATCTCGGCGCGATCCGCGACCAAGGCTCGGGGCATTAGGCTTCCGCGTCATTTGCGGAGAATCAATTATTAAACCGGAAATGCATGACGTCGCCGTCGGCGACGACATATTCCTTGCCTTCCAGCCGCAGCTTGCCGGCGTCGCGGGCGCCGGCTTCGCCGCCGAGCGCGACGTAATCGTCATACGCGATGGTTTCGGCGCGGATGAAGCCCTTTTCGAAATCGGTATGGATCACGCCCGCGGCGGCCGGCGCCCTGGTGCCGCGGTGGATGGTCCAGGCCCGCGCCTCCTTCGGGCCGACGGTGAAATAGGTGATGAGGTCAAGCAGCTGATAGCCGGCGCGGATCAGCCGATCGAGGCCGGCTTCCTCCAGCCCGAGCGTATCGAGGAACTCGGTGCGCTCCTCACGCGACAGCGTCGCGATCTCCGATTCGATCTTGGCCGAGATGGTGACCGCGACCGCGCCTTCTTTTTTGGCGTGTTCGGCGACGGCCTCCGAAAACTTGTTGCCCCTGGCGGCTGAAGCTTCCTCGACGTTGCAGACATACAGCACAGGCTTCGAGGTCAACAACCCGAGCATGCCGAAGACGCGCTCCTCCTCGGGTTTGCGCTCGAGAAACCGCGCCGGCCTGCCCTCGCGCAACAGCACCAGCGCGCGGTTGACGAGGTCGAGTTGCTCCTTGGCTTCCTTGTCGTTGCCCTTGGCCTTCTTGGCCAGATTGTCGACGCGCTTTTCCAGGCTGTCGAGATCGGCGAGCATCAACTCGGTTTCGATGGTCTCGATATCGGCGAGCGGCGCGATCTTGCCTTCGACATGGGTGATATCGGAATCTTCAAAGCAGCGCACCACATGGGCGACCGCGTCGACCTCGCGGATGGTGGCGAGAAACTGGTTGCCGAGGCCCTCGCCCTTCGAGGCGCCGCGCACCAGGCCGGCAATATCGACAAAGGTCAGCCGGGTCGGGACGATCTGGGCCGACTTGGCGATCGCGGCGAGCTTGTCGAGCCTGGGATCGGGCACCGCGACCTCGCCGACATTCGGCTCGATGGTGCAGAACGGGTAATTCGCCGCCTGTGCCGCCGCTGTCTCCGTCAGCGCATTGAACAGCGTCGATTTGCCGACATTGGGCAATCCGACGATACCGCATTTGAATCCCATTGCTTCCCGATCCTTCGCGCGACATCGCTGCGAGTGAGTGTATCCAGGCCGTCATACGCGGGCTTGAGCCGCGTATCCATCTGCTTCGAATGATGGATCGCCGGATCAAGTCCGGCGATGACAAGTCATGCTTTATTTCTCGCCGTCGTCGTCCTCATCGAAAAATCCCCTGGCCTGCATCGCCAGATGCACTTTGTTCTGGAACGTCGAATCGCGGTCGGTGGCGAGCAGGCCGGCGTTATCGGCAACCGCCTCGCACAAAGCCTCGACCCAGCCACGCTCGTCCTTGGCGAAATCGGACAGCACGTAGCCGTGCACCATTTCCTTGACGCCGGGATGGCCGATCCCGAGCCGCACGCGGCGATAGTCGTTGCCGATATGCGCCGAGATCGAACGCAGGCCGTTGTGGCCGGCAATGCCGCCGCCGACTTTGACCCGCACTTTGGCCGGTGGCAGTTCGAGTTCGTCCTGAAACACCGTGATCTCGCCGGCCGCGAGCTTAAAGAAGCCGGCGGCCTCCTGCACCGCGCGCCCGGATTCGTTCATGAAGGTTAGCGGACGGAGCAGGATCACCCGCTCCTGATCGAGCGTGCCTTCCGCGGTCTCGCCCTGAAAGCGCCGGCGCCATGGTGCGAAACCATGACGCCGCGCAATTTCACCGACGGCCATGAACCCGATATTGTGCCGGTTATGCGCGTATTTCGCGCCGGGATTGCCGAGACCAACAAACAGGCGCATGACGCGGCATCCCGCGCCCGATTACTTCTTCTTGTCGCCACCGCCGGCAGGCGCTTTGGCGCCGGCAGCAGGCGCCTTCGCGCCAGCCGCGGGAGCCGCGCCAGCTGCGGGGGCAGCCGCAGCGCCGGCCGCCGGGGCAGCACCGGGAGCAGCCGCAGATGCCGGACCGGCAGCGGCGGCAGCGGCAGCGGCCTTGATTTCTTCGGCGTAGCCGGACGGCGGCACGATGGTCACCAGCGTCACGTCTTCGCGCGACAGCGAACGCACGCCGGGCGGCAGCTTGATATCGGACAGATGCAGCGAGTGGCTGATTTCCAGGCCGCTGACATCGGCCTCGATATATTGCGGGATGTTATCGACCGAACATTCCAGATCGATGGTGTGGGTAACGATGTTGACGGTGCCGCCGCGCTTCACGCCGGGTGCGGCTTCCGCGCTCTGGATGCGCAGGGGAACGCTGACGCGGATGGTGGCGCCTTCGCCGAGCCGCATGAAATCGACATGGAGCGGGAAATCGCGCACCGGATCGAGATGGAAGTCGCGGGGAATCACGCGGTGCTTCTTGCCCTCGAGATCGAGGTCGTAAATCGTGGTGAGAAACCGCCCCGCCAGGATACGCTGGCGCAACTCGGTATCGTCGACCGAAATGGTCACGGGGGGCTGGTCGTTGCCATAGATCACTCCGGGCACTCTCCCGGCGCGACGCTCTGCCCGTGCGGCCCCCTTGCCGCCTGCCGGACGTGCGGTCGCCTTCAATTCCTTGACGGTCGCCATCTGCCTAAGTCCTTGTTTTCAAAAAGTTAAAGGCCGCATCGCGGCCCCATTTGCCGCCGCAGCAAGCCTCCAGGGGTGCGGGGGCTGCGGACGTGGCGGGGTTCTAGCCCCAAAGCCCGGAAATGACAAGGAAATGCAGGGATTTTTCTGCGGGTCCAGGGGGAAGCGACAGCTCCATCATGCCCGGCCCCGTGCCGGCATCCACGTCTTACTTTCTCTCGGTCGCACAGACGTGGCTGGCCGGGACGAACCCGGCCATGACGCTCAACACGACGAATGCTCTAACCGTCCGTCTTCAGGCTGCCATTGTCCGGCGCCGATGGCGAGGCGCCGAGCTTGGCCTCCAGCACGGCGATGCGCGCCTTCAGCGCCTCGTTTTCCTCGCGCGCCAGCCGCGCCATGTCCTTGACCGCCTCGAACTCCTCGCGCTTGACGATGTCGAGGTCGCGCAGGATTTTTTCGGCCTGATTCCGGACCACGGTATCGACCTCGCGCTTGACGCCCTGGGCGGCGCCCGCGGCATCGTTCATCAGACGCCCGATCTCGTCGAAAAAGCGATTGCTGGTCTGGGTCATCCCTGAAATCTCCGGTCGGCTGCGCGCGGTTCGATCAACCACACAATGGCGATCCGGACGGCGCGGTTCAAGGCCGATGTTGCCCTCTTCACGCGGCAAGTCGCCTTGTCATGTTCCGGTTTCCTTGCAATCGTATCGAACGCCGAGGCAAGAAACCACAAACCGCGAGAACGAACGCGCCATGATCGACCAGCAGATCGAAATTCCCACCAAGGACGGCCACACCACCACCTTCATCACCCATCCCGAGCGCGGCGGCCCGTTTCCCGTCATTATCTTTTACATGGACGCCCCTGCGATCCGCGAGGAACTGCGCGACATGGCGCGCCGGCTGGCCACATCAGGCTACTACGTGATGCTGCCCAATATGTATTACCGCTCCGGCGTGATGGAGCTGGGTCCGATACCGCCAGATCCGGAAGCGCCCGAGCGCAAGCGGATGTTCGGATTCATGAACTCGATCAACATTCCCCTGGTCATGGAGGATACGCGCGCGTTGCTCGCCTATGCCGACACGCAGCCGGCCGCGAATGCGAAAATTGTCGGTACCGTCGGCTACTGCATGAGCGGACGATACGCGATCAACGCGGCGACGCATTTTCCAGATCGCGTCAAGGCCGCCGCATCGATCTACGGCACCCATCTGGCCACCGACCAGCCCGACAGCCCGCATCTTGCGGGGAAAAAGTCCAAGGCCGAGCTCTATTTCGGCTGCGCGGAAACCGACGTTTATGCGCCGATGGAAATCATCGAGAAGGTAAGGCAGACGATGAACGACGATTCCGCCAATGCCGAGGTCGAGGTCTATCCCGGCACCCATCACGGCTTCGCGTTTCCGAAGCGGCCGGTTTACCATCGCGATGCCGCCGAGCGGCATTGGGAACGGCTGCTCGCGCTCTATCGCCGCAACCTCGCGTCATAAGCCGGCTCGATGCCCTTCCTCACCATCGCCTTTCCGGTGTTCGATCCGATCGCGATCGCCATCGGGCCGATCGCGATCCGCTGGTATGCGCTGGCCTATATCGGCGGCATCGTGCTGGGGTGGATTTACGCCCGCGCGCTGATCAAGAACGAAAGACTGTGGGGCGGGCCGGCGCCGATCACGCTGCTGCAGCTCGACGATTTCATCCTGTGGGTGACGGTCGGCATCATCCTCGGCGGCCGTACCGGCTACGTGCTGTTCTACAATCTCCCGTTCTTCATCCAGCATCCCGCCGAAATTTTCGAATTGTGGAAGGGCGGCATGTCGTTCCACGGCGGCTTTCTGGGTTGCGTCGCCGCGGTGATCTTGTTCTGCCGGAAGAACGACCTTCCGATCCTGTCGCTCGGCGATATCACCACCGCGGTCGGGCCGATCGGGCTGTTTCTCGGCCGGCTGGCCAATTTCATCAACAGCGAGCTGTGGGGACGTCCGGCGGATCCCAGCCTGCCCTGGGCGATGATATTTCCCAATGGCGGCCCGCTGCCGCGCCATCCCAGCCAGCTTTACGAGGCGGGGCTGGAGGGAATCGTGCTGTTTACGGTGCTGGCGGTGATGATTCGCATGGGCGCGCTGAAGCGGCCGGGGCTGATCCTCGGCAGCTTCATCGCCTTTTACGGTTTTGCGCGTATCACCGGCGAATTCTTCAGGGAGCCCGACCCGCAGCTCGGATTTTTGTGGGGCGGGCTGACCATGGGTATGTTGTTGTCGGTACCGATGATTATTGCAGGCGCGATCATTATTGTGGTGGCATGGCGTCGGAAAGCGACGAAGCAGCCACCGAACTCCGTTCAAGGCAGGCCGTGACCGAGTATTCGCCGCTCCAGTCGGAGATCAAGAAGCTGATCAAGTCGTCCGGCCCGATGCCGGTCTGGCGCTACATGGAGCTGTGCCTGACCCATCCCAGGCACGGCTATTATGTGTCGCGCGATCCGCTGGGACGCGAGGGTGATTTCACCACCGCGCCCGAAGTCAGCCAGATGTTCGGCGAATTGCTGGGGCTTTGGACGGCGTCGGTATGGAAGGCGATCGGTTCGCCGTCGTTGCTGCGGCTGATCGAACTCGGACCCGGCCGCGGTACCATGATGGCGGATGCCCTGCGCGCGCTGCGGGTGTTGCCGCCGCTCTATCAGGCGCTGAGCGTCCATTTGGTCGAGATCAATCCGGTGCTGCGCGAAAAACAGAGGGCGACGCTGTCGGGGGTACGCAACATCGCCTGGCACGACGGCATCGACGACATCCCCGACGGTCCGGCGGTCATTCTCGCCAACGAATATTTCGACGTGCTGCCGATTCACCAGGTGGTGAAGCGCGAGGCCGGCTGGCACGAGCGCGTGGTGGAGATCGACCCCGGCGGCAGGCTGGTGTTCGGCGCCGCCGCCGAGCCTGTGCCGCGCTTCGAGATCCTGCTGCCGCCGCTGGTGCAGGCCGCGCCGGTCGGCGCCGTATTCGAGTGGCGGCCCGACGCCGAGATCATGAAGATCGCCAGCCGGGTGCGCGACCAGGATGGTGCGGCGCTGATCATCGATTATGGCCACCTGCGCAGCGACGTCGGCGATACCTTTCAGGCCATCGCGCGCCACAGCTTCACCGATCCCCTGAACAATCCCGGCCAGGCCGACGTGACAGCCCATGTCGATTTTCAGGCGCTGGCGCGCGCCGCCGACGATCTCGGCGCGCGCGTGCATGGCCCGGTGCAGCAGGGCGATTTCCTCAGGCGGCTCGGCATCGAAACCCGCGCGCTGACCCTGATGGCCAAGGCCAGCCATGAGGTTTCCGAGGACATTTCGGGCGCGTTGAAACGGCTGACCGAAGGCGGCCGCGGGGGCATGGGCTCGATGTTCAAGGTGCTCGCGGTCTCCGAACCGCACCTGACGACGCTGGCGGGGTTCGGCGACGAGCAGCCGGACACCAGGGACGAACTGCCATGAGGCTCGGCTCCCCGCTGCTCTCGGCCATTCCCGGCCTGCGCCACGCCTTCTTCACCCGCGAGGGCGGCGTGTCCGGCGGCGTCTATGAAAGCCTCAATGGCGGTATCGGCTCGAACGACGATCCCGCCGATGTCAGGGAAAACCGCCGCCGGATGGCGGGGCAGATGGGCGTCATGCCGGAACATTTTCTCAGCGTGCATCAGACCCATTCGCCTGACGTCGTGGTCGCCACCGGACCCTGGCAAGGCGCGTCGCGGCCCCGCGCCGACGCCATCGTCACGCGCACCGAAGGTCTCGCCATCGGCGTCACCACGGCCGATTGCGGACCGATCTTGCTGGCCGATCCGAACGCGCGCGTGATCGGCGCCGCGCATGCGGGGTGGAAGGGCGCCCTGACCGGCATCGTGGAATCCACCGTCGAGGCCATGGAAAAACTCGGCGCCGGACGCGGCGGCATCGTCGCCGCCATCGGCCCCCTGATCCGCCAGCACTCTTACGAAGTCGGCGGCGAATTCGTCGAGCGGTTCATCGAGGCCGACGCGGAGAATGCGCTGTTCTTCATTCCCGCCGCGCGCGAGGGCCACGCGATGTTCGATCTGGCCGGCTTGATCCGGATGCGGCTCGAAAACGCCGGCATCCTTGTCATCGACGATGTCGGCGTCGACACCTATTCCGACCAGCGCTTCTACAGCTACCGCCGCTCGGTGCATCGCAACGAGCCGGATTATGGCCGGCATGTGCATGCGATTGCTCTCGAAGCTTAGCTTCGCGCGGAAGTGCTTCAACTTAAACGAAAATTGTCGGTGCGCTTCGGCATCCGCGTGAACCCTCATCATGGCATTGTGGGATTCCTGCCCTAGACCTTAACGTGTTTTAACGATATCGCTCGGGGCGCGATGAGGGACACCATCACCACACTGTTTCGGGCCGCCATGGCCGGGCGGACTGCGCCGCGCGCCGCGGTCGCCGCTATTCTGCTGGCGATGGCGTGCGGGCTTGGCGGCTGCGCCGGCGGCGCCGCCGCGGGCGGCTCTTACGCGATGGCCGGCGGCGGAAGCGGCCCCACCGTCGCCTTCGAGTCGATCGACGGCCCGCCGCCACAGATCTTCGACCGGATGGTCGGCATCCTCGACAGCGAATCGAAGCTGCGCAACCTCTCGATCGTATCCCGCGACGGCACGGCCTCCTTCCGCGTACGCAGCTATCTCGCCGCCCAGGTCAGCCATGGCGGCCGCACCTCGATCGCATGGGTCTGGGACGTCTATGACGGCAACCAGCAGCGGGCGCTGCGGCTGAGCGGCGAGGAACCGGCCGGCAACGCCGGGCGTGACCCCTGGACCGCGGCCGACGATCTGGTGCTGCGGCGGATCGCGCAGGCCGGCTTCAGCGGGCTCGCCGCCATGGTCAACGGAACCGCACCGGCGGATGAGCCGCCGCCGGCCTCCGAACCGGGCCGAAGCGGCCCGGCGGTGGCAAGCGCGGAAGGAATATCGCCCGCCTCGGATGTATCCGGCGCCCTGGCCTACAGCTCCCGTTAAGGAAATAGTCTCCCGTTACCGTTTTTGCGCAGGAAAACCTGACCCGACGGGTTGCCAGCCGAGCCACCTCCTTGATATCACCTCGCTCGTCGAAACGCGCGCCGGTTCTGTGGGTATCCCGATATGCTGAATATTGTCTCCAGCAAGGCGCGGGGAGAAGCCACGATGTCGGCCAAGAACGGCTCCATCAAGCTGGTCGCCGGCAATTCCAACCCGGCCTTGGCGCAGGAAATCTCCGACTGGCTGCATGTGCCGCTGACCAAGGCCGTGGTCCGGCGTTTCGCCGACATGGAGATCTTCGTCGAAATCCAGGAAAACGTCCGCGGCTCCGACGCCTTCATCATCCAGTCGACGTCGTTTCCGGCCAACGACCATCTGATGGAACTCCTGATCATCACCGATGCGCTGCGCCGGTCGTCGGCGCGCCGCATCACGGCGGTGATCCCCTATTTCGGCTATGCCAGGCAGGATCGCAAATCCGGCTCCCGGACGCCGATTTCGGCCAAGCTGGTGGCGAACCTGATCACCCGGGCCGGCGTCGACCGCGTGATGACGCTCGACCTGCATGCCCTCCAGATCCAGGGCTTCTTCGACATCCCGACCGATAATCTCTTCGCCTCGCCGGTGATGGTGCGCGACATCAAGGAGCGCTTCGACCTCACCAATGTCTTGGTGGTGTCGCCTGACGTCGGCGGCGTGGTGCGCGCGCGCGGCCTTGCCAAGCGCATCAACACTCCGCTCGCCATCATCGACAAGCGCCGCGAACGCGCCGGCGAATCCGAAGTCATGAACGTGATCGGCGATTGCGCCGGCTATACCTGCATCCTGGTCGACGATATCGTCGATTCCGGCGGCACCCTGGTGAACGCCGCCGACGCGCTGCTCGCCAACGGCGCCAAGGACGTCTACGCCTATATCAGCCACGGCGTGCTGTCCGGCGGCGCCGCCGCCCGCATCACCGGCTCGCGGCTGAAGGAGCTTGTCATCACCGACTCGATCCAGCCGACCGAAGCGGTCCGCAGCGCGCCCAATATCCGCACACTGTCGATCGCCGCGCTGATCGGGGAAGCCATCGGCCGCACCGCGTCGGAAGAGTCGGTATCGAGCCTGTTCGATTAGAGTGCCCTGCAGGGTGAGCAAAGGCGCATTTGCGCCGTGCCCACAACGTTGGCGAACGACGACGATGGGCAAGTTGCGCTTTGCCTGCCTTACGGATTCGATACACGTCATAGCAAGCCATGGGTCGGCGCGAATGTCGACAAGTCGTCATTGCCGGGCTTGACCCGGCAATCAATCTTCTTCAAAAAAAACTTCTTGCGAAGATGGATGGATGCCCGGATCAAGTCCGGGCATGACGAGTGTGTTTTGTGTGCACACCAATCTTGATTTCAAATAGCAGCCGCCGTTTGTAAACACAGCTTCGCGATCTCGCCGCATATTTGCGCGAGGTTTGGCCTGCTCGTTCCGCCCTCTCCAATCAGAGGGCGCAGGGAATGCCGGATGCCCGATGCACCCGCAGCCTCGTGTGCGCTATGGGTAGTAAGTATGCACACGAGTATTCACAGCGAGTCACCGGAATCACCCGGCATTCCCCGCGCAATGGTTTACGGCTTATACCGTGCTCTCCCCGGTGATCGGCTTTCTTGCCACCGTCGCCGGCGGAGTTGCCTCCACCGGCTTGACACCAGCGTCGGGGTGTCAGGACCACACGTCTTCGCCGTCCGCCTCAAGCACCCTCGTCAGGAGCACCATCCGCGTCCACCGCATCCCGTCCCGCGCTGGTGACGTTGCGCAACGCCCCTCTGAGTGGGACTGGATGGCGGTGAATATAGAAGTGATTTGGGTGTTCGGAAAATCAGAATATTTTTTCAAAAGGGGCTGGACACGCCCCAGTTCGGCAGCACGCGTGATTTGCCTGTCGGGCAAGCTGCACAACGAAACCAGGCGTGTGTCCCGCAACCGGTTTGTTCAAACTTTGCCGTCAGAGATCGAGATCAAGTTTGAACAACCGACAACCGGCTCGCGCTTACAAACGGCTTACCGCCACGACGCCATGCTCTCGAGCACGCCATCGCGCCGGATCAGGCCGTGGAAAAGCGCTGCACCGAAGTGCACGAGGAAGGCCGCGAAGAACAGGTAGGCGAGATCGGTATGGAGGACGCGGAGCCACGCATAGAGCGTCAAATCATGCGGCAGGATCGGTGGCAACCGCAGCGGCCCATAGAGCACGATCGGATAGCGCGCCGCCGACAGCATGCCCCAGCCGACCAGCGGCATGATGAACATGAGCGCATACAGTACGATGTACGATGCCTTGGCGGCGAAGCGCTGCAGCGATGGAAGCGTATCAGGCAACGCCGGCGGCGGATTGATGAACCGGTTCACGATACGAATCACACACAACACAAAGATGGTTATTCCGAGCGGCCGGTGGATCGAGACCAGCAGTTCGTAGCGCGTGGAGACCGTAGCCGCCATGCCCACGCCGATGAACAGCATCGCCACAATCATGGGCGCCATCAGCCAGTGCAGAAGCCGGGACGCAGCCGGGAAGCGTGCCTGGGTGGTCATGAGTTGCCTCCAGCTTCCACTTCCTGCGGTGTGACCGCGCTGGGCGGCTTCTCACCCTCCTCTCCGGCACGCAGCGTGAAGGAGCGCGCGTAGGCCGCCGAGCGGGCGCTCAGCAACGGGTCGTCGGATGGCTCGATGCCGGACGGCAGCACCAGAGGATCGTAGTTGACGGCGGTGCAGCGCCCACCGTCCTCGCTCGATGCATGATCGATTGTTACCATGCCGGCGTCGATCTGCCGGCGGTTGGCGGGCCAAGGCAGCGTCGCATCGTTGGTCGGGTCATCGGCCTCGCCGATCGTCACCATCAGCCGCCATTGCTGTGGATGCTGCGCGATCCGGGCGATCAGGGCATCGAACAGGTAGTTCTTGTCCTCTGCCGCTGACCGCTCGGCGCTTTCAGCCGCGGAGGGTTGCACCGGCACCATGGACCAACGAACGGAAGTGGGGGCGCCGGCGGCGTCGACGAAGCGGAAGGCGTTGAGGCCGTTGAAGGTGGAGTTTGCAAAACCGGAGGTGATCTGGCGTTTCTTGATGAGCGCCAGCGCCTGTTCCGCCTCCGGATGGGCGGCGAAAAACGCCTTCATTTTCTCCGGGTCGGGCTTTCCGGTGGCTGGATCGGGGCTGGAGGCAAGCAATTGTTCGTAAAAGCCACGCGCCGAGTTCACGGGGAAAACCGGGATGTTGTTCATGCCGGTGCGCCACTCCTCGCCGCCGGGTAGCAGGAAGCGCAGCGCCATGCTGCGCACCGTCGCAGGCGCATCCGTCTGAAAGGGCATGCCGCCGGCGAGCGCGAAGCGTCCGACCACCGGGACGCGGCCGGGCCTGAAGACAGCGGCTTTCGACAGTGCCGCTGCCTGCCCGCTGCTTTCGAACCAGCCGGTGACGCACATTCCCTTGGCATGGTTGCGGCGGAAGCCGGCGTGAATGCCGTCGACATCCTGGAAAGCCGCCATCATCCGGTCCTGGGTCAGTCGTGCTGGCGAGAGCCAGCCGCCCGTGTAGGCGAACGCCCCGGCCACGCTCAGCATCACCGCACCGATCGCGCCCAGTCGGACGAGCACTCCCGCACGACTTACCGGACCCGTACTTGCCGGACCCGCTCCAAACCAGGATGGATTCATATTCAACGCGGCCTCGCTGACCGTCGGTGTCCTACTGGCTCCGCGATGCCGGTCTGCCCAGACCGGCTATGCCCGGCAGACGTCAACGCGTCATCGTTCGACGCCCTGCTGGCGTTGCAGTCAGTGAGAATTGTATCTCACCAACACAAGGGCGCCACACGTAAATTTTTATTATCGTTGTGCCCTTTCTTTTCCGCTCATGCTGAGCGTTTCCGGTCATGGCACTTTTCGGACGTGCCCGGGTGGTCCTGACGACGTCTGCTTCTGAGGTTAGAACGGACTTGCCGAGGAAGCAGGGTCGCTTCCGTTTTTGGACCCAAAGCGGTCATACCGTGCAGCCTTCCGCGACGCGTGGAAATCCTTTCAGTGGCGGTCGCGGCTTTTCGGACGCGATCACGAGGAATGCTTTCACGGTCACGGCTCCTTGACTTCGTTCTTGAGCGGCAGGCCAGCGGCAAAATCCGAGACGTTGGCAAGCGTCGTGTTCATGATCTCTTCCAGCGCTTCGCGCGTAAAGAAGGCCTGATGGGCCGTGAGGATTACGTTCGGGAAGGAAACGAGGCGCTGGATCACATCATCCTCGATGATGGAGCCCGACAAATCCTGGAAGAAAAGACTGGCTTCGTTTTCGTAAACGTCGATCGCCATCCCGCCGAGCTGACCGGATTTGAGTCCCTCAATCGCCGCTTCGGTATCGACCAGACCGCCGCGACTTGTGTTGATCAGGAGTGCGCCTTTCTTCACCTTGGCTATCGTCCTGGCATTGACGACATGCTTAGTTTGCGAAGTGAGCGGAACATGGAGGGAGATGACGTCCGCATCCGCCTGAATTTCCTCCACCCCGGCATAGCGGCCAATCTTCTCGAATTCAGGCGAGCGGTGGGCATCATAGCCCAGCACCTTGCAACCGAACCCATTCATGATCCGACCAAAGATGGTGCCGATCTTCCCAGTTCCAAGCACAGCCACTGTCCGGTTGACGAGGTCGAAACCCATGAGGCCGTCGAGCTCGAAATTGCCGTCGCGCGTCCGGTTATAGGCCCGGGGAATTTTGCGGTTGAGCGCGAGAAGGAGCGCCACCGCATGCTCGGCCACCGAATTGGGAGAATAATTGGTAACTCGCGTAACCTTGATGCCACTCTTCTTTGCGGCCGCGAGGTCTATCTGATTGTAGCCGGTCGAGCGGGTCGTCACTAGCTTGGTGCCACCAGCAGCGAGCTGCTTGATGACGTCGGCATCGACTTGGTCATTCACGAAGACGGCGACCGCCGGAGATCCTGCTGCCAATACTGCTGTGTCGGGACCAAGCAGCGGCTCAAAATAGACGATCTCATGCTTATGACGAGGATTAAGCTCATCGAGCAATCTGCGTTCGTAATTCTTTGCTCCAAAGACTGCGATCCGCATCCTTACCTCCTGCCGGAAGCATTCTTATGCGTGGGGAATGGCTCCGATTGTCATCGCCACCACGATCATATTCGCGCAGTAAGGCCGCCTTACGCCTTCTGACGATCTCAAAGCCCCTAGCAGCCAATTCCTTTAGAATGCTCATCGCCAAATGGGAGCATTCTTCGGGCTTGACCCAAGTAGCGCTCCTCCAGTCGGGGTCATCGTCTCTGGAGTATGCAGTGAACGCGGACCGTATTCCGGCTTCGATTGCACTTGTGGCCTCGTCTGGCATGCGCGCCTCCCACAACATGTCTCATAAGAGATGCGTCACGGAATTCCCGTGGCAGCGTTGACGTAGATCAACGTTGGCCTGCTGGCGGAAAGAAGTTACAGGCACGGTCGCCTCAGGCTGGCAGCCTTATCCGCTAACCCGGAACTTCTCCCATTGGCACTTTTGAGACTTGCCAAATGCCCCCGAGAATGTCTGCTAATCGCGGAAGACCGGAAGTGAGCGGCGCGCGGTCAAAGTGACGCAATTGACCCGAGCCGGACATGTGGAACTTCGGCGTGAAGCCTTACGCCGCGCTGAGGCGACTCCAGTCCGAGTTCGCTGTCCCTAAGCAAGCAAGCGATTGACATTTGCTGCTAGAAATCGCGGAATCGATCCCTTGCTCTCCGGGTCCACTTAGTGTCCCGCATGAAGGGCGTCGTTGAGGTAGATGCAGTTCAGGACCGCAACACGTAGGCTTGCAGAAACGCGACCAGCAGTTCGAGCGCGGTGAGCGCGACGGTCAGCGCCAGCGGCACAATGCCGCCAATCCAACCAATCGCGCCGAGCGAGGTGCCAAGCAGGGCGACGAAGCCGGCGAATATCTTGAGCGTGATATGACCCGCCAGCATGTTGGCGAACAGACGGACGCTGTGCGAGAGCGGCCGCGACAGGAAGGAGATGATTTCGATCGCGACAACCAGCGGCAGGATGTAGATCGGAACGCCCGGGGCACGAAAATCTTGAAGAATTTTAGCCCATTTTTGTAGAAGCTGTAGGCCAGCACCGTGAAGAACACGAGCAGCGCGAACGCGGCCGTGACGATGATGTGGCTTGCGACGGTGAAGGTGGAAGGAATGATGCCTATCAGGTTCGAGACCAAAACGAACATGAACAGCGAGTACACCAGCGCGAAGAACTTCATGCCATCCTCGCCGGCGGTGGAGCGGATCATATTGGCCACGAACACGTAGCTCAACTCGGCCATCGACTGGTAGCGCCCGGGAACCAATTGTCGGCCTTTCATGCCGCGAACAGTCAGTAAGCAAATCACCGCTACCGTGAGCAGCATGTAGGCTGAGGAATTTGTGAAGTAGATGGCCTGATCGCCGATCTGGCCGATCTTGAAAAGGTTTTTGATTTCGAACTGGTGGATCGGATCGAGTGTCATGCATGGGTCCTCCGGACCAGCAACAACAGCAAATGCTGTCACATCATTGTTATCGTGACACGAGCCAAATTGACCGAGAGCCCCACACCCAATTTGGGGCCGCGAACCACCAAGATAACCCCTTTCGCATTACGCAACCGCGCGACGCCTGCTCCTCCCACAATGGCCCCACCGGCTCCGACCGCGATATAGTTGCCGGCGAGATCCTCGGGGGTATTTAAGTTCAGCGCCCGCCCTTCTAACTCACTGGCAGTTTGCGTCAGCGTCGCGCCAAAGCTCGCACCGGAAACCTCAAACGAATACGTTTTCCCTTGGAATGTTAGCGTGCCTTTGCCATGGCCAACGCCCACGACAATCCCCGCCGTGCCGAAGAGAACGCGCACGGTGCCAGTACCTGCTTGCAGTGGATTGCCCATAGCTGTCCAGGCCGCAAGCGTTAAAAAAGTGTACGCAACCAAACTGCAAAAGTGACGCATCGTTTTTGCACACTTGATGAAGCCATCAAAGTGCAAGCTAATTGTGCGTGTATGTTGATATAGATCAAAGCACCGATGGCCCTAGCGGACATGGCCGACGACGCGGGGATATCGCCTTCTGGCACTTTTCGGACATGCCCGGGTGGTCTGACGACGTCTGCTTCTGAGGTTAGAACGGACTTGCCAAGGAAGCAGGGTCACTTCCGTTTTTGACCCAGGCTGTGTGAAAACTCCGACGTCGAACTTGCGCGTAGAAAGTTAGTCTCGATTGCGTTCAATAAGAGAAGAGGCGATCTGCCAGTCACCGTCGGAAGAAGAAAAGAGAGAAAACAATTCTGCGAGTTCTCCGCGCGTGCACGTTTTCACACAGCCTGGACCCGAAGCGGACACTCGGTCGGGACGGGGCTACTTAGCTAGATCGGATCAAGGCCGTCATCTATCGTCGCTGAAGTCGGCTTCCCGCTTGGCCAAAGGCTTGACCGCCGCCGGGGTCGGCATAGCCTCCACCGCCATCATTGGTCTTTACTGGAACTAGCTCGGTCGGATTTCATCACGCCAGTTTAGTTCAGTATGCCCAAGCACGTGGGAGAATTGTGCCATGCCGAAGCGCTCTTCCATAGGCAAGCGTCGGAGCAAAGCCTTACCCGCCTTAGGGTTTGCCGGCATGTCTCTCTCGATGGCAAGCGGTGCGTGCGCCTCAACTAGCGAAGCGTCGGCGAATACATCACCGCCCTCGCAGAAGCACGAAATCTTTCATGGTGAGGAGGAGATCTCCGACGTCAGTTTGGCGACGTTCTATGTCTTCGACAAGGAAAATGCTGGACCATCACCGCTCTTCCAAAAACTAAGGCTGGCCGCCGGATGCGGTGCCGGCTGTGGCTGTAGCTTCGGCTGTGCCTACTGGCCGCAACCTCCGCAGCCTCCAAAGGCAACGCAGCCGACACAGCATCGAAAGAAGAAGCCTCCGCACCGCACGAACTAAATGGCGTCCGGCACAGCCGCCTCAGTCAAGCTTTACGCGACAGGCTTACAACGTCCTAGAGTCCTCACCGTCAAAATCGAACTGATGTCTGCTTGTGGCACCAAGCGGACCTGCCACCGTAGTCGTCGCATGTCCGCTATGAGGGGATGAACGGACCTCGCTCGGATGTGGCCCGAGGTCGGAGTTTGACCCATCAGCGACATTGGCGGTCAAATTGCTGTGACGCACAACACAGCCCTCGTGCAAACGATGTAGTAGTCGAATTGGTCATCTGAAGCGACCTTAAAGGAGGAAAGCCATGGAACGAGAGATCATCCGCGTCGAACCGTTCAGCACCAATTTTGAGAAATGGGGCGCTCCCGTCTCGGTCTGCACCCGAGCTGGGAACATGGTGTTCATGTCCGGCATGCCGCCCTTCGACCCGGACACCGGCGAACTCCTGCAGCATGCCCCGTTCGAGCGCCAGGCCGAGCGCATCCTCGAACAAATGAAGACAGCGCTGGAGGCGGCGGGGTCGGACCTCGATCACGTGCTGAAGTGCAACGTGCTCTGCATATCCGCCGAGCGCTTCAAGACCTTCAACGAGATCTACAAACGCTACTTCCCCAAGAACCCGCCTGCCCGAATCTTCTTCTGCGTCCCGGAGTGGACCGGTCCGTTCGATATCGAGATCGACTGCGTGGCCGTCACGAAGAGCTGAGATCACCGGTAAGGACAGCGCCGTCGCACGTGCACAGCAGGCGAAGTCCTGGGAGCTGCACAGCTTCCATGAGCATGGCGCGGCTGTGGTGCGATCAAGGGAAGCGGGATCAGGTCCGAGAACTTCTCGCTCCAGTCTACGGCTGGTTCACCGAGGGTTTCGACACGCCGGACCTGAAGCAGGCGAAGACCCTGCTCGACGAGTTGGCGGCATGAGGGTGCACATGTCGGCTTGTGGCACTTTTCGGACTTGACCGATCTGACCAACGAAGTCCGTTCTTGGGGGGGTGAAGCGGACGTGCCGCTTGCGCAGCCCGAACTTTAGAGGGCTGCCGATGGTGGCGACCCCGCCGCCACGCAAACACCGATTTGCAAAACGGCTGGTGGCTGCATACATCAGCAAAACCATGGAGGGGAAATTATGTGGATAATGCACTCCGACTGCTTTCTGTCCATCGTCAGCAAGGACTGTGGCCCGACTGAGTTGCTTGTACGGGCCCGGCGCAATGGAGACATCGAGAAGGTGTTTCCTTCAGCCAAGGTCACCAGAAACACCGGGACGGATTATCTCTATCGGGCGGTGATACCACGCGATGCGGTGAAGCAAGCTCTGGCCCTCATGGTTGATCAAATCGATTACCCGAACTTCAAGGATAGTGTTGAAGACAGGTCATTGCATGCTGCCTATGTCGGTGTCTGGTGTGCAATGGCAGGACTACAACATCCGCCGCCAGACATAGAGCGGGCGACCCATGCAAGGTCAGCTCTAACATCGAAAAACACACTGTAGCGCCCATGGCGGCTAGATGGACTATTCTGCAGAGAGCCGCGCGTCCGTCGAGGGAAGGATCTTCCCCGTTATGGAGCACACTACCAGGATAGGTAATCGACTGTTAGCTGCGTTGCCGCCAGCGGATTTTGATTTGCTCGCGCCTCACCTCCGGAAAGCATCGCTTGAACGCGACGCAGTGCTCGTACGATCGGGAGACCAAATTGAACAGATCTATTTCCCCCGCAGCGGGACGATCTCGTTCATGCTGGACATGCCGAACGGACAAACGGTTGCAACGGCGGTCATCGGGAATGAGGGAGCCGTGGGCATCCTGCCAGCGCTCGGACCCTTCCCCTCTCCGATGACGGCGGTCGTATGCGTCGCCGGCACCTCATTGCAAATCTCTCCAGCACGATTTTTTTCGGCCCTCAGCCGCAGTGCCGCCATCAGACAGACGGTCCAGACCCACACCAGGGCGATTTTGGCGCAATTCCAGCATGTGGCGGCCTGCAATGCGCTGCACTCCGTCGAGGCCCGCATGGCCCGGTGGTTGCTCCACATCCACGATCGAGTTGACGGCGACTTCCTGCCACTGACGCAAGAGGTGCTTTCGGAGTTGCTTGGCGTACGACGAACGACGGTGACGCACGTTGTGCGCAAGCTCCGGATGTCGCGTGCTATCCGATCTAATCAGCGGGGCGTGATCGAGATAGACAGACCGCGGCTCGAAGCAGCGGCATGCGAGTGCTATGAGGTCATGCGCCGCAGAATCGACCTGCTTTCCGGGGTAGACCGGAAGTGATCGGCACACAGTCAGAACTGCGCGATTGACCCATAGCTGACTTCTTTGCATCGAATTATAGTGCCCTCACAGCCAACGTACCTTGGAAATTCTGGCGCGCGATGCGCTGATCACCGACGTTAGGAATGCCTTGGGCAAATACACGAGCAATACTGAGCTGGCCTTTCCGATAGCCGCCCACCTGGTAACCGCTAGAGTGTAGCGTCGAGGTCGTGTTTATGCGCGTGGTTGAATAAGTTGCGACTTCCGGTATTGGCACTTTTCCGACATGCCGGGGCGGTCTGACTATGTCCGTTCATAGGCGCAGATCAGAAGTGGCCGAACCACGGTCGAAACGACGCGATTGACCCAACGGAGGCATAGCCGCATTTTGCTTGCCGCACCACTTCTGCAGCGCTCCGTTTACGGAGGTCGTCGCGACATGAACCGGCCGGCACCGAAAACGCTGCGGCGGCGCTTTTTCGTGGCGCTCGGCCATGCCATTCACGTCACGTGGCCGGTGTTGTCGGCAATTCTAGCAATTCAGCTTGCCCTGGGCTTGCTGACTGGTTTTGTTGAGGGCTGGTCTCTCGGGGATGCGGTCTATTTCACTTTCATTACCGGCCTCACGATTGGTTACGGTGATCTCGTCCCGAGGCAGGCGTTGACGCGCGCACTTGCGATCGGAATTGGCTTTTTCGGGCTCTTTGTTACGGGTCTCATAGCGGCAATTGCCGTCTACGCCATGCACTCAGCGCTCACTGATGACGGGGGTGGCAATGAGTGATCTTATATCGACGAGGGGTCGAGTGAGGGTGCTGTTTGCTGCATTGCATGAGTTGGGTTGTGGCACTTCTCCGACATGCCGGGGCGGTCTGACTATGTCCGTTCCTAGGGGCAGACCGGAAGCGGCCGAACCACGGTCGAAATGACGCGATTGACCCATCTGAGAAATGGGCGGCTCCAGCCTTTCGCAGCGCAAAGGCATCGTTCGTCCTTCGGTAATGCGTGATATCCTCCCCTGCATTGCATGGGCATGACCCCCAAGCGGAGGGTCACATGGCAAGCTTCATCGGACGGCGAAGATTTTTAGCTACACTTGGCGGCTCGGCGGTCGCCTGGCCGCTCGCCGCGCGCGCGCAGCAGCCCGAGCGGATGCGGCGGGTCGGCGTGCTGATAGCGCCATTGGAGAGCGATCCCGACGCGCAGCGCAGGATGTCGGCCCTGCGAGACGGCCTTGAGAAGCTCGGATGGAATGATGGCCGCAATGTAAGGATCGATGTTCGCTGGGGCGGCGGCGATGCCGAGCGCCTGGGCGCCTATGCGGTGGAGCTCGTCGGCCCGAATCCAGATGTTATCGTCGCCGCGGCCACGCCCGCCTTGGAGCGGCTGAAACAGGCAACTCAAACGATACCGATTGTGTTCGTTCAGGTCAGCGATCCGGTCGGCGGTGGATTCGTCGCAAGTTTGGCGCGACCCGGTGGCAACATCACCGGCTTCGCGCTTTATGAGTATTCGATCGTCGCGAAATGGCTGGAATTGCTCAAGCAGCTTGCGCCGTCGATAAATCGTGGGCAGAGCGGACCTAGCGGTTGCGCGCGCAGAGGTCCGAGTTTGACCCAGTCCGGACCTCGAGGTTGTCGCGCCATTCAAGTCGGCTGTCGGCCAGAGCCTATTTTGAATGCGACCGGCAATCTCAGCCCATCGGGTGATCTGTAGATGCTGGCGCGACGCTCGAACGCGGATCGGATCAGGTCCTGAGTTGGCTTATCTTGCTGCCGGATCGCAGCGCCGGTCAAAACGAGGCTACCCAAGCCACCTCGCCAAAGAGTGTCCGTGTCGGAGACGGAATAGATCGTGGCGTGCTCAATGACTGTTACTTCGGTGAGTCCGGCCCCCTTTAGCAGCCGGAGGAACTCTCCTGTGTTGGAGAAACGGTACACATCGTGGCCCTGTGGCACGTCCGGCGGCATCGATACGCCAATCTCGGCAATAGCATCCCGGAAAATACCTTGGATTCGCTGGCGCGACGGATCATCCCACCAAGAAAATGCAACGCGTCCCCCGGGTAACAAGGTCCGAACACACTCTGCGACAGCAACTTCTGGCCGGGGAAAATGCCCGAGGCCGAAAGCGCAGACAACTGCATCGAACGTATCATCAGCAAATGGGAGACGTTCTACGTCAGCTTCACGAAAATCGATGGCGGGGTGCAGTCGCCGCGCCAGTTCTATCATCTGCGGCGACAAGTCGATGCCGACCGGACGCGCCCCCCGATTTGCGGCTTCGGCTGCAAGAGCGCCCGGCCCGGTCGCGACGTCCAGCAAACCTATACCTGGGCGCAGATGCACCGCGTCCAGGAGTGGGCTAGTGGCAAGGGCCGTCACCGCTGCAAAAAATGCGTGATAGCTCGTTGCTAAAGCATCATGGCCCTGGCGTTCGAAGGCGCGCAGTCGCTCCGCCTCGCTGTTAGACAGTGCTGCAGACATGATCCGCCTCCCTCTAGACTGATCTTCTCCGCCGGCGCAACGATGGCAGCTCCCAGGGGTCGGCGACAGGGCGGAGTCAGCTTGTGGCACTTTTCCGACATGCTGGAGCGGCCTGACTATGTCCGTTCATAGGGGCAGACCGGAAGTGGCCGAACCACGATCGAAATGACGCGATTGACCCAGAACGGACTTCGCGTGTTACAGCCTTCATCATGCTTGATATGATCGATAAGCTCAGATTTGAAGCTCGATAGCCGGAGCAGGCTTCAACGCAGCTGTTCTTCCCAATGACGAAACACTGCGGCCTCATCGGCATCCCTTGCGGGCGGCCGGACAAGGACTGATCCGAGGCGCGCGGCGCGAGGACTGAAGCCGAACTGTTTTCGAAACGCCCTGCTGAAATGCGCGGCACTGACAAAGCCGTACTGACGCGCGATCGCGCCAATCGAAAGGCCATCGGTCGTTGTGTTCAGCAAGGCATGAATGACCTCGAGCCGCCTTTTGCGAATATAGGCTGTGATCCCTCCGGCGTGGGCGAACGCCCGATACAAGCTTGATGGGGAAAGGGCGAGCTTTTCGCAGATCTGTTCGGAAGTGAGTTGGCCGGAGGTCAGATTCTGGTCGATGTGCGATTCCACGCGATGGCGGGCGGTCGCGATCGTCTTGCTGACTGGTGCATCGCCGGTTGGCTGCGCGGCCCGAAGTGCCGCCGCGAGCACTCCGACAAAGGCCCCGGTGAGGCTTGATGCGTCGCCGGCATCCATTTCCGGCAGCTGCCGCAGAAACGAGAGCAAGTAGTCGGCCAAAAGACGCCCCCACGCCCCCTCAACGATCAGACCATGGTGAAGCGGGGATGTTATTTGCGCAAAAGCTCGCCTGGAAATTGCGCAGGTGACGCTGTCCATCGCAGAGCCATCTGATGCAAAGTCGCGGATGGTGTCAAAGACAGCCACTTCGCCTTGCCGAATCGTTTGTTTCTTCGCCCCATCGTCTACCGCAAAGCTCATGGTGCCGGATTTCAGGAGAAGAACCAGGATCCAGTCGCGGCCATCCTGCTGCGCCATCTCTTTCGTCCGCACCATCTTGGCGGCACCGATGTCGGAATGGGTCATCACCATATCCCCGAGAGTCCAGGCGTCCACCACCGCATTGAACGGGGCGCCGGGAGGTTCGGTGCGCGTAACCTGATGCGTCGTGATTCCTGAGCGCCAAATCTCAAAACGCTGGCTTTCCGGAAAATCGTTCGTGTCAAAGTGAAAACCGGGAATCGCAGCCGTCATGGTGACCATCGATTTCTTTCAATTGGGCTCTGATTCGATCGGAGCAAATCGTCCAGCGCGGCGTGGAAGCGCTTCCGCGGCGGTCCCCACACTTGCCTCCGCAGTTCAGATGATTTGACTGCTGAAGTCAAAAGTATCATGCGCAGGGGTTTTCACGTTAGACCCGTTGTGTTGCCAGCGGCGGTCAATTACCCCCGAATGAGAAACAGCAGACTCAAGTCGCGCAGGCAGACGCCTTCCTGTCGTGGCCCACTGATTGAGCCATCCGAGAGCGTTTATGGTCGAAATTGCAGCTTTTGAGATGGCGAAGTCGTGCAAGCCCAATCGGTCATCCGGCGCTGGTACAAAGCCGAATGGGGGGAAAACTCGACGCACGGGGCTTCTTGGCACCACCGCGATTGCCGGAATTATTGCCGCACTCTCGGCGTCACCGGTTCACGCAGACGATTCCTGGACTGGCGCTGCCTCGTCTGACTGGTTCAGCGCCGGCAACTGGTCGACAGGCGTTCCGACGGGAAGTACCACCACCTCAATCGATTCAATTTCAGGTGCAGGTGGCGGCCCGAACCCGGTCGTGGAAGGGCCAGGTACCCAGTCCGGCGATTTGACAGTCGGCGTTAACCAAGGAGGATCCCTGACCATCCAGAATGGCGGGGTCCTTGGAAGCGGTTACAGCACCATTGGGCAAAACCCAGGTTCAAACGGCACGGTCACAGTGACCGGATCTGGCTCGAAATGGCAGGTGAAGGACCTGATCGTTGGACAGCGTGGCACTGGTTTGTTGTTCGTTACAGGCGGCGGCACGCTGGTTACCAATGGCCCGGGCGACACCGGTGCAGGAACCGCCCTCATTGGCGGTTTTTTGGGCGGGGACGCTGTCGCAACGGTCGACGGCGTTGGTTCGACCTGGACCAATACGGGCAGACTTTCGGTTGGTTTGGGGGCCTCCGGAACTCTGCTCGTCGGCAATGGCGCTACGGTTTCCTCGGATTTGATCCAAGTCGGAGCCTTCACCGGTTCGGGCGCACTTGTCATCAGCACTGGCGCTACGGTTTCGACCGGGATGATACTAATTGATGGCGGTACACTCACCATCGGGGGGGCCACTGCCATTCCCGTGGCCCCCGGAACCCTAACCACGAGTCTCGGGGTTTCTTTCGGCCCTGGCGTCGTCGGCCGCACCGTTGTCTTCAATCATACGTCCAACAACTACGTCTTTGGATCGCCGATTACGGGGGATGGCTCAGTGATCGTCGAAAACGGAACGACGATCCTCACCGGCGCCAGCACCTACACCGGCGGTACGACCATTGCGGCGGGAACGGTCAGCGTTTCCTCCGACGGCAATCTGGGCAACACGACAGGCGGGCTTACTTTCAACGGCGGCGCCTTGCAGGTGACCGGGACGACATTCAACTCCACCGCGCGGACCATCACCTGGGGCGCCGGCGGCGGCGGTTTCGATATTGACGATGCGGCCAACAATTTCACCGTCTCCCAGGCGCTCACCGGCGGGCCGCTGACCAAGTCCGGCGCCGGCACGCTGACGCTGTCGGGCGCGAACACCTATGCCGGCGCGACCTCGATCAATGGCGGCACGCTGGCGCTTTCCGGTAGTGGCTCGATCGCGGCATCAAGCGGCGTCGCCGACAATGGCACCTTTGACATCTCCGCAGCCGGCACGGGCGTGTTGATCAAGACGCTGTCGGGCACTGGCAAGGTGACGCTGGGCGCCAACACGCTGACATTGTCGAACGGGAGTTCGACCTTCAGCGGTGCGATCGGCGGCAGCGGCGGGCTGACGTTGACGACTGGCACGGAGACGCTATCCGGCACTAACACCTATACCGGCGCAACCACGATCATCGGCGGCACGCTGGCGCTTTCGGGTAATGGCTCGATCGCGACATCGAGCGGCGTCAGCAACAATTTTGGCACCTTTGACATCTCCGCAGCCAGTGCTGGCGTGTCGATCCAGACGCTGTCGGGCAATGGCACGGTGACGCTGGGGGCCAACACGCTGACATTGTCGAACGCGAGTTCGACCTACAGCGGTGCGATCGCCGGCAGCGGCGGGCTGACGTTGACGACCGGCACGGAGACGTTGTCGGGTACGCTCTCCTATCAAGGCAATACGACCGTCAACGGCGGAACGCTTCACGTCACGAACGCCTTTACCGTGCTGTCAACAGCGACGCTGACCGTAAATAATACGGGGACGTACACGATCGATCAGTTGCTCACCAACTCTGGTGCTATCCAGGTCAATGCCGGGGGCACCCTGATCGCGACTGCCGGCGGCATCACCAACAATTTGGGCGCGACCATTGTTAACAACGGCCGGATCGACGATGTCCTCAACAACGCGGGCACCGTCACCAATAACCTCACTTATAACGCGGATGTCGCCACCAACACCGGCACGATTGCCAACAGCGCGACCGGCACCTGGACCGGCAATGTCATCACCAACGCCAGCAATGCGACCGGGATATCCAACGCCGGTACGTGGGTGGGCAACGTTCAGGCCAATACCGGCATGATCGCCAACACCGGGACCTGGACTGGCACGGTCACGAGCTCCGGTACCTTCAATAACAACTCTCCGGGGATGGTTTCTGGCCTGCTGACCAACTCCGGCACGGCAGGCAACGGCGGGACGCTCGGCGGCGGATTGTCCAATACGGCTGGCACAATGACCAACACCGGCACGATTAACGGCGGCGCGACGGTCAGCGGCGGGACCCTCAACACCAATACGTCGACCAGCGCGATCAACGGAGGTCTGACAAATACCGCGACGGTCAACGCGCAAGGTCAGGTCAACGGCTCCATCGCAAACAATGCCGGCGGCACTTTCAACGCGACCGGCGATCTCACTGGCAACAGCACATTTACCAATGCGAATGGCGCCAATCTGAATGTGAACGCCGGCACCTACACTTCGACAGGACTGGTGACGAACAATGGCGCGCTTGCCGTAGCCAACGGTGCGACCCTGACTTCGATGGTAAACGGAATCACCAACAATGCGACCGGCACGATCGGCAACAGCGGAACGATCAATGCCCTTAACCTGGCAAACTACGGTGCCGTGACCAACAATGCCGGTGCGAACTACAATTCAGACCTGGCCAACGAATCCACCGGCACCGTCACGAATTCAGGAAACTGGACCGGCAATCTCACCAGCAATGCGAATAGCCACGCGGGCGCGATCAATAACAGCGGCACCTGGATCGGCAACGCCGACAATGACGCCGGCGCCCTGGTCAACTCCGGAACCTGGACCACGACGACGGGTTTCATCAACGGCGGGACGCTGACCACGACGGGAACAATCTCCGGCGGCCTCACCAACTCGGCGACAGCGAACGCTCTGGGAACGGTTGGCGGCGCAATCCTCAACCACGGCGCCGGCATTTTCACCGTCACCGCCGCGCTGGCCGGCAATGACACGTTCACCAACAACGGCACAGCGCGGTTGAACGTGACCGGCGGCGATTTCACCGGCATCACCACGCTGTCCAACAATTCGACTGCGGCGGCGGGCATCGCGATCGCCACGGGCCGGACGCTGAGCGCGAATTCCGTCGTCAACAGCGCCGGCGCCACGATCGGCAACTCGGGCACGCTGAGTTCGCTGAACTCGGCGGTGTCGAACGCAGGGACGCTAAACACCGATGTTGCGACGAGCATTGTCAATGGCGGTCTTACCAACACTGGAACAGTGACTGCTGCGGGTCAGGTCGATGGCATAATTGCCAATAACGGCGCCGGTACATTTACCGTTGACGGTACGCTCGCCGGCAACAACACGTTCACCAACAACGGCACGGCGCAGCTTATTGTCGCCGCCGGCAGTTTCACCGGCATTACCACGTTGACCAACAATTCGACCGCGGGGGCGGGCATCGTGAACGCCGCGGGCCGGACGCTGAGTGCGAATGCGATCGTCAACAACGCCGGCGCCACCATCAACAACCTGGGAACGATCACGACCAATTCGATGATAGATAACGGCGCCATCACCGGTGCCTACGCGATGGCTGATGGCTGGCTGAGCGGCATCGGCTCCGTGCAAAATCTCGCCGTCAACGGCGGCACGTTCGCACCCGGTAACGGCGCGCCGGGCTCGTCAATGACGGTGACCGGCAGTCTTGCCTTGCAGTCCGGCGCGTTATTTCTGGTACAGATCAATCCGGCACCGGCCTCCTTTGCCAATGTCACGGGCACCGCTTATCTCGGGGGCGCCACGGTCGGCGCAATCTTCGCGGCCGGATCCTATGTCTCAAAGCAATATACCCTCGTCCAGGCGACCGGCACGGTCAGCGGCACGTTCAATCCTGCGGTCGTCAATACCAATCTGCCGTCCAACTTCCACACCAATTTGAGCTATGACACCCATGATGCGTATCTCAATCTGGCGCTGAATTTCGGGATACCGGGGGGCCTCAACGGCAACCAGCAGAATGTCGGCAACGCGCTGACCAATTTCTTCAATGCGACCGGCGGCATTCCGATCGTATTCGGTGCGCTGACGCCAGCCGCCCTGACGCAGGCCTCCGGCGAGATTGCGACCGGGTCGCAGCAGACCACGTTCGATGCGATGAACATGTTCATGGGCGTAATGACCGACCCGTTCATCGGCGGCCGCGGCGACGGGGCAACTACCGGTTCGGACATGACGCCGTTCGCAGAAGAATTCGATGCCGCGAATGCCTATGCGGCGAAAGATTCGGGGCGCAGCCAAAGCGAGAGCGATGCTTACGCCGCGATCTATCGCAAGGCGCCGGCGAAGGTCGCGCCATTCAGTCCGAGCTGGAGCGTTTGGACCGCGGGCTACGGTGGATCGCAAACCACTGACGGCAGTATCGCGCTCGGCTCCAACACGGCGACCAGCAGCGTCTATGGCACGGCTGTTGGAGCCGACTATCGCATCTCGCCGTTTACGATTGCGGGGTTTGCGCTGGCCGGCGGCGGCACCAATTTCAGCGTCGCCAATGGCGGAACCGGCCGTTCCGACCTGTTCCAGGCCGGGGCCTTCATTCGCCACACCGTCGGCCCGGCCTATATCTCCGCTGCACTTGCCTATGGCTGGCAGGACATCACCACCGACCGCACCGTGACCATCGCGGGCGTCGATCAACTGCGCGCGGAGTTCGACGCCAACGCCTTCTCCGGCCGCGCCGAAGGCGGCTATCGCTTTGTCACACCGTGGATGGGCGTCACGCCCTATGCCGCCGGACAGTTCACCACCTTCGATCTGCCGGCCTATGCCGAGCAGGCTTTGTCGGGCGCCAATACGTTCGCCCTTGCTTACGGCTCGAAGAGCGTGACAGACACGCGCACCGAACTCGGTATCCGCACCGACAAATCATACGCGATGCAAGACGCCATCCTGACCCTGCGCGGACGTCTTGCCTGGGCGCATGATTACGACCCCGATCGCTCGATTGCCGCCACCTTCCAGACGCTGCCCGGCGCATCCTTCGTCGTCAACGGCGCGGCACAAGCGAGCGACTCGGCACTGACCACCGCGTCCGCCGAACTGAAATGGCGCAACGGCTGGTCGGCGGCGGCGACCTTCGAGGGCGAGTTCTCCGACGTCACCCGCTCTTACGCCGGCAAGGGTGTGGTCCGGTATGCTTGGTAAGAAGTGTCGACTTCCGTTGATGGCACTTTTCGGACATGCCCGGGTGGTCTGACGACGTCTGCTTCTGAGGTTAGAACGGACTTGCCAAGGAAGCTGGGTCACTTCCGTTTTAGACCCAATGCGGGAATGCCGCGATTCGTCCCCCCTGAACTCACTCTCCACAAGCCGCTTATCTCGTCGCGAAGGGCACCGATTGGCGATATCGATACTGACGTTCGAGGTCTCTCTATGCTATCTTTCCGAGCAATGCAGGCTCGCCGGAGCCATCATATGCCCAACGACCAAGTGGACCGCAGGCTGGCCGCGATTTTCGCCGGCGACATTGCCGGCTATAGCCGGCTGATGGGCGCCGACGAGGAAGGCACGCTGCGCCAGCTCAAGGCGCACCGTAAGGAACTCGTCGATCCTAAGATCACCGAACATCGCGGCCGAATCGTCAAAACGACGGGCGATGGAATGCTCGTGGAATTCGTGAGCGTGGTCGACGCCGTCCGTTGTGCGGTCGATATCCAGCGTGGCATGGCCGAGCGTAACGCCGGGGTTCCGTCGGACGAGCGCATCGAATTCCGCATCGGCATCAATGTCGGCGACATCATTTTCGATGGCGATGACATTTTCGGAGACGGAGTCAATGTGGCGGCGCGTCTGGAGGCGCTGGCCGATCCCGGCGGCATCATGGTTTCGGGCGTCGTGCATGATCAAGTACGCGACAAGCTCAGCTTTGGTTTTGAGGACTTGGGAGAACAGGCGGTCAAAAACATCGCACGTCCGGTCGGCGTTCACCGCGTTCAATTGGCCGAGCAAGTTGCGCCAGGCAAATCGGCGACTGTCGCTGGCAAGATGATGGAGCGGACGGTCTCCGATCGGCCGTCCCTCGCCGTGCTTCCGTTCGCCAATATGAGCGGCGATGCCGAGCAGGAGTATTTCGCCGACGGCATCACCGAAGACATCATCACGGCTCTATCGAAGCTGCGCTGGTTCTTCGTCATCGCCCGGAATTCGTCGTTCATCTACAAAGGTAAAGCAGTCGACGTAAAGCGCGTCGCACGCGAACTCGGCGTTCGCTATGTGCTCGAAGGTAGTGTTCGCAAGAGTGGCAACCGCGTGCGGATCACCGCCCAGCTAGTCGACGCGGCAACCGGCAATCATATTTGGGCGGAACACTATGACGGTGAGTTAAACGACATTTTCGATCTACAAGACCAAGTCACAACGCGCGTGGTGGGTGCAATCGCGCCGAAGCTGGAACAGGTCGAGATTGAACGCGCCAAGCGCAAGCCGACCGAGAGTCTCGATGCATACGACCATTATCTGCGCGGCATGGCTAGCCTTCATCAATGGACCAAGGAATCCAGCGACGAGGCACTTCGGCTATTTTACAGGGCCTTCGAGTTGGACCCTGGGTTTGCGTCGGCATACGGCATGGCTGCTTGGTGTTTCGTCTTGCGGAAGGCGAATAGGTGGATGGCCGACCCTGCTCAAGAGATCGCCGAAGCGGCACGGCTCGCCCGTCGGGCGGTGGATTTGGGGGCGGATGACGCCACGGCACTATCAGGTGCAGGTTATGCGCTCGTCTTTGTTGCGCACGATCTCGATAACGGGTCAGCCATTCTTGATCGAGCGCTCGCGCTCAATCCCAATCACGCTGGAGCTTTGATTAACAGCGGATGGACAAAGGCCTTTCTCGGCGAACCGGAAATGGCCATCAAGCATGTGACCGATGCCATGCGCTTGAGCCCGCTCGATCCAATGAGTTTCCGAACCCTGGGCGCGGTCGCACTCGCTCATTTCATTGCTGGTCGTTATGACGAGGCGTCGTTGTGGGCCGAAAAGGCACTGCGGGAGCGGGCGAATTATCTCCCCGCAATACGCGATCTAGCGGCGTCCAGAGCGCTCGCGGGTCGAGATAGCGAAGCGCAAGCAGCAATGGCGCGCCTGCGCGAAATCGCCCCCGCAATGCGAGTTTCCACTGTCAAAGAATGGCAACCGTTTCGTCGACCTGGCGACCTCGCAAGGCTAGAGGATGGCCTGCGTAAGGCGGGCTTGCCGGAATGATGAGGGGCTGAACTTAACGTCGAGTTGTTTGAAGTCTGCTTTTGGCAAATGGAACGCACATGCCCGCTTATTACATTGGCGAACACATAATCTCTAATGTTGCGTTGTTTGACGACTACCTTGCAAAGGTAGTGCCGATGGTCGAGCGCTTCGGCGGCCGCTATCTCACAAAGGCGGGTTCACACGAAATACTGGAGGGGGATTGGAGACCCAATCGGGTGGTTATCATCGAATTTCCCGATATTGCATCGATCAAAAATTGGTACCGGGCACCGGAATACCAACCGCTCATCGCATTGCGCCGAAGCGCCGCGACCGACGTGATGATTATGCTCGAAGGATTGTGAAGTCTCAACGTAAGGGCCCGACCGTAGTAGAATCTACGACCGCGACCCGGCGGCGTCGGGTCCTCGGATGGATCATGGCTTCAGGTTCAGCTACCCAGTGGCGATTGGATTGCCAGATTCAAAGGCGCGGTCTTTTGGGCCTCGTCTATCTGGTTTGCATCGTCGATTTCCGCTGTTGGCACTTTTCACACGTGCCCGGGTGGTCTGACGACGTCTGCTCCTGAGGGTAGAACGGACTTGCCGAGGAAGCAGGGTCACTTCCGTTTTTGGACCCGTTGCAGACATTTCGCACCACTGCCAACATAGCCTTCTAAATGTGATCCAGGAATGGGAAGTCGCAGTGAACCAGAAGCAGCACAAGCACCTTTCCGCGGCATGCCAATGCGGCAAGGTGAAATTCGAGGCCGTTGGCCCGCCGATTCTGACCGCCTCCTGCTATTGCACGAGCTGCCAAGAAGCCGGACGCCGGTTCGAGGAGATGGCTTCCGCGCCGTCCGTGCTCGATTCCGACAGTGGATCAGCCTACATCCTGTATCGAAAGGATCGAGTGCAATGCGTGATGGGGCAGGAGTATCTCGAAGAGCATCGGCTCAAGCCGGATTCCCCGACCCGGCGGGTCGTTGCCACGTGCTGCAATTCGGCAATGTTCCTCGACGTAACCAAAGGGCACTGGCTGTCGATGTACCGGAACCGGTTTCCGACAGGCGCGCCGCCGCTTGAAATGCGGCTCATGACGAAAGAGCGGCGCGCCGGCGTCGAGCTTGCCGATGACTTGCCGAATTATCGTGGTCACTCCGGCAAGTTCATGTTGAAGCTGATCGCCGCCTGGATTGCGATGGGTCTGCGCAGGCCCGAAATCACCTTGGGAAAGACCGTCCGCGGGGCGCAATAGGCGCTGGCCATATTGCGCCTGCAGCAAGCTCGATTCCAGCATTGGGAGTGGTACGACGCAATCAGCCGAAACGGCTATTACGCCCTGCCGCCAGCGAGCGCGAAGCGTCCGACCACCGGGACGCGTCCGGGCCTGGGTCAGTCGTGCTGGCGAGAGCCAGCCCGCCCGTGTAAGCGAACGCCCCGGCCACTCTTGATAGGAGGCGGTCCGATCGGAGTCGCCTCCTACATCAAACGATTCTCCAGCCATCCAAATCGAGCGCAGCCAACTCAAGATTAAACTCGAATTTAATGGGCAAGTCGGCATGGGCCGCCACCTCAAGTATCGCACACCAGAAGGCTGCGCGATCCGTAGAGCCGGTGAAGTTGAAATGGACACGCCCATCGAAGCAAAGCCAGCGGCTGACCTGGGGAACTATCTGGCGGAAGAGCGAACGTTTCTCGCCTGGATTCGCACCGGCATCGCGTTGATGGGATTCGGGTTCGTGGTGGCGCGCTTCGGGATTCTCCTGGAGCAGCTCCACTTAGCGCAACGGTTTTCCGCCGCCCAGCTCCACGAGTTTTCACCCTGGTTTGGAGTCGCGCTCATCATCACCGGCGCACTCGTGAATCTGTTTTCCGCACGGCGTTTTATGCACCTGGCCGACGAAGTGGACCGGAACCAGTTCGCAGATCGCTCGCTCTCCAGGCAAGGTGTGTTCATGGCTTCGTTCCTGGCGCTGGTCGGCATTGCCATGACCATTTACCTGATCTTGTTTCTGGCGCAGCCGCCGGACGCGGCATTCGCCAGCATCGCAATCGGCAAATAAGGAGAGGATCATGGAAGGCTTGGAAAAACGCTACGCCGACAACACGATTCAGTTCCCTTCCGCGGGTCTCACCATCCGGCAAAAGGAGCCAAAGAATCTGGAGGCTCCCTTCGACCGGATCGACTCATATCTCACTCCCACAGAACTGTTCTACATCCGCAGCCATTTTCCGATACCAGCCTTGGACCGTGCCTCGTATCAACTACGCATCGACGGTGCGGTCAGGCGTCCATTCACATTGAGCTACGATGAGCTGCGCGGCATGCCGTCCGAGACCCGGGTGGCGACTCTGGAGTGCGCCGGTAATAGCCGAGTCTTTCTCGTCCCGCAGGTGCGAGGCGCTCAGTGGGAACTCGGAGCCGTCAGCAATGCAGAATGGACTGGTGTGCCCCTTAGAGCATTGCTGGAGCGCGCCGGGCTGGAGGAAGACGCTTGCGAGATTGTGCTCGTAGGCGCGGATCGCGGAACACCTACAGAAGAACCTGTACCTCCCGAACCGATATCGTTTGCCTGGAGCCTGCCCCGGGCCAAGGCAATTCAGCCGGAAGTTTTGATCGCCTACCAGATGAACGGCCGCGATCTTCCGCGGGATCACGGATTTCCGGCCCGCGCAATTGTTCCTGGACATTATGGAATGGCGTCCGTCAAGTGGCTGACGGGTATCGACGCCGTACGCGAACCGTTTCAGGGTTATTGGCAGACATCGGATTATGCCTACTGGGCTTCGATGGATGGAAAGCCCGTGCGGCGCCCGTTGGGAGAAATGCAGCTCAAGTCCGAAATCGCGCGACCACGTGTCTACGAGACCCTTGCCCCGAACCAGATCTACACGGTTTCCGGCGCTGCATGGACGGGCGAGACCGACGTGACCGAGATTGCAGTGAGCACCGATGGTGGCCGGACCTGGGCTCAGGCAGAATTCCTGGACCCTGTGCGAAGGCACGGGTGGCGACGGTGGAAATTCGATTGGCTGACACCGAAAGAACCGGGACAGTACACATTGCTGGCTCGCGCCAAGGACGCGGACGGCCGGATCCAACCTGACAAGCACGACCAGAACTACGGCACCTACGTGATCAACTACCCCCTCCCAATTGACGTGTTCATAGATGGTTCCGAAGGCGTGCGATCGTGACGCCGGAGCACGTCCGCTGCACTTCCGTTCTTGGCATCTTTGAGACGTGCCGACGGAGTCAGAAAATGTCTGCTCTTTGGAATAGACCGGAAGTGGGCTGCGCGCAGCCAAAATGACGCGTTTGACGCCGAGCAGACCTCAGACATACGGTCACATTTCTCTGGTTCGAAAGGCTCATGGTGCTCGCACTTTGCCGCGCGGCCCTTTAGACTGCCTAGCTCCCAGTTTGAGGGGATGAGGACCGTTCCGTTTGCAACAGACGGAGACGTGACCGGATGGAACAGAGCAAGCCCCGCGGCGGCCCTAAAACCCCTCGCCGCCGACGTGTTGCCGACCGCTTGGAGCTGCAAGAGCAAGTCACCGAACTCGCTGCGCAGCAGGCGGCGGTGTCGGAAGTACTGCGCTCCATTGCCAACTCGCCGCACGAGCTGGAGCCCATCTTCGACACAATAACCGCCAATGCCACCCGCCTCTGCAGAGCCGAAGTGGGCGCCTTGATACTCTTCGAGGAACACGGCTATCGCATTGTTGCGCGAACAGGTGTGGCAGATACGTACTACGTCAAGGGCCACCTGTATCCCGTCAGTGAAGGCGCTCCCTCCGCGCGAATGGTCAAAACCAGGTCGCCGGTCCACATCGCCGACTTGACGGCAGATCAAGCTTATCTCCAGCGCGTACCCGGCCTGGTGGCTCTCGTGGAACAGATAGGCGTCCGGAGCTATCTGCTCGTCCCCATGCTGAAAGATGATGAATTAGTCGGCGGAATTACCATCGTCCGCGCCCACGTGCAGCCATTCACGGACAAGCAGATTGAGTTGGTCACGGCCTTTGCCGCGCAAGCTACGATCGCATTGGAGATCACCCGTCGCGAGCGGCAACTTCGGCAGGCGCAGACCGAGCTGGCACACGCAACTCGGGTCGTAGCAATGGGGCACCTTACGAGTTCGCTTGCTCATGAACTCAAGCAACCGCTTTGCGCTGTGGCCGCCAATGCGGCTGCCAGCTCGCGCTGGCTGACGAGAGAACCGGCCCAGATCGAAAACGCGAAACGATCCATTGAGTGCATCATCAAGGACGTCGAGCGAGCCAACTCGGTGATAGACCGGGTCCATAGTCTGGTGAAAAAAGCTGCCCCACGGAAGGATACGATCAATATCAACGATGCAATCCTGGAGGTTATGACCGTGGTCCGCGGCGAGGTAGTGAAGAACCGAATCAGGGTGCAGACGCAATTGTCAGACAGCCTGCCGCACGTTCGGGGAGATCTGGTCCAACTTCAACAAGTGATGCTCAATCTGATCATCAACGCCATTCAGGCGATGAGCGGCCCCGCTGACAGCCCCCGTGAACTGCGTATCAGCACCGAGAGCACCAAGGAAGAGGTGCGCGTCGCGGTGCGGGATACGGGTCCCGGCTTGAGCGCGGACAACCTCCAGCTGCCGTTCGAGCCATTCTACACAACAAAACCCAGCGGCATGGGCATGGGACTGTCGATATGCCGCGTCATCGTCGAAGAACACGGCGGACGGCTGTGGGCGAGCGAAAACGAGCCACGGGGCGCCCTGTTTCAGTTCACGCTGCCGCCAACCGACGGGGCAGATCGCGATCAGATCGATGCTTCCCTCGACGCATCGCGATATTAGAGCGCTTTCCACTTCTAATGCTTCATCCTTCGAGCGGCATCGCTTGGCGATGCTCTTCACTCCCCTCCCTCCACGCGCCCTTGCGCGTGGTGGGGAGGGGTCGGGGGTGGGGGTAGTGCGGCGGTAGGTTCAACCGGCATGATTGTCGACACTTTGGACCGGCATGATCCCCGACAGTTTGGGTTGAGCGGCCTGTTCACCCGGGTCGCGGAGCCGCTCACGAAGCGGAGCGAACCGGGTGAACAGGCCGCGGCGATCGATGAGGCCGATGTCCAGATCGCAGAAGCGCACGATGTGGTCACCGGTCTGGAGCTCAGCAACGCCAACAAGTTCATCCACCAGCGCTTCACCGATGAATACAAACTCGCCTTTCCATTTGATCTCGCCGTTGCCGCGGACGCGACGGACCTGATGATCGGCGTCGTACCAGGGATCTTCCGCGCGCGGCGGCATGGTGCGCGGGGAGCGGCTGTAGAACTCTGCCGGCGGCCGTTGGTCCAGCGCTTCGTGCGGACGTTCCTCGTTGTAATGCTTTCGGAACATGTCAAAGCGGGCCTGCTGCTCGGGTGCGTTGCTGGCTGGCGGGACCGAGGTCTGTGCCTTCAGCGTGCGGTGCATGCGCTCGTGTCGGCCATTCTCCTGCGGCGAGGCGGGATGGATGAAGTGCGGTGTGATGCCGAGCTTCATCCACCAGGCCGACAGCCGGGTGAGACCGCCCGGGCCACGCGAGCCGAACGGCGAACCATTGTCGCAGCGGATCGCAAGCGGCAGGCCATGCTCACGGAAAGCCCGTTCAAAACAGGGGCGAACGCCCTCAATAGTGGGGGCGACAATGCGGAGTTCGATCAGAAAACGGCTGTGACTGTCTGCTACCGTCAAGGGATCGATCCGCCGCTGGTCGCGGGTGCGAAACCAGCCCTTGAAGTCCGTACTCCACTCATCATTGGCGCTCGTCACCGGCGTGCAGGGCCGCCGCTGGTCGAGCGGGCGACGGCGCCGCTTCACCGGCGAGACCAAGCCTGCGCGCTTGAGAATGTCCCCGATCGTCGAGGCGGCAGGCCAGGCGATCTCGGGGGCATCCCGATCAAGCACCGCCAACAGCTTGCGCGGCCCCAGATACGGAAATCGCCGCCGCGCCGCGATCACCTTCTCTGCAATCGCACCGTTCGTGGTCTGCCAACACTGCAAGGGCGCATGCGAGCGGTCCTGAAACCAGGCCGGATCGCCGCTCTCTTTCCGCTTGCGCCATTCGTAAAACGTGTCGCGGCAAATCCCGTAGCGCCGGCACACCTCCGATACGCTCCAGTTCCCGCTCTCGTACTCCAAAAACATCCGAATACGCTCTTCCATCCGACCGGTCTCTCTAAATGGCATCGAAGGGTCCTCCCTCCGGCGCATTCTGAAACCTGTCGGGAATCATCCCGGTCTAAAATGTCGGGAATCTATCCGGTCCGTACCGGCAATCACCCATGCAGCCGTTCCGGCCGATAGACCCCCCACCCCCGACCCCTCCCCGCCGCTTTGCGGGGGGAGGGGAGAAGAAAAGTGTGCTGGCTCATGTGAGATGGAAAGCACTCTAGCCGCCGGGAAATGGCAGCTTCCGGCACCTTTCGGATCCGTCAGGGATTTGAGCTCGACAGGAATATCCCTGGTCTCAATGTCAACGAGAACATCGGCAGGGTGCCGTCAAAGCTTGCGAATGCGTGACTTGCCCCGTCAGCAGGATCGGGACGGCTCTTGCTGAACTGTTTTCACGGGCGCTGTTTCAGGCATCATGACCATGGCGCCTAAGCCCACCGCCGCGGCGAACAGCATGTACCATGCCGGCGCCAGCGCGTTGCCGGTCGCGTGAATCAACCAGGTGACAATCAGTTGCGCGGTGCCGCCAAAGCTGGCGATGGCAACGGCATAGATTGTCGCAAAAGCGCTGCCGCGTATCCTCTTGGGCAGGTTTTCCGTCAGCGCGACGTAGAAGGCGCTGTAGGGAATGCTGCCGACGAGCGATAGCAATCCGAAGCCACCCAAGAGGGCCATGGCGCTGCGCGAATCCACAATCCACAGGAAAACCGGGTAGGTCAGGAGCAGTGCCGCCAATTGCGGCCATACCATCACCGGCCAGCGCCCGAAGCGGTCCGACAACCAGCCACCGTAAAGCGCCGCGGCGATGCCGAGACCGTTGCCTACAACTGTGGTCGCGAAAGCAAGATCGGCCGCAATATGCAATGTGTTCTCGGCATAGGTCGTCATGTATTGGGTGACGTAGGTGTTGATCGTGCCGCTGGCCAGAATGAGCAGAGCCAGAATAATGATCCGCGCATTAGCCCTTATGACGCCGATTGGTTTGCGGGCGGCTTGTATCCCGGCCGCATCGGTTTCGGCGCCGTGTACGGTCTCGGGCAAACCGCTGCGCATCCAGAGGCCGAATGGCAGGCAAACCGCGCCGAGGAGAAAGGCGATGCGCCACCCGTAAGCGTCCAGCGCCGCGCTATCCATGGATTCCGAAAGCACGACGCCGACAAATGCGCCAGCGGTCGCGGCAATTTGCTGGCTCGCCGGCTGCCATGAAACGGCAAGTCCCCGCCTGCCCGGTTCGGCCGCCTCCATCAGATAGGCCGTGGTGGGACCCACCTCGCCGCCGAGCGAGAACCCCTGCACCATTCGCGCGACGATGACGATGATCGGGGCAGCGATGCCGATGGTTTCGTAGGAGGGTGTGACGGCCAGCGTGATGATCGCGAAGCCCATGATGACGAAGCTCAGGATCATCGCGGGCCGGCGTCCCACCCGGTCGGAATAGGACCCGATCACGATGCCACCTATCGGCCGGGTCACGAACCCCGCTCCGAACGTAGCAAGGGACAGCATCAGACTGGCATATTCGCTGTGCGAGGGAAAAAACGTGTGGCCGATCTGGACCGCGAAAAAGCTGTAAGTGATGAAATCATAGAATTCGAGCATATTGCCGACGGTCGCGCCGAGAATGGCGCGACTGCCGAACGCCGGTAAAGCTTTTCCGGCCGAATGCCCGTCTAGCTCGGTTTTCGACATTCTTTCCCCTTCGCTTGTTTGAGCGCAGTGAGCGCGAGAGTTCAATCGCCAAGGTCAATCCGGCGGGACCCGCGCCCCGGATTTTTTGGCGAATGACCCCGGAGGCGACATTCGTGCTTTCCAGATGGAGCCTATGTCGAAACAAAAAAGCCCCGAACGATGCCGGTGGCTTTTTGAGTTCAAAGGTTCGAGATCAGCACTTCGCGACCGGTTCCAGTCCCCGATGCGTTACCAAAATTGACGTCAATTTATTCGGCTTTGACGCTCCGGTTTGGTTGATTTGTTTCACGCTTGATGTCGGTTCGAGCTGTCACGCAGATTTTCAATTCATAAACCTGAATTTAGTTGAGGCAACAAGCAGGTTTTCCCATTTTCAGTCTATCGCGGCCTCGGCATTTGTTTTGCTGGGGCACGCCGGCGTCGGACAAGGCCCCCGGTGCGGACGGCCCCGTCCAGTCCAAAGGAGAATGTCATGAGACGACGATTGATGGTGGTCTTGGCAGGCGCGGCGCTTGTCGGCAGCCTTCTAGCGACTGATGCACAGGCACGCGGAGGCGGAGGACACGGAGGCGGTGGACATGGAGGCGGTGGCGTCGCTCACGTCGGCCGTTTCGGCGGCGCGCATATCGGGGCTCGCGCCGGAGGTATTGCCGGACGTCATGTTGGAGGTATCGGCGGACGTTATATGGCGGGCGTCTCCCGAGTTGCCGTTGGCCGTACGGCGGGAACTGGCTATGGAACGCGGATTGGTCATGGAACGAGCATTCGCTACGGAACGCGGATTAGCCATGGAACGGGCATTCGCTTCGGAACGCGGATTGGCAATGGAACGGGCATCCGCTTCGGAACGCGGATTGGCAATGGAACGGGCATTCGCTTCGGAAACGGCATTCACTTCGGAAACGGCATTTTCGCTGATCGCCTTTCAGGTTTAGGAGCGGCGGAGTTTGCACAAACCGCGACATTCAACGACGCCGCCGCTGCCGATATGCCCGCGCCCGCATCCGGTGCGGTCCAACAACCGCCCGTCGGAGGCACGTCGGGAGAGGCGTTTTCGGGTCCAGGCTTGATCACAGTTGGTGGCAATGCCGTCCCCACAAAAACAGGCACAAAGCCAGCAGACACAAAAACAGTAGGAATGGCTCCGGCCTCTTCCGGCTCTGCCCCCTCAAACACACAGAACAAGGCCGCACCTGCATTTCGGACTGGCAGTCTTGTTCGGCTGCGTTCAGGAGGACCATTGATGACCGTCAAAGATATCAAGGGCGATCAGGTGGATTGCTTCTGGACCGACGTGAATGACCAGATTAACGCCGACAGTTTCCCGGTTGACGTGCTCCAGCAGCAATAAGAGTTCCTGCCGCGGCGCGCTGTCGCCGACTCGCCGAGGAGGCGGGGTCACTTTCTTGCGGGACTGACCGGTCACAGCCGAGCTTTGGCACTTTTGGCGATGTCCGGTTCTGGGCCGCCGCCAGCGGAAACGAACTCTGCGCAGACGTCGGCTTTCGGTAGCGATCGACCCAACTACGACAATCTGCCGCCGATGATTGGCGAGCAGTGACTCGGCATTCTCCCATAACGACCCGCATGCTCCTTTCAACGGCCGGCCGATTTCGGCCGTCACCTTGCTGATTACCCGGCGGCTTCGATGGTGTATTGTGGCGATCGGCCGAACCCGGCGGCAGCTCTCGCGACAGCAACCCAACAAGTCCGATTTGCTGCTGCATGCCGCCGAGACGTTTTAGCATGCGTCCACACACCAGGGAGGCAGTCCGATGACAATGAGGCCCGACCCGACGTTCCACGCATCGCCGAAGCTTGCAATGGAAGCGCCGCCCGAAAGCTTCGCCTATACCTTGCTGCTCAGCCCCGACTTCTCAAAACCCGATGCGCTCGCGGTGGTCGACGTGAAGCAGGGATCACCGACCTACAGCCAGATCGTCCACACGGTAACGATGCCGAACAAGGGCGACGAGTTTCACCATTTCGGATGGAATGCCTGCTCATCTTCCTTGTCGCCGCTCTCCGGACACGCATTCCTCGAACGGCGCTATCTGATCATCCCCGGCATCCGGTCCTCGCGCATTTATGTCGTGGATACCAAACCTGATCCGACCCAGGCCAGGATTCACAAAATCATCGAGCCCGAGGAAATCTTCAGGAAGACTGGATACTCGCGGCCGCACACGATCCACTGCGGTCCGGATGGCATCTACGTCAGCACGCTCGGCGGCGGTGGCAAGGATGGTACCGATGGACCGCCCGGTGTCTTCATCATGGACTGCGAGACGTTCGAGGTGCTCGGACGGTGGGAGATCGACCGTGGTCCGCAAACGCTGGAGTATGACTTCTGGTGGAACCTGCCGCGCGATTACATGGTGACCAGCGAGTGGGGATTGCCGCCGCAGTTCGAGAACGGGATCGTGCCAGAGGATCTGCTCTCGAACAAGTATGGCCACCGAATCCACTTCTGGGATCTGCGGGCGCGGCGAAACGTCCAGACCATCGATCTCGGCGCCAATCATCAAATGGCACTGGAAGTGCGGCCGGCGCACGATCCCGTTCGCGAGCACGGCTTCCTTGGCATCGTGGTCGACAGCACCAACCTCGAAGGCTCAATCTGGACCTGGTGGCGCGAGGACGGCAAGTTCCACATCGAGAAGACGGCGACGATTCCGCCGGAAGCGGCGCCCAAGGAACAGCTGCCACCCCTCTTGCAAGGCTTCGGCGCCGTGCCGCCGCTGGTCACCGACATCGACCTGTCGATGGATGACAGGTTTCTCTACGTCTCTTGCTGGGGCACCGGCGAGATGCGTCAATACGATGTCAGCGATCCCAGAAAGCCAAAGCTGACGGGCTCCGTGCATACCGGCGGCATTGTTCGCCGCACGCCTCATCCGAGCGGCAAGACTTATGCGGGCGGTCCCCAAATGGTCGAGATCAGCCGCGACGGCAAACGGGTGTACTGGACCAACTCCCTCTACTCGACCTGGGACAACCAGTTCTATCCCGAGGGAATACCGGGCGCCGAGGTCATGGCCAATGCAGGTCCAAACGGTGGCCTGGAATTGGCCAGGGATTATTGGGTGGGCTTCCCCGACGGCTACCGCGCGCATCAAATCCGGCTGGACGGCGGCGACTGCTCGACCGATTCGTTCTGCTATCCCTCGGCCTAGAGTTGAGCGGAGCCGATTGGACCGTTGCCGGACTGTGGCTGGCTGTCGTCGCGAGCGGTCTCTATCACGGGATCAATCCGGGGATGGGGTGGCCGCTCGCTGTTTCGGCGGGACTGATGGAAAAGAGCTCGCGCGCCCTGTTCAGGGCGCTTGGGCCATTATGGGCAGGCCACCTGCTGGCCATGCTTCTGGTCATTCTCCCCTTCGCGCTGCTCCTCGCCCTGGTCGAATGGCAGCGACCGATCCGGTTCGGCGCCAGCCTTTTGGTCATCGGATTCGGTGTCTTCCGGCTTCTCAATCAACGCCATCCACGCGCGCTCGCCCGAATACGGCCGACGCAACTGGGGCTGTGGTCCTTCGCGGTAGCGATTGCCCATGGCGCTGGATTGATGCTGGTGCCGATCTATCTCGGGCTGTGCCAGGCCGCGGCCCTGGACACCGGCCACGAGGCGGCATCGAGGCTCATCGATAGCAATCTGGGCATGGCCCTGCTGGTGTCGGTAGCGCACTCCGCCGCGATGATCGCGGCCGGCGGATGCGCGGCGTGGCTGGTTTACCGCTATCTCGGCGTACAATTCGTGGCCCGAAGCTGGTTCAACCTGGACGCAGCCTGGGCCGTCAGCCTCATTCTGGTCGGGACTATCGCGCTGGCGATCAGCCTCACCGGCGGAAGCCCCACATAGCCAGAGCATGAGGGCGATCAAGCCCCATAAGACAACATCGCTGTCACACTAAATCTCGTTTTCTGAATAACTTTCCAGGAATGTTTGAAGCAAGCCGGAGTTAACACGTTCGGCTGGATTGGGAGCTCGAAGGCGTAGCATGCAGGAGGTTCCTATGACCAACTTGATGATCAGGATTGTGACGCTGGCAACGTGTTCGATTGCGCTGATCGCTGCGTTCTCGGTCACTCCGGTTGTTGCGGCCGGGGGCAGCGATCTAGGCGGCGGTGAGGCAAACTATAGCGGGACGAACCAACGCTCCGCTTATCCGCCTTCGTCGTACCCGAAGCGGTCGGGCACCAGGGCCACTCACGCCCCCAAGGCCAAGAAAGCCAGGCAGTCCCTTTTCGACGACCCCGCCTTCGCTCATGGGTACCGCGCCGCCTACGCGACGATCTATGACCGCAACGATTATGCTGGCGCGATCGAGCAGCTAAAGGCGCTCGGCCATGACGACAACGCAAATGTCGCCAATCTGATCGGCTACTCCTATCGCAAGCTCGGCGACTTCAAGCTTTCGCAAGTCTGGTACGAGCGAGCCCTGAAGGCAGATCCGAACCATGTGCTGACCTGGCAATATTACGGTCTGTGGCAGATCGAGCAGGGCAACCGCGATCAAGCGCAATATCATTTGAGTCGGATCGCCGCGATTTGCGGGACGGGCTGCGAGGAGTATCGGTCGTTGGCCGCCGCGCTGGAGAAACCGCCCGGGACTGGCCTGGTTTATTAGGACGCTTTGCAGCGGCGGTCAGCGCTCGGCCCTAACGCGATGGTTGAGGTCATGTCGGTTCATGGCACTTTTCCGACATGCTGGGGCGTCTGACTAGGGCAGTTTCCAGTTCGCTGGCATCATCCTTCGAGACGCATCGCTTCGCGATGCTCCTCAGGATGAGGTCTGAGGCCCTCATGGTGAGGAGCGCGGCAACGCCGCGCGTCTCGAACCATCAGGCCCGTTGGGTGCCTGATGGTGGTTCGATACAACAGGAAAATGCTTTAGATTGATGAATCAGTCCATCTTCTTGTCGGAAGGCGTCAATCTAACCGCATCTGTCACAGTTGCCCTCGGGACGGCCGTATAAAGGAAGCTTTCGTAATATCGTTGTAACGCGAAGCGCGTCAGCACGCCGATAGCGGACGCAACCGGCACGGCAATTAAAAGGCCGACAAACCCGAACAGGTACCCGAATGCGAACAGCGCAAACATGATCCAGACCGCATTCAAGTTGACGCGCCGGCCGACGAAATAGGGCGACAGCAAATAGTCTGACAGCGTCTGGCCGACGAAGAAGATCGCCGGGACGATCCAGATGACGGCCCAATGCGGCCAGAACTGTGCAATCGCAACACACATCGATATGACGAACCCGCTCAGCGAGCCGAGATACGGCACGAAGCTTATCAGTCCTGCCGCAATGCCGATCAGGAGCCCATGCTTGAGCCCGAGCAAGGACAGTGCTGTCGCGTAGAATACCGCGAGGATCAGGCACAGCGTGCCCTGACCGATCACAAAGCCGCCGATTGTGCCGTCGATCTCGCGAGCAAGAGCCCGGACGGTATCGCGTTGCGCCGGCGGTATCCAGTTATCGATAACCGCCACCATCTTCTTCCAATCATAGATGAGATAGCAGGCAACGATCGGGGTCACCACCAGGAGGGAAAAGGCCGAGATCAGCGCCCGGCCTCCGGTCCAAACCGAACGCAGAAAATCGCGGAGCCAGGCAGTCGCCAATGTGGTCAGTTCCCCGACCGACTGCTCGGCGTAGCCTAGGCCTTCTCCGACAAGCTTGCTCAGCCACGGCCGATTTGGATCGGTCGCGAGCCCCTGCACCCTTTTGATGTAGAGCGGAAAATTATCGATGAAAAAGGCAAGCTCACCGACAACGACCGGAGCGGTCAGAATAATAAGTGCGGCCACACCGGCAACGAACGACCCAACGATGGTTAGCGTCGCAATGAGGCGGTTCATTCCGAGCCGTTCCAGCCGGGTGGCCAGAGGATCAAGTAGATACGCCAGTAGCATGCCGGCGACGAAAGGCAGCAGGACTTCACGCAATAGAACGACGGCGACGACGACCGCCACCAATACCGCAATCCAGAAGGCGACGGGCCGAGTGAGGTTCATGGTTCATGCTTACATCAAGCCGGCCGGGGCGATATCCTGCGCACGTGTATGACCCGCGGTCGGATATTTTCGACCGCTCTGGCAGGGAGATCATACTTTGGCACAGAAGTATTACTTTGTCAGTGACCTGCACATGGGTGGCGACGGTCAATTGCAGCATTGCGATTACGCCGCCGAGTTCATCGAATTCCTGAAGGAGTTGGAAAAGGAAGGCCCCGACACCGAGTTTCTGATCGTGGGCGACACGTTTGGCTTCTGGGAGCTCACGCTTGTGCGCGGGGTTGAAAGGCTTGCGCACATCATACAGGCGCACCAGGCGATTTTCGATCAACTCAGGGCCACCGGCGCGCGCATCAAGGTGACCATGATGGTCGGGAATCACGATTATGATCTCGCTTGCGATCCGGTCTTTGTGGAGAAACTGCAGGCATACAACATCCATCTGGACTCGAGCCTGGTGCTGATCCGCCCGGTGGGCGACAAGAGGATATGGATCGAACACGGACAGCAGCGCGATCAGTTCAACAGCTTTCCCGAATATGGCAACGCTTACGCTCTCCCGGTGGGCTACTTCATCACGGAAACCTTCGTCAGCGGAGCCAGCCGGTATTCGGACTTCGGCCGGGGAGACTGGCTCAAGGACATCCGCTCCGTAGGCACGATGCAGATTCCCGACTGGATGCTGTCGAACTACTTTTACCGCGAGATGAGCATGGCGCTACGCTGGGTGCTGATGCCCTTCCTGCTGCTGGCCGGCGTCACGGTGATAGCGATTCTCGGGGAAATCCTTCGGGTCGCGGGCATCTTTGATTACAATATCATATTTCACAACCCGCTGATGAGCAGGCTGGGGATCATCGACAACGTCCTGCAGGTCGTGATCACGATCAATTCCCTGTTTTTGATTTTGTTCGGTATCCCTGCGTTGGTCGTCGAACGTGACCTCATGCGAACGTTGCATCGCTTTCGTCTACAGACGAGCCACGGAGTGACCCCGAACCTCGATTCGGAAGCGCCCTACCTAAAAGGGGCTCAGGAGGTTTTCCAAGCGGATGACAAGGTAGCGGTGTTCATTTTCGGACACACGCATTCGGCGTTCCTGAGGCGACTGGGTCCCGCCGGTCAAGTCGTCATCAATACCGGTACGTGGCTGAAGCTATTGTCCCGTGTTCCGGTGCGCCTTGGCTTGTTGCCCGCGGTCTACCATCCTTCGTATCGCTTGAATTACTTCCGGATCGAGAAGGAAAACGACCAACTCGTGATTGACTATGTCGAAATTCCCAAGACGCCTGAGCGCGAACTGACTTGGCTGCAGCGTCTCGTGATCCTGGGGAATGTGCCTAAGTCACCAGAAGCAATCCCCGCAAGGACGACTATCGATCTGTAATGCGTTGCTCAGCGATCGCAAATGCACAAGGAAGCGGAACAAGCTCTGGATCGACTAGCTCGGCTTACAGCCAGTGCTGAAACGTGAATAGCAATACGGTTCGTGATAAGAACCAAACGAATTCTCGCGGAACGTCTTCGGAGAATACCCGCAGCACGGTCGGCTCCGCATCGTCAGGAGCCCCATGGGCACCGGCGCTGTCGGTGCAGCAGGCCCCAGCGCCGGTGCAGGCACCAGCTCCACCGCCTCTGCGCGCCCTGCCGGAATGCCGGACTGCTAGTTGAAAGAATTGGGGCACCCGAAATGCGGGTGCCCTTATCTGCGTAAACCGTGGGGGGCTCGACTTAATAGCCGTGGTAATCCATTGCGGGCAAGGCAAAAGAAGAAGGCCGCAGATTTCTCTACGGCCTCTATCTAATCATCAGTGGTCGCAGGCTTACCAACGCGGACCGGCTCCGAAGCCAATTCCTACGCCACCCGGCCCAACGCCGATCCCGACGCTCGGCCCGTTATTATAGTACCCGCCATCATAATATCCGCGCTGTTCGATGTATCGTTCGCGCGGCGCGTAGTTGTACGAGTCCTGAATGATAACGCGTCGCGAACCCCGATCCCGCCAGCAGCGTCCGTATTCGTCACAGACCATGCGAACGTTTTCGATGCCGTTGTACGGCATAACCGCGATACCATTTGCGAGCGGGGCCGCTGACGCGGCCGTGGCGAACAGTGCGGAAGCACCGAGCGCAAGCGAGATGATAGCTTTATTCATACTGAACTCCTGTGAGCTGAACTCCTGTGAGGTTCCTACAAGCCAATGGTTGAAACGACCAATCGTTCCTCAAATTCGGCCCTCAACCGGTTCCCTAGCAGATGGAATGACTCCTCAGCGCCTCAATCAAATCCCGATAAGGACGAACCTTTTAATCCGCGCGACGTTGGGGCTGGCAACCCAGACAATGGAGACGAGAGAGACATGAAGAAAACTTTGATTATTGCCGCCGCTGCGGTGCTGATTGGATCATCGGGCCTTAGCTTTGCTGGTTCATCGGGCACGAAGGGTGCTTCGGGTTCAGCGCCGGGCACTCAGATGAATGATTCGGGTGCTGCGACCTCGCGGGGCGCTTCTGAGCTTTCACCGAGCGACAGAATGAAGGACTCTGGAACGACGGGCATGTCCAGAGGCGCTACCAAAGGTGCTTCGGAATATGCGCCGGGCGACAAAATGAACGACGCTCGCAAAAAATAAACTTTAGGAAGCCAAGGAAAACCACGAAAGCCCCGGATACAATTCTGGGGCTTTTCGCGTCCTTATTGGTCCAAGATCAAGATTGCCGGCACTGGCCTGCTTCGATCCCTAGTATTTCGCAATGGCCTAATTTCAAAGGTGGAACCTTGATGGCTGTCAGGACTTTCTTCCTTACCGCGATAATGCGGTCCAAGGAGGAAATATGAAACGGCTTTTGTTAATCGGGTTTGCCGCGTGCGCGGTTGTTCTAGCTCCAGCCCTGCCTGCGTTCGCAATGCCCGGTGCAAATCCCAGTGCGATTGCCGACACTGAGGGGTCGATCGTCCTCGTTAGGGGCGGCCATGGTCATGGGTGGGGTCATCACGGCGGTCGCGGTCACCATTATGGATGGGGGTACGGTCGTCATCGCGGCTGGCATTAAAACCCACACACAAAGAGGCCGCCTCAGTTGGCGGCCTGTCAATCTGCCATAGGGACGAGCGCGGCGACAAACATCATGTCCGGCGCTTGTCTGGCGGTTCCGGTGCATGATGCCACCGACGGCGTGGATTTGCCGGTCAGTGTCAAATCCAAGTTGTCGATGCCGAAAACAGAAGGCTGTCCCGGCGAATGCCGCTGGGTCCTAACGGAAGCCGAAAACCTATCGCCGTTTTGAAAGTACGTCCCGGTGTAGGCGAGCACGGTATCGCCACCGGTCAGTTTGCTGTCCTTAAGCACGACAATGCCGATTCCCTCTGCCTGCGAGGTTCTGAACCAAGCAGAATAACTGCCATTTCGAAGCATGTGCCCACCTACCGTCCTGCGGGTCTGCGATAGCACCTATAGGTTGCCGGATGGCTTACTGACGGGCGGGTTTTGCTTTTGCTCTAATGCGACGTGCCCCCACGCTTCGGTCAGCGCCGGTTCAATGAAACCCGGATAGTTGGCCTTCCACCGGCTGGCGGCTATGGCCAAGGGTACGGCATGGCTCAGGCGAGCCGCGGCGTCATTTGGCGGGCGGGACCGGCGTGGGAGTCAACGAAATCCCGGATATGCTCGGGGACTGCGACGCCTTCGATATCGCAGCGGGTTTGGATTTCGGTCGCGATATCTACCGAGACGTCATCCGACCAATGCTCAAGTGTATTGAAGGCGACAACGCGGATCGGGTCGTTGAACTGGCCCGAGATGAAATCGCTGACGATGGTTTCGAGGTCGGTCCGCTCCACTTCGGTTTCGCGGTACACGGTGCCCAGCCCGCCAAAGCGGTCAATGACCAGGTAGACGGTTTGATCCGCACCATAGGGCACGATCTTTGGCGTCCAACCGGCGCTGCGCACACGCACCTCCTACGCAACAAACAGACCTAAGCACAATTCGACCTAAAGCATATCGTTCCGGTCACAACAAAGTAAGGCCCGGTCGCTCCGGAGGCCTTACCGCTGGCTACCTAACGGATCGCCAGCATGTCACGCCGCCGCCCGATCTTCCTTGTCAGCTCCACGGGCGACGATCTTGAGCGCATCAGTCCTGTACCGTCATCTGCTGGGAGAGTCTCGTGGCACGGGCATCGTTTATTTTGTATGATCGTTCCTGCGCGAGTTGGATTTAGGCCAGTCCCCTACCACCCTCCCTCGATGGAGCTTTAGCAATGGCGGAGTATGTTCCTAGTCCCCGAAACTGGGTGCGCGAGCAGGTCGAGCTTTACGAAAGTAGTGGTGGAACGAAAGGCACCACGTTAAGTGACACCGGACTGCCCGTCGTCATCGTGACGCACGTCGGCAATAAGACCGGCGCCATCCGAAAGACCCCGCTCATGCGCGTAAAGGATGGCAGTAATTACGTCCTAATCGGGTCACAGGGCGGCGCGCCAACCGATCCAGCCTGGGTGCATAATCTCCGGGTCAATCCGAATGTGGAAATTCGGGACGAGACCGTCGTGCGACCAATGCGAGTGCGTGAGGTCAAGGACGACCGTGAACGGACTCGGCTCTGGAAGCTCGCTGTGGCGGCGTTTCCGCCTTACGCGGACTACCAAGAACGCACTAATCGCCGGATACCCGTGTTTGTTGCAGAGCAGAATGGTTCTCCAGCTTCTTAACTTGGTGCACGAGAGCTGTTTGCGACTACGCCCGAAGCCTGGAACAGACCGGCCGAACTGGCCCAAGCCAATTGGAAGCGCGCCTGCAAGACAGACGACGAAAGCGTGTGCAGCCCGCGTGCGCGGCGTACTACCGCGCTCACGATACGTTGAAATATTCGCGATGGCAGACGGCGCGCTTGTCCCTATCTAAACGATGGGAAAGGACCGACCATGATGACGACCAGACTGGTAATTGCCGCGCTCGTGACTGTGGGGCTGGCGGGTGCGCCCTTTGCTGCCCAAGCGAAGAAGTACAAGCACATCAGGCATCATGTTTCGACAATGCAATCGGGCACTTATGGGACGTCGGGAATATCGACGACGCAATCCGGAACTTATTATGGGACATCCGGAACTTCTGTTGGATCTGTCGTCGCGCCGTCAGTGGGATCGTACTATTGGCCGTCGGTAGGCGCAACAAACGCGGTCCCCACCTGGAGCAACACCGGGCCTCGCGTGAGTAGCGCGCCCGCTCCTGGCGCGCCTACAATCGGCACCGCACCGTTCAGCTCCGGGGTTCGCAGGTAATCCCGTCTCAATGGCCACCTTTTAGGGTGCGCGTACGAGAAAGTGGCCAGCCAGCTCTCGGAGTGGACTCGGACGGTTGCAGCCAGAGCGACCTCCGCGGCACCGGCTGGGATGAGCTCTTCTACTGCTTCGCCATTCAGTAAGGCGATATTCACAAGCTTGGCGATAGTGGCCGGACCTTGCAGGTCCTGTGCTGCGGCGCATGAGTCCGGAAGTGGCACTTTTCGGACCTGAGCGATCAGGCGGACGATGTCCGTTCGCGGTGGTCAAGCTGACCTCGCTACCTAGCAGCCCGACTTCCGAAAATGCCCCTTCTCGGACATCAGCGACCTCCAAAGTTCCTTCGATCTAGCCGTCTTCAAAGTGACCAGATTAGGTCGGCACAATTGCCCGCATTCTAATCGTTGGAGTGGGCATACCTTGCCTGCCGAGCGCCAAAGGGAGTGAAATCAGATGCTCATGTCTCGAGCTCTTTGGGTAGCGATTACAGCCGCAACGGTTCTTGTTGGTGTACTGCTTTCCGCGCCAGCCTTCGCGCAGGCGCATATCCGCGGCACGCTGACCGCCGCGAAGGACGGAACGATCAACGTCCAGACCGCCAAGGGCGGAACGGAATCGATCAAACTCGCCAACGACGCAGACCTTTTCCTGGTTACCACGGCCGACATGAGTGCCATCCAGGCCGGCAAGTTCGTCGGCATTACGTCTGTCGAGCAGGACGGCAAGCGCGTCGCACGCGAAGTTCATGTATTTGATGAATCGCTGCGCGGCCTGGCCGAGGGGCACTATCCCTGGGATCTTGAATCCAAGCCGAACATGATGACCAACGCCAATATCGCCAAGGTCGAGGAGGTCGGAACGGACCGGGTGCTCATGCTTAACTACAAAGGCGGAGAACAGACGATCACCATCCCGACGAGCGCGACGGTCGTCGCCTTTGACAAGGCGCCGGCCGATCAACTGGCCGTTGGGCGCAAGGTCTTCGTCATTATGAAGAAGGACGGCTCGGAAGCCGCCGCGGTCGTGATCGGCGCGGAGGGCGTGAAGCCGCCGATGTGACGACGCGATAGTCTCGGCGAGGCGATCGGCCCCACGGCCGCTTGATCTATCGGCACACGGCGCTGGTCCACGCGACTTACTCGATCAATGTCGTGTTTCTGGCGATTACGATAAGCCGCCAGTCCGTTATTGGCAGCCGGCCCAAAGCGAACATTTGCTCGACAACTCGTCCGTGGATGGTGTGGCCTATTTCGGCCGGCGCCCGAGCTCTATCAGCAGTTGGAAGCGCCAGCAGACACCAAAGGGCCTTCCCATATCGGGGCCTCGCTGCCGTTCAGAAATGCAACGCGTTCAGGTAGCCGCGTTTCGCTCAATGAAAACCTCAGCGAAAGTCCCGCCGCATGCAACGCGGCGGGACAGTCTTGCTTAATCAGAGGGGTCGACGTGAGACGACCCAGCAGCTTTAGTCGCGCATCAGGGACTGAGTGCCTTCCTCGCGAACCGCCTGGAGGCTGCGCGGGTCAAGGTCGAGCGCGTCGAGGATCGTCGGCGCAATCTGCGTGGTGAAGGTAGTGTCGTCGACGATCCTTGCGTGCTTGATGTGAGGCGAAGACATCACCAGCGCCACATTGCGATCGTCCTGGGACCAGCCGCCATGTTCGGCAAGCTTGCTCCCGCCGGTGCAGATGACGCCGTGATCGGTGAGGGCGATGAAGTCCGGCACGCGGCTGTTGTGGAACGGATCCTCGTAGAGCCGGGTCAGTTCGTCGCGGTCGAGTAACTTCGTGATATGCAGGTCAGCTGCGTGGGCCTGGATGTAGGCCTTGGCATCCGCATAGTAGGGATGACCGGTCGCCGGATTGGTCGCCTGTTGCAGTTCCGGCGACAACCAGACGTACGCCGTGTCGTCACAGATCTCGAAGCCGTGGGAGCCGAAACCGGGCGCACCGCTATACAGCGCATCGGAGATCGCCACACGATCCCTGACGTTGATCGGCGACTGGCCGTGCTTGGCACTGACGATGATCAGCGTCGAATCATAGAGATTCTGAGCCTTGAGTTCGTTGATGAACTTGCCGAGCGCATCGTCTACGAACTGGAATTGCAGCGTGAGCGCATTGCCGGGGGTCGCCTGGGCATCGGCATAGCCACCGATGAGTGACTTGTCGGAATCCGCGTTGCCCGCCTTGGCAAGCTTCTGGCCAACGCTGACCGCCTGGAAGTTCGTGCCGAAGATCGCGGGGACGGACTGCTTCTGGGTTCGCGCGCCGTTATAGCCGTCGATCCAGTTCAGCACCGCCTGCACTTTCATCGAGTCATAGGTGCGGACGCCGGTATAGCTGGTGGTGTAGTCGTCGCCGGTCTGGGCACCCTGATCGAGCGTATCCTGCGAGTTGATCTCCGGCGCATAAAGTTCGTCGAGGCCAGTGCCCGACGGGCCCGCCAAATCCTCGTAGGCCGGATGCTTGTCCGACCACACCGCACGCCGTCCGGCTCCCTTGATGACTTCGAAAATCGTGTTGGTTCGCACATAGTCATGCGGAAAGACGGGGACGCACTTGCCGTTGACCAGCTTGCGCTGCATGTGGTCGGGATCGAGCTGCGTGTAGACCTGACCCACTGTGCCACCTCCGGTAAAGTCGGCCACCAGCGCGGTCGAGTAATTGTAGCTCTTATCGAGCGCCTCGAAGTTGGTGAGCTCGGTTCCTGGGTTGCCCACGCAACCCGGGTCCGGAAGCCCCTGGCTGGTGTAGAAGGCTTTGGCGGGATATTCGGTGCGGTCGTAGCTGTCGTCATAGAACAGTCCGCCGCCCTTCGGCGTGGCGCCGGTGACCTGCGCCAGCATGCCCGGATAGCTGTCCGACGGAGCGGTCGTGTAAGCGTTGGAGTAGACAACGCCATTGTCGGCGAGCTTGGCAAAGTTGCCGCCCGGGTGGGTTTCGATCCAGCGTTTCAGGTCGATGGAGTGCATGCCATCGACGCTGATCAAGAGCACGTGCTTGTAGCCGTGCCGTTGTGAATGGCCGTCGCCGTCATCCGCCTGTGTGACCGTGACGCCGCAGGCGAGTGTTGCCGCTGCGATCGCGGCAGTTGACAGGAAAAAATTACGAAAACCACGCATGAGTTCGCCCTTTTCTATCATTTAAGGAGATGAGAATTGCCTTCGACGAGGCACGGAAATCTATTCGCCGCCAGTTGACGCGGCGATGAAGCTTTCTTGTGACTTCGATGAAAGCGCGGGATAAAGCGGCAATACGTAGGCCTGCGCGATTCTTGAATATCTTTGAATGCTGGCCAATAAGTCCTACAAATCAGCTATATGCGCCACGTGTACCTGCGCGATTTTTTAGCTATTCCGATTTGTTAGGCTCTCAAAAACGATGGGAAAAAAATGGTAATCTGCGTTCGAAGGTGCTTTGAGCGCGAAGACTGCTTCTTAGTGAGACTTGGCGGACTTGGCGATCCATGTCCGCTTTTGGCAGCCGAACTTTTCGGACGTACCGGGTCGGCCTGACGATGTCCGTTCCCGGGGGAAGACCGGAAGTGGTCTGCCGACGGTCAAAATGGCGCGAGACCCTCCAGCGGACCTCGCAACATGTGACGTATCTGATCGGCAAGCCGCGCGCCTGGATAAGCTACTTCAATCCGATCACCATCGAATCCGGGCCAACAAGCGGTTCGACCCGCGTTTTTGAGAATCCGACTTCGCGCATCCAAGCCTGACAGTCCTCTCCCGTATAGTCGAACCCACCGGCAGTTTCGATCAGCATATTCAAGCTCATCATGAGACCGAAGGTGTTTTCGCGGCGATCATCATCGATGATGGCATCATAAACGACGACTGCGCCGCCTTTCGGAAGAGCGTCAAATGTCTTGCCGAGAAGCACCTTTTTCTGGGCAAGGTCCCAATCATGGAGGATGTGACCCATGACGATGACATCAACTTTCGGCAGAGGGTCCTCGAAGAAATTTCCACCTTGAAACCGCACGGTCAGTCACCCCGCGGTGAGCAATAAATTCCTCGAAGACGGGCTTGACTACGGGAAGGTCGAAGCCGATGCCGGTGAGGTGGGGATGGGCGCGGGCGAGAGTGGCGGGTACCATGCCCTGAGCTGAACCAAGATCCATGAAGGTCTTCTTGTCGCTCCATGGGAAGTTGGCGGCGATGGCGTGGGCCGCGCCCGCACTTATTCCACTCATCGCGGTCAGAAACCCCCGCAGCCGATCCGGATCGGCATACACTGCCGCAAAGACGTTTTCTCCTCCACCCTTATTCTCGTTCTGCACTTCACCGGTGCGCAGGGCCTCCGTGAGCGATCCCCAGAAGCCATAGAGCCGGGCATTTGCCATCTCCAGGACACCGCCGATATAGGATGGCTTGGCAGGTCGGCTGGTGCATCGGCCAAAGTGCTAAGCACGCCTAGTTCGACAGCACTTAAGAGCGTTTTGGATGCCCAAAAGCCCAAACCAACTCGCATAATGTGTTCCGGTGTTGCTGTGCTCATGACTTGATCCTCAAATAGGCCGTCACATTCATCCAGCCGAGTGAACATTTCGCCCTTCGTTCGGGCGTGGTACGCCGGGATAGCGGGGGCTCGCTACGGCGTCATTTCAATAACGGCGAAACCGATTACGGTCGTAACATTCGGCTCGGTAGACGCCATCGGCGCCCGATCGCAGCCCTACATTCCAAAATCTTTCCGCTTATCGCTGGTGAGCGATCTCCGACTCAAAATCGGCGACCGTCTCGACCTCTACCCCGAGCCGTGACAGCGATAGGAGTGCCGCGCGTCGATCCTCATCGCTTGCGGCACCCACCGCATCGGCGAGCACTGTCACGCGGTATCCCCGGTTTATCGCGGATCGCGCCGTGCAATAGATGCAAGCGTCGGCATAGACGCCGGCGAGAACCACCCTTCCAATGTCGTTGGACACGAGAAAGCGCTCGAGCGCATCGTTCGAGAAAGCGTCGCCCCGATGCTTGGCGAAGTACGGCGCCCCGGCGATGCGCGTTACGAGTGGGTCGAGCGCGCTGCCCAAGGAATTCTTCATCGCCGCACCACGGCGAAACCAATTGCCGGGAATGTCCCAGAAACCGTATTCGTTGCCGATGTAGGCTGCTGCCAGATGTCCACTTCTCGCGGCGCCGATCGCCCGGTTGGCGGCGGCCAGCACAGGAGAGATCTGATCGCGTGAAATCGGCAGCCGTCCTGCCGGATCGACGAAATCCACTTGCAGGTCAAGCACGAGGAGAGCCGCTCCGCCGACCGGCGACGGCGTTCGCAGTTGTGCCGGCGCGTCCCCCGGGATGCTCGCGAGGAGTGCTAGCGCACAGGTAAACATCCCCCATGCCCGCTGCATGATCGTGCTCCGCATGGCCTATCATAAATGAACGGTTCATTCTATTATGCCGCTGACGACCGGTCAAGGCGGTGCGCACGGAGGTGGTGACATGCGACGGAAACCAGCGGGGCGCCTGCATCGGATCGCGGAGGGCGCCGCGACCATCCTCAGCCAGCGGGGCTATCGGCTGGCGCAGATGGCCGACGTCGCGCGGGAATGCGATCTCTCGGCGGGAGCGCTCTATGGCTACGTCGAAGGCAAAGAGGCGCTCCTGCATCTGGCGCTGTCGTATGTGTTCGAGATTGAGCCGGACGAAAGCGATCTTCCTTATCGTATCAGTTCCCCGAGCGAGACACTCAATCTGCTCAAGCATGAGATCAAGCGAGATGCGATATGGCCTGTTCTCTCGGAGAGACTACAGAAGCCGGGGAACGGTCCGCACACGGAGGACATCGCAGAAGTGGCAGCCGAGCTCTTTGACATGATGCATCGTCGGCGCCGCGCGATTTGGCTGCTCGATCGATGTGCTAAAGACGTTCCAGAGATCGCCGCGCTCTACGTGAAGCACGTGAAAGTCCGATATCTCAGGGATCTCGAGGCCTTGATTTCCCGCGGCCAGAGTGGTCGGCGGATATATCGCGATGTGGACGCAGCGAGCGCCGCTCGCGGCGTCCTCGAGATGGTCGCATGGTTTGCGATGCACAGGCTGCGCGATATCGTCCCTTTGCCGTGCTCCGAGGAAAAAGCGCGCGGGGCCGCGATCTCACTGGCCGTGCACGCTTTGTGTCGGTCGCCGGTCAATCCTAGGACTCGTCTTGAATCGCTCAAGGAGTGAGCGAAACCAGGACAGTCGGAGAACGGCCGGTCATGGCTCCCCGGCATTCGTCCGCGTGGCACTTCGCCGGGTGTCCTGCTGCATCGACATAATTGGGAACTGCGCGCGGCGCCGCACTCCCGCTGGCGCGCCCGCACCTTAACGTCCGCTCCTGGCACTTTTCGGACCTGCCGGATCGGCCTGACGATTGTCTGCTCCTGAGGGTAGAACGGACTTGCCAAGGAAGCGGGGCACTTCCGAGTTTGACCCAACTCGGACGTCTGGGGCGCCCGATCGTCTGTTTGCCCTCTGGTCTGACCGGCTGCACGGACGCCAGCAGATTAGTTAGCTTGAGCGTATTGGCGGCGCGCTGGCGAAGTAATAAGATTCTCGGGCTTCGACTAAATCGCAGAAAGGATAGCGAGCAGAGCTGAACGACACCTACACAAGGGAGGATCGAGATGTTCTTCGTTCAAGAAGGCTTCACCTATCGAAATTTCCTGATGGATATGATTGGGGTGTTCGCATTTGTCGTATGGTTCTGGCTTTTGGTTGTAATCTACGGCGACCTGTTCAGGCGTCACGACATCTCCGGTTGGGGTAAAGCGCTATGGGTGCTAGTGCTGATTTTATTCTCCTACTTCGGCATCTTTGCCTACCTAATCACCCAAGGCAGAGGCATGGCCGAACGTAACGCTCAGCAGGCTCAACAGGCACGCGATGAATTGCGACGCATCGTTGGCTTTAGTGTCGCAGACGAAATTACCAAGCTTGATCAGCTGAAAAAGTCGGGATCGATAACCGACGTCGAGTACGGACGTCTTCGCGCCAAGCTGGTCTAGCAGGGCTGGACTTGGCCGTTCAGCAATCGGCGTACATGTGGTGATCAACCTCAAGACCGAAGGCGCCCGGCCTCGCGGTGCCGCCTTCGCTGCTCGCCCGCACGGTTATCGAATGAAGCCGGCTTCGAGCGACCGACGACCGATCCATCATTCTCCGATTTTCTGGATCGCCATCGCTCTGTGCTTGGCGGCCATCGCAATCTACCTTTGGTCCGACGATCTCTCGTGGCGACCGGCACCGATCCCATGATGAAGAACTGACCACGACAGGCTCGCTCAGTTCTCCTACTGGCACGAAACGGACCTGCTGCCGAAGTGCCCGCATGTCCGCTATTAGGGGGATGAACGGACCTGGCTCAGACGCGGCCCGAGGTCTGGGTTTGACCCAAGCCGGACTTGAACCGGCGGAAATAGCATCACGTCGGCAGCAAGAAATCGGCACAGGCGGCGCTTGAGCGAGATGTCGTTGCCGCGTTCGCCGACACTCGCCGTCGCCGAAAATCCGACGCGCAAATTTTGCGTCGGCATCCGCTTCTCGCCGGCGAACGCAATGTACAATCGGCATCCGTCAGCGCGTTACATTCAGCGCGAGAATATTGCGCCCTGCTGATATCGAAAGCATCGTCCTACATAAGCATAGTCACACCGGCCAATAACGTCGGCGTTACTCACGCGCTGCAATGGAACACGAGTTCGTCAGCGCCACCATGTCTCGCGCTGCGCTCAGCGCTGAATCATTGCTGTTGCGCCTCATTAATGTGCGCGTGCTGCGCGCAAATCCCGCAGCGCGATGCTCGATGCGTCTTTCGAACGGGAATCTGAATGCGAAAAATCCTTTAACTGCAGGGCTTATTTGAATCGTTGCGCCGGAATCGCGTTTCAAATGCAAGGGCCCCGTTGCTGGCCTGTGGCTTGCAACACGCCGCCAGCAAACTCGACAGCCGTTTTGTGAAGTTACGTCGGATCGTTCACTGACCGGCACCGGCTGCAGTCAACTGGAAGAAACTTGCATACATGAAGCATCTATCGAAAATACAACGCTGTCTCGCGGCTGCGGGACTGGTCGCATCGTTCGCCCTCGCGATCGCGGATCCGGGAATCGCGGTGGCGGCGGATCTTCAGGCTCCCGATGTCCCTGCTTCCGATGTCCCTTATGTGAAAGCACCGCCATCAACTCCGTCGTCGGACATTCATGGCTTTTTCGACATGACGTTCGGGAACGACTATTCCACCTCCCGTGGCTTGCTGGTCACCAACACGGGATTGGCTCCGCAGGCGCTGGCCGGCCTCTCGTTCGATCTCTACAAGAATGCGAACAGCATGCTCAACAAGGTCTCCGTCTATGGCGGCATTTCGAATGAGTTCTGGACTGAACAGCACGATCCCAAGGTCGGTTCCTGGAATGAGTTTGACTGGTTCGTCGGAGCCAAGGTGGCGTTCCTGCAAGATTGGTCGGCGAGCATCGAATACGACGAGTTCCTGAGTCCGCCAGGTGGCTTCCTCACCGAACGCCATCTTAACGTAACCGTCGCCTACGATGATACGTCATGGGGCTTGCCGATCGCGTTCAAGCCCTATGTCAGGTTCTGGGATGAGTTGGATGGCTCGCCGGATGTCGTTACCGGCGTCAGCGGGGGCAGCAGCGACTCGTATTATTTTGAGTTCGGCATGGTGCCGACGTTGGACTTGAAGAAGTACGGTGCGAACGTCGTGCTGACCGCGCCGACATGGGTCAGTGTCGGTCCGTCGTCGTACTGGAATCGCGGTATCACGGGCTGTGGGTTGGCGACGACGACATGCGCGTTGAGCAATGCGGGCGTTTTCTCGACCGGCCTGACCGCGACTGCACCGCTGACATTCATGCCGGCAAGCTATGGCAAGTGGTACGTCAAGGGCGGCTTCCAGTACTACAATCTCCTCAATGACAGTCTGAGGCTGGCGCAGACCTTCACCGGAACCGCCACCAGCTATGCGGACGCGCACAAGGATTATGCGGTCGGCTTCGTCGGGTTTGGATTCACATTCTAGGCGATCCCGCCCGGCGACCTTGGTTTCCCGGCGCTTCGCCGAAGGCAGGCATCCGATCTGTGGCTGCGATCAGGAAGCGCAGTTGGTAAAAGCTTGTGACCAGCCAAGGAGATGCGCCGCGTTCGATGCGGCGCATTTTCCTTCCGACAAAGCCGGTTTCCGCGATTCAGAATAATGCGGGGATCAGCAGCATTGCCGCTGTGATATGCCGGCAAGTGCGTCATTCATTATCAGTGGGTGAATGAGGCGGAGACCGCCCCCAGTCGATGTCGCCTTTTGGCACCGTTGAGACATGCCGACGGGCTCTCAGCATGTCTGGTTATCGGGGAAGACCGAAAGTGGTCGACCGAGGGCCAAAGTGACGCGATTGACCCATTAGCGGATATGGCTCCGCACCACGCTTGTTACCTTGCAGGGCAACAACGTCCACGCCTGGCAAGGGCATGATATATTCGTCATGAAGGCTGCTCTATAATCAGCGCCATACGTAGAGGGTCGTTAGCCATGCGGTACCCTTTATCAAGCATAATCATGTTCCTCATTCTGCCAAATCTGGTGATGGCAGGACCGGCGTCCGAGCAGCCCACGGCGCCCCAGGTTCACGAGGAGGTTTGGGCGATTCCTTCCTCGCCCGTGCCGATGCTCGCGTATTTGATCCGACCCATCGGAGGCGGTCCATTTCCGCTCGTTGTGATGAACCATGGAGTTTCGCTCGATGCGAAGGAGCGAAGCTTCTTTCCCGTGATTGAATTCCGTGACGCCGCACTTTGGTTTGCGCGGCGGGGCTACGTGGTGGTCGCACCTGTACGCCCTGGATACGGTGCTACTGCGATCGAAATCCCCGAGCGGGGGCTGTTCGGGCTTTTTTTCTCGGGCGTGGGAAAATGTTCGGATGCCGAGTTTCGTGAAGCGGGGCTTGCTGTCGCGTCGATTGACAAGTGGATCATCGAGTACATGTCAACTCAGTCATTTATCAAGCGCGATGAAGTCGTCATTGTCGGCCAATCCGGGGGTGGTTGGGGATCGATTGCGCTTGCCAGTCAAAATCCGGAATCCGTGCGGGCGATCATCGGCTTTGCAGCCGGCCGCGGTGGTCATCTCAATGGCAAACCCAACAGCAACTGTGCCCCTGATCAGCTAGTCGATGCCGTTACCGAATTTGGCCGCACGGCGCGCGTTCCAATGTTATGGATCTACACCCATAACGACAGCTATTTTGGACCTGATCTGTCAAAGCGGTTGGCGGAAGCGTTTCGGGCCGCAGGCGGAAATGTCGAGTATCATCTGTTATCTGATTTTGGAACGGACGGCCATTTTTTGATTGACTCGGCCGACGCCGTTCAGCTCTGGGCGCCTGTTGTCAGCGAATTCCTGGCCAAACATCCATGAAAGGAATTGGTTTATGGACATTCGGCTTATGTACTCATCGGCAAGGTCAACTTGGTATCAATTCCTGACCACTGGACTACTTGTGGTATTCGCGGGGACCCCACTGACGAGGGTCGACGCACAACAACTTGTACCATTTGGCGACGTACCGGCGACCGGGAATTTTTCCGAGGCAGAGATCGCCACTCGGGGACGACAGCCAGATCGCCCGCTAACGTACACGCCGTGGCGCAAGGTATGTTTCAAGGCCACCCAGGAGGCCGGGTCGAAAATGGTTTGTCGCACGACCATGAACGGTAAATGGGACACGGGTCAGATCGCAATCAGAGTCGATCTGATCGAACGAGACGGCGATCCGGTTGCTCGCCTGCAGATTTTTATGCCCCCTGGATCATTCTTGCAGCCCGGCATCAAATTGACTGTTGACCAGGGCTCGCCCGTGCAAATTCCCTATGTCATTTGTCTCACCAATGGTTGCGTAGCCGGAAGTGTAGCGACTGCTAGCTTAATTCATGATCTGGAGTCAGGTCAGATGCTGGTCTTAGAGACTGTTAATTCCAATGTTGTCGGTGTGACCAACTCACTTCCCCTCAAGGAGTTCGCCGAAGTTCACCAGGGAGCACCGGCGCAAATATTTGAGCAGAGACTTGAGGGGGATTGGGAGCATTAGACAGTTGGCGAAACCCTCGCTGCCTCCAAGGGCTGACGGCCGCGGATCATATCCGACGCCCTGTCGGCGATCATCATGGTCGACGCGTTGAGGTTCGCCGAGATCATCCGCGGCATGATCGAGGCGTCGATCACGCGCAGGTTCTGCAAGCCGTGGACGCGGAGCTGATCGTCGACCACGGCCCAGCTGCTGTCGGCCGGGCCCATCCGGCAGGTGCATCCCGGGTGAAAGGTGGTGGTGCCCCGCTGGGTCGCGGCGGCCAGGAATTCATCGTCGGTCTGCACGCCGGGTCCGGGAAAATCCTCGTAGGCGTAATAGGGCGCGAGCGGCGCGGAGGCGAGCAGCCGCCGCGCCAGCTTCATGCCGGCGACGACGGTGCGGCGGTCGAGTTCTTCGGCCAGATAATTGGTCTGGATGATCGGCGGTTCGAACGGATCGGCGGAGCGGACGCGGACATAGCCGCGGCTTTCGGGCCGCTGCTGCCAGGATGCGACCGTCATGCCGGGCTCGTTTTCCAGCTGCCCCTGCACGCCTTCCATGTAGCTCGCGGGCGTAAACGTCAGCTGCAGGTCGGAACTCTCAGTGGTCTCGCCGGAGTGCCAGAAGCAATAGACCATGGTCGGCGACAGCGACAGCAGGCCGCGCCGCGTCGTCGCCCATTTGATCGCCTCCCCGATCAGCCTGAGTCCGCGCCGGCGTTCGTTGATGGTCTTGATGTTCTTGACGCGGGCGACCGAACGCGGCGCGTAATGGTCCTGCAATCCCTCGCCGACGCCTGAAAGCGCGTGGCGCACCTCGATGCCGAGCGAGCGCAGCAGTTCCGGCGATCCGACACCCGACAATTGCAACAGTTGCGGCGAGTTATAGGTGCCGCCGGCGAGGATCACTTCTTTGGCCGCGCGCACTTCCGTGATCGCGCCGCCCCTGCCGCCCCTGGCGTAGCGGACGCCGACGGCGCGCTTGCCTTCGAAGATGATCTCGGTCGCATGCGCATGCGTCCGCACATGGACGTTCGGCCGTTTCATCGCCGGATGCAGGAAGGCGGTTGCCGCACTGACGCGCAGGCCATTTCGAATCGTGCGCTGGGCGTAGGATACGCCCTCCTGGATCGCGCCGTTGTAATCCGGGTTTCTGGGAATGCCGAGACTGATCGCGCCGGCCATGAACGCCTCGCACAGCGGATCCTTCCAGTCCATGGTGGTGACCGTCAGATTGCCGTCGCGCCCGCGAAACGTATCCTCGCCCTCGCCGACCCGCCGCTCCAGCCGCTTGAAATACGGCAGCACATCCGGATAGCCCCAGCCGCGATTGCCGAGTTGCGCCCAGGTGTCGAAATCCTGGCGCTGGCCACGGTTGTAGATGTGGCCGTTGATCGAGGAGGAGCCGCCGAGCGTCTTGCCGCGCGGCGCATAGATGCTGCGGCCCCCCGTCCACGGGCCCGGCTCCTGCTGGTAGGCCCAGTTGATGCTCTTCATGTGAAAGGTTTTTATAAAACCCGCCGGCAGATGGATGTAAGGGTGCCAGTCGCGCGGGCCCGCTTCGAGCACGCAGATGCTGGTGCCGGCATCTTCGCTGAGCCGGTTGGTCAGCACGCTTCCGGCAGAGCCGGCGCCGACGATCACATAATCGAATGTATCCATCGCCTTTATTTCCGGGCGGTCCGCTACCGCGCCTTCTCGTGCAGTTGATAGGTAAGATGCGCCTGCACCGTCGGCCATTCGCTGGCGATGATGCTGTAGACCACCGTGTCGCGCAGCGTGCCATTGGCTGCGATCTGGTGGCTGCGCAGGATGCCGTCGAGCTTGGCGCCGAGCCGCTCGATGCCGCGCCGGCTCTGATGGTTGAAGAAATGGGTGCGGAATTCGACCGCGATGCAATCGAGTTTTTCGAAGGCGTGGCCGAGCAACAGCAATTTGCACTGGGTATTGACCGCGCTGCGTTGCACGGCTTTCGCGTACCAGGTCGAGCCGATCTCGACCCGCCGGTTCGGCGCATCGACGTTCATATAGGTGGTCATGCCCGCGATCCTGCCGTCGGCATCGAAAACCGTCCACGGCATCATGGTGCCCGCCGCCTGCAGCCCGAGCCGGCGATCGATCTCCTTGCGCATGTCTTCAGGCTTCGGAACGAAGGTGTACCAGAGCTTCCACAGCTCGCCGTCCTTCACCGCCTCGGTCAGTCCGTCGACATGATCGTGCGACAAGGGTTTTAAGCTCGCGTGCGGGCCGCTCAGGGATATTGGTTCAAGCCAGGGCATTAGACATCCTCTCCCCTCATCCTGAGGAGCGCTTCACTTGAAGCGCGTCTCGAAGGATGAGACCACGGTGTGCTGCTCATGGTTCGAGACGCGTCGCAAGAGCGACGCTCCTCACCATGAGGGTTAGAGCAGATCGATATCATTACTTGTTATCATCACTTGTTCAGAAAATTCAGCGGCAGGCCGGATCGGGGCCAGTCCATCGCGATCAGTTCGCCCTTGCCGGATAGCGTGATGTAGGCGGTCTTCAGTTCCGGACCGCCGAAGGCGATGTTGGTGGTGACGCGGTCGCCGGTCGGTACCTGCTCGACGATGCTGCCGTCGGGCGCGATCACGGAAATGCAACCCGAGATCAGCGTCGCCACGCAGACATTGCCGCAAGCTTCCACCGCCAGCGAGTCGAACATCTGGTAGCCGCCGAGCCCCGCGATCGGCTTGCCGCGTTCGCCGCGATAGATCACGTCGCGCGGCTTGACCTCGCCCGGCTCGGACAGGTCGAACGCCCACAGCCGCGCCGTCGGCGTCTCCGCGACGTAAACCGTCTTCTCGTCCGGCGACAATCCGATACCGTTGGCGGGCAGCATGCCGAAGCCGCCTTCGACCACCTCGCCGGCGCCGGGCTTCATGTAATAGAATGCGCCGACATCCATGTCGCGGGCGCGGCGCTTGCCCAAATCCGTGAACCAGAGCCCGCCGTGCTTGTCGAACACCAGATCGTTCGGCCCCTTCAAGGGATGCTCGCCGCATTTGTCGAACAGGGTTTCGACCTTGCCGGTTGTGAGATCGACGCGCTGGATCGAGCCGCCGATATATTCATGCGGTTCGGGCGCGCCCGGCATCATGGTGCCGCGCGAGGGCATCCAGCTGAAACCGCCGTTATTGCAGATATAGCATTTGCCGTCGGGGCCGATCGCCGCGCCATTGGGGCCGCCGGGAATTTCCGCGACCACCTCCTTGCGGCCGTCCGGCCACACCCGGGTCAGCCGCCGGCCGCGGATTTCGACCAGCACCACCGATCCATCCGGCATCACCACCGGCCCTTCCGGGAATTCGAGACCGGTGGCGAGTACGCGAACGCTGGACATGAAATCCTCCCGGCTTTTCTTAAGCTGCAGGCGGATTCCAGGCTGATTCCGCACCGCGCAACGACTTCGTTGCGCGATGTTATGGCAAAGCCGATCTCGCTTGCCAAGCAACCACCTCACGGGGACGGCGCAGGGCAGCCCCGCGTGAGGCCTACTCCCTGACCGGCATCCAAATCTCCAGGCCGCCATTGCCGGTGAGCGGATCGAAATTCTCGTCGTAACGTTCGAAGCTGGGCGCGTCGGCGGCCTTCAGCCCCGACGCCGGCAGCCAGTGATTCCAGATCGTGTTGATGGTGCGGCGGATGGTCGAAATGTGGTCGCGGTGGGTGAAGACCGCGTATTTCGCTTCGGGGATCCGAACCCGGCTGAACTCGCGCGGCAGGTCGGAGAAGTCGGATACCTCGACGCCCGAGATATAATCGAAATTTCCGGCGTCATCGCCGTTGCAGCAGACGCCGTAGGCGACCTGCCCGACCCGGCCGGGAATATTCTCTACGGACTGATTGAAGCGCTGCCATTGGCCGGGAATGCCGGCCCCGTTCTCATGGTTATAGCGCTCGCCAATACCTGCGACGAGCATCGGCTTGCCGGTCTCAAAACGCGGCGGCTGAAGATTGTCTGTGAGGGTTGAATTCATGAGGATCGGCTCCTGAAGCCTGAGGTTATCGAGGCACGCCGAACTGCGAACCGCTTCGGGCGTGACCCCGAAATGGTCGCGGAACGCGCGGGTGAATGCTTCGTGAGAGCCGTAATCCGCGTCCAGCGCGACATTGAGGATATCGGGCGCGCCGCCCGCGAGCGCACGCGCCGCCTCGCTGAGGCGCCGGGCACGCACATAGCGCATGACCGGGAGCCCCGTCGCGGCGACGAACGCCCGCACCATGTGAAAGCGCGAAACGCCACCGACGCCGGCGATTTCGTCGAGGGTCAGTTCGCCGGCGAGATGGCTTTCGATGAACCAGAGCGCCTTCTGGGCAGGATTCATGGGATCATGGCCTTCGTTCGAAGCGCTGATATCATGACCCTTTGGCGCGCGCTTCATTTGACAGTCCTTGCTCTCGCCCGCCTGCAGCCGGAACCGACAGCTGGTTCCGCTCTGCGGAAAATAGCGACGAAGGCATCGCTGGCCACGTCAACCTAATCGTGCATACTGCGCCCGCATTCAATCCGACGGCTCACAAAGCTGCCCTACAACAAGACTGCCTGAGCCTCGGCCAGCACGTCAGGGAGGACGATGATGCACCACCGTGTCTTGAGCCATGCCAAATCCGCCTTACTCGCGGGACTTCTTGCGGCCGCGGTCGCGAGCACAGCGAGCGCGCAGAAGAAATACGATCCCGGCGCCACCGATACCGAGATCAAGATCGGCAACATCATGCCCTATTCGGGACCGGCGTCGGCCTATGCCACGATCGGCAAGACCGAGGCGGCCTACTTCAACAAGATCAATGCCGAAGGCGGCATCAACGGCCGCAAGATCAATTTTATCAGCTATGACGACGGCTACAGTCCGCCGAAGGCGGTCGAGCAGGCCCGCAAGCTGGTCGAATCCGACGAGGTGCTGCTGATCTTCAATTCGCTCGGCACCCCCAGCAACAGCGCGATTCAGAAATACATGAACGCGAAGAAAGTGCCGCAGCTTTTCGTCTCGACCGGCGCCGCCAAGTGGAACGACCCGAAAGACTTCCCGTGGACCATGGGATGGCAGCCCAGCTACCAGGTCGAAGCCCGGATTTACGCGAAGTACATTCTGCAGAATTATCCCGGCAAGACCATCGGCGTTCTCTACCAGAACGACGATTTCGGAAAAGACTATGTGATCGGGCTGCGCGAAGGCCTCGGCGATCAGGCCGACAAGCTGATCGTCGTCGAAAGTTCGTATGAAACGAGTTCGCCGACGGTGGATTCGCAGGTCGTCCAGATCAAGGGCGCCAATCCCGATATCTTCATCAACGTCGCGACGCCGAAATTCGCCGCGCAGGCGATCAAGAAAGTCGCCGAACTGGCTTGGCATCCGGTGCAGTTCATCACCAACGTGTCGGCCTCGGTCGGCGGCGTGATGAAGCCGGCCGGCTATGAGGCCAGTCAGGACATCCTGAGCGCAGCGTACCTGAAGGACCCCAAGGATCCGAAATGGAAGAACGACGCCGCCATGAACGAATGGCGCGCCTTCATGACCAAGTGGTATCCCGAAGGCGACCAGGAAGACGCCTCCACCACGTTCGGCTACGGCGTCGCGAAGGGGCTGGAACAGGTGCTGCGGCAGTGCGGCGACAACCTCACCCGCGAAAACATCATGAAGCAGGCCGCCAACCTGAATTTCGAGATCGGCGTCTATCTGCCGGGCACCAGGATCAAGACCAGCCCGACGGATTTTGCTCCACTCGAGCAACTGCAGATGATGCGATTCAAGGGCGAGAGCTGGGATTTGTTCGGCCCGCTGATGTCGGGCGAGAAAAGCAGCTGAGCAGGCTGGTCCGATAATGTCGCGCATCCCGCTCGTTCGGGAGGCGTCGTCTCATTTGTGCGGTAACGGTCGCGAGGCAAGCGCAGTTGCACCTCTCCCATGGGGAGGCCTCACGATAGACCGTACCCCCTCACCCCACCCTCTCCCCATGGGAGAGGGAGCGCACCGTCGTTGTCGTAAGGGAGAAGCGAATATCGATTTAGACAATTGCGTCTTACTTCGCGGCGGCCGGCGCCCCATCCTTGGCCGGCGGTGTCTCGGCCTTCTTCTTCTGATCCTCGGCCACTTTTTTCTGCGCCGCCTGCAGGTCGTCGACGATCTTCTGCAAACCGGCAACGGTCGCTTTCAAGCCTTCGATCTGCCGGTTGGCGGCATCAAGCTTCTGCTGATGATCGGCGCCGAGCTTGCCGATGGTTTTTTGCAGAAAGTCGACGTTGCTCTGCAGGCAGCTGGTGCGCCGTTCCATGGTCTTTTCGACGGTACAGATTTCGATGCCGGGCACGTCCTGCGCGCGGGTGGATGTCGGTATGCACGGCACCAGCACAAGCGACACCATGAGAGCGATTCGGCCTATCATCAAAAATCCTCATCTTAGAGAGCGCAAGACACGGTCAATTTGTCGCGAGCTAACTGCAAGGCGGCGAAGATATCACACTGAAACCTCATTCGCGCGTTGAGGTTTCGCGAACAGGACCCCAGCTAGCAAGAGGGCGCGGGACGCAAGCGGCGACTTTGCGCGTGTTACGGAGAATCAAGGAATGGCAACGCGTGAACGACGGCTCGCGGAGTTTAACAGCGCAGGAGAACCGCCGCCGGATCAGCCGGTTCAGGTATTGTGCGAGGACCACAGCGGAACCTATCAACTGCCGTTCGCGTGCCGTTTCATCGATGGCGCGTGGCGCAATCATGAGTCGGGCGGCGCGGTCGAGGCGACTGTGGTCGGCTGGCGGCTGCACCGGCCTTAGTTGCGATTCAACGGCATGGCTTGGCGGCACTGTCCCAAAATGCAACGGATCGGGCGAGCGTCGGAGGTCAGGATTAAGGTCCGGAACGCGCGACGAACGAAACGCGTCCGAATCGGAAGGGAACACCGGGTGCGGTTGCGTTCACGGCTAGATTTCGGCGGCCTCGGTGGACGGTCCACCACATCCAGCGCAGCGCCGCTTTCGCGGCGGCAGGTGCCAAGCCTCAATGGTTAATGGTAGTGCCGGCCGATCGGGCCGCCATTGCCGGATATTTCCAGGCATCACCCGCGCTACCTTGTCGGTGACCACCATGCGGCGCCAATTGGCGCGTCTGAGGGCGCGCGTGAAACGCGCGAACCCGGAATCTCGAGGACATTCAATCGCACATCACCTCGAGATTCCAGATCGGTCCGCGTCGCGGACCGTCCGGAATGACGAAGACGCGGGAGGAGCCGATCCCATTCGGCGTCATTCCGGGGCGCGCGAAACGCGCGAACCCGGAATCTCGAGGACACTCAAGCGCACATCACCTCGGGATTCCGGATCGGTCCGCGTCGCGGACCGTCCGGAATGACGAAGACGCGGGAGGAGCCCTAGGCTAACCCCGATTTGCCGGATACGATCGCCCGCATATTCACATACGGCCGCTCAAGAGCCGTCCCGGGAGGAATAGCCATGAGATCGATATCCGGACATTTTCGCGCGCTCCTGCTCGGCATCGCCGGCGCGCTGTTGCTCGCTGGCTCGGCCGACGCCGCCGAGGTCCGGGTGATGATTTCGGGCGGCCTGACGGCGGCCTATAACGCGCTGGTGCCGGAGTTCGAACGCCAGACCGGCAACAAGGTGCTGACCGCCTACGGGCCCTCGATGGGGACCACGGTGAACGCGATCCCGGTCCGGCTGGAGCGGGGCGAGCCCGCCGATGTCCTGATCATGGTCGGCTATGCGCTCGGCGACCTCGCCAAGCAGGGCAAGGTGATCGCCGACAGCCGCGTCGATCTCGTCAAATCGCCGATCGGCATCGCGGTGAAAGCCGGCGCGCCGAAACCGGATATTGCTTCCGCCGACGCGGTCAAGCGCGCGCTGCTGGCGGCGAAATCGGTCGCCTATTCCGACAGCGCCAGCGGGGTCTATGTCTCGACCGAGATGTTCGAGAAGCTCGGCATCGCCGACGCCATGAAGGACAAGGCTAAAAAGATTCCCGCCACGCCGGTAGGTGAAATCGTCGCGCGCGGCGACGCCGAACTCGGTTTTCAGCAGATTGCCGAGCTTCGTCCGGTGTCCGGCATCGATATCGTCGGGCAATTGCCGCCGGACCTGCAGAAGATCACGGTGTTTTCCGCGGGCATCGCTACCGTCTCGAAGGAGCCCGACGCCGGCCGCGCGCTGATCAAGTTTCTCGCCTCTCCGGCCGCCCACGACGCCCTCGTCAAGAGCGGCCTGGAGCCGATCCCGGCGAAGGTGACGAATTAGGCGCATTATCAATCCACGTACAGGCGCCTTCCAGCAAGGTTCGTCATGCCCGGCCTTGTGCCGGGCATCCACGTCCTTCTTGATGCTATGCCAAAGCAAGACGTGGATGGCCGGGACGTCTAGCGCGAAGACGCGCTTCGCGCTTTAGCCCGGCCATGACGAAAAAGCAGAATAGCTACTTCGTCCGGATCGGCGTGTCCTTCAGGCCGTTGTTGTCATAGGCCTTGCGCAGCATGCCGTTTGACGTCGCGTCGGTCATGAACTTGGTCACGAACGCCAGCGCCAGCGGGTGGTTGAGCGGCACCGCCACGGCGGTGATGGTCTTCTTGAAGGTTTCATCCAGTACGCGCGTGCCCGGTATTTTCTTGGCCATGGCATTGAGTTGGTCGCGCGACAGCGCGAACGCATCGATCTCGCCGCTTTTCAGCAGGCCGACGATTTCGTCATAGGTCTGGTAGCCCGTGACCTTGGCGTTCTTCAGATGCGCGACCGCGCCGCGCATGGTGGTGGTGTTGTTGACTGCGGCGACCTTGACGCCGGGCTGGTCGAGGGTTTGGAAGTTCGTCGCCGTTGAGCCCGCTTTCACGATGTAGGTCGCGTCCGCAACCTCATACACCGGCCCGAACGACATCCTGGTCTCGCGCTCCGGATCTTTCGGCAGGAACGTGACGTCCCAAGTGCCTTTCGAGGCGGCGTCGGTGATCTCTCCGGAGTTCTGGTGCACGACATATTCGACCGGCACCCCCAACTGCGCCGCCATTTCCTTGCCGAGATCGACCGGCACCCCGGCATAACCGCCTTCGCGCTTGGTGGACCAGAATGCGCCGCCGGCCGGGCTGATCGCAATCGCCACCCTCAGCTTGCCGGTCGGCGCCATTTCGTCCTTCAGGCCATCGGCGCTGGCCGGACCGGCCATCAGGACGGAGACACCGAGAATGAGGCCGGCAATGCGCGGCAAGGATTGATTGAACATCGATTTCTTCCTCCCATCGGCTCGTTATGGTCGAGCCTTCACCGGCCATTGTGGTCGATTGCGGGAGGCGTTGAAACCCAATTTCCGGACCGAATCGAGAAATTTGTTTGCGGCAGGTATCGCGATTCGATTGAGAAATGAAAAAAATCGCAAAGGATATCGGGTCCATTGACGATCCGAGCTTCGCCGGACCCGATCTGCTGGGCCTACTCGGCTCCGGCGGTATTGTAGCGGGAGAGGTCGCAATCGGGTTCGGCATATTGCCGGCGGCGAATCCCTTCGCGATCTTCAATGACGCTCGGACGGCAACGCGCTTGCCAGGCAGCGCTCGCCTCCGCGTCGGCCTTCTGCTGCTCCGGTGTCCGCGGCGGCGCCGCGCGAATGACGTTTCTGCCATTGATGACGAAGTCGGTGGATTGGCTGGGCGTAAGCGGGCCCCCGGCGGCTGCCGCCGCGTTGCCCGATGCCGGCGCGGCGGCATTTGTGGGTTGCGAGGCACCCGCACCGCCTCTGTGGTCCGTCGCAGCTTGTTGCGCCGACGCCGTCGAGACACCGGCGGCGACTATGATCAAGGCAGTTAGAACCGTACGCATTTTTACAAACGTCTCCGAGGGAGAAGAAAAAGGCGCTTCTCGCGCTCCCCGTTTTTACCTTTCGAGATATTGAGCAACAGTAACGCAGGCGGGTTACCGCACCGGCAACGGAATGCGTCGAATTCTAGCAATGGTCTTTGCGCTATCCAGGCGCGGCGGCAACTCGTCGCCGTCAGTTCGTCCCCGCCGCGGGCACCTTGATCTCCGCCGGCAGGATGATCGCCGCCGCAATCACCAGCAAACATAGCCCCGCGAACGCGTGCAGCATGGTGACAAAGCCGCCCTGCTGGTACAGCCACGCGACCAACCCCACCGACGCGCCGGCGGCGGTGAAGCCGACGAAATAGCGCACCGCATAGGCGCGCGAGCGCCATTCCTCGCTGGTGTATTTGCCGACCATCGCGTCATTGACCGTCACCTGGCCGAACGCTCCCATCACGATGCCGATCGAGGCCAGGATCAGCGGCAGGTTCGACAGCGTCGCCGCCAGATACAAAAACGGCGCCAGCATGAACGACAGCGGCAGGCTGACGGCTTTGAGCGAGTGCCGGTCGATCAATTTGCCGATGGTGTATTGCGTCATCGCGCCGAACACGTAGACGCAGGCCGCGATCACGCCGAGCAGCGCCGGGCTCTTGGTGAGGTCGCTGAGCCGCTCGGCGAACAGCTTGGGCAGCGCCACCGTCACCGCGTTAAAGGTGGTGGAGATCGCGATCACCACGATCAGCAGCGCCACCACCACCCGCCACATGTCGTTCTTGGCCACCCGCGCCTGTGCCGCCGCCTGCTTGACGCCCGAGCGGTCTTCGTGAACCACCATGCGTATGAAGCCGACACCGATCAGGATGGTGACGATGCCGGGGATGATGAAGGCCCAGCGCCAGCCCAGAAATTGCCCGACCACGCCGGTGACCAGCGCCGACGACGCCACGCCGAGATTGCCCCAGACGCCGTTGAGGCCCATCTCGCGGCCGAGCCGGTCGGCATAGGACACGATCATGGCGGTGCCGACGGGATGATAGATCGAGGCGAACAGGCCGATCGACAGCAGCGCCGCGCCGAGCTGCAGCGGCGTCTGCACGAGGCCGACCGCGATCATCGAGACGCCGATGCCGGCAAAGTAGATCGCCATCATGTGGCGGCGGCTCCAGCGGTCCCCGAGCCAACCGGTCAGCAGCGAGCCGGCGCCGAAGGCGATGAAGCCCGGGGTGGCATAAGGCAACAGCTCGGAATAGGCCATGCCGAGCGCCGGCCCCATGACGATGACGGCGGCGGCGAAGATCAGCATCGAATAATGATCGATAAAATGGGCGGCGTTGACGAAACCGATCACCCGCGCAGGGCTGTTCATGGGTCGAATCCTCTGGTCACCTGGGTTAGGTTATAGGTGCTTGTCCTGACGGGATGTCGCCAATGAGTATCGCTGACACGCCAATCGCAGCCTTCGGGGGGAATCGCCCCGCGACCGGCGGCGTCCATCTGGTGGCGCGGCATTACCGAAAGGGCGTGCGGCTCGGCACCCATATGCACCGCGAGGCGCAACTGGTTTATGCCGCCCGCGGCACCATGCAGGTCACCACGCCGAAGGGGCGCTGGCTGGTGCCGCCCGACCGCGCGGTATGGGTGCCGCCGCGTCTTGAACATTCGATCGATGTGCTGGCGGATATCGAGATGCGCACGCTTTATTTCGACCTGGCGTGGCTGGCGCGCGAGCGGCGCAGCGACAGCCTCGGGGCGGAATTCGTGGTGCGGGTATCGCAGCTGTTGCACCAAACCATCCTCGCACTGTTCGATGGCCGCAATGACCCCGATCGCAACGATCTTCTGGTCCGGCTGGCCATGCTCGAACTGCATCACGCCGAGGATTCCACGACCTTCATTCCGCTGCCGCATGAGGCGCGCTGCCGGCGCGCGGCCGATATCGTGCTCGGCGATCCCACCGGCATGCACGAGATCGAGACGCTGGCGCGCGAGGTCGGAACCTCGGCGCGGACGCTGTCACGGCTGTTCTCGTCGGAGACGCAATTGAGCTTCAAGAGCTGGTACCAGCGCGCACGCATCGCGGCGGCGATCGAACGGCTGTCGATGGAGGCAAATGTCTCGGTCAAGCAGCTCGCCGCCGACCTCGGCTATGCCAGCGTGCCCGCGTTTTCGCACGCCTTCCGGCAGGTCACCGGCAAGACGCCGACGGAATTTTCGGAAGCGAAATAGAAATCGACAGGTCGTGACCAATAGCGAAGCGCCACACCAGGCAAGGCCGTCATTACCCGCAAAGGCGGGTAATCCAGTAAACGCCGGCGAGTACTGCTTGCCCCGCATTCGCGGGGCATGACAGCTCTTTTGCGGAGGCATAACTCTTTTTTGCGCTACGCTAGCCAAAATTGCCCGCTTGATTGTGATCCGCTCCGCCTTAAATCCATGTAACATTCCGTCCGGTCTGGAACCAACTTGCCCGCCATGAACAACGCCTTTTTTTCGGACCTGCTGGCCTCGATTTCCGAGCGCGGCCGCACCCTGCTGCGCCGCGCGGGCTCATCGGAACCCAAACAGGACGGATCCGAACTGATCGAATTATGCGAGGCGCTGCTGTCGGGCCGGGGCGAGGCGTCCGGGACGGCGATGGCGCGCGAGGTGCTCGACCGCTATCATCACCTCGACGAGGCCGGCCGGCTTTCGTTCTTCCGAATGCTGGCCTCCGGTTACGGTCCGGACCGGGAAAAGCTGGCGCAGGCCATCGAGAGCTGGCGCGCACAGCCAAACGACGATGACGCCAGCGACCTGCATTTTGCGTCCGAACCGCGCCGGCAGGAATTGATCCGCCGGCTCAACCGCGCGCCGGGCGGCACCAGCGAGCTGGTGGCGATGCGCGCTGATCTGCTTCACCTCATGAACGGCCACAAGGACCTTGCCGCGCTCGACCGCGACGTCGTGCACTTGCTGTCGTCATGGTTCAACAGGGGATTTCTGGTGCTGCGCAGGATAGACTGGTCGACGCCCGCAAACATTCTGGAACAGATCATTCGCTACGAGGCGGTGCATGAGATCCGCGACTGGGACGATCTGCGCCGCCGCATCGACCCCATCGACCGGCGCTGTTACGCCTTCTTCCACCCCGCGCTGGTCGACGAACCCCTGATTTTCGTCGAGGTAGCGCTGACCGAATCGATCCCCGGCGCGATCGCGCCGCTGCTGGCCGAAGACCGCAAGCCGGTGCCGGTTGAGCGCGCCCGCACTGCGGTGTTCTACTCGATCTCCAACACCCAGCGCGGGCTCGGCGGAATTTCCTTCGGCAGCTTCCTGATCAAGCAGGTGGTCGAGGAACTACGGCGCGAATTGCCGAAACTGGAGAATTTCGTGACGCTGTCGCCCGTGCCGGGCTTCATGCAATGGCTGAAGCAGGGGCCGGACGTTCCGGTCTCCGACGAGGACCGGGCGCTGCTGGTTCATCTCGATGAGCCCGACTGGTTCGACAATGTCGAACTGGCGGCGCAGCTGCGCTCGATTCTCGAACCGCTCGCGGCATATTATTTCCTGAAGGCGCGCACGGCGAAAGGCCGGCTGATCGATTCAGTGGCCCGGTTCCATCTCGGTAACGGCGCGCGGCTGGAGCGGATCGACTGGCTCGGCGATCTCTCTGCGAAGGGCCTGCGCGAATCCGCCGGGATCATGGTCAACTATCTCTACCGTCTCGAGGACATCGAGAAGAACCACGAGGCCTACGCCAACCAGGACGAGGTCGCCGCTTCCAGTGCGGTGAAGAAATTGCTGAAGGGCGAAGGCCGGCGCTTGCTGGATATGCGGCTGTCGTGAGCTCCTGAACGGGAAGCATTCAGCGCTTTCTTTCCGTCATGGCCGGGCTTGTCCCGGCCATCCACGTCTTCTTTCCTAAATGCTGTGAAGACGTGGATGCCCGGCACAAGGCCGGGCATGACGAGGAGCTACGAAGCCAGGGCCTTCATCTCCGCATAGAGATCGGATTTTCCTTCAAAACCGATACCCGGCAGATCCGGCATCGTGATGTGGCCGTTCTCGACCCGGACGCCATCGGGGAAGCCGCCATAGGGCTGGAACAAATCCGGATAGCTCTCATTGCCGCCGAGGCCGAGGCCGGCCGCGATATTGAGCGACATCTGATGGCCGCCATGCGGAATGCAGCGGCTCGGCGACCAACCCTGGATTTTCAGCACTTCGAGCGTGCGCTGGTATTCGCACAGTCCATAGGACAAGGCACAATCGAACTGCAGCCAGTCGCGGTCGGGCCGCATGCCGCCGTAGCGAAGCAGATTGCGCGCGTCCTGATGGCTGAAGAGATTCTCGCCGGTGGCCATCGGCCCCGGATAGAATTCAGCCAGCGCGGCCTGCAGCTGGAAATCGAGGGGATCGCCGGCCTCCTCGTACCAGAACAGCGGATAGTCGCGCAGCATTTTGGCGTAGGCGATTGCCGTCTCCAGATCGAACCGGCCGTTGGCGTCGACGGCGAGTTGCGCCTGGTTGCCGATCTCCTCGAGCACGGCTTCGATGCGCTTGCGGTCTTCCTCGATCGGCGCGCCGCCGATCTTCATCTTGACGACATTGTAGCCGCGGTCGAGATAGCCGCGCATCTCGCCGCGCAGCATCGACAAGCCCTTGCCGGGATAATAGTAGCCGCCGGCGGCATAGACGAACACGCGGGGATTGGCGGTACGGCCGTGACGCTCGGCGAGCAGTCGAAACAGCGGCTTGGCCGCGATCTTCGCCACCGCGTCCCATACCGCCATGTCGATGGTGCCGACCGCGACCGAGCGCTCGCCATGGCCGCCGGGCTTTTCGTTCGACATCAGCGTCGCCCAGACCTTGTCGGGATCGAGATTGTCGCCGGTCTCGTCGAGCAGCGTCTTCGGATCGGCTTCCATCAGCCGCGGCGCGAAACGCTCGCGGATCAATCCGCCCTGCCCGTACCGGCCGTTCGAATTGAAGCCGTAGCCGACCACCGGTTTGTCGTCGCGGACGACATCGGTAACGACGGCGACCAGGCTGGTCGTCATTTTCGTAAAATCGATATAGGCGTTGCGGATCGGCGAGGAGATCGGTTTGGTGACTTCGCGGACGTCGACGATGCGTACGGACATGGTTTTGGCTTTCGGGAGGCGATCTATTTATTATTCATCATGCCCGGCCTTGTGCCGGGCATCCACGTCTTGACAGTGTCGCGGCGGGAAAGCCCGGCCATGACGGCTTTTCCATTGGCGGCATTTCGAGTCCAGATCTCAGGACGATTGCTTGTCGCGAAAATACGGCTCGACCGGGCCGTGGACCTTGATGGAGAGCGGGTTGCCGTAACGATCCTTGGCGGCGCCGGCGGTGACGCGGACCCAGCCCTCGCTGACGCAATATTCCTCGACGTTGGTTTTCTCGATGCCCTTGAAGCGAATGCCGACATCGCGCGCCAGTATATCCGCATTGTAGTACGGGCTTTTCGGATCGCTCGAGAGACGGTCCGGCAACTGGTCGGGCGATGGGTCGGTCATGGCGTCATTTCCCTCGTTCACAGCAGTGCCTCGATTTCCCGGGTCAGCCCTTCCGGTTTCGCGGTCGGCGCGTGCCGCGCCACCACCTTGCCGGAACGATCGACCAGGAATTTGGTGAAATTCCATTTGATCGACGCGCCCAATAGCCCGGACTTCTCGCCCTTCAGATATTGATAGAGCGGATGGGCGTTATGGCCATTGACGTCGATCTTGGCAAACATCGGAAAGCTGACGGCATAGTTGCTGCTGCAGAACTGTTCGATCTGCGCGGCGTCGCCGGGTTCCTGGCTGCCGAACTGGTTGCACGGAAATCCGAGAACCGAAAAGCCGCGCGGGCCAAGCGCCTGATGCAGTGCCTGAAGTCCGCGGTATTGCGGCGTGAAACCGCACGCGCTCGCGGTGTTGACGATCAGGAGAACCTGACCCTCGAACCGCTGCAGCGGAATCTCCTGGCCGGCAAGCGACGTTGCCGTGAAATCGTAAACGCCAGCCATCGTGGTCTCTCAAGCCTTGAACGGGATTCTCAGCTGACCGGATCGACCGGCGCCGATGGCGTTCCGCCGGCTTCGATCGCCTCTCCTGCCAGCAGGCACAGGTCCTCGCGGTAGCGGCTGGAGACGACCTGAACGCCGACGGGAACCCGTCCCACCAATCCGGTGGAGACCGTTAGCGCAGGCAGCCCCATGAAGGGAATAGCAATTTGGGTAAGTTGCGCGCGCCATACCCGGGCAAAGGAGGCGTCATCGCGCAGATCGAGGCCGTCGGGAAAGGGTAATTCCGCGGATACCGGCATCAGCAGGACCGAATAGGTCTCGAAAAACTGCAGCCATTCGCGGGTCAAGGTCGCCCGCCGCGTCAGCGCTTTCGAGAACGCGGCGGCGTCGAACGGATGCACCTTGGCCTTGTTGCCGCGCAGGCAGGCCAGTGCTGCGGGATCGCCTTCGCGCTCGGCGGCGTCCAGTTGCGCTTCATAGCCGTCGCCGAGCCAGAGCTTGGTCTGGAGGTCGGCGGCCTCGCGCAGCGGCGGCGTGGTCTCGATCGTTTCGACCACCCATCCTGCGCGCTCCAGACGCCTGGCGGCGTCGGCGACCGCCGCCTTCACCTCGGGAACCGTTTCGAGACCGTCGGGATGCAGACACAGCGCGGCCCGCTTCGGCATGACAGGCCCCTCGAGCGGCGCCGGCACCCACCAGGGATCGCGCGCGTCCTTGCCGGACATGGCGGCCAGCACGATCCTGAGATCGCCGATGGTGCGCGCCAGCGGGCCCGACACCGCGCTGATTTGCGGTCCGATGGTGCGCTCGGGCAGCGATGCATTGAACGCCGCGATGCGGCCGACGGTCGGCCGCAGCCCATGAACGCCGCAGGCATAGGCGGGATAACGGATTGACCCTGCGATATCGGTGCCGTGCGCGATATGGCCGATGCCGGCTGCCACCGCCGCGCCTGCCCCGCCGGAGGAGCCTCCCGGCGTGATACCCGCGTCGCGAGGATTTTTGGTGTCGCCATGGATCAAATTGGTGGTGAACCAGCGGTAGGAAAACGCCGGGCAGTTGGTGCGCCCGAGAATCACCGCGCCCGCCTTGCGCAGATTATCCACCACCGGGCTGTTGGTCTTCGCGATCACGTCGCGCTGCAGTTTAAGGCCGTTGGTGGTGGCGAAACCGGCCTGATCGATATTGACCTTGACGGTAACCGGCACGCCGGCCAGCGGACCGGCGTCTTCATTGCGCGCGATGGCGGCATCGACCGCCGCGGCCTGCGCCAGCACGTCTTCCGGCCGATGGTCGACCACGGCGTTGATTTTGGGGTTGACCGCGTCAAGCCGCGCCAGCGCGGCCGATGCGGCCTCTTTTGCCGAAACCTTTTTCGACCTGATCAGGGCCGCGATATCGGCAGCCGACAGACGCCAGAGATCTTCCATTGCTTCCTCCGTTCGATCGCCGGTGTTGTAGCGCTGCCGACGGCGCAACGCCATCGCGAAGCCGCCGCGCCTGCCTAGAGCCTCGGTTCTGATTGAATCAGAACCGAGGCTCTAGACTAGATTCTTGTTTTGACGCGTTTTCTTCACGCGAACCGGTATCCACTTCGCTCGAAAACGCTTTAGAGGCCAGCTCAGCGCAGGCGGGCGAGATAATAGGCGAGATCGGCAATCTGCTCCGGCGTCACCGGCTGCAGCACTTCCGCCATGGTGCCGTCGTAGCCGTGGCGGGTATTGTCCTTGTATTCCCGCATGGTCTTGGCGAGATAATCCTCGCGCTGATCGGCGAGCCGCGGAATATTGTCGCGCCCGGAAAAGTCGGCGTTGTGGCAGGAGTTGCAGTGGTTCTGCTGCACCAGCGCCTCGGCACGCTGCAGACGGGCAGGGTCGCCGGCGTCGGCCGGCGGCGCAGGTTTCGGCAATTTGCCGATGAAGTCGGAAAAGGCGCGGAGATCGTCATCGGTGAATGCCTTCGCCATCTCGTTCATCGGCTCGAAGGTGCGCAGCTTTTCGCGAAACATGAATAACTGGATCAGGGCGTAGGCGGGCTGCTGGGCGCCGAGCGACGGCGTATTTTCGGTCTCGGACTGGCCGTGCTCGCCATGACAGCCAAGGCAGGGCACGGCACGCTCCTCGATGGTCTCGGCACTCGCCGAGGAAGCGACAAGCGCGAACGCCACGGCCGCAATTAATTTACGCATGATGCGGTCCTGATTTTTCGTTATTGCAACCAACGGACGAAGCGATCAAACTCCGTCATTCCGGGATGGTGCGTTAGCACCAGACCCGGAATCTCGAGGTTCCGGGTTCGATGCTTTGCATCGCCCCGGAACGATGTGTCTCGCTTACTTCGCAGCGACCTTCGGCTTGCCGTAGCTGACGCGGTAGACGGCGCCGTTCCAGTCGTCGGAGACCAGGATAGAGCCGTCCTTCATCTGCATCACATCGACCGGACGGCCGAGGTAGTTATTGTTTTCCAGGAAGCCCGTGATCAATGGCTCGATCGACTTCACCGTGCCGTCCTTGTTCAGCTTGACCACCACGACATCCCCGCCGGCCTTGTTGGACCGGTTCCATGAACCGTGCCGGGCCACGATGATGGCGTTCTTGTAGCTCTTCGGGAACATGTTGCCGGTATAGAACCGCATGCCGAGCGAGGCCGTGTGCGGGCCCATCAGGCCGACCGGTGGCGTGAATTCGCTGCAGGAATGTCCCCAGCCGAATTCAGGATCCGAGATATTGCCCTGGTAGCAATAGGGCGCGCCGAAATCCTCGCCGACCTTGGTGACGCGATTGAGTTCGTCCTGGGGAACATCCTCCGACATCCAGTCGCGCCCGTTGTCGGTGAAGTACATCTGCTTGTTTTCCGGATTCCAGTCGAACCCGACGGAGTTGCGAACGCCATAGGCGACCACTTCCGCGCCTGACCCATCGAGATTCATGCGCCGGATCTGGCCATGGGCATCATCATGCAGGACGTTGTTGCCGGGTTGCCCGACCGGAACATACAGCTTGTTGTCGGGCCCGATGGCGATGAACTTCCAGCCATGGGCTTCGTCCTTGGGCAGCTTGTCGTAAATGACGGTCGGTTTCGGCGCATTGTCCAGATTGTCTTCAACCTTGTCGATCTTGGAGACCTGCGACAGTTCGGCGATGTAGAGCGTGCCGTTGTGGAATGCGACGCCGTTCGGCCGATACAGGCCCGAAGCCAGCACCTTGACCGATCGCTGGCCGTCCTTGTTGACGACGGCATAGACCTTGTCGACGAGGCGGCTGCCGACAAACACCGTTCCCTTGTCGCCGAGCGCCAGCGAACGGGCGTTCGCCATGCCGGCCGCATAGACCTCGATGTTGAAGCCGGGGGGTACCTTGAGCTTTGCCGTCGGCAATTTATCCGCCGCCGTCGCAATCGGCGGCCCCGCCACAGGGGCGAGCTTCGCCGCCGCTGCGCTGTCCGCGGGCCGCCCGATCAGCGGTGAGCCGGGCGGAAGCGCAGGCGCGGCGGCAGGTGCCGAGGCAGCGGGCGGATTGGCCGGCTGCTGCGCGGCAGCCTCCAGCGTAAAGGCACCGATAAAAGCGCCAGCGAGCAACAGGCTGCGCGGCGCGAACGAGCAGTTCATCATAGCATCCTCCCCTTTGTGGAAGCCTTTATCCTGGCGCGGGCGAGCGCGATGCTCGTGCCGGTGGTCTTCCCGGGCGGCACTCTCTAATATTTTTGCACCGATGCGCAATCGGAAAACGTCCCCGACATTCCCAGGCGCACGTTAGCGCGAACCCGGAATCTCGATATTGTCCTGTTATTCCCCTGGGTCACGTCGAGGTTCCCCCGATGCGCAATTGCACACCCGAGGTCTGCTCCTTCGGACCATCCCGGAATGACGTCGTCGGTGAAATGGCGGCCTGTGCCGTCAGTGCTTTGTCGCGCGTTCGATTGAGAAGTCGAGAATCGCCTCGGCAAACGGAAACTCGAGAACGATCTCGCCTTCATCATCGGTCACTTCGAGAGTCGCGTTCAGCAGGCCGCGTCCGGCGCCTTCGGTCTTCAGCAGTTCCCGGATCATGGCCCGCGCAACTTCCCAGGCGCGATCGGGATTGCGCAGCTCTTCCCCTTCGGGATCGGAGATCAGCTCATCGCCGATCCGTGTGTTGAAAAAATACCGGGGCATGGCCGAAATCCCACTTCGGTTGAGGGCTCCCGTGCAGGAGCCGGCGACATCTCACAGGAACTTTATCAGGAACTCACATATCGACGTGGTGACGAAATCAGCATCCGGCACGCTGACGACACTCTGAACCCGTTGATCCGCCTTTGGTTTGACCGGAGGGCGCACAAAAGCGTGAGTTCCCGTTGCGACGCAACATAAACCTGCGGAGGCAAGGCCAAAAGATTTCGCTGGCGAACTTTTTGAACGGTATTAGTTTATCCCCAGGGCGGAGTTCGTCCGGTTTCAGAAGGAGAGCCAAATGGCGTGGAAAACACCGAAAATCGTCGAAGTGCCGGTCGGCATGGAAATCAACATGTATGCGTGCGCCGCCCGCAAGTAAGCGGTCGCCATAACTACACCTTCAACGCAGGTGGACCTCCAGATGTGACACGCTCTCGATCGGAGCGCGCGCGTGCTGGTGTCCACCTTCGAAGCTTTTGAGCTGAAAGCTTTGGAATTCCGGGAGACGGGTCATGCTTCGCGTCGTCGTCCTGGGCGCCGCGGCAGGTGGTGGGGTTCCGCAATGGAATTGCGGATGCCGGGTTTGCCGGATCGCGCGAACCGAGCATCCCGAACTTCAAAGCACCCAGGCTTCGATTGCGATCAGCGCCGATGACGAGCACTGGTTTCTGGTCAATGCCTCGCCGGATTTGCGTCAGCAACTGATCGCGACACCGCAGCTTCACCCCAAGGCGGGACAGCTTCGTCACAGTCCGATCTCAGGCGTGATCCTGACCAATGGCGAGGTCGATGCGGTCGCAGGCCTTTTATCGATGCGCGAGGGTTCGCCGTTCACGATTTACGCGCACGCAAAAGTGCTTTCGATCCTGAAGACCAACAGCATCTTCAACGTGCTGAACGAAAAGAACGTGCGTCGCGCGCCGATCGAGGCGGACCGGGCATTCGAGCCGGCATTGCCAGACGGTTCGCCGTCCGGCATCGAGATTCTGCCGTTCGTCGTTGCCGGCAAAGGCGCCTGGTATCTGGAAGGCAAGGCTCACCCCGGCGGCGGCGATGGCGCGGGCGACACGCTCGGGCTTCGGATCACCGACAAGGCGACGGCCAGGTATTTCTATTTTCTCGCCGCCTGCGCCGGCGTAACCGACGATCTCAAGACCCGGCTCGCCGGCGCGCCGCTGATCTTCTTCGACGGCACGGTCTGGCGCGATGACGAGTTGATTCAGGCCGGCCTCGGCAACAAGACCGGGCAAGGCATGGGACATATCGCAATGTCAGGGGATGGTGGCGCGATCGAAAGCCTCGCCGGTCTCGATATCGGCCGGAAGATATTTCTGCATATCAACAATTCCAATCCGGCACTGCTGCGCGCGTCCGCCGAGCGCCAGATAGCCGAGCGCGCAGGCTGGCAAATTCCCGCTGATGGAACGGAGATTACGCTTTGAATGCGATGACCCTAACCGGGATGAGCGCCTTTTCGCTGGGTGCGGGCGCGCCGCTGCAAAACGCCGAACAGCTGGAAGCGGCGCTGCGTCACATCGGCGCGACGCGGTATCACAATTTGCATCCGTTTCACCGGCTGCTGCACGGCGGCAAGCTCAACAAGGGCCAGGTGCAGGCCTGGGCGCTGAACCGCTACTATTACCAGAGCACCATTCCGATCAAGGACGCGGTGGTGATCTCGCGCTTTCGCGACCGCGGCACCCGGCTCGAATGGCGACACCGGATCGAGGATCATGACGGCGATCTCGGCACCGAAGGCGGCATCGAACGCTGGCTGAAACTGACGGAAGGGCTCGGATTGGACAGCGCCTACGTGGAATCCGCCGAAGGCATCCTTCCCGCGACACGCTTCGCGGTGGACGCCTATGTGCATTTCGTGCGCGACAAGACGCCGCTCGAGGCCATCGCCTCCTCGCTGACGGAACTGTTCGCGCCGAACCTGCATGAAGAACGCATCTCGGGAATGCTGGCGCACTACGATTTCGTCAACCCCGACATCATGAGCTATTTCAGCCGGCGCATGCAGCAGGCGCCCCGCGACGCCAACTTCGCGCTCGACTACGTCAAGACCCATGCGAATACGCCTGCGGAACGGGAAGCGGTCTGCAATGCGCTGTTGTTCAAGACCAATGTGCTTTGGGTTCAGCTCGACGCGCTGTATCATGCCTATGTCGATGGCCACGTGCCCCCCGGCGCGTTTGTTCCCGGGGAAAAGTAGCAACAAGCCAGGACGGACCGATGGCAGGCCGCAATATCAGTGTCAGCGAAGCCAGCCGGCCGGTTTTGCCGCGTCACGCCAAGCTGAAGTTCGACGAGACCCGGCAGCGCTGGGTCATCCTGGCGCCGGAGCGCGTGCTGGCGCCGGATGAGATCGCGGTGGAAGTGCTTCAGCTCTGCGACGGCGCGCGCAGCGTCGCTGATATCATCGACCAGCTTGCCGAAAAATACGCCGCCGAGCGCGACGCGATCGCCACCGACGTCATCGCCATGCTGCAGGACCTTGCCGACAAGGGATTTTTGACCGAAGCGCGCGAGAAGACCTCATGAGCCCCACGCTTACCGAATCCGTCATGGCGGCCAGCGATCCCTCCGACGGGCTCGCGGTGCTGGAGAGCCGCGGCTCGACCGCCGAGACCTTCGGCATTCCGCTCGCAGTGCTCGCCGAACTGACCCACCGTTGTCCGCTGCAGTGCCCCTATTGCTCCAATCCGGTTGAGCTGGAGCGCGGCGGCAGCGAGCTTTCGACCGAAGAGTGGAAGAAGGTCCTCACTGAACTCGCCGAGATCGGCGTGCTGCAGATCCATTTTTCCGGCGGCGAGCCGACCGCGCGCAAGGATCTGGTCGAGCTTGTGCAGCACGCCAGCGATGTCGGGCTGTACTCCAATCTCATTACTTCTGCAGTGCTGCTGACCAGGGAGAGACTTTCTGCGCTGGCCGATGCCGGGCTGTGCCATGTGCAGATCAGTTTTCAGGGCAACGAGCCCGTCGTCGCGGACCGGGTCGCCGGCTTCAAGCACGCGCATCAAAAGAAAATCGAAGTCGCGAAGTGGACCCGCGAACTGGATTTGCCGCTGACGGTCAACGCGGTGATGCATCGCCAGAACCTGTTCCAGTTGCCGGACATTATCCAGATGGCGGTCGATCTCGACGCCGACCGGCTGGAAGTGGCCAATGTGCAGTATTACGGCTGGGCCCTGAAAAACCGCGCGGCGCTGATGCCGACCCTGGAACAGATCGAGGAAACCAGCCGCATCGTCGAGGAAGCCGAAGCGCGGCTGAAAGGCACGCTCGCGATCGACTATGTGGTGCCGGATTATTATGCGCTGCGTCCGAAAAAATGCATGGGCGGCTGGGGCCGGCAGTTCTTCAACATTTCGCCGGCTGGCAAGATCCTGCCCTGCCACGCCGCCGAGTCCATCACCGGGCTCGAATTCGAATCGGTGCGGTCAAATCATTCGATCGCCTGGATCTGGCAGAACTCCGAGGCCTTCAACCGTTATCGCGGTACCGGCTGGATGCCGGAGCCGTGCAAGAGCTGCGAGTTCAGGGAAGTCGATTTCGGCGGCTGCCGCTGCCAGGCCTTCGCGCTGACCGGCGATGCCGGCAATACCGACCCGGCCTGCACGCTGTCGCCGCTGCATGAGCAGATTTTCAAGCAGGCCGAAGCGGAGGCCGCCGCCGACAACAACCGTTTCATCTATCGCAATTTTGCCGGGGGAACGCCCGAGACGGGCGGCGACCATGGCGCCTGATGCCGACGCGGGAAAATCCTCAAGCCGACGGTCCGATCCGTTCGCGCCGCTGACGTCGCAGCTGCTGCCGGTCGGCGACGGCCACGAGATTTACGTCGAAAGCGTCGGTCGGGCGGACGGTATTCCCGCTATCTATCTGCACGGCGGGCCCGGCAGCGGCTGCCAGCCCGATCACCGCAGGCTGTTCGATCCCGAGCGCTTCCACGCGGTTTTGTTCGATCAGCGCGGCGCTGGGCGAAGCCGCCCGAAAGGCCAGCGCAACCACAATACGCTGCCGCATCTGATCGCGGACATGGAGTTGATCCGCGAGAAATTTGGCATCGAGCGCTGGATGATTGTCGGGGGATCCTGGGGCGCGACGCTGGCGCTGGCCTATGCGCAGGCGCATCCCAATCGGGTCACTGCCATCGTGCTGCGCGCGACTTTCCTTGGCACCCGCGCCGAACTGGAAAACGCATTTCTCGACGCGCTGCCGCGGTTCTATCCCGATCTCAGTGATGATTTTCTCGGGGCGTTGCCGGAAGAAGAACGCACCCAGCCGCTCGATTCCTATTGGCGCCGCATTCTCGATGCCGATCCCGCGATACATGGCCCGGCCGCGCGTGCCTGGCATGACACCGAGCGGATACTGTCCGAGCACGCGTCAGGGCGGGTCCGGCTCGATCCCGCTACGCTGAACTCGACAGGAACACTGCCCGCCACGCCGTTCATGGAAGCGCATTATTTCCAGAACGACTGCTTCATGAAAGCGGGCCAGCTTTTGGCCGAAGCCGGAAAGCTCAATGGGATCCCAGGCCTCATCGTGCAAGGCCGCTACGATTTGCTGTGTCCGCCGGCAACCTCGTACGCGCTTTGCGCGGTTTGGCCCGACTCAGACGTTCGCCTGGTAGAGGGCGCCGGCCATTCGCTGTACGATCCCGGCGTCCGGGATGCCGTGATGAGGGCGATCGCGGATCTAGCCTCGAAAATTACCACATAAGGACTGCCGAAAATGCCGCTGGCCGGAAAAGGAATGCTGCTGACGTCGATGGACATCGATCCATCGGACGAAACCAATTTCAACCGATGGTACGACCGCGAGCATCTCGAAGAGCGCGTGGCCATCGACGCCTTCCTCGAAGCCCGCCGCTACATCGCACACCAGGGCGCGCCGAAATATCTTTGTCTCTATTCCACCGAAACGTTCGACGTGCTCGACAGTGCGGCCTATCGCGCTGCGCTGGCCAATCCCACCGATTGGTCGAAGACCACGATGGCGCGTTTCAAGAACATGATCCGAGCGGTCGCCCGCATCACCATCAGCCGCGGAAAGGGCCGCGGCGCCGCGCTGGGCATCATCCGCATCCGTCCCGAAACCGGCGCTGAGAACAGATTGCGCGCCGCGCTGCGAGAGAAACTCGATCCGGAACAGCACGACGGAATAATCTCGATGCATCTGATCGAGAGCGATCCCGGGCTTTCCAGACCGATCAACGCCGCCGCCGGGGTTTCAGCTCCCGGTGCCGGCGACTGGTTTGTGCTGATTGACGGAACGGATGTGAACGCGGTCTCCAAAGTCATCACGGCGCGCTTCACGGGCCCCGCGGCGTTCAAGGGCGGAACACAGATATCGTCGGGCAGCTATGTCCTAATGTGGGATCTGGCGAAAGGCGACCTTTCGGCGGTCTGAACTTGTCGTGATGCCGCCACCCGCATGTTGCAGCGCCGCAAATAAGGCGCTGATATTGCTGATATTAATGTTATGCGCCATGAAAGCGGGCGACTGGGCAAAAATGCCTTTGTGGATCGTCCTGAATGTCTTTAATAAGATAAGCCTATGATCCAATTCAAAAACCACAAGAACGCCTTCTGAACGTTCGCAGGAAAGCAAGGCCGCGCCGTTCTCTCTGTTTGCGCGGACAAGGTAGGAATGAAACCGACTGATATTTCGGCGCCCGACTACTTTCACAAAGTGGTCGACTGCCAGTGGGCCTGTCCCGCACACACACCCGTTCCCGAATATATCCGCCTGATCGCCGAGGGCCGCTACAGCGACGCCTATATGATCAATTGGAGGTCGAACGTGTTTCCGGGAATCCTCGGACGCACCTGCGATCGACCTTGCGAGCCGGCATGCCGCCGCGGCCGTGTCGAGGAAACCCCGGTCGCGATCTGCCGGTTGAAGCGCGTCGCCGCTGATTTCAAGGACGACGTCAAAGGCCGCATGCCGCGGCCCTCGGCGAAGAACGGCAAGCGTATCGCGATCGTCGGCGGCGGCCCAGCCTCGCTCACCGTGGCTCGCGACCTCGCCCCGCTCGGCTACCACTGCACCGTATTCGATTCCGATCCCAAGGCGGGCGGCATGATGCGCACGCAGATTCCGAAATTCCGGCTGCCGGATTCGGTGATCGACGAGGAAACCGATTACATCCTCAATCTCGGCATCGAGTTCAAGGGCGGCCAGCGCATCGACAGCCTGAAGAAGCTGCTGGGCGAAAACTACGACGCGATCTTTGTCGGCTCCGGCGCGCCGCGCGGCCGCGAACTCGACATTCCCGGCCGCCAGGAAGCAGCCGCCAATATTCATATCGGTATCGACTGGCTCTCGAGCGTGTCGTTCGAGCATACCAGCAAGATCGGCAAGCGCGTGATCGTGCTGGGCGGCGGCAACACCGCGATGGACTGCTGCCGCACCGCGCGCCGCCTCGGCGGCGAGGACGTCAAGGTGATCGTGCGTTCCGGCTTCGAGGAGATGAAGGCGAGCCCCTGGGAAAAAGAGGACGCGCTTCACGAGGACATTCCGATCCTCAATTTCATGGTGCCGAAGGCGTTCACGCACGACAATGGCAAGCTTACCGGCGTCATCTTCCAGAAGGTGAAGGCCGAGTACGACGCCAACGGCCGGCGCAATCTGGTGCCCTCGGGCGAACCGGACGAGACCGTCCTTTGCGACGACGTGCTGGTCGCGGTCGGCCAGGAGAACGCGTTTCCCTGGATCGAGCGCGACTGCGGCGTCGAATTCGACAAGTGGGACATGCCCAAGGTCGATGCCAAGACCATGGGATCGACCAATCCGAAGGTGTTTTTCGGCGGCGACGCCGCGTTCGGCCCCAAGAATATCATCTGGGCGGTGGCGCACGGCCATGACGCCGCGCTCTCGATCCACAAGCTTCTGTCCGGCGAAGACATCACCGAGCGTCCGCTGCCCGAGGTGGAGATATCCTCGCAGAAGATGGGCATCCACGAATGGAGCTATGACAACGACGTCTCGGCCGACAAGCGCTACAAGGTGCCGCACCGCGACAAAGTGATCGCGCTGAAAGACATCCGCGCCGAAGTCGAGCTCGGCTATGACGTCAAGCTCGCGCTCGGCGAGGCCCAGCGCTGCCTGAACTGCGATATCCAGACCGTGTTCACGGCACCGCTCTGCATCGAATGCGACGCCTGCGTCGATATCTGCCCGATGGATTGCATTACGTTTACAGAGAATGGCGAGGAAGCCGATTTGCGGCAGCGGCTGAAGGCGCCGTCGCCGCATCCCGACCAGGATCTCTATGTCGCCGACGGCCTCAAGACCGGACGCGTCATGATCAAGGACGAAGACGTCTGCCTGCATTGCGGGCTGTGCGCCGAACGCTGTCCCACCGGCGCCTGGGACATGCAGAAATATCTCATCGATATGACTTACGCAGGTTCATCATGCTCGTCCAAAAGCCGATCAGCAGCGTAAACGACTTCGTCGTCCGCTTCGCCAACGTCAACGGCTCGGGTTCGGCGAGCGCCAACGAATTGTTCGCCCGCTCGATCCTGCGCCATGGCGTCCCGGTCTCGCCGCGCAACATCTTCCCCTCCAACATCCAGGGGCTGCCGACCTGGTACGAGGTGCGGGTCACCGAGGACGGCCATCTCGGCGCCCGTGGCGGCGTCGACATGATGGTGGCGATGAATCCGCAGACCTGGGACAAGGACCTCGCCTCGATCGAGCCCGGCGGCTACCTGTTCTACGATTCGACCAAGCCGATGCCGCAGTCGAAGTTCCGCGCCGACATCACCGTGATCGGCGTGCCGCTGACCGCCATCACCAATTCGACCTATACCGATCCGCGCCAGCGCCAGCTGTTCAAGAACATCATCTATCTCGGCGCGCTGTGCGCGCTGCTCGACATGGACCCGAAGCTCGTCGAGCAACTGATCGCCGAGCAATACAAGGGCAAGGAAAAGCTGCTGTCGTCCAACGTCCACGCGCTGCATCTCGGCCGCGACTGGGCGCTGCAAAATCTCAAATGCCCGACCGGCCTGCGGGTCAAGAAATCCGACAAGGTGGGCGACCGCATCTTCATCGAAGGCAACAGCGCCGCCGCGCTGGGCGCGGTCTATGGCGGCGCCACCGTGTGCGCATGGTATCCGATCACACCGTCTTCATCGCTGGCCGACGCCTTCGGCAGCTATTGCAAGAAGCTGCGGCACGATCCGGAAACCGGCAAGGCGAAATATGCCATCGTCCAGGGCGAGGACGAACTGGCCTCGATCGGCATCGTGATCGGCGCGTCATGGAACGGCGCCCGCGCCTTCACCGCCACCTCCGGACCCGGCATTTCGCTGATGCAGGAGTTCATCGGCCTGTCCTACTTCGCCGAGATCCCGGCCGTGATCATGAATGTGCAGCGTGCCGGTCCTTCGACGGGGATGCCGACCCGCACCCAGCAGTGCGACATCATTGCCTGTGCCTATGCGTCCCATGGCGACACCAAGCATGTCCTGCTGTTTCCGGAAGACCCGGCCGAAGCGTTTGAATTCGCAGCCGCTGCCTTCGATCTCGCCGAGCGGCTGCAGACCACGATCTTTGTGATGCTCGATCTCGACATCGGCATGAATCACCGGCTGTGCCGACCGCTGCGGTGGGATGACGCCCGGCAATACGACCGCGGCAAGGTGATGACGGAGGAGATGCTGGACGACGGACGCGACTTCGGACGCTACCTCGACGTCGACGGCGACGGCATCCCCTACCGCACTTATCCCGGCACCCATCCGACCAAGGGCTCGTTCTTCACCCGCGGCACCTCGCGCGACCGTTACGCGCGTTATTCCGAGGAAGGTTCGGTTTACGCCGACAACATGCAGCGGCTGGTGCGCAAGTTCGAGACCGCCCAGGACATGGTGCCGCGGCCGCTGCAGGCCAACGCCGCCAAGCCGACCAAATATGGCGTGATCTATTTCGGCTCGACCTCGCCGGCGATGGACGAGGCGATCGGATTGCTGGAGGCGCGCGGGCATCAGCTCGACCGCTTGCGGATCCGCGCTTTCCCGTTCCATTCCAGCGTCGCAAGCTTCCTTGCCGACCACGACTTCGTCTACGTGGTCGAGCAGAACCGCGATGCGCAGCTTCGCTCGCTGATCGTCAACGAAAACGGCATCGATCCGGTCCGCCTGATTCCGATCCTGCACTATGACGGCACGCCGATTACCGCGCGCTTCATCGCCGGCGCCATCGGCGACCATCAGGATCAGCTCCAGGTGACCCGGCTCCGCAAGGTGAAGTCATGACCTATATCGCCAAACCGAAATTCCAGCATCCCGGCCTCCCCAAGAACGATCTCGGCTATACCCACCGGGATTACGAGGGCAAGGTTTCGACGCTGTGCGCCGGCTGCGGCCATGACTCGATCACCGCCTCGATCATCGAGGCCTGTTACGAGCTTTCGATCGAGCCACACCGCGTCGCCAAGATTTCCGGGATCGGCTGTTCGTCGAAAACACCCGATTATTTCCTCGGCAATTCGCATGGCTTCAACTCGGTCCATGGCCGCATGCCGTCGGTGTTGACCGGCGCCAATCTCGCCAACCGCGACCTGATCTATCTCGGCGTTTCCGGTGACGGCGACTCCGCCTCGATCGGGTTCGGCCAGTTCGCCCATTCGATCCGGCGCGGCGTCAACATGACCTATATCGTCGAGAACAACGGCGTCTACGGGCTCACTAAAGGGCAGTTCTCGGCCACCGCCGACCGCGGCTCCAAGTCCAAGAAGGGCGTGACGAATTCCGACAACGCCATCGACCTCGTCGCGATCGCGCTTCAGCTCGGCGCGAGCTTCGTGGCGCGCAGCTTTTCCGGCGACAAGACCCAGCTGGTGCCGCTGATCGCCGCTGCCATCCAGCACAAGGGCGCCTCCTTCATCGACGTCGTCAGCCCCTGCGTCGCCTTCAACAACCATGCCGGCTCGACCAAGAGTTTCGACTATGTGCGCGAGCACAATGATGCGGTGAACCGGCTGGACGTGATCACCGGCCGCGACCCGATCTCGGTCGATTACGCGCCGGGCACGGTGCAGGTCGTCGAACAGCACGACGGCACCCGGCTGACGCTGCGCAAGATCGATGCCGATTATGACGCCCACGACCGCCTTTCGGCGATGACCTTCCTGCAGCGGCACGCCGCCAAGGGCCAGATCGTCACCGGCCTGCTCTACGTCGATCCGGAATCGGAAGACCTGCACAACCATCTCGACACGGTGGATACGCCGCTCAACCAGCTTGACGCGAAAGCGCTGTGCCCCGGCTCCTCCGCGCTGGACAAGATCAACGCCAGCCTGCGCTAGGGCGCTTCCGCTCCAGCCCTGCAAAGCTGCGCCCATTCCTTGTCGAGCTGCGCCAGCGCAGCGGGAAGCGGCAATACCGAGAAGCGGCCGTCGCTCTCGGCCAGGAGATCGAGACGTTTCAGGCGCGCCAGCGCGTCGTCGATCTTGAAGTCGGCGGAAACACCGAACGCCCGCGCCAGCAGTTCCTCGATGCCTGCGCCGAGCGCCTCGCGTGTGAGCGGCTGTGCTGCCGTCAGCAAGCCGTAATAAGCGAGCAGCGCCTCTTTCCAATCCTGCTCCTCGGCCTCGCCGATCAGGTAATTGAAGATGCCGGAATTATTGTTGACGTTGCGATAGTAAATATTGTCGGTGAGCTGTTTCTGATGGATCAGCGACTGGCGGTGGAAATTTCCCCATTGCCGCAGCAGGAAGGCGCCGAGCGCGAACAGGCCGCTGAGTGCAGCCAGCGCCCGCTCCGTGTCGCTATCGCCGATCGTGCCGGTGAGACCGAGATAGAAGCCGGCGACGACGAACAACACTGTCATGGTCGAGGCGAGCTTGATCAGGATCGGTACGCCGCCCACGATCGCCGGGACGCCCAGCGTGAAGTGGTCGGACAGACTCATCACCACGCGGACATTGGGGAACAGTGCCTCGAGATCGGCGCGGGCGATGTGACGGAAATATTTGAACAGCACCGCGCCGCAGCGGATTTTCCTTGCGCCGCGCCTGGCGCGCGCAAATGCCTTGCGGGCTTTGGCGGGCTTGATGCCGTCCGGCCACGTCGCGACCATCAGCACCACGTCGTCATAGACCACGACCTCGAGTGGACGGTGACGCAGGCCAAACCAGACGGGAATATCGATGGTCTCGGTATGATGCCCGCGGCGGAACATGCGGACGTCGCGATAGTCCTCGACCGGCGCCTTGATCTTCACCCGCACCAGGGCCCGCTCGGCAAAGGCGCGGGTGATTTCGTCATGCGTAATCTCGACGAAATTGGCGTCGGCCAGGATACGGACGAATTCCTCGCTCAGGCCGCGGTAGGCCGCCTCGAGATCCTTCTTCTCGCCGCAAGCCCGCGGATCGACCTCCGGGTCGAAGTGAAAATACGCCTCGCGCAGCCGGTCGAGTTCTTCGAAATACTGGTAATGAAAAATGGCGCCGAGCATGCGAGCGAGCTGCCTGAGCCTCGCCTGCCCGGTTTCGTCAAGGCCGCCTTCGGCGACGAGCCGCTCGATGATATCCGACTTGCGCCGCGGAATGACACGATCCGGCTGCTCCGGCGCGGCTGCTTCGCCCTGCGCTCGGTTCACGAGACTATCGCCAGCGTTGTCACAACCATCGCCATGACTTGCCCTGTACCGCACCGGCGGCGCGTGCATTTAACGGCACTCATTCGGTCAGCTTGTCGTTGACGTTGACGATCGCGCACCTGACAAGCGCGCCGGGTAAGCAAAAACCCAGCGCATCCTTGCGCGCTTCAGCGATGGTCCGGCGCCCGAGACCCCGACACTGATCCATTTGCCTTTGCTGACATAAGGTTGCGTGGTCATGAATTGGGCAACGGCCGCGATATCGCTGGCCCCGGCGCGCCCAGCGGTTGCGTAATCGGGGTTGGAGCAGGAACCATAATTTTCGGCCCACCCTCCTTCGGACCGGCCATAGCCACGGCGCATAAAAGCTACAGCGACCCAGCCGCGCCGCGCAAACGCAACCGCCTGTGCCCACATGCGATAGGGGCTCATCGTTGGGCGGTTGCCCGCAGTTCGCGGTGACCCGTGGTTGAGCACGGCCAGCGGATGGGGCAGCCCGTCGTCCGCCCGTACCACGATAGCTTCCAGCGCAACCGATGCCGGTCCGCTTGATCCCGAAATGACCACCGGGATTTTCAGCGCATCCAAACGGATTTCCTCGGCCGACGCTGCCAAAATGAACGCCAGCAGGACGGCCGCCCCAAAACACCGAAAGGATTTCGAATAGCTCATTGATCTCGCTTGCCTAAGTGGGCAGCTCAGCAGGATCGCCCCGGCAAATGCCGATCCCCACCATAGGGTATCCAGATAACTCAAAAAAATATCGGCGTGCCATCTTTCCGCCGTCACAAATGACGCCGAGATCACCCCGATTAGCCGATTTCCCTGGGGATCGATATGCCGTGAATGGCGTTATGTCGGGGGGATACGCATATTCCCCTGTCGGCGTCCGCTCACGGATATGTTGACAAGATTTGGCTTCCCGCCGGAAGGTGCGGGGAACCCGAAAATGGATCCCTTCGAACAGAAGCAGGCATCATGAATCCCGTCAAAGCACTCGAAAATCACGGCCAAGCCGTCTGGCTGGATTTCCTGGCCCGCGGCTTCGTCGCCAAAGGCGACCTGCAAAAACTGATCGATACCGACGGCGTCAAGGGCGTCACGTCGAATCCGTCGATCTTCGAGAAGGCGATCGGCAGTTCGGACGAATATGACGGCCCGATCGGCAAGGCGTTGAAGTCGGGCGACCGACCGGTCGCCGACCTGTTCGAGGCGCTCGCCGTCGAGGACATCCAGCATGCGGCGGATGTGCTGCGCCCGGTCTATGACCGGCTTAGGGGACACGATGGTTTCGTCAGCCTGGAGGTGTCGCCCTATCTGGCGCTGGACACCAAGGCCACCATCGCCGAGGCCGAGCGGCTGTGGAAGGAGGTCGACCGCCGCAATCTGATGGTCAAGGTGCCGGCGACGGCAGAAGGCCTGCCCGCGATCCAGCATCTGATCGGCGAAGGCGTCAGCATCAACATCACGCTGCTGTTCTCCCAAAAGGTCTACGTGAAGGTCGCCGAGGCCTATCTCGCCGGGCTCGAAAAATACGTCAAAGGCGGCGGCGATCCCTCCCACGTCGCCAGCGTCGCCAGCTTCTTCGTCAGCCGGATCGACAGCGCGGTCGACAAGCAGCTCGATGAAAAGATCGCAAGGGCGAACGATCCCACCGAGAAGGAGCGGCTGGCCGCGCTGAAGGGCAAGGTCGCCATCGCCAACGCCAAGCTTGCCTATCAGGAATACAAGCGGCTGTTCTCCGGCGCACGCTGGGACAAGCTTGCGGCCAAGGGCGCAAAACCGCAGCGCCTGCTGTGGGCCTCGACCGGCACCAAGAATAAGGACTATAGCGACGTGCTCTATGTCGAGGAGCTGATCGGTCCCAACACCGTCAATACCGTGCCGCCGGCGACGCTCGACGCCTTCCGCGATCACGGCAAGCCGCGCGACAGCCTCGAGGAAAACATCGAGGATGCCAAACGCGTGCTCGCCGAACTCGAGAAATCCGGCGTCTCGCTCGATGCGATCACCGCCGATCTGGTCAAGGACGGCGTCAAGCAATTTGCCGACGCCGCCGACAAGCTTTACGGCGCGGTCGCGCACAAGCGCGCCACCGTGCTCGGCGCCGGCATCGACCACCAGCAGCTGGCGCTCGGAAGTGGCATCGGCAAGGCGGTCGAGCAAGCCAGCGAGGAATGGCGCGCGGCAGCCAGGGTACGCCGGCTCTGGCAGCACGACAAATCGGTCTGGACAGGGACCGATGAGGACAAGTGGCTGGGCTGGCTGAACAGCCCGGCCGCCGCCGCCATCGCCGACTACGAGGACTTTGCGCAACGCGTGAAAGGACAGAACTTCAGCGACGCCGTGGTGCTCGGCATGGGCGGATCGAGCCTTGGGCCGGAAGTGCTGGCGCAGACGTTTCCGAAAAAGCCCGGCTTCCCGAAGCTGCACGTGCTGGATTCTACCGATCCGGCGCAGGTCCGCAGCATGCAGGCCTCGATCAACATCGCCAACACGCTGTTCATCGTCTCCAGCAAATCCGGTGGCACCACCGAACCCAACGTGATGAAGGATTATTTCTTCGCCCGCGTTTCCGAGGCGATCGGCGCCGACAAGGCCGGCCACCGGTTCATTGCGGTGACCGATCCCGGCTCGTCGCTGGAAAAGGTCGCCACCAAACAAGGTTTTGCCCGCATCTTCCATGGTGATCCCAGCATCGGCGGGCGTTACTCCGTGCTGTCGCCGTTCGGACTGGTTCCGGCCGCGACCGCCGGCATCGACCTTCGCACCCTGCTCCAGCACACGTTGACGATGGTGCGCTCGTGCGGACCCGACGTGCCGCCGCACGAAAATCCGGGCGTGCAGCTCGGCCTCGCCATGGGGCTTGCTGGTCTCGAAGGCCGTGACAAGGTCACCATCCTGTCGTCGAAGAAGGTCGCGGATTTTGGCGCCTGGGCCGAGCAGCTGATCGCGGAATCCACCGGGAAGGACGGCAAGGGCCTGGTTCCGATCGACGGCGAGCCACTCGGAGAGCCCGCGGTCTACGGCAACGACCGTTTCTTCATCGACATCCGTATCGAAGGCGAAACCGACGCCGCGCACGACGACAAACTGGCCGCGCTGGAAAAGGCCGGGCATCCCGCGGTCCGCATTGTCATGAAATCCATCGACCATCTCGGCCAGGAATTCTTTCGCTTCGAGATGGCGACCGCGGTCGCAGGCGCAATTCTTGGCATCAATCCGTTCAACCAGCCCGACGTCGAGGCTGCCAAGATCAAGACCCGGGAATTGACCGCGGCGTTCGAGAAATCCGGCAAGCTGCCACCGGAAAAGCCTGTGATATCCACCGCGGAGGCCGATCTCTACACCGACGACAGGAATGCCGCCGCCTTGCGCAAGGCCGGCGCCGATGGCGATCTCGGCTCCTGGCTGAAAGCCCATCTCGCCCGTTCCGGGGCCGACGATTATGTAGCGCTGCTCGCCTATATCGAACGCGATCCCGCGCATATCGAGGCGCTGCAGCATATGCGGCTGGAGGTGCGTGACAACCGTCATGTCGCAACCTGCGCCGAATTCGGCCCGCGCTTCCTGCACTCCACCGGACAGGCCTATAAGGGCGGGCCCGACAGCGGCGTGTTCCTGCAGATCACCGCGGACGATGCCAGGGATTTGGCGGTGCCAGGTCAGAAGGCCAGCTTCGGCGTCATCAAGGCGGCGCAGGCCCGCGGCGATTTCGACGTCCTGACCGAGCGCGGCCGCCGCGCCCTGCGCGTACATCTCAAGGGCGATCTCGAAGCAGGTTTGAAGATGCTCGACAGCGCAATCCACCATGCGTTGAACTGAGGATATAGAAAATGCAGCTCGGCATGATCGGCCTCGGTCGGATGGGCGGCAATATAGTCCGCCGGCTGATGAAACACGGACACACCACCGTCGTTTACGACAAGGATACGAAGGCGGTCGCAGCCATCGCTGCCGACGGCGCGCTCGGCGCGGGCGCGCTTGACGATTTTGTCAGGAAGCTCGAGAAGCCGCGAACCGCCTGGGTGATGCTGCCGGCCGGCAAGATCACGGAAGCCACGATCGACGCGCTGTCCAAGCTGATGGAAAGCGGCGACGTCATCATCGATGGCGGCAATACCTTCTGGCAGGACGACGTGCGTCGCGGCAAGGCGCTGAAGGAGCGCGGCATCCATTACATCGACGTCGGGACCTCAGGCGGCGTCTGGGGAATCGACCGCGGCTATTGCATGATGATCGGCGGCGACAAGGCGGAGGTCGACCGGCTCGATCCGATCTTCGCCGCCTTGGCGCCGGGTATCGGCGATATCCCGCGCACCGGCGGGCGCGAGGGACGCGACGTCAGGATCGAACAGGGCTACATCCATGCGGGCCCCGTGGGCGCCGGCCACTTCGTCAAGATGGTTCACAACGGCATCGAATATGGCCTGATGCAGGCCTATGCCGAGGGTTTCGACATCCTGAAGAATGCCAAAATCGAGGCGCTACCCCCAGAGCACCGCTTCGATCTCGACATTGCCGATATCGCCGAAGTGTGGCGGCGCGGCAGCGTGATCCCGTCATGGCTGCTCGATCTCACGGCGTCCGCGCTCGCCAAAAATGACACGCTGGATAATTATTCGGGGTTCGTCGAGGATTCCGGGGAGGGCCGCTGGACCGTCAACGCCGCGATCGACGAGGCGGTGCCGGCTGAAGTGCTCACCGCGGCCTTGTTCGCGCGTTTTCGCTCGCGCAAGGAACATACCTTCGCCGAGAAAATTCTTTCCGCGATGCGCGACGGTTTCGGCGGTCACAAGGAACCGCAGCAGCATCCGGATCCGGCACGTCAGAGTGCGCCCGAAACCATCAAGCCAAAGGCCGGCCGCCCGTGACAGATGTTTCAAAACAGAAAAAACCCGATCCCTGCACATTCGTCATTTTCGGCGTTACCGGCGACTTGACGCATCGGCTGGTGATCCCTGCGCTTTATAATCTTGCGGCGGCCGACCTTTTGCCGGACAAATTCTGCGTGGTCGGCATCGCCCGCACGGCCATGTCGCATGACGATTTGTGCGAAAGCCTGATGACGGGCCTGCGCAAATTCGCCACCCGTCCGGTCGATGATGCGATCGCCAAGCGGCTGCTGGGATGCCTTACCCCCGTTGCGGCCGACACCAGCGATCCCAACTCGTTCGATAGACTGAAGGAGCAGCTTGAGAAGCTGGAGGCCAAGCGAAGCACCGGGGGCAACCGGCTGTTTTATCTGGCCACCCCGCCAAACGCTTTCGCGCCGATCACCCGCGGACTCGGCCGCGCCGGGCTGCTCAAGGAAGAAGGCGGCGCGTGGCGGCGACTGGTGATCGAAAAGCCGTTCGGCACCGACCTCGCCTCGGCCAAAGCCTTGAACGCCGAAATCCTGAAAATCGTCGATGAACACCAGATCTATCGCATCGATCATTACCTCGGCAAGGAGACGGTGCAGAACATCCTGGTGCTGCGCTTCGCCAACGGCATGTTCGAGCCGATCTGGAACCGCAACCACATCGATCATATCCAGATCACGGTCGGCGAAAAGCTCGGCGTCGGTCACCGCGGCAGCTTCTATGATTCCACCGGCGCGCTGCGCGACATGGTGCCGAACCATCTGTTCCAGCTGCTGTCGCTGGTCGCAATGGAGCCGCCGGCCAAATTCGACGCCCACTCGGTGCGCACGGAAAAGGCCGAAGTGCTGGCGGCGATCCAGACCCAGAGCGAGGAAGAGGCGCTGCAGAATTCGGTGCGCGGCCAGTATCAGGCCGGCAAGATCGGCGACACCGAGATCGAGGACTACCGCGAAACCGAGGATGTCAAAGCCGGCAGCACGACCGAAACCTATGCCGCACTGAAACTGGTCATCGACAACTGGCGCTGGGCCGGCGTTCCCTTCTACCTGCGCACCGGCAAGGCGCTCGGCGTCAAGCGCACCGAGGTGGCGATCAAGTTCAAGCAGGCGCCGTTCGCAATGTTCCGCGACACGCCGGTGGACCGGCTGTCGCAGAACTACCTCGTCATCAGCATCGAGCCGACCGAAGGCATTACCCTGCAGTTCAACACCAAAGTGCCGGGGCCCGTGATTTCGATCGACGGCGTCGAGATGAAGTTCCGTTACAAGGATTACTTCAAGGTCGAGCCGGCCACCGGCTATGAGACGCTGATCTACGACTGCATGATCGGCGACAACATCCTGTTTCAGCGCGCCGACAGCGTGGAGGCCGGCTGGCAGGCGGTGCAGCCGTTCCTGGATGCGTGGAAGAAAGCCGGCGCCAAGGGTCTGGAGCGTTACAAGGCCGGCGGCGAGGGTCCGGCCGCCGCCGAGGAATTGCTGAAACGCGACGGCCGCAACTGGCGCAAGCTCGGTTAACGGGATGACTCGGAGCGACCAGCGCCAAGTGATCGCGGTTTCCGATCCCGTGGCGCTGGCACGAGCTGCCGCCGAGCGCGTCATGGCAAGGATTGCAGCAAACAAAGCGCGGGTGGCGATCTGCCTGACCGGCGGATCGAGCCCGAAGCAGCTCTATCAATTACTCGCCACCGACGCCTATCGAAGCCGGATCCCGTGGGACCGCGTGCACTGGTTCATCGGCGACGAGCGCTTTGTTGGGCCGGACGATCCGCTCAATAACATGGGTACGGCGCGGCGGATCTTCCTGGATCGCCTGGCGCCGCCGGCCAATATCCACCCGATTCCGACCGACACCTCCGATCCCAACGCCGCGGCCCGCCGCTATGAGAGCGAGTTGCAATCGTTCTATGGCGCGAATGCGCTGGATCCCGCCCGGCCATTGTTCGATGTCGTGCTGATGGGCGTCGGGCCCGACGGCCATACCGCATCGCTATTTCCGGATTATCCGGCGATCGAAGAGACCGAACACTGGGTGGTTGGCGTGCCCAAGGCGCATGTCGAACCTTTTGTGCCGCGGGTGACCCTGACCCTGCCGGCGCTCAACTCCTGCCGCGAAATGCTGTTCGAGGTGGCGGGCGCGGAAAAGCGCGCGATCTTGACGCGCGTGCTTGACGGCGGGAACCTGCCAGCGAACCGCGCGCAATCCATAGGCGAGACGATCTGGCTGGTGGATACGGCGGCGCTGCCGGAGAACTTTCGTGGGTGATCAAACAGGCGAAATGCTGTGCGCGCTGGTGGTGATGGGCGTCTCCGGCTCGGGCAAGAGTACCATCGCGGACAAGCTCGCCGAACGCCTGAACTGGACTTATGAAGATGGCGACAAGTTTCACCCCGCCAGCAATGTCGCCAAGATGAGCGCCGGTCAGCCGCTGACCGACGAAGACCGCCGGCCCTGGCTGCAGGCGATTGCCGAGGAGATCGACAGGGCGTGCAAGGCCGGCCAGCGTGCCGTGATCGCCTGCTCGGCGCTGAAGCGCACCTATCGCGACATCCTGATGCATGGGCGGAACGATGTCGGCCTTGTCTATCTCAAGGGCACGCAGCAATTGATCGCAAACCGCCTCGACCAGCGCAAAGGGCATTTCATGCCGCCGGGCCTGTTGGCCAGCCAGTTCAAAACCCTCGAGCCGCCAGATGCCAGCGAAAATCCCGTGACGGTATCGATCGACGGTACGGTCGACGCCATCGTCGATGACATCGTCCGCCAACTCGGGTTTTGTCCCGCTCAAGGCGGTGCGCCGCACAGGAACCACTCATGACCCGCATCGCGCTCGTTGTTTCCGACGTCGACGGCACGCTCGTGACCAGGGACAAGACCCTGACCGACGGCGCCATTCGCGCGGCGCGGCGGCTGCACGAGGCCGGCATCGGGTTTACCATTACCTCCAGCCGTCCGGCCATCGGCATGAGCTTTCTGATCGAGCCGCTTGCAATCACGCTCCCGGTTGGGCCTTTCAACGGCAGTTCGATCGTCGATCCGCAACTCAAGCCGGTCGAACTGCATCTGATCCCTGAGGCCGCGGCGCGGCGCAGTCTCGATGTCCTCAACGAATTCGGCGTCGATATCTGGCTGTTTACCAACGAGAAGTGGCTCACCCGCCATCCCGACGCCGAATACGTCCCGCACGAGAAACGCGCGATCAGGGCCGATCCGACCATCGTCGGGGATTTCACGCCGTATCTGACGACCGCCTGCAAAATCGTCGGCTCAAGCTCCGATGCGGCGCTGCTGCAACGCTGCGAAGCCGCGATGAAGCAGGCACTGGGCGCGGAAGCCACCGCGGTCCGCTCACAAACCTATTATCTCGACGTTACCCCGCCGGGCCACAACAAAGGCACCTTCGTCGAAGCGATGGCGAGGCGCCTTGGCATTTCGACCGAAGCCGTCGCCACCATCGGCGACATGCAGAACGATCTGGCGATGTTTCGAAAGAGCGGCCTCTCGATCGCGATGGGCAACGCCACCGACGACGTCAAGAAAGTCGCGACCCATGTCACGGCCTCGAACGAGGAGGAAGGTTTTGCCGGCGCGATCGATATGATTTTGAAGGATAACGAGCTTCGATAGACGACGTAAAATGGCTTACGCCTGCGACCGCTGCATCGCTGGCTGCTCCACCGGCTTCCTGGCAGCGCTGATATTATGCGCGGTGTTGATCAGCGCAATATGCGTCAGTGCCTGTGGGAAATTGCCGGTCTGGCGCCCTACCCCGGAATCGAACTCCTCCGCCAACAGGCCGAGATCGTTCGCGACGGCGACCACGCGGTCGAACAGCGCCTCCGCCTTGGCGATATCGCCGGCCAGCACATGGGCGTCGGCGAGCCAAAGGCTGCAGGCGAGAAATGCGCCTTCGATCGGCTGCTTTTCATCCGAGATCTCGCGGGGATCGTGCCGCAGCACGAATCCATCCCGCATCATGTATTTTTCGATCGCCTCGATGGTGCCGCGAACCCGCGGGTCCGAGGCCGGCAGGAAGCCCACCGCAGGCAGCAAAAGGATGCTGGCGTCGAGCAATTGCGAACCATAGGATTCGACAAACGTGTTCAACCGGGGATCGAAGCCGTTTTCGCAGACATCGCGATGGATGGTCTCGCGCAGCGTCCGCCAGCGATCAAGCGGCGCGTCGAAGCCGAACGTTTCGGCGCTCCTGATGCCGCGATCGAACCCGACCCAGGTCATGACCTTTGACGAGACGTAGTGCTTGCCGTCGCCGCGCCGCTCCCAGATGCCGTGGTCGGGATGGTTCCAGACCTCCTCCAGGTGGTCGAGCACCGTGCATTCGAGCGCCCAGGAGCCTTCGTCGAGCCGGAGTTCGGCGACGCGCGACTGATGAAACGCATCGATCAGTTCGCCATAGACGTCGAGCTGCAGCTGGGCATGCGCGGCGTTGCCGACCCGCACCGGTTGGGCGCCTTCATATCCCTGCAGCCAGCCCGCCTCCCATTCCAGCAGCCGGCGCTGGCCCATAATGCCGTACATGATCTGCATGTCGGCCGGCGATCCCGCCACCGCGCGTAATAGCCAGTTGTGCCAACAGGACGCTTCCTCGGTATAACCCGAGTTCATCAGCGCCAGCAGCGTAAAGGTGGCGTCGCGCAGCCAGCAAAAGCGGTAGTCCCAGTTTCGCTGCCCCCCGAGTTTTTCCGGCAGCGAGGTCGTCGGCGCCGCGACAATGCCGCCGGTCGGCGCATAGGTCAGCGCCTTCAGCGTGATCAGCGATCGCATCACCAGATCGCGGTACTCACCCTCGTAAGTACAATGGCTGCTCCAGTCGGTCCAGAAGTCCTCGGTCGCCTGCAAGGCATAGGCCGGGTTGATCGGCTTGGGGACCCGCAGATGCGAAGGTCCGTAAGTGAGCACGAAGGGAATGGTTTCGCCCTCGCCGACTTCGAAATTGGCCACCGTGGTGAGGTTCTCGCCGCGCAACTCGACGGGCGTTCGCAGCACCGTCATGTCCTGGCCGCAAATCGCCAGCAGCGCGCCATCCTCGGTTCGCTTGACCCAGGGAACATCAACGCCGAAGCCGAACCGGAACACCAGCTCCATCTGCAGCTTGACCCGGCCGCTGACCCCGCGCACCAGCCGCACGACGTCGGAAGCGTGGCCGCGCGGCGGCATGAAATCGATCAGGGCGACGGTGCCGTTGGCCGTCTCAAAACGCGTCTCCAAAATCAGCGTATTGTCCCAGTAGCGGCGGGACCTGTTCGTGACCTCTTCCGCCGGCGCGATCAGCCACCGGCCGTTCCGGGGGGTGCCGAGCAAGGCTGCAAAGCAGGCATCGGAATCGAACGCCGGCCAGCACAGCCAGTCGATCGATCCATCGCGGCCGACCAATGCCGCCGTCTCGCAATCGCCGATCAAGCCATAGTCTTCGATTGCTGAGGGCACGTTCTGTCACCCCTGAAAGTGTTTATTCGTCAAACCGGGGCTCGCGTCCCGGTCGCTGTCTTGAGCGCGGCAACGTCGATCGCCGACGCAATCTCGTCGATCGCAAGCGGCAGCCTTTGCCGCCAGTTCGGATGTTCGTTCACGGTGCCGGGAATATTAGGCTGGTCGAGCACGCCCAGCAAATCCTCCAGCGATACCGCCAGCAGACGGGACCTGGTCCGCGCCAGAAAACCCACGACGGCAAAAAGATCGTGGCGGTGGATGGCATGATGACGCAGCACGTCGTTTAGCATCGTCAAAGCATGCCATCGCGCCTCGTCGCTCTCGCCGGGATCGATTCCGAGCGAACGTTTCAGCGCGAGGTCGCTGAATGAGCGCCAGCCGGCATAGGTCGAGAGATCGTGGGTATTGAAGGTGACCAGCGCGTTGGGCGTATAATGGTCGATATCGCAAAACTTGCCGTGATCGTCGCGCTCGAACATCATCACCTGATACGACCAGATACCCCAATCGGCCATCTGTTCGCGAAAGCCTTCCGGCACGGTGCCGAGATCCTCGCCGATCACCACGCAACGGTGCGCTATGCTTTCCTGTGCGGTCGCCGCCAGCAGCGCCTCGAACGGCATTTGCACATAGACTCCGTTGTCGGCGGCAAAACCGTGCGGCACCAGGTAGAGCCGTTTCAAACCGAGCACATGGTCGAGCCGGATCGCGCCGGCGTGGCGCATCGAAGCCCGAAGCATCTCCCGAAACGGCTCGAAGGACCGGATTTCGAGGCCGGCGGCGTTGAAGCCGGCCAGGCCCCAGTTCTGGCCGGCGGTATTGAGCGCATCCGGCGGCGCGCCGACGGCGAGATGGCGGGAAATCGCGGCCTGCTCGTTCCAGGCATCGAACCCATCGGATTGCACGCCCACCGCGACATCCAGATAGAGACCGACCTTCAGGCCCAGCCGCGTCGCGAGGTCCCTGCAAGACCGTAACTGCTGATCAGCCGCCCATTGAACGAATTTGACGAACTCAATCTCCGCAGCATCAGGGCCCGCGTGAAGGGCCGCGCTTCGGGCGTCGTCCGGCTGTTGCCACTCCGCCGGCCATTCCCACCACGGCCCGTTGAACTTGTGCCGCAGGACCTCGAAACAGGCGAACCGCGACAGCAGGGCCCCGCGCTCGGCGCGAAACTTCGAGAAAGCCGCATGATGTTCGGTTTTGGGATTAGCCCGGAAGGCATCAAACGCCGCCCGCAGCGCATGCCATTTCAGTTCGGCCACGGCGACATAATCGACGATATCGCTCGCTCTCAACCGGGCGAGCGTGTTGCTGGCCTCTGCCAAAACGCTGGGCTGAAATCCCGGAAGTTTTTCAACGTCGATATAAAGCGCATTGAGAAACAGCCGGCTGTTCGGCGAATAGGGGCTGCAATCGGCCGGCCGGTCGTCGAACAGCGCATGCAGCGGATTGAGGCCGACACCATCGGCCCCGAGATGGCCTGCCAATTCGATCAGCGCTTCGAGGTCGGTAAAATCGCCAATCCCCCAGTTGCGCGCCGACCGGATGCCGTAGAGTTGTACCGCCAGCAGCCAGCAGCGGTCGAAATCGCCGCCGAAGGCCTTGGGTGGGGCGACGATCAGCGGCGCATCCTCGGTGAAAGAGGAAGCATCGGTCAGATGCAGCAGATGGGCGCCCTCAGGCAAATCCGCCGGCCAGGCGATGACGCGATCGCGGGTCTCGCCCTCCGCGATAACCCTAAGACCGGCAACGATTTTCCAGCGCAGCGGAAACGTGGCAGTCTGGCGGAGTTCGGTCTGCGAGGGCCGTCCGGACCGGATCACCACCGCCTCCCCGAGAAACCGGTGCGGCACCCGGGCCGGCAGGGCATCGAGGATGGCTTTTAAGGCCTTGGCATCCGTCACATGGCGGTGACCCTGACCGTCGATATATTCGGTCTGGATTCCTAGGTCTTTGGCTTTGGTGAAAGGGTCCATTCGGCACACAGTTTGCAGGCAACGGTGTGGACCGTCGCGAAATTCTCAAGATAAGGGAAGAGGATAGCCGTGTTTAACTCTGTGGCGTCCCCGGCGTTCCCCGGGAACCAATGCCCGGCCAGCGGCTTTGTATATATGTTCGGAACGTCTCCTTTCCCCTAATCGGAACGGGACGTCATTCCCATGTCAATGGCATCACCGTGAACAAAACAACTCAAACTGTCGCGAGCACCGCAGCAGGCGCTTTCCACATTGAAGACGTTTATCCGCTGATCGACGGTGGCCGTTTTCCGGTCAAGCGCATCGTCGGCGAGCGCATTGAGGTCTGGGCGGACATTTATCGCGACGGCCATGATATCGTGACTGCGGCGCTGGTCTGGCGCCGCGAGCGCGACCGGGAATGGCACCGCACGCCGATGACCCATTCCAGCAATGACCGCTGGGGCGGATCGTTCGTCCCGGATCAGCCCGGACGCTACGTCTATGCGATCGAGGCCTGGACCGACGAATTCGCGACCTGGCGGCGCGGATTCGAACTCAAGCAAAAAGCCGGAAACGACGTTACCCTCGACGCCATCGAGGGCGCAGGCATGCTGACCAAGGCGCAGGCCGGCGGCCCGGCCGCCGCTGCCGTAATCCTGAGGCAATGCGAGGAATATCTGCAGACCGGCGAGGCTGCGCCCCTGCTGACCGACGAATTGAAGGACGCCATGGCCGAAAGCCAGTTGCGGCCCGATCTGACGCGATCGCAATTGTTTCCCTTGATGATCGACCGGCCGCGGGCGCGGGCCGGCGCGTGGTACGAGATGGTACCACGAAGCCAGGGCAAGACGCCGGGCCAGCACGGCACCTTCAAGGACGCTATCGCGCGCCTGCCTGACATCGCGGCGATGGGCTTCGACGTGGTCTATCTCACGCCTATTCACCCCATCGGGCATACCAACCGCAAAGGGCGCAACAACGCGGTATCGGCAGGGGAAGGCGACCCCGGAAGCCCGTACGCCATTGGCTCGGCCGAAGGCGGCCACGACGCGGTGCATCCTGAACTCGGCACGATCGAGGATTTCCGCAGTTTTGTCGGGGCATGCGAGTTGCTCGCCATCGAAGTCGCGCTCGACTTCGCCATTCAGTGTTCGCCCGACCATCCCTGGCTCAAGGACCATCCGGAATGGTTCAGGCGGCGGCCGGACGGCTCGATGCGCTACGCGGAAAACCCGCCCAAGAAATATGAGGACATCGTCAACCCCGATTTTTCGTCGGAAGACGCCGGCGCGCTGTGGAATGCCCTGCGCGATGTGGTGCTGTTCTGGATCGACCAGGGGGTGAAGATTTTCCGGGTCGACAACCCCCACACCAAGCCGTTTAGATTTTGGGAATGGCTGATCCGCGAAATTCAGCTTCGCCACCCCGACGTGATCTTCCTCGCGGAAGCCTTCACGCGGCCGAAACTGATGAAGGGCCTGGCAAAGCTCGGCTTCACCCAGTCCTACACCTATTTCACATGGCGGACCCAGAAGTGGGAGCTGGAGCAGTATCTGAGCGAGCTGACGGGCTATCCGGAGCGCGATTACTATCGTCCGAATTTCTTCGCCAACACCCCTGACATCCTGCCCTATCATCTGCAAGGCGGCGAGACCTGGATGTTCAAGTCGCGCGTCGCGCTGGCCGCGACGCTGTCGGCCACCTACGGCATCTACAACGGTTTCGAGTTATTGGAGCACGATCCGATTCCCGGCCGCGAGGAATATGCCGATTCCGAAAAATACGAGATCAAGGTGCGGGACTGGGACAAATCGGGCAATATCAAGCCCTACATCCATGACCTCAATCGGGTCCGCCGGGAAAACGCGGCGTTGCAGCAGACCAGCAACCTTCGTTTTATTCCGATCGATGACGGCAACGTCATCGGCTTCGTCAAGGAGTCGGTCAATCAAACCAACAGCGTCGTCGTCGCCATTGCCCTGTCGCATGACGTGCACGAATTCTGGTTTCCGCTCGGCGATGTCCAGGTCGGCATGCCCGGCGACCGCCGCAACGTCGCCGCGGTCGAGAACCTGATCACCGGTGAACGCTACCCGGTCGAGTGGGGCGGCATCCGTCTGCGCATCGATCCGGTGCGCGATCCCGCTTTGCTGTTTCGCTGTCTGGCGTGAGTGGCGCCATGAACCTGCTGTCATCCATCGATGCAACCGAACTGCCCGTCACCGACCTCGACGGCGACGAGCTTTGGTACAAGGATGCCATCATCTATCAGCTTCACGTCAAGGCTTTTGCCGACAGCAACAACGACGGCATCGGCGATTTCGCGGGCCTGACCGAGAAGCTCGGCTATCTGCAGGACCTCGGCGTCACCGCGCTGTGGCTGTTGCCGTTCTATCCGTCGCCCGGCCGTGACGACGGCTACGACATCGCCGACTACGGCGCCATCAATCCTGATTTCGGCAACATGAAGGATTTCAAGCGCTTCATCGTCGAGGCCAAGCGGCGCGGTCTGCGCGTCATTACCGAACTCGTCATCAATCACACCTCCGACCAGCACGACTGGTTCAAGCGCGCCCGCCGCAGCGATCCCAAATCCAGCGCGCGCAACTGGTATGTGTGGAGCGACACCGATCAGAAATATCAGGGTACGCGGATCATCTTCACCGACACCGAGAAATCGAACTGGACCTGGGATCCGGAAGCCGGGCAATTCTACTGGCACCGCTTCTTCTCGCACCAGCCGGATCTCAATTTCGACAATCCGCGCGTGGTCAGCGCGCTAGTGCAGGTCATGAAGCGCTGGCTCGACACCGGCGTCGACGGGTTCCGGCTCGATGCCATCCCCTATCTGTGCGAGCGCGACGGCACCAACAACGAGAATCTCCCCGAGACCCACGCCATCATCAAGAGGCTGCGCCGGGAACTCGACGCTTACGCCAAGGGCAAGGTGCTGCTGGCGGAAGCCAATCAATGGCCGGAGGATGTGCAGGAATATTTCGGCAGCGGCGACGAATGCCACATGGCCTATCATTTTCCGCTGATGCCGCGGATCTACATGGCGATCGCCCAGGAAGATCGCTTTCCGATCACCGACATCCTGCGCCAGACCCCGGATATTCCGGGCAATTGCCAGTGGGCGCTGTTCCTGCGCAACCACGACGAGCTGACGCTCGAAATGGTCACCGACGTCGAGCGCGACTATCTGTGGTCGACCTACGCCAACGACCCGCGCGCGCGCATCAATGTCGGCATTCGCCGCCGGCTGGCGCCCCTGATGGACAACGACCGCCGCAAGATCGAGCTAATGAACTCGCTGCTGCTGTCGTTTCCGGGCACGCCGATCATCTATTACGGCGACGAAATCGGCATGGGCGACAATATCTATCTCGGCGACCGCAACGGCGTTCGCACGCCGATGCAATGGTCGCCGGACCGCAACGGCGGTTTCTCGCGCGCCGATCCGGCGCGGCTTTACGCGCCGACCATCATGGATCCGGTCTATGGCTACGAGGCGGTCAATGTCGAGGCGCAGTCGCGCAGCCTGTCTTCGCTGCTGAGCGCAACCAAGCGGCTGATCTCGGTGCGCAAATCCACCCTGGCGTTCGGTCGCGGCACCATAGCCTTCATCCGCCCGGTCAATCGCGCGGTGCTCGCCTATGTCAGGCAATACGGCGACGAGGTGATCCTCTGCGTCGCCAATCTGTCGCGCTCCGCGCAAGCCACCGAACTCGATCTCTCGGCCTGGAAAGAACGCGTCCCGCTGGAAATGCTCGGCCGCACCCGCTTTCCGCCGATCGGCGAATTGCCCTACATGATCACGCTGGCGCCCTACGGGTTTTACTGGTTTCAGCTCCAGGAGCGCGACAAGTCGGAGCACACCTCGCCGACGCTGGTTCCCGAATTCGAAACCCTCGTGGTACCGCTCGGCGCCACCTGGGTGTCGCTGGCGCGCACCCGCGGCGTCTTCGAACGCGACGTACTGCCCGGACATCTGGCGCGAACCCGCTGGTACCCGGAGCGTTCGGCGAAAGCGGTTCAACCGACCCTGATTTCCGCGATTCCGTTCTGCGATATCGGCGACAACCGCCCCTGGCTCGCCTTCTTCGAAACGACCCAGCGTGGCTTGACGACGCGCTATGTATTGCCGATGCAGATCGAATGGATGCGATTCGATCGCGAGCGCTATAATCCACGTGCGCTGGCGGCGGTGCGTCAGGGCGCGCGGGAAGGAACGCTGCTCGACGTTGCCACCGACCATATCTTCATCGCGCTTTTGCTGCGCAATCTGCGCGAATCCCTGACCCTGGAAGAAAACGGGCTGCGCCTGGAATTCAGGCCGACCAGCCGGTTTTCGGACAAGCCGATCCAGCCGCCCGAGCATGTCCGTGCGGTCGAAACCGAACAGTCCAACAGTACCGCGCTGGTCGACAATAAATATGTGGTCAAGGTTTATCGCAAGCTCGAATCCGGTATCAATCCCGAGATCGAAGTCGGTCGGTTCCTGACCGAAGTCGCGGGCTTTGCCAATACACCCGCCCTGCTCGGCAGCGTGGAATTGACCGAGGGCAATAGCACAAGCGCGATTGCGATCGTCCATACCTTCGTCGAAAATCAGGGCGACGCCTGGACCGTAACCTCGGCCTATCTCGATCGCTTCGTCGAAGAACAGCGCCTGCTGGCGGCCAGTGAACACCCCAGCGAAAGCGAGGGGCAGACCCCGTATCTGCGCTACATGTCGCAGATCGGAAGACGCGTCGCCGAGATGCACCTCGCGCTCGCCAGCAGCACCGAGTTTGCCGATTTTGTGCCGGAACCGACCCGATCGGAGGACGTGCAGCGCTGGATCGACGATGTGGTGGCCCGCGCCGAACGCGTCTTCGAGGTATTGAGGCAGCGGCGCGATACGGTCAGGGAAGCCGATCGTCCGCTGATCGATCAAGCGCTGGCGCAGCGCGACACCTTGCATGACCGCCTCCGCGCGCTGATTCCGGGAACCATCGACGGCCTCAACATCCGTCACCACGGCGACTTCCATCTCGGTCAGATATTGATCGTCAAGGACGATATCTTCATCATCGATTTCGAGGGCGAGCCGCGCCGTACCCAGGCCGAACGGCGGCAGAAGGCGCCTGCCGCGCGCGATGTCGCGGGCCTGATCCGTTCGATCGATTATTCGGCGACCTCCGCCATGGAGCGCGCGCTCAAGGTGGCGCCCGACGAGCACGGCAAGCTCGGCGCGGCACTTGCGGAGTGGCGCGAGCGCTCGGCCGCGGCGTTTCTTGCCGCCTATCGCGAGATCATGGCAAATCAACCTCTGTGGCCGGCCGATAAGGCGGCCGCCGAGCAGATGCTGAATTTCTTTCTGCTTGAAAAAGTGTTTTACGAGATCGAATACGAATTGGCCCACAGGCCTGAATGGCTGCGCGTCCCGCTGACCGGGATGCTTCGAATATTGTCCCAGCATAGCAACGAGGCCTCATGACCAAACTGTCCGCGGAGGCCTATGCGATTGTCGAAGGCCGCCACTCCGATCCCTTTCGTTATCTCGGCGTTCATACCGAGGGCGGCAAAACCGTGGTCCGCGCGTTCTTACCGGAGGCGTCGAACGTCGAGGCCGTCGGGGAGCATGGCGAAACCGCGGTGCTGGCGCGGATTCACGACGCCGGGCTGTTCGCCGGGACGCTTCCGAACGGGTCCAAGCGCTACCAGCTGCGCGCCCGCTTCGGCGAGAACGTGGTCGATCTCGACGACCCCTACCGCTTTCCACCGGTGCTGACAGACTTCGATTTGTATCTGCTGGGCGAGGGTACCCATCAGCGGCTTTACGACAAGCTTGGCGCGCATCCGATGACGCTGGATGGCGTCGATGGCGTAGCGTTCGTGGTGTTGGCCCCCAACGCGCGGCGAGTCAGCGTGGTCGGCGATTTCAATTTCTGGAACCCGCGGCGGCATCCGATGCGCGTGCGCGGCGTCGGCTATTGGGAGCTGTTCGTGCCGCACGCGGCCGCGGGCGATCATTATAAATTCGATATCATCGGCCCGCAGGGCCAACATTTGCCGCTGAAGTCGGATCCGATGGCATTTGCCGCGGAAGTGCGCCCGAGCACCGCGTCCATTGTTTTCGACGAGACCAAGCTGCCGCATCCGCGCCCGGCACCGGAGAGGGTGAATGCGCTAAGCGCGCCGATGTCAATCTACGAGGTCCATCTCGGCTCGTGGCGGCGCAAGAACAACAACGAATGGCTGACCTATCGTGAGCTCGCCGAGCAGCTTCCCCGTTATGCCCGCGATCTCGGCTTTACCCATGTCGAATTTCTGCCCGTCAGCGAACATCCGTTCGACGGCTCCTGGGGCTATCAGCCGACCGGCCTGTACGCGCCGACCAGCCGGTTCGGCAGGCCCGAGGATTTTTCCGCTTTGGTTGACGCCTGTCATCACGAAGGTCTTGGCGTGTTGCTGGACTGGGTGCCCGGACATTTCCCCGACGATCCGCACGGCCTCGGCCATTTCGACGGCACCGCGCTTTATGAGCACGCCAACCCGCTGCAGGGCCGCCACATGGACTGGGGCACACTGATTTATAATTACGGTCGCACTGAAATCGTGAACTTCCTGGTATCGAACGCGCTGTTCTGGCTGGAACGTTATGCCATCGATGGCCTGCGCGTCGATGCGGTGGCGTCGATGCTCTATCTGGACTACAGCCGGCCCGCGGGCGGCTGGATTCCGAACAAATATGGCGGTCGCGAAAATCTCGAAGCCATCGATTTCCTGCGCCGCTTCAATACCGAAGTGTTCGCCCGTTTTCCGCAAGCCACCACGGCGGCGGAAGAATCGACCGCATGGCCGCAAGTGTCACAGCCGGTCGAATATGGCGGACTGGGCTTTGGCTACAAATGGAATATGGGCTGGATGCATGACACGCTGAATTACATCAGCAAGGATCCGATCCACCGCAAGCATCATCACGGCGACATCCTGTTCGGCCTGCACTACGCGTTTTCGGAAAATTTCATCCTGCCGCTGTCGCACGACGAAGTCGTCCACGGCAAGCGCTCGATCATCGGGCGGATGCCGGGCGACGACTGGCAGCGCTTTGCCAATCTGCGCGCCTATTACGCCTTCATGTTCGGACATCCCGGCAAGAAGCTGATGTTCATGGGCTGCGAATTCGCCCAGGAACGCGAATGGAGCCATGATCACGGGCTTGATTGGCATCTGCTCGATGAAAAGAAGCACGCCGGCATCCAGTCCCTGATCCGCGATCTGAACGGACTCTATCGCGCGCTGCCGGCGCTGCACGAGCTGGATTGCGATCAATCCGGTTTCGAATGGATCATAACCGACGACGCCGGCGGCAACGTGTTCGCCTGGATTCGCAAGGGCAACGAAGCGCGCGCGCGCTGTCTCGTCGTGATCAATTTTTCTCCAAATGTATATCGCGAATACCGCGTCCGCGTGCCGTTCGCCGGCAAGTGGCACGAAGTTCTCAACTCTGACTCCGCGCATTACGGCGGCAGCAATGTCGGGAACGTCGGCGAAGTCCGAACGTTGGATGGCCTGGTGCCCGAGCTCAGTCTCACCATCCCGCCTTTGGCCGCTATATTTCTCGTACCGGAAAGCTGAACATGCGACTGTCGGCCGGAACGTTCTCGCGCCTCGGTGCAAGCTGGGACGGTCGGGGGACCAACTTTGCGTTGTTCTCCGCCAATGCACAAAAGGTCGAGCTATGTCTGTTCGACGGCCAGGGCCGCCGCGAACTCGAACGCATCGAGCTGCCGGAGCGCACCGAAGATGTCTGGCACGGTTACCTCAACGACGTTTCGCCGGGACAGCTCTATGGTTACCGCGTTCATGGCCCCTATGAGCCCGAACACGGTCACCGCTTCAACGCCAACAAGCTGCTGCTCGATCCCTATGCCAGGCGGGTGGCCGGACGGCTGGTATGGAGCGATGCGCATTTCGCGTATCGCACCGGAAGCCCGCGTGAAGATCTTTCGTTCGACCGGCGTGACAATGCCCGCGGCATGCCGAAGGCCGTCGTCGTCGACGAAACATTCAATTGGGGTCGTCGCGAAATGCGTCCCAACATTTCCTGGGAAGACACCATCATCTATGAGGCTCACGTCAAAGGCCTGACGCAGAAGCGCGACGACGTCCCTCCGAACCTGCGCGGCACCTATGGCGGGCTGTCATCGCCGGCGATGATCGGTCATCTCAAGCGCCTTGGCGTCACCACCATCGAGCTGTTGCCGATCCACGGCCTCGTCGACGACAGGATACTGGTCGAAAAGAAGCTGGTGAACTACTGGGGCTACAACACGCTGTCGTTTTTCGCGCCGGAGCCGCGCTACTCGCAGGACAACCCGCTCGACGCCTTCCGCACCACGGTGGCACGGCTGCACGACGCCGGCATCGAGGTGATGCTCGACGTCGTCTACAACCACACCGCCGAGGGCAACCATATGGGCCCGACGCTGTCGTTCCGCGGCATCGACAACGCCTCCTATTACTGGCTGAAGCCGGATAATCCGCGATATTACGATGATTTCACCGGCTGCGGCAGTTCGGTCAATCTCACCCATCCGCGCGTGCTGCAGATGGTGATGGATTCGCTGCGCTACTGGGTCGAGGTCTGCCACGTCGACGGCTTCCGCTTCGATCTCGCCACCACGCTGGCGCGCGGGCCGAACGGATTCGACCGCAACACCGCATTCCTCACCGCGATCCGGCAAGACCCGGTGCTGTCATCGGTGAAGCTCGTCGCCGAACCCTGGGACCTCGGACTCGGCGGCTATCAGGTCGGTGCGTTTCCCTCGCAGTGGTCGGAATGGAACGACAAGTATCGCAGCGCGATGCGGCGCTACTGGGGCGGCGAAGGCAGCCTCATCGGCGAAGTCTCGAGCCGCATGACCGGCTCGTCCGACGTCTATCATCACGATGGCCGCACGCCCCGCGCCGGCATCAATCATGTCACCGTGCATGACGGCTTCACTCTACAGGATTTGTTCAGCTACAACGAGAAACACAATGAAGCTAACGGCGAAGACAATCGCGACGGCTCCAGCGACAACCAGAGCAACAATTGCGGCCATGAAGGCCCAACCGACGATCCGGCCATTGTCGCATTGCGCCGCCAGCTTCGAAAAAACCAGCTCGCGTGCTTGTTGCTGGCGCAGGGCCTGCCGCTGATTCTGGCCGGCGATGAAGTCGGCAACACCCAGAACGGCAACAACAATGCGTATTGCCAGGATAACGAGATCGGCTGGATCGGCTGGGAGAACCTCGGCCGCGAAGGCGATGACCTCACCGATTTCGTCGGCCACATGACCGAGCTAAGGAAGCGCTTCCCGCAAATCCGTTCACGTCGCTGGCTCGACGGGCGGCGTGCGGACGGATCCTACGGCGTGCTGTGGCTGACCCCGGCGGCCGCCGAAATGAAGGAAGAGGACTGGAATTTTCCGGAAGGCCGGTTTCTCTCTTACGTGCTGGGGCCGATCGAGCATGGGAAGGCGCCGATTTTCATCGTGCTGAACGCCGCGCCGGAAGAGATCGCGTTCAAACTGCCGCAGATGCCGGAATACAAGAGCTGGCAGCAACTATTGAACACCGCCGACGTTAAACCAGGGGTCACGGACTTCGCATCGGGAAGCGGGGCAAAGGCGCCTCCCCGTTCGGTCCTTGCCTTTGCGGGTTCGGCATGAATGAGCGGCAATTCGGAGCAAGGCTGACATCCGACGGCACGTCATTCCGGCTTTGGGCGCCGGCGGCCAGACGGGTCGACCTGCTGCTGGACCAGCCTCATCCGCTGCGGCGCGGCGAAGACGGCTGGTTTTCGACCGATATACCGGGCGTCAAAGCCGGGGCCCGTTACAAATTCCGGATCGACGACGACATCGACGTGCCCGATCCGGCCTCCGCGTTTCAGCCTGATGACGTCGCCGGCGCTAGCGAGGTGATCGATCACGCCAGCTACCCCTGGCGCGCCACGGACTGGCGTGGACGCCCGTGGCAGGAAGCCGCCGTGATCGAGACCCATGTCGGCAGCTTCACCCGGCAAGGCACCTACCGCGCCATGATCGGCAAGCTCGATCATTTGGTGGAGACCGGCATCACCGCGCTCGAATTGATGCCGCTTGCGGATTTCGCAGGCGCGCGCAACTGGGGCTATGACGGCGTGTTGTGGTATGCGCCCGACAGCGCCTATGGACGGCCCGACGATCTCAAGGCCCTGATCGACGAAGCGCATCAGCGCGGGCTGATGGTTTTTCTCGACGTGGTCTATAACCATTTCGGCCCCGAAGGGAACTACCTCGGCCGCTACGCGCCAAGCTTCTTTACCGAAGCGCAGACGCCCTGGGGCAGCGCGATCGATTACCGGGTCCGCGAGGTCCGCGCCTTCGCCATCGAGAATGCGCTGTACTGGCTGGACGAATACCGCTTCGACGGATTGCGGCTGGATGCGGTGCACGCCATTCCCGAGCAGGGCGAAATCTCGATGCTGCATGACCTCAGCGTCGCCGTGGGTAAGCTTGCCGCGGAAACCGGCCGTCTCATTCATCTGGTGCTCGAAAACGACGACAACGCCGCGAGCGCGCTGGATGCCGGGCAGGATCCGCCGCAGGGCAAATACCGCGCCCAGTGGAACGACGATTATCATCACGCCTGGCATGTGCTGCTGACCGGGGAAAGTCACGGCTACTACCGCGACTATCAGCGTTCGCCGCTGGCCGACATAGCCCGTGCGCTTGCGTCGGGATTTGTCTATCAGGGCGAGGCCTCCGCGCATCGCAAGGGGCAATTGCGCGGCGAGCCGAGCGGCAAACTCGCGCCCACCGCCTTCATCAATTTCCTGCAGAACCACGACCAGATCGGCAACCGCGCGCTCGGCGACCGGCTCGAAAGCCTGGCGGACACCAAAGCTGTCGAAGCGGCGCTGGCGATCACGCTATTGGCCCCGATGATTCCGATGCTGTTCATGGCCGAAGAATGGGGCTCAAGGACGCCATTTCCGTTTTTCTGCGATTTCCACGGCGACCTCGCCGACGCCGTACGCAACGGCCGCCACAAGGAGTTCGCCGGCGCCTATGCAAAATATGGCGACGAGGTTCCCGATCCGCTTGATCCGGCGACCCTTCGATCGACGATACTCGACTGGCCATCGCGCAATGAACCGGCGGGGCAAAAGCGGCTGGCGCTGGTGCGGCAACTGCTCGCAGTACGCCGGCGGAAGATCGTGCCGCGGCTTGCCGGCGCGGCCTTTGGAGACGCGCATGCGGCGGACAATGGTTTGCTGACGGCGGGTTGGCGCATGGGCGACGGCGCGACGCTCCGGCTATCGGCTAACCTGTCGGCCAGCGAGATCGCCCATAAGTCAGGGGAAACGGCCGGCACTCCCATCTGGGGCGGCACGCCGGACGAGACGATTCCGGCATGGTCGGTGTTCTGGCGTCTGGACACCCGCTGATGCCGCCGGCCATTCCGATCGCGACCTACCGCGTGCAACTGACGGCCAATTTCGATTTCGACGCCGCCGCTGCGATAGTCCCCTATTTGAAGGCGCTGGGCGTCACGCACCTCTATGCATCGCCCTTCATGAAGGCGCGCAAGGGCAGCACCCACGGTTACGACATCGTCGATCACACCAGGCTCAATCCGGAGCTCGGCGGCGAAGACGGCTTCGAGCGATTGAGCGCCGCGCTGAAGGCGCACGATCTGGGCCTGATCCTCGATTTCGTTCCCAACCATGTCGGCGTGCATTTCGCCGACAATCCGTGGTGGCTCGATGTGCTGGAATGGGGTCCGGCCTCGTCGCACGCGGTGTCGTTCGACATCGACTGGGAACTGTTGCCGTACCGGACGCGTAGCGGCGTGCTGCTGCCGATCATCGGTTCGTCCTACGGCGAAGCTCTGGAAAAGGGCGATATCGAACTTCGCTACGATGCGGATGAGGGAAGTTTTTCTGCCTGGTACTTCGAACATCGCCTGCCGATCGCACCCGAGCGCTACAGCGAAATCCTGCGCGCGATCGTCAGAGAAGCCGGGGCTGAAGGCAGCGCGACAGGAAAACGCATTCTCGACCTCGCCTCGCGCCAAAGGGGATTGCGACATCCCAATCGCAATGAAGCGCCCGCGTTCAAGACGGAACTGCGAGACATCGCCGGAAGCGCCGAGATCATCGCGCGCGGGCTCGACGCCTATCGGGCCGGACCGGATCGCCCGGCGCAGATCCTGGCGCTGCATCATCTGCTCGAGCGCCAGCACTACAGGCTCGGGCATTGGCGATTGGCTTCCAGCGACATCAACTACCGGCGCTTTTTCGACGTCAATACCCTGGCCGGATTGCGGGTCGAGGATGCCGGCACTTTCGAGGCCATCCACCGCCTGGTCAGGAAACTGATCACGGAAGGCAAACTGGAGGGCCTGCGGCTCGATCATATCGACGGCCTGCGCGATCCCGCGCAATATTTTCATCGCCTGCGCCGCTTGATTCGGGACGCGAAGGGAACGGACGCCACGCCGTTCTACATGTTGATCGAAAAAATTCTCGGCGAAGGCGAAAAGCTGCATTCCTTCGCGGGCGTCCACGGCACCACCGGCTATGAATGGCTGAACACCATTACCCAGGCGCTGGTCGACGGCAAAGGCCTTGAGCCGCTCGACGAAGTGTGGCGCCAGATCAGCAATACGTCGCCGAAACTCGAGCCGGTCCTGAAACAGGCCAAGCGCAGGGTGCTCGAGACCTTGCTGACCAGCGAGTTCACGGTGTTGGCGCGCCTGCTCGCGCGTATCGCCGGGGGGCATTACACCACCCGCGACTTTTCCGCAGACAGCCTGCGGCAGGCGCTCGAACTCTATATCCTGCATTTTCCGGTCTACCGCACCTATTTGACCGCGGCGGGTCCGACCGAGCACGACCGCGCGCTGATCTCGGAGACGATCGAAAAGGCGCGCGCAGACTGGTTCGCCGCCGACGAGGGCATCTTCGACTTTCTCCGCGACACCCTGACCATGGACCTGATCAAGCCAGGCGGTCCTGCGCACAGCGCGCCCCGCGTGCGCCGTTTCGCAATGAAGGTGCAGCAGTTCACCGGACCGATGATGGCGAAGTCGCTGGAGGATACGACCTTCTATCGCTACCACCGCCTGCTGGCGCTCAACGAGGTCGGCGGCGATCCCGCAGCCAGAGCGCTTTCCATCGATGCCTTCCATGAAGCCATGACCATTCGCGCCAAAGAGTGGCCGCACGGCATGACGGCGACGGCGACGCACGACACCAAGCGCGGCGAGGACGCGCGTGCGCGTTTGATGGCGCTGAGCGAAATTCCCGGCGAATGGACCAGTGCGGTTGCCCGGTGGAAAATCCTGAACGCGCCGCATCTCGTCATCGAGGGTGAGATGCGCGCACCGTCGGCGGCGTTCGAATACATGCTGTATCAGGCGCTGCTTGGCGCCTGGCCCGCAGAAGGGCAGGACGATTCGTTGCTGGAGCGGTTGCAGGCCTACGCGCTGAAGGCGGCGCGCGAGGGCAAGCAGGAAACCAGCTGGCTCAATCCCAACGAAGCCTATGAGGCGGGTCTGCGGACGTTCCTGGCGCGGATCCTGGACCGCTCGGCCTCCGCCGAATTTCTTAATTCGCTGGAAAATCTGGCGCGTCGCGTCTCGCTGCTGGGGGCGCTGAATTCGCTCAGCCAGATCACGTTGAAGGCCACCATGCCCGGCGTGCCCGACTTCTATCAGGGAACGGAATTCTGGGATTTGTCGCTGGTCGATCCCGATAACCGGCGCCCGGTGGATTTTGCCGAACGCGCCGCCGTGCTGGCATCGCTGCAAACGCCGGATTGGGAATGCCTGGCGCAGAACTGGTGCAATGGCCATTTGAAATTGGCCTGGACCAGAGATCTGCTCAAGGTTCGCACCGAATTGGCCGAGGTGTTCGCGCACGGCTATTACGAGCCGCTGCAGGTTAGCGGCCCGCACCGCGACCATGTCATCGCCTTCGCGCGGCGCCGCGGCCGCGACGCAGCGATCATCGCCGTTGCGAAATCCTTCGCGCCATTGTCGCAAGGCGGGCGGGCCTGGCCGCGCGCAGAAGTTTTTGAAGGCACGCTCAACCTGAAAGGCTATTCCGTCGCGGGCATCAGCGGCGAAAGAGGTGCAACCGAAGTGCCGCTGTCCGCTTTGTTTCAGCATCTGCCCACCGCGGTGTTGAAGGCGAGCTTCGTAGGTACCGCGAGGCGCGCGCGCAAACGCAGCCCCGGCCTGAAGCGCGCTTGAAAACAAAGGCCACCCGGGATCGACGTCCGGACGGCGGCGGCCGGGTTTTTCATAGTGTTGTTGTTGCAGGGCAATACAGCTCTGTGCTGCGCGGCAATATCGATGAATTCTTGTCAGCCCTTCTTGCTCAGCAGCAGATGGCCACGATTGCGGATCGCGAGCTGGGCGGCTTGCGCGAAGCGCTGCAGCAGCCAGGGCAGCGTCACTTCCAGCCGGACGTGATCGTCCGCGACGTCGAGATGACCGGACGCCGCCTGCCCGAGCGCGCGAACGCGAAAGATCATGCGGTTCTCGTCCCATCGCTCCTCGTCGACTTTCAGCACCGGGATGCTGGAGGCGGCGCGGGTCAGTCCTGCCTTGAGGCGACGCGTTGCTTCCTCGCGGCCCAGGCGATGCGGAATCGAAACGACAAGCGGTGCTGACATTTGCGGAATCCTCAAGCTGACCCAAGCACATGTAATTCCACACTATCGAAAAGGAAGGGCGCGGTAATTTATGGTTGCAAAAATGGAACCTTATCGGTTCCGGTTTGTTTTTTCGGCTGAAGGCAGAGCAGCAGGTGCCCACTGCCGGGCTGGAGGAGACGATACATGTCTATCGGAACTATCATTCTCATTATTCTCGTTATTGCCTTGCTCGGCGGCTTCAGCGGCGTCGGCGGCGGTCCGTTCTATGGCACCGGATATTACGGCGGCGGTGGCCTCGGCCTGGTCATCGTCATTCTGTTGATTCTGCTTTTGCTCGGGAGGCTGTAAGTTTCGGCGTCTTATTAGAAGTCCCAGTTAATGTCGTCATCACCCGCAAGCGGGTGATCCAGTACTCCGCGGCGCCGATTTTAAATCGCAACTCCTCTGGAGCACTGGATACTCCGCTTTCGCGGAGTATGACGGCTTCCGTCTCGTGATGATCACCGGCATCACTTGCGTGTCGCCAATTTCCTGATCGCGGCCTTGATCGAAGACGCCGCGTCATCATAGCCCTCCCACGCCTTGGTCCTGGCGAGCAGCGCCGGCACGGTGCGAACCGTATAGCGTTTGGGATCGAGATCGCCGCGCACCTGCGCCCAGGTCAGCGGCATCGAGACGGTCGCGCCTTCGCGCGCCCGCGGCGACAGCACCGCGACCGCGGTCGCCATGCGGTCGTTGCGCAGATAATCGAGGAAGATCTTTCCCTTGCGCAGCTTCTTCGACATGTTGAGCAGATAGCGCTCGGGGTCCTCATTGGCCATCCACTGGCAAACGCCTTGCGCGAAAGCCTTTGCTTCTTTCCACGTCATCTTGTCCTTGGCGCCATAGAGCAGCGGCGTCACCACGTGGAGTCCCTTGCCGCCCGTGGTCTTGCAGAAACTTTCCAGGCCGACATCGGCGAGGCGTTGCCGCATGTCTTTGGCGGCCTCGATGACATCCGAAAATTCAACCTCCGGCGCCGGGTCGAGATCGAACACCAGCCGCCCCGGGATATCAGGCGCATCCGGCGCGCAATTCCAGGGATGCAGTTCGAGGCCGCCGATCTGCGCCACCGCCGCCAGGCCCTCGACGCGATCGATCTGCAGATAAGGCTTGCGGTCGCCGGAAACCTTGACCAGTTCCAGCAGGTTCGAGGTGCCGGGCATCGCGTGGCGTTGAAAGAAAGTCTCGCCGCCGATACCGTCGGGCGCGCGGACCACCGAGCACGGCCGCCCCTTCAAATGGCCGATCATCCAGCCGCCCACCGCCTCGAAATAGCGCGCAAGATCGAGTTTTGTCACGCCCTCGCCGTCACCGGCGTCGGGCCACAGCTCCTTGTCGGGCTTTGAGATAATCACGCCCATCACCTCGGCGGATTTATTCGCCGCCGGTTTCGCAGGCGTCTTGCCCGAAGTGCCGGCTTTCGTCTTGGCGGATTTCGCCGCGGTCTTCGCAGCGGGTTTGGCGATCCCTGTCATGGCCGGTTCTTCCGCTTTCACCTCATCGGCCGGCTTGTCCTGGCGCAGGCCCTTGAACGCAGCCTGCCGAATATTCCCGCCGTCGGTAAAGCCGGCGAATTCGATCTCGGCGACCAGTTCGGGCTTGAGCCAGTGCACGTCGCGGGTCTTGCGCGGCGCGTCCTTGCCGCCGAACGGGCTTTTGTCCGACGCGGCCGCCTTCAGCGCCGGCATGATACGCCTGACCTTGTCCTGCCCGAAGCCAGTGCCGACCATGCCGACAAAGGCCAGGTGATCGCCGCGATGGACGCCCGCCATCAGCGAGCGGAATTTTCCGTTGGTGGTTTTCCACCCGCCCAGCACCACCTCATGCCCGGCGCGGCATTTGGCCTTGGTCCAGTTTTCCGACCGGCCCGAACGATAGGGCGCGCTGAGCTTTTTCGACACGATGCCTTCCAGCGCCAGCTTGCACGCCGATTGCAAGACGGCGTCGCCGCCGGTTTCGAAATGCTCGACATAGCGGATCAATCGGGCTTTGGCCTTGGAGCGCGCCTCCAGCAACTTTTTCAGTCGCGCTTTGCGTTCGCCGAGCGGCACGCGGCGAATATCCTCTTTGTCGGCGAACAGCAGATCGAAGGCGTAGAAGATCAGACCGTCGGTCTTGCCGTCGGAAAGCGCGGCCTGCAGGGTTGAAAAGTCCGGCGCGCCGTTATGGTCGAGCGCAACGATCTCGCCGTCGATCAGGGCATCCGGCAGCGCGCTTGCCTCCTTGGCGATGGCCTGGAACTTGTCGGTCCAGTCCAGCCCTTTGCGGGTCTTCAGCGTGGCCTCGCCGTCCTCGACGCGCAATTGCACCCGGTAGCCGTCGAACTTGATCTCATGGCACCATCCCTCCCCGATAGGCGGACGATCGACCGAGATGCAGAGTTCAGGCGCAACGAAATCCGGCATCGCCGCGACCTTCTTGCCCTTGGCCGCCTTTGCGGAAGCCCGCGGCGGCATAGGGCGCGACGCGGCTTTCTTGTTTTCGGCCCGCGCCTCCGCGGCATCGCCGCGGTTCGAATTCCACACCGCGTCAGGCTTGGCAAGGCCGGACTTCGCCGTCATGAACGGCTTTGGCGCTTTGCCCTTGCCGGCGGCGATCTCGGCCATGGTCCGGCCCGAAGCAACGGATTCGTCGGCATCAAGGACGTTGTTGGCCTTGCCTTCCCTGGCGAAATCGTCGCGATGCTTGATCAAAAGCCAGTTGGTGCGCTTGCCGCCGGTGCGGTCATGGCGCATGCGCACCAGCACCCAGCTGCCATGCAGCTTGTCGCCGTACAGAGTGAATTTCAGATCACCCTTCTTGAAGCCCTGTTCCGGGCTGCCGGATTCCGATTCCCAGGTGCCACGGTCCCACAGCTGCACGGTGCCGCCGCCATACTGACCCTTTGGAATGGTGCCTTCGAAATCGCCGTAATCGAGCGGATGATCCTCCACCTCCACCGCCAGCCGCTTGTCGTGCGGATCGAGCGACGGCCCCTTGGTGACCGCCCAGGATTTGAAGACGCCGTCGAATTCCAGCCTGAGATCGTAGTGCAGCCGGGTGGCGTCGTGCTTCTGGATCACGAACCGCCGCTGCTTCGAAGGTGCCACCGCCACCTCGCCGCTCGGCTCCGCGGTCTTTTCGAAATCGCGTTTTTTCCGGTAGGTGGAAAGGTTTCTAAGAGACACGGTCAAATCCCACGAATGAAACGCCGCTTCGCGCGACAGCAACGGTCCGGAACCAAAACCCCCGGCGGCCGTTGAAAGTTCCCGAATTCATTTACCCATAACGAGCCGGAGATTGTAATGGCCGTCCGCGCCTATTGGAAAGGGTCCCTGAAGCTTTCCCTCGTGTCATGCCCGGTGCTGCTCTATCCGGCCTCGACGTCCGTCGACAAAACCCGCTTCCACATGATCAACAAGGAAACCGGCAACCGGCTGAAGCAGCAGATGGTCGATGCCGAGACCGGCGACGTGGTCGAAAGCGACCAGAAGGGCCGCGGCTACGAGTTGAAAAAGGGCGAGTATGTCGAGGTCGACAAGGAGGAGCTGGAAGCCGTCCAGATCGAAAGCAACCACACCATCGACATCGACGGCTTCGTGCCCAGGGATGAAATCGACAAGCGCTACATCAATCACCCCTATTACATCGCGCCCGACGGCAAGGCCGGCATCGCCGCCTTCGCCGTGATCCGCGACGCCATGAAGGATAAGGATCGCGTCGCGCTGGCGCGCATCGTTCTCACCAACCGCGAGCATATCATTGCGATCGAGCCCCTGGGCAAGGGCCTGCTCGGCATCACGCTGCGATATCCGTATGAGGTGCGCGACGAAGACGAATATTTCGACGACATCAAGAACCCGAAGATCTCGAAAGACATGGTCGAACTCGCCAGCCACATTCTGGATTCCAAGGCGGCGCATTTCGATCCCGGTAAGTTCAAGGACCAGTACGAGGATGCGCTGAAGACCCTGGTCAGGCGCAAGGCCGCCGGCAAGCCGGTCAAGGCCGTCGAGCCTGAAGAGCGGCCGGACAACGTCATCAGCCTGATGGACGCGCTCAAGCAAAGCCTGAAAGGCAGGGCGCCGGCCAAGCGATCGGCCCCGGCCCGCCGAGCCGCGCATCGCCCGGCGAAGAAAGCACATCGGTCGAATGCGCGGGCGCGCAAGGCGGGGTGAAAGACAGGTCTGCGAGAGGCTAAACCAATCGAGCTGAAGTGACGCATTATGTCCCGGCAACGGCGGTGAGCTCCCTCTCCCCTTGCGGGAGAGGGTTGGGGTGAGGGGTTGCGGTCTATCGATAGTCCGTAACCCCTCACCCGGATCGCATCTGACGATGCGACATAGCCGAAGCATAGCTTCGGCGTTCTCTTCGAAAAACGGCCGCGAACGCGGCCTATGCCTCTCCCACAAGGGGAGAGGTGAAGGCCGCCCGGCTTTTTGCACCGCCGATATCGGATTCAATTTCTCAAACATCCAAGGCGCAAATGATTGTAAGACCGTCATTGCGAGCGAAGCGAAGCAATCCATAGTAAAGCAAGAAAGAAAGAGTGGATTGCTTCGCTTCGCTCGCAATGACGGCGAATGCCAGACACACCACCGCGATCTCGCGGCGCGATGCGTCCGAGGTTTGCCAAAAACGTCCGCCCTGAAAACAGAGGGCGTGGGGAATGCCGGGCGCCCGATGCACCCGCAGCCTCGTGTGCACTATTGGTAGTAAGTATGCACACGAGTATTCACAGCGAGCCATCGGAAATCACCCGACATTCCCGCACGCAATGGTTTACGGCTTATACCGTGCTCTCCCCGGTGATCGGCTTTCTTGCCACCGTCGTTTGCGGAGTTACCTCCGCCAACTTGACACCAGCGTCGGGGTGTCAGGACCACACGTCTTCGCCGTCCGCTGCAAGCAACGCCCGTCAAGCGCGCCGCCGCGTCCACCGCATCCCGCCCCGCGTCCGTGACGTCGCGAGCCGCCCCTCTGAGTGGGACGGGACGGCAACAGACATACAACTGATTTGGGTCTTCGGAAAAACAGAATATTTTTTCAAAGGGGGCTGGACAGACTTCCTGGGCCGGAGCCCGTCGGGCAAATCAGCTGAGCAAATCAGCTGACCTGGCCGGCTCAATAAATTCGCCGTTTGGCGCAAGCGGGATAGCGGGGTGCGCGCCCGATCGCAAAGCTCTGCGCCGTTCGCAATCCCGCTGCGAACAGGCCGCCCGGTTTAACCGCGCCCACAACCGGGCGGCGATCGAGGCGATTCGTCACTCGACGGATTTGCGCGATAATTTTCGCTGTCGTCCCCGCGAAACCGATGCGAAAGCAGGGACGACGCATGGTGCTGTGTAGACGCAGCCGCTACTTCTTCGCTTTCCGCTTCTTCGCCGTCTTCCGTTTCTTCGCGGCCTTCTTCGGCACCTTCTGGCCTTCCGCTCGCGCCTCGGAAAGGCCGATGGCGATCGCCTGCTTGCGGCTCTTGACCTTCTTGCCGGACCGTCCGCTCTTCAGAGTCCCGGCCTTGCGCTTCTTCATCGCGCGTCCGACCTTGGCAGATGCTTTCTTTGAATATTTCCGTGCCATGATTTTTCTCCCGGTTGCGGGAAAATAATCTTCGCGGAGGGAGATGGTTCCCGTTTTGGGTTTCTCGCCGCCGATCGGCTCTTGAGATTCCCGGCGGTCAGGCGACCGCCGAATAAAGCTCGGACGAATTCCTTGCGCCGCGCAATCGGACGAGATTCTCCGGCGGTCGCAACGTCCGGGCCACCAGCGCCAGCGCCCCGATCTGCCCACTCTCGTCCGAAGCTGGCAGCAACAGAACAAATACGATGTCCACCGGTTGCCCGTCGATGGCGTCGAATTCGATCGGGTTCTTCAGTTTCGCCAGCAACCCGTAAGGCCGCTGCAGATCCGGCAGCCGGGCATGGGGAATGGCGACGCCACGGCCGATTCCCGTCGACCCCAGGTCTTCCCGCTTGAGAAGGCAGGACGCGACCAGATCGCCCGCCAGGCCGAGACTGGCCGCGGCTTTGGCCGCGAGTTCCTGCAACAATAGCCGCTTGTTCGAGGCCCGCACGTCGATCATGACGTCGGCCGGCGACAGCAGATCGGCAATTTTCATGGTCGCTCCAGCAGACCGCATCGTTAGCAGCATTGATATCTCATCCGGCACGGCGGTTGGAGATTTAATCCGGGGCGCGCAGCCGGTAGCCGATCCCGGTTTCCGTGAGGACGAATTGCGGGCGCTCGGGATCGGCTTCGATCTTCTGCCGGAGCTGGCGCACATAGACCCGCAGATATTGCGCGTCGGTCAGTTCATCCCACAGCTCCTTCAGGAGAAACCGGTGGGTCAGCACCTTGCCGGCGTGCTGCACCAGCACGCGCAGCAATTCGTATTCCTTGGGCGACAGCCTGACATCCTTGTCGCCGACCTTGACGATGCGGCGCACCAGATCGACCGAGAGATCGCCGGATCTAAACACCGGACGCTCGCCATGGACCTGCAATTGATGCCGCAGCGCCGCGCGCATGCGGGCGAGCAGTTCGTCCATCCCGAACGGTTTGGTCAGGTAATCGTCGGCGCCGAGATCGAGCGCCTGGACCTTGCCGGCCTCATCGCCGCGGCTCGACAGCACCACGATGGGGACGCCGTCATTGCGCCCGCGGATCATGCGCAGCAGCTCATGGCCCTGGATATCCGGCAGGCCGAGGTCGAGAACGATGAGCGCGGGATTCTGGGCCAGCAGTTCGAGCGCCATCTTGCCGTTGGAGGCTTCCAGGATCTCGTAACCCTGCGTGCTCAATCCCATCCGCAGCAGCTTGCGGATCGGCGGCTCGTCGTCGATCACGAGTACCTTGATAGGGGCGGCACTCATGCGGCGGTATCCAGCGCGGCGGTGGCTTCGGGAATCGGCAACCGGATGGTCAGCACGGCGCCGCTTCGATCGATGCGGTTGGCGGCTGTGATCGTGCCGCGCATCGCTTCGACAAAGCCGCGGGAAATCGCAAGCCCGAGGCCGGTGCCGGGGCGGACATGATCGCCCTTTTGCGCGCGATAGAATTTGTCGAATATACTGTCCAGCTCGGATCGTGGAATGCCGTCGCCTTCGTCGATGATCTGCAAGGTGACATGATCCCTGTCCCGCATGCTCCGGATCGATATCGTGGTATCGGCGGGGGCATATTTCGCCGCGTTGTCCAAGAGATTAAAAAGCACCTGCTCGAACAGCACGGCATCGAGTTCCAGCATCGGCAGATCGGCGGCGAGTTCGAGCGAAACCTTGTGATGGGCGAGGATCTTGCTGGCGCGCCGCAATACGCTGCCGACGATCTCGCTGATATCGTGCCGCGCGGTATTCGGCACGATGGCGCCGGATTCCAGCTTGGTCATGTCGAGCAGGTTGGCGATGAAGCGGTTGAGCCGCTCGGACTCGTCGATCACGGTGGCCAGCAGATCCCGCTTTTCGGCGTCAGACAGTCCGCTGGAAAGATCCCGCATGGTGCTGGCGGCGCCGAGAACCGACGCCAGCGGCGTCTTGAGATCGTGCGAGATCGAGGTCAGGAGCGCCGAACGCAACCGATCCGACTCCATGGTGCGCTTGACGCGATCCATGTCCTCGACTAGCAGCACCCGCTCGATCGCCAGTGCGCCCTGATCCATCAGGGCGTCGAGCAGCCGGCGCTGATCCGGGGTGAGCAGCGGCCCGGTTCTGTCATCGTCGATGCCGATGACGCCGATCGGCCCGCGGCCGGTTCGCATCGGAAGGAATAGACGCTTGGCGCCCGGCAGCGTCTCCGAACCACGCCCGGCCGGGCGATCGTTATTCCACGCCCAGTTCGCGGCGGCCAGATCGGCCTTGTCCAGTTCGTCCTCGGGCGGGTAGCCCGCTTTCACGGTCAGGACACCGTCCTCGGACAACAGCAGCACCACTCTCACCCTCAGCATCAACGCCGTCTGGTAGGCGGTCGCCCACAACACGTCGTCCAGCGTCGCGGTGCCGGCGAGCTTGCGGCTGAAGGCGTAAAGCAATTCCGTGGTCCGCACCCTGCCGATCGCGGAGACGGCCTGGGTGCGCACGCGCGCCGCGACATTGGAAACCAGGATCGCGATCAGCATGAAGAAGAAGAAGGCGGCAACGTTGGTCGGGTCGGTGATCGTGAAGGTGTAAACCGGCGGCAAAAAGAAGAAGTTGTAGGACAGCGACGCAGCGACGCTCGCCAGCAACGAAGGCCACAGCCCGAAACGCACGGCCACGCTCACCACCGCCGTGAGGAATACCAGATCGACATTCTCGATCCCGAACACGGGCTGAATCAGTCTGGCGGCCCCGAGGCCGATGGCGACGATCACAAGCGCCATCAGATAGGGCCGCGCGTCGAACGGCTCCGGTCGTTCGGCAGTGCGCACCGTCTTCTTTGGAACGGGCCCCGCTGCGAGTTCCTCGCCGGCGATGACATTAACGCTGATATTGCCGGCCCGCCGCACCAGATCGTGCACGACCGAGCCGCGCATGATCTCGAACCACCAGGAACGGGCCGACTTGCCGATGATGATCTGGGTCACGTTGTTGGCTTGGGCAAAACCGATCAGATCATCGGCAATACGGCGTCCGACACCGGGAATGGTCAGCGCCTCGCCGCCCAGCGCTTCCGCCAGCCGCAGCGTGTCGGCAAGCCGGTCGCGTTCCTCTTCGCTCAATTGCAGGCTCCGCCGCGTCTCTATGGCGATCGCGGTCCACGGCGCGTGCAGGCGGTCCGCCAGCCGCTTGGTATAGCGCACCAGCCCCGCCGCGCGCCGATCCTCGCTGAGGCAAACCAGGATGCGCTCGCCCGCGGCCCAGGGACCGGCGATCGCGTTGGCCTGCATGTGGGTTAAAAGCTGTTCGTCGACGCGCTCGGCGGTCCGCCGCAACGCCAGCTCGCGCAGCGCCGTCAGATTTCCTGGCGAGAAATAATGCTCGAGCGCGCGCTCGGCCTGTTTGGGGACGTAGACCTTGCCCTCTTTCAGCCGCTGGATCAGGTCGTCCGGCGTCAGGTCGATCAGTTCGATGGCATCGGCGCGGTCGAACACCGAGTCCGGCACGGTCTCGCGCACCCGCACATGCGTGATCTGGGCGACCACGTCGTTGAGGCTTTCGATATGCTGGATATTGACCGCGGTGTAGACGTCGATGCCGCGGGACAGCAGTTCCTCGACGTCGAGATACCGCTTTGGATGGCGGCTGCCCGGCGCGTTGGTGTGCGCCAGTTCATCGACCAGCGCGATCTGCGGATGGCGTGCGATCAGCGCGTCGAGATCCATCTCCTCGATGGTCTGATCCCTGTAGATAATCCGTTTGCGCGGGAGAACCTCGAGGCCTTGCAGCAGCGCCTCGGTCTCGGCCCGGCCGTGGGTCTCAACCGCGCCCACCACCACATCGGCGCCGGCCTTCAGTTTGGCATGGGCATTTTGCAGCATCTCGTAGGTCTTGCCGACGCCGGGCGCGGCACCGACGAATATCTTGAGCCGGCCGGATTGATCGTTCTCTCGCCGGGCGGCTTCCAGTAACGCATCCGGCGAGGGTCTTTTCTGGGGGTCGCGGCGCTGGTGCTCCATATGACAAATATAGTCCTCAGGCCGCGCGAAGCCTAGCGGGGCTCACTTCGATGCGGCACGGTCCAAAGCCAGATTGAGCTCCAGGACGTTGACCCGGGGTTCGCCGAACAATCCGGCAAGCCGGCCTGCCGTGTTCTCCGTGACCAGCTCTCGAACGCGATCTTCCGGCATATTGCGGGCCTTGGCGACGCGGGGCACCTGGAATAGCGCGGCCTCCGGCGAGATATCCGGGTCGAGGCCGCTGCCGGACGTGGTCACGAGATCGATCGGGACCGGCGCGGAGGGATTCTCGGCTTTCAGCTTGTCGACGTCTTCCTTGACCCGGTCATTGAGGGCCTTGCTGGTCGGGCCGAGGTTGGAGCCGCCGGAATTGGCCGCATTGTACGGCGCCGGAACGGTCTTGGTGGCATCCGCGGGGTCCGGCGCCGTGGTCGCGGAGGGGCGGCCATGGAAGTATTTGTCGTCCTTGAACTCCTGCCCGATCAGAGCGGAGCCGACCACCTTGCCATCCCTTTCGATCAGGCTTCCCTGCGCCTGCTTCGGGAAGATCACGCCCGCGATCGCGGTCATCGCGAGCGGATAGGCCAGGCCGGTGATCAAGGTGAGCACGACAAGGACGAGGATCGCGGGGCGAATTTCTTTCAACATGTCAGGTCTCCAGTATTTTCGTCATTGCGAGCGAAGCGAAGCAATCCATGGCTGCCGGGGAAATGTGGATTGCTTCGTCGCTTCGCTCCTCGCAATGACGCCAGGGGGTTAAACCAGGTTCAAGGCATTGACGACGAGGTCGATCGCCTTGATGCCGATGAACGGAATGATGATGCCGCCGACGCCGTAGATCATCAGGTTGCGCTGTAACAGCGCGCCGGCGCCGATCGCCCGATACGCCACGCCCTTCAAGGCCAGCGGAATCAGCGCGATGATGATCAGGGCGTTGAAGATGATGGCCGACAGGATGGCGCTTTGCGGGCTCGCCAGATGCATGACGTTGAGCACGGCGAGCTGCGGGTAGAAGGCCAGAAACATCGCGGGAATGATCGCAAAATATTTCGCGACGTCGTTGGCGATCGAGAACGTGGTCAGCGCGCCGCGGGTCATCAACAGCTGCTTGCCGATCTCCACCACCTCGATCAGCTTGGTCGGATTGGAGTCGAGATCGACCATGTTGCCGGCCTCGCGTGCCGCCTGCGTGCCGGTGTTCATGGCGACGCCGACGTCCGCCTGGGCCAGCGCCGGCGCGTCGTTGGTGCCGTCGCCGCACATCGCCACCAATTTGCCCTTGGCCTGCTCGTCGCGGATCAGCTTCAATTTGTCCTCGGGCGTCGCCTGGGCGAGAAAATCATCGACGCCGGCTTCGGCGGCAATCGCCGCCGCGGTCATCGGATTGTCGCCGGTGATCATCACGGTGCGGATGCCCATGCGGCGCAATTCGGCGAAGCGTTCGCGGATGCCGCCCTTGACGATGTCCTTCAGGTGGACGATGCCCAGCAGACGGCTGTCCTTGGCAACGGCCAGAGGCGTCCCGCCGGCCTTGGCGATTTCGTCGGCGATCGCCTGGATCTCGCGGGCGACGTCGGAATTGACCGAGGACTGAATCGCCCGGACGGTGTTTCCGGAAGCCATGGTTTGCGACGTGCCGCCGCCGATGTAGTTGAGGATCGCATCGACCGCGCCCTTGCGGACCGACGAGGCGCCGGCGTCGACGCCGCTCATGCGGGTTTGCGCGGTGAACGGAATGAAGGTGGCGTTGAGTTCGGCCATGTCGCGGCCGCGGATGCCGTATTTCTCCTTCGCCAGCACGACGATCGAACGCCCTTCGGGGGTCTCGTCGGCCAGTGAGGCCAGTTGCGCCGCATCGGCAAGTTCCTGCTCGGTTACGCCGCGGACCGGACGAAACTCGGTCGCCTGCCGGTTGCCGAGCGTGATGGTGCCGGTCTTGTCGAGCAAGAGCGTATCGACGTCGCCGGCGGCCTCGACCGCGCGGCCCGACATCGCCAGCACGTTGAAGCGCACCAGCCGGTCCATGCCGGCGATGCCGATCGCCGACAGCAGCGCGCCGATGGTGGTCGGGATCAGCGTCACGAACAGCGCCACCAGAACGACGACGGAGATCGAACCGCCGGCGTAGGAGGCATAGCTCGGGATCGTCACCGTTGCGAACACGAAGATGATTGTTAGGCCGGCGAGCAGGATGTTGAGCGCGATCTCGTTCGGCGTCTTCTGCCGCTCGGCGCCTTCGACCAGCTTGATCATGCGGTCGATGAAGGTCGATCCCTGCGCCGCGGTGATCCGGACCCGGATCCAGTCGGACAGCACCTGGGTGCCGCCGGTGACTGCCGAGCGGTCGCCGCCGGATTCACGGATCACGGGCGCGGATTCGCCTGTTATCGCGGCTTCGTTCACCGAAGCGACGCCTTCGATCACCTCGCCGTCGGACGGAATGTTGTCGCCGGCTTCGACCAGAACGACGTCGCCGACCTTGAGGCTGGTGCCGGAAACCAGCCGATAGGTGTTGTCGGAACCCGCCAGCAGCTTGGCCTGGCTCTCGGTGCGGGTCTTCCGCAGCGACTCGGCCTGGGCCTTGCCGCGGCCTTCGGCGACGGCTTCGGCGAAGTTGGCGAACAGCACCGTGAACCACAGCCACACGATGATCTGGAAAGTGAAGCCGAGGCTCTCGGCGCCGGTTACCAGTTCACGCAGGAAGATCACCGTGGTCAGCGCGGCCACGACCTCGACCACGAACATCACGGGGTTCTTGATCATCTGCCGCGGATCGAGCTTGACGAAGGAGGAAGCGATGGCGGGCATCACAATCTTCGGATCGAGCATGGTCGATACCGGGGCCCGTTTTTGCAGTTTCGACGTTTCCATGAACGTAACTCCGAAATGTGAGAGCGATCAGAACAGAGTGTTGGTGGTCATGGCGAGGTGCTCGACGATCGGCCCGAGCGCGAGCGCCGGGAAGAAGGTGAGACCGCCAATGATCAGAATCACGCCGACGACGAGGCCGACGAACAGGCCGCCCGTGGTCGGGAACGTACCCGCCGACGCGGGATGCAATTTCTTCCCGGCCAGCGAACCGGCAAGCGCCATGGCCGGCACGATCATGAAGAAGCGGCCGATGAACATCGAACTCGCCAGCGTCAGGTTGTAGAAGAAGGTGTTGCCGGAGAGGCCGGCGAAGGCCGAGCCGTTATTGCCGGTCGCCGAGGTATAGGCATAGAGCACTTCGGTGAATCCGTGCGGGCCGGCATTGGCCATCGATGCCACCGCCGACGGCAGCACAACGGCGACCGCGGTCCAGCCGAGATAGCTCAGCGGCAGGATGAGAATCGCCAGCATCGCCATCTTGACCTCGCGGGCCTCGATCTTCTTGCCGACATATTCCGGGGTGCGGCCGACCATCAGGCCGGCGACGAAGATCGCCAGCACGACGAACAGCAGCATGCCGTAGAGGCCGGCGCCGACGCCGCCGACGATGATTTCGCCGAGTTGCATGTTGATCAGGGGAATCATGCCGCCGAGCGCGGTGAAGCTGTCATGCATGGCGTTGACCGCGCCGCAGGATGCCGCCGTGGTGATGACCGCGAACAGCGAAGAGGCAACAATGCCGAAGCGGACTTCCTTGCCTTCCATATTGCCACCGGACAGTCCCAGCGCATGGAGCGCGGTGGTACCGTCGGCTTCCGCCCAATAGGTGACGATGACGCCGGCGAGGAACAGCACGCCCATCACGCCCAGGATCGCCCAGCCCTGGCGCTGGTTGCCGACCATGCGGCCGAACACGTTGGTCAGCGCCGCGCCGAGCGCGAAGATCGAGATCATCTGGACGAAGTTCGACAGCGCGGTCGGGTTTTCGAACGGATGCGCGGCGTTGGCATTGAAGAAGCCGCCGCCATTGGTGCCGAGCATTTTGATGGCGACCTGCGAGGCCACCGGCCCGACCGCGATGGTTTGCTTGGCGCCTTCCAGCGTGGTGGCGTCGACATAGGCGCCGAGCGTCTGCGGAATGCCCTGCCAGACCAGGAACAGCGCGTAGACCACGCAGATCGGCAGCAGCACATAGAGAGTGCAGCGGGTGACATCGACCCAGAAATTGCCGATGGTACGCATCGAGGAACGGGAGAAGCCGCGGATCAGCGCCACCGCGAGCGCGATGCCGGTCGCCGCCGACAGGAAGTTCTGATGCGTCAGTCCCAGCATCTGCACGAGGTACGACAGCGTGCTCTCGCCGCCGTAGTTCTGCCAGTTGGTATTGGTGATGAAGCTGATCGCGGTGTTGAAGGACAAGTCCGGCGCGACCGCGGATTGGTCCGCGGGATTGAACGGCAATACCGCCTGCAGCCGCATCAATCCGTAAATGATCAGGAAGCCGCCGACATGGAACAGCAGCATCGCGACCGCATAGGTAAGCCAATGCTGCTCGCGCCGCTCGTCGACGCCGCCGATCCAGTACACGCCGACCTCGACCGGCCGCAGCACCGGCGACAGGAATGTGCGCTCGCCGCTGAAGACGCGGGTCATGTACCCGCCGAGCGGTTTGACCAGCGCGACGATGATCGCGCAGTACAGAATGATTTGAATCCAGCCGATGGCGGTCATGGTCGTGTGCCCTAAGTTTGCACGGTGTCTCTTGCGAGAACGGATTACCGCCCCGGTTAAAAATCCGGGGCGGTGGTTTCGGTGTTAAAATCGCTCGGGCCGCAGCAGGGCGTAGGTCAGGTAAAACAGCAGGCCTAACGAGACGAGACCGGCGAGCGAATAATCGAAGATCATGGTCGTTGTCCTCTGGAGAGCTTTCGAACGAAGCCTGCCCCGCAACTGATGCGGGGTGGGAACGGGTGAGGAAGAAAACGCGCCAAAAATTAAAGCCGTTCGCAGGCGTAGGTGTAGCCGATCGCCGCCGCGAAGAAGGCCAACGCGAGGGCCACCATGAAGACGTCCAGCATGAGATGCTCCTAATGCGCAGTAATCTGGGGAGCGAGAGGGACCTGCTCGCTTTGGCGGATATGAAGTGCCACCCGGCGCATAGGTTTTCGAGGCGGGAGTAACGACAATGTTATAGGAATCTCATAAAGGCCGCCGGGAGGACTGGGAGGCAGCGGACAGGCCCACCCGCCGGTACTTATGAAATCCCTATATCTTTGGGGGCCGCCCCATCTCGTTTTCAAATGGCGTTTTGACCATCTTGCGCGATGCAGCCGCCGATCGCGGCCGTGCCTGATGTGGGATACCGCCATGCCCTTCCTTTCCAAACATCGCTATCCCGGCGAACTCAACGACCGGCTGCGCGACGCGGATACCGCGACGGCCGAGCTGATGTCGGAGATTCTCGGCGAGGCTTGCCGGCGCTTTCCGTCAATGGGGCAGAGCGAGAAGACGGCGCGGATCGAACGATTGCTGAAATCCGAGGCCTGGACCGATGCCGCGCTGGCGCTGATCGACCTTGAACTGCCGCTCTGGCAGGTTCGCCGCATCGCCTATGACGAGGGCGAGTGGTATTGCGCATTGTCGCGCGAGCGCGAGCTTCCCGACTGGCTCGATCAGTCGATCGAAGCCCATCATGCGGATCTGGCGCTGGCCGTTTTGACCGCGTTCGTCGACGCCCAGCAGCTCGATGCGCCGTCAAGCCGACCGAGCGTTCCCAGCGTGCGGCGCGACGTCAAGGCGCTCTACCAGCCGCTCTGCTGCGACAATTTCGCGTAACGCCACGAACGAGCGATCGTCAGAATTTCGAATGTTGGCGCACCCCCCGAATCTGCCGCGAGAACTGGGATCGAGCCAGATGCTGGTTCGCTTCTGCCTGCGAATGCTCGTCCTCGTTGCCTTCGCGACCTTCGGTGGCATCGGCTTCGGCCGAAGCCTTGCCATGCTGCTATGGATGTCCATCATTTTCAGCGCAGTCATGGGCTCCATCCGGCGCGAGTCGCCGTTCGGCGGAGTTCTCAATTACTGGGATGAAACCGTGGCGTACGCGACCGTGTACGCCCTGGTCGGCGCTGTCAGCCAGACCGTCCCGGTCTAAAACCGCGCGATCTTATACCGCGCCTATGAGATCGCCGCACCGTCTCCCTCGAATTCATACCCGGCCGCGAAGATATTGGGCGCGTGCGTGAGGCCGCCTCAAGGCGGCCTTGCCCGTCATCAGAAGGAATACCACCGTGAAGCTCGTCGAACCTCCATCGTGCAGTTCAGCATCTAACATCGTCTTTATCGGCAAGAACAGCCGCGGCGACTGGGTCGCCCAAGAACAGAACGGCCTTTACGGCGGCCTGTTCGTCAATCGCGCGCAAGCCGTCAAATACGCGCTGTTCGAGAACGGCCGTCACCCCGAAACAATCGTCGAGCTGGCGCGCGAAATCGAACTCGACATGGGCGGCAAGCTCCCCTCCTCCGAACTCGAAACCGTTGTCGCCGACCGCCCTGCCCGGCGTGTCGCGTGACACACCGAGCGGGCGCCACGCAAGGAGAGCAAAATGCTTCAACCTCATTCCGTTTCAAACCGGGAGCAGGTCATCGATACCATGATCGAGCTCACGCGCCTGTCCAGCCTGCGTCGCACCATCGTCGCCGGCAACGGCAGCCTGGATCTCTATCTTGCGCTGCGACGGCGCGGGTTCATGCGGGTAGCCACCACGGCAACATGCCGTATCCCAAAGGGGCAGCACGCGGTCGGCCTGATCACAGGTCAGAATTCCATTCAGGCCATTGAGGCTGCGCTTGCCGAAATATCGCAGTACCTCAACGCCAGCGCGGCCATTGCGGTGTTGATCGACTCCCGCGAGGGCTGCTTCAGCCTCAGAATTCGCGCGAAGCTGGAGCAGATGGGCTTCCGGATCGAGGCGGGGGCCAGATGCCAGGAAGGCCTCGTGCTGTCAGCGGTTCGGCAAGGCTTCGCCCCAATGGAAATCGCGGCCTGAAATCCGATGCCGGACAATGCAAACCCCGCCGCCTGGCTGGCAGGCTGCATACCCGATCTTCCCACGCCTTTCGATGAAAGGGGCGCGGTCGATCTGGCGGCCTTCGCAAGACTTTGCGAACGCCAGATCAAAGCTGATGTCCCGGCGATCGTGGTCTGCGAAACGGCCGGCGAGGCCTCTACGCTAACGCCCGAAGACCAGGACAGCATCATCCGCGCGGCCGTCGAGGTGGCGCGAGGCCGCATCCGCGTCATCGCCGGAGCGGGATCGAATTCAACCAGCCAGGCTATCGAATTGACGCAGCGCGCCGAAGCAGCCGGCGCCGATGCGGTGCTTTCGGTGGTGCCTTACTACAACAAGCCGATGCAGGCCGGCATTCATGCGCACTTTCGGGCAATCGCCATCTCGACCGCGCTGCCCATCATCCTGCATGACATTCCCTCCCGGACGATCCGCGAATTATCCGACGACACGCTCGCAGGGCTGGCGGAATCGAGGCAGTTCATCGGGTTGCGGGATGGAACCGGCGACATCGCGCGTCTTGCGCGCTTGCGGCAGCGGCTGCCGACGGGATTTCGACTGTTGTCCGGCGACGACGCCACCGCGCTGGCGTTTGTTGCGGGTGGCGGGGATGGCTCGATATCCCTGGTGTCGAACGTCGCGCCACGACTGTGTCAGGCGGTTTACTTGAATTGCCGGAAGGGACGGTTGCCGTCCGCGCGCTATTTGCAAAGCAGGCTGGCGCCGCTGACGGCCTCGCTCGTCAGAGAGAGCCCGGCGGCGCTGAAATATGCCCTGGGCCTGCTCGGCTTGATGCGCCCGGACACCCGCCTGCCGATCGTCGAATTGGACGAGCTGGCGAAAAGAGAAGTCGCCGACGCGATCGCGGAGATTGGCGATGATGAAGATCTCGCCTGCCCGATCGAACGTCGTCACGGGCCTCGCCTGCCCGAGGTTTCGGCCGCAACGTCGTAGAAGCGTCATTGTCGATGAATTCGAACGTTCAAGGGATGGAGTGGCACGCTAAAACGCTGCGTGCCTGGCAGCTGGCTATACTGCGGTTCGCCGTGACGCTGGACAATGCCGACCGATTGGCCGTGTTCAGAATCGCCGGTGAAATCGACAGGCTTGATCCACGGCAGCACGGCAACCCGGATTTCAGCTTCTTTCGCACAACCAGTGCGGAGCTTTGCGCTGCAATCCTGCGGCCGGGCGAGCCTGGTTCTGCTGTCTTGCGGCAATATCTGGCGCGAATTGACGACGACCGTCTCAAACGCGTCTTCGCGGCAGCCATTGAAGCGGACCGACCGGCGGTCGTCCCGATCAGGAGACCGGTCAAACGCGTCAATGACTTGTGGAAAGGGCTTTCGTCGCGACGCAATCATTAATCCGCTAATACGCGGGCTGCGCCTGATGGTATCGCCGTCTCACGTGCCCTTCGCGGAAGCGCCGTCAAAACGGTGCTTCTCGCGCCACTTCGGTCCGGGACCACGCATATAATATCGCTCCGGCCGGTATTTCCTGACCGGCCCGTCCCAGGATGGGCCCAGAAACGTCACCACGGCGCTGGCGGCGCCGCGGAGAACAGAAAGGAGAATGGATGCGGCGAGCGAAAGCCGTGACATGTGGTGCTCCCCCGGAAAAAGTTGGAATGGGCTGGCGCTAACGCTCTGTCGGCTCGGACGTGCGCGCCGTCCGGCCGTCATCGGGCCGATCGTAGCGAACACCGCGAAGCTCGAGTTCGCGCTCCATCCGGCGCAATTTTGCACTGGCGATGGCCTCGATCATGTTCTTCAGGAAGCCGTTGACGCGGCTTACGGCGGTACGCGCGTGGACGCTAACGTGCTTTCCTAGCGTTCTGCCGAACCGGTAGCCGCCCGATGAGCGGTTTCGCGCCATCAGATACGACCGATAATCATCGTCGTAGATCAGTTCGGGATCTTTTTCATCGCCTGTCAGGAAATGAGCCATCTTCGATTCTCCACCGCAGCTCATCGTGCGAGCCGTTGGTCCGAAGATGCGGACGGGTGCATAGGAAATCGAGGCGGTCGGCTGCGCTGTCTCATAGCCACGCTATAAACGCCGCTCCAGACCCGGAGGCGGCGGCATCGCTTCTGCCCGCGTCTTTATATCTCTCCTATGCGACGCAGCGCCGATCCCTCTCGCATTCCTATGGCATCGTCGGCACATCATGCGCATTGGATTCGGGAGGCCGCCGTGGCCACGCCCGGACCCGTCATCGGTCAACGCGCAATGATCGCCATGCAGCTCACAAGCCCGGATCTTTCACGACGGCAGGCGCCGGGACGTTCGACCGCTGCGATCGATCAGGACGGCCAGCGCTCCGGCATGTTGCCGCCCGACCAGCCCCCAACCGCACCCGAGGGGCCCGCAACCGTCACCGCTCAATTTCAGCCGCTCGATCCCGGTATCGTCAATGACGCGATCCCGGCATTTTTCATCGGCCGCAACAAGGAAGGCTTCTGGGTCGCCCGTGACGTCAAGGGACAGATCGGCGGAATTTTCCTGCTCGAGAACTCCGCGGTATCGTTTGCAAGACGGAATAGCCGGCCGGCTGGATGCGCAACGATCTATCCGCACGGTCGGATCGAACTCGACCTGGAAAACAAGGGTAATCCGTTTGCCGTGCACCTCGTATCCATGCTGCGGCTTACGAAGCGTCCTCGGCGGCGAATAGCCGCCCTCATCGCCAGAATGAGGCAAGCGGTCAAACGCCGGCTGGGCGATTTTCACGCCTTTTGAATCGATTTCACGCCTTTTGAATCGAAGCGGCCGCACAACGGCAGCAACAGACACCGCTCGGCTTCTCTGAGCGAGGATTTCGACCATGACCATGCTGACGCACCCCCGGGGGCCGCTCGAGCAGGCTGCCGATTCATCGGGCAGGCTGGATACCGTCGGGACGGCTGCCGCAAAAGCGCACCTGGCGACCATCAAACGCTTCTGTATCTGCGCCCTTACCGTCCTGGCGGCAGGGGGCGTGTTCGCCGCCATCATCGCCCTCAAGGCCACAATTTACCTGTCGCGCTTGAATTATTGACACACGCCGGGTGCAGGATCGGGTATCCAGACGGTTCTGAATGGCGATTCTGCGCGGCCCGGATGGCGGGAGGTGAGCGCGCGTCCTGTTTCGCCGAGGCGCTTGGGGGGATCCGATGAGCAGCGCAGACCTGTCCACCACGCTAGACCGCATTCTCAACACCGCCGCGGACAACCTCAGATTCGCAAAAATTCTGGTTCAACTGGGCCTCGACCCCAACAACATCACCTATGACGCACTAGCCAACCGTCTTCTGGAAATTGTCCTGCACAATATCACGCTTGCCAACATGTTCGCCCTGGTCGGGGCGATCTTCTTCGTCGCCACGCTGCTGACGCAAACGATGGTGCCGCTGCGCGTCGCCAACATGATCGGTTGCGTATTCTTCGCCGGCTTCGGCGCGCTCAGCGGAACCGTCACGACCTTTCTCTTGTATCTCCTGATGGTCCCCATCAATGCTTTTCGCCTCCGCCAAATGCTCGTTCTCGTCAAAAAGGCGCGCGGCGCCACGCAGGGCGACACCTCGATGGAATGGCTCAAACCGTTCATGACCGAGCGAAAATATCGCAAGGGCGATATCCTGTTCAGGAAGGACGATGCCGCGAACGAAATGCTGCTGACTGTCACCGGAAAATTCCTGGTGAAGGAAATCGGCGTCGAACTTCCGCCGGGACGTCTGATGGGTGAACTCGGGTTTCTCACCCCCGATAACCGCCGGACCGCGACGATCGAATGCATCGAGGCCGGCCATGTGCTGACCATCACTTACGAAAAGCTGCTCGAAATCTACTTTCAGAACCCGCAGTTCGGCTATTACTTCCTGGTCCTGACCAGCCAGCGCCTGCTGGAAAACATCGCGCGGCTCGAAGGAATTATTGCGCAGGCCAAGATCGCGCCGCAGGCTGCCGCCACGCCCGGCTGACGCCGAGGCGCGATGAGATGAGGTTAGATTGAGCTACGACGCAACGGAAACTTTACCTCTCCCATCGGGAGAGGTCGGCGCGTAGCGCCGGGTGAGGGGTTACGGTCTATCGTTGATGCAGCACCCCCCTCACCCGATTTGCTGCGCAAATCGACCTCTCCCCGCTGGGGAGAGGTGAACCCAAGTGTCCAGACCGATTCAATCCAATACCATCTTGCTCGAAGCGTGATCGCCGCGGCTGCACGGTCGGTATCCGTTCACTCCGCCGCGCTGCGCGTCTCGGCGCATCTCGGCGCGGACCGCGCAGAACTTGAATTCGGGAATCTTGCCGAAGGGATCGAGCGCCGGATTGGTCAACAAATTGGCCGCGGCTTCCGCGTAGCAGAACGGCATCAACACCATGTTCTCCGGCACGTCGCGATCGCTGCGCACCTTGATCTCGACCGCGCCGCGGCGGGTTTGCAGCCGGATGAGGCCTCGCATCAAAAGATAGCAACGTTGTTCCAATACAACCGGCACGGTGATAGGCTGTTTAACAAGCGAGGGACCACAATGCTGCGTCGGAAACTGTTTTTGAAGCTGGGGGCGCCGCGCCTGGGTGTCGCGCGCCGCTTGCCCTACCTTGACGCCACCGGCCGGTGCATGCGCCAGTGAATCACGACGATGTTTGACCGAGCCTATCGGCAGCGCCTCGAAGCTGATCTTGCGCAATGGGAGGCCGATGGCGTGATTACGCCTGCGGCCCTCGCCACCATCCGCGTTGCGCTTCCGCCACTCGGTCCCGGCATCAAAATCCCTGTGGTGGTAGCCATCGTCGGCGGCCTGCTGATTGCGGCTGCGTTCCTGGCTTTCGTCGCTGCCCATTGGACGGAACTGGCACGCCTGGCGCGCTTGGCAATTCTGCTTGCCGGTATCGTTGGTGCCCATGGCCTCGGTGCCTGGTTCGGCCGTGCGGGTCGGCCGGTCCTCGCCGACCTTTGCACAGCCGTGGGCTCGATCATCTTTGGCGCCGGGATCGCCCTGGTCGGCCAGATGTATCACCTGGGTGGGGACTTTGCAGGCGGTATGCTGCTGTGGACGATGGGCGCACTCGCCGCGGCAGCGCTTACCGGCTCGCGCGGTGCGCTCGCGGTTGCGCTGGTCGCCGCAAGCATATGGAGCAGTATGCGCGTCGTTGAAATTCGTGACGTCCCGCATTTTTCGTTCGTGGCGATCTGGCTCATTGCCACCGGCCTTGCGCTAGCCTGGAACTCGCGCGTGGCGGCCCACCTCGTCGCGCTGGCCGCGCTTCCGTGGTGGATCGCTACGGCGCTCGCGGTCGGACTCGAACCGCCATTCGTTCTCGACGACGGTGCAGCCTTGCTGTTCGGTGCAGGACTCGCGCTTGCCGCGGCGCCGTGGCAGAGGGCGTCTTCCGCAGGCGCCGTCCTGTCAATCTACGGCGCCTTTTCGCTAGCCGGCGTCGCCACCCTGGAGGTGGCAACGGCTAACGACCTCTTCCGTATCCACACGGGGGCCGTAAGCCAGCCGCTTTGGGCGATTTCATGCGGCGTCGCGGGAGCGATCTTTGCCTTTGCGGTCGCCGCGACGACGCGCCGGGCCGGCGCAGCCTTTGCTGGAATTGCGATTGGGCTCGTCCTTCTTGCAGCGGCGGTATCGACGCCACCACAAGCGGGGGAGCCATGGCTCGCCTACGCCTTCGAACTCTGCGCCATGCTCTGCCTTGTCGTCTCCGGCATGCTTGATAGTGCACGCCCGCGGATCGTCGCCGGCTGGCTCGGGATCGCCGGTGTCATTGCGGCAATCACATGGGCGGTGAAGGGCTCGCTGCTGCATCGCTCAATGTTCCTCGCCGTGGCCGGCGCCGTCGCTATTGCACTTTCTCTGGTGCTCAATCGCTTACTGCCGAGAACCCGCGAATGATTAAAACCTCCACCACATCCCTCGCTGAACTTTTGGCACACATCCCGAAAATCGTGCTGTTCGGCGTCACCGCCCTTGTTCAGGTCGCGCTGCTGACCCTGATGATCATCGATCGAATCCAGGTCCTGCGCGACGGCACCGAAGTAACCCTGCAGACCCGTCCGGTTGATCCGCGCGATCTCCTGCGCGGTGACTATGTTGTCCTCGGCTACGACATCTCGCGATTGCCGGCAGGTTCGCTCCTGAACCAGCCCACCGGCACACGCAACCCCATGGTGTTCGTCAAGCTCGCGCCCAATCGCGACGGACTCTACGAAGCGGTCTCGGTACATGCCGATGCCGTGGCGGTCGCAAGTCCCGATGTGTTGATCCGCGGGCGAGTCGTGTCCGGTGCCACCTGCGGCTCACGTGGGCGCGCCTTCTGCGATCAGCTGCAGGTTCGCTATAATCTTGAAAGCTATTTCGTTCCCGAAGGCGAGGGCCGGAAGCTTGAACAGGCCCGCAACCAACGCAAGTTGACGGTTGTCGCGGCAATCCTGCCGTCAGGGCGCGCCGCCATCAAGCGGCTATTGGTCGATGGCGAACCGATCTATGAGGAGCCGTGGTTTTAGCACTGCCTACTCCGCCGCGACGCGCTGCTCCACTTTTTCGGCCTTGACCGCGCAGAACTTGAATTCGGGAATCTTGCCGAAGGGATCGAGCGCCGGATTGGTCAACAAATTGGCCGCGGCTTCCGCGTAGCAGAACGGCATGAACACCATGTTCTCCGGGACGTCGCGATCGGAGCGCACCTTGATCTCGACCGCGCCGCGGCGCGTCTCCAACCGGACGAAATCGCCCGGACGCACGCTCATCCGCCGCATGTCCTTTGGCGACATGAACGCCACCGCCTCGGGCTCGATCTGGTCGAGCACCATGGAACGTCGCGTCATCGAGCCGGTGTGCCAATGCTCCAGCACGCGGCCGGTGGAGAGCACCATCGGATAGTCGTCGTCGGGCAATTCGTCCGGCGGCACTACATGCGCCGGCACGATCTTGCCGCGGCCACTCTCGGTCGGATATCCCGTCGTAAAGATGATCTCGTTGCCGGGCTGATGCGGGTCGTCGACCGGATAGGTCACCGCACCCTCGCGCACCAGCCGCTCCCAGGTGATGTTCTTCAGCGACGGCATCACCTCGGTCATTTCGGCGAAGACGTCGGCGGGGCCGTCGTAGCGCCAGTCGAGCCCCATGCGTTTGGCGATTTCCTGGATGATCCACAGATCCTGGCGCGCATCGCCGGGCGGCTTGATCACCTCGCGCGCCAATTGCACGCGGCGGTCGGTATTGGTGAAGGTGCCGGATTTCTCCGCGAACGCCGAAGCCGGCAGGATCACGTCGGCATGAAACGCGGTCTCGGTGACGAACAGGTCCTGCACCACGAGATGATCGAGCATCGCCAGCGCCTCGCGGGCGTGCTGCAGATCGGGGTCCGACATCGCGGGATTTTCGCCCTCGATATACATGCCGTTGATCTCGCCGGCATGGATCGCGTTGATGATCTCGACCACGGTGAGACCGCGAACCGGATCGAGGTCGTAATGCCAGAGATGCTCGAACGGCTCGCGCAGGTCGGTGCGCCCGACCGGCTGATAGTCCGGCAGGAACATCGGAATCAGTCCGGCGTCGGAGGCGCCTTGCACGTTGTTCTGTCCGCGCAGCGGATGCAGGCCGGTACCGGGACGGCCGACCTGTCCGGTGATCAGCGCCAGCGCGATCAGGCAGCGCGCGTTGTCGGTGCCGTGCACATGCTGGCTGATGCCCATGCCCCAGAAGATGATCGAGGCCCGCGAGCGCGCATACAGCCGCGCCACTTCGCGCAAGGTCTCGGCCGGAATGCCGCAGATCGGCTCCATTTTCTCCGGCGTGAATTCCTTGATGCGCGCCTTCAGATCGTCGAAACCCTCGGTATAGCCGGCGATATATTGTTCGTCGGTGAGGCCTTCGGTGATGATGGTGTTGATCATCGCGTTCAGCATCGCGACGTCGCTGCCTGGCTTGAACTGCAAATTCAGGTGGGCGTGACGCGACAGCGACTGCCGGCGCGGATCGATCACGATCAGCTTGGCGCCCTTCTTCGCGGCGTTCTTGATGAAGGTCGCGGCGACCGGATGATTGACGGTCGGATTGGCGCCGATCACGATGATGACTTCGGCGTCCATCGCGGCGGCGAACGGCGCCGATACCGCGCCGGAGTTGAGGCCTTCCATCAGCGCCGCCACCGAGGAGGCGTGGCACAGCCGCGTGCAGTGATCGACATTGTTGGAGCCGAAGCCGGTGCGTACCAGCTTCTGAAACAGATAGGCTTCCTCGTTCGATCCCTTGGCCGAGCCGAAGCCGGCGAGCGCTTTCACGCCCTTCTCGTCACGGATCTTGACGAGGCCTTTAGCCGCGATATCGAGCGCCTCTTCCCAGGAAGCTTCGCGGAAATGCGTGAAGGGATTGGCCGGATCGACCTGGTCGTTGGCGTCCTTCTTCGCGTTCGGCAGCCGCACCAGCGGCTTGGTCAGGCGATGCGGATGATGGATGTAATCGAAGCCGAAGCGGCCCTTGACGCAGAGCCGGTTGTGGTTGGCCGGGCCGTCGCGGCCTTCGGCATAGATCACCTTCTCGTCCTTGACCTGATACGTCACCTGGCAGCCGACGCCGCAGAACGGGCACAGCGAGTCGACCTTCCGGTCCGGATAGGTGACGCGGGTCTGGTTCTCATCGAGCATCACCGCCGGCATCAACGCGCCGGTCGGGCAGGCCTGCACGCATTCACCGCAGGCCACGCAGGTCGATTCACCCATCGGATCGTCGAAATCGAATACGATCTTGGAATCGTGGTTGCGATAGGCCATGCCGATGACGTCGTTGACCTGGACCTCGCGGCAGGCGCGCACACACAGGCCGCACTGGATGCAGGAATCGAGATTGACCCGCATCGCCGGATGGCTGGCGTCGCCGTGCCAGCGCTCGGCCGCCGGAAACCGGCTTTCGGTCACCTCGACCTTTTCGGCCCAGTGCCAGAATTTCGAATCGGGATCGTGCGAGGTTTCGCGCGCCGGCTGATCGGCGACCAGAAGCTCCATCACCATCTTCTGCGCCGCGACCGCGCGCGGACTGGCCGACTTGACCTTCATGCCGACGCTCGGCGTGCGCTTGCAGGAAGCCGCCAGCACGCGTTCGCCCTCGACTTCCACCATGCAGGCGCGGCAATTGCCGTCGGGCCGGTAATCCGGTTCCGGCGAATAGCACAGATGCGGAATTTCGCGGCCCTGGCGCTTGGCCACCTGCCAGATGGTCTCGCCGTCGATGGCCTCGACCTGTTTGCCGTCGAGTTCGAACTGGATTTTTGTCATTCCGCGGCCTCTTTCGGCACGAATTCTTCCGGAAAATATTTAATCACTGTGGTCAGCGGATTCGAGGCCGCCTGGCCGAGACCGCAGATCGAGGCATCGCGCATCGCCTGGCTCAATTCGTCGAGCAATTCGCGGTTCCACACCGGTTTTTCCATCAGCAACGCGGCCTTCTGGGTGCCGACCCGGCAGGGCGTGCACTGGCCGCAGCTTTCGTCCTCGAAGAAACGCATCAGGTTCAGCGCTGCAGCTTTGACGCTGTCCTGCTCGGACAGGATCATGACGGCGGCGGAACCGATGAAGCAACCGTATTTTTCCAGCGTGCCGAAATCGAGCGGAATATTGTCCATCGCGGCCGGCAGGATACCGCCGGAGGCGCCGCCGGGCAGATAGGCGTGGAACGTGTGCCCGTCGGCCATCCCGCCGCAGAACTCGTCGATCAATTCACGCACCGTGACGCCGGATGGCGCCAGCTTCATGCCGGGGTTCTTGACCCGCCCCGACACCGAAAAGCTGCGCAGGCCGTGGCGGTCGTTGCGGCCCTGGCTTTTCCACCAGTCCGCGCCTTTTTCGACGATGTCGCGCACCCACCACAGGGTTTCGATATTGTTGATCAGCGTCGGCAATCCGAACAGCCCGACCTGGAACGGGTATGGCGGCTTGTGCCGCGGCAGCCCGCGCTTGCCTTCGATGCTTTCCAGCAGCGAGGATTCCTCGCCGCAGATATAGGCGCCGGCGCCGCGGCGCATGTGCAGCACCGGACCTCCCGGCGGCAGCTTTGCGATCTCACGGTTGAGAATTTCGCGCGAGGCCGGATATTCGTCGCGGATGTAGATGTAGATGTCGGGCGCTTCCACGACATGGGCGCCGATCAGCATGCCCTCGATAAAGCGATGCGGATCGGTTTCGAGATAATAGCGATCCTTGAACGTGCCGGGCTCGCCCTCGTCGCCGTTGATCGCCATCAGCCGAGGCCCGGCCTCGCCGAGCACCGCGCGCCACTTTCGTCCCGTCGGAAACCCGGCGCCGCCGAGACCGCGCAAGGACGCATCGTCGAGCGCCTTGAGCAGGTCTTCCCTGGGCAATGCGCCCGAACGCAGGCGCTTCAACAGCGCATAGCCGCCGCCGGCGACATAGGCGTCGTAATCGATGTAGTCGGGCAGGTGCGCGTGGGTGTCGCCGCCCTTCGCCGCCGCCAGCACGCTGGCCACGCTGGCGTGATCGACAAAGTGATGACCGACCTCGGCCGCGGGCGCGGTATCGCAGCGGCCGACGCAGGGCGCGCGCACCACGCGAATGCCGGGGCCGGCTTCGGTCTGCAAGTCCTGCAGCAGTTTTTCCGCACCCAGCATCGCGCAGGTCAGGGAATCGCAGACCCGAATGGTCAGCGGCGGGATATTGGCCTCGCCTTCCTTCACCACGTCGAAATGCGCGTAGAAGGTCGCGGTCTCGAATACTTCCGCGAACGACAGCTTCATCTCGTCGGCGAGGGCGGCGAGGTGGGCCGCGGAAATCTGCCGGTAGGTGTCCTGGATCAGATGCAGATGCTCGATCAGGAGGTCGCGCCGCCGCGGCCGGTCGCCAAGCAGAACTTCAATCTCGTGCGCAGCGGTCGGATCGACCTGGCGTCCCTTGGGCGTGGATTTGGCGCGCTTTCGCCCTTCGCCCGGGTGTTCGAACGAGCGGACCTGTTGCACATCATGACTCATTGAAACGTCTCGTTCTCACCGTCGGTGCGCACGACTCTAGTTCTTGGCATGCCACATGCCAAGAGAAATAATGTCGCCCACAGAATGATTTAAGGGGCACGCAGCCATGGCTGTCATGCCCCTCGATAGCCACGGATCAGCCGACCATGGTCTCAGGTCTTGTCCATGCAGTCTTCGATGTAGAACCAGCGGTCGTCGCCGGCCAGTCCCTTCGCCTTCACCTCTTTGCGACAGGCCATGAGCTTGGGCTTGTTCGCCTTCCATTTCGTACGCATCTCCTTGAGGCGTTCAACCGTCAGTTTCATCCTCGAGGGTTTCGCGGGGGCTGGAGCCGGAGCAGCTGACGGAGCCGGAGTGGCTGCCGGAGCCGTCGTCTGGGCCGAAGCCGTATGGAGGGCGCCCGCGACAAGCAGCATGGCGGCGAGACAAACACTGGTGCGACGCATCAAAATCCCCTGCTCTTTTTCGTTGATTGGTTGGCAAAAACGGTGTCCGCGGGACGCGACTTGAACGTCCCGCGGCGGTGAGGCGGCGGTCAGAAGATCTTGATCGCGCTTTCCAGCGTCTTGTACACACCCCAGGCCAGCGGGATGCCGACAAAGGCCCAGAACAGCGCGGCTTTGCCATCGAATCCGCCCCTGCCGATGCCGAACGACCCTTGCTGCACGCCGGCCGCGCTCGTCGCGCTCGCCGCCTGCAGCTTGGCGACCTCGTCAGCACTCATGTGCCATTTGGGGTCGACGGGCTTGATCATGTAGTTGCAGATCAGGCCAGCGATCAGCATGGCGCACAGGATGTACATGGTGGTGTCATAGAGGTGGTCGCGCGGCACCCCGGCGGCGAGCTGGAACTCGCGGAGATAGTTCACCACCACCGGGCCGATGATGCCGGCGGTCGACCACGCGGTGAGCAGCCGCCCGTGAATGGCGCCCACGAACTGCGTTCCGAACATGTCGGCGAGATAGGCCGGCACCGTCGCGAAGCCGCCGCCATACATCGACAGGATGATGCCGAAAGCGAGCACGAACAGAACCTTGCTTCCGATCGCCGCGAACGTCGGCGCCAGCGCGTAGAGCGCGATGCCGAGCAGGAAAAAACAGTAATAGGTGTTCTTGCGGCCGATATAGTCCGACAGCGACGCCCAGAACACCCGGCCGCCGATGTTGAACAGCGAGATCAGGCCGGCGAAGCCGGCCGCAATCCCCGCGATGATGGTTTTCTGTTCAGCAGAAAGCTGGCTGAAGCTCAAATCGGGCAATCCGATCAGCTTGCCGGCGAATATTTCCTGCAGCATCGGCGAGGCCATGCCGATCACCCCGATGCCGGCCGACACGTTCAAACACAGCACCCACCAGATCAGCCAGAACTGCGGCGTCTTGTGCGCGTTGTCGAGATGCACGTGATGTTCGGAGATCATCGTCTTTTTTTCGCTCGGCGGAGTCCAGCCGTCGGGACGCCAGCCGGCCGGCGACACGCGATAGGCGAACGCGCCGATCATCATGAAGACGAAATAGATCACACCCATGGTGGCGAAGGTTTCCCAGACACCGACCGAGGTCGAGGTCTTGAAGTAGTTGATCAGCAAATTCGCCAGCGGCGCGCCGATCATGGCGCCGCCACCGAAACCGGCGATGGCAAATCCGGTCGCCATGCCGCGGTGGTCCGGGAACCATTTAATCAGCGTCGAAACCGGGGAAATGTAACCGAGGCCGAGACCGACGCCGCCGATGACGCCGGCACCGAGCCACATGATCCAGAGCTGATGGACGTAAACGCCGAACGCACCGATGATCAGGCCGCCGCCCCAGCACAGCGCCGCAACGACGCCGGCCTTGCGCGGCCCGACGCGCTCGAGCCAGCCACCCCAGATCGCGGCGGACACGCCGAGCAGGACGAAGAACAGCGTAAACATCCAGCCGAGGCTGGCGACGCGCCAGTCGCAGGTGGTGGTGAAGAGTTCCTGCATCAGCGACATGTCGGGGCAGGCCTTCGACGCCGTCAGCCCGATCGCGCGCGACAGCGGCAGCCAGAACACGCTGAAGCCGTAGGCCATGCCGATGCACAGATGAATGCAGAGCGCCGCCGGCGGCACCAGCCACCGGTTGAAGCCGGCCTTTGCAATGGTGTGCTCGCGGTCGAGAATTCCCGCGCCGGCGCCGGTCATCGTTCCTGCGCGTTCAATTGTCGCCATCGTTTCCTCCCCTACAGCCACCCTTGCCGGGCATGTCTGCCGTCCACGATCCCGTTATCTTAAGTTCTGCCACGGCGTGCAAGCATGGGCCTTGCTGCTCCGCACCATTCCGAGATGCGCCGGGATCGCGGAGCGCAGTCGAAAATTCAACACCTGAGGGGACGGAATATGCGGTTCGCCCTGGCCCGTCCGGGCGCCCAGAATTCTCTGCCCAGGATTGCGCGCCATGATACCGGCACGAATCTGCCCCGCCCCCGCAGAGAATGACAATTGGGACAGAAGCCGGGGTCGGTGTCGATAGGCAAATGGTAGCGATGTCAGGAGTTTCGGCGGCTCGACTGCAGGAAGCTACGGCCTCGTGGCGCCAGGCGACACGTCATTCGGCTTTTCTATCAGGCCATTCGCTTTTTCAATCAAGAACACGATCTGCCGTTCCGCACGTTCGGTAATCTCGACCTTATCGCCGGTTTCCCGGATCAAATTGGGGATGTCGATCACCGACAGGGGATCGGTGCAGTGCACCTCCAGGAGATCGCCCGGCTGCAACGCCTTCAGCGCCTTGCGTGTTTTCAATGCCGGCAACGGACATTTAAGTCCGGTGAGATCGAGCCTGGTCGTGGTCATGCGCACCTACATGGCGAAGCGGGCCGGCATCGTCAACGGACATCGCCTGTTGCGGCGAGGATCAGGTCAGGCTCGCATAGGACAAAAACCCAACGGTCTGGCCAGGCTCGACCCGCGTGATTGTTTCGCCGAGTTCCACCAGCCCGTCGGTGTCGACCAGCGACGACAGCAGTCCCGCCCCCTCGCGCGGAAATTTCGTCGCTTCGAGCACGCCGTCGGGCGCTTTGCGCAGCGTGACCCGGACATATTCGCGGCGGGCGATTTTCTTCTTGTAGCTGAAGGCGGCGCGGACCGGCATCGGAACCAGCGGCTGGGGCGCGGCGCCCGCCAGCGCCAGCACGGTCGGGCGCACCACATGGACGAAGGTGACAAAACTCGCCACCGGATTGCCCGGCAGTCCGATGAACGGCGTGCCGTCGACAATGCCCATGGCGACGGGACGCCCGGGCTTGATCGCCATCCGCCACAGCACCAGGGAGCCTGCGCTTTCGACACTGGCCTTGACGTGGTCCTCTTCGCCGGTCGATACGCCGCCGGTGGTCAGGATCAGGTCATGGGTGCCAGCGACCTGCTTCAGGCCTGATGCCAGCGACGCGCGGTCGTCGCCGACAATACCGAGATCGCTGACCGCGCAGCCGAGCCGGCCCAGCATCGCCATCAGCATGAAGCGGTTGGAGTCGAACTGTTGCGCCGCGGCGCGCGGTGCCCCCGGCGATACCAGTTCATTGCCGGTGGAAAACACCGCGACCCGGATGCGCCTGATCACCCCGACATCGGTCAGGCCGAAGGCGGCCATCAGCCCGACATCCTGCGGCCGCAGCCGCCGGCCGGCGGCCAGCGCCGAAGACCCGATCGGAATATCCTCGCCTGCGGGGCGCACATTGGCGCCGGGTTTCAGACCGGCCGGGAGGACGACCCGGCCGTCTCCGTCGATACGGACATCTTCCTGCATGAACACGGTGTCGGCGCCATCGGGCATCGGCGCGCCGGTGAAAATCCGCGTGGCGTGGCCTGGCTTGGCCGGCGCTTGCGCCGATGCGCCGGCCTGGACGCGCCCGGTCACGGGAAATGCCGCTTCCTCCTGATGCGGAAGATCGCCGCCGCGCACCGCATAACCGTCGACGGCGGAATTGGTGAAGGGCGGCAGCGGCAATGGCGCGGAAATATCGGAAGCGAGGATGCGGCCGTCGGCCTGGTTAAGCGGGACGGTCTCGACCTCACGTACCGCCGTCACCCGCGCGGCGATGATCCTTACGGCCTCATCGACCGACATCATCGGCCCGCCGAAGGCAAAGCAATCGTCGGACAATTGCGCCATTTTGGCTCTCAGGTTTCGGGGACGCCTTGCGCCAGCACGTCTTCGACTGGGATCGCCGCCCCCTGCATCATAGCCGCGATGGCCGGGATGTCATCGAGATGGGCGACCGGCAGGGTGGTTTCAACCGCCGTATCGGTGGCGATGCCGGCAATGCCGGGATCGTCCGGGAACAGCATTGGCTTGCCGTTGGCGGCGCGATGCACCTCGATCTTGCGGTGCGGCGCGCGCTTGAAGCCTTCGACGACGACCAAATCGACCCGCGACATCTTCGTCAGCAATTCCGGCAGCCGCGGCTCGGCGGCGCCGCGCAATTCATGCATCAGGGCCCATCGCCGGGCGGAAGACACCAGGACTTCCGCCGCACCCGACTGACGGTGCACCCAGGAATCCTTGCCCGGCACGTCGACGTCGAATTCGTGATGGGCGTGCTTGATCACGGACACGCGAAGGCCCTGCTTGATAAAATACGGGATGACCCGCGAAAGCAGCGTGGTCTTGCCGGCGCCGCTCCACCCGGCGAGGCCAATCACTTTCATCGATTTCTCCGAGCCGCCGGCGGAACCGGGCTATGCTTTGTCCTGAGGTGCTTTATATCGGGCAACGGGAGATGTCATGCTACCCTGTAACCTATGATGAAGATCGACAAAGCACCCGTCCCACTGATCGTTCCGAATCCCGGGGATCCGCGGCTGACCGAACGCGTCGCCGGCACCGATCAGACCGGGGCCACCGTCGAAATCAACGTCCCCGTCGAGCGGCCGCTGACGTTGTACCTGAACGCGCAGGAGATCGTCACCATGATGACGATCGGCGATTATCCGGAATATCTGGCGCTCGGCTATCTGCTCAACCAGAACATGCTGAAATACGACGACGTCGTCACCGAGGTCGAATATGACGACGATCTCCAGGTGGTGGTGGTGCGCACCGAGCACCACACCAATTTCGAAGCGAAACTAAAGAAGCGCACGCAGACATCGGGCTGCGCGCAAGGCACCACGTTCGGCGATCTCCTGGAGGCGGTCGAAAACGTGGCACTTCCCAAGGCGGAACTGCGGACGTCCTGGCTCTACCAGATGACGCATGCGATCAACACCATGCCCTCACTCTATCTCGAGGCCGGCGCCATCCACGGCTGCGTATTGTGCAAGCAGGGAACGCCGGTCTGCTACACCGAAGACGTCGGCCGCCACAACGCTGTCGACAAGATCGCAGGCTGGATCTATCGCCACGGCGTCGATCCCGCCGACAAGATTTTATACACCACCGGGCGGCTGACCTCCGAGATGATCATCAAGACGGTGCGGATGGGAATCCCGATCCTGGTGTCGCGCTCCGGCTTCACCGCCTGGGGCGTCGATCTGGCGCGGCAGGTCGGATTGACCCTGATCGGGCGCGCACGCGGCAAACGGTTCATCGCGCTGTCGGGCCAGGAGCGTATTGTCTACGACCAGAACCTCGCTTTCGTCGAGGAAGAATCCGCGCGGCACAAGCGCAAGGGCGGCGACCGTGACGAATGAAAATCGGGCGACGTCAAGCGACGCGCCGGCGACGTCAAGTGACGCGCCGGCGACACCCGGCGTGCTGCTCGCCGGCGGGCTGGCGCGGCGGATGGGCGGCGGCGACAAGCCGATGCGTCAGATCGGCGGCCGCACCATCCTCGCCCGCGTGATCGCGCGGCTGGAGCCGCAATGCGACGGGCTGATCCTCAACGCCAATGGCGATCCCGCGCGCTTCGCAGGTTTTGGACTGCCGGTGATCCCCGACACCGTGGAGAATTTCCCGGGTCCGCTCGCCGGCATTTTGGCGGCACTCGACTGGGCCGCGGCCAACCGGCCCGGTGTTGAATTTATTCTGAGCGCCGCGGCAGACTGCCCGTTCCTGCCGCGCGATCTCGTCGCACGGCTGCATCGCGCCCGCGCGGAGGAGAACGCGCAGCTCGCGGTCGCCGCCTCCGACGGACAGTCGCATCCGGTGATCGGACTATGGAGCGTGGCCTTGCGCGAACAACTTCGCCACGCGCTGGTGGTCGAAGACATCAGAAAGATCGATCGCTGGACCGCGCGCTACCCTCTCGCCACCGTGGAGTGGCCGGTCGAGCAGCTCGATCCGTTCTTCAACGCCAACACCATGGACGACATCGCCGCGGCCGAGCGGCTGGCGGCGCTGGACGGGGGGTAGTTTTCATCGCGAGCAAGGACTTTCGATCATCCCCATCAAGCCTAATCTGAACGGCCACACCGCTCTGGTAACAGGCGCATCGCGCGGCATCGGAGCGGCGATTGCCATCGCACTCGCCGAGGCGGGCGCCGCGGTCGCGGTCAACTATCGGGAACGCGCCGGTGAAGCCGATGCGGTCGTCGCCGGGATCAAGGAGTTGGGTGGCCGCGCGATCGCCATCGCCGCCGACGTCGCGCAAGCGGCCGCCGTCGCAAAACTGGTCGATCACACCGTAGCGGCCCTCGGTCCGATCGATATCCTGATCAACAATGCCGGCATGGCGATCGTGCGCGGCATCGACGATCTCACCGAAGCTGACTTCGATCAGACCATTGCGGTCAACCTCAAATCGGCTTTTCTCTGCACGCAGGCCGTCGTGCCCGCGATGCGCGCCAAAAAATGGGGCCGCATCGTCAACATCTCGTCCGGCGCGGCGCGCGGCGCCGGCGCGATCGGCGTGCACTACAATGCGTCCAAAGCCGGCATGGAAGGATTGACCCGCGGCTACGCGGCGCGGCTGGTCAAGGAAGGCATCACGGTCAACGCGGTGGCGCCCTCGCTGATCGAAACCGACATGATGCGCGGCCGTTCCGATCTCGCGCGCAACATTCCGGTTGGCCGCCTCGGGCATCCCGACGAGGTGGCGCAGGCGGTGCTGATGGTGCTCGGCAACGACTACATGACCGGACAGACGATTGTGTTGAATGGCGGTCTGGCGTTCATTTGATTGGGCTCCATTTCCGCTGTCGTCCCTGCGAACGCAGGGACCCATACGCCGTGCCCCTTCGGTGAAACGCTGTAGCAGTCGCCTTTTGCTATCACTTACGACGGTTGTAATGGGCCCCCCGTTTTCGCGGGGACGACTCGTTGAGAGAAATCGTTACGCCTTCCGAAACCCCGCCGCTTCCAGCGCCGCGCGGCTTTCCTCGGACGCCAGCGCCTCCAGAAACGCCTGCACCGCGGGGCGATTTTTACGCGCCGTCACCAGCGCGAAGTCATAATGCTCTTCCGCCAGCGGAATGAATCCGAGCCCGGCCGCATGCGCGACCGGCGCGATCGTCATGCCCCAGTCGGCGCGGTGCTGCGCGATCGCCGCGGCGACCGCGTTGTGCGACTTCGGCTGGTTCCAGTAGCCGTCGGGACGCGCCCCGCCGAGCAGCCGATCGATCAGGATGCGTGTGCCCGCGCCCTGGTTGCGGTTGACCATGATACAGGTGGGATCGGCGAGCGCCGCGCGCACCGCGCCTTGCGCGCTCAACCCTTCGAACCGCTTGTCGCCCGAGCGAAACACGATGCCCTGCATCCGCCGCCAGCCCGCAATCAATTCAAGTCCGTCGGCGAGAAACGGCGTGTTGTAGGTCTCGCTCGCCTCGTCGAACAGATGGATCGGCGCGAAATCGCACTCGCCGCGCTTGGCTGCAGCGAGACCGCCCAGACTTCCCACCGCAATCGAACGCACCGAGAGACCGGCGCGCGAAAGCGGCGCGGTCACGAGATCAAGCCCGGTGCAGTGGCTGCCGACGATCACGAGATCGGGCACCCGCACATGCGGCGTGAACAGCGTCACCTCGGCCTCGGTGCCAACAGGCATCTGATCGGCCAGCGCATCGATTTTCAAAAAACCGTCGGCCTGCGCGAAGGAGGTGATGGCGCCGGAGCCCTTGCCGGAGGGATAGGCGATCAAGCCGTCGTCGCCTTCGACCAGCGAGACCATGACGAATTCGGTGCGGCCGAGTTCGGAAGCAATCCGCACCGGAACTCTTGCCATCACCTTGGCATCGGAGCGCGGCGGCAGGCCAGCCATGCGGCGCAGCACCGGCACGATCATGTCGTGGAAGGTGAACATCGCCGAGGTCGGAAATCCCGGCAGGATCACCACCGGCTTGCCGTCGCAGACCGCGAGACACAGCGGCTTGCCCGGTTTCAGCGCCACACCATGGGCGATGATGCCGGGTTTTCCCAGCCGCGCGATGATGCGATGGGAGACGTCGCCGGCGCCCTTCGAGGTGCCGCCGGACAGCACCAGCATGTCGCTGGTTTCCAGCGCCTTGCGCATCGCGGCTTCGAGTTTTTCCTCGTCGTCGGCAATGGCACCGAAAAACATCGCATCGCCGCCATTCTCGCTCACCGCGGCGGTGACGATGGCGCCGTTGGTGTCGTAGATCGCGGCCGGCCGCAGCGGGCCGCCCGGCTGCACCAGTTCGTCGCCGGTGGAGATGACAGCGACCCGTGGCCGGCGCGCGACCGAAACCTGCGCGATGCCGGAGGCCGCGAGCATGCCGATCTCGCGCGATCCGATCAGGGTGCCGGCGCGCAGCAGCGCCTCGCCGCGCGCGATGTCGGAGCCGGCATAGGAGATGAATTGTCCCGGCGAGGCGGCCCGTCTGATCTCGATCGCGCGGAGGCCAGCAGGCTGGGTATGCTCGACCATGACGATGGCATCGGCGCCGCGCGGCACCGGACCGCCGGTCGCGATCGACGTGGCCGTTCCCGACAGCACCGGCCGCGTCGGCGCGGTGCCGCACGCGATTACTTCGTCGTTCAAGATGACGCGGACCGGCGCCGCTTCACTCGCCCGCGCGAGATCGGCCGAGCGCACCGCAAAGCCGTCGACATTGGATCGATCGAACGGCGGCACGTCGATCGGGGCCACGATATCCACGGCAAGCGCGCAGCCGAGTACGTCGGCGACCGGCCGCGGCTCGCTCGGGATCGGGCGCGGAAACAGCGCGGCTTCGAACCGCTCAAGCGCATCTTCGCGCGACAGGATGGTCAGGAACTGGTCCTGATCGACGCCGTCGCGGTCTTTCGGCACGGGCACATTGGTCATGTCGGAACCCATATCAGTCCCGCAGCATATAGGCACCGGCCGGCGCGCCCGCCGCAAACCCCTCGGAGCCGCCTGATACTGCCAGCCATGCATCGGCGCGGGCGATGGCCTCGAGCGAGAGGTCACCGACCGCGAGCGGCATCCAGGCGTCTTCGGTTTTTTCGAGCAGGACGATTTCGGCGATGCCGACCGTTGAGGCAATCTTGCGCGCCAGCGGCCGGGTGACCACCCGCCGCGGCCGAAGCCCGGACAATCGGTCGAGCACGGGAAGCACCAGCGTCCACCACGCCGCCAGCGCCTGATCCGGCGCGCCCGGCAGCGCAATGACGGGAATGGCTCCGATCCTGCCGACGGCGGAAGTCCGGCCCGGCTGCAGCGCAATGCCGTGCGCGACAACCTCGCCGCGCTGCGCCAAGGCGGCGATCACCGCGTCGGTGCGGCCGATACCGCTGCCGCCCGTCGTGACCAGCACGTCGCACGCGCCGGGGTCGATCGCCCCGGCGATCGAGGCCGCATCGCGCCCTGCAGCCTCGGTGCGGACAACATCAGCGCCGGCAGCGCGCGCATTTTCCGCAATCAGCTGCGCCGTCGCCGCGTTGCCTGTGGCCGCGGGAATATTGACGACGCGCAGGCGCGGGCGGCGGACGTTCAGTTTCTCCAAACCCGTTGTGCGCGCGATCAGGAGATCGAGCGGACCAACGCGGCGCCCGGGGGTGATCACGGAACCTGCTTGCGCGATGTCGCCGCCGGTCCGGCGAACGCCCTGCCCCGGTACCGCCTCCGCCAGCACCTGAACCATCGGGCCGCTCTGATCGACCGAATCGGCATCGATGACGCAATCGCACGCCTCCGGCATGGGATCGCCGGCTTCGACCCAGACCGGCGGCTTGGCCAATGGCAGCGGCGTATAGGACGACGCGCCGACGAGGTCGCCGGCGCGCAGCGCCCAGCCATCGGCGGCGGCGATGTCGCGCGGCGGAAACGCGCCAGGTCGAGGCATATCGGCGGCGACGCAGCCCAGCGCGTCGGCAAGCGGAAGCGCTTTTGGCGCGACCGGCTCAAGACGATGCAGCAACGCGGCGAGCGCCACGTCGAGCGGCGTAAGCGAAGCCGGCAGGCGCTGGGAGGGGATCATGAGGGCCTTCTTAGCCACTGCTGCGGGCGAGGAAAACTCCCGTCACAGGTCTGTCTCATTTGATTTCAATGGGCTCAGACATACTTCCGGGCAAAATCCGAACGTTCGCCGCAAAGACCCTGACCGAGGCAGATAAGCCCGATTTGGATCTGAAGCAAAGATCTCGTCATAAACCTGCGGACTGCCACCACGCTCGGCCTGCAAATTCCGGATAAACTCGCTCTCGCCGACGAAGTTATCGAACAGCGAATTCGTCGCTGCCATGATTCTGCTTCTGGCACTTTTCGGAAGTAGCGAGCCAAGTCAGCGATGTCGGTTCGAGGTCGGTGAAACCCGTGAAAGAAAAGCGCGGACTTGCGTAGCGGCATCGCGTGTTGGTGAGATGCGGCGACGCATCAATGCGTTACCACGATGAAATCCGTGTCGTTTCCAGTCTCGTTGCTAAGTGCGTTGTCGGAAATAATCAATGAAGAGGCCGGCGTCAGTAGTTCCGAGATCCTCTCAACCGTATCCTGGGGTATTTCGATGCGGTCGAGGGCAGCGTTGGCTTTATCGGGCGACGGTACCGATAGAGCGGTTCGCTTCGCGGGCGCTGCGCGCTCTTTCGTGGCAGCCCTGGACATGCGAGGAAATTCCTCCGGGATCGACACGACAGTCCAGCGAATGGCCGCAGCCCCGTTCTGGAATTCCATTGCGGTAAACACGTGCGTTCCCAGCGGCTCCTCCGGATTTTCGATCTCGACCGGGACATCGAACAACGGCGTGAAGCCCTGGCGCACGAAGAGCTTGCTCAACTTACGACTCACGAAGACGGAGATCGGAACCATCTTTTTAGGTGCGCCTCCAGCAGGAGCCGAGCCTGGAACCGGGAGACTAGTGGTTTCCGGAGTCTCCGCGTTGGACACTGCTGATCCATTCGTTGCCGCGGCTGTACTCGCGGCTGTACCAATGCTCTTGCCCGCGACGGTGGCGGTCTGAAACTCCGGCGAACCGGACACGGCTTTCGGCTCAAAAAGGTGCGGATTGGTTATCTCGACCGGCTGGACCTCGTCGCGTGCAATGATCACGCGCGTGCCGCGCTTCGTGAGATGCCAGAGTCGAACGGCAAAGTCATTTTTCAAACGGATGCAGCCGTGTGACGCCGGATGCCCAGGCACGACACCGGCATGCAATGCTATCCCTGACCAGGTGATGCGCTGCATGTAGGGCATGGGGGCAGCGCTATAAATATTTGAACGGTGCCATCGTTGTTTGCTGATCACGCTGAACACACCGAGGGGCGTAGGATGCCCCTGAACTCCCGTGGACACCGAAGAGCGTGCGATCAGAGCCCCGTTGTCAAAAAGCGAGACCCGTTGGTCTGCGATCGAGATGATGATCTGGAGCGGGCCCTTCGGACGGTCCTCGGGCCGCGCGTTCTTCGGCAATTCAGATTTTGTGTGCCTGTGTTCGTGCTTCTGCTCGAATGGAGCGTGATCGCCCCACGAAGACCTGTCTTGGGGCCACGACAGAAACTGAGCGTGTGCGATCCCTGCAGAAAGCATAAAAGCGGCGAAAGTTATTAATAAAGTTTGCTTCCTCATTCAGCACCTCATGCAGAGTTGCATGCGAGGTCGAATCAAAAAACGCGGCGTTGCCGACTACAACCTCTGCTTCAAATCTGGTCGCAGTTGGTCGAAAATGGGACCGTATTCACAATTGCGAGGTCATTTGCTGGAAGAAGACAATCGGCCACAACAATTGCTTGCCGGCGCCACGTTGCATTCGGGCAACACTCTTTGGAAAAATTGATGACCTGAAGTTTGCGCCATTCCGCGGACATATCTTGATCCGAAAAATCAGGCTGTCGCGTGCCTGGCTGTGCAGCATGGCTCAGGTGGAGCTTTTGGAGGCGACGGGATCATGAACCCGCGGCGATCTGCGACAGTGGCGCTGGCGTTGTGCGGAACGCTCGGTCTCGCGGGGTGGATCGTCGCCTGGCTTGCTGGCTTCGGTTCGGCCGGCATCGAGAACACCGGTGCAGTGCCAATCGAGGACCGCGCAAAATCTCTCACCGCCAACGCCGAGCTCGCGGGTCCACCACAGGCAACCGCAGTGGGCAGCGCCGCTGTCGCCAACACCGATGTGGCAACGGCCGCCGAATCGGTGACGGGAATGGCTACCGGCAAGATGGCGGCCTCATATGAGCCTGAATCGATCGTCGAGGCCGCGTTGCCCGATCCGTCGCAGATGCTGCCGGCCGATCCACCGCCCGTGCAGGCGGCGACAGCGAACCCATCTGACGCGGTGCCAAACGACGTCAAGGATACTCTGGACTCTGTCGAAATTCTCGACGAGTGCCTGGTAGCGGAGATCTGCATCGACCGATACCTGTGGGCGATCTACCAACGGACGCCCAAGGAGGACACCATCAAGGTGGAGGAGCGGAGGAGAGTGACGGTCAAGAAGAGGCGCAAAAAGGTGACTGTCACCAAAAGCTTTACCAGGCTCGTCGATGAGGACTTCACGTGGAAGGATTCGAAGGCGGCGGAAAAAGCCGGCATGCCGATGATGGACTACGTGATCGGAGGCATGGATCGGAGCTTCAAGCTGAAGCTCTTCCATACGCTTCACGCGGCGGAGCAGGCGGGGCTGTCGCCTGGCATAACCAGCGCGTTCCGCGATGACTACCGTCAATCGATCGCAAGCGGCCTGAAGGCGGCGACTGACAGGTCATACCATGGCGGGAGCTTCCGCGGCGGCTATGGCCACGGCCTTGCGGCCGATGTCGTGAGCGTCAATGGCGCGACACGGGCACGGCGATGGGTCTCCACTGAAAGCTTGTGGAAATGGATCGATGCGCACGGAACGGAGTTTGGAATCGGGCGACCGTATCTCGACAGAGATCCGCCGCATCTGGCACCGATCGACGGCAAAGAATATGCCGCTCACCAGCGCGGGACAAAAGTTCAACATGCGGAATCGCATATGAAGAAGCGCAACCGGCTGGCTGCGCGGCACGATCACAGCGTGGCGAAATCGAAGAAACACAAGATGGTTGCGCTTCAACGCAGTTAGATTGAGTCGCAGCAGGGCGCGCAAGGAGCTTCCCGCAAAGTCCTCGACGTGTGCCCGAGCTTTTTCGGCGACTGCCATGCCGGGAGCAGCGACATTGGACGCGGCTCCCGGTCACGGCTCGCCAGGTTTATTCGGCCGCAATTGTGTGCACGGTCCCGCCTTGACCTCGGCTTGCGAACACGAAGCCCTCGTAGCCCTTCTCGGCGACCTCGGCGCACTTCCGGCGGTATCCGCCGACCCCTTCCGGGCCGAGGTAGGGCAGGAAGCGGCGCGCCTTGCCGGCGATGTTGGCTCCCATGTACCAGGAATTGGCAACCGGCATCAGCGTCGCGTTCACGACCTCGGCGACATGGGCGCCCCACGCGTCCTGCGCCTGCGGGCTCGCCTCGATCGTTGCAAGCTTGTTTCTTCGCATGTGGGCGATGCATTCGGTGATCCACTCGACGTGCTGTTCGATCGATACCGGCATATTCGACAGCACCGAGGGGCTCTGCGGGCCGGTGATCGTAAACAGGTTCGGGTACCCGGCGATAGCCAGGCCGAGATAGGTCTGCGGGCCGTCCTCCCACTCCTGCGCCAGCGCCCGGCCTCCGCGCCCCCTGATGCCAAGCTTCTTCAGCGGGCCGGTCAGCGCGTCGAAGCCGGTGGCGACGACGATAATGTCGAGCGGGTACTCCCTGCCGCCGGCGCGAATGCCGTTCGGCGTGATCTCCTCGATCGGGCCGTCGGCGGTCGCATCCACGAGCTCCACGTTCTTCTTGTTGAAGGTCTCAAAGTAGTTGGTGTCCAGTGGCTGGCGCTTGGTGCCATAGGGGTAAGTCTTGGGGATCAGCTTCTCGGCGGTCACGGGGTCGTTGACGATGGAGCGGATCTTGCGCTTGAGGTAGTCGGCAATGACATCGTTTGCCTCCTTGGAGAAAAACATGTCCTGGTAGTTGGCGAGCCAGAAGGAGAAGCCGCCGGCGTCCCACATCTTGTCGAACTCCTGCTCGCGTTCCTCGGGCGTCGTCTCGAGCACCGCCTTCGGTATGAAGTTCAGATCGAAGCCGAAGAACGAGTCCTTGATGCGCTTGCGGACTCCGTCGTAATCGGCCTTGCGCGCCCTGGTCAACTCGGGATCGACACGCCCGTTGCGCGCAGGTACGCAGAAGTTGGGCGTGCGCTGGAACACCGTGAGGTGCTTGGCCTGTTGCGCGATCTCCGGGATCGCCTGCACCGCCGTGGCGCCTGTGCCGATGACGCCGACACGCTTGGCGGTGAAGTCAACGCCGTCGTGCGGCCATTGGCTGGTGTGGTAAAGCTTGCCCGCAAACGAACTCAGCCCCTTGATCGGCGGCATGTTGGCGGTCGACAGGGCGCCGACCGCGCTGATGACGTAGCGCGCTGTGACGACGTCGCCTTTGTCGGTGCGCACCGTCCAGAGCTCGCTCTCGTCGTCGAAGACGGCCTCGACAACGCGCTTGCCGAACTGGATGTCGGGCTTGAGGTCGAAGCGCTCGGCGCAATGCTCGAGGTAGCGCAGAATTTCGTCCTGCTCCGGATAGCGCTCGGACCAGCTCCATTCCTGCAGCAGGTTCTTGTCGAAGGTGTAACAGTAGATGTAGCTGTCGGAGTCGCAGCGCGCGCCGGGATAGCGATTCCAGTACCAGGTGCCGCCGACGCCATCGCCGGCCTCGAACACGGTGACGTTCAATTCGAGCTTGTCGCGCAGCGAATGCAGCATGTACATGCCCGAGAAGCCGGCGCCGATGATGACCGCGTCGAAGTCGGGTTTCCCGCCAGAGCCTTGCGACTGAACTTGCACATTCGTCATGACATTCCTCCCGTTGTGAAATTCTCCGTGCATCTTCGGTTCAATTGTCTTGCCAATCCGGTTTTGCGCCGGGCGCGGCTGCGCCAGCGCCAGTCAGCCGGCGCAAACGGCAGAGAAGTCGATCTCTGCCGTTAGCATCGCAAAGCGCATCACCGCATCGCTCGCCAGCACTACGCTGCCGCGCGTGCCTCACCGGTCGCATAGGCGGCCGTCTCGAAATCCACGTAGCCGCCGAACGAAGTCGGGTCGCCAAACGGCAGGATCTGGGTCGCCCAATACCCGCCGAACCCGTTCTTTCGGTCGATCCAGAAGAACGTATTGGCGAGCCCGGCCCAGCCGATCGCTCCGGCGGGCCGGCCCGTCGGCGCATCCTCGTCGTTGACCATGAAGGTGTAGCTCCAGGATTTCTTCAGGCCGGGGAAGAACTCGGCATCGTTCGAAAGGGTCGCAATGACACCGGGCAGCATCGTGACCGCCTGGTCCGCTCGCAAGCCGTTGCGGACAGCGGCCTCGACTGTCTCTTTCTTGAGCACGCGGCCGCCCAGCCCGGCACCGTCGTTCAGCCACATGCGGATGAACTTCATGTATTCGCCGATCGAGGCGTAGAGTCCGTGGCCGCCCATGTGCACTTCCGGATCAGGAGGTAATTGCAGATCGGGAAGCGGGGTCAGCGAGCCATCGCTTTCGCGCTGGTGGATGACGGCGAGGCGGGCGCGCATCGAGGGGGTCAGCGAAAAGGTGATGTCCTCCATGCCGAGCGGCGCAAAGATCCGCTCCGCCATCACCTCGCCGAGGCGCTGGCCGCGGATGCTCTCGACGATCTGGCCGCACCAGTCGATGTTACTGCCATATTCCCATTTGTCGCCGGGGTCGAACAGGAGCGGCGTCTGCAGTGATGCCTTCGAGCAAGTGATCACGCTTGGCTGGCCGTGTTCCTGCGCCATGCGCAGGTAATTGGCGTTGAAGAAGTCGTAGCCGAGGCCGGCGGTGTGCAGCATCAACATGCGGGTAGTGATGTCGCGCTTCGGCGCCCGCAGCTTCGGCTTGCCGTCGGCGTCGAACCCGTCGAGCACCTCGAGCTTGCCGATGTCGGGGACGTAGGTTTTGGCCGGCGCATCCAGGTCGAGCTTGCCGTCCTCGACGCATTGCAGGACCGCCGTTCCGGTGATTGCCTTTGTCGTCGAGAAGATGGCGAAGACGGTGTCGGTCGTCATTGCCTGACCGGCGCCAAGCATACGCTCGCCGGCAACGCCTTCGTAGATGTTGGCCGAGCGGTCCGTGATCATCGCCACCACGCCCGGAACACGGTCCTTAACGGTTGCGACCTTCTGCAAAATTCCGTCGCATGTGCTTCTCAAGTTGTTACTCATCGCCGTTTCTCCATTGAAGTTGGACAAGTTCCATCCTGTTTCTTCTCGACAGGCCGCTGGCAGTCCGCATGCAACGATGTCAAACGTGGTAACGTATTGAAGTGGGCTCCAGTCGGCGAAGCCGAGGTATTCAGCGGGAGTGTGCTGGAACAGCATCTCGTGGTTGAAAAAGGTTCTCCGCTTCCGGTTTGCACGACGTTTCCAAGTTCATGATGCCGGTCTTGATGTCGCCGGGTGGTCTCAACGCCGCTTGCGCGATCGCAAATTCTACCGCGGTCGTAGCAGCGGTTGCGAATAACGTTTTCATCATGATTTAGCTCCAGGTCAGTATCGAATTTCGACCGAGCGTCGGCCAGACTAGACCGATTTTTTGAGGCCGGCTATGCATTTTCCCAATCGGCATTCGAAAGCGCCGAGAACGCCTTTGCTGAGGCATGTCAGCAATTCTGACACTTGATCCATCCTCCAAATCGTATCGTGGCCCTTACCACAGGGCGCATTCTCGTCGGCTTAGACCGTTGGTTGCTCATCGCTGCATCCACCCATGATCGGGTTGGACGGCGATATCCGCTTCCGGCACATCGCTACATTACGCTGCGCTGCAAATATGGGTCGCTGTCGGGGCATATCGGACATCGAAGCCGTACCACTCAACTTGATTTAGGTACGCGCCTCAAGTTTAGCGTCCGGGCTGGATCTCAAGCCTCGCTCAACTCGCCTTCTTTTCCGCATTTGGAAAGAACAGCTGCTGGCCGTCGATCTTGTAGCCGGCGATCACAGCCTGGCCTTCCCCGCAGATCAGCCAGTCGACGAAGGTCTGGCCGAGTTCTTTCTTGACGGACGGAAATTTTTCCGGGTTCACCAGCATGACGCCGTATTGATTGAACAGCCGCTTGTCGCCCTCGACGATGATGTCGAGATCGCGGCGGTTCTTGAACGATATCCAGGTACCGCGGTCGGACAGGACGTAGGCGTTCATCGCGCCCGCGGTGTTGAGCGCCGCTCCCATGCCCTGCCCGATCTCGCGATACCAGGGACCTTTGCTGGCCGATATATCGATGCCGGCCTGTTTCCATAGCGCGAGTTCCGCCGAATGCGTGCCCGACCGGTCGCCGCGCGAGACGAATGGTGCCGCCTTGGCTTTTATCGTCTGCAGGGCAGTCTCGATGTCCTTGCCCTTGATGCCGGCCGGATCGCCCTTCGGTCCGAGAAGGACAAAATCGTTGTACATCACGTCGAAACGCTTGACGCCAAAACCCTCGGCGAGGAATTTTTCTTCCTGCGCCTTGGCGTGGACGAACACGACGTCGGCGTCGCCCCGCCGCGCGGTGTCGAGCGCCTGGCCGGTGCCTTGCGCGATCACCTTCACGTCGATGCCGGTTTTGGCCTTGAAGATCGGCAACAGATAGCCGAACAGCCCGGAATCCTGCGTCGATGTCGTCGACGCCACCACGATCGATCGGTCCTGCGCCATCGCAGGCGCGTAACCGGCGATGGCGCCGAGGCAAAGCGCCATTACCACGGACAACAAACGGTTCGGCATGGTGCTCTCCTGTCGATTCAAATCACGAGATCGCCGCGCACAAAGGCGGCGGCTTCCGGTGTCGCTGGGTGGTCGAGAAAATCCGCCGCGGCGCCCTGCTCGCACAGCGCGCCGCGGACCAGAAAAATCACATCTCCCGCGAGCCGGCGGAGCTGGCCGAGATCGTGCGAGGCCATCACGATCTTGATGCCGGACTGCGCCGCCGCCAGCACGATCTCTTCGACGCTGCGGGTCGCCGCGGGATCGAGATTGGCGGTGGGCTCGTCGAGCAGCAGGATTTCCGGATCGCGTGCCAGAGCGCGCGCCAGCGCCAGCCGCTGCTGTTCGCCGCCCGAAAGCCGTCGCGCCGGCCGCTGCGCCAGATCGGCAAGGCCAACGCTCTCAAGCAATCCGGCGATACGCTGCGCGCGCCGGTTGCGCGGAATACCGGCCTGCGCCAGCGCGTATGCGACGTTGGCGGCGGCGGTCCTGCGCAACATCACCGGACGCTGAAACAGGATCGCGCGGCGCAGCGGTGCGCGGTCGGCCCGGCCGCCCCAGGTCACGCGCCCGCTCGATGGCGCCGCGAGCCCCATGCACACCCGCAGCAGGTTGGTCTTCCCGGCGCCGTTCGGCCCGACGATCAGCGTCGGCGCGCCGGGCGTTATCGTCAGGCTCAGACGGTTGAGAATCGTGGTGGCGCCCGCCTGCAACGAGACCTGATCGAGAACCAAAGGAAGATCGCTGATGGGTGCGCGCATCGTCAGCCCGCGTGCCGCTCGGACCAGACCCGGGTGCCCCATGCGGCGGCGTTGATCGCAAGCACGATCGCGACAAGAATGAGCCCCAGTCCCATCGCCAGCGGCAGATTGCCCTTGGAGGTCTCCAGCGAGATCGCCGTGGTCATGGTGCGGGTAAAGCCGTCGATATTGCCGCCGACGATCATGACCGCGCCGACCTCGGCCGCGGCGCGACCAAAGCCCGCCAGCAGCGCCGTGACCAGGCTGTAGCGCGCATCCCACAGCAGCGTCATCATCCGGCTGGCCGGACCGACATCCATCGCGGTCAGTTCGTCGCGATACTCGGCCCAGAGGTCTTCGACGGTCTGTCGCGTCAGCGCCGCGATGATCGGGACGATCAGGATGGTCTGGGCGATCACCATCGCCGATGGCGTGAACAGAATGCCGAGTTCCCCGAGCGGCCCGGACCGCGACAGCAAAAGATAAACCGCCAGTCCAACCACCACCGGCGGCAATCCCATCAAGGCATTGAGCAGCACCACCAAAACCGACCGCCCGGGAAACCGGGTCAGCGCCAGCAGCGCACCGAGCGGCATGCCTGCGATGGCGGCCAGCGCGACCGCGGAAAGGCTGACCGCTAGCGAAAGCCCCACGATCGCAAACAGCGCGGCATCGCCAGTGATGATCAGTTGCCAGGCGCTGAGTTGGCTCGACATCTCCGCCTCCGCCCGCTTGGTGCGGCAAGAATTACACAACTGTCAATTGATTGAATACAAGCATAAAAATATGCATACAAATGCAGATGGAGTTTTTGACCACCAGCGAGGCTGCTGATTATGTGCGGCTTGGCGAGCGCAAGCTCTATGAACTGGTGACATCAGGCGCGATCCCCTGCAGCAAGGTGGCCGGCAAGTGGCTGTTTCCACGTCACGAGCTGGATCTCTGGATACTTTCAGGGCTGGTGCGGCCGGCCGGCATGGTTGCTGCGGACCCTCCGCCCATCGTCGGCGGCAGCCAGGACGATCTGCTGGAATGGGCCTTGCGCGAATCCGGCTCCGGTCTCGCGTCGCTGACCGAAGGCACCGCGCGCGGCGTCGAGCGCCTGCGACAGGGCGAGGTGATCGCTGCGGCCGTCCATTTCCACAGCGAGGCCGATTCGGCCTCCGACGCCAATGTCTCGGCCGTACGTGCCACACCGGGACTGCATGACGCCGTGCTGGTCGGACTGGCGCGGCGCGAACAGGGCCTTCTGCTGCCCCCCGGCAATCCGAAACAACTGCACAGCATGGCCGACGTTCTTGCGTCCGGCGCACAGATGGCGGTCAGGCAGCCCGGCGCCGGGGCGCAGATGCTGCTCGAAGTGTTGCTGGCGCGCGCCGGCGCCGGTCATAAGGAACTGCGCCGGCTCGATCCGCCCTGCCTCACCGGTCCCGATCTGGCAGCCACGATCCGCGCCGGCAACGCCGACTGCGGCATCGCCACCCGTGCCGCGGCCAAGTCGGCGGGGCTCGATTTTGTACCGCTGCTGTCGGAGAACTTCGATCTGCTGATGCGGCAGCGCAGCTATTTCAAGCCGTCGATTCAGGCGCTGGTCGGCTTTCTGGGGCAGAAACGACTGAAGCAGCGCGCCGCCGAGCTCAGCGGTTACGATCCGGCGCCCGCCGGCCAAATCCGGTTCGCGGCTTGATCGGCTTGGTTTGACGGCGGCTCTAGATAATTGCAAGAACAGCGGCCGGCTGAGCTAAGCTCCCGGCCAAGCAATACGGCCAATGCGCCTGATCGCAATGGGAGGACATCTGTGATTTCAGCCAGAACCATATCCGTGCTCGGGGCGTTCGCGGCCGCGATGCTGTCGTCGCCGGCCGCCCTGGCCCAAATCTCCGACGACATGGTCAAGATCGGCGTTCTCACCGACATGAACGGGCCGGCGTCGACGCCCACCGGCCAGGGCTCGGTGACCGCCGCGCAAATGGCGGTGGACGATTTCGGCGGCAAGGTGCTGGGCAAGCCGATCAGCGTGATCGTCGGCGACCATCAGGACAAGCCCGATATCGGCGCCGGCATCGCGCGGCGCTGGTACGACACCGAACAGGTCGACCTGATCGTCGACGTGCCGGTATCGGCGGTCGGGCTCGCGGTGCAGAACATCGCCAACGAAAAGAAGAAGATGTTCATCGCGCATTCGACCGGGGCAGCCGATTTCCACGGCAAGTTCTGTTCGCCCTATGCGATCCAGTGGGTGTTCGACACCCGCGCGCTCGCGGTCGGCACCGCACAGGAGGTGGTCAAGCGCGGCGGCGACAGCTGGTTCTTCATCACCGACGACTATGCGTTCGGCCACTCGCTGGAAAAAGACGCCTCCGCCGTGATCCTCAAGAACGGCGGCAAGGTGATCGGCGCGGTGCGGCCGCCGTTCGCCACCCCCGATTTGTCGTCGTTCATCCTGCAGGCCCAGGCCTCCAAGGCCAAGATCATCGGCATCGCCGGTGGCCCGCCCAACAACATCAACGAGATCAAGACCGCCGGCGAATTCGGCGTCTTGAAGGGTGGCCAGCAGATGGCCGCGCTGCTGGCGCTGATCACCGATATTCATTCGCTCGGTCTTCCGGCCGCGCAGGGCCTGATGCTGACGACCTCGTTCTACTGGGACATGGACGACAAGACCCGCGAATGGTCGAAGCGTTACTTCGCCAAGATGAACCGGATGCCGACGATGTGGCAGGCCGGCGTCTATTCCTCGGTCGTGCACTACCTCAACGCCGTCAAGGACAGCGGCACCGACGAGCCGCTCAAGGTGGCGGCGAAGATGCGCGAGAAGCCGATCGAGGATTTCTTTGCCCGCAACGGCAGACTGCGCGAGGACAATCTGATGGTTCACGACCTCATGCTGGTCGAGGTCAAGAAGCCGGAAGAGTCCAAATATCCGTGGGACTATTACAAGGTCCTCGCGAAGATTCCGGGCGAGGACGCGTTCGGCCCGCCCGATCCGGCGTGTCCGATGGTGAAGAAGTGAAGTGAGCGAATGGCGAGTGGCGAATAGCGAATCATTTTCTACTCGCTACTCGCTATTCGCCTCTTTACTTCACCACCCCAATCTCCCGCAGATACCTGAGCACGCCGGGATGGATCAGATCGAGGCTCGGCGCCGCGGCGACCGTGTTCGCGGCGGTGGTCTCGCAGGCCTGCGCGAGTTTGGCACACAGCGCGGTTTCGGCGCCATGCAGCGTGCGCGCCAGCCGGTAAGCGACGTCGTCGGGCAAACTCGCGCGCGCCAGTACAAAACTCCATGAGCCGACCGAATTGATCGGACTGTTCTGGCCGGGATAGCTGCCGGCCGGCACGGTCAGCGGCTTGAGAAACGCATGTTTGGCCCTGATGTACGCGATCTCGTCGGCGTCGGGCGCGATAAACCGGGCGCCGCCGGGGCTTGCCGCCACGGCCCCAAATCCGGGCCAGCCGATGCCGGCGCCCCACAGCGCGGCTACGCGCCCATCGAGCACCATCGCCGGGCCGTCACCGGCATGGTCGAGATAGATCGCCTTGAAATCCTCGTCCTGCTTTAGTCCGAGCCCATCCAGCATGTAGCGTGACAGGATCGGAAGACCGGATCCCTTCGCACCGAACGCGATCGGCTTGCCGACGAGATCGCGAATGGTCTTGTACGGGCTGTCCGCGCGCACCACGAACATGCCCGGGTTCGAATAGATCGCGGTCAGGATCTTGACGTTGGTGCGAGGCCGCCCGATCCCCATGAAGGCTTCGTAAGAAGGCTCGCCCGCGACCAGGCCGATATCGAGCTCGCCCTTCTCCAGCAGCGGAATATTCTCGTTGCTGCCCTTGGTGTTGCGCGGCTCGATCAGAAGCGTCGGATCGGCCGCATTCATGATTTCGGCAAAGTTGTTGCCGTAGAGCGGGAAACCGCCGCCCGGCGTCGCCGTGCCCAGCTTAATCGTGGTCTTTTGAATGGCCTCGCCTCCCTGTTGCGCCGCAGCGCTGCCCGCCAGCAACAGGACGCCGGCGCAAACGACCCGAGCGATATTCATTGACTGCCCTCAAGCAACTGACGTGCGGACCAGGGGAAGATAGTCGGCAAACGGCAATGTAGGCAAATTCCGATTTGTATGAAAGCATGTGCGAACGGGCTCAAAAAAACATTTTGGAGGAAGCGTTTCATGACTGGATTAGGGCGCGCGGCGATAACGGGGCTGGTCTGCCTTCTGGGCCTTATGGCCGGCATCGCGCCGTCATCGGCGGCCGATTATCCGAACCGCCCGGTGCGGTGGCTGATCGGTTTCGCCGCCGGCGGCCCGGTCGATATCGTGGCGCGGATCATGAGCCAGTGGCTGTCGGAGCATTTCGGCCAGCAGTTCGTGGTGGAAAATCGCGCCGGCTCCGGCGGCAATATCGCCGCGGGAGCCGCAATCAATTCGCCGCCGGACGGTTACACGCTGCTGTTCGTCGCGCCCAACAACGCGATCTCGACCTCGCTCTACAAGCATTTGTCCTATGATTTCATGCGCGACACTGTGCCGGTCGCCAGCATCATGCAGCTGACCAACATGCTCGTGGTGTCGAACGCCATGCCGGTCAAAACCGTCCAGGAGTTCATCGACTACTGCAAGGCCAATCCGGGCAAGGTTTCCTATGCCTCGTCGGGCTACGGCACCTCGGTGCACATGTCCGGCGAATTGTTCAAGGCAATGACCAAATGCGAGATGGTGCACGTGCCCTATCGCGGATCGGCGATCGCCTTTCCCGACATCATTTCCAACAAGGTGCAGCTGATCTTCGACAATTTGCCGTCGGCGCTGGAACAGTCGCGCGCCGGCACCGTGCGCGCGCTCGGCGTCACCTCGCCGCAGCGCTGGCCCGGAGTCCCGGATGTCCCCGCCATCGCCGAGACCGTGCCGGGATTCGAGTCGGTCGGGTTCTACGGCATCTCCGCGCCCAGGGGCACGCCGCCCGAGATCGTCGATATCCTCAACAAGGCGGTCGGCGAGGCGCTGAAGGATCCCAAGCTGGTCGCGCGGCTGACCGATGCCGGCGGCATCCCGAAGCCGATGACGCCGGCCGAGTTCGGCAAGCTGATTTCCGACGAAACCGACAAGTGGCGCAAGGTGGTGGAGTTTGCCGGGGTGTCGGTGGAGTGAGCGTTGCTTTGATATGTCATTCCGGGGCGCGCGAAGCGCGAACCCGGAATCTCGAGATTCCCCGATGCGCAATTGCGCATCTGAGGTCTGGTCCTTCGGACCATCCCGGAATGACGATGACTAACGTCCACTAACGTCGAATTACCGATCGGCAGCCCGGCATTGCCGGATCGCGAGCCGCATTGTAAGGGGTGTCGGCACCGTTGCCTGGCGCTTGCGCGCCAGTTCCGGCGGGGCCTGTAGCTCAATGGTTAGAGCCGGCCGCTCATAACGGTCTGGTTGCAGGTTCGAGTCCTGCCGGGCCCACCACGTTCGCTGGATGTGTACCGATGCCCAACCCGCTTCAGGCAATCTTGGATCTTCTTTGCCGCCCAATTCTCGGCGGGCTGCACCACCAATATGTCCGGATTTGATTGTCGACAGGCACAACACCGCCTCGCCGAGCACGACAACGTGGTCAAGGCATTCCCGTCGGATCGAACCGATCAGGCGTTCGGCGTATCCGTTTTGCCATGGGGAACGCGGCGATGTCGGCTGATCGCGAATGCCCATTGATCGAATCCGCCGGATGAAAACTTCACCATACGCGCCATCCCGATCGCGGATCCAGATAGCGGGGAAGCTGTTCCCATCCGCAGGCTTCTGTCATCTGGTTTGCGATCCATTCCGCCAAACGCTTGATCAAATAAATAAAGCTTTGTGTCTTTTGAGTCACACGATGCCCAGAAATATGTTGACACCTTTCATTTCTGATGCGAGCTCCGCGGAGTCAGGTTACCATCACCGCTGGCTTCTGGGCCTCTAGAGGTGTCAGCACGGGTGAGCGCTGGCATCTTTTTCGGAAGTCGGGGAATTGGGCAGAGAGCAATCAACGCATCTCTCGTCCTGCTTGGGCTGTGACACGCTGCTGGAAGCCGCCCCCGCTTTGGCGTTCCGCGTTGTTAATATTGCCGGTTCGAGTCGAGCGCCTGTCCGATAGCTCGCGACGGCGCTGTGATACTCAAATCAAAACGGTTTTCTTGGGAGGGGCTATGAACTTCCCGCAGCAGATGGCAAGTACCATCAACCGTTTATGCGCAGTATGTGCGTTTTCTGCGCTGACGTTGGCATGGTCGCACGCTAGAGCGGACGAAACCACGAACGCTCTGCTCGATCTGCTGAAGGCGAAGGGAGCTATCACTCCCTCGGAATACGATAATATCAAAGCGCGCCAACAGGTCGAAGCGAAAAATAGCGCTCAAAAACTGCAGGCCGCGGAAACAAGAGCCCGCGAAGCGGAAGCTAAGGCTCGCGAAGCGGAGGCGAAGCTCCGCGCAGTGGAAGCCGCGCCCAAGCCTGCGACCGGTCGCAATGCGGTGGCGCAAGCCAATGGCCAGCCGGCGTCGAACAATACTCTGACGGAGGCCCAAACGCGCGCAATGACGTTGAGCGCGGCCGACGAAGCGGTACCGACGAAAGCGCTCAAGTCTCCGGTCGAATACGTGACCGTTCTTCCTAATTGCATCGGCATTCGCGTCGGTGAAGTGGATATCTGCACCAAGGGCGACCTCGACTTCTTCGGTGTAGAAAATTTCCCGGACAAGAACCCTGCTGCGCCGACTATCACGGGCGGCTTGGCCAACGCCGATCCACATAACGCCGCTGCCATCCGGGCCGGCTTGTTGCCGAGTTCAATTCAACTCAGCCTTGCCACCCATCAAGCGGGCATGGATATCGGCGCCTATTTGGGTGTTTATACCGCCGGCAACGATGTGTTTCCCCAGGCCGCAAATGCCAACAGCAGCGGCTCGCCGATCGGTCTCGGTACCCCGGGCATCGACTTTCGCCAGTTCTATGGCACGATTGGGACCCCCACCTGGGGCACGGTCAAGGTCGGTCGCGACATCGGCCTCTTCGCTTCCGATGCCATCCTCAACGATCTTACTCTGTTCGGCGTTGGGTCGGTGCCAGACAACGCCGCGCCCAGCAACACCTCGCTTGGCCGGATCGGACTTGGCTATATCTACGCCGATTGGATTCCTCAGATCACCTACAAAAGTCCGACCATCGGCGGGTTCACGGGCTATGTTAGTGTGATGACGCCATTAGACACACACGCCACGAACCCATTTTTTGCGGCGGTTACGGCAACAGGCTCCGGCTGCACCGCCGTCCCCTGCCTCGTGAGCGCCTCGAGCGGCGACCCGACGACCAACGCGCTGTTCACCGGACATGATGCGCCTATGGTCCAGGGCAAGCTGTCATACGTGAACGCCTTTTCGCCTGATACCAAGCTGACTCTTTCAACCAGCGGGCTTTGGCAGAGGCAGCTGGCTGACTGCACGGGTGCCAACTTGTCTGGCGGACTTTGTGTGTTGAATCCCGTCGTAACTGGTTCGGGTTTAGCTTCACCAGTATTGAATCCCAATGCTGTCGTCGACTCTTGGGCCGTGGACGGGTTCGCCATGCTCGACCTGTGGGGATGGAATTTCGTCGCCTACGGCTACACCGGCAAAGCCGTCGGCACCACGGGTCTCTTCTTCAACGGAATCGATGCATTTGGCGATGCTCGCAGGTCCGACGGCGGATACTTGCAGGCTGCCTATACGTTTAACAACGTTCTCACTGTTGGCGGCAGCTGGGGCGTGAGCCGCTTAGAAACGGCCAATGCAGTCGACAACACCTTCGTGTTCGAGCAATGCACATCAACAGGCCCGCTAGGTTCACCAATGCCGCCAAACACATCGGCAGGGACAAGTTGCCTCGTCAAAGACAACTCGTCCTGGATCGGCTTCGCCCGCTACAAGCTGACGAAGTGGGTCAACCTGCAGGCTGAGTACGTCTACACGACAGCCGAAAACCAGATCGGTCAAAGAATCCACAACAGCGCGATTGTGGCCGGAACTACTTTCTTCTGGTGACCCTGAACCCCGTGGACCGGCGGGGAAGTTGCCGAACGGCTTCTTCCACGCCTTTTTTGCTCGAGCGCAATGCTTTACTAGCGACAGGCGGGCACGCCCATGTTGATGAGATCTTGCCCGGTCAATCGGGTGAATGAGACGCGATAGCCAGCCCCGCTGTCCTTGAGATAGTGCTGGACGCCGGGTGATTTCGTCTCCGAAATGAGGATATCGGCCGCCAATCGGTTGAGCTGGCCGGTGCTTGCATTGACGGGGGCATGGATGTCGATGACTGCGTCTGGATAAAAGCGCGAATTGGTCACCACCGCTTGCCAAAAGCAGCGCGACTCACAAACACCCCGTATCGGGTAGGGCTTTTGCTTCAGCATCTCGTCGATGGGAAGTTTCCGCCAAGATCGCAAGGCCGAATGCCGCCACAAGGATCACCGTTCGCGGCATTTTCGGGAATGCCGTTGGCGGCCATCGCCGAACAAGGTGCCAAAACTGTGCAAATGCCGACAGGTAGCCAGCGCCCAATCATCGTTCTCAAACTCGTTGGTTGATGGGATCCGATCGCAGCACGCCAATTGATCCTTGAAAGGATGTCATCCAAATCGCGCCGCCGCGACGAGTAGACTCTACTTGGTCGCCCGAATGGGGACTAACAGGCGCGTGTAATAGTTGTTCACGCGGCATTGCCGATAATCGGGCGAAGTGCGCGGTCCGTAGATGCGGCACCAGGCATCATCGTAGCCTGCGAGAGCTTGCGCCGGCCAATGATCCTGGACCTGCCAAATGTACGAGGTGGCGAAAGTCTGCGGCGGACAAAGCCCCTGCCAAGCACAGCCGTGGCGGTCGCATTGCCACACACGATGGCACCATGAGGATGCGTTCGGCGGCGTCGGCCACGGTGGAAATCCGGGACTGAACAAGCCACTCTCGTCAGCCCGCGCGGCGTCTGTCGACGAAGCGGTGTTGACAAGGGCAAATGCGATGGCAAGCATGAGATAACGCCAATTCAACATGGCAGCCTCCGATTTCAGACATGAAGTATAACATCATGAAGGGCTGTGGCGTGGTGAACATCAAAAAACTTGCTGAAGCGAACGTAGCGAAGCGGCGGGAAACTGATGCGGTGCCCAGTTCGACTTCCTTTAGGGTCTAGCGACCCTGGGTAGTATCGGCGCTGTTCTGTTGGGGCAAAGCAGAACCCGATAAGACCTGCGCATCCGCATCCATGATGTGATGCAGTCCGTCGCAGGTGTTCACGCGTGACGGGTTGGCAGCAAGACAATTTCGATATTCCGCCACCGCTCGACTATTATCTTGGCCAACTGCACTCTGGGCGCTGGGCGGTTGTCGATCTGTTTTCGGCCGCGGGCAGCGCTCGAGGCAGAGATTTTAACGTTGCTGCAACAGATCATTGTTCTGCGACGAACTGCCCCCAAGAAACACACTTTTGGGCCATCGACCGATTGGTGTTCGTTGGTCTCTATCGCCTTCCCTCGTGTTCTTGATGCGCTTGCGATTGTTAGGCCCGGGGACCGTAATCAGATGGCACCGTGCGGGTTTCCGTTTGCACTGGAGTTTGCACTGGCGCTCGAAGTCGCGACCTCGTGGTGGTCGGCCGCCAGTTCCGCTGGAAATACGCAGACTGATCCGCGAGATGAGCACCGCCAACCCACTTTGGGGAGCGCCACGGATCCATGGAGAGCTACTCAAGCTCGACATCGCGATCGGACAGACGAGCGTGGCTAAATATATGGCCAAGCGGAGAGGTCCGGCGTCCCAAGGGTGGAAGACGTTCCTCCGCAATCATGCCGACGGCATCGCCGCGATCAATCTGTTCGGCCGCGGGGTCGTAGAAATGCGGCACCTTATCGCAGCAGCGCGTTGGTAGACCGATGAATGCAACATTGCGAGCGGCTCGACGGTCCGAAGGCCCAAGAAAAGCCGGAAGAATACGGTATTAACCAAAATTTAAACTAAGCTTCCCATCGGAACGCACGAATTGACAGCGCTCTAACCTAGATTTTATGGAGATTTTCGCATATAATTGTAACGATATATTTCGGGTGTGACGTATGAACATATGGCAACGCGGGAAACCGCCCGATGACCGAAGTTCGGTTTCGCGCGATCTTTTGCAGTCCGCAATCACAGAGGCTGTCAAGAAGGCCGACCTCGGTTGCGAGGCTTTCGCGGGCGTGGTCATCAAGCGTGAAACCCCCAAGTCGCGTCTCGACGCGAACTGGGCCGTCCGTGGTGTTCGGTTCGGCAGAGCTGATCGGGACAAGGCCGGTCAAGCGTTGGAGACGATCGTAGAGCGGGCGCAACACTATTTCAGTCTTGCCGAGGACGATCCTGGTCCGCAGGAAAGCCCGGCGTCTAAATCCGAACCTTGAATCCGCCGTTGATAGCCGTCGCAAGGCGTCAAGAACACTGATCCGGGCTTCTTTCCGATCGAAGACGCCGGCAAAACTGATGAGATCCCTAAATTCTGCGATTTATTACATCCGCAAGCTTTTTCGCAGCTAATTTCGGTAGCTTCCGCATAAGGGGTCTGAAGGCTATTTGCGAGTAAGAGGCGATGGCCTCATATCGTTCCGGATGGACGACATCGATCGGCATCTCCGCAATGTGATTCAAATTCAGATGGCTTTTTATGCGCGATGTCAGATCGTGCCGTTCGCGTCTCACGTACAATAGCATGTTCTGTCTGTACCACACGGAGACATCCTGTCTTTGCCAAATTTGCGATCTAAACGGATCAAAGCAATGGTACCCTTGGGAATCGAACAGACTTACCCAATATGACTGCCAGCGCTCATTGATGTGTCTGAAACCTCCTTGAAAAGGGATTGCCGCGCCGAACAAAACTACGTCACTGTGCTTTGTCAAATTCTCGATGAACTGGATGGAATATTCCGAGGCGACATGCTCTGCGACCTCGAGGCTTATGGCGACGTCGAACCGTTGGCCGAGATCAAAAGGCTTCGCCAGGTCTTGCACCGTAAAACAACGCTGGGGGATCAAAAGGCGGCTTTGGTCAGTCCATGCGCCGTCAACCCCGCAAATTGAGCGCACGCCGGATGACTCGAAACAAGCAAGCCAACGCCCATCCCCGCAACCGACGTCCAATACAGAACTAACATCAATGATCGATTTTAGAAGCGGGACAATAACGTTGGCGGAGGCGATCGTTTGGTCGCCATGGGTCTTGTGCCACTCAAATTCATACATACGATCACCTCCAGAAAAAGTGCGGAGCTGGTGATGGTAACAATAGATGTCGCGGCTACGAGCTGATTGGGACACTCATTTACGCCGTTTACGGCGTTGGAAGTCAATATGAAGCAACCTTAGTGCTTCCAGGTTGACGCACTTTCAGCAGAGTCGAAGACGGCACTTGGCGCATAGCGGGGCAAACGCCAAGCGACGAATGGATCATCACAGTGGAAATGACGGTGGCGCTGTGCGCACTCCTGCGCGATCCGTTGCCCATGCAATAGCGTTCCGGTGCGTCTGATGACACTTTTGCGAAGAAAGTGACTCCCCCGGGACAGCAAAGGGTTTAAATCAAGACCGCTTGTCGGGGTAATTGTCTTGTAATGAAATCTGTCCTGCATGCTGTGTCGGATCGAGCGGGACTTTTAGCAGGAGAGTATGGTCGCAAGGCGAGCACTCGAATGCGCAAATATCGCCGAAGATCGGCCGGAGGGATTGCGGTGCGAGCGACATCGGCCGATCGCAGTGAGGACATCTTGGTGTGGACATGAGGACCGAAGCGAATTGACTAGGGTGAGATCTCCCAACGGGAACGCGGACAACCGCGCAAGGTTCCAAACACCCATCAAAAAGATCGCTTGCCGTTGTTTCCATGCCCGAAGAGGACGTTCCGCAACTCTCGGCTGACGCGCCCTTCCGGTCCGTCAGGAACGTTGAAGCCGTCAACGAATTCCTGTCGAAAGTCCATTGGTTACCGAGCAACACTGGCTTTTGCTCTTAGGCTCCCAACCGGCCCCGGAATTCCGATGCAGGTAGTCGTTCCGTCAGTCTCCCTGGCCGCGACGCTGCAGCCAACGGCTCTTACGGACTGTGTCGAAACGCCGTCTGCGGCAACCTTGTTCAAGCCAGTGTCCGACTCCGAAATCAGCGGACCTCCGACTTGGGGCGCAGCACCGGCGGTTGGCGGCATCATGGCTGGCGGCGGTGCGCCAGTGTCAGGCGGCGTTTGCTGCGCGAACGCCACCGAGGAAACGAGTGCGAGCGACGCCGCGACAGAAAGAGAGATTGATCGCATTGAAGCCTCCTTGCTCCGAAACAATGAATTCCAACGCCAAAGGGTTCCCGCGAGCACCCAAGCGGCGGTTATTCTACCGATGAGAACGCCTTCCTCAAATCTTGCGGTTGCTCAGCGCCACAATAGGTGTCCGCGAAGAACCGCCGCTTGATTTCGTCGGCCTGCCGGATGGCAAGGGACAATATCATGAGCGTCGGGTTAGCATGACCGCTCGTCGGAAAAATCGAGCTGCCGGCGACGAACAGATTGCCAACACCGTGGACCTTGCCCTGGCTGTCGACGACCCCGGTTCGCGGGTCATCAGACATGCGGGTCGTTCCGAAGATGTGCGCCATGTCGACCAGCACGGCATCGTCCGGCCGATCCTGCATGATCCATTCGTCGATAGCCGGCGCAGGCATGCCGGCTTTCGGCAACTCATCATGAAGGAACTGCCCGATCGCCGCCACGCTGCGGCGCTCATTCGCTGAAATCCGCCAATGCGCGGTGACGCGCCGCATTCCGAGGGCATCCGTGCTTTCGGAGAGGACGAGACAATTTTCGCGGTCCGGCGGCTGTTCAACGATGACATGGACGCCCATCCGGTCCAGCCGATGCGGCACGCGCATGCTCAGAAACTCGCGGACAACGAAGCCGGGATTGATTGCCATCAGCAGGTTGACAGTTTTCCGCTTCAGACGCTCCGGGAAGACCGGACTGTAAAACAGTTTGATGGCGAATCCCTTGGCGAGAAGCGGCAAGCTGCAGACCAGGAGCCAGAGGTCGCCGCCGAGATTTGTGGTCTGGAACGTCAAGAGACGTTTGACGGCCCCGAACGGATCCCGCGGGGAAATTTCCGGCAGCACGTACACGGCGGTATTGAGCAGCTTCATCCGGGCCTGGACGGCCGGGGAGAGAGCCAGGCCGTGCATATACATGATGCTGTCGTTTTTCGGAACGATCGAGTAGAAGCCGAGGTACCTGGCGCGCTTGACATCGCTTTTCTTGAAATAGCCGATGCGCCCGCCGGGATGATCCATCAGATATCGGCCGACATTGTCGTAAGTGTTGCCGAGACCGTTCTTCTGCTGTCGGTTGGAATTCAGCAGGATGCGCGCATTTTCAATGCCGCCCGCCGCGAGGACAAAAACCTTCGCCCTCACATGCGACTTCGCACCGTCGATCGTGCTGATTTCGAGACCCGTGACCCTGTCCCCTTCCGTATTGGTGTCGACATGCACGACCGTGGCGTTGATCAGCGTGCGGACGTTGTCGGCGCGCTGCGCTCTGAATTCGTTGGCCAGATTCATGACCGAGACGGCGACCAGGCGCGAGCGGGCAAACTGCCAGAAAAACGACCGCAGCTTCGTGCTGTCCAGCCGCGGCCTTTTGATGTTCTTGCCGATCAGCGGCCACAGTTTTTCATCGTATATGTTGGGGCCGAGGTTCAGGACCTCGGCCGCGCGTTCGATATACGGCTCGAGGCTCGCTCGGCTGAACGGCCAGCCCGAATTCGGCACCCAGTCGCGCTTGGCAAAATCGATATCGTCGAAGGTCGCCGATTTTCCGCCCCAACAGGCCGTCGAGCCGCCGAGCCCCCGGCAGCGAACGCCATAGGGCTGAACGTCCGGATCGAACCAGGGCATGCTTTTCTGATGAAACGTTCTGCGGAAGTTTAAGGATGCCTCCCGTTTCGGATCGTTCAGCCATTCAAGGCGATCGAGTTCGGCATGGACGGGACTCTCGCCATCGAGACCGCTCTCAAGAATGAGGACATCCACCCCGGTGTTCATGAATTCGCGGGCGATGGTCAAACCGGCCGCGCCACCGCCGATGATCGCGACATCCGCCTCGAACAGCGAGCCGGCCGGTCGGGTTTCCAGGTTCTCGATCCTTGTTCCGGCCCCGCGTCGCGGCGATGATCGCCAGTATCGAACCGCGCTGCCGATCCCTTCATCGACGAGACGCTGCCGGTTTGATGCGGGCTGCCACCCCAGTCGGACGCGCGCATGGTCGGAATTGAAAGCCGCTTTCTGGGTGCGGCTTTCCCAGTCATAATAGTATGGCATGCGCGCACGATCGGAATGACGGGTCGCGGCCTTCACGAACCATTTGATCAGGTCGGCGAGGAAGAATTTCCATATCGGGCGATGGACGACTTTGAGGGGTTTGCCTGTCTGCTTTTGCAGTTCGTCCAGATAGTCGCGCGCCGTCAGCAGGGGACGATCGATGAGGTTGAAGGATTCGCCTTCGATGCCGTCGACTTGAAGCGCGCGCACCATTGCGGCAGCGACGTCTGACACCAGGACGAGTGGCAAGGCATTGGTCCCTTCTCCCCACACCTCACAAAGGTCGCCCGAGAAGCGCCCGACAGCTCCGTGAAAAGGAGTCCCTCCTGGACCGATCACAATGCCGGGGCGGACGATGACCAGCGGCAATTGCTGCTGCTTGTACATTTCGGTGAGGATCTGCTCAGCCGCAGCCTTCGAACGCGCGTAGTAGTTGCGCCGCTTGAGATTGCGGTCGAACGGCGTCTTCTCCGTGATTGTTCCTGCATTGGAGCCCGCATAGTAGGAATCGATGGTGCCGGCGAAGACCAGCCGCCTCACGTTGTGAACGATGCAGAGTTCTCCGATCTTGCGCGTCGGCTCGACGTTGTTGCGCCAAAATTCATTCCAAGTCGAACCCCAGACATGGGCGAGATGGACAACGGAGGCGACGTTGCGAAAGGCTGCCTCGAGGTCCGTTTCGTTGAGGATATCGCCGCGGACGATTTCCAGACGATCGTTCTGAATGGAGGCTAGCGCCGCCGCCGGTCCGCGCACCATAACGCGAACACGATAACCCGCCGCGAGGAGATATGGGACGAGCATCTGGCCGATGAAGCCCGCGCCGCCTAGCACCAACACCGTCTCTTCAAAAAGCCGTTCCATGGAAGCTTGCCAATTTAATGGAGAGGCAGCCTAGACGACCGGCAAAATCGCTGGCGCCGCGAAGCAGCACTTCCGTAACAATGCATGAACTTGATCAGGTCGAGAGCTTCGTCCCGTGTAAAATATCAGGAATTGGTCAACAACGGCATAAAAAACGAACTTATAATTCGCACGCACCGGTCCGCTGAACCGAACGAAAAACCGGCACATTTAATGCATAAAAATGGTACGCTGTAAACGTGGGATTTAGTTTGGAGCAATTCAATGGACCAAATTATTGATCGAATTATGAATTCTACGGAAATTGGCGCTATTTTGGATAATAAGAGTCGAGAAGAAATTAGAGCGAAAATTGCCAATTATATCGGAACGCTTTCATCAGCCGGGAAGAGCGATGCCAATGAACTTATCGAATACGGCCTGGCTTACTTGCGTGCGTTGCGCGAAGCGCCAGATTCTCGCTACACTGGCTGTTAAACTTCGGTTCGTGCCCCGTCTGTGGTGCCAACGGTGTCTTCCGGCGTTCAAACTCCTGGGATGGGTGAACCAATGCCGCTGGCCATTCCTGGATACCACGTTGTACGCAAAAGCAGCGCGTTGCCAGTTGGGATTAACCGCATTGTCTTCGAAAGGCCCTTCTCCGTGGTAAGGCCGCGACCGGTCATCGCGGAACCGGCCGGCACGTCGATAATGGCGGAAGAGGATCCCGGACCGAGCGAGCGGGCACGAATCAGCACCTCGCCATTGGCGCGCGATGCAATGTGGCGTGACGCCGCGCGACCAACGGGCGACAAGGATAACTACTCAAGTGTCGACAGGCGCGCTTATTGAGCCCAATCACTCGGGCGGCGTCGATATTGACTTCGCTCAAGTTCTCTCATGGGTTTTGCCGTCGGCCTTGCGATTAAGGAAATTCAAGTATTGGACGCTTCTCCTCACAAGGTAAGTGGTCGCACCGCCGCCGGGGCGACGGTTCTCATTGCGTCGAAATTGGTCGCGCGTTGTCTTGATCTCGCAACAATCGTGGTTCTTGGACGTCTTTTGTCGCCGGCGGATTTTGGTCTCGTCGCGATCGCCATGTCCGTTGTGATGGTTGTCGAGGCCATTTTGGAACTACCGGTGGGCCAGGCAGTCGTTCGGCTGCCGGTGGTGACGAAAGCTCATTACGATACCGCGTTCACGATCTCCTGTTTGCGGGGAGCAGCGGTGGCGCTGATCCTGTTCTCCTTGTCCTGGCCTTTGGCCCAAATCTATGGAGATGATCGCTTGATCGGGCTGGTCTGCGCACTGGCGATCTCACCTGCAGCGCGCAGTGTGCTCAGCGCAGGATTGATCGAACGTTCGAAGAACCTCGATTTCAAAGCATTTGCCCTGTGTGAATTCGCCGGAAAGTGCGCGAGCTTCGTGGTTTCGGTCGGTCTGGCATGGGAGACCCGGAGCTATTGGGCAATTGCGGCCGGCACCATCGCTTTTCCTATCGTCCTGGACGTTGTTTCCTACGTTGTCGCGCCCTACCGACCGAAGTTTACGCTTCGGGAATGGCACGAATTCGCAGGGTTTATCGGTTGGTCCACCGCCTCTCAGGCGGTGAACGCCATCAATTGGCAAATGGATCAACTGATACTCGGCCGCCTGATTAGCCGTCCCGAACTGGGCCGGTTTTCTATGGCCTCCAATCTGGCCATCCTTCCGTCCCAGGTGATCGTGTTCCAGGTCCTCAATCCTCTCATGATTGCTTTTTCGCTGATCAGAAATGACGGTCGCAGGCTGGCGGCGGCCTATCGGAATAGTGCGGCGACGGTGGTTGCGGTTGGACTGCCGATGATGGTCGGGATGAGTCTGGTTGCTGAACCTTTGATCCGGCTGGTTCTTGGTGGACAATGGCTTGAGGCCACCCCCATTCTTCGCCTGCTTGCTCTTGCCGTGGTCCCTTCGCTATTAATCGCTCCGCTTGCCCCGCTATCCATGACACTTGGCAAAACAAGCATTTTTCTTCGGCTCAGCTTGATTGAATTCGCCGTTAGGCTACCGATCGTTCTGATCGGCGCGCTATATTACGGAATTGCCGGTGTTCTCGCGGCACGTTTGATAACCGCGATACTCGTGGCCGGATGTTCGATGTTCGCGGTTCGCGAGCTAATCGGGCTGCCGATACGCACGCAACTGTTCGGTCCGTGGCGATCGATGCTCAGCTGCGTTTTTATGGCGATGGCCGTCATGCCGTTCCACGACTGGCTATCAGAAACAAGGGTCTATGGCCCGCTGGTGTTTGGCGTGGCCGTGGTCGTCGGCGTTGCCGCATCGGTCTATGCAAGCTCGATCTTTGTACTGTGGCGCCTTGCAGGCTGTCCGGATGGATTCGAGTCAAAAGTCGTTGGCTTCCTGCGCAACCAGTCAAAACGATTCTCTAAGTCGGTTGCTGACAGCAATCCCTAAACCTGCTTGGCAAACTCGATTGATCTCAGCCTATTCGCGCAGCCGTGCTGATCACAACAATCGATGCGGAGCAGACAATTTTTTTCGCCCCAGCCCTTACCTTACGCTCAAACACTTATCCCGGCGGCTCTCGGGTTGCCTTGACCTGCGCTGAATTACAGCCAATCTGCTGTCGCCGATCATTCCCTTTCATCGATAACTTCGATCAAGCCCATGCCAATTATCTGATAGAACGAGACCATCTTGCCGGCAAAAAGGATAGCCGGCTTTGGAGCGGATACGCAATGAGGTCGCAAGCCGGCGTCAATGACTGCCTGAAGTGCTCGGTCCAGATCGTCCGTCGAATAACAGAGGTGATAAATTAGACCATCACTATGTCTGGAAAGTAAGTAATCCAAGGGCCCCTTACCCTCCCCCCGACTAACAATCTCAACCGTCGGCATTGATCGGTGCTCGCACAACGTTAATCGAACGTTCTGCAGGGGATCGAAGATGGTTTCACCAACACGATAGCCGAGCCCAAGTAGAAAGTTTTTTGCCGGGTCGGGCGTTTGCGCGGCCAGACCCAAGTGATGAAACCTGAAACCAAAAAAATTTTCCATTTCATCAATCACAATGAAGCTCGGCAGCCAGTTCCGGGCCACCACACCAGGCGTTGAATTAACGCTTCGAACCCGCCCGCAAGACTGAAATCCTATTTGGCTAATTTTCGCTCAATTGCATCGACCAGATCTCCCACAGTCCGCATCTCGTCGATTTCGCTCGTATGAAAAGTAACTCCCATGTGCATTTCAATCGCCAACAGCAAGTTGACGTGCGCGGTGCTGTCCCATCCGGAGATATCTTCCGCCGTTGTCGATCCGGCAATAACTAGATTTTCATCCCGAAAGACTTCACGAAATATCTTCGTGAGCTCGGCATAGATCTGTTCCCTGGACATGTGCAATGATTACCTCAATGTGATGCGGGCATTTCTCAATTTGCGATAAGTCCATACACCAGACTGTCGACGACGATTCATCGCTGTCGCTGCTGTGTAAGGGCAGAAAACCAAGCTTTCCGTAGTGGTTCGATACCATTTTATTCTTGCTGGTGGATCGATACTCGCCAACCAGACGCCTAATTCCCATTTGCATCGCGCATTTGCTCAATGCTTCAAGCGTCGCTGCTTCGACCCCTCGGCTGAGGACTCTGCAACTCATCAGCCAAGTGTCTATAAAAAGGGTGTCGTCCGGCCAACGCTCGTCCGGTCGCGCTATAACTACAGCGATTATACCATTATCGCCAAACTTGTCCTTCAATCGAAACTGGAGAGCCAACGATCGCGGATCTTGCGCCAGACGGTTGACCTCCTGCTCCGTGTATTTCACTGCGCGGAGATTAAATTGGTTCGTCTTATTCGTGAGCTGGGTTACGCGCCCAATGTTCATTTTCGAAACAGGCCCAACCTCGAGTCTCATCTTCAGACTCTTCAGGAACCCTTCGATGTCCGTAGCCTGGCTTAACCCTTGCTGCCTGATGGAATTAGCGTTGTAAAGGCTGGCGCGTTCTCTGTCCTCCTGGGAAAAGCTTGCGGCTTCAAAATACCCCGCATCACTCAGATATGATGCATAGTGGGCTACATCGCGCGGAAGTTCCGGAACCGCCACCATTGGCAGCTCTCGCCGTATAATGTCCCGTTCGGCAGGGTTATCATCGACGAAGACAAGGCTATCGAGCCCTATGTTCAATTCCGCCGCTATCCGGTGTATATTGGTTGCTTTATCATCCCAATTCGCGACAAACGACGCGACGTCTTCCCGCCGCAACACCATGTCGGGATGATTGACGAATGCACCCTCGGCAACGGCGGTGTCATTCTTCGAACAAACCGCCAAAATAATTCCACGCCGGTTAAGAAGCAGCAGGTATTTTTGCAAATCGACGTATGCCTCGCCAGCCGCGCTTCCTTGCCCCAGTACTATCCCCTCGATGCCATCATCGCCAACAACCCCACCCCACAGCGTGTTATCAAGGTCCAGCACGATTGCTTTTTTGGACAATCCGTGAACTGCCGCTATTACTCTCGCGAGCAAGTCGCCGTACCACGGCGCCAGGATGGGGCTCACAAGTTGCTTCGCCTGATGCCAACGTACCAGATCCACTATATTCTCGCGGCCCTTTATGGCGGCCTGCAGATCGATATCAAGGAGAAGAACCCTCTCTCGCGAAGCGGCTTCGCGCAACCGGGTATTGTACCGTTCAATTACATTGTAGGGCGTGCCGGGAAGCAAACCTTCGTACGATCCAAACATCTGGTAGTGCGTGTTGAGCAAGGTCTGGTGAACAATGGTGGCTTTGAAATTACGCTTTGCGTGCCGCCAGATCTCAACAAGTTCCGAGATTTTTGCGTCGACGGCAGACATAACCTCGCCATCACTTGCATCCAACGCAATCTCAATGTTGAGATCATGAATATCTGTCGCGATAACAATAACGTTCGGTGCAAAGGCCTGTAAACCTGGATCTGGCTCAAGGAGCTCGGTGCGGTAGAGTCCATATTGGCCGACGAACAGATTCGCCTTGAAGCCTCTTCTAAGAGAACCCACGATGATCCCGCCCGTCAGGTGAGACATTGTGTGTGATGAAAGAAGGGCAACGTTCACAGCTGGACCGCACTCGACTGCGTTGTCCGTGGTCAACCCTGGAATTAAGTTTTCTATCCTTTCTGCTAGGGCGTTGGTCTTAATGAAATCGAGCCGACATTGAGAGAGATATTTTAGTCTAGCTATTTGCTGAGCTGGCGGCGCATCGTCCAGTTCCTTCAGTTGCGAAGCGAAGGTCCCACAGACCGGAAGCCAATGATGAAATTCCATGAGAGCCCTTTCAGAAGCGAAAATAGATAAACTCCGAAGGCGCATTCGACATCAGCTTGGCCACGCTTATAAACGCCAGGATTCCGATGAAAAACGAATATCTGAAGTTCGGACGCCACCGCAGTTCCGACAGAGATAGTCTGCCAAAAGCACCTTCAGGCTTCGACGATTTTGTCGTTAGAGCCGTCTCATAGTCCCCCATCAGTTCGTAGATGTTCGGAGCAATCATAACGAGCACCAACAGCGGGCCGATCAACATTAGCGGATCAGAATAGAGAAACATCTGCTTTCCAACTTTCAACTCCAACACATGTACCAAAGTACCGATCACCGGAAGATTTGCCACGCCTTGGGGGACGACAATGCCGTTGGCTCCGAACATGCAGGAGAACATGTGGAATGCAGCAGTTGCGCTCACCGATCGAAATAGCACCATGCTTAGGACAACGCAGACCAGAGTAAGCCCGATTGCCAATGGACGCCCAGGCGGAAACTTCAAGGAACCAGCAGGCCACATTCGCAACTTTATTTCCCGCCACGAGTGATAGATAACAATGTATGTGCCGTGCAGCGCACCGAACAGGACGAACTGATAACCTGCCCCATGCCAAATGCCCGAAATCGACATCGATAGCATAACAGGCACCAGAATCAGCGAAACAAACGCTCCCAGTTTGGTGCGGCCAGGCTGAACCAAGGGCAATTTTTGACGAACCCGCCACCTGCTCCAGGAAAAAACGATCGGATTATATATGTATGACGTAATGAAGCGGGTCAGCGTCATGTGCCAACGCTGCCAGAACTCTACGATGTTCGTTGACCTCAATGGCGACGAAAAATTTTGCGGCAGATGTATGCCAAACAGCAATCCAGCGCCGATCGCCATGTCCGAATAGCCGGAGAAGTCGAAGTAAAGTTGAAGGGTATAAGCAAACGCCCCGATCCAGGAATCGATCGCAGTCAACGGCTGATTGTTCGCTGCCGCCTCAAATACCGGATTTGCAAAGCGCGCGAGGAAGTCGGCAATAGCAACCTTCTTAAAGAGCCCCACCAGGAAGATCGTTGCACCCAGCGCGAGCAGAAGCGGCTGCGGCCTGAAAATGCGCATCGATTGGAGTTGCGGAATGATCTCCTTGTGATGGGTGATGGGTCCTGCAATCAAATGCGGGAAAAATGTTACGAACGCCGCATAATTCAAAAAGCTGCTCTCTTTCACCAGCCCGGCACGACAGTCGACAAGATAGGCAATCTGCTGGAACGTGAAAAACGATATCGCCAACGGAAGTATGACGGCAGGAACGGTCCAGCTAAGACCTGCAACGTCGGAAATGACCTGCCCTAAAAAGCCGGAATATTTATAATAGCCGAGGAGGATGACGTTTCCGGCAACGCCCAGGCCAACCCAGCCCCGGGAACCACCCCCGCGAAGTATTTCGCCAATCAAGAAATTGAACGAGACCGAACACAACAGAAGGGGAACGTAAGAGATATTCCACCAACCATAAAAGAACAGCGAAACGGCCGTGAGCCACATGATGGCGGTGCGATGAAATCCCATAACGCCAAAGCAGAAAAAAACGAGCAAAGAGATTGGCAAAAGGCCAAGAAGAAACTCGGGAGAGTTGAACAGCATTCGTCTATCCGCTCACGTGCCGTTAGTTGCGAAGCCGGCCATCGCGGTCATGAACCGTCTTACCGCAGACCACCGCAAGTGAATAGCGTCGGTGAAATCCAATTCAGAAAACGATTTGTTCTCGCTTGCATCCCAAACCCGCACATCGGAGTCCTTCAGTGCTTCTGACAAGCGGGATCGCACTTCACCCAGAATACGGCGGTCCGGATCGTACCTCGAAAGCCATTGAGGGCTGATCGGCGTCAGAACAAGCATGGTCTGCATCTTGTGACCGGAAAATTGCTGGACGAGGTCCTTTAGAGCGACGAAACATTCCTGCTTCAGATTCGTGACAGGACCGTAGGTCAGATCGCGACTGTGGGTGCTGTCAACGGGACCATCACCATATTTGGTAAACATCAGGCGGTTTAAGTCATTCGCGCCGCTTCGCATCGCCTTGACTGCGCTTGCATTTCTTACAAACGGCACCGGATCGACATTTTTCAAATACAGTTCCCATCCGTGCGTCTGCGAAAAGATAGCCACATCGGCATCTGGTTTCGAAAACACTTGTTCTTCCGAACCGGGGCAGCCCTCGAAATCCTGAGGTGACACAATGACAACCGCGCGAGCCGGATATTGGAATTTTTGTTTGGTCAGAAAATACCTCGCAACGAATGCCGTCTGACTCAAGCGCATGCCACAAAATCCCAAATTGTATGGATTTTTCGCCAAACCCGATTCAATGGCCTGGCCGCCGTCAAAATGCCGCCATGCGACCGAGGAACCAAATACCAATAGATCGGGAGTGGATGATGGAAGCTCGTAGCTCATCCAGTGGATCTTCTCGTCGAAGCACAAATTGTTCGTGACGATCGGCGGGGGGAGGTTGCCACTCGCCCGTAACAGCAAGAGGCCGCTCAAGAAAAGAGCATAACAACCCAATACGGTTCCAAGACATGCAAGAAAGTAGGTCGAAGTGGATTTCCATTGCTGTTCAGGCGGGACTACCGCTTCGACCTCACGGCTGGGATAGCTGCGGTCGTGCGCCCGGCAAGGCACGACTTGCACCGCGGCAACGGGCGAAGACTGGCGCACAGACCGATTTAACGCCGAGATGATGCGGGCTCGCCCGCCTTCAGTTGAAAGAAGGCGCTTGATTGCGCGGTACGAACCCATGCATGCCCTTCGTAACAATTAAACAGATTAAATCTTAACTGGATGGGCATTAAATTCAACAGAAGAATTACCTGCCCCGGCTATTATTTGTTTTCAACTTGTTCCAAGTTAATCTAAAAGGCTAATTCCGCGCGCGGCCCGAGATATTGGTCGAACGAGGTCACTATCCAATGGAGCCCGTTAAGACTCTCAAAAGGATGTGTTGGCTGTATTTGCTCACCTCCGGTGGCGATCGGTGCTGGGCGGTTCTCCGGACATCGTGAAAAACGAACAATCAAAAATTGATTCGGGGAGACGGGTATAATTTTTTCGAGGGATAGATGTCGCTTCGTGAAAACAGGCTGACCGGTGGATTACGCAGGTCGTTGCAACGCACCCTACTCTCGCAAGATCCGATCCCGGCTCGCTATCTTCTCATCCGAGCCCTCGATCGACGTTTCGGCATTGTAAAAACTTATCAACGCAAACTCGATTACGGCACGATCGATCGGGCGCATTACGGACATTGTATGCTGCAGTCTGCGATGCTCGCACGGAAGCTCGGGTATTCGCGCATTTCATGCATCGAATTTGGTGTTGCCGGCGGCGCGGGGCTCGTGGCAATGGAACGACATGCCGAAGCAGTCCACGCTGAGACCGGCGTTGAGGTCATGGTGTTCGGCTTTGATACCGGAAAGGGCATGCCAGCGCCGCAGGACTACCGCGACATGCCTTATCTTTGGCAATCCGGCTATTTTGCCATGGACGTCCCCAAACTGAAAGCTCGTCTCAAGTCAGCCAGGCTGATCCTCGGCGACGTTGCGCAAACCCTGCGAGGCTTTGTCGAGCAAGAGAATCCTCCGCCCATCGGATTTATAGCTTTCGATCTCGATTACTATTCCTCGACGGTCACGGCGTTAAAGATTTTCGAGACAAAGCATCGGTATCTGTTGCCTCGGGTTGCCTGCTACTTCGACGATATGGTGGGCGATATTGATTGGGCCTACAACGAATTTACCGGTGAGCTGCTGGCGATCAAGGAATTTAACGCGAACCATGAGAGCATCAAAATTGCGCCTGTCAGCGGTCTACGGTTTTCGAATAGGCGAATTCCTCAAATATGGCATGAACAGATTTTTGTCGCCCACCTGTTCGCTCATCCAGATTACGGCAAGCCTATCGCTGAGCTGACGCAAATCCCGCTTACTGCGGAATAGAAAGTCGGCCCAGTTGGGTAACTTGTCGTTCTTCTGCACAATGTGCGAATATCAACCGCCTCACGCAGCCCGGGGACAGATCAGTAATCTGCCGCGTTCGACGCCGCCGCCCCCAATAGGCGGCTTCACCGCTGGAAACCAAGAGAGCGCGGGACAATCTCACGCCTAATCTTGATCGGCGGCGTAGCCGGAACTTCAGGTTCGTGGATCAAACTGGCGCCGCAGTTCTTACCCTGCTGACGTGAGACAGGCGCTGCTAATCGAGAACAACCTCTCGGATGAGATCAGCATCCAGTGCGAGGCGGACGGCTTTCTGAAGGCGACCGAATGGTATGCCAGCGCGCTCTGCAATTTCGAGCAAGCTGTACTTACCGTCAGCCAGATTCAGAAGCCACAAAAGGTCCATTTGGCTGGCGCCGCCTGCCTCCTTTTGCCCTGCGATCGCCCGATAGAGCCCACGACGGCCTAGTTGGGGTTCGCCCCTGCCGTCGGTTCGTACATAGCTCCAGTTAGCATCGAGCAGGTCGAGCAAAGCAGCCAACACCTCGTAGGATTGATCTAGTGCGTCGGGTTTCACAAAATCGGTATTGTCTGCCGACGTGTGGTATTCCGGGAAAGTCCCATGAACGCTGCGCATCAGGCAGCCCACCGGAAGATCGAAGGCCGGCGAACAAAATTGTCTCTCGTCATAGCCATAAGGATTAAAAGGCACGATTTCGTGCGAGTGACCGGAATGGCGAAGAACGTGGGCGACGGCACTGTCGATTGATGCGCCGCTACGGCTCCGCTTGTAATGGAACTGGCCCGCGTCGCCGACACACGTCAATACCAGCCCATATCGAATTTTGGCGAGATGTCCCTCGTTGCGAGCGAGCCACGTGATTGCGCCTATGGTCGCTGGAATGAACAGAAAGCGGTAGCCAAGTCGCCGTGGAAGCCGCGCTTGCCTCATTGCCAGCGCCAGGGCGACTGCAATCCCGGAAAGATTGTCGTTTGCCAGACTGGGATGGCAGAGGTGAGCGGTGATCAGCACTTCCTCCGGCATCTGCCCTGGCAAAAACAGCTCCCCATAGGTAAGAGATCCCGGCGAAAGATCGCTGTCGATGTCGATGCGGTAAAATTCGTCCTGCATCGTTCGCCAAAGATTGTCCGGCATGCAGAATCCCCAATCGTCGGCGAAGTAACCCGTGCGATAGGGAATAAGCTCGGGTTGGTCGGGAAGCGTGTGGACGTGCTGCGCAAGCTCAGCGCGGCTTACCTCTTTACGTATCGGCTTGCTGTAGCCTACGATGTGCAGATTGTTGTCCGCAAAATTAACGAGATACCGACCGTCGAGCGCCCTGATTGTCGCGCTCCGGATGTTCCATTCCAGCGGGACTTGCCAATCGAGCACCGCAGTCCCACTGGGAACTTCCGTGACCTCTAATTGAATATGTCGAGCCAGGGTCGCCAGCGTTTCGCGAACGCCCGCTCCGGTAAGGCTTCGGTTGATCGGAAAGAGTTCCCGAACCAAACCATGGAGATCGATGGGGGGACGCTCTTCCGAATTGGAAACACCCTTCCTGCCCGGCATTAGCTGCCTCGCTTTCCTAGCCGAAAATTCCGATCGGCCAGCAATGGCCAGCCAGCATCGTTGGCGGACAACGCGGCCACCGTTTCGGGCCAGGAGATACCGATCATCGGGTCGTCATAGCGAAAGCCGTCGTACAGATCGGGCACGTATTCTACGCCCATCAGATATTCGACGATCGTGTCATTCGATAGCGTTTGGAAGCCATGCGCGAAGCCAGGCGGAACGTAAAGCATGGTGGCAATATCGCCGGCCAGTTCGTTGACGTAGATTTGGCCCCGCGTTATCGAATCCTCTCGCAAATCGACAATCACGTCATGAATGCGGCCCCTTGTGCAGCGAACCAACTTTGCATCGGCTTTCGGCGCGCGTTGAAAATGCATCCCCCGTACCGTGCCACGAATTGCCGTGAACGAAGTGTTGCCTTGTACGGGGCTAAAATCGATCCCCTGTTCCAAAAAACTGTTGACGCACCAAGTTCGCGCGAAATTTCCGCGATCGTCGCCGTGCACGACGAGCTCGATGAGCCGGGCATCTGAATTACCCAGAGGGATGAACTTCATGACAGGGTTTCACGCCGGATTGCGTCGGCACGAGAGGTGCCCGTACGCAGAAGCGAACGATGATCTACATTATTCATCTTGGATCAAGCTCCGATTGTGGGAGTTGCGTCCTTTAGAATCTCGTGCGGGTCAATCCAGCGCATTGGGTGCAGGGCATCGTGCCTGCTCTAGACCAGAGGTTTAAGCATGGGCCGCAGGTACAGATCGGTAATTTCTGCCGTTCTGCCAATCGTTAGCGCGAATAACACCGCTTCAGCGACGTCCTCTGGTTGCAGCATTCGATCCGGATCATATCGCTTGCCGGAGATTTCGTGAAGGTTGACTTGCCTTTGAGTTGCCGTGGTGCCGGGAAAGATCGTCGTCACCCTAACTCCAGCCTCATTGACCTCATCCCGCAAAGCGTTCGCGATCGAATGCACTGCTTGCTGGGTGGCTGCGTAAGAACCGCGGCCGCCGGTATTATTTACGCGGGTTATCAATGAGTTCACAAAAACAATTTGTCCCGATACTGCGCGCAACAAAGGCAGCAAAAGTTGAGTCAGAATGTAAGGCCCACGAACGTTCGCCGCATATTGCGCGTCAAGATCAGCCACCGGCGACGTTTCTGTCCTGCCTAATTTTATTATCCCTGCAGAATGCACCAAAATATCGATCCGAGCAAAATCGGCTTGTAGTCTGGTGGCGAGTCCCTTGAGCTGCGTATCATCTGTCATATCGCAAGGATAGGCCGATGCGAGAGATCCACACTCCGTCGCAAGTTCTTCAAGAGCTGCCTGGCGCCGCCCGACCAGAGCAACCCTTGCTTTAGAACGAGCAAGAAGTGAGGCGGTCGCGCGCCCAATGCCGGAACTTGCACCTGTGACCAAAGCCGTCATGTTCTCCAGAGATCTCGACATCATCGACAATTCCTTTGGACCTCGCCCAGGGTCCACGCATCCCGTTCAAAAAAACGGCCTCGCACTCTCCGGTTCCTTTGTTCATGGGCTTGCCCGGACACCGTATTCGATATCTCTAACTTAAATTCGAGGAACGAAAACTCGCCTTCCATTAATCCTTCCAGACTTTCCACGGTGCGTTTCCCGCGGCCCAGATATCTTCAAGCACCTGCTTGTCTCGAAGCGTATCCATGCTTTGCCAGAAACCGTGATGACGATAGGCCCGCAATTGCCCCGCCTCTACCAAACGCCGCATCGGCGCCTGCTCCCAGACAGTTGAATCATCTTCAAGCAACTTGAAGACTTGCGGTTCGCAAACAAAGAATCCACCATTGACGAACCCTACGTCACGGCCGTCCTTCTCACGGAAAGAAGCAACTTCGTGACTTTCCTCGGTAAAATTTAACACACCGAAGCGGCCCGGCGGTTCGACTGCGGTCACGGTCGCCCACTTGCCTCCCTCCCGATGGAATGCGACGAGCTTACCGATATCGACATCGCTGACGCCATCACCGTAAGTCAGGCAGAAGGTCTCGTTGCCGATTATGTCGCGGGCGCGTTTCATGCGGCCTCCCGTCATCGTCTTGGGCCCGGTATCGAGCACCGTCACGCGCCATGGTTCGCCTTTGGCAGCAGTCCAGACGATCTCACCGTTCGACATGTCTATTGTGAAGTCGGAAGAATGCATTCTGTAATTCAGAAAATATTGCCGGATGAACTCGACGCGGTAGCCACCGAGTACGATGAAATCCGTAAGCCCAAAATGGGCATAGCATTGCATGATGTGCCAAATGATCGGGCGCCCACCGATTTCCACCATGGGCTTTGGCCGTATTGCGGTTTCTTCGCTGAGCCTTGTTCCGAGGCCTCCTGCGAACACCACTACTTTCATGGTGATATCCTTTGATCGCCGGCCGAATTCCTATCCTGGAACGGTGCTGCAATAGCTAATTCTCAATGGTCGCCTTCGGCACCGGCACAATGAATCGGCCGCCCCACGACCTGATTTCCCTCATCTGGGCTTTGATCTCGTCTTTCAGATTCCAGGGTAAAATCAGCACGAAATCAGGTTTTGCCTCAAAGATGGCTTCGGGAGGAAAGATTGGAATGCGAACTCCAGGCAGATACCGCCCCTGTTTCGACGGCGCACGGTCCACCGTGAAGTCGAGGAAGTCACTCCCGACTCCGCAAAAGTTCAGAAGCGTCGCGGCTTTAGCGGGAGCACCATAGCCTACGATCGTCTTGCTCTGACGCTTCAACTCAACAAGCAATTCAAGGAGATCACGCTTGGTGGCTTTTACAGATTCGTTCCACGCGGTATAGATCGCATCGCTGTCCAGACCATAGGCTCGCTCCTCGTCCAGGAGCTTCGCCACCCGAGGACTTTCTGAACGGGCGGAATGCGCATGGCACACGAAAAATCGGATAGACCCGCCATGGGTCTCGGGCCGTTCGACGTCGAAAACGCGCAGACCCGCCTTGGCGAAGATTCGCGCTCCCGCGATCAGCGATAAATAGGAGAAATGTTCGTGATAGATGGTGTCGAATTGATGCCGCTGCATCAGCTTGAGTAGATGCTGAACCTCGAAGGTGGCAACACCGTCAGGGGCGAGCAACAGTTTCACACCATCCAAAAAATCGTTGATGTCAGGCACGTGAGCCAGCACATTGTTTCCCGTAATCAGGTCGGCGGCCCAGCCCTCGGTCAGCAGTTGCCTGGCGTAGTCTCTGCCGAAAAATTCAATGCGCGTATCGACGCCTTTCGCCCGGCCGGCCAGTGCGACGCTTTCACATGGCTCGATGCCCAGGCATTGAATGCCCTTTGCCATCGAATATTGCAGCAGATAACCGTCGTTCGATGCGAGTTCGACGTGACGGGACGCCGGCGTCAGTCCGAAACGCCTGGCCATGTCCTCGACATAGGTCTTGGCGTGCTCCAGCCATGAGCTGGAATGCGAAGAGAAGTAGGCATAGTCCGCTCGGAAGATGTCCCCCGCCGCCAACATATCGCAGGTCTGCACCAACCGGCATTCACGACAAACCAATGCCTCGAGCGGATAGAACGGCTCTGCCCTCGCGTAATTCACCGGGTCCACGTAATCATTGGCGACCGGTGACAGGCCCAGGTTGGCAAGCGTCAGGCCCAGCTTGGACCCACAGTGGCGACACGTTGGCGTGGCGCCCAGTACTGGCGATAGGTTCAAGTGCATAAATACTCCTGCGGCCAACCTAATGTTTGGCGGCCGACTTCTTCCACTTTAACTCCAGGTTCAACCGATCGTTGTCGATATGTCCTTGCAGCACCTTCAACCTCATGAGCTCGGAAAAGCGGAAGTCAGCGTCCTTGAAATTCATCCTTTTTAAGCCTGCGATCAGGTTTTGGATCGATTGGTCTAAATCGACCAAGGGCTGATGATTGGGAGCTAGCGAGTGAAATAGTCCAAAATCCACTTGATAAGACCGGCTATCAACGGGCGCCAAAGTGTTGATCGAGACCTTGGTGCCAGGATTGGCCGCGGCCACAGCATTTGCGAGGTCGCGGACTTGATAATTGCGATCATTTGAGCCGGCGTTGACCGCTAAATACCGACCACCATTTTGGGCCGGCCGATCAATTGCCCAATCGATCGCACGAGCCATATCGGCCACGTCAATCAACGGACGCCAGGGCGAGCCGTCTGACAGTACGGTAATTTCTCCCCGACTGATTGCGCACGCCACAAAATCATTGAGCACCAGGTCAAGCCGGAGGCGGTCCGACATGCCACAGGCCGTCGCAAAGCGCAGGCTGGTCACCACCATGTCGGTGTCGATTTTCTGCAGTTCCCACTCGGCGCCGATCTTGGATTTTGCATAGGCCGTGATTGGATTGAGCGGGTCTGTCTCTTTTCGCGGAGGGCCCTTGGCGATCCCGTAGACGCTGCAACTTGAGGCGAACACAAAATTCTTGACGCCGGCTTTGGCGGCGGCCTTTGCAATAGAGATCGTCGTATTTTGATTGATATCCAACGTTACAGCTTCGAATTGATTTCCCATTGGATCGTTCGAAATGGCCGCGAGTTGGACAACCGCATCGCAACCGCGCATCATTTCGACAGGGATTGTGCGTACGTCGCCATAGAATTGCTCGTTGAGATCTCGTTCCGGGAAGACCGACGCACCGGTAAGGCAATGAGCGAAATATGCATTGTCGAAGCCGCGTAAGGTCGCGTCAGGCCGGGCCGTCCGCAAATATTTGGCCACCGGCGGGCCGACGTAACCCATGTTTCCAGTAATCAATATCTTCACGTTCCGATTTCGCTCACCAGCCTGAGCGCCCCACTCTGAACAGTTATCAGGTTTTAAGCATTAAACTGTCCACAAACAATCCGCAAAACCCACGACGCCGAGAGCCATGGGCCATTCCGATTAATATGGCCGAATAGCAGTCGCCGCAAGATACTTTGCTCCCCGCGGGGCGTTCAAATAGATTAATCGGTCAACGAACGGGGCTATTTAATTGAGCCGGTCATCGAACCGCGCCAGGTATGGCGAAGATGTTGTGGCGGCGTTGAGCTCGATTTGGTGCGATTTTGCCAGGCCTTGGCGGGGAACTCACGCTGAGGCAGATAATGTTTCCTTTCGGCGGTAAAGCAAAATATATGATGCTTGGCGCTCCACTGCGTTTCCTTGAATGTTCACCACCGCTCATAAGTTAATCAAAAAGGGCTATTGGGACAATGACCTCAGCTATCGTCACGGACATGGACTAACAGCGAGGAGTACAAATGAGCCGAAGCCGCATTCTCGTCGCTTCGCATTACAACGCGACGCATTATATATACGATACCCATTGCTACGAGACGGTTTGGGGTTTTGCCGGCTGCGATGACGCGGATGTTCTCGCTCCAGGCCCAACCAACAGTTCCCGGCAACTACGCATCGACAAAGCAAAACGCCGGATTAAATCGCTGACCGGGCTAGGCACTTCCTATCGGATCGAACCGGTCGAGGTTGAAGACGACTATGAACTCTTTGTATATGTTGCAACCGTACTGCCGGACCTTCCCGACATCGCGCGCATTAGGAACTGGCGACGCCGGGCCAACAAAACTGCTTGCGTCGTTTTGAAGGCCTTTGGGACAGAACTGAAACAATTTGAAAAAAGTCTTACGGTTCTGAACGCGTTTGACATCGTATACAGCGGGTCGATCGGTTCAATACCGTTATTTCAATCAATGATCAGTCCCCCGGTGCATTATTTGGCGTACGGCATTCCGGCCTTGGAAACGATGCCGGCCTCTATTGAACGCGAACGCACAATCGATGTCTATGCCATGGGTCGGAGATTTCCGACGATGCACGATCAGATGCTGCGGGCGATGGTTTCTGGTTCGATCAACTATGTTTTCGATTCATTCGACAGCTCGGTGCCGTTCCTCAAAGACTTTGCCGGTCACTGCTTGTCGAAGAGACAGCTTTTGAAGCAGACAAAATTTTTTCCGAATTTCGGCATTAGATCCTTTCACAGCAGGGAGGTTGAGCTTGCCGGCGAAGAGGATTCGATTACGTATCGATGTTACGAAGGAGCAGCCGCTGGGACAGTGATGTTCGGCACGCCTCCGACGTCGCTTGATTATCCCAGGTTGTTTGACTGGGAGGATGTGATAATTCCAGCACCCGTCGGCGATTTCGATTATCTTGGCTTTTTGCGCAGCTTGGAGGGTGAGACGAAACGCATGAGCTCAATTAAGCGGCGAAATGTCTACATGTCTTTGCTCAAACATGATCTCGCTTATCGTTTTGAGTCAATTCTCAAGGATTTGCAAATCGATCCGCATGAAAAGCTCAAAGACCGCAAACGGCGCCTGGCGTTGGCTGCCGCACGGTTTGACCCGACGACGCAATACGATACTGCAGGTTAGACATTTCTGCGCCTTTTCCATGAGCAGAACAGTCCCACCGGCGGCTAGGCTTCTCCTAAACAGGAAATCGGCGGGCACGGCGGCGCGCCGCCGCTGCGAGATCGGTCACTAATCTGGGTCCGGAGGTTACATACCCCGCAAGGGCCAACAGGGTGGCAACAATTATTATTTCCCATCGGGAGGATTTACTCACAATTCGGCAATTAATTGATGAATGTGATGGAACTGTTCGAGACAAAAAGCCGCACGCAAATTGACCGAGCCGCTCTAGATGGGCGAGAGTAAATATTTAGGATGGTTAATTGAGATTATCCTCATGCCGATTTTTGTCGATGCCCCAAATATCGCTCATCGTCTGCACGCGCAACAGAGCCGAAAGCTTGCCGGCGTGTTTGAATTCGATAGAACAGGCGGCAGTCGCAAATCGCGCGGTAGAAGTCGAGTTGCTTATCGTCAACAATGGATCGACGGACGCGACTGCTGCCGTGCTACGGGCTTGGCAAAGATCGACGTCGGTCCGCTGCAGAGTCCTTCTTGCTGAGCAGCGCGGTCTAAGTCATGCCAGAAATTGTGGCCTCGAACATGCCACCGGAAAAATAATTGCCTTTACGGATGACGATTGCACAGTCGCTCGCGACTATTTGACGCAGGTTGAGCGAGCTTATGCTACGGACGCCGGCCCCGCCCTTCGTGGCGGCCGCGTTGAATTGGGTGACCCACGCGACCTGCCCTTTACGATCAAGACCGATTTGGCGCCACAGAGATTTACCGGAGGACACCCGGGCGGCTTCATACATGGCTGCAACCTAACAATGTCGCGCTCAGCCCTGGAACTCGTGGGGCGTTTCGACACCCGCCTGGGGGCGGGCCAACCGATCGGGGCAGCAGAGGACTCGGATTTTGTGTACCGCGCGCACCGGTCCGGAGTGATGGTATTATATGATCCTTCAATCGTGGTATTTCATCATCATGGACGGAGAGATTTCGCGGAAGTGAAGCTTTTGCAAGACGTGTATAATCTTGGCAACGGGGCACTTTACGCCAAGCATGGACTTAGGGATCGGAAATTGTTGTTTCGCATTTGTCGCGACATCCGCAGCGGCTTGTGGGAGTATTTCGGCGGTCCGCTCGCCGATAAGGAATTTGGTCTCAGTCACCGGAAAAATCTTCGGGGTAACCTCAGGGGCGCCATGCGATTCTGGCTATCGTCACTAGGCAGAGATTAATCGGCGCGACAAATTCCAGGATGGACCTATCGAATGATGTTAGGGAGCACGCTCAATTGGCCAGCGTCCCAATAACCCTTTGATCTCGAATGAGCACGCCCGGCTTGGCAGCATCTTCTTACGTCGGCGATGAAGATCGGGTTGGACCCGCAGTGGCTAGCTCGCGGCCCATGCGGGTCGTGGTCTATTACAATGGAACGTTCATTCACTTGCGTAACGGTGCCCACGCGCGGATGACCTCCCTGCTGCAATATCTGGTGAAGGCCGGCTATTCAATTACACTTTTCAGTTTCGAAAACCACCCGACCGAGCCGTGGACCGAAGCCGCTCAAAGCGCGTTCAAAACCGCGTTTCCAACCGTTCGATTGGTATTGGATACGCAAACCCCTGTGCTTCGTTGCCTGACGTTCCTCAAAAATGCACTCACATCTTTTATGCCCGCCAGGGCGCACGAAATTATCGCGTGGCGCCGCCGCGGAGCAAGCCCGAACTACGAAGCGCTGGTGACCGAACCGGGCGACGCGGTTTGGATCGTGAACTATGCCGACGGCCTGACGCAGCTTAATGGTGTGCCGTCGGTCCCCATTGCGGTGGAAACCCACGACATCAAATCTATCCAGGTCGCCAAGAAACATGGCACGCCGCCCCTCAATCTTCGTTCGTTGCTCAGGATGCGAAGCGAGTTGGGAGTGCTCAATTGCACGGCGGCAATTATCGCAATTTCGCCTGTCGAGGCCGGCTTTTTTCGCGCCATTGTGGCGGATCCCAAAGTTTTCTACATTCCGCAATATCCACCTGTCACCCCACTGCGCAGGGCAGATCGACCGCAAACCGGATACCGTTACGATCTTGTCTTCGTGGGGTCTGACATGTTTCAAAATGCGCGCGGTCTGCTGGCGTTTTTCGAGGCGAACAAGACATGGCTCGCGTCGCTGCGGATCGCAGCGGTCGGGCGGGTCGGGGAAAACGCTTCCGTCCGCGCGTTCGCGCAGGGGAAGCCACACATCGAACTGCTCGGCTTCGTCGATAATCTGCCCGCCATCTATGCAGCGTCAAAAGCGGCTATCTCCCCTGTCGACGGTACCGGTCTCAAGATCAAGGCCGTCGAAGCACTCAGTCAAGGACGACCTGTGTTCGCTTCGCGCCACTCAATGGAGGGATTACCGCCAGGGTACGAGGGCTGCGTTTTTCCGATTGAGCGCTCCTGCATCGAGCGGGTGCTCTTGAACAACTCAGAACTCGAAGCCGCCCAGGCCAGCGCCCTTGCCTATTGGGAAAGCTTCGCAATAGCCGGGGACATGACCGGATTCCAAGACTTCCTACAACGCGGAATGAAGGTCCCATGAACTTCTCTGTGGGATCCGCTTCAACAACAGGGGCCGATTTAGGAATTGAGCAACTACCGGATTAGTGCAGCACTCTATCTTAGACCTTGATCAACCAGATGAGGATTGTTTTGTGCTTGGAGTTTCCCCTGCATTGGATTGTGAATTCACGTTAGCGCTCAACAATCGCACGGGTAAGTATTTCTTTTGCAAGGACATGATCGATGCTTCCCGGGATTTGATCCGCACCTGTTATTACTGGCGAATTCCGCTAAAGAACCTGCCCCCTAAGTCCGTTGCACGAGTGTTAGGAAGGCTTGCCCGCATCGAAGTCGATCTTCGAGTGCGGAGTTACCAAGGCCACATCGGTCCGGCGCCGATTTCGCATCCCCGTCCGATGGTGTTTACCGACCCAAGGGAATGCGTGCTCTATAATTTGAAATCGAACGACGTGGTTTTATGTCATGATATGGGTCCGATAACCCATCCCGATCTTTACGAGCCGGGGGTCAGAGAGTTGTACACCCTTGCGTTCGACATGATTAAAGCGGCGAGACCGTTCATGCTGTTCGTCAGCGAGGCTTCGCGGAGGGATTTCGTCAGCTACTGCGGAAGTGAATTCCCTCTGCTGCAGGTGGTCTATCCGCCAATTCGGAGCGGTATGGAGCGGAGAGACGAAGAAGCGTTTCCTGACATTCCTTCCAAGTTCCTTCTGACAGTGGGCAGCATTGGCGCACGCAAGAACCAGTTGCGTTCCATACAGGCTTTCGATGCTTCGGGGCTTGCGAAGGAAGGGTACGCATACGTCATCTGTGGCGGTCCGGAGCCGGGCGCGGAGGCGGTGATAACCCTGGCACAGGCGACAGCGGGGGTAATTCTAGCCGGTTACGTGAAAGACGATCAACTTCGGTGGCTGTACAGAAAGGCACAGGGCTTCATTTTGCCGAGTTTGCTCGAGGGCTTTGGGCTTCCTGCGGCTGAGGCAATTAATTATGGTCTGGTCCCGGTTTTAAGCGGCCGCGGGGCATTGGAAGAGGTTGCCGGCTGCGCAGCGGTATTCGTAAATCCGCTCGACGTGGCTGATATCGCTGCCGGCATGCGAAAGATAGCTGCCATGACCCATGAGGAGCGCGCCAGTCGGCTTTCCCAACTTCAACTTAGCGTCACAAGGTTTTCGTTGGAGAAAGCGGTCGCTAGTTGGCGTTGGGCGCTAACGCGTGCGATCGCGGGCTAAGGACCCTGCGGCTCGATCGGAAAGATAGTACCCACACCAAGAGGAGATCGGCGCCTCCTGCGAAACGATCGCCCGGCATTATGGGTGCGATCAAATCGGTAAGATCTTGAATGTTCCCCTCTTGTCGCGGAAACACCTTGGGACAGACTAGCACTACAATTGTTTACCTATCGGGGCAACGTCAAGATTCTCTTCGGGTGGTCTCGTCCCGTCAGCACGTCGAACAAAGCTAGCCAATTGCCCCTACACCGCCCGAGGCGATCAATCCAAGGCTCCGGAAATGGTGCCTTGGCATGATTCATAAGGATATTCTTGAGCATTAACTTGGTTGCATCCTTTGCCGGCAGCGTCCCTTTGCGTACCAGATAGATCGGATTGACGACTTGCGAATATCCGAGGCGAATGCCTGATAGCCTCGCGCCCTTCATGCCTTGATGCACGCCGTGGAATGCGTTCGTTTTCACTAGCCGGCCGTGTCGGCCCACGCGCGCCGAGAAATCGATGTCTTCCTGCCAGGCATACAACGGAAGCTGTTCGTCGAAGCGTTCTTCGCCGATAGCCTTGGCGCGAAAAACCATGTTGCAGCCGTAAAGTCCGTTCAATTCATGAAGCACCACCCCTTGCGCCCGTTGCCGGTTATCATGCCGGCTAACCAACTCTGTCGCCTCCTCGTAGGGAATTCCAGCCGAATTAATGCCATCGGCGAGAAGCATCCCATTAGCTGCCGCGACGTCAGGATGCATTCGAAAAAAGTGATCGATTCCCTCGACGCAGTAGGAAGACGGCACATAATCATCATCGAAATAGGCGATGATATCATTCGACCTGATCACTGCCTCGAGACCTGCGTTGCGTTGTATAGGCAAGCCCGGAACGCTGGCGACCACCGCAACAGCACCTTGCAAATCGCTGCAGCGGGGCAAGTCCGCGGGCTTCGCAACGGCATAAACCAATGCCGATGGCGGAAGTGTTTGCCTCCGCGCGTGATCACTCCAGCGTCCGAGTTCCACCGGCCGGCCAGTGCTGGCAATAACGATGGCAATTCGGCTGGGCGAGTGAGTCGTCATTGATGTACTATCGACCTTGGGCGACATCGGCCAGAACAACCTCTTTGATAACATCGACCAGTTTTTGTCCTGCGCGCCTCCAGGTAAATGAGCCCGCACGTTGGCGGCCGGCGCGAGAATAGTTGGCCCAGAAGTCAGCATCGTCAGCAAGCCGTCGGATGGCAGCGACCCATTGCCGGGGATCGGCCGGCCCGGCAAAAAGAGCGCTGCCGCCTCCAACTTCAGGCAACGCACCACATGGCGCCAACACCGCTGGACAGCCAAGACTCATACCTTCGAGCGGCGGCAGGCCAAATCCCTCCGTTGTAGAAGGAAAGCCAACACACAAGGCGGATTCCAGCAGGGCCCGCAATTCTCCGTCGCTAATCCGCCCAGCGAACACAACATTGGACGGTACCGAATGCCCAAGCATCTCGAATTCTTCGCGCTTAGCGGCTCCGACCAGAACGAGCTTCAGTTGGTCCAACTCGGACGCCGCAAACGCCTTGAGTAACACGCCAATATTCTTGTGGACCTGGACGTTGGATAGCCCAACTATAAATTTGCGAGGATCAAGGGCTAGCAGTTGGACAATTTCAGGCTGCGAGGCACAGTCGAGCAGGTGATCGACCCCATTAGGCACGACGGAGATACTGTCTCGCCGAGCAACGCCAACCCGCGCCAATTCATTCGCTGAGAACTCAGACACCGCCAGTATCCGTGCGTGTCTATGCCCCAGCACCGGCAACACGTTGCGGTACCAATTGCCGAAAGCCCACGAATATGATTTTGGCGTCGTGAACGTCTGGGCGTCATGAACCATGGTGATCGCGGCTCTGCTTGCCATCGGCCCCAAATTGCAAAGGTTCAGCAGCAGATCCGATCGGGTTAGCCGCGGAAGATCGATTTGCTCCCATAACTGACCGCGGAACACGCCACGGCGCTCCCGGTCGAATACATCGAGAGATTCATTATGTGCGTTGGGCGGAGTAATAAGACGCGGAGGCTGTTCAAACAGATCGGCGAGCTCGTCGCGATGCATTGCCAGCTGGCGCACGAGTTGCTCGGCAACCCGGTGCACGCCCGTCGGTCCCGCAGTCAGAAATTTACCGTTGATTGCTAACCGCCGAAAGCGCACCGCCATCTCATTGTCTGGTCGTTTTAAATACACTTCAATGCTTCGACGTTTCAATGCAAAAAGCCCTCACCTGTCCGTTCGATAAAGATCCGCTGTCATAATGCCAAATAGACGGGTCGACCATCGTTCCCCGAAAGACCCGCGGCCGACGGCACTTAACGATGCTCGTAATTCCAAACAAGGCAAGCTTCCTCTGCCTGAAAAGAATACGTTAACGTTAGACAGCGCAAGACGCTGGTTTTAGTATTAATCGGCATCCATCGGTCTTGGACGCCCGCAATCGTGGCCGCGGGTGCCTGAGAATGGAATAAGGTCTACCCAACAGGGACAAGCACGGCAGCAATTCGAACGCTAGCAAAGAATAGCCCAGCACCAGCATCGAGGTTCGAAACCCAGGCCATTGGACGCCCTGGTTTTGGGCGATTTAATGCTGCCGATTGAATGCATGTAGAATGGTGCGTGAACGCGCACCGCGAACCGCCGGGGTTTGGGGGAATTTGATGAAAGTCGCAATCGTTCACTACTGGCTGGTGGGTATGCGCGGCGGCGAAAAGGTAATCGAGGCGCTATGCGAGATGTATCCGCAGGCAGACATCTTCACCCATGTTTACGCGCCGCAGGAGATTTCCGAAACGATTCGCCAGCACAAGGTCGTTCCGAGTTTCATTAATTCTCTGCCCCGCGCTGCCAAAATGTACAAGACTTATCTGCCGCTGATGCCAATGGCACTCGAGCAATTCGATCTGCGGGGCTACGATCTAGTCATCAGCAGCGAATCAGGACCGGCAAAAGGAGTAATTCCAGCCCCGGACGCGCTCCACGTCTGCTACTGTCACACTCCGATGAGATACATTTGGAATATGTATCACGATTACAGGGAAGGCGCCGGTCCGATGGCGCGACTATTGATGCCTTCCCTATCGCATTATCTGCGAATGTGGGACGTTTCCTCGGCCGCGCGCGTCGACAGTTTTGTTGCCAATTCGCAGACCGTCGCAAAGCGTATTCGACGCTATTACGGGGTCGATTCGAAAGTTATTTCTCCTCCCGTCGACACCGAGGCATTTTCGATCGCACCGACTTCGGAACTTGAAGACTACTATCTTATGGTTGGCGAACTCGTCGCTTATAAACGACCTGACCTTGCGGTGCGTGCCTTCAATGCAATGAAATCGAAGCTGATCGTCATTGGCGGAGGTGACATGCTAGAGGAGATCCGTCAACTTGCCGGCCCGACCGTCTCGGTTCTTGGTCCACAGCCATTCGAAGTTCTCAAACGACACTATGCCAGATGCCAAGCGTTGATTTTTCCTGGTGAAGAAGACTTCGGCATGGTCCCTGTTGAAGCCATGGCGAGCGGTCGGCCTGTCGTCGCATTCGGCCGCGGTGGTGCGGTGGAAACCGTAGCAAACGGCGTCTCTGGGGTTTTTTTTAACGAACATACTGTCGAGGCCATCTCGGCAGCGGTCGCGAGCCTTGCTGATATAAGTTTCGATCCGGAAAAAATTACTAGACACGCCAGGCAATTCGGTCGCGATCAGTTTTTTGCCAAGATGCGTGCGCATATAGAGGATTTACAGGCCCAAAAGCACTCATCTTGGCGGTGAGCTCAACGCTGGCAATTTTTTTGATTAGGCACGGTATCGATGACCGACAATGTTTCGCCCTCAATCACCAGACAAGTTAAGCGACCGGTCGCAAAGGCGCCCGTGTCTATATTGATCCGATTTGACCGCAGCTCAATTTCCGTGGTCGGTGTATGTCCATGGATGATGATTTTTCCGAAATCCCGGCTCGAAAAGAGAAATTCGTGTCTAATCCATAACAGGTCTTTTTCCGTCTGATGCGCGAGATCAACATCAGGATTCACTCCGGCATGGACGAAGAAAAAATCCCCGCTCGCAAACCATTCCCGCAAGTTTCGAAAAAAGCGAAAATGCGACTGCGGCAGTGCGCTGTGAAACGCCAGTTGCGTTCCGGCCGTCTGCTTGCGATTGGCGACTAAGTCTGCCCCGACACCATAAGATGACAACGTTTCCATGCCGCCAAGACGCAACCATTGATCGATCTTGGTGCCGTCGCTTAAACAACTGATAGCAATCAGTTCATGGTTGCCCTTCAGGAATACCGATTCATGCTCGGCAGCATGCTCAATGAGTCGCTCGATCGTTTCGCGCGACCAATGCCCGCGATCAATGTAATCGCCCAGGAACACGTAGACCGGCCTGGTCGCTGGAAATTGCTCCATATCCGCATCGATGAGGGCCAGCAATTGATTGAGCAAATCCAGTCGACCATGGATATCGCCGATTGCGTAGACACGAAGTCCGGCCGGCAATGACGGCCGCCGGCCGCGAACCAAAAACTTCTCGTGCAGCCAGACTGTTGAACGCACGTCACTTCGCCGCGCAAATACGGAATTTGTAAGCCAATATGGTCAAATCCACATTAAACCGGCTATCCGGCAACTTATCACGCTTTCGTTAATTATACTATACTGGCACGTTAGATGCTTAATTCTGCTAAAACTTGACGCGACAAGGCGCGCTCTTCGGTCGGTTAAAACCATTGATTTCATAGAGATACTCCAATTGCGCGGTTGCGGCCTTTCGGCGGAGCAACCTCAGCCAGCGAAAGTTGGTTGATCGCGCGGGCCATATGAGTTACTAACTCGATTAAATATTGCGGCGCCAAACAAATAGCGGAGGATCTTTGCATTTGAAACGGGGAATGTCATGGGTATTAAATTGATGAGCGTTGTCTTTGGGTTGGTGGCGGTTACTGCCCTTTTCGGAAACCCGGCAGCCACGGCGTGTATGATGGTTCCCCCGCTTTCATTTGAAGACCTTAATGAGTTCAGCACAATCCGCGCCCCCGGCACGGATTGGCCAGCCGTGGCTGCCTCTGCGGGAAATCTCGCAGTGAACGAACCACAACTCGCGCCCGATCTCGGTTACGTGGCGCAAACCGCACAACCACGGTTCCAGGGGGCAATTGCGGCGGGCGTTGCCCAGCCGGCGCTGACTTGTCTGGCCGTCGATCAGCAGGTTGCGCCGCAAGTTCAGCGAGCGGCGGCAGGTTTTGAAGACAGCCAGTTCCAGACCCTATTCACAGCGGTGGTGGGTGATCTGTCGACAGCTGCAACCGGTTCCGCGGGGAGCATGGTCGTCATTAACCCGCACCGGTCGGTCCGCGGTACGTCCGGCTCGGATGGTGGTGGCGCTTCTTCAACGAATACGGCAGGCGTATTTGGCGTCGCCGCTCTGAATCAATCCGCTTTGACGGGCTGCGGCAGTTCCAGCAAGTTCGACGCGCTACATGAGCGAGCCGGGGCCATGAGGCGCACTTAGTCAGAGAAAATCACCATGAATTTCGCGAATCAATTTCTCAATCAACCCTACGAGACGGCGGTAAAGGACGATCCGTTCACCGGGTTGACCCAGGTTCGCGTCTTTCTTTCGCGTCAATGGCGCTTGATCGCCATCATCACCGGTTTGTCGATCGTCGTCGGTGCGCTCTACATCGTGACCTCGCCAACTAAATACACCGCGCAAGCGGACATGATTATCGATACCAAAAAAGTCACGTGGACCCAATCCGAGTTGTCTACTGAAAAACTATCGGTTGAAGACGCTTCCGTCGAAAGCGAAATCGAAACCACCAAGTCCGAAACGGTTGCTTTGGCCGTTATCAAGCGATTGCATTTGACGGAAGATCCGGAATTTACCGGAGCAAGCCCCAGCATTTTGTCGCGGATATTTACTCTATTCCGTTCACCACCCAGCCCGGACCCTTCCAAGCCGGCAGTATTGAACGACGAATTAGTGCAGCAGGCGTTGGGTGTCTTCAAGAGCAATCTGAAAGTCTTGCGGCTTGGCCACAGCTATATCGAACAGATTCAATATACTTCCCTAAGCAGGGAGAAGGCTGCGACGATCGCTAACGCGGTAGCGGATGCCTATATCGAAGATCAGTTGCAAGCGAAGTTTGAAGCGACCCGCCGTGCGAGCGAATGGTTGCAGCTGCGGATTGGAGAGCTGCGCCAGCAGGCCAGCAATGCTTTCAAAGAGGTTCAAGACTTTAAATCCGAAAACAACATCATAATCGGAGTAGACGGAAAATTAGCGAGTGAAGTCGAACTTGATCAGCTTGGCACTGCTCTAGCCAAGGCCCGATCCGATACCACTCAGGCGAGAGCAAAGGTTGATCGCATAACGCGTGTTTTGGAGCAGCGATCGAACAACAAAGGAAATCTTGACATTCCCGACCCGGTCGTAAACGACGCCTTGAGCAATCCTGTGATCACCAGGCTCCGCCAGCAATATCTGGACGATCAGGGCAAAGAATCAGAATGGAGTTCCCGTTACGGGTCGGATCACATCGCGGCACGAAATCTTCGCGCTGAAATGGCTGGCCTCCAACGCGCGATTTGGGACGAAGTTTCCCGGATTTCCGAGAGTTATAAGAGTGAGCTGGCAATTGCTCGAAGTCAGGAAGAGGCGATTGATAAACGGATGACGGAAGTTTTCCAAAAGTCGGCCTCGGCGCGGCAGGCGCAAGTGCGGCTGCGTGAACTCGAGACTGCATCCAACACGTATCGCGGAATTTATGAGACGTTTTTGACCCGCTTCACACAATCCGTCCAGCAGCAATCGTTCCCTTCCACTGAGGCCCGACTGGTGACAGTCGCCTCCCCCCCGAGTCGGCCCAGTTCACCCAAGATCACGTTGACGATGGCACTGGCAACGCTGTGCGGGTTAGCCCTTGGAGGAATCGCCGCGTTTGCTCGTGAACAGATGAATCGACAGATCCACACCCGCTCGCAGATTGAAGGGCTGTTAAACACGAGTTGTCTTGCCGTGCTGCCGGCTTTAAAGAAGACCAAGCCCGGTCTTAACCGGCTGCGCGCCACTCGAGATTCTCGCGCGTTCCGTCAAATTATCGATGCGGCACCGTTCTCTTCGACTGCGGAGGCACTTCGATATATCAAGGTGGCGATTGATCTTCATCCCACTGGAGCCAAAATCATCGGGATCGTTTCTGCACTAACTGGCGAAGGTAAGACGACCGTCGCGACCAGTTTTGCGGCGTTTCTCGCTAAGGCCGGCGCGCGTACTCTCTTGATCGATGCGGATTTGCGTAATCCCGCCATGACCAGAGCGCTAGGATACTCAAACGCGCCAGGATTGCTCAATATGGTCGCGGACAGATCGGATTTCAAAGATCTGGTGATTTCGGATATCAACTTCAAATTCGACTTCTTACCCGCTTCGGCTCGGACCAAGACGTCTAACAGTTCGGATATTCTCACGGCTTCTGCCATAAAGGACATGCTTAAGGCGGCAAGCAGCGAGTACGATTATATTCTCGTTGACCTGCCGCCTATCCTTCCGGTCGTGGACGTCAAGGCTACCGCCCATTTATTTGATGCTTTCGTCCTGGTTGTCGAATGGGCGGCGACGTCGACCGATGAAATCGTCAAGGCTATGCGTACGTCCCCGGTTTTATCGGAGCGGCTTTTGGGCGCGGTGCTGAACAAGACCGACGAAGCTGTTATGCATCGTTTTGAGGGATATTCGGATCGACGCTACATGTATTACTCTAATGAAAATATTTCGCCGGAGGCAGCTTAGGTCCGGATTGGGTGTTTCGATTGGCGCGGGGACAGCCGAAAGCTGGTTTATTGTTCGATCCGCCCCGGAGAAAGTATTGCTTTCGCAAACTATCATTCCCCTCCTCCTCGGGTTGGGCTGCCTAGCGGGGGCGCCCGCGAGAGGCTTCGCGGAAGAGTCGCAACCGGAATTCCAGCAATATCCGTCGGATCTTTCTGATGCCACTCTGACCCCACAACAATGGCGTCAACGAGGATGCACGACATCGACCAGAGGAATTTGTGGCTCAGGCGCGATCCCGCGCGATCCATTCGATCCAGTCCAACCTCGAAAACGGCGAACTAACGGGTCAACTTGCCATCAAACGACCCCGGTCTTGAACCAGGAGACATTGTTTCAACCGGCCATGGGTTTCTTGTTTTCATCGGCGGCGACGGTGCTGGGCGCTGACCGGATGACTTTCAGCGGATTCCGCAAACCCGGCGGAACGATTTCGATCGACGTTCCGCCAAAAATCTGCCGAATTGGCGGCATTGCGGGAGAAGACCCATGGCGCTGTTCTTCGGCACGCGCACAGGCGGCCATTTTAAAATGGAACTGCGGAATCTGTTAATTTTGGCCCGCGGAATTTTTCATTTTAATCAAACCGCCATCCACCCCCACAAATCTAATGCGCGAATCCTAGACCAATATCGTGTGAAAGCTGCCGCAAGAGCGGGCGCCGGCGAAATTTCAGAGCAGTCGTAAGGGCTTAGTAGTAATTAAAATTAAATCATAGATTGTTTTAAAAAGGCTCTTGCGCATTTTGTGCAGTGCGGCTTTAATAGCTAAACCACGAATTAAATAACCGGGCCGCATTGCTATTATTCTGTTCTGGAGTGCGACATGGTCGGTTTTGCTGAATCCCGTAAAAGTTTGAGTTTCGCGACTACAAACACCCCCCTTCCCGTGGGGCTTTCAAGCAAGAGGGTCGTAGATATCATTTTAGCGATTTCTGGCATCATCGTGCTGGTTCCCCTGTTGTTGCTTTGTTTTATAACTTGCGCCCTCAGCTCGTCCGGCCCCGCTGTCTTCCGTCATAAGCGCGTTGGATTTGGCGGCAAACAATTCGACTGTTTCAAGTTCCGCACAATGGTCGCGGATTCCGAAAAGTGTCTTCGCGATTACCTGGCTTCGAACCCTGAGGCGCAGGCCGAATGGGCTGCTACCCGGAAACTACAATTTGATCCCAGGGTCACTGCAATAGGTTCGATTCTTCGCAAGACCAGTCTCGATGAACTTCCCCAACTGTTCAACGTACTCAGGGGCGATATGAGCATAGTTGGGCCGCGTCCGGTCACTCCTGAGGAGCTGGTGAGATACTCCACCGGCGTTGATGCTTACTTGGCCTGTCGACCCGGCATCACCGGGCTTTGGCAAGTCAGCGGCCGCAGCGGAACCACCTACAGCAAGCGTGTCGCATGTGATACATTCTATGCCCGCAACTGGTCGATGCTGCTGGACGCGAAGATCATTATCGTCACGATTCCGGCACTGCTGGATTCCGACAACGCTTATTAGCGCCTTCATACAATCTTTCAAAATATCCTATGGCGCCCCCTTGCGGCTTTTCCAGGTGAGGACGCAAAGTTAGGCGTGCTCCAAACGGATGTGGGACTGGAGATTGATGACAAACATTCTTGTTGCCGGAGGGGCTGGTTACGTCGGATCCCATACGTGTCTTGATCTCTTCAATAAGGGTTTTATCCCCGTAACCTATGATAACCTTTCGAACGGCCATGCGGATTTTGTGAAATGGGGGCCTTTGGAAACGGGAGATATCCGGGACCTCCCTAAACTGGACGATGTGATCAGGAAATATCGACCGGCCGCGATTATTCATTTTGCCGCAGCGATCGAGATCGGCGAATCCGTTCAAGACCCCGCAGGCTTCTACGACAACAACGTATCCGGGACGATCTCTCTCCTATTGGCCGCGCAGGCTGCCGGCGTGGACAAGATCGTCTTTTCGTCGAGCTGCGCCACCTACGGTATTCCCGTTTCCATGCCGATGGGTGAGGGCCATCCTCAGTTGCCAATTAATCCATACGGTCGGAGCAAGCTGATCGTCGAGCAGATCCTACAGGACTTGGATCGCTATCGCGGCGTTCGATCCGTCATTCTGCGCTACTTCAATGCCGCGGGTGCCGACCCTGAAGGAAGGATCGGCGAGCGGCATTTACCGGAAACCCACGCAATTCCACTCGCGATTGAGACTGCGCTAGGCAAGCGGTCGCATTTCCAGGTCATGGGATCCGACTACAGAACCCGCGACGGATCCTGTATCCGTGACTTCGTCCATGTCCTGGACTTGGCCGATGCCCATACTCGCGCGGTCGAACATCTTTTGAGCGGCGGTGACAGCGTCGCTTTGAATTTGGGAACCGGCCATGGGACGACCGTAAAAGAACTGCTTTCGGCGATCCAGCGCGTCTCAGGCCGCGATTTCCGCGTTGAATATGGCCAGCGTCGGGACGGCGACTCGCCTGCACTTGTCGCAGACAATACCTTGGCCAAACACATAATTGATTGGTCGCCGCGTTATGATCTCGAGTCCATCATCAGGACCGCATGGAACTGGCACGCGCGAGTTGCGTCAGAATAAGTCACGCGCTCGTTCCCCAACAACCTCCGTCCTCTTACGGGTTTAAACTGCTTTTAACTCCGGCGATCGCGATCCGGAGGAGGCACAAATCAGCTAGGCGGAGGACGCCTCTGAAGTTGTGACCGACGGCAGTAGCGCCGCAAACGCCGCCTCGATGGACTAATGGCCGGCGATCTTGCGGTCGATTGTCGCGGATCAGCCGGCCCAGAGATGGTTAGTTGAGCGGTGCTGCAATTTCATGGACGCCGGAGTTCACGTTCCTCACGGTAGCTGTCGTGTTGTTGATCAACGTCAACAGCTTATAGTAGTCGACGACCTTGGCGTTGGCGATATACAGCACGTCCTTGGTCCGCATCTGGAAGGCAGATGACAGCAGGAGTCCCGACGGATCGCGCAAGTTGATGCGGTAAATCGTCGGTATTTTATCGAGAATGAATCTCCTGGTGTCGACGCCGAGTTTCTCAAGGAAATGGCGATCTTCAAATCGGTAGACGTAAATTTCGCCAGGGTCTGACTGAACGTCGGAAAGTCCGCCTGCTTTGCCTATCGCTTGAGACAGCGTAAGCGTCTCAACATCGAAGGGTATTTCCGAATTAAATCCGAATATGTTTTGATTCAACGCCCCTAGCGCCGTGAAGGTCGGGGCTTCATGATTGATGAAAATAACGTCATTCGGCCGAATGAAAATATTTTCGCGCGGATCGTGTACAATGCGGCTCAGCAGGACCCTCGCCTCCTTGCCGTTCCGTTGGAGTGTGACGTAGCTCTCGATGGCCTGGAATTTGGGGCCGCCGGCGCGCGCCACCAGCGCGAGCAACCGCTCGCCAACGCTGTTAAGCGGTAACACGCCGGGCGCGTTCACATCTCCCAAGACGCTCACAACACTCGCATGCTGCTGATTGAGGCTAATCACAACCTGTGGCTCGATCGCGCGATTTCGCAGCCGAGCCACGACGGCCTCTTGAATTTCGGGAATTGTTCGCGCGGCAGCGGGAACCTCTCCAGCGTAAGGGACGTAGACGCTACCCTTCTGATCCACGGCCTGCGGCGGCAAATCGACGAAGTTGCCAGGGCGCGCTCCCGAGGCAGTTCCCGGTGTGAACAGTCCGCCCGGGGCCGCTTCAAAAATCGATATGTTCAAGATGTCACCGACGCCCACGACCTGGGTCGGCTTTGCGCGCTTATCGGGGAACGTCCCCGCAAAAGTTATCAGATTGGGCTGCGACAAGAAGCCGATGGTATCTGAGCTGATGTCCACCAACGCGTACGGTAGGGATGCCGTGGATCTTATCCCGGCGGTTGCATAGCCGTTGACAGCGTCGCTGGTCGGACCGGTTCCTGGAAACAGGCCGCAGGCTGGCAGGAAACCAGCCAGAGTGATGGCAGAGAGCGCCGGAAGACGATTCAGCATTTCAGAGCGCCCCGATAGTCGTTGCGATCCATCCGCCCGAAACGGCTCGTTTGGGTAACACCAAATCCGCCCCCATCCGTTGAATTGGTCCAATTACGATTAATTTGTTACGATTGATTTGCCGTTAATTCAGCTGCTGCCCTCATCGATAGCTAGACCTTACAGACGAGCCGGCCACGTTCAAATAGCCAGTTTGGGCCGCCAAATCCGAATCACGCGGGTTGTGGCATCTCCAACACACCATTTACAGTTCTGGGCGCCCGCTTTGCCTCGCAAAGCCCCTAAAGAGCCCTAAAGAGCCCTAAAAAGGCCCAGAATGCCCAAAGGTGCCGCGATCTGTTCTGGTCTCGGAGTTCCTGTTAACCTGTTTTTTTACAGTTTCGCTTTGTTTTTGCCCTGATTCGATTGGCGGGCCAAAGGCCGGAAGGCGTTTCGGAATGGGATACGCAGCGATTACGCTGGCGATAATGGGGTTCGTGGTGGGCCTCAGATTTCGGCTTAAGGTATTGCTACCTATCGTGGTGCTTTTGCTTATTGGTTCAGGGATTTTTGCAGTTCTGCAGGGATGGCACTTTCTCACCACACTGCTTGCGATCGCAGCAGCTCAAACAATCCTCCAGCTGGGTTACTTTTCGGGAATTCTTTTACGGTGGGCCATGAGTGGCAGGTGGAATTGGCGTCCGCTTTTCTGATAAAAGGGCTGCAATCCCACTGTTTTTGGCAATTTTAGTAAGAAGTTTCCATTCGCAGCGTCAGTTCAGGCATTGTGATCGACCACCTCGCCCGCAACGGTAAAAAGTACCGGCCAGCGGGAAGAATTTTTGGAGCACCCCCGTCAGGGGGAAAAGGTCCGCCCCCTGACGTCGGAAGTCAACTTCCGCGTGCAACGACGCGAACATCGTGCCCGAGCCCAGATCGCTGCAGCGGGCCACCCGGCCCGCCAGCGGCCCTCCGACGGCAAATGGCACAATGGCCGGCGCCATCGGCAACCGGCTGGTCGGTCGGCACCCCAAATGGCGGCCCGAAACGGATTTCTATCGGTTGCGGGCCATATTTTGGGACCCCCACTTGATTGATGGTGCGATGCAACGTGCGCTGGTGCCTTCAGCAGTTCGAATCGATCAGAGAACTCACGGAAACCTTCCAACGCCCCGAATCGCGGTTTCCAACGCGCCCAGTAAGCCCTTCCTCTTGGCTCATTGGCCCGGGACAGGTCGTTTTTGAGCTTGGTTCGGGCGAAGTCGGAGATTTCTAAGTGCAGTTGCTCGGGATTCTGTCACACTGGATCCAAGCATCTTGGCGAGGTACCCCAATCGCGTTAGTATTGAGGACTGCTACGGCGCCGGTTTAAATAATCAATTTCAATGGTCATGAAATGTCATCTGCATCCAACATCGCTTTGGTCGCCGCTCTGGTTGGAACGGCATTGGGCAGCACGCTAACAGAGGCCTCAGCCCGCGGACGACCATTTCCCATGACGCTATGTGGTCCCGACCTCGCCTTTCTCTGTCCGATCCATGGATATTTCGATCTGCCACCTTTCCATTACAGTTTGGCGGTCTACCCCGGCTGCATCCAAATGCGGCGCGTTGAAACCCCCCAGGGTTATCGACGCCGTCCTGTTCTAGTGTGCGGCTAGAAGGCTTGATCGCGACGATCGTTCCTTATTGGGAAAAGCCACGCCGAGCCTGGATGTAGAGCACGACGCTGCTTGATGCGCTTCCGTCGCTCATTATTTACTTACGCCCTTTGCGACGCCCCTGGTCGGCGCAGCGGCGGGCACATTCCGATTAACAGAATTGTTGATATTGTTGATGTTGTTGACGGGCGGCTGATCAAAAGTTCTTGTCGAATTCACGCCGCGATCTCGGATAAGATTTCCATTACCATCTCGCGCGTTTGAAACACCGTATTGGGCAGCCGCGCCCGTGACAGACCCAAGGAAGAAGACTACCGCCATAAATTTCATGTTAAGCCTCTCATTCAATCGACCGTATAGCACAATAGCGGCGAGCCGCACACCCACGATGCCGAAATTAGGTGTAGCCGATTTATTTCGTACGAGTTCCCTACATAAACTTGCCAAACAGGCGCGTTGGTTCAAACGAAGTTAGGGACACGCCAAATCGCCCATAAACGCCGGCGACGCGATGAGACTTTCGGGCGACCATCGCGTTAGGCGCGCTCCACATCGGGTTTGTCGGGTAAGTCGCCAGACCGGCGATTTGACTTATTTTTCCAGAGACACTCATAACCCCCCTCCTCTCCGCAAAAGCACCAACAGCGCAATAGACTTGTCGATGGCTCAGTGAGCGTGCAACAGGAGACACAAGGTGGCGATCAGACTGAAACGCCGACCGGACGTCCGTTTGCCCTCAGCATGATCCGCTGGCTGACCTTATGCCCATAACGGATCAGCTTACGCTCCCACGTGATATAAGAGAGCCAGGCTATCCCGACCGTGCAGCACCAGGCGACAAGAAAGAAAACGATCCGAATCTGGAGCGCCTGTGATTCGAAAAACGAATCAATCGCCTCACCCATCAAAAGCAAAACGAGTGCGTGCAGTAAATAGCCGCCGTAGGAAACCTGTCCGACGGCAACCACAAAAGGATGTTCAATCAGACTGAACACCCTCCATCCGGCGATCGCACCGGCCAAGGTGGCGGCAGCGCAGGAATTCATCACGATGTAGACGAAGACCTCTCTCTTCTCGCCGTATAGCACGCCGGAGACAATATTTCGGATTGCGTCAATGCCATGGGCTCCGAGCCTGATATTAATGACGATATACGTTGCGACGTAGACCGTAGCCATAACGAGGGCTAGCCACGCCGATTTCGTAGCAAACTGGGGATGGCGCCGAATCGCCGGTTCGAAATGGGCGAGCAAAGCGCCCATCGCAAAGGCGTCGAACTGCCCAAAGGAAGAGGCGTACACTCCGAATGCGATGCGTGCGGCATCCCATCCATGCGCCGCCATCTGCCAGGCCATCACATTTCTCAAGACGGGAACGAGGAGGCAGATTGCAATTAACCCAAAGATAGCGCGGTCGCGGTTCACCAGCAAAATCAGAATTGGAAAGAGAACGTAAAACTGCTCCTCGACGCTTATGGTCCAAAGATGACCAAAGGCTGAGAATTGCGGCTCAACGCTAAAGATCATCCTCCAGTTATAAGTGAACGTGGCCAGATAGGGCAGCTCCCGATACTGCTCCGGGTAGCCCAGCAGCCGAATGACCAATAGGCAAATAAGAATGTACGCGGCATACGGCGGGACGATCCGGAAGATTCGTCTGAGCACGAAAGAAAGATAGTGGAAAAGCGGGGCTGGCTTAAAAGTGGCTTTTTCCGCAATGAGGTTTCGAGAGATGACAAATCCTGAAATGACGTAGAACAGCCAAACCCCGGTCCATCCAAATGGAAGCAGTTTGCAATGCTGTGCGATGACCATCGTCATCGCAAGGGCGCGTAACGAGTCGATCGAGTAAATTCGTTCGGTCTTCAATTAACACACTCGACCAATTGGACGTGATCTCCGATCACCACCGAAACCGCACCACCGGTGGAAACCGCGGTTGGCTCGGAAGACCGGAGAACGTCGTAAACCTTGACGGATTCGCAAGGCTTGTCGAATGTCAGCGTCGCAGTGATCCCGTCGGCTTCGAGCGGCTGCCCTGTGTCACGATCCCAAAACATGGTCTCCCGCCAAACTGCGGCCACTTGAGTGCCATCGGATTTCATCAACCCCAACGTAAAAAATTGGTCACCGCGCTCCGGTTTTTGAACGTCCAAATGAAAAGATCCATTGGGTTCCGGACGGTTGGGTTCGGCGGCGGACCCGCCTTCTCTCCCTCCGAGAACTTGCACAAGATTTCTGATCGCCTGGGCCGCCACTTTGGGCCGATTTTCAAATGTGAACAGGCCGAAATGGAATTCCAGTTGCTTCGACGCCGGGTCCGGCTTCTGATCCAGCAGCTCGTAAAAATAGAGTTTGTCATAGCCGGATCGTGCCGCATCAAACAAGCCATTTAGCAGGCCTTTCGCTTGCGTGCGCTCGTCGACACCGATGACTAACCATCCACTTTGAGGCATCGTCGAATAACCAAATTCCGTAATGACTTTCGGAAGAACCTGTTGAAGCGATTTATACGCTTCGATTTTTTCAGGATTGATCCAGATCGACGGCTGCTGCCCATTTTGCGCATAGGCATGCACATTCATCACGTCAGCATATCCCTCCAACGACGACCCGTACGTGACTTTTGGATCCTTAAGCATCTCGAACCCCGTCATGTCGATGACCGGGATATGTCTAACGTCCAGACTTCCTTTGAAGGATTGGTACAGCGCCTTTTGACCGGCCGCAGCTGCTGCGAGCCCGCTTTGATCCTCAAACGTCACGGGAAAATTGTTGATTTCGTTATAGCCTTCGACGGACGCTACCGAGCCAGGTACCGCCTTCTCAAGGTTGCGGACCAGCTCCACAGCCTCTGCTGGACGCCAGCTGCCGGAAAAAATCAGGTCAAGCTTTATCCCTGCAAAGACCATACGTCTCAGCGCATCGCGCGCTTGCATGTCTGCCGGAGCCCCGGTGCCCGGCATGAGGTCACGTACGTGACTGACGCCAAGGAACCTCAGGGCCTGCAAGACATTTGTCGGGTTCGCGTACGCGCCGTCGGTGTAACGCATGTGTACGTTGACGCCGATCATCTGGACCAATTGCGACGTCGATATGGACCTCACTTGACCGTACGCCTTCGGTATTCGCATGGGAATAACCACGGCTCCGATCACGACGGCAAGGATAGCAACTATACGCATTGCTTTATGGAACCTCATCCGTGCGCAGCTTTTTTAACAGTCCTTCCCCGCGCAGCGGCTTAGCCGCTTATAAGAAGGCTGACACAAATAAGCATATAAGATAACTCGTTCTTTTTAAGACTACCGAATTTAAGACGACCGAAGAATTCGTCGGCCCCGAACGACCTGGCTTCTCACAAAACCAGCACTGGCGGAATCCTTCCAGGCAATTGCGGCGAAGGCAAAGAAAGGCATCCCCAGATCGGTCAAGGAACCCGAGATAGTCGCTGTAATCAGCCAAGCAATGCAGGCTGACTTGGCAGCTTGTCGATACGCACCCTCCAGCGAGTCGTGCGCTCCAGTGTTGTTTCCGCCAAAAAATATGCCTGCGAAAAATAAGGCAAATAATCCCGCGCCAATGACGCCGAGATTGGCGATGACCGCGAGCGGAAAACTTGACGTGCGCATACTTCCGTTACCTGCTCCAAAACCGAACGTGTCGACGAAAACCTGCCAAGCCTGGACGTTCCATGAGGATCGTTCCTCTCCGGAAGAGCTCGACAGTTTGCTGAACACCGTGGTGTCCAGAAGGTTATAAACATAGGCCGAAGCTTCTTCGTTCAATGCTATGGCGCAGCCAAGGATCGCGAATACGATCGGGGCGCCGATCAGGAAGAAAAACATCTGCGAAGTCAGCGGCCGACGCATCACAACAAAAAGTATCTCAGAATAACTGAACAACAACATCGCGGCGAGCCCTACAGTGGCGGTCGACGAGGTTGAGAAGATAAGCGCGCAGAGCGATAGCAGGGACAGTGTGAACATCAGTCGCGGGCGCACGCCCAATAACCATAGCTTCGTTGCAAATGCGAAATAACCCAGCGTCGCCGCTCCGAATGCGGACGCTTCAATAAAGGAACCAACTATTCTCTTGGAGCCGGCCAGTTCGGTTTCGGAAAGCAACGCATAATTGGCATTGCGGATAAATGCCAGCAACTCGGTTGTACCCGTCGCGTAAGTCGCGAGATCGAGCCCGGCAAAAATCAGGTTAAGGATCACGCAACAAACCGCGGCATTTCCTACAGTCAATCTTCCCGTTGTATCCCTGGCATAGCCGTAAATCAGGATGAAGCAGATGAAGTCTGCGATCAAATAGATCGACTGGGTCAAGTTCGCCATCGTTGGTGCGAGCGGAAAATTGAAAGAGTCTACGGCGCGGACCGCGATGACGAACGTCTCACCCGCAAACAATCTCGGCAGGAAAAATGCCGAAATCGCGCTGTAGACAACGGTCAAGAGCAACCAGAAGCCGGGCCGGCCTGGGGCAATGCCCTCGGCGATTCTCTGAAGAACAAGACGGTCGGCAATCAATTTTACGGCAAGAAATCCAAGAAGAAGATGAGCTGGCGATATGTTAGTCCCGCCCAGCGAAGTCAGGACAAACGCCGCGGCTGACCCCAAGAGCGTCGCGCAAAAGAAAGCATACAAAATGAACGATGCGTCGAAAAAAAAGCCGGCCAAACCTATCGCAAGAGCAAGAACTCCAACCGCCTGGATTGTCATAGCACCGCTCGACTACGGTTGGACCCATTCGCCACTTGTTCACCCTTGTTGATGCGCAGGAACGACATTCCGCAAAATGACCAGAAACGTCAAAAAATGTCGGCCGGTTATTTCCTCGCTGCGCCGCCGTTAGAGCAAGGGGGACATTTTCTGAGCCCAAAATAGACGATTTATTGGTATAATTCGAGAAGAAAAACCGTACCGGAGCCGAAGCAATGGAAATGAAGCGATCCATTCCGGCGAGATCGTTAGGCGCTGTTGAGAGCTCATCCTTCTGGGTTCGTAAATCGGCCCAGAAACGAGATCAATCTAGCGCCCATGACGCCGGCCGCCCTACCCGCCATTTACTCAAGTGCATGGATGGCCGGCCGTCTTGTCCTCATCGATCTGCCAAAGATGGGCGCTTGACTGCGCTAGGCGCCAAAACAAGGCGACACGCGCGTCTTGGCCGCTTTCGCGCGCTCTCGCGGCGCGCTAAAATGGCGGGCAGGCGAGGAGAGGACCGAGCGTCCGTACATCGTCGAAGTCGGCAGTCGTGAGGTTGGAAGGGAGACTGTTCCCGGCATGGATCCAATCAGTTCTAGGATGAGGCACTTTCTTGCGTTTGTTGTGGTGGCGGGAATAACCGCGGCCGTGCTGCGTCATTTTTTTCATGTCAATGTCGGCTTCTCCCGCGAGGAAATTCGCATGGGGGCTTTGATAGCAGCGATTGTCGCAATTTTTCTTGTGGTCGTTTTATTCCGAAGGAAGCGCCGGCCGTGAATGGCCATGACTCCATCGCCAGGTCCCCAAGCCGCCCCCCTCAATCGTGACTCGCGCCATTGGCGGTGACGAGATCGTGGACCGGTCGGCTTGCAACCTTGCGCTCTTCTGCAGAACCACGAATGCTCCACCACAGTATTCACGGTGCCGCATTAGCCTCATCCGCGCAATGCGGCGCACAATCGAGCATTTCGCGAACCGCAAGCGCCGAGACCATGCTGTCGTAACAGCCGCGGCCGAGCAGCGGGTTGAAAGAAGTGCCCGGATTCTCAAAACCGGCCAGCGCAACCAGGAGTGGCCAGTCTTAAAGGTGTTGGCTTTCCCCAGCTTCCGCAGCACCGGATCGGTGGCGAACAGTCCGGTCGATCTCACCTTGACCACAGACCGGGCGTTCTTTGCGATACCTGCCTGGGGGCTTGCTCTGGCGGGCAAATTAATTGGCGTTTTAAGTGGCATCCGATCTTTTTTAGCAAGAACAGCCTAAGAACAACAGCTTAGACAGGCGAGAACCTCACAGAATTAAAACGAGCCATTTTAATGATGAGCTTGATTTAACAAATAATATTAATTATCATTTAAAATCAATACGCTATTCGGGGCCAAATCAATAAATCGTTCTCGAAGGCTATTTTCAGAATTTCTGTTGTAAAAAACGAGTTCCACCATGCATTTGCGTACATGGCTCACGAAGGACGGTGCCGCTGCGCACAGTGTGACTATCACTTTGGTACTTATTGTCAGTGCGATTGCTGGTCGTCAATTTTTTATGGACGGAGCAAGCTCTGTCGTGCAGTCGTTTCTCGATCCATTGTGGTATCCACAGGACCAAGAAACGCCGAGACGCTTTTTTGCCGTACTGTGGACGACTGCCCCGGTTCGGCTGATCGGTCTCTTCTTTCCTTCACAGATTCAGCTTGCAACCTTCGCGTACGGAGTTGTTACCTACTGTCAGATAGCGCTTCCGGCGATTATTATTATAAATTCCAGGTTGAATGCTCCCACTAAGAGCCTGCTGGTCACATTGTTTATTTCCGCCACGATCTTTCTTTCCAATTTCGCCGCAACGGAGCTCCTTTTTGCATTGGGTCTTACAACGATTTTCGTCGTATATTCCCTTGACGCTGAGCGAGATCCTCAAGCGTTCCGGCGGCTCTTTATTGGATTTTTACTTCTGGCGAGCTACGAAATTGTCGCGCTGTCAAACATTGTGCTGGCAATTGGCGTCTATACCGGCCGGCGATCCAAAAGGGTCTCGTCCAAGGAGCTTGCGCTAGTTGCAATCCTTGTCCTCGCCCTGCCGTTTCAAATAATTTGTCATTATGGCGAGACCACGCGTCCGGGTCACGACGCGTTTCATTGGTTCGTGTTTGCAATAAGCGGAATCTTTATTGCGGCACTATTGGTGGGGGCGATCTACTTGAAGCTTATTGGAGAAAACTTTGTTCTCCGGACCGCCGCTCCTCTTGTTGCGTTCGCTGTTCCGCTTTGCATTTTAATCGTACCGGAATTGATTGGCCTTCGTACGCGGGAATTTCAGTACGCTTATCCATCCCGCATTTACAGCGCCGGCATTGTGGCGTTGATCGCTTCATTACCGATCATTCTTAATCGCGACCTTGTTGAATGGCCGTCCCGATTCTTCGATTGGTTCGGAGAGAGGCCGTTACGTGATCTGGCGATAACGTTTCTAGCGGGGTTCTATGGCGTCAGCATTGCTGCAAGTTTGGATGCATTTCGATATCAACTGCGGCTAGACAAAGAGCTGTCACAATACTCAGGGTTCGTGAGCGTCGAGAGCTGTAGTTTTTGTGCTGAGCCCACGAAATTCGGGTTGCCAAATTTGAGTCACCCTCCGGTTTGGCCGGCGTACGGCATGGCGCATACTCTTATGCATCCGGAACTACCACCGGTGGTGACCTTTGGGCAGGGCGGAACGAGTGATGTCCCAAGGGAGCTAGTTGATGCGTTCATGGCGCGTCAGCTAGCTCTCAGGAATATCAGCAGCGACGCGGCTCCTTGGGACGGCAGCTTTTCTGAGATCGATCTGAGTTCGGCCCAGAAAGCCGGCAATCGCGAGCGGCGCCCCGATGACTTAAAAACACGACCTCGATCGGACCTGCACATATCATCGCAGCTCCGGCGCGAGTTTTATCGGCCTGAATAGACCTCAATACCAAGATCGCCTGAGCGGATGCACCGCACTAATTGATCACAAGGGAAGCTGGATCTTCTTGCACTTGGCAATGCGGTGCGGCGGCACGTTATTCGCAAGGCATCAGGGCAACCTCGGCGCGAGACCCCTCGTCGGTCGCTCGTTTCGAGCACTCGAGAATGCCAAGGCACCCGGATTATGAATTTTGGATCAACCGACGGCCGCCCACCAGCGCCTTCAAAAATCGTCGTCCTACCCCCGCCTGCGCTTCGAACGATCGATCAAGAAATCATCCATTTTCTTGCCTGCCTTGAGCTGCGCCACCATCCACCGAGGCTGCTTACCGCGACCGGCCCAAGTCTCTGACGGGTCCGAGGGGTTTCGGAATTTAGGAACGACCGGGGGATAGTTCCGGCGGACCGCACGGCGTTCACTGGGCGACGAATTTTCGTTTTTGTTCTTCGCTCGATCAGCATTCAAACTGCCGTTCAGTTTGGCAAGGCGCTCTTCTAGCTCGCGTTTCTCCGAAGAGATCCTTTCTGACAGAATTGCCCCTACCTGTTCGTGGAGAGCCCACAATTCGTCCGCGGACAACGAGGTTAGATGGTACTTGCTCAACTTCATCACAGTTCCAGGATTTGTGCCAATACCAAAATTGGCCGCTCAGCGCCCTTTCTCATGTAAACCATTAAACCTTCCGTTTTCAATGCTTCTGATTGTCGTTTGAGCATTTTTTCGCACTGTTAACAAAATTCTGAACTTCTCCTCACCATTGAATTGGGCCTCCGATTCGCGCCGAGAAATGACAGATTGCTGATGTTGCGGTGCGTTTACCCTCCCCGCGGAGCTGCAATTGTCCGTTTGGACAGAATCCGGGTCGCTGCGCCCGTTGACCGAAGAGTTCAATGAAAGGGTTCATCACGACGATGGACATGTTAGCCGGCCATTCGACGCGTCGTGACTTGCGGCCAAGGAATTGAGCAATCCAAGTCGCACAACAACTGTTGCCGAGATGACCTCGCGATACGGTTTTGAAAACCACCGCGGCTTCGAAATCCGGTCCCTTTTCCCGGGATTTACCGCAACGTAGTTGGAGAAACTCAACCGGAAAAACGATATGTCTGGTTAGTCGCCCTTCGCTAACGGAGGGCCATGGACCTGGACGCCCGATTGCGCCATTTGGTCCGGTCAACCGACAGCCAGGCTTCGCGACGTCGGCGAATGATCAGTCGCCGCAGAAAATCGTTTTTTGCCAGTCCTTCCGCGAGCTGCTGGCGCTCTTCATCGATCTTGCGAAGGGACAACTCATGCCGGCAAATTTCACCCTTAATCTGTGCGCGGGTGTAGATATCTTCTCCACTTTCATTCCCAAAAGTAAATTGCGAGCCCATTTTCTAATCCTTACTCTGAACGGAAAGATATAATTCGGCCCCCACTTCTCCAGAATGAACTGATGTTCACGTAACTTTGCGACAATACGGAGACGATCACCAGAGGAAATATCCGTATGCGGCAATGTGCCTTCAGCACAATATGGGCCTGCGGAAGGCACCCCGGTGGTGGATTCCGTCATCCGTCAGGTCCACGACAGAGTTAATTTGCAACCTTGACGTCCAGCGACCCAGGCTCGTTTGCTAGTAGTTGAACGCGAACTTCTTAATAATTCAAACGGCAGGATGGCTATCCTCCGTGCCTATCTGGCGCGGCTGATCTTGGTCGGCGAAACTCCATACGAACTGCCGAACTCTCGAACCAACCGCCCTTTGCCTTACGCATCCTGACTTCCCCTTGCAGGTGCGGCGTCCGCTTTTGCTTACGCCCCCATCCGAACTCCACGCCCATGGACGCGGTCGCGACACTGCGCTGTTTAGGCCTTGATGAATTCGCGTTCGAATTCCGGAAAGCCGCCCAAGATGGTCACATCAGCCGACCGGCAGTTGTCGTGGTGTCTGTCCATTCTCCCCGAGGGATCGGACTGACGCTTTGGTCTGTAATGGCCTTTAGGAAGCAGCAGCAGATCAATGGTGTACTTTGCTAGGTCCTCTTAACGACAAGAGTGTCACCGGTTTTCAGGAAGCGATTAATTTGGCCAGTATGGCCGGTCCGTTTTTGCGCCGACGGCGGCCTCGTCGATTAGCACGGTCGCATTCCGCCGCCTGCCGCGCTTCAATGCTAGAGCCGTCACGCCTCTGCCGGATTAGTCTGACATATGTCCCAAGTGCCGACTTGAACTTAGGGGCAGGAATGGCGCTGTCCGTCAAAGCCCGTGTAAGTTCCGGATTCTGCATTGTAGCTCCGATAGTGGAGGCAGCGGTGGCCATCCTCTGGGCTCTTGGCGCGCTCGCCCGGCTCCTGCTCAACGCGCTTCTTCGGCAGTGGAAGTGCTTCGACGGGTTGAGCAACCGGTTTGCTCTCCGGTGGAGGCGCGCTATCCGGCTGCTTTGCGGCCTGCGCGGGCGCCCCTTCTGCAGCGGGTTTCTGCTCCACCGCCTTTCCGCGTTGGCGTTCGATAAACTCCTTGCATTGAATCGGGAAAACGATTTCTCCAGAAGCGGTCAGCCCGATCGGCATACAGGCGCCGGGCGGGACATCTTCCTTCACTGAAGGCTCCGCGGGAGCGCGGCTCGGATTCACCGTACCGGTTGTCTGAGCGAGAGCGGCGCTACTCGTGACCGTGAGAAGGAAAACCGACAGATGCTTCATGGTTTCTCTAAATCAATGTTTCATCGAGAGTTCCGACCGTCAGGAATTGCTCCAAATTGCCAATCGAAAAGAAGAACTGCACGATATCAACCAACGTGATGTGTTCAGCGGTACGTACTGGCAGCCCATTACTTTACTTCAGGTTGATTCCGCCGCTCGAACCCTGGATGATCTACGCGGCAGTATTTTGGCGCGATCTTGGGAGCAATGTTAGCGTTCGCCAGTCCAGCGGGCGCCCATTATAGGTTTTACCCGCTAGATGATTGGGCATGCTACCACATAGGCAACATCGAGTGAAGAAGGACCGTGAGAGGTCATCCCGCATTTGCGGCGAAGGAGCAGGAGATCATATCTGCTCGCCTCTGACACCCAGACCTCTGCTGCGGCTCAGGGCGGTGGTTATGTCGTGACGCGGATCTCTCGGGGCATTGTGGGTACGGCAATGGTCCCCGCTCTCCCCTGGCCACCGTTTGGATGCCGCGCAATAGTCTCGGATTACTGGTTGGACCCCTTGCGTTCGCCCGGGATTGCGAAAAGCTCGATTGAACTGTCGGAGCCATATTCCCAAACCTGCCAATTCGACGTACAATTTCATGGCACCATCCACTCGTCAGGAGTCGAGGGACCTCATGCAAAACTTAAAGCTGATATTGACCGCATCGGTAGTGCTTGGGACGACTGCGGTAGCGACGATGAATTCTGCGGAAGCCCGGCGTTACCGGCACGTTGCGGAATACGACGATTATTTGGTGAGTGAGGCCAGCTGCAGCATTGGTCCACCACCGCTTACTTACCTTTATCCTTGGCCGCCCTTTAGACTCCATTTTCCTGTTGCAAATTGGGAGCCGTTCTTTCGACGCCATGTCTACCGATACGGCCCGATTTTGACGTGTGCGCCATCGATTGAGACCACAAGCGCAATTTCTGTGCCCTACTGAGCAGCGACCGCCTTCACCGACGACTAACGCGGGGTCGCGGAAATGACTTCGCGCACCAATCGCGCCAAGCCGCGCATTTCTCCGAGCGGATCGACGGAGTCGCCAAGGCGAACGATGACGAGCTGCTGAGATGGCAAGATGACAATTATCTGGCCAAGATTCCCCAGGGCAAAAAATGCGTCCCGCGGCATGCCCCAGCTGACTCGATTAACGGCTTGCTGGTTATGGCTGCGATTGGTCCAGAAGCCGGCGCCATAATCGGTATCAAGTGTCGCTCTCGCCGAAAACTCGACCCAGCCATTCGGCAAGATGCGGCGGCCGCCAACCACACCGTCGTACAGATAGAGCAACCCGAACCGCGCCCAATCTCTCGCGCTTGCAAACATATAGGATGAACCTTGAAGCGTGCCAGTTGCGTCGAATTCCAGAGTAACGTCTCGCATTCCAAGTGGGTTGAAGAGTTCACGCCACGCAAATTCCAAGGTCTGCTCAGGACCGCCGACACTGTCACGAATTATCCGCGCCAGCAGTTGAACGCTTGGACTGCTGTAAGCAAACCGGGTAGCCGGCGGGGCGACGACGGTCGCGCGTGCTGCGTATGCCGCCATGTCGTTGTGCAAATAGACCATCTGGCTGGAAGCGTCGAAGCCGAGTTTATCTTCATCCAATGCGAGGCCGCTCGTCATGCGCATCAGATGTTCGATCGTAATGTCGCGACGCGGATTGGTGTCGTTGCGCCATTCTGCGATCGGTGCTGGCTCCGCGACGGAAAGCCGGCCCTGTTCGACCAGAATTCCGACCAGTGCATTGACCACAGATTTGGTCATGGAGAACCCGAGCAGTGGCGTATCGATGCCGACATTAGGGGCATAGCGCTCAGCAACGATGGCCCCATCCAGCACAACAACAACTGCCTTGGTTCGTCGATAGGGCGGCGCCGCGGGCTCCTCAAAGGCGTGATCGAGCGCGGCTTCAAGTTTGAGGTTGGACGTTTCAACGGCAGTTGGGCCTCCGATTTCCGCCAGCAACGGCGTTGCTACCTTCAACTCGGCAATACTGGACTTGGGCAGAAGCGGTTCAGCAGAGCCGTGCAAAATGATGCAGCCAAGTCCATCATGAAAGGCCGCGCGGCTCACTGCCCAACCCGCTAACGACGCCCGAACCACTTTGTTGGAACTGTCGACCTCATAGTTCAGTGCCCACTTCAGCCGACGAACGCCTTGACGTTCGATGGTTTCCGCAAAAACAATTTGTGGGTCGAAACCTGATATGAACGTTTTTGAGCAGATGTCATGCGCCACAAGACCGGTGACCACACGAAACGCGCGATCGAGGCCGACGCCTATAAACACAGCCGCCGAGATAACAAGGACCGACAAGAGCCAGATCAGTTTCCGCAACATCAGGTTTGTCTCGCCTCGAAGTGTCAGAAATGAGTGCCGTGTTGACCCGTTGCGTCCATTACCTGGATTATCAAAACAGCGGATTGGCCAAGAGGAGCCCGCATGCGGGGCGCGAGTGCTGACGGCTTTCCTTTGCCAGTTAACCGAACGGTAAGGCCAGTCAGGTGTAAATGCCAATTCTGGCTGGGGGTCTCACAGTGGTAGGCCTCGAAATGACAGAATATTCGGTCAAGGAAATTGGCCATCAGTGGATCGTGTACGCTGATCGGCTAAGCATCGCTTCTTGTAGCGACGAAGCTTCGGCTTTGAAACTGATTGCCGAAGATAGCGCCGCCAACCGCGCAACGCGCAAGTCGGCGGTCCGCGGTATTAGGGCAAGCAAACAAAACCCGCCGGCGTGAACCGGCGCTCCCTTTCCTCGTCCGGGCCCAGCGATCTTTAAGCCCGGGCGAGCGTTGCTGTGAACCATCGTGTTGCGCGATATAGCGGCGTTATTCGGCGTTCACTTTTGAATAGTTCATCTTGCAACCTCACACCACGCCCGTGCCCGTCGATTCAGTTCGACCCTTGCCGGAACAGTCGCTCACATCGGTTTCATAGGCACCCGTTCAACCTTCACCATATCGTTGTGCGAGACTGAACTTGCATCTCCGTCATCCCAAGAAATGGTGACTTCACTCCAGGACGTTGCGATAACCGTGCCCAGATCCGTTGTCGTGGCTCCCCAACAAACACGGTCGCCGACTTTGAGTCCTCTGGATTGATCGCCGGTCATGGGTGCTGTTCCGACCATTGTTGTTGTCAGCGTTCAATCGATTGGCGTAATCGCCATCTCTTCGCCGGGTCTATCCGATGAGCCATCGTCCTTTGTGAATATCGAACTTTACCAGACCTTCGCCTCGCATTTTCAACAGGAGGGACTGGCAGGCTTCCTCATTCACGACATTGGCGCGTTTCATGATCTCATAGACTTTGAGCGGCTTCTCGCGGAGCGCCCTCAGGATATTCTCTCGGTCATTTAGCATGATCAAACTCCAACTGTCGCCGACGGCGCAGGACTGTGCTGGTCGACAGGGCCGTTTTGATGGGCCTGAAGACGGGCCCAATTATGGTCGGGCTTTCCGCGCTCAAGCCCAGCCGCCGGGAACGGAAGTTTTGAATGCAGAGACGGGCGCGAAGTGCGCCTTGTGGTCTGGCGGTCACTCACGGTCTGGTTGCAGGTTCGAGTCCTGGCGGGCCCACCGCGTTTCGCCGGTTGCAGATATCGGGCATTCCGCTTAGAGGCCCCTTTGCTGCCCGGCTTAAGCTGTGCTCGAGAAAACCCGGGATTTCCCCGGCGTCCACCAAGGCCTCAGTGAATCGCCGGTGCGTACAGCCCGGCAACTACGCTTACGCCAATCGTTACGAGCACGATGCCGGAAATCATCCCAAAGAGATAGTCACGCTCGCGCAAGAACATGATCAGCATCAAGACAACACGCAAGATCGGCAGCAGGATGATCAGTGCGATGCCCTTCATGACGATGCTCGTGCCCAGCGTCATGGTGTGCCCATGCGGGACGAGGGATCGGCCAAACAGGGCAACGATCATCCCGAGCGCAGTCACGCTCGACGCAAGCCAGATACCGTATTTGAGCTGCCGCGAAACGAGCCACTCCATCCTGCGAGCTTCGTCCACGGCCTTGTCGTCCATGATCATGCGGCCTTTCCGAACAACTCGATGTGGAAGGCAGAGAGCAGCATCTGCGCCGCAAGGGCTATGAGCACAACAACAAACAGGGCTCTGACTCTTTCATTTGAGATTCGCATCAGGATACGGGCTCCAACGACTGATCCCAGAACCGACCCCAAGGCGACGGGACCCGCAACGGCGGGAACGATGGAACCTCGGATGAAGTACGCCCCCGCGCTGGCCGCCGCGGTCACGCCGATCATGAAGTTGGAGGTTGCCGAGGACACCTTGATCGGCAGGCGGAGGGCGGTGTCCATCGCGGGGATCTTGAGCACGCCGCTGCCGATCCCAAGCAGCGCCGAGATAACACCGGCGCCGTACATCAGGAACATTCCCAGGGGCAGCTGTCGTACCCGGTAGGTGACGCTGCGGCCGAGCATATGGTCGGGATAGCTCGCGTGCAGTCGAAGTGTGTCCGCCCAATTGCCGGGTGTGTCGGCAATGCCGATGTCGACCGGATCGCCGCGCCGGGCGAGCATCTGATGCGCCGACACCAGCAACACGACGGCGAAGAGGCCGTAAAGGAAGGACACCGGGACGAACCCGACGAAGCACACGCCCGTGAGAGCCCCGAGCGTCGTGGTGGTCTCCAGCACGATGGCGAGGCGAACGTTGGTGAGTCCCCCGTCAAGGAAGGATGCCGCGCTGCCGCAGGAGCAGGCGATCACTGAGACGATGCTTGCGCCGATGGCAGTGCGCAGGTCCACGCCGCCAAACAGGGTAAGGATCGGCACGATGAAGATGCCGCTGGCCATGCCGAGCATCCCGCCCAGCGCGCTCGCGCCGACGGACATGACGAACAGCCACGATCCGGAACCGGCATCCATGTCAGGCTTCTTTGGTTTGGGTTGAGGTCCTGGTGCGTCGGGCAAGCCGCGTCACGAACCGGATCAGATCGCCGCGATAGTGTAACCGCTCATAGTCGACGGGCCGATTGCCTGTCGTGTAGGACGTGCGCTCGACGAGGAAGATCGGACTGCCGGTCGGCACTTCAAGCGCCTCTGCAGCGACAGCGTCCGCCGCTGTCGCTTCCAGCTTGTACTCAGCTTCGACCAGAGGCGTGTTGTACTTCTCCTCCAGCAGCGCGAAGACCGGCTCAGCCTCGAGGTCGTTGTCCGCAATCTTCTCACCTATGTCGCGCGGCAAATAAGTTTCGTCGAACGACATGGCAACGCCGTCGGCCAGGCGAACACGCCGGAGTCTGACCACCAGCGTCCCGGGTGCCAATGCAAGTTGGCGGGCGACGGCTTCGTCGGCTGCGACGATGCGCTTGTCGAGCAAGCGGGCGGTCGGGCTTCGCCCCAGCGCCTGCATGTCCTCGACGAAACCGGTCAACTCGGTCAGCTCCTGCGTGATCTTCGGCTGGGTGACGAAAGTCCCCTTTCCGCGTCGCACTTCGACGAGGCCACGCTCGATCAAATTCTGGATCGCCTTCCGCACCGTGGTGCGACTGACTTTGAACCGTTCAGTCAGACCTTCTTCGGGCGGCAACTGGGTTTCGGGCGGCAGGCTGCCGTTAGCGATGCCGGCCGCCAGAGTGGCCTCGACCGTTTCGTAGAGGGGTACAGGTGACATAACGCCATCGTGACGTCATGATGTCTTGATGTCAATGGAGTTCGCGTTAAATTCTCGCCATGCAACGGTTTTCCAAAATAAAAACGGAGTGAGGGAAATGGAATCAATGAGTTATCATGAAGAAGGGCCGCGAACGTGGCACCGTCTTCTCTACCCCAGCACCCGGCCGTCGCTCGCCCGCTGGGCTCCGATCCCCCTGCGCCTGATCGTTGGATACGGATTCATGGAACACGGCTTCGCCAAGGCGGCGCGGGGCTTCGATGCGTTCCCTGCCATCTTGTCGGCGATAGGCCTTCCCGCGCCTCATTTGCTGGGATGGCTCACGATCACGGTGGAGATCCTGGGCGGATTGGCCGTGTTACTTGGCGCACTTGTGCCGCTAGCCAGCATCCCGATGGCGATCGTCCTTTTGACCGCGATATTCACCGTGCACCTGCCCTATGGCTTCAGCTCAATCAAGCTTCAGGCAATAACGGCAGCCGGCGCACAGTTCGGGCCGCCGGGCTATGAAACCGATCTTCTTTATCTCGCGTGCCTGTTGACCCTCGTCTTGGGAGGATCCGGACCTCTTTCGATCGATCGCTTTCTGGCGAAGCGCCCGAGTGGGCGGACTTGACCTCGCGCGAATGGCACGTCCTCCATTGCGTCCTTGGGCGGCATTCGTGGTGGAAGGAGCCTTTGTAAACGATAGCGCATCGCCCGCGCGCGATGAAGGCCGGTCCGTCCGAACACTCCGACTACGCGATGCCTATGTCGGTCAACGGAAAATCGTTCCCCTTGCACAGCAGCGGCGCGTCCATTGCCTTTGCCAGTGCATAGGCGAAGCAATCGCCATAGTTCAGCGCCGCGCCATGCCCGGTACCTTTGCCGTATCTCAAGTGTGCCAAACGCGCCGCCTGCGCCTGCTCTGGCGTTACCGGTTCTATCCGGATGCCCGCCGCCTTGATGAAATCGTCAAGCCATCGTTCAGCCTTTTCCGGCACTGTCTTTTTCAACCCACGCAACACAACCGATACCTCCACCAGGTTGGCTGCGGACATCACCGGATCTTCATCGGCTGCGATGCTTTCCGCATAAACCTCTGCATCCTCCTCCTGGCGAAAGATTGCGATGACGGCCGAACTGTCGACCACGATCATGTCGGCAAGCCGTCGTCGTCATAACCGAGGATTTCGTCCGGGCCGCGTCCGGTATCGGCGAGCGCAGCAAACTGGCTACCAATCTTCATCAATCGGGCCGCGATGCGGTCGGTTCGACGGCGACGGCGCTCTCGCGCGAGACGCTCCCGCAAGGCCAGCGTGACGGCCGAGGTCAGGCTTTCGCCGGTCAGTTCGGCAAGCTCGGTTGCAAGCTTATGGGCCTCGTCGTTTTTGATGTTCAGATGCATCGCCTTCCTCATGGTAGAATTATATATAATTTCTACCATTGATGCAAGATAGGTGTGGTAGCCCGGTATCCGGACCTCTGGAAAGATTGGATCTGTGACGCTGCATCCAGCCATTCAACTAAAATGAATAAGATGGCCACACTCGCCGATCGTTTCGGACCGCGGCGGCCTTCACTGATCGAACCAATCCCTGCCGTTACGACACCAACAGACAGCGGGAATTCGCTCGCGCGCGGAGAGTGCATTGTCATGGACGGCCGGATCGGCATCGTGTCGCGATGGATACTCGCGGCATTGTTGATGTGCGCCGGCCGCTGCTCGGCGGCGCATGCGGAAAAACGCGTCGCGCTGGTGATCGGCAATTCGGCGTACCGCACCGTGCCGGCGCTGCCCAACCCCACGGCCGATGCCAGGCTGATTGCGGATACGCTGTCCTCGCTCGGCTTTGCCATCGTCGGCGGCGGCGCCCAGCTTGACCTCGACAAGGCAGGCTTCGACGAGGCCCTGCGCAAGTTCGGCACGGCGCTGACCGGAGCCGACGTCGCGCTGTTCTATTATGCCGGCCACGGCGTGGAGACGCACGGCCTCAACTATCTGGTCCCGGTCGACGCCCATCCGGCCGATGAAGGCGATGTGTTTGCGCAGATGACCGGTCTTGCGAGCATTCTCGGCCAGATGGAAAAAGCCGGGGCGCGGATCAACCTGGTCTTGCTCGACGCCTGTCGCGACAACCCGTTCAGGGACCGCGGCGTACGCTCGACCACGGGCGGCCTTGCGCAGATGCAGGCACCCATCGGGACCTTGATTTCGTTTGCGACCCAGCCGCGCAGCGTCTCGCTCGATGGCGACGACGGTCACAGCCCGTATACGCGCGCGCTGGCGGAAACGATGCAGCGGCCCGGCTTCGGCCTGTTCAAGTCGTTCAACGAAGTCGGCCTTGCGGTGGAGAAGGCGACCGGCGGCCAGCAACTGCCGTGGGTGTCCTCCTCGCCGATCGCGGGCAATTTCTATTTCGCCGGCAAGCCGCCGACGGTGGACGCCTGGCCGGCGCTGGCACCGCCTGATACGCCCGTTCAGGAAGCCCGGATCACGCCGCCGGACGATCCGCTCCGCCGCGATCTCGTCACCGACTGCGACCGGCTGGCCGGGATGCCCTACGATACCGGGCATGCGCCGGACCTCGCAGGCGTGGAAGTGGACAGGATCAACGTCGCCGCGGCCTCCACAGCCTGCAACGACGCGATCGCGCACTATCCGGAAGTGGTGAGATTTACCTTCGAGGCCGGACGCGTGGCCACCGCGCGGAAGGACTATGTCGAGGCGCGGCGGCTCTACGAGCAAGCAGCCGCCGCCGGTTACGGCATGGCGATGAACAATCTGGGCAGCGTGTACGAGGGTAACGAGGGCGTACCCACCAATTATGTCGAGGCGGGCCGCTGGTACGCGAGGGGTGTGGCGGCCGGCGAACCGATCGCCATGGTCGACCTCGGCTGGCTCTATGAGACCGGGCACGGCGTGGTCAAGGACCTGGCGGAAGCCCGCCGGTTGTACGAATTGGCGACCAAGGCCGGCGTGCCTGCAGGCATGGGCAATCTTGGCCTGATCTATCTTTATGGCAAAGGCGTACCCCGCGATTATGGCGAGGCACGGCACCTGTTCGAACAAGGCGCGGCGCTCGGCAACGCCGCCGCGATGAACAACCTCGGGGTGATCTACAACGAAGGCGACGGCGTTCGCCGCAATGTCAGGGCCGCGCGCCAGTGGTTCGAGAAGGCGGCGGCGCTCGGCAATCCCGAAGCGAAGCAAAATCTGCGGGGGATGCCGCGGTAATGAAAACAACGTTTGCGGTCGCTTCCGCACCGGCAAGGCGGGCCAGGGGGTGTGAAGCGTTTTGGAGCCAAAGCCTGCCCCGACGCAATCCGGGGCCGTACCGGTTCGCGTCAAGATACATCAAAACAATTTGCGGCCTGAAGACGAAAATTCAGCATCCGTCCGGTCAGCCTTGCCGACTTCAGGACAGAAGACGAAACAAATCCCCGCGCGATCGCCAAAATAACCATATCGCGCAGGCGAAATGAATTCGGGGCCCCGAGGCTCTTCAGGCGTTATGGCTTCGGGGGCGGAGCTTCTTTCGGCTTACAGTTTGGCGGACAATCGGCGAACGATTTGGAAATACCAGCGGTTTGAACGATCAGAGCGGCGACAAATATTGAAAGGACAATGCGCACGAGGGCTCTCATGACTATCTCCTGAACCAACCTCAACAATTGGACTGGACAACTCCAGATTGATGCAATGGCGGAAACGATATTCTCGCTTTCAGCTTTGTCAAGAGCGCTTCATCCCCGATGATTTCCGCCAGTTCGTAAACGTCAAATTTCAGAAACTCGTTTTCGGGGCCCAGCGAATCGGATTGTTTCCACAGCGCCTCCATATCGACAGGAACTGTGTTGTGCGGCTTCAGTTTCGCTTCGACCAGCGAGAGCTTTTGCTGGATCGCGCCGCCCATCCACTTGGTCGACCAATCGACGGACGTTCGAAGCGTGTCCGCAGTCGCCAATGCGTTGGGCAAATCGCCCATCCGCCGCAGCGCGTCGATAAGAAGCAGTTTACTCGCGACGCTTCCTGCTGCGCTTCCTTTTTTGAGCAGCGTGATGGCCTCGCAGCGCTGGCTGGGCTTTTCGACCAGGATGCCAAACGGAAAATAGGATTCATCGAAGGCGCTGGAAAACGACGGCAAACCGCTATAGGCCCGGGTCAACCACTCCATTGACGTTCGCGCGTTCGATCGGCCCAGTTCAAGGTCAGCCAGCCGGAACAAAGCCCATTGCGCGGTGAGCGGTTCGGTTGATCCTGCCGCCAGCCGTAGTTGATCGATGGCGGCCGAAACAAGCGGTCCTGCCGCTGATGCGTTCGATTCGTATATCTTCGCTATCCGCAAATAGCTGTCTGCAACAGAGCCGGCGATGCTGGTTGCGAAAAAGCGCTGCTGCGCTTCGGGCATCGCGTCCTTCTGCTTCTCGATTTCCTTGCCGCGTTCCAGCGCGGCGTTTGCAAGCTCCAGATTTGGGGTTTTCAAAAGCAGGGAATAATCGACCATGTCATCGAGCAAATATTTGGTGCTGAGAAGAACGTAAAATTGATATCGTGCAACTACGCTATCCGGGTATCGCTTTGGTTCCGCGATCTTCGCCTTTGCCTGTTCGTAGCCCTGTTGTGCCTTCTCGAACAGCTTGGTGACGCTGTCTTCCCGTAACGTCGATTTAATCCATTGCGCGCACGGCTTGCCGGGGAGCAGAAAGTCAGCGGTCAATTGAAACGTTGCACTCCAAAGCAGCAGTTCTTCGATTCCAGCGGGGGGTTTCCCGTCCTGCTCCCATGATCGGACCTCCTGGAGGGTCGGAGCCAGAAACCGGTATAACCCGGTGCACCCGCCCGCGCGCTCAATGTATCGCAAAGAAGAAGCGACATATCCAATTCTGGCGGCGCGGTTGAAATGCCGGTCTCCGACCAGCAGCGAGAAATTCTCTACCGCCTTTGCGATGATTGCCGGGTCGGTGCTGATGTACTGCGTAGCGGCTAGATGGAGACGGGCCAGATCGGCATCAGGGTCCGCCTGCAACGCGGCTTGGTACTTTTCCCGGGCAGCGCTGATGAACCTGTCTTCTGCATATAAGTCGAAGTTCAAATAATTGTGCAGCCCTTCACTGAACAACGTCAAAGCTGACAGCTTCATCGGGATTGGAGAAATCCACTTCTTCTTTTGAAGCAATTCCACGGTTATACGATCTATCAGCGCACGGTAGCCCTGATCTTTCGGAACAGAAATGGTGGTCGTTGCATCGTCGTTCCCCAGCGAAATCCTCGCAACGAGTTCGTTTCCCCAGATCTCAAGCGTTCCTCGCAACGTGTCGTCGTGAAAGAAAGCCAGATTCTCGAACACGACCTGACTGACCGGTATCGAAATCGGCCCGATTTTAATTGCCTCGAGGACCGTCGCACCTTTGTTCAAGGGTGAAGATCTCGGAATCTCAACAAACGGCAGGTCCGACATGAAGGATTGAACGAGGTCGGGATAGTTTTTGCTCGTAACAGTCTGCCGTGCGCTGTTCGGAGCCGAGGAGGGAAATAGCGACCTGTATTCATTCAGAGCGATCGACAGGCTGGCCGAAAACGACGCTCCCAGATCGCTCGGCGTATTTTGATCGCTCCTGACCTCGAACGGAAGAATCACCAGCTTGCCCTGAACCGCAACGAGAATTTGGATGATGCTGATCAGCGCCGCCGCGGCGGTCATTAGCCCCGCGCCTTGCAAAGACCAGACTTTTCGACCGGCTTTCAACCAGCGTGCCGCCGCGCGCTGCGTTTTGGGTGCCCAGGCGCTCAAACGTTGCCGATGGTCTGGCGATTCCTGGCTCGTTGCCTTTTTGGAAGCCCTGAGCATGGTGCCGTGGCTCGTCCGTCAATTCGTTCGCATTGGAAAAGCATATCAAATACGGAAAGCCGCACCAGCGCCGGCGCGTCTAATCGCAGACAGCAACGCTCTCATTTGGGGGGTGGGTTCGAGGGCGGGGGCGAGGCCGGAGGCGCACTCTGATTCCCCTTTCTGCAATTCGGCGGACAATCGGCGAAAGACTTCGAGATGGCTGTCGTTTGAACGATCAGAGCGGCGACAAATATGGAAAGGACAATGCGCACGAGATGCCGCATGACTTTCTCCTCAATCTGAATAATCGGACTTTGAAAAATTTGGAATGGTGCAATGACGCGAACGATACTCCCGCAATACAAATGACGCTTCGATAATCAAGCATTTCAAATGTCGAACTGGCGTTCGGTTGTCCTGATGGTATGATGCACGTTTCACGGACAGCGTCAATGAAACGGCGCCGTCGGCCCCGGCGGTTGTTGGGGCGGCCTTCCATGGGCATGCTCAGGTCGTTGACGCCATCGCCAGCCGTTGCCGCGCCCGGAGCAACAGCCCGGCCCCGATGGTGATGTTGAGCGCATTCCACAAAAGGCCATTGAGGAAAGCCGCCGCGTAGGAGCCGGTCGCGTCGAAGATCACGCCGGAGACCCAGCCGCCGAATGACATCCCGACCACGGAAGCCAGGATCACGATGCCGACCCGGGTCGCGGCTTCGCTGGCCGGCATCGATTCGCGGACGATGATGGCGTAGCTCGGCACGATACCGCCCTGGAACAGCCCGAACATCGCGGAGATGATATAGAGCGAGGAGAGACTGTCGAAAAACAGATAGAACAGCAGCGCAAAACCCTGCGCCACCGATCCGATCATCAACGTTCTGACGCCGCCGATCCTGTCGGCGAGAAACCCCGATCCGATGCGGCTGACGATCCCGAACGCCATCATCAGCGACAGCATTTCGGCGCCGCGCGCCACACCGTAGCCGAGATCGCCGCAATAGGCGACGATGTGAACCTGCGGCATCGCCATCGCCACGCAGCAGGAAACGCTGGCGATGCACAGCAGCGCCGTCAGCGTATTGTTGCTGAGCCGCAGATCGACCCGCGGCGGCGGCGCGTTCTCATGATCTCGCCGTGTTGCGCCGCCGATCTGGGCGCGCAGCAGCAGCAGCACCATCGTCATGGTCACGGCGCAGAAAATTCCGACAGCGATATGGGTGGTGCGCCAGCCGGCCAACTGCACGCCCCAATTGACCAGCGGCGGCCAGATCGTTCCGCCGACATAATTGCCGCTGGCAACGATGGTCACCGCCAGCCCGCGATAGCGTTCGAACCAGTGCGAAACCTCCGCCATCAGCGGCGCGAAGGTCGCCGACGTCCCCAGTCCGATCAGGAAATACACGGCAATGAACTGCCACAGCGTGGTCGAAAGGCCGGCGGCCACATAGGCCACGCCAAGAAAGCCGATGCTAAGCCCGATCGCCACCACGATGCCGAGGCGATCGGTGATCTTTCCGGCGGCGACGCCGCCGAGACCGAAGCCGAGCATGGTGAAGGTAAAGGCCAACGATACATCGCCGCGGCTGGCCCCGAATTCGGCCTGCACCCCCGGCAGCACGACCACGACCGACCACATGCCGACGCTGCCGATCGAGCCGATCACCAGCGCGAGCGCAAGCCGCACCCAAGCCTGGCGGGAATCAGGGGCGAAAGCTTGGCGACCTTGGGAATCGGAGGGAGCGTGCACGACGGGCAACTTCCCTGCCCGCGGCCCGTGGGTCAAGCAACATGGCGCGATATTGGGCATGCAGATGCAGTGCAACAGGGTTTCCGTCATTCCGGGGCGATGCACTGGCATCGAACCCGGAATCTCGAGGTTCCCCGATGCGCAATTGCGCATCTGAGGTTCGCTTCGCGCCCGGAACGACTGAGGGACGCCGTTAACCCTTTCCTAACCATAAACCGGGCAAAAATTGCCCAGTAAAAAAGTTGAGTGTCGTCAGCCGCGTAAAACGGGGGAGTACCCGTGGACGCCAGTGCGGTGCCTCACTTTCGAAACGGTGGTCCTTCGGCCGCCGCGCAGACGTTTGGCGCCCGTGACCGGCATTCGCGGGGGGAAGCAGCAACGATGGTCGATGTCACGGCAGGGCAGATCGCAAGGGCGCCCGGAAGCGGCATTCCGAGTTTCAGCGAAATCGGCACCATCCTGAAGCGCGGCGATCTCGCGCTGGCGTTCGGTATCCTCACCATTCTGGTCGTGCTGATCCTGCCGCTGCCCTCGATCGTGCTCGACCTCTTTCTCGCGATCTCGATCACGCTGTCGATCCTGATCCTGATGACATCGCTGTTCATCCAGGCGCCGCTGGAATTCTCCTCGTTCCCGACCATTCTGCTGATTTCGACCATGCTGCGGCTGTCGCTCAACCTGGCCTCGACCCGGCTGATCCTGTCACGCGGACATGAGGGCAGCGACGCCGCCGGCCACGTCATCGAAGCCTTCGGCAATTTCGTGATGGGCGGCAATTTCGTGATCGGAATTATCGTCTTCGCGATTCTGGTGATCGTGAATTTCGTCGTCATTACCAAAGGTTCGGGACGTATCGCGGAAGTCGCGGCCCGCTTTCACCTCGATTCCATGCCGGGCAAGCAGATGGCGATCGACGCCGATCTGTCCGCCGGGCTGATCGACGAGAAAGTCGCCAAGGAGCGCCGCAAGGCACTGGAAGACGAAAGCGGCTTCTTCGGTGCGATGGACGGTGCGTCGAAATTCGTGCGCGGCGACGCGGTCGCCGGCCTTCTGGTCGTTTTCATCAACATCATCGGCGGCATCATCATCGGCGTCTTCCAGCAAGGCCTCGGTTTCGGCGAAGCCGCACGCAGCTACACGCTGCTGACCGTCGGCGACGGCCTGGTGACGCAGGTGCCCGCGCTGATCGTCTCCACCGCGGCGGGCTTGCTGGTCTCGAAGGCGGGCGTCAGCGGCGCCGCCGACAAGGCGCTGATGAAGCAGCTTTCCGGCTATCCGCAGGCGCTCGGCATGTCGGCCGGTGTGATGCTGGTGCTGGCGATCCTGCCGGGTATTCCGATGATTCCCTTCCTGCTGCTGGGCGGCGGCGCGGCGGCGCTGGCGATCACGGCGGGCAAACGCAAACGCGCGGCCTCGACAGCCGCGGCGGTCGCCGCCGCCGCTCCCGCAGCCGCCGCCGCGGCGAACGCCGCGGCCGAAGAGCCGATCGCAACCGCGCTAAAGATCGACGATCTCAAGATCGAACTCGGCTATGCGCTGCTGCCGCTGGTCAACGGCCCCGACGGAACCGACCGCCTGACCGAGCAGATCAAGGCGCTGCGCCGTTCGCTCGCGATCGAGATGGGCTTTGTGATGCCGGCGGTGCGCATCCTCGACAACGTGCAGCTCGAGGCCAACACCTACGTCATCAAGATCAAGGAAGTCGATGCCGGCACCGGCCGGATCTGGCCGAACCAGTTCATGGTCATGGACCCCGCAGGAAACCAGGTCGGAGTGCCCGGCATACATACCACCGAGCCGACCTTCGGGCTGCCGGCAACCTGGGTCGATGCCAGCCTGAAGGAGGAGGCTTCGCTGAAGGGCTATACCGTGGTCGACGCCGCCACCGTGCTCTCGACCCACCTCACCGAGCTTCTCAAGAACAATATGTCGGACCTGTTGTCCTATGGCGAGGTGCAGAAACTCCTGAAGGACCTGCCGAAGGAGCAGGGCGAACTGGTCAAGGACATCGTGCCGAGCCTGGTCACGATCTCGGGCATTCAGCGCGTGCTGCAGCTGTTGCTCGCCGAGCGCATCTCGATCCGCGATCTCTCGACCATTCTCGAAGGCATCGCCGACGCGCTGGCGTTTTCGCGCAACCCGGCCACCATGGTCGAGCATGTTCGCGCCCGGCTGGCGCGGCAGATTTGCGCCCAGAATACCTCCCATAACGGCTACCTGCCGCTGATCGCGCTGTCGGCAAAATGGGAGCAGGCCTTTGCCGAGTCGCTGATCGGCACGGGCGAGGAGCGCAGTCTTGCGATGCAGCCTTCAAGACTGTCGGAGTTCATGACCGTGGTACGCGAGCGCTTCGAACAGGCGGCCCGCGAAGGCGAGGCGCCGGTATTGGTGACCTCGGCGGCGATCCGTCCCTTCGTGCGTTCGCTGGTGGAGCGCTTCAGGTCGCAAACGACGGTGTTGTCGCAGGCCGAAATCCATCCCCGCGCGCGGCTGAAGACGGTCGGAAGCATCTAGCTAGCAGCGAGGGCTGGCCGAAGCACCGAAGCCGCATCTTTTTTGCCACAGGCAAACGATTTTCTGCCAAGCCGGGTTGGGGGCCGTTTGGCGCCACAGCTCGCACCAAACTCTTAATCTCTAATAACATTTTGAAATAATTTAGTTATCGTCAGCTGGAGGGTTCCGGCCGAGAACGCTGATCGCGGGCGTTCAAGTCTTTTCACTGCTTTGTGATCGCCTCTTAGGAACTTAAAGCCGAATTCCTACTTTGCTTGCCATGAGCTGTTGAACCTGCCAGCGGGCGACAGAGACAAATCCGTAGGGTGCAGGGGAGACGCCGGGAGGCTTCCATGAACCATTCGATCTACAGCGCGGATCGCTCGACTCACCTCAAGATCGTGGTCGTAGCCCTCGTGGCAGGTATCGTGGTGGTCGGCCTCAGCGTCTCGGCTCGGAACAATTCGGACGACGGCTATACCCAGACTGCGCGCGTCATCAAGGCCGGCAAACCGGTGGCGGTCACCAGTTCGGATACGTCGCTCGTCCGTTGAGGAGTTTAAGGAATTCACGTGGCTCTTTAACCAGCCCCCCAAAGTCGCCTCGTGGATATAAGAAGACCCAACTACCCCCAAGTTGACTACCGAAAACGCCCGCTCCCCACGGGCGTTTTCATTTTGTGGGCTGGTCTGGTCTTACTCTCGGTTGCGAAGCGGGTGCGTTCTCTCCCCCACTTTCGCCATCGCCCCCTCCAAAGGGAGAGAGCGGACGGTGCGCAAGACGCCTGTCCTTTTCTTCCGACTGATCAGGCTCTACCGCGGCGGCGTCGGCGCGGCCGGCGGAACGGTCTCGATCAGCTTGCCGGTATAGACCGGCGCCGAGTGCGGGTTGCCGTCCGGTGAGCCGCCGGCCTGCTCGAGCGTCACCGCATAGGTTGCCGTCTTGATGGTGTCGGTATCGTACGACGCCAGTACCGGACGCGCGGTGAAATCGCCGTCGCCGATGACGCCCAGCGAACGCGGCCGCGGCAACTTGTCGGAGATCAGCCAGAGTTCGAAACTCTTGCCGGGATCGGCTGCCGCGCCGACCTTGCGGACGGTGAAGTCCTTGGTCGCCGCGTCGACGGTGAGAATGAAGGCGGGAGATCCGCCCTCCTTCTGCAACACCGCGACATACTGGGCGGACGGCGGCGTCGGCGCCGCGGGGGCTTTGACCTCAACCACCTGGGTCCGCGGTTTGGGGCGAATGGCTTCGGGAAGCAGATCCGGCTGATAGACCCCGACCGCGATCATGGCGACCAGTGCGGCGGCGATCGCCGTCGTCAACGTCGCAATATTGCGCCAGCGCCTCGCCAGGGCGGACAACCGAATGAGGTTGGACGTATCCACGACGGCGGGCGTCTCGACTTCGGGCACAGCCGGCGGCGGTCGCGGCGCGTCGGGAAGCATCAGCGGCCCTTGCGGCTCGGAGTGTCCCACGGCGGTTCTGATCCTGTCCCAGACTTCCGCGCGCGGTTCGACCGATCCAACCATCTGATTCAGGATCCCGAGCTTGTGCTCCCAGGCCTGAACCATCGCGGTGAAATCCTTGTCGACGGCCATCATAGCCTCGACCTGCGCCCGCTCCTCGGTATCGAGCGTGCCGAGGGCATATTCCGCGGCGAGCGCGATATGGTCTTCGCTGTAGGCCATTATTCAAAGTCCAAGATCTGCTAAAGTCCGAGGTCTTCTAGAGTCCAAGACACTCCCGGATGTCCATCATGCTGCGACGCAGCCAGGTCTTCACGGTATTCACCGGCGTCTCGAACTTTGCCGCCAGCTGCTCGCGGCTCCAACCGTTGTAATAGGCCAGCAGCACCAGCTTTTGCCGATCCGGCTCCAGACGGCCAATGCACTCCAGCAACCGCTTCAACTCTTCGCTCATCTCCCGGCGCGCCAGCGGATCCGGACTTTCGGCAGCCACCTCCATCGCCGCCGGCTCCTCCTCGATCGAGAGCTCGCTCTTCTTGCGCACGACGTCGATCGCACGGTTTCGGGCAATCGACGCCATCCACGTGATCGGCGACGCCAGGCCGGGATTGAACTGTCCTGCACTGTTCCAGATCTTGACGTATGCCTCCTGAATGACCTCCTCCGCGAGATCCTGCCGGCGCAAGATACGCACCACCAGGCCGAAGAGTTTCGCCCGTGTGGCTGCATACAGGCGCTCGAAAGCGGCCTCATCCCCCTTCGCCACGGCGGCGATCAGCCAGACCAGCTCAGCTGGCGTCAGCATTCATTGCCCCCAAAGTCGCGATTCAACATCGCTTTTCTACACATCTAAGCGGCATTTCCTGACTCGTCGTATCATAGCTTGCGCCGAACCAGTCCACCAAGTCGGCGGTCGCCGACCTGTGGACATCACAAGAAAACCCGGACCTCGCGGCCCGGGTTTTGATGTGCTTTGGCAGGTGACGGAGTGCTGCGCCTCAGGCGACGGCCCCGATGCGTGCGCGCATCAGGCCGATACTGTCGAGATCGGCCTGTTCGCGGGCGTTTTCTTCGGCGCGTTCGCGGGCCTGATCGCGCTCGTCCAGCAGCTCGACTTTCTTGAGCTCTTCGAACGCCTCGGTCAGCAGGCTCTTGGCGTCTTCGAGCTGAATCCGCAGTTCGTCGGCGGAACGGGTCAGGTTTTCCCGCCGCTGGATCGCAGCCTTGGCATAGGTCGGATAGGCGAAGTGCGTGGGATCATTGATCCCGGCGCGCTCCTGCTCGGTGTGGATCTCGCGCTCCAGGTCGACCGACATACGCTGAAAATCGGCGATCATGCCTTCAATCTGGGTGACCCTTCGGCGCTTTTCGTCGACCTGAAACTTCTTCAGGCGGATCAGGGTTTCACGTGACTTCATCGACTCATACTCCCCAGAAGTCCCAATCTGAACGCGGGACAGGACCGGCATCCCCCGAGGGCCCCGCCGGCATCGCTATTTGTGTCGCGCGGATGATGGCCTGACAAAGTTAGCGTTCCGTTTCCAAACTTCCGAGGATTTGCTCAAGTTGGCGGTAACCCTCGCTCAGGCCGGTCACCTCGTCCTTGGCCTGGCGCAGGAACCCTTCGAGCGGGCCATGCAGCCGGATCGACTCGTCGACCTCGGCGCTCGAGCCGGCGCGATAGGCCCCAAGTCGGATCAGTTCTTCCATGTCGGCATAGGTCGCCATCACCTGACGCCCCCTCATGATGGTCGGCAGATAGACCGGATCGGCCGATTTCGGCATGGTGCGGGACACCGACTTCAGAATATTGATCGCGGGAAAGCGTCCGCGCTCGGCGATCGCCCGCTCCATCACGATATGGCCGTCCAGAATACCGCGGACCGCGTCCGCGATCGGCTCGTTATGGTCGTCGCCGTCCACCAGCACCGTGAAGATGCCGGTAATGGTGCCGACGCCGGTGCCCGGACCGGCGCGCTCCAAAAGCTTCGGCAATTCGGTGAACACGGTCGGCGTGTAGCCCTTGGCGGTCGGCGGCTCGCCCGCCGACAGGCCGATTTCGCGTTGCGCCATCGCAAAACGCGTCACCGAATCCATCAGGCACAGCACATCCTTGCCTTCATCGCGAAAGTATTCTGCTATCGCCAGCGTCAGGTAGGCCGCCTGCCGCCGCATCAAGGCGGGCTCGTCGGAGGTCGCCACCACCACCACCGAGCGCGCCAGACCGTCGTCGCCCAAGTCATCCTGCAGGAATTCCTGCACCTCGCGGCCGCGTTCGCCGACCAGGCCGATCACCGTGATATCGGCGTCGACATTGCGCGCCAGCATCGACAGCAGCACCGACTTGCCGACGCCGGAACCGGCGAAGATGCCGAGCCGCTGGCCGCGGCAGCAGGTCAAAAACGTATTGAGCGCCCGCACGCCGAGATCGAGCGGCGCGCCGACCCGTTTGCGCGAATGCGCCGGCGGCGGCGAGTTGCGATAGGGCATCGGCGAGGCGCCTTGCGGCAACGGCCCCTTGCCGTCGATCGGCTCGCCCATCGCATTGACGACGCGGCCGAGCCATGCCGGCGAAGGCCTTACCTGGCTGGCGGCATTGGCGATGACAGCGCGGCAACCGCGCCTGACGCCCTCGAGGCCGGCGAACGGCATCACCACGGCGTTGCTGCCGGTGAAGCCGATGACCTCGGATGGAATGAAGCGGTTGCCGCCGGTGTCGATCACGATGCGGGCGCCGACCGACATGGCGTGAATCGGCCCGGCGATCTCGACCATCAGGCCGCGCACGCCGACCACGCGGCCATAAATGTTGACGCCGTCGATGTCGCTGATCTGCTCGGCGAGTGCTTTCATTGCGAAAACCTTAAGTTTCAGCGCTTTTCAGCCCCGGCTTTAACTTCGTGTTTACCCGCATCGTTAATCATTACGTCACTGTCTTTGGTAACTGAGGACGCTCGACCGTCAGAAGGAAGGGCGAGTCGCAGGAGTCGGTTGGGCCCGTCTCTTAATGTGGAACCTGAACGAGAACGGATACAAAAATCTGCTTCGCTGCAATATCTTAGGGCGATTCGACAAAAATTGCACCGATAGAGCTTGCGAACTCGAATCAGATTTTGTTAACCATATGTCGTCAGGATCCGAATCAGTTGTTCAAAGGCGTTTTGAGTGCCGCAAGTGCGGCCGACCTGACGCCCGGAGCGGCGACTATAGGGGACTGGCATGCGCGTTTTGCTGATTGAAGATGACAGCGCCGTCGCGCAGTCGATCGAGTTGATGCTTAAATCCGAGAGTTTTAACGTCTACACGACGGATCTCGGGGAAGAAGGCGTCGATCTCGGCAAACTTTACGACTACGACATTATCCTGCTCGACCTCAACCTGCCTGACATGTCCGGTTACGACGTGCTCAAGCAGCTTCGGGTCTCCAAGATCAAAACCCCGATTCTGATCCTCTCCGGCCTTGCCGGCATCGAGGACAAGGTCAAGGGTCTCGGCGTCGGTGCCGACGACTACATGACCAAGCCCTTCCACAAGGACGAACTGGTGGCGCGGATCCATGCGATCGTGCGCCGTTCCAAGGGCCACGCCCAGTCGGTGATCCAGACCGGCGATCTCGTGGTCAATCTCGACACCAAGACGGTCGAGGTCGGCGGCCAGCGCGTGCACCTGACCGGCAAGGAATACCAGATGCTGGAGCTGCTCTCGCTCCGCAAGGGCACCACCCTGACCAAGGAGATGTTCCTCAATCATCTCTATGGCGGCATGGACGAGCCGGAACTCAAGATCATCGACGTCTTCATCTGCAAGCTGCGCAAGAAGCTCGCCAACGCCTCCGAAGGCCGCAACTTCATCGAGACCGTCTGGGGCCGTGGCTACGTGCTGCGCGAGCCGCACGAGGTCGAAGAGCGCATTCCCGCCTGATCGAAAAGTTTCGGCGAGCTTTGCAGCTCGCAACCTCCCGAGTGGACCCCGCCGCGAACGGCGGGGTTTTTGTTTTGGGCTTGCCTCATCGCGTCGCGCATGCCTGAATGACGACAGGGAAATCCGTTAGGGGCCGCACCATGAAACGCTCGCGCCGTGTCGTCTTGACCATGATGGGGACCGCGGCCGCCGGCGCGGTATCGATGGGATTCGTCCCGCGAGGCGGGTACTGCGGTCCTGGATTCGTGTTGCAGCCGGTGCGCGGCCCGGACGGGCGGCTGATCGAGACTTGCCGCGTAACCTATGGCGGCTTCGGTGGCGGACCGCATCGATTCCACGGCCACGCGCACGGCGGCGGCTAGCGGCCGTCGATGCAGCGCCTCGCCTGCCCCGAGCGCGACGACTGGCGCATCACCGCTGACGAGACCGGGTTCGATTTTCATACCATCGACGGCGAGCGTTATTGGGACGAACGCGCCTGCTACGCCTTCACCCTGGATGAAATCGAGCGCCAGATCGAGGCGCCCACGGCCGAGATCGACGCGATGTGCCTCGAACTCGTCGCCTCCGCGATCGACGACGAGAATACGTTGCGCCGGCTGAAAATACCGGAAGCGTTCTGGCCGCTGATTTCCGAAAGCTGGTATCGCGACGAAGCCAGCCTCTACGGCCGGCTCGACCTCAGCTTCGACGGACGCGGCCCGGCGAAACTGCTGGAATACAACGCGGACACTCCGACCTCGATTTTCGAGGCGGCGGTGTTTCAGTGGACCTGGCTGGAGCAGGCGATCGAGCGGCGCATCATCCCGTCCCACGCCGACCAGTTCAATTCGATCCATGAACGTCTGATCGAGGCGTGGACCAAGCTCGGCGGCGACCGCCACCTTCATCTGGCGGGAACGATCGAAAACCCCGAGGATGCCGGCACGCTGGCCTATCTCGAGGACACCGCGCGGCAGGCCGGGCTGGCGACCACCTTGATTGATGTCGAGGATATCGGATGGCGCGATGATGGCCGTTTCGTCGATCCCGAGCGTTCGATCGAACTGATGTTCAAACTATACCCATGGGAATGGATGTTTCACGATGCGTTCGGCGAGCGGCTCATAAAAGCGCCGACGCGCTGGATCGAGCCGCCATGGAAAGCCATCCTGTCCAACAAGGGCATTCTTCCGTTGCTGTGGGAGATGTTTCCAAATCACCCCAATTTGCTGCCGGCCTATTTCGAGGATGATCCGAACGCGGCGCGGCTCGGCACCTCGTTCGTGCGCAAGCCGCTCTATTCGCGCGAAGGCGCCAACGTCGCGCTGGTCAGCGAGGGCGTAACGGTTGTGGAGCAAGAGGGACCGTACGGCGCGGAAGGATTTATTCGCCAGGCCCTGGCGCCGCTGCCGAATTTTTCCAGCCAGTATCCGGTGCTCGGCAGCTGGCTGGTCGACCACACGCCGTGCGGGCTGTCGATCCGCGAGGACGAGAATCCGATCACCGGCAATACGTCGCGATTTTTGCCGCACGCCATCCTGTAGAGATTTGGTGACAACTTATATTACGAACCCGACCTAATAAGATCGCGACATTGATGGTGCAGCTTGGGATCCCGTCCGTGGCGTTACAAGAGCCAGCACTGCCTTGAGGACGGCTTGTCGTTGTGAGTGCACGTCCAGTCTGGTGAGGATGCGTTGAAGATGGTTGCGCACCGTCGTCGGCTGCATGCCAAGCGCCGTGGCGATCTCGTGGTAGTCCTTGCCAATGACCGCTTCCCACAACACTTCCGATTCCCGTTGGGTCAGATCCGGGAAGCAGGTTCTGAGCATGGTTGCGGCATCGCCAGCCGCAAAGGTCGACGAATCCTCACCCGCATCGAGGCGGCTTGCGATCCAGCGTACGAGCTGTTCGGCAAGCTTGTAGCGACCCACGTCGGTGGCGAGGACCAAGATGGCGCAAATGGCTCCGTGCGGTGCGCGGAGCACAATCGGGCTCAACCGCACCCAGATCGCACCGTTCTGTTTCGTACAGATGCGAGCCTCCGACGGGGGTACGCTATAACCATAACGCGCGCCGACGACCATCGGGCAATTCACGCTGCACAGGCATCGACCTGAGGCGTCGCGTGCCGGCAGCACATCGTAGCAATACCGGCCCAGGACATCGGGAGGGGAGAAGCCGAACAGCTGCTGAGCGCGAGAGCCCCAGGCCAGGAATTGGCAGTCTAATGACATGACAAAGGCGGCATCGGCGGTGTCGACGATTGGCGTCACGAGCGGTCGTATGCCTTTCGGAAGGTCCGGCAACAGCATCAGCGTCATGGGCCGCTCCCGCTCCGATACGTGTCCCGGATATACCCGGACAATCGCTTCGTTCTCGCGCATGAGGGACCAGTAAGGACCTCGTCGATGATCCTGGCGATCACTCGCGTCCAACTGCTTGATCTTGCGGCGCCGGGCTACAGCTACCGATCGCCGGCCGCTGCCGTCAGGGGCGCTGACGGCAGCGGCCGAGCGCTGGGCCTCGGCCTTCGCTCGGCCCGCGGATCGTCCACCCGCTCCGGACTGCGCACTAAGCCGCCACTCTGTGCGGCTCCGGAGGCGTCCCCGTTTCGACCAGGTTCGGGGACGTGTCCAATCCTTCCATCTCCTTCGAGAAGACCATCGCCTTGTTGTCGACCAAGGCGCGCGGGTCGAATGAATCGTGGGCCATCACGCCATGAATCTTGCGACGCTGCATGCCGATGTTGCCGGCGTCGTAGATCGGGAAGCACAGGGCCTCACGCATATATTTCTCGAGCGGATGGCTCCGATCGTAGCTGTTGACGCCCATGATGCGCATGCACGTGTATACGACCTCGACGCAGGTCTCCCCGCCGAAAATCTTCGACCAGGCGCCTGGGACATGGCCCTCGCTGTCATAGAGATCGAGGTATTGGGCCGATTTCCAGGAGAGATAGCGCGCAGCCTCGATCTTCATAGCCACATCCGACAGCAGATAACCCACATGCTGGTGTTGCATGATCGGCTGAGCACCACCTGCCGTGTGACCCTTGGCCCATTCGAGGGTGTATTCATAGGCGGCTCTGGCGACACCGACTGCGGCGATCGCCGCGACCGGGCCCGACCACGTGAAGGCCTTGCTGATGACGAGGTCGCCGTTGCCCTTCGTGCCGGAGATGATGTTCTCTTCGGGAACACGCACATTGTCGAACACGAGCGAATTGTTCTGACAGAGGCGATGGCCCATCGTGTCGATGACCTTCTCGACGCGGAAGCCCGGCGCGCCTCTCGGCACCATGATTGCGCTCAGACCCTCCTTGCCGCCCTTCGTCTTGTCCGTCCTGACGATGCATACGTTGACGTCGGCGCCCTGTTTGTCCCACCCGCCGGCATTGCACGGCCAGTATTTGCGTCCGTTCAGCACGTACTCGCCGTTCGTCAGCTCGGCGGTGAGACCGATGCCTACGGGTGACGGCTGTGGTGCATCGAAATTTGCGGTGCCGCCGGGACGGCCCCCTGCCTCGCTTACCACCCAGCCGGCAAGGTACTCTCCCTTCGCATCCGTGCAGGCCGGCCGAAGCCACTTCTCCTTTTCGGCATCGGTGCCGAACCAGGCGACGTTCATAAGGCCCAAACCATTGACCAGGAGCGTCGTCGCGAAGCCCGGGTCAACGGCGCAAATCTCCTCGGCGACCAGCTGGAGGTCGAGGTTGCTGACGCTGCCGCCACCGTACTCCTTGGGAAGGAATCCCATGGCGAACCCAAGCTTATAAGACTCGACATAAGCCGGCTTGGTCTTGGCGAAGGCCTCATGCGGGTCGCGCGTTGCATCTGCATCGGGAACCAGCGGTGCGAGCACGTTCTGCGCGAAGTCACGCGCGGTCTCCCGCAGATTCTGCTGTTCTGTCGTCAGCCTGAAATCGATGGCCATTGCTGCGCCTCCTTCAATGAGGGTCCGAGGGCAGCGCTAAAGTAGTTCCACGACTGGCGGTGCGCGCCCTAGCCGATGGCTCTCGCGCTCCCCCTCAAACAATTTACTACGAACCACGACAGTCGTGCTAGATGCAGATGCATCAGGCGCCAGCCTTTTGACGGCCGCTGCGAAACTTTGTGGGCCTATACCTTGATGAAATCGACAAAGGCCCGCAGCGGCGCCGGCACAAGCCGCCGTCCAGGGTAATAGAGATACGGCCCCGCGAAACGCTGCCACCAGGGTTCGAGGACCGGTTCGAGAGCGCCGCTTTCAAAGTGCGGGCGCAGCCAGTCCTCGAACAAGGGCACGATGCCGGTGCCTGCGATCGCGGCGTCGACAAGGAGATCGGTGGCGCCGCCGATGCGCACCGTCAGCGGCCCCGTCACGTCGACCTTGACGACTTCACCGTCGCGCTCGAACTCCCAGGTCATCGTCGCCCCGCTCGCAAACCGGCCTTGCAGACAGGTATGGCCGAGCAGATCGCGCGGGTGCTCCGGTCTTCCTCGTCGATCGAGATAGGCCGGGGCCGCGCCCAGGGAAAAACGCTGCTGATGCGGACCGATCGGCACCGCAATCATGTCCTGCTCCAACCGCTCACCATACCGGATGCCGGCGTCGCAACCGGCCGCGAGCACGTCGACGAAACTCTCCTCGGCGATTACCTCCAGGCGAATGTCCGGGTAGGCAGCGAGAAACGCCGGAACGATCGCCGGCAGCACCAGCCGCGCGGCGCTGACCGGGACATTCAGCTTTAGCGTACCTGCCGGCCGGTCACACAGGCCATGGGCCACGTCGATGGCGGCTTCGATCTCGGCCAGCGCCGGGGTGAGCCGCTCCAGCAGGCGCTCGCCCGCCTCGGTTGGAACGACACTGCGCGTTGTTCGGTTGAGGAGCCTGACGCCGAGCTGCGCCTCCAGCCTGCGAACCGCCTCGCTCAGGCCCGATGCGCTGAGGCCGTTCGCGCGCGCGCCATCGCGAAAGCCGCCGGCGCGGGCCACCGAGACGAATGCATTGAGGTCAGCCAGATTCGCTTTCATTGTTCGGATTTCCGCACGACCTGTGCAAATTGTGCCTATTTTCGTGCATGCTGGCAAGGTCTAGCTGAGGGTGGTCGCAACAAGGAGATCGACCATGACCAGTGTTCAAAAGTCCGGCACTTTCACTCTCGGCGGCCGCACTGTTAATCGCCTGGGCTATGGCGCCATGCAGCTTGCAGGCCCCGGCGTTTTCGGCCCGCCCAAGGATCACGACGGAGCGCTGGCCGTCCTGCGCGAGGCCGTCGGGCAAGGCGTGAACCACATCGACACCAGCGATTTCTACGGGCCGCACATCACCAACCAGATCATCCGCGAAGCGCTGCACCCATACTCCGACGATCTCACCATCGTCACAAAAGTTGGCGCACGGCGCGGCGCCGATGGATCGTGGATTCCGGCCATGTCACCGGATGAACTGACGCAAGCCGTGCACGAAAATGTGCGCAATCTCGGAGTCGACGTGCTCGACGTCGTCAACCTGCGCAGCATGTTCGACGTGCATGGCCCTGCCGAAGGATCGCTCGAAGCGCCGCTCACTGTCCTTGCCGAACTGCAACGCAAAGGCATGGTGCGTCACATTGGACTAAGCAACGTCACGCCGACGCAAATCGCGGAAGGACGCAAGATTTGCGAGATCGTTTGCGTGCAGAATTATTACAACCTGGCGCACCGCGACGACGACGCGCTGATTGACGATCTTGCGGGCGACGGCACCGCCTACGTGCCGTTCTTCCCGCTCGGCGGTTTCAATCCGCTGCAATCGTCCACCTTGTCCGCCGTCGCCGCGCGTCTAGGCGCTGCGCCGATGCAGGTCGCGCTTGCCTGGTTGCTTCGTCGCGCGCCCAATATCCTTCTCATTCCCGGCACCTCGTCGATGGTGCATTTGAAGGAAAATCTGGCGGCGACCGCGATCGTTTTGTCCGACGATGTCATCAAGCAGCTGGAGGGCGTCGCAACCATCGCCGCCTGATGGCCTCCGAAAGTGGTCGGCGATCCACTTGGTTCGCAACGTCGTCGCTCGCGGCGTTGCGGTCGCGGCTTCTCGATTACCTCTGACTTGACGGCGCGTCGTGCGCTTTGGACCTTGGCCGTGTAAAAACACTCATCTAGGGAAGTCGGTGAGAAGCCAGGACCGTCGCCGACAAGCTTATAACCCGGTGGTCGAAAACAGCATTTTTTTGCCAACTCCTCACAATTTATCCGCCTTGGAGGACCAAAATGGCATCGAAAAAATCCGTTCCTCACTTCGCCACTCAAAGCCGCACTGTATTGTCGGGCAGCGAGAAAGCACCCCTCGCGGATGCGGGCAGCGAAAAGCCGGCGCCTTTGGCCGCCCGCATCACCGTATCGGTCATTGTCCGACGCAAGACGCCGCTCAAGGCAGCGCATATCACAGGCGAACAACGCCTCACTCGCGCACAGTTCAACGATAGCCATGCGGCAGACCCCGCCGCCGTGAAGCTCGTTGAGCGCTTCGCCAAAGAGTTTGGCCTTACCGTCCAGCCTGGCACGCCAGCACCCGGACGTCGAACCGTCAAGCTCACCGGTACAGTCGCCAACATGCAACGAGCATTCGGCGTCTCCCTTGCACACAAGACGATGGAGGGCGTAACCTACCGGGTTCGTGAAGGCAGCATCAATCTCCCGGCCGAACTTCAGGGCTACGTGGTCGCCGTCCTAGGCCTGGACAATCGTCCGCAAGCTGAACCACACTTTCGCATCCTTGGCGAACAGGATGTAGCCGCTGCTCAAGCCGCTCAAGGCCAAGGTTTCGCCCGTCCCCATGCCGGAGGCATAATCTCGTATACTCCGGTGCAGGTCGGCGAACTCTACCAACTTCCAAATGGCGTTACAGCATCCAATCAAACAATCGGCATCATCGAACTTGGCGGCGGCTTTCGCCAGACAGACATTACGGCCTACTTCAAAACCCTCGGCCAGAAGCCACCTACCGTAATAGCCGTCCCAATAGGAACCGGTAGGAACAACCCCACAAACTCCAGCAGCGCTGACGGCGAGGTCATGCTCGACATCGACGTTGCCGGTGCCGTCGCTCCGGGTGCGCGCATAGTCGTTTACTTTGCGCCCAACACTGATCAGGGATTTGTCGACGCTATCGCTCACGCCATTCACGACACCACCTACAAACCCAGTGTCATCTCGATCTCTTGGGGCTCGGCTGAAGTCAACTGGACCGCCCAGGCCATGGCCGCACTTGACGCCGCCTGCCAATCTGCAGCTGCCCTCGGCATCACTATTACCGCAGCATCGGGCGACAACGGCTCCTCAGACGCCGTTACCGACGGTAAGAATCATGTCGATTTCCCCGCTTCGAGCCCGCACGTCCTCGCCTGTGGTGGCACCAACCTACAGGGCAGCGGCTCAACCATCACGGCTGAGACTGTCTGGAATGCCCAGCCACAGGGCGGCGCGACCGGCGGAGGCGTCAGCAACATCTTCCCGCTGCCAACCTGGCAGGCCAATTCGAAAGTCCCCAAACCTACGGACCCCGCTGGCGGTCGCGGCGTTCCAGACGTTGCCGGCGACGCTGACCCCGCCAGCGGCTATGTCGTCCGCGTTGACGGGAAGACCTTGGTAATCGGCGGCACGAGTGCCGTTGCTCCGCTGTGGGCTGGCGTCATTGCTGTGGCCAATCAACAGAACGGCAAATCCGCCGGTTTTATCCAACCCGCCATTTATGGCACTCAAGGCACTGCCGCCTTCCGCGACATCGTGCAGGGAAACAACGGCAGCTTCGTAGCTAGTACCGGCTGGGACGCGTGCACCGGCCTCGGTTCACCGATCGCCCCGCAACTCATCAAGGCAATTAGGCCGACCTCGGCTAAGTCAAAATCTAAATCTATAGCAAGCAAAAGAAAAACCCGTGTTCGAACCAAGAAATAGACGAGTAGTCCATCTAGAACAACCCTGACGGATCGAAGGGGACAATTCAATCTGCGAGGATCACCTGCCTCGCGCATCGTTTCCTGTTCGGGAAATTCGTAAGCTCACTCCCAGGATCTGCCAGCATCGAAGTCCTCCCGGAACGGGCATTACTCGTTGGACCACGGGGAAAGCGAACGCATCCGCTGCCGCGCCACCGACGCTGTGAACGGTGACGGCTCAGGCCTCAATCAAAACCTGGTCTGCGCCAGCGACAGCTACAAGTTTGAACTAAAAGCGTCGATTTCATTGTCGCGTGTGTAATTTCGTTCAGTCGATCCCGAAACAGCGGGCCGGATTCGTTATGGACAACGCGGCGCATCCATCAGCCCGCGGGCGCTCATCCGCCTTTTTCACCAGGTCGGCGGAGCCTCTGCGCGACCTTACGTTGAAAAGGGCCAATGTCCGAGCCGGGATCAAAAGCGAACAGGGCGAGCCGGCGGAAAGTTCGGCCACGGCCGTCATGCCCGGAAAGCGGAAGTTATTTTGAGCACTGGCGGCTCCACGGCAGGCCACTTCCCGCAGAGCCTGCATCGAGGGCAACAGGGAACAATGATGTTGCGGACAGATCGCGACCATAACGCGGTATCCCGCAAAGTGCTGACGAGTCCACGCCCTGTTCTAGCTAATCTGACCAGCGGTAAATTGTTTGATCAGCCTGCCGTTTCGAATCCCGACCACAACACGATTGAGTATGAGCTTTTCAACGCCAGCGTCCGAAGATCGGATCATGCCGGAGCACGAGCCTCGCTTGCCAGCATTTGCAGCCTCCATCGCAATCCTTCCGATGCAAGGTCGGTTTCGACGGTCGCATTGAGCGCGCGCGTTACCATCTGATCGGTGACAAAACGGCCGAAGCCTTTGCGTGTTGACGGTTTGACCGGAGGTCCGCCCTCTTCGCGCCATTCAATCCGAAACGATTCGGGAGCGCCGTTCTTGTCTTCGAAGCTCCAACTCAGCACGACCCTGCCGCCGGGCGCTGACAGCGCGCCATATTTCGAGGCATTGGTCGCGAGTTCGTGTAGCGCCAGCCCGAGGGTCTGCACGGCGCCGGCCGCGAGCCTGACCTGCGGCCCAACCGCCTCGATCCGCATCGTGTCGGCGCCGACGAACGGCGCAAGCTGGGTTTCGATGAGCTTGTCCAGCGAGACGCCCTTCCAGTCCTGATCGATAAGCAAGGCATTGGATTGGGCCAGGCCCTGTACTCTCGAACCGAACTGCGTTTCAAATTCGCCAAAAGTCGTGCTGGTCCGCGCCGTCTGGCGCGCCATGGCCTGAATCACAGTGAAGAGGTTGTTGGTGCGGTGTTGCAATTCCTGCATCAGGATTTGCAGATGCTCGTTTTGCCGCTTCGGCTCGGTCACGTTGTTGAAGGTCAAGACCACGCCGGAAATCACGTTTGCAACGGTGCGATACGGCCGCATCCGCATGATGTAGGTCGCGCTCTCGTCCTTCAGATCGAGTTGGTGCTCCACGACGCTCAGGGTGCGCTGAACGATCCTGACGTCCTCGCGGAGTTTGTCGTAGGAAAGCAGCGACATGATATCCGTCATCGGACGGCCACGGTCGCTGTCCCGCAAGGAAAATACTTCCATCGCCGCCGGCGTGAAATTCCTGAGGCGCAGGTCGTCATCTAGGAAAATAGTCGCAATCTGGGTGCTGTCGAGGAGATTCTGCAGGTCGTTGTTGGCCTGCATCAAGAGGTCGTTCTTGCCATGCAGTTCGCCGTTGATGGTCTGAAGCTCTTCGTTCACCGATTGCATTTCCTCCTTGGCAGTCTCCAATTCCTCATTGGACGATTGAAGCTCTTCGTTGACCGATTGGTATTCCTCCATCACCGACTTCATGTTTTCGAGCTGGCTTTCCAGTTCATCGCTGGTGGCCTGATGACGAATCTGCAGGGTGCGCAATTCTTGCCCGAGCGCCTCAACATCGCGCAAGGTGGCCGACGACGCTTCTCCGTCGCGCGCCGGCTCGGTTCGCGGCCGGCCTTCGCGAAACCCCACCACGACCATGCCGATCGGCTTTCCCAACTCGGCGATCGGCTCGACCAGGAGGTCCACGAACTGGCCGCCGTTTTCGATCCTCAAATTCTCCTCTTCGACCATCCTGCCGGTGGCAAATGCGCCCTCGACGGCGCGCCGCACTTGCGGTCGCAGGCTTCTTGCCAGATTGGCGAAGAAGTTCAGGCTGGCGTTGCCTTCCGACGGTTCGAGATAGCGGCCGGTCTCACCTCCGGAAAAGCGCACGATATTGTGGTGGCGGTCGACGACAAAATATGCGGGAGAATGCTTCGCCATGACGCGACGCGCGCTTTTGTCGATCTGGTCCTCGCGGACGGCAGGCGCCTGCACTGTCGCGGCCGCCCTGGAGTGAGGCTGAAAGTCCGGAAGCGCCGCTCTCACGCTGTCATCGCGCTGGAGGACGCGATGCTTCTTGTCAGCAACGCTGAACAGCCGCGATTCGCGGCTGATGCTTTCCGATGGTCCGATGAACAGATATCCGCCCGACCGAAGCGCATAATGGAATGTCTGCATGACCCGGTGCTGGAAGTCGTTTTCCATGTAGATCAGCACGTTGCGGCAGGAGATCAGATCGATCTTGGAAAACGGCGGGTCTCTGATCAGATTGTGTTCGGAAAATACGCACATGTCGCGGATGGCGTGGGTCGGAAGGTAATCCTCGCCGTTCTTCACAAACCAGCGTTGTAGCCGTTCAGGTGAAATGCCGTCCATCCTGCGAAAACGGGCGGCGCGGGCAAACGCAATGGCCTGTGGATCGATGTCGGTCCCAAAAATCGTTACTGTGGCGTCGGTGCGGTGCGCTCCGATGGCCTCCTGCAACAGGATGGCGATGGAATAAACCTCTTCTCCTGAGGCGCAGCCGGCGACCCAGACCCGAAACGGATCGCCGGCCTCCCTGGCGGCCAACAGCGACGGCAGCAAGTTCGCTTTCAGCGCCTCGAATGAATCCTCGTCGCGGAAAAATTGCGTTACTCCGATCAGGAGTTCGCGAAACAGCGCGTCGCCTTCCGACGGCTCCCGCCGCAAATGCTCGGCATAGGCGGGAACGGCTTCGATCTGGAGCACCTGCATCCGGCGCTGGATGCGCCGGACCATGGTGTTTTGCTTGTAGCCGCTGAAGTCGTGCTTGAGGCGCTTGCGCAGCACGGTGGTGATCGCCGCCAGACTTTCCCGGACGTCGTCGCGCGCGCCGTCTGTACCCTTTCGCTCCTCGACCTTGGCTAAATAAGCCTGATGTTCGAGGAGCTTCGCAGGGAGCTTCTCGACCGATGCGACGTGATCGACCAGACCCGTCGCCGCCGCGCTGCGCGGCATCCCGATCATCGCGGTTTCGTCGAATTCCGCCTGAGCGAGCGTGAAGCCGCCATGCTCCTTGATCGCCTTGATCCCCAGCGATCCGTCGCTGCCGACACCCGACAAGATAATGCCGACGGCGCAGTCTTCCTGATTCTCCGCAAGGGAGGCAAAAAACGTGTCGATGGGGCGGCGATACTCCCGCGCGGGGGCGGGCATGGAAACCCGCAGCACGTCGCCTTCAAGGGTCAGCGTGGCATTCGGCGGAATGACATGAATTTGAAACCCGAGGGGATTGGGTTCCACAGGTGACGAAAGTCGCGCGCCCGCCGCGTGGACACGATCCAGTGTTCGGTGCGGAGCCTGCCATCGGGCCGCGCTTGGCGTGGGCGGAGTTAGATCGATCTCCCCCCCTACTTGGCGAGGCGAAATTCCTGCAAGCCAAGTCCGCTTCGGGGTCATTCACGACCGGGGCGAGCCAGCGGGAAGTCCGGCCACGGCCGTCATGCCCCGAAAGCAGAAGTTATTTTGAGCACTGGCGGCTCCACGGCGGACCACTTCCCGCAGAGCCTGCATCGAGGGCAACAGGGAACAATGATGTTGCGGACAGATCGCGACCATAACGCGGTATCCCGCAAAGTGCTGACGAGTCCACGCCGTGTTCTAGCGCGCAGCAACCGCCTTCATCGCCGACGCAGCACCCGCGCGCGCGGCGCGCGCCGGGTTCGGGTGGTAAAGTCCGCGCCGGTCCGGATAGGGCTTGAAGGCGTCGGAGATACCGAGCACGGATTCTGCGGCGCCCAGCGCCAGTCCGCCATCGGGTTCGAGCACCCTGGCAAGACGGTCGAAGATGCCGGCCTTGGTGTCCTGGTCGAAATAGATCATGACGTTGCGGCAGAAGATCACGTCGAACGTTCCGAGATGCGAAAAATCCTGCAGCAGGTTCAGCTGCCGGTGCTGCACCATGGCGCGGATATCGGCGTTGAGCTGCCACAACTCGCCGACCTGCGCGAAATACTTGACCAGCATCTGGATCGGCAAGCCGCGCTGGACTTCGAACTGGCTGAAGATGCCGGCTCTGGATTTCTCGAGCACCGCCTGCGACAGGTCGGTCGCAATGATTTCAATTCGCCAGCCCGCCAGCGCCGCGAATTCCTTGACGCACATCGCGATCGAATACGGCTCCTGCCCGGTCGAAGAGGCCGCCGACCAGATCCGCAGGCTGCGGCGGCCGGCGCGCGCCTGCACCAGGGCCGGCAGCAGCTCCTCGCGCAGATGATCGAACGGAAGCTTGTCGCGGAAAAAGAATGTCTCGTTGGTGGTCATCGCCTCGACCACGTCTGACGTCAGCGCGTCGGATCCACTCTTTATCTTTGCGACCAGTTCGGCAATTCCGGGCAGACCGGCTCTTCGCGCCAGCGGCATCAACCGGCTTTCCACCAGATATTGCTTGTCGGTAGACAGGTCCAGGCCGGAACTCTCTTTCAGAAGCTTGCGCAAGAACTCATAGTCCGACGTCACGAACGGTCTCCCGAAAACACCCGAACCAGTTTCTGCGCGATCTGATTGAGCGGCAGCACGGCCGCGCAAATCCCGGCATTGGCCGCCGCACCGGGCATTCCCCACACCACGCTCGAGGCTTCGTCCTGGGCGATCACGTTGCCGCCGGCCGCCACGATCTCCTTGCCGCCGCGCGTCCCGTCCGAACCCATGCCGGTCAGCACGACAGCCAGAACGCCGCCCTGCCAGACGTCGATCGCGGAAGTGAACAACGGGTCGACCGCGGGTTTGCAGAAATTCACCGGCGGTCCATCATCGAGCGCGATCGCAACCTCGGCGCCGTGGCGCGCGACGCGCATGTGGCGGCCGCCCGGTGCCAGATAGATCGTACCGGCCCTGACGATCTCGCCATCGACGGCTTCGTGCGCCGGCCGGTGGCTCGAGCGCGCCAGATGCTCGGCGAGAATCGTCGTGAAGGTCGGCGGCATATGTTGCGTGATCAGCACCGGAAACCGATCGATCACGGGACCGAGGTCGGTGACTAGCGCCATCAGCGCCTGCGGGCCGCCCGTCGATGATCCGATCACGAGCACGCGCGGCGCCTGCGTGCTGAACGCACGATGCGTCAGTTGCGGCTGCGCCAGCGGCGACCGCGGCTGCGGCTCACGCGACCGTTCCAGCGCCGGCGCCAGCGGAGGACTTGCTGTTGCCGGCACGGTGCGGCGGACCTTGGCGCCGAGCGAGCGGATTTTCTGAATCAGATCGTGGTGAAACGTCTCGGCGGCAGCGGGTTCGCGGGTGCTTTCGGGCTTTGGAATGTAGTCCGAAGCGCCAAGCGACAGTGCCTTGAAGCTGATCTCCGCGTTACGGCGGGTCAGGGTCGACGCCATGATGATGATCAGGTTGCGTTTCTTCGCCAGCAGCAGGGGCAGCGCCGAAATGCCGTCAAGCTCCGGCATTTCGATATCGAGCACGGCGACGTCGGGATTGACGCGATCGATCTGGTTGACGGCGTCACGGCCGGTGCGCAGCGAGGCCGCGACAACCATGTCGGGTTCGGACGCGATCCAGCGCGATATCAATCCGCGAATAACCACGGAGTCATCGACCACCATCACCCGCAGCGGCTCTTGCCGCGTCGTACTGGAGGTCGAGCAACTTGCCAACGCAACACTCATTATTCACCAGATCCGGCCGAAGGCGGCACGATGGAAACGATAACGCCGAAGGCAGTTCAGCCGCCGGATCGAAACGGACAGATCAGATCAGGCCAACTTCCTGGAACTTGGCCGTGACGATGTCCTTGTCGAACGGCTTCATGATGTATTCGTTGGCGCCGGCGTGCAGCGCGCGCGCGATGTGCGCGACGTCGTTCTCGGTGGTGCAGAACACCACCTTGGGCTGATCGCCGCCGGGCATCCGGCGCAGATTGCCGAGAAACTCATAGCCGTCCATGACCGGCATGTTCCAGTCGAGCAGGATGGCATCGGGCAACCCGCGCTTGCAGACTTCCAGCGCCTTCTCGCCGTCCTCGGCTTCGACGATCTGGAAATTCAGGCCTTCCAAGATGCGCCTTGCGACCTTGCGAATGACGCTTGAGTCATCGACAACAAGACATGTTCTCATTTTAGCCTCTGCTTCTTCCCGGAAGGGACATTTTCAAATGCAGATCGAGTTTACGACCTGCCCGCTAATATTCCTTACGCCGCCTGCATATCAGGAACGATTTCGAGGACGCGATCGACGTCGAGAACGACCATGAGCTGGCCGTCAAGGCGATGCACGCCGCCGGCGAGTTTGGCCATGCGGGGATCGAGGTTGACGGGGTTTTCCTCGCGGCCGTCGTCGGCGAGCTTGAGCACTTCGCCGATCTGATCGATCAGGAGGCCGTAGGATTCGCCGCGCAGGTCGACGCCCACCGCCATCGGCGGCTTGCCGTCGTCGTTCTTCGGCAGGCCGAGACGGGCGCGCATGTCCACCACCGTGACGATACGGCCGCGCAGATTGAGCACGCCGGCGATCTCGCCCGGCGACAGCGGCACCCGCGTCAGCCGCTCCGGCATGAACACGTCCTGGACCCGCGAGATCGGCAAGCCGAACAGCTGGCCGCCGATGACCGCGGTGACGAATTCGCCAACGGCGCCTTCGGTGGTTTCGGTCTTGCTGGTCATGCTGGATACCTCATGCCGTCCGGCTGAACTTGTTTCATGCCGCAGCCCGGTGGAGTTCGGCGGTCTGTTCCTTCAAGGCCGCGATCAGGCCGGGGCGGTCGAACTTGCCGACGTAATCGTAGAAGCCGGCCAGCCGGCCGCGCTCGATCGCTGCCGGCGACACCATCGAGGACAGCGCGATGATCGGCATCGCGCTCAGGTGCTGGTCGGCCCGGATGGTCTCGGCGAATTCGAAGCCGTTCATGTCGGGCATTTCGATGTCGGTCAGCACCACATCGAAGGTCTGGCCCGAGCGCAGCGCCACCAGGCCCTCCTGCGCATTGGGAGCCACCCGCACCTTGTAGCCCGCCGCCTTCAACACCGGCGCCAGCATGTTGCGGAAGAACGCGCTGTCGTCGACCAAAAGGATCGATTGCGAGCTCTTCGAGGGCTGCATCTCCTTGCGGCTGAACCAGTCGGCGAACGCCATCGGCAGGAAGTGGCCGACGTCGATCACCTCGGTGGCCTGGCCCTTGATCACGGCAGAGCCGAGAATGCCCTCCTGGGAGCCGGCGACCTCGATGTTGAGCCGCTCCTCGACGATGTCGATGATCTCGTCGACCACGAGCCCCATCGAACGGTGATCGTCGGCGAACACCAGGATCGGCTGGGCGCCCGAGGTCTGGACGCTGACGCCGGACATCTGCACCAGCGGCATCAGCTGGTCGCGGTACTGCACCATATGGCGGCCGTTGGAGAGTTCGATCTTGTCGATGGCGATCTCTTCCAGCCGGGTGACCAACGCCAGCAGCACCGCCTTGGGCTGGGTCGAGCCGGCGCGGAACACCAGCAGCGAGGTCAATTGTTCGGCGGAAGAGGCGCGCATCGCGGCGCTCTCGTCCGACATCTCATGGGCGGCCGTGCCGGCGGCGCCGAGCGCCTTGGCAATGCCGTTGGGATCGATGATCATGATCACGGCGCCATCGCCGAGGATGGTGTTGCCGGAGAACATCTCGATGTGGCGCAGCTTGGTCGACATCGGCTTGACCACGATTTCCTCGGTGTGGAACACGCCGTCGACCACGATGCCGAAGGTCTGGCTGCCAACCTGGGTCACCACGATAAAACCGTTCTCCGGATCGGAAGAGGAGCCGTCGTCGATCTTGAGCAGCTTCTTCAGGTGCATCAGCGGCAACAGCTTGTTGCGCAGCCGCAATACCGCGGTATCCTTGATGCGCTCGATGCGGTGCTCGGAGTTGGCCCGGGCCCGAACCAGCTCGACTACCGCCAGCTGCGGAATGGCAAAGCGGTCGCCGGCGGCTTCCACGATCAGCGCCGAGACGATGGCGAGCGTCAGCGGGATCTTGATGGTGACGCTGGAGCCTTCGCCGGCCACCGACTTGACGTCGATGGTGCCGCCGATCTGGTCGATATTGGTGCGCACCACGTCCATGCCGACGCCGCGCCCGGACACCGATGTGACCGCGGCGGCGGTGGAGAAGCCCGGCGCGAAGATGAACTTGTGGATCTGGGCTTCCGTCATCTTCTCCAGTTCGGCCTCGGTGACGAGACCGTTCGCCACCGCCTTGGCCTTGATCCGCTCGGTGTCGAGGCCGCGGCCGTTGTCGGCAATGCAGATGATGATGTGGCCGCCTTCGTGATAGGCCGACAGCCGGATGGTGCCCTGTTCGGGCTTGCCGGCGGCCGCCCGCTCGGCAGGGGTCTCGAGCCCGTGATCGGCCGAGTTGCGCACCATGTGGGTCAGGGGATCCTTGATCAGGTCGAGCACCTGCCGGTCGAGCTCGGTGTCGGCGCCGTGCATCTCCAGTTCGATCTGCTTGTGCAGTTCGCCGGACAGGTCGCGCACGATGCGCGGCAGCTTCTGCCAGGCATTGCCGATCGGCTGCATCCGCGTCTTCATGACGCCTTCCTGCAGCTCGGCGGTGACGTTGGACAGCCGCTGCAGCGGCACCTTGAACTCGGTATCCTCGTTGCGCCTGGAGATCTCGAGCAGCTGGTTGCGGGTCAGCACCAGTTCCGACACCATGGTCATCAGGTGTTCCAGCGTGTCGACATTGACGCGGATCGACTGGTTGGCGACTTTGTCGGCCTCGGGCACATCAGACTCGACCACCGATTTGGCGGCCGCGGGTTTCGGCTGTTTCGGCAGCCCGGCGCGCTTCTCAGCCGCGGGCGTCACGGGCGGTGGCGCGGCCACGGCCGCGCGCGGGGGGGCAGTCTCGATCGCGGTCTCGCGGAACGCCCGCTCCAGTTCGTCCAGCGACACTTCGCCGGGACGCAATGGCCGCTCCAGTATCTGGGGCACCAGGGTGCCCTGCTCGATCGCAGGCTTGGCAGGAACAGGAGCCGCTGACATCGCGGCCATCCCGCGCTCCACCATCTCCTGAAGCTTGACGATCAGATCCTGATCGTCGCCCGCAGGTTCGGCCTCCGTGGCTTCAAGCCCGGCGAGAATTTCCTTGATGCGGTCGATGCTGGCGAGAATCAGGCTGACGGCGTCGGCCGTGACCGGCATGCCGTCTCGGAATTTGCCCATCAAGGTCTCGCCGGCGTGCGCCAGCGCTTCCAGCCGCGGCAGGCCCAGAAAGCCGCAGGTGCCCTTGATGGTGTGAACCAGGCGGAAGATATTATCGAGTATCCTGGCGTTGTTCGGATCCTGCTCGAACCGCACCAGTTGATTGTCGACCGTATCCAGGCTCTCGCTGGTTTCGGTCAGGAACTCCCGCAACAAATCATCCATGAAACAGGCCTTCGAACGCACGGGCGCGCGACCTCGCCACGCCTTTCGGAGTTTGGCCAGCTTCTATGCAAAGCGTTTAATATTGGTTGAGCAATTGCAAAAGAACGGGCTCAACAAAGAGATAAGGCCGCCCGACGGAATTCGGCGCCAACGGGTAAACCGTTGGTTAACCATATTCCCGGACCTGGCGTAATTTTCGCGGCCATTCCGATCGCAGCACCGCGGCCCGCTTTTTGCGGAATGCGCGCGGCACCTTCAGGAAGCGGTCACCACCACCGCATCGCCCTCGGGCGCCAGCACTACTTTCAGTCCGCAGGCTTGCGCCAGCAGCCGCGTATAATAAGGCTGCACCGCATGGGCATCGACGGCGGAGGCCGAGCCCGAACTCAGGAGATCGGCGATATTCTGCGGCATGCGGGCGTTGAGCCCGCTGGCAGCGACGCGAAAGCCGATGGAATCACCCTCGCCGATCGGATCGACCGTGAGCGTGCCTCCGCGCGGTATCGTCTGCTGCGCGATCACCATCATATTCAGCAGCAGTTTTACCTTGTTTTTCGGCAGCAGCACGCGCGGCAAGTTCCACGCGATCGTGGTCTTGTTGTCCTCGAGATGGCCACGCGCCATGGTCTGCGCGTCGCCGAGGTCGATCTGCGCGCCCGACGATCCCGCCGCCCCGAACGCCAGACGGCAGAACTGCAGCCGGGCCGACGCCGTCTTGGCGCTTTTGCGGATCAGATCGAGCGCAAATTCGCGATCGTCCGGCTTGGGATTGTCGTCGAGGACCTCTAGCCCATTGACGATGGCGCCCACCGGACTGATGAGATCATGGCAAACCCGCGAACATAACAGTGCCGCCAGTTCGAGGGCATCGGGGGCCGGAGCGGGAGACGAAGTGCCAGACATAGGAGGTTCCTGGAAATCCGCTGAAAGCGCGGACTAAGGCGAATCACGCATGCTTGCTGGTTTGATACACTGCGAACGCGCGGGCTGCCAACCGGGGACGAAAACCGATGGGAAAGACGAGGAGCATATGAGGACCGCCGATGAATGAGGCACGCTTGTCCGCTGAGGTGATCGATCGCGATGCCGCGGCGGCGCTGATGGCGCCGTTGACCGACCTGGTGCTCCGGGCCGGGGCCGCCATTCTTGCCGTGAACCGTCAGGTGATGAAGATCGACGGCAAAACCGACGGATCGCCGGTGACGGAGGCGGATCTCGCCGCCGACCGCATCATTGCCGACGGTCTGGCGCGGCTCGTTCCAGGGCTGCCGGCTTTGTCCGAGGAACGCGTTCAGCTGGCAAAGCCGCTTTATGACGGCAGCTTCTTTCTGATTGATCCGCTTGACGGCACCAAGGAATTCGTCGCCGGCCGCGACGAATTTACCGTCAATCTCGCGCTGGTGAGCAACGGAACGCCGCTATTGGGCATCATCGGCGCCCCGGCACTTGGGTTGATATGGCGGGGGCTGGTCGGTCGCGGCGCGGAGCGGTTAACGACTCAAACCGGTTCCGTGGCCAAGCCGATCCATACCCGCCCGCTGCCGCCGCGCGGCGAACCCTGGATCGCAGCGGTCAGCCGTTCGCACGGCGATAGCCGGACCGAGGCCTTCATTGCGGCCCGACCAGGCGCGGTTCGCGCGAAGCTCGGCTCGGCGGTCAAATTCGGCCGCGTGGCCGAGGGTAAAGCCGATATCTATCCCCGCCTCGCGCCGACCTGCGAATGGGATGTCGCCGCTGGCTACGCCATCGTTACCGCGGCAGGCGGCAAGATCACCGACGCCCAGGGGGCTGATTTGCAGTTCGGCAAAGGCGGCGCGGGCTTCATCGTGCCGGAATTCATCGCCTGGGGCGATCCCGGAGTCGCCTGCGGCGATCCCGGGGCGGCGCGATAACGATTTGTAGCCCGCTACTGTGCCAGACCTTGCTGCAGCACCGGCCAGCGCGAATTGGCTTCGCGCAGAAAACGCGCGGGGTCGGCGGCAAAGGCATCGCGGTTGTCCTCGCGGCCGAACAGGTAAAGCCGCTCGCCGGCAATCGCCCAGAACCGTGGGTTGCCGGCATAGGTGACGCCACGCGCCACATCGATCGGGTCGTAGCCGCCGAACTGGGGACCGTAAATATCGGGATGGGCGACAAAGGACGCCCGATTGCCCTCGTTGCGGAAACGCCAGACCGCGCCGGCCTCCGACGCCTCGAAATCCTCGATCCCGCGTTCGGGACAGGCGTCGACGAAATAGGCGACGGGATCGAAGCCCTCGATGGCCAGCCCGGTGAAACGGTTGACGACCACCCGCTCGGTGGTCGACGCTTCAGCCGCAAACCGGAAGCACGGCACTGCAACAAGGCTCGCCAGCACGACGATCAAGGCTATTCCGGGGCGAAAAGCGATTCGCGACCGACTGCCGTTTCTTTCCTGCCGTTCTGCCGTCATAGTTGATAACGATAACATCCGAGTCGGGGGACACCGGACGCAACCTAGAGCCGTGCAAGTTGGCATCAGGTTAAGGCGGCGGCCGAGATTTCGATACCAGGGGTTCTTTCATGATTTTAGCCTCACGCCTTGCAGCGGTGACGCTCGCCGCGCTGATGTGCTGGACTGTGCCCGCTTCCTCGCAACAAGGCCCGCCGGAACAATTGCCTCCGCCGCAACGCCAGCCCAGCGCCGCTACCTACGGTCCGGACGAATTGACCAGCGCCGGGCACCGGTTTTTCGGCAATGTTTCGCGCGGCCTCGCTTCGGTCATCGAGCGCGCGGTCAGCCAATGGGGCCTGCCCAACGGCTATGTCCTCGGCGAGGAAGGCTCCGGCGCCTTTGTCGCGGGGCTGAGATACGGCGAAGGCACGCTTTACACCAAGAATGCCGGCGATCTCAGGGTCTACTGGCAGGGACCGTCGGTCGGCTTCGACTGGGGCGGCGACGGCGCGCGCACCATGACGCTGGTCTACAACCTGCCGGCGACCAACGCGATCTACCAGCGCTTTGTCGGCATCAACGGCTCCGCCTATATCATCGGCGGCTTCGGGATGACCGCATTGACCGCGAACAACATCGTGCTGGTGCCGATCCGTTCCGGTCTGGGCCTACGGCTGGGCGCCAATATCGGCTATCTCAAATACACCCCGCACGCGACCTGGAACCCGTTCTGACGTCTCCTCGCGCGGATTGCTCGCGGCGGAATGAGTCGGGTTACGGATTCACGTTAACGCGGCATTAGGCTGGCGTTTACCCTGTGCCCCATGGCATTGTGATTAACGATTTTCTCATGGGGAGTTACCGCTGATGGTCGAACCGATCATGTATCTGGCGATCGGTTTTCTGCTCTCGATGCTGTTCGGGCTGATGATCGTACCGCTGGTGCATAACCGCGCGGTGCGGCTGACGACGAAGCGGCTGGAGGCGGCGACGCCGCTGTCGATGGCCGAGATCCAGGCCGACAAGGATCAGTTGCGCGCGGAATTCGCGATGTCGGCGCGGCGGCTGGAGATGAGCGTCGACCAGCTCAAGAGCAAGACCACCAGCCAGCTCGCCGAACTCGGCAAGAAATCCGATGCGATCAATCGCATGAAAATCGAGCTTGGCGAAAAGAACGCCACCATCTTCTCGCTGGAAGCGCGCGAGAAGGCGGTGAAGGAACAGATGCGCGCCACCGAAGAGGAATTCACCGCCAAGACCGAATCGCTGCGCGACGCCGAAAAGGCGCTGAAGGACAAGCAAAGCGAGCTTGCGAAAATCAATAGCGAGCTGTCCGACCGTTCGATGATGGCGCAGAGCCGTCAGGTCGAGCTGGTGGCGGTGCGCGCCCAGATCGATGAGCTCAAGAGTCGCGTCAGCGATGCCGAAAAGGAATTCGCCGCCACGCAGGCGCGGCTGGCGCAGGAGCGCGGCGACTCAGAAAAGGCGACCAGCGAGCTTGCCGAGGCGCGCAGCCGCGTCGAGAATTTGAGCCAGCGCGTCACCGATCTCGATCGGCAATTGATCATCCAGGTCAAGGAAGCCGAAATGCTCGGCAACCGCGTCAACGACCTGGAGGGGCGGCTCACCACCCAGGGCAAGCTCCTGGCCGAGCGCGACTTTGAAAACAACCAGCTGCGCCAGCAGAACGAAGCCACCGAACGCGCGGCAAACCAATTGCGCGCCGAAATCGCGGCCTTGAGCGAAGGCGGCAAATCGCCGGCGATCGAAAAGCTGCGCACCGAAAAGGCCGCGGTCGAGGAACAACTCCGTATCGCGCGCGACGAACGCGCCAAGCTGCAGCGCGACATCAACGCGATCCAGCAGGCGGCCGAAAGCTCGTGGGCGACCGAGCGCATGGAAAACGCGCTACTGCGCGAGCGCATCAACGATATTGCGGCCGAAGTGGCCAAACTCGCGATGCAGCTGGAAGGCCCGAATTCGGCGATCGAGGCCATGCTGGCCGCGGAACCGGTGATCCCGGCAAAGCCGGCAAAACCCGCCAACGGTGCCGCCAATGGCGTGGCTCCCAGTGGCGGCATGCCCGAGGGCGGCGGCACGCTCGCTGAACGCATCCGGGCCCTGCAGTCCCACGCCTCCCGGGCGCGGCAGCCGGGGTAATTCACCTTGATCAGGGATCCCGGTGCGCCGCTGGACGCGGGTTTACACCATAGCTTGACACCGGTGCCCCGCACTTCGTAAATCGCGGACTCTGACTGGTGTGCATTGTTCGATCGGACGCGATTTCCGGCTTCCGACTTTGCACGAATATCCCGGGCGCATAGCTCAGCGGGAGAGCGTTCCCTTCACACGGGAGAGGTCCAAGGTTCGATCCCTTGTGCGCCCACCATCGCCTCGAGGGCGCGCAACCGCACCAGGAATCTGTTGGAAGCAAAATTGCGCCTGAGACCGTGGATTGAACCGCGAAACAGGCCGGGCAATGTCTGACGTTGGGAGCAAGGCGGAAAACCTTTACGCTTGGCGAGTGTTTCGCAGATTGCCCCAGAACTGAACTCGCGGCCGGCCCACCCGTTCTTTGGACGGCTTACGGGCGCAACCTCACGACGCAGCGTCGGTGTTCACCGGCAGGGTGAACTGAAACGCGGCGCCGTAGGGTATGTTGGCCGTGGCCCACAGCCGGCCACCGTGGGCTTCCATGATCGAACGACAGATCGAGAGCCCCATGCCCATGCCGCTGGATTTGGTGGTGAAGAAGGGATTGAACAGCCGGTCCGCATTCTCGGCGGGGATCCCGACGCCGCAATCCGTCACACTTACGAGCACTTGTGTCTCGTCCAGACGCGATCGGATCTCCAGTTCGCGCGGCCGATCGGTGACCGATTGCATCGCCTCAATGCCGTTCATCACCAGATTGATCATCACTTGCTGCAGCTGGACCCGATCACCTGTGATCATGTGGAGGTCGGGTGCCAACTCCATCCGCAACGACACCCGGTGACTGATTAACTCACGCTGCACCAGCGCGATGACCTCCCTGACGAGGTCGTTTATGTCGAGCGGCACCTTCTCAATCTCGGTCTTGTTCGCGAGTGCCCGGGTGCGCCGGATCACCTCGCTCGCCCGATTGCCGTCGTCGATAATCCATTCCACGGAGCGACGCACTGCGTCCAGGTCGGGAGTTGCACGGTCGAGCCAGCGCAGACAGGCCTCGGCGTTGGCTATGACACCGGCGAGCGGCTGGTTTACTTCATGGGCAATGGAAGCTGTCAGTTCGCCCAGCGTCGTCACGCGCGTGACGTGCGCAAGCTCCATCTGGGCATCGAGAAGGCGCTGTTCGCTGGCGCGCAGCTTCTCTTCCGCGCGCTTGCTGTCGGAGATATCGCTGCACACATTCCCGACGCCCACTGGCTGCCCGGTCTCCGGATCGTCGATCCGAAAGGCCGAATAGAGCACCGGGATCGGGTCACCGGTCTTGAAATGGCGGAGACGCATCTCGCCCGACCAGGCCCCCTTCTCCAGCACCGACGGCCAGAGGACGGTAGTCACGAACTCGCGGTCCTCGGGGAACATGTAGTGAAGCCCCCGCCTCGTTCTCGCTTCTTCCGGGCCGTCGAGACCGACCATTTTCAGCGCCGCCTTGTTCAGGTAGAGCGGCGTCCCTCCTTCGAGGTCGGCAATCGCCATAAACTCGGTAGCCTGCTCAACTAATGACGACGAGAGTTGACGCTCGAACTCAGCGCGTTTGCGTGTGGTCAAGTCGAGCACGAAGGCAACGCCCTCGTCTGGCTTGTCGCCGAACATCGTAGCACCGACCAGAACCGGAACGCGGCTGCCGTCTTTACGAAAGTACTCCTTCTCGCGGGGCTCTACGGTTCCCGCCGCCTTCAGTTCTGCGCGGGCCCGTTCGTCGGTGCGGCGCCATTCGGCTGGCGTCAGTTCGGTCCATCGTAGCCGACCCGAGATCAGGTCTTCACGGCTGTAACCCAACAGATCAAGAAAGGCCTGGTTGGCTTCGATGATTCGGCCCTGAAAATCCCAGATGATGATCCCGATGATGTTCGAGTCGACCAGGCGGCGGATCCTGGCCTCGCGTTCCCGGAGATCGTTGTACAGGCTCGCGTTCTCCAGCGAGATCGCCGCTTGCGATGCCAGCAATTCCAGCACCGAGATCCGCGCGGGCGTGAATACGTGCGATGCCAAATTGTTCTCGAGATAGAGCACCCCGATCAGCTTGGACTGCTTCACCAGCGGCAGGCAGAGGACCGACCGGGCGTGCTTCTGACGCAGGTACTCATCCGCCGAGAACGGATTCTGCGTCAAGGCGTCATCAAGGATGACGCTCTCCCGCGTCCGGATCACGGTGTGGAGCACGGATTCGGGAAGCTCGGCCGGTGACGGGGCCGTCTGGCGCAACGTGACCTCAACCTGGCCGCGGCCGGTCGTCGCTTCCGCCGCGATCCGTGGCTTGTCGACCGGGAACAGGATGAGCAGGCCCCGCCCGGCACCGGCATGTTCGACCGCGATCCGCAGCAGCGTCTTGATGAGCTCACCGAGGACGATCTCGCCGGACACCGCCTGTGCGGCCTTGAGCACCGTTCCGACATCCAGCCGCTCGACGGGCGCGCCAATGGTAGTGGTGGGAGATGCAGGGACTGGCGCGTCGCGGAGATGCGGATGAAGCTGTTCGAGTTGCCGCACCTTGCCGAACGCGCCCCAGCGCGAGTAGCCGTAGCGGGCGTCCTGCAAATATACACGGGCGATCTTCTCGAAGCCTCGCACCGCGTAGAAGCGGGAAGCCAGTTCATTGGCGAGCGCCTCATTGTGAATAAAGCCGTTCGCGCGAGCCGATCGGATGGCCTGTTCGTAGAGGCGCTCGGCATCAAGCTCGCGGCCTTCGATCCGCGCTATCTCGGCGCCGACCAGCGCGGCGCGGTTCTCGAAAGTGTCCGGGCAACTCTCCGCCCACACCTGGAGTTGTTTATGATGCGCCGCAAGAGCCTCGATGTGCTGCTGCCGCTGTGCGACTGGCGTGGAATCGCAAGAGGCGGCTCGGGAAAGTGCACCGTAAAAATGATACTCCGCCGTTTCGAAATGTGACGCCAAGGTCCACAACAGAGATTGCGCCCTCGCGGAGGCCTCGACGGCTGTACGATACTCGCCTGCAAAGAAGCGCGCCTGGAGCTTGCGGATGAGATACGAGCACTCAGCTTGTAGATCCGGACTGCGGGTGAAACGACGCTCGATCCGAAACTCATCAAACTGCCCATCATCAAAGGATCCAAATGTCGGCGTCAGTCCGCGAAGAGTTCGGATCAGCTCGAGCTGAGTGGCAGCGATGTCAATGATAAACTCGAACCGCGCCTTCTGCGCAAATGCGAGTCGATTCTCGGCTTCACGTTGCACATCGACGAGCGGCTCTCCGGTCGCAAGAAGGTTCGTCGTCAGATGGTGGCCGCAGGCCGCGTAGACCAGGTCGCCCGTCTTATTCGCTGCCTCCAGGCCGCGGTGCAGCAAATCACGCCCTGCCCGGACATGTCTCGTCCACGGCAGGACGAAACCTCCGAAGCACATATAGGTCCTGGCCTGGAAGCGCTTCAGTCCGTGCCGCTCGACCAGGTCATGGCCGAGCCGGCCGAAGCGGTATGCCGCCTGATAGTCGCCGAAGCGCGATCCGGCGATCATGCCAAGCCGAACGTAGGCGAAGCACGAGCCGTCACAGTTGCCACTCTCGAGGCTGAGATTGACCGCCCGACAGATGACCAGGGAAAACAGGTAGGCATCCGTATGCAAGCTCGGCGGCCCGATCTTGGTCAGAACGTCCATCGTCGCGAGGGATGCGGGGTCGCTCATCAAGGGCAGGTCGATCAGAGCCTCGATCATGCCGCTCCCGAGTTGCGACCAGATCCGCTCGTATTCGCGTCGCGCTTCCTCTTCCGTCGGATGCGGCGACCAGTCGATGCCCAGATGCCGGAGGTAGTCGAGACCGACGGCAATGGCGCGGCTGCTCTGATCGAGGGTCGTGTACAGATCCACGCGCAAGCACGCGACCGTGGCTCGTTCCACCGTGTTGGCGGCGCGGATTGACAGCGCCGCCAGGCGCTGCTCCGCTTCTTTCAGCGCGCCGGTGAGGAACTCGCATTCGGCCCGGTGCAGCTCCAGCGCAAAAGCGAGCTCGTGCCGGCGCTCCCACGAGTCTTCCGGCAACAGGGCCGCACCGGCGGCGAGATAGCTGATCGCCGCGGCGTAGGCGGTCGTGGCCTTGGCGCGTTGGCCTGCGAGCAGGTTGAACTCGGCCAGCTGCTCACGCTCGTCTCGCGAGGTAACCAGGGCGGCTCCGCGGTTGAGCTGATTGACAATCTCGAAGATGGCCTCCTCGCGTTTTCCTGCTGGGGTATGCGCCGCGAGCAGTCTTCCGACGCGCAGGTGCGCCTCGGCGCGCACCCGTTCCGGTATGAGCGAATAGGCGGCTTCCTGGACCCGGTCGTGGATGAACTTGTACGAACCCTCCGAGTGCTCGACCAGCTCAAGACGAACAGCGTCCCAGAGATCCGAACGGACCTCGTCCTTCGATTTCCCGAGAACCAGCGAAAGCATCGTGATCGCAGCGGCGTTGCCGAGGCAGGCGAGCTGCTGCAACGCCGCCTGGGTCTGGACAGGCAGGCGGGTCAATCTTCTGACCATGAGGTCCACCACATTGTCGGTGTATCCCTTGGCGCGAAGGCGATCGGGCTCCCAGTGCCAGCGCGCCGCGTCATGATCGAAGCGGAGCAGCCCCTCTTCGGCGAGCACAGAGATGAACTGAATGGCGAAAAACGGATTGCCGCCGGTTTTCTCGTGCACCAGCCGGGCCAGCGGGGCGGCACGGTCCGGCGCGCGGCTGAGCGTATCCGCAATGAGCCGCCCCAGGTCTTCGCGGCCGAGCGGCGCAAGACGGATCTCCTGCACCAACGCTCCCGCCTTGCGGATCGCATCGAGCGTGCGCAGAAGCGGATGAGAGGGACTGACCTCGTTATCTCGGTAGGCCCCGACCAGCAGCAGGTGCCGCACCTCCAGGTGCGTCACCAGATGTTCGAGCAGGTCAAGCGTCGCCGTATCCAGCCATTGCAAATCATCGAGGAACAGCGCGAGCGGATGCTCCTTGCGCGCGAACACCCCGAGGAAGCGCCGCAAAACCATCTGGAACCGTTTCTGCGCGTCCCGCGGCGGCAGTTCCGCGACCGACGGCTGTTTCCCAATGACGAGCTCCAGCTCGGGAACGAGATTGACCATGAGCTGACCATTCGGGCCCAGCGCATCGTTCAGGGAGACCCGCCAGCGGCCAAGTTCCTCCTCGTTTTGGCTGAGGAGCGAGCGGACCAGGCCCTGGAAGGCCTGGGCCAGGGTCGCGTACGGGATGTCGCGCTTGTACTGGTCGAACTTGCCGGACGCGAACAGGCCACGCGACGGCACCAGCGCCCTGTGCAGTTCGCTCACCACTGAGGACTTGCCGATCCCGGAATATCCGGACACCAGCACGAGCTCCGGCGTGCCTTGCGCCACGACCCGGTCAAAGGAAGCCAGCAGAGTTTCGATCTCGCGCTTCCGGCCGTAGAGCTTCTCCGGGATCAGCAGCCGATCCGAAGCGTCGTGCGCGCCGAGCGGAAATGTCCCGATGCGGCCGGTCGCTTTCCATTCCGCCAGGCAGCGCCCCAAATCGCCCTGGACACCGGCGGCGGTTTGGTAGCGTTCCTCCGCGGTCTTGGCGAGTAGCTTCATCACAATTGCCGACAGCGGCCCCGGGATGCCCGCGACCCGCTCGTTCGGCGGCACCGGTTGCCGCGCGATATGGCAGTGCACCCACTCCATCGGATCGGCGGCGGTGAAGGGCAGCTGCCCCGTCAGCATCTCGTAGAAGGTGACGCCCAGTGCATAGAGATCGCTGCGGGAGTCCACCGAGCGGTTCATCCTGCCGGTTTGTTCCGGCGCCATATAGGCGAGCGTCCCGGCGATCACCTCCGGTGGGGCCGGGGCTTGGTGCTCGCGCGGGAGACGCGAGGCAATGCCGAACCCCGTCAGCCGCACGCCGCCGCCTGCCGAGTCCACCAGGATATTGGCTGGCTTGATGTCCTTATGGATAAGGCCGCGCTCATGCACTCGACGAAGCGCTCCCGCGAGAGGAATTGCGATGCGCAGGAAATGCGATACCTCCAGTGGCCGGCCAAGCAGTCGATCGGCCGGCGCACCGCCGGGATCCTCTAGCACCAGCGCCATGCCGCCATTGTAGTGCGTCAGCGCGATTGGTCGCGCCGCCCACTCAGCGTCAAGTTCAGCTTTCAGCGCATATTCGTGTTCAAGCCGCTCGATGCAACCGAGCGAAGTTTCTTCCGCGGCAACCAGCAGGATCGGCGCCAGGCCGTTTCCGGAGCCGCGATGGAGAGCGATGTCGCCCTCGTGCAGCGGCGAAAATACGTAGCTCGAAAGTTCCTTCACGAAGGCCTCCTGGCAGGGAGGACTACCTTGGTGCATTGATTAGGTTACGTTTGCTCTGGCCCGTCAATCCAATGCCAGGCGCCAAAAATGCAACCCTGTCACGATCGATACCATATTATGGCTAGGCGATGACGAGAACCGCGCCGGCCTCTCGGTCACAAAACCGAGATGCTTTGTCGAGCAAGAATGCGCAAGGGCACTGCCGCGGCAACCGCGGGCGAATATCCCCGCGTAGCTCCCCCGGCGCGTTATTGTCTTGCCGTCAAATTTTCGGCGCGCGGCCGGCTCGATCAAACACCGGTGTGTTCTCGATGTTATCAGGCGCAGCACCGGAGGGCGTATCTTCGGCGGCGCGCCGCAACGATTCGGCCGTGGCGTCGAGCCCGTCAACGGTCTCGTTAGCGGCACTTCCGGAGTCGTGCGGTCGTCCCGGAACCTGTTGGGTGCCGTCCGTGCCCGGACTCTTCTGTGCCATCGTTTTATCTCCTTGCATGAAAAGAAGACGGCCCGCCGAAGCGGGCCGTCTCTGTCAGTTACGTATCGGTGTCGCTCGTTTGGTCGTGCGGCTGTTTGGGATTTTTGCTACCTTTTGCGGGAGCCTGGCTCTGCTGGCCCGGTTTCTGACCGCCGCCCTGCTGCGGGGCGGGCTTCTGCCCCGGCGATTGATTCTGTTGGCCAGGCTGGTTTTGGGTCGTCATGTTTGCTTCCTTTCATGGGAACGCCAATACAACCTCCCGGGGTGCGGCTTCGTTCCGATAAAATAAAATGGTCTTGCCTGTTCCGCTCGTGACCCGTTGCCGCGAATTGCGATTGCTCTGCCATGACACGGCCGGCGCATGCCTTGAGTTCCGGAATCATCATACCAACACACAAGGACCGCCCAACGAACAAGCGGGAACCGCGGTTCCTGCGCAACCATCGGCGGCGGCCATCATTGGTTCGCCGTCAAGCAAACAAGGGAAAGTCAAAAATGTCGAACGCAAACCAGAACGATTCGAACCAGAATTTCGCGCAGCAACAAAATGGCAACGAACAAATCGGTGCCACCGATATGCCGACCAGCGCCTTCCCGGGCGGCTTTCAGGCAATTGCCACTGCCTACGGCGACTACGCGAAGAAGTCGTTCGAAGACACCAAGTCCTTTGCCGAGAAGCTCGCGAGCGTGAGGTCTTTCGACAAGGCGGTTGAAGTTCAGACCGAATTCGCCAAGTCGGCTTTCGAGACATTCGTCAGGGAAACGCAGAAGATCGGCGCGCTGTACGGTGATCTTGCGAAGCAATCCTGCAAGCCGTTCGGTGGCTTTGCTGCAAGGATGCCCACGACAAATCGATAGGCCTTGCCGCTCCGCGCGCGCTCCCCCTGCGATGTCAGGACGAAATTGCCCCGCTCATTGCGGGGGCTTTCTTCCATTAGTCTCTCAATTCGTATCCCGGGGCACGCGGGCTTGCGCTCGCGCTGGTCGCGGCGTTGCTTGTGATCGCGATCATAATCGTCGTCCGGTATCGAGCCGATTGTTTCAGAATCGGCCTGAGCACTGACACGCCATCGTCATCGCATCTCTCAACGTGAGCAGTATCGACCACTTGGAAAACCCTGCGTGGCAGCCTGGCCCGATTACCCGCATTAACCAGGACCTACGACTCTGCCGACGGCGCTTGGTGGACGCGAATTCGCTCGCGCTCGCCCCTGCGAAGGGCGCAGAGTGAACCGATGTTGTCCGGTGAAACCCCCGAACGTCTTTACAGCATCGAAGAACTTGTCGAACTGCGTCGCAATACGTTGCGTTACGCGCGCAGCGTTCCTGCGGGCGAAACAAGCATCGGCGCGTGGCTGTATCCTTGCGCATATTGTTCAGAGGTGAAAAATGGTTGCAGGCTCACACCCGGAAAGGCCTGGTGTCATAGTAAGGGAACGAATGCCGCGACGTCGAATTGGTGCGTCAGAGGTAATTCCATGCAGAAATTTTTCTTCGATATGAAAGACGGCGTTCCACTGAGGGATAGCGTCGGACTTGAGTTCAAGACGAATGCCGACGCGATTGCGCATTGCAAGGTACTCGCGCAGCACTTCCGTGACGAAAGCCTGCGCGACGATCAGGATCTCGAAATATCTGTGGTCAACGCGCTGGGACGCGAGATTCATCGCCAGTTCGTTCATCGGGAGTAGCAGGCGAGGACCGTTCACCCCTTCGGCGGTACGTTTTCGCTTTCCGGAGTGCAACGGTTCCAGCGCAGTCGTGTGTTTTGAAAATCGAACTTCGACAGCCCGTTGTTAGCCTTCCCGCCGCCGATGGTTATGGCGGCTTAGCCCACGCCCAACCCGGCATCCCTGATCCGCCCGGCCAACCAGCTGGATAGAGCCTGGTCGATCACGCCGCCGGTGTAGACATCCGACACGACGCTGGTCTTTCCCAGCACCAGATAAACCCCGATCCAGTAGGCGAACCACAGATCCGGGTCGGTCAGCGCGCGCAGCTTGTGCTGGTCGTGTTCGGGCGGCTGATGATTGGCGGCTTTGCGCACTTCGATCGCGAGCAGGTTGTTGGGAATGGCACGCTGGTGCACGACGATATCGGGGTAGATCGATTTGCCGAGATGGTCGTCGGTTGAGACGATCGATCCACGCGGCAGTCGCAGCGTTCGTTCGCCGAGACGGTTGTAGTCGCAGTCGACCTCCCAGCCCGGGAAGTGCTGTTCGAGTCGCACCGCCAGCCGGTGCGTCAGCGTACGTTCGCCGAGATCCTTCTCGAACAGAAAAGTCTCGCGCGCGTAGAACTCGGCGAGCGCGCAGACAAACTTGTTCAACTCGGTCTGCATCGCGGCTTGCATGCGGCCCCCCGGCAAGACATCTTAAAGCCTGACCGGAAAAGCCGCGAGCCTTTTCAGACTCTCTCTGAAAAATTGAAGCGATCTTTCGTCATGGCCGGGCTTGTCCCGGCCATCCACGTCTTCCTTGCTGCCAGGCTGTCAAGACGTGGATGCCCGGCACAAGGCCGGGCATGACGAACCGAGTCGTTTTCGCACGCCCGCCCTCACATCCGTACTTCGATCAGCCGCGGTCCCTTTTCGGGAATGGCTTCCGCGAGCGCCTTGACCAATTCGTCCGCGGTGGTGACCGAACGCGCCGCGACGCCCATGCCCTTGGCGAGCGAGACCCAGTCGAGCGTCGGGCGGTCGATCTTGAGCATGTCGAGCGCGCGCTGCCCCGGCTCGCCGGCGCCGACGCCGTCGAATTCGCCGCGCAGGATCTGATAAATGCGATTGGCGAACACGATGGTGGTGACGTTGAGGCCTTCGCGCGCCTGGGTCCACAGCGACTGCAGCGTGTACATCGCGCTGCCGTCGCCGACCATGCAGATCACCTTGCGGTCGGGGCATGCCACCGCCGCACCGGTCGCGACCGGTGTCGAAAATCCGATCGAGCCGCCCATGTTCTGCAGCCAGTCGTGCGGCGCGGCCGCCGCCGTCGGTGGAAAGAAGCCGCGCCCGGTGGTGATGGATTCATCGACCACGATGGCGTTTTCCGGGATCGCCATCGCGATCGCCTGCGCGATCGAGGCGTGGGTCAGCGCGCCCGTTGGCTTTGCCAGTTCGACCATGGCTTGCGGTTTCGCATCGCCTGGCTTGGCGCCGAGCGCGGAGGCCAGCGCTTCCAGCGCCGCGACCGAATTCTCGCCGCCCGCGGTCATGCGATGGACCTCGCAGCCCTCCGGCTTCAACAGGCTCGGCTTGTTCGGGTAGGCGAAGAACGCCACGGGATCGTTGGCTTCGACCAGAACGATGTGCTTGAAATCCTTCAGGATCGGCAGCGCCTGTTCGATCACATAGGGAATCCGGTCGATCGCGAACCGGCCGCGGCCGCGCGCCATCCGCGGATTATAGGTCTGGCCCATCACCTTGCAGCCGGTCTTGCCCGCGATCTGTGCCGCCAGCGCCAGCCCCTGCTCGGTCAGGGCGCTGCCGGTGAGCAGCAGCAGCGTCTGTGCGCCGCCGCGCAGCACCTTGGCGGCGTTGTCGACCGCCTGGGACGAATAGCTGGCGCGCTGCGACTCCGCCGGCACCTCGGCAATGCCGTCGGCCTCGTTCCATGCGGTGTCGGCGGGCAGGATCAGGGTTGCGATCTGCGGCGGCGCACTTTTGGCCGCGGCGATCGCGGCAGCGCCGTCTTTGGAGACGGATTTCGCGTCGGGCGAGGTCCGCACCCAGGCCGACATCGGCCGGGCCAGGCCCTCGATATCGGAGGTCAGCGGCGCATTGAATCCGATGTGGTAGACCGCGTGCTGGCCGACGATGTTGACGATGCCGGAATTGGCCTTCTTGGCGTTGTGCAGATTGGCAAGGCCGTTGGCGAGGCCCGGTCCGAGATGCAGCAGCGTCGAGGCCGGTGTGCCCTTCATGCGGAAATAGCCGTCCGCCGCACCCGTCACCACGCCCTCGAACAGGCCGAGCACGCAGCGCATGCCCTCGACCCGATCCAGGGCCGCAACAAAATGCATCTCGGAGGTGCCGGGATTGGCGAAGCAGACGTCAACACCGCCCGCGACCAGGGTCCGCACCAGACTTTCCGCACCGTTCATCATTCCACTCCCGTTGGCGACATCTTTTGGATCTGATGGCAGATCAATCATTCCCAGCGCCTTTCGTCAAAGGCTTCGCGGGCATTGCTGCCATCGCCGCCGATAGCGGTGCCTTTTTAACCGCGGCATCCCAAACCCGGCCGGATCACGGGTTGATTGCTTGCGAAATCAAGGCAATTATGGCCTGACTTGCACCTGGATCGGATTTTTCGCGGGGAAGAATAATGACCCGGGCGTTGGCTTTGCTGTTTGCAGCGGTGACCTTGCTGGCCGGCGCCGGCCAGGCATCGGCCCAGGGGTTCGGTTTCCCGGGCTCCGACACCCGCGATATCATGGGCGGCGGCCCCTATTTCTTCGGCCGCGGCTCCAGCCCGATTCCGCGCACTACCGTGAACTTCGACAGCCGGTACGCCCCCGGCACCATTGTCATCAGCACCGCCGAGCGGCGGCTCTATCTCGTGCTCCCCAACGGCCAGGCGCTGCGCTACGGAATCGGCGTCGGCCGCGACGGCTTTCGCTGGGGCGGCGTCCACCGCATCTCCGCCAAGAAGGTATGGCCGGGCTGGACTCCGCCCTCGCAGATGCTGGCGCGGCGGCCCGATCTGCCGCGCCACATGGCGGGCGGCATCGATAACCCGCTCGGCGCGCGGGCGATATATCTGGGCTCGACGCTGTATCGGATTCACGGTTCCAACGAGCCCGAGACGATCGGCCAAGCGGTATCCTCCGGCTGCTTCCGCATGACCAACGAGGACGTGACCGATCTCTACAACCGCGTCTCGGTCGGCGCCACCGTGGTGGTGAAGAACTAGGGCGAAACCCGCATCGCTCACGCGTCAGCCGTGCCGGATCGAGCCTTGCGCGCAGACGTCGATTGCGGCAGCGTCATCGCGCAATGAACAGCTCTCGCCGGTCTTCGCAGGCTTTACCGATATTCGCGGCCGCTTTCGCTGCTATCGCGTTCGTCGGCGTCGTGTCGCCGCTTGCAATAGCGGCCGAAATTCCCGCGATCGCTTTGCGCCAGCGCGCCGAGAAGAAGATCTTCACCGACAGCGAAATCACCGACGGATTTCTAAAGACCGCGTTCGGTGCCGAATATCATCTGGCCGGCCGGGTCGACCGCATCAGGAAATACGACGAGCCGGTGCGGGTGTTCGCCGACGGCAACCGCCCCGACCGCAAGGCGCAACTGGCCAAAGTCGTGGCCGACATCGGGCAGCGGATCGCGCATCTGGACATCGCGATGGCCGAGAGCCGCGAAGCCGCCAATGTGGTCGTCAAAATGGTGCGCGACCGCGATCTCAATCGCACCATCGCCAGCTTCTATGGCAGCGAACGCGCGCGCGAGATCAAGACCTCGCTCGATCCGCAATGCCTGTCCGGTTTTCGCAAAAGCGACAAATACGAGATCGAGCACTCCGACGTGATCCTCACCGTCGACAATGGCGATTTCGTCTTCCTCGACTGCGCCTATGAAGAACTGCTGCAGTCGCTGGGGCCGATCAACGATACTTCGTCGGTGCCCTGGACCATGTTCAACGACAGTGTCTCGATGGGCTTCTTCGACATCTACGATCAGTACATTTTAAACATCCTCTACGACCCGCGCATCAAGGCCGGCATGACGGTCGAGGAAGTCAAGGCCGTGCTGCCCGACGTGCTCGCCGACGTCCGGGTGTGGGTGAAGAAGGCGAATGATCTGACGGATTAATATCCAATCTTGTCATTGCCGGGCTTGACCCGGCAATCCATCATCTCGCAAAAGCCCTCTTGCGAAGAATGATGGATGCCCGGGTCAAGCCCGGGCATGGCGAGCATCGTATCAGGCCGACTTCTCGAACAGCTCCCTTCCGATCAGCATGCGCCGGATTTCGCTGGTGCCGGCGCCGATCTCGTACAGCTTGGCGTCGCGCAGCAGGCGCCCGGTCGGGTAGTCGTTGATATAGCCGTTGCCGCCGAGCAGTTGGATCGCATCCAGCGCGCATTGCGTCGCCTTCTCGGAGGCATAGAGAATGGCGCCGGCCGCGTCCTCGCGCGTGGTCTCGCCGCGGTCGCAGGCCTTTGCCACCGCGTAGACGTAGGCACGCGACGCGTTCATCGTCGTGTACATGTCGGCGATCTTGCCCTGCACCAGCTGAAAGCTGCCGATCGGCTGGCCGAACTGCTTGCGCTCGTGCACATAGGGCATGACCACGTCGAGGCAGGCCTGCATGATCCCGAGCGGACCCGCGGCCAGCACCGAGCGCTCGTAGTCGAGGCCCGACATCAGTACGTTGACGCCGCGGCCGACCTCGCCAAGCACGTTTTCTGCCGGCACTTCGCAATTCTCGAACACCAGTTCGCCGGTGTCGGAGCCGCGCATGCCGAGCTTGTCGAGCTTCTGCGCGGTGGAAAATCCCTTCATGCCTTTTTCGATGATGAAGGCGGTGATGCCGCGGGCGCCCGCGGCCGGATCGGTCTTGGCATAGATCACCAGCGTTTCCGCGATCGGGCCGTTGGTGATCCACATCTTGCTGCCGTTGATGACGTAGCGGTCGCCCTTCTTCTCGGCGCGGGTCGACATCGACACCACGTCGGAGCCGGCACCGGGCTCGGACATCGCCAGCGCGCCGACATGCTCGCCGGAAATCAGCTTCGGCAGATATTTCCGCTTCTGGGTCTCGTTGCCGTTGCGGCGCAGCTGGTTGACGCAAAGGTTAGAATGCGCGCCGTAGGACAGGCCGACCGCCGCCGAGGCGCGCGAGATTTCCTCGACCGCGATGCAGTGCTCGAGGTAGCCCAGCCCCGATCCGCCATACTCCTCCTCGACGGTGATGCCGTGCAGGCCGAGCGCGCCGAGCTTCGGCCACAGATCCCTCGGGAATTGATTGCTCCTGTCGATCTCGGCGGCGCGCGGCGCGATCTCATGGGTGGAGAAATCATGCACGGTCTCGCGAATCGCATCCGCGGTTTCACCGAGATCGAAATTGAACATCCGATGCGCGTTGGGGATCATGGTCGGGCTGCCTCCGGACAAACAATGCTGCTTTCAGTGCAAGCACTAGGCCTTGCGCAGAAGCTTGTCACGGGCCGGCGGGGCTGAGAAGGGGGCATCCGCCGGACCGGCGCCTGCGATAGCTCCCGATGCAGCAAACTCTCCCTTGCTCCGGAGCGCGCGACGGGTTGTAATTCGCCCAAACAGCCGTCCGGGCCGAGCACGGAAGCGGCAATCAGGGAGAAACTCAATGCACGGGACGATAGATCCAGCGCCAAATATCAATCAAGAGGCGGCGCGGGCGCGCGCCTATTCCATTCCGCTGGAGCAGTTCAATCCCGGCGATCCCGAACTGTTTCGCTCCGATACGTTCTGGCCCTATTTCGAACGGCTGCGCCGGGAAGACCCGATCCACTACTGCAAGGACAGCGTGTTCGGGCCGTACTGGTCGGTCAGCAAGTACAACGACATCATGAATGTCGAGACCAACCACCAGGCGTTTTCGTCGGCGGCGGTATTCGGCGGCATCACCATCCGCGACGCCGCGGTCGACTTCCGGCGGCCGAGCTTCATCGCGATGGATCAGCCGACCCACAGCGCCCAGCGTAAGACGGTTGCGCCGATGTTCACGCCGACGCATCTGGATCAGCTGGCCGCCACCATCCGCGAACGCGCCGGACAGGTGCTCGACGCGTTGCCGCGCAACGAAACCTTCGACTGGGTCGACCGGGTGTCGATCGAACTCACCACCCAGATGCTGGCCACGCTGTTCGATTTCCCCTGGGAGGAGCGCCGCAAGCTGACCCACTGGTCGGACGTCGCGACCTATCTGCCGCCAAGCCCCGAGGCCGAATTGAAACGCCAGGCCGAACTGGTCGAATGCGGCGATTATTTCGCGGAACTCTACAAGGCGCGCCGCAACGCGCCGCCCAAAAGCGACCTGTTGTCGATGATGGCGCATAGCGAGGCCACGCGCGATCTCGACTCGCAGAATTTTCTCGGCAACATCGTTCTCTTGATCGTCGGCGGCAACGACACCACGCGCAATTCGCTGTCCGGCGGGCTGTTCGCGCTCAACGAATTCCCCGCCGAATATCAGAAGTTGCGCGACAATCCCGCCCTGATCGACAGCATGGTGCCGGAGATCATCCGCTGGCAGACACCGCTCGCGCATATGCGCCGGACCGCCTCGCAGGACACGGAACTCGGCAACAAAACCATCCGGAAGGGCGACAAGGTGGTGATGTGGTACGTCTCCGGCAATCGTGACGAAGACGTGATTGAGGATCCCAACCGCTTCATCATTGACCGGGCGCGGCCGCGGCAACATCTGTCATTCGGATTCGGCATTCACCGCTGCGTCGGGATCAGGCTGGCCGAACTGCAATTGAAGATTGTCTGGGAAGAAATCATGAAGCGTTTCGACAACATTGAGGTGGTCGGCGAGCCCAAGCGGGTGTATTCGAGCTTCGTCAAGGGCTACGAGACCCTGCCGGTGCGGATTGCCGGCTGAGGTACCCCGGCGACCGGCATTTTGGGATTGATCAACGATGAACATCCAGACCTCAGTCCGGGCCGACAAGGCCGAGCTTCAGCGACTGGCGCGCGAAGAGGCGTATGCCACGCCGCTCAGTGAATTTCACCCGGGCGCGCCAAAGCTGTTCCAGAACGATACGCTGTGGCCATGGTTCGAGCGGCTGCGCAAGGAAGAGCCGGTGCACTACTGCACCAGCGCGCCGATCGAACCCTATTGGTCGGTCACCAAATACAACGACATCATGCATGTCGACACCAATCACGGCATCTTCTCTTCCGACTCCACACTTGGCGGCATCTCGATCCGCGACGTGCCGCCGGGGTACGACTACCCGAGCTTCATCGCGATGGATCAGCCGCGACATTCGGCCCAGCGCAAGACGGTGTCGCCGATGTTCACGCCCGCGCATCTGGACGAACTCGCCGTTCTCATCCGCGCCCGCGCCGGCAAGGTGCTCGACGCCCTCCCGCGCAACGAGACCTTCAATTTCGTCGACCGGGTGTCGATCGAACTGACCACACAGATGCTGGCGACCCTGTTCGATTTTCCGTTCGAGGAGCGCCGCAAGCTGACGCGCTGGTCCGACGTCGCGACCGCGCTGCCGAAAAGCGGGATCGTCGAATCGGCCGAACAGCGCCGCGCCGAGATGGACGAGTGCGCGGGCTACTTCACAAAGCTCTGGAACGAGCGGGTCAATGCCGAGCCGCGCAACGACCTGCTCTCGATGATGGCGCATCACGACGCGACCCGCCATATGGACCCCGACAATCTGATGGGCAACATCCTGCTTTTGATCGTCGGCGGCAACGACACCACCCGCAACACCATGAGCGGCTCGGTGCTCGCGTTGAACGAGTACCCCGAGCAGTATCAAAAGCTGCGCGACAATCCGGACCTGATCGATTCGATGGTGCCGGAAGTCATTCGCTGGCAGACGCCGCTGGCGCATATGCGGCGCACCGCGCTTGAAGACACCGAACTCGGCGGCAAGACCATCAAAAAAGGCGACCGCGTGGTGATGTGGTACGTCTCGGGCAATCGCGACGAAGAGGGCATCGAAAATCCCAACGAGTTCATCATCGATCGCGCCCGGCCCCGCACCCATCTGTCGTTCGGCTTCGGCATCCACCGCTGCGTCGGCATGCGGCTCGCCGAACTGCAATTGAAGATCGTCTGGCAGGAGATGTTGAAGCGCTTCGACAACATCGAGGTGGTCGGCGAGCCGAAGCGGGTTTATTCCAGCTTCGTGCGCGGCATCGAGTCCCTGCCGGTGCGCATTCCAGCGTAACGCTGGGCACGCTTGCACTTTGCCCGCCCGACGTGTTGAGATCGCAGCACGGGCACAGGCGCCGTTTGCGCCGTGCCCGCCGATCGCCGGATCGAGATAATACAACATGAGAAGATCAGCACCTTGAGCGCACCCCTCAACCCGCCGAGCCTCGCCGAGGCCGTCAACGCCAAGGGTTTTAGTCACGCCGCGGGCTTCCGCATCGTTGCCGTTGCGCCCGGCAATGCCGAGGTCGCGCTCGCGCGCCGGCCGGACCTCGTGCAGTTCTTCGGCCATTTTCACGGCGGGGTCATTACCGCGCTGGCCGATCAGGCCGCCGGGGTCGCCGTTACCTCGAGCCTGCCGGCCGGCCGGATCGGGGTCACCGTCGAGATCAAGGTCAATTTTCTCTCGCCTGCGGATGGCACCGAGCTGGTGGCCCGCGCCAAAACCCTGAAAATGTCGGGTTCGATCGGGGTTGCCACGGTCGAAGTCTTCAGCAAAGACGGGGCCACCGAAACCCTCTGCGCATTCTGCACCGCTACCATGCGCGCCCTCGATCTGCCGGCCGAGTTCCGATGACTTCACCCGAACCCACAGACGAATATGCCGACATCCGCGACGCCGTCGCCAAGCTCTGCGCCCAATTCCCCGGCGAATACTGGCGCAAGCTCGACCGCGAGATGGCGTACCCCAAGGCCTTCGTCGATGCGCTGACGGAGGCCGGCTATCTCTCGGTGCTGATCCCCGAGGAATATGGCGGCGCCGGGCTGAAACTGTCCGCGGCCGCCGCGATCCTCGAAGAGATCCAGCGCGCCGGCTGCAATGGCGGCGGCTGTCATGCCCAGATGTACACCATGGGCACGCTGCTGCGGCACGGCAGCGATGAGCAGAAGGCGAAATGGCTGCCGAAGGTCGCCAGCGGCGAATTGCGGCTGCAGGCATTCGGCGTCACCGAGCCGACCAGCGGCACCGACACCTCGTCGCTGAAGACGTTTGCGAAGCGCGAGGGCAATGACAGCTACATCGTCAACGGCCAGAAGATCTGGACCAGCCGCGCCGAATATTCGGACCTGATGATTCTCTTGGCGCGCACCACGCCGAAGGAACAGGCCAGGAAGCGCACCGACGGCCTGTCGGTGTTCATCGTCGATATGAAGGCGGCCAAGGGTAACGGGCTCTCGATCAGCCCGATCCGCACCATGATGAACCACTCCACCACGGAAGTGTTCTTCACCGATCTCAGGGTACCGGCGGAAAACCTGATCGGCGAGGAAGGCAAGGGCTTTCGCTACATCCTGTCCGGCATGAATGCCGAGCGCATCCTGATCGCGGCCGAGTGCATCGGCGACGCCAAATGGTTCATCGCCAAGGCCTCCGCCTACGCCAAAGAGCGCGCGGTATTCGGCCGGCCGATCGGCCAGAACCAGGGTATCCAATTTCCGATCGCGAAGGCCTACGCAGCGATGCGGGCTGCCGAGCTGATGGTCAGGGAAGCCACCCGCAAATACGAGGCAGGCCTCGATTGCGGCGCCGAGGCTAACATGGCAAAAATGCTGGCGGCCGATGCCTCCTGGGAAGCCGCCAACGCCTGCGTGCAGACCCATGGCGGCTTCGGCTTCGCGGAGGAATACGATATCGAACGCAAGTTCCGCGAGACGCGGCTCTATCAGGTGGCGCCGATCTCGACCAACCTCATTTTGTCCTACCTCGCCGAGCACGTGCTCGGCATGCCCCGCTCCTACTGAGAAAATCCAAATGCTGCCGCTTGAGGGACTGACCGTCATTGCCGTCGAACAGGCGGTCGCAGCACCCTTCTGCAGTTCGCGGCTGGCCGACGCCGGCGCCCATGTCGTCAAGATCGAGCGGCCCGAGGGCGATTTCGCGCGCGGCTATGATGCGGCGGCCAAGGGCCAAAGCAGCTATTTCGTCTGGCTCAACCGCGGCAAGGATTCCGTGGTCGTCGACCTCGCCACCAAAGAGGGCCGCGCCAGCCTCGAAGCGCTGGTCGCCGGCGCCGACGTGCTGATCCAGAACCTGAAGCCCGGCTCGATGGACAAGCTCGGCTTCACGCTGGAGCGCCTGAAGAAAGATTATCCAAAACTGATCTGCTGCACCATTTCAGGCTATGGCGACGACGGTCCCTACGCGCAGCGCAAGGCCTACGATCTCCTGATCCAGGCCGAGAGCGGACTCGCCTCGATCACCGGCGGTCCGGACGGCCCATCCCGGGTCGGCGTGTCGATCGTCGATGTCGCCACCGGCGCCACCGCGCACGCCGCCATCCTCGAAGCCCTGATCGCGCGGTCGCGCAGCGGCAAGGGCGCCGATATCAGGATTTCGATGTTCGACGTGATGGCCGACTGGCTGTCGGTGCCGCTGCTCAATGCAGAGGCCGGCAACCCGCCGCAGCGGATGGGCCTCGCCCATCCGTCGATCGCGCCCTACGGCGTGTTTCGCTCACGGGACGGCAGGGACATCCTGATTTCGATCCAGAGCGAACGCGAATGGAAGAAGTTATGCACTGACGTGCTGGGGCAACCTGACCTGCCGAACGATCCCCGGTTTTCCAACATGGTCGAGCGCGTCCGCAACCGCGCGCTGACCGACAAGACCGTTGGCGATAGTTTTGCCGCCCTGACCCGTGACGAACTGCTGAAGCGTCTCTCCGACGCCGACATCGCCTTTGCCGAGGTCAACACCATGGCCGATCTCGCCGTGCATCCGCATCTGCGCCGCATCGAGGTCGACACGCCCGCGGGGCCGGTGAGTTATCCCGCGCCGGCAGCGATCGTCGTCGACCAGCCCCGTCATTATGGTGCCGTGCCGGGGATCGGCGACCGTGCCGGAGTGACAAAACCTGCTTCCGTCAAGGCAAAATCGTCATGACCGAAAAGCCCGATCTCGACCATTTGCGGCAATGGATCGGCCGCACCCAAGTGGCTTCCGATATCGTCACCGCGCAACTGGTGAAGGGCCTGCGCGCCACGCTGTTCATGGAGATCGGCACGCCGAAGCCGGGCGATGCCGCCCCGCTCACCGTGCATTGGTGCCTGGCGCAGCCGGTCTACCCGATGTCGGAACTCGGTCCCGACGGACATCCTGCCCGCGGCGGTTTCCTGCCGCCGGTGCCGCTGCCGCGCCGGATGTGGGCCGGCGGTGAACTGGAATTTTTCGAACCGCTGCGCGTCGGCGACGAGACCACGCGCACCTCGCGCATTTCGGATGTCACGATGAAGACCGGCAGCACTGGCGTGCTGTGTTTCGTCTCCGTCGAGCATCTGATCACGACGCCGCGCGGCACCGCGATCCGCGAGCGGCAGGATATCGTCTATCGGGATGTATCGCCTGGGCAGGCATCCGCGCCAGCCAAACCGCCGGCGCCGGCGCCAGCCGCGCAGCATCGCGAGAGCCACATGGCCGATCCGGTGCTGCTGTTCCGTTATTCCGCGCTGACCTTCAACGGCCACCGCATCCATTACGACCGCGACTACGTCACCAGGGTCGAGGGCTATCCCGGCCTGATCTTCCACGGCCCGCTGCAGGCGGCGTTGCTGGTGGAATTCGCAGCCAAGCTGCACGGCGGCACGGCACCGAAGAAATTCAGCTATCGCGGCCTGCAGCCGCTGTTCGAAGGCTCAGAGTTCAGCATCAACGCCAACGACGCAGGTGCCGGCATGGAACTATGGACCGCGAATTCGCAGGGTCAGCCGACCATGAAGGGCACCGCGACGTGGTGAGACAGATCGAGGCGATTGATGTCGTCAAGTCAATCGGCCTCCGAGTCATCCCCGCCGGCCTGATCCTCACCAGCCCTCATCCTGAGGAGCGCGCACTTGCGCGCGTCTCGAAGGATGGCGGCTTGCACTGCGGCCATCCTTCGAGACGCATCGCTTTCGCGATGCTCCTCAGGATGAGGTTGAGCGATGTATCGATATGATGTGAACTTCTGAAACACTACGAACCGTCATTGCGAGCGAAGCGAAGCAATCCACTGATCCGCAAAGAAGGTATGGATTGCTTCGTCGCTTCGCTCCTCGCAATGACGGAAAATATCTGAGGTCATACACCATTGCCCCCCAAAACCGCTAAAGCCGCGACCAAGCCAACCACCGTCAAGCAAGCCGCGCTCGACCTGCTGCGCGCGTTCGGCATCAAAAAAGTGTTCCGTAAGGCCAACCCACGATGAAGGGTACCGCCACGTGGTGAGACCCATCGACGTCATTCCGGGATGGTGCGTGAGCACCAGACCCGGAATCTCGAGATTCCGGGTTCGATGCTTCGCTTCGCCCCGGAATGACGGGATTGCTTCGTCGCTTCGCTTCTCGCAATGACGCTGAAAAATCTGAGGTCACACACCATTGCCCCCCAAAACCGCTAAAGCCGCGACCAAGCCAACCACCGTCAAGCAAGCCACGCTCGACCTGCTGCGCGCGTTCGGAATCAAGAAGGTGTTCGGCAATCCCGGCTCGACCGAATTGCCGTTCCTCAGCGACTGGCCTGACGATATCGACTATGTGCTCGGCTTGCAGGAAGCCTCCGTCATCGGCATGGCCGATGGTTACGCCCAGGCCACCCGCAATGCCGGCTTCGTCAATCTGCATTCCGCCGCCGGTGTCGGCAATGCGCTCGGCAATATCTACACCGCCCACCGCAACCAGACGCCGCTGGTGATTACAGCGGGCCAGCAGGCGCGCAGCATCCTGCCGCTGCAGGCCTTTCTCTATGCCGAGCGGGCCTCGGAATTTCCGCGTCCCTACGTCAAGTTCTCCATCGAGCCGGCGCGCGCCGAGGATGTCCCGGCGGCGATCGCGCGCGCCTATTACGTGGCGATGCAGCCGCCGTGCGGGCCGACCTTTGTGTCGGTGCCGATCGACGACTGGACCCATCCGACGCAGCCGGTCGAAGCCCGCAATGTCAGCCGCGAACTGGGCCCCGACGCAAATGCGATGAACGCGCTTGTCTCAGCGCTGTCGGCCAGCAAGCACCCGGCCCTCGTGGTCGGCCCTGGCGTCGACCGCGCGCAGGCCGTCGACCTGATGGTGCGGGTGGCGGAGAAAACGAAAGCCGCGGTGTGGGTCAGCCCGTTTTCGCCGCGCGCGAGTTTCCCGGAGCGGCATCCGCAATTCGCGGGCTTCCTGCATGCCTCGCCGGGGCAGCTCTCGGAGGCATTGCGCGCGCATGATCTGGTGGTGGTGATCGGCGCGCCGGTGTTTACGTTCCACGTCGAGGGCCACGCTTCGATCTTCGATGGCGCCACCACGATCTTCCAGATCACCGACGATTCCAATGCGGCCGCGGTAACGCCGGTTGGCAGCAGCATCGTCGCCACCATGAAGCCGGCGCTGACGATGCTGCTTGATCTATTGCCCGAGACCGGACGCGCGACGCCGACTGGCCGCATCCTGCCGCCGGCACCCGGCGCGGCCGATCCGATTCCGGTCGAATACCTGTTGCACGCGCTCTCCTCTGCGATGCCTGAAAACGCCGTCCTGGTCGAGGAAGCCCCGTCGCACCGCCCCGCGATGCAAAAATTCATGCCGATGCGCGGCCAGGACAGTTTCTACACCATGGCCAGCGGCGGCCTCGGTTATGGCCTGCCGGCCTCGGTCGGCATGGCGCTCGGCCGCCCCGGCGTCCGGACCGTCTGCCTGGTCGGCGACGGCTCGGCGATGTATTCGATCCAGGCGTTGTGGACCGCGGCGCAGCGCAAGCTGCCGCTGACGGTAGTCGTGATCAACAATTCAGGCTACGGCGCGATGCGCTCGTTCAGCCAGGTGATGCAGGTGCGCAACGTGCCCGGCCTCGATCTGCCCGGCATCGACTTTGTCAGCATCGCAGAAGGCATGGGATGCGATGCGGTGCGCGTGACAAAATCATCCGAACTGGCACCGGCGCTGACGCGCGGTCTTTCGCATGACGGCGTCAGCCTGATCGAAGCAGTGGTGGATTCCGCGGTGCCGATGCTTTACGCGCACAAGAGCTGAGCTACCTCGTAGCCCGGATGAGCGAAGCGACATCCGGGAATGACGGAAGACGCCGCCCCGGATATCGCTCTGATGTCCTTCGTCAAGTGGTTTGAACGCGAGATATCGTCTCCCTGCGATTTTCGCTGGAGTGCGCGATAATGATGATCGTGCAAGGGTGGAGGCGAAGCCTGAAGACGTCGGTGATCAAGCTCTGATACGCGGGTTTAAACCGCAGTTCCGAGATTTCGTCCGGGGCTGTCCGTTGTCTACGCGCGGGCGTCGATCGTTTGATCGGCCACAAAGCGAAATCGGGAATTCCCCTGCCGTGGCTTCGCCCCCGCCGTTGCACGATATTTGTCCGGATTGCGCCCGGCGCTGGCTCCTTGTCAGGTCTGTCGCTGCGCTCACATCGCCGGCGTCGTCGGCGCGCCGATGGCGCGACTGACTACCCAAATGAAGCCCGACAGCTCACGCGCAATCGCGGTCACCACGAGGGTCGGCCGTTTGCCACGCCGTGCCAATGCGCGGTAGCGCGCGGTCAGGCGCGCCTGCGCCTTCCAAGCGATCTCCTGGACGGCGGGCGGTGCGGCTTCCACCTTGCCAAGCTTCTTCTTGCCGACGCGTGGGGGATGGCGGTAGCTCCAGGAGCACTCCACCAGAATGCGCCGCGCCCGGTGGTTGCCGGCCTTGGTGATGCCGCCGCGCCAGACCCTGTCACCAGTCGACTCTTCGCCCGGCACCAAGCCAAGATAGGCCATCAATTGGCGCGGGGTTGCAAAGCGCGACAGGTCGCCGATCTCGGCGAGAAAAATCGTAGCCGAAATGAGATCGAGACCGCGCACGGCCATCAGTGCCCTCACCACCTCTGCAAGCGACCAGTCCGTCACTGCTGCGGCGATCGCCCGCTCGAGCCGGATCACGCGCTCGTCGGCTTGCCGGACCGCCAACAGCATCTCCTCGAATGCGATGCGTTGTTCGCGGTGGGCGAGCTTCTGGCTCACCAGCCAGTTCATATGGGCCCTAGTCCAGGTTCTCTTGCCCGTATAATGCCGGCCGAGCCGCAGCAGCAACGACAAAACCTGCTGGCGTTTGGATTTGAGGTCGGCGACAGCAGCCTCGCGCGCCCGCACCAGGTCCCGCATCGCCTCGTGCCGCGCATCCGGAACCCAGACCGCGGTCAGTTCGCCCGCGCGCAACAGCTTGGCCAGATTGAGCGCGTCACGCCGATTGGTCTTCACCCGATCGCCCGGCTTCTTCGGGATCAGCGATGGCGCCACTACCACACACTCGTGGCCGAGGGTTTTGATCAACCGGTGCAGATCATACCCGGTCGGCCCGGCCTCATAGCAGAACGTCAGTCGCCGATGCTGCGCCGCAAGCTTCTTCACCAGCTTGCACGTCGCCGCCTCCGTGTTCTCAATCTCGCCGAGATACCGCACCTCGCCGTTCCGCCCGCCCTCCGCAATTGCCACTGCATTGCGCAACTTCGAGGTATCAAGACCAACGAAAACTTCGCTACAATCCGCCATGACTCGTCCTCCTTGCCTGAGGCTCTACCCGGCCTATCCGGGTAACCCTCGCTACAGCATTGAGGGCGAGTCGCCTCGGTCAGGGAAGGACATACGGTCTTCGCTCATCCGGGCTACGCTCGCTAACGGAAATGAATCCATCCGTCATGGCGGGCTTGTCCCGGCCATCCACGTCTTACCTGATGCGTGTCCGCCAAGACGTGGATGCCCGGGACAAGCCCGGGCATGACGAGATGGCGATTGGCGCATCGCATTCGCTGATCCAGCGATCTGGCACGAAGTGATTTGCCCGACGGGCTCACTCCGCGATTTCGTGTCCAGCCCCTTTTGCAAAAATATTCTGTTTTTCCGAAGACCCAAATCAGTTGTATATTTCCTGCGTCCTGTCCCACTCAGAGGGGCGGCTCGCGACGTCACGGACGCGGGGCGGGATGCGGTGGACGCGGCGGCGCGCTTGACGGGCGTTGCCTGCAGCGGACGGCGAAGACGTGTGGTCCTGACACCCCGACGCTGGTGTCAAGTTGGCGGATTAATCCGCGTAACGACGGTGGCAAGAAAGCCGATCACCGGGGAGAGCACGGTATAAGCCGTAAACCACTGCGTGCGGGAATGTCGGGTGATTTCCGATGGCTCGCTGTGAATACTCGTGTGCATACTTACTACCCCATGCGCACACGAGGCTGCGGGTGCATCGGGCGCCCGGCATTCCCCACGCCCTCGTTGTTCAAAGGGCGAAAAATTCAGGCATCACCCGGGCGCATCGCGCCGCGGGATCGCGAATCTGCGTTTCGTAGTGTGGCTGTTTGAAAATTGAATTCGGTAGTTGCACGCCGGGTTGATCCGCGTGGATTGACATGAGACATTTCTGCAACGTGCACGTCCCTCGTCATGGCCGGGCTTGTCCCGGCCATCCACGTCCTTGTTTCGTAGCTCTAAAGACGTGGATGCCCGGCACAAGGCCGGGCATGACGAACTCACATGTTGCGCCGACGGCCTCCGCACTTACTTCCCGTAAGCTTCGCGCATTCTGGCCTGGATCTTCGCCATGCCTGCGATCCAGCGGTCGTAATTTTCGGTTTTCTTGCGCATGTAGCCGAGCACCTGCGGGTGCGGCAAAATGACAAATGTCTCCTGCTCAATGCCCGCCAGCGCGTCCTTTGCCACCTGCTCCGGCGAGAGATCGCCGTCGCCGGATTGCGGGCCTTTCGGGATCGAGCGCAGCATGTTGGTGTCGACGCCCTGCGGACACAGGATGGAAACCTTGATGCCGTCGGCCTTGTGCGAGATCGCCAGATTCTCCGCGAATCCGACAGCCGCATGCTTTGTCGTCGAATAGGCCGGACTTCCGACCTGCGACAAAAGCCCGGCGGCGGAAATCGTGTTGAGAAAGTAACCGCCGCCGCGCGCCTTCATGCGCGGGACCAGATGCCGCGCGGCGTAGACATGGGCCATGACATGGATCGCCCAGCTTTTCGCCCACGGCTCGTCGGAAGTCCCGCCGGCATTGTCGGACATCGGATCGAAGCCGCCGCCGATGCCGGCATTGGAGCAGAACAGCGCGATCGGGCCGAATTTCTGTTCGGTTTCCTCGATCAGGCGGCGGATGTCGTTCTCCTGCCCGACGTCGCATTTGAACGCCGCGCCGTCGATCGAGGCGGCGACAGCTTCGGCGCCCGCGGCATCGAGATCGGCGACGACCACCTTGGCCGCGCCGGCGCGGTGAAAGGCTTCGCACAGCGCGCGCCCGATGCCATTGGCGCCGCCGGTCACAACCACGACTTGGCCGGCGACCTGCATTGTATCAATCCGCCGTTTGAAAAGTCTTCAGGTCAGAACGAGATCGAGCACGGCGGTGTAATGGCAGGCCGCGCCCAACAGCACGAAACCATGCCATATCGCGTTCTGAAAGCGCAACCGCCGCCAAGCATGAAAGATGACGCCAAAACTATAGAGCAGGCCGCCAACCGCGATCAACCACACCGCCAGATGCGGCAGCGACGACAGACCGCTGTCGTAGGCAATGATGCCGCTCCAACCCATCGCCAGATAGAGACCGACCGAGACGCGGTCGAAACGCCCCGGGAAAAACAGCTTGAGCACGACCCCGACCACGGCCACGCTCCACACTCCCGCCAGCAGCGACATCGCAAACACGCGGTCCTGCAACTGCACGAACACCGGCGTGTAGGTTGCGGCGATCAGAATATAGATCGCGGAATGATCAAGGCGGCGCAGCAGCCATTTGCTGCGAGACACCGGCCACAGATTATAGGCAGCCGAAAACCCGAGCATCGCGAGCAGGCCCGCAGCGTAGATCGATACCGAGACGATTTCGTAGGCGGAAGCGAATACGGCCGCGAGCACGATCAGCACGGTTGCCGCGATCACGCCCCCGAATACGCCGATGCCGTGCACCACGCCGTCGGCGATCAGTTCGGCCCGATCGTAGTTCCAGCGGATGGCACCTGCCGCCGCATGCGCCGAATTCGAGGCGAGCTGTTTCAGTCTGAAGATGGTCATGGCGGCCCGGTGAGCTGGCTATTGGAGCGATAAATCATACCTCCGGAGAGGTCAACGAATCCCACGAACCCCTCGGCTCAAATCGCGTCCGAAGTATGAAACTTGATTTCCGATCTCTAATAGCCACTTTCGGTAATTGTTCCGCCCATTGCCCCCGTCACATCGAGCTTCCCCCGCCCGCATGGCCCTCCGTTTTTCCGATATTGTCGAGGAGGCGCGCCTGTCGGCGCGGGCCCTCAAGGACTACGGCGATCACTTTTTCAATCCGACGGTCCGGCTCGGCGTCACCGGACTGTCACGCGCCGGCAAGACCGTGTTCATTACGGCGCTGATACACGGCCTCACCCGCGGCGGCCGCTTTCCGGTGTTCGAGCCGTTCGCCACCGGGCGGATCGCCCGTGCCAGGCTCGAGCCGCAGCCCGACGACGCGGTGCCGCGTTTCGACTATGAGAACCATGTCCGCACCCTGATCGAGGAACGGCGCTGGCCGAATTCCACGGTCGATATCAGCGAACTGCGGCTGGTGATCGACTATCAGCGCCAGAACGGCGCCGATCGCACGTTGACGCTCGATATCGTCGATTACCCCGGCGAATGGCTGCTCGATCTGCCGCTGCTCAACAAGAGTTACGAGCAATGGTCCGCCGAAAGCCTCGGCCTGTCGCGGGAACGTCCCCGCGCGCGACTCGCGGCACCATGGCATGCGCATCTTGCGACGCTGAATGCCCGCGAACGTGCAGACGAGCAGGCCGCGCTGACATCGGCGCGGCTGTTCACGGATTACCTGCGCGCCTGCCGCGACGAACGTTTCGCCATGAGCCTGTTGCCGCCCGGCCGCTTCCTGATGCCGGGCAATCTTGCGGGATCGCCGGCGCTGACCTTTGCGCCGCTCGATCTGCCGGCCGAAGGCGTCGCGCCAGAGGGATCGCTGTGGGCGATGATGGTCAGGCGGTACGAGGCCTATAAGGACGTGGTGGTTCGGCCGTTTTTTCGCGACCACTTTTCGCGGCTCGATCGCCAGGTCGTGCTGGTCGATGCGCTCGCGGCCTTCAACTCAGGGCCGGAAGCGCTGGTCGACCTCGAGGCGGCGCTGGCGGGCATTCTCGATTGCTTCCGGATCGGCCGCAGCACGCTGCTCTCGAGCCTGTTCCGCCCGAAGATCGACCGCATTCTTTTCGCCGCAACCAAGGCCGATCACCTGCACCATTCAAGCCACGATCGCCTGGAGGCGGTTTTGCGGCGGACCGTCAGCCGGGCCGTCGCGACAGCTGAGAACACCGGCGCCGAGATCGACGTCGTGGCGCTGGCGGCGGTGCGCGCCACCCGCGAGGCCCAGGTGCAGCGTGGTCGGGAAAAGCTGCCGTCGATCCTGGGGACGCCTGCGGCCAGTGAAATAACCGGCGGCGAGGCCTTCGACGGCAACACCGAGGTCGCGACCTTTCCGGGCGATCTGCCGGCCGATCCGGAGCAGCTTTTTGCCGGCGAAGGCGCGTTTCGCGGGCTCTCCAGCGCGGCGGCGGAAAAGACCGATTTTCGCTTTCTCCGTTTTCGGCCGCCTCAGCTCGATAGCCCGGAGGCGGATGGTCCGATGCTGCCTCACATCCGCCTTGACCGCGCCCTCCAATTCCTGATCGGAGACAGGCTGCAATGAGCGAGCGACCCCACCCTCGGCGGCCGGCGACCTTCAGGCTCGACGATCCCGGCGTAATCGTGATCGATCCGGACGATGCAAGCCGCCCGCCCCGCGGCACGGTCCGCGTCGCGCCGGAAACTGACCCCGCGCTGCTGCCGGTGCCGGTCGAGATGCCTGTCCTCGCCGCGCGACGCGGTTTTCGCTGGGGCGCGGTGTTCTGGGCCGCGACCGCCGGACTGGTCGTGCTCGGTGCCGGGCTTGGCGTGACCCATCTGATCGAGGATCTGTTCGCGCGCAGCGAAAGTCTCGGATTCCTCGGACTGGCCTTTGCCTTCATCGCCTTGCTGGCCTTTGCCGTTGTCGTCGCGCGCGAAGCGCTCGGGCTTGCGCGTCTGGCGACGATCGAAAAACTGCATCGGCGCGCAGCCGCGGTGCTCGTGAGCGATGACCGCGCCGACAGCCGGAGCATCGTGGCCGACCTTCTGAAGCTCGCGCACCAGAACCCGCAACTGGCGCGGGCGCGCGCCACGCTGCAGGGCCATGCCGACGACATCATCGACGGCGCCGACCTGATCCGCCTCGCCGAGCGCGAGCTGATGACGCCGCTCGATCAGGAGGCGCGACGGCTGGTGTCGGTGGCGGCGCAGCGCGTCTCGATCGTCACCGCCGTCAGTCCGCGCGCTTTGGTCGACGTGCTCTTCGTATTCGCGGCATCGCTGCGCCTGATCCGCCAACTGGCGCGGCTGTATGGCGGAAGGCCGGGAGCGCTGGGCATGATCCGGCTGATGCGCCACGTCATCGCCCATGTCGCGATCACCGGCGGCATGGCAGCGAGCGACAGCCTGGTGCAGCAGGTGCTCGGCCACGGCATCGCGGCAAAACTGTCGCAGCGGCTCGGCGAAGGAATCCTCAACGGCCTGCTCACTGCGCGGCTCGGACTCGCGGCCATCGACGTCACGCGCCCGCTGCCGTTCACCGCCCTGCCGCGGCCGGCGCTCGGCGATCTCGCAAAAGACTTGCTGCGCAAGCGGGATGGCGAGGAGTGAGAACTGCTGATTGAATGGTGAGTGAAATCTATTCTGGTGCTGGTCGAATCTGGAATTGGTGGTTGGCGCTCGACACGCGCTCGGTGCCACCTCTCCCCTTGCGGAAGAGGTCGGATCGCATCGACAGATGCGATCCGGGTGAGGGGTTCAGGTCTATCGATGGACCGCGCCCCCTCACCCCAACCTCTCCCGCAAGGGGAGAGGGAGCTCACTGCCGTTGCCGAAATATCGAACCTCAACTTCGACAAGGCGAGATCTATCGCGGCCCGACGATCCTGGTTCGCAGCGACATCAGGCCCTCGAACGCAATCACCATGTCGTCGCCGGGCTGCAAATAAAGCTCGGCGGCGTTGGGTTGTCCGACCGCGACGCCGCTCGGCGCACCCATCGCGATCAGATCGCCGGGCTCGAACACGACGTAGCGGGAAAAGTGCTCCAGCACGTCGGCGATCTTGTAGAGGTAGTCGCCGGTGTTAGAACGCAGACGTTGCTTCCCGTTGACATCGCAGGTGACCCAGAGATTATCGGTGTCGGCGACTTCATCCATGGTGAGAACGAACGGACCGACCGGCGCAAAGCCCGGCATGTTCTTCGCGGTCCAGAACCGGCTGCCGGAGGCGACCTCGCGCTTCTGGATTTCGCGCGCGCTGACATCGTTTGTCAACGTGAAGCCGCAGATGTAATCCATCGCGTCGGCCTTCTTGACGCCATGGGCGCGCTTGCCGACGACGTAGCAAAGCTCCGGCTCGTAATCGAGCGTGGTGATGTCCTCAGGCTTGACGACCTCGTCGCCATCACCGGACATCGTGGAGTTCAGTTTGATGAACCCGGTTGGCTCGTTCGGGACTTCGGTCAGCATCTTGTTGGCGGCGAGTTCCTCGCGATGTTTCCTGTTGTTCTTGCCGACGCAGAAGAACTTTGACGGATCGGGAATGGGCGGCAGGAATTTCAGACCGGCAAGCGGGCGAAGCAGTTTCGCGCGTTCGGCTGAACCCGCGAGTTCTTGCAGCGCCGCGATGGTCTGTGGGCCGCTCGTGAGCGCGATCTTGACCGACGTCGCCGGAACCGGCCGCTGCAGCGCATTCGCAGCGGCTACGACGTCGACGATGTCATCGCCGCGGACGATGCCGAAACGCGCCTCATAGCCTGCTTGCGGATCGACAAAAGATGCCAAACGCATATTCACTTTCCTCCCGGTAATTGCACGTCGTTGTCTTTCACAAGCTTGCTCCATTTGGCGACGTCGGCATTGATGTAGCGGCCGAATTCTTCCGGCGTTTGCGGCTTCGGTTCGGCGCCCAGCGTCGCCAGATGGTCGCGAAACTCCTGCGTCTGCATCGCCGCGACGATGACCTCGTTGAGCTGTTTGACGATCTCGGGCGGCGTATGCGGCGGCGCCAGCAGCCCGAACCAGCCCACCGATTCGTAGCCGGGCACGGCGTCGGCGACCGGCGGGACGTCGGGATAGAATTTGGATCGTTTGGTGTCGGTCACGCCGAGCGCTTTCAACTGGCCCGACGCCACGAGTTGCTGCACCACCGGACCCGGCGCGAACATCATGTCGATGCGGCCGCCGAGCAGATCGGTCACGGCAGGACCGGTTCCCTTGTAGGGAATGTGCAGCATCTTGATGCCGGTCTCGCTCGCGAACAGCAGACCGGACAGATGCGACGCAGCACCAACGCCGGAGGAGCCGAACGTCAATCCGTCAGGCTTTTGTTTGGCGTATTTGATCAGATCGGCGGTCGAGTTGACCGGCAGCGTCGGGCTGGCAACCAGCAGATAGGGCGGCGCCGCGGCGACGACGATCGGAGACAGGTACTTGTTGACGTCGAACGGACCGTCGCCGTCGGCGCCGGCGGAAACCGCCATCAGCGCGCCGGTCGATGCCATCAGCAAGGTGTAGCCGTCGGGCACAGCCTTCATGGCGTACCTTGTGCCGAGCGCACCCGAGGCGCCCGGCTGATTTTCCACCACGACCGGCTGGCCCCATTTGCTGTTGAGGTTCTGCGCGATGATGCGCGCCAGCACGTCGGTGCCGCCGCCGGCGGCGAACGGCACGATCATTTTGATCGCGTGGTCGGGGTAATTGCCCGCCGACGCCGGCAGGGCGCACGGCCAAAGCGACAGCGCCACCAATGTAGCCGTCCGAAACAACATCTAGAATCCTCCCTGCTCCGATTGGGCGTCCTGATGGCACATCAAGGCCGCAACCGCAAAGCCGCTGTCATTGCCACGCCAGGCCGGCTCAATCTCGCCCGCCAGCACGCGCCAGCGGTACAGCGGCGAATCCGCCGGCGGCGAAAGCTCAGGGGTCCAGCCGGTCAGCTTTTCCAGCGCATAAGTGTCCATCACGGTGCCGCGCCAGCGACGTTCGACCCGTTCGAGCGGCTCCCTGATCGCCGTGGTGGAAGCCCACACCGGATTGGCATTGTCCGGCTCCCGCGCGACGTAGAGGCCGGCATGACCTTTGATTGAAGCCATGCCGGGATCGTGAAAACCGAGATACCGCCCGCGCTCGTTGATCTGGATCACCGGCACGCGATCGCCAAAATACCAGCGCAGCATGGCGTAGGTCCGGTAGTCCGTGGTGGCGATCCAGGTCGCGCCGGTTTTCTGCAATTCGGCCTGCGCCCGGTCGGCCACCTGCTGGTAGCCCGCCTCGCCGCCGATCGGATCGGTCTGGCCGATGAAATTCCAGGGCGCGACGACATAATAGAGAAACACCACGACGACCGTGACGATCCCGGAAGCAATCGCCGCGTTGGCCCACGAAACCGTCGATTTGACCATCCATGCCGGCCAGCCCTCGCGCGGCAACATTGCGACGTTAATGGCGGCGGCGGCAAATCCGGCCGGCCACATGAACATCGGCCAGGTATCGCCGACCCGCAGCGTCAGCGATTTCCAGAAGAAATAACCGAGGGGAACGATGACGGCGGTCGACAGCAGGATGGCGACGGCGTCCAACCGGCGATAGCCCCGCCACGCCGTCAAGGCCACGCCCGACAACACCACCGGCAGCAGGACAAATCCGACCAGCCCAAACTGCAGGCCGATGAAATCCCCGACGGTGCGAAGCGATATCTCGTGGGTAGCGGTCGCCCGAACCAACTGGAACCGGAACGACGCCCAGTCGTGCCCGGCATTCCAGATCAGGACCGGAAGAAACAACGCGACCACGATCAGCGCCGCCAGCCAGGGGTATGGGCTGGATAGCCAGCGCCGGCGCCAGTCCGGCACCAGCATGAAGGCCGCTACCGCCGGAACCAGCATGACCGCGGTAAATTTCGACAACAGCGCCAGTCCCGCGAACACGCCGGCGGCCAGCCACCAGCGCGCATCGTCGCTTTCCTTGAGCCGGACCAGCGCCCACAGCATCGCGACCGCAAACGGAATTAGCGCCACGTCGGGCGAGACCTTGGCCATCAGCAGCCCATAATAGACAGCGGCCTCCGGCATCAGCAACGCAAGCACCACCGCGCGGATGTCGTGCGTCACGCGCCGGGCGATATCGGCGAGCAGCAGCTGGGTGATCAGCATCGCGACGATGCCGGCGAAACGCACACCCAAATTGGTGTCGCCGAAGATGGCGGTGCCGAAACGAATGAACCACGCAATCATCGGCGGATGATCGAGGAAGGAGAGCACGTTCTCCTTCGACCAGGTCCAGTAATAGGCCTCGTCGGTCCGCAGATCGATCACGCTTGCGTAGACCACCCGCAAGGCTGTCATTGCGGCGATCAACGCCGCAATGGCGAGCCATTGACGAAAGGCGGAATGGTCCGGTTTCGGGGCGCTGTTGTCTGGCGGGGCGATCGTCACGGCGCTTTCTCCCCGACTCCTCAGGGAGTGTCAACGTGTTCAAGTCCTCGGCGGCGTCGCGGCAGCCGCCAGGTCGGCGCGCGGAAAGGTGGTCACTGGTGGAATTAAACTCTACTATCGCCGGTCTATTGTAGATGATTGTTCGGTTGCACAGCATGGCCCGATTTTCTCGGCAGCGGCTGACGGAATTCATCCGCGGCATTGGTGTCCGGCAGATCCGGCTCGTCTGCGGAATGGTGCTGTTTGCCTATCTGATCAGCCATTTTCTCAACCATGCGCTCGGCAACATCTCGTTGGATGCCCTTGCCACCGGCATCTACTACCATACGGCGTTCTGGCAATTTCTCCCCGTGGCGATCGTGTTTTATGCCGCGGCATTGGTCCACGCCGGTCTCGGGATCTGGGCACTCTACCAGCGCCGGCAATTTCGCTGGAAGGCGATCGAGCCGCTTCAACTGGTGCTCGGCCTGAGCATTCCGGCGCTGATCATTGCCCACATTACCGGCGTGCGGCTAGGCGAGGCGCTTTACGGGCAGGAAAAGCTCTATCCGCAGGTGTTTTATGCGTACTGGGTCGTATGGCCCTACAAAATGTGGCTGATGTTCGCGGTGCTGACCATCGCCTGGATCCACGGCAGCATCGGCCTTTATTTCTGGCTGCGGATGAAGACGTTCTACAAACGCGCGGCACCGTTTCTGCTGGCGGCAGCGGTGCTGGTTCCGACGCTGGCCCTGCTCGGTCTCTATCAGGGCGGACGCAGCGTTGTTGCCGACAGCGATAGCGCCGAGTGGAAGGCGGACAATCTTTCGCCGCATCAGGTCGGCACGCCGGCCGAGCAGGACACGCTGGAAAACATCGTGGATTATTTCCTGATCTTCTATCTCGGCCTGATCGGATTTGTCTTTCTGGCCAGGGGCGTGCGCGCCCTGCACGAGCGCCGCGGCGGCATGATCACCCTGTCCTACGGCAATGGCCGAACGGTTCGCGTACCGAAGGGCCTCAGCGTGCTTGAGGCAAGCCTGCGCTATAATGTCCCGCATGCCAGCGTGTGCGGCGGCCGCGCACGCTGCTCCACCTGCCGCATTCGCGTGATCGGGGATTGTGCCTCGCTGCCAATGCCGTCCCAGCGCGAGGCATTCGTGCTCAACCGGGTTGGTGCGACCGACCCGTCGATCCGCCTTGCCTGCCAGCTCAGGCCCGAGACCGACCTCTCCTTTTTCCAGCTCTTCACGCCGCACGCGATGTCGGCAAACGCGCACGCGTCGCATCCGCACCGCATCGGCCAGGAGCGCTATCTGGTCAGCATGTTCGTGGACATGCGTGGATCGACCAGGCTCGCCGAACATCGGCTGCCGTTCGATACCGTATTCATCGTCAATCGCTTCCTGGGCGCGGTGTCGCAGGCCGTGATCGAGTGCGGCGGCCAGCCCAACCAGTTCGTCGGCGACGGACAATTGGCGCTGTTCGGGCTCGCGACCAATCCGCAAACCGCCTGCCGCCAGGCGCTGCGGGCGGTCGCCATGATCGCCGTCAATGTCGAGGAGTTGAACCAATTTCTCAGGCATGACCTGCACGAGCCGATCCGCTTCGGCATCGGCATTCATGGCGGCGAAGTGATCATCGGCGACATCGGCTATCGCGACCACATGGTGTTCACCGCGCTCGGCGACGCCGTCAATGTCGCCGCCAGGCTGCAGGACATGACAAAGAGTCTCGCCTGTGAAGCGATCTTCTCGGAAGAGATTCGCATGACCGCCGGCCTTGCGGCGGCCGATGCTTTGCCCGAGCATGAAGTCGCAATCCGCGGGCGTACAGATGTGATGATTGTACGCTCTGTTGCTGACGCGAAAACGCTGTCCGCGCTGGTCGGCGACGTGGATGTCGTCGCGGCTTGAAGCGGCGCGACATCGATGTGTGATGTTTTTCACGCCTGAACAGCCGTTCAGAAAATTAGCGGCTGCGTTGCAGCCGTCGTTTCGATTGCCATGGCCGCCGCAAAACCGGCCGGCATGATTGCGATGGCATCGCCGACAGGTTGTCCGCCTGGACCCGTGTCCGTCAGGTCCATCACGTAAAGTCTATTGGGGTTGCGAGCGCGTATGCACTACGACTCCCGCTGTTGCTTCGTTGATTCTGACGACGCCTTTCGAAATCCACACCCGAACCGCCTCTATGGACACCAGAGCTATTCTCGCAACGCATGGGCGCGATGTCCGGCTTGATCTGTTTCGCGGAATTGCGAACTGGTTTATCTTTCTGGATCACATCCCCAATGATGTTGTGAACTGGATCACGATCAGAAATTACGGATTCAGCGGCGCCGCGGATCTGTTCATATTCATTTCCGGCTATACCGCGTCGATCGTCTACGGAAGAATGATGCTGGAACGCGGTTACCTTGTCGGAGCAACCCGGCTCTTCAAGCGTGCATGGCAGCTCTACGCCGCCTACATCGTTCTGTTCGTGATCTACATCTCAGCGATCGCCTATGTCGCGGCACGATATGCTGTTTCCGACATCATCTACGAATTCAATGTTACCGGTCTGGTCGAGCATCCGATCCACGCGCTGGCCTACGGGCTGTTCCTGGTATCCAAGCCGCTCAACCTCGATGTGCTGCAACTGTATGTTGTGTTGATGGCGTTCTTTCCGCCGGTGCTGTGGGCCATGTTACACAAGCCTGACCTGACGCTGGCCGGATCCGTTGCGCTCTATTTCGCCGCGCGTGCGTCCGAATGGAATTTGCCGGCATTTCCCGACGGCAGCTGGAACTTAAACCCGTTTTGCTGGCAACTGCTTTTCGTGTTCGGCGCATGGTTCGCGCTCGGCGGGGCCGACAAATGCCGCGCGGTTCTCAGGTTGCCGGTCCTGCCTTATTTCGGAATCGCCTACCTGGTTTTTGCTCTCGTCATGACGATGGCGGGGCGTTTCCCGGAGTTCGGAAAAATGTTCCCGACATGGCTGTTCGACGCGTTCAATCCCAACGACAGGACAAATCTCGCCCCGTATCGGGTTTTGCATTTCATCGTCATCGCATTCTTTGTGACGCGACATGTATCGAAGGACTGGCGTAGGCTGGAATGGCCGATCTTCAAGCCGGTCATCACATGCGGCCAGCAATCGCTCGCCGTATTTTGCACCGGGGTCTTACTCTCGTTTGTCGGCCATTTTGCCTTGATGATAGGTTCGGGCTCCCTGACTGCTCAGATTTTCGTGAGCGCGGCGGGCGTCTCCATCATGACCCTCGTCGCCTACTATATCTCATGGTCCAAGCGACAGGATGACCCGCTTCGCATCGCCTCCGTTGACGCTCCTGTATGAGTTCACGATATGGCGCGCTGACATGGCGAACCGGAACATAAGACAACGCTGCGATTTATCCGGTGGTCATCCGAGAAAGGAAACGATCATGAAACTGACGACAATCGCACTAGCCGGCGTGTTCGCGCTTTCGAGCACGTTTGCACTTGCACAAAGCAGTGGAGGTTCTGCAGGCGGAAGTTCTACCGCAGGCCCCGCGACAGCCGGCACGACGACAGGCTCGTCGATGGGCGGAACCACGACGGGAAACGCGGCCGGGACGCTGAACAGCGCGCCGACCCCGGCCCCTTACAACTCCAGGAATCCGTCGGGCAGCACGGTAGGCGCCAGGCCTTCGCCGAGCGGATCGACGTTAACTCCGACTGGTCCAGGCTCCGGCCTCAGCAGGTAAGGCGTTAAAGAAAAAAGCCCCGCAAGTGCGGGGCTTTTTTGGCAGGACGGTGTCGGCATCTCATTGGCGGATTACCATTTTTCCCGGTGTTCGTCGTTTGATGAACCCATAAGACTTCAAGGTTTCGCCCGGCTCAGCAAACCCCTCGGGCGATCGTAACCACCTGTTAACCGGACTTCCTAACGCCGTTTCCATTCGCACAATGTATGGACGAGCTCTTGTAACGGGCAACATTCCGCTTTGGCGATGGACCGAATGAAGGCTAACCGAGTTTCCTTGCCCGATCTTAGACTGCCGGTTCTGGGAAGTCCGATCCGCTGGCTTGTGCTTAGTGGTGGGCTGCTGATCGCCGCGATCGCGATCGGGACCGCCGTCATGGTGGGCAATTTCCGCGAGCGGTCGCTGAATAGCAGCGAGCGCGAGTTGGCAAATGCGGTGCTGCTGCTGGCGCGCCATTTCGATCAGCAAATCGAGGATTTCACGGTCATTCAAATTGACGTGGTCGCGCAAATCAGGCTGGCCGGAATTAGCTCACCCGATATTTTCAGGGAGCGGATGGCCACTCTTGAATGGCACGAAATGCTAAGAAGCAGAGTCGGAGGATACTCCGACGTCGCCGGCATAAATGTGTTCGATTCGGAGGGAGTGCTGATCAATTCGTCCGAAAGCTGGCCGGCTCCGAAGGTCAACGTTTCCGATCGAGCCTACTTCAACGCCCTCAAATCGGGAACGGCGGCCACGCCGGTTCTGGTCGAACTGGTGCAGAGCCGTTTCACCCGGGCCTGGGCCACCATCATCGCCCGTAAGGTGAGCGGCCCGCACGGAGAGTTTCTGGGGCTGCTCACAAGGGGCATTACGCCGGCAACCTTCGAAAAATACTTCGCGAGCGTGGCTCTCGGGGAGAGTACCGCCATTTCCATGTACCATCGGGATGGAACGTTACTGGCCCGCTATCCTCATGTCGACGATATGATCGGGCGTAATTTCGGAACCGGCATGGTCCATCAAAAAATTCTATCGAAGACCGATCATGGGACGTTGCGTCTGACCAGCCCCATTGACGGCCTTGAGCGTCTGGCCGCGGCTCGCGCCCTGGGCAAGTTTCCGATTTCCATCATTGCGACGACAACCGTAGCGGCAGCTTTGGCCGATTGGCAGCAGCAGACCAGGTTCCTGATCGGGGTTGCGGCCCTGTCCGTGCTGATCATCGTCGCGATGCTGTTTCTTATCGTTCGAAAGCTGTTGCAGCAGCATCGGTTTGAAAAGCAGCGCCTCGACACCGCGCTCAACAACATGACGCAAGGACTGCTGCTGTTCGACTCGTCGCAGCGGTTGGTGGTCTGCAACCAGCGCTATGTCGAGATGTTCGGCGTATCCACCGATGTGGTGAAGCCGGGCTGCACCATTTACCAGCTGCTGTACCACCGCAAGGCCATTGGATCGTTCAAGGGCGACGTCGAGGAGTATTGCGGAACTCTCGTGCGGAAAATGGCGCAAGGAGAAGTATTTCAGGCAATCCTGGAGTCGCCAGACGGGTGCTCGATCCAGGTGTTGTACCGACCGCTCCCGGATGGCGGATGGGTGGCGACATTGGAGGATATCACCGAGCGCAGGAACACCGAGGAGCGCATCAGGCATCTCGCGCACTACGACGCGTTGACCGATCTGCCCAACCGCGTGCTGTTCCACGAACGGCTCAAACACGAACTCGCGCGGATCCGGCAAGGCGAGCAACTGGCGGTGCTCTATATCGACATCGACGAATTCAAAAGCGTCAACGATACGCTCGGACACCTGATCGGCGACGAACTCCTGAGATCCGTCGCCGTGAGCCTTGTCAATTGTATCACGGCGTCCGATTTCGTCGTCCGGCTGGGCGGCGATGAATTCGCCATCGTGCTGACCGCGGTCAAAAGCCGCCAGGATGTCGCCGACCTCGTGACACAAATCTACCGGGCCATCCGCGAGCCTTATGAATGTCTCGGCCACCAGGTCACGACCGACGCCAGCATCGGCGTTGCGCTGGCGCCGCAGCATGGCGGCGAACTCGATCAGCTTCTGAAGAATGCGGACCTCGCGATGTATGCCGCCAAGGCCGCCGGCCGCCGAACCTATCGCTTCTTCGAACCGGAGATGGACGCGCGCGTGAAGGCGCGCCGTGAACTGGAGATGGATCTGCGACAGGCACTCGCCGACGGCGGGTTGGAAGTGCACTACCAGCCCTGCGTCAGCCTGCGCGACAACAAGATCACCGGCTGCGAAGCTTTGCTGCGCTGGCGGCATCCCGAGCGCGGCATGATCCCGCCATCCGAGTTCATCCCCGTTGCGGAAGAGACGGGCCTGATCAATCAGCTTGGCGAATGGGTGCTGACAACCGCGTGTGTGGAGGCCGCGACATGGCCTGACGACATCAAAGTGGCGGTCAACGTTTCGCCGGTCCAGTTCAAGCACGATACCTTTGCGCTTAAGGTCGTCGCGGCTCTTGCGACGTCCGGACTCTCGGCCAGCAGGCTGGAGCTGGAGATTACAGAAGCTGTTCTCATTCGCGACGACGAAACGGCGCTTGCGATCCTGCATCAGCTTCGGGCGGCGGGCATACGGATTGCACTCGACGATTTCGGCACCGGCTATTCTTCGCTGAGCTACCTGCAGCGATTTCCGTTCGACAAGATCAAGATCGACCGCTGCTTCGTCGACGGGATCGTTGAATCTTCATCCATTGTGCGGGCGGTGGTCAACATCGCCGCGGCGCGCAATATCACCACGACGGCGGAAGGCGTGGAAACGGAAGCGCAGCGCGATTTGCTGCGCACGCTCGGCTGTACCGAAATGCAGGGTTATTTGTTCAGTCCGGCAAGGCCGGCCGCCGACCTGATGCGGATGTTCTTCCCGCGCCGTGGCCGTCCCGCGGCGGTTCAGGCCGGCCCCCGAGAGCCGGTTTCGATGGCGCAGGCGCGCAGGTTCCCCGTCTAAACAGGACCGGAACCGGCGCGCTGCCCGGTCTTTGGCCCCTCAAATGATCGATAAGGGAGGCAAAAACCGCAAATGCGCCGCAAAATGACGATTTTCTGCCGGAATCGGGCTGTCGTTTAAGCTATCAAGCTTGCCCCATACCGCGTATCCTGCCCCTCCGGGCATGGCCGGTTTGCGGGGACCAGCAGTTCGTTATTATTTTTTTGATCCCGCGGAGACGACGTGATGGCTAAAGGTACTGTAAAGTGGTTCAACGCGACCAAGGGTTTTGGATTTATCCAGCCCTCCAGTGGCGGCAAGGACGTTTTCGTTCATATTTCGGCAGTCGAGAAGGCTGGCCTTTCGACACTCAACGAAGGACAGACGGTCGAATACGAGGAAGTTGCCAATCGCGGCAAGACCTCGGCCGAGAACCTCAAGGTTTGACGCGAGCGCGCGGTCAGTAACAGCGCACTCTCGGACGCAATCCGGGAGTGGGGCTTCAAAAGAATATAAAAAAAGATTTCATCCTCGCAGGAGCGGGCACCGCTTTTGCGCGCTTTCGAACTGGCGCAGAAAGCGCTGGTTCGACCGCGACGCTCAGTCCTCCGTGACCCATTTTTCCACCGTCATGACATCGGGCGGCTGCAGATAGCTGCGCGGCCACATATCCACGACCCATTCGACCTTGGTGGCGCGCTCGACCAGCACCGCGGTATTGTGCGGCGTCTGCAGCACCAACGCATTGCCGCGATAATGCGGGTCGCCCACCACATGATATTTTAACAGGCCCCACTCCTGCAGCACCAGCAACAGGCTTGTGGTATTGCGGGTGGTGTCCCAGCAGTCGAAATTGTGCTTGTCGTCGAAGTAGCGGAAATCCGCTTTTGCGACGCGTTTGTTGGTGCCGATCACCGGTCCCATGCGGCGATCGAACCAGATCACGGCCTTCTGCACCGCAGCCCGTTCGGCGGCGGCCGAGGCCCGGCCCGCCGCGAGGATCTGGGTCAGCGCGCTACGGTCGCCGGCGCTGAAATCGAGGATCTCGCGGCGTCTGCAGACGAAGCCGTAACAAACCGTCATGCGCTGCGCCGAAGGCGGAAAGATCGACACCGTGGTGTACAGCGCGGCCTGCGGCGCGCTCAATTCGACGGCACGCGCCGGCAACGCCATAGCCGTCAAGGCCAACCCCGCAAGGGCCAGAGCAAAAACCGCCGGAGTTCGGCCGCCTCCGCCAAATCGTTCCCGCCGCTCGGTCAACCCCATCCCCACCACGCTTCCAGCCAAATAGTCGCGCCAAAACTATCGCAGCGCTTTCGCCCTGCCAAGACCGGCGGCATGATGGAGGCAGAAGAGACGCGCCATGAAACCCGATCCATCTGCCTTTCCGCCATTCGATGCGCCCTACGCGCCGGACGATCGTATCCTCGCGGCCCGGCTTCTCGAAACGGCCCGATTGAGCGCGGCGCAGGAACAGCGAATCGACTGCACGGCAACGCGCCTGATCGACGCCATTCGCGCCAACGACGACCAGCTCGGTGGCGTCGAAGACATGCTGCGCGAATTCGCACTCTCGACCAAGGAAGGCCTGGCGCTGATGGTGCTCGCGGAAGCCCTGCTGCGCGTGCCGGACGCCCGCACCGCCGATCAATTCATCGAGGACAAGCTCGGCCAGGGCGACTTCGTGCACCACGAGACCAAATCCAGCGCTTTCCTGGTCAATGCGTCGGCCTGGGCGCTCGGCATGTCGGCACGCGTGATTCAACCGGGTGAAACTCCGGAAGGGACCATCGGGCGGCTCGCAAAACGGCTGGGGGTGCCCGCTATACGCGCCGCCACGCGGCAGGCGATGCGGCTGATGGGCAGCCATTTTGTGCTGGGCGAGACCATCGAATCAGCCCTGGCGCGGGCAGCGCCGCGTTCCGTTGGAAGCCCGCGCTATTCCTTCGACATGCTCGGCGAAGGCGCGCGCACCGCCGCCGACGCCGAGCGCTATTTCAATTTTTACGCCAGTGCGATCGAAGCCATCGGCCACACCGCCGGTGGCCGGCCGCTGCCCGACCGGCCCGGCATCTCGGTCAAGCTCTCCGCGCTGCACCCGCGTTTCGAACCGCTAAGCCATCGGCGGGTGATGACGGAACTGGTTCCGCGACTGATCGATCTGGCACGGCAGGCCAAGGCCCATGATCTGAACTTCACGGTCGATGCCGAGGAAGCGGATCGGCTCGAATTGTCGTTGGAAGTGATCGCGGCTGCGCTCAGCGACGCGTCGCTCGCAGGCTGGGACGGTTTTGGACTCGCGATCCAGGCGTACCAGAAGCGCGCCGGCGCGGTGATCGACTACAGCGACGGCCTCGCCAGGGCGCTGAACCGGCGAATAATGCTGCGCCTTGTCAAGGGCGCCTATTGGGATACCGAGATCAAGCGCGCGCAGGAACGCGGCCTTCCGGACTACCCGGTGTTCACCCGCAAGGCCATGACCGACTTGAACTACATCGCCTGTGCGCAAAAACTGCTGGCGCTGCGGCCCCGCATTTTTCCGCAATTCGCAACCCACAACGCGCTGACGGTTGCGACCGTTCTCGAACTGGCCGGCGACGGCGGCGGATTCGAGTTCCAGCGCCTGCACGGCATGGGCGAGGCACTGTATGCGCGACTGGGCGAAGATCGCCCCGAACTGGCCTATCGGACCTATGCGCCGGTCGGCAGCCATCGCGATCTCCTGGCCTATCTGGTGCGGCGCCTTTTGGAGAACGGCGCCAATTCGTCGTTCGTGGCGGTCGCCGCCGACGACACCGTGCCGGTGGCAACCCTGTTGCGGCGGCCGGCTGAACTGATCGGTAGCGCCGACAACGCGCGGCATCCGAACATCCCGCTGCCGCGCGATCTCTACCGGCCGCAGCGGCCAAATTCGCACGGCATCGAATTCGGCGAGCGCGCGGCATTGTCGGAGCTGCTTTCGGCGGTCACGGCGGACAACGCGGTGGTCGCCGCGGCGCCGCTGATCGACGGCCAGACACGCACCGGCGCGGCGCGCGAACTGGTCAGCCCGATCGATCTGGCAACATCCGTCGGGAGCGTCATCGACGGGACGCCGGAATACGCCAGTGAGGCGGTTGCTACCGCGCGCGAGGGGTTCAAAGCCTGGAGCCGGACGCCGGCCGGGAAGCGCGCGGAAATCCTGGAGAGGGCCGCACACCTGCTGGAGCAGCGCCGCGCACATTTCATCGCGCTCTTGCAAAGCGAGGGCGGCAAGACCCTTGACGACGCGCTTTCGGAAGTCCGCGAGGCCGTCGATTTCTGCCGCTACTATGCCGCGGAAGGACGCAAACTTTTCGGCGATGGCGAAACGATGCCGGGCCCGACCGGCGAAAGCAATGTGCTTAAGCTGCGCGGTCGCGGCGTGTTCATCGCGATATCGCCGTGGAATTTTCCGCTGGCTATCTTCCTGGGCCAGGTGACGGCGGCGCTGATGGCCGGCAATGCGGTGGTGGCCAAACCCGCCGAACAGACGCCGCTGATCGCAGCCGAAGCGATCCGCCTGCTGCATGAGGCCGGCGTGCCGGCATCAGCGCTGCAGCTGTTACCCGGCGAGGGCCATATCGGCGCGGCGCTGGTCGCGCAAGCCGGCATCGCCGGCGTGGTCTTCACCGGTTCGACCGAGGTCGCGCGCGCGATCAACCGCACGCTGGCCGCCAAAGACGGCCCGATCGTGCCACTGATTGCAGAGACCGGCGGCATCAACGCGATGATCGTGGACGCAACCGCGCTTCCCGAGCAGGTTGCCGACGATGTCGTGACATCGGCCTTCCGCTCGGCCGGCCAGCGCTGTTCGGCGCTGCGTCTGCTGTTCGTTCAGGACGACGTCGCCGATCGCATGATCGAGATGATATCGGGCGCCGCACGCGAACTCAGTATTGGCGACCCGCGCGACCCGGCCACCCAGATCGGACCGGTCATTGACATCGATGCCAAGCAGCGGCTCGAGAGCCATATCGCGCGAATGAAACAAGAGGTTCGCGTGCATTTCGCCGGGATTGCGCCCGCCGGCAATTACGTCGCGCCGCACATTTTCGAGTTGCCGGATGCCGACCGGCTGACCGAGGAAGTGTTCGGACCGGTTCTGCATGTCGTGCGCTACCGCGCGACCGAACTCGATCGCGTGCTGCGATCGATCGAACGCTCCGGCTACGGGCTGACGCTCGGCATTCACTCGCGCATCGACGATACCATCGAGGCCGTGATCGACCGCCTTTCCGTCGGCAACGTCTATGTCAACCGCAACATGATCGGTGCGGTGGTCGGCGTGCAGCCGTTCGGCGGCCAGGGATTGTCGGGCACCGGTCCCAAGGCCGGCGGCCCGCATTACCTGACGCGCTTTGCGACCGAACAGACCGTGACCGTCAACACAGCCGCCGCCGGCGGCAACGCCGCGCTGATGTCGGTTATGGAATAAACACAATCTCCGTCATTGCGAGAGCGTTAGCGACGAAGCAATCCAGTCCTTCCTTGCCGCTTTCCGGATTGCTTTGCTTGCGCTCGCAATGACGCTGAAAACGGTCGTTGCATCGCATCGCCAACATCGGTCAAATGCGCCAGGAATCTACCGATCGCGTGAATTGCGATTCCACACCGCGGAATAAGACCAACAAGAACCACAGGAGCGACTTCACCATGGAAGACGGCATCTTCGAAGGCCTCAAGGTTCTGGACTGCGCGAGCTTCATCGCAGCGCCGGCGGCCGCAACCGTGCTGTCGGATTTCGGCGCCAAGGTGATCAAGATCGAACCGCCGGGGTCAGGCGATCCCTACCGGAGCCTGCCGAATTTGCCGGGCTATCCGGTCAGCCAGCACAATTTCGCGTGGCTGCTGGACGCCCGCAACAAGAAGAGCCTTGCGCTCGACCTCTCCAGCCCGGAAGGCCAATCCGTGTTGTATCGGCTCGTCGCCGAGGCCGACGTATTCATCACGAATTTTCCGCCCGCCGTGCGCGGGAGGCTCGGGATGACCTATGCCGAACTCGCGCCGCTCAATGAGCGGCTGATCTATGCGTCCTTCACCGGCTACGGCGAAAAAGGCGAGGAAGCCAACAAGCCTGGTTTCGACACCAATGCCTATTGGGCACGCTCGGGTCTGATGGATCTGGTGCGCGCGGATACCGACACCACGCCGGCGCGCTCGGTCGCCGGGATGGGCGACCATCCCTGCGCAATGGCGTTGTACGGCGCGATCGTCACCGCGCTCTACAAGCGCGAACGCACCGGCAAGGGCTCGCATGTCAGCTCGAACCTGATGGCCAACGGCATCTGGGCCGCTTCGGTGCTTGCCCAGGCCAAATTATGCGGTGCGAAATTCGGCGAGCGGAGGCCGCGCGAGCGCGCGCTGAACGCGGTGACCAACCACTACAAATGCAAGGATGGCCGCTGGATCATTCTTTCGCTGCTCAACGAGGAACGCCAGTGGCCGGCGCTGGCCTGCTGCATAGGGCGGGAGGATTTGATCACCGATCCCAGGTTCGCCACCAAGCCCAGCCGCCATGCGCGATCGCTGGAACTAATCAAGCTGTTCGACGAGGTTTTTGCCACCAAAGAACTCGCCGAGTGGCGCAGGATACTCGACGGCAATGGCCTGGTGTTCGGCGTGGTCGGCATCCTCGACGACATCCCGAACGACAAGCAGATGCTCGAGAACGAGGTGCTGGTGCCGTTCGAGGGCGATACCATGCTGACCATCAACAGCCCGATCTGGGTCGACGGCAGCAACAAGGTGAAACCGCGGCATCCGCCAGGGATCGGCGAACACAGCGACGAGATTTTGCGCGAGGCCGGCTACGACGACTCGGCAATCCAGAAATTGCGGGCGTCGGGTGCGGTGGCGTAACTTCTCCAGCCCATGTGGGATATTCGACGACAAGGAAACCGGCGATGCCGACCTACCGACTGCACTACTTCCCGGAATCAGGAAACAGTTACAAGCTCGCATTGATGCTTACTCTCTGCGGGCAGACCTTCGAGCCGGTCTGGACCGACTTCAGCGGCGGCGAAACGCGAACGCCGGAGTGGCGGCGCACCGTCAACGAGATGGGCGAGATTCCGGTGCTGGAAGAGGATGGTGTGCGTCTCACGCAGACCGCGCCCATCCTGCTGAAACTGGCCGAGCAGTACGGCCGATTCGGTGGCGAGGACTCCCGTGAGAAATTCGAAGTGATGCGCTGGCTGTTCTGGGACAATCACAAGCTAACCGGCTACATGGCGGCCTATCGCTATTATCGGACCTTTACGCCCTCTCCAGACCCGCATGTGCAGGCTCACTTCCGCAGGCGGCTTGACGACTTCCTGGGAATCCTGGAGCAACACCTGCGGCGATTCCCGTTCGCTATCGGAGACCGGCCGACCGTGGCTGATTTTTCAATGATCGCTTATCTGTCGTATCCCAGCGACGAAACCGGATATGATTTTGCGGCGAGCCACCCGGCCATCAACGCCTGGCTGCTGCGCGTCGCCAGCCTGTCCGGCTGGCGCTCGGCCTACGACCTATTGCCCGGCAAGCGTCTTACGCACTACGCGTAACGATTTCGGGTTGGACCCCACCACTACTCTAATTGTTGTGGATCAGCACCCAGCCGACGGCGGCAAGCCCGATAATCACGGCAACCGCGATCGCCCACACGCTGACGCGGATGTCGCCGATGGTTTGACGTTCGGCTTCATTCTGGGCGATCTCGCGATTCCGCGTCTTGTTGTCTTCGTCCGCCTCGTTCATCGCCTGCTCTCCCGTGAACGTCGACTTGCCCGCTCGGCGCTGCCAGCCGTGGCAGCCTAGCCTAGGCTCCCGCCGTCGTCGATGGACGCAAGGCCGCGTCAAATGATGCGGGCTGATCGGCGGCAGCCTTGCCGCTTCCTCCCATGCCGGCGAGCCGGCCCAGGCAAAACGCCGCCAGCGCGGCGCATAGCGCGGCGGCCGCGGCCGCCATGAAGACGGACGCGGTGCTCCATTTCATGGCCAGCAGCACGCCGCCCACCAGAGGGCCGACAATCGAGCCGACCCGGCCGATCCCGAGCGCCCAGCCGATGCCCGTGGCCCTGATCGAGGTCGGGTAGAACGCCGCGGCCAGCCCGTTGGCGGCGATCTGGCCGCCGACAATGCAGAACCCGGCGGCGAAAATGGCCAGGGTGACGAAAATGACGGAGTGCCCCAGCTGGCCGATCGCGCCGACCGCGAAAACAGCGATGAAATACACCAGCGCCAGCGCCCGAAACGAGAAGCGGTCGATGATGCTGCCAAGCGCAAACGTTCCGACCACACCGCCCACCTGCAACATCGATCCGATCGCCGCCGCCTCGGATACCGAGGCGCCGAGGTCGTTGAGCAACGTCGGCAGCCAGTTCGACAGGAAATAGAGATCGAGCAGGCTCATGAAGAAAACCACCCACAGCAACAGCGTGACCAGGGTTCGGCCTGCCCTGAACAGGTGCAGCACCGGAATCCCCCTCAGTTCGGGTTCATGCACGACGAACCGCGTCGCCGGCGCAAACGCCGCCTTGGGATTGATCAACCTCAGCAGGTCAGCGACGCGCGCATGCGCGCGGCCGGTAATCGCGAGGAACCGGACCGATTCCGGCAGCCGCAGCGCCAGGATCGGGACCAGCAGCAGCGGGGCTGCGCCGCCGACGATAAACACCGAGCGCCAGCCGAAGTGCGGGATCAATGCCGCCGCGATCAGGCCGCCGAGCGCCGCGCCGACCGAGAAGCCGCAGAACATGATCATGACCATGGTGGCGCGGCGGCGGCGGGGACTGAACTCGGACGTCATCGCAATCGCATTGGGCATCGCGCCGCCGAGGCCGAGCCCGGTCAGAAAGCGGATCGCGAGCAGCGTGTTGACGTCCTGGACGAACGCGGTGACGATCGCACCGATGCCAAATGCAAGCGTCGAGAAAACGATGATCTTCTTGCGCCCGATGCGATCGGCCAGCGGACCGAACAGCAACGCGCCGATCATCAGCCCGAACAGGCCGGCGCTGAACACCGGACCCAGCGCGCCCTTGGTCAGGCCCCATTCCCTGGCGACCGCAGGCGCGACATAGCCGATGGCCTGGGTATCGAAGCCATCGAGAAACAATACCGCCGCACAGGTCAACAGCAGCCCGATCTGAAATCGGCCGACCGGCTGCTGATCGATGAATTCGGCGACATCGACGAGCGATGCGCCGGCGACATCGAGCGATGCGCCGCTGCCTTGAGCCTGAGACGCCGCCATCATTATCCCTCCCCTGAAATCCGGATCGCGGTTCTTGCCGGCCGCTTGTTTATCGCGATAGCCTAGCGCGGATTCGGCGAAACCGGCACGGTTTTTCGCCTCCTTACCTTCGCAACGCTTCCTTCGAATAGCCCGCAATTCGCTTGTAGCCTTCGGACAAGGCGACCAGCTCATCGCGGCTGATAACGTCGTCGATCGCAGCGAAAGGCTGATCGTTGGTGCGCTGGAACACCTCGCGCAGGATCGCGTCGGGCGGATTGGTGCGGTTGGTCAGGACGATGCGCGTGGTCGCCTCAAGACGTTGTTTCTCGTAAGAGGCGAGTGCGGCAACCGGATCATTGTTTTCGAGCAGCGCCGATGTCAGCGCGCGTGCATCCAGAATGGCCTGGCCGGCGCCGTTGGAGCCGCGCGGCACCATCGGGTGAGCGGCGTCGCCGAGCAAGGTTACTCGGCCAAAACTCCAGCGCGGCAGCGGATCCTGATCGACCATCGGAAATTCCAGCACGCTGTCGGCGGCGCGAATCAGCGCCGGGACATCGAGCCAGTCGAAATGCCAGTCGGCGAAGGCGCCGATGAAATCCTCGATCGAGCCCGGCCGATTCCAGTCGCGCTTGCGGTAGATTGGCGTTTCGATTTCAGCCACCCAGTTGATGAGCTGCAGCCCGTCCGCCTCGGAGGCCGGACGAATCGGATAGATCACCATCTTGCCATGCGACAGCCATCCCGCCCGCACCATGCTGGCGCCGGACAGGATCGGCTTCCATCGCGTCACGCCGCGCCACATATTGACGCCGGAATAGCGTGGCTCGCCCTCGCCGGGAAAAAACTGCTTGCGGATCGCCGAGTTGATGCCGTCGCAGGCGATCGCCATGCGACCGCGGATGGTGCTGCGGTGGGCGCCGCCCGCCCCGTCGGAAAAATGCACGCTGACGCCGGACTCGTCCTGATCGACGCCCGTGCAATAATGGCTGGTAAGAAGCCGGTCGCTGCCGGCGCGCGCGCGGAAGGCGTCAAGCAATACCATCTGCAGGTCGCCGCGATGAACAGAGAATTGCGGATGATCGTACCCGGCCGCGCGTCCCAGCGGCTCCTGATAGATCAACTGGCCGAAGCGATTGAAGAAGGTCGCGTCGGTGGTCGTGATCGCGACCTTCGCCAGATCAGCCTCGAGTCCGAGGCTTGCAAGTTCCCTGGTGGCATGCGGCAGCAGATTGATGCCGACGCCGATCGGCCTGATTTCGGCGGCCGACTCGAAGATCCGGCAGGGAATACCGGCCGCGTGCAGCGCAAGCCCAAGCGTCAGCCCACCGACACCGGCGCCGACGATAATGATATCGTCCATGTTTCCTTCCCCGGTGTGCGTTGGCACGCCCGCGCCGCTTTTCGCGAATTTCGGGTCAACAGAACACGATTAGTGAGACCACTGTCAATCTGGCAGTCGCACCATCGCAAGCGCTGTTCTACTGGCTTTTGACGAAGCACATCCCCATGCGCGAGGCCTTGTCGACGGCCTGGCAGGCGAGCCCTGCGGCGCAGCTCCACGATTTGAAGCTGCTGTCATTGTCGGCGTTGTTTGGTCGCTTGAGATAACAATGCGCGCCCCAGCCGTCATCATATTCGGTGCCCGCAAGTTCGCGGCTACCGCGCAATTGCGGTCGGCTGGAGAAGCCGCGGGAGTAATCCGGGCGCCTATTGTCGCGCAGCGAGGCGAGGATATCGCGGCGACGGATCTGGTCACCGAAGAAATGCGGCGACGCCGGCACCACGGTTGAATTGTCGGGCCTGGCTGCCATCCAGTCGACGCCGGAGAAATGGAAGCCGCCGATGCCGCGGGTTTGGTGGCAGCCCGCGCAGGTGACGTCGTTGAGCCGGCGCTCGAAGCCGGCGACGGAGCGGATATTTTGCAAGCTGACGCCGCTTTCCGCCGCCTTCTTCAATGCCGCAACGACATCGGTTTCCTTGAACACCGGCTCGGCCGCCGTGTCATCGCCCTGCACCAGGCCGAATTCCGGCTGCAGGTTCGATGCCCCAAATCCGACCGGGGTCGGGGCGACCGCGCCGCGGGCAAGAAATTTGTCCGGGATCAATATCGTGCCGCGATCCAGTTCGGCGAAATGCCGGGGGTCAAGGAGCCACGCCTTGAAGTCGCGCCTGAGGTTCTGGTCCGTCAGAATCCGCTCGCGGTCGATCTGGTTCTCCAGCGGCGCTTCCTCGAACCCCTGCGACTGCGCGTTGTAATCGAACACCTTCAGGAGATAGTCGGTGCGGAAATCGCGGATCGCGGATTTCGGCGCATGCGCGATCTGGAGATTGGTCTCGATGCGGTAGACATTTTCAGGCCCGATCAATTCCAGCGGACCGTCGTTCGAGGTCAGTTTGGCCGCGAGCTCCGCGCCGGTAACCGACAGATCGCCGGCTGCGAGCCAGCGGCGGGCGATCTCGGAACAGGTGATCGCCTTGGCGCCGGCATCGATCGCGCCTTTGGCTTTCAGCACGACGTTGAGGGTCATCGGCAGCCGCGGCGAGGCCACGGCGTCGGCCGCCTCGGCCACGTCGGTCCGCGTCAGGCGATAGATCAGCCGGATTTCACCGCACGTGTCCGGCGAGACATAGGCGCGGTCCATCCGGTTGACGATGCCCGAAAGCACGAAGCGCGAATGATCCGAATACAGCAGCGCGCGATCGAACAGCTGAAAATCGAAGGAACTTCCGACACCGATGGTTTCGTTCGGAAGATCGGCTTTGTGCCTAGCGATGTATCGGTCGAACTCATCGTCCAGCGCCTTGCGGACCGGAGCCATCGACGGCAGCGCGAACAACTGGCTGTTGTCCAGAGGAACGTCAACCGATGCTGCCGGCAGCAGGATGCGGCCGAGGCCAAATCTTTCGCGATCGAGTTCGCGCAAGCCTTCGGGATCGGTAATCGCGGCGCCACGTTCCAGCGCAGCTGCGCTTTGTGCGTGACGCACAGGCAGCACGCCGGCGAGAAGGATCAAGACCGCACCAAGAAATCGCAACACAGGGCTCATTTCCCGACCAACGCCGCCGACCGAAGACGCCACAACAAAGCGTCTTGCGGGCAGCGTTTTCTACTCCGGAAAATAGCCGAAAAGCCGTCAGGCTGTCTCGCGGCAATCAGGATGCAGCGGAACCATCGCTTCACGTCGCGGTGAAGCTTTAGCGCGCGACGATCAGACCCCTGCTGGTCACGACCACCCAGCGGCCATCCTGGCGGCGGATAGCGTCGACCCGGCCGAGGCCCGGCACGGGATCGCCGGCATATACCTCGAAGATTCCCAGCCGGCCTTCGATCAGCGCGCCGCCATTGGCGACGTCACGCAGCAGCCAGCCTTCCACGGTCGGCAGCCTCGCCACCTCGACCTTGGGCGCCGCCACCGCCGGCGGCGAAATCGAGCCCGTGACTTCCTTCGGCGCAGCCGGCGCTGCGGCGACCGGCACGGGAGCAGCGGGCGGCGCGGCGCGGAGCTTGTCCACGGCCTCGCTGAGCTTGGCGAGCCTGGCGGCCGGCTCCAACTGCGCCTTCTCGAGCTTGTCGAGGCGGTCGCTGGTCTTGTTGAACTGGGCCATGCCCATTTTGGAGGTATGTTCGACGCTGGCCCTGAGCGCCAGCACGTCGGCATCGATCCGCGCCACGGAAGCTTCGAGCGCACGATTGCCTGAGGTCGCGGTGTCATCGCCGACAGAATGCGAAAGACTGGCGGTTGCCAGCACGCCGCCGAGCGCGCCTGCAACTACCGCCAACGCGACCACGGCCGCCAGTGCGGCGAGCCCGCGCTTGCCGAACATGCCCTGAGCAGGCTCGCGCTCCAGTTCCGGGGCGGCGTCGTCATGGTTGCCCCAAGCCCGATCGTCCGGCGACATGATCATGAGCTTGCCGGGGGTGCGCGGCGCATCTGCCTTGGGCGCGGCTGTTTTGGGCGCTTCTACTTTGGGAGCATCGGCCTTGGCGGCATCCGCCTTGGCGGGTTCCACCGCGGCGTCCTGCTCGGGCACGAGATCCGGAGCGTCGATCGGCGCCGACGCCTGTATCGAAGCCGCCACCGGCTCGTTTTGCGCGTCCGACAAAGTGGGAGCGGCTGGCCCGGCATTGAGGGAACCCGGTTCAACGCTGGTCTGCTCGGCCTGTTGCTCGTTCACGTCAAAACCTCCATTAAAGGTTGACTATTTGGTAACCTTTCATTGCTTGCGAAATCGTTACCGGCAGCCGCGCTTACCGAAATTTTAGGAAATCGTCCGGTAGGGCCCCGCTCAACCGCCGAAGGCAGCGGCGGCAACCCTGGCTTATGCTGCCCTGCGGAACTGCCTACCGCCCCGATGCATCGTTTGCGCCGTCGTATTTCCCGATTAACATGGACGGGCAGACCAGCCAGAAGGCGGGGAGCTCCATGGCCATCGAAAAATGCATCAACGAATTTGATGTGGACGACGTGATCTTCGAGGAAGGCTCGACCGGCCGCGAGCTGTTCGTGGTGCTCGACGGCAAGATCGACATCGTCAAGATCAGCGGCGCCACCAAGACCGTCATCGTGACGCTCGGCAAGGGCGAATTCTTCGGCGAGATGGCCGTGATCGACGGCTCCTCCCGTTCGGCGACCGCGATCGCCGCCGCGCCCAACACCCGCGTGATGCGGATCAATCATGCCCGCTTCGTGTATCTTGTCAGCCAGCAGCCGGCGTTTGCGCTGATGATCATGGATGCGCTGAGCAAGCGGCTGCGGGCGTCCAATGCCGTCACCTTCAAGGCGGCCAACCCATGAGCGACCGCAAGCCGAGCCCGTTTCCGATCCTGCTGAACAACGACGTCTGCTCGCTGATCCAGGCGAGCGAAGACGTCTACCAGATCCGTTTCAAGAATCGGGCCGCCAACGCCTATCTGGTGCGCGGCAAATCCCGCACCATCATGATCGATGTCGGGCTGTCGTCGAACTTCCCCGCGTTGCTGGAATGCCTGCATCATGTCGGCTGTCCGCCGGACAAGATCGACATGGTGATCCTCAGCCACGAACATCTCGATCACATCGGCGCCGCCTGGCATTTCGGCGGTCGAACCATCATTGCCGCGCATCGGCTGGCCGCCAACAAGATCATGCTGCGCGACGACTTCTCGATGCTGCGCAAGATGTTCAACGAGCCGGACGTGCCGATCAATGTGGACATCTGGCTGGAAGAGGGCAACCTGATCGACCTCGGCAATTTCCGCCTCGACGTGATGTACACCCCGGGGCACACTTCGGCCTGCATCAGCCTGTTCGATCAGGACCAGGGACTGCTGTTTGCCGCCGACACCCTGATGCCCGGCGGCGTGATGGGCGGCGTGTTCGGATCGGGCAGCATCAGCGACTATATCCAGTCGCTGGAGCGGCTGAAGGGCTTGAATTCCAGAATCCTGCTGTCGGGACACGGCCGGTTGTCCGATACGCCGCAGGACGACGTCCGGATCGCGATTGCGCGATCGCACGGGCTGCTGTCGGACACCGCGCAACTGTTCGACGCGCTCGACGCGCGGTCGAACTTCGAGCCCATCATGCAATCGGTGCGTGATCTCAACAAGCTCGACGACGGCTGATTCGTTTTTCGGGCGCATCGGTCTTCGATCAAGGCGTGGGCCTTCAACCACCCGCCGTCATTCCGGGGCGCGCGCCAGCGCGAACCCGGAATCTCGAGATTCCGGGTTCGCTCGTTTCACTCGCGCCCCGGAATGACAGTTATTTCACATCACCACCGGCGCATCCGGCAGTTCGTTCTTCCCTGCCCCATGCTTCGGAAAATGCGCCGCCAGCTGTCGCGACACCGCTTCAATCCCCTGGATGACGCCGCGCTCGAAATTTCCGCTGCTGAACTCCGTCTCCATGTCGGCGCAGATTTTTTCCCAGCCGGCGGCGCCGACCTTGGCGTCGATGCCGCGGTCGGCAATGATCTCGACCTGGCGGTCGGCCAGCAGCAGATAGATCAGCACGCCGCTGTTGTGGGCGGTGTCCCAGATTCGCAGATGCGAAAAAATATCCAGCGCACGCTCCCGCGCCGATTGATTCTTGAACAGCGGCACGCCGTCGAGCGCACCTTCGACGACAAAGCGGCTTTGCCCGGAATGGGTGGCCTCGCCCGCCTTGATCGCCTGTTCGATCGCGGCCAGCACGGCGGGCGTAAAGATCCGCCGCACCCGCCAATGGTGTTCGAGAAGATGCCTGCCGATGCGTTTGATGCCCATGCTACCAGCTCCCCGACGCGCCGCCGCCACCAAAGCTGCCGCCACCGCCGCTGAACCCGCCGCTGTCGCTCGAACTGCTGCCGCCGGAAAACGAGCCGCCGCCGACAAATCCGCCGCGGCCGCTCGACGACGCCATGCTCTCGGCGAACATCGCGAAGGCGAAGGCCAGCATCGCCGCGATTGCCGAGAACGCCAGCGATCCCACGGTCAGCCACGCCAGCACTCCGACGACGCCGCCGGTCGCAACCGAACCTATCAGCCTTCCCAGCACGGTGCGCAGCACCGCGCCGATCACAAAGACAGCGAAGATGATGAGGGGATTGAACAGGATGTCGAAACGGTCCTGGCCGCCGCCGAAACTCTGCTGCGGCTCCGGCGCCGGCAGCGGTTCGCCGTCGATCACCCGGATGATCCGGTCGATCCCGGCGGAAATCCCGCCGGCAAAATCGCCACTACGGAATTTCGGCGTGATGACTTCATCGATGATGCGCCGGGCGCTGACGTCGGTGAGCGCGCCTTCGAGGCCGTAGCCGACTTCGATCCGGAGCTTGCGGTCGTCCTTGGCAACCACCAGCAGCGCGCCGTCGTCGATTTTCCTGCGCCCGATTTTCCAGGCTTCCGCGACCCGGATTGAATATTGCTCGATGGTCTCGGGCGCTGTCGTCGGCACGATCAAAACCGCGACCTGGCTGCCTTTTCGCGTTTCCAGATCCTTCAGGCTTTGCGTCAGCGAGGCGACGTCGCCGCTGGAAAGCGTCCCGGTCTGATCGACCACCCGCCCCGTAAGCGGCGGCACCGCGACGTCGGCAAAGGCTGCAAAAGCCCAGCACATCAGCAGCGCAAGAATGGAGGCTCTTGCAGCGTTCATCGCGGTGATCAATCGGTTGCCGAATTACTTGGCGGGCGCCGGCGCCGGATTGAAGTCGACCTTCGGTGCGGTCGAGATTTCCTTCTCGTTGTCGACCGTAAAGTTCACCTTCTCCTTGTATCCGAACGCCATCGCCGTCAGGTTGTTCGGGAACGTGCGAATCCCGACATTATAATCCTGCACCGACTTGATGTAGCGATTGCGCGCCACGGTGATGCGGTTCTCGGTGCCTTCCAGCTGCGCCATCAGGTCGCGAAACAGCGCATCGGATTTGAGCTGCGGATAGTTCTCGGTTACCACCAGAAGCTTCGACAGCGCGCTGGTCAGTTCGCCCTGCGCGGCCTGGAACTTGGCGAAGGCGCCGGGATCGTTGATCAGTTCCGGCGTCGCCTGGATGCTGCCGACCTTGGCCCGCGCATTGGTCACCCCGAGCAGCACATCCTTTTCCTGCTGGGCGAAACCTTTCACCGAATTGACGAGGTTGGGCACCAGATCGGCGCGCCGCTGGTACTGGTTGAGCACCTCGGACCAGGCCGACTTGACCTGCTCCTCATTGGTCTGGATCGCGTTGTAACCACAATTGGTCAGGCTCAACATCACCAGCGCCGCCAGCACGGTCCATAATTTGCGCATGTAATTCTCCTGCAAATATTTGACGGAGGGTATCAGAATGATGCGGCATGGGCCTTATAATTTCTCGCTCGTCATTCCGGGGCGCGCGTTAGGGCGAACCCGGAATCTCGAGATTCCGGGTTCGATGCTTCGCATCGCCCCGGAATGACGGTGGTTGGTTCAACGCGACGGGAAAGACGCCACCCCCGCCGCCTTCGCTCCCTCGATCGCCTGCCAGACTTTCATCGGCGTCAGCGGCGTCGTGAGGGCCTTGATACCGAGCTCGCTGAGCGCATCCATCACGCCGTTGGTGACGCAGGGCGGACCGCCGATCGCGCCGGATTCGCCGCAACCCTTGGCGCCCAGCGGATTGGTGCGGCACGGCGCGGAATCATCGAGCGTGACCTCGATCGGCGGGACGTCGTCGGCGCGCGGCACACAGTAATCCTGGTAGCTCGCGGTCAGCAACTGCCCTTCCGGGTCATAGGAGACACCTTCGTACAGCGCCTGCCCGATACCCTGCGCGACGCCGCCGTGCACCTGCCCGGTCACCAGCATCGGATTGACGGCAACACCGACGTCGTCGACCGTGGTGTAGCGCACCACACGGCTGACGCCGGTCTCCGGATCGATCTCGACCTCGCAGATATGGGTGCCGTTGGGCCAGCTCGGCCCGTCGACTTCGCCCTCGCTGTCCACGCTCAGCCGCGCGCCGGCTTCCTTCTTCGCAATGTCGAACAGGCCGATGCGCTTGTCGGTGCCGACCACGGTGAGCCAGCCGTCGCGATATTCGATGTCCTCGACGGAGGCTTCCAGCACGTTCGACGCTTTTTCGCGGGCCTTGGTGATCAGGTCGTTGGCGGAGACCGCCAGCGCGGTGCCGCCGACGAACAGCGAGCGCGAACCGACGCTGCCGAATCCGGTCGCGAGATCCGTGTCGCCCTGGATGATATCGATCTTGTCCATGGCAATGCCGAGCGCTTCCGACACCATCTGGGTGTAGGTGGTCTGCAGCCCCTGCCCCATCGCCATGGTGCCGGAATGCAGGATGACGCGGCCTTCGGCTGTGGCGTGCAGGCTGACCTTTTCGGTATGCGCGCGCCCGCCGGTCCATTCGATGTAGCTGGTCAGGCCGCGGCCGTAGAGCAGGCCTTTCTTCTTGGCCGCCTTCTTGCGTGCGGCAAAGCCGTCCCAGTCCGCGAGCTTGGAGGCGCGGTCGAGCATGTGCGCGAACGCCCCGGAATCGTAGATCTGCCCGACCGCGTTGGTGTAGGGCAGTTGCGCGGGCTTGATGTAATTCACCTTGCGGATGGTGCGCGGGTCGATCCCGAGCTGCCGCGCGGCTGCGTCCATCAGCCGCTCCACGATGAACACGCCTTCGGGCCGGCCCGCGCCGCGATAGGCGCCGACCGGCGCGGTGTTGGTCATCACAGCCTTGATGTCGTAGTGCACCAGCGGCAGGTCATAGACGCCGGACTGCACGAACGGGCCGAGCACCAGCGGAATGATGGTACCGGCGCCGGCGATGTAGGCGCCGGTGCCGCCGAGCGAGCGCACCCGGTAGGCCTGCACCCGGCCCTTGGCGTCGAGCGCGAACTCGCCGGTCGAGGTCAGGTCGCGGCCATGGGTGCCGCCGACGAACTCGTCGGTGCGGTCGCCGCGCCAGCGCACCTTGCGTCCCAGCTTGACGGCGGCATAGGCCACCATGCCGTCTTCCGGATAGAGGCTGGTCTTCTGGCCGAAACCGCCGCCGATGTCGCCGACCAGCACGCGCACACTTTCCTTCGGCCGCTTCAGCACGGCTTCGGCGAGAAGGTCGCGGGCCGAGCCGGGGGTCTGCGACTGCGTATGCAGGATCAGCCGTCCGGTTTTCTTGTCGACCTCGGCGATGGACGAGCGCGGCTCCATCGCCGAGGGGATCAGCCGCTGGCTGACCAGATCGAGCGAGACCACATGCGCGGCCTTGGCGAATACAGCTTCGACCGCGGCCGCGTCGCCATAGCTCATCGCCGCCACGATATTGTCGGGCGCATCGGCCCACACCACCGGCGCTCCGGGCTTGATCGCCTCGACGGGGTCAACCACCGACGGCAGCACTTTATATTCGATCGCGATCGCTTCCGCCGCGGTCTGCGCCGCGACCCGCGATGTCGCGACCACGGCTGCGACCGGCTCGCCGGCAAAGCGCACGATCTCATGGGCCAGCAGCCGGCGCGGTGGCGCGGTCATCGCCGAGCCATCGGGCCGCTGGAAAATCAACAGCGTCGGCAGCGTGCCAATGTCGTCGGCGATCAGGTCGGCGCCGGTGTAGACCGCTTCCACGCCCGGCATGTCAGACGCCGCCTTGGTATCGACGGACAGGATATTGGCATGGGCGTGCGGCGAGCGCACCACATGCAGCCACAGCGCGCCGTCTTCCGGCTTGTCGTCGATGAACAGCCCCTTCCCGGTCAGAAGTCTCTGGTCTTCAAGACGCTTGACGGGCTGGCCCGTACCGAAACGCATATTGCCGGGAAGAATATTCATCAGTTTGTCCTTCGAGTCTCTTGTCCGATTGGGTTGGTTCTAGCCGATAGGCAAGGAAGAGGCCAACCCCAGCCTTTCCAGGAATCGTCATGGCCGGGCTTGACCCGGCCATCCACGTCTTTCCAGACCGAGAAACTAAAGACGTGGATGCCCGGGACAAGCCCGGGCATGACGAGTTGCTCTTGAAAGCGCCCAATCCAGACACGCGTTTGCGCCCCGCGGCGCGAGGCGCCCGGGCTTTTGCCATCAACTTCCGCCCTCTTGACCAGAGGGCGTGGGGAATGCCGGGCGCCCGATGCACCCGCAGCCTCGTGTGCGCATGGGGTAGTAAGTATGCACACGAGTATTCACAGCGAGCCATCGGAAAACACCCGACATTCCCGCACGCAATGGTTTACGGCTTATACCGTGCTCTCCCCGGTGATCGGCTTTCTTGCCACCGTCGTTACGCGGATTAATCCGCAAAACTTGACACCAGCGTCGGGGTGTCAGGACCACACGTCTTCGCCGTCCGCTGCAAGCAACGCCCGTCAAGCGCGCCGCCGCGTCCACCGCATCCCGCCCCGCGTCCGTGACGTCGCGAGCCGCCCCTCTGAGTGGGACGGGACGGCCAGAGATATACAACTGATTTGGGTTTTCTGAAAATCAGAAATATTTTTTCAAAAGGGGCTGGACAGACTTCCTGGGCCGGAGCCCGTCGGGCAAATCAGCAGAGCAATCGGCTTTGGGAATTCACGGGCAGAGACTGCCTCGGTGCATACACGACGCACTCCGCCGCTCGTCAACAAGCTATTGCCTTGCGCATCACACTTTCGACATAGGCAGATTTGGCGTCGGTGTAAGCCTCGCGATCCGTCCGATGTTCGGCGGCAAATCGTCTTTTGAACTGCTCGTAAGTCCGGGCTTCCTCTGGATGAGTGCGCAAATAATCCCTGAACGCCAGCCGATGCCACATCTCCGCCTGTGGCTCGGTCACATGCACATGATGGGAGCGCCTCGATCCAAAGGGCGGCATGCCTTTAACGAAGAACATTCGATCTTTCTTCGGATTATCGGCCCAATAGACGTAATCAAGATTTCGAAGGGCTTCGACAAAGGTGGCTTGCGCGTCTGCCAATGATCGGACCGCAATCAGGATATCTATGATGGGCTTGGCCGACAAGCCGGGAACGGCCGTACTTCCGAAATGCTCAAGCCCTACGATCAAGGACGGATCGAGTACGGCCCGCAACCGCTCGGCCTCTTCGTCGAACAATACCGGCCAGCGCGGATCATAATTGACGATCTCGACCTCATCCATATCCTCGGCTCCGTGACCCGGAATGTGCAGGCGCAGCCTCGCAATCCAAAAGCGCTGCGCGGGGGTTCCGGATCCCTGCTTCGCGCCCGGGAACGACGACACCTCCGGCAACGGCCTCACCCGATCTCCCGCAACACCGCCTCGACCGCCCGGCGCTCGTCGAGCGTCAGCGCCGCCTGCGGTGCTATGGGATCGCCGACGTCGTAGCCCTGGATCGCCAGCCCGGCCTTGATGCAGGCGGCGAGATTGTAGCGCGCGAAGGCTTCGTTGAGGCGCCACAGCCGCCGCTGCAGCACCAGCGCATCGTCCCAGCACGAAGCCTTGCAGAGATTGTAGAGTTCGACGCTTTGCCGCGGCACGAGACAGGCGGGACCCGCCATCCACCCCACCCCGCCGATCAACATCACCGCGGCCGGAATATGAGCTGACGCCGAGAACACGCGGATGGCGTCGCCGCAGCGGTTCATGATCGACAGCAGCCGCCCGGTATTGGTGGACGCATCCTTGATGTAATTGATGCGCGGATGCTCCGACAACCGCGCGATGACGTCGAGCGAGAGGTCCGAGCGCTGGAATTGCGGGTTGGTGTAGATCACCACGGGAATATCGACGGCGTCGGCGATGGCGCGGAAATAGGATTCGACCTGCGCGTCGGCCAAAGGAAAATACGCCTCGAGAATGGCCAGGATCCCGTCGGCGCCCATCTTTTGATAGGCCTTCGCCTGTGCCAACGCATCCGGCGTCGAGGTCGAGACCACGCCGGCGACCACGGGGACCCGGCGTTGCGCGGCTTCAATCGTGGCCTGCACCACCGCGATGCGCTGCACGTTGTTCAGATAGGCGAACTCGCCGGTCGAGCCGAGCGGCGTCAGCCCATGCACGCCTGACGTGATGAGATCGTCGCAGAGGCGGCCGAGCACCTCGGCGCGGATTTGCCCGTTGGCGTCAACCGGCGAGACCAGATAGGGAAAGACGCCGTGGAAATCGGGCATGGTGGAGATCGCGTTTCACGGATGGCGCGGGCGGCGCCGGATGAGGACTATCTTCTATAGTTCAGGGATCGCTCGCGAGAAAGGCTTTCACTTACGGCAGCACGAGCGGCGCTGCCGCCCTCACCTCGCCCCGCTTGCGGGGAGAGGTCGCCCGGCGAAGCCGGGCGGGTGAGGGGGTTTCTCGGCGAGTCGCGCTGGTTGAGAGAGCCCCTCACCCCAACCCTCTCCCCGCGAAGAGCGGGGCGAGGGAGCGCGAAGAGCTCTGTGTCCCTCAAACGGCTTGGCAGAATTGTAACGACCACCGCCCTCACCCATTGCGAAACGCATAGGCATAGCCGTTGATCGCCGGCGCCCCGCCGAGATGGGCGTAGAGCACCTTCGATCCCTCCGGAAAATAGCCCTTGTGCACGAGGTCGATCATGCCCTGCATGGATTTTCCCTCGTAGACGGGATCGGTGATCATGCCTTCGAGGCGCGCGCATAGCCGGATCGCGTCCTTGGTCTCCGCAGAGGGAACGCCGTAGGCGGGGTGGGCGTAGTCCTCGAGCAGAACCACATCCTCGTCGACGATCTCCTGGCCGAGTTCGACGAGTTTTGCCGTGTTCTGCGCGATCGCAAGTACCTGCGCCCTGGTCTGCGCCGGCGTGAAGGAGGCATCGATGCCGATCACCTTGCGCGCGCGGCCGTCTTTGGCAAAACCCACCAGCATGCCGGCGTGGGTCGAGCCGGTGACGGTGCAGACGATGATGTAGTCGAAGGCAAAACCGAGTTCTTTCTCCTGCGCCCGCACCTCCTCGGCGAAGCCGACATAACCGAGGCCGCCGAACTTATGTACCGAGGCGCCTGCCGGGATCGCGTAGGGCTTGCCGCCCCTGGCCTTGACGTCGGCGATGGCGTCTTCCCAGCTTTGGCGGATGCCGATGTCGAATCCCTCGTCGACCATCTCGATCTCGGCGCCCATGATCCGGCTCAAAAGAATATTGCCGACCCGGTCATAGACCGCATCCTCATGCGGCACCCAGCTTTCCTGCACCAACCGGCACTTCATGCCGATCTTGGCCGCGACCGCGGCGACCATGCGCGTATGGTTCGACTGCACGCCGCCAATCGAGACCAGGGTGTCGGCGTTGGAGGCGATCGCGTCGGGAATGATGTATTCGAGCTTGCGCAGCTTGTTGCCGCCGAAGGCCAGTCCCGAATTGCAGTCCTCGCGCTTGGCGTAGAGCTCGACCTTGCCGCCGAGATGGGCGCCGAGGCGCTCCAGCTTCTCGATCGGCGTGGGTCCAAAAGTGAGCGGATAGCGTTCGAACTTTTCCAGCATGCGGGGTGGCCTTCCGTCAGACGTTTCGATGTCCTGGAAACTAGCATTCCTCGCCGCCGGCCCTTTCATGTTCTTGCGCGCCGGAAATGCGCAGAAATATGTTCTTGTTCCGTTCCGTCTCCAGTGCCATAGTCGCGAGCATGTCTTCGAAACCACAACCAGTGCGGGGGAATATTTCATGGATACTGTTCAGGCGGCTGCCGGGCACCTCCAGGTCACCTTTCATAAGGACGGTGAAACTCCAGAGGATTTCGTCATCAAGCTTCTATGCCTGGTGTTCAAGAAGCCGATGCTCGACGCGATCAAATTCGTCGCGACGATCGACAAGAACGGACAAGCCATCTCCGGGGCCTATCCGCGCGATGTTGCGAACAAGATGCTTCAAGCTGCCCGACGGCGCATCCGCACCTCGGGTCATCCGCTCCTGATCACGAGCGAGCCGGCTGCGGAGGGCGTCGAAATACCAGACAGATGCAAACTCTGCGGCGCGCTTTCCGGCGAGAACCGGCTTTCACTGAGAGGGAAGGACACCCTGGTCTGCAATGACTGCGTCCACCAGATCACGAACAACCTCTCCGAGGTCACCGGCAGGAAGCAGTTCGAGTATGCCTGCGAAGCGCTCGACTGGCATTTCGCCGGCATCCCGCGGGATCAGCTGGTCGCCTCCTCGCGCCAGTTCCCAGGGCACATGCGCGCGGACGTTCAGGTGGCCATCGACAGGCTGTTCGCATCACCGATCCGATTTTTTGGCATCCACGAGCAATACCGCTACGAGACAGTGAACATCGCCGCCCTGACCAGAGATGGCCGGAATGCGATCGCTCTCGCACCGGCGCAGTATCAGGATGTGGATGTCGGCGAGAGCGACCCCGTGAAATGTCTCGTCAACGGCTTGTGGCTCTGCCGAACCGGCGGCCTCCGCTACGCGGTCGTCCTCTCCTCGCATCGGGAATACAGGAACGAGCCTGGGACCCGCATCGAGATCGCCGTGCCTGCCGGCGCTGACGGCGCGGAGTTCGTGCAACGCTGTTTCTCCGAGCTGGAGGGCGCGGTCAACGCAGCGCGCTCCTATCGCGGCAAGATATTGTCGCTCGATGGCGACGATGATTACCGGGGACGCTCGAAAGGCGTCATGGTCCACAAATTGCCGCCGGTTCAACGCGAGGACGTGATCCTGCCCGAAGCCACGCTGAAGCTGCTGGACCGCAACGTCGTGAGCTTTGTCGGGAGCCGCCCGCAGCTGCGCCGGCTGGGGCAATCGACCCGCAAGGGCATCCTGCTTTACGGACCGCCCGGAACCGGCAAGACCCACACCATCCGGTATCTGGCGAGCAACCTGCCCGGTCACACCACGCTGATCATTACCGCCGCGCAGGTCGCATTGCTCGCCCAATACATGAGTCTCGCCCGTCTTCTGCAGCCGGCGATGGTCGTGATCGAGGACGTCGATCTCATTGCGCGCGATCGCGACGAGATGGGGGCTTGCGAAGAATCGTTGCTCAACGCCCTGCTCAACGAAATGGATGGACTGAAGCAGGACGCGGATATCCTTTTCATCCTCACCACCAACCGGCCGGAGCAGCTCGAGGGCGCCCTGGCGGGCCGCCCCGGCCGCATCGACCAGGCGATCGAGGTGCCGCTTCCAGACGACATCGGCCGCAGAAAGCTCGTCCAGCTTTATGGCACGGGTCTGCCGCTCGGCGATGCCGTCGTGGAGGAGGCCGCGCAGCGGACCAAGGGCGTCAGCGCCGCTTTCATCAAGGAACTGATGCGGCGCATCGCACAGGCAAGCATTACCCGCGATGGCGGTACAACCGTCGAACCCGGCGACATCGGCGAAGCGCTCGACGATATGCTGTTCGCGGGTGGCAAGCTCAACGTCAAGCTGCTGGGCGGGGCGCGCGAAATGGCCGACGGATGACAGCCATATTAGCGCCGCGGCTTCGCGCGCGAGGGACCTATGACGCGCCTTTGGTGCGAACCAGATAGTCCACGATCGCCTTGGCGTCGTCAGGGCTGACAGGAGCCTTGTAGGCCGTGATCATCTTGTTGACGACTTCCTGCCAGGCTTCCCTGGACAGCGAAGGCTGGTTCAACACATGGTCGGCCGAGTGGCAGGCGAGGCAGTTGTTGTTGATCGCGTCCGATCCCGGACCGGCGGGGAACATCGCGTCGCTGAGGGGGACATCCAGTTTCAGCGACTTCAAGGTGGTGATCGTTGCGGCCTCGCCGGGATGCGGCAACAGAGCGAGACCCAGAACGGCGGCCATCGGCAGAACAGCACGGAGCATTCCTGATTCCTCCTCAGGCCGCGACCACATGGGTCGTTTCAATGGTGTTGTACATGTAGCCGGACGGATTCCAGATCTTGAAATCGGGCTGCGCCTCGTTCCTGGTGTTGGTGCAGCGAACCATCAGGGTGCGCGCGCCGCGCGCGGGCAGCGTAAATTGCGTCTGCCATCGCCGAAAGCCGTATGTCCCCTGATCGGCATCGAGTTTCGTCGGTTGCCAGCTGTTGCCGCCATCGATCGACAAATCGACGCGGGCAACGCCGCAATCGCCGCCGAAGGCGATGCCCCGCGCCGAAGCCGGCGTCCCCGCCGGCACGCTGTCGCCGTCACGGATGTTGGTGATGAACGACCGCGGAACATTGCGGGTCACCGGCACCATCTTGAATCCGGTCTCGCCGGGCTTGACGGTATTGTGCGGCGTATCGGGCACGCGGTAGCCGGTCGCCGTCCAGTAATTGGTGTCGGGCTGATCCAGCACTTCGATATCGTTCAGCATCTTGATCCAGTAAACCCCGCACCAGCCGGGCACGACGAGCCGCAACGGAAATCCATTCAGCAATGGAAGCTGCTCGCCGTTCATGGCGAAAGCGATCATCACCTCGCCGTCGCGCGCGTGGTCGATGGTGAGCGACTTCAGGAATTTCGGCGCGTCCTGCATCACCGGCTCGTCCAGGCCGCCGAAGCGGACTTGAATCGCGCCAGGTTTTACACCGGCGCGGTCAAGCACGTCCTTGAGACGCACACCGGTCCAGATCGCGTTGCTCATCGAACCGTTGGCCCATTGAGCACCAGCGACGCGGGGAACGGCGTAGAGGCGCGAAGCGCCGGCGCACTGGTTGACGGCGGCGATATCGAATCTCGGCAAGCCCTGCAAAATGTCCTTGAGCGACAGCGAAAGCGTCTGATTGACCTGGCCTCGCACCGTCAGACGAAAGCTGTCCACATCGATGTCGCCCGGAAAAGTCGCCCAGTGCCAACTGACGTAGTGCTGGTCGTTGGGGGTGAACACGCCCTTGTCGAAGACTTCGAAAGGCGTCTCAAGCCATGGCGGGCTTGAACGCTGCAGGATCATTCGGCCCTTTTGCGGATAGGAAGTGGTGATCATCCGCGTGCTCGGACCGCCCGGCACGTGCAGATCGACCGTCTCCTGCGCCAATGCCGGCGAGGACATTAGCGCCAGGCCGGCGACCCCCATTCCACCCAGCACGCGGCGCCGCGTCAGATCCGATGGTCGCACGTCATATTCCCGCATCAACTACTCCTATCCAGCATCCTTGAGGCGCAACAAAACGAAATCAGCCGCGTCAGACTTGACGACAGCCGAGCTCACGAGGTCTATCGGGTGAGTGAGTCCGGCGGCGCGGGCGCGCTGCCTGAAGATCGTCTACCGTAGCGTTTTCGCGAATGCTGGCCCTGCTTCCAGGTCGCTTCTCGTTGTTCGCCCCCACTAAAGGCAAATGTGGGAAGAAGCGAGCACCATGCTCATCACGCTTGAGTGTATGCGACGCCGCGGCAGCTGAACGAGGCCCGGCACTCGTCTGAAAAACGGGGGAATAGGCCTTGGTTCCGCCTTCGCTGCGCGCGATTCAATTGATAGTGATGTTGGCTGTTCCTCCGATCGAACGTCAGGGATGCCAGTCGGCCTTTCATGTTATTACACGCGCCCCCCTGTTTCTGCCTTGAGGCGATGTCATGGACGCGTTCATCTGCACCACCTGCGGCACCCAATATGCGCCGACGCCCGATCCGCCGGACGCGTGCGCGATCTGCGACGAGGAACGGCAATTCGTGCCGCCGAGCGGACAGGCCTGGACCACGCTGAAGCGTCTTGAGCGAAGCCATATGCCGACATTCCGGAATGAAGCCGGCCTGATCGGGATCGGCATGACGCCGGCATTTGGCATCAACCAGCGCGCGCTTCTGGTCCCCAGCGGACAAGGCAACGTGTTGTGGGACTGCATCAGCCTGGTCAGCGATGTGATGGTCGATCTGATCAGGGGCGTCGGCGGCCTCAGCGCCATCGCGATCTCGCATCCGCACTACTACACGACGATGGTCGACTGGAGCCGGGCATTTGGCGGCATACCGGTTTATCTTCATGCCGCGGATCGCGAATGGATCATGTGGCCTGATCCCTGCCTCGAACTATGGACCGACGAGACCAAGCAAATCGCCCCGGGCCTGACGCTGCTGCGCACCGGCGGCCATTTCGATGGCGGAACGATCATGCACTGGGCGCAAGGATGCGACGGCCGCGGCGCGCTGCTCTCCGGCGATCTGCTGCAGGTGGTGGCCGACCGCAAGCATCTTGGCTTCATGCGCTCCTATCCCAACTTCATTCCGCTCGGCGCGAGCGCGGTCCGGACCATCGCGGAGCGCGTCATGCCGTTCAAATACGACGCGATTTATGGCGCGTTCTGGAACGCGGTCATTCCGGAAAACGCCGAACATGCCATGGAGGTTTCGGTCGCCCGGCATATCGAATGGCTCGAGCGCGAAGCCCCCTGAGCTGAAATCGCTTTGGCTCGATGGGCTCCCGCGGGCACCCGTCTCACGCATATTTTTGTCGTGACCGGCCGCGATTTGTGACAGAACTACTACAATCCGATGTCGGTTCGGTTACACGCGGAGCGGTCCATGAGTATGGAATGGCGGGTGCGGTCAAGTTCGCTGGGGTGGTCAAATCCGCTGGCCTGGTGGTGGAGTCTGTTGACCCTGGTCAGCGGCGCAAATATCGCGGTCTGGTTCCTGCTGTACCGCCAGCTCCACGAACAACCGACGGGCAGTCTCGGCAGCATGTCCGGCATCGGGCTCATGCTTCTGCTCTGTGCGGCCTACGTTTTTGGCTGCGCATTCAGGTCGGTTCTTCCTCGCGCGGACGTTCAGCGGATTTGCTTGTTCGACACGTGGCTGTCGAGCGTGGTCGTCGGCCGGTCGGTCGCAACCGTGGCCGAGATCTGCTTCGCGGCGCAGTGGGCGATGATCCTGCACCAGCTCGGCACGATGACGGCAGCGGACACCACCCTGAACGCCGCGTGGGTGATCCTGCCGTTGATCCTGATCGCGGAATGCCTCTCATGGCATGCGGTGCTGACCACCAACTATTTGGGCAACGCCATCGAAAACTCGCTTTGGGCTGTTGCCTTTTTCGTCGTCGGGATTGGCCTTTGCCGGCTGCTGCCGGAGTTCGATGGTCCGGTTCGCGTGGTCCTCGCCATCACGATAACGGGGATTGCAGCCTATCTGGCGTTCCTCATGACCGTCGACGTCCCGATGTATCTGGGCCGGTGGCGGGCCGGGCTTGCCGATGGCAGCAAGCTTCTGACACCTCTCGAGGGTCTCCGTGACGTCAGCACGCGTTGGGTCGTGACCCACGACCTTGCCGAGTGGAAGGACGAGATTGTCTGGATGTCGCTTTATTTCAGTGCGGCGGTCTGGGCCAGCCTCGCGCTGTGCGTTTTCTACTCGTTCGACGATCATCTCCCGCGCTATCGCACCGAAGCGACGGTCGCAAGCTGGTCGCCGGACGCGCTGGCAGTCATCGGCCAGCAGCCCCGGTAATGGCGCGCCCCGGCGTTTAGGCGCACGCCGGCTGACCGGAGCCTGTCACCGCGCTGCGCCTTGCGCGGACCCGCCGGGTCTCTATTGTCCGGGCACACCATTGGTAATCATCGTGATCGCCATCGGGACGGCGGGCTCAATGCGGCCATATCTTGCTTATACGCGTGGCGTGTTGGATTATCCCACCCGCGGCTTCTTCCATCCTCAATGGCCAAAGCGTCACCTTCCTCAAACGGTTGAAGTCAGGTAGGCCCATGACTGGCTTCGTAACGCGTTCGGCCATCGCACCAGCCAAAAATCGGTAGCCAGGAGCAGAAGTGCGCCGCTTAGTCCTGATCACGGCCCTGCTTGCAGCCGGCGCGGCCGCTATTCTGGTCGAAACCCGCTGGTGGCAGCCTTCCCCTGCGCAGTCGGCCGCGCGGGGCGGCGAGGTCGCCGTCCCGGTCATGACCGACAAGGCAAGGCGCGCGGATGTGCCGGTTTTCCTGGCGGGTCTCGGGACGGTTCAAGCATTCAACAGCGTGCTCATCAAGCCGAGGGTAGACGGTCAAATCGTCAAGATCCGGTTCGAAGAGGGAAAGGATGTCCATGCCGGAGACATACTGATCGAGATCGACCCGGCGCCGTTTGAAGCGGTGCTGGCGCAGGCAGAAGCCAACAAGCTCAAGGATCAGGCGCAACTCGGCAACGTTCGCCACGATCTGGCCAGGTATACCGATCTCGCGAAGAACGGTGCGGTCACTGCCCAGCAGCTCGACACCACCCGAGCCCTGGCTGCGCAGACCGAGGCAATCGTCAAGGCCGATCAGGCGTTGATCGACACGGCGCAGGTCCAATTGAACTACAGCACCATCCGTTCGCCGATAGACGGCCGTGTCGGGACGCGCCTGGTCGATGCAGGCAACATCGTAAAAGCAAGCGATACGACCGGCATCGTCTCCATCAATCAAATCCACCCCATTTTCGTCAGCTTCGCGCTGCCCGCCGATTCGCTGCCGCAGCTCAGCGCCGCATCGAAGACCGGGGACGTCGTCGTGACGGCGCTCGATCGAGACGGACGGACTCTGGCCACCGGCGTGCTTGCCGTGATCGACAATCAGATCAATCCGGCCACCGGAACGATCAACTATAAGGCCAAATTCGAAAACGGCGACGACGTCTTGTGGCCTGGGCAGTTCGTCAACCTTCGCATCCAGCTTGCGGTCCGCCGCAACGTAATAGCGGTACCGGTGACGGCGGTGCAGCAGGGCCCCGACGGGCCCTATGCCTTCGTGGTCGACGGCGACCGCATCGTGCAGAAGCGGCCCTTGAAGGTCGGCGTACTGAACAAGACCATCGCAATCATCGACGGCGGGTTGCAAGCCGGAGAGCAGATCGTGACCGACGGTCAATATCGAATTCAGGCCGGAAGCAAAGTCGAAGTCGCCGCACAAACGGCACCGCCCGCTGACACCGGTTCTGCAAATTCACCATGAACTTTTCAGCTCCTTTTATCGTACGACCGACAGCCACGACGCTCTTGGTCATCGGCCTGATCCTGCTCGGCCTGGTCGCCTACTTCCTGCTGCCGATCGCCGGAGTGCCGCAAGTCGACATCCCGACTGTCCAGATATCGGCCCAGTTGCCCGGGGCGAATGCAGAGACCATGGCCACATCGGTGGCAGCGCCGCTCGAACGGCAATTGTCGCTGATTTCGGGGGTAACCTCGATGAGCTCCGCGAGCTCGCTCGGGCAGACTTCCATCCAGGTGGAATTCGACCTCAGCCGCAGCCTCGACGGCGCCACACAAGACGTCCAGGCGGCGATCAACGCAGCCGGCGGCCAATTGCCCAAGAACCTGCCCAATCCTCCGACCTATGAAAAAATCAATCCGGCCGACGCGCTCCTGATGTCCATTGCGATTATGTCGCCCGACCTGCCGATCGCGAAGGTCGACGACTATGTCGAAAATTACCTTGCTCCCCAGATATCCCGCATCACCGGCGTCGGATTGGTCGATTTTCACGGCCAACAAAAGCCCGCCGTGCGCGTGCAGGTCGACCCCAGCGTAGCATCGGCCATGGGGTTGAGCCTCGAGGACGTCCGGGCGGCCATCGGCACGGCCACCGTCAATGCTCCGAAGGGCACTCTGGACGGCCAAAGGCAATCCTTGACGCTCGACACGACCGACCAGATTTTCGACGCGTCGGCTTTCAATTCGGTGATCGTCGCCTACCGCAACGGGGCGCCGGTCCGAATCAGCGACCTCGGCAAGGCCGTCAACGGCGTCGAAAACGTTCGTGAGGCCGCATGGCTGAATGGCGAGCGGGCCATCGTCATCGACGTGCACAAGCAGCCCGGCTACAACGTCAACCAAACGGTCCAGTTGGTCAAAGATGCGCTGCCGGGGCTGCAGCGCACCCTGCCGCCTTCGATCGTTGTGCGAATCCTCGGTGACCGCACCCAGACCATCCGAGCGTCGATCGGCGACGTCCAGTTCACGATGGCCGTCAGCATAGGCCTTGTCGTGCTGGTCATGTTCCTGTTCCTGCGCAATTCGCGCGCCACGTTGATCCCAAGCGTCACCATCCCGGTCTCCCTTCTGGCGACTTGCGCGGTGATGTACCTGGTCGGCTACACCATCGACAACGTATCGTTGATGGCGCTCACCATCGCGGTCGGCTTCATCATCGACGACGCCGTCGTGATGGTGGAAAATGTCATTCGCCATATCGAGGCCGGCGAGCGCCCGTTGCAGGCGGCCCTGATCGGATCGCGGGAGATCGGCTTTACCATTCTCTCTATGACATTTTCCCTGATAGCCGTCTTTCTGCCGTTGCTGCTGATGGGCGGACTGATCGGACGGCTGTTCCGCGAATTCGCCGTCACGTTGAGCGTGGCGATCGTCATCTCGGGAATTGTCGCCCTGACGCTGACGCCCATGATGTGCGGCTGGCTGCTGCGGGCGGACGAGAACCACTCGAAACCCGGAACGATCGAGACTTTTCTCGATGCCGCTTTCACGCGATCGCTGGACGCCTACGCGGCCAGTCTCCGCTGGACGCTACGCCACCGGCTGACGATGATAGCCGTGATGGCTGTGACGCTTGCCGCCACCGCATTGCTCTACATTGCCATTCCCAAAGGCTTCTTTCCGCAGCAGGACAACGGCACCATCCAGGGAACCGCAGAAGCCGCCCAGGACATTTCCTACGCGGCCATGGTGGAACGGGTGCATGAACTGGCCAGGGTCGTGATGGCCGATCCGGATGTACAGACGGTTTACTATTGGGTCGGCGCCAATCCCACCGTGAACAGCGCTCGCCTGATGATCGACCTCAAGCCCCTAAGCCAGCGCAAGGCGAGCGCGACCGATGTCGTCAACCGGCTGCGGAAAACGACCGCCCGGGTGCCGGCGATCGCGTTCTTCGCCCAAGCCCGCCAGGACGTGCAGATCGGCGCCCGCGTCAGCAAGACTCAATATCAATACACCCTGCAGGATCCCGACGTTGCCGAGCTCTTCAAATGGGCCCCGATCATGCTGGCGAAGCTCTCGTCACTACCGGAACTGCAGGACGTGACCGGCGATCTGCAGGCGACTGCGCCCCGCATGATGCTCAAGATCGATCGCGACGCCATCGGCCGATTGGGGATTTCACCGCAGGTCATCGACGATACGCTCTACGATGCATTCGGACAGCGGCAGGTCGCGACAATTTTTGGTCAACTCGATCAGCACCGTGTCATCCTTGAAGCCACGCCCAGCTCTCAGGAAGACGCGTCTTCACTCGAGAAGCTTTACGTGCCGTCGGCGACAGGACAGATGGTACCGTTATCCGTGCTGACGAAATCCGAGATCTCGGTCTCCCCACTCACGATCAACCATCAGGATCTGTTCCCTTCGGTAACGTTGTCGTTCAACCTCGCACAAGGACACTCCCTGGGCGAGGCAATCACCGCAATTCAGAATGCGGAACAGACAATCGCAAAGCCTGCTGCGCTCACGGCCCTCTATCAGGGATCGGCCAAGGTTTTCGAAACATCGTTGGCAACCCAGCCTTACCTGATCGCGGCTGCGGTCATCGCCGTCTACATCGTTCTCGGGATTCTCTACGAAAGTTTTATCCATCCCATTACGATTCTTTCGACGCTGCCCTCGGCAGGCGTCGGAGCATTTTTGGCCCTGATCGTTCTCGGCTACGATTTCTCCCTGATCGCGTTAATTGGCGTTATTCTCCTCGTGGGAATTGTGAAGAAGAACGCAATTATGATGATCGACTTTGCCTTGGTCGCGGAGCGAAACCGGCATTTGACACCGGAGCAATCCATCTACGAAGCATGCCTGCTGCGCTTTCGTCCCATCATGATGACGACTATGGCGGCCTTGCTTGGCAGTCTCCCATTGGCTCTCGGATCGGGAGCTGGTTCGGAGTTGCGCCGTCCGCTTGGCATTGCAATCGTCGGCGGCCTTCTGCTGTCACAGTTTCTTACGCTGTTCACGACCCCGATCATCTACATCTATCTGAGCAAGCTCACGCGTCGATCGCACAGTGACCACCAGCCCGGAACCCATTCCAAGGCTGAAGAGCAACATGACCTCGTTCCGAACCGGGCGGCGGAATAGGGCGCTCCGGTCCTCGCCATCGCGATAACAGGATTTCAGCCTACCCGGCGTTCCTCATGACCGTCGACGTCCCGATGTATCTGGGCCGGTGGCGCGCCGGGCTTGCCGATGGCAGCAAGCTTCTGACACCTCTCGAGGGTTTGCAGCCTCTTTTCCCTGATAACGGCGGCCTGAGACTGAAAGACCTGTCGGCGCGTTTCAAAGATGTTTCGCTGCACCGCAAGGACCGCCGCGGCCGATGCCTGCAGTGCAGCAAGCACGTCAGGAATGGCTATCGGGCGAGCCCGGCATTGAATCTCAAATCCGTCACTCCCAAGTCTTTTGGCGAGGCTCAAAAAAGGAGGCCCCGACTTACAAATAACAGGGAGGACAATCATGGCCCGCATAACTCGACGCAAGCTTCTTGCGCTTTCCAGCGGGGGTGCAGTCGCAGCAAAAACCGGCGGAATCGCCGCAATTCTCGCCCTGAGGCAAGCGCCGGCCTACGCACAGGGGACGACGATCCATTGGCTGCGCTGGAACGATTTTGTTCCTGCGTCAGACGAGGTACTGCGCAAAGTGATCGCGCCCGAATGCGAGAAGACGCTTGGCATCAAGCTCAACATCGAGACGATCAACGGCAACGACATCCAGGCACGGACCACCTCGGCGATTCAGTCCGGCACTGGGCCGGACGTGATCTGCGCGCTCAACAACTGGGCGCAGCTCTATCCTGAGAGTGTCGTCGACGTGAGCGACGTGGCCGAGGAGATCGGCAAAGCGCAAGGCGGCTTCTATGAGGAATCACACGTCGTCGCCAATGACGGCGAGAAATGGATCGCAGTGCCGTGGTGCGTGCTCGGCGCACAATTGGCGTACCGGAAATCCTGGTTCGCGGAGATCGGCTACGACGCGCCGAAATTCCCGCAAACCTGGGAGGAATATCGCGAGGCCGGCAAGAAGCTCAAGGCGAAGGGCCGGCCATTGGGTCAAGCGGTCAGCCACAGCTTCGGCGACCCGCCGACTTATGCCTATCCGTATCTTTGGTCATGGGGCGGCAAGGAGATCGAAGCGGACGGCAAGACGGTGGTGCTGAACTCGAAGGAGACGGTCGATTCGGTCGAGTTCGCCGTTGGCTTTTGGAGCGACGCCTATGATGACGGCGGACTCGCCTGGGACGACACCAGCAACAACCGGGCCTTCCTCGCAGGCACGATCAGCAGCACGTTAAACGGCGCGTCGATTTATCTTGAGGCCAAGCGCAAGCCCGACGTCTATCTTACCGAAACCGGCCAGCCCCTTTTTCAGGACATTCTGCACGCGCCGCTGCCGAAGGGCGCAGCCGGCCAGTTCGGCTATCACCTCCCGATGTCGAACATGCTCATGAAGTATGTGAGGGACCCAAAGGCCGGCAAGGAGTTCCTGCGCTGGATCACCTCGAAACAGGTCTATCAGGCGTGGTTCGATTCGCAGCAGGGCTACTCCGTTGGGGCGACCACGATTTGGGAGAAGGACAAGCTCTGGGATAAGGACCCCGTGATGCTGCCCTTCCGGACGGCCGCGCGGGCGGGGCGTTTCCCCGGCTACGCCGGACAGGCCGACCGGCACGCGGCCGAGGTGCTGAGCAAGTACATCATCGTCGACATGACCGCCAAGGCGATACAAGGCACGCCGGCGCAAGACGCTGTGAAATGGGCGCACGAGGAGGTCGCGAAGATCCATCTCGCTTGAAGTCTCTGCCCCGGCGCAGTAGTTTCGTTATCGGCTCGGCGCTGCGGCGCGCAGCCGCAGTGCTTCCGCATTAGGTTCGGGGGTACGCTCGATGGCCGTCGAATCCATCGTCGGTGCAAAGCCCTATGTCACCACGTCGCGGCGCGGGCCGGTCACGCGGGTCCTTGAGAACGAACGCTGGTTCGCCTTCTTTCTCCTGCTGCCGACGGCGGTGCTGCTCGGCCTCTTCATCGCCTATCCCTTCATCAGGGGCGTGCTGCTGGCGGTGACCGACGCGAAGGTTGGCGTGCCCGGAAAATTCGTCGGGCTACAGAATTTCGCGCTGCTGCTGAACGACAGCATCTTCCGGACCGCAGTCTGGAACACCATCCTCTACACGGCGGTGACGACCGTCTTTAAGCTGGCGCTGGGCTTGTGGCTTGCGCTGCTGCTCAACCGCCATTTCAGGGGGAAGGCCATGACCCGCGCCTTCGTCCTGTTGCCCTTCATCATCCCGACCGTGCTCTCGACCTTTGCGTGGAAGTGGATGTTCGATCCGACCTTCAGCGTCATTAACTGGACGCTGTTTCACCTCGGCATCATCCGCACTCGCATCAACTGGCTGGGCGATCCCGTTCTGGCGCTCGTCTCGGTGATGATCGTCAATATCTGGCGCGGCGTGCCGTTCTACGCGATCAGCCTGCTGGCTGGATTGCAGACCATCAGCCCGGAGCTGGCAGAGGCCGCCGCAATCGATGGAGCGCGGCCCTGGCAGCGCTTCCGCTATATTACGTGGCCGCTGTTGCTGCCGGTCACCATGGTCGTTGTGCTGTTCTCGGTGATCCAGACCTTCGCCGATTTCCAGCTCGTCTATATTCTGACCGGCGGCGGACCGGCAAACGCCACGCAGCTCTTCGCCACCTACGCCTATCAGATCGGCGTCGGCACGGGTCTGCTGGGCGAGGGCGCGGCGATATCGCTCGCCATGTTCCCGGTGCTGCTCGTCGTCGTCGTCGTGCAGCTTCTCTATATCCGCCGCGTGGAGACGCTATGATGATCGAGGGTGCGCGCTGGCGGCGCTGGATCTTTTTCAATCTCCCGCTCGTGCTGTTCGTCGTCGGGCTGCTGTTCCCGTTCTATTGGATGATGGTGACGACGGTACGGCCTGACGCCGAGCTTTACCGGCCGTGGATGGCGCCGAACTACACGCCGTTCTGGACGCTCCATCCGACGCTCGACCACATCCGCTACCTGCTGGAGGAGACGCTGTTCAGCAGATGGATGCTGAACACCTTCTTCATCTCCGTGCTTGCAACGGCGATCTCGCTTTTCTGCGGGCTTCTTGCCGGCTACGCGCTGTCCCGGCTCAAATTTCCGTTCGCCGGCAGCCTCGGCACCGGAATCTTCATTACCTATCTTGTGCCGCAAACGCTGCTGTTCATTCCGCTCGCCGATATCATCCGCAACTTCCGCCTCGGCGACACGCCCTGGGCGCTCATTCTCACATATCCCACCTTCCTCATCCCCTTCTGCACCTGGCTGCTGATGGGCTACTTCAAGGCGATCCCGCGCGAGCTCGAGGAATGCGCACGCATCGACGGCGCGACGCGGTGGCAGGCGATGGTCTACATCATTTTCCCGGCCGCGGTGCCGGGTATCCTCTCGGCCGGGATCTTCGCCTTTACCCTGTCGTGGAACGAATTCATTTACGCCCTCGTTTTTTTGTCCTCGCCGGAGCAGAAGACGGTCTCCGTCGGCATTACGTCGGAGCTGGTCCGCGGCGACGTATTCTACTGGGGCTCGCTGATGGCCGGCGCGCTTCTTGGTTCGGTGCCCGTGGCGATCATCTATTCGTTCTTCGTCGAGTACTACGTCGCCGGCATCACCGGGTCCGTCAAGGGGTGAGCAAATACGCCGGAGAGAGCGATGGCACCGGTCATTATACGGAACTTGAACAAGAAGTTTGACGAATTCCATGCCGTCAAGGATCTGAACCTTGAGATTCACGACAAGGAATTCGTGGTTCTTGTCGGCCCCTCGGGCTGTGGCAAAACGACGACTCTGCGGATGGTGGCTGGGCTCGAATCGATCACCTCGGGCGAAATTCTGATCGGCGAGCGGGTCGTCAACGAACTGCCGCCGATGGATCGTGACATCGCGATGGTGTTCCAGAACTATGCCCTTTACCCGCACATGAGCGTCTACGACAACATGGCGTTCGGCCTGAAGATGCGGCGGTTCGATCGCGCCGAGATCGCCAAACGCGTGCAGGTGGCGGCGGAAATCCTCGGCATCCAGGGACACCTGAAACGCAAGCCGCGGCAGCTCTCCGGCGGCCAGCGGCAGCGCGTCGCCTTGGGCCGCGCCATCGTTCGGCATCCACAGGTGTTCCTGTTCGACGAGCCGCTATCGAACCTCGACGCCAAGCTGCGCGTCCAGATGCGCGTGGAAATAAAGAAGATCCACGATCGCCTCGGCACCACCGCAGTCTATGTGACCCACGATCAGGTCGAAGCAATGACGCTCGGAGACCGTGTCGTTGTCATGAAGGATGGTGTCGTTCAGCAGATAGGCGAGCCGCTCGAGCTATACAACGAGCCTGCCAACCGCTTCGTCGCCGGCTTCATCGGCTCCCCAGCCATGAACTTCGCGACGGTCGCACTCGCCGACGGCGAGGGCGCCCTCTGGGCCCACCACGAGGGCATCCGCATCAAGTTGCCGGACGCGGTCGCTCGCCAGCTCCGTCGGCATGTTGGAAAGAAGGTGATACTCGGAATCCGTCCCGAGGACCTTCGCGTGGCGTCCAACAGCGATGCGACGGACCTCAGCTTCGATGTCGTGATCGAGGTCATCGAGAAACTCGGATCGCAGATCCTTCTCGACGTGAAGGCGGGTCCCAACTCGATGGTGGCCGCGGTCGAACCGAGCGTCCAGGCCAAAGTTCATGACCGGCTTCGTCTCGCGCTCAATCCCGACCGATTGCACTTCTTTGACGACGTGTCGCAAGCGGCAATCTGAAGCAGAGTGGCGCTCCCTGGGGGAGACGAAGGGCGCTTTGAAAAATCCTGATAAAACGGCCACAAGCATTTCGTCCCACCGAAGGAGAAGCCGAGCTACTTTAATTGGTGCGGCTGGCGCGATCATTCCAGCGTGAGTTTGCATCATCTGATCGTTGCAAAACACAGCTCCGCGATCTCGCCGCATGTGTTGCGCGAGGTTTGGCCTGCTCGTTTCGCCCTCTCTGAACAGAGGGCGCAGGGAATGCCGGGCGCCCGATGCGCCCGCCGCCGCGCGTGCAGGGGTAGTGGTAGTGAGCACACGCGTTAGTCAGGTCACACCGGAATCACCCGGCATTCCCCACGCAATGGTTTACGGCTTATACCGCGCTCTCCCCGGTGATCGGCTTTCTTGCCACCGTCGTTACGCGGATCGCTCCGCAAACTTGACACCAGCGTCGGGGTGTCAGGACCACACGTCTTCGCCGTCCGCCTCAAGTACCCTCGTCAGGAGCACCATCCGCGTCCACCGCATCCAAGCCCCGCGTCGGTGACGTTGCGCAACGCCCCCTCTGTTGGGACAGGACGGTGGGAATATACAGGTGATTTGCGTCTTCGGAAAAACAGAATATTTTTTCAAAAGGGGCTGGACACGTCGCGGAAGCGGTCGAGCAGTGATTTGCCCGTCGGGCGCGCGTCCAGGCCGATCGAGGCGCGACGGAACGACTTACAGCTACCAACGACTTGGCGCGTGATCCAAATTTCTTTTTTTGTTCAGCCCGCTTTTGCTTCGAGATTCAAAAGCCTGGGCGCGCGAAATCACATCGATGCGAATGAATTGAGCTCTCGCGCATTGCGATTTCGGCTGATCGCGCGATGGGATCCAACGAAAAAGGCTGCAGCCACAGACGACGCAGAGAAGCGACGCAGAGAAACAATGCGAAACAATCCTGCAGTGCGGGCGCGGGATATATGGCGATGCGGTGCGCGTCGCTCCAGCGTCGGCCACGGAACCGTCGGCGGGACCTTGTGGCAAACGGCGGCATCGCGAACTGCCGTGCACGCGAATGTGTTGGCGCGGATTGCAACCATTCGTCGAGACAGAGCTTTTCATCCTGTCATAGCGTTCAAATCCATCATGACAGGAGAGCTACATGCTTCGTCGTAAACTGATTGCTTTCGTGGCCGCGGTCGGCCTCGGTTGCGTGCCGGTGACCGGTGCCCTGGCCGCTGGACATGGAGGCCACGGAGGCGGAGGGCACGCCGGTCATGCCATGGGAGGTCGCGCGATGGGTGGTGGACATGCGATGGCAGGTCGCGCCCGGGGTGGTTACGGCGGACGTCACTTTGCCGGCCGTCGCGGTTACGGTGGCGGCTATGCCTACGGCGGCGGCTATTGCAACGGCTACTATGGATACTACGGCTATAACCGTGGATGCGGCTACAATCCCGCGGCCGCGATCGCCAGTGGTGTGATCGGCGGCGCCTTCGGCTTTGGTGGCTACTAAATCAAAAATGCGAGGGAGCCACGGCAACGCCTTCCGGCTTCCCTCGCGAACTTGATTATCGCAATTGGCGGATAAATTCGAGATTTAGCCGCTTTGAGTCGTTCCGATCTGATGCCACTGACGACCGAGTGGCGAACTTCGTCGTCTCACGCAATTGGTGGCGCCAAGAAAATATAGTCTGGTAGACCATTTACGGTGCAGGAGACTGCTTTGGAGTTGGGCGCCTCGCGACGGGTGTCCGTGGAAGATCCCCGAACTCTGACGAATGATAAATGCGGCCTTCGGGTGTAGTTATCCGAACGTCGTAGCAGCCTCGTTTGATGAATTCTCTGGCCCTTTTCAAAGCTGGTTCAAGCGTCTTACGGGTAACAATGCTGACGCCTCTGATGTCCGTTCCGCTTACGCTGGCGTGCTCGACGCCCTACGCGAGCGCAAGCCCCCATTCTCGCCCGACGACGTTGTTCAGGAGTTCGTTGCGTTGCTGAAATCCTACGGCCTTCGCGAGCGTTAACGAATCGTAAATGCGCTGGACACATGGCCGGAGGCTCCAGTCGAGGTATGCGTTTGCACAGCGGCAGGTAACAATGCAGGCGGTCTTGGCGATCATTCTCAACCCCCTATCAATACCGCAACGTAGCACATCTAGCCTCTTACAACCCTGGATAATTCTGGCAAATGAGGCCAACTAGCGCCGATCAATGCAATTGTGGCACAGGCGAAGCAACTCTTTCCGCACTGGACAACCCTACGCTGAGAAGTAGTGTCGACCCGCTCAGGGTGACGCCGATCGTGTCGAAATGGGAGACGACGTGGCGCTGGCGTCAACTGCCAACCAAATCTCCGTGCGAGAAGGTGCTTGCGAAATTCGACGCCGAATTTGCTCCGATGGCGCATGCGGTCGAGAACGGCGAGTTCGCGCTGCGGGTCGGTTCAGAAATGTCGCGGAGCTCTGCCATAAATGAAGAACTACTGATTTGAGGCAGTGTCGATGTCGACCGAACGGATATTCAACATCTTCGTCTATTTCGTCGAGGGAACGGCGACCGAGTATGGAGTTCGTCATCACCAGTTCGACGGAAGTGATAGCGAGAAGATTGATCTCCTCCTGTCGAAAATTGATCAAGATCACTCGATCGCTCGTCGGTTTCGTCTTTCCCGAAGCTTCACGCCCGAAGAATGGCTTGCGGTCTATCGTTATGGACAGCCCCTCCAATATTTTGAAGAAGCGTTCGTTCACTTTCGGGCCCGTCCAGCGCCAATGTACTGCATCACTCCGATCGTTGATGGTTTGCCGAAGGTAGACAAACAGATTGGGAGCGGGCCTTACCGTGGCGACGCGGTGACCCACCAAGAAGGTTGGGGAAACATGCCCGACTACCTCGTGGAATACACCAGCGAGAAAGGCTTCCGATTCACCGACCTTATCCACGACGACTATTTCAAGGCTATTCGCACGCTCTTCAATGCGAAGCTCTATGTGTCGTGTTCCAAACTGCTGATGTCGTGTGTCGATACGCTCGCTTTTGTGGAGCACGGCGATTCGTCAGGCAATTTCGCGAGATGGGTTACGGCGTATGTTGACCTTGAACCGCTCGGCATCTCGGCGGACGAGTTATGGGAGTTCCGAAATTCGGTTCTGCACATGACTAACCTTTCTTCAAGAAAGGTCATTGCGGGGAAAGTTTCGCCGATTATGCCTTTCGTGGGCGGCGGTGCCTTCACCATGCCGTTGGCGGCATCAAGCGCACCGAAGCCGTTTGATCTTTTTGGTTTAATCATGGCTGTCGGAAATGCGATCGGCAAATGGGGCGATAAATTCAACAGCGATCGCGACAAGCTACTGAAGTTCATCGAGCGATACGACACGACGATTTCGGATAGTCGAGTGGGACGTCTATCGACAGCAAATCCTGATGTGCCCCTCCAGTAGGCGACGACTCTATAGGATCACATGGTCATAATCATGCTCATCCTGTGTTAAGGCCCACGCCATCCCGCTCAGCGCTAACCAGCCACTCTTGCAGGGCATCGCCCGGAGGAGGAACGTGGGACTCAAGCGTTCGAAGAATTGCCGTGCTCGCATTAGTTTCCGTAGCCACTTCAATAATCACGATCAACTTCTGTCCCAAAGGGCTAATCTTCTTATACGCGAAGCCTGTTGGCCGTAACATCTCGGAGAACAACCTTGCAGCCGCGAAGGAGCGCGACATCAAGCTGGGCAGCCCCAATGGGACTGGGGGTCCTCCTCCGGTCGACCTACGGTTCTCAAAATGGCCGACATCCCCGGCGTCAGATTTGTCGGCTTCGCTGGCCAGCCGCTGCCGGGCTAAGACGAGCCGATTAGGTCCGTCAGGTCTTGGTCATGCGAACACCGATTATTTGTGGCCGAAGCTAAATCGCGCCGACCGCCTATTGCTAACGAGCAGATTTTGATGCACGCTTAGCGTGTAATTCATTTTATCGATTGATATTTGAACAGTGGATCGAGGCGCAACATGTCATGGCGCTTGGCGGTTATGTTTCCGGGGCTGGTCTTCCTCGCGGCGTGCGCCATCCACCCTTTGCCTGATGATTATACAGGCGTAACTACACCGCAAATTGTTCAGCAGATTCGCTGCGAAACCCGGGACGCAGCTATTCAGGCTCTCGTTACGTGGCTCGAAGACCTCGGCCGGGATCATCCAAGTCAGGCGGGTGTTCCCCTCGCCCGAACTCTAGCGGCGCGGTACAAGAACAATCCAAATGAAATTTCTGGCTTTAGTTCAGCTCTCTTCAAAGGAGACGAGTTTCAAGAAGTTCGAAACGTGGTCGATATCTTCTATTCCATCGGCGTTGCCTACAACTTCGATCTGACGATGACCGAAAATAATGACCTCTCGGCCGGGGCTGCAAACCTTCAAGGCGGACCATCAAACTCCTTGTTCAAGTTGGGTCTCGGCGGGTCCGTGACGCGAAAGCGCAATAACGAGCGTAGTTTCACGGTTACCGACACATTCAGCAATCTGCTCACCAAGCTAAACACGACTGTGAGGGAAGGTGGCCGTCGAGACTGCGATGGGTACCTCGTTGAAGCCAACTACGTTTATCCTATCGTCGGCCATATTGGCATGGACAGGATGGTTTACGACTATCTTGACCTCACTTTGTTCGGAAACTTAGCAGGGACGAAAGCAAAACCTACTGCGCCTCCCACTATGACCGACGATCTGACATTCACGACGACGCTCGACGCCTCAGCGACACCAAAGATTACGTTCACACCAACGGGCACGGCCTTTCAGCTTACGGACGCCTCCTTGACGGGAGAGGTGAAGAGGACCGATATGCATGAAGTGACGGTCGGTTTGGCTTTGCCAACAAGTGCTACGGCGTATTTGAGCAGTTTGCGGGCCTTCATTTTCGCGCCGACCAATGCTGTTGTGGTCGGTGACAGAGAACGCGGCCGCGCTGGCTTCGGAACCTCGTTAGTCTTGGGTGCGCGCGTTATTGGTGGAGGTACACCTTCTGAGACGTTGGCCGTTTATGCCGTCGACCAACGCAAGAGCCAGCAATTTATGCTCCTGCCATCTCCGTAATAGGAAGGGTAATGATTATGGCCAAAGCATCGAAGACCGCGAAAAAGGCGAAGACGCGTAAAGCAGCCAGGAAGAACGCAGCAGGGAAAGGCAAAAAGCGGAAGTCAGTCAAAAAAGCCAAAAAGCAGGTCAACCCGTTTCCAGGCGGCCCGCACTTTCCGCGAAAAGCCAAAGCAGCGGCCAAAAAGGCGAAGGCCGTCAAGAAAGCCAAAAAGGGGGTCATAAACCCATTTCCGGGCGGCCCTCGCTGGCCCAGGTAATACAAGCCCATTGACCCACTGATTTCCGCCGACGCGCTACGGCGCGGTAAAATGCCTCAACAGCTCCCACTGCGTCGAGGCATATAGACCGCCCACTGAGGGCCGGCATCGCAAGCAGAAGACGACGCAAAAGAACAGTCCACTTGAACCGCGCACTGCCATGCTGTTCTCGTTCTGCCTTGTGCTCCAACGCGTCGCGTACGAGTGCGATGACTTACGCAAGGTCTTGTTACGCGGCGTGGTCGTGGTCGCGCAGAAAGTCTTGGCGCAGCGGCAATCTGGTAGATCGGCCACGGCGTCTGAGCACCTCCGAAAGCATTTGCGAAGCAACATTTGCTCCCTACCTCGTTCTCAAGGTTGGCCACAGAACCTCGAATAATCCTTTGGCAGGATACGCGATGCCAAAGCCGTTGGACGTCGCGAGGAGCCGATCCTCCTCCAGCGGTTTGGTCCCAACGACAATTAGGAGCGACGCGTGCTTCTTCACACGTTGCTCATAGTCGAGTAACTGCCCGATTGCGGTTCGGATCGCGTATCGAGCGCTTGCGCGTTCGCAGGGCTTGATTTCCACCAAAATCGTTCCCTTGGTCTCGTCTTGATAGCGCAAATCGACACCATCCACGTTGGGCTTGAGTTCTGTTGCTCCATCCCTCGAAAGGAAGCATTCGAACCGTTTTTGGAGGGTGTTGTGCGCGGGCGTGATTTCGACCTCGTAAGTTTCCACATATCTGGAATAGGAATCGCTAGCCGCACTAGAACTATTTCGCTCTTGTTTATTCTTAGTCGGCTCCTTACCGCCGAGACCCGTCGTGGTGTGATATTCGGTGAGATGTTTCCTAGACGGTATCTGCTCAAGTTGGCCTGCAATTCGCGCCCAACTCAAGGTAACCCGCATCTCCTTGGTGCGCGTTTGGTTTTTATCGTGACCGGCGGCCCTCTTCTTCGCGTCCCGGATCGAAGCCTTATCGATTCCGCCTGCTTCGGCAAGCCATAAAATCCACGATGGTTGTTGCACCCGATTGTAGATGGTTTTAGCGGATGCGTTCTTTCGCTTCCGGCCTCTGTTGTAGTTCGAGACCCACTTTATCCATCTCTCCTGATACAATCCGGGCGGCAGTTCCTCCAAAGCCTTTAGAAACGCGTGACGGGTCCATCGTACTGTTTTCGCTGTACGTGCCACCTATCTCTCCGAAAATTGCGACGCCGTCTTCCTACCGGCAAGGCGCGACCATTACTATCGCTCGCCCGGCCACCACGTTGACGCCGGATCGCTCGCGGAAATCTTGCGCTGCCCCAGGGCCACCGAGTGGTCCTCTTGTACGCATAGCCCCTTACCTGATGCTGCGGTGCTGGGGGCCGTGGGGAGCGGTGGCGTCGACACGGGCTCGCCCGCATTGCGCCGCTCGATGTCCTGCAGTGCGCGCACGTAGGCCCTGAGCACCTCAATGCCCAGCTTAGGATAGGCCGCACTCTCTCTGTCTAGGTTGATCTGAAAGGCGTCCAACGCTTCGGTTATGTGGTGTTCGACCGCCGAGATATCGCCAAGGGCAAGATACTCGCGCATGTTCTGAAGGTCTTCCACGAGATGCTCACGGACCAGAGCCAACTGCTCTGGTGAGAACCCGTACTGAGGCAACGTCTCTTATGGAAAAAGCCAGGGCCCGCTCAACGGGCGGCCTTCCAGACGGATGTGCTCCGCCTCCATTCGCTTCATCTCATCGCGCCCGTACCTTGGGCGCTCGTCCCACGCGAGAGCGTTGGCGTAGACGTATTCCGCCATGCGCTTGATTTCGGCATCGGTAAGAGTGGTGCGTACAGCGGCTTTGGGCTTCGTCTGTGAGAGCGCTGCAGCTTCTCGAAGAGTGCGGTCTATGTCGGCGAGAGCATGCGGGGCGCGCCGTGTCGCTTCACGGCGGTCCTTCGTTGCCAACGACTTCTTCAGGTAGACCTGTGTTGACCTCTTGCCACCAAGGATGCGGGCAACGGCGGCTTGGAGCTTCTCAGAGACCTTGCGCTGAACGCACCAAGTGCCTGCAGGATTCTTGATTAGGTAGGGCATCGAGTGCATCAGAAAGCTACCAGCATTTGCTACCAGTCGAGGGCAGACAAAGCCAGTATTTGCGCTAACTTCTTGAATTATCGGGGCTTCAAAAGCTGCTGGCGCTCCCTAGGGGAATCGAACCCCTGTTTCAGCCTTGAGAGGGCCGTGTCCTAACCGCTAGACGAAGGGAGCGTGCGGCTTGAGGCAATAGCCTTGAAATCCGTTGGCTGCAAGGTCGGTTTGGCGGTCCGACGGAACAGCCCGGTCCCGTCGCCCACGCCTTGGGGTCAAGCCTTTGTGGTCAAGTTTTGGGGGTCAAGTTTTGGGGCCAAGCCCGAGGCCTGCTTCGGGGAATCATGCGTCAGGGTTCGCTGACGAATTTCAGCTGGCCCGTGGGCCTGAGCGTGCGCGCATCAAAGGTGCGAATTTCGGTCATACCGCCGACATCCAGCGTCACCACCAGCCGGTCGCCGGCGGTGCCGGTGGCGACGATGCGGGCGCCTTTCGGCAGCGTCGCCGTGACGTCGGTGGCGACGGCGCTTCCCTCTGACCGAAAAAGACGGTAGCCGATGGCGATCAGCACGGCGGCTACCGCCAGCGTCGTGGTAAGGCCCGCAATCAGCATCATCCGCCGCACCTTCGCGAACAACGCGGCCTGTTCTTGTGTCGGTTCGGGCACAACGGTTTCGGTCATACGAGACCCTTCAGGGAAATAAGGCTCATCTTTGGAACAAGGCTCGTCTTCGAATAGCGGTCAAAGGCTTGAGGTCACCGTCGCCGGCGACGAGGGCTCGCCCCGGCTCGACCGGGTGCTCGCGGTGCGCCTGCCGCAGCTGTCACGCTCGCGGCTGAAAGCGCTGATCCTCGCCGGCCAGGTCACCCTCAAAACCGCCCCCATCCGCGACCCCGCTTATCATGTCGCCGCAGGCGATACGATCACAATCGACGTGCCGCAAGCGGTCGCCGCCGAGCCCTCCGGCGAGGATATCGCGCTCGATATCGTCTACGAGGATGACGACATCGTCGTCATCGACAAGCCCAGGGGCCTGGTGGTGCATCCCGCCGCCGGCCATGAGACCGGTACGCTGGTCAACGCCCTGATCGCCCATTGCGGGACAAGCCTGTCCGGGATCGGCGGCGTCAAGCGTCCGGGCATCGTGCACCGGCTCGACAAGGATACCACCGGGCTGATGGTGGCGGCGAAGAACGACCGGGCGCACAAATCGCTGACCGAGCAATTTGCCGACCACGGCCGCACCGGCGCGATGCGGCGCGGCTACATGGCCTTCGTCTGGGGCGTACCGAACCGGCAGCGCGGCACCGTCGATGCCCCGATCGACCGCCATCCCCATGCCCGGGAGAAAATGGCGGTCCGCGAGGGAGGCCGTGAGGCCATCACCCACTGGGAAATCCAGGAAACCTTCAACGGGCGCGACGGTAAACCGGTCGCGGCGCTGCTGGCCTGCCAGCTCGAGACCGGCCGCACCCACCAGATCCGGGTGCATCTGGCCCATATCGGCCATCCCCTGCTGGGCGATAGCGTCTATGGTCCGCACTTCAAGACCAAGGCCAGCCACCTCGGTCCCCGGGGCCAGGCGGCGTTGGATGCCCTCGACCGCCAAGCGCTGCACGCATACCTCCTGGCGCTGGAACACCCCCAAAACGGGGCGATTTTGGAGTGGAATGCGGATTTGCCCGATGACCTCAGGCTTCTGCGGGATTCGCTACGGGCGACGCAATGACGCAGGGGTCTGTAAAAAGCGCTGTTATACCAAAAGGTTATGGCAGCCACACGGTGACGTGACCCCCCTTATCCTTCCAAATGCCCCCCGTTTTGGTGTATGTTGCATGTGCGTTGAATATCCAACGCGGAACATCGCAGCGCGACTGGCTTTAACAGAGCGGCCGCCTGCCGGGCCCGCCGCTATCGGGGGCCTGAACCACTGGAGGGCGCTAAATGGCCCGTACAGCTACTCTGCCGGTCCTCAACGGAGAATCCGGCCTCTCCCGGTACCTCGCCGAGATCCGCAAATTTCCGATGCTGGAGCCCCAGCAGGAATACATGTTCGCCAAACGCTGGCGCGAGCATGACGATCGCGACGCGGCACATCACCTCGTTACCAGCCATCTCCGGCTGGTGGCCAAGATCGCCATGGGCTATCGCGGCTACGGATTGCCGATCTCCGAGGTCGTCTCGGAGGGCAATGTCGGCCTGATGCAGGCGGTGAAGCGGTTCGAGCCCGAAAAAGGCTTCCGGCTCGCTACCTACGCCATGTGGTGGATCAAGGCGTCAATACAAGAGTACATCCTGCGTTCGTGGTCGCTCGTGAAAATGGGCACCACCGCGAACCAGAAGAAGCTGTTCTTCAACCTGCGCAAGGCGAAGAGCAAGATCTCGGCGCTGGACGAGGGTGATCTTCACCCCGACCAGGTCAAGCTGATTGCCAAGCGCCTCGGCGTCACGGACCAGGACGTGATCGACATGAACCGCCGTCTCGGCGGTGATGCCTCGCTCAACGCACCGATCCGCGACGACGGCGAGGCCGGCGAATGGCAGGACTGGCTGGTCGATAATTCGCCCAACCAGGAAGCCATCATGGCCGAGCACGAGGAGTTCGATCATCGCCGCGAGGCGCTGAACGGCGCCATCGGCGTGCTCAACCCGCGGGAACGCCGCATCTTCGAGGCGCGGCGTCTGGCGGAAGAGCCGATGACGCTGGAAGACCTCGCGAGCGAATTCGGCGTGTCGCGCGAGCGCGTCCGGCAGATCGAGGTTCGCGCCTTCGAAAAGGTGCAGTCGGCGGTCAAGGGCACGATCGCGAAGCAGGAGCAGGCCGCACTGGAGGCCGCGCTTTAATTTTCGCGCCAAATGCAAGAGCCAAATGCAAGACACGAAAGCCGGCGGCAACGCCGGCTTTTTTGTTGGACGGAGGCCTGCTTGAACCCAAGGCACTTTCGACCAGACCAAGACCGGGAGACGATTGCGGGCCATTGAGGCGCGAACGTCCGCGCGGGGGTATCGATGCCGATTACACTGCAATCGACCGTCGGCGGGTTCACCGCCGAGTTCATTGGCAAGCTGCCGGATCTCGAGCAGGCCATGGTCGCGCATGGGCTCGAGCCATCGCAATTCGTGATCTCGAAGGACTGGGCCACCCCGGCCACCGCGCCATTCATCGGGCCGTTCTTCTACGACTACACGGTATTCATCGGTGCGGAGCACTTTACCGTCACTGAGCCGAACGACATCGTATTCCTGGATTATCTTTATAAGCGCTGCATCGCCGCGGACGAGCCGGCCGATGCGCCGGCGCAGGCGCGGCGGCGGGCCGGCCTGATTAGCCGTGTCTTCCGCTGGATGACGCAGCCGATTTGAGGACTTCGTCATTCCGGGGCAGCCGTAGGGCTGAACCCGAAAATCCAAGGATTCCCCGATGTGCAACTGCACATCTGAGGTTCGCCGCTGACGGCTTTTCACTTCCAATGCTTCATCCTTCGAGCGGCATCGCTTGACGATGCTCTTCACTTCACTCCCCTCCCCCCGCGCGCCCTTGCGCGTGGTGGGGAGGGGTCGGGGGTGGGGGGTAGTTCAACGTACTCGCTGCCAGCGGCGCACGCTGATAGACCCCCCACCCCCGCCCCCTAAGAGCGAGCTTCGCTCGTCTCGACCCCGCCGCTTTGCGGGGGGGGAGAAGAAAAGTGTGCTGGCCCATGTGAGATGGAAAGCGCTCTAACGCGCGCCCCCGGAATGACGATAGCGCGCCGATGCGCGAGCTCAAAAATCCGGCTGCCTCGCCAGCGTCGCCAGCGCGCAGCCTTCGCAATAGCGCGCGTCCTTGAAGTCGATCCAGTCATGCGCATAGACCCGCTCGACGGGAATGCCGTAGCGCGCCTCCAGCACCCGGGCTAGAATCCGCCACGCCGCGATCTGCGCCTCAGTAGCGCCGCGCGTCACGTCGGGATAGTTGCCGGCGAATTCCACCCCGATCGAATTGCTGCCGACCACCTGGTGAAACGTCGCGGCGTTGTCGATGTATTTGTTGTCGTTGCGGTTGGCGCCATCGCCGTGGGTCGGAACCAGGCTCTCCGGCACCGCCCAATACACCGTGCCGTCGGTTTCGACCCAGACGGTGACGCCGCGCCGCGTCGGGTTCCTGGCCTGCTCTTGTGCGCCATATCGTGCCGAGCCGGCCGGCCCCTCGGTCTGGTGCACGATGATGTTGTGCCAGCGATGGGATTTGGACAGTTCGCCCCACGGCGCCAGCCAGACCATCTTGAGGCCGGGAATCTCCGGCGTGCCTGACCCGCGCGCGATGCTCGCGAGGTCCGGCGTTTGCGCGGCAGCCGGAGCAAGGATCGCGATGACGCCGAGCGCCGCCACGAGCAGTCGCAAATTCATGGGTCTCTCGTCCAGTGAGCCGTACGCGCTACCTAGCACGGTTCACGCGTGCGCGCGCATCGCCTGCTCGAGGACGGCCTCATATCCGGGCGCCAGCGGAGGCGACGGGTCGTAAACCGCATGGCGGTTCTTGCCGTCCTTCTTGGCGGCGTAAAGCGCGTGGTCGGCGGCGGCCATCAGCCGGTCCGGAAACGCGCCGATCTCCGGGGTCCATTGCGCAACCCCGATCGAAACGCCGACCGGGATATCCGGGCCGACGCAGGCCTTGGCGTCGTCGCGGCACACATCCAGGATGCGGCGGGCGATCATCGCGCCCTCGCGCAGCGTCGAGGCGGGCAGCACGACGCAGAACTCGTCGCCGCCGGTGCGCGCCAGCATGTCGCCCGGCCGCAGCCGGGTCTGCGTCATCAGCGTGAAATGCTGCAGGCAGGCGTCGCCCGCGGCGTGGCCATGGGTGTCGTTGATCGCCTTGAAGCCGTCGAGATCGATCACCAGCAGCGCGAACGGCGCACCGCTGCGCTCCGACCTCGCGCATTCCTCGGTCAGCCGTTGCAACAGATGCCGCCGGTTGCCGACGCCGGTCAGATCGTCGAGCAGCGCCAGATCGGCGACCTCGTTGCGCAGCCGGTCGATCGCCATCAGCAGGAAACCGAAATTCCACGCCATCGCCAGGAATATCAGCGCGAGCACCAGCACCCACTGCAGCGGATTGGACTGGGCGAACGTGAAATCGCCGCCGATATGGAACAGGCCGCCGACGGCGCGCACGACATAAATGGCGATAATGATAATAGCGACGCCACCGGCGAGCCGGGCCCCGGGGTTTTTGCGGTGGTCCTGCCGTCCTGACAGCAGCAGCTTCAGCGTCAGCGCCAGCGGCAGCGCCTGGCCCAGCGAATAGATAAAGATCCGCATCGACACGCTGTCGTAGCCGACGATAAAGAACGTCAGGCTGGCGAAGCTCAGCCCCGATATCAGCGCGCAGGCGCGCCAGGAGACCGGCTGGTCGTAGAACCGTTTGATACCCATCGCGGCAAGACAGGCGGCGAAAATCAGCAAGGTGCCGGCGCCCAGCAGCGGTACCAGTGAATCCGTAAAGAAGCGCAGCGTCGCCACCGCCGCGCCGCCGGCTCCGGCGAAGGCCGAGCCGGTCCAGAACCGCGCAGCCTCGAAGCTGGGATAGCTGGCCATGACGTAGGCCCAGATCAGGCCCAGCGCGAGAAAGTTGACGACGAACACCATCCACAGCGTCAGAATACTCAACATCGCGAATGCAGAACGCGCACGGTCCTGCCTCCCCCGTTACCAAACAGCCCGCCCATGACGATCCCCGTTGCCTCGGACGCAAGATGCAGCCATGCCGCTTAACGGACCCTCACCGCGGCGAAGCAATCGGCGCCTTGGTTTTGAATTGATGAAGATGGCGTGGCTGTTCCGGATCGATGCAGAATGCGCCACCGAATTGCAGCATCGTTAACCCTGAAGCGGCGGCACGCGGCGCATCGCTCGGCCAAAAAGCACCTCAAAACGCATAACAGCTGTGGATAACGCAATGACACTGGCGTGACAGTGCGGGGCAGCAGCCTGCGAATCTGTTGGGATTGCATTCGAGGATGTTGCGAGGCTGGCCCTCCGCCGAGCATGCCTCGTGTCGCGTTTCCATCCATTAAACCTTGAGAGGATACTATGGCTAAGAAAGCGAAGAAGGCGAAAAAGGCGAAGAAGGCCAAGAAGGCGAAGAAGGCCAAGAAGTAACCTTCAAGCCCGGGTGGAGCCTCGCTCCGCCCGGGCTCCCAGCGTCACGCAAAATAATTTTCATGAAGCGGCGGGCCTCGGGCCCGCTTTTTTGATTCCGGGACGTCTTAGCGCGAGCCGACATCGCAGCCCGGACAATCAGCGTTCCGCGAACGCCAGCCTGGCGCCGAGCGCGACAAACCCGCCGGCGAAGCCGCGGCGCAGCCAGGTCATCGCCCCGGGCCGGGTCACGATGCGGTCGCGAACACCGGCGGCGAACAGGCCGTAGACCACGAAAACCGCCAACGTCATCGCCATGAACGCCAGGCTCAATTCCAGCATCCGCAGCAGCGGGTGGCCCTCGCCTGCGGCAATGAACTGGGGCAGGAACGCCAGGAAGAAGATCGACAGCTTCGGATTGAGGATGTTGATCAGAAATCCGGTGACGATCACCCGGCGGCCCGAGCGCTGCTCCAGCCGCGCATCGACCGAAAGCGCCCCGGTCTCGCGCAGCGCCTGCCACGCCATGTACAGCAGATAGACCACCCCGCACCATTTCAGCGCCGCGAAAGCCAATGCACTGGTGTGCAGCACCGCGGCGAGGCCGAGCATGGCCGCGCCGATATGCGGGACGATCCCGAGCGTGCAGCCGAACGCCGCGGCGATGCTGGCCCGCGATCCCCGCGTCAGCGCCGCCGCCAGCGTATACAGCACGCCGGTGCCGGGCGAGGCGATCACGATCAGCGACGTCAGCAGGAACGACAGCGTCATAACGCCGGTGAATATCACGGCGTCGGCGGCCGCGGAAGCCGCGCCGGCCGGCGTCCGACCCGTTGCCAAACCCCATCGACCGTATCAGGGTTGCCGCACAAAACTCGCCTCTGCATTCCCCTCCTCCATGGAGCTGCCCCCCCAATGACGACGATCCCAGGAGCCGCCGCCGCCGTGACCGGCGCCGCCAGCGGCATCGGCCGGGCGCTGGCGCTTGAACTCGCGGCGCGCGGCTGCGACCTCGCGCTGGCGGATCGCGACGAAGCGGGATTGCAGGCGGTGGCCGCCGAGATCGGCCGGGCTCATGCGCGCAAGGTCACGGTGCACCGCGCCGACGTTGCCGATCCCGGGCAGATCGAAGACTTCGCGCAGGCCGCCGTCGCCGGCCATCCCGGCCTCAACATCCTCATCAACAATGCCGGCGTTGCGCTGCTCGGCCAGTTCGGCGAGATCGAGCAGGCGCAGATGGACTGGCTGATGAACATCAATTTCTGGGGCGTGGTGCACTCGACCCGCGCCTTCCTGCCGCATTTGCAGCGCCAGCGCGAGGCCCACATCGTCAACCTCTCCAGCATCTTCGGCATCATCGCGCCGCCGGGCCAGACCGCCTATGCGGCGGCGAAATTCGCGGTGCGCGGTTTCTCGGAAAGCCTGCGGCACGAGCTGCAGATGGCGGCGAGCCCGGTCCGGCTGTCGGTCGTGCATCCCGGCGGCGTCGCCACCAATATCGCCCGCAACTCCCGCACCGGCGTGGGCGTGACCGACAATGCGCGCCGCGCCCAAACGATCGAGCGCTTCGATGCGGTGGCAAGGACCACGCCGGCCGCCGCCGCGCTGCGCATTATCCAGGGCATCGAGAAAAACCAGCCGCGCATCCTGATCGGCAACGACGCCCGCGTCATGGACCTGCTGCAGCGCTTGCGGCCAGGCACCTATTGGCCGTTGCTGGCGCGCCTGATCGAGAAGATGTCGAAGAAATAATTCCGTCATTCCGGGATGGTCCGAAGGACCAGACCTCAGATGTGCAATTGCACATCGGGGAATCTCGAGATTCCGGGTTCGCTCGCTCTGCGAGCGCCCCGGAATGACGGAGACTGGTGACACCGCTCCACAAACGCTCGTCATCCCCGCGCATGCGGGGATCCAGTACGCCGTGGCTTCTCGATTCATCACAGAGGTCTCGGATTACTGGATCATCCGCTTTCGCGGATGATGACGGTCGGGATGATGACGGTCGGAGTGTAGCCACAGCTTTGCGAACTCGCCGCTGCGCACGCCATCCCTCCCGTCATTCCGGGATGGTCCGAAGGACCAGACCCGGAATCTCGAGATTCCGGGTTCGCTCGCTCTGCGAGCGCCCCGGAATGACAGCCTCTAACTCACCGCCCGACCAGCTGATCGGCGAAATAGGCGATGGTCTTGCGATAGATGGTGGCGTGGTTCCATTCGCGCATGGCTTCGAAATTGGCGGTGCCTTCGCCGTAAGGCGCCCCCATCTTGAAGCCGTTGGTGTGCAGCAGGTTGGCGGTGGAGGCGAGCACATCGGCCACGCTGTGCCGGAGATCGACATGGCCGTTGCCGTCAAAATCGACGCCGTATTTGATGTAGGACGACGGCAGGAACTGGGTTTGCCCGATTTCGCCGGCATAGGCGCCGATCATGTCGCGCAGCGGAAGGTCGCCGCGCTGGATGATCTTCAGCGCCGCGAGCAACTCGCCCTGGAACAGTTCGGAACGGCGGCAATCATGCGCCAGCGTGGCGAGGGTACGGATCACCGGCAGCTTGCCCATATCGCCCTTGCCGAAGTCGGTCTCCAGCCCCCAGATCGCCACCAGGATTTGCCGCGGCACGCCGTAACGCGCCTCGATGCTCGAGAACAGCGCCGCGTTTCGCTGCAGCATCGCCCGGCCGCCATTGATGCGGCCGGCGCCAACGCGGGTCGAGACATATTGCTCGAACGACTTGTTGAAGGTGTAGCGCTGGCGGCGGTCGAAATTCAGCACCGCGCTATCCTCCGTCAGCCCGCTCAACGCCGTGCTGACCACGCCTTGCGAGATTCCGGCGGCCTGTGCGTCCGCCGACATGCTGGCCAGGAAGCTGTTGAAATCGCCGCCGCAGCGGGCGGCGAAGGCCGGGCTCGCGACGGTCAGCGTGGCGAGAACGGCGGTGAGGCGGAGCAGCATGGGGGAGTTGTTCCTTCCGGAGGGCAAGCGAGGTGATCCGGGGTCGACAGTAACACGCTCGGGCTCGAACGTAAGTCGGAGCCAGCTGCGATGGCGCTTCGTCCACCGCGCTGCGAAGAGCCAACGCCCAAGGCGACACGGCCTGTGCGAGCGGCGCCTGATAAGCCCCTTGCGGGTGGCGAGCCTTTGGGAGTAAAATTGCCCAGCAACCTAAAGATGCTTTAGGGCGTGCCATGAAATCGAAACGCAAGCTGTTGGCTGCGGTCACTGCCTCGGGGGCGGTGTTATGTCTTTCGGTTTCCGCTGACAGCAGCGTTTACCCCGTCGGCACCGAGCCAGCCAATCCCTTCCCCGAACTGCTTTCGCTTCGCGTCGAGCAGTTGAAGGAAAAACTTCGCGTCATTTCGCCGGCCGACAACGGCTCGCCGGGCGGCAAAATCGATAATATCGTCCAGTTTTTCAACTTCCATAATTGCATGCGTCCCAATTGGAGAAATTGCTAGGCGAGGCTCCGATGCTGGTAGCTGGTCCTATTGGTTTGGTGGTCCTTCAATCGACAGGTTTCTGTAATATCGATTGCGCTTATTGCTACTTGCCGGACCGCGCCAATCCCCGTCAAACCATGGAGCTTTCCACCGTCGGGGAAGTCGCACGCCTGATTTTCGATTCACGCCTGCTCAAACACGATCTCGATATCGTCTGGCATGCCGGCGAGCCCCTGACATTGTCGCCCGATTATTATGCGCAAGCGATCGGGATCATCGAACGGCGGCGCTCGCAAGGCGTCGACGTTCACTATGGAATCCAGACCAACGCCACCCTGATCGACGATAACTGGATCGATCTGTTCGAACGCCACGCCATCAGCGTGGGCGTCAGCCTCGACGGTCCGCGCGACCTGCACGACCGCAACCGAAAATACCGCAACGGAGCCGGCAGCCATGATCGCGCTGTCGCGGGAATCGCGAAGCTGCAGGCGCGCGGCTATCCCTTCCATTTCATCGGGGTGGTGACGACGCCGAGTCTTTCGCGCGGTGCGGAACTGGTCGACTACTATCAGCGCTTCGGCCCCACCGCGATCGGGCTCAACATCGAGGAGCTGGAGGCGCACAACACCCGTTCGGCGCTGTATGACAATTGCGATCGCACGACCTTCGAGCGCTTCATCGGCGACGTCCTGCTGGAGGCCGCGCGGCCGGGCGACACCCCCGTCGTGCTGCGGGATTTTCAACGCACTCTGTCGTCGCTGCTGGCCGGAACGCCCGAGGATAATGACCAGGTCATCCCGTTGCGAATCCTGAACGTCGCGCATAACGGCGATATCAGCACCTTCTCTCCCGAACTGCTGGCGCTGGAAGCGGGGCAGCGGCAACGCTTCATTTTCGGCAACGTTCACCAATGCGCGGCATTGCCGGACATTCTGTCCGATGCGCGGTTCGTTTCGGCCTATCGCGAAATCAGCCAGGGCGTGAAGAACTGCGCCGGCGCGTGCGAGTATTTCCAGTACTGCGGCGGCGGCGCGCCGGTGAACAAATTATCCGAGACGGGCTCGCTACAGGCGACCGAGACGACCTTTTGCGCCTTCACCAAAAAGGCCTGGGTCGACGTATGCCTGCGGCTCGCAAATGCGCAGGGCAATCAGTTCGAGGTGTCATTGACGTTATGAAGATCGCGTTGTGAAAATCGCGTCGTGAAGGCCGCGTTGTGAGCTTCGCGTTGTTGAGGTTGTGAGGGTCCCATGGAAGACTTTCTGCCGACGATCCCGACCGGCAACGCGCTGCTGCTGTTTCTGTTCTGCCTCGCCGCCGGCGGCTACGTGATCTACCGGTTTTGCCTCGATCAATTCGACAAGCCGACCGTCAGCGCCGATGACCGCTGTCCGTGGAAATTCGTCGTGCTGCGCTACCAGACCACGCCGCGCCAATACCTGATCGGCTTTACGATTTATTGCGGCTCGATGATGCTGATCTTTCTTTCCGTCTCGATCGTCGGACCGGCGCCGTTTTTTCAGATCATGAAGGCGATGGCCGCGGCCGCCACGCAGACCGACATGCCGGCCGCCACCGACACTGCTGCTGCGGCGATCTCCCTGCAGAACTATCCGACCTTTCCAATTCTGGTCGCCTTTTATCTGGTGGGGCTCAACCCCAATCTGCCGAAGGCCCTGGATTTCGAGATCAACCTGCGCAGCTTCTCGCATCACATGGCCTACATCCCGAAAAACCTGGATCGGCTGCTCAACTATATGAGATTTTCCGACATGGAGCTGCCGGCGGACAAGGTTGCCGACGCGTGGAATGCGATCGACCTCGACAAGCCGGCCTTGACCGCGCCGGACCTGAAGGGCGCCTCCTCCGCGTTCGACCGCGTGGTCATGCTGTACGCCCGCGCGGCCACCTTGTCCGGCGACGCCAGTTTTGAAGACCCGAACGATCTGCTGCCCAACATCAATCCGGAAGTGTTCCAGCAATATCGCGCGGAAATACAGAACGTCAGTATCGGTCTGCTGGCAATTCATGCCCGCCTGGGGGACCTGCCGCCAGCGGACAAGCAGGAGCGGCGGCCGGCGCTGCTCGGCATTCAGCGCGATCTGATCAAGAATCTCGAATGGCTCTATGTGATATTCGCCTGCGCCGTGACCGCCACAAAAGGCGGTGGACGCACTTCCGATCGCCTGCGCGCGGTCGGTTTCGTGTCGCCCTATCCGCCGCCGCCGAGCATCCCCTGGGATCCGATTCTCAAGGTTGCCGGCGCCGCCGCGCTGGTGCTGGGCGCGGCGTGGCTCTTGGCCGCGAATGCGTTTCTCGGTGCGGCCCAGGTCACGCAGATTCCGACCGGCACGCGCGACATCCTGCAGCTCTTGGCGATCATCATCATCGTCCACACCTTTGCGATCGGACAGGCGCTGGCGATGCGCGCGCAACTGATCGGGCAAAACGCCTATTACGCCGAATCCGGCACCGGACGTGCCGTGGCCTACGTCAAGATCTTCCTGAAATGCCTGTTGATCTCGGCGACCCTCAATCTCGTGCTCTACAGCCCCAATCTGTTCAGGGCGTTTGCTCCGGCCCATGGCGGTCTCTCGCCCGACCTGCTCTGGCAATATTTCACGTACCAGCTGGCGTGGGCGATCGTGCCTGCGGTCTGCGGGGCGATGACATCCTATACCCTCGATCGTCCGGTCGCTCCCCGCCGCGAACAGGCGATCTCCGGCGCCCTGGAAGCGTCCGCGATGGCGATCGCGGCGCTGCTGGCGGTCGCATTGACGTTCAGCGACGCCACGCCGCAATACCAGGAGTTCGTCATCGTGCTTTATGGCGGGCTCGGCTTCGTGTTCGGCGCCATGCTGCCGGTCAACATGCGGCGGCATCTGGCCGCCGAGCAATCGCTGTTGCCGGACCGGATCACCGTGCTGCGCACGGCGGTGCGGCAATATTTCCGCGATATCCAGCAATTCAGCGAATGGCTCAATACCCGCAGCGACAAGCTCGACGGCAAGCGCCCGCTGGACGTGCTGGCGGAAGATAACGGCTTGCAGCAGCTGACGGTGTTCGTCGGCAGCACGCGGCAGAAGACCTCGACGGGGATGGCGTAGGCGTTGGGGCGCGCGAAGCAAGGCTGAGCCCCTCACCCGGCGGTTCGCGCCACCTCGCCCCGCTTGCGGGGAGAGGTCGGATCGCATCGCAGATGCGATCCGGGTGAGGGGGACTCTCAACGAGTCGGCCTCGTGGAGGCTCAATCCATCCATCTTCACAGCCGCCAATTCCAGACACACCTGCTCCAGACACACCTGCGCGCCTCGCGGCGCGGTGCGCCCGAGTGGTTGCATGAATCTTACGCCCGAAAGGGCGTGGGGAATGCCGGGTGCCCGATGCACCCGCAGCCTCGTGCGCGGAAGGTGTGGGTAGCGTGCGCACGAGTATTCACAGCGAGTGACCGGAAAAGCCCGGCATTCCCGCACGCAATGGCTTTACGGCTTATAACGTGCTCTCCCCGGTGACGAGTTCCTTTTGCCACCGTCGCCTGCGGATTAAGGTTTGTCCAAGCCCGGTCGGGCCGACGCGCCTCCGCCGACTTGACACCAGCAACGGGTGCCAGGACCACACGCCTTCGCCGTACGCTGCAATCGCCGTACGTCCTGCGTGCCGGAAATCACTCACAGGCTTTGAACCCGCCCTGCGATCCCGTCGCACGCCGACGCTGCCGCGTCCACCGCATCCCGCCCCGCGTTCGTGACGATCGCGATACGCCCCTTTCAGTGGGACGAGACAGCGTTGGATATAGCGCTGATTCGGGTCTTCGGAAAACCAGAATATTTTTTCGAAGGGGGCTAGACAGGAAAATCGGCGGGGCGCCCGTCGGGCAAATCAGTTGGGCCGCGGGGGGAGAGGGTTGCGCCATGTCTCACGATACGGCGCGGTCTGTAGGACGGATTGGAGCCGGCACGTCCGCCGTAGCTTCTGCGGCGAAGCCGGAAGGGGTAATCCGCCATTCCAGCATGAGGGTCTCGAGGGGAAACAGGTTCGCCTGAGCGCGCACAATTGCCGAACGCGCCGACTAATTTGTTTCGGCTCGCGGGGAAGAATCGCAAATGGCATCGCCGGTCGCGCAAGCCAGATGGCGGATCACGCCTTCGGCTCCGATCCGCCCTATGCGCTGGTGGGCATTTGGCGTGAAGTTGCCGGGCCTACTCCGCCGCCACCCGCGTCAGCGCCCCGGCGTCGCGCAATTCCATGTAGAGATTGATCGGATCGACGTCGAAGCCGTTGGGCCATGTCGGCGCGCCCATCTCGACGAATGCGCGCGCAAAGTAGTCCGGCGCCTTCAGCGGCTCGACCATCGGCCCGCCCTCGGCGAGGATATCCGAAAAATCGCGGACACCTTCGCTGCCGTCCGTAAAACGGACCCACAAGCGATGGCCGTCGAGCGCCCGAAGGCGCAGCACGTCAACCATGGGTAATTCATTCATCGGCATCGGGACCAGCTATCTTTTCCAAAGGCTGGTGCGAACGGGCACGGCGCCAATTATCCTGCAATTCGGCCTTTCGCGCCAGAGCCCAATGTCGGACCATCCGCGTGGCGGTCGGGGGCAGTTCACCTGAAATAATCTCGCCGTCCGAGAGCCGTACGATGGCTTTTGCCCGGCCATAGCGCGCATGGAAGTGCGGTGGCTCATGGTCGTTGTAGTACATCTGGATCATGATGCCGTAAAACCATGCGATGGTCGGCATTACCAATGCCCTTTCCGCTTGTTCCAGGCGAACAGCACGTCGGCGAAGCGATCATAGGCAAAGCGCGTGACCGGCAGCGTCGCCGGATTGCCGAACAGCGATGCCAGCCAGCCTTCGCCCGAAGTCACCCGCCAGATCGCGATCATCACATCCGCGCCGACGACGAGCCGGCCCGATTCATCCGTGGCGTGCAGGCGGCGGCGCACATCATCGAGCGAGGCGCCATAGGCGGCGAGCGAAGCGGGTTCGTCATTGATGTCGCGGAATGAAATGCGGCCGGCGCGGACTGCGGCGAGCAACTTGTTGCGTTGCCAGTCGATCCCGGCGTCGCAGACGGGGCGGCGGGTGTCATACCAGACAATAAACACAATCCGCACGATTTCCGCTATTTCCAATTGTTAAGGCGTTAATTTGCCGCCAAATATCATAAAGCCAATTGGCCAGATCATCCCACACACAAATGCAATTGCAGAAATGCTAACCGCAATGCAGTTCAAGTACTTTTCAATTCACGCAGATTCTAACGCTCGTTTGAAGACTGCTTCTTCAGGATTGTTCAAAGCAGACACGATATTCTCGGCGACTTTGTCGATGAGCTTTTGCCCCCAAAATGGATCGCTAACGTCGTAGTAGATAACCCTGATATGTTTAAGATCAAAAGGGACGTCTTCCCTGTTGGAGGATATCAGGACTACCGGTTTATCCAGGGCATGTGCCAGCCCAAGTTCATAAAAAACGTTCGGATTCCGCGTAGTGAGTTCAGCAATCAATACCTTGGCGCTGTTTATTCCAGTCCAAATCTGGTCGATGATTTTCCCTGTACCGAAAATATCCGCGTCAGCGCGCACCGCCCGAAGTCCCGCTTTTTGGATGGCAGGTTCGTAGATGTTTTGATAGTAGCCTCCGATTGGAGCGCCGAATGGCATGACTACGAAACAGGAATCTCCCGCCACAAGTTTTGCCGCTGACGTTTTCTTTAGGCTGGTTTCCGTGTCCCGATCGGGAGTCAACGTAACATCGAGAATCCGATGCTTGTCACCGCGCTGCTCCAAGAGCTGCGCACTCCGCAGCGAACTCATGAACACCTGAACGAACTCAGCGACCTTCTCCGCTGGAATTCCGAATTTATCAACCAATGCATGTTCGAAGAACGAACCGTCTGGCAGGTCTTCGCCTCGGTAGTGCTTATAAACTTCTGATATTTCTGGTGCATCCAAGACGGCTTGGCGCAGTGCCTCGATATCATCGCCAGGCTTTTGCGGCCTTATGGCTTGCCGTCCTCTATCTGTAACTTCCACAAACCCGGTTTGCGGCCGCGATAAAAATCCGTACTTTATTGCAGAGCTTATTTCCAGCCGGAACGGGCCTCCGAGTCCGACTCCAGCGTACGTCGCCGCATCATTCTCGGAGCATTCCCTTCCGGCATTTTGTTCAATTATAGCCTTTGGGATACGCAGAGCCTTTTCGACGGTATGCCTAGGGAATTTGGCGGTCCCGCCCGTGTTTGCGTCGGGAGACCGAGCTTGCTTTGCTCTTCCGGTCTTCTTTGCCTTCTTTGATTTTCGGGCTTTACGAACTGACTTCTTCTTTTTTGGCGTTGCAGCCGCGCTATCGTCTTCGATACTCATACACGTCATCCCCCAGTTAGGGGCACCTTACAATTCAGACGTGCATAATCAAAGGCAATTGTTCCGAGTTGCGACTCCAATAAAAAACGGCGGGCTTTCGCCCGCCGCTTTGTTTCGATGGATGCCCGGGTCAGGCCCGGGCATGACGAGTTGGGAAGAGAAATCCGGGTCCCGGTTCTGCGGCGCATCACTTCGTGCTGCGCCGCGCCCGGGACACGGGATCAGTTGTCGAGGAAGCTCCGCAGCTTCCGGCTTCGAGACGGATGCTTCAGCATGCGCAACGCCTTCGCCTCGATCTGACGAATAATGGCGGATTACGGCTTCCGCCTTCGCTGTGGAAGCTGCGGCGGACGTGTCGGCTTCAATCCGTTCTACGGCTCTACACGCGTCACGATTCCGTCTGCTCCCGCGCATACCGCATCGGCGGCAAGCCAACGTAGCGGGTAAATGCAACGCTGAACGCGCTTGCGGAGCCATAGCCGACGCGTTCCGCAACTTCGGCAACGCCACCTTCGTTTCGGCGCAGCAGGTTCTTTGCCAACGCCATGCGCCACGCGAGCAGGTACTCCATCGGGGCGACGCCCATTGCGCGGCTGAATCGTTCGAAAAACGCCGAGCGCGAGAGGGCTGCCTCCTTTGCGAGCTGCGCCACCGTCCAGGGCCGGGTCGGACTTTCGTGCATCTGTCGTATCGCAACCGCGAGGCGTCCGTCGGCAAGCCCCCGCAAGAGTCCCGGCGACGCTGCAGTCCCGGCGGTGGAGCGGAGGGCTTCGATCAGCAGAACCTCCAGCAGGCGTGCCAGAATGACATCGCGCGCGGGCCGCAGCTCGCGAGATTCTTCTCCTACAAGCCGCACCAGGGTGGTCAGCCTCCTCTCGCCGCGAACGTGCACGAGTTGCGGAAGCAGCGAAACCAATAAGGCCGCGTCCGGCGAGCCGAAGATGCAGTGGCCCACCAGCAGCCTGACGTCGGGCGGGCCGCTTTGAATGCCTACTCTGAATTCTCCATCGAGTAACGCGACGGGCCGGGTATCGATGTCGTCCGATGCCACCGGCTCGAGGCTCGACACGGTGAAGTCATGTGCCGAAGGGATCAGGACAAAGTCACCCTCCTGGAGGGTGATCGGCTCGCGCCCGTCGACCGCGAGGCGGCACGAACCGTCGAGGATCGCGCAGTAGAAGGGCCGACCGGCCTCCGAGCGGCGAACACGCCAAAGACCTGCGCCGCTGACGACTTTCGAGAACGTGGCGCCCGGCTGGAGCAACCTGACAACCTCCGCGAACGGGTCGACCATTACCGGACTCCTGCGAAAGAAACCTGGACTTTCTATTATAGCGGGTCCGGTTGCTGCGATCTACCGTCTCGGTATCGCCAACCAACTCCAGGAGTCCCCATGAAAACCGTCCTGATCACCGGATGCTCGTCCGGGTTCGGTCTCGAAACCGCCCGCTACTTCCTCGATCGCGATTGGAAGGTCATCGTCACGATGCGCACGCCGCGCGAGGACGTTCTGCCCCGTTCCGAGCGCCTGCGCATGCTCGCCCTTGATGTCACCGATTCGGAAAGCGTTCGTCAGGCCGTGGAGGCCGCAGGGCCGATCGACGTCCTGGTCAACAACGCAGGGATTGGCATGATGGGGGTCCTCGAAGGCACCTCGATGCAAACCGCCCGCGAGGTCTTCGAGACGAACACCCTCGGTACGATGGCGGTAACCCAGGCGGTGCTACCTCAGTTCAGGCAACGGAACGCCGGTGTCATCGTCAATGTCACATCGAGCGTAACATTGAAGCCGCTCCCTCTGCTTTCCGTGTACACCGCGAGCAAGGCGGCGGTGAACGCGTTCACCGAGTCCCTTGCGCTGGAGCTCCGGCCATTCAATGTGCGGGTGAACCTCGTGCTGCCGGGACGGGCGCCGGAGACCCGCTTCGGTGAAAACGCACAGCCCCGGATGAAGGGTGGCATCCCCGAGGCGTACGCCGGCTGGGCGAAGAGTGTCTTCGCAGGGCAGCAGTCATCCGCGATCACGCGGTCGCTGGACGTGGCAGAAGCAGTGTGGCGTGCGGCGAACGACCCGTCGTGTCCGCTTCGCATTGCTGCCGGCGCCGATGCCGTGGCATTGGCCGGCTCAAGCTGAACCGAATCCGACCGCCCGCGGGGCCACCGGGAATCGTCAAACGTAAAACGGCGGGCTTTCGCCCGCCGTTTTGTTTCGATGAGTGCCCGGGTCAAGCCCCGGCATGACGCGTTGGGAAAGAGAAATCCGGGTCCCGGTTCTGCGGCGCATCACTTTGTGCTGCGCCGCGCCCGGGACACGGGATCAGTTGTCGAGGAAGCTCCGCAGCTTCCGGCTTCGCGACGGATGCTTCAGCTTGCGCAGCGCCTTGGCCTCGATCTGCCGGATGCGCTCTCTGGTCACCGAGAACTGCTGGCCGACTTCTTCCAGGGTGTGGTCGGTGTTCATGCCGATGCCGAAGCGCATGCGGAGCACGCGTTCTTCGCGCGGCGTGAGAGATGCCAGCACCCGCGTCGTGGTCTCGCGCAGGTTGGACTGGATCGCGGCGTCGATCGGGAGGATCGCGTTCTTGTCCTCGATGAAATCGCCGAGATGCGAGTCTTCCTCGTCGCCCACCGGGGTTTCCAGCGACAGCGGCTCTTTCGCGATCTTGAGAACTTTCCGAACTTTCTCCAGGGGCATGCCGAGCTTTTCGGCGAGCTCTTCCGGCGTCGGTTCGCGGCCGATCTCGTTGAGCATCTGGCGCGAGGTGCGCACGATCTTGTTGATGGTCTCGATCATGTGCACGGGAATGCGGATGGTGCGGGCCTGGTCGGCGATCGAGCGCGTGATCGCCTGCCGGATCCACCACGTCGCATAGGTCGAGAACTTGTAACCCCTGCGATATTCGAATTTGTCGACCGCCTTCATCAGGCCGATGTTGCCTTCCTGGATCAGGTCGAGGAACTGGAGGCCGCGGTTGGTGTATTTCTTGGCGATCGAAATCACCAGCCGCAGATTGGCCTCGACCATTTCCTTCTTGGCCTGGCGCGCCTCGCGCTCGCCCTTCTGCACGCCGTGCACGATCTTGCGGAATTCGCCGATCTCGAGCCCGGTCAGGGCGGCCAGCGACTGGATCTCGTGGCGCAGTTCCTTGATGCGGTCCTTTTCGTGATGCACGAAATTCTTCCAGCCTTTTGCTGAAAGTTTCGACACGCGGTTGAGCCAGCGCGGATCAAGCTCCGAGCCCTGGTAGTTGCGCAGGAAGTCTTCGCGCGCGACGCCGTGGCTGTCGCCCAAGCGAAGCAAACGCCCCTCGAACGACACCAGCTTCTTGTTGATGTCGTAGAGCTGCTCGACCAGGCTGTCGATACGGGCCTGGTTGAGCCGCAGCGACTTCACCTCGACGATGATTTCGTCCTTCAGCTTCTTGTATTTGCGCTCCTGCGCCGGCGACAGCGTCTCGTTCTGCAGCTGGTTGGAAATGTCCTGCTCCTGCAGGCGGCGCAGCTTCTTGTAGTTGTCTGCAATTTTATCGAAGGTCTCGACCACCTTCGGCTTCAGCTCGGCCTCGATGGCGGCGAGCGACATCTGGTTTTCGAACTCGTCGTCGTCCATGTCGCCGTCGGCGGCGGCTTCCGAGGTGCTTTCACCCTCGGCGGCTGCGGCTGGTGCCGCGGCGGGACGGAACGGGGTCGGGGCCGGCGGCGCGGCGGGAGGGGCGATATGCGAAGGCGCGGCCGCGGCGGGCATCGCCGCGCCATTGCCGTTGGCTTCAGCCGATGGCTGGCCGTCGGCGCCGACGGGCGCCGCCAGCAGCGGGTTCATGTTGTTCTTGGCGTCGGGGCCGGCATAGGTCGCTTCGAGATCGATGATGTCGCGAAGGAAGATTTTTCCCTCGTTGAGTTCGTCGCGCCAGATGATGATGGCCTGGAAGGTCAGCGGGCTTTCGCACAGCCCTGCGATCATCGCCTCGCGGCCGGCCTCGATGCGCTTGGCGATCGCGATTTCGCCCTCGCGCGACAACAATTCGACGGTGCCCATCTCGCGCAGATACATGCGGACGGGATCGTCGGTGCGCTCGCCGGGCTCGGATTTCTTGACCTCGGTGACGGCCTTCTGCGTGACCTCGACCAGTTCGTTGTCGGTCTCGTCCTCGGCCTCTTCCTTGTTCTCTTCCTCGCTGTCGGCGTCCTCGGCCTCGGAGACGTTGATGCCCATGTCCGAAAGCATCGACATGATGTCTTCGATCTGCTCCGGCGAGGTGGTATCGGACGGCAACACTTCGTTGAGCTGATCGAAGGTCACGAAGCCGCGCTTCTTGGCCTGCTTGATCATCTTCTTGACGGCGGCGTCCGACAGGTCGAGCAACGGCGACGGCGCTTCGGCTGAGTCCTTCTCAGGGGCGTCCGCTGCCTTGTCGTCTTTTTCCTTGTCTTTTACCTGCAGCGTCTTTGCCTTGCTGGCCATTCATAGCTCCCGAAACGCGCTCATGCAGGATACGTCGCCGCGCCCGCCTTGAAACTGAAGTTACTTACGACGCGCAAAGGGCGGCGCAGACCTCCGCCACCCCGTCCGTGCTGTCGTCGATTTTCCTACTTATAGCCCGCAGGCTCTTAAGCTTCGATTAACCCTGTTTTTGCCGCCAAACCATGGATTTGGCGAGTCATTTCGCGGCTCCGGCCCCCGTCGTCCGCATCAATTTTAGTCAGACGCTGCGCTGGAACCGGCCAGACGATTCGCCGAAACCCTCGATCAGGGCCTCGGTGCCGTCGACTTCGGCCATCCTGGCCTTCACGTCACGCAGCCACGCCAAATTGGCCTCGCTGGCCTCGTCGCCCAAGGCCGCTTCGGCATCCTTCAATTCCCTAAGTAATGAGTGCCATTGGCGATGCAAGGATACCAGCTGGTGCCAAGTGGAAAGAACGTCCTCGCGCGCGGCATGGGCTTTGGCGCCCCACACCGCCGAGGTCGTAATCGCCAGGTCAACCCTTTGAAGTGTTTGAGAAAATCCGCGCGCTTCTAGGTCGGCCCGCATTTTCTCGCCCTGTTCGTCGGGCTCCGGACTGTGATGGTGGTCGCTGGCGAAAGCCGCGATGACGGCGGCGCGCAGCTTGTTGGCCTCGGGATGGGCCAGTTCCAGCGCCGCCACCTCCTCGAGATGGTCGTGCAGCAGCCAGGGATGGTTGATCAGGGTCTGCAGGATCAACGCCTCGCGGCGGGACAAGGCGCTGCGCTGGCCGCGCATGATCGGGCTGGTCGCAAGCTGGGCGCTGGCCGCCTGATAGGGCCCGCGGTTGATGGTCTGGCTGCCGGCCGAGGCGGACGCGCGGCCGCCGCGCGGCTCGAATCGGCCCGCGGCACCCGGCGTGAACCAGCCGCGCGAGGCAAAGCGCCGGCCTGATTCGCCGCCGAAATTGCCGGCTGCTCCGCGAAAATTGCCGCGGCCATAGCCGCCGCGCCCGGCTTCCGGCGCGAACGTCCGCTGCAGGCGCTGGGCCAGATCCTGGCGATAATATCGCCGCACCACCTCGTCGCGGATGCCGTTGGAGAGTTCGCCGATCCGCGCCTCCAGCGCCGCGCGCCGCTCCGGCGTCGCATAGGTGCCGCCTTCGATCTCGCGCGACCAGATCACGTCGGCGAGTCCGCGCGCCGCCGAGATCACTTCCTCGATCGCAGCCCGCCCGCCCGAGCGCGCGAGATCGTCGGGGTCTTGTCCCTCCGGCAGCAGCGCGAACCGCAGGCTCTTGCCGGGCTTCAGATGGGGCAGCGCCAGATCGGCGGCGCGCCACGCCGCCTTCTGCCCGGCCTTGTCGCCGTCGAAACACAGGATCGGCTCGTCCGCCATCTTCCACAACAGCGCCAGCTGGTTTTCGGTCAGCGCGGTGCCGAGCGGCGCGACGCTGGCGGGAAAGCCGGCGCCGACCATGGCGATGACGTCGACATAGCCTTCCACCACCACCAGCGCGCTGCCGTTATGGGTGGCGAGACGCGCCGGCGCCAGATTGTAGAGATTGTCGCCCTTGTGAAACAGCGGCGTTTCCGGCGAGTTCAGGTATTTCGCAGGCGTATCTTTCTCCAGCGCGCGGCCGCCGAACGCGATCACGCGACCGCGCAGGTCGGTGATCGGAAACATCACGCGGTCGCGGAAACGGTCCCAGGGCACTGGAATATCGTCGCCCGACACCAGCAACCCGGCTTCGACCATGTCCTCGACCGGAATGCCCTGGGCGCCGAGATACTCCTTCAGCGCAAAGCGCTCGCCTGAGGCATAGCCGATGCGAAACTGCAACTGCACGGCCGGCGAAATCGCGCGGTCGGCGAGATAGCCGCGCGCTTTCGCTCCGTTGCGCGAGGCCAAAGTGTCGGCGAAGAATTTCGCTGATAGCTCCATCACATCGTACAGCGTCTTGCGGCGCTGCTCGTGACGCGCGGCATCGGGGGTCACTGCCGGCAGCGGCACGCCGGCCATCGCGGCGAGACGTTCCACCGCCTCGGCAAAACCGACGCCCTCGGTCTCCATCAGGAACGAGATGATGTCGCCGTGCTTGCCGGAGGAGAAGTCGTGGTAAAATCCCTTCTGGTCGTTGACCGTGAACGACGGCGACTTCTCCTGCTGGAACGGCGACAGCCCCTTCCACTCCCTTCCCGCCTTCTTCAATTTGACGCGGCGGCCCACCACTTCCGAAACCGGAAGCCGGGCACGCAGTTCGTCGAGAAATTGAGGCGTAAAGCGCATGCGTGATTTTCGGTGAGTCGGAGGCTGCTGCCAACCGGCCATGGATATAGGGTGGCCTGCGTAAATATTTAGATTGTTTGGATTTTCCCCGGCTATTCACAGGGGTTCGCGTCAAAAGGTTTGCGGGTTGACAATTGAAATACAATTGTATATACAATTTCCATTCACCGTGGTCCGCACACATGGGAGATGAACTATGCTTTCATCGATCCGAAAGAGCGGTACGCGATGGCTTCAGAAAATTCTGATTTCGAATTTCTCGTGCCGACTGGCTTCGAGTGGGACGAAGAAAAGAGCAAGGCTAACCTGATCAAGCATGGCATCGACTTCGAGGACGCCAGCGAAGTTTTTTACTGGCCAGTTATCGTCAGAGGATCAAACCGCAATAGCGAGGAGAGATGGATCGCGATCGGGAAATCCCATGATCGAATCGTGTCGGTGATTTTCACTCGCCGAAACGATGTCATCAGGATTATCTCAGCGCGCCATCCGAGACCGAATGAAGAAAGAGCGTATCGTAACGCGTCGATGGGGCGATCGGCGCAAGGGAAAGACTGACTGGGCGCGTTTCGACGCGATGACGGACGAGGAAGTCGAAGCCTCGATCGCGAATGATCCTGATTGGGCAGAATTCAAGGATATCGACTGGTCGGACGCCGTACTGGTAATACCCGCCAGGAAAAAGGCGATTTCCATTCGCGTCGATGAAGACGTGCTCGACTATTTCAAGAGCGAAGGCGACGGCTATCAGCGCCGCATCAACGCCGTGCTGCGTTCCTACATGCAGCAGAAGGCCAAGCCGAAAAAGCGCGCCTGACGCTGCGGCTGTGCCGCCACATACCGTCATCGTGCCCCGGATGCTGCGCAGCGCGCCGCGCTTGCGGCGTGGTGCGCTGCTGATCCGGGGCCCACGGATGCACGACGGAAGTTTAGGTCCCGGCTCTGCGGAGCAGCGCGAAGGGCGCTGCACCGCGTCCGGGACACGAAGGCGCTACTTCTCCAGAAACCGCCCCGAGGCGATGCGCGGCAGGTGGGTTATCGGCCAGTTGTAGAGATAAGTCCAGGCCTCGCTGGCGGCGCCCTCGCCTGAGGTCACCGGCAGCATCTGGCGGATATACTCGGTCGGCGTTGCAAAGCCCTCGCCGCAGGCCTCGTACATGTCGAATTCGCGCAGCAGTTCGACGGGCGCACGCAGCCGGTACAGTTCGCCGAACACCACCTCAGCTGTGTCGTCCGACAGCACCAGCCCGGGATAGTGTTTCACCAGATAGAGCCGGCCCCGACAGCGGGCCTCGCCGAGAAAATCCGCGCTACGCGACAATAGCTGCGCCATCGGATGGGCGTAGCCGCGCATCAAGGTGCCGTAGACGAAGAGACGATCGGAGGTCATGCACTACCTTATCCGTCATTCCGGGGCGATGCGAAGCATCGAACCTCAGATGTGCAATTGCACATCGGGGAATCTCGAGATTCCGGGTTTGGTCCTTCGGACCATCCCGGAATGACAGGGGAGTCCCGCCTTTACGCCGCCACCACCTCGTCGCTGACGACGAGAAATTTCATCAGGTCCATGCGCCCGAAGCTCGTGGTCAGCGCCACATCGGCGGCGTCGCGGCCGGTGGCCATCAGGATGCGGCCGATCCGCGGCTTGTTGTGGCGGGCGTCGAACGTGTACCAGCGGCCGGACAGGTAGGCCTCGAACCAGCCGGAGAAATCCATCGGCGCCGGATCGTAGGGAATGCCGATGTCGCCCATATAGCCGGTGCAGTAGCGCGCCGGAATCCCCATGCAGCGGCAGAAGGTCAGCGCGAGATGGGCAAAATCGCGGCACACGCCGGCGCCCTGCGCGTAGACGTCATGGGCCGACTTCATGTGATGCGCGTGCTGATAGCCGAAGGTGACGTGGTTGTGCACGAACGTACAGATCGCCGCCGCCCGCTCCCAGCCCGGCTGGGTATTGCCGAACAGCGACCACGCCACGTCGGTCAGCTTGTCGGTCTCGCAATAGCGGCTCGCCATCAGGTAGAGCAGAATGTCGTCGGGCAGCTGGTCGATCGGACTCTGCTGCGCGGTCGGCGCGATCGCGTCCGGCAGGCCGGAATCATGCACCAGCGCGCTGCCGCGCAGCGTCACGCCGCCGGCCGGCGCCACCAGCCTGCCGCAGATGTTGCCGAAACTGTCGTTATAGAATTTGATCGGCACGTTCGGCTCGGCGGCGATGGTCTCGGTGCCGATGATGTCCTGACGGCGCGAGGGGTGAATGCTGAGCATGATCACCATTGGCGTCGGCTGCAGCGTCGCGTGAGCGATCTCGAAGCCTACCTTGATTTCCATGTTACGTCTCCGCCTGCTCGTCCGCCGAAACGACGTTGATGCTGACGTCCATGCCGACAAAGGCATCGGCCGAACCGAGGTAGGTGCCATGCAGCGGGATGGCCTGACCCGGATCGCGCGCCACCGCCACGCGCACGAGATCGCGGGTGCCGACGATGCCGTTGGTGGGATCGAACTCGATCCAGCCGGCGCTCGGCAGATAGACCTGCACCCAGGCATGGGTCGAGCCGCCGCCGACATAGCCGCGCGCGCGGCCGCCCGGGATCGAAATATACCCCGATACGAAGCGCGCGGCGATGCCGAGCCGCCGCAGCGCCTCGATCATGAACAGCGCGTAGTCGCGGCAGGTGCCGGACCTCGTCTGCAGCGTGTCGAGCGGATGCTGGGTGCCCTGCTCGTGCCGTTTGCGGTAGCTGAAAGCCTTGCGGATGCCGTAGGTCATGCCGCTGAGAATATTGAAGGTCGGGGTCGGTCCTTCCGCGTCGAGATAATTCCGCGCCCACGCCGACAGCTCGCCCTCGGGATCGCCATATTGCGGCCTGATGAATTGAACGAGGTCGGGAAACTCTTCGTTGTCGTATAGAAACGGATAGAAATACGCCGGATCGTCCGGGGTCAGCGCGAACTCCTCGGCGGGATTGTGCTCGACGGTGGCGGTGTTGACGAACGACAGGGTTTCGGCGCGCTCGTCGAAGGTCGCAATCGCGACACTGTTGCCGAATACGTCGTGGATCCAGCGCAGCGACATCGGCTCCGGCACGATCTCGAGGTTGTTCGAAAGCACGCGCAAATCGTGGCCGTCGCGCGGACGCAGCATGATGCGGTGTTCGCCGAATGCCACCGGGTGTGCATAGCGATATTCGGTCTTGTGATGGATCGTCAGCAGGGGCATCGTCGATGCAATCATCGTCACTTCGGACAATCTAATCTATACCGATCGCTGCTTATTCCTAAATCGGTATGCTGCTTCGATAGGCAACGAGTAAGAAAAAATGGCTTTGGACGGTACCGGCGACACATCATTACTCCTCGGAAGCGAAGATGTTCCGCCGGTATTTGAAGGTAACAGCGCCGGGCGCTCGCCGTTCCTGCTGACGTCAGACCATTACGGCCGGCGGATCCCGCGCAGCCTCGGCGATCTCGGGCTGCCGGCCGGCGAGTTGACGCGGCATATCGCCTGGGATCCGGGCATTGCCGGCGTCGCGGACGCATTGTCGAAAGATATCGACGCGCACCTGATCGCGCAGCGCTACTCGCGGCTGGTGATCGACTGCAATCGCCCGCCGGGCGCGCCGAGTTCGATCCCGCGCATCAGCGAAGCGACCGTCATACCCGGCAACGAGGGCATCGCCCGCGACGCGGCGCAAGCGCGGCGCGAAGCGATCTTCGAACCCTACCATCGCCGCATCGCCGAGGTGATCGACCGCCGCCTGTGCGACGGCGTCCCGACCGTGCTGGTGTCGCTGCACAGCTTCACGCCGGTCTACGCCGGCATTGCCAGGCCCTGGCATATCGGCACGCTCTATCATCGCGACAGCAGACTGCCGCCGCTATTGTTAAAGTGGTTGCGCGCCGAGCCCGATCTCGTGGTCGGCGACAACGAACCTTATGCGGTGAGTGACGAGACCGACTACACCATTCCGGTTCACGGCGAGGCCCGCGGGCTGATGAACACGGGAATCGAAATCCGCCAGGACCTGATCGCCGATCCCGCCGGCCAGCGGCAATGGGCAGACCGGCTGGCGCGGATTTTCGGGGAGATCGAAACGGAATTGCGAGCGCAACGGATGCTTTAGCTTGTGACTGCTACGCCCGATACTTTGTCCAGCGGATGGATGGATAACTTCATTCCCTCCCCCCTTGTGGGGGAGGGTTAGGGAGGGGGGTGAGCCACAAGCACTGGCCGCTCAGCGCGCCCGCGTCAGCGCTAGCCAGACGCCGCCGCCGATCATGATGCCGCCGGAGACGCGCGACAACAGCCGCGTCCGCCGCGCCGAGAAGAACAGCCGCGCGCGGCCGGCCAGCAGCGCGTAAAGCGCATCGGTGATTCCGGCCGTGACCATGAAGGTGACGCCCAGCAACGTCACCTGCGAGACGTGGTCTTTGCTCATGTCCATGAACTGCGGAATGAACGCGCCGAAGAACACCAGCACCTTGGGATTGGACAGCAGCACCAGCAGACCCTGCAGGAAGAACCCGCCGCGCGGCGGCGGCGGCGGCGCGTCTGCCTTGACGCCCTCGACCGGGAAACGAATGAGCTTGATGCCGAGCCACACCAGATAGGCCGCCCCGGCAAACCGCACCCAATCGAACCAGTAACCCATGGTCGCCATCAGCGAGGTCAGCCCGATCGCCACGATGCCGATCACGATCGCGAGGCCGAGCTGCGCACCGGCGATGTTTGTCAGCGCGGCGCGGGTGCCATGGCGCAGGCCGTTGGCGATCACCAGCGTGACCATCGGTCCCGGCAACAGCGCCAGCGCGATGCAGGCGGCGACGAAGGCGAGATAGAGATGAAGGGACATGGTGGGACTCGCGGGTGGATCGAATGGCTGGTTGCTTATGCACCATTCTATGATGCGGAAAAAGCCGCCTCTTCCCCTCTCCCCTTGTTGGAGTCGAGACGAGCGAAGCTCGCTCTTGGGTGGACGCGACGCGAAGCATCGCGGACGGGTGAGGGGTTCCGATCTATCGATAGACCGTAACCCCTCATCCGGCACGGACTACGTCCGTGCCAACTTCTCCCACAAGGGGAGAAGGGAAGAAGGCGACGCCTCAACCTCCATCGATCGCAGCGGTCATCCAGTGCGCCATGTCGCGCGAGCCGAGAAACTCCACCGCCTCACGCCGTTGGCGATCACCAGCGTGACCATCGGTCCCGGCAACAGCGCCAGCGCGATGCAGGCGGCGACAAAGGCGAGATAGAGATGAAGTGACATGGTGGGACTCGCGTGGGGTGCAATGACCGTTTTGACTATGCACGATCGCATCGCAAGGGAAAAATTGCCCTCCGGACATGTGCCTGACCAGCCATGAGAGCCGCCGAGGGGGCTGCTCGGCGGCTCTCGCGCGGCGACCGTTTCGGGGGACGGGGTTGTTCGCCAGCGCTAGCGGTGGATGGTTGAACGTCGTGTCGTCAACAGGCGCGGCTATCCGGCGCTTTACGACTTATGTTACGAAGATCGTTGATAGTCCGACCTCTAAAAACTATACTGTATCGTTTACATAATCCAACTTCAGCAGGCTGACAAGGGGCTTTGGATGGCGAAGGAAGGAATTGTTGCGGAGCGTCCTGTCCGGCGGGGGGGCGGCGGCCGTCCCACGCGCGAGGAGGCTGTGCGGCGTGACGCGCGCTTGCTCGACGTCGCAACAAAGCTGTTCATGGAGCGAGGTTTTGATTGCACGTCGATCGATGCGGTCGCGGAAACCGCCGGCGTGAGCAAGCCGACCGTCTATGCGCGTTATCATGACAAGCGTGATCTGTTCGCGGCCGTCCTGCGAGCCACGATTCAACGCTGGCTCGCTCCACTATCGGCGGCGGCGGAGGCCGCGAAGGTCAATCCGAAGAGCGTCGAGACGACGCTGCACGATCTTAGCCGGCTCATGATGGTGCACGCTTCGACACCTGAGGTGATCATGCTGCGGCGGACGCTGGCGGCGCAGGCCGTCCAGTTTCCGGAACTGGCAAAGCTCGCCCATGAAGAGGGTTGGCTGCGTGGAGTTCGGGCCGTCACGATTCTTCTTCAGCAGTTTGCCGACCGCGGCCAGATCAAGCTGGAGGACCCCGCAATTGCGGCCGACCTGTTCCTCAGTCTTGTGCTGGGGACTTCCGACCGCCTCCACGGCATCGTAACCCGTCCCAAGATGCAGGAACAGCGGAGACAGGCTGCCGTCAAGCTCTTCTTGAACGGCGTGAGACCTCGCTGAGGCGCGACCTTCATCTGCTTTTGCGCGAATTTGACGGTTGAGACAGGCCACTTTCCATCGTGACGCCCTTGATCGAGATCCGCAGGCCGTGGGCACCGTCAAGCCAAATGGCCTCCACCATCCCCGCCATTCCCCTTTCGTCATTCACAATCCTCCTTGTCGGATCCCTGAAGTTGGAGTATACAAACGATACAGTGTGGTTTGATTTTACTAAACGCAGTTTGTAAAGTTGGTCTGGGCCCGCGGGTTACGCCCACCCGTCGCGGAACCGGCCATCGCCAGGCTCGGGCGCTGGCAACGCCCGCACCCATAGCGCTGCGGGCAGCCCAGGAGCAGGACCAGCAATGGCAGACAATCTTTCGATCGATTGCCGGACGAGCGCGCTGCTCGTCATGGATTTCCAGATGCTGATCGTCGACAACTATGCCGCCGGTGCGGAGGCGCTGCTCGATCGGACGGCGAAGCTGGTCGCCGCGGCGCGCACAGCCGGGATGCGGGTGATCTATGTGGTCGTGGGCTTCCGCCCCGGCTATCCGGAGGTCAGCGGCCGAAATGCGACGTTCAGCGGGCTCAAGGCCTCGGGCGCATTCGCCGCGGGTGCCGAAAATGCGAAGATCCATCCGGCCGTCGCGCCGCTGGCCGAGGAAATCGTCGTCACCAAGCATCGGGTAAGCGCCTTCGCCGGGACCGATCTCGACCTGATGCTGCGCGCCAACGGCATCGAGACCCTGATCCTGACGGGGATCGTCACCAGCGGCGTCGTACTCTCGACCCTGCGCCATGCCGCCGACGCGGACTACAAACTGCTGGTCGTCGGCGATTGCTGCTCTGACGGCGACGAGGAAGTGCATCGGGTGCTGCTGGAGAAGGTCTTTCCGCGGCAGGCCATCATCACGACGGCTGCGGGACTCGCCCAGGCCATCGGAACTGGGCGGTAGACGCCGTCACTGCTTCGTATCCATCGCACCGCGGGTGCTCTCCCCTCTCGACGGGAAGATCACGTGCCTGCCGGTTCCGCGAACACGGCACTGGCCTCGCCTTACGTCGGTTCCATCTTCGTCATCCACAATCCTCCTTGTCAGGTCTCTGAAGTTGGCTTATATAAACGATACAGTGTGGTTTTATTTGACTAGCGGTATGAGCGCAGTTTGTAAAGTTAGTCTCGACCCGCGGGTTACGCGCACCCCTCGCGCACCCGGCCAACGCCGAACTCCGGCGCTAGCAGCGCCGCAGCCAGGTTCGACGCGAAACCTGACTGACCGATGTGACGCGCGGGCACCAGGAAAAAAGAGCAAGTCATGGCTAATCCGAGCGAAATCGAGCCGAATATTCACAGCGCCGACTCCGTACCGAGCGGCCCCCGCCTCCCTGACGACAAGGTCTATCGTCTGACGCGCCGTCTGCCGGAGGCCAGGGGTCCGGGCACAGGCGAGTCAGCCGAGCCGGAATCGAAGGTCGGGCCGGACGATCGCAAGTCCGAGGTGAGGCCATCGGCTGAACCGCTTCACCCCCTTGCGGCGGCCAGTTCCGTTACGTCGAAGAAATCGTTGCGTCGGCCGTTAATGTTCGCGTTGTTGCCCGTGGCGCTCGTTGTCGGCGGATATTTTTATGTGACGGGCGGTGCAACCATGTCGACGGACAACGCCTATGTGCAAGCCGACACGGTCGGATTGTCAACCGACGTCTCCGGCATCGTCACGCAGGTATTGGTGCACGACAATCAAAAGGTCGCCAAGGGCGACGTCTTGTTCAAGCTCGATCCTCTGCAATTTCAACTGGCGCTGGATCGCGCCGAGGCCCAGGTCGGAAATACGCGCAATGATCTCGTCGCGCTCCAGGCCAGTTACCGCAACATGCAGGCCCAGGTTGAACAGGCACAGAAAGATGTCGATTTCAACAACGTCAACTTCCAGCGCCAGGAGCAATTAATCGCCAACAATTTTACCCCAAGGGCCACCTTCGACGCCGCCCGCAATACGCTGCAGAACTCGCAGCAAAAGCTCGCCTCGCTGCAGCAGCAACTCGTCGGCCTCGCCGCCAACCTCAACGGCGACCCCGACGCGCCGATCGAGGATCATCCGCGATACAAGGATGCTTTGGCCGCGCGCGATGAGGCCGCGCGCCAGTTTGCGCACACGATGGTGCGAGCCCCCTTCGCCGGCATCGTGACCAACGTGCCGTCGCTGCAGCCCGGTCAATATCTTGCCGCCGCGGCAACGGCATTCAACATCGTTTCCACCGATCACGTCTGGGTTCAGGCGAGCCCGAAGGAGACCGAATTGACGTATGTCAAGCCCAAACAGAAAGTCACGGTCGACGTCGACACCTATCCGGGCGAGCGATGGACCGGAACGGTCGACAGCATAAGCCCGGCATCCGCCTCGAGCTTCTCGCTGCTTCCGGCCGAGAATACCAGCGGTAACTGGGTCAAGGTCGTTCAGCGCGTTCCGATGCGCATCCTTGTCAACAATGTGCCCGGCAAGCCACCGCTGCGCGTCGGCATGAGCGTAGAGGTGAATGTCGACACCGGGCATGCCCGTGGATTTCCCAGTTTCATAACCGATCTCTTTGGATCGGGAAGCTGAACATGGCGGATGCCCCTGCAAATGCGCCGCGGCCGATCAACCGGCCCGCGGTTACACTGTGTGTCATCCTCGCCGTTGTCATGCAGGCGCTGGATACGACGATCGCCAATGTCGCGCTTCCCTATATGCAGGGCAGCGTGTCGGCGAGCGCGGATCAGATCAACTGGGTGCTGACCTCCTATATCGTGGCCGCGGCCATCATGACCCCGCCATCGGGGTTTCTTGCAAACAGGTTCGGCCGCAAGCGCGTCCTGATGGCGGCCGTCGTCGGTTTCGTGATGGCATCCGTGCTGTGCGGCATTGCGCAGTCGCTGGTCCAGATCGTGGCTTTCCGATTGCTGCAAGGATTCTTCGGCGCAGCGCTTGTTCCGCTTGGCCAGTCTGTTCTGCTCGACATCTACACGGTGGAAGAACGCGGGTCCGCCATGGCCGTGTTCGGCGTATCGGTGATGGTGGGGCCCGTGCTGGGGCCGGTGATCGGCGGCTGGCTGACCGACCACTACAGCTGGCGATGGGTATTCTATATCAACGTGCCCCTGGGAGTGCTCGCATTCGCGGGCATATCGTTCTTTCTGAGGGAGACGAAGACCAGCGCGGCGGCGAAGCTCGACTGGCTCGGATTCGGCAGCCTGAGCCTCGCTATTGCCGCCATGCAGGTGTTTCTGGACCGGGGTGCGCAACTTGACTGGTTCTCCTCCGTCGAAATTCTGATCGAGGCGGTCGTCTGCGCATCGGCACTTTATATCTTTCTCGTCCACACCTTTACGGCGAAAAATTCCTTCGTAAATCCCAGACTGTTTCTCGATCGAAATTTCTCGGTCGGGGTGCTGTTCATCTTCATCGTCGGGATAACCTATCTGGCATCCCTGGCGTTGTTGACGCCCTATCTGCAGACGCTGATGGGTTATCCCGTGGTGACCGCAGGGATCGTCATGGGCCCACGCGGTCTGGGCACCATGGTCTGCATGTTCCTGGTCGGGCGCCTGATCGGACGGATCGATATCAGGCTGCTGCTCATGACCGGCCTGCTGCTGACCGCCTGGGCCATGTACGACATGACCGGATGGAATCCGAACGTCTCGCAGTGGACGATCGCGGTAACCGGATTCATCCAAGGAGCAGGACTTGGATTCCTGTTCGTCCCGCTCACGACCGTGACGTTCGCGACGCTCGCACCCGAACAGCGCGCCGACGGTACCGGTCTCTACAACCTGTCGCGGAACGTCGGCTCCAGCGTAGGAATATCGGTGGTCTCCTATCTCTTGACAAGAAACAACCAGGTCAATCACGCGACCATCGCCAGCCATGTCACAGCTGTCAATCACGCGTTCAACAACAGCACGGTGCTGCAAACATGGAGCCCGTGGACCGCGAGCGGACGCGCAGCACTCGATCAGGTCATACAAACGCAGGCTTCAATCATCAGCTACATCGATGATTTCAAATTGATGATGATCCTTTCGCTTGCCGCCATTCCCCTCGTCCTGCTGCTGCGGCGCGCCGCAACGCCTGACGAAAACGACCATGCGATGGTGATGGAATGAACGGCGCTCCGCCTCTCCAATGTCAATCCAGTGTCTAAGGTCTGAAGGAGTGAACACAATGCACAAGTTTTTTATCGCGCTCAGCCTGCTGTCTGTTTCGGTTTCGACCAACGCCCTTGCTCATAGCGGCACAAAGCAGGATGAGGTGGCATGCACGCGCGACGTCCAGCGTTTTTGCCGCAAGCTGATGGATCAAGGCGATTTTACCATTCTGGCTTGTCTCAAGGAAAACCGTCCGAAGCTAACTGCCGCGTGCCGCTACGTGCTGGTCAGCCACGGGCAATAGAGAGGCGCGCTTCGCGCCCTTCTCCCGAGTTAGCCTCCATCGATCGCAGCGGTCATCCAGTGCGCCATGTCGCGCGAGCCGAGAAACTCGACCGCCTCACGCTGCACGCCTGACGCAGCGCCCTTGCCGTGCGCGACCGCGACCAGCAGGTTGCAGTGTCGCGACACCGCGATGCCGATCGCGGTGTGCTGCGAGCCGTCGGACATCCTGAGATCATAGGGCCTTGACCGTCCCTTCATGCCGTCGATTTCGGTGACCTTGCCCGGCGCCAGCGGAACGAAGCGCTCGCTCATCAGATCGAGATCGGCGACGCGATCGACCTCGTCGTCATCGGCGACGCCGGAGTCGCAGTTGCAGAAGCCGATCTTGGGCCGCACATAGAGTTCGACTTCATTCCCGCACGCGGCCGCAGCACAGCGGAAGGCGCGCCCCGCCGGCCATCCGTCGCGCGGAAACGGCCAGGCGATCTCGCGCCAGGCATCCGTGTCCGACCGGGCGTACTGGTAGGCGGCAACGCCCGACAGCGAGCAAACCGCAAACGCTGTCAGCAGGACCTTGCGCATCTCACCCTACCGTCTCACGGCAGTCCGGCCACACTGCGCGCCGGGCCGCTCAGCTGCAGAATATGCAGGCCGGTGTTGGCGCGATCGACGATGTAGATATAGCCGCGCTCATCGGTCTCCACATTGTTGGTCTGGATCGCGACCTTGCAGCGGTCCTTGCCGTCGACCGGCACGCAGCGCTTGTCGGTCGCAGCAGTAATCGAGGGGATGAAATAGCCGACTTCCTTCGGGTGATAGGGATCGCGGATGTCGAGCGCGCGAACGCCGGCATTGAAGAAGGCGATGAACGCCATCTTCTTGTAGAACACCGGCGCCATGCTCTCGTTCGACGAATGCGAGCCGAAGCGTCCGCCGCGTTCGCAGAACGATCCGCTGGCTTCCGGCACGGTGTAGCTCGAAATCATCATCGGGCGATTCTCGACCGTGACGTCGGCGAACCACACCATCTGCCGCGGCTCGCCGCATTCATTGAGGATCGCCTCATCGACGATCATCACGATGTCGCGGGTCTTGCCGTCCTTGTCCTTGGCGAACTCGGCAATCGGCATTCCCGGCATGGGAAACGTGGTGTGGGCGCCGTTGAAGGCGGACATCGGCATCCTCGAGATTTCCGGAAAGCGAAGATTATCCGGCGTCGGCTCCTTCGGGCCGTTGAGCAGCTTGTCGCGGTCGACGATCTGCAGGAAACCGCCCTTGTCGGTGCCGTAGCCGAAGTAGATCCGGTTGTCCTTCGGACCGGTCGAGATCATCCCGTGCAATTCGGTGGGCACCGCGCCGGTCGAGCCCGGCTCCTGGCCGGGAAGGCCGAAATCCCTGATCTTCTGGGGATGGGCGGGATCGCTGAGGTCGTAGACCTGGGTCATGCGGCGGGTGCGCCAGTCCGGCGCGCCCGACACCAGAAAGGCAATGCCGGTGTCGCATTCCCACCAGCTCTTGTGGGTATCCTTCAGCCCGCCGAGCCGGGTGATCAGCACCGGATTGGCGGGATCGGCGACGTTCCAGATTTCATGGGCTTCGCTGCCGAAGGTGCGCAGCATGTAAACCGCGTTGGGATCGCCCTTGGGCAGCGTCTTGCCGTCGCAGACGCGCACCATCTGCGCGCCGCCGCCCTCGTACTTTCCTTCCTGACCGGGAATGTGATGGAGATATTTCGGATGCGCGGGATCGGTGACATCGACGATCGAGGTGCCGTTCGGCTCGGCCTTTCCGGTCATCGGATTGACCGGATCCGGAATATCGTCGGTCCCGCCGTGGTGACCGATATAGGCGATCCAGCGATCGCCCTGATGATGAATCGTCGGCTGATAGGCGCTGCGCGCCTGCAGGTCGTTGGTCCCGACCAGTTTCATGTTGGAGGCTTCGGGCGGCGCCCCGATCACTTGCTGCTGCGCAGAAGCGCCGCCGCCGGAGGTGATGAACGATATGATGAAGGAGAGACAGAGATACGTTGCCAGTTTGACATGACCGGTCATGCTTTTTTCCACCCATTTTGCCCAAACCAATCCTGGTTGGTTGATCGCATTGGTAGCACAGCGAAATGAGGTGCCAATACACCGTCTTGACATGCAACCTTTTGGTTGCCTATTATGCCGGCCATGGATGAGGTCTTCAAAGCGCTGTCCGATGCTTCGAGACGGTCGCTGCTGGACAGGCTTCACGACAAAAACGGACAGACCCTGAACGATCTCTGCGACGGGCTTGCCATGACGCGGCAGGCCGTGACCAAGCACCTTGCGATTCTCGAGGCCGCCAACCTCGTCACCACCTTCAGGCACGGCCGCGAGAAGCTGCATTATCTAAACCCGGTGCCGATCCATCAGATCGGCGAGCGGTGGATCAGGAAATTCGAGCGCGGCAAGCTTGTCGCGCTCCACGAATTGAAACGCCAACTGGAGAAGCGCGATGAATAAGCCGGAATTCGTCTACACCACCTACATCGAAACCTCGGTCGAAAAACTCTGGCAGGCCCTGACCGACGGCGATTTCACCGAGCGCTACTGGTTCGGCCACCGCTGCGCCTCGGACTGGAAAGTCGGCTCGGAGTATCGTTTCTCCAAGCAAGGCCATCCGACCATCCAGGGCAAGGTCCTCGTCGTCGACCCGCCAAAGCGGCTGGCCTATTCCTGGGACTCCTGTTCACCCGAGGCACAGCGCGAACGCACATCCCGCGTCACCTTCGATCTGGAACCGCGCGGCAAGGTCATCAAGCTGACCGTGACGCATGATGAACTCGATGAACGCGGCGTCACCTTGCGCAACATCTCCGGCGGATGGCCGATGGTGCTGGCGAGCCTGAAGAGCCTGCTGGAAACCGGACGGGTCCTCGATATCGATCCGCCACCGGTGGCGAAGGAAACCGCCTGTGCCTAGGCCCGAATTCATCTACGTCACCTATATCGAGACCACGCCGGAGAAATTGTGGGAGGCGCTGACCTCGAGCGATTTCACCAAGCGCTATTGGTGGGACACCCGCGTGGTCTCGGACTGGAAGGTCGGCTCGCCGTTCTCGCTGGTGCTGAACGGCAGGACCACTGACGTCGGCGAGGTCCTCGAAGCCGAGCGGCCGCGGCGGCTATCTTACACCTTCCGCCATATCCTCAACGAAGCGGCCCGGAACGAGCGGCCCTCGCGCGTCACCTTCGTGCTCGAGCCGCACGGCAAGCTGGTCAAGCTGACGCTGACACATGAAGACTTCGCGGAAGACAGCGTGGTGATCGACGGCATCTCGAAGGGATGGCCGGCGATCATGTCCAGCCTGAAGAGCCTGCTGGAATCCGGCGAGGCGCTTGTCATCCCGCTCGACGCGCTGTTCATCGACGAGCTTGAAGAGGCCTATCGATCATGAATCTCGAGCACTTCAAGCCGGCCACCGTCTATACCATCTACATTGCCGCCACGCCGGAGAAAGTCTGGCAGGCGCTGACCACGGCGGAGTTCTCCCGAAAATACTTTTCCGGCCTCGCGGTGGAGGCCGAGCTGAAAGTCGGCGGCGCGTTCGTGGTCCGCGCGCCCGACGGTTCGGTTCACATCGACGGCAGGGTGATCGAATGCGTTGCCCCGCGCAAGCTCACCATCACCTGGAACGTCAACTGGCCCAATCTGCTCGAGAAGCTCGGCCTCACGCTCGTGACTTATGACATCGAGCCTGCCGGCGATGCCGTACGGCTGACGATGACCGAGGCCCACGATCGGCCGATCAGCGACGACATCCTCTCCGGTGGCCGAGCGGGCTGGCCCGCGATCCTGTCGAGCCTGAAGAGCCTGCTGGAGACTGGCGAACCGCTCGTGATCAAGATGGAGCCGCCGCAGCGGATGCTGGCGGCGCTGAAGGCGATGGGGATCGCGACGCCGTAGCGAACGAGCGCGGCCGGTGCGCTCCCTCGCCCCGCGCTTGCGGGGAGAGGGCTGGGGTGAGGGGCTCTTCGATGGTACGGACCGGATAGATTCCCGACATTTTAGACCGGGATGATTCCCGACAGGTTTCAGAATGCGCCGGAGGGAGGACCCTTCGATGCCATTTAGAGAGACCGGTCGGATGGAAGAGCGTATTCGGATGTTTTTGGAGTACGAGAGCGGGAACTGGAGCGTATCGGAGGTGTGCCGGCGCTACGGGATTTGCCGCGACACGTTTTACGAATGGCGCAAGCGGAAAGAGAGCGGCGATCCGGCCTGGTTTCAGGACCGCTCGCATGCGCCCTTGCAGTGTTGGCAGACCACGAACGGTGCGATTGCAGAGAAGGTGATCGCGGCGCGGCGGCGATTTCCGTATCTGGGGCCGCGCAAGCTGTTGGCGGTGCTTGATCGGGATGCCCCCGAGATCGCCTGGCCTGCCGCCTCGACGATCGGGGACATTCTCAAGCGCGCAGGCTTGGTCTCGCCGGTGAAGCGGCGCCGTCGCCCGCTCGACCAGCGGCGGCCCTGCACGCCGGTGACGAGCGCCAATGATGAGTGGAGTACGGACTTCAAGGGCTGGTTTCGCACCCGCGACCAGCGGCGGATCGATCCCTTGACGGTAGCAGACAGTCACAGCCGTTTTCTGATCGAACTCCGCATTGTCGCCCCCACTATTGAGGGCGTTCGCCCCTGTTTTGAACGGGCTTTCCGTGAGCATGGCCTGCCGCTTGCGATCCGCTGCGACAATGGTTCGCCGTTCGGCTCGCGTGGCCCGGGCGGTCTCACCCGGCTGTCGGCCTGGTGGATGAAGCTCGGCATCACACCGCACTTCATCCATCCCGCCTCGCCGCAGGAGAATGGCCGACACGAGCGCATGCACCGCACGCTGAAGGCACAGACCTCGGTCCCGCCAGCCAGCAACGCACCCGAGCAGCAGGCCCGCTTTGACATGTTCCGAAAGCATTACAACGAGGAACGTCCGCACGAAGCGCTGGACCAACGGCCGCCGGCAGAGTTCTACAGCCGCTCCCCGCGCACCATGCCGCCGCGCGCGGAAGATCCCTGGTACGACGCCGATCATCAGGTCCGTCGCGTCCGCGGCAACGGCGAGATCAAATGGAAAGGCGAGTTTGTATTCATCGGTGAAGCGCTGGTGGATGAACTTGTTGGCGTTGCTGAGCTCCAGACCGGTGACCACATCGTGCGCTTCTGCGATCTGGACATCGGCCTCATCGATCGCCGCGGCCTGTTCACCCGGTTCGCTCCGCTTCGTGAGCGGCTCCGCGACCCGGGTGAACAGGCCGCTCAACCCAAACTGTCGGGGATCATGCCGGTCCAAAGTGTCGACAATCATGCCGGTTGAACCGATCCGCGAATATCGATGGTGAGGTGCGCGCGGTGAGTCCCCCTCACCCGAAATTCTCGCGATGCGAGAATTTCGACCTCTCCCCGCAAGCGGGGCGAGGTTAAGAGAGCACGGCGATGCTTCAACGTATTCAGTCGTCATACGCAGGCTTGACCCGCGTCTCCATCCACCTTCAAGATTCTCGTGAAGCGATGGATTGCCGGGTCAAGCCCGGCAATGACGATGGGGGTGTGTGGGCGCTACCCCAGCGCCCGCAACTCCCGCCGCAGTACTTTGCCGGTCGCCGTCATCGGCAACGTTTCCACGAACTGCACGAAGCGTGGATATTCATGCGCGGCGAGTTGCACTTTCACAAAATCCTGGATCTCGCGCGCCAGCGCATCAGTAGGCGCAAAGCCCGGCCGCAGCACGATCCACGCCTTGATCGCTTCGGTGCGGATCGGATCGGGAATTCCGACCACCGCCGACATCGCCACCGCCGGATGCTTCATCAGCGTGTGCTCGATTTCCGACGGCCCGACGCGATAACCGGCGGTGGTAATCACGTCATCCTCGCGGCTGACATACCAGAAATAGCCGTCGTCGTCCTGCACGCCGAGATCGCCGGTGAGCAGGAATTCCCCGGCGTATTTTTTTGCGGTCGCTTCCGGATTTTTCCAGTATTCGATCATGGTGCAGGGATTGGGCTGGCGCACGCCGATGATGCCGCGTTTTCCGCGCGGCAGTTCGTTGCCCTCCGCGTCGACGATGCGCACGTCGAAGCCGGGCGTCGCCTTGCCCATCGAGCCCGGGCGGATCGGAAACAGTTTTGCGTTGCTGCCGACCACGAGATTGCACTCGGTCTGGCCGTAGACTTCGTGGGCATCGATGCCGAAGGTCGCGCGCACCCAGTCCAGCAATTCACCGCCCAGTGACTCTCCCCCGGTGAAGATGCTGCGCAGCCTGACGCCGGCGTGGCTGACGCCGGCCTGCCGCATCAATTTCAAGGCCGTCGGCGGCAGGAACACGTTGCGTATGCCGTGGTCGGCCATCATCTGCATCGCCGCCTGCGCCTCGAATTTTCGCGCGCGGTGGCCGACGATCGGCACGCCATGATACCAGCCGCCGAGCAGCGCGTTGATCAGGCCGCCGATCCAGGCCCAGTCGGCCGGCGTCCACATCAGGTCGCCGGGCTTGGGCAGGAAATCATGGCACATCTCGACATTCGGCAGATGGCCGAGCACCACGCGATGGCCGTGCAGCGCGCCCTTGGGATTGCCCGTCGTACCCGAGGTGTAAATGATCATCGCGGGATCGTCGGCCGCGGTATCGACGGTCGCAAATTCCGCCGACGCCGACCTGAGCGACGGCCAGAACGACCTGGTGCCGGCATGAGTGCCATCGCCAATGAGGTATACGTTGCGAAGATCCGGAAGCCGGTCGCGGATTTTTGCAAGCTTCTCCCATCCCGTCTCGTCGGTGACGATGGCCCTCGCGCCCGAATTCGACAGACGAAACTCCAGCGCATCCTCGCCGAACAGCGCAAACAGCGGAATCGACACCAACGCGGCACGGAACGCCGCCATGTGCACAATGGGCAGTTCCAGCGACTGCGACAGGAACACCGCGACGCGGTCGCCCCGCGCAAGGCCGTCGGCTTTCAGCACATTGGCAAAACGGCGCGACATCTCGCTGATGTCGTCGAACGAGGTGCGCGCACCGCCGCCGTCCTCATCGACATAGATCAGCGCCAGCCGGCCCGAGCCGTCGGCATGGCGATCGCAGCACGCGGTCGCGATGTTGAACCGCGCCGGAATCTCCCAGCGGAAGTTGCGATAGAGATCGTCGTAATTGGAGGCTTCGGTGAGCATGGCGGAGAGACTAGACCAATGCGGTCGCGGGACAAACCCTCTCCCCTTGTGGGCTAAGGCGTGCACACAATTTCAATAACATTTTTCTTGCCATGAGTGAATCGAGTCTGATTCCTTGCATTGCGGTCCACAAGAAGGATGATCGCATTGATGGAAGGGATGGATTGGTCAGTCGGTCGCTTTGGCGATGTGCGACTGGCCAAAAGGGGGCGCTGTTGTTGCAGCGCGCCGTTGAACGCGTCACGATGAACCTGCGTGCGGCGTCCGACGGCCGAGCTGAGTGGGTGGGGTTCAGCCGCTGGCTGAATAATCCGAATGTGACAGCGAACGAAATTGCTGTGCATAATGCAGAAGTTCTGTCGGACCGTGTCGCGGGCCTGCATGTGCTTGCAATCCAGGACACGACGGAACTGAACTATGCCAGGCACGCCGGACGGGTCCGGGGTCTTGGGCCATCCGGCAACGGACGCGATCCGGGCTTGTTTGTGCACCCCGTGCTGGCGATTGATGCGGGCAGCGGAGCCTTGCTCGGGTTGGCTGGAATGCAGATCTGGACGCGTCAGGGGCCAGCGTCCCCTGATTACCGGCGTCAACCGATCGAAGAGAAAGAATCCTATCGTTGGATTAAGGGGGCGGCGAGCGCCAAGAGCGCGCTTGCTGCGGCAGCGATGGTCACCGTGATCGGCGACCGCGAGAGCGATATTTACGAAGAGTTTGACCGGATACCTGACGCGCGCACCCATCTGCTCACGCGTGCCTGTCGTGATCGCGCCTTGGTGGGTGGCGGTCGGCTGTTTGGCATTACCGAAAGCTGGCCGGTCCGGCATCGCTTCAAGCTGGAGGTCCGAGCCCAGCCCGGTCGCCCGGCTCGCACGGCCAAGGTGGCGCTGCGCTTTGGCGAAGTGACGATCAAGCGCCCGGGCAACTGCAGCGATCCCGCAGCCGCGCATCAATTGACCTTGCGTCTGGTCGAGGTCAGGGAGCTTGATACCGCCGTCGAGGGGCCGATCCACTGGCGTCTGCTTACCACTCATGAGGTTACGACGGTTGCGCAGGCCTTGGAGATCGTTGGTTGGTATCGCGAGCGCTGGCACGTCGAACAGCTGTTCCGCACCAGCAAGAGCCAGGGTCTCGACCTTGAGAGCAGCCAGGTCGAAGCGGCCGATGCCTTGTTCAAGCTTGCCGCCATCGCAATGATTGCCGCCACCAAGATCATGCAGCTCGTCCTCGCCCGCGACGGCACGGTCGATCGCCCGGCCACCGACGTGGTAGCGGTGGAACAATTGCCAATGCTCGAGGCCTTGCAGATCCGTCTCGAAGGCAAAACAGCCAAGCAGAAAAATCCTCATCCCAGGCGATCGATCGGCTGGCTCGCCTGGATTGTTGCGCGCCTCGGTGGCTGGACCGGTTACACCTCCGAACGCCCACCGGGCCCAATCACCATGCGCCGTGGCTGGCATCGCTTCGAACAAATGGCTCAGGGTTGGAGACTCAGAGATGTGTGCACGCCTTAGCCCCTTGTGGGAGAGGGTGCCGAGCGAAGCGAGGCGGGTGAGGGGTCTCTCTCAGCGGATGCAGACCCCTCATCCGGCACGGACTTCGTCCGCGCCACCTTCTCCCACAAGGGGAGAAGGGAAGAGGTACGATCCGCGCGACGACAAACTCACCCCGTCAGCGCCGCCTTCACCATGCCGCTGGCCTTCGCAAAATCCATCTGCCCGGCGTATTTCGCCTTCAGGACGCCGATCACCTTGCCCATGTCCTTCATCCCGGCGGCACCGGTCTCGGCGATCGCGGCTGAAATCGCCGCCTTGACGTCGGCTTCCGACATCTGCTTCGGCAGATAGGCCGAGATGATCGCGATCTCCTCGCGCTCTGCTGCGGCGAGTTCGGCGCGGCCGCCCTTGTCGTACAATTCCACGGATTCCTGGCGCTGTTTTATCATCTTCTGGAACACAGAAAGCAGGTCGGCGTCGCTGAGCGGCGGTTTTCCTTCCCCGCGCGCGGCGATGTCGGCGTTCTTGATGGTGGAATTGACCATCCGCAGCGTGGACAGCTTGCGCTCGTCCTTGGCCCGCATCGCGTCCTTGACCGCATTGTTGATGTCGTCGCGCAGCATCGTCCTGTCCTCTCGCGAACCCCAAGGGCCGCATCGTCATGAGCCCCTGATCTAGGCCGTTCGCGCCAACCAGACAACTCAGATCAGCAGCCATCCGACCAGAGCATCCGCGGTCGCCTGCGGCTGTTCCACCTGCGGAAGGTGGCCACACTGCGGAAGGATGGTGAGTTTGGCGCCGGGAATGCGGTCCGCCATCTCCACCGACAGCGCGTTGGGGATGGTGTTATCCTCATCGCCGGTCAGGACCAGCGTCGGACAGGCAATCGCGGTGAGCGTCGGCCGCGAATCCGCCCGGCCCATGACAGCGGTCTGCTGGCGGACGAAGGCGTCGGCGCCGACATCCTCGCCCATGTCGTGCACCAGTTGGCGCAAGCCGGAGTCCTCGCGCCGCGACGGATGCACGAAGCCGGGAAACAGTTCGTCGAGCACGGCGCGATAGCCGCCGGCTTGCGCCCGCGCCATCTGGCCGCGGCGGCGCGCGGTCGCATCCGGCGTATCGGGGCGCGCCTGGGTATTGATCAGCGCCAGTTTTGCTACCCGCTGCGGCGCCTGCCGCATGATCTCGAAGGCGATGTAGCCGCCCATCGAATGCCCGGCCAGCGCGAAACGCGGCGGCGCCTCGGCCAAAATCCGCCGCGCGATCGCGCCGATGCTGTCGTCGCGCTTGTGATTGGCCACGGTCACGGGCCCGAATCGCCACATAGCGGGCACGACGGGTGCGAATATTCTGGGCGATGAAACCAGACCGGGAACGAGCAAAATCGGCATCGTATTGTCCATGCACGGCTCCGGATTGGGCAATTTTCGGGGTAAATCGATCAGACGGCGGGAATCGCAGATTAGGACCCGCGCGCCGCCTGTCAAATCAGCGGGAAAGCGCATGTGAATCCGCAGTTTCCGGCTTTGACGCACGCGCATGCGACGACTATGTAATGCGTTCATGACAACCCCTGAAAACCCCTCAGCCTGGCCGGATCACAAACCGACCGCGCTCCTCGTGCTTGCCGATGGCACCGTGCTGGAAGGCTTCGGCCTCGGCGCGGAAGGCCACGCGGTCGGCGAAGTCTGCTTCAACACCGCGATGACCGGCTATGAGGAGATTCTCACCGATCCCTCCTATGCCGGGCAGCTCATCACCTTCACCTTTCCGCATATCGGCAATGTCGGCACCAACGACGAAGACATCGAAACCGTGAACATGGCGGCGACGCCGGGCGCCCGCGGAGTGATCCTGCGCTCCGCCATCACCGACCCGTCGAATTACCGCGCTTCGCGCCATCTCGACCAATGGCTGAGGGCGCGCGGCATCATCGGTCTTTCCGGAATCGATACCCGCGCGCTGACCGCGCTGATCCGCAGCAAGGGCATGCCGAACGCCGTGATCGCCCACGCCAAAGACGGCCACTTCGACCTGCACGGGCTCAAGGAAGAGGCGCGCGAATGGCCCGGCCTCGAAGGCATGGACCTGGTGCCGATGGTGACGTCGGGCCAGCGCTTCACCTGGGACGAGACGCCGTGGGCCTGGGAAAAAGGTTTTGGCCGCCAAACCGCGCCCGAGTTCAACGTCGTCGCCATCGACTACGGCATCAAGCGCAACATCCTGCGGCTGCTCGCCGGCGAAGGCTGCAAGGTGACGGTGGTGCCGGCGACCACCTCGGCCGAGGACATCCTGGCGATGAAGCCCGACGGCGTGTTCCTCTCCAACGGCCCCGGCGATCCCGCCGCGACCGGCAAATATGCCGTGCCGGTGATCCAGCAGGTCATCAATTCGGGCATGCCGACCTTCGGCATTTGTTTGGGACATCAGATGCTGGGCCTCGCCGTCGGCGCCAAGACCAAGAAGATGCATCAGGGCCATCACGGCGCCAATCATCCGGTCAAGGACGAGACCACCGGCAAGGTGGAAATCACCTCGATGAACCACGGCTTTGCCGTGGATCAGGCGACCCTGCCCGAGGGAGCAACCCAGACCCACATCTCGCTGTTCGACGGCTCCAATTGCGGCATCCAGCTCGACGGCAAGCCGGTATTCTCGGTGCAGTACCACCCCGAAGCCTCGCCCGGCCCGCGCGACTCGCATTACCTGTTCAAGCGGTTCGCGGATTTGATGCGGGCGAACAAGGGCGGGTAGAGGCTCCCCTGCACCGCAGGGACTCTCTAACTCGTCATTGCCGGGCTTGACCCGGCAATCCAGCTTTTTCGAAGAATGATGGATGCCCGGATCAAGTCCGGGCGTGACGAATGAGTGGGATCAAAAGCGCTGGCGGGCCGCCCGAGCATTTAATATGATGTCCATCATCATACACCGCCGCAGGAACCGCCCCCATGGACGATCCATCCGCCCCCGCCGTCGAATACGGCGTCACGCCTCCCCAAGTGATGGCATCGATGGCGGGTATCGATTTCGTCCGCGCCATCTTCGACGGAACATTGCCGGCGCCGCCGATCATGCAGACCATCGAGCCCTTCGACTCCACGGCCGAGCCGGGCGTGGTGGTGATGCACAGCGTTCCCGGCTTCCGGCATTACAATCCGATCGGCTCGGTGCATGGCGGCTATGCCGCCACTTTGCTTGATTCGGCGATGGGGCTTGCGGTCCACTCGATGCTGCCGCCGGGGACCGGCTATACCACGCTCGAATTCAAGATCAGTTTTATCCGGGGCATGACCAGGGATACCGGCGCGGTCCGCACCGCGACCGCCGAGGCGCGGATCACCGACAGCAAGGGCCGCTTGCTCGCCCATGCCACCACGACCTGCCTGGTGTTCGAGATCCCCAAGGAAACGGCAAAGTAAACGGCCAAATAAACGACAACGCAAACCGCGAAGGGAACGTGAAGCGCTGACATCGGTTGAATCCGCGCTCATCCTCAAGCACGGGAGAATGGCCATGTCAGTCGTCAGCGCGGACGTCGAACCGCTCGCCTTCGTCTTTGCGGACGACGGGTCAGTCCCCAACAACCCGATGCCGTTTCTGGTCTACAAGCGGGCGATTTCAGTCGATAGCGACCACCCCGAGAAAACAATCGAGGGACTGTTCGGCGCCAATGGCTGGGGCGATATGTGGCGCAACGGCGTCTACGATTACCTGCACTATCACGCGACGGTGCACGAAGCGCTCGGCGTCGCGCGCGGCCATGCCCGGGTCCGCTTCGGCGGCGACGGCGGCAAGGAATTCGAGATCGCGGCCGGCGATGTCGCCATTCTCCCCGCCGGCACCGGCCATCAATGCCTGTCGGCGAGTTCTGATTTTTCCGTGGTCGGGGCGTATCCGCCCGGCCCGAAAATGCACGTCACGCGGCCGACGCCCGAAAATCACCGGAAAGCGCTGAAGACGATTCCGGCGGTCAAACTGCCGAAGACCGACCCGGTGATGGGGGCAGATGGTCCGCTGGTGAGGTTGTGGAAGCGGCGCTAATTGCGCGTGCCCTCTTTCCTTCTCCCCTTGCGGGAGAAGGTGGCAGCCGAAGGCTGCCGGATGAGGGGTTCTGTCCGCGAGCGAAGCGCTTGCGGAGCCAACCCCTCACCGCAGCGAAATTGTTGTTGGCGCCAGTGATGCCCTCTCCCGCAAGGGGAGAGGGCGATGCGACTGGCGCCGATTCTTTTCTTTGCCCTTTCCACTCGAGGCTTTGCGCAAAGCGAGCCAGCAACCGCATCTACGCCGCGTTGCTGCCTTCCTGGCGGCTGGCTTCGAACAGGAACCAGGTGCGGCGTTCGGTTTCGTCGATGAAGGTTTCCAATAGCCCGGCGGTACCGGAATCCTTGTGGTCGTCGCAGAGTTCGTGGGCCTTTCGCATCGCGGCGGCCATGTGCTTGTTGTCCTCCATCAGCTCGCGCAGCATCTCGCGCGGCGGGACATATTCTTCGTTGTTGTCCTTGATGGTCTGCAATTTGCTGACCTGACCGATCGAGCGCAGCGTGGTGCCGCCGAGCTTGCGGACGCGTTCGGCGAGTTGATCGGTGCTCGCGAAGATCGCATCCGATTGGTCGTCGAGCATCAGATGATAGTCGTGGAAGTGCCGTCCGCTGACATGCCAGTGGAAATTCTTGGTCTTCAGGTAGAGCGCGAAGGCATCCGCCAGCAGCACGTTGAGGGCCGCCGAGATCTTCTCGACCGCCGCCGGCGGCAGATCAGTGGGCGTATCGAGATCGGGAGACACTTTGTCAGACTTGGCTTTGCTCACGATGCACCTTCCTGTTAGGAAACCCGGACATTGACGGCGTTGGACACCGGCCGCCGGACCATCTAACGCATCATGTAGATGCCGGTTCCCCCGCCGGAACCCCTGTTTTGCCGGACTCCCGCGACCATGGACGATTGGATCGACTACTACGATTCCACGCATACGATTTATGCGAGCAGGCTGCATCGCGACCTGCATTTTCAGCTGATCGCCAGGGACATCATCGGCTACATCCCATCAGCCGATGCGGTGGTGCTGGATTATGCCTGCGGCGAGGCCTTGTCAGCCGCACGGGTAGCGGAGGCCTGCGGCAAGCTCTACCTCGCCGAGCCCGCGCCGGGCGTGCGCGGCCGGCTGATCGCCCGGTTTGCCCCGAACACCAAAATCAGGGTCCGTTCGCTCGATGATTTGCGGAAAATGGAGGAAAATTCCATCGATCTCGCGGTGATGAATTCGGTGGTCCAATACATGGCGCCGGGCGACCTCGATCAGGCTTTCGCGGTGATCCGGCGGCTATTGAAACCGGGCGGCCGGCTGGTGCTGGGCGACGTTTTGCGCCCTGAGGTCGGCATGGCCAGAGACGTGATCGCGCTGCTGCGCTTCGCGGCGACCCATGGCTTCCTCAAAGACGCCCTGATCGGGCTGGTCTCAACCGCATTGTCGGACTACCGGCAATTGCGCGCGCGCGTCGGGCTGCAGCGTTACGGCGAAACCGAGATGGTCGCGAAGCTCGCGGCAGCCGGATTTACCGCCTCGCGCGCCCATTCCAATATCGGGCACAATCCATGGCGGATGACGTTCGTGGCGTGGCCCGCGTTTTAGTCGGCGCCGACCGGTTATCCTTAATCAGCGGTAAACATGGCCCGCCCCGGCGTGATCGGCGATAACGGGATCGGCCCGGTGGCGGAAAGCGTCGACGCGGGAGCAGTGCATTGCTCTTTATCCTGGTTCAAATCCAGGCCGGGCCTCCAGCCTTCGCTGCTCCGCAGCTTCGGCTCGGCAAGCCGCTTCCCGCCTTCCGACGAAGGCTGCCGCGCCGTAGCTCGAAGAGCGTAGGCGGGTTCCGCGGGTTCAAACGCCCAAATGCCGGTTGATGGGGCCTTTAAGGCTCTTTCGCGGTTGCGGAATCTGTTCTAAAGACCACCCCGCGCGCAAGGGCAACCTGGCGCTAGGGGTCAAGGGACGCGCGGTATGCGCGCCCTTTTTTTGTGCCTAATTCCCTGTCCGTGAGACTTGATGCCCAAAAGAACCGACATTTCCACCATCCTGATCATCGGCGCCGGTCCCATCGTGATCGGCCAGGCCTGCGAATTCGATTATTCCGGCACCCAGGCGGTCAAGACGCTGAAGGAAGAGGGCTATCGCATCGTCCTGGTCAATTCCAATCCGGCCACCATCATGACCGACCCGGAATTGGCCGACGCCACCTATATCGAGCCGATCACGCCGGAAATCGTTGCCAAGATCATCGAGAAGGAACGGCACGTCGTTCCCGGCGGCTTTGCGCTGTTGCCCACCATGGGCGGCCAGACCGCCCTGAACTGCGCGCTGTCGCTGCGCAAGCAAGGAACTCTCGCCAAGTTCGACGTCGAGATGATCGGCGCCACCGCCGACGCCATCGACAAGGCCGAGGATCGCGGCCGTTTCCGCGAAGCCATGACCCGGATCGGGCTGGAAACGCCGCGCTCGGTGCAGATCAAGAATTTGCCGGACGGCCTGCGTGCGCTCGACGACATCGGCCTGCCCGCGATCATCCGCCCCTCCTTCACCATGGGCGGCACCGGCGGCGGCATCGCCTACACCAAGGCCGAGTTCATCGAGATCGTCGAACGCGGCATCGACGCCTCCCCCACCGACGAAGTCCTGATCGAGGAATCAGTGCTGGGGTGGAAAGAGTTCGAGATGGAGGTGGTGCGCGACAAAAAAGACAATTGCATCATCATCTGCTCGATCGAGAACCTCGATCCGATGGGCGTGCACACCGGTGATTCCATCACGGTGGCGCCGGCGCTGACCTTGACCGACAAGGAATACCAGATCATGCGCGACGCCTCGCTGGCGGTGCTGCGCGAGATCGGGGTCGAGACCGGCGGCTCCAACGTGCAGTTCGGCGTCAATCCGGCCGACGGCCGCATGGTCGTGATCGAGATGAATCCGCGGGTGTCGCGCTCCTCGGCGCTGGCGTCGAAGGCGACCGGTTTTCCGATCGCAAAGGTCGCCGCCAAGCTCGCGGTCGGCTACACCCTCGACGAAATCGCCAACGACATCACCGGCGGCGCCACGCCGGCCTCGTTCGAGCCGACCATCGACTACGTCGTGGTCAAGATCCCGCGCTTTGCGTTCGAGAAATTTCCCGGCGCCTCCACCACGCTGACCACCTCGATGAAATCGGTCGGCGAAGTGATGGCGATCGGCCGCACCTTCCAGGAAAGCCTGCAAAAGGCGCTGCGCGGCCTGGAAACCGGGCTGACCGGGCTCGACGAAATCGAGATCGAGGGTCTCGGCCGCAGCGACGACAAGAACGCGGTCCGCGCCGCGCTGGGCACGCCGACGCCGGACCGTCTGTTGCAGGTGGCGCAGGCGATGCGGCTCGGCTGGAGCAACGAGGAAATCTTCACCTCCTGCAAGATCGATCCGTGGTTTCTGGCGGAGATGCGCGGCATCGTCGAGATGGAGAGCAAGATCAAGAACAGCGGCCTGCCCGCCAACGCGTTCGGGATGCGCAGCCTCAAGGCGATGGGTTTCTCCGACGCCCGGCTGGCGGTGCTGGCGCAGACCACCGAGGCCGCCGTGACGGCGCAGCGCCGCGCGCTCGGGGTGCGCCCCGTGTTCAAGCGCATCGACACCTGCGCCGCCGAGTTCGCCTCGCCGACCGCCTATATGTATTCGACCTATGAATCGCCGTTCGCCGGCGTGCTCGCCGACGAGAGCGCGCCGTCCGACAAGAACAAGGTCATCATTCTCGGCGGCGGCCCGAACCGGATCGGCCAGGGCATCGAGTTCGATTACTGCTGCTGCCATGCGTGCTTTGCGCTGCACGACGCCGGTTATGAAACCATCATGATCAACTGCAATCCGGAAACGGTGTCGACCGACTACGACACCGCCGATCGATTGTACTTCGAGCCGCTGACGGCAGAGGACGTGCTCGAAATCATCGCCACCGAGCGCAAGAACGGCACCCTGCACGGCGTGATCGTGCAGTTCGGTGGCCAGACCCCGCTGAAACTCGCCCGCGCGCTGGAGGCGGCCGACGTGCCGATCCTCGGTACCTCGCCCGACGCCATCGATCTGGCCGAAGACCGCGACCGCTTCAAGCGCGTGCTCGACAAGCTTCGGCTGAAGCAGCCGAAAAACGGCATCGCCTATTCGGTCGAGCAGGCGCGGCTGGTGGCCGCCGATCTCGGACTGCCGCTGGTGGTGCGTCCGTCCTATGTGCTCGGCGGCCGCGCCATGCAGATCATCCGCGAGGAAAGCCAGCTCGGCGACTACCTGCTCGGCACCCTGCCCGAGCTGGTGCCGGGTGACGTCAAGGCGCGTTATCCCAACGACAAGACCGGCCAGATCAATACCGTACTCGGCACCAATCCGCTGCTGTTCGACCGTTATCTGACCGACGCCATCGAGATCGACGTTGACTGCCTGTGCGACGGCGAGGACACCTTCATCGTCGGCATCATGGAGCATATCGAGGAAGCCGGCATTCACTCCGGCGACTCCGCCTGCTCGCTGCCGCCGCATTCGCTCGACGCCCAGATGATCGGCGAACTGGAGCGGCAGACCCGCGAACTGGCGCTCGGCCTCGACGTGGTCGGACTGATGAATGTGCAATACGCCATCAAGGACGGCGACATCTACGTGCTCGAGGTCAATCCGCGGGCGTCGCGAACGGTGCCGTTCGTCGCCAAGGTGATCGGCATGCCGGTGGCGAAGATCGCCGCCCGGCTGATGGCCGGCGAGAAGCTCGCGGACTTCAAATTGAAGAAGCGCAAGCTCGGCCATGTCGGCGTCAAGGAGTCGGTATTTCCGTTCGCCCGCTTCCCCGGCGTCGATACCGTGCTCGGCCCGGAGATGCGCTCGACCGGCGAGGTGATGGGCATCGACCGCTCGTTCGAAGTGGCGTTCGCCAAAAGCCAGATCGGCGGCGGCACCCGGGTGCCGCGCAAGGGCACGGTGTTCGTTTCCGTCCGCGAGATCGACAAGGTCAGGATCGCCGAAGCGGTGCGGCTATTATACTCGCTGGGTTTCAAGGTGATGGCCACCTCGGGCACGCAGCGTTTCCTGACCGATTTCGGCATCCCGACCGAAAAAGTGAACAAGGTGCTGGAGGGGCGGCCGCATATCGTCGACGCCATCATGAACGGCGACATCCACCTGGTGTTCAACACCACGGAGGGGCCGCAGGCGCTGGCCGACAGCCGCTCGTTGCGACGCGCTGCCCTCTTGCATAAAGTGCCATATTACACCACTCTTTCGGGGGCCGTGGCGGCCGCGCAGGGCATCCGCGCCTATCTGGACGGGGACCTTGAGGTCCGCACGCTGCAGAGTTATTTTTCTTCCGAACCCTGATCGCTGTGGCCGGGCTGGAACGCCCGCTAACCGATTGGCAATAAAGGCGGTATGGCTGGAACTCACCGGCCATGCGGATGTTCTGTTTCGGCGCTTACCGCCCCGAAAATGCAATCTGAAAAGCGTCTCGTGCGTGCTGCCAGATGGCGCGCGCGATTGAAGGATTAGAGAGATGATGGAAAAGGTTCCGATGACCGCCGGCGGCTATGCCGCCCTTGAGGTCGAATTGAAGCAGCGCCAGTCGGTGGAGCGTCCGCGCATCATCGAGCATATCGCCGAGGCGCGCTCGCATGGCGACCTTTCGGAGAACGCGGAATATCACGCCGCGAAGGAAGAGCAGGCCCACAACGAAGGCCGTATCGCCGAGCTGGAAGACAAGCTTGCGCGCGCCGATATCATCGATATCAGCAAGCTCTCCGGGGACACCATCAAGTTCGGCGCGACCGTCACGCTGGTCGACGAGGATACCGACAAGAAAGCGGTGTGGCAGATCGTCGGCGAGCCGGAAGCCGACGCCAAGAAGGGCCGCATCTCCATCACCTCGCCCCTGGCGCGCGCGCTGATCGGCAAGAAGAAGGGCGCCTCCGTCGAAGTCGTCGCCCCCGGCGGCGCCAAGGCCTATGAGATCACCAAGGTCGAGTGGCGCTAGCACCGGCGTCTTGAATTTCGCGAACTGACAAAGGGCCGGGATCATTCCCGGCTTTTTGTCTTGAGACCGCCTCCCTGCCGGCCGGCAACACTTTGCCGGCCGCATTATTCCTATGCTGCCCTGCGGTACGTTGCCTATTTTGTTATGGCGAAATGCTTTCCCTCTGAGCCGCGACACGATACGAATCGAGCGCGTCGAACCTTTGGGGGACTATCATGAATGAAAAATTCGCGGCGTGGACGCCGCGTGCGTTGAGCGTGTTTCGCATCATCACGGGACTGATGATCATCGAGCACGGCATGGCCAAGATCATCGGCTGGCCCGTGGTACCGGCCTTTGCCAACCTGCAGCCGTTTTCGCTGATCGGCGCCGCCGGCTTCATCGAGCTGATCGGCGGCGCGCTCCTGATCCTCGGTCTTTTTACCCAGCCGGCGGCTTTCATCCTCTCCGGCGAAATGGCCGTCGCCTATTTTATGGTTCATGCGCCGAAGAGCTTTTATCCGCTGGTCAACGGCGGCACGCTCGCCATCATGTACTGCTTTGCCTGCCTCTATCTTTCGACCGCGGGCGCAGGACCGTGGAGCGTCGACGCTGCGATGAAACGGAATTGAGGGGGCGATCATGGACAAGTTCAACAAATTGCTTGCGGCCGGGGAGCCGATGGTTCTCAGCATCTTGCGCATCATCACCGGCCTGTTGCTGTTTCAGTTCGGCGTGGCGAAGCTTTTGAAATTTCCGCCGGTGCCGATGTTCGAGAAAGTGCAGGCGCTTTCGTTGTTCGGCACCGCCGGGATGGTTGAGTTGGTTTTTGGCGGACTTTTGATCCTCGGCCTGTTCTCGCGACTCGCGGCCTTTATCCTGTGCGGCGAAATGGCATTCGCCTATTTCATCGAGCATTTTCCGCGGAATTTCATCCCGCTGCTCAACAGCGGCAACCTCGCGATCATGTTCTGCTTCGCTTGCCTCTATCTCACCTGCGCCGGCGGCGGCCCGTTGAGCCTCGATGCGGTGATGCGCGGCAAACGCTGAGGACGCGCTCGCCCTACTATGCTGTCATTCCGGGGCGACGCGAAAGCGTCGAACCCGGAATCTCGATATTCCCCGATGTGCAATTGCAAATCCGAGGTTCGCGCTGGCGCGCGCCCCGGAATGACGCTGGCGTCAGCTCCGAACCTTGAATTCCAGCGGCACCGCGGCTTCATATTTTGAATTGTGCAGCACTAGCGATGTCCTGACATTGCGCACATGCGGCGCCCCGGTCAGGTGCGCGACGAAATCCTGGAACGTCGCCATGTCGGGCGCGACGCATTTCAGGATGAAGTCGACTTCGCCCGACAGCATCCAGCACTCCCGCACCAGCGGCTCGGCGCGCACGAATTCCTCGAACGCGCGCAGATCGGCGTCGGCCTGGCTGGAAAGATGCACCGACGCGAACACCGTGACGTCGAAGCCGAGCCGGCGCGGATCCAGCAGCCCGCGATAGCCCTGAATGTATCCCTCCTCCTCCAGCGTTCGCACCCGGCGCAGGCAGGGCGGCGGCGAAATGCCGACGCGCTTGGCCAGTTCAACATTGGTGATTCGGCCGTCGGCCTGGATTTCGCTGAGGATTTTAAGGTCGATTTCGTCAAGATTCTTCGACACGCGGGTCCAGGTCCTGGGCTGAGAAAGCGTAGCGGCAATATCGGCAACTCTCTTAGCGCAGCTGGCTGGCCTTGCGCAATTTTATTGCGCGTGCGCTGCGCCATTTATCGCAGTTGCGGGGAAATTTCGCCGATATGGATTGCAATTCTTGCATAGCTCGCCAGATATTCTAGACTTGGATTTGACACCTTAGGCGTCGCCGCGATGAGTTTCCGGGCGCTTTCCACTCAAACACTGACCAAATTCCGTTAAGAGAGGGATCTGCCCATGCCTGCCCCCATCCACGCCAAGGTCGTCATCATCGGTTCCGGCCCGGCCGGCTATACCGCCGCGATCTATGCCGCCCGCGCCATGCTGGAACCCGTGCTGATCCAGGGCATCCAGCCCGGCGGCCAGCTCACCATCACCACCGACGTGGAAAATTACCCGGGCTTCGCCGACGTCATCCAGGGCCCCTGGCTGATGGAACAGATGGAGAAGCAGGCCGCCCATGTCGGCACCAAGATCGTCACCGATCTCGTCGTCAAGCTCGATCTCGCGCATCAGCCGTTCCGGCTGACCTGCGACAGCGGCGACGTCTATCTGGCCGAAACGGTCATTCTCGCCACCGGCGCGCAGGCGCGCTGGCTGGGCACGCCGTCGGAAGAAAAATTCAAGGGTTTCGGCGTGTCGGCCTGCGCGACCTGCGACGGATTTTTCTATCGCGGCAAGGAAGTCGTGGTGGTCGGCGGCGGCAACACCGCGGTCGAGGAAGCGCTGTTTCTCACCAATTTCGCCTCACGCGTGACCATCGTGCATCGCCGCGATCACTTCCGCGCCGAGCGCATCCTGCAGGAGCGGCTGTTCAAGCATCCCAAGATCGCGGTGGTCTGGGACAGCGCCGTCGACGAAATCTGCGGCACCGAGAACCCGGGCAAGGTCACCCATGTCAGGTTGAAGAACGTCAAAACCGGCCGCTTGAGCGAACTGCCGGCGGACGGCGTCTTCATCGCGATCGGGCACGCGCCGGCGACGGAGCTGGTCCTCGGCCAGATCAAGCTGAAACCGTCCGGCTATGTCGAGGTGGCGCCGAACTCGACCGCGACCTCGGTGCCCGGCGTATTCGCCGCCGGCGACGTCGCCGACGAAACCTACCGGCAGGCCGTCACGGCCGCAGGCCTTGGCTGCATGGCTGCGCTTGAGGCCGAACGCTTTATCGCCTTGCGCGCGAGCGATCGCGCGGCGGCAGAATAATCATGGCTCGAACCCGCGACGGATTTACTGATATGGATTGGGACAAGCTGAAGGTGTTTCACGCGGCGGCGGAAGCGGGAAGCTTCACGCATGCCGGCGAGCAGCTTGGCCTGTCGCAATCGGCCGTTTCCCGGCAGGTCAGCGCGCTGGAGCAGGAGCTTTCGGTATCGCTGTTCCATCGTCACGCGCGCGGACTCATTCTCACCGAGCAGGGCGACCTGCTGTTTCGCACCGCCCATGACGTGTTCATGCAGCTGCAGGCGGCGCGGGCGAAACTGACCGACAGCCGCGAGCGGCCGAGCGGCGACCTCAAGATCACGACGCCGCCGGCGCTTGGCATCAACTGGCTGATTCCGCGGCTGCATGAATTCACCGCGCTTTATCCGGAGATCCGGATTTCCATGATCGTCACCGACGAGGACCTCGACCTCTCGATGCGCGAGGCCGATGTGGCGATCCGCACCCGCAAGCCGACCCAGCCCGATCTGATCCAGCGCAAGCTGTTCTCGATCGGCTTCCATGCCTATTGCTCGCCGGAATACATCAAGCGCTTCGGCACACCGCGTACCCTCGACGACCTCGACGCCCATCGCATCATCATGCTGAGCGATTCCCAGGTTCCGGCGCATCTTGCGAACCGCAGCTGGCTGATCGATGCCGGCCGCAATGGCTCCGGGCCGCGCGAGGCGTTTTTCAAGGTCAACAACATCCTTGGACTGGTGCGCGCGTGCCAGCAGGGACTCGGGATCGCGGCGCTGCCGGACTATCTGGTGGAGGAAAATAACCGCCTGGTGCAGCTGTTTGGAGAATCCGATTCTATTCAGCTCGATACCTACTTCGTCTATCCCGAAGAGTTGAAGACGGTGGCGCGGGTGCAGGTGTTCCGCGACTTCGTGGTGAGCAAAGCGCAGCGCTGGCCATCGTGATTATCACTCGATAAGCCCCCGATCCCCGCATGACTGACATGCGGAGCGAATGGTTGCCGCACGTCGCCAACGGGGATCATAATGTTTGTACGCTGAGCATTCGCGTTGCGCATTTGTCCCCCTCCTCCAGTGGCGCGGGCGTTCAGTAATCCCTCTTGGAAGGTGATTGTGTCGGCCTCACGTGGCCAATACCTTAAGCCGGGCTCTCTGGAGCCCGGCTTTTTTTTGCAGCGCATCCGCGCGGGCACCCGGCTTCGCAGTTTCCGGCCGTTGACAGCTTCGGCGTCGCCCACCATCATCCCCCAATGATCACGAATCCGTGCACTGTCACGCTGTCGAAAAAAGCTCCACTTGCGGGGAGTTCGGATCGACGCATGCGATAGGCCTTGTGTTTCGCACCGATCTGCAAAACCCCGCCGTCCGGACGGGGTTTTTTCATGCCCCGTCTCCGACTCAACCCTAGGGAGAATGGACCATGAACGACCTTCGGACTTCCGACCTTCGAACTTGCCTGCAGGGCCTCTGGCTGCCGCTGATCACGCCGTTTTGCAATGGCGAGCTTGACGAGCCGTCGCTGCGGCGGCTGGTGCGGCACTACGCCAATTTGCCCGTCAACGGACTGGTTCTTGCGGCCACGACCGGCGAAAGCCTGACGCTGGAGCCCGCTGAGACCGAACGGCTGGTCTTCACCGTGCGGGACGAAGCCAGCAAGCTTCCAGTCTGCCTCGGCCTGTCCGGCAGCAACACACGTGCATTACTGGATGCCCTGCAGCGAACAGCGGCGTGGCCGATCGACGCCTATCTGATTTCCTGCCCGTATTATTCGCGGCCGTCGCAGCGCGGCCTGGAGCTGCACTTCACCGCGCTTGCGGATCATGCCGCGCACCCGGTGATGATCTACAACATTCCCTACCGGACCGGCGTCAATCTCGGCAACGAAGCGATGCTGCGGTTGGCGGCTCATCCCAACATCGTCGGGCTGAAGGATTGTTCGGCGGATCGCACCCAGTCGCTCGATCTGTTGCGCCGGCGACCGGATGACTTCGCGGTGTTCACCGGCGAGGATGCGCAGTATCAGGAAGCGCTGGCCGATGGCGCCGACGGCGGCATTTTGGCATCTGCGCATGTCGAAACGGAAATTTTTGCCAAGATCTGGCGGCTGATGGCAGCGGGCGAGCGCGCCGCGGCGTTGACGCTCTGGCAATCGGTCGATGAGCTCACGCGGCTGTTGTTTGCCGAGCCGAGCCCGGCGCCGATCAAGTATTGGCTGTGGCGCACCGGACTGATCGAGAGCGCCGAGGTGCGGTTGCCGATGACGGAAGTGAGCACCGAGCTCGCCGCACGTCTCGACAGGGAAATCGAGCGGCGGTCGTCACTGCGAGCCAACGGGTCGCGCGAATGCGCCCGATGACAGGTTCCACGACGAAGCCATCCGGATTTTCTAGGGCACTTTACAGTTCGGTGGCATCATCCTTCGAGACGCATGGCTTCGCGATGCTCCTCAGGATGAGGTCTGAGACCCTCATGGTGAGGAGCGCGGCAACGCCGCGCGTCTCGAACCATCAGGCCCGTTGGGTGCCTGATGGTGGTTCGACACAACTGGAAAATGCGTTAGACATCGGGAAGGTGGCTGTCGCACCATTGCATTACCCATCGTCTCTTATCAGCCGCAACACCGCGAGCATCGAGGTAAAGAACATGGTGAAGAGCATGACCGCGACCGCCATTTCGCGCAAATCCTGGATGCGCCAGATATGGCCGGCGGCATCGGCGACGTCGCCGGCCTGTCCCATAAGCCAAGGGGTCAGGTGCGTGAGCCCCGAGAACGCGTAAAACAAAATTGCGACGAGGCGCAACGCGATATCCCGCCGAGGCAATTGAACATCGCGCCGCCGGGCAAGATACAGGGCAAAGAGCTGATAGAACATCCATGAGGTCAGGAGCCAGCCCAGATAATTCGTGAGCGGAACGCCAAAGTCCGCGCCACCATCGTGCCAAATCCAGGCTTTCGAAATCGTCGCCTCGGGCGGATCCATGACGAAATCCCATTGGGTCATCACGAAGGCGGCGACAAGCGGCAGCGCTATGACATTGAAGCGCTCGTTCAAATTCCGGTCAGCCTCACCGAGCATGGTTGCCGCGACGATCCAGGCGAAATAGCCCATACCGAACCATACGCCGCCAACAATGACGGAAATCATTCCAATGTGGGGTAGTTGCGCACCCACCTCAAAATGATATCGGCCAAAGATCAACCCCGTGGAGCTGCCGATGTTTTCCATCGTGAAAGTTACGGCCATGCAAATGGCGAGCAAGGCCAGCGTATTTTTCAAGCCGTAGCTCAACGCGCAATGGCCCAGAGCGCCCGCAAAACCAATCGCTGCCAGCCCTTGGGCAAAGGGCGTCGGATTCCAGGCAAAGAGGACGACCAAAACCAGATAGGCGACGATAACTCCCCACGCGACAATCCCGCGCCGGGAAAGAGAGAAACTTCCAGCTTCGAGATTCTCCCTCGCAGTCATCGAATGATCCCGAAAAGTCTTGCTCGCCAAAAAGGCTAACACGCATGATCCTTCTTGTGAAACCTGCCCCGGCGCCCCGCGCCGGACAGAACCGGTAGCGCGTCCTCGCCAGCGCTGAGATACGGCTCGGGTAATGACGCGGGCAGACGAAGCGGAGATGACGCGATCGACCTGTCCGCTCAATCCAGTTTCGTACGCGCCAGCCGCAGCGCGTTGCCGATCACGCTGACCGACGACAGCGCCATCGCGGCGGCGCCGACCATCGGCGACAGCAGGATCCCGAAAACGGGATAGAGCACTCCGGCGGCGATCGGGATGCCGGCGGCATTGTACAGAAAGGCGAAGCCGAGGTTCTGGCGGATGTTGCGCATGGTCGCGACCGACAACCGCCGGGCCCGCACGATACCGATCAAATCGCCGGTCAACAGCGTGACCCCGGCGCTTTCGATCGCAACGTCGGTTCCGCCGCCCATGGCAACGCCGACATCGGCGGCGGCGAGCGCCGGCGCGTCATTGACGCCGTCACCGACCATGGCGACGCGGCGGCCTTCCCCGCGCAGCCGCTGCACCACGTCGCTCTTGCGCTCCGGCAGGACGCCGGCCTCGATCTCGTCGATGCCGAGCGTGTTCGCCACCGCGCGCGCGGTGGTGAGGTTGTCGCCGGTCAGCATGACGATGCGCAGACCGTCCTCGCGCAATTTCCGCAGGGCGGCCTTCGCCGAGGATTTCACCGGATCGGCGATGGCGATGATTCCGGCGGCGCGGCCGTCGATCGCCACATAGATCGCGGTGGCGCCGGTTTGGCGCGCGGCCTCGGCGGCGGCATCGAGATCCCGTGTGACGATGTTCAGTTCGCTCATCAGCATCGCGTTGCCGAGCGCGATTTTCTTGCCGTCGACGACACCGGTCGCGCCCTTTCCGGAAGGCGACGCAAAATCGCCGGCCTCGCCGAGGCTCAGTTGGCGCTCGCCGGCGGCTTTCAGGATCGCTATCGCGAGCGGATGCTCGCTGCCGCGCTCGACACTGGCGGCGAGCCGCAGCAATTCGGCTTCGTCGATGTCGCCTGCGGTGACGATCGACACCACCCGGGGCTTGCCTTCGGTGAGCGTGCCGGTCTTGTCGAGCACGATGGTATCGATGCTCTCGAACCGCTCCAGCGCCTCGGCGTCGCGGATCAGAATTCCTGAATGCGCGCCGCGTCCGACCCCGACCATGATCGACATCGGGGTGGCCAGGCCCAGCGCGCAGGGACAGGCGATGATCAGCACCGTCACGGCCGCGACCAGACCGAACGTGAAGCGCGGCTCCGGCCCGAACATCATCCAGGCCGCGAATGCCAATAGCGCCGCCGCGATCACCGCCGGCACGAACCAGCCGGCGACCTGGTCGGCGAGCCGCTGGATCGGCGCCCGCGAGCGCTGCGCCCGCGCCACCATGTCGACGATCCGCGCCAGCATGGTGTCGCGGCCGATCTTGTCCGCGCGCAGGATCAATCCGCCGCGCTGATTGACGGTACCGCCGATCACCTTGTCGCCCTCGGCCTTCGGCACCGGCATCGACTCCCCGGTCACCATGGATTCATCGACAAAGCTGTGGCCTTCGGTGACGATGCCATCGACCGGAATCTTCTCGCCGGGACGCACCCGCAACAAATCGCCGAGCGCGATCGCATCGATCGCGACGTCCTCGTCACCATCAGACGTGATGCGCCGCGCGGTTTTCGGTGCCAGCCCCAGCAGCGCGCGGATCGCGCCTGACGTGCGCTGGCGCGCCCGCAGTTCCAGCACCTGGCCCAGCAACACCAGAACCGTGATGACGGCGGCCGCCTCGAAATACACCGCGACCATGCCGTTCATGTCGCGAAACGCCGGCGGAAACAGCTGCGGCGCCAGCGTGCCGACCACGCTGTAGAGGAAGGCCACGCCGGTGCCCATCGCGATCAGCGTGAACATGTTGAGATTGCGCGTGGCTTTTTTATCGAGGCTTGATCCGGTCCGAAAACCGGAAAGCCACTTTTCGGGATCAAGCCCTAGCGAGCGCCAGCCGCGAACGAAAAACGGCGCGCCCGCCCACAGCACCACCGGCGTCGAAAGCGCAAACGAGATCCAGTTCGACCACACCGGCGGCACCAGATGCATCAGGCCGAAATCGCTGCCCATCTCGATGACGAACACCGGCAGCGTCAGCGCCAGCGCGATCCAGAACCGCCTGGTCGTGTCGATCAGTTCGGGGTCGGGCGCATCGTCGAGCGAGACCTGTTCGGGCTCCAGCGCCATGCCGCAGATCGGGCAGCTGCCGGGGCCGACCTGCCGCACCTCGGGGTGCATCGGACAGGTGTAGATGGTGCCGGCCGGCGCCGCGGGCTCGGGCTGTTTCGGCTGCAGGTATTTTGCGGGCTCGGCCTCGAAACGCCCGCGGCAGCGCGCCGAGCAGAAGAGATGCTCTTGTCCCTGGTAGGAGAAGCGGTGCTTCGCGGTCTCCCGGTTGACGGTCATGCCGCAGACCGGATCGATGGCCGCGGCTGTTCCGGCGTCCTTGTCTCCGTCGCCGTACTTTCCGCCGCAGCAGGATTGCGCCTTCGCGCCATGGTGATGGCCGGCGTGAGCCGCGCCGGTACCGTGTGCGTGATCCTGATCCACCTGCGCCATCAAAGCTCTCCTGGCCACTTGAATAACATACCCTAGGGGGGTATATGAGCGTGATGAGAACAGAGATCAAGACCTCCTGCCTGAAACGATTGAAACGAATTGAAGGCCAGATCCGGGGCCTCGCCGGGATGGTCGAGGACGACCGCTATTGCATCGACGTGGTGACGCAGATCGCCGCGGCAAAGGCGGCGCTGCGACGGGTCGAGGAGGAAATCCTGCGTGACCACATCGCCCATTGCGTCGAGCATGCGATTTCGTCCGGCGACAAGGCCGATCAGCGCCGCAAGATCGCGGAATTGATGGACGTGGTCGGCCGCGCGGATCGGTAGTTCACGGCGTCAGCGATGGCTGTCGGGGACACCGAGGTCGGCCTTGCACAGGCCGGCCTGGTTAATGCGCGGTGACGCCGGCCTCTCACATTCGAACGGTGCCGCGGCCGTATCTTTAGAATTTGAGGCTTATTGAATCCCCCAACAACCAAGGACGGGGGAAACAATGACCACTTCAGCCATTCAGACGGCCGGCTATCCGACTTCCGAGCGGACCGAACTGATGCAGGATTTTCTTCTGGTATCGTCGTTCGGGCTGTGGGCGGTGCTGCTGGGCCTGACGCCGGTCATGGCCTTCCACATGCTGATGGGAAGCTGACGATCGCGGCAGGGCCTTCCGTGGTTAATCCGCGGTAGCACCCGTGGTCAAATGCGAGCGAAATTGCGACCGGCTTTTTAAAAGCCGGCGTGTATCAAACTCCGCGCAAGAACAAAAAACGCGGGGACGTCGTGAGTACTCAGGATAATCCATTCCCGGAACAGCAAGGCTTTACCACCGAGGACATTCTCTGGTCGATCGGCATCTGGTCGGTGATTCTGGGCCTGTCGCCGGTGATCGTCTTCTATGTGCTGATGGTGGCGTAATTCGCTCGCGCCTCCATCCGCATCCTCCCGTCATAGCAATGACGGGAGGGCGCTATTGGGCGCACACAGCCGAAAAACGCGCGGAGCCCGCGCGTTCTTTGCAGACCGGCAGTGCGGCTGACTACGCCGCCTGCTTGTGCATTGTGCCGCTCGCCGACGCACTGCCGCGGATCGCCTTCACCGAGCGTTCGATCGCAGCCCATAGCCGGCCGATTTCCGCCGCCGCGCGGCCCTCGGCATAATATTCCCGCGCGCCCTCGCCATGGCCGAGCGCCATCAGCAGATCGGCGCGGTTGGTGATCTGGCCGCCCCATACCGGCGCCCGGAACTTGGCCAGCGATTCACGGGCGATGGCAACGATCGGGCTCTCGGCTTCGTCCCTGCGTGCCGGTGCGCCATTGAGCACGACCGCATAGGGCTTGCGCGCGGCGCGGCAGCTCAGAATCGTTTCCTGCACGGCGTTGACGTCGAATACTCCCGGCCGCGCCGGAATAATCACCATCGTGGCATTCTTGATGGCATCTTCCACGACCGCCGACATGTTCGGCGGCGTATCGATGAAGACCCATTCGACGCCGTCGCGCTTGGCGGCGGCGACAATCCCGCTGACGGAATTGACGGCGGTCTTGATCGACGGTTCGTTGGTGCCGCGCAGCTTGTGCCACAGCGTCAGCGACCCCTGCGGATCGGCGTCGATCAGCAGGCACGGCTTGGTTGCTTTATGGACATGCGCAGCGAGATGGGCGGTAAGGGTACTTTTTCCCGTGCCACCTTTACGCGATGCGAAAACAATGACGTTCATACCTTCGCCTCCAGATTGACCCCAGAAGGCGAAAATGAATCAGCGCGCTGATTCGTGGAAGAAAAATTTGCAATTAATTATGGCGAAGCCCTGATTAATCAGCGGCATTGGCTTTTGAGTCACACCGTGCGTTGCAGCAGAGCCGAAAATCGAATCGAGACGGTATCCGGTAACAGCGGTCAAGCGAAATTCCGAGCGTTGATGCGGGATCGGTTTCCACAGACCTAGCCGAGCGTTGCGCTTCATCGGGAGCGAAGCGCCAGGCAAAGGATGAACAAAACGAGTCCGCGGCGGGTCTCAACTCGCCCCCGTCATCCGGGGCGCGCGTTGGCGCGAACCCGGAATCTCGCGATGATCATCTCCAGATTCCGGGTTCAGCCCTGCGGGCTGCCCCGGAATGACACCCCCGCGAGGAATGTCCTGAACGCCCACTTCCCTACTTCACATCGTCCCAACTGGCGCCGTTGAAACGCTGCAATTGCATATAGGTCACCACGCGATAGTCGGTCGGGCTGGTGTTGATGCGGCTGTTCGGCAACAGCAGGCCGGTGCGGAAATCCCGCAAATTCGCCGCCTGCTTCATGATGTTCTCGCGGGTAAGGTTGTCGCCGCACTGCCTCAGCACCTGCTCCATTGTCTGGCCGAAGCTGTAGCCGGCCGCGGTGAGGCTGTCGTTGAGATCGGCGCCGGGCATGTTGGCCTTCATCCACGCGGTCCAGGTCTTGACGTCGGGATCGTCGGCCCATTTGGGATCGGTGACGTCCTTCATGAAGCCAGCGCTCATGATGCCGGTGGACTTGTCGAGGCCGGCCGGCTTGAACGTGGCGCCGACCGACGCCGCGCCAAGATGCAGATAGGTCTCCGGCTTCCATTTCAGGTCGGACATTTTCGAGATCGCCTGCGCCGCCTGCTTGGCATAGGTGAACAGGAACAGCGCGTCGGCGCCGGAATTCTGCAGGATCACCATCTGGCTGTCGATGGTCGGATCGGTCGGCTGAAAGTTCTGCGCGCTGACGATCATCTTGTCGGCGTCTTCGCCGAGGCCTTCCTTGAGACCGTTCAAAAGATCCTTGCCGAAATCGTCGTTCTGGTAGAGCACGGCGACCTTGGGCTTCGAATTGTGGGCGAGCAGGTTCTTGGCATAGAACCTGGCCTCGTCGCGCAAATTCGGCTGCCAGCCCATGGTCCAGGGGAAATGCGCGGGGTCGTTCAGGGCCGACGAGCCGGCGGCGACGAACAGCTGCGGGACGCCCTGCTTGTTCAGGTAGGGCCGGATCGCCATGTTGAGCGGCGTGCCGAGCACGCCGAAGATCAGCGCGACTTCGTCGCCTTCCACCAGGCTGCGCACATTCTCCACCGCCTTCGGCGGCGAGTAGCCGTCGTCGCGGCTGATGAAGGTGATCTTGCGGCCGTTGATGCCGCCCTTGGTGTCGTTGAGCCATTTGAAATAAGCGGCTTCGACCTTGCCGAGCGTGCCATAGGCCGACGCCGGTCCGCTATAGGCGATGGTCTGCCCGATCTTGATCTCGGTATCGCTGACGCCCGGACCATACTGCTTCTGGGCGAGCGCCGCGGGCGCCGACAGTGCCACGAGCGCCGCGACTGCCAGTCCCAATTTCCTGACGAACATGGGCTTCCTCCCGGTTTTTGTTGTGGAGGAAGTGTGAGCGCGGCCGCGGGGGTTGGCAAGCAGATGCCGCTATCGGAAGCAGGGAACGTCTTCTGTAATTTAACATGCTGCACCGCGGTGATGCGTCAGGTTCTCGATTGCACCTTGGACCTTTTCTTCTCAGGGAATCGGAGAAAATTCGGATCGAGCATCGCGAGCAAGTCGATTAAGGCATGCTGGAGATTGGTTAGCCTCTCGTTAGCTTGACCGGATGCGGTTTCGAGCGAAAGAATGTCCGCCTTAATCGCATCAATCAACGGGTTTTTCCCTTTAGTGAAGGTCGTGAGAAACGCACCGTAGCCCATGCATTCCGACGTCTCTCCGTTAGTAGAAATAAGAGCCTCGCCAATTGCTCGTTGCTCACCGGCAAAGATTCGGAGCAAGGGCGGTTGTGCATCCGTCCCCCACAAGCCGTAAATGTTGTCCTGAAGGTCCAAAAGCTCTTTTGTTTTCGAACTTTCTCCTAAGTCGATGAATTGAAGTTTTCTGCGGACCAGTTCAGTCCAACATAAGTATTGCCCGATAAGAAACGCCGTATTGTTGGTGACGTAAGACCTCTCGCGATCATTTCCCCCGACGAGAAACACCTGGATTAGGTTCTGTTCCAAAATGTTATATAGTCGGCTCTGCAAATCGTAGGCTGACCGGGCAAGCGGCTCCCTGAAAATCGAAATTTCTTTCTCTCGCTGAGCAGCAGCTTTAGTTCGATCATTCGCTATCTTTAATTCTTCAATTGCCTTCGTGTTTGCGTCGGAATGGCGAGTGTTGGTCACCGAGCTCCAAATTGTGCCGCCGGCGGAGCCAAGAGCCACAACGCCCGCGATAATCGCCACTACAAGTTCAGTCTTCATATCTTCTTCCCTCTCGCATCAGGCCGAGAGAGACCTTCCTAATGCCATGCTAGACAATACAGCAACCCTTAGTTGTTTCCTAGGCAAGCTCGACGATGATTAATAAGACGTCCGTGACGCCTGTTGCGAGATCGGCGAGGGTTGGCAGACATGATCAGGCCAGCCTGTAATGGCAGAAAATCAGTGGCGACTATCAACTGCAGCGCCAAAACGAACGAAACTATAATCCGTTTTTGTTCTTGCTGCGTCTGGTCGCGCCCGGCCTGGCCGGCTGTTTCGGTTTGCGCGGCTTGACGCTGCCAGGCTTGCGCGACGCCGCCGGCCTGATGCTCAGCGGACTTCCCGCCACGACCGGCGTCACCGCGGACTCCGGTCTGAAGAATACCCGGCACCCCGGAGAGAGCTGCGATTTGTTCCTGATCATGCAGACCGTGACGAGATCGACATCCCGAATCTCGGCGCTGCAAAGCCGAAACGCATCGTCGCTGCAGGCTTGCTGCTCCTCGGGCGTATAGGCCCGGCCTGCCGTCGGGAACGTCGAGCATGAAAACGCCGTGGCCAGCACCAAGCCGAGCTGGAAATTTCCGGACCGGAAAGCAAGCATGATTCCCCCCGAAGCGTTTGTTGACGAATTCTGGGTGAATGGAGCGGGGTTGGCAAGGGCGTGGCAGCACGGGGCGCGCGTTATCTCGTTGTCGGCCATCGCTTCATGCGGAATCGCTCAGGGGCTAACGAAGCCGACCGGCCAGCAAAGTCCGATGATGCGCGATGCAGGACGATCGCTCAGCATCGGCGGTCTGCGAGATGTGAACGGCATGACACGTTCGCTCGCGTTTCCGCTATCGCGTCTAAAGAAGATTTTAATGGAGCGGCCGCGGTTGCTTCCTATCTCGATTGCAAGGGGAAAACAACCATCGACACGGCAACACACGGCAACAAGGACAAGATCATGAAACTCACGGCAATGGCACTAGCTACTGTGTTCGCGCTCTCCGGCACGGCCGCGTTTGCGCACACCTATCATCATAGGTCGGACGCCAATCACTATCGCAATGCGTACGATCAGTACGGCATGAGCGACGAACAGCCGACGTTCCACCTTAGGCCGAACAACGGCAATCCGAACGGCAATCCGGACGGTCCGACCACGTTGAGCGGCACCGGCGACTCCCAGTGGGGTGGCTCGACACCCGGCACCAGCGGCTACAACTAAGAGAAAGCCCCGCATTGCGGGGCTTTTTTGCCAACTTCAGTCTATCCGCGCCACAACCTGTTCAAGCGCAGCGACGAACCGCGGCCACCCAGCCTTGGCACCTTGGTAGGCCTGTTGCTGATCCGGCCGGAAGCCCGACTGCTCCATGCGCAGGTGGGTCCCCGTGCTCGTAGCGGTGAGAGTCCAGGTGACGACACTCTCGAGGCCGTAGGCTCCCCACGTATAAGACAGCGTTTTGTCCGGCTCGACTGCCACGACCTGACAGTCGACAGAGCCCCAGTCGGCGCGAAGATTGAAGCGGTGGTCCACGACAGGCTTGAAATCGTTCTTCATGAGCCACTCCTCGATCAGGTGTGGTTGCGTGAGCGCGCGCCAGATCTTTTCCGGCGGATAAGGTATCTCACGTTCGACAACGACGGAGAGCGTTTCGGGCGCAGGCTTGGTCATTGGTCCATCCTTTTGGGTGATCTTCGAGGTGATCGAACTGGCCTGTGAAACCAGCCAATGACCCGCTTCTCAAGCGCTCTGCGGTCTGTTCCGGGAGCGCGCGGGGCCAGCCGCAGCTCGCACCGACATGTTCAGTGCGACGGCCGCGCGAATGAGCGCCTTCAACGCCCTTTCATCGATCCTGTCGCCCTCGTGGAGATCGATGGCGCGCCTGGTGTTGCCTTCGAGGCTGGAGTTGAACAGGCCTGAAGGGTCCTCCAGCGAGGCGCCTTTGGCGAAGGTCATCTTCACGACATTCTTGTACGTCTCACCGGTGCAGATGATTCCGCCGTGCGACCACACCGGAACCCCTCGCCACTTCCACTCCTCGACCACTTCGGGGTCGGCTTGCCTGATGAGAGTTCGGATTCGAGCGAGCGTCTCGCCGCGCCAATCATTGAGCTCCTTGATTCTCGCATCGATCAGCCGGGAGGGAGAGTCTCCTGCTGTTACTTCCTTCGAGCCGCTCCCCTTCTTCTTCATGGTCGCTGTCGCTCGTTTGGCAACGACGGAGAGCGTTGCGGTCGCAGGTTTGCTCATTGGTCCATCCTTTTGAGGAGATCTTCGAGGTGATCGAACCGGCTTTGCCAGAAGCCGGCCATTTGGCTGGTCCAGTCGATCAGCGGGGACAGGGCGCCGAGCTGCGCGCTATAGTGCGTCTGGCGGCCTTCGTGGCGGTCGCGCACCAGCCCGGCCTGCTTCAGGACCCCGAGATGCTTTGAGACGGCCGGTTGCGAGACCCCGGACTGAGCCGTCAGGGCCCCCACCGTCTGCTCGCCTTCACGGCACAATCGTTCGAACAGAGCCCGCCGGGTCGGATCGGCCAGCGTCCTGAAGAGCAGATTGTGAGCGTTCGGCATTTGGGATCGATAACCTGCTGGCTATGGATTAATATATAACCGCCGAGATATGTGTGAGTCAAACGGGAACGTGGGATGCCGTGTGGCCGATTCCCGCAGCGCCGAAACGCCGATCCGGGTGCGCCGACCTCTCCCCTATGGGAGAGGTAAAGTTTCCTCAACACGCTTTAGCCGCCGAACTCGGAGGCGCTCCTTCCGTTCGACATGAATCCGCCCGCGGACACGCCGGTTGGACCGCCTGGATTGCCGTAGTTCGGATACGAAAAATCCGGTCTGCCCGGCGGTATGGCTCTATGCAAATGATGGGTCCTGACGCTCGGCCTATGACGAACCGTCTTTGCAGGCGCAACCGTACTGGCGAGCGCGAACGCAGAGGCTAATGCTATTGTGGTGAGCTTCATGGTTTCTCCGTCGTTGTTTGCAAAACAACAAATGGAGCCTTTGTTTGATGATTAAGGCTGCGAAGGTCCTCGAGGAGACGACTACCTAACGGCCATAAACAATATTGTTCCTCTGACACAGCCTGCAAAGGTACCTCTTCTGCCATCTCCCCCGATTCAAAATTGAGGAAAATCCGAACGAAATCGAGGATTGTTTCAGAACTCGAGGCTGCGTTTCTGATTGCTCAACTTCGAAGAATAAAAAGGAGCAACAATGCTGACCGAAGCTGATGCCGAACGCAAAGGGTTCGAAGAACGGGAGCGCCGGCGTCGACACGTGCGCGATGATGCGAGGATCAAAGCGCGGCACGATGTGATCCGAAGGCACAAGACCGAATTCCATGGCGAGGCCGCGCGGGCACGATTTGAGGGATTATGAGAATCGATCCATCCGGAACGGATGAGCCTCACGTCAAATTCGATCAGCCACTCGACATCAAGGTGATGACGATCGATGGGACGCGGTGTGGTGAGGGCCGTTTGATCGAAATTTCTGACAGCGAAGCGCAGATCGAGCTAACCGGTCATGTGGCCGAACTGAATGAATTTTTCCTCCTGCTGACCGGGTTCGGCAATCCTGTATTCCGTCGTTGCCGGCGGAAGTGGGTCGATGGTGCACTGATGGGCGTTAATTTCAACAATACTCAAATCAAAATTAAATCGTTGGAAGAAGACGGGCGAGAAGAGGTGGTCCGATAGGCCGCCGCAAGGGGCAAAGCACCGGTCACAAACATAAGTTGTGATCGGAACAATTGTTCACGATGGTTGTTTTAGATGAATGATGTCAAATCCGGTTCAGCAGAGTGATGTTCAAATCGACCGCATTCATAGCGGCGCAGTCTGTGAGGAAGTCGGTGAAAGGCTTTGTCAGGCGCTGGATCGGCAATCCAATGATTTGCCGCCGCGCTTGCTTGCATTGATAGGACAGCTTGCGAAAGCTGAACGGCGGAAAGATCCTGCGAAAACTCGACGGATTTGAACCCATGAAAGATTTTTCAAACGCGTCTTTTCCACCTGAGACCATCGAAGCGATGACGATAGCGATGGAGAGTGCACTCGGTACACTTCCGCATCCCATCAGTTCGGGGCATGTTCAATCGGTCGCCGAGACAATTCTGCGTACAGCCAACGACGGCGAAAGAGACCCAAAGGTCCTGGAGCGCATGGCACTGCTGGAACTTCAGATTTCGCCCCGGCCTTGATCGCCTTGGCCGCCTCGGTCGGCGGCCTCAGTCTTACCGCGCGGAAAGAGACGCGATTGCCAGCACGACAAGCCATCCGACAATGACCAGGGAAGCCACGGCCCCGGCAGTTATTTTAGCTTTCTCTTTCGCGGTATAAGCGCGCATTCAACACCCCGGTTGGCGGCCTCTTTGATTCTACCACAATCCCTAGCGGCTGGACTTATCGTTCCCGTTTTGTTCTAGTCCGCTCATGACCAATGAGCGACCGGCAAGCTGGCGAATGCCCTCCCCGAAGCAGATGGAAAAGCTGGCGCGCGAGGCCGCACGTCAGCCGGATCGCGAGAAGGCGGACCCTGCACCAAGCGATCCGCTGCCGGATGAATTGTGGGATGCGGTCTTGGCCGATCCGCGCGCCGCTGGCAGGCCGCCGCTGCCGATCCAGCAATGCCGCCTCTCGGAAATTCCGCGACACGTGCTGCGCGTCGAATGCATCCGCTGCGCTCGGATCGTCGAAATACAGAAGGCGGATGCGGTCAGATTTTATGGACCGCATGCCGTCTGGAAAGATGTCGGGCAGCGATTGCTCGACCAGACTTGCAGCAACCGCACGGGCCGGCTGGAGGAGGATGGATGCTGGCCGGATTGGAGGAGCTAGGGGCACTTTCCAGTTCAGTGGCATCATCCTTCGAGACGCATCGCTTCGCGATGCTCCTCAGGATGAGGTCTGAGACCCTCATGGTGAGGAGCGCGGCAACGCCGCGCGTCTCGAACCATCAGGCCCGTTGGGTGCCTGATTGTGTTTCGATACAACTGGAAAATGCGTTAGCCGCGACACGCGCAAGGCCTCAGATAACGTTCCCGGCGCCACCTCGTACTCCGCCTCGAACGGCCGCAGTTGGCCGGCGGCGTCGGTCATGGCCGCAGGATGCCACCAATATCACGCATGATGAAGGACGTTATCATACGCAAGAATCATGGAAGGGGTCTCTTGTCTCCGAGCGCAAGTAACTAACCGCCGACGAACGCGACCGTCTCGTCGAGCGGGGCGCGGCCCGTACGGGCGTAACTCACCGTGGGGTCCTCGTACCCGATCGACATGCCGCAGAAGAGGATGAGCCCGTCCGAGGGTGACAGGATCTCCGCGACCGTCTCGCGAACCTGCGACCACGCCATCTGCGGGCAACTGTGCAGCCCCTCGGCGCGGAGCAGCAGCATGACGGTCTGCAGATACATGCCGACGTCGGCCCATTGGGGCCGGCCCAGGTCGCGGTCGATGTAGCAGAACAGGGCGGCGGGCGCGCCGAAACAGTTCCAGTTGCCGATGGCCGCCCGCTGGCGCGCCTCCCAGTCCTCGCGCGCAATGCCGAGCGCGCTGTAGCGCTCCTTGCCGAACGCGGATCGGCGCTCCCCGTACGGGGACTTCAGCGCGGGCGGGTACATCTCGTACTGCCGCTCGTCCCAAGGGTCGCCGTGGCACACGCGTTCGACGGCGCGCGTCTTGAGCTCGGCCAGCGGCGCGCCGGTCAGCACGTAGGTGTTCCACGGCTGGATGTTCGATCCGGACGGCGACCAAGCTGCGGCGGACAGCACGCGCTCAAGCACTTCCCTCGACACAGGCTCGTCTTTGAATCCGCGCACCGCCCGTCGGCTTGTGACTGCCTCATATACGTCCATGATGATCGCCTCCCTACCGCCGGCCATCCGTTTCGTTCAAACGCATGCGGTGGTCTCGTTCGGCCCTAACCCAACAAGCGGTCAGTACTCCCAGGGGCCCGGTACCCAACGAAAGACGTCGCCGGCGACCGCCACATGGCAGACGGACGGGAACGACAGGTGAGTGGCCACCAGCGACTCGCGGTTCGCCGCCAGTTCCCGCAAAAGACGGACCCGGACGCGGGCCGCTTCCTCGGGGTCGTGTTCGAAGCCGTTGTACCAGTCGGGGTGCTCGAACCCGACCTGAAACACGGCGTCGCCGGCGAACGTCAGCCGGTCGCCGCCGGATGCCAGGCGGACCACGCTGTGTCCGGGGGTGTGGCCGCCAGTGCGTGTGACGAGCACCCCCGGCGCCACCTCGTGCTTCTCCTCGAACGTCCGCAACTGGCTCTGGTACTCATGCAAGAACCGCTTGGCCGTCCGCCGAAGCGCGTCCGGGAACCCCGGCGGCATGGAGACGTGGGAGAAATCGGGCGACTCCCAGAACTTGGTTTCGGCGGCCGCCACGTGGATGCGCAGGTCCGGACGCAGCCGGTCCCTCACTCCGTCGACGAGCAGCCCGCCAACGTGGTCCATGTGCATGTGGGTGAGCACCACGTCGGTCACGGATGCGAGATCGATGCCGGCGGCCTCCAGTCGCTGGACCGTCCGCCCGGCCCGCGGCAAGTCCGGGAACTCCGCCCCCATCCCAGCGTCGATGAGTATGGTCCGGCCGCCGCTACGCACCACGACCACGTTCAGCGCCCACTCAAGTACGTCCGGCGGCAGGAACATGTCCTCCAGCCAGGCCGCCCGGACGGCCGGGTCAACGTTGTGGCCCAACATCGCGCCTGGCAGCGATAGCACCCCATCGCTGACCACCATGACGTCAATTTCGCCGACCTTCAGCGCGTAGCGCGACGGAACCAACTCGGGCGCCGGTCTACCGTGGATGTACTTCGAGTTCACCTTGTCGGCGCAGTAGTTGGCCGAGGGCTGTGAGGTGTTGTCCAGGCTCATGTTTGGCTCCTGTTGACCGCGTTGCCTTTCGTGTACTTGGGTTGCCGTAACAGTCACTGTGCGGGCACGACCGCCGGGGCGCCCTTGTCCTTGATCAAGAGCACCAGGAATTTCGCCGGCTCGGTGCCGCTTGCGTTCCGGTCGACGACATGAACGTCATCAGGGCCTTCATAGAAGGTCTGTCCTGGTGTCAGTGTCACCTGTTGTCCACCCTTCAGCTGCATCACGACGGAACCCTCCAGCACGTACACAAACGCATGTGCATTGTGTCGGTGGATAGCGCTCGACTCGCCGGGCGCATGCTCGACCGTGATCATCAGAGCCTCCCTGCCGGGATTCTCCGGAAGATCCTTGGACATGAGCGACGTGACCTTAGGCTCCTGAGCCACCGCCGTGCCGGTCATGAGGCACAGAACAACCAACGCAACGAGTTTGATCGTCATAGTCGCCTCTTTCGTTCGTTGCCCGGGACCCGCTCGTGACAGACCGGGCGTACCTCCGATGCGGGATCAGGCTGCTGCCTGCGAGCGGCGGAGCCACTCGTCGAAACCGATGCGGCCGAGGCGCGCCTCGCCCAACGGCACGAGCGAGTGCTCGTCAACCCGGCCGCCCCAGTATCGGGCCTCGGGATCGCTCACGACCTCGCGCGGGTCGCCGACCGCCTTCAGATAGCGGGCGACGATTTCGTTGAACGGCGCTCGTTCCGGGCCGGCAATCTCAACGATGCCGTTTCGCGGCGGCGCGAGCGCCACATCGGCAACGCTGGCAGCAACGTCGTCCGAAGCGATGGGCTGGAACAGGACCGGCGGGAGCCTGACCAGGTTTCCATCCGCACTTGAATCGGCGATGCCGCCGAGGAATTCCAGGAACTGGGTCGAGCGGACGATGGTGTAGGGGATGCCGGAAGCCTTGATCAGTTTCTCTTGGGCGACCTTGGCGCGGAAATAGCCATTGTCTGTCCGGTCGATTGCGACGATGGAGAGCGCGACATGGTGACGGACACCGGCTGCGGCCTCGGCCGCGAGAAGGTTGCGGCCGGAGGTCTCGAAGAACTCCAGCACCGCCTTGTCTTCAAATGAGGGCGAATTGGCGAGGTCGATCACGACCTGCGCGCCGGCCATGGCCTCTTTGAGGCCTTCGCCGGTGATGGTGTTGATGCCGCTTTTGGGCGAGGCGGCGACGACCTCGTGGCCGCCCTGGTGCAAAATGGCGACGGTCTTCGAACCGATCAGGCCGGTGCCGCCGATCACGACAATCTTCATGGTTGGCCCTCCCCTGTCGATGACTGGAGATCATCCTTGGATGATTGGAGGTCCTTACATGGGTTCGAAAAGTCGGTTCGAATGCTGATGGGACAAAATGTCGCCAGCCTAACAGGCCGCACGGCTTCCCAGACATCGTCGACTGGTCAGCAATACTGATCGATTTGTAGAGGCGCCTTGGATGGCTCATCTTGCCCGCGATCACTCGCTGTTCGCGTTCGCCGGGATAAGGACGGCATTCAACGGCGACCGTGGCACCAAGTCCAAGCCGATCCATCCGAAGGCGATGCTGATGGTCCGAAGAGCGACAGCGGCATTCCGAGCCCGTCTAATTCAATAGAGAGGCATTGGCACAGCTGCCCGAAAGCATGTCGCGAGTTTCCTCATAGACGTTGCCAAAAGCCTCAATGGCCTTCGGCTTTGCGACATTGGTGGTGATGCAGATATGCGCGAGGACGGTGGCAAGCGACGCCATTGCGTCGCGGGAAAATTCTTCGGTAACAGCATCATAGACTTTATCGAGCAGTAATTGGTTCCTGACTTTCGTCCGTTTCCATTGGATCCGTTCTGGCCTCATGTCAGCCCTCTGTCGTTAGTGGGTGAGCAGTCTGCCGGACTTTTACGCCAGTCTCTTGCTCCGAAGTTGTGAACCGCTTCACACGGTACCGAGCGTCAAATCACAATCGCGAGTGCGGGTGTTCCATTTTTGCCGTGAAAATGGCTGCTATTGCCTCGCGGATTCCGTACTGGCCGATCCGCGCGCCGCCGGCAGGCCACCGCTGCCGATCCAGCAATGCCGCCTCTCGGAAATTCCGCGACATCTGCTGCGCGTCGAATGCATGCGCTGCCTTCGCATCGTCGAAATTCAGAAGGCGGATGCCGCCGCAAGCAGACATGACCGTGATAGGCGCACCGGGCCAGCAACCGACGTCGTCGGTCCATCAGCCCTGCCCGCTCTACCCCTGACGCCATACATTGTGGCCATCACTTCGCATGTCGGCTTGGGCACAGAGCTGAAAACCGATCAGGAGGCGGCATGACACATTGGACCGCAAGTGCCGTCGCAATCTTGCTGGCGAGTTCTCCGGACGTCGCGAGCGCTCACGTGAGCTGCGACGCGATACCTCACGGACCGGCGCGCACCGACTGCTATCTCGCCCTAAGTGAGTTCTATCGGGGACAATCAGACCTAGCGGCAGCCAGAGCGCGCGTTCAATCAGACGCCGCGTGGTATCGGGCAATTACTGGTACACACCCGCCTAAACATAGACTGCAGCGTCAGTAATAAATCTGTCGATGCCTTCAAGGTGAGGCGGTGTCGGGCACAGCCCTCCTAATTCTGGCTAGAAGTCCGCTGTGGGTCACCTCGCGTCGCGCATCGCCTGTACCACTCTCGTCGACTGCGACACCCGCCCGATCTTTGCACCTGTAATGATCTTTCTTCGGCGTACGCTCGCCTTCGGCACCATGCCTTCGTTCGCGGTAGCTCCGGCAGCGGGATAAATCGTGAAGTTCGCGGCGCGATGCATTGCGAGAGCCTTTCGAGCCGCTTCGACATGCGCGGTCCGAGCTGCCAGGTCGTGAAGACGCCTGAACTCATTGTTCACCCGCTTTAGCGCCGCGGCGAAGACTTGCTTGCGTTGTAATGCATGCTCGGCGGTTCCTGGAAAGCTTGCGCCCCGAGCCTCGCCTTTTCCGCGCCCTTCTCGCCGCCTTTGACGGCTGAGCGTTCGCTCCTTATCGCGCATCTTGCGCAAGCGGGGTCGCATGGCCTCAAGCTCAGCCGCCTCGATGTCGTAGATGGCGGGATGGTGCGTGAGGCGGATCGTCTCATACTCTTCGTGGCTGAGGAGGCTGCGTTCGAACTTGCAAGGGATCGACATTTTCCATTCCTCCATTTGATTTCATGAAGTTCAGGCATGCGGACTCGTCCATGTCCAGTTTGATCATGTTACCAGACGAAGGCGTTGCTTCGCCATTGGCTAACTCGGAGCGTCGGGGAGGTCTCCTGTTGGTCACAAGCGGCATTCAAGGCGAAGCCGTGTTGGCGTCGGGTCCTACTCCAGTAGGCACCGCGGGCAGAGGTGCGCCTTAGGCGAACAAAAAGCCCCAGACAACGCCGGGGCTTTGAGTTTTGGGAAGATTGTTTCGAGCGATCAGTACGCCCCACCGAACTTATAGTTCAAACCGATGCGGACGATGTTCGTGCGCAGATCGATCGAGTGGTTCCAAATGTTGGAAGGGAAAGCAATCGGCGGCGTGAAGGCAGTTAGATTGGTACTTGTCGTGCTGGACCTGCCGAGATCGGCATAGAGGTATTCGCCTTTAACTGACCATCCATTCATCAGGCCGTATTCTGCGCCAGCCCCGGCGGTCCAGCCATATCTCGTCGTGGAGATGGCGGCTGATTCCGCTGCAGTCGCAAACGTGTCGGTGAATAGGAAGTTGCTCTTCACGTTCGCCACAGCGAGACCACCAGTGCCGTACAGGAGCAAACTCGCGGTGACGAGCACGCCGAGACGTGGGCGGACAGTAATCAGCCAGCTGCTCGATTCTGACGAACTTACGGTGAAGCCGGTCGGCGCGCAGCACGGGTAGATTCCCGAGGCCCTCGACGAACCGCTCAAACCAAAATAGTTGAAATCCGACTCGATGCCGAACACCCAGTTGCTGGATTGCCAATTGTAGCCGGCCGTCAAACCGCCGGTGAAACCCGAGGTGTTGACACGTTGTGCGCCCGCAATCGCGATTGCGCCGGGGCTTGTCGACGCGAAGTAGCCGGTGGGTGAGAAAATGGTCGTGGTCACGGCGTCAGACTGGCTCCATGCACCACCTGCATTCCCGCCGACATAAAATCCGGTCCAACTGTATACTGGAGCAGGCATGACCCGTGCCTTCATGGGAAGATCAGCAGCCGAAGCGCCGCCCGCACCGAGGGCAAGAAGGGAAGCTAAGACAAAAAGGCTTTTCATGAAAATCTCCGAGAGGCAACGAAAGTGCAGCCGGTGCTAGAAAGTGGCATTGTATCGCGGATTCCCGTACAAGCTGTCGCTGGGCAGCAACACTCTTGGGGAAATCGTCCGGCTGCAGAGTTATCGATAAGCGCGATGCCTCCTGATGGGGGCCAGGAAATCAAGTCCAATGTCAGTTGTTGCGAATGTTGGTCACAGGTGGACCTGGGGTTCGCGGTGGCGGCGGCATGCCCCAGCGCATGGTGCTGAGTTCGGTGCCGTTGTCGGTGTTGCGGATCAGGGGAGCCGGGTAGTCAGGAAACACCCCCGGCATGGGCGGCAGATTGCCGACGTAGCGGTTGACCACGCGGAAGAGTGCGATAATGGCAGCTTGGTTGGTGGTGATGCTGTAGAGATTGCACACTAGGATTGGCAGGTGCCTTTACGTCGTATGTCGCGTAAGACCCGCAATGTCAGAAAAAGGCAAATCAAACCAGACATGGACGCGACTATCAGCATTCCTCTGAGGGACATGTACGGGTACGGCGCATCGCAATTTTCACAGATGACGTCGGGCTCCCAGCAGCTTGTGTTACGAGGATAAATCGTGACCGCCCCTCCAACCGTAGCAGGTTGCGGCCCAAGGCCGACCTTTGGCACATCACAATGGACGACCTCGCCATCACTTTGTTTGCGGTCGAAGATCAGGTGGGCGTAATAGAGCAGCCTTGTGCCCTTCGGCGCTCGTTCGGTCCAAACCTTGACGACCGTTGCAGTGACAGGCGTCTCAGTAGCTACACGATTTGCCTTTTCATGAACGCTTGCTGCAAACATCAGGCTTGTCAGTGAGACAACTAGAGCCACAAGTATGATCGTGATTTGATTTGTTCGTGTCATTTGCAGGAACTCTACCGCTCCCCCGGGCCACCAAATCGACGGCGGATTTACCGCCGATATCTTCGTACCCCGAAGCGCTACCAAATGGCTGCGCTTATACGGATAGCCTCGGAGCTTTGAGCAGTCTTTGCACCGCATGTAACGCTCAATCTCGTGGATCGGCGTCGCCTTTTGATCGGCGAATGATGTCGAGCGCAACGGTCTGGTGCGTGTCGCACCCGAGGCACCGAACCTCAAGGTACAGGTAGTCCGCGTTCAACGCATCACCCAATGTCGGCGAAGGTTGCGCTGGTTCTTGTAGCCCAGCATTCGGTAAACTGTCAGGGGTGTCATCGCGGGAGTAGTCACCATTGGCACACCGCTCCAGCACCGAAATGGCCAACAGCAGATTGTCGCTGACAGCATCCAGGGCGAATGATCGTTTCGTGACCCCCGTTGCCCGATCTGCCGCAACTAACTTCGCACAATGTATGTGGGCCCCCAGGACCGACGACCGCCGCCAGACAAGCGACACGCAAAGCAACTTACACTTGTATAGCTTCCTCGCCCCCTCTAGTTTGCTGAGGGGAGCGAGAGATGACGACGTTTATTATCGACTGCCCGCGATGCCGGGCAAAAGTTGGCGTTGCTGAAACTGGTTGCGCCCAGCGAACTGGATGGGATGACGAGGCCAGCGAGCCATACGGCGACAAGATCATCGTTGGCCTTTGCCCAAGCTGCTCTATTCCTATCGCTGGATACGCTCAGCAGACGAACTTCAAGGGGTACGAAGGCGATGACTATGATGGATGGTCAGATGTAATAAGAGTGTATCCCAAGCCACCCAAAACGTTTTCCAGCCACAGAATTCCGAGAACCGTCACTCACTCGCTCCTCGAGGCAGATCGCACGCTGCAGGCAGGTGCCTATCTGGCGACCTGCGTCATGTTTGGACGCGCGTTCGAATCCCTGTGCCGTGACATATTAGAAAAGCACGCTGCCGATAAAACAAAGAAGCGAATCATGCTTGGCGCCGGTATCAGGGTCTTAAGAGACCGGAATATCATCGATCAACGTTTGTTCGATTGGAGCCAGCAGCTTCAAGCCTTTCGAAACCTAGCCGCGCACGGTGAGGACTTCTATATCTCACGCGACGACGCCGAGGATTTACAGGCCTTCATGCACGCTATCATTGAATACATTTACGACCTGACAGATCGCTATGAAGAGTTCAAAGAGCGCGCGGAATTTCGAAAAAAACCAAAATCTATAGCTGAGATGTTCGGCTCGATTACAAAACCGCACGATCCGCCTTAAACGCTTCCCAAGGCATCCAGCAGTTCTCAAACCGAGCAAGTGGGAAATTCTGGCCAGTGCCTCACGTGCCCGCGTTGCGGCAATCGCTAGGTTGATCCTCATGTTTCAGCCACCCCGATCGCAGCGGACGCGGGGCTTCTGGCGAACGTCCTTAATCGCACCATTCCTTCATTTCCCCAGCCACCGACGGTCCGGCGGCGCGGGTGAAACTTCTTTGATCGGGAAAAATACTTTTGCCGGCTTCACAATCGGTCAGCGCCAATCATGAGCCAGAAAAGAGCTAAAAATTTCGAGGTGTCAGGCTAAGCCACTGAAAAGTGGTACAGTTGGGTGGGCTCGAACCACCGACCTCCTGTTCCACAGTAAGGGTTCGCTGGAATTTCATGATACGAGATGATGCTCGCTGAGACAGACAAATATTCGAGTTAACCATATTTTATCGGCATATTTCGCACTCACGCCATTGCATTTCGTCTCAGGCTATCTCACATCTTTTGGAACCTTTTTGGAACCTTTTGAAAGAGCTTGATATGCCAAGGCGCATTCAACCATTGACTGCGAAACAGCTGGATGGCGTCCGTCCGCGCGACCTTGAAGTTGTTGAACTGGGTGACGGTCTGTTGCCCGGCCTGCGAGTGCGCATCAGCCGAGGCGGTCGGTTTTGGTCGCTCAATATTCGTAACTCGAAGGGTGAACGGCGCCGGTTCGATGTCGGTGATAACATCTCCCTTGCGGAGGCACGGCGGCGCGCGGAGACGCTTAAACAGGCGATTAAGCAGGGCGGCGACCCGACTGGTGAACGTCGCGTTGTTAGGCAGCGGGCCAAGGACGCGAGAGCCGGAATAGGTACGCTCGGCAGCGTCATAAATGCGTATTTCGACGGAGATGGGGCGTCGCTGCGGACGAAGGGCGAGCAGCAAGCCCGTATACGACATGTATTCGTCAAGTACCTCGACCGACCGGGAACCGAAATCACCGTGCAGGAACTGCAACGGGCGGCCGACGCCCACCCGAGTGCGTCTTCGGCGAGCCGAGCCATCACCTACCTCAAGCCCTTGGCGCGGTGGGCCGCGAAGCGCGGGTTAATGCAACGAGGGTTTTCCGAACTGGAAAAGCCCATGGAGCGAAGCTTTGAGGATGGCGGGCACACGGTGCTTGACCGGGATACCCTCACCCTCGTGCTGCCTGAGTTTGATCAGGGACATCACGGCCCGGCCGCCAAGTTGATGCTTTGGACCGCCGCCAGACTGGACGAGGTCTGCTCCGCGACGTGGAATGAATTTGACCTTGATACCGGCTTATGGACGGTTGCAGCGGGGCGGCGGAAAGACACGCGCAGCCGGACCCGAAGGAAGCAGTTTCCGGCCCAACCTCACCTTATTCCTCTGCCCCGCCAAGCCGTTTCTATGCTGGTGAAGATGCGGGAGGGGAAACCTACGGGGGTGCTTGTGTTTCCGAACGCCCATGGCGGCAAACTCGATAACTGGGATCGCTGGTCGAAGTCTATCTTCAAGCGCACGGGAACGAGCGGTTGGACGCGTCATGACCTGCGAAGGACCTGTGCCACACTTGCTGCGGACCTCAATGTTGCGCCGCACATCATAAGTATCATGCTCGGTCACAAGACCCCCGAGGGCAATCACCTGCTTGGGATTTACAATAAGGGCCGCTACCGCAAACAGCACGGCGAGTCGCTGCAGGCTGTGGCTGACCGTCTTGAGGCAATTGAGAAAGGGCACGACAACGTAACCGCGCTTGTAGGCAGGCAGAGTGAGTTGACGTGAAGAAGCCAAAACCTCTCGTCGAGATATTCGCGGAGTTGCTGGACCCTTACGGCACTCCGCCGGAGTTCCTTCAAGAACTTCGCGGGGTTCTGCACGAGGCGGCGAAACGGGCGGGTTGGCGTCCCCCGTCCGCACAGGAACAACTGCGTCAGCACGCGGCCGCGCGCGGCCGAAAAATTCAGCGCGGGCACGACCTCGCCCACCGTCGGCTCCTAACCGCCTCTTTCTTCAAACAACTGCCGCGTAGGCTTCAGTCCAAACATGGTTCTCTTGCGACCGCGCAGGCCATTATCCGCAGGATAGAAGAATTACCTTGGGATAAGGTTCGGAAGCCTCCCATGACTGTTCGGACGATACAGGCCGACATCCAGTTCCTGAGAGAAACCGGTAACTTCTTCATTTAGAAATTCGAGTGCAACGAGCCTAGGCTCGTTGCGCTTCGCCACGTCTCATCTGTGGTCACCTCCTCCCAACTTAGAGGAGATACTAATGACTGCAGCAGCGAACAGGCGGACCCTGCGCATTTGGCAGGTAGTTGAAAAGGTAGGTCTTAGTGGGCCCACGATCTGGAGGCTATGTTCTTCAGGGGAATTTCCTAAGCCTATTAAGATTTCAAAGGGTTGCACCGCGTGGCTTGAGCATGAGATCGACCAACTGATTGATGCCAAGGCTGCCGAGAGGGAGCCGACAGCATGACCGGTACTGTCAAAGCTAACGCCACGATTGCCGGCAGCGAAAGCATCGCCACCGGGTTCGAGGCTGCCTTCGCCAAGGGCAACACGACGACTAAAGCCGACCTGTTGAGCCGCTCCAAGGATGCAATCGAGACCGGGGACCAACTACTTCACGATGCCGCCGAGGCGCTTGCTCTCGCACAACAAGACTTTAAGGCGTCCCAGCGCGAGATCGCCGAAGCTGTTGGTAAATCGGTCGCGTGGGTCAATCGGCTTCTGCAATGGCAGAGGCACGGTTGCGTAGGTACTCCGTTCGGTCCCAGCTCAAAGGCCGGTCGCGAGCTACGGAAGCGTGTTCAGTCGAGTGAACAACGTGCGCTTCACAGGGTCGAAACCGATGACGCCGGGGCCGGCACCGACGCGCGCATGATCGAAAGCACGAAGCGAACAGCCGTACCTAGCCCGCAGGCGGGGGATGTTGCCCTGGCCGACTTCACCGCAAGGGTCTTGGACCTTATCACAAGGACTGACAAGCGAGAGGCCAAGCGTTTTGCCGCAACAGCCGTCCCGGCGGATGATCTCGCCAAGCTTGGGAAATTCCTCACCGACCTTGCGAACTGCAAGAAGTCCGAGGCCGTCGAGCCGGCGCCGATCACGGCCTTACCCGCCAATGGCGCCGTTCCGGTTGGGCAACCGGCCGTGAAGGTGGAGCACGCGGCTCCCGAAGCAGGTGTCGATAGGGTGGCGTGACATGAGCATGTTTGGGAGCGACCATGTTGAGACGGGCATAGAAGAGGCCGCCGCCCATCTTGCCAACCTGACCGAAACCACCGAGCCCGAGCCAGACTGCTTCGCAACCTCTGTGGAGGCTGCGCAGCAATCGTCGTTGGGGTCCGGTCAGGCAAATCAGAGCCGGTCATCGAACCCGGCGCTAGATTTTCTTGACGATATTTTTGGCCCGGATAAGCGGCACCTTATTGGGATCAAAAAAACCAATGGGAAGACTGAAATCAAAGCCCAACATTTCGACGCGGCCGACCGCGCGGGACAGCAAGCTTTCATTACCGAAAACGGCAACGCCAGCTTCGATCTCTATTTTACCCCGAACCCCGTTAAGGGAACTCTTCACAAGAAAGCCAGCAAAAACGACATTGTCGAAGCGCGTCATCTTTGGGTAGATCTTGACCCGCGGAAGACTGAGCCACTTGAAGCCGAGCGCGCCGCCATGCTTGAGCTTCTCACAAACAAATTGCCTAATGGATTGCCGCGGCCGAACCGCGTGATTGATAGCGGTCGCGGCTTCTGGGGCTATTGGAAACTCGACAAGCCGGCGGCGGTGGACGGCAGCAAGAATAACGTGAATGGACCGCTCACCGAGGCCGTCGAATCCTACGGCCGCGGTATCGAGCAAGCCTTCGGCGACCACTTCGCCGACGGCTGCCGCAATATTGACCGCATCGCCCGATTGCCCGGAACAGTCAACAGCAAGACCAGCATGTTGGCTAGCGTGTTGCAAGACTTTACCCACGATGCTGCGCACGCGATTGAGAGTTTCCCGCAACACGTCGAGGCGCCCAAGGATCAAGGAGATCAACATGGGGGGCATTTCGAACCATCGGACGAATATGATCAGATTGATCCAACCGATCCGTTGTTGGCTAAGCTTCCCGCTAGATGGCTTGAGATGTTAAGTGAAGGAGATTATGCGGCTGCGTATGGTGGCGACCGCTCGCGCGCCGAGATGGCCTTTGCGACCGCAGCCATGCGCGCCGGCATCGATGAGAGCACCATCGCGCGATGCTTGATGGACGAGCGCCGGGCGTTTGGCAGCAATACTCGAACGTCCGATCGGCTCTTAATTCGCGTGATCGAGAAGGCTCACCAATACGCGGACAATCCTGTGCTTGAGCAGATGAATAGAGAGTTTGCTGCAGGCTTCATCGGCAACAAGTTTCGCATAGCAAAGTTCGATCTGCACCCGCGATACCCGCTGCAACGGAAAGTCGAATTTCTATCGAAGGACGATTTTATAAACGGCGTTGTAAACCCAAGGGTGCACGTGCCCAAATTCGACCAGGACGGCAAACAGGATGGCACGAAACCGGCACCGCGCGGCGCATATTGGTTTGCCTTGCCCGGCCGCAACGAATTTGACGCCGTGACCTTTCAGCCCGGCGCGCCGCCAATCATTGAGGTCGAGCGCGAGGGTCGTATTCATCGGACCATTAATACTTATTCGGGCTTCTCGGTCACACCGGACTTCGTGAAGAGCGAAGAAAAGTGCGCCAAGTTCTTGGAGCACATTCGTGAGAACATCGCCGGTGGCGATGAGGCGCTGTTCAAGTACATCCTTGATTGGATGGCGAGCGGCGTTCAACACCCGGATGATCCTGGACGTTCCGCAATCAGCATGCGCGGCAATCCAGGGTGTGGGAAGGGTGTCTTCGCATTGGGGTACGGCCGGCTATTTGGTCAGCATTTCCTACACGCAACACAGAGGGAGCACGTTACCGGCAAGTTCAATGCGCACCAAGCTGAAACTTGTTTGATCTTTGTCGATGAAGCCCTGTATGCAGAAATCGAAAAGGATACGCAAATCCTAAAAACCATGGTTTCTGAAACGACGAAGATGCTAGAACGCAAAGGGATCGACCCGATCCAGATCGATAACTATGCACGCCAGATTTTCGCTACCAATGACGAACACCCAATTCAGATTGAGCACAACGACCGGCGGTATCCGTCAATCTATGTTCGGGAAAACGATGCGTTCGCGCATGAGAGAGATGAAGTTGAAAAGGCCAAGAAGCGGAAGGCCTACTTCCTGCCTATTGTTGCGGAGCTAAAGAATGGCGGTAGCGAGGCTCTTCTCGGGCTCCTCCTGCAGCGCGATATCCGGGACTTCAACGCGGAGGCGATACCCGAAACTCACGAGCGGCGTCAGCAAAAGCTCAATTCCGCATCGCCCGGTGACAAGGTAATCATAGAATTTGCGCAAGATGCATGCCTGCCAGGAGCCATGCCGAAACGGCCGTGGATCGCGCGTGCGCATGGCGAAAGATGGTTGCCTAAGCATCTTCAAACGCCGGGTCTGTACGACGTGATGAAAGCACGCGGTGGTGCGAAGCTCGCACGCATGAGCGACACGGCGTTGTCGGGCATCTTGAAGGCCTGGCGCTTCAAATCAAAGCCATTGGGCAACAGTAGAGGATGGGAAGCACCACAGTTGCTGGACCTGCGCAGGTCGATCAATGACAAATTCCCGGCGGTTGAATTTGACGGCCGCAAAGAGTGGATGGCTCACGATCAGCAGGATAGCGAAGACCCGGGGGCAAGTACCGGCGGAACCCAGACAGCGCAATCGGCCGCGGACACCGGCCATCCCGACGAGGCAGACTTAGCCTTGGACGAGCTAGTGAGCCCGCTCAAAAAAGAGAAGCATGATCTTGTTGAGGAGACCGTTTCTCCGCCGGTCAAGCCGTCGAGCAGCCGCGTGCACAGGAAGCAGGCGAACCTCGTTGATCCAGTAACGGGCTTGACCTCGCCGGCGGCGGTATCTGCATTCGTGAGGGGAGCCTCGCGTCAAGGACTATAGGCAGCGAACTCGTTGACGCTCCTTGGCGATCATAAGAGTCGTCATACAGGAAAGCCAAGGTCCACAGGAATTTTGACGGGTTTGACGGATTTGACCGGGAGAAAATCGTACCGCCCGAGACGGGGTCATCGACCGTGGTGGGATGCACCCAGTACAATCTCTTATCTTCTTCTTCTTTTCTAGTAGTCAAAGACGTCAAAGCCGCCCTAAGCCCGATGCCACAATGCTTTTTGGGTTGACGGCCATCTCTGAGGTTGACGGCTTACCCGTCAAGAAAATCAATTTCGGGCACCCCCGTCGGGTTCGGTTACAGGGTGGCAAGGTTTCACCGCCCTGCCCTTCCCCACGCCGACCCCACTTCCCACGACCGCTCCACGCCATCACCGTGCTCCCGTGCCACCTTGCAGTCTCTGCCTCGGCCAAGGCAGACGTCATCGTCCGCCTGCCATTAGGGATCTGCCTCCAAATAATTAGACCAGACATTATCGAGACAGATCGCTGGCGGCGGAACCACCGATAATGTCCGTCTGTGGCACCGTGCCAAGGTGACAATATTTTAATATTCAACAGCCCACCCATCCCGAATAAAGTCATAAGTTTTCGCGGCTAACACTCCTCCTATCGATGCATTTCTGCCGGCAGATCGTCGGCGCGCTCATAGGAGAACTCGCATGGCAACCAATTTTAAGAGCCTGATAGAGAACGAAGTCGACCGGCTGTTCGCCGAACTGAATGCCAAACCCGGCGAGTGTTGCGACAACCCGGTCACAGGCGGAGGTTTCGTTTGGGGTCTCGACCCCATTGCGACGCAAAAGAAGGAAGCGGTTGCGCGACTTCGCGCTCGCGAATGGTTTGCTCTAAACGGCCCGCCCGATGCGCCGCCACTTCCTCTCTCGCATGCCGATGTAGGGGACTACAGAGACGCGAGAGGTCTGAAGGGCGTCGTTGGCTTCTACGCCCGGTCGCTCTCTAGACAAGGCTATGACGTCCAAAAGCACCCATCGTTCGACGACTTCGCCCGCGGGTTGATGGCGCTCGCGGTGGAAAAAGGGCTGTGGAACCTAGAAAACGACCAGACTTTGATAAGGCGTTTCCGACCTCGCCCGCTTGAGGGCATGACGCCTAGCGCTTTCTGGGCACCACCAAAAGAATACGAGCAACTCATGGCAAGTTACGGATGCTCGCGGTCTGCTGCTTGAAGGGCGTCGCCACTTCGGGAGGTCATATGGCACTGCTAGGACAACTAAAAGCGGCCAGAGTTGAACTTGAGGCGCCCGCCGATCCATGGCTGGCACCTTTGCAGCGTGTCCGCGGCAAGGTTGAGTTTGATGGCCTTGAGCGCGTGACCAGCCAGACGATCCTAGACATGCTTGAGGTGCCCCAGTGCAGCCGCACAGCGGGTACGTACCGGCGCTTGGCTAAGCTCATGGCGGAGCTCGGATGGGCAGCGGTGCGCGTCCGCGACCTCACGCGAGGGGGCTACAAGGAGCAGGTGCGCGGATACGTGCGCAAGATTAACTGAAGAACAGGAGACTATATAAATGAGCGTATTGCATACCGACGAAGTGGCGCCACAACTGTTCGAGTGCTTCATCGACCGTGCGCAGGCCGTCCTGCCGGAACATTTTCCTAGAGAAGCGAAGGGAGCTGTCGTCGCAGGCCCAGATTTGGTTCGCGGGTTAGAGGATTACCCAGACTCATATGAGTCGTGGGGCTGGAGGGCGAGCACTGACGGCACTGGTTTTGAGTGTTGTTTCGTTGATCGTGATTGCCCCAAGAGGCATGCCGTCTACTTGGAGATCGAACGGCGGGGCGAGTTTTGGTACATCTGGCGTGATTTCGAACGGGGCGGATGTCAGGCACTCGTCGTCGCGTTCGAAAATGTGCCAATTTGCACCCGAACATTTAGAGATGCGATACGGCTGGCCGAGCATTGTCATCCGGTGGCACGTGCGCCGATGGCAGGGTTTTGGCTCGATTTACGATGACTAATGCGCGTCGCTCACAACCGACAGCGATCTGTTGCAGCTTCTTCGCAAGGTGCCAAGGTAGCCCCGTCTAGACATCTCAACCGAACTGAGCCTACCGGGCTCGCACTCACCGTGACGGTGACAAGCTGCCACCTTTTCCAGCGGCCTATCGGGGCATGAAGCTGACCCCAGCTCACCCCTTTGCTTAGGGTCAACATTGTGATCCGTCCTAGTCGACTAGTGCTAGTCTTCACCGGCTGATCTTCGCGGCAAATCCATGGGAGCGCCTCATGTATAGGAAGGTTCTTCTCGCTTATGACGGCTCAATCGAAGGACGGCGGGCGTTGCGAGAGGGAGCCAAGCTCGCGCAGCTATGCCGAGCCGAGGTTTTCCTGCTAGCTGTTGTAGAGCTATCTTACATCGTGACCCCTGATGCTGGGCTTACCATTCCGATAGACGAACAAACGGCAAATTACAAAGCCACCCTTGCGGAAGGCGTGGAGCGTCTCAAGGCGTTGGGTTTTTCACCCACCGCACGATTGGAAACGGGAGATCCCGGGCAAACAATTGCAGATGTCGCCGAGGAAATAGGAGCGCAACTCGTCGTCGTTGGTCATCGCCCGCAAGGGCTGCTAGCCCGATGGTGGTTCGGGTCTGTCGGCAGTTACCTGGTCAAGCGCCTCCGCTGCAGCATTCTGGTCGGTCAAACGGAGATCAGCGATGATGAATTTGAGCAGCTGAAGCAGCCGGGTGAAAAGCCCACCTCAGACACCGCTTCGATACTACCAAGCGAATAAGGTGTTCCACACTGCGCCAAAACCAAAGCCATTAAGCGCGATCGACGAATTAATTCTATCAAGGTGCAAAGGTAGAACGCCCTCCTCGCGCTACCTGACAGAACCGCGAGGACCGAACTACTCTTGTATCAACCCAGCCAGCAAGCTAACCCGGTTCTGCCCTGATGGTCGGGAGACGGTCAAACTTCTGCGCACCATAAGCTGCAGGATGTTGTTGAACCGGGCGGCGCCCTGAGGTTCAATCGACCACTGAAGCGCGGCGGCTAAGGCGCGCCAGCCCAACTTCGGGAGGACGGCATGGATTGCTGCGGTCACGGTATCTGCCACGGCCACGCGCTCACGCGCAGACAGTGGATGTGGAGTACGGTGCTATCTTCGGTCGGCGCGATGCTTGGCGGCGGCGTGGGGCCGCGCGGTTCGACCGCCGCCGCCCAGACGGCCGAAACCGCCTCTGCCGCGCTCGACGTGCTGCGAAAATCCATCTCTGTCGATGTCCACACGCATGGCGGAACGAGTGGAATTACGTCTCAAGCGCCTCCCAATGACGCCCTCGCAAACGGGATGCTGGCGGGATCGTTGGCGGTCGCGTGCCTCGCAGACGTGCCGGATGGTCCCATCCTCGGCAGAAATGCGGCCGGGGTCCTCGGCGCGCTGCGCACGCCGGAGCCGGGCCAGCTCTACAAGTACCATCTTGGGCGCCTCGATTGGGTGGATGAGATGGTCGCCCACCATGGCCTGCGTCGCGCACTTTCGGCAGCCGATCTCGAGGCCGCACACGCAGCGGGGCACCCCTCGATCGTGGGTGACGTGGAAGGGCTCGACTTCCTCGAGGGAAAACTCGAGCGGCTCGAGCAGGCGCATCAGCGCGGCATCAGGCACGTTCAGCTCGTGCACTACACGCCCAACGACATCGGCGACTTCCAGACTGGCGTCGTCACGCATCAGGGGCTCACCTCGTACGGCGCCGAGGTGGTCCGCGCTTGCCACCGGCTCGGATTTGTCTGCGACGTCGCGCATGCGACCGAGGACACGGTGAAGCAGGCGGTCAAAGTCGCGACCAAGCCCCTGCTCTTGTCCCACACCGCGCTTTCCGGCTCTCCGGCGATGGGCCCGACGCCGCTCACGGCACGACAGATCAGCCGCGACCACGCACGCGCAATTGCCGAGACGGGCGGCGCAATCGGCATCTGGCACTTCTTTCCGAGCCTCGAAAAATATGTCGGTGGCCTGAAAGAAATGGCCGATGTCGTCGGCGTAGAGCACGTTTGCGTCGGCACTGACCAGCAAGTCACCCCCGGCAGCCTGCAAGACTACTCGCAGTGGGTGCATCTGGTCGCGGCGATGCTGCGCGGCGGCTTCACGCCCGAAGAGGCCGGAAACATTGCGGGCGGCAACTATATGCGCGTCTTTCGTGCTGCAGTCGGCTGACCTGAGACTTTACTCTGGGCTCTCGCACGCTACTAAATCGTGGCGTAAGCGTCAGACCGTCTTGTCGTGCTTCATCGTCTGGCTACCTCGAACCCCTGCCGCAAGAAGGGTCGTTGCCTTGGAATGATAGGACGCCCTCCTCGCGCGAAACTTGGATTTGTCGTACTTGGACCATGTCCTAGCTAGGTCTGTTCATCCCTCAGCGGACATCCGGCGACTGCATCGGCATGTCCGTTTTGTGCCAGAACCCGACCTCAAAGACGGTGGCACCGTCTTGAAAGCCAGTCTGTTAGCCGAGCTGTCTACTTGCGAGCAGTAGCCATTTGGACAGAAGATGAATTTGCCCCAATGAGCTTTTTCAAACCTTTTAAGGCCCTGTAGAATTGACCACTTTTTACCATTTGGTCGGCGGTCTGAAGATCGACGTGGAGATTGGAGTTTTCGGAAAGCGCCTTAACCGCCAGTGCAAGATATGACCCTCGATATTTTTCCACATCATCTTCGAGGTACATCTGTTGAACGCAGCAATAAAGCCTCTCCAGAGAAGTTGCCGCCGATTGAGGCGAAAGCACATCCTTCGCACGCAAAATGGGGATTTCACCCTCCAGAACGAACGTTGTTCGGTCACCGTGATTGGTGAGTACGCTCTTGCCGATAAATAAACTCTCGAATGGTCCTAGGTCAAATCTGAGTGGCATATGTCAAACCTTAGTTCAAAGAACTTCGATTTGGCATCGGTTTAGTTAATACTTTGCTAAAACAAAACGGCGGGGTTCCCCCCGCCGCTTCAATGTCGTTTTTGCTGGAGCGATCAGCGCAGGAGCTGAAGCACGCTCTGCTGGGACTGGTTGGCGAGCGCCAGCGCCGAGACCGCGATCGACTGCCGGGTCGACAGCGCCTGGCTGTTGGCCGCTTCCTGGTTCGGGTCGGCCAGCGTCAGGTTGGACGAGCCGGTCTGCAGCACGTTGATCAGGTTCTTGTTGAAGTCCTGGCGGATCTGCACGATCGACAGGTTCGAACCCAGCGCGGATGCTTCCGAGCGCAGCGTCGTGCTGGCGTTGCTCAGCGCGGTCAACGCTTTGTTGGCCGAGTTGTTGTCGAGGAAGTCGGTGCCCGCGGTAAGCGTCGAGAGACTGAGGCCGGCGGTGTTGAAGGTGACGCCGGAAATCGCCAGCTTCGAAGCGCCGGTCTCGTCGAACGTCAGGTTAAGGGTATCGCCGTTCAGCAGGTTGACGCCGTTGAAGGACGAGTCCTGCGCCGTGGTGTTGATCTGCTGCAGCACGTTGTTGTACTGGGCGACCAGGCTGGCGCGTGTGGCCTGCGAGTTCGGATCAGCGACCGCAGCCGCAGCCGTCAAGCCGTTGAAAGCCGCACCACTTGCTGCTGCCGTCCCGCCAATCGTGCCGATCGTCGACGAAGCCGCGTTGTTGGTGGTCGCGATGTTGATCTGTCCGGTCGTGCTGATGCTGGCCTGCAGGTTGTTCGCCGCCAGCGCGGTATTGAGCGCATTGAGCGTCGAGATTTGCCCGTTACCGGTTCCGAAGGTGATGCTGGTCGCCGTGCCGCCGCCGGTGGCGCCAATCGTGAGCGTCTCGCCCTGGAGCGAAGGGTTCGTGCCGGCGTTGGTTCCCACAGCGACGCCGGTCGTGCCGGTGGCCCCGCCAGTCACGACCTCGGCGGTGGTTGTGACGCTGGAGCTCGTACCCGTTGTGCCCGAAGTGAACACCAATTTGCCGCCTGAAACCGAAGCGACGGTGGACCCGAACTGGTAGTTGGTGAGGTTGGCGACATCAGATGCGCTCAGGCTGTTAGCGTTGAGCGAAGTACCGTTTGCCGTGTTGTACGCCGTAACATTTGCGGAGCTGAGCGTGATGGTCTTGGCCGTACCAGCATCGACCGCAACACTGAAGGCTATGGAGCCCGAAGAACCCAAATTGATGGTCGTGGCGACAGCACCGGCGGTGACCGAACCAGCAGTGCCCGGGCCGAGCAGGTTGTTCGCCGTGGCGCCAGTGATGGCGGTCGAGGTCACATTGGACTTGGTCGTATAGCCGACCGGGCTCTGCAGCACCTGGTTGGCGATCGACTGGGCGCTGGCGACCAGACCTTGCAGCGAGGTGATGCCGGTGTTGGCGGCCTGCAGGACCTGCACGCCGTTGCCGATGCTGTCGAGCAGGTTGTTGATGTCGCTGGCGCGGTTGTTGAGGCCCTGCGCGGTGAAGAAGTTGGTGGGATTGTCGAGCGCCGAGTTGACCTTATTGCCGGTGGCGAGGTCATTCTGGGTCGTCGCAAGCAGCGAAGCTGTCGACTGCAGGGAGAGAAGATTTTGGCGAACGGATGCCGAGAGGACGATACCGGACATGATAGAATTCCCTTTCTAGGTTTTTGGGTCAATTCTTTGACTGACGCCCTAGCTAAAAGGGGAAAGATCTAACAAAGCCTGAAATTGAATTTGTGTTTTTTAACCGATGATTGTCTCTTACGCTCATGCTTAACCGAGGGTGAAAGTACAGAGCTAACGCGCGGTTAATTGGTAGCCTTGGGCGGGTGGTGTAACAGACGAAGATAAGAAGTGTTGCCAACCCGAACAGTCGGACTGCCGCCGAGCAGCGGTAAACCGATTACGGGAAAGCTTTGAGAGCGGTCCGGTGAAATATTTTCCTGCCGAAGTCCGAGACGGGTCTCAAAAGGCGAAATACTCGCTACGAGCACATGTTTTCCGGTTTGCTCCCGAACTCGGACATTGATGTCTGGCACTTATGAAGCCAAGTCGCTCCGTAAGCGTCATGTGCGCCGCCCCGTTCTATAGAAAGGTAGGACGTCCTGACCGCTCAGCCTTCGAGGTGCGTTACTGGCGTTCCCGAAGTCTTTGAAACGCCGCAAGACGAGGCTAGCCTCTTTCAGGCCGGGCAATCCGGTACAGTCCCAGTATCGCATGGGCTGACAAAGGGTGCGCGATATGAGTTCTTCAAAAACTGCCAGTTTGGGATCGGTGACAGGCCGTGATGACTTCATCATCGGGGAGGCCCTCGCGACTGCCTTGATCGCGCTTGAGCGGCTTCCCGAGACGCGTCAGCCGACGCGGAACATGGCGGATATGAAAATGCTGCTGAACAGCCTCTATGCACCGCCGGAGGTTTCGCTGCATCTGACAACCGCGAGGTGGCGCTTCATCCCCAGTGCACGGCCCTTCGGAGCGCGCGACGTTTGAGCGCAGCATTGAAAAGGCCGCGATGCGCACGGGCTCGGCATCAACGGACCGCTGAAAAACGGAGCACGTGAAGGACCTCACTGAGCGTCTTATTCGGGCGCTCGGTCCGCATAGAGTTCATAAACTATCACCCGCAGTCATTTCCAGTTTACCACGGTACTTAAGGTTTTGGGCCTTGGATCATGCGACGGTGGCGGACGATCGAAGATCAACTTCGACAGGGAAGCGTCAGGGTCAGGCTGCAAATGCAGCCTGCCCCCTCAACGGGTTCATATGGCAACCAAGAAACGATCGAAATCCCAGAACGAACACGCAAAGCAAGCGGTCGCAGGGCGCTTTCCAATCGTGCTATCGACGGCCGTATGCAGCGCGCTCAACATGACAGCGGTCGTAGTGACGTCGGGCTCAGTGTTAATCTTCCTCTTGGCAGCAAAGCGCTTCATGTGAGCGCCCACGCCCGCCGGTAGCGCTCCGCGCTTGAACCGTTCCTGCCACGCCGATGGCGTAGGGACCTCACTCACTACCTTCTATCCCGGAGTATCAGGCGCTTCGTTGCTAGCGTGTGGTGCTCAGCTTCCGGACCTTTGAGAAGGTGAAACGCTACAAAGCCCGGCGCCTTGTCGAGACGACTGTCGCGCGAGAGCCAGACTTGCTCGAAAGCTGCTTTGGACCCCTCGGCAAGGGCATACCAACGTCGGCGGTGACACTCCCTAGGGGATACGACGCGCGCTCACAGAAACACCGATAAAACGGGTACAAATCAGCTTGCCTGCTTCGCGAATGCTACCACTTGCTGCTACCATCTCGCAAGCTCCGAAGCCTTCAGGATTGTAGCCCAGAAATTATCGCCGCGAGCGCGGCCAAGGCTTCCATTGCGCCATCCCGACCACCCCATCTTTCCATTCCGGGAAGTTCTCGAAAGCCGACGAGCGAGCAAATAAAAGGAAATACAGCTAGACAACCAAAGGCTGAGTAAATACCGTTATGTATCATATTGCAGGACGGGTGGCGTTGCATGAACTTTTTTTCAGACCACTTTGTCTAGCGTTGCCCTTAACGTTAGTTCTCCTGATTAGTCCCGGCCGGGCTGTCGATCCATATACTGCTGTGCAAACTGTAGCAGCGGTAGTTTCCGTGATCTCAGATATCGTTAGCGGCATTGGAAATGCCGAGTGGGAAAAGAAGGCCGCTGGGAAACTGGACATAATAATTGAGCAGAACGGACAGATAAGCTCGCGGAACTTCGGTCGCACAGCGACAGCCTCACGAAGATGATAGCTGAAATAGAGAACAGCAAATAAAATCGAACCAATGCGGGACTGGATCGCTTGACGCGTGAAAAGCAGCACCAACAAGAGAAGCGCGACCGCTCAAACGTCCATTACATCAAGCGTCCAAAGCGCCTTATGAGCCGCTCGCGTTTAGTGATGGGCTTACTATTGATCGTTGCTGTTCCGATCTTCATCAGCCTCGCCAACAAGGCCGTGCGCGAAAACGCGGAAGCTATCCGGCAGAGTTTCGGCCGATAGGAAGAAAGACTATGGCCGAAGTGCCGCCATTTTCTTGGAGATCGACAGCGGGGGCGTTACAGGTCAAATACGAAGGGTATTTTGTACTGCTGCTTGAGAGCGGAAAGATACTGTCTGAAATCGCGCGCCATTTCACTAATCTCGCTGTCTTGAATGCGAACGGGGGGTAGAGCATCCGTGACATTGTGACTGGTGGCCTCCTCACGCCCTTTAAGGCGTTGAAGAGTTAGGGTTCTAAGCGCCATGTCCTCCAACTTCCTTCGGGTTATCGGCCGAATAAAATCCAAGTAGTTTTCGACGTCCGTGTCTCTGGCTGCGCGCACGTAACGGGGACCAGCGATTGCTGCTAACCTACCCAGGAGCATTCGACGGGTAAGGCTGTCCCCGGAGTTGATCGCATAGTCCCTGAGCGCGCCGATACCGCGTAAGAAATGCTTCGATGCGATGAGTCCTTTGAATGCTTCGCGCCTCGAGTCTTTGTTGTCGCTCCTAAGGAAGCACCGTAGCCAGTTGAACACTACGATATCGTCCCTATAGAACCCGGCCAGCGCCCTGATGCCTGCAACCACAATCGATTGTTGATCGGAAAAGCGCGCGAATGTGTTGAATATGAACGCTTTGTGCTCCTCTTCGCTCTCACTGGCAATTCGCATAAACCGAAGGATGTCGGAGCGAACAACTGTGCTCTTAGTCTCGTCAAAAACAGCTTGAGCAATTTTCAGCGACGATCCTCCCCTCTTGTTTCGCTGTAGCAGTTCTTCAACACCTAGAATGGCGTTAGTCCATATCTCACCAGCGAGCCGCTTGACTGTCTCGTAGTCCTCAGGGTGAGTGTCGAAGTAGTCGGCCTTCTGTATTGCGTATTCAAACAACGAACCTCTGGCGTCGGCGCGGGTGAATATGGTCGTCGCATCCCACTTTACTCGCGTCCCGTAACAGTTCCGCAGGTCTGATCCGCTGAAGTCAAATCCACGCAGGTCGCAATTTGAAAAGTCGATGCCAGCAAGGTCTGCATGCCTGAAGTCGCGAGAACGATCCCAGCCGAGATGGTCCACCTGCGCAATAAAGTTGCCTTCTTTCAGTGAGAGGAACCGTTGCGCCTGTTCCCAAAAATCGGGCGGAAGAGCCTCTGTTTCAAAAGCACTAATCTTCAATACCGATCTCCGACCGCGATAGCTTTACGATCCCTGCATACGGGTTACCTTCAAGGCCTAAGGACTTTGCTACCAAAATCTTGAACAACTTCTCTTGGCCGACGCTCAGGAACGTGTGCAGCAGCTTCCCTTTCTTCAGTTCAAGCGTCATCTCTTTCTGCTTAGCCAAGGCCGTCATCTCGACGCTCAGCATATTCGCTCCTCTCTGTGTCGCAACCTTACATAGGACCTCATCCGACAAGTAGCTTCCGTCCAGCGTTCGTTCCTCCATGCCAGAGGTCTTTGTACGTGGCTCGCTGACCTCCCATGTATCTCCGCCGCGCGCTTTGACGCGGAACTCAGCGATTTCCTGCTTTGCCGTATAGACGGAAACGGCTTTAGCCTCCGCTGATGCGTCTGCCGTTAGTCGTAGGCTTACTGGAACCACTTTGGTGATGTCAGCCCCGGCGTGCAGTCCGACTTTTCCATCAAGGTTCGTCGTTACTTTCGTCGTTTGCTTTTCGACGATCTTATTTTCTAGGACCGGTTCTCCAAACCGAGTTTGTGGTACGGCTTCTAGGCCGGAAAGGTCCATGGACAGCGTTGCTCTCTGCAATTGAACAGAAATAACCGCACCGTCAGGGCCATCGATTTCCGCGCGATCAATCCGAAGGTCAACGCGAACGTCCTTATGATCCTCATTCTTGGGACATTCGCGAACACGCATCCTGAGGTCCAGCAACCTGGGCAGCGAGTTGTAGTCTGTTGGCATCAAAAGTTTCCTTCCATGGCCCGTCACCCATTGTAGCTGTAAAATGGTCACCGCACGCGCAAAACGAGCTGCTTGCTTTTGTACACAGATTTCAGACTGAAACGCCACGCAGAGGTGCGGTGTCGTCAATGGTGCCGATGCCTCTACAAGTCTGGCACACGCCATTGTCCGAAACATTCTTATTCTGGCTGCTGCATACCGGGCACGTCAGCCATTCCTTCTTGCCTTCGTTATAGATTTCCATTCGCCCATCACATGCGACGCACAGGCACTTTCCCTTACACACCGGGCACAAGATAATTGTCATGTTTCATCCTAACGCCGGTGCTGCGACTAACCGTATTCGAGGCGGTCAGAACATCCTCGGTAGTTCACTTTCAGCCTGAGCGTTCCCTCGGTTGCCGGAAACGCTCGGCCTTTAGGTCCCGTGGAGCCGCCTGTGGCGCCAGTCATAGGGCTTGAGATGTATGAAGATGCTCTCTTGCATACGATTTGCCCCAAACGCCTAGGACACGGGTTCAAAATGGTATGTCGTCGTCATCAGCGGCGGGCTTCGTCAATTTAGCCCTCGTCCGACCGGGCAGCGGTCGCGTGCGCTTGACCAATTCCTCCAAATCCCTAAGGACTGCATTCTTACTTTCGCCTTCAGCTAACCTTTCCTTGGTAAAATTGCTCAGGCTCACCAATTTCTTGCTAAATTCGTCGGCGTTAACCCAACAATCCTCATCGACGACATATTTGAGTAAACCTGCAAATTGCTGCATCGTAGACCCCTCGTACTTCGCAGAACGGGCCGCAGCTTGTCCCCTAACCAACAGCAGCATTTCTTCGATAAGGTCACGGTCCGATCGAATTTTAGGAACATCGGCCTTTGCCGTATGTCCTTGCATTATCTTCGAAAGCTCTTCGTTCAGATCTGGCCACCACTTATCGAATACCGCCTGAGCGACATTCTCAATCAGGCTGTGCTCCCCCAACTGCGAGTTGATGGTGTGGAACAGTTTTCGGAAATCATCTTCTGCAAATCGGGTTACTTGAAATTGCGCAAGTGGCCCCTGGAGATCAGTTGGTTCGAGATCAAACAAGATGGGACAAATTCGGCTCTTATCGAGAGTTGATGAAATTGCACCACTCTCGAACATTATCCAATTGCTCCGAAGGTTGTCTCGGGTAAGAACAATTATGCCAACTTTCGATGCGGAAAGGGCTTCAGAGATTTCGGTGGCCCATCTGGCTCCCTTGTCTATATCGCTTGGGGTGAAGTAAGGCCTTACAGATTGAAGGGCACTCGGAAGCCAATCACGAATGGCCTCACTCAACTGTCGGCTGAGTTCTCCCGACCAGCTTATAAAAACGCGCACCTGTTTGGCCCCCAGTTAGTCTGACCCTATCCTCGATGAGCTTCTGTCACCTTACGGCGAGCGCACAGAAAGGCCTGAAGTGATGGTTCATATACCAACAAAGTATTGCTGCCTTTCATTGATCCAAGCGAGTACATATCGCTCCGAATTTGAAGCGTTTAGAGGACTGCAGTGGCGCGTTTGGCTTTCGATTTCCCTCAGCTTCTCGTCTAGAAGGAGGGCCCGCTGCGGAGCAACCATTCTCCATTTTGATTTGGCCGCTTGCAAGAACGCTTTCGCAGAACAGAAGTCACCTTTTGCTACCAAGAGCTCCCCAATCCAACTTCTGACAAAGCCTTGATTTTCGACATGCGGGTTTCGAACTTTTTGCAGCAACAAAGCGGATTTTCTATAGCAAACCAACGCCGGATCGATTTGTCCCGTCAGGTGCAAACAACGACCGACGTTTCCGTAGAACGAAGGATCTTTTTCTTCGTCGAATTCGTCGGCGTCAATTACCTTTTCAATTGGTACGCCTTTGAGAAAAGCAGTGATCGCAGTATCAGGCCGTCCATAGTCTCGCTGTGCGAGTGCCAAATTATGTTCGGTGGAAAATTGGGTATCGACGTTTGTCTTTTCTTTCAATTCCTTGCCTTTTTCTCCCCACTCGACTGCCTCGCTGAACTCCATCCGCGTCCAGTGCATCATGCAGCACAAGTCGCAATAGTTAATATACCTAACATCCTTTGTTGGGACTGTTTCGCCGTATTGCTCTATCAGCTTCAGATACTCTTCTGTACGCCCCAAATTGACAAGAATTTTGAAGAAAGCGTTGAACACCCTGTCAAAGCGTTTGTAGGAAGCGTGCTCTGACCAGTTAATGGCACGGAAAAGAATTCTCGCTGCCCGGGCAAATTCGCCCGGAGCGGCGCTCTTATAAAAATCGGCCTCGACTTCCGCCAAACAGTTGAAAGCAGCATCAAGCTTTCCAGCCTCAACGTATAACTCGGCGTTCTCCGTCCAATGCTCCAAAACCTTATATGAGCGTTCCGTCTCTTGTTTATGAATACCCATAAACCGTAAGTAGACCTGAATAATTGCATCAATAAAACTCATCCGTTCCTGAAGAGGAAACGTGCGCCTAATAAATTCTCGCACCAGCGGATGCAGTTCAAGAAGGTCTTCAGATCCGCGTCTCGGCTTTACGACGATTAGGTTCAAGTCGCGCAGCCCTCTTATCGCTCGGTTGACCTGATTAAAATTAATTCTCCCACGAAGATAGTCGCCCACCGTCAGAACCGTTTCTGGGCGCACTGTTTCGGCCATCGTTTGCAAGACGATTTTCTGCCGGTCGTGCAGAGTTTCCCAAATCGAACCCAGCGTGGATAATGTCGAAGCAGGCAAAGTGCCGCTTCCTTGGATAATTTGGTCTAGAATATCCCGTAGTCTGAGGTCTGGTGTATTTTTAGCGGTCTGTGCAGCAATCAGATCTAACCAAAAGGCGTGTCCATTTGTAACCTTGTGGGCCTCTCGAATTTCAGCAGGCTGCGCTTGAGCGTTGCGTTTTCCGAACAACTCCATAGCGGCCGGTAGGTTCAATCCACTAATGCTTAAGGTCAATATCCTCTGGTCTTGATAACGCATGTCAGGGCGGCACGTGAAAACAAGTCGTGAGGCCGATGTTAGGTTCAAAAATGCATAAAGGAATGCGTCCGCATTGCCGGTGAGCTTCTGATTTTCAAGATCGACATAATGATCGACGTTATCAAAAACAAAAAGTATTCTGTTCGCGCCTCCTAGCTTTGCAAGCAATTCTGCCAGCGTCTCCATCGACCGCTGAGATAGTTCGTTCGCGGAAACGGTCCCTTCCGACAGCCGAATAATTATATCGATCACTTGGTTTTCAAATCTTTCCCCCTCTTCTTTGCAATCCCTCCAAACAAACAGATCAAACGCGTCAGTTTCCTGTGCGATTGTAAAATACTTCGCTGCTACTGTAGACTTCCCTTGCCCGCCAAAACCAGTAATGAAGCAGGCCCGTTGTGAAGACTGAGTAATTTCGTCGAGTTCTTTTTCGCGGCCAACACAAATGTCGCTCTGCGGAGGTCGGTCTTCTTCGCCACCCTCTAATATCGCAGAGGCTTCGCTTAACTGATCCTCAACATTATCAAGGGCCGCCAGGAGTTTAAGTTCACGCGATTGATATTTTTCGACCGATGGATTTTCTGTGGGCCGCAACATCTCCCAACCTGCCAGTAGCTTTGGGAGGAAGCTCTGGCAGTCGATACCCGAATAGAGTGTTACGCGTCCTCGATCCATTCCGGGAGTTAATTTTGCAATCAGCCGTTCATCAGGCTTTGGGGAAGCCGAATGAAAAGTCCAAATTATTTCAGGAAATGCGTTGTCATCTAATACGACTTCCATCAGAGCGTCGGTGAAAACGTCGTCCCAGCCGCCATATCCTGATACGACAATGGTCTTCGCCTTCAACAACGAGCTGAGGGAGGCCTTTAGACGAGGTCTCAATTGGTTTAGTTGGCGGGGAGTGTGCAGCGTGTCTGCGCCGTACCAATAACCATGCAGGTGAATGATATGGCAGCCAGATCCTTCCGTTTGACCTAAGTTACCGTCGCGATGCAGGACGGTTCGAAAAAAAGTTCCTCTTGATTGAGCGATTGCGACACTCAAAAGCGGATCAAAGTTGGTCGTTAACACTGCCCGACCGAAGTGATCAGGGTATCTCGCGATCAGTCCACCAATTGCCTCTACTCCGGGCGTAAGGTTCCAACCGTCCAGATCAGCATCGAGAGAACGACAGACATCATCGGGCGTGTTTTCGCCAAGTGAGAATGAACTAGCGAGTTTAGTAGCAACGGCGGAGCGAGCTTGCCACACGGCTCGTTTTATAATTTGGTTGGCTGCTTGCTGCCCGCGCCGACCTAGAAGAAATGAGAAGGCAGCCTGATATGGGTTGGCATTGGCGCTAAGTTGTCTCTCCAGTTCGATCTGTTGTGTAGCGTCGAACTCTGCCCTTATGAGGTCGATCACTCCACGGACACCGGGAACGCCTGCCACACCTTCCCTGATCGGTGCAGTTAAAGCTGAACCTACTAGGAATATGACTGATTGGTTTGAGCGCTGAATGCCCGTGGTGAGCCGTTCAAGCAGTGCGGCCTCATCATAGTGGATGTCCGCCGCAATCGACATAGGCGCTTCCCCCCAACCATCTCCGTCGCTTATTAATAGCAACGAACGCATGTCGCAACCAGTAGAATGCTTTTTGAGTGCGCGCACGCCGGGAGCGATCATACTTACTGAGGCATGGCCGCTCGATACGCCCCTCAATCACCGGTTTAAAGGAAAGGCACGGCATCTAGACCCAACTTTAGACTAGCTTGTATATAATCAAAACGACGGTTTTGGCTTATCCAGCGGCGACCCAATGGTCCCAATGGGCCAAGCGAAATAGCGATAACAGGGGCCTTTTCTAAGGTATCACCCTTCCACGCCGCCGTAGGTCAAATTAAGCCGCAGGTCGGCGAAGTTGACGGAAGAATTGCTGGATCTCATTGGCGAGCGCGGCGGGCTGCTCCATGGCCGCGAAATGACCGCCCTTTTTCATCTCGGTCCAGCGCTGAATATTGGTGTAAGTCTTTTCAGCGATTGAGCGTGGCGGCACAATTATTTCCTTCGGGAAGGCAGCATAACCTGTTGGAACGGTAATCGGTTTATCTGGTGAGATCGGCCAACCCGAGTGTAGACGCCCATAGTATGGCCAGAACGAAGAACCGATTGCAGCCGTGAACCAATAAAGGGAAATATTGCCCAGCATGCGATCGGGGCTGATGGCGCTTTCCGGCACTCCGTCATTATCAGACCATGAGCGGAATTTCTCTACGATCCATGCGGCGAGACCTGCGGGGGAATCCGTGAGGCCGAAGGCCAGTGTCTGCGGTTTAGTTCCCTGAATTTGTTGGTACCCGGTCTCTTCTTTAAGCCAGTGCGCAAGCTGCTCGCTGTAGCGAGTTTCCTGTTCTGATTGGCCAGCGGGGATCTTGTCGCGAGGGGCGAATAACAAATTCAGGTGGATGCCGCAAACAGACGATGGGTATTTTTGTCCGATGAGCGAGGCAATCCCGGCACCCCAGTCGCCACCTTGCGCTGCAAACTTCTCAAAGCCGAGCACCTTCGTCATCAGGTCGTGCAAACAGTCGGCAATGTCTTGCAGAACAAACCGCTTCTGTCCCGGCCTAAAGGAAAGCCCATATCCGGGTAGCGACGGTGCAATGACAGTGAAAGCATCCTTCGGGTCGCCCCCGAACCGAGCGGGATCGGTCAGGCGAGGAATAATATCGAGGAATTCGAAAACTGAGCCCGGCCAACCGTGCATTAGAAGTAGCGGGTATGGGTTCGGCCCGACTCCAGGAACGTGCAAGTAATGGAGATCGATGTCGTGCAATGGCACCTTAAACTGCGGAAACTCATTCAACTCGGCTTCTTGAACGCGCCAATCGAAGCGGTCGTTCCAGTAAGTCGTTAGTTCACGAATATACTCAACACTGCTGCCGTAGGCCCATGGCTCACCGGGGGCGGTATCAGGGAAGCGAGTTAGGCTAAGGCGGTTTTTCAGGTCGGCGATAGCTGCATCGGGAATATTGAGCACAAACGTCTGAGGGGCCATGACCAGTTGATCCTCAAGTCGCGCGACAAAGGCGCCGCGACCAAAAGCTACCAGATAACGCACTCAGCGTCCTGTTTTGCGATCTAGTTTGGTCGCTATTCCCCGCCGCCACTGTCTTGGTGCTCGTGGGGTTCGAGAGCGGCCCGTCAGGACGTTTAAGGATCAGGATTAGGTCGAAGCTCCCGTCGGGGCGTCCTCCAAGGCAGCTCTATCGATCGTCGGAATTGTCGCGATCGTCGTCGTCATCGCCCCTCGGCGGTGTCTTAGTCGGGCGCTGCAGGAATTGGGGCGCGTGATGACGCGGCTCGCGCGGAGCCGGACGCTCGGACGGATCGCGGCCGAGCTTGGATTGCAGCTCGACCAGATCGGTGAAGACGTCGGCTTGGCGCCGCAACTCGTCGGCGATCAACGGCGGATGGCTCGAAATCGTCGAGACCACAGTGACCCGGACACCGCGGCGTTGCACCGCCTCGACCAGCGAACGGAAATCGCCGTCGCCCGAAAATAGTACGATCTGGTCGACGTGCTCGGCGATTTCCATGGCATCGACCGCAAGCTCGATGTCCATGTTGCCCTTGACCTTGCGGCGCCCGCTGGGGTCGATGAATTCCTTGGTCGCCTTGGTGACGACGGTATAGCCGTTGTAATCGAGCCAGTCGATCAAGGGACGGATCGATGAAAATTCCTGATCCTCAATGATCGCGGTGTAATAGAACGCGCGTAGCAGGATTCCGCGGCTCTGGAATTCCCTGAGCAGGCGCTTGTAGTCGATGTCGAAACCCAGCGTCTTGGCGGTCGCGTGGAGATTTGCGCCATCGATGAACAGAGCAATCCTATTGGAAGAAGATATCATTCGGTTCTGGCCGCAGATGGTAGCGTGTAAACGAAAAGAGGCGCGACTAAATGAGCGCGCGCCCCTTTTGAAGGTTTATCTCTATACCCAGATATTTTAGGTTTCAATTAATCTTTGTACATGCGTCCGTATTGACGAGATCAACACAGGACGCTTGGCAGTGGCCGAAGGTGACGATTATGCCCCGGGCGCCGATCCTTTTTGAGCAAACCGTTTGTTCGGAAGTTACCGATATACTGCTCGGCACCCGCGCTAACGGGCGCAACAGCTGTAAGCGGTTCTAACTCGCGCCGCTCTGTGTTCTGGGCTGCGGAGGCGTGCTCAGTCGGCTCGATCGATACGGCGCGGAGAGCAACAGCAGGAAGAGTGCCCTGTTAGCTTTGTAATTGGCAGCGGGTCGGCTACTTTCCGAGCCCTGCATGACCACATCCCCTTTGGACGTACTGACGCGCCACTCCCATTTTCGACGGCGCATCTCCAAGGCTACTTCAAAGACTGGAAACTGATTATCAGGCATCGCAAGCGCGACAAAGTATCCCATCGTATCCCATCCCTAAACATTACATGATTAGTCAGTGGAAATGCCAGCGCATTTTTCCTTTGAGACCGTGACTAATCTCGTTGGGCGACGGGTCGGCCGACAAAGTGGCGGGCCGAAATAGGCCTATCGTTGGGTTCGAGGACTATCTTGTCACTCTACCGCTCATCATCTGGGGCCCGCGCGTTGTCCCTCGGCGATCTGCCAATGGCGGGCAAAACATACCGCCGTGACGTAACCCTCTAAAATCGACCACACTATCCGCTTCCGAGGCACAGGCCCACCGTCACCTTGATGCTCGGTCTTACCGTGGCACCTTGCTACGAGGTGATGAACCTACAGATTGGCTTGGCTAGCCGCGACCGCTTCCTCATTCCACTCAAGGCCAACGCCCGGCACGTCAGGAATGTGCAGCAATCCGTCACGAATTTCATAGGGTTTCTGTAAAACGGGATCGGCCCAGTCCTGCCATTCCAACCAATGCGCGGTTTCGGTGACGCGCATCACGTGCGCGGCCACCTCCGGGTAAAGATGAGTGGACATCGGTACGCCCCCTGCACCCGCAATGGCCGATGCCCTTAACCAACCGGTCACGCCGCCAATACGCATGAAATCCGGCATGACAAGGTCACACGCCTTTCTCTGCAGCGCGGTGTGCAGATCGCGGGGGCCATAGAAATTCTCGCCTATCTGGATCGGGGTCTTTAGCTCGGCGGTCAACTGCGCGTAACCATCGAGATTGTCGTAAACGATCGGCTCCTCGACCCACGCGAGACCCTCGTCATCAATCATGTGACACCGCTGCAGAGCTTCTCCAAGATTTAAGCCCTGGTTGAAGTCGGCCATCAGCTCCATGTCATCGCCGACGACAGCCCTGATGGCATGAATGGTGGCCAAATCGTCGCTCGCCCGATCACGGCCAAGCCGCAGCTTCAGCGCGGTGAAGCCTCCTTCCTCGCGCAACGCGATCGCGTCCGCTGCCACTACGTCCGGTGCCTGAAGCCACAATCCGTTGCTGTTGTAGGCCTTGACTGGTCCTACCGAACCGCCCAGCAGGACGCAAAGCGGCACGCCACCCGCCTTTGCCAGGGCATCCCAGGCCGCCATATCCAGCCCGGACACCGCGATCATGGAAAGCCCTTGATATCCCACAAAGTGCAGCGACTTGCGTGCAAGATCGTAGAGTTCGACCGGTGCGACGCGCCGCCCCTTTAGCATAGCGCCGAAATCTTGCAGGGCCGGGATCAGATATCTCATCGCCTTGATAGTGTAGGGCTCAAGATAGCTCCGCCCGACGATGCCTTCTTCGGTGATGAGGTCGATTAGGATTAGCGGCCAGTCGGTGATGGTTGCAATCCGGGCGACAACCGGACGCTTCAGCTTGAGCACTACTGCTCGCGCCCTGATTGATTTGAATGTGAGTGGGGCAAGCTGCATTGCCAATACCTCTCGATTTGGTCCGGGTATTGAACGGTGTCACCGTCCTAATGGAGCGTTGGCGACATGAGCAGGCATGGCGAGGTCAGCCCTTCAAGTCATATTCGGTTCTGAGCCGCGCAGCGATTTGCTCTACCATTTTGCGACGATCGGCATCGTCTTCTGACCCTTCTTGCATAACTGCCACCTGCCAACTGGCGCCATCAGGCTGAACGGAAATCGCCATATTGGTCGGCCAATCGCAGATATCCTCCATTTCTACCTTGATAGAGGTTTCAAGTTCGGCACCTGTTTTGCTTGGTTTTTTCATCGTGCTGTCTCGCCGCGGTACAGTCCGATCGTGGGTTCGTTCTGAGATCAAATGACGATAGTGCGCTTCCGTCAAACCTTAATACTTTCTTAACATCGCTTTTTCACCCGGGGATATTTCTCAGCCCCGTCTCGCGCGCGCGAGACCGGGGGGCCAGTCCAGGCTACCCCCCGGGTAGAATTGCGCCCTTAGCCTGACGCCCAACTGAGACCCTTGCCCAACGCGGCTATGGCACGCGGCCAATCCCGGTCGCGTCAGCCATAACAGCGAGGCAGGCTATGAAACGTGATCTCTATGCGGAGGTTTCGGCGCGCATTGTTGCAGACTTAGAAGCCGGTGCCGCCCCTTGGGTTAAGCCATGGTCGGCAACCCCCGGCGCGAATACCCCCTGCAATGCAGCCAGCAATCGGCCCTACTCTGGCTGCAACGTCGTTCTGTTGTGGATGGCACAAGCGGCCGGGTATCGCACGCCGCGCTTTCTCACATTTAAGCAGGCCCTTGAATTAGGCGGCAACGTGCGCAAGGGCGAGCGCGGCACGAAGGTGTATTTCGTGAAGCAACTCCAGGTTCAGGACAAGGGGGCGGACGATAACTCTTCAATGCGCCTAGTCCCGATGATGCGGGAGTATACGGTTTTCAACGTCGACCAATGCGAAAACCTTCCCGATAGTGTCAACACCGGTAAGCCAATGCGCGTTCGCAATCCCGACGCGCGCGACGAACTTGCCGACGCATTCCTACACTCAACTGGCGCGGACATCCGGGAGGGCCACGGCGAAGCCTGCTACATCCCGAGCCGAGATTTTATCTCGATGCCTGCATTCGCTGGGTTCAAGGGTGCGGATCACTTCTACAACGTGGCATTCCACGAATTAACGCATTGGTCGGGACACAAGTCGCGCCTTGATCGAGATTTGAAGAACCGCTTCGGCTCACGCAACTACGCGGCGGAGGAACTGATCGCAGAATTGGGTGCGGCGTTCCTGTGCGCAGAATTTGGTTTTGACGGTGACGTCCGGAACGCGGGCTACATTGCCAATTGGATCGAGCTGTTAAAGGCCGACAAACGGGCATTTTTCACGGCGTGCAGCCAAGCATCCAAGGCTGCGGACTACTTGCGCGGCTTGGCCCTTGCCGAGCCCTCGGAGAGGGCAGCGTGACGGCACCGCTGGCGCTATCCAACCCCAGACAACGCGCGCACCGTGAGCCGCTCTTCGACGTCCACCCTTGGACCGGCATCAGCATCGAGGTGTTTTATTCGGACCGCACGCTGGAAACGTTCGGCAGATGCGGCGCTGGCTGGTTCTGGTGGTCGCGCCGACGCGGCTATGCGCCGGACGGTCAGTCGACCGGTCCCTTCGCGACGAGCTACGCAGCGTATCGGCACGCGATGACTACGCCAGCACCGACCGTTTGGTGGTGACGCAAGACATTCGACGTACCCATCCGGCTATGGCCGCAGGCTTGAGACTGACAGCACGACATGACGAAAAGGCATTGCGATAGGCAAGTATGCGCAACGTCCGATTTTCCAGGCTAACACTATGAGGTAAACTGACCTATGCTTGGCGGGCAAGGCAGCTGCCTCGTCAACCCGGGACTACCCTAATGAATGAAGGACACGAAAAGGCGAAGCGCGCCCGCGATATCCTGAAAGCTTGCGGGATTAATGTAGGCGCAGACTTCGAAACCTTAGACGCCTCGCAAGTCGATGCGCTGCTCGCGCACCTAGATCAGCACCGGCTCAACAAATACGGACCTATGAGCAAACATCGCCAACCGCGGGGCGGCGTCAGTTCGCGAGTGAAATCTTTCCACGATCTGCTGCAGCGCCGCGCCACATTCCGGGTCGCCTCGAACGGCCGCATGGCGATATACCCGAATGGTGCCTTCGGTCCGTGATCATCCGGCGAGCTGAGCCCGTTCGACCGGCTTCAATCGCGAAGAGTAACAACCATGTGCTGCAGTACGAGAGCCAAGGGCGATAGGAGATCACACCGCGCGCTTTTGGAACCTTAGTGGAACCTTTTAGAGGCGCCGCAATGCTGGGCCCCGAGCCATTCTATAAAAAGTCAAGTATTTTCAGAATGTTGCCTGGTACAGTTGGGTGGGCTCGAACCACCGACCTCCTGTTCCACAGACAGGCGCTCTAACCAACTGAGCTACAACTGCATCCTTTGCCGGGCCCCAAAAAGGGGTCGCCGAACGGGGCGGAAACTAGGTGCAACGCACCGCTTTGGCAAGGCCAAGCGGGCCTCGACTTCGGGCGCCGTCCACGCCCCACGCGGGGCCGAGAACTTCGATGAGGCGATGAAGCCGGAGCCCGGAGAAACAACGGCTGCCGGCGGTTATGGATCCTCCTGCTCCCAGCGCAATTGGCCGCCAGGGCGACGATCCCAGCTTTTTAACCGTCGCCTGTCGATGCCGACAACCAAACAAAAAGCCCGGGCGGACCGCCCGGGCTTTTTTTAGACAATCGAGAGTGCCGATCGATCAGGCGGCCGGCTTGAACAGCTTCGACGCGTTGGCCTTGATCGGTTCGGCGGTTTCCGTCGCAACCTTCTGGGCCAGCTCGGCGAGTTCCTTGGAATGGGCGGTGAACGCTTCGAACTGCTTCCTGGTGTGCGCGGTCCACAGCTCGATGGCTTCCGAGGGCGATTTCACGCCGATCAGGGCCTGCGCGAAGTCGAGGGTCGCGGTGGTATTGGCTTTCATCATTTCCATCAGCTTGGCGGAGTATTCGCTGGCGCCCTTGCTGGCGGTCGTAAACACGGCTTCGATGGTGCCGTTGTGGGTCTCGGCGACGTCCTTGAACCTGGCGTAGTTGTCACGTGCCTGCGAAACGCCCTTTTCGGCGAACGCACGCATCTGCTCGGGGACTTCGAACGGGATCACGGAAGAGGAGAACGGGTCGGACGGACTTGCCATGCAATGTATCCTTCGCAACTGGGGGTGAGATGTGACCCCTGGCGCGCCCGGAAAGCGAATCCGAGAGCGTCGACGCGGATCACGTAGCGGGAAATGCCCTTCCTCGGGCAACCGACACGAGATACCCACAGTGTGGCAATTTTGTGCAACGCACCGCAATTTAAGGTGCGACGCCGCATGGCAGACCCGGCCTGGATGCGCGTTCCAGCTTTGAAACCCTCGGTAGTCCTGGAACCTTCAGCTTCTCGGCTTGGCGGCATCCATCGCCGCACGGCTGACAATCTGGCCCATTTCGCTGGCCTGCTCGGCCAGCGACCGCATTTGCGCTTGCACATATTGGCTGTGCAGCCGCATCACTTCGGTCAGATCCTTGGCCTGCAGCAGGGCCTGCGCATGGTCCAGCGAGGCCTGCACGTTCTTTTCGGCGCAGGAAATCGCCTTCGAGCTGATGTCCCTGGCGCCGGCGCGAACCGTCTCGCCCCGTTGCTCGATCGAGCCGGCGGTTTGCTGTGCGCCGGCGAGGAATTTCTCAAATCCCTTGCGGGCCTGATCCAGACTTGCTTCGGCCATCGACCGCATTTCCTTTGGAATCTCGAAACGCTCCTGTGCTTGTTCGCTCATGGTCCCACTCCTGATCCTGTATCCACGGCCATCTACCGGGTTGCCGGTTCGCCCAAATCAAACCGTTCGAGTCGAGCTTCCACATCAACCTATGGGCAAGACGCTTCGCCGATATGACTGGAGATCCAACGTGACCCTTCGATCGCCGTTTGCGACACTCCAACGCGAAAGCCGGCGCAAGGGTTCACGACGGTTGCACCGAATTAACGTTATCGAGGCTTTGATCGCTCCGCTTCTGTCAAGCCGTGGACCTGTCGTCTCCCGCGGGCGATACTAACGGTCCGTTAAGGCTGTCATCGTTTGGCCGCCGAGTTCTGCCGCCAATCGTCGAGCCCCAGCCAAAGTGCTGTCATGTCACTGCAATGAATGATTTGGAATTTCAGTTGCGAGGCCTAGGCGATCCGCGACTGGCGGTGCATGCAACGAGCCCCCTCCCGGCATGGCTTTGGTCGGCCGACGGCACGCGGGTTCTGTGGGCCAATCCGGTCGGCGCGAAACGGTTCGGCGCCGCCAATGGCGCAGCGCTCACCCGGAAGCTTTTCGGCCCGGCGGATCCGCACCGGCGCCAGGTGGCGCGACTCGCAGGGAGGCTGCCGGCGATCGGCCCGATCCGGCTGGAGCGGCTGCGCGGCTTCGGTGCTCCGCTCGGCATGCTCGCGACCTGTGCCTGCGCGCGGCTTGATTTTGCCGATGGCAGCCACGGCATTCTGATTGTGGCCGCCGAACCGGTCGGCCGCGCGATGCCGCTGGTCGAGCGGTTGCAACGGCTGGTCGAAGGCATCGATACCCCGATCGCGGCGTTCGCCCGCGATGGCACGCTCGTCGGCGCCAGCGAGGCCGCGCGCTGGCTGTTCGGTTTTCGCAATCTCGCCGAGGCCGGGCTTGAGCAAGCGCGCAGCGATGCGCTGAAGCAGGGCCGGGTCGAGACCCGGATCGGCATCGATCACCTGGTGCTGCAGCGCGTCGGCAGCGGCGCGGATGTCGGCCTGGTTGCGCTGATCGCGCCTGGCGCGACGCAGGCCGCGCACGCCCGGCATACTATATCGGCATTGCCGGAAGCCGCATCGGCCGAACCGGCGCCGCAACCGGTCGCTCCGGTGGAGGATCAGCCGATGCCCTACTCTGAACAGCCCGCCATTTCAGGCGAGGCCCCCGCCGAGTTCGCGCTGATCGACGAGTTCGCGGCATCGCCCGCGGCGGCGGTTGTCGAACATTCGATCCCGGAGGCGCCGCCTGAAACCGACGTTCATCAGAACGAGCCTTCGCCCTATGTCGAAGCGGTCGCCGATGAGCCGATCGAAGCGGTTGCCGACGAGCCGTTAGCTCCGCCCGTGACGGAGCCGCCAGCGGAGGGCGAGGCGTCCACCTCACCGGTACTCGCATCCGAGCCCATCAAGGCGCCGTCATGGCTCGACGAGCCCGCGCCGAATACGCGCCGGCACCCGCTGCGGTTCATGTGGCAGATGGATGCCGAAGGCCGCTTCTCGCTAGGCTCGGATGAATTCACCCGCCTGATCGGCATGCGCACCGCCGCGGGCTTCGGCCGGCTGTGGAGCGAAATCGCCGAGGTATTCGGGCTCGATCCCGACGGGCGCGTCGTCAAGGCGGTTGCAACGCGCAATACCTGGAGCGGCGTCACCTTGGACTGGCCGGTCGATGGCTGCGGCCGATTGCCGGTGGAATTGTCGGGGCTGCCGATCTATGATCGGGCACGAAATTTTGCCGGCTATCGGGGCTTTGGCGTCTGCCGCGACCTCGACGGCTTGGCGCGGCTCGCCGCGTTGCGCCGCTTTGAATTGTTCAGCGAGCCGCCGCCGCAAACGCTTTCGGCCGACATCGTGCAGGCCAATACGGCCAAAGCCTCCTTTGCCGCGGACTCGTCCGCAGACCCTGATGTTGTTTCGTTCAATACCCGTGAATCGCTTGACCCGATTGCTGTTGAGACTTCACCGCAAACCGATTTGGAAACAGCCGTGGAAACGCCCAAGGAAACGCCCAAGGAAACATTGAAGGAAACATTGCAGAACGTGCTGCCGTTCCGGCCGATCGGCGACGCGAAATCGCCGGCCCTGACGCCGGTTGAAAGCAACGCCTTCGACGAACTCGCCCGGCAATTGGCGGCGCGGCTCGACAGCGAAGACGGCGACACCCCCGTGACCACAGCGCGAGCCGACGCGACCGAAACAATTATCGATCAGCCCGCCGCGCCGGATGCTCCCGAAGCGGTCAGCGACCAACCGGAATGGCTGGTGCATCCCGAGCCGCCCGCGCGCGGCGAAACCCGGCGCGACCGGACGCTGCTCGATCTGCTTCCGGTGGGCGTCCTGATTTACCGGCTGGACCGGCTGCTCTATGCCAACCCGGCCTTTCTCCAGCGGATGGGCTATCCGAGCCTTCAGGTGCTGGAGGAAGCCGGCGGTCTCGACGCGCTCTTTGTCGAGCCCGGCGTCTCCACCGCCAGCAGCACATCGGACACCGGCACGCCGGTGACGATTTCCGCGACCCAGGCTTCGCCGGAACACGCGCCGGCGTCGCCGACCGACGCGCGGCTTTACACGATCACATGGGACGACGATTCCGCGCTGGCCCTGATTTGTTCGGCAGCGCGGGCGGAAGGCGTCGACATCGCCGCGGCGATTGCCGAAGCGATCCCTGCGCCGGAGCCACCGTCCGAGCCACCGTCGCCCGTCGGCCACGCCAATGCCGAAGAACTCGGCGCCATCCTCGACACCACGGCCGAAGGCATCGTGATGTTCGACGCCGGCGGCAACCTCAATTCGTGCAACCGCAGCGCCGAAGCGCTGTTCGGCTACGACGGCGCCGAGCTGGTGCAACGCAATCTCGCCGAGTTGTTCGCGCCGGAGAGCCAGCGCGCGGTGCTGGATTATCTCGAGAGCATCAAGGGCGCCGGCGTCGCCAGCCTCGAGCCCGGCCGGGACGCGCTGGGCCGGGTGCGCGGGGGCGGCCTGATCCCGCTGTCGATGACGATGGGAAGGACGAGGCCCGACGGTCCGAATTTCTTCGCGGTGTTTCGCGATCTGTCGCAGACAAAAAAGAGCGAGAGCGAACTGGTGCAGGCGCGGCGGCTGGCCGATCGCGCGGCGAACGCCAGGGCCGACATGCTGGCGCGGATCAGCCACGAGGTCCGCACGCCGCTCAACGCCATCATCGGCTTTGCCGAAGTGATGATCGGCGAACGGCTCGGCGCGCTCGGCAACGAGCGTTATGCCGAATACATGAAGGATATCCGCGCTTCCGGCGAGCGCGTGATCGCCATCATCAACGACCTGCTCGATCTCTCGCGGATCGAGACCGGCAAGCTCGACCTCAGCTTCGCCAGCCAGAACCTCAACGACCTCGTCGAGAATTGCGTCGCGGTGATGCAGCCGCGGGCCAACCGCGAACGCATCATCATCCGGACATCGCTGGCGCACGCGCTGCCGCCTGTCATCGCCGACGCCCGCGCGCTGCGCCAGATCACGCTGAACCTGATCGGCAACTCGATCCATCTCGCCAATGCCGGCGGCCAGGTCATCGTCTCCACCGCGCTGTCGGATTTCGGCGAGGTGGTCTTAAGGGTGCGCGATACCGGCCACGGGCTCAACGACAACGAGGTCGCCGCCGCCATGGAGCCGTTCCGCACCCATCCGCCGTCGGACCAGGCCTCCGACAGTTCCGGCGTCAGCCTTTCCCTGACCAAGGCGCTGGTCGAAGCCAACCGCGCGCAATTCCACATCAAGACCGCCGCGCATTCGGGTACGCTGATCGAAGTGGTGTTTTCGCAGGCGACGGCGCGGGCGTAGGGCTCTGCGAGCTCGCTGCCAGCATTGAGCGCGGAAGCCCCCCACCCCCGACCCCTCCCCACCGCTGCGCGGGGGGAGGGGAGCAGAAAGAGATGTCGGTGGGGCTGCATTCGAACTCGTTTTGCGAGCTGTTTTCTCCAAACTCCGCTCGGCTCCCTCTCTCCTTGTGGAAGGAGGGTTGAGGAGTGGGATTGTTGCGGTCACCGACAGTGCGCTCCCCTCCTCCCGCGAGCGAAGCGAGTGGCGGGGTCCGAGGCGAGCGAAGCTCGCTCTCGAGGTCGGGGGTGGGGGGCGTCTCCGCAAACTCGCTACCAGCATTGCGCGTGGAGAGGGCATCGTGCCGCGGATGCAGCGCAGCGCCATCAGCGCGTTCACGCGCGTCTAAGACGCGCTATGTCTTGCGGCGTGGTGCGTATGACGGGTCCCGGCTCTGCACCGCAGCGCGAAGAGGCGCCGCACCGCGTCCGGGACACGAGGCGTCCTAGCCCCGCAAAAAATCTCCGATCGCATCCAGAAAGAGCTTGGGCGATTGCAGCTGCGGGACGTGGGCGCAGCCCTGAATAATCTCGAGATGCGCGTTCGGCAGGCCCGCGGCGAGTTCGTGCGACATTGGCGGCGGCGTCGCCTCGTCGTGTTCGCCGACCAGCACGAGGACGGGAACCGTGACCTTTCCGAGGTCGGGCCGGAGATCGAGTTCGGCCAGCGCGTTGCAGGCGGCGCGGAACACCTCGGGGTCGGTTCGCAAAAATGCCTCGCGGCGGTCGCGCATCAGGTCCGGATGCTGTTCCTGAAACGCCCGGGCGAACAGCCGGCGCATCGCGACGTCGGTGATCGCGGCGAGTCCCTTGGCCTTCGAAGCCTCCGCCATGTTGCGGAAGGCCTCGCGGCCGGCTTGCGAAAACGCGGCGCCGCAATCGGCGAGGATGAGTTTGCTGGCAAGCTTCGGATGGCGAATGGCCATCTGCAGCGCGACGAACCCGCCATAGCCGTTGCCGAGCACGATCGCCGCGTCGCCGCCGGCGCCATCCCGCACGGCCTCGGCCATGCGGTCGGCGACCTCCACGAGACCGCCGCTGACGGTCTGTGACCCGCCAAAACCCGGCAATTCCGGAACGATCACCCGGAACGATCGCGACAAGTCCGGGACGATGGCGTCGAAACTGGCCCGGTCCGACAGCAGCGAATGAAACAGAAACAGCGGCGGTCCGTTGCCGGATTGGCCCGCATTGACCGCGCCGTTGGCGAAAAGTCTGTCCATGCCGGTCTTTCTTTCAAGGTTGGGAAACCACCTCCGCTGGCAGCGATCGGGGTCGGTGTGCTCCCGATTGATAAATCAAATTTCAGCCTTTTCAAGCCTTTGTCACTTGACGTGATATTTCACGGCTGCCAGATTACCGCCGAATTCAAGGGAATTCTGATGCTTTTGCGCGATAACGTCTACGAAAACCTCCGCTCTGATATCCTGACCTGCCGCCTCGCGCCGGGCGATGATATGCGTGAGCAGGAGCTCGCCGAGCGCTATGCCGTCAGCCGCCAGCCGGTGCGCGAAGCCCTGCTCCGGCTCGAGCGCGAGCATCTCGTCACCGTGCAGCCGCGTCAGGGCTATCGCGTCAACCCGATCTCGCTTGCCGACGCACGCGACCTGCTCCGGTTCCGGCTGGCGCTGGAGCCGGCCTGTGTCGCCGAGGCGATCGAGCATGCGTCCGCCGATATCCTCAAGGCGCTCGACGAATACAGGTTGTTCGAAGGCAACCACGAGGACTTCATCACCTACAACCGCGCCTTTCACTCCGCGCTGGCGCATGCGTCCGGCAACCGCCGCATGGCGGCGGCGCTGTGCGACCTGATCGGACAAGCCGACCGCCTGGTGCGCGTGAGCGTCGCCAATGTGCGCGGCCACGATCCGACCCAGCTGGTGGCCGAGCATGTCGCGCTGATCGAGGCGATGCAGCGCCGCGACGGGCGCGGCGCGGCGCGCATCATCAAGGCCCATATCAGTCAAACCGAAAAACGCGTGCTGCCGGCGCTCAAGCGCAACGCGATCATCGTGGAAGGAAGAGACGCTTGAATATTTCCGCCAAACCCACCGGCATCGAGGTCGAAATCCACGGCAATTTCGTCGACGGCCGCGAGATCGAGGCCGGCACCGCCGAGATGCTGGACGTCCGCAACCCCGCCACCGGCGATGTCATCGCGCGAATTCCGAATTCGACCGCGGACGATGTCGATCGCGCGATGAAAAGCGCGCGGGCCGCGTTCGAAGGCCGCGCCTGGGGCGGCATGGACATTCGCGCCCGCGCGCGGCTGGTCAATCGTCTCGCCGACGCCTTCGAGGCCAATCTGGAAACGCTGTACCGGCTGGAGACGCTCAACAACGGCCGGCCGCTCAACGAGACCCGCGCCCAGCTGTCGCGGCTGCCGGACTTTTTCCGCTATTTCGCCGGGCTCGCGCTGTCGCGGCGCGACGCGGTCATTCCCGTCGAAGGCTCCTATCTGAACTATACCCTGCGCACCCCGATCGGCATCGTCGCCAACTGCACGCCGTTCAACCATCCGCTGATGATCATGTGCAAGTCGCTGGCCGCGGTTTTGGCGAGCGGCTGCGTCACGGTCGTCAAACCGTCGGAATATACCCCGCTGACCACGCTGAAACTGGCGCAGATCTTTACCGAGGCCGGCCTGCCGCCGGGCGTGTTCAACGTCGTGCTCGGCCTCGGCCAGACCACCGGCAAGATCCTGGCCGAGCATCCCGATATCAACAAGCTGGTGCTGACCGGCGGCACCGAGGCCGGCCGCATCGCCGGCGCGGCCGCCGCGAAAGTGTTCGCGCACCAGACCATGGAGCTCGGCGGCAAGACGCCGGTGATGGTGTTCAGTGATTTCGACGTCGACCAGGCCGTCAGCTATGCGGCGTTCGGCGCCTTCATCGGCGCCGGCCAGACCTGCGTCTGCGCCTCGCGCCATCTGGTGCAGGCATCGATTTACGACGAGTTCGTCGCCAAGCTGAAGGCGAAGACGGAAACCATTCGCATCGGCGATCCCTTCGATCCCGCAACCCAACTCGGGCCGGTGATCTCGGCGCGGCAGCGCGACCGCGTGCTGTCCTATTGCCGGTATGGCCGCGAGGACGGCGCCCGGCTGGTCGCCGGCGGCGCCGCGGCAAACGTGCCCGGCCATGAGAACGGCTACTTCGTGCAGCCGACGGTGTTCGCCGACGTGAAGTCCGACATGCGCATCTTCCAGGAAGAAGTGTTCGGACCCTTCACCTCGGTGACGCCGTTCAAGGACGAGCAAGACGCGCTGCGCCTCGCCAATGATTCGCCGTTCGGCCTTGCGGCCGCGATCCGGACCCGCGACATCGGCCGCGCGCATCGGGTCGCCTCCGCCGTCAAGGCCGGCATCGTCTGGATCAACGACCATCACCGGCTCGATCCGGCCTCGCCCTGGGGCGGCGTCGACGACTCCGGCGTCGGGCGCGAATTCGGCAGCGAAAGTTTTGACGATCACTTCAGGACCAAGAGCGTGATGGTCGCCACACACGACCAGCCGTTCGACTGGTACCGCGACACGGCGACGCAACGACGATTGAACTAACCAACAGCGAACGGCCACACCGCGTCCAGAGAAGACCGGCGCCGTATTCGAAAATCAAAAAGGGGGAAACTTGATATGTCTCACGCAGTCAACGCCGGCGCGCGTCTCGACCGGCTACCGATCTCGTCGTTTCACTACCGGATTTTCTGGCTGGTCGGCGCCGGCATGTTTTTCGACGGATACGATCTCTATATCGCCGGCGGCGTGCTGGCGTCGGCGGTGCAGAGCAAATTCTCGACCGTGCCGCAAAACCTGCAATTCATCTCGCTGACCTTTGTCGGCATGACGCTGGGTGCGCTGATTACCGGATTTGTCGGCGACAAGATGGGGCGGCGCTTCACTTACCAGATCAATCTGCTGATTTTCGGGCTGGCCTCGCTGGCGGCGGCCTTCTCGCAGGACATGAATCAACTGATCGTCTGCCGCTTCGTGCAGGGTCTCGGCCTTGGCGCCGAAATCGTGGTCGGCTATTCGACCCTGACCGAGTTCGTTCCGCCGAAGTCGCGCGGGCGCTGGCTGTCGATGCTGGCGTTCCTGACGGTGTGCGGCTTCCCGGTGACCGCCTTGCTCGGCTATCTGATTATCCCGGCCTGGGGATGGCGCCCGATGTTCGTCATTGCCGGCGTCGGCTCACTGATCATCTGGTATCTGCGCAAGAACCTTCCGGAATCGCCGCGCTGGCTTGAATCGCAGGGCCGCACCGCGGAGGCCGAATCCGTGATGCAGGCGATCGAAAAGGAATCCGCGGCAGGCGGAACCCTGCCGCCGGTGGTGGTGCCGGCTCCGGTCGCCCAGGTCACCGCAGCCGACATGCTGAAGCCGCCGCTGCTGCAACGCCTGATCGTGGGCTGCTGGGTGCTGATCACCATCAACACCCTGATCTTCGGCTTCGTGATCTTCCTGCCGCAGTTCTTCCTGCGCCAGGGACTGACCATCGCCAATTCGCTGGCCTATACGCTGGTGTTGTCGGCGGCATCGCTGGTCGGCTGTGCGCTCGGCGCCTATCTGTCCGACGCCATCGGACGGCGCTGGAGCATCATCGGTGCCTCGGTCGTCACCATCGCCAGCGGCTACATCTATGCCCGCTTCAACGCGGCGTCCGATCCGGCGATCGTGCTGAGCATCGGCTTCGTGCTGATCCTCGCGATCTATGTGCAGACCGCGATCCTGTTCGGCGTCTATACGCCGGAACTGTTTCCGACCGAGATCAGGCTGCGCGCCAACGGTATCTGCAACACGCTCGGACGCGGCGCCACCGTGGTCTCGCCCTTCATCGTCGGTGCCCTGATGGCGTCCTACCAACTGCCGGGCGTGGTCTGGCTGATGATCGGCCTTGTGGTCGTTCAGATCGTGGTGGTGTGGGCCTGGGGCGTCGAGCCGCGCAACCGCGGACTGGAGGAAGTCGCCACCGCGCAGGCCTGATGGCGCGAAGCGCGCGGTTTTACCCACCCGACAACGGACCCTCCATCGTCATGCCCGGCCTTGTGCCGGGCATCCACGTCTTAAGGGTACCGCGTCAAGAAAGACGTGGATGGCCGGGGCGAAGCCCGGCCATGACGGAATAGAGAATCAACTCATGCGTTCTTCAGCGCCACACGAAACTCGGCTTCGGTCTTCGCCTTGACCTCGTCGAGCGTGACGCCGTCGGCGAGTTCGATCAGCGCCATGCCGTCCTTGCCGTGCTTGTCGATGGTGAAGACCGCGAGATCCGTGACCACGAGGTCGACGACCTTTTCGCCGGTCAGCGGCAGGCTGCACTTTTTCAGGAGCTTCGGGCCGTCCTTGGCGGAATGCTCCATCACGACCACGACGCGCTTGACGCCGGCGACCAGGTCCATCGCGCCGCCCATCCCCTTGACCATCTTGCCCGGGATCATCCAGTTGGCGAGATCGCCGTTCTGCGCCACCTGCATCGCGCCCAGGATCGACAGGTCGATATGCCCGCCGCGCACCATGCCGAAGGATTCGGCGCTCGAGAAATAGCTGGTCGACGGCAATTCGCTCACGGTCTGCTTGCCGGCGTTGATGAGGTCGGCGTCTTCTTCGCCCTCGTAGGGAAACGGCCCCATGCCGAGCATGCCGTTCTCGCTCTGCAGGCTGACATCGATGCCGTCGGGGATAAAGTTCGACACCAGCGTCGGGATGCCGATGCCGAGGTTGACGTAATAGCCGTCGCGCAGCTCTTTCGCGGCGCGGGCCGCCATCTGTTCGCGGGTCCAGGCCATCAGACTTCCTCTCCAGTTCCGGCTGCGGCAACCGCGTCCGTGCGCTTGCGGGTGTTACGGAATTCGATGCGCTTGTGGCCGGTGCCGACTTCGATCATGCGTTTGACGAAAATGCCGGGCGTATGGATGTGATCCGGATTGATCTCGCCGGCCGGCACCAGGTGCTCGACCTCGGCCACCGTGACCTTCGCCGCCGTCGCCATCATCGGATTGAAATTGCGCGCGGTCTTGCGGTAGACGAGGTTCCCCGCGGTATCGCCCTTCCAGGCGTGCACGATGGCGAGGTCGGCGACCAGCCCGCGCTCCATGATGTATTTCTCGCCGTCGAATTCCTTCACTTCCTTGCCCTCGGCGATCAGGGTGCCGACGCCGGTCTTGGTGTAGAACGCCGGAATCCCGGCGCCGCCGGCGCGGATGCGCTCGGCCAGCGTGCCCTGCGGGTTGAATTCGAGTTCCAGCTCGCCGGCGAGGTACTGCTGCGCGAACAGCTTGTTTTCGCCGACATAGGACGAGATCATCTTCTTGATCTGGTGGGTCTCCAGCAGCCGGCTGAGCCCGATACCGTCGACGCCGGCATTGTTGGAAATCACCGTCAGGTTCTTCACCCCGGAGTCGCGGATCGCATCCGACAGGGTCTCGGCGATGCCGCACAGCCCGAAGCCGCCGGACATGATCGTCATGCCGTCCTTGAGAATGCCCGCGAGGGCCGATTTGGCGTCCGGGTAGACCTTGTTCATGGAACTGCGACCTGATGGAGGGAGGCGCTGACGGCCAGCGCTAAAGCGGGATTATTAGGCGAAATCTTCGCAGTGCGTCAATGACGGGTGGCGGCGCCGGCTGGCGTGGTCCACGCAACTTACCCTCCCCTGGAGGGGGAGGGTCGACGCGAATGAAATGAGCGGCGGGGTGGGGTGACAGTCTCTCGCCTCGAACGGTGCCCGAGTTGAGAGACTGTCACCCCACCCCGTCTCGCATCTTGCTTCGCGCGATGCGGGCCGACCCTCCCCCTCCAGGGGAGGGTGCCCTCTCCGGCCTTGAAAGCGTCAAGAAAACCGCTCAAGTTGCGGGACTTGACAGGGGCCACCCGGCGCCCCCCTGTCCGACCAGCAACCCGATCAGGATATGTCATTGACGATGGCCCAAGGAATCAAGCGCCTGGGAATGCCGATTGCGGCGTTGCTCGGCGCGGCACTGATCGGCCTGATCGCGACGTCCTGGCTTCTCAACCGGGACGCCCTGCGCGAGGCGGTGGAGGCGCAGATCCGCGCCGTGACCGGCCTCGATCTCGTGGTCAACGGCAACATCGATATTTCGGTTTTCCCCGGCAGCTACGTCTCCTTTCACAACGTCGGGCTGAAGGGCGGCGGCACCACTGAGCCTGCGCTCGTCGTCGACGTCCTGACCGCCAATCTGCGGTTGCTGCCGCTGCTGCTGCGGCGGTTCGAGATCGCCGACGTCATGATGCTGCGTCCGCATATCCATGTCGTCCGCGAAGCCGATGGCGGCAGCAACTGGACGCCGTTCATCGAAACCATCGCGCGCGCCATGAAGCCCGGCGCCGACAACCAGGTGTCGTTCTCGGAAATCCGGATCCAGGACGGCGAGCTTGCCTACGAGGATGCATCCAATCATCTGTCCGAGGCGCTCGGCGATATCGATCTGTCGCTGGCCTGGCCGTCGATCTCGCGTTCGTTTGCCGCCACCGGGCAATTCGACTGGCGCGGCGAGCGCGTCGACGGCTCGATCAGCATCAGCGATTTCGTGGCGGCCTTGTCGGGCGACCGCTCCGGCCTGAAGGCGCGGCTTGCCAGCGCGCCAGTGAAACTGGCGTTCGACGGCACCGTCGCCGACCGCACCAGCATGATGATGGAAGGCACCCTGACCATCGACTCGAGCTCGCTGCGCGAAGCCCTGCGCTGGACCGGCCAGGTGCCGCCGGGCTCTGGCGGGTTCGGCCGCTTCGCGCTGAAGGCGCGCGCCAATGTCGTGGGGCCGTCGATCGCGCTGACCAATGTCAACGTCGAACTCGACGGCAACGTCGCCGAGGGCGTGATGACCTACGCCAACAACGGCCGCCAGACGCTGCAGGCGACGCTCGCCGCGGGGAATCTCGACTTCACGCCCTATATCTCGACCTTCCGCCTGCTCGCCAGCGGCGCGCGCGACTGGAACCGGCAGCTGTTCGACCTGAACTCGCTGTCGTCGACCGACCTCGACATGCGATTGTCGGCGGCGCAGGTGACGGTCGGCTCCACGAAACTCGGGCGCACCGCGCTCGGCGCCAATCTGCGCGGCGGCGCGCTGGCGCTCAGCGTCGGCGAGGCGCAGATGTATGGCGGCATCGCCCGGGGCTCGTTCGGGATCGCGCGCTCCGACGCCATCGCCGACGTCAAGGCCCAGTTCCAGTTCACCGATGTCGACCTGCAATCCTGCGCCGGCGAATTGTTCGGGGTCAACAAGCTGACCGGCCGCGGCAATCTCAACGTTTCGCTGGTGGCCTCGGGCTCGAGCCCGTTTGGCCTCGCGCAATCGCTCGACGGCACCGCGACGCTGTCCGGCCATGACGGCGCGATCGCCGGCTTCAATGTCGAGCAATTGCTCAAGCGGCTGGAGCGCCGGCCGCTGTCCGGCGCCGGCAATTTTCGCAACGGCTCGACGCCGTACGATCATCTGACCATCGCGGTGAAATTCGCCGACGGCATCGCCACCGCCGACGACGTCCGCGTCGAGGGACCGGGCGCGCGACTCACTCTGACCGGCACCGCTTCGGTGCCGTCGCGCGAATACGATATGAAGGGCGTCGCCAGCCTGGTCACGGCGCCGAACGCCCCGCCCGGCTTCGAGCTGCCGTTCGTGGTGCAGGGCCCGTGGGACGATCCGCTGATCTTCCCCGATCCGGAAAGCCTGATCCGCCGCTCGCCCGCCTCCGCGCCCCTTCTCGACGCGGTCAAGGACCGCAAGACGCGCGATGCGGTGCGCTCGGCGATCGAGCGGTTTACGGGCGGCGGGGTGAAGCCGGCGGTGCCGGCGGCCGTTGCGCCCGCGCCGGCTGCGGTGGGGGATGCGAAGGGGAATTGAGTTTGACAGGGTTCGCATTCGGCGCGCCGGATTAGCCCATAAGGCTTGCGCCGTTCACCAACGAAAGCAGCAAGCGTAGCCCGGATGAGCGAAGCGGCATCCGGGTTTTCACAGTCCCTCTAAACCCCGCATATCGCTCATCCGGGCTGCGGCCTCTCGAAACCCACCATGTCATTGCGAGGCGCGGAGCGACGCCGCGGCATTTTGGCTCACTTCTGAATTTCAGAAATATCGCTTGCAGCCTGACCCAAATCACTTCTATATCCCCGCCGTCCCGTCTCACTCAGAGGGGCGGCTCGCGACGTCACGGACGCGGGGCGGGATGCGGTGGACGCGGCGGCGCGCTTGACGGGCGTTGCTTGCAGCGGACGGCGAAGACGTGTGGTCCTGACACCCCGACGCTGGTGTCAAGTTTGCAAATCTTTTGCAAGCGACGGTGGCAAGAAAGCCGATCACCGGGGAGAGCACGGTATAAGCCGTAAACCATTGCGTGCGGGAATGTCGGGTGATTTCCGGTGGCTCGCTGTGAATACTCGTGTGCATACTTGTTACCCATAGCGCACACGAGGCTGCGGGTGCATCGGGCGCCCGGCATTCCCCACGCCCTCTGTTTTCAGGGCGGAGATTATTGGCAACCTCGGGCGCATCGCGCCGCGAGATCGCGAAGGTGTGTTCGCATTCGCCGTCATTGCGAGCGCAGCGAAGCAATCCATGCCGCAACACAAAGAAAGAGTGGATTGCTTCGCTGCGCTCGCAATGACGTGGGGTATCGATTACCTCGCCCAACTGTCATCACCCGCGGTCGGCGCGACGCGCCGCCGATGACAGGCTCCAGCGGGTGATCGGTGTTCCAGCGACGCCTTCTCTGGACAGATCGCGGCAATGCGCTAGTCTTTTATCCGACCGGTTAAAAAAATCGGCAATCAGGGAGAATACGCGTGAAACCCAGGGGAATACGGGCGCTTGCGTTTGCGGTCGCCGCCGCCATTAGCCTTCTGTATGCCGCAGCGCCGGCGACGGCTCAGGAAAAACTCACGGTGTGGTGGGTGAAGGGCTTCTACAAGTCCGAGGATGACGCGCTCAACGAAGCGATCCGCAAGTTCGAGGCCAAGACCGGGGTCAAGGTCGAACTGTCGCAATACGCGGTCCAGGACATGATTCCGAAGACGGTGGCGGCGCTGGATTCCGGAACGCCGCCGGATGTCGCCTATTCCGATTCCTACGACGTGCAGGCCGCCGGCAAGTGGGCGTTCGAGGGCAAGCTCGAGGATCTCACCGACATTCTCGCGCCGACGAAATCGGCGTTCGCGCCGAACACGCTGGAGACCGCCTCGCTCTACAACGACCAGACCAAGAAGAAGGCGTATTACGGCTTCCCGCTGAAACAGCAGACCATGCACGTCCAGATCTGGAGCGACATGCTGCAGACCGCCGGCTTCAAGGTCAGCGACATCCCGACCAAGTGGGCGGATTACTGGTCGTTCTGGTGCGACAAGGTGCAGCCGGCCTACCGCAAGGCGACCGGCACGCGGGTCTATGGCATCGGCCAGCCGATGGGCGTGGAATCCACCGACTCCTTCCAGTCGTTCTACACCTTCATGGACGCCTACAACGTCAAGCTGGTCGACGACGACGGCAAGCTCCTGGTCGACGATCCCAAGGTGCGGGAAGGCCTGATCGGCGCGCTCAGGGATTACACCGACACCTATCTGAAAGGCTGCACGCCGCCGTCGTCCACCACCTGGAAGGACCCCGACAACAACGTCGCCTTCCACAACCGCACCACGGTGATGACCCACAACTTCACCATTTCGATCGCGGCGAAATGGTACGAGGATTCGCAGAACCAGGCGCTGACGCCGGAGCAGCGCGCCGCCGGCAAGAAGGCCTATGAGGAAACCATCATCACCGCGGGCTTTCCCAACAAGCCGGACGGATCGCCGATCAAATACCGCTCCGACGTCAAGATCGGCGTGATCTTCCAGGCCGCGAAGAACAAGGCGCGCGCCAAGGAGTTCGTCAAGTTCCTGCTGCAGGACGAAAACCTCCAGCCCTATGTCGAAGGCGCGCTCGGCCGCTGGTTTCCGGTCACCCTCACCGGGCAGAAGAGCGCGTTCTGGCAGGCCGACCATCATCGCAAGGCGGTCTATGCGCAGTTCACCGGCGGCACGACGCCGTTCGACTTCGTCAGGAACTACAAGTTCACCATCCTCAACAACGAGAACGTCTGGGCCAAGGCGATGAACCGGGTGGTGAGCGAGAAGGTCCCGGTCGACAAGGCCGTCGACGAACTGATCGCCCGCATCAAGCAGGTCGCGGGGTGATGCCGACGTCCCCATGGTTCGAGACGCACGGCGTTGCCGCGCTCCTCACCATGAGGGTTTCAGACCTCATCATGAGAGTCTGACTTGAAAGGCAGCCAATGGAGTGGGCACTGTTAGCAAAACGCGTCATGCCCGGCCTTGTGCCGGGCATCCACGTCTTTGCTGCTCCTCGGCAAGAAAGACTGTCATGGCCGGGACGAAGCCCGGCCACGACGAAAGAGAAGCTGGGGCGAAACATGATCGCTGCGCGTCCAGTGGACACATGGTTCGAGACGCGCGGCGTTGCCGCGCTCCTCACCATGAGGGTTTCAGACCTCATCATGAGGAGCATCGCGCAGCGATGCGTCTCGAAGGATGAAGCCACGGCACCGGAAAAAGCGCCGGATGAATTTTGGTTGATGGGCAACGGCGATCGATCACTGCTCCCTCTCCCCGCTTGCGGGGAGAGGGTCGGGGTGAGGGGGACTCTCGACAGGGTCGGACTCGCGGATAGTCCCCCTCACCCGGATCGCACCGGACGATGCTTCGCATCGCCTGTCCGATCCGACCTCTCCCCGCAAGCGGGGAGAGGTGAATCGAACTCGCGCGCGCCGATCCAGTTCAAAGCCATCAGGGCTCCAGCCACGGCCGGCATCCATATCGGGGACATCGCATGGCAACGATGACGCTCACGACGCCTGGCGATACGGTCCCGCGCGGGCCGTTGTCGGCGCGTCTGACGACGACCCAGATCTGGGCCTTCGTGCTGCTCGTTCCCTATCTTCTCGTGTTCCTGTTCTTCGTGCTCTATCCGGTCGGCTACGGGCTGTGGCTGGCGCGGCATCCGGCGAGCTACGTCACGCTGTATCACGACCCGGTCTTCGCGCGCGCCGCGGTCAACACGCTGTTTTTCCTGCTGGTCGGCATCAATTTCAAAATGCTGGTGGCGCTGTTTCTGTCGGGCTTCTTCATCCAGTCGCGCTCCTGGATCAGATGGCTGTCGGTGCTGTTCATCCTGCCCTGGGCGGTGCCCTCGATTCCGACCATCCTGTCGGTGCGCTTCATGCTCAATCCCGAATGGGGCGTGGTCAATGCGCTGATCTTCAAGCTGACGGGGGATGACGGCCCGAACTGGCTCAACGAGCCCTGGCTGGCGCTGACGATGGCGATCCTGGTGCATATCTGGAAATCGCTGCCGTTCTGGACCCTGATCCTGATGACCGGTCGGCTGGCGATCCCGGGCGATCTGTTCGAGGCCGCCGATGTCGACGGCGCCAGCTGGTGGCAGAAATTCCGCTTCATCACCTGGCCCTCGGTGCGGACGCTGTATCTGACCTGCACGCTGCTCTCGATGATCTGGACACTCGGCGACTTCAACAGCGTCTACCTGTTGACCGGCGGCGGCCCCGCCGACCTGACCCACGTGCTTGCCACCCTCGGCATCCGCTACCTCCGGCTCGACCAGCTCGATCTGTCGATGGCGGCGATCGTCTGCGCGCTGCCGCTGGTGCTTCCGCTGGTCTATTTCATGATGAAACGGTTGTCGCGATGAAGCTGCCGTCGATACGCGAGGCCGGGACCGAGGCGCGATTGCTGCTGATCGGCATTCCCGTCTTCATCTGGACCATGCTGCCGATCTACCACATGTTCCTGTTCGCGATCTCGCCGAAGGAAGACGCCTTCGCCGGCAAGCTGTGGCCCGAGCATCCGACGCTGAACAATTTCGCGATCGTGTTCGGCGAGAGGCACTATTTCCTCAGCCATTTCTGGCTGCAGCTGTGGAATTCGACCGTGATCGCCGCGGCAGTGGGCGCGCTGACGCTGTTGATCGCGACCGCGGCGGCGTTTTCGATCTCGCGGCTGCGCGTCAAGGGCGGCCGCCTGATCATGAATCTGGCGCTGTTCACCTACTTCATCCCGGCGGCCTTCCTCGCGGTCCCGATGTACCGCACCATGGGCATCTACGGGCTCCTCAACAATCACTGGGCGCTGATCCTGGCGATGGTGACGATCGCCTCGCCCTACGCGATCTGGGTGCTCAAGCAGGCCTCCGACAAGCTGCCGGTCGAACTGGACGAGGCGGCGATCATGGATGGCGCCACCACCCTGCAGCTGTTCCGGCTGGTCTATCTGCCGCTGATGATGCCGTCGCTGGTGGCGATCGGCACTTACGCCGTGCTGCTGGCCTGGAACGAATATCTCTATGCGTTCCTGCTATTGTCAAAGGACACCGACATCACGCTGCCGGTCGCGCTCGGCAATTTCCTCGCCGCCGACGATTCACCCTGGGAATTGCTGATGGCCACCGGCTTCATCTACGCGCTGCCCCCGGCCGCGGTCTATTACGTGTTCAGGCGCTACATGGTCGGCGGCCTGACCGCGGGCGCCGTGAAGTCGTGAGGGCGCAAACCGGAGATGACCCGCGAGAGATTGAACCCGTTTCGCGCGCGCCGCTACCCATGCATGGACGACGGCTCAATTCCGGCGGGCGATGACCATGCGAGCCAATGACGCTGTTCATCTCGGCCTGATGCTGTTGGCGTTTGCCGCCGCCTACCTGGTGCCGTTCGAACTCCTGCTGTTGGCCTATGTGGTGCTCGGCCCGGCGCATTATTTCACCGAGATTTCCTGGCTGCACGACCGCAGCTATTTCCTGCCGCACCGGGGCATCGCGCTGGCGCTGGCGGCGATCGCCGTCGTCGCGGCGCTGATCGACAACGCCTCGTGGTTCGGCCTGGCGATGTGGAGCACGCTGATCGTCTGCGCCATGCTCGCCGCCACCACCTCGGCCGCCGAAGGCACGCTGTTGTTCATGATCGCGATCGCGCTGGCGGCGATCATGGCTTCGAGCGGCTCGTCATTGGCCGTGATCGGCATCTTGATTCCGACGCTGGTCCATGTGTCGCTGTTCACGCTGGTGTTCATGACGCTCGGCGCCTGGCGCTCGAAAAGCCGGGTGCAGGCGTTGCTGATCGTGCTTTACCTCGTCGCCATCGCCGTCATCCTGCTGGCGCCGCCAACGGCGGAGGTGCGGATCGCGAGCCTCGCCACCGTGGGGCAAGACTATTTCGGCAATGTCGGCCCTGCGCTGGGCCGGCTGTTCGGGATTCCCGGCATCAAGCTCGACACCCGGCTCACCAGCCTGCTCGCCTTCCTCTACACTTACCACTACCTGAACTGGTTCATCAAAGCCGACGTCATCCGCTGGGCCGACATTCCCCGGGCGCGGCTGGTGCTGGTGATCGCAGCGAGCGCCGCATCCACCGCGCTTTATTTCTACGACTACGCGTTCGGCTTCACCTTCCTGCTGGCGCTCAGCCTGGTCCATATCCTGCTGGAGTTTCCGCTCAACAGCCTGGCGCTGCGGCAACTCGGCGCCACCGCCGGCCAAAGCCTGCTGCGCGGGACCGCCGTGGCCGGAACGGCTACAGCGGCGCCGCGCTCTCGCCCCGCCCGCTCGTCAGCTTCGAAACCAGCGAGGCGACGACGATGACGGCCGCGATCAATCCGATCACCAGCGTGCAGATGGCGTTGATCTCGGGATTCACGCCGAGCTTGACTTCCGAATATATCCGGATCGGCAACGTTTCCGAACCCGGGCCGGTGGTGAAGGTCGCGATCACGAGATCGTCCAGCGACAGCGTGAACGCCAGCATCCAGCCCGCGGCGATCGCAGGCGCGATCAGCGGCAGCGTCACCGCAACGAACGCGCGCACCGGATCGCAGCCGAGATCCATCGCCGCCTCCTCCAGGCTACGATCGAGCGAGCCGAGCCGCGATTGCACCACCACGGCCACGAAGCACATCGTCAGCGTGGTGTGCGCAATGGTGACGGTCCAGAAGCCGCGCTCGGCGTCCAGCGCCACGAACAGCAATAGCAGCGACAGTCCGGTGATGACTTCGGGCATCACCAGCGGCGCATACAACATGCCGGAAAACAGCGCGCGGCCCTTGAAGCGCTGGCCGCGCGACAGCGCCACCGCGGCCAGCGTGCCGAGCAGCGTCGCCAGCGTGGCGGAAGCCGCCGCCACCCGGAGACTCATCAGGGCCGCCTCGACCATGGCGCGGTCATGGAAGAATTCAAAGTACCAGCGCAGCGACCAGCCGCCCCACACCGTAACCAGCCGCGAGGCGTTGAACGAATAGATCACGAGGATCACGATCGGCAGATAGAGAAACGCCAGCCCTAGTCCGAGCGAGGCGACATTGAAGCGGGACAATTTGCTCGACCGACTCATTGTCGTCTCCAGCCCGACCCAGAGCGATTCAGTTGACCGTTGAAGGAGAAGACGATCCCTGCGACCTCGGTAGACCCCCTCTCCCATGGGGAGAGGGTTGGGGTGAGGGGGTACGGTCCATCGATGGGGCTCAGCCCCTCACCCGGATCGCATCTGTCGATGCGATCCGACCTCTCCCCTTGGGAGAGGTGAAGCAAACGCAGCGGCAGCACGTTCATCGAACACCTTCGAGCTGGCGGCGCTGCAGCCGGTCGTACAACACCAGCGGCGCCACCAGCAGCAGCAGCAACACCACCGCGACGGCGGAGGCCACCGGCCAGTCCTTGTTGGTGAAGAATTCCAGCCACAGGGTCTGGCCGATCATCATCGAATCGGAACCGGCCAGCAAATCGGGAATCACGAACTCCCCGACGATCGGAATGAAGCACAGCAACACGCCGGCGGCGACGCCCGGCAGCGACAGCGGAAACGTCACCAGCCAGAACGCCTGCCGCGGCGAGCTTCCGAGATCGCTTGCCGCCTCCAGCAGCGCCGGGTCCATTTTGGCCAGCGTCGCATAGAGCGGCAGGATCATGAACGGCAAATAGGAATAGACGATGCCGAGATACATCGCGCTGTCGGTCGAGAGCCACACCACCGGCGCGGATACCAGATGCAGCGCGAGCAGAATTTTATTGAGCAGGCCATCGTGCTGCAGGACGTTGATCCAGGCATAGATCCGGATCAGGAACGAGGTCCAGAACGGAACGATCACCAGCATCATCGCCACGCCCTGCCAGCGCTGCGGCAGCCGCGCCATGCCGTAGGCGATGGGATAGCCGATCACCAGCAGGATCGAGGTCGAGATCACCGCAACAACGAGGCTGCGCAGATAGGACAGCACATAGAGATCGTCGGAGACCAGCAGCCTGAAATTATCCAGCGACAGCGCCGCGTACGCCGCCTTGATCGCCGCAGCGCCTTGCGTCAGGTCGAACACCGGGACATAGGGCGGCTGGGCGATCGCGGTCTGCGACAGGCTGATCTTCAGCACGAAGCCGAACGGCACCAGGAAAAACAGCGCCATCCAGAAATAGGGCGCGATCGCGGCGATGCGCGCGGGGCGGGCGAAGATATTCCGCGCGCTCATTGCTCCAGCACCACGCAATCGTCGGGGGTGAACCAGGCCACCACGCGCTGGCTTGCGCTGTAGGCATCGATGTCGAGCCGCGTGGTGTTGGCCATCGACGAACGCAACACCGCGCCGCTGTCGAGCTTGACCTTGTAGCTGGTGACGCCGCCGAGATAACTGACGTCGGTCACGACGCCTTCGAGCCGGTTGATCGCGTGCGCATTGACCGCGTCCGACACCGGGCCGCGGCGCGACAGTTTTATTTTCTCGGGCCGGATCGCGACGCAGACGTTTGTTTTCGTGACTGGTTGGCGCGGCTCCGCGGCGACGATCGTTCCGGCGGCTCGCGTCGAGATCGACAGACGATGGGCCTCGTTCGATTCAACCTGTCCTTCGAACATGTTGATCTCGCCGACGAACTCGGCGATCCAGCGCGAAGCCGGCGCCTCGTAAAGCTCGCGGGGCGTCGCGACCTGTTCGAGACGCCCCGAATCCATCACGCCGATCCGTCCCGCCACCGTCATCGCCTCTTCCTGGTCGTGGGTGACGATGATGAAGGTCATGCCGAGCCGCCGCTGCAGTTCCATCAATTCGAGCTGGGTGCTTTCGCGCAGCTTCTTGTCGAGCGCGGCCAGGGGTTCGTCGAGCAACAGCACCCGCGGGCGGCGCGCCAGCGAGCGCGCCAGCGCCACGCGCTGCTTCTGGCCGCCGGATATCTGATCAGGCTTGCGTTTCTCGAGACCCTCGAGCTTGACCAGCGCGACCATCTCGGCGACGCGGTCATCGATCTTGGAACGCGACATGCCGGCGCGCTTCAATCCGAAGGCGATATTGTCGCGCACGGTGAGATGGGGAAACAGCGCATAGTTCTGGAACATCATGTTGACCGGACGCTGGTGGGGCAGAATCCGCGCGATGTCCTTGCCGTCGAGCAGGATGCGGCCCTCGTCCGGCGTCTCGAAACCGGCCAGCATCCTCAACAGCGTGGTCTTGCCGCATCCGCTCGGACCAAGGAGAGCAAAGAATTCTCCGGCCCTGATGTCGAGCGAGAGACCGTCCACCGCCCGGAAACCGCCGAACTTTTTCACCACCGCCTCGATGCGCAGCAGCGGAATGTCTGCCGCGGCTGCCTGCGGTTCGGGTTTGGCCGAATCCGCCTCTGCTGCGGCTTTCGCCACGTCCTCGGTCATGATGCCAGCCTGCCCCGTCATGGCCGCAAGCTAGCGGCGGAACAGCCCGGGCTCAACCACGACGCAGCGCGCGGTCACACTATTATCGCCGCCGCCTCACCCCGCCGCCGCCATGAACGCCGCCAGCGCATCGCGATCCCCGGGCGGCATGGTCAGGCCCAGCTTCGAGCGCCGCCACAGAATGTCGTCCGGAAAGCGCGCCCATTCCTGTTTCATGAGATAGCGCACCTCAGCGCCCGTCAGTTCCGGCCCGAACGCCGGACCGAGGTCGGCCCGGTCTTTGGCATGGCCGTATACGGCCTCAAGGCGCGTGCCGTAGGCTCCGACCAGACGCTGGGCCTGCGGCTCGGTGAGGAACCGCCAGCGCTCGCGCGCAGCGTCAACCCGCTCATCGAACTTCTCCCACGCAAAATCGCCCCCCGGCAGCGGCGCCGTCGCGGTCCAGCGCGGCGACATCGGATAGTACGGCGTGAGCCTGGAGACGGCCCGTTCCGCCCGCAGCCGCGAAGTGGTGACATCGCCGCCAAAGACCGTCAGCAGGGGAGCGTTGCCGCGCCCGGCATCGAACGCCATCGCGCCGTCCCGCGCCGCGTGCTGGCCTGACGGATCGATGACCATGTTGGCGCCGGAAATCGTCCTGACGACATCGACCGGCTCGACGCGCTGGCGAAAATACCGGTTGGCGGCGTCGCAGAGATAGGCGACGTCGGATGCCGCCATCGACACGACGGCAGGATCGCCCTTGAAGCCGTGCGCCACGGTGCCGACCAGCGTGAAATCGCGCTCGTAGGGGCTGGCGAAAATCAGCCGCCGGTCGATGTTCTGGAACACATAGACGTTATCGGTATCGAACAGGCGCCGCACCAAAATCTGGCTCATCTGGGCCATGCCGACCTTCGGCGGCGGCACCCGCAACACGGTTTCCGCGACCGACGCGGTCCAGGCGCCTGACGCGTTGGCCAGCGCCCGCGCGGTGACCACTTGGCGGCGGCCGCGATCGATAGTGGCCAGCCGCCAGATGTCGAGCCGGTCGGCGCGAACGCAGCGCGCGCCGGTGCGGATCGCAGCACCCCGCTCCGCGGCATCGACGGCATTGGCGATCACCAGCCGCGAATCGTCCACCACGCAATCGGAATATTCAAACGCGGTGCCGAACGGCCGCTTCAGCGCATTGCCGATCGGATGATGGGTGACATCGACCGTCGCCGACGCCGGCAGGCGCGGGCGCGAGGCGAGCCGGTCGTAGAGCAGCAACCCGGAGCGCAGCAACCACGGTGGACGCTCGTCGGAATGGGCAGGGATCGCAAACCGCATCGGGCGCACCAGATGCGGCGCGATCCGCAGCCAGATATCACGCTCGGCCAACGCCGCGCGCACGCGCAAAAACGCCCGGCGCTCCAGCATGGCGAGATCGCCATGGATCATGCGCGGCGTAGCCGAGGATGCCGCCCCGCCGAGGTCGCCCTGCTCCAGCAGGATCACGCGCAGGCCCCGTCCCGCCGCATCGCGCGCGACGCTGACGCCATTCAAGCCGCCGCCGATGATCGCAAGATCGTAGTCCGCCATCCCGGGGTTCTAGCCGGTCTTGCGCGCGGGCTCCATCGCATTGCCAACGGCGCGGCCGACCAGCGCGGTATGCTGTCCGATCGGCGCAGGTTTGCCGATGAAATAGCCTTGCACAGAGTCGCAGCCCTCATCGGCGAGGAAGCCGAGTTGTTCCTGGGTTTCCACGCCCTCGGCAACGATCGACATGCCCAAGCCATGGCCAAGGCCGATCACCGCCCGAATGATCGCCGCCGACTGCGGATTATGTCCGAGATTGATGACGAAGGCGCGGTCGATCTTGATCTTGTCGAATGGAAACGCCTGCAGATAGCTCAGCGAGGAATAGCCGCTGCCGAAGTCATCCATCGAAACGCACACGCCGAGCGCCTTCAGCCGCCGCAGCAGCGCCAGGCCGCGATCGAAATCCTCGATCAGCACGCCCTCGGTGATTTCCAGTTCCAGCCGGCCCGGCGCCAGGCCGGTCTCGAGAAGGATCGAATGCACGAGGCCGACCAGATCGCCATGCATGAACTGCGCCGGCGACAGATTGACCGCGATCTGCAGCGGCAACGGCCATGACGCGGCCTCCCGGCAGGCTTCGCGCAGGATCCACTCGCCCATTTCGACGATCAGGCCGCTTTCTTCCGCAATCGGGATGAAATCGCCCGGCGGAACGAAGCCGCGCACCGGATGCAGCCATCGCGCCAGCGCCTCGAAGCCGATGATTTCGCTGGAGGCGACGCTCTGGCCCGACTTCGCCTGCGGCTGATAATACAGCGACAGCTCGCCATTCTTGATTGCGAGCGAAAGATCCTGGTGCAGCACGCGGCGATCGCGAATCTGCTGGTCCATCTCGGGTTCGAAGACGCTGATCGAGCCGCGCGATTTCGCCTTGGCGCGGAACAACGCCGCCCCGGCATTGGCGAGCAGCGACGCGGCGTCGGCGCCATTGCGCGGGAATACCGAGATGCCGGTAGTGACGCCGGTGCGAACCGATTTGCCGTCGATCTGGAACTCGTTCGCCAGCACCTCGGCGAGCTGCTCGGCCAGCAGCTTGCCGGCGGCGGGCTGCTTGCCGTCGATGATCAATCCGAACTCGTCGCCAGAGAGCCGGGCGACAACGCCGCCGCGCGCCGAGGCCTGGATGCGATGGGCCACCTCGATCAGCAGCTTGTCGCCGGTCGCATGGCCGAATACGTCGTTGATTTCCTTCAGACCGTCGAGGTCGACGGACAGCACCGCGAACTCCTCGTCGGTGCCTTCGCAGGCCTCGATCATCTGCGCCAGCGCCTGCAGGAACGCGGCGCGGTTCGGCAGATCCGTCAGACCGTCATGATACGCCATGTGCGCCATGCGCGATTCGGTCTGCCGGCGGTCGGTGACGTCCTCATGGGTCTTGATCAGATATTGCGGCTCGCCCGCTTCATCCAGCACGGTCATGCGGCGGGTCAGGAACAGCCGCAATCCGTCCTTGGTGCTGATCGGATGTTCTTCGGTGAGCAGGCCGCGCTTCCTGATCGCCGCCTCGTCGCGCGCAATGATCAGCTTCGCCTCTCTCGGATTGAAAATATCGGCGGCCGTCAGTCCGGTGGCGTCTTCGCGCCGCCGGTTCAGGATGGTTTCGGCGCTGCGATTGGCGAGCAGATAGCGCCCGTCACTGACGCGCTCGACGATCAGCGACACCGGAATGTTGTCGACGACCAGTTCGAGAAATTTCTTGGTGTTTTCCAGCTCTTCGGAAAGCGACAGGCGTTCGGTGACGTCGTCGAACAGCGCAATCAGGAATTCGGGCTGGTTCTTTTCATCGCGCGCGATCACGCGCGTTGAGGCGAGAACCCGCTTCTCCCGACCGCGTTCGACAACGAATTCATTGCGGAACTGGCCGGTGGGCGAACTGACCGCGGCCTGGTCCGCCGCTTCGATGCTTGCCGCGGTATCGGGGCGGAAAATTTCATCGGCACGTTTGCCGACAATGCCATCGCGGGAAAAGCGCGAGAAACGTTCGAAGGCGCGGTTGGCGAAGATGTAGCGGCCATCCTCGATGTTCTTGGCGGCCACGCAGACCGGCACATTGTCGAGCACCGATTCCAGGAAATGCTTGGTCGAGGCGAGTTGCCTCGAAAGCTTGCGCTGTTCGCTGCAATCCTCGTGCGTCGCCACCGAGCCGCCATTCGGCAACGCAAAATATTTGACCAGAATCGATCGCCCGCCGGGCAATTCGGTAACGAGACCCTCCGGGGTGCCGGCATTTTCGTAGAAATCCTCGATACTGAGGTCGAGTATGCCGCGCTTGCGCCGCATCGCCAGCAGTTCCGGCCCGGTCATGTCTCTCGTAATATCCGAGCGCGCCAGGCCGTAGATTTCGAGATAGCGATCGTTGCAGAACACGATCCGCTTGCTTGCGTCCGTCATCACCACGCCATGGCTGAGGTTGTTCAGGGCGGACCGGACGAATGCATTTCTCCGCAACTGCGAACGCTTGACCTTGCGCAACGCCGAGAGGATCCACAGCGCGATGGCGGCCAGAAAAGCGCTGACGACGATGCCGCCAATCAGCATTTCCCAGATCGTGTTGGGATCCGCTGAACCGACATAGCTGGCGGGCGCAAACCTGTCCGGCACGGCCCGGGCCGCTCCGAACGGCGCAAGGGTGGCAATCAGGCACACAGCGGCCTGCGCGGGAATCAAAATCTTTCCGCCTGCCTGCCAATTCTTGTCAGCCATCAGTCACCCGCGCATTTCTGCGCCGGAGTGTCTGGCTTGACGGGTTTGGATCGGGTAAACGCGTACCCTTGCAACCCAGAAATGTGACTTCAATCACGGCAATTGCCCTGACATGATTAATGCTTCACTAACGGGCCCCCGGTTCCGAGGCTTCCGAAACCAATCCAACAAGTTGGTCGAAAAGATCATCCGCAACAGAGTGATAATGTGCGCGATTGCGCCGGGTCGGAAGACCGACCCATCAGCCCGGATCTGAATCCGCGAATGGACAAAGTCGAGTGCGTCGTTATCGGTGCTGGAGTGATCGGCCTTGCGGTCGCACGGCGGCTGGCGCAGGCCGGCCGCGAGGTGATCGTCTTGGAGGCGGCGGAAGGTATCGGCACCGTGACGTCCTCGCGCAACAGCGAGGTGATCCACGCCGGCATCTATTATCCGGCCGGCAGCCTGATGGCGCGGATGTGCGTCAGCGGCAAGCGTGCGCTGTACGAATACTGCCGTCATCACGGCGTCCCGCATCGCAATTGCGGCAAGCTGATTGTCGCGACGACCGCCAAGGAAACATTGAGGCTGCAATCGATCAGGGACCGGGCCGAAGCCAATGGCGTGCTCGATCTGCAAACCCTCTCTGGCGACCACGCGCGTGCACTGGAGCCGGCGCTGAACTGCGACGCCGCCCTGCTGTCGCCTTCGACAGGCATTATCGACAGCCACGCCTATATGCTGGCGCTACGCGGCGACGCCGAAGCGTGCGGCGCAGCCTATGCCTTTCATACCCCGCTGCTGCGGGCCAAGGCGGCCGCTGATCGAATCGAGCTGGACGCCGGCGGCGATGCGCCGATGACGCTTGAATGCAGGCTTCTCGTCAATGCGGCGGGGCTTGGGGCACCGGCGGTCGCGCGCAGCATCGAGGGCATGCCGATCGACCTGATCCCGCCGGCCTATCTCGCGAAAGGAAACTATTTCAGTTGCAGCGCGCGGGCACCGTTTTCGCGCCTGATCTATCCGGTGCCCGAGCCTGGCGGGCTCGGCGTGCACCTCACCCTCGATATGGCGGGACAGGCCCGGTTCGGCCCGGACGTCGAATGGGTCGATACCATCGATTACGCGGTCGATCCGGCGCGCGCGGAACGGTTTTATCCGGCTATCCGGCGGTACTGGCCGACGCTGCCGGACGGCGCGTTGATGCCGAGCTATTCGGGAATTCGACCGAAGATCGTGCCGCCGACGGTGGCCGCGCAGGATTTCCTGATCCAGGGGCCACGCGATCATGGCGTCGCCGGGCTGATCAATCTGTTCGGGATAGAATCGCCTGGGCTGACATCGTCGCTGGCGATCGCCGATTATGTCGGCGAACTTGCAGCGGCGTAGCAGCCGCCGAATGCGATCGCGTCATTCAAGACGCGGGCACCCAGTGTTCCAATGAGATGGGGGATTGGTGGCAATGCGGTATACCGGACCGTCCGCGTACACGGACGGCATATTGCGGCCGGCGCCGATCTTTTTAGTTTAGCGGAGCGTTTTCGCTCGCATTAGTGGAGCGTTTCGCTCGCGGTATGCCTCAACCGCTCGATCTCGTCCTTAACCATCAGCTTCCGGCGCTTTAACTCGACAATTTGCAGGTCGTCTGTTGAAAGGTGCACGAGAGCTTCGTGCAATTCGTTTTCGAGAACCTTGTGTTTCCGTTCCAGTTCAACGAGATGCGCCTGTATTGCCATTCGAAACCTCCTCGGTTGGATAAGACCTCAGATTCGATCCGGACGCGCAAGTCTACACGAACGGCCGAATCTGTCGATGGGTATCGAGAATCGCCTGCTCATATTTGGCGGCACCTGTAACGAATCGTGAGTAAGGAACCGCTGCCGCTTGCGCACCGGGCCGGCAGGGACGATATTCCCTGAGGCCGCTTCCGCAACCTTTCGCGATCTCGTCCGCGTTTTTCAGCTAACGTACACCATGACCGACGAAGATGAGCGCGAACTCGAAATCGAGCTCGCGCGGCTGCAGCAGGAGCACCGCGATCTCGACGCGGCGATCGATGCTTTGCATCAATCGCCCGCGCCGGATTTGTTGCGGCTGCAACGGCTGAAGAAGCGCAAGCTGCAACTGCGCGATCGCATCGCCTTCATCGAAGACCAGATCACGCCGGATATCATTGCTTGAGGTTTCGTCATTCCGGGACATGCGCTTCGCGCGGACGGAATGACGGCTGCAGAATTCAGCCGCCGCCCGTCAACTCTCGCAGCACACCCGTAACCTGCATCGGACTGTAGGGTTTCGCCAGAAACCTGCCGCCGTCGGGCAGGTCGGTTTCTCGCACTCCGACGTGACCCGAGGTTGCGACAATCTTGATCGGCGGCCAGCGCCCCCTGACCGCCCGGGCGAGTTTCAAACCGTCCATCGAACCGGGCATCTGGATATCGGTAAAAATCACAGTGATGTCAGGACGAGATTCCAGGATTTCGATCGCTTGATCGGCATTGGCGGCTTCGGCCACCTCGAACCCGGCGGCTCCGATCATATCGACCGCGTCCATTCGCAACAGAAATTCGTCCTCGACGATCAGCACCACGGGTCTTTTGGACTCGACAAGACCCATGCGTCGTACTCCCTGCGAATAGGCAATAAGCATCGGATATTGTTTTCGTTCCCCCTCAGGCATTCGGATTGCCGACCGTCGGCTTCGCGCGACCCTGCCCGGTCCTTCCCTGAATGGCCGTGCAAATCGCCGCGCACGCTTGCCCGATCCGGCTTGACTCCAGGAGAACAAAATAGGAACATCGGCTTCCAGATCCAGCCACCCCGGGGATTGCCATGACGCAAGCTGCTGCACCATCCGAGACCAGTCGTTACGAACAGGCCTGCGATCAGGCGATCGCGATGTGCGACGGCAACCTGCGCAGCACGATCAAGGCGCTGATCATGGCGAACGAATATCTGGAAGCTGAACTGGCGGAATTGCAGGCGGCAGTTTCGAGCGGCTGCGTATCGGCAAGGTCGCAGCCCGCGAAAAGCGACGCCGCCTGATCGATCGATCAAACCTGGAGCAACGCAATGGCCGATGTCACCTATTACGTCGCACTGCCATTCCTGCAGGACGAGGCCGGCTCTCCGGTCGCCGGCGCGGCGGAAGAATGCCAGAGTTCGTCGGGCGCGTTGCGGCGCGCCGAAGTTTTGTCCAGGACCGCCGGCAGCATCGGCGCGGTCGCCTTCAGCCGCACCGGCGATCCCATGATCGGCGAATTCGGCGACGCCCAATTGCTCAAAAAATTCGGCAACGTGCCGGACGATCTGAGCAGCCTCTGAGAAGCTGCCTGGCGTCAGCCTTGATGCCGCCGCTGGGCCTTGCGGACATACATCGCGCTGTCGGCCTCTTCCAGCGCCCGGCCGGCCTGCGCATGAGGGCCGAGAATCGCAACCCCGGCGGATGCGCCCGCCGTAACCGTGCGGCCACGAAACGTGAAGCTGAGCTGATCGATGGCCTGTTCCAGCGACGCCGCCTTGGCGTGAGCGTCGGTCTCGCTGAGATTCCACAACAGCAGCGCGAACTCGTCGCCCCCCAACCGGCCGATCACGTCGGAGGAGCGTACCTGGCGCAACAGCGCCGCGACAACGGCCTTCAGCACCTGATCGCCGGCGGCGTGTCCGAAGGCGTCGTTGATCGGCTTTAAGCGATCGACGTCGAGCACGATCAGCGCCCCGCTGGCCTGATAGCGTTTAATGTAGGCGATCGAGCGGTTGAGCTCGCGCTCAAAGCCGCGCCGGTTGGGAATATCCAGCAGGAAGTCGGTATCCGCGGAAGCCTGCAGTTCCTCGATTCGCACCAGCGCCCGTGCCAACTGAGTACTGAGACGGCGAATGGTGGATTTGGCGTCATTGGGAACGGCCGGACGCCGAAGCGGCGCAGCGGCAGCTTTTCCCGGTTTAGCGGGTTGCGGCGGGGCCTTGGGTTCCGCCACGGCGCTTTTGCGGCGTTTCGCGGCCCCCGCCGCGATCGCCCTGGTTTTCTTCTTCATTGGAACCTTTAAGAGGCTTGCCGCAATTCACCAAGACAGGATAGTCCATTCCGGACCCCTTGCCACGCCTTGCCGAACCTTGGGCCGATCTTATAATCCGGCCTATGTTTTTGGATTCCCGAAAAGAATTGACCGTATGACCGCCGCCATCGCCATCATCATGGGAAGCCAGTCGGACTGGGACACCATGCGCCATGCCGCCGAAACCCTGACCGCGCTCGGCATTGCCTGCGAGAAGCACATCGTCTCCGCGCATCGCACCCCGGACCGGCTGTTCGCCTTCGCCAAGAGCGCCAAGGCGGCCGGCTTCCAGATCATCATCGCCGGCGCCGGGGGTGCTGCGCATCTGCCGGGCATGACCGCGTCGCTCACGGAACTTCCGGTGTTTGGCGTCCCCATCGAATCCAAGGCGCTGTCCGGCCTCGATTCGCTCTACTCCATTGTCCAGATGCCCGCCGGCGTCCCGGTCGGAACGCTGGCGATCGGCAAGCCCGGCGCCATCAACGCCGCACTGCTCGCGGCCAGCGTGCTTGCGCTCAACGATCCGGCGCTGTCGAGCAGACTTGCTGCCTGGCGCAAGCAGCAGACCGAGGCAGTTGGCGAGCGCCCGGAGGGATCTGCGTGACGTTCTCTCATCCGGTGAAGCTTAAGCCCGGCGACACCATCGGAATTCTCGGCGGCGGACAATTGGGCCGGATGCTGGCGATGGCGGCGGCACGGCTCGGCCTGCGTTGTCAGGTCTTTTCACCGGACCCGGATTCGCCGGCGTTCGATGTGGTGCTGAACGCGACCTGCGCGGAATATGCCGACGTCGAGGCACTGGAACTGTTCGCCAACGACGTCGACGTCATCACTTATGAATTCGAGAATGTACCGGCCGCCGCCGCGATGATCCTGGCGGCGCGGCGTCCGGTACTGCCGAACCGGAAAATCCTGGAAACCACCCAGGATCGCCTCGCCGAAAAGGACTTCGTGAAACGATTGGGCGTAGGCACCGCCGATTACGCCGACGTGTCGTCGGCAGTCCAGCTGCGTGCCGCGATCTCGCGCATCGGCCTCCCCGCCGTGATCAAGACCCGCCGCTTCGGCTACGACGGCAAGGGCCAGACGATCATCCGCGACGGCGACGATCCGGACCAGGTCTGGAAGGACCTTGCCACCAAGTCCGCGATCCTCGAGGGCTTCATTCCTTTCGAGCGTGAAATCTCCGTCATCGCCGCACGCTCGGCCGACGGCCGTGTCGAATGCTTCGACGTCACCGAAAACGAACACCGCGACCACATCCTGAAATTCTCCCATGCCCCGGCCGATATCTCCGATGCGCTGGCGGCTCAGGCGCGCGGCATCGCCGAGAAGATCGCCAGCGCGCTCGACTACATCGGCGTGCTCGCGGTCGAAATGTTTGTGGTGGCAAGCGCCGCCGGGCCGAAAGTGCTGGTCAACGAGATTGCGCCGCGGGTGCACAATTCCGGCCACTGGACGCTCGACGGCGCCTCGATCTCGCAGTTCGAGCAGCACATCCGCGCCATCGCCGGCTGGCCGCTCGGCAAGCCGGTCCGTCATGGTCCGGTCACCATGACCAATCTGATCGGGGACGATATCAATGACTACGAGCAGTGGCTGACGGTCCCGGGCGCGACCGTTCACCTCTACGGCAAGGGCCCGCCGCGGCCCGGCCGCAAGATGGGGCATGTGACACAGGTTGGAGCACTACCGCCAAAAATCGCGTGATCGGGGCCAAGAGCTGCGATTTTGGCGCGCAAAAGCTGCGCAATCGCTCTTTCGTCGGTAGACATTCCCGGTTCGATCTGATACATCCGCGCCCTTGAGGTTAAGGGCTTGGCCTTTTGCCAGCCCTTTGCTTTATCAGAATTCCATTCCGATCAATTGAAAGAGGATGCCGCGTGCAGGTTCTCGTTCGCGATAACAATGTCGATCAAGCCCTCAAGGCGCTGAAGAAAAAGATGCAGCGCGAGGGGATTTTCCGCGAGATGAAGCTCCGCGGCCATTATGAAAAGCCCTCCGAGAAAAAGGCCCGTGAAAAGGCGGAAGCCGTGCGCCGCGCACGCAAGCTCGCCCGCAAGAAGCTGCAGCGTGAAGGCCTGCTGCCGATGAAGCCGAAGCCGGTGTTTGGCGCCGGTCCGGGCGCTGAGCGCGGTGGCGCCGGCGGCCGCGGCGGTCCAGGCGCCGGTCCACGCGGCGGCGGCGGCATGCGCTGATCAACCGTTCTGCGGATTTGAATTCGATAACGCGGGCTTGAGCCCGCGTTATTTTTTTGAACGATGCATTTTGGAACGCAGCAGGGTACCAATCTGCGTAAGCGCGCGAGTGTTCCGCATCTATGGCCCTTCCGGTTTCCTACCCGCTTTCCGGAGCTTTGCGTTTTTGTCCGCGCGCGTCGGTGCCGCTCACGTTGGTCGCGATCGCACTCTGCGGCTGTTCGATCAATCTGGGATCGCTATCATCGGAAGCCGATCATCAAGTGCCTCCGCAGGCGGTTCCATCCGGAACCGAGGCCAGCGAAGCCCAAACCATCACGGCGAGTGGCGAGGCGTTGGTACGATCCGGAAAAAACGAGGAAGCCCTGGCCGAGTTCAACAAGGCGATCGCGCTCGACCCCAATAACGCTCAGGCGTTATACAATCGCGGCCCGCTCTATCAGAGCGATCAGCAGCACCAATCGGCGATCGACGACTTCACCGCCACAAATGGCCTGACGCCGCAGCGCGCCGAACCGTTGCTGGCCCGCGCCATCAGTTATCTCGCGCTCGACAAGGCCAAAGAAGCCGCCAGCGATCTCGACGAGGCGGTGCAGTCCGACCCTCAGAACGCACAGATCTGGACAACCCGGGGGCTGGCCTATGAACGCCTCGGCGACAAGACCAAGGCCGCCGGTTCCTATGCCCGGGCCATCAACATCCGGCCCAAGGACGAAGCCGCCCGCAGCGGCTTTGCCCGCGTCGGCGGCAAGCCCGGCCAGAGCTACGATACGTTCTGAGCCGCTTTGCTGAGTCTATTTCGCCGAGCTATTTCGGCAATACCGCGTGAAACACCGATTTCGCCGCCAAGAGCATGTCCTCGGCAACCGTCGTGTGCTCTCGACTCGGCGGTGGTTCCGCCGCCTCGGCCCGCAGATCGAGCGGCTGCGAGTCCGGGATATCGGCCGGCGGCGTCGGGCGCCGCGGATCGCCGATCCCCGCAGCGGCTGGATACGGCGGCTTCATCGGTGACGAGTCGGCCGGCGGATAGAGCGCCTCGGCTGCGGGCGTCGAAACCATGATCGGCGGCGGAAGCGGCCGGATCTGCGGCGCTGCCACGACCGGCGCTGACACGACACGGGATGCTTCCGGGACCCGGGCCGGATCCGGCGTCCGGGCAGCTTCCTGCGATCTCGACGATCCCTCGCCGCGCAGGCGCTCGATCGCCGCGCGCGCCAGATCGTTGGCGTCGCGGTGTTCTTCCGGAGCGATCGCGGCCTCCACCGGCGGGGTGGCATTTGGCGCGGCGATGACCGGCACGGCAACCGGGGTAGCGGGCTGCACTGGCGCCGGGACGGCCTTGGCGATCGCCTTTTCGCGCGGCGCGGGCTGATGCCGCCGGGTCTCCACGGGAATGCTCGCGGTCTCCGCCGGTTTCTCGGCGGACTTCTCTACCGATTTCTCCTGAGATTTTTCCAGCGGTTTTTCTTGAGATTTTTCTTGAGATTTTTCTTGGGGCTTCTCAACGGCCGATTTCTCGAAGATAGCCTTTTCAGAGATGCCTTTCGCCCGGACGCCTGACTCGGGGATGTTGGCGACCTCGTTCCTGGTCTCGGCCTTCTTGGGGGAGACCGCCGACACCGCGGCAGCGGGCGGGGCCTCCGCTGCGGGCTTGGCGACGATGTAATGATTGACGATGTAGGCCCCGATGATGGTAGCGGCCACCGACGGCAATATATCCATCGCAAATTTCGAGACGTATTTCAGCATCCTGCAACTCCCCGCCCCGATTTGATGCGGAAACTTTGAGGCACATTGAGGGATCAACTGCGACGGATCGATGGCAATCGGTAACCGGAAATTACGGTTTCAACTCCACTTCCAGGAACACGATTTCAATGGCTGTCTCGTTGAGCACGTCATGTTCCACCCCGGCCTTGCGGAAGTAGGATTTGCCAAGCCCGAGCTGGGCTTTGGACCTTTCCCCGTTGGGCGCCACGATGGTCATTTCGCCCGAGGTCACGGGAACAATGACATAGTCCATTTCGTGAATGTGGTGGCCGGTGGCGCTGCCCGGCGCCAGCCGCCACTCGGTGACGCGGACTTCCGGCGTATCGACCTGAACATCTGATTTGGCGCTTAGCATCGTCGGTTTCTCCAATCCGTTCATGGCACGAACACCAGAAACACGAATACGGCAAATACCACGAGATGGACCAGCCCGAACAGGATGTTGGTACGGCCGGTGCCGAAGGTGAGCATGCTCAGGATGAACGTCAGCACCAGGAGCACCATCTCCTGGGTATCGAGCCCAAGCACCAGTTGTTTATCCAACGCGTAAGCCGCTACCGCGACCGCCGGAATCGTCAGCCCGATCGTGGCAAGCGACGAGCCGAGCGCCAGATTGATGCTTTTCTGCAGATCGTTCCTGCGCGCAGCAGTAACGGCGGCGACGCTTTCCGGCAGCAGGATCAAGAGCGCGACCAGGACGCCGGCGAACGCCGGCGGGGCACCGATCGACGCGATCGTGAAATCGACCACGAGCGAGAATTTTTTCGCCAGCAGCACAACGGCGAGCAGCGAGACCAGGAGCAGGACGATGCTTAAGCCGAGCATCCGGTTCGACGTGGACATCCCGTCTTTCCCGGCGCCGGCGGCATTGCTGATGAAATAATCCCGGTGCAGGAAGGTCTGGGTATACAGAAACACGCCATAGAGGATGAGGGTGACGACACTGACGAAGCCCAGTTGACTCGCCGAGTAGACCGGTCCCGGCGTGGTCAGCGTATAGTTCGGCATGATCAGCGTGATGGTCGCCAGCACAAACAGCACGCTCAGATAAAGGCTGGACCCGGTGATCTGGAAATCCTGCTCGCGGTGGCGCAAGCCGCCGGTCAGGATACAGATGCCGACCAAACCGTTGCAGACGATCATCATCACGGCAAATACAGTGTCGCGCGCTAGTGTGGGCACTGGCTTTTCACCGAGCATGATGGCCGCGATCAGCGCCACCTCGATGATGGTGACTGCCAACGTCAGCAGCAGCGTGCCGTAGGGCTCGCCGATCCGCTCGGCGATCACCTCGGCATGGTGGACGGCCGCGAATACCGTGCCGAACAGGACGACCAGCAGCGCCACCGCGAACACCAGCCCCGCGACCGACGGCGTGAACGTGAAACCTGCGCCGGTGGCGGTTGCAAACAACAAAGCGGACAATAACGGGAAAATCCACGCCGATCGCGGCATCGGGCCGTGCGAACTCATATGGTCATATCCTTGGAATCCGGGAATCGACTATGGAGCAAACAACAGCTGCCGTCAGCCCTTCGCAGCCGCGATGAAATGCCGGGCCGTTTCAATCGCACCATATGCATCCAGATCGTCGTGGCCGCCTTCGGGAAACCGTACGAATTGTTTCGGCTCACGGGCCAGCGCGAATAATCTCTCGCCAAGGGCGATCGAAATAACGGGATCTCTCCCGCCATGCATAATCAGGAGGGGAGCGGTGACACGTGCGATCCGCTGGTCGGAGCGAAACTGGTCCCGCATCAGCCAGCGTACCGGCACGAATCGAAACCGCGCGGCGGCAACGTCCGCGGTCGAGGTGTAGGGCGCTTCCAGTATCAGCTTCCCGACCGGTTGATCGGCCACCAGCGCCACCGCAACCCCGGTCCCGAGGGAGAAGCCCCAGACCACGATCCGGCTCGCGCCGTATTTCGCGGCGGTGAAGGCATAGGCCGCGGCGGCATCCAGGAGCAGCCCCCGCTCGCTTGGCTGTCCGCTTGATCCGGCATAACCCCGGTAGGACAAAGCGACGAGGCCGGTGCCATCGGAGGTCATGCTCCGAAGACGGCTGACGCGGCCGGCGAGAAAATCCCCATTGCCGGGGAAGTAAATCACAACGGCATGGCCGGGCTTTGCCGGCACATGCCAGACAATGACCTTCTCGCCGTCCGCCGTGGTCAGAATATGTTCTTCAGCCTCGGGAAAGCCGGCCGCTTCGGGAGTTGTGCGCTCCGTTTGCGGGATGGGAAAGATGTACGACCGCTGCACGAGAAACAGGACGACAAGACCACCGACATAGCCGACCGATACGAGAACGACGAGCCATTTCAGGACGGTCATGATCTCTCGAAAATACCCTCACAGCGCCTTGACGATGTTCTCGGTCATCTTCTTGGCGTCGCCGAGCAGCATCATCGTGTTGTCGCGGTAGAACAAGGGATTGTCGATGCCGGCATAGCCTGACGCCAGCGAGCGCTTGATGAACATCACGGTGCCGGCCTTCCAGACCTGCAGCACCGGCATGCCGTAAATCGGCGATTTCGGATCGTCCTCGGCCGCCGGGTTGGTGACGTCGTTGGCGCCGATCACGAAGGCGACGTCGGCCTGGGCGAACTCCGAATTGATGTCCTCGAGTTCGAACACCTCGTCATAGGGCACGTTGGCTTCGGCGAGCAACACGTTCATGTGGCCGGGCATGCGGCCCGCTACCGGGTGAATCGCGTACTTGACCTCGACGCCTTCCTTCTTGAGGGTGTCAGCCATCTCCCGCAACGCGTGCTGCGCCTGCGCCACCGCCATGCCGTAGCCGGGCACGATGATGACTTTCTGCGCGTTCTTCATGATGAAGGCGGCATCGTCGGCAGAACCGAGTTTCACCGGGCGCGCCTCGCCGCCCGCACCCGCGCCCGCGGCGGCTGTTTCGCCGCCAAACCCGCCGAGGATGACCGAGATGAATGAACGGTTCATCGCATGGCACATGATGTAGGACAGGATCGCGCCGGACGAGCCCACCAGCGCGCCGGTGATGATCAGCGCCGAATTGCCCAGCGTGAATCCGATGCCGGCGGCAGCCCAGCCCGAATAGGAGTTCAGCATCGAGATCACGACCGGCATGTCGGCGCCGCCGATCGGGATGATCAGAAGCGCACCGAGCGCCAGCGCGATGATGACGATCAGCCAGAAGTCGAGCGCGCTGCCCGACATCACGAGGCCGACGATGAACACGACCAGCGCCAGGCCGAGCACAATGTTGATGACGTGGCGCGCCGGCAAAATGATCGGCGCGCCGCTCATGCGTCCCGACAGTTTTGCAAACGCAATGACCGATCCGGTGAATGTCAGCGCGCCGATAGCGACGCCGAGCGACATTTCAACCAGGCTCTGCGGATGGATGTTTCCGGGCGTGCCGATGTCGAAGGCCTCGGGCGCGTAGAACGCTCCGGCCGCGACCAGCACCGCCGCCATGCCGACCAGCGAGTGGAACGCCGCGACCAGTTCCGGCATCGACGTCATCGGCACCCGGCGTGCGATGACCGCGCCAATAGAACCGCCGATCGCGATGCCGAGAATGACCAGCACCCAGGCGACACCATCCGCCGGCGGATGCGATGCCAGCGTGGTCGCCACCGCGATCGCCATGCCGATCATGCCGAAGAAGTTGCCCTGACGGCTCGAGGCCGGGCTCGACAGCCCGCGCAGCGACAGGATGAACAGGACGCCGGCGACGAGATACAGGACCGCAGCGAGATTGGCGTTCATGAAGGAGCCCCATCCGTTGTCATCATCCGCGAAAGCGGATGACCCAGTATTCCGAAACAGTCGCGACTTACAAAACCGTCACGGCATACTAGGTGCCCCGCCTGCGCGGGGCATGACGATATCGATCCGAGAATCTCCATCTCGTTCACTTCTTTTTCTTCTGGTACATCGCGAGCATCCGCTGCGTCACCAGAAAGCCGCCGAAAATATTCACCGACGCGAAAATCAGCGCGACGAAGCCGAAGCCGCGGGCCCAGGCCCCGCCGCTGCCGATCATCTCGACGCCGACCGCGAGCAGCGCGCCGACCACGATCACGGAGGAGATCGCATTGGTCACCGACATCAGCGGCGTATGCAGCGCGGGGGTCACCGACCACACCACGAAATAGCCGACGAACACGGCGAGCACGAAAATCGACAGCCGGAACACGAAGGGATCGACGGCCTGCGCGATGTGATCCATGGCGACTCTCCTTAAGCTTTCGGCTGGAAGTTCGGATGAATGACGGCGCCGTCTTTGGTGAGCGCAGTGGCCTTGACCAGTTCGTCGTCCCACTTCACCGCCAGCGCCTTGGTCGATTTGTCGACCAGCGTCTCGATGAACGAATACAGGTTGCGCGCATAAAGGCTCGAGGCCGAGGCCGCGACTCGGCCGGCGACATTGGTGTAACCGACGATCTTGATGCCGCCGACATCGGCGACTTCGCCGGCTTTGGCGCCCTCGACATTGCCGCCGCGCTCGACCGCGAGATCGACCAGCACCGAGCCGGGCTTCATCGACTTCACCATGTCAGCGGTAACAAGGCGCGGCGCCGGCCGGCCCGGTATCAGCGCTGTGGTGATGATGATGTCCTGCTTCTTGATATGCTCGGCGGTCAGCGCGGCCTGCTTGGCCTGGTACTCTTTCGACATTTCCTTGGCATAGCCGCCGGCGGTTTCCGCCTGCTTGAACTCTTCGTCCTCGACCGCGAGGAATTTGGCGCCGAGACTTTCGACCTGCTCCTTGACCGCAGGCCGCACGTCGGTCGCGGTAACGACAGCGCCAAGCCGCCGCGCGGTCGCGATCGCCTGCAGCCCGGCGACGCCGACCCCCATCACGAACACCTTGGCCGCCGGGATGGTTCCGGCCGCGGTCATCATCATCGGAAAGGCGCGGCCGAAGGCTTCCGCGGCCTCGATCACCGCGCGGTAGCCGGCGAGATTGGCCTGGCTCGACAGCACGTCCATCACCTGGGCGCGGGTGATGCGCGGCATCAGTTCCATCGCAAACGCCGATATGCCGGCGTCCGCCATTGCCTTCAGCGCGGCGTCGTTGCCGTAGGGATCCATGATGGCGATCACCAGCGCGCCACGCCTGTAGTTGGCAAGCTCGCTGGCCTCGGGCCGCTTCACCTTGATGACAATGTCGGCATCTTTCAGCGCGTCGGCGCTGACAGTGGCGCCGGCCGCGATGAATTCCGTATCCGGCAGTCCCGACTTGACGCCCGCGCCCGGCTCGACCGCGATATCGACGCCCAGCGCCTTGTATTTTTTCACGATGTCGGGCGAGGCGGCGACCCGCGGCTCGGACGGGTCGATTTCCTTGGCAACGGCAATCTTCATGAGGCCTCCGGCGGCGCGAGGGTCGCGCGCGCGAGCAAACTAGCGCTTCTCCCGCAGAGATGGATACCGGTTTTAGCGACCGGACTGCGTGCATTTTTTTCTAAAATCGCGCCGCCGGCTGACGGCGCGGCCGCCGCTGCGTCAGGTCAGGAAAATCGCCAACATGGCAACGATGAAGATGACGGCGGCGGTGCCGTACTTCACCAGCATGATGAAGCCCTCATAGGTCTGCTCATGGGCCGGATAATCGTTACCGTCAGCGGTCGTGTAGGCCACTTCGTTATGTTCTGCCATCAGTCTCTCCGGACAATGTTCAACTCTCGCCGTGGAATTACCGCAAACCCGGCAGGAGGGCAACGGCGGCGCAGCGTTTGTTCACCCGCCGCGTCCTCGATTTGTGAGTTACTTGCGGAGTTCGGGCGGCCAATTGTCCCTGATCCAGCGGGTCAGGCTTTCCTCGCTGACCTCGCCGGCCGCCAGCGAGAGGATGATGGATGTCGACTGTGCAGGTTCAGGGCCGAAAACAACGCCGTTCTTGAGCAGAAAGACCATCATGGCCATGAAGGCGATGCGCTTGTTGCCATCGACAAAGGCGTGATTTTTCGCCAGCCCAAATGCATAGGCTGCCGCAAGCTCGGCCATGTCTGACTGTTCGCAACTGTTGATCGGACGTTCAAGCGCGGATAGCAGCATGCCTTCGTCACGCAAGCCCGGTGCTCCGCCGAAGCGACGTAGTTGGCGGCTGTGGATAGCAACGGCCTGATCATAAGTGATCCAGAGCGGCTCTTTCGGCTCGCTCATATGGTGCTCCACCTATTTTGCAAGCGCCGCGAGCGCGTCCCGGTACTTGTCCATAACCTGGTCCGCGATCTCCATGGTCTTCTCGAAGTCGGGATCGTAGGGCATGGCCTGAAATCCGCCTCCGGCGAGTTCGGTAATGTGCAGTTCCTGGCCCCGCTTGAGGTCGAGCCGCTGTATCAATTCACGAGGCAACAGGAGGCCATCGGAATTGCCGATCTTCCTGATTTCAATCTTCATGATCAGCTCCCCTCGCACAGCAACGCCAAAGGGCATGTTATACATGTGTATAACATGCCCTTTGGCGTTGTTCAACGTTTGTAATACAGAATTTTAGCCCATCCCCTCCAGCTCGTCGATCATACCAGCGATCACCGACAGCCCGCCGTCCCAGAATTTGGGGTCCCTGGCGTCCAGCCCAAACGGTTTGAGCAGTTCCGAATAATGCTTGGTGCCGCCGGCGGCCAGCATCGCCAAATAGCGCTCGGCGAAGCCGGTTTGCGCGTTTTCGTAGACCGCATAGAGCGAGTTCACCAGGCAATCGCCGAACGCATAGGCGTAGACGTAGAACGGCGAATGGATGAAGTGCGGGATGTACATCCAGAAATTCTCATAGCCGGGCCGGATATCGATCGCCGGGCCTAGGCTCTCGCCTTGCACGCTGAGCCAGATTTCGCCGATGCGCTCGGCGGTCAGTTCGCCGTTGCGCCGTTCGGTGTGAATGGCACGCTCGAACGTATAGAATGCGATCTGCCGTACCACCGTATTGATCATGTCCTCGACCTTGCCGGCGAGCAGCGCCTGGCGCTGCCTGGCGCTCGTGGTCTGCGCCAACAGCCGCTTGAAGGTCAGCATCTCACCGAACACGCTGGCGGTTTCCGCAAGCGTCAGCGGCGTCGGCGCCATCAGCGCGCCGTTCTTCGCCGCCAGCACCTGATGCACGCCGTGCCCGAGTTCATGGGCGAGCGTCATCACGTCGCGCGGTTTGCCCTGATAGTTCATCAGCACATAAGGGTGCGCCGACGGCGTGGTGGGGTGCGAGAAGGCGCCCGGCGCCTTGCCCGGCCGCACCGGCGCATCGATCCAGCGATCGGTGAAAAAACGCTCGGCAATACTGGCCATTTCCGGCGAGAATCCGCGGTAGGCCGTCAGCACCATGTTCTTGGCGTCAGGCCAGGCGATGCTGCCGGTGGCGGCGAACGGCAGCGGCGCATTGCGATCCCAATGCGCGAGTTTCTTCTTTTTGAACCAGCCCGCCTTGAGCCGATAATAGCGATGCGACAACCGCGGATAGGCCGCGCGAACCGAACTGACCAGCGCATCGACCACCTCGCGCTCGACCCGGTTGGCAAGATGGCGCGAATCCGCAACGTCCTGGAAACCGCGCCAGCGATCGGAGATTTCCTTGTCCTTGGCGAGCGTATTGGTGATGAGCGCAAAGGTCCGCTCGTTGGCCTTGAAGGTCTTTGCCAGCGCCTGCCCGGCCGCCTTGCGCTTTGCTGGCGCGCGGTCCTGCAGCAGGTTCAGCGTCGGCTCGATCGCCAGTTCTTTGCCAGCGAGCTTGAAGCGCAGGCCCGAGATGGTCTGGTCGAACAGCCGGTTCCAGGCGCTGTAACCGCTCTGAGATTTTTCGTGAAACAGCTGTTCGACGCGGTCCTCAAGCTGATAGGGCTTGTCCTTGCGCAGATCCTCGATCCACGGGCGATAGTGCCCGAGTTCCGGCGTCTGCATCGCGCGCCCGATGACTTCATCGTCGATGCGGTTGAGTTCCAGACCGAAGAACAACAAATGCACGGATGCGTTGTTCAGCCGTTCGGAGACGTCGCCGTAGAATTTGGAGATCGCCGGATCGACGCTGTCGCCGGCATGAACCAGACCGGCGTATGATCCGAGGCGCCCGGCGAGATCGTCGATCGCCTCATAGCGCCTGACCGCCTCGGCGAGCCATTGGCCGCCGCCCCCGCCCGGCGTCCGTTCCGCAAGCTTGCCCTTGTAGTCGGTCTCAAACGCGACGCATTCCGCATCCATCTTCTCAAGGTCGCGGGTGATTTCCGGCGCGTCGATACCGGAATAGAGATCGGCCAGGTTCCATTCCGGCAACTTCGGGGATCTGGTTTTGGCCACGGATTTCGCGGCGTTCGGTTTACGCTGAGGGGCCGGTTTACGGAGGGCGGATGAGGAGCGCGCATTCATCTTGTTCGAGCCTGTGTATGCGTTTTCAACCTGAATGGCTGCGACGACGGGGCGATGGCGGGACGTCAAGGTTTAAGAGGGCGTTAATCGGCATCGGCGAGAGTGCCCCGATTCGAGACAGATAGTTGTAACGCCCGAGGAAAGCCATGGCTGCCAGCATTTTGATTGCCGATGACGACGCTGTCGCACGACGCCTGGTCGAGAACATGGTGCAGAAATGCGGCTATGAGACCATCGTCGTCGACTCAGGCGACGCGGCAATCGCCAGGCTGACCGCGCTGGACGCGCCCGTCATCGATGCCGTGGTGCTCGACCTGGTCATGCCCGGCCTCGACGGCATGGGCGTGCTGGCCAAAATCCGCGAAGCCGGCCTCAACATCCCCGTCATCGTGCAGACCGCCCATGGCGGCATCGACAATGTGGTGTCGGCGATGCGCGCTGGGGCCCAGGATTTCGTGGTCAAGCCCGTCGGCATCGAGCGGCTGCAGGTGTCGCTGCGCAACGCGCTCAACGCCAGCGCGCTGAAAGGCGAGTTGCAGCGCATCCGCCACAGCCGCGAAGGCCGATTGACCTTTGCCGACATCATCACCCGCAGCGAGACCATGGCGGGGGTGCTGCGCATCGCGCAAAAGGCAGCGGCTTCGACGATTCCGGTGCTGATCGAAGGCGAATCCGGCGTCGGCAAGGAACTGTTCGCCCGCGCCATCCACGGCAGCGGCGAACGCAAATCGAAGCCGTTCGTGGCCGTCAATTGCGGCGCGATCCCGGATAATCTGGTGGAGTCGATCCTGTTCGGTCACGAGAAGGGCGCGTTTACCGGCGCCACCGAACGCCACACCGGCAAATTCGTCGAAGCCTCGGGCGGCACGCTATTTCTCGACGAGGTCAGCGAATTGCCGCTGGCGGCGCAAGTCAAACTGCTTCGCGCGCTGCAGGAAGGTGCGGTCGAGGCGGTGGGCGGGCGCAAGCCGGTGAAGGTCGACGTCCGCATCGTCTCCGCGACCAACCGCAAATTGCTGGACCGCGTCAAAAGCGGCCAGTTCCGCGAAGATCTGTTCTATCGCCTGCATGTGCTGCCGCTGACGATTCCGCCCTTGCGGATGCGCCGCGAAGACATTCCGCATCTGCTGCGGCACTTTCTGGCGAGGTTCTGCGCCGAAGAAAATCGTCTCATCACCGGCATCAGCGGCGAGGTGATGGCGCTGCTGTCGCAACTGGAATGGCCCGGCAATATCCGCCAGCTCGAAAACGCGGTGTACCGCGCGGTTGTGATGAGCGAAAGCGACCAGCTGGGACTGGCGGATTTTCCGCAGGCTACCGCGCAGTCGCCGGGGATATCGCCGGCCGTCTCGGTCGCACAACGCCATCACGGCGAACCGATGATCATAGGGCCCGCATTTCATTCGACCGCACCTCTGATCTCCGGTAATGAAGTACCTATCGTACCGCTGCCGTCGGCTGGAATGCTCACGATGCTGACAAGCGCGGGGGAAGTACGACCGCTCGAGGAGATGGAAACCGAAATCATCCGGTTCGCGATCGCCCATTATCGGGGGCAGATGTCCGAGGTGGCACGCCGATTGAAGATCGGCCGCTCGACGCTTTACCGCAAACTCGATGAAGCCTCGGCCGGCGATCAGGCCACCGGCGACGCAGACCCGGCGAGTTAAGACCAATGCCCGCTTGCGGCGCTCCAGGCCCTGGACCAAGAGGCCGAATACGTTGGTTTTTCCGGAATATTTGAACCGTTGCTTGCCGGTGACAGACAAACGGAAAAACGCGTGCCAAAAGCGCAATCCGTTGCAAGAGTGGTTCTTTGAAGTCAGTTTGTCGTGAGTTGCCTCGCGTGGCGCTGGCTGCCCAAGAGGGGCGCGTGTATCGTCTGCGTATGAATGGTTGCGTGCAGGCGTACCGAATTAGAGATTCGAGGCGTATTCAGTCGTGAAACAATGACCTTGACTGGACGTTGACTGAATGAGCTTCAGAACCAATCGAGCCGGCGCTTTAGCCAAAGCTGTGCGGACGATACCGAGAGCTGTTCCATGCCGGGGCAGTTTCGCGCAAGGGGTGCGACGATGCGTGACCGTTTGAAGAATCGTGCTGGATTTGACCGCGTGCTGATGGCCGTCGCGGCGACATTCCTCACGGTGTCCGCGACCTCGGCGCTGGCTCAGGCCGATCCGGCCAGCAACAGCGCGGCGGAACTCGCGATCGATGCCGCGATCCCGCGTCCTGAACCTGCGAATGTCCCGCCCCCGACCGTCAACGACTTCAAGCCGGACGCCACGGCCTCCGCGCCGGACACCGCGAAGTTGGATGCGGCGAAAGCTACGGACAGCAAACCGGCCGATGTCGCCACCGCTCCGGCTCACGACACCAGCAAGAGCGATACCGCGACCACCACACCCGCGCCGCCGCCGGCTGCGGCCTCCACGACGCCGGCCGCCGAGCCCGCCAAGGAAGCAACAACGCAACCGGCGGAAACCCAGCCGATCAAAGCTGCCAGCAACGTTCCGGCCGCCGATCAACCGGTCGCCGACAAACTGCGCGAGATGCTGGGCGCGAAATCGCTGCGCTATTTCGACCGCAAGGCCGAACGAACAGCGGTGGAGAAATTTTACACCGCCCGTGACTTTGCGCCGCTGTGGACCCAGGGCGGCACAGTGACCGAAAGCGGCAAAGGCGTCATCGCCCGCCTCAGGGATGCCGCATCCGACGGCTTGAACGCGGCCGACTATCCGGTGCCGGACTTTGCCGCGGCGACCAATCCCGACGCGCTTGCGGAAGCCGACCTGAAATTGACCGAGAGCATGCTGGATTATGCGCGCCAGGCGCAGAGCGGCCGGATGCACTATTCGCAGGTCTCGGGCGACATCCAATATCCGGAGCATCCGACCGATCCGTCCGAAGTGCTGGCCAACATCACCACCGCCAAGGACGCGTCCGCGGCTCTCGACAGCTACAATCCGCCGCAAAAGCTCTATCGCGAATTGAAGGCCAAGCTTGCCGAATTGCGCGGCCAGGGCGGCGGACCGGTGGTTCAGATCGCGGAAGGCCCTGCGCTCAGATTCGTGCCCGCGCGCGGCAAGAAGCAGCCGGCGGTCGCGAGCGAAGACCCGCGCGTGCCGCAACTGCGCGCCAAGCTCGGCATCTCCGAGAACGCCGACGACACCCATTACGACGCCAAGGTCGCCGAGGCCGTGCGCAAGTTCCAGGAGGGCGCCGAACTCAAGCCCACCGGCATCCTCGACGACAAGACCGTCAAGGCCATCAACAGCCCGAAGCGCGACAAGCAGATCGACACCGTGATCGTCAACATGGAGCGCTGGCGCTGGCTGCCGCGACAGCTCGGCGTCCCATCGATCGGCAACGCCTATGTCATTCTCAACATCCCGGACTATACGCTCAAGGTGATGCAGAACGGCGCGCAGGTCTGGACCACCAGGGTGGTTACCGGGCAGCCCGGCATTCATGCGACGCCGCTGCTGACGGAAACCATGAAATTCATCACGGTCAATCCGACCTGGAACGTGCCGCCCTCGATCATCTACAAGGAATATCTGCCGGCCTTGCAGCAGGATCCGACGGTGCTGCAGCGGATGGGACTGAAGCTCGAACGTGCGCGCGACGGCAGCATCCACATCTCGCAGCCTCCCGGCGACGCCAACGCGCTCGGCCGCATCCGTTTCAACTTTCCCAACAAATTCCTAGTCTATCAGCACGACACCCCGAACAAGGAACTGTTTGCCAAGAATGATCGCGCTTTCAGCCACGGCTGCATGCGGGTGCAGTATCCGGATCAATATGCCGCAACGCTCTTGAACATCACTGAACCCAACGCGCACTACACACCGGAAAAAATCCGCAGCATGTATGGCCAGAGCGAGGTCGATTTGAAATTCCCGACGCCGATTCCGGTCAACATCACCTATCAGACCGCGTTCGTCGACGATGCCGGCAAGCTGCAATTCCGCAAGGACGTCTACGGCCGGGATGCCATCATGCTGGCGCTGCTCAAGAACTCCAGAAACAAGGATCTGGAAAACGTGGTGGCGCATTCGCAGCCGAGCTACTCCCATCCGGTCGGCAATCTTCCCTCAGGCGTCAGCTTCGCCAGCGACTCCTCCGGCTATTCCGGACCGTCGTTCTTTGAACGGCTGTTCGGCGGGCCGACGCCCCCTCCCCCAGCTCCGGGCCGCCGCCAGCCGCGGGGGGTATACACCCGCTGATTGTTCACCATTTGCGGTGACCCTGGTCTGGATTCCATAGCTAATTCAAAGGCACCGCCTCGACAGCGGGGCCTTTCGCATTAACCACTCTCCACCTGGATTTAACCAGTGGGCTATTTTTCGCCACACTCAACGGGTTAGGTTATGGTTGACTTGGGGGGTGGGACTTAAATCTCGATTAACCCACCCAGCGTTAAGACTGCATTTACCCTCTTCCGCCACACGGGGTAGCGGAAGAGTCCTCGATCAGTCGTCCTCTTGGGTGGGCTCATTCGTGCTGGCTGGTTTCGCACGCCGATTCAACTCGCTATCGTTGCCGAGAGCCGGATGTCATTTCGGCCTGACAGCCTTGTTGCTCCTGATCGGAGCCGGATCGGTCCACGATGCGACCGCGCTGAATGAAACCCGCACCCTTTCATTCCACCACACCCATTCCAATGAAGATCTCACTGTCACCTTCAAGCGCGACGGGCGCTACGACGAAGAGGCGCTGAAGCAGCTCAATCATTATCTCCGCGACTGGCGCACCCAGGAACAGACCACGATGGATCGTCACCTGTTCGACATCCTCTGGGAGGTCTACCGCGACGTCGACGGCAAGAAGCCGATCCAGATCATTTCCTCGTACCGTTCTCCCGCCACCAACGCCATGCTTCGCCGCCGCTCTTCGGGGGTGGCGCGCTTCAGCCAGCATATGCTGGGCCACGCCATGGATTTTTTCATTCCGGACGTGCCGCTTGAGCAAATCCGCTTCGCCGGGCTTCGCCTGCAGCGTGGCGGCGTCGGATTCTATCCGACGTCGGGATCGCCTTTCGTCCATCTCGATACCGGCAGCATCCGTCATTGGCCGCGCATGACCCGAGAGCAACTGGTCCGCGTATTCCCGGATGGCCGCACCGTGCATGTTCCCTCCGACGGCACCCCGCTGAAGGGCTACGAACTGGCCCGCGCCGATATCGAAAAACGCGACAACGGCGACGGCGCCTTGACCAAGACGAGGCCGAGCCTGTTTGCCGCCTTGTTCAAAAGCAAATCGAACGACGACGAGGACGAAGGCTCGAGCGCTGCTTCTATCAGCGAAACGGCGGCTCCGATGGCCGCCGTCGCCACTGCAGTCAAATCTACCGAGCCGGTGCCGATGCCGCGCTCCAAGCCCGCGGCCGCCTCGACCTTCCAGCTGGCTTCCGCCGACGTCCAGATCGTCCAGCCCGCAAAATCCAGGCCGGACGAGCCGAAGCCGCAAACGCCGGCTGACATCATCAATGCCCGCGGCTTCTGGGGTGACGCCCCCGCAGCGGCGAAACAGGCAACGCCGGCGCAGGTCGCCGCCATCAGCGCCCGCCGGGCGCTAGCCTCCGCCGACCCGCAATCGACATCGAGTGTTTCCGCCGCGTTCGAGGCAATGGCCTACGCACCGGCACCCAATTCTCGGGTTGACCGCGCCAATATCGTCTCGGCCAGCGCGCCAATGCCCCATAGCATCCGGCCGGCATCGGCTCCGCGCAATCTGGCGGCCGCCACCACGATCGACACCGTCGCCGCCAAGGGTCCCCAGGGTCCGGGCAGCGTGGTTGCGACCTCGACGCGGATCGCTGCGTCCAAGGCAAACGATGCCTGGATGCGCGTCATGATGCTGGCGCCGAGCGCGAGCACGTCGATGTCCGCCACCGTGCTGGGCGATGCCGACATGACCCTGATGCGCGCGCATTTCGTCAAGCCGCAGGCCGCGATCGCGATGGGCTTCTCGGATGATCCGCAGATGGGACTTAGCTGCGACCGGTTTACCGGATCGTCCACTACGGCCTTGCCGACCCAATCGTTCGTGCTGCAGACCGCATCGTTGCGCTGAGTGCTTCACATCGTCATTGCCGGGCCTTGGACCCGGCAATCGATCTCTCTGTCCCACATATTGTTCTGAAGATTGATGGATACGCGGGTCAAGCCCGCGTATGACATCTTCACTTGATCGACCTCACAGCATTCCCAGCGCCTGCATGTAAGTCTCCAGGATGGTTTCCTGTTCGGCCCGCTCGTTGGCGTCCTGCTTGCGCAGGCGCACGATGGTGCGCAGCGCCTTGACGTCGTAGCCGTTGCCTTTGGCTTCGGCATAGACATCGCGGATATCGTCCGAAATCGTCTTCTTTTCTTCTTCCAGCCGCTCGATGCGCTCGACGATGGCCTTGAGCTGGTCTTTGGCGAATTTCGTCGCGGGCTCTTCCTGGACGGCGGCGGCAGAGGTGGCCATCGGGTACTCCTGAATGAACTGATGGTTGGAGGTTTGACGGGAACTGCCGCACGCTTGATCGCGAGGCGCATCCTTGAAATGACCCTCAAGAGTGCGGCGCCTTGCGTCAAGGCAACATCGCGCTCATCCACAGCGCGCCCACAGGAGAAAGATTTCCGTTCTCTCATCGTCATGCCCGGCCCCGTGCCGGGCATCCACGTCTTGACCGATTGACAGCAAGAAATGCGTGAATGTGCCCCACCATCACGGAGAAAGGACGGGAATGAGGAGGAGTAAGGAAAAGGAGAAGTCTCAATGCCCGCTATGGGACTTTTTCATCGCCCCGAGTTGCTCGGGACTGGCAGTCCCCTGAAAGGTCGACTTCCAGGTCTCGTAGGGCATGCCATAGACGGCCTCGCGGCTCTCGTCCTTGCTCATCGCGGCGCCCTTGGCGTCTGCCTCCTCCTTGAGCCAGTTGGACAGACAGTTGCGGCAGAAGCCGGCCAAATTCATCAGGTCGATGTTCTGGACGTCGGTGCGGGCCCGCAAATGCTCAATAAGGCGCCTGAAAACGGCGGCTTCGAGTTCCGTTCTGGTTTTGTCGTCAATCGTCATGACCATACTCTCGCCGTTTCACACCAGCTTATTTGGTATTAAGTGGGGGTTGTCACAGATTTTGCCACATCGCGGTGCAAACAGAGCGTCATGGGTGGGATTTCCGTCGCCCATGGTCTTAAATGCCCGCTTCCGCCATTGACAGTTCCCGCCGGGTTACGCGAAATCATCAAGGAATTGATATAGCTTCGCTAAATGATCCCAAACGATTCCCCTCACGCCAACCCCCTCGCTGCTCGCATGACCGCCGGTTTGATGCCGGCGCTCGTGGTTGCGGTCATGTGTTTGTGGAGCAGTTCGGCCGCGGCTGACTTTCGTCTCTGCAACAACACCTCAAGCCGGGTCGGGATTGCCCTGGGCTACAAGGATGCCGAGGGCTGGACCACCGAGGGCTGGTGGAACGTCTCCTCGCGCGCCTGCGAGACTCTGCTGCGCGGTACGCTTGTCGCACGGTTCTATTACATCTATGCGCTCGATTACGACCGCGGCGGCGAATGGTCAGGACAAGCCTTCATGTGCTCGCGCGACAAGGAATTCACCATCAAGGGCACCGAAAATTGTCTGGCGCGCGGTTTCGACCGCACCGGCTTCTTCGAGGTCGACACCGGAGAGCAGCGGGCCTGGACCGTGCAACTGACCGAATCCAATGAGCAGCCGGCGCAGCGTGTGCCGGGCATTCCGGGAACGGTTCCCCCGGGCGGGCCCCAAAACCTTCCGGGCGATTCGCCGGGAGCACCCGGCCTGCCCAATCCGTCGGGCGGGACGCCTCCGGGCGGGGCTGGTCTGCCGCCAGCCGCAGCGCCCGGAACCAAGCCATGAGACGCCTGCGCCGTATCAAGATTCTCGCAACGCTTGGCCCCGCCTCCTCCGACAGCGCGATGATCCGCCGCCTGTTCGAGGCCGGCGCCGACGTGTTCCGCATCAATATGAGCCATACCTCGCATGACAAGATGCGCGAACTGGTCAAGACCATTCGCAACGTCGAATCGAGTTACGGCCGGCCGATCGGCATTCTGGTCGACCTGCAAGGGCCGAAGCTGCGGCTGGGTTCATTCGCGGAAGGGTCGATCCAGCTCAACAACGGTGAGAGTTTTGTTCTCGATTCCGACAAGACGCCCGGTGACAATACCCGCGTTCAACTTCCGCATCCGGAAATCCTCGCCGCGCTCCGACCGGGTCACGCGCTGCTGCTCGACGACGGCAAGGTGCGCCTGATCGTCGAGGAAGCCGCGCCGGACCGCGCCGTCACTCGCGTCGTGATCGGCGGCCGGATGTCGGATCGCAAGGGCGTCAGCCTGCCCGATACCGATCTGCCGGTTTCCGCGATGACGCCGAAGGACCGCGCCGACCTTGAAGCGGCCCTGGTGACCGGTGTCGACTGGATCGCCCTGTCGTTCGTTCAGCGCGCCGAGGATGTCGTCGAGGCCAAGAAACTGATCCGCGGCCGTGCAGCGGTCATGTCCAAGATCGAAAAGCCGCAGGCGATCGACCGGCTCCCCGAAATCCTCGAAGCCTCCGACGCCCTGATGGTGGCGCGCGGCGATCTCGGCGTCGAGCTACCGCTGGAGCGGGTGCCGAGCCTGCAGAAGCAGATGACGCGGATGGCGCGGCGCGCCGGCAAGCCTGTGGTGGTCGCGACCCAGATGCTGGAATCGATGATCCAGGCACCGGTGCCGACGCGCGCCGAGGTCTCTGACGTCGCGACCGCGGTCTACGAAGGCGCCGACGCGATCATGCTGTCGGCGGAATCGGCCGCCGGCAAGTTTCCGGTCGAAGCGGTCTCGACCATGAATCGCATCGGCGAGGAAGTCGAGCGCGATCCGACCTATCGCGGCGTGCTCACCGCGCAGCGCGCCGAACCGGAGCCGACCGTCGGCGACGCCATCGCCGACGCCGCGAGGCAGATCGCCGAAACGCTCGATTTGTCGGCGATCATCTGCTGGACCAGTTCAGGATCGACCGCGCTGCGGGTCGCGCGCGAACGGCCGAAGCCGCCGGTGGTGGCGATCACGCCCAATCTCATCACCGGACGCAAACTGTCTGTGGTCTGGGGCGTGCATTGCGTGGTCGCCGAAGACGCAAAAGACCTGGACGACATGGTCGGCCGCGCCGGCTCCATCGCGTTTCGCGACGGCTTCGCCAAGGCCGGACAGCGCGTGATCATCGTCGCCGGCGTACCGCTCCGTGCTCCCGGCACCACTAATATGCTACGCATCGCCTCGGTCGGCCCCGACGGCGACGCGGAGAAATGAAATCTTGCATCGTCATTCCGGGGCGCGTCGAACACGCGAACCCGGAATGACACCAATGATCAGAGCAGCGTCGCGTCCAGCGTGATCTTGGTGTTCAACAGCTTGGACACCGGACATCCGGCCTTGGCCATCGCCGCCAGTTCCTCGAATTTCGCCTTGTCCGCGCCGGGAATCTTCGCCGTCAAGGTGAGATGCACGGAGGTGATGGCAAAACCATCGCCCTGCTTCTCAAGCGTGACGTCGGCCTTGGTTTCCATCTGCTCGGCGGTGAGCTTGGCTTCGCCCAATATCAGCGACAACGCCATAGTGAAGCAGGCGGAGTGCGCAGCCCCGATCAACTCTTCCGGGTTCGAGCCCGGCTTGCCCTCGAAGCGGCTGGCGAAGCCGTAAGGGTAATCCTTCAGCGCGCCGCTCTTGGTCGAGATAGCGCCTTTGCCGTCCTTGATACCGCCCTGCCATTTGGCTGAACCGAAAGTCGTTGGCATGTCTCGCTCCTTACTTCGCCGATTGGGCCGCCGGTCCGGCGGCGGATTGCCCCATTTTGGTGGATTGTTGCGTCAAAGCGATGTCTGCGTTGCGGGTTTTTCTTACGCCCCGACCAGCGCTTTCGCCGGCAGTACCGCCTGCACCACGAGGCCACGGGCGCGGGCGTCCATCACGCCTACGGCGCGCAGCGCGAGCAGCGTCACAGTTTGCACGGCGTCGCGCAATCTCCCGGGGTCCTCGATATTGTCAGGCGCCAACGGCCCGACCAGCGATTCATGCAGCGCACCGAGCAGCGCGGTCGCGGCCAGCGACGTATCCTGCGCGGGGAGGTGTCCGGCGCGGACCGCGGCGTCGATTCGATCGGCGATTTCGCCGGCGATCTCCCGCCGGCTCGCCAGACGCGAGGCGGTGACATCGACATCTACCGGCTCGGCAAGGATGCCCCAGGCGAGCTTGCGCTGCGACAGCACGTGTACGGCAACCGTGGTGACGGCCGCGGCCAGTGCCGACGACGGTCCCGGCGCCGCGTCAGCCGCGCGGCGGATCGCGGCCAGTTCGTCACGCGAGACGTCCGCGATCAGTTCGGAGATCAGGTCCGCCTTGGAGGGGAAATAGCGATAGACGGTGCCGGCGGCGACATTGGCGCGGATTGCGACCGGCGCGATCTGAACCGCGGCCATGCCACCGCTCGCGGCGGCATCCCGCGCCGCCGCCAGGATGGCGCTGCGCCGCGCCGCAAGGCGTTTTACGACCTGATGGGTCCGCCGATACACCATGGCGCGTTTCTCATCCCTGGTCCACGCGTCCGGGCCGAAGTCGCCCGGTCCGGGAACGCACGCATGTTCAATCTTTCGAGCGATTTGGCACAACCGCCTTGAAGAACTGAACAACTATTCAGGCTCGATGACAAGACGCAAGATATGACGATCCGGTGAGGCAACAATGCTTAGGCGCCGGCTCCCACCATCAAGGACGGCGCCGGTGCATGCCGCCACCAGAGGCCAGCACGCCCGGCGATCAGGCCGGCGACGATCAGCGTGGCGCCGAGCCCGACCGGCGCCCTCAGGAATGTGAAACCGATGATCAAACCGAGCGCGCAGGCCAGTGCCGGGAGCTCATAGCGGCGAAAACCGCTCGCAAGCCCGATCCGGACCAGGAAGGCCACGGGTATCGCCAGTACCATCATGTCGTACATGAACAGGTAGGGCGTGATCAGCAAGGTGCCGACCGCGAGCGCAGCGGCCTTCAACGAATAGCGCACCGAACTGCGCCACATCAGCGCCAGCCCCAGCGCCACCGTCCCGCTCAGGATCCACTGAAATATCCACGCCAGCTGCTCGCTGCCGCCGAGGAATCGAACCAGCGCGAACAGGCTCTGCAACTTCCAGAAGGTGGCCCGGCCCTCCGTGAGGAAGGCCTGCGAAAACATCGGCATCCAGTGAAAGAACGCCTGCCAGCTCTCGGTGCCGAAGACGAGCCACGAAGCGAACGCCATCGCGACCGCGACGCAGGCCGCGGTGAAGAACACCGTCCACTGCGCTGCGGCGATCAGCACGATCGGAAACAGCAGTCCGTATTGCGGCTTGTAGCTCAACAGCCCCAGGCAAATCCCTGAAAGCACCGGCCGCGTCGGCATCAGACACAGCGTACCGCCGATCAGCGCCGCAGTGAGAAAGCCGTTCTGCCCCACAAGGGTGTTGTTGAGCACCAGCGGAAACGCCACCGCCAGCAGCAAGCCGAAGCTGCGGCCGACGATCGCGCGCATCATCACGAGATAAGGCACGAAGCTGACCGAAACCCAGCCGACGAAAGCGACCGCATAGGGAAACTGCGCCAGGAAGGTTGCGACGAACAAAAACGGCGGCGGGTAGTGCCAGGCAAAATTGCCGATGAAATCCTGGCCGAGCAGCGCGACCTCAACCTTCTTCTGGATATCCCAATCGTAAGCGAGCGCCGGATGGCCATCGAGCACCAGCCGGCCCGCCGCCCAGACATTGACGAAGTCGGTCGGGATTCCCAGGCCGTTCGGGTCGTAGATCCACCAGTGCGAAAAGAACGCTGTTGGGAAAAACGAAGCGTTGATGACGCACAGCACGAAGCACGCATTCCAGAGCGATGCGGGGATCGCGCTGGGCTCCGGAGCAATCGTCGGGGCGGATACGGACGTGGCCATGCGAAGTCCCTTTTCGCGCATGCGACCGCCCTGGCGGAACGCGCGCCGCTTCCACCAATAGGGCCAACAGCCCTTAAGAAATCTTAAGTTGAAGGGCGGTCGTGACCGGATTTTCGTGGCGAAATGACCTGATATCGACGACAGTCCGGCCGGAAATTCTTAACCGCCCGGGCAGAGGCGGGACCGGGAGGGCACATGACTACGAAATGGACACGACGGTCGGTATTGTCAGGCGCAGCGGCAGCGGCGGGATCGGCCATTATCATCAGGCCCTCGCTGGCCGCCGAATACAAGTTTTCGCAATATCACAATCAGGCCGCGAGCGGCACGCTGCACAAGAACCTCACTGCGATGTGGCAGGCCATAGCAGCGGAAACCAACGGCCGGGTCGAAACGACCGTCTATCCGGAGAACAACAAGCTGCCCGGCGGCGATCCCGACGCGCTAAAGATGCTGATCGCGGGCGAGATCCAGTTCTTCACCCTGATGGGCGGCATCATTGGGACGGTGGTGCCGGTGGCCGAAGCCCAGCAATTGCCGTTCGCATTCAAGTCGGCGGCGGAGGCGCACAAGGCCATCGACGGCCCGCTCGGAAAATATATCGGCGAGGAGATGGCCGCCAAGGGCATGTATCTGTTTCCGGTCGCCGGCTTCGACAACGGCATGCGGCAGGTGGCGTCGATTCCGCGCCCGGTCACAACGCCTGAGGATTTCGCTGGCATGAAAATCCGCGTGCCCCCGGGACAGATGATGCTCGACACTTTTGGGGCGTTCGGCGCCCAGCCGGTGACGACGTCGGCCAACCAGATCTACGACGCGCTGAAAACCGGACGCGTCGACGCCCAGGAAAATCCGCTGGCGATCCTGCAGGGTTTCAAGCTTTACGAGTTGGTGAAGTATGTCAGCCTGACCAATCACATGTGGTCCGGCTTTAACGCGATGGCACACCCTGCGACCTGGAAGGCCCTGCCCGACGACATCCAGGGCGTGATCGAGCGTAATTTCACCAAATATGTCCGCCAGCAGCGCCAGGACCAGGCCGCGCTGAACGCGAGCCTGCGTGACGATTTCGTCAAACGCGGTCTGGTGTTCAACGACGTCGACCAGGCCGCCTTCCGCGCCAGGCTTCCCGAGGTCTATGCGGTCTGGAAGCAAAAGCTCGGCTCGAAATGCTGGTCGCTGGTCGAGGCCGAGGTTGGCAAGCTGGGATAATAGTTTCGTCATTCCCGAGCGACGCGAAGCGACGAACCCTAAGCGACAAGCGCTCCGCGCTTGCGCGGGGAACGACGAAAACGTCAATTCCCGGTCTGCAACTCCCCGAATCGCTCCCAGTTCTTGCCGTTGAAACGCATGAACTGCATCTGGTCGATCGGAACGTGATCGGTCGCTGAGGTGTTGACCTTGATGCCCGGCAGCATCATCGGCAGGTCCATGTCCTTGATGGCATAGGCCTGCTTGAGGATGTTTTCGGTCGACAAATCGTCGCCGCAGGCTTTCAGGACGTGCTCAAGCACCATCGCGCTGTTGTAGCCGTTGACGAAATTCTGGTCGCGCAGATCATCGTTCGGCATGTACTTCGCCATGAACGCTCGCCATCGCATCGCGTCCGGATCGTCTTTCCACGCCGGGTCCATCGGGTCCTTGACATAGGCGGTGGAGAGAATCCCGATGCCGGCCTCGAGCCCGGCGGGCTCCATCACCGAAGATACCCAGACCGCGACGTTCGACAGGAATGTCATCGGCTTCCAGCCAATTTCGAAAACCTTTCGGATCGACTGGGCCGCGAATTTCGGCGTCGCCGCGATGATCAGCACATCGGCGCCGGATGCCTTCAGCTTGACAATCTGGGAGTCGATGGTGGGATCCGATATTTCGTAGGTCGCGCCGGTGACCAGAGAATCGTATTTGTCGCCGAGCACATCCTTCAATCCGAGCAGATAGTCGCGGCCAAAATCGTCATTCTGCGAGATGATGGCGAATTTAGCATTCGGATTCTTGGCCAGGGCGTAGCGTGCGTAAAGCCGCGCCTCGTAACGGAACGGCGCCTGCACGCCCAGCGTGGCCTGCGGATATTGCGCGAGGTCGGCGAATTTCGAGGCGCCGGAGCCCACGAACAATTGCGGGATGTTCTTGCTCTGCAGGTATTTTGCGATCGCGGTGTTGTGCGCGGTGCCGATCGAGGAAAAGATCAGTGCGACTTCATCGCTCTCCACCAGCCGCCTGGTCTGCTCCACGGTCTTCGGCGGCACGTAACTGTCGTCGAGCGAAATCAGATTGACCATGCGGCCGTTGATGCCGCCGTGGTCGTTGACCATCTTGAAATAGGCAACCTCGCTCTTGCCGAGCGCGCCGAACGCCGAGACCGGGCCGCTGTAAGGCATGGTCTGGCCGATCCTGATTTCGGTCGCGGTGACGCCGCGCATGTCCGTGGCGAACGAGGCAGCAGGCCAGGCCAGTAGGGCAAGCGCGCCCAGGACGCCCAGTCTCGTGACGAAACGCATCGACCCCCCTCCCCTTTTTATTGTCGGACGCTCAAACGGCGGCCGCGACCGACGCGGTTTGGCCCGCGCTCGCGTCGTGATCGAAACATGGCATGACGCCGGGATCGACGCCAACCACAATCCTTATGCAACAGACGCAGCTTCACATGCCACGGCACAAATAAAAAACGCGGCGTTGCCGCCGCGTTTTCGATTCAAACCGGCTGACCTTCAGGCCTGCGGCTGCGGCTCCAGCCCGGGATCCGGATCGGGCCGCGGGCGCGGCTTGCCGGCCGGTGGCACCGCGGAGGTGCGCGGGGTGGTCGGCTCCAGCACCGACTCGCGATTCGGCTTCTTGCCCTTGAGCAGATCCTGAATCTCGTCGCCGGTCAGGGTTTCGAATTCAAGCAGGCCCTTGGCCAAAGCTTCAAGATCGGCACGCTTCTCGGTCAGGATTTTGGTCGCCTGGTTGTAACCTTCTTCCACAAAACGCCGGATCTCGGTGTCGATCTTCTGAACCGTGGCCTCGGAGGCATTCTGGGTACGTGACACCGACATGCCCAGGAAAACCTCATCCTGGTTTTCGCCGTAGGATACGGTGCCGAGCGCTTCGGAAAGGCCCCAGCGCGTCACCATCATCCGCGCCAACCGGGTCGCCTGCTCGATGTCGGACGAGGCGCCGGACGTGACCTTCTCGCGACCGAACACCAGTTCTTCGGCGACGCGGCCGCCCATCATGATGGCAAGCCGCGAGGTCATCTGCTCGAGTGACATCGACAGCTTGTCGCGCTCGGGCAGCTGCATCACCATACCGAGCGCACGGCCGCGCGGAATGATGGTCGCCTTGTGGATCGGGTCGGTCGCGATCACGTTGAGGCCGACGATGGCGTGGCCGCCTTCGTGATAGGCGGTCAGCATCTTCTCTTCTTCGGTCATCACCAGCGACTTGCGCTCGGCGCCCATCATGACCTTGTCTTTTGCTTCCTCGAACTCGGCCTGGGTCACCATGCGCTTGTTGCGCCGCGCCGCGGTCAGCGCCGCTTCGTTGACAAGGTTCATCAGGTCGGCGCCGGAGAAGCCGGGGGTGCCGCGGGCGATCGTCTTGAGGTTGATATCCGGCGCCAGCGGCACCTTGCGGACGTGAACCTTGAGGATCTGTTCGCGGCCGACCACATCCGGATTCGGCACCACCACCTGGCGGTCGAAGCGGCCGGGACGCAGCAGCGCCGGATCGAGCACGTCGGGCCGGTTGGTCGCCGCGATCAGGATCACGCCTTCATTGGCCTCGAAGCCGTCCATCTCGACCAGCAACTGGTTCAGCGTCTGCTCGCGCTCGTCATTGCCGCCGCCGAGACCGGCGCCGCGATGGCGGCCGACCGCGTCGATTTCGTCGATGAAGATGATGCACGGTGCATTTTTCTTGGCCTGCTCGAACATGTCGCGGACGCGGCTGGCGCCGACGCCGACGAACATTTCGACGAAGTCCGATCCCGAGATCGTGAAGAACGGCACGTTGGCTTCACCCGCGACCGCGCGCGCGATCAGCGTCTTGCCGGTGCCGGGAGGGCCGACCAGGAGCACGCCGCGCGGAATCCGTCCGCCGAGCCGCTGGTATTTGCCAGGATCGCGCAGGAATTCGACGATCTCCTGCAGGTCCTGCTTGGCTTCGTCGACGCCGGCGACGTCCTCGAAGGTGACGCGGCCATGGGCCTCGGTCAGCATCTTGGCGCGCGACTTGCCGAAGCCCATCGCCTTGCCGGCGCCGCCCTGCATCTGCCGCGACAGGAAGATCCAGACCCCGATCAGCGCGATGAACGGCAGCCATGAAACCAGCAGCGACACGAACCACGGCACGTTGTCGCCGGGAGGCTTCGCGGTGATTTGAACCTTGCCGTTATACAGGCGCGAAACCAGCGTCGGGTCGTTCGGCGCGTAGGTCTGGAAGCTTGAGCCGTTGGTGAAGGTACCGTGGATTTCCGGCCCCTGGATCACGACGTCACGGACGTGATTTTGGTCGACTTCGGTCAGAAGCTGCGAGAACGAGATGTCCTGCGAGGAGGCGTGCTGACCCGGATTCTGGAAGAGCGTGAACAGCGCCAACAACAGCAGAACAATAATGACCCAGAGGGCGAAATTGCGCAGATTGGCGTTCATCGATCTTCCTTCGTGGTCGCGCGGATCGCGGCCTTTGTCCTTGGGCAGCACGAGGGAATCCCTCGGTCGACTGCATTACAATCTAGGTGTCGCCCCGGTCGCTGCCAAGGGAACCACGCAGGACTATTTAGCGCATTCTAGCGCGATTCCCGTTCAAATGATGGCGCTGAAAGGGGTGTCTTCCCGGGTGGTTAAGGACTCCAGAGGGAATATGACACCGGCGCGGAATATGCGCTATTTGGCGCGATGGCGGCGCGGCGGCGCCGGCTCGACGCGAATCCGGCCGTCGATCAGGCTGACCAGCGCACCGGCAAGGGTCTGTTTCAGCCTTGGCTTTGGCCGGCGGCCGGCAGGGTTCTGCGCAAGCGCCCGGTCCAATGCCGACAGCAAGGCTTCGACCTTGCCCAGTTCAGCCGGCCCCTCATGGCCGAACCGATCGATCGCGCGTAGCAGCAGCCGAAGCCGGATTTCCTCCGCCAAGGCGGCAAACGCCTTTGCATCGAAGGTTTTGGCATCCAATATCTTGGTATCGAAGCTTTTGGCTTGAAAACCCGGACGCGACGGATCGCGATCCCTCAGCGCGAGATAACGCTCGGCGCCATCGACCAGAACTTCCACCGCTTGATTGGCCCGGGCAAGCCGCGACGCCAGCCGCGCCAGATTGCGTGTATCGCCGCCCTCTGCGGCAAGAGCCGGCATCAACATGCGCAGACGCGGACGCGTGAAGCTGGTGTCGCGGTTGGTCGGATCGTCAGCGAAGCTGACCTTTGCCTTCCGAAGCGTCGCGATCAGCTGCGATTTCGAAACATTCAGAAACGGACGCGCCAGACGCACGCCGTCGCGGTCGGACTCCCGCGCCATTGCCGCAAGGCCGGCGACGCCGCTGCCGCGCATTATCCGCATCAAGAGCGTCTCGGCCTGATCGTCACGGGTATGCGCGGTGAGGATGTGCGTGGCGCCGTTGGCCCTCGCGGCCTGCGCCAGCAGGCGGTACCGCGCCGATCGCGCCGCGGCCGGCAATCCGGTTCTCGGTTTGGTGCCGCTCCAGCGTACCGTGCGATGCTGCAGATCGAGGCTGCGCGCCAGGCGCTTGACGTCGCGCGCTTCGGCCGCGGCTTCGGTGCGCAAACCATGATCGACGGTAACGGCGATGAGGCGCGGACCGCGTTTCAAGGCACGGCGCCAGCGCGCCGCAAGCCACATCAGCGCGATTGAATCAGGGCCGCCGGAAACGGCGAGAACGATCGCAGGGGCGCCCCTCCAGTCCGCGAACAGACGCTTTGCAGTTTGTGCCGAGATCGCGGAATGGTCGTCGTCGGGCATGGCATTGCCGGCTGATGTCGGAGCCTGCTTATAGACTCGTGCAGCGCGATTCTAGCACTTAACCCGCTTTTGCTCACGGTCGACCGCCTGTTTGACGCCGCTCGAGGCGCGCGGATATTTCCGTGTCACCTCGCCGAGCGCCGCGCAGGCAGCCTCCTTCTCCTTCAGAGCCGCCAGCGATTGTCCGAGCCGCAGCAATGCGTCCGGCGCTTTCGCCGATTTGTCGAATTTCGTGGTCACCCCAAGGAAGGCTTCCGCGGCGTCGCGATATCGCTGGCGCTGAAATAAGCTCTCGCCCAGCCAGTACTGCGAATCTGCGGTCAGGGGATCGCTGGGGTATTTTTGCGCGAAGTTGCGCATGGTCTCTTCGGCCAGCGCATAATCCTTGCGCTCCATATAACCGATGCCGAGATCGAACTCGTCCTTCGGGGTTGCCGACGGCGGTAAAGTGGTCAGTCCGCCGGTCGCGCCGGGATTGCGCGGCAGCGGTGGGGGCAGTGCTGCCGGGTTGCGCGCCCCGGTATTGGCCAGATCGAGCGGCTCGCCGGCGCCGCGCCCGCCCGGCGCGCCAACGGGCCCCTCAGCCGGAATCGGCAGCTGGCCGCCGCCAAGCGCGCGCGGCACCCCCGGAGCTGTCGGGGACTGGCTGGGATCGAAGGCATCGCCACGGCGCCGGCCTTGTGGGGCGCCTTGGGGGGCTTCGGGCGGCTCCTGGACAATCGGCGCCGGAGCGGCAATCTCATAACCCGGCTGGGCCTGTGGCTGCCGATAGGCCGGATAGGCCTGGGCCGGAGGGGCCGTGGCGACGCTGGGCTGGGCGACGGCGGGCTGGGCGGGTGCCGCCTGCGCGCCCTCCTGCAGCAGCTTCAAACGATCTTCGAGCTGCCGGTTGCGGTATTGCAGCTCCTCATTCTGGCCGGTCAATTGCCGCAGCTGATTCTCCAACTGTTCAATCCGCATTTCCGGATCGGTATCGTCGGATTGCGCCAGGGCTTGTGTCGTTACGGCCTGTGAAGCCAGCGTCAGCATTCCGGAGATCGCCGCGGCGCGCGTGATTTGATGAAATCTGGATGACATTTTGGCCTGACGACGACATCAAAAGCGGAAACAACATTGAGAGAGGGAGTACGCCAAAAATGTGACTGAGACAAACCTGGAGCTGAAACGGAGCCACCCAAAGCAAAACCGGCGCCCGAAGGCGCCGGCGATAAACATGGGGAAAACGAGCTCTCTTATGAACTGGCGTTCAGGACCGTGACGGCACGGCGGTTCTGCGACCAGCACGAGATGTCGTTGCATACCGCGACCGGGCGTTCCTTGCCGTAAGAGATCGTCCGCATCCTTGAGGGATCGATGCCGCGGGAAGCGAAGAAGGTGCGAACCGACTGAGCACGCCGCGCGCCCAGCGCGATGTTGTATTCGCGGGTGCCGCGCTCGTCCGCATGGCCTTCAATGGTGAAGGAGTAGCGGTTGTAGTTCTGCAGCCAGCGCACCTGCTTCTCCAGGGTCGCGATCGCCTGGGGACTTAGATCGGTCTGGTCGCTCTCGAAGAACACGCGGTCGCCGACATTGACCACGAAATCCTGCTGGCTGCCCGGGGTCGCAGCACTGGCCATCGCGCCGTCGGCGCCGAGGTTCTTGTTCGCGCAGGCGCCCATCGACAGCGCCACCGCAAGCACCGCAGCCAGCTTCAATCCCTGGAGGATGCGCACTTGATGTTTCATTCCGGAGCCTCCGCGCTCGCGTTTTTCTACTGTTATCCGGTCTACAGGGCGATGGTTAAGCGAACGTTCCGTCAACCTTGATGGGGTGTTTCCAGACCCGATCAAATGCCGACAAACGGCGAAAAGCAACCGCGATGGTTAATGATTTGTAAATGTGGCGCGACGGTGAAGCAAGCAGGTGTGCGGCACGGCCGCCTTAGGGCCGATCCCGGCACTATCGCAGGGCCGGCTTGCAAAATGGGCTCAAGGGGATGGGAACCGCCCCCGGGGCGGGCAACTTCGGCGCCTTCTGGCGCGATTGGTCAGGATTGCGGGACGATCGAGGCGCGCTCGAACGAAGTGACGACATCGTGCGGCGGTGAGCGGCGCTCGCCGGCACGCTGGAACAACATCCGCCGTTCGAAGGCGCTTGAACGCAGAAACGGAAAACGGACCAGGACTCTTTCACGTACCGTCGGTAAGTGCCCGGCCATCAATCCAACCGGCTTTACAAGACCCGGGTACAATCGCGGTTCGCACAAAGGTTCCATCAGAAACACGCGGTGGTAAAACGCCTGATGCTCGGGACGAACGATGGCCAATCCGAAGTCAGCGTTGAAATGAACGCCGGCAACCGAACCCAGCCTCACCGTCACATAGGGAAGCTCCGGGAAATTTCTCGCCTTGTCGGGGTCGGCAACGAAGCGAGTTGAATCAATGAAAACCAGCCCCTTATCCAGTTTGGGGTGAAGAACATCGCCAAACAGCTCGACCGACGGTGACATCCGCCACTCCGCCGTCAGCACGCTCACACGAATGGAGCTGTAAAGCTCACCATGAAAATAAACGCCGAACGTCCAGGCGTTGGGGGCGTCTTCATATTGATCGACCACGCGCTGGTCGGCCGAGGGCCGGATTGCGCCCTCGCGCAGATAGGCCCGGTAGCGAAGATTATAAATCTCCTCCCTTTCGTCCGGCGTCTCCGCCAGACGGTAATCGACTTGATCCAGCGGGTCCCAAGTCCGGCCAAGAGCCGCGGTAGATGCTTCGGCGGCGGACCGCATATGATACTCCTTGCACTCCCAACAACTTCTGCGGGCACATGAAGGATTAACACCTTCTTAACGAATAGGCAAAGAGATCGCGACGTTAGGGTTAACCTTGGGCAGTTCAAACATCGCGCCGCAGGGCGGAGTGAGGAAAGGAAATTCCACCAACGAGCTATCGAGCGTTTTTCAGGCGATCGATCGAGGGTACCGCCAGCGTTTTCTCGTCCGGCAGGCGGCGGGCGTGCGAGGCGTTGAGCAACTGGCGCACCCGCACCGCCGGCACCGGCCGGCTGAACAGGTAGCCCTGCGCCTCGGTCACCGTGCCATCGGCGCTGATCAGCTCCAGTTGCTCGTTGGTCTCGATGCCTTCGACCACGACCGACATGCCGAGATCGGCGCTGAGCCGCGCCACGCCGCGCAGCAGCGTCAGCGGACGATCGCTGTCGATCCCCTCCAGGAAGGATCGATCGATCTTGACCTTCTGCAGCGGGAAATTATGCAGGTAGCTCAGGCTTGAATAGCCGGTGCCGAAATCGTCCAGCGAAATCCGCACCCCGATCGCGCCCAGTTGCGACAGCACATCGTGGGTCAATTGGGTATTGCGCAACAGCGACGATTCGGTGATCTCGATCTCGAGACGGTGCGCCGGCAGCCCGGAAACTTCGAGCGCGTAACGGACCTCGTTCAGCACGTCGCGCTGATGGAACTGCTGCGGCGAAAAATTGACCGCGACGCTGACGCCCTCCGGCCATTTCATGCATTCCATGCAGGCCTTGCGCAGGATCCAGCGGCCAAGATCGACGATCAGGCCCATGTCCTCGGCGATCGGAATGATATCGACCGGGGAAACCGTGCCCCGCACCGGATGATTCCACCGCAGCAATGCTTCGCACGTGGCGATTCGTCCGGATTTGAGATTGACGAGCGGCTGATAGAACAGCTCGAATTCTTCGTTGGCCAGCGCCTTGCGCAGGTCCAGTTCCAGAATGCGGCGCGCCTCGACGGTTTGCGCCATCTCGTCGCGGAAAAAGCAGAAGGTGCCGCGGCCGTTCGCCTTGGCGCGATAGAGCGCCATGTCCGCGTTCTTCAAGAGCGTATCGGCGCTGACGCCGGCCGGCGATGTCATCGCGATGCCGACGCTGGCGCCGATCTCGACCAGATGGTTGTCGATTTTGTAGCGCTCGCTCAGACGGTCGACAATTCGGCGGGCGAGGCCGGCGGCGTCCTCGTTGGATTTGATGTTCTGCTGAAACACCACGAATTCGTCGCCGCCGAACCGCGCCACGAAATCCTCCGGGCGCAGCATTTCGCGTAACCGGTCGGCGACCGCACACAACAGCTGGTCGCCGCAAGGATGACCCAGGGTGTCGTTGACCTGCTTGAACTGATCGAGGTCGACAAACAGCAAAGCCGACAGCTGGTCGGCATCGTGCGGAACCGCCAAAAGACGCTCGATCTCGTCGCGGAAATTGAGCCGGTTGGGAAGCGCGGTCAGTTCGTCGTAACGCGCCAAATGCGAAATTCTGGCTTCCGCGTTGCGCCGTTCGGTGATGTCTTCCAGCAAAACGACGGCGCCGCCGCCTGCCATCGGCTGGAATGTCCATGACAGCGACCGGCCACGGGCGACGTCCGGATCGGTGGTGACGATATCCCTCGCCTGCGAATTCTCGATTTCCGAGAGGATTATCTTTCCGCTCACCCTCGAGATCGATCCGGCGCTGACGCAGGCGGAGACGATGTCGGCTGCGCGCGCGCCGCGATGCACGAGATCGTCCGACAGGTTCATCATCTCGCGGAAGCGATGATTCATGACTGCAAGACGTCCGTCGGCGGCGAACATGCAAAGGCCGTGCGGCATGTTGTTCAGCGCCGTGTCGAACTGGCCGGCCAGCGCCGCCTCCCGCTCGCGCGCCACCAGCGCCTGAACGAAAATCCTCTGCAAATTGGTCGAGATCTGCTTGAGCGCGAAGAAGAACACCGCGCAGACGATCGCCATTCCGACGTAATAGGGTGTCCCACGAAGCGCCAGCGCGACCGCGGTCGGACCGCAGGCGAGTGCAATCTGCACATGAAAGATCCACGGCCTGCCATAGGTGCGGCCCGCACCTGCCGCCACATAGCCGGTGGTGACGGTCAGGCAAATCATGTGGGCCACGGCATCGTCACTGCTCAGCAGAGCGGCCGAGCACCACGTTCCAAGTGCAACGGCGTAGACCATCGCCGCAATCTGATAGCGCATCTCCCAACGCGCGACTTCATCGACGGTGAGAACGGACCTGCTCGTCTTGTACCAGTGCGTATCGAGCGCACGGGCAGCACCGGCCAGGATGAGAAACGCGGCGCATGGCCAGAGCAGCTTTTGTTCGGTCTTTAGGGCCGTCATGACGGCCGCAATGGCGACCAGGACGGCGCCCGCGAACAACGGCGCGGGATTCTGAAAAAGCGAATCGATCAACGCCGCGTAAATCGACGGCGATATCTTCTGGTCTGACTCTCCGCTCTGACTTGCGATCTGCATTTTGGTTGTACGCGTTCCTGTTCGGTCCGCACTTTTACCCGTCGCAGATGAAGTCTTTCTGAGGGAATATCGTTACCGAGACGTTGTTTTTCGCTGCGCCGTGCGAAAATCTGCCCGATAAATCAGCGAGCTAGGCAAGCTTTGCCGGTCACGCCTCGAGCGCCCGATACTGCAGATTGCATCGCGCGCCGGATAGGGCCGCGACACGACTCCGCGCGTCCAAACAGGTTGGGTTTACGACAGCAGGGGCGACCACGCCGGATCGGACGCGAAGCCGGGGGTTGGCACCCGCAATTCGTTGCGTCCGGAGATGTCCACGGTGAACAGCGAAGGCCCGCCATTGCCGCCGGGATCGCGGAAGAACATCAGGACGCGGCCGTTCGGCGCAAAGGTCGGTCCTTCGTTGTGGTAGCCGCTGGTGAGAATCCGCTCACCCGAGCCGTCGGGCTTCATGATGCCGATGGAAAACTGGCCGCCGCCCTGTTTAGTGAAGGCGATGTAGTCGCCGCGCGGCGACCACACCGGGGTCGAATAGATTGCGTTGCTGTCGTCCTTGCTGAAGGAGATGCGCTGCGCGGCCCCGCCCGTCGCCGGCATTACATAGATCTGTGGCTTTCCGCCGCGGTCGGATTCGAAACAGATACGGGCGCCGTCGGGCGAATAAGACGGCGAGGTATCGATCGCCGGGGTATCGGTCAGCCGGGTGGTCGACTTCGAGCGCAGATCCATCACAAACAAGTTCGAATTGCCACCCTGCTGCAAGCTCATGATCACGCTCTGGCCGTCCGGCGAAAACCGCGGCGAGAACGACATGCCGGGAAAATTGCCGACGATTTCACGTTCACCGGTCTCGATTCTGTACAAGTAGACGCGCGGATCACCCTGGCCGAATTCCATATAGGTGATTTCCTGGGTCGACGGCGAGAACCGCGGCGTCAGAACCAGATCGGCGCCCTTGGTCAGGTAGCGGACGTTGGCGCCGTCCTGATCCATCAGCGCCAGCCGCTTGACGCGCCGCTCCTTGGCGCCGCTCTCATCCACGAACACCACGCGGCTGTCGAAATAGCCCTTCTCACCGGTCAGGCGCTCGTAGATCTGGTCGGAAATGATGTGCGCGATCCGCCGCCAGTATTCCGGCGACGTGAAATATTGCTGGCCGGTGAGCTGCTGACCGGCGGCGACGTCCCACAAGCGGAATTCGGCCTTCAGTCGCCCATCGCCCTGGCGGGTCATGCGGCCGGTAACCAGGGCCTGGGCGTTGATGGTTTTCCAGCTCTGGAATTGCGGTGGGGTGTCGATGTTGACGATCTTTTCGATGAAGGCCGCCTGATCAATCGGCGCAAACAGTCCGCTGCGCTGCAGGTTATTGGTGATGACCTGGGCGACGCCGACGCCGACCTCGCCGTCCGCCGGCGACCCCGCGACAAAATTCGGTATCGCGATCGGCAATGGTGCGACGTTGCCTTCGGTTATCTGCAATTTGGTTTGGGCGCCGGCAAGCGACGGCAGCAGCAAACCCGCGGCAGCGCCGGCGCCGCCGATCAGGATGTTACGGCGGTTCAGCGGCAATGGAGGAAGACAGAACGACGTTATGGGCATTTGCTGGCTCATTTCCAAAAACATCAACTGTGAAACATCTGCTTAGGATCAAAATCGATGTCCATGTATTTCCATTGATCGTAGGTCTCGTCTCGCAGCATTGTGTACGGCTGACCCTGCAGCACGGCGCGAACGGCCGCATCCGCCGCGGCCTGGTAGCGCGGCGAGCTTCCGGTTGAAACGACCACGGGCGGTGCTGCGAGCCGGCGATCCGGGTTCAGCCGGATCCTCACCGTGACATAGAGTTCCTCGGGATGTTCGACACCCGGCTGGACATTCCACAGGCTCGCCAGCCGTGCCCGCATCGCGTCGAGTTCGGACTGCGACAAGGTCGCCGCGGTGCCGTGCGTGGACCCGAGCGAGGCCGACGAATTCAGCGCCGAACCGGTGAAGGCCTGGCGGGTCGGATCGCGCTTGTCGAGCAGGGCCGCGATCTTCGATTGATCGAAGACGCGCTCCTGCTTGGGCTTCGGCGGCTGCGGCGGCGCGGCCTTGGCTTCAGGCTTTGGCACTGGCTTCTTGGCATCTTCCGATTTCAGGGCTTCCGCGATCGGATCGACCTTGGGCGGATCCGGCTTTTTCTCGATTGGCTTCGGCTCGTCCTTGGGCTTGTTCTCGGCGACCGGTTTGGGCGGATCGGGTTTCTTCTCGACCGGCTTCTCCACGGGCTTCGGCGGCGGTTCGGGCGCCGTGGCGGTCACAATTTCCTTCTTTTCGGTGATCTTGCCGACGTTGTCGTCAGCCGGATTGGCATCGGCGATCTTTTCGACCAGCGGCTTCGGCTTGTCCTTTTCGCCGGTCTTGATGCCGGCGGTGATCTTGGAGAGTTGGTCGGCTGAAATGATATCGACCGGCATCGATTCCGGCGGTGGCGCCTCGAGCGAGCGCGCCGAAAAAGATACCAGCCCCCATCCGATCACGAGGACGTGGAGTGCGACCGACGCAATAAGTGTCTTGTCGACCTTCACTTTCCGATTATCCCTGATCCACTTCCGTCACCAGCGCCACGCGCCTGAAGCCGGCGGACGACAGCCGTCCCATCACCTTCATCACGGTGCCATAGTCGACCTTCTTGTCGCCCCGAACAAAGATGCGCTCATCCAGCCCGCCGCGCGCCTCGGTGATCGCTTTCAGCTTCGGCACCAGATCATCAATCCCGATCTCGGTATCGTTGAGGAATACCTGGCCTTTCAGGTTGACCGAAAGCGTCAGCGGGTTCTTGTCCTGGTCGAGGCTCTTGGCCTGGGTCTGCGGCAGATCGAGCGGCACGCCCACCGTCAGCAGCGGCGCCGAGACCATGAAGATGATCAGCAACACCAGCATGACGTCGACCATCGGGGTGACGTTGATCTCCGCCATCACCGCGCGCCGCCGGCCGCGGCGACCGCCACCGCCGGACGAACCTGCCATGTTCATCGCCATGATCTGATGCTCACGGATGCGCTCACAATATACCGCCCCTCAAGCCCGCTCGTCGATCTGGCGCGACAGAATCGCCGAAAATTCGTCGGCGAACCCTTCCAGCCGCTGGGCCTGCCGGTTCACCTCTGAGGTGAACTTATTGTAGAAAATAGTCGCCGGAATGGCGGCGATAAGGCCGATTGCGGTGGCAAACAGCGCCTCCGCGATGCCCGGGGCCACCACCGCGAGCGAGGTGTTCTTGGAGGCGGCGATCGACTGGAAGCTCGACATGATGCCCCAGACGGTACCGAACAGGCCGACGAACGGGCCGGCCGAACCGACCGTCGCCAGCACCAGCAGCCGGCGTTCCAGCCGCTCGATTTCCCTCGAGATGGAGACGTTCATGACTTTTTCGATCCGCATCTGAAGCCCGGCGAAGGATCGTGCCTGGCTTTCGAACGACCGCTTCCATTCGCGCATCGCCGCAACGAAGCAGGCCGCCATCGATTGCGTCGGCTTGGCCGAGAGCGCTCGATAAAGTTCCTCGATCGACTGCCCTGACCAGAACGCTTGCTCGAAACGATCCATGGCGCGTTTAGTCCGCGAATACAGGAACATCTTGTCGATCGCGATCGCCCAGACCCAGACCGAACAGGACAATAACCCCAGCATGACCGCCTTGACGATCCAGTGGGCCTGCAAGAACAGCGCAATCAGCGAGACGTCGGCGGATGCGATCGGCAAGGCTGACTGTGCCACGTCGGCCGGATTCATGAGTGGTATCCTCTCAACGCAAGTATCCCAAATCCTCCGGGAGCAAATGGCTGCCGGTTCCACGGCCGCGCGAAAAGCGCGGCGGTAAGTGCCAGCGCTAAAGCCCTGTCGTGTCGCATGAGAGGCCCGTCCGAAGCCGAGGCCTGCATCCCCTGCCAACATGTCAAAACGAGGGCTATCCGCGCGTCTTTACGCCCCCAACCAGACGCTAATCAGGGTTAATAGCGGGTTACCAAAGGGGATTTTGTCTGCGGCAAAAGGGGGCGGCGGGATCGGAGCTTTTCCTGGCCAGACTCCGGAGGACCCAAACAAAACCGCCCGTCTGCTTTCGCAAACGGGCGGTTCTTGGCCATCAGGTTTTGTGGTGGCACTGCGCCAGAGGCTTAAGCCTTGAATTCACGAGCCTTAAATTCAGGCCTGGGGCTGGCCGTCCGCGGGCGGCGTCGGTCGCTGGCGATGCTGCGCCATGAACTGGTCGAACTCTTCCTTGTCCTTGGCGTGACGCAACCGATCGAGGAAATCCTTGAATTCGGTCTGCTCTTCCTCGAGGCGCCGCAAGGTTTCCATGCGGTACTCGTCGAAGGCGCGGTTGCCGCTCGAGGGCGGTCCGAAGCCGCCGAAGGGGAAGCCGCGTCGCTCCATGCGACCCCGCATCCGCTCCATCTTGTACTGCATCCGCTCCATTTTATTCGACCAGCGGTCTTGGTTGCTCCAGCAAGCCATTTTTCTGCTCCCGAGTGTGAAAAAGAGGAGGGCGAGGCCGATCGGCCACCAGATGATGAAGCCCAGTACGGTCACGGCAATCCAGCCGGGGTGCCAGGGCGAATCAAGCATATGCGGGCGGTAGGGCTCTTCGGTGGGGCCGCGCCATCGATTGACATCTGCGGTGTAGGCCATTTCCCTCTCCATGACGGCATCACGCCGTTGTGAATGTAAATAACATTTACATACCTAAACCATCCCAGCCTTTTGTCAAGCGGGGCGCCCCCGGCGGCTTCCAATTTATTTTGGAGTGCCCCAAGGACCGGACGGCTGGCCGGCCGGCTTTTGGTCCGCCGGGTCTTTTTGGGCAGACGGCCGGCGGTCGGTCGAAAAACCAAGGCCGCGCAGATAAATCAGCACTTCCGCCTCCAGCAGATCCTCCGCCGACATCGGCAGCTTGCGCCGCGCCGCATCGCCTCTGGCAAACAGCGACGCCACGCCGTGCGACATCGACCAGATATGCAGCGCCATCATCATCGCCGGCGGACGCGGCGTACCGGGCGGCGCAAGTGCAGCGAGGCGCTCCGCGGCGGCCCGGATGATGCCGAAGGCGCGCTCGCTCGCCGCCAATAATGCGGGGTTAAGGTCGACGGGAAGCCCGGATTCGAACATCGCCGAGTAGAACGCCGGCTCTTCGCGGGCAAACGCGAGGTAGGCCTTGCCGACTCGTTCGAACGCCGTGACGGTGTCCGGACGTCCGTCGTCCCAGGCTCTGGTCAGCACCGTCTCGAATTGCTCGAAACCGCGCTGCGCGATGCTCGAAAGCAACTCGTCGCGATCACGGAAATGCCGGTACGGCGCCGCCGGGCTGACGCCGGCCGAACGCGCGGCGTCGGCGAAGGTGAACCCGGCAGGTCCCTTCTCTGCGATCAGGCCGAGCGCCGCCTGCAGCAGCGCCTCTTTCAGATTGCCGTGATGATAGCCGCGCTCGGCGCGGCTCTGTTCCTTGCGCCAGCTCATGTGAAAGGCTTTTACATGAGCCGGGCCCAAAGGTCACTACCGACGCAAGCCTGGCGTTCGGCTGGACGCTAACGCCCCGAGTTTCCCTGTAATTCAGTGAATCCGGCCGCGGCTTCCTGAACGTCGGCGGGAAAATCCGACATTTCCTGCACCTGACGAATTTCGATGACCTCGTTGTTCGAGGCCGGGCAGCGCTTCGCCCAGGCGATCGCGTCCTCCCGGGACTTCACCTCGATCATCCAGTAGCCGCCGAGCACCTCTTTCGACTCGGTGAAGGGACCGTCGGTCACCACCGGCTTTCCACCTGCGAACGACACCCGCGCGCCCATCGACGGCGGATGCAACCCATCGAGCGTGATCAGCACGCCGGCCGCTTTCAGCGCCTCGTTGTATTTCATCATCGCGGCGACCGCGTCCGCGGGCGGCATCGTGCCCGGCGCCGCGCTCTCGTAACCTCCGGGGATCATCAGCATCATGAATCGCATGGTGTTGTCCTTTTCGTTTGGTAACCGTCATTCCGGGGCGCGTGAAACGCGAACCCGCAATCTCGAGATTCCGGGTCCACGCGACGACGCGTGTCCCGGAATGACAGCCTATTTCTTGGCGGCATGCGCGCGGAGGCGCACTTCCTGCTCACGCAGTTCGGGCGTGAGCGCCTCGCCAAAATCTTCCGCATCGAAGACCTGCCGAATTTCGATTTCAGAGCCGCCGTCGAATGGCGCGCGTTTCATCCATTCGATCGCCTCGTCCAGCGATTTCACCTGAATCAGCCAGAAGCCTGCGACAAGATCGCCGGCCCCGCTGAAGGGACCTTTCGTGACAGAGCGTTCCTTGCCGGAATATTTGAGGCGCGCACCTTTCGAACTCGGATGCAGGCCTTCGCCTGCCTGCATGACGCCGGCCTTCACCATTTCCTCATTGAACTTGCCCATTGCCGCCAGCAATTCCGTGCTCGGCATGACGCCGGCTTCGCTGTTCTTGTCAGCCTTCACAATCACCATGAATCGCATCGTCATGCTCCGTTAGGTTTCATTTCGACAGGCCGGCGGCGCACCAGCCGCTCGTCAACAGGACGAATGGGATTTTGCGGCACCGACAGATCCTGCGGAATTATTTCGGAGGTAATTGTGTTTTACGAACGCGCCATTCTCATAGGTGGCGCCGAAATAGACGTCGATGCGCCTGATCTTGTCGCCCGCGAAGCTGAAAAACTCGGTGTTTCGAAAGCTCTTCCCGTCCCTGGCCACGCATTTGTAGGTGACAAAGGCGCCGTCGCCTTCGACGAATATCTTTTCGAGTTCGTGCCGCACGATCCATTCGGTGTCGCGCCAGCACCGCGCGAAATAGGTCGGTTTGTCGATTTCATCGTCATACGGACTGGTGAAGCGGAAATCGCCCGTCAGTGCATCCTCGACGGCCTTGCGGTCATTCGCGAGATACGCGGCAAAGAGGGCGCGGACGATGTCGGCTTTGCTTCCGCTCATGTCACGTCTCCTGCGGGAACATGGCAAAATAGGGCTCCGCTTCCTTGATCACACGCGCGAAGGAAGGCCGCGCCTTCAGGCGATCGAAATAAGCCATGACGTTTTTGTGGGTGTCGCCGAACGGCATCACCTTGCTGGCGTAAAAAAGCGCGGGCGACGCAGCACAATCGGCAAGGCTGAAAGCTTCGCCCATCGCCCAGGTTTTCGCGGCGACCTCCTTGTCGATCATGCCGTAGCAGGACTCTATCCGCGCCTTGGCTTCTTCCACCCCGTGCGGGTCTTTTTTGCCTTGCGGCCGCAACCGGTCGCCGACGATCTTCTGGACAGACAGGTGCACGTAGAGATCGTAGAAACGGTCGCGCAGCCGCGTCTGCAACGCCAACTTCGCGTCCGCGGGGATGAATCGGGTGCGGCCCGGATAATAACTGTCGAGATATTCGATAATGATACTGGACTCCGGAATGGTGCGATCCTTTGCGTCGTCCCTCAGGACTGGAAACTTGCCGATCGGCCACAGCTTCAGCAGCGCCGCGCGCTCCGTCTCGTTGCCGAGGTCGACCAGGCGCGGCTCGAAGGGCGTGTCGTTCTCGTACAGGGCGATCAGCGCCTTCCAGCAAAACGAAGACAAGGGGTGGTAATGCAGCGTGAGCGACATGCGGTCTCCTTATGTTGCGGGCGGGTATCGGGTGATGCATACGGCGGAGCGCGGGTGAAACGTTGCAGGCCGCGTATGAGAGGGTGGTGGCGAGCAAAGGCAAGACGTGATGGGGTATAGGAGCGCTCCGTTCATCAATTCGCAAGAGGACCGATCATGACTGCTGCTACCCCCTCCCCGCAAAAAGTCGCGCTGGTGACCGGCGCCGCGCGCGGTATCGGGCTTGCGGTCGCAAAACGCTTTCTCGCCGAGGGCTGGCGCGTGGCGCTGCTCGACATCGAGGGCGAGCTGTTGTGGAAAAGCGTGGAGGCGCTGGCCGCTCCCGGCAATGTACTCGGGCTGCATTGCGACGTCTCGGATGCCAAGGCGGTCGCAGCCGCGGTCGCCGAAATCGAGCGGCGGTTCGGGCGGCTCGACGCGCTGGTCAATAATGCCGGCATCGCGGTATTTGCGCCGCTCTTGGAGACCTCCGACGACGACTGGAGTCGCGTGCTGGCGGTCAACCTCACCGGGCCGTTCCTTTGCACCAAGGCCGCCGCGCCCCTGATGCGCGAACATGGCGGCGGCGCGATCGTCAACATCACTTCGATTTCGGCGGTGCGCGCCTCGACGTTGCGCTCGGCCTACGGCACCAGCAAGGCCGGGCTCGCGCACTTGACAAAGCAGCTCGCCGTCGAACTGGCGTCGCTCGGCATTCGCGTCAACGGCGTCGCGCCCGGCCCGGTCGAGACCGCGATGGCCAAAGCCGTGCACACCCCGGAAATCCGCGCCGACTATCACGACGCCATTCCGCTCAACCGCTACGGCCTCGAAGAGGAACTGGCCGAGGCGGTGTTCTTTCTGTGCAGCGACCGCGCCAGCTATATCACCGGACAGATCCTCGCCGTCGACGGCGGCTTCGAGGCCGCCGGCGTCGGATTGCCGACCCTGCGCGGCGAGCGGCGGAACGGTTAACATTCCATCTCCCCCGCACCGGAACCTTGCCTCGCGCGTCACCATTTCCTACGTCACCATTACCTAGCTCATTGTGATCCTGATCGAAGGAGTGTTCGAAATGCGGACAGCTTTCGCCAGAACAATTTTGCTCGCGACGATGCTGTGCGCCCTCGCCGCGCCGCCTGCCCGCGCCGAGGTTCGCATCCTCGCCAGTCCGGGCGGACAGGTCGGTCCGTTCCTCGATCTGTTCGAGGGCGTGCGCGAGTCAGGGGAACGCGTCGTAATCGACGGCCCGTGCCTGTCGGCCTGTACGCTGGTGCTGAGCATGGTGCCGAACAACCGCATCTGCGTGACCCCCCGCGCAATCCTGGGATTTCATGCCGCGCGGTCGGTCGATCCGCGCGGCCGGATGTATGCCGAACCGGAGGCATCCGAACTGGTGCTGGAGGCTTATCCGGCGCCGGTGCGGGGCTGGATTCGCCGCCACGGCGGATTGACCTCGCGGCTATTGCTGCTGCGCGGCCGCGAGCTGTCGGCGATCTATCCGTCGTGCCGTTAGGGCGCGATCATCACCCTTCCATCGGGGAGTTGACCATCCAGGGGATGCCGAACTGGTCGACGCACATACCGAACCCCTTGGAGAAGAAGGTCTTGCCGAACGCCATGTTGACGTTGCCGCCCTGCGATAGCGCCTTGAACTTGCGTTCGGCCTCGGCGGGATCCTGGACCTGCAACGACACCGAAAACCCCTGCGGCTTGTGGAAGTGGCCGGGCGGCGCATCGGAGGCCATGATCACCTCGCCGTCGATCGACATCCTGGCGTGCATGATCTTCTTCTTCCATTCCGGCGGCGTCGGCATCGACTCCGGCGCGCTCTCATGCGTCAGCATCATCTCGATCTTGCCGCCAAGCGCCTTTTCGTAGAACTTGAACGCCGCTTCGCAATTGCCGTTGTACATCAGATAGGGATTGACCTTCATCGCTTGCTCCTTGGTGGTGTTGTTACACACAGCGTCTCGACGTGCCCCCGATGCAGCGCAGCGCTTGAGCGATACGCCGCATCAGCGGTCTATACTTATATTATTACTTCATGGGTCCCGGCACTGCGGTGCACCGCCAAGAGCGCTGCACCGGGTCCGGGACACGATCAGTTTGGATCGCCGGTTCATTGCTCGGTGAGCCTCTTCAGGTTGGCGAGACCGATTTCGAAATCCTTGCCGATCATATGGTCGATGTTCATGAACACCTGCATCAGCCTGGACATGAAGGGCGCGGGGCCGTGCATGAGCCAGGTCACGTTGGTTGTCACGTCGGTTGTCGCATGGGTGGCACCGCCCTGCGGCAGCATTGTGAACTCGGCGGTGTTGTGGCCCTCGAACGGCCTGAAGAAATCGAGCTTGATGACGATTTTGGAAGGCGCCGAGCTGTCCAGGATTTCCATGCGGCCGGAGCCGACATTGTTGTTGCCGTCCCACGCATACACCGCGCCCCGGCCGGCTGCCGCTCCGCTATAGCTGCGTTTCATCGCGGGATCCTTGTGTTCGTAAGGGGACCACGATCCCCACTGATGAAAGTCGTTGATCAGGGAGAAGATTTTCTCCGGCGCCGCCTTGACCAAAGCCGCGCGGCGGACGCTGAAGCTAGCCGGCTTGGTCGCGGCGAGGGCCAGCACGATCGCGACCGCGACCGCCAGCACGATTGCGGCGATGGCAATGATCTCAACCATGAAAAATCTCCGTATCTATCAAATTGCCAGCCGGGCAAGCGCAACGCTATCTTATCTCCTCCCCAATCGCCCTCTCATTTCCAGAGGAATTGGTGATGCACAATCCAAGGACGCACAAGGTCGGCGCGATCCGACAGGGGGGCGAATTAATTTGCAGGCTGTGGCTTTCTGTCGCTGTCCCTCCCTCCATCCCTCCCTCTGCGGTCGGGTAGAGAACAAAGCGACGCGCATTGCTCGGTTGCGTTGACGCATTTGTGTCTAATGGGCGGATTTGCCATAAACGCGGCGTGACCTTGATCCCTGCATCGGCGGCTTTTGCTCTCCCCAGCCGCACCCGAACCCTCAACGTGCTCGAAACGCTGGTCATCGGCGCCGCGGGCGGCGGGCTGTTTTTGTGGGGACATCTTCCGGGCGGGCTGATCTCCGGCGCCATGATCGCGGTGGGCGCCGCCGCGATCGCAGGGCGGCCGCTGGCCGTGCCTGCGATCCTGACCCAGACGGTGCTGGTGCTGCTCGGGATATCGCTGGGCTCGCTGGCATCGCGGCAATTGCTGCAGCATGTCGGCGCCTATCCCCTGACCATTGCGCTCTTGGCGCTGGCGACGTTCTGCGCGACATTCGGCAGCAGCCTCTATCTGCAGCGCGTCCACGGCTGGGACCAGACCTCGGCGTTTCTGGCCGGAAGCCCCGGCGCGCTGTCGCAGATCACCATGCTCGCGATCGAGAAGGGCGCGGACGTATCGGCGATCGCCGTGGTGCAGACCATGCGCGTGATCATTCTCACCGCGGCGCTGCCGATGCTGCTGGCGCTGACCGGGATCGCCCCGTCGTCGCCGCCGATGGCCGCGTTCGCCATCGCCTCGCCGCTCGAACTGGCCGAACTGATCGCGGCATCGGTGGCGGCGGCGCTGCTGCTGCGGCTGATCAAATTTCCGGCGAGCTGGATGTTCGGCGCGATGATCGGCTCGAGCGTGCTGCACGGCGCCGGACTGGTCGAGGGCGGCCTGCCGCCCTGGGTGCGAGGGGTGGCGCTGATCGGGATCGGTTCGCTGATCGGCTCGCGCTTCGCGCGGATGAAGCCCAAAATCCTGCTCAGCCATGTCAATGCGGCGCTGGGCTCGTTCGCTGTCGCCATCATCATCTCCGCGGTGTTCGTCGCAGTGATCGCGCTGACCACCCATGTGCGGTTCGGCGACGTCATCGTCGCGTTCGCGCCGGGCGCGATGGATGCCATGCTGGCACTGGCGCTGACGCTGCACATCGACCCGATCTTTGTCGGCGCCCATCATCTGTCGCGTTTTGTCTTTGTCACCATCGCGACCCCGGGCATTGTGCACCTGTTCGGACGCCCGCAGGAAGATGTGGACGATTAGGCTCGCAACACCTCTTCCTGAGAAGGCGTGAAGCAATGTGTCTCGTGTCCCGGACGCGGTGCAGCGTTCTTCACGCTGCTCCGCAGAGCCGGGACCCACGGCTACGGGTTCATCATCGACCCCGGATCAGCAGCGCACCGCTTCGCGCTGCGCAGCGTCCGGGGCACGCCAAACCCTCATCCAATGCGCTGGCCCATGGTTCGAGACGGCGCAAACGCGCCTTCTCACCGCCTCCTCACCATGAGGACCTGCGCCCGGTCCGCGCGATGCCCCATGCCGCGATCGCTGCCATCAGCAGCGAGATCAGCACGTTGTAGCCGGCCAGCGACAGGCCGAGAAAGCGCCACTGCACTTCGTCGCAGCGGACCACCTTCACGGTATCGAGGCGCTCCAGCAGGTTGCCGGCGCTGCCGAGATTGCCGACCGGGCCGGTGCAATCGGTCGGCCCCTGCCAGAACTGCCATTCGACGCCGGCGTGATAGGCCCCCAACCCGGCATTGCCGAGCGTCGCCAGCGCGAGGATCCCAAGGCCCACATACAGCACGGAGCGCGGGGCATGCCTCGCCGCGGCGAGCGCGGTCAATACGGCGAGCGGCACGGCGAGGTAATAGGCATAGCGCTGCTCGAGGCAGAGCGGACAGGGCTGGATACCGTCGACCAGCTGCAAAAACCACGCCCCCGCCAGCGTCGCCGCGGCAATGACGGTGATGGCCAGCGCCGCCATCAGCGCGGGATTGGCGTCGCCGCGCGCGTGCGACCGGGAGGCAGTGCTGTCGAGCGTCACGTTGATCTCCTGTGGCAGAGCGTCCTATCCCGCGCGCCGCGCGCTGTCGAGGCGAACGCGATCACGCTGGGGTGTTTTGCCAGGTTTGACGGGACGCAGCCGGGTCATCGCCATTGCCCGGTGCATCCAGGCGCTTGCCATGCGAGCGGCCCGGCAGCCGTTCGGACCATCGGCCTCCGCGCGACGAACCTATCGGGTTGACCCCAAGGTGCCGCCCGCTATATTCCGCCGGCTTCGCGACCTCGCTCCGGCGAGCGTCCGAAGGCCCCTGTGGCGGAATTGGTAGACGCGCTCGACTCAAAATCGAGTTCCGCAAGGAGTGCTGGTTCGATTCCGGCCAGGGGCACCAGAAGCTTTGTCGCATGGCTTCTCATCTATTCAATTTTAAACCGCCAACTGCAGATATGAGTTCGCGTTCCCGCGGCGCGATGCGTCCGAGGTTTGCAATCAATCTCCGCCCTGAAAACAGAGGGCGTGGGGAATGCCGGGCGCCCGATGCACCCGCAGCCTCGTGTGCGCATGGGGTAGTAAGTATGCACACGAGTATTCACAGCGAGCCATCGGAAATCACCCGACATTCCCGCACGCAATGGTTTTACGGCTTATACCGCGCTCTCCCCGGTGATCGGCTTTCTTGTCACCGTCATCTGCGGAAACCTGGCTCGTCCGCGCCCGGTCGGGCCGACTTGCCTTCCGCAAACTTGACGCCGGCGTCGAGGCGTCAGGACCACACGTCTTCGCCGTCCGCGAGCAACATCGTTCGTCAGCATGCCGGTCGTCGCTCACGGGCCGTGAAGCCCGCCCTGCGATCCCTTGCACACCCGACGCTGCCGCGTCCACCGCAACCCGCCCCAACGTTCACGACGATGGCCAACGCCCCTCTGATCGGGACGGGATGGCAGAGGATATAAAGTGATTTGTGTCTTCGGAAAAACAGAATATTTTTTCAAAAGGGGCTGGACACGAAATCGCGGAGCGAGCCTGACGGGCAAATCAGTGCCTGTTACGGAATGAAGTAGAACGGGTTGGGCACCTTGAAGGTGCAGCCGCCATGCTCGCCATCGATGTCGCTCATCTGATCCCCGGCATTGGCGATGATGGTGTAGCCCTCGGCCTCGACCTTGATCCGCTCCGCCGTTTTGTAGGCCTGCACAGTGGGGAAATTGTCGCGGTCGGGGCGCGTTCTCAGCTCGGTCCAGCCGTCATATCCGGCGTGATCGAGATTGATGATGGTCGCGTCCCGCTGGCTGTCCGGGCGGCCGGTAATGAAAATCACCGCGACGCCGCTCGCCTTTGCCGCTTCGAACAGCTTTCGCGCCGGCTCGATCGCTTCGGCGCTGGACTTGAGGATCCACCGGTTGAAACCGCACGGGCCCGCCGGCAGCACGTCGCAGGAGCCGCCGGCGACGAAACCGAAATCGTCGGCCGCCAGATTCGGCCAGTTGGTCAGCGACGTCTCATCGATATCGAGCACCAGCGCCGGCCGCTTCGACTGGCTGGCCCGCTGCTCGACAAGTTTTCGCGCCGCGTCGAACACCGCCGCGAGGTCGTCATTGTAGTACTTGTCGTGATAGTCGCGCAGCAGAGTCTTGATGGTGCCGACATTGAGCGTACCCGGCGGCGGCTCGGGAATATGGTTCGGCACCGGAGCCGGGCAATCGGCGGGAGCGGCGAGTGCGAGGCCCGGAGCGGTCGCAAGCGACACGACGACCGAAGCCGCGATCAGTAAAGTCCGGTTTCGCTCCGTGCGCTTCATGTCTGCCCCCGCCCGTAACGTCATCCTTAACCGCGCGATCTGAGGTTAGTCGCGATGTTGTCCGCGGTTCGCAGCGCCAGCGCGGAAAGCGTCAGCGTCGGATTGGCGGTGGCGCCGGTTGGAAAGGTACCGCTTCCGACCAGATACAGGTTATTGTGATCATGGGAACGCTGGTTCGAGTCGACCACCGACGTCTTTGAGTCCTTACCCATCCGGTAGGTCCCCATGATATGACCGGCGCCGCCATAGGTCAGCGTGACAGGCTTGCCATCGATCATCTCCTCGAAACGGCCCGGACTGTCGCCTGAAGCATCGGGCAGTCGATGGGTGAAATCCGTCGCACCCAGCTTGTCGAAGAGAAGTTTTCGCATGCGATAGGCGGCGACGATTCCCTGTCTCGTGTAATCCGAAAGATTGTAGGATATTTCCGGACGCGGCAGCCCCAGGCCATCCGTGAATTCCGACGACAGCGTCACCCGGTTGTTCGGATCCGGATCTTGCTCGACCAGAAAGCCGATCCGGAACTGTCGTGTAGTCAGACTGTTCATTTTGTTGGCGAGGTCAGCGCCGAACAGGGCAGATTTTTCGTCGCCGAGTTGGCTGAATTCCTTGGTATTTATGCCGCTCGAGTTCATTCCATTGACGAAATCGATGGTCGTGACGTGGGGATCGCCGCCGAATTTGAGGCCGGCAACCACGAAGTTCCAGCCTTCATTGCCGATGTCGACCCGGAATGCCGCGCGCTTGGCGCGAAATGCTCCGTCGCAGAGGTCGCCGATTCCCGAGGTGATCAGTGGACCGCGATAGGGGAATACCGGCTTTGCGGTCTGCGGCAGCAACGCCCAGCCGAGATAATACGGATGGTCCATCAGGTGGCGTCCGACCATGTCGCTGCTGTTCGCCACGCCGTTGGGGGTTCGGCCGTCGTTCTTCGACATCAGCAGCAGCCGTGGCGTCTCGATGGCGTTTGCAGCGATGACGAAAATTTTAGCCTTGACGCATCCTTCTCCGGTCTTCGGTCCGTTCTCTTCCTTGTAGGTGATATAATTGATCTGGCCGACGCGCCCGTTTTCGACGATGACTTCGCTGGCGACCGCATGGTCGATGAGTTTCGCGCCCCGGTCGGTCGCATCGTTCAAGGTAATGGTCGGGTCATATTTGGCCTGGATCGGGCAGATCGGAATGCAATTGGTGTTGCCGGCGCAAGCGCGCCGATTTCGATATGGCTGGGAATTGCGCGCCGCCGGCAGGCTTCTCACCTTGATCCCGGTGACGGGTTGGTCCATTCCGAGAAACTTGGTCTCGTCCTCGGTCAATTTCGCGAGTGCTTCGCCGACGCGTTGATCGAGCAGCGACCCTGGAATCCTCGGCATCGGGTAAGTGTATTTATCCGGGAAATGGATGCCGAGGTATTTTTGTTCTTCCATATCCGCCGAAACGCCGAGCTCGGCCTCCGCCAGGCCGTACCACTTGCTCATTGTTTCAGAGGTAGTGTCTTCCGGCCAATCCGGGAACGGAAAGTCTTTCGTGTCCTTTCCATGGCTCGATTTCATGGTGAAATCCGAAGGCACAAACCTCAGGGAAGTGCCGAGCCAATGCGACGTGCCGCCGGCAACACGGTCGTAGGTGCTGGTGAAGGGCCGCGGCCCCTTTTGAACGAGATAACTCTGTTTGGGATCATTCCAGCTCGCGCCCAGCATCAGCGACGTCGGCCTGCCGGCCGCCATTTTTGCCGGTTCACCGAACAGATCCGGAGGATAGGGGCTCTCCGGCACCTTGGCGTTGGCCTCGTAGAACGTCTTCATGTACTTATTAATATTCGGCGGGACGCCCGGCCCGGCCTCGAGGATAACGACCGTGATGCCCTTCTTGCGCAGTTCATTGGCGATCAAGGATCCGGCAAAACCGGACCCGACGATCGCAACGTCGCATGTCATGCAATTATTGGCGGCCATGATTGGGCTCCCTCAGGGAATCGTTGCGGTGATGAAACCAAGGGGAGAGTTCTTGTCGTTTGGATCGACCGGCTCCCGCGACCAGTAACCGAACTGCAGGTTGCTGTAGCCCATCGGGTGGGCTTGCGCGATTTGCCAGACCAATCCCTGGGTATAAGCCTTCGCCGAAACGACCTGGGAGGGGATCGGTTCAAGAGGAGCGCCGGGCGCGGAAAATTTTTTCAAATCCTGCGGTTTGTACCAGGAGCCGAGATACCACAGCAAAACGATGCTGCGCGCCATATACTTCGTATCGTCGTTGGCATTTGCTTGGCTGATGATTTCGGGCGCCGACTGGCGATGGTCCTTGGCAATCTGCAGCAGTTTTTCGAACGTCGCGGCGTCGCTGACATTGACCCAGTTGAAGTAATCGTTCTTGACGTTGATCGGGTCGATGCCAGGATCTGCTTCCAATATCGGCAGCAACTTTGTACTGTCATTCGGGTCCCTTTGCGAGAATTCGGGGGCCAGATTGATCACATGAATTCCCGTAAGCGCCGCGGAAAGCACCAGGAAGGCCATCATGTCTTCGCGCAAATCCGGATTTGCGGTGTGCGCATAGGCTGCCATGTCGCTGGCACCGACGGCCGCCACCGCGGTCGTGGCCACCGCGCCGACGAGCATAGTGCGCCGGGAGACTTCGCCGGCCTGTTCATCGTCCGTCGCGCTTCGCGCAATTCGATTGCGCCCGTGATGCGGTGACGTGCTCATATTGCCCCCAATCATTCCAGATCCGTGTTGCACCTGTATCGGCCAGGCAAATCTATTTTTACTTCCAAGTCTGTTTTACTTCGTCTCCGCCTTCTTCTCCGGCTTGCCTGGCGCCTTTTCCAGCATGAACGTGAAGTCCGATTGATTGAGACGTACTTCACCAGGCTGTGGGTTCGACGCGCCGGGCTGAAAGCTGACCGCGTTGCCGTGGCAGCCAATACAACTCGATGACGCCAGAGGAATCTTTCCCTGGCTGTAGGTTTCGAGCGTGGAGTTCGCCAGATAAGTCGGCGCCGGCGAACAATTCATATCCGGCTGCTTCAGGAAGTCGGTGTCGGGCGACGGCACGGCCGCAGCTTGCGAGTGCAATGCCGTGCATCCAAATACGCTCGGCCATTGGGTGCTGATCAGCATGTAATTGTCCCATACCGTACCCTTCAGCATGCTGTGAAAAATGCTGTTCATGTTCTTGGCTGCATCGGTCAGCGGGACTTCGCGAACGATCTGGCTCTTGAACGTGGCATCCTTGAACTTCAACTGAAGCGCCGGATCGGGTTGCCAGAACTGCCGTGGCGGCGTCGCATTTTCCTCCGCACACTTATCCCCGCAATTGACGTCAAAGAAATTATAGGGGCCATGGAAGTCACGATTGGTGACTTCGGTTCGATCCGGCACGTTGTTTTTGTGCTCGAACGAGGTCCAGATCCACTGCGGTCGGCTTGCGGTCTTGTGCACGGCATGAAAGCCGATCAACCCCAGGGTCTCGCGCAGGCATGGAGGCGGCGGCGCGTTTGGATCCTCGGACTTCGGCATGGAAACCAGGGCGTTCACCATGTGGAAGTTTCTGGCCTTGATGTCGTCAGGTCCCAGAATCTTCCAGGAAACCTTGAGCATAAAAGCCCCGGTATCGGCGACCACCGCCTTTTGCTCCGGCTTTCCGTCTTGCGCCGGCTTTCCCTCTTTGGGATTTTGACCGACCGGAAAATCGACCGCCAGGCCGAAATTGGTTGGGTCCTGCTGTCCCTCTTTGCTGTATAAATGATGGTCCCGGATGTAGTCGAACATCTGCCGGTTCATCAGGATGTCGAAAATCGCATAATGTCCCTGCTGATCGATCAATGGACCGGTCTTGAACGGCTCGTTGTAACTCTCCTCGATCATTTTGACGACCATCGTGCCGGGCTTGTACTGGGCGCGGCAGGCCGGCGGCAGCAACCTCACCTTCTCGGCTTCCATCTCCGCTCGATCGGCAGGCCATTTCGGCGGCCCCATATCGGCAGGCAACATGACGTCGAGAAGCTGCTTGAAGCTGTCCATATCCTCCCATCGCGTTGGTGTATCCGCCTGCGATTGTTCGATGCTTTTTCCGTCGGCCGGCGAGTTCAGGGCGATGAAAGTGCGCCACGAATAGAAATCGAAGCCGCGCTGCAGATTGTCCAGCGCAATCGTCTCCTGTCCACCCGTGCTCACGCTCTCCTGACACGGCAGACCCGAATTCAGAATGCTGTCCTTGTCATTGACAGGGATGATCCCCGGGGGGACGCCCCGGCCGACCAAGCTTCCCTTGAACGGATCGGTGGCGATGGTCTTGGGATTGGTATCGCATTTCAGGCCGGGCGCCTTGCTTTGAAAGGCTGTTGGCTTTGCAGCCGTTTGAGCCGACGACGGCGCCGACAAGCGAGCCAGCGCGATAAGGACAACCGCGGTTGCGATACCAACGGCGAACAGACGGCTATGGCGCATGGTCGACATCCCCCTCTCGGGCCAGTGGAGTATAGAGCCAGTCAGCAGACACTTTCGTGATATTTATTTTGCAACCTGCTGTAGAAGGCGAAACAGAAAAATTGTGTTGTCAAAGCCACCCAGGCATCCGGAAAAAATCTCCGGACGCCATTTAAGGTAGAGCTAAATCTTACAACTGCAAATTGTCAATACGAATCCTCATACTTGTGCATCTTACGCCGATCGGATGCGCACCGCATCAATGAAGGCTCGCGATTTATCGATCGCTTTAATAAAATTTTTTGGTCCGATTGACAGGCTTTGTGAACCGACAGCTTGACTTACGATCGAAACGCGCATCTGCGCGCTCGACGGCCTGGACCTAACTCGATTTTTGTTGGTCGCGTCGGTCCGGATCCGGTTCAAGGATCATTCGCCGGTTCAGTGTGTGCCGACAAATTTCGTTTGGATGTCGGAGCGGAGGGTCGTGAACGACCCGATCGCCCCGCACACCCGGCCCGGTGGCGGCGCGCTCAATTCTTTATGGTCGATCAGCGTCGAAAATCGCGCGGGGAAAAGAAACAGGAGTTTGCAGTGCGCGCTCCAGACCGGAACCGGGATTTCAGTCCGGACCGAACAGACGGATCTGAGGCATCTCCATTCTCACCGGCTCAACCGCAGGCTCCTGCCTCGGCTCGGCAGCGTCCTCCCTGACGTTTTCCTCGACCGCTTTGATTTCCTGCTGCCTCTGCCGGCGCCTCTCGGCCCATTGCTGGCGGCGCTCGGCCCTGCGCCTGGCCTCCGCCCGCTTGATGTCGGCGTCCCGCGCCCTGGCGAAGGCGTCGTCGGGCTTGGCGGTTTTTTCCGGCGCCGCCGGCTGGGCCACCGGTGCAGCGGCGACTTGAGGTGCGGGCCTCGCGGGCGGGATAGCCGCTGAGCTGTCAGCCGGTTGCGCCGCATTCGGCGCGGAATTGGCGGCCTCTATCTGCGGCTGAGCTTGCGCGGGCGGCGCCGCAACATCTGCGGCCGGCGCAGGCGGCGCAGCGGCCAGATACCGGACCGGCTCCGCGGGCGCCTCGGCCGCTTTGATCGGCTCCGGCGACATGCGCCGCTCCAGCCGGGTCATCTCGGTTCCCGGCTTGGGCGACTTGGCGCCCATGATATCCGCCATCAGCAGACCGCCGCCGAGGCCGGCGACGATCGCAACGATGATGGTTCCCGCTCCTGCAAAAATAAGCCGTCGAGACGCGCATGTTGAGCTCCCTTTCGGCTGAAAACGCCCAACGTGCTTCGATGTTCCGCTGCTCGGTAGAAGCGAAACCGGACGCCGGACCACCTTATTCAGACGAACGCCGTCGTCTCATTCCCGGCGATCAACTTGCAGGACGGAAAAATTCAAACGACGATGCGCCGGCCGGGCGCGGGGCGCGTCGCTCAGATCTGAGCGGCCACCTTCTCCAGCCCGATCAGGCGGGCGAGCGTGCGCACTTCCTGCTTTTGATCCTCGCGCAGTTGGAACAAGAGTGGCATCGCCGCCGATTTCAGCTGCTGGACTTCCGCGGCATCGGGATCGATCGGCATACCCGTTGCCTTCGGATCCGCCTGACGCGTGGCGTGGATCTTGCGGGCCACCGCGCGCAGCGCGGTTTCCACCGCCGGCCAGTAATATTCCTGGTCGGAGGAAAGTTTCAGGCGCTCCTTGATGCCGGCGATCTGCGCATCGCTGAGCAGCGCGTAGGATTTTTGCGGCTGCGGCTTGTGCACAGCCACCGGCTTCGGCGCCGCAGGCGCTTCGATCTTCGGCGCCTCGGTGTCGGCGGGCGGGCTCGATGCAAAGGCCTGCCGCAGCGGCTCGGTCGATACGGCGGCTTGCGGCGGCTCGTATGATGCCAGCGCAAACGCCACGACCGCCAGCCTGTCCTTCTTGTCTGCCTTGTTCGAGACGGCGGCTTGCACGATGGGGGAAGCCGGTTCCGATCCGACCGTGGGAACGCTGTCGCGGCCGAGAATGCTGGCGGCGGTGGCACCGACCACGAGGAAACAGGTCAGCGCGGCAATGGTGATCGCTCTCGTCAAGCAGCTCTCCGTTTCGGTCGACGACCAGCGTCACATCGCCGAAAACTGGGAATTAATTAAGGCTTATCCGTGCCGCGGCGGCGAATTTGGCGGCCAAATCAGGCCGCGACCGAAAGATCGGAGAGGTCGTAGGCGTCCTGGATATCGGCGACGATATCGGACGCTTCCCACAACGCGTCCGGCGTGACCGAGCGCAGGCTGATGGTCCAGTTACCGCCCTTGCTGGAGCGCGGCATGCTGACGATGTCGAATTGCACGCTGCGGCACAGCGGATGGCGGTCGAGCGCGTAGGCGACCCGGGCCCTGATCTCGTCGAGTGTTGCGGGCGTTTTTGCAAAGAGGGTCTCGAAATCCATGTCGCTTCCCTTCGATGGCGGTCTTCGGCCCAACCCGCCGCGCCGGCGGTGGCGGCCTCGGACGTCATTGTAGGGGCGAGTTTGGTTAATGGCGGGTTAAGGCTGGAAGCTGCCGATATCGCGAACGGGCAGACCTGTGTCCCGGATCAGCAGCGCGTCACGCCGAAGGCGGCGCTGCGCAGCATCCGGGACACGATCAAGCCCCGAGCAATTGATCGAGCCGGTCGCGCAGCTGGTCCTGGTGATAGGGTTTCGCCAGCCGCGGCAGGTCGAGCTGGGCGCCGTCGGGCAGTTCGGCATAGCCGGTCGCAAGTAGGATCGGCAGCGACGGCCGCACCGCGCGCGAGGCCGCCGCCAGTTCGACACCGGTCATGCCCGGCATCACATGATCGGTCATCATCAGGTCGAGCGGCTGCTCGCTCTTGAGGATATCGAGCGCATGCAGGCCGGAGCTGGCGCCGATCACGTGGTGGCCGAGATCTTCCAGCATTTCGGTGGTCGACATCGCGATCAGCGGATCGTCGTCGACGAACAGGATCACCGCGGAGCGGTTGACCTTTTGCAACGTCTGCGCCGGGATTTCGGCTTCCGGCACGGCGGTGGCGACCGGCAACAGCAGCGTTGCCGTGGTGCCCTTTCCGACCGTGCTCGACAACTGCAGCGCTCCGCCGAGTTGCACCGCAAGCCCGTGCACCATCGACAGGCCGAGGCCGGTGCCCTTGCCGAGCGGCTTCGATGAGAAGAACGGCTCGATCGCCCGCTTGAGGATCTCCGGCGTCATGCCCTTGCCGGTATCGATGACAGACAGTTTCAGGTAGCGGCCGGATTTCAGCACTGGATCGCCGCTGGCCTGGTGTTCGGCAAGCCGGATCTCGATCGAACCGCCGTCGGGCATCGCGTCGCGCGCGTTGATGGCGAGATTGAGTACCGCGAGCTCGAGCTGATTGGCATCGACGCGCGCCGGCGGCAGCCCTTCCGGAAGTTCGAGCCGCAGCGCGATGCGCGGTCCCAGCGATCGTTCCAGAAGATCGATCATGCCCTGGATCAGGCCCCGCAAATCCATCGGCACCGCCCGCAGATCCTGCTGCCGCGCGAACGCCAGCAGGCGCTGGGTCAGCGACGCGCCACGCTCGGCGCCCTGCAAGGCGCCGTCGATCAGGCGATGCAGGCGCGGATCGTTGGGAAGCCGTTTACGCAGCAGGTCGAGATTGCCCATCACCGCCATCAGCAGATTGTTGAAATCATGCGCAACGCCGCCGGTGAGCTGGCCGATGGTCTCCATCTTCTGCGCCTGGCGCAATTGCTCCTGGGCCTTTTCGCGCGCAGCGACTTCCTTCATCAGATCGGCGGTACGCTGCTCGACCCGCTGTTCGAGCGTCGCCGTCAATTCCGCCAGCGCGGTGCGCTCGGCGGCCAGTTGCGCCAGCAAACTCTCGCGTTCGATTTCCGCGACCTTGCGCGCGGTGATATCGGAGGAAACGCCGACCAGCGATTTGATGCTGCCGTCAGGCCTGCGAACCGCGCGCGCCCGGACATCGACCCAATGCTGCGATCCGTCCGGCCAGATATTGCGGTATTCGATGCTGTAGTCCTGGCCGGTCTTGATGGTCTGCTCCACCACCTCCATGCGCCTGGCGCGATCGTCGGGATGAACCGCCGCCAGCAGATCCTGATACGAAAACGGTTCGCCCGGCTTGCGGCCGAAAAACGCCCGGCAGGTGTCTGACGCTTCGAGCTCAAACTCCGGCAGATGCAATTCCAGCGCGCCGAGATGGCCGGCGTTGAGCGCGGTCTGCAGCAGGTCTTCGCTTTCGGTGAGATCCGCGAGAATGGCGCGGGTCTGGTACTGGCGGCGGCGGCCCCGGACCGCGGAGCCGACAACGCTCACCAGCGTGGTGGGATGGAACGGACGCTCGATGAAGGTGACGTTGCCGAGCACCTGCCCGAGCCGCACCGCATCGGGATTGCGCTCGGGACCGCCGCCCTGATGCGTCAACAGCACGATCGGGAAATCGGACCATGACGGCTGATCGTTCAGCCAGCGCACCAGGCCGCGCAAATCCGCGGTCTTGATCGCCTCATCGGCGATCACCGCCAAGCCCGCGCCGCCTTCGATCTCGTGCAGCAGAGCGGCGAGATCAGTGCAGATGTTGGCGTAGAAACCGGCTTCCTTGATCAGCGCCGCGGCGACCGTGGCGTCGCGTCCGGTCGGAGCGAGAATGACGGCACGCTCGGAGGATGCACCCGGCCTCACGCACCTTGCTCCTGCAGCAACGGCTGGCCCCCGCCGATATAGATCGGAACGCCCCGCAATATTCCATGGAAGCCGTCAAGCGGCTCGCCGATGGTGAGACCGCGGCTGTCGATGCGGTACTCGCGAATCGTCGATTCGTGCATTCCGGTACGTTTCTTGATGATCGACATCGCGCGCCGCACGTTGCCCAGCGCCTCGAAATAGCGCAGCAGGATCACGGTGTCGGCGAGATAGGTTACATCCACCGGGGCTTTCATGTCGCCAACCAGCCCGTGCTGCGCCACCGTCATGAATGTCGCCGCACCCCGCCGATTCAGGTATTGCAGCAATTCGTGCATGTGCAGGATCAGCGAATTTTCCTCGGGCATCGCCGCCTGATAGCCGTTGAGGCTGTCGATCACCACGGTCTTGATATGATCTTCATCGACCCGCTGGCGGACGCGATGAGCGAATTCGCCGGGCGACAACTCCGCGGCGTCGACCTGGTCGATGAAGAGGTTGCCGCCGCGCTGCATCTCCTCGAGATCGATGCCGAGGCCCTTCATGCGCGCGAACAAAAGGCCGAGTTCCTCGTCGAACACGAACAGCGCCGCCTTTTCGCCACGCTGGATCGCGGCGGCGATGAAGACGATCGCCGAAAGAGACTTCCCTGTGCCCGCCGGTCCCAGAATCAGCGTGCTCGATCCGGCCTCGATGCCGCCACCGAGGAGTCTGTCGAGCTCGGCGATGCCGCTGGACATCGTCGTTCGCACAAAGTTGCTGCGATGTTCAGACGCCACCAGGCGCGGAAACACGTTCAAGCCGCCGGTCGTGATGGTCACATCATGATAGCCGCCGCGAAACTTGACGCCGCGATATTTGATGATGCGCGCGCGCCGCCGCTCGGCGCCGTAGGCCGGCGCCAGTTCTTCAAGCCGCAGCACGCCATGGGCGACGCTATGCACGGTTTTGTCGGCGAGCTCGGTCGTCAAATCGTCAAGCAGCATCACCGTCGTGCCGAATTTCGCGAAATAGTGCTTGATCGCCAGAATCTGCCGGCGGTATCGCAGCGAACTTTGCGCCAGCAGCCTGATCTCGGAGAGACTGTCGAGCACCACCCGGCTCGGCCGCGCGCGTTCCACCGCTTCGAACACCTGCTTGGTGGTCTCGCCGAGTTCGAGATCCGACGAATAAAGCAGGCTCTGCTGCTGTTCGGCATCGAGCAAACTCTCCGGCGGCAGCAATTCGAACACTTCAACGCGCTCGTCCAGCGTCCAGCCATGGGAGGCCGCGCCGTCGCGCAGTTCCTGGTCGGTCTCGGACAGGGTGATGTAGAGACATTTCTCGCCGGCCCGCGCGCCCTCCATCAGGAATTGCAGCGCAATGGTGGTCTTGCCGGTCCCGGGCGCGCCCTCAACGAGGAATACGTGCCCACGCGAAAACCCACCCGACAGGATGTCGTCAAGCCCCCAGATACCGGTCTTCGCCTTTCCGGCGATTGATTCAACTGAATTCATACGATCCCCTAACCGGCTTTAAACCGCTGGGGCATCCTGCGGTTCCCTGCAAATGGAACTATTTTGGGGAGCGCCCATTGGGCCAAGCGGCCGCCCGCCGCTTATCGCCTCTCGATGACGAGGCTTTGGACGGCGCGGCCGAAATAGCCCCTGATGTCCGCCAGCCGCGCCATGGCGAGGCCCGTGCCATCGGGACCGATCCAGGATTCCGCATCGAGCAAAATCCACTCACCTGTCGGCGGACGGGCAAAACTGACCGTGAGGTCGGCATTGATGAAAGTCCACTCCCGGAAATCAAGCACGGCGGAGGTGCCGTTGCAGAAATCCGCGGCAACCACGGCCCGCATGGCCTGCGAAACCGGCGAACCCTCGACCAGCGGCCGGTCGACCCGATACCAGATCGCACCGGAACCGGGCACGCCGAAGCGGCCGCGGGCGGCGCGCATCGAAATACCCGATACAAAAGGACTGCCGGAAAAATCCGGCTGCTCTTCGCGCGCCTCATCCGGTCCGGGAAATTCGACCGGCTGATCCCCTACCTCCGACGGCAAGGGCAGCGCCCGGGTCTTGACCTTGAGGATTGTCGCGCCGACCACAACGACGTCCCCGGCGCGCAGCCTGACCGCGCAAAGCTGGATCTTTCGCCCCTCGCGCAGCACCTCGGTCTCGAGCGTCAGCGGCGCCACCGGCACCGGGCGCATCAGGTCGATAGTGACGCGCGCGATTTGCATCGGCTCTCGCGTCGGGATCGCTTCGGCGCCCCAGACCACCAAAGCCGCCGGCGCCGAGCCGTGCTGCATGCGCGGGTCCCAGGGACCGGCCGCATCGGGACTGGTGACGACGTGCTTGCCGTCGACGCGATAGATGGCGCCCATCTGTTTATTCCATTTTCGGGGTTACGTTCCCCGGATGCCGCGCAACGCGCCGCGCTTGCGGCGTGGTGCGCAGCTGATCCGGGGTCCATCCTTGTGTGCGTCAACGTGGGTCCCGGCTCTGCGGAGCAGCGTGAAGAACGCTGCGCCGCGTCCGGGACACGACGTCATGTCCTGGTCACAGCGGCAGATCGACCGCGTCGTCGTATTCCTGTTTGAACCGCGCGATCAATTCGGCGGCGGGCAGGATCTTGCCGACGCTGCCGACGCCCTGGCCGCTGCCCCAGATTTCCTTCCAGGCTTTTGGCTTGGCGCGCTCCCCCGACGCGTCGGTACCGAAACTCATCTTTGACGCATCCGACTCCGGAAGGTTGTCGGGATCCATGCCGGCCGCGACGATCGACGGCTTCAGGTAATTGCCGTGCACGCCCGTGAACAGGTTGGAATAGACGATGTCTTCGGCGGTCGAGGTGGTGATCATCCGCTTGTAGCCTTCCACCGCGTTGGCTTCGGTGGTGGCGATGAAGGCCGAGCCGATATAGGCAAAGTCGGCGCCGAGCATCCGCGCCGCGCGGATCGCGCGGCCGTTGCCGATCGCGCCCGACAATGCGATCGGCCCGCCGAACCATTGCCTGGTTTCCGCCACGAAGGCGAACGGCGATATCTCGCCGGCATGGCCGCCGGCGCCGGCGGATACCAGGATCAGGCCGTCCGCGCCCTTCTCGATCGCCTTGTGCGCAAATCTCTGGTTGATCACGTCGTGAAAAACGATGCCGCCCCAGCGATGCGCAGCCTGATTGAGTTCCTCGCGTGCGCCGAGCGATGTGATGATGATCGGCACCTTGTGCTTCTCGCACAGCGCCAGATCCTGTTCGAGCCGGTTGTTCGATCGATGCACGATCTGGTTTACCGCGAACGGCGCCGAAAGCCGGTCGGGATGCGCCATGTCGTGCGCGGCAAGTTCCTGCTTGATCCGCGCCAGCCACTCGTCGAGCAGATCAGGCGGACGGGCGTTGAGCGCCGGAAACGATCCGACGATCCCCGCCTTGCACTGCGCGATCACCAGATCCGGCACGGAAATAATGAACAGCGGCGCACCGATCACGGGAATCGACAGACGGCCCCGAAACAAGGCAGGCATGGACATTTGGCAGCATCCTTTGGCTTGTTCAGGGGACGGCGTCAGGCATGGCCCCAAAGATGCCAGACATCATACCAACAAGGCAATTGCGCCCGCGACACGTCGGCAGCGTCAGCCCGATCCCGCGTTACTGGCACAGCGCTCGAGTCACGTAATTGTCAGTCCGGCAGTCGTCGGGTTTTCGGGTCCGGCCGGGAATCAACACCTTCGCGGAGCATTTTTCCGCGGAATCGACCGTGAGGCTCTTGCCTTCCTTGAAACCTTTGCTCTGGCAGAGCCGGTCGGCGCCGACCTTGCAGTCCGGCGCGCCGCCAGCCGAAACCGCACATATCATGCGGCCCGACACCATGGAGGATGGCGTGGCCAGACGCGACAAGGTGTCGCCGGCATCCCTGGCGCGTGCGTTAAAATCGTCGATGGTGTCGCCCGGGCTCTTGAGCGGCGGCAAAATCGACAGGGACTTCTCGAACAGCTTGCCCATTTCGTGGAGCAAGCCCGGGTTCTCTTCGCGCGCCGGCGCAGGAGGTGAGGATGCGGGCTCTCCTTGCTGAGGCGGCGGCCGGTCCGGTACCGCTGGCTGGGCCGGGTCCTGGATACCGAGCGTGGGTGACGGCGGCGCTGCTTGCGACCAACCGGCGCCGGTGACAACCATCAGCGTCAACACCGCTGCAGCCGCGGTCGCGACATGCGCCCTCGTCCGCGCGATCAGATGGCCGGCTCGATCAAGCATGACATCCAGCGTAACCTGACGGCCCGCGAAACGGCAAAGCCTTTCGCGGGCCGTCTTCAGATCATTCGAAATGCGACAAAGAAACCAAGCACCAGTACGGCGGCGCCGAGCGCCACCCACAACCCCAGATGCTTCTCGATCCTGACGCGGATCCATTCACCGTAGCGGTTGAGCAGGATGGCGACCACGAAGAAGCGGCCGCCCCGCGCAATGATAGAGCACATCACGAACAGCCAGATGTTGTAGCCGGCAAACCCCGAGGTGATGGTGACGAGCTTGTAGGGAATCGGTGTCAGGCCCTTGCCGATGATGATCCAGGCACCCCAATGGGCGTAGGACTCGCGGAAGGCTTCGACCTTGCCGCCAAGGCCGTAAAATTCGATCAGCCAGTGTCCGATGGAATCGTAGAGCAGCGCGCCGATCATATAGCCAAGCATGCCGCCCACGACCGAGGTCGCGGTGCAGATCGCGGCGTACAGCCAGGCCCGCTGCGGCCGCGCCAGCGACATCGGGATCAGCATCACGTCCGGCGGCACCGGAAAAAACGAGCTCTCCGCGAACGCGACCGCGCCCATGACCCACAGCGCGTATGGTTTATGCGCAGCGTCGATACACCAATCGTAAATCCGTCTCAGCATGGCGCGATGAACCACCATGGAGCGGATTTGTCCATGCCGGGAGAGCGGGGAATTTGGAGGAGGTTCAGTGCCGTTTGCGGAGGCCGCGGCCTTCGAGCGCGACAATTGGTCGCCGCGCGGCGTGCGGCGACGACGCCTTGGGCATTTTCATGGCCGATTTTGGCAGCTTCTCGGCAATCCCGAGCATGTGCTCGCGCCGCTCCATTTCGCGCCACACGTCCTCGGGCCGTACGCCCGCCGACGCCCATAAAACGGTGAGATTGTAGAGAAGATCGGCACTCTCGCGGACCACCGCCTCGGAATTGCCGTTGACGGCGTCGATCACGACCTCGATGGCTTCCTCAGCCAGCTTTTTGGCCATCTTGTCCGGGCCGCGCTGAAACAGCCGTGCGGTTCGCGAAATTGCCGGATCGAGATCCTTGGCCGCGATCACCGCCAGATAAAGCCGCTCGAGCGAATCACTCATCGCCCAAAACTAATCCAAACCTATGGCCAGCGCGTTAACGCGCAGGCATAAAAATTTGCCGGCGACACAAGGGGCGCCGGCAAATCAATGACGGGGCGGGATTTACCAGCCGGCGTTCGGATGACCATGGAAATAGGGCACGCTCGATCCATAGCCATATCCGCCGTAATAGGGGCCACCGCCGTAGTAGACCGGGCCGCCGCCGTAGTAGCCGGGGCCGCCGCCATAATAACCGTCATCATAAGCATATGCCGCGCGGTTCTGGCTCGCGGCGATCGCAAGGCCGGTGCCCACGATGCCGGCGAAAGCGGCTACGGCTGCACCGCCGCCGCCGCCACGGTAGGACCGGCGGCGGGCGCTGATGTCAGTGGTAACGCTGGTCGCGGCCGACAGGCCCTTGCCTGATGGCACGGGCCCGGCGAGCGCCAGCGACGGCTCGACTACCGTCAGTGCGACTGCCGCGACGGTCGCCATCGCGGCGGTGCGGCCAATGAATGAAAACACTCCTTTTCGCGCAAACATCTCAATATCCTCCGTAACGGCCCGCCTCCGGTAACTAACCGTGGAGCCCCGCGTTAGGTTCCCGAATCCGAACTTAAGCTGAACGCGAGGGGGCGAAATCGCGCCGCTCATCGAACGTTCAGACTTCGTCCGGCAGAGTGTTCACCGCCGTTTCGGGTGTCATGAACAGACACGTCCGGCGCGGTTAGCTGCGGTCCGGAAAGCCCAATGCGCTTCACTCCGACAACAACCGTCCGCTGCATTTTGGCTTCGCTGATGGGCCTGCTCGGTTTTGTCTGCCCCGGCGCAGGAGACAGCCGGGCGGCGGATGCCGATCGGCAACCGATCGCGATCGAGTTTTCCTACGACCGTCCGATCAACGCCGGCGCGGCCCCCTTCGTGCTGGCGTCGACCCGCGGTTTGTTTGCGGCGGAAGGCCTCGCGGTCACGACCGATGTCGCCAGCGGGTCGCCGGAGGCGATTGCGCGCGTCGCCGCGGGTACCAGCGATCTTGCGCTGATCGACATCAACGAACTGATCCGCTTCCGCGGCAGTTCAAACGCGCCGCCGGTCAAGGCCGTGTTCGTGCTGTTCAACAAATCGCCCTACGCCATCGTGGGCCGCAAAAGCCGCGGCATCCGCGCGCTCTCGGATATCGAGGGCAAAACGCTCGGCGTCGCCGAGGGCGATCTTTCGATCCGGCTTTGGCCGGCGCTGGCGCGGCAGAACGGCATCAAGATCGCCAACGTGACGTTCGACAAAATCAGTGCCGCCGTGCGCGAGCCGATGCTGTCGGCCGGTCAGGTCGACGCCGTGGCCGGATTTTCGTATCTGTCGGCGGTCAATTTGAGGGATCGCGGCGTTCCGGCCGACGACCTCGCAGTGCTTCGATATGCCGACTATGGCTGCGAGGCCTACGGGTTCGCGGTGATCGTCAATCCGGCGTTCGCCGCCAAAAGGCCCGAGGCCGTGAAGGGCTTTGTGCGCGCAGCGATTGCCGGCTTGTATCTGGCCATCAAGGAGCCCGTGCGCGCGGCCAACGAAGTTGCCGGTCGGATGGGGGACGGATCGCCCGATCTCGAGCTGGAGCGCCTGCGCAATGTAATCAGCGACAACCTCCTCACCGGCGAAGTGAAGCGCAACGGCATCGGCGGCGTCGATCCGGCTCGCCTGGACCGGTCGATCAGTCAAATCGCCGAGGATTTCAAATTCCAGAAGCGGCCGTCCGCGGCGGATATTTTCGACAATAGTTTCCTGCCTCCCCTCAGCGACCGCCTGGTCAACCAGCCCGAAAATTGAGCGAACGGCTGTATCCCGGCGACGATCCCTGATTAGAATGCGTCTGACGATCGTCCGCCCCCGCCGACCGCGAGCCGCCACGGCATGTCCCTGCTTCGCCTCTATACACGCGTCCTCGAACTGCTCGGCAAGGAGGCCCGGCTGGGCTGGATGCTCGCCGGCGCCAATCTGCTGCTGGCAGGTACCCAATTCGCCGAACCGGTGCTGTTCGGCCGCATCGTCGACGCTCTTTCCGGCAGGCCGTCCGCGGGCTCCTACGGATCGTCAGCCTGGCCGCTGCTGGCGGCCTGGGCGGCGTTTGCCCTGTTCACGATTCTGTGCAGTGCGGCGGTGGCCCTCCACGCCGATCGGCTGGCGCACCGCCAGCGCCAGGCGGTGCTGACCAATTACTTCGAACACATCATGCAATTGCCGCTGACTTTCCACACCGGCACCCATTCCGGCCGCCTGATGAAGGTGATGCTGAACGGTACCGATGCGCTGTGGCGGCTGTGGCTCGGATTTTTCCGTGAGCATTTCGCCGCGATCATGTCGCTGGTGGTGCTGCTGCCGCTGGCGCTTTACATCAACTGGCGGCTGGCGATCGTGCTGTTCGCACTGTGCGTGGTGTTCACGGTGCTGACGACGCTCGTGGTGCGCAAGACCTACGGCATGCAAAGCGAGGTCGAGGCCCATTACAGCGATCTTTCCGCGCGCGCCTCCGATGCGCTCGGCAATGTCGCGCTGGTGCAAAGCTTCGTGCGCATCGATGCCGAGGTGCAGGGACTGCGCTTCGTCGCCGACAAGCTGTTGGCGGTGCAGATGCCGGTGCTGTCGTGGTGGGCGCTGGTCACCGTCATCACCCGGACGTCGACCACCATCACCGTGCTCGCCATCTTCACCGTCGGTATCGCGCTGCACGAACAGGGCCTCACCAGCGTCGGCGAAATCGTGATGTTCGTCAGTTTCGCGACCATCCTGATCCAGAAGCTCGAACAGGTGGTCAGCTTCATCAACAGCGTGTTCATGGAGGCGCCGCGGCTGCAGGAATTCTTCAACGTGCTGGATGCGGTGCCAACGGTGCGCGACCGGCCCGATGCCATCGACACCGGCCGGCTCTCGGGCCTTGTCGAATTCAAGGACGTCTCGTTTTCCTATGACGGCAAGCGGCCCGCGGTCGAGGACCTGTGCTTCACCGCACTGCCCGGCCAGACTATCGCGCTGGTCGGCCCGACCGGCGCCGGCAAATCGACCGCGATCGCATTGCTGCATCGCGCGTTCGATCCGCAGTCTGGCTTCATCCGGATCGACGGCATGGACGTCCGCGGCCTGACGCTGACGGCGCTGCGGCGGAATATCGGCGTGGTGTTTCAGGAGGCGCTGCTGTTCGACCGTTCGATCGCCGACAATCTGCGTGTCGGCAAGCCGGACGCCACCGACGAGGAACTGCGGATCGCGGCGGGGCGCGCCCAGGCGCTGGATTTCATCGAGCGCAGCGAGCGGGGGTTCGAGACCAAAGCCGGGGAACGCGGCCGCCTGTTGTCCGGCGGCGAGCGGCAGCGGCTTTCGATCGCACGGGCGCTGCTGAAAGATCCGCCGGTCCTGATTCTCGACGAAGCGACCAGCGCGCTCGACGCCGTCACCGAGGCCAGGGTCAACGCCGCGCTCGACGAAGTGATGAAGGGACGCACGACGTTCGTGATCGCACACCGGCTTTCGACCATTCGCAACGCCACGCGCATCCTGGTGTTCGACAACGGTCACGTGATCGAGAGCGGAACGTTCGATGAACTGGTGGCAAAAGGCGGCCGTTTTGCGGAACTCGCAAAAGCGCAGTTCATGGTCCAGGAAAGTGCGCGGGCGAGCGTGGCTGCGCCCGCGATCGGTAACGTGGCTGTCAAGATTTAGGTATCGTCGAAATTCGGCCTATTTCGTCCACGATTTAAGCAGCGGGCCTCTGTTCTCTATCGGCAAGCCGGTATAGGGTTTGCGTGAGCCGTAACCGACGCGCCGGACACACTTAAAACCCGAACGTCACATGATCAGACCTCCTGTTGCAGGCGGGTCTCAAAGGACCGGAATCGGATAGTGCAGTTGCTTCGCCCGTTGCTTCGCAAGTCATTGTTGAACTGGATCGTGCTCGTTGCAGCGCTGGTCGTCGCTGCGCCGCGCATCGTGCATGCGGAAGCGCTGCTGGTGGTCGAAGCCGATACCGGAAAGGTCCTGCAGGCCGAGAACGCGACCTATCCCTGGTACCCGGCGTCGCTGAGCAAGCTGATGACCGCCTATGTCACGCTCAAGGCCGTCAAGGAGGGACGCATCACGCTCGACACCCTGCTCACGGTGTCGCCCGTTGCGGCTTCGCAATCGCCATCGAAGATAGGTTTCCGGCCAGGCACCCAGGTCACGGTCGATAACGCGCTCAAGATAATGCTGGTGAAGTCGGCCAACGACATGGCGGTGGTGCTCGCCGAGGGCGTCGGAGGCTCGATCGACGGGTTTTCGGCACAAATGAATCAGGCCGCGCAACAACTCGGCATGACCCAGACGAGCTACGTCAATCCGAACGGCCTGCCGGCGGATGGCCAGATCACTTCGGCCCGCGATCTTGCGATCCTCGCCCGCGCGATCATTCACGACCTGCCGGAATACGAATATTTCGTCCACATTCCATCGATCCGCTACGGCCGCAAGGTCACGCAGAATTTCAACAAGCTGATCGGCCGCTATCCCGGCGCCGACGGCTTCAAGACCGGCTTCATCTGTGCATCCGGCTACAACCTGGTGGCCTCCGCCACCCGCAACGGCAAACGGCTGATCGCGGTGGTGCTCGGCGCGTCGTCCGGCACGATGCGCGCGGTGCGGGCCGCCCAACTGCTCGATCGCGGCTTTGCCAACAACACGCTGTCGTGGCTGCGCCCCTCGCTCGGCACGGTCGACAATCTGGTGCCGATCGATGCCTCGCCGCCCAACCTGCACGACGAGATGTGCGGCGGCAAGCGCCACAAACCGGCCAGCGACGAGGATGAGGAGCCCGTCGCCAGCAACAACGCCGGCGGCTCGTCGAGCAGCGGCGAAGCCGCAATGTCGTTTTTCACCGCGGGGCTGCAGCCGCCGACGATGAAGCCGTCGGAAATGCTGGCGGCGCCGCCCGCGCCCTCCGAGCCGATCCCGGTCTACACCGGTCCGACAAGGACCGGCGCCGCGCTGCTTGCCACCGTGGCCGCCGACACCGAAAAGCAGACGCCCCGGCATCGCGCTAAGAAGTCGCAGGTCGCGGCAAAAAAGCCGGACGCCGCTGATCCGAAGACCGACGCCAGCAAGGACGCCAAGCCCGAGCCGAAATCCGCCGCCAAGCCGGCCGCCGTCAGGCACGCCAGTGCCAAGCCGGATGCCGCGCCAAAAGCAACTGAAAAACCGGTAGCCGCGGCGGACAAGCCCGCCACCAAGCCCGCAAAGCCCAAGGCCGCCGTAAAGCCTGCGCCCAAGAACACGACCAGCGACGCCAAGCCGGCGGATCAAAAGAGCACCGCCGCGCCGCGTAGTTAAGCTGGTTTTCGGCCGGTCGGACCGGCGCTTTTTTCTGTCGACGATAACCCCGTCACGCGCGGCCGCTTGCCTTGAGCCGCCGCATTGCTCAATACTGCCCGGAACCGACGCGGCCCGGACAAGGTGCCCCGCTCCAAAGAAGCGGGCGAGAAAACCAGAAATTAAACCAGAGGGGAAATACCATGGAGCGCATCTGGCTCAAGCAATATCCGGCCGGCGTGCCCGCCGATATCGATGTGACCCACTACGCGTCTCTCGTCGAGTTGCTGGAAGAAAGCTTTGCGAAATTCAGCGACCGCAAGGCCTTCATCTGCATGGACAAGTCGATCAGCTATCGCGATCTCGACGAGATGTCGCTGGCGCTCGCCGCCTATCTGCAGAGCAAGGGCCTGCAAAAGGGCGCCCGCGTCGCCCTGATGATGCCGAACGTGCTGCAGTATCCGGTATCGACCGCCGCCGTGCTGCGCGCGGGATACGCGGTCGTGAACGTCAATCCGCTCTATACCCCGCGCGAGCTCGAACACCAGCTCAAGGATTCCGGCGCCGAGGCGATTATCGTTCTGGAGAATTTCGCCACCACCGTGCAGCAGGTGATCGCCAGGACCGCGGTCAGGCATGTCATCGTCGGCAGCATGGGTGATCTGCTCGGCTTCAAGGGGGTGATCGTCAACCTCGTGGTCCGGCGCCTCAGGAAAATGGTGCCGGCCTATTCGATCCCGGGCGCCGTCAGTTTCAACGACGCGCTCGCGGCGGGCCGCGGCATGAAGATCAACAAGCCGAAGATCGCGCCCGACGACGTCGCCTTCCTGCAATATACCGGCGGCACGACCGGCGTCTCCAAGGGCGCGACGCTGCTCCATCGCAACATTCTGGCCAACGTGCTGCAGAACGATGCCTGGCTGCAGCCGGCGCTGAAGAAGCCGCCGCATGTCGACCAGTTATTCATCGTCTGCGCGCTGCCGCTCTATCACATCTTCGCGCTGACCGCGTGCTTCCTGCTGGCGATGCGCGCCGGCGGCGTCAATCTCCTGATTCCGAATCCGCGCGACATGCAGGGCTTCATCAAGGAGCTGATGAAATACCAGGTCAACAGTTTCCCCGCGGTCAACACGCTCTACAACGGGCTGCTGCATTCGCCCGGTTTCGACAAGGTCGACTTCTCCAAATTGAAGACCTCGTTCGGCGGCGGCATGGCCACCCAGAAAGCGGTCGCGGACGCCTGGCTCAAGACCACCGGCTGCCCGCTGTCCGAGGGCTACGGCCTGTCGGAGACCTCGCCGACACTGACCTGCAATCCCGCCGATACCGACAAGTTCTCCGGCTCGATCGGCATTCCCGTTCCCTCGACCTATCTTTCGATCCGCGACGATGACGGCAACGAAGTGCCGCTCGGCCAGCCCGGCGAAATCTGCGCCAAGGGCCCGCAGGTGATGGCGGGCTACTGGAACCGGCCCGACGAGACCGCCAAGGTGATGACCGCGGACGGTTACTTCCGCACCGGCGATATCGGCGTGATGACGCCGGACGGCTACACCAAGATCGTCGACCGCAAGAAGGACATGATCCTGGTGTCGGGCTTCAACGTCTATCCCAACGAGGTCGAGGAAGTGATCGCGGGTCATCCCGGGGTGCTGGAATGCGCCGTGATCGGCGTGCCGGACGCGCGCTCGGGCGAAGCCGTCAAGGCGTTTGTGGTGAAGAAGGACCCGAACCTCACCGCCGAAGACATCATCAAGTTCTGCGGCACGCAGTTGACCAACTACAAGGTCCCCAAGCAGATCGAGTTTCGGACCGAACTGCCGAAGACCAATGTCGGAAAAATCCTGCGCCGCGAATTGCGCGACGAAAACAAGGCCGCGGCCGCCTGATCCGGGGCCGGCCGATGACAGAACGGTGAACGCGCGAGCTCGTTTTTTCCGCGGCGCTGAATATTGTGCCCGCGGCCGCCCCGGTCTAAGACTCACCCGCACATTTGAGGAGAATTGACGATGACCATCCAAGTTGGCGACAAGCTGCCCGAAGCCAAGTTTCGCGTCATGACCGCGGAAGGCCCGCAGGTCAAGACCACCGACGATATCTTCAAGGGCAAGAAGGTCGCGCTGTTCGCGGTGCCCGGCGCCTACACCGGCACCTGCCACAAGATGCATCTGCCGAGCATTTTCCTCAACGCCTATGCCATCAAGGACAAGGGCGTGAACACCATCGCGATCGTCTCCGTCAACGACGCCTTCGTCATGAATGCCTGGAAGCGCGACACCGACCAGCGCGACGAGGCCACCTTCCTCGCCGACGGCAACGCCGAATTCACCAAGGCGATCGGCATGGAGCTCGACGCTTCCGGCAACGGCCTTGGCATCCGCTCCCACCGCTACTCGATGCTGGTGGATGACGGCGTGGTCAAGAAGCTCAATCGCGAACCGGCGCCCGGCAAGGTCGAGGTTTCCGGCGGCGATACGCTGCTCGGGCAGCTGTAGGTTTTCGCGCGGCGCGACTGCGGCGCTCACAACTGTCGTCGCCCGGCTTTTTCCCTTCTCCCCTTGTGGGAGAAGGTGGCGCGGATGAAATCCGCGCCGGATGAGGGGTCTCTATCCGCGGAGAGAACCCCTCACCCGTCGCCTCACACCGTGAGGCGCCACCCTCTCCCACAAGGGGAGAGGGTAAGGGATCGCTACGCGTCCCCCGTCTACGTCTTCAACCTTGCCATCGCGACGCCTTCCCGCGCCAGCTGATCGGCGCGCTCGTTGGCGTCGTGGCCGGCGTGGCCCTTGACCCAGTGCCAGCGCACCTGATGCTGGTGCAGCGCCGCGTCGAGCCGCTGCCACAGATCGACGTTCTTGACCGGCTTCTTGTCCGCGGTGCGCCAGCCGTTCTTCTTCCAGCCGTGGATCCAGCCGGTGATGCCCTGACGCACATACTGGCTGTCGGTGTAGAGATCGACCGTGCAGGTTTTTTTCAGCGCTTCCAGCGCCGAGATCGCGGCCATCAGCTCCATCCGGTTGTTGGTGGTATGGGCCTCCCCGCCCTTCAGTTCCTTTTCGGCGTCGCCGAATTTCAGGATCGCGCCCCAGCCGCCAGGGCCCGGATTGCCCGAGCACGCGCCGTCGGTGTGGATGGTGACCGTCGGAGATGAACTCACGCCACCAGCCCCGAGGCATCGACGCCGTAGTCGCGCATGCTGGCGACACTCTGCTGAAACCGCAGCTTGCGGGCATATTCGAGCGGATCCTTCGGCCGCACCAGCGCGCCCGCGGGAACATCGAGAAAGTCGACTAGCCGCGTCAGCAAAAAGCGCAGCGCCGCGCCGCGCGCCAAGAGCGGCAGTGCGTCCTGCTCGGCATCGGACAAGGGCCGCTCGCGGCCATAGGCGCCGAGGAAGGCGCGCGCCTTGGTGACGTTGAACGAATAATCGCTCTCGAAGCACCAGGCGTTGAGGCAGATCGCGACGTCGTAGGCCAGCATGTCGGTGCAGGCGAAGGTGAAATCGATGATGCCCGACACCCGCTCGCCGAGAAAGAAAACGTTGTCCGGAAACAGGTCGGCGTGGATCACCCCGGCCGGTAAATTCTTCGGCCAGACGCCGCCTTCGAGATGATCGAGTTCGGCGGCAATGAACGCCCGCAGCCCGTGCTGGACTTCATCGGCGCGCGAAGCCGCGGTATCGAACAGCGGCCGCCAGCCCGACACCGACAGCGCGTTGGCGCGCGCCATCGCAAAATCGGCTCCGGCGAGATGCATTTTCGCCAGCGCCTGGCCGACGCCGGCGCAATGCGCGGCGTTCGGCTTGCGCGGCCAGATGCCTTCGAGAAAATTGATGATCGCCGCCGGCCGGCCGGCGAGCGCACTCAGCGCCTCGCCGCTCTTGTTCCGCACCGGCTGCGGACAACTGATGCCGCGCGAGGCCAGATGCGTCATCAGACCGAGAAAGAACGGCAGGTCACATTTGGCGACCCGTTTTTCATACAGCGTCAGGATGAAATATCCCGCCGTGGCGTGGAGCAGGAAGTTGGAATTCTCGACGCCCTCGGCGATGCCCTTGTAGGACAGCAATTCGCCGATGTCGTAATGCCCCAGAAATTCCGCAAGCTCGTCGGCGGCGACGTCGGTGTAAACCGCCATCGCGATTATTCCGCGGCGTCGGGCCGCAGCGAACGCGGCAACGGAAAGAATTCGTTCTCTTCCGCGGCCGAGACCGTCTCCACATGCAGTTCGTAGCGCTCGGCGAACGCACCCATGATCTCTTCGACGATCACTTCCGGCGCCGACGCGCCCGCGGTGATGCCGAGACTCTTGATGCCTTCAAACCGCGACCAGTCGATATCGCCGGCGCGCTGCGCCAGCACCGCGATCGGGCAGCCCTCGCGCTCGGCGACCTCGCGCAGGCGCTGCGAATTCGACGAATTCGGCGCGCCGACCACGATCAGGGCGTCGACTACGGGCGCCACCTTCTTGACCGCGAGCTGGCGGTTGGTGGTGGCGTAGCAGATGTCTTCCTTGTGCGGGCCGGAGATGTTCGGGAACCGTTCCTTCAGCATCGCGACGATTTCGGCGGTGTCGTCGATCGACAGCGTGGTTTGCGTCACGAAGGCCAGGTTGTCGGGATCCTTCGGCGTGAAGGTCGCCGCATCGTGCGCGGTCTCGATCAGCGTTACCGCCCCCGGCGGCAGCTGCCCGAGGGTGCCGACCACCTCGGGGTGATGGGAATGCCCGATCAGCAGGATCTCGCGGCCGCGCTTGAAATGGATCGCCGCCTCGCGGTGCACTTTTGTCACCAGCGGGCAGGTCGCATCCAGCGAAAAGAAATTGCGGGCCCGGGCGTCGGCCGGCACCGATTTGGGAACCCCGTGGGCCGAAAACACCACCGGCGCGTTGGTATTGTCGGGGATTTCAGCCAGTTCCTCGACGAAAATCGCGCCCTTGGTCCTGAGGCTGTCGACTACGTAGCGGTTGTGGACGATCTCGTGGCGGACATAGACCGGGGCGCCATAGATGGTCAGCGCCCGTTCCACGGTGTCGATCGCCCGCACAACGCCGGCGCAGAAGCCCCGCGGCGAACAAAGCACGATTTTCAGGGGTGGTTTGGCTGCCATGGATGCGATCTCGGACCGAATCACCCCTCGCCGGCGGGCGGGGAACGGTCAATTCAAAGCACGACTTGGGACCGCTTTCGGGCGCTGTCAAGGCCGTTTAGCTAACCATTGCGCGGTTAGCCCCGGACGGCTTATATAGGGGCGTAATTCCCGTCATCGCTGATGACCACGGCTTCGCCTCCAAAACAGGTGGGCGAAGCGCAAAGGAGATTTGCCATGAGCAATGCACCGCTGATGCCAAAGGCGACTGCCGTCTGGCTGGTCGACAACACCGCGTTGACCTTCGATCAGGTGGCGGATTTCACCAAAATGCACCCGCTCGAGGTCCGCGCCATCGCCGATGGCGACGCCGCCCAGGGCATCAAGGGCATGGACCCGATTTCGACCGGCCAGCTCACCCGCGACGAGATCGAAAAGGGCGAGAACGACCCGAACTACCGGCTCAAGCTCGGCGAGAGCAAGGTGGCGCTGCCGCCGCAGGCCAAGAAGAAGGGCCCGCGCTACACCCCGGTGTCGCGGCGCCACGAGCGGCCGAGCGCGATCCTGTGGCTGGTGCGCAACCACCCCGAATTGAAGGACGCGCAGATCATGCGGCTGGTCGGCACCACCAAGACCACCATCGCCAGCGTGCGCGACCGTACCCACTGGAACGCCTCGACGTTGACCCCGATGGATCCGGTGACGCTCGGCCTGTGCTCGCAGATCGAACTCGACTTCGAGGTGCAGCGCGCGGCCAAGGAGAAGCCGATCGATACCGCCTATGGCGGCGCCACCCTGCTGCCGGCCTCCGAGACCACCCGCAAGGAGCCGGAATTCGAGCCCAGCGAGAAGGAGCGCGACGACCTCAACGTCGACGCCGTTTTCGCCAAGCTGAAGACGATCGGCGGCAAGAAGCCGGACGAGGAATAGGCGGCGGCTGGCGGCAATGTACTGTCCGGCTCCGTAGTCGTCGTCCCCACCGCCGCGCCAATCGTTGTTGTCGTCCGCGCCGCCAGACCAATTGCGGTCGTCATCCCCGCCGCCGGGTCGCGCGAACGCGCGCCCGATGACAGGCTCCGCGAAGCAATCCATGGAGCAAAGAGTGGATTGCTTCGTCACTTCGCTCCTCGCAATGACGCCAAGATATGAGTCCGCGATCTCGCCGCATGTGTTGCGCGAGGTTTGGCCTGCTCGTTCCGCCCTCTCAATTCAGAGGGCGCGGGGAATGCCGGGCGCCCGATGCACCCGCAGCCTCGTGTGCGCTATGGGTAGTGAGTATGCACACGAGTATTCACAGCGAGTCACCGGAATCATCCGGCATTCCCCGCGCAATGGTTTACGGCTTATACCGTGCTCTCCCCGGTGATCGGCTTTCTTGCCACCGTCGCCGGCGGAGTTGCCTCCACCGACTTGACACCAGCGTCGGGGTGTCAGGACCACACGTCTTCGCCGTCCGCGTTGGCATCGCCCGTCAAGCGCGCCGCCGCGTCCACCGCCCCCCGCCCCGCGTCCGTGACGTTCGCGAAACGCCCCTCTGAGTGGAACAGGATGGCGGGGGATATAGAGGTGATTTGGGTCAGGCGTCAAGAATGATTTCTGAAAATCAGAAATAGGTCGGAGGGGCAGCGGAGCGGGTTGACCAGCGCCTCGCAGGACGGGAGGCAAATGCAGCCCCCGTCATTCCGGGGCGATGCGAAAGCATCGAACCCGGAATCTCGAGATTCCGGGTCTGGTGCTAACGCACCATCCCGGAATGACGGATTCTGTGGCGATGCAGTTCGCAGATCGCGCACACTTTGGTGGAGCGCCCGCGCATCTCTCTTCGTCATGCCCGGCCTCACCCGGCCATGACGCAGTGCCGGTTCGCCGTGATTTCAGGCCGCAGACTAATAGGAAGAAGGGACGACTTCCTGAAATTTAATTTAGTTGGGAAAGCAGATCGCGTGCTTAGACTCGTGTTCAGCGCGTGTTGCGGCGTTCGAATCGAAGGGCTTGCGTTCGATTTCGCAACATCATCTACGGTGTGACGTGGAGCACCTCAGCGCCGGCAGATTTCCAGCCATCTGACTGCCTTTACGAAGGATCCCCCGATGAAGACCACGGCCTGTACGCTTGCGCTTCTCTCCTGCCTGCTGTTCGACGGCAGTGCCTGGGCGCATGCTCATCTGCAGGCTGAGGCTCCTGCCGCCGGCGGGACCGTGGGGACTGCGCCGGCCGCATTATCGCTGACGTTTTCGGAAGGGTTGGAGATCAAGCTGAGCGGCGTCACGTTGAAGGGATCGGACGGCAAGGCCGTATCGACCGGAGCGCCGTCGCTCAGCCCGAGCGACGACAAGGTGATGATGGTGCCCATCACTGGTCAGCTCGGCGCCGGCATATATACGGTTGAATGGCACGCGCTCGCCAAGGACGGCCATACCACACACGGCACTTATCAATTCACGGTAGGTCATTGATCGCGCCGCACGTTGCACTGGCGCTTGTCCGGCTGTGCTTCGATGCCGCCGCGATCACCGCCTATGGGGTCAGCGGCTTTATCGCCTGCGTCGCGCCAAAGCGACTCGGCCAGGCCATCACGGCTTCGTCGAATTTCCTCACCGTTGCAGCAAGCTCGCTCGCCGTATTCTCGACCTTGGCGTGGTTACCCATCGAAGCGGCTGTCATCGGGGAAAGCTGGCAATCGGCTTTAGACCGCAGCACTTTGTCGGTGCTTCTGTGCGATACCGCGATGGGCAAAGCCTGGCTGGTTCGGCTGGCTCTATCGCTCCTTCTGGCGGCAGCGCTGCTCTGGCGCTCGACTCCCATTGCAAGGCTGGCGCTATCCGGCTTGCTTCTCGCGAGCCTCGCGCTCACCGGCCACGCCAATATGGACGAAGGCACGCGGGGTGTGCTCCACATCCTCAACGATGCCGCGCATCTCCTCGCCGGCGGCGCCTGGCTTGGCTCGCTGCTCGCTCTGCCGGGCTGTCTCGCCCGCCTGCGCGACCCGGCCTTCTGCACGGAAGCCAAGACCGCACTCCGCCGGTTTTCTTCGGCGGGTCATCTTGCTGTTGCGCTGGCGATCGCGACCGGAATTGTAAACACTGTCCTGGTGTTGGGGCGCTGGCCGACCGATTTTACCTCGACCTACCAGATGCTGCTGGTTGCCAAGATGGCCCTGGTCGCCGGCATGACCGGCCTCGCCCTCGTGAACCGCTATATCTTCGTGCCGCACATGGTTGCAGAACCTGACCGCGCGATAATCCAGATTCGTCACGGCACCTACGCCGAACTGGCGCTGGGAGCCGGCGTTCTCGCGCTGGTCGCCTTCTTCGGCATCCTCGACCCGACTTGATCGAGAAATTACTCTGCCTCGACCTAGCCCAGCTCGATCTCGTCGGTGACCTCATGCGTCAGGCTGATGCCGCCGAGCGTGAGAACCATTTTGGCCGGCAGCTTTTCGTGGCCCTTGAGACGGCCGGCTTCCACTGCATCGCGCACCGCCTTTTCGATCTCGCGCTGCGAGGTGACGCCGACCTTCTTGAGAAATTTGCGCAGGCTGGTGTTGAAAACGTCTTCGTTCATGGCCGCCTCCTGTTCGACTTCGATCCTACACCGATAAAGCTCCGCACCAAGTCCCAACCTTCGAGGCTCGCAGGAACTCGCACCTTCCGCGATCCCCGCCGTTGCGCTGACGCGGGATGACGCCCGCTACGGGTGCACCGGGTTGTTCAGCATGTATTCGCCGAGATCGCGCTGCTGCCGGTCGGCGCGCGCGTTGGCGTTGCTGCGTTGAACATCGCGATCCTTGCGGCAGGCGACATATTCCGGCGAGCCGACCTTACTGCTGGCGCGACAGAACGCATCATCGTCATCGCCGGCTGCATTGACCATCGTCGACTGTCCGCGCTCGAGGCAGCCGGCAAGCAGCGGTGCGGCGAGCAACAGCGCCATGCAGGCTCGAGCGGAGTTATGGGGCATGCGCGGGATCCATCCGTTGTTCCTGTTTCGTCATTGCCGGGCTTGACCCGGCAATCCATCGAAAACAAGGCGATTTTCTTGAAGGTGATGGATGCCCGGGTCAAGCCCGGGCATGACGACATCAGGGTGCAGCATGTTCACGGACCATCTACTTCCGCGCGCATACGCCCTCCTCACACCCTTCCCTTCAGCGCGTCCCCGATCTCGTCGAGTACCCTGGGATCCTCGATGGTCGCGGGCATCGTCCATGGCTCGCCGTCGGCGATCTTCTTGATGGTGCCGCGCAGGATCTTGCCCGACCGCGTCTTCGGCAGCCGCGCAACCGTGATGGCGAGCTTGAACGCGGCGACGGGGCCGAGTTTGTCCCGCACCAGCGCCACGATCTCCTTCTCGATCTCGGCATGGCTTCTGGTGACGCCGGCCTTCAGCACCAGGAAGCCGCAGGGCACTTCGCCCTTGATCGAATCCTGGATGCCGAGCACCGCGCATTCGGCGACGTCGGGATGGGAAGCGAGAATCTCTTCCATGCCGCCGGTGGAGAGCCGGTGGCCGGCGACATTGATGATGTCGTCGGTACGGCCCATCACGTAGACGTAGCCGTCCGCGTCCTTGTAGCCGGCATCGGAGGTTTTGTAGTAGCCGGGGAATTCGTTGAAATAGGCTTCCTTGCAGCGCTCGTCCTGCTCCCACAGCGTCGGCAGGCAGCCCGGCGGCATCGGCAGTTTGATGACGATCGAGCCCATGACATCGGCGGGCAAAGGTCTTGCGGCTTCATCGACGATTTCGACCTGGTAGCCCGGCATCGGCACCGTCGGCGAGCCGTGCTTCACCGGCAGCATGCCAAGCCCCACCGGATTGCCGGCGATGCACCAGCCGGTTTCGGTCTGCCACCAGTGATCGATGACAGGCACCTTCAATTGCGCTTCCGCCCACGCCACCGTCGGCGGATCGGCGCGCTCGCCGGCAAGGAACAGCGTGCGGAATTTTGCCAGATCGTACTGGCGGATGAATTTGCCGTCGGGGTCTTCCTTGCGGATGGCGCGGAACGCGGTCGGCGCGGTGAAGAATGCCACCGCCTTGTGTTCCGAAATGACGCGCCAGAAGGCGCCGGCGTCCGGCGTGCCGATCGGCTTGCCCTCATACATGATCGAGGTCGCGCCGTGAAACAGCGGCGCGTAAACGATGTAGCAGTGGCCGACCACCCAGCCGATGTCGGAGCCGCACCAGAACACCTCGCCGGGCTTGACGCCGTAGAGATTGAACATCGACCATTTCAGCGCGACCAGATGCCCGCCATTGTCGCGCACCACCCCCTTCGGTTTGCCGGTAGTACCGGAGGTGTAGAGGATATAGAGCGGATCGGTGGCCAGCACCGGCACGCAGTCGGCGGATTTCTTTGCCGCCATGGCCTTGGCTCGGAGTTCAGCCCAGTCGTGATCGCGCCCCGCCGTGAGCTCGCAAGGCTGCTGCTTCCGCTGCAGGATAAGGCAGGCCTGCGGCTTGAGGCTGGAAAGTTTTATCGCCTCGTCCAGCAGCGGCTTGTATTGCACGATGCGGCCGGGCTCGAGCCCGCAGCTGGCCGAGAAGATCAGTTTTGGTTTGGCGTCTTCGATCCGGGTGGCGAGTTCTTTCGCAGCGAAGCCGCCGAACACCACCGAATGCACGGCGCCAATCCGGGCGCAGGCCAGCATCGCGATCATGGCTTCCGGCACCATCGGCATATAGAGGATGACGCGGTCGCCCTTGGCGACGCCGAAGTCCTGCATGATGGCCGCGAGCGTTTTCACCTCATGCAGCATCTCGGCATAGGTCAACCTGGTGACGCTGCCCGCCAGCGGCGAATCGTGGATCAGGGCCACCTGGTCGGCGCGCCCACCGGCGACATGGCGGTCGAGCGCGTTGTAGCAGGTGTTGACCACGGCGCCGGCGAACCAGCGCCCGTACAGCCCCATCGCGGGATCGAACACCTTCCTGGCCGGCTCGATCCAGTCGATGTCGCGCGCCGCCTCGCCCCAGAACCCCTCGGGGTCCCTGAGCGAACGGGCATGGACCTCGTGATAGCGGCTGTTGTCCTGAATGTTCATGGCGTCGCTCTCCCGCGGCAGTCGATCCGCTCCCCCGTCATGCCCGGCCTTGTGCCGGGCATCCACGTCTTTCTGCCTCGGCAGTGAAAGCAAAGACGTGGATGGCCGGGACGAGCCCGGCCATGACGATACGGGCGACAATCGCTTTATCGTCCGGCATTGTCACCGGATGCGGCATCATTTCAAGGCCGGACTTGATTTCGAACCAGCAGCCGGCCTGTTCTTGATCGCCATCTGCGCCCCGAGCCACTCCAGCTCCAGCGCCAGCGATTTATAGTTGGCGCGGGCCGCCTCGTGCTGCGGATTGAGCTTGATGGCCGCGCCGAAATCCTGCAGCGCGTGGAGCCGGTCGCCCTTCCGGCGCCAGAGTTCGCCGCGGGCATTGAAGATATCGGCAAGGCTCGGGTCGAGCCGCAGCGCGGTGTCGTAGTCGCCGATGGCGCGGTCGATCATGTCCTTGCGGTCGTAAGCACCGGCGCGCGCGATCAGCGCCTTCACGCGATCGGCCTTGACCGTCTTTTCGTTATCCACCAGTTCGCCGCAAATGGCGATGATCCTGTCGGCGTCATCGGCGGCCGCTGCCGCGACGCAGGGCGCGGGGTCGACCTCTGGATCCGTGGCGGGCTCGGTGCCGGTCGCGAGCGCGCCCGGTGACGATGCCGCCCACAGCAGGGCGCCCGCGGCGGCGTTCCGGATCGGCTTTAAGAAAATTCGTCGCATCGATCGCGTCCTGCAGGCCGTCCCGATACCACGGCGGTCATGGCGCGGCATGGTAGCGCGGATCGGCGCCGCCGGGAAATCGGGGCGGTGATGAGCTTGCGGAATTTGATGGTAGAATTGATGACGGGAACATCGGGCGGCCGACAGGAACCGTGCTTTGACGACATTCGAATGGCTCATCGCCTTGCTGCTTGGCGCCGTGCTGCTGTCGGCACTGGCCCGGCGGCTCAAGGTGCCGTACCCGACTTTCCTTTGCCTCGGCGGCACGCTGCTCGCATACGTGCCGTCAGTGCCGTCCTGGACACTGGAGCCCGACCTGGCGCTGGCCCTGTTCGTGGCCCCCGTGCTGCTCGATGCCGCCTTCGATACTTCGCTGCGCGACCTGCGGAACAACTGGTTGCCGATATCCACGCTGGTGTTCGCCGCCGTCGGCTCTACCACCGCGGCGGTGGCGGTGGTCGCGCACTGGCTGCTGCCGGACATGCCGTGGGCGGCGGCGATCGCGCTCGGCGCCATCGTGGCGCCGCCCGATGCGGCCGCGGCGACCGCCATCCTTCGTCAGGTCAAGCTGCCCTACCGGATTGTCAAAATCCTCGAAGGCGAAAGCCTGCTCAATGACGCCGGCGCGCTCCTGATTTATCGCTTTGCCGTCGGCGCCCCCGCGGTCCAGCACCTCGGGTGGCGCGAGTTCGCGCCGCCGATCGTGTTGGCGTCGGCGGGAAGCCTGCTCGCCGGCTATCTGTTCGCGCGGATTTCGTTGCTGTTGACCCGGCGGATCACGGATGCGCCGAGTTCGATCGTGGTGCAGTTCGCCGGCACCTTCACGGTATGGATCGTTGCCGAGCGTCTCGGGCTTTCCGGCATCCTGACCATCGTCGCCTATGCCATCACGATCGCGCGCACCGAGCCGCGAACCCCGGCGCGGCTGCGCGTGCCGTCCTACGCGGTGTGGGATACCGCGGTCTTCGTCCTCAATGTGCTGGCGTTCATGCTGATCGGTCTGCAGTTGCGGCCGATATGGCAAGGGCTCGATGATCCCGTGCGATTGAGATATTGCCTGGTCGCGGCCGCCGTGCTCGGCATTACCTTGCTGACACGCATCGCCTGGGTGACCCTCTACGGCACGACGTTCCGGCTCCTGATCGCCGCCGGCCTGTTCGTCCCAAAGCGCTCGACGCCCGTGCCCACCCTCAAGGGCGGCATCGTCATATCGTGGTGCGGCATGCGCGGCATCGTCACGCTGGCGGCGGCGTTTGCGCTCCCGCCGGGCTTTCCCTATCGCGATCTCATTCTGCTGACCGCCTTTTCCGTGGTGCTGGGATCGCTGGTGATCCAGGGTCTGACGTTGCGGCCGCTGATCGCGGTGCTGCGGTTGAAGCAAGACAATCCGGTGATCGCGGAAGTCGCCCGCGCCCGCGTCATCGCCTACCAGGCGGCGCTGGATGAAATCGACGGCGACCCGTCCGAAGCAGCCGAACTTCTCCGGCTCGAATACCGCGCGCTGCTGCTTCACGCGGAAGCGGATCCCGTTGGCGCCATTGCCAGCGGGGAGTTACCGGCCGACCCGCTGCGGCGGCGCGCGATCGGTGCCGCACGGCGATCGATCATCGCGCTGCGTCAGTCGGAAACGATCGGCGACGACGCCTTTCACCAACTCGAGGAAGAATTCGACTGGCGGGAGCTGAGCGCGCAGGGGTAGCTACTCGTCGTCCCGGCGAATGCCGGGACGACGAGGGAGAGTTAGATAACCTCAGCTCACCTTCAGCGTAATCCCGCCATCGACCACCAGTTCGATCCCGGTGATGTATTTCGATTCCTCGGAGGCGAGAAACAGCGCCGCGTTGGCGACGTCCCAGGCGTCGCCCATGTGTCCCATCGGCACCTGCGCATCGCGCGCCCGCCACATCGCCTCGACGTTACCAGCGGCATAACTCGCCGCCAGGCCCGCGGAATGCTCGACCATCGGCGTCTTCATGAGGCCGGGCAGGATGGCGTTGACCCGGATGTGTTTCGGCGCGAATTCGACCGCCGTGGTGCGCGTCATCTGGTTCATCGCGGCCTTGGTGGCGGCGTAGGTGACGTAGGACACGCCGGTATGGCGGATCGAGGCGATCGAGGAAATATTGATGATCGAGCCGCCGCCCTGCCGCGCCATCACCGGGATGACGTGCTTCATGGCCAGGAAGGCGCTTTTGAGATTGACGGCGAAGACGCGGTCCCAATCGGCTTCCGACACCTCGACCACGCTGCCCATCTCGGCGATGCCGACATTGTTGTCGAGCACGTCGATGCGGCCATGGGCCTTCATGCAGGCCGCCACCATCGCCTCGACATCGCCGGCGCGCGAGGCATCCGATGTAAACGCGGTGGCGTTGCCGCCTTCGGAGGCGATGATCCTGACGGTCTCTTCGGCGGCCTCGCCGTTGCGGTCGACGCAAAACACCTGCGCGCCTTCGCGGGCAAAGGTCACGGCGGTCGCCTTGCCATTGCCCCAGCCCGGCCCGATCGAACCGGCGCCGACCACGATCGCTGTCTTGCCCTTGAGCCGTTGCATCAGCGCTCTCCCCCTTTTTATGATTCAATCATCGTAGCTCACACGCGCTCATCTTTATGACGCCAACGCCGATCGGATGTCCGAAAATTTCCGACAGCGTCCGGCAGTTTCCGTCGCTGCACAGCCGCCATTCGCCGGCGGCGCCGGAATTGCCGAGCAGCAGTTCCGGCATCGGCGCCCGCCGGGGCTGCCATTGAAACCAGCCGTCGACGAGCCGCGCGTCCGGCGGCGGCTCCATGCCGGCGCCGGAGCCCTTCACCCGCGCCTGCACCAGTTCGAGGCCATCAGGCGAGATGCGCCAGTCCTCCTGCCAGTCGGTCTTTTCGACCGAATGGGTCCAGACCAGCGTGAAAGCCGCAATCGACAGCGTCTTCACCACACCAGCGGAGGCGAGGCACAGGCTCAAGCCGCCGCCACTGCGGTACGCGGCCTCAAGCGCCATTGCCGGAGCACGATCGCGATCGTCAGCACGAAACCAGCGGTGTCGCTGAAGCGGAAATCGCCGAGCAGACACAGCGCCGCGGCGAAGGTGAAGGCCCGCTCTGCCAGCGTCAGCCGCGTAAACAGAAAACCGATCGCGACCATGCCGAACAGGGCGATGGCGACCAAGGCCTTGAACGTCGCAAACGCTACCGCGCCGTAGAATCCGAGTTGGGCGGCCATCGGGTCGCCAGCCTGCAGCATCAGCGCCGGCGAATAGACGAATATGAACGGGATCACGTAGCCGGCGAGCGCGATGCGCATCGCCTCCCAGCCGATCTTGTCGGGGTTTTCCCTGGCGATCGGGGCTGCCGCCAGCGCCGCCAGCGCTACCGGCGGCGAGAGGTCGGCCATGATGCCGTAGTAGAACGCAAACATATGGCTGACGATCAGGGGCACGCCGAGTTTGGCGAGCGCCGGCGCTGCCAGTGCGGCGGTGATGATATAGGTCGGGATGGTCGGGATGCCGGTGCCGAGCAGGATCGACAGCAGCATGGTCATGACCAGCGCGAGGAACAGGCTCTTGTCGCCCAGCCCGATGATCCAGCTGCCGAAGATGGTGCCGACGCCGGTCTGCGACATCATGCCGATGATGGCGCCGACGATGGCGCAGGCCATGCCGACGGTCAGCGCCGACTTGGCGCTGTCGGCGAGCGAATCGCGGCAGGCCCGCAAGGTAGCCCGGCCGCCGCGGGTGATCGCTGACATCAGCACCAGCACGCCGACCACGCAGGCCACCGGAACGATCTCCAGCCCGTTATGCGACACCGCCGCGGCGACGAGCGCAAGGCCGATCCAGAAAACATAGCGCAGCACGCTGGAGGAAAAGCCGAGCGCGATGCTGGCGCCGAGGATCAGCGCCACCGTCAGCGCGAGGCCGACGCTGCCGGCGTACAAGGGCGTAAAACCTTCGAACAGCATGTAAACCAGCGCCGCCAGCGGCAACACCAGGTACCAGCGTGCCACCAGCGCCCTCCAGGCGCTCGGGATTTCCGAGCGCTTCATGCCGACCAGGCCGTATTTGCCGGCTTCCAGATGCACCATCCAGAACGCCGAGGCGAAGTACAGGATCGCGGGGATCACCGCGGCCTTGACGATGACGGAATATTCGACACCCAGCGTTTCCGCCATGATGAAGGCGACCGCGCCCATGACCGGCGGCATGATCTGTCCGCCCATCGAGGCGGTGGCCTCGACGCCGGCGGCGAAGGCGCGGCGATAGCCGAACTTGATCATCAGCGGAATCGTGAACTGGCCGACGGTGACGACATTGGCGACACCGGAGCCCGATATCGTTCCCATCATGCCCGAGGCAAACACCGCGACCTTGGCCGGACCGCCGCGGGTGCCGCCGAACAGGCCCAGCGAGACATCGGTGAACAACCGGATCATGCCGGCGCGCTCGAGGAACGAGCCGAACAGAATGAACAGGAAGATGTAGGTCGCCGAGACATAGATCGGCACGCCGTAGAACCCTTCGGTGCCGTAGGAAAGGTGCGTGATGATCTGGTCGAAGCCGTAGCCGCGATGATTGAGCGGCGCCGGCAGATACTGGCCGAAGGACCAGTAGAGCAGGCAGGCGCCGCACATCAGCGGCAGCGCCAGGCCCATCAGCCGCCGCGTGCCTTCGAAGATCAGCACCCCGAGCAAGGTGCCGACCGCCAGATCGAGCTGCGTCGGATCGCCGTCGCGCGCGATCAGGTCGGCATAGAATATCCACTGATACAGCCCGCACAAGAATCCGACGCTGCCGATCAGCCAGCCGATCGCGCGGCCGGCATTATCTTTGGCGGTGAAGTTGCCGATCAGGCCGAAGGTCATCAGGATCAGGAAGCCGACGTGAACGCCGCGCACCACCTGGCTCGGCAGCACGTTCCAGGCCGCGATCACGAGCTGAAAGGCCGCGAAGGCGATACCGACGGTATAGGCCAGATGGCTCCAGCCGGCGGGGCCGAAGCCTTCCGGAAAGCCGTGCTCGAAATTGTCGAATTCGACCTTGACGGGCCCCTCGGCGCCCTCAGCCTGCAGCATCTCGTCGCTCCCCAGCGCCCGTGTCGAGCGCGCCTATAGCGCGCTCGTAGTCCCGTGTTCGTCATGCCCGCGCTTGGCGCGGGCATCCACGTCTTCCTTGCTTGACCTGAAGACGTGGATGGCCGGGACAAGCCCGGCCATGACGCAAAAACGAACTCGCCCTATTTAATAAGGCCCTTTTCCTTGTAATAGCGGATCGCGCCGGGGTGCAGCGGCACCGGGCTGCCCATCGCGGCGTTTTCAAGTTTGATCTCCTTGCCGGCGACGTGCGAGTTCGCCAGTTCCGGCAGCGATTCGAAAATCAGTTTTGTCATCTGGTAGGCGAGATCGTCTGATACCGCCGAACTGGTGACGAGATAGTTGACCACCGCCGCGGTCGGAACGTCCTTGTCCTGGCCGGTATAGGTATTGGCCGGGATCATGACCGACACGAAGGGCGGCCCGATCTTGTCGACGATCTCCTTTGGAACCGACACCACGGAGATCTCGGTCGACGTGCTCAAATCCTTCAGCGAAGCCACGCCGAGACCGGCCGATTGCAGCGTCGCGTTCAGCTGGCGATTTTTCATCAGGTCGACGGATTCGGCGAACGGCAGATATTCGACCTTGCCGATATCCTTGTAGCTCAGTCCGGCCGCGGCCAGGATGGCGCGCGAGTTAAGTTCGGTTCCCGACTTAGGCGCCCCGACCGAGAGGCTCTTGCCCCGGAGATCGGCCAGCGTCTTGATGCCGCTGTCGGCGGTGGCGACGATCTGGATATAGTTCGGATAAATCGCGCCGATGGTGCGCAGCTTGTCGAGTTTGGACTTGAAGCCTGCCTCCTCGTCGCCTTCCCAGGCGGCCTTCAAGGAATCGCCGAGCGCAAACGCGATCTCGCCGCGGCCCTGCTGCAGCAAAATCAGGTTCTCGACCGACGCCTTGGTGGCCTGCACCTGGGTCTTCACGCCTGGAATCTTGTCGCTGTAGATTTTTCCGATGGCGACGCCGAGCGGATAATAGACGCCGGAGGTTCCGCCGGTCAGCACGTTGATGAATGCTTGCGCCCGCGCGACCGGCGCCGACAGAACCGCCACCACCGCAACGGCGGCGGCAACCAACTTCGAAATCATGATTATTATTCCCCCCAGAAGCCGGCCAGGAAATTGGACGGAGGAAGGCTCGGGGTCAACCTATCCGATCGCCCAAAACGAGATTGCGACAATAAGCCTTGGGCCGGCGGCGGCCGCCGCCTCCGCGCGGGGCCTGCGGGAACCGGCTATCGATGCCGCCGTTGGAAGACTTACCCACGCCAGCGCGAGGTTTCACTTGCGAGAGGCCGGAAAGTCGATCGAGCACGTGCTGGATGCGCTGAATTTCTTTCTCGCCGATGTGCGGGACGGCCTCGGCCCTTATCTGTCGATCTATCTTTTGACCGAACAAAAATGGGATCAGGCCAGCATCGGCGTGGTGATGTCGGTGGCCGCCCTTGCCGGCATCATCGCCCAGACGCCGGCCGGCGCGCTGATCGACCGCAGCACCGCAAAGCGCGCCCTGATGGTCGCAGCCGCGATCGTGGTGACCGCGGCGTGCCTCGCCCTGCCGCTGATCCATCGGTTCGAAGTGGTGGCGGCGACGCAGGCGCTTGCGGCCTGCGCGGGCGCGATCTTTCCGCCCGCCATCGCCGCGGTGACGCTGGGCACCGTCGGACCCAGGGCCTTCACCCGACGTATCGGCCGCAACGAGGCCTTCAATCACGCCGGCAATGCCACGGCGGCGGCGATCGCGGCGGTGACAGCCTATTTCTACGGTCCCATTGTGGTGTTCAGGCTGCTGGCCGCGATGGCCGTCGCCAGCGTGTTCGCGACGCTGTCGATCCCGGCCGATGCGATCGACCATCACCTCGCGCGCGGCCTTGACGCGGCGAGCGCGGGCCGCGCCGGCCATCGCGACCAGCCGTCCGGATTCCAGGTGCTGCTGTCCTGCAGGCCGCTGTTGATCTTCGCGGCCGCGACGGTCCTGTTTCACTTTTCGAACGCGGCGATGCTGCCGCTGGTCGGCCAAAAACTGGCGCTGGTCAATCGCGACCTCGGCACCACGCTGATGTCGGTCTGCATCATCGCGGCGCAGGTCGTGATGGTGCCGGTCGCCATGGTGGTGGGGCGCAAGGCTGATGTCTGGGGGCGCAAGCCGATATTCGCCGTGGCGCTGGCCGTGTTGGCGCTTCGCGGCACGCTGTATCCGCTGTCCGACAATCCGTACTGGCTGGTGTCGGTGCAACTGCTCGACGGCGTCGGCGCCGGGATTTTCGGCGCGCTGTTTCCGCTTGTGGTCGCCGATCTGACCCGCGGCACCGGACATTTCAATGTCAGCCAGGGCGCGATCGCCACCGCGGCGGGCCTCGGCGGCGCATTGAGCGCCGCGGTCGCCGGCTTCATCGTAGTCGGGGCCGGCTACAGCGCCGCGTTTCTGTTTTTGGCTGGAATCGCGGCGGCGGGACTGATCGGCTTCTGCGCGATGATGCCGGAAACGTTGCGGGACAACGCCGAACGTCCAGCCGCTACGACAGTCCCGGCACCGAGCATCGTGTCCTGATGACTGGATGGCGAGGAGCCGGAGCTGTCACTGAAACGTCATGTCGAGGCACTTCGAAATGTCGGAGCCGAGGCCGGAACTGATGGTGATGCAGCCGCGGACTTTCTGCGCTGACGTGTCGGCCGCCCATACCGAATAGCCGCCGGGGCCGAAAAATGAATTGGTGTTGGGCGGTTCGGTCTCGGTGGCGTCGAACGTATAGTGGGAGTCGTTTTCGAAGATGCGGGGCTTCTTGGTACAGCCGCCGTCGGTCTGGACGTTGATCACTTCCTTGTTGTCCCGCGTCAGCGCCAGGCTGACCTGGCACCTGAAATATTCCGAGGTCTTGACGTTGAAGATATAGGCGTAGGATTTGCAGGTCGCGGTATTGAGTTTCCCGGCGCTCAGGCCCCGGCTGCAGGAAATCCTCTGGTTGTGGCTGAGCTCGAATTCGTCGGCACGGGCGACAGGAACCAGCGTCACCAACGACAGCGCGACGCCCCAACAGATTTTCATGACGTGGTTCATCCGAATCATCCCTATGACGTATTTTGAGAAGCAGGCTTCTAGACTAAAATCGCACGATAGTCGCGAAGCCGGAGGCGGGAAATCAAAAGTCGCTTGGCGCGCATGCGATGGCGAAGCAGCCAGCGTATTGACGGGACAACGGTGTTCGTGATTTGTTCGATCGCGCGTCAGGCGAGATCAAATTTTTCCGGCGGGTTGCTGAGGAGCAAGCATGATGACGAGATTTTCGACCAGGACGCTTTGGATCGCCGTCGCGCTGAGCGCGCTGGCGACCTCCGCATTTGCGGAAACTCCCGCGCCGACGCCGTGGGTGCTGTCGCCGGACATGGGTTACGGCTACGACAAGGAGGGTAAGACCTTTTCCTACAAGATGGGCACCAACAATGCGGGCCTGCTGTTGAAGGGCGCCAAGAAGGTGCCCAAGGGCACGCTGTTTTTCATCGGCCAGAACGGCCAGCTCTATATGCGCAGCGGTCCGTATCTCGAGGGTGACGGCAAGTTCATGTTCGGATCGAATTGAGAGGGGGCTTCTTCCCTTCTCCCCTTGTGGGAGAAGGTGGCAGCCGAAGGCTGCCGGATGAGGGGTTCTGTCCACGGGCGATCTGCCCGCTGATACAACCCCTCGCCGAAGCGAGTTTGGGGCTGGCGCCGGTGATGCCCTCTCCCACAAGGGGAGAGGGCGGTGCGACTGATGCCGGTGCTTTTCCTTCTCCCCTTGTTGTGGGAGAAGGTGGCGCGGACAAAGTCCGCGCCGGATGAGGGGTCTCTATCTGCGGAAACAGACCCCTCACCCGTCTCGAATTCGCTGCGCTCATTCGAGCCAACCTCTCCCACAAGGGGAGAGGGAAGATAGGCGCGCTGCTGACTCAAAACGCCGCCGCGAGATCCTTGGCGCCCGGCAGGTTGCTGTTGCTGTCCATCCTCGCATCGGTGATCGCAAGCAGTTTCGCCACCGTGTTGTGGCGAATCGCCACCGGGTTGCGCTCGTAGCCTGAGCGCTGGAAGAAATTCGAGGTCGGGACCTGCTCGCGCATCGCCTGCGGCATCGTCACCATGTCGAGCCCGGTGCCGTCGCCGGTCAGGTTCATCATCTCCAGTTCGGCGGCGGTGAGCGGGCGGGTATAGCCCTTGGCGCGGGCGAAGATCACCGAGGTCAAGAGCTTGTGGGTCTGCAGCAGCGGACCGACGTCGATGTCCAGCACCATGGCATGCATGGCCCAGCCTGCCGGCGTTTCGCCGATCTTTTCGTGCTGGCCCCATTCGTCCGGCACCGCGCGCGCCAGCGCCACCATTCGTTTCAGCACCGCGATCTTGTGCTCCATCGCCTGGCGCGCCGCGCCGGACATTTGCGCGGCCTTTTCCGAAAGCGCGCGGACGAATTCGGGGCCCTGCTCGGCGAGCAGTTCGACGGTGTTGGTGGTGAGCAGCTGATTGTAGCCGATCGCGGTCGAGATCGCGCGCGCGCCCGGCCGCGCGTACTCCAGTCCCGACTGCATGTCGTGATTGCCGTTGCCGCCGGTTTCGAACGAATAAACCCGAACCGCCTGCTCGCGCGTCAGCCCCGCCGCCGACGCCGCACGGGCATAGGCGCGCTTGAACTCGATTTCGCTGGCGGGCCGCTGCGGGGCGAACTGGAATTGCTCGGCGGCGGCTTTCAACAGGTCGGCGACGACCGGAATGGGCTTGCGCTCGCGTGGCGGAGACGGCTCCGGCTGCGGATTAACCGGCCGCTTCGGCCCGGTATAGGTCGGCGGCTGGGTCAGCACATAGTCGTCGAGCCCGATCGGCAGGTGTTCGCGCCGCTTGGCGTTGCGGCCGCGCCGCTTGTCGGCAATCGAAGTCCAATAGGCGCTCGCCTCGTCTTCGAACGCGCCGCGCGCTTGCTGATATTCCCTGAGTTTTACACGATATTCGGCGATCGCCTGCGGCGAGGCCACTTGCGCCATCGCGCCGGCGGTTGATGCCGGCAGCACGCGCGCGTCCATCGCAGCCGCCCGCGGCGCGATCAGCAAAAGCGCGAGCGCGAGATATCCGGGACGATAGCGAATCGGATGGGAGGCCATCGTTCGTGTCTAGCAAGCGCCAGCCGCGCAAGTCAGCCCCGAAATGGCGTGATGACGATTGAAGCATCGGCGCAGGTGATGGGCTGCCACCTCTCCCGTGGGGAGAGGTCGGCGCTCGCGGCGACGCGAAGCGTCGTCCGGACAGCGCCGGGTGAGGGCGTTCGCTCTATCGGTAGACCTTAATCCCTCACCCGATTTGCTGCGCAAATCGACCTCTCCCCACGGGAGAGGTGGCACCGAGCATGCCGCACGAGCGAATTCCAAATCAGACTTCAGGATCGCGACTCCGCCGCCTCAGTTCCCTCACTCCTGCTCGACGCCGCTGGCCTTGACCAGTTCCGACCACTTCTTTTCGTCCTTGTCGATGAAATCGGCGTAGTCCTCCGGGCTGCCCGACGTGATCTCGGTGCCGTCGAGGCCCAATTGCTTCTTCACCTCGTCGGAGGCCAGTGCTGTGCGCAATTCCTTGTTGAGCCTGTCGATGATCGGCCGCGGCGTGCCGGCCGGCGCCACCAGGCCGTAATATAGCGACGCCTCGAACCCGGTCAGCCCCTCTTCCGCAATCGTCGGCACGTCCGGGAGCAGGCCGGAGCGGGTCTTGCCGGTCACCGCCAGGGCACGCAACAGACCGGCCGCGATGTTGGCGTGAACGGCCGGAATCGGCGCCAGCGCCATCGGAATGTGGCCGCCCAGCAGATCGGTCAGCGCAGGACCGGTGCCCTTATAGGGAATATGCATCAGCGTAATGCCGGCGGAACGGGCGAAATATTCGCCGGTGATATGGTTGACCGAACCGACGCCGGCGGAGCCAAAATTGACCTTGCCGGGATTGGCCTTTGCATAAGCAATCAGTTCGGCGATGGACTTGGCGGGGAACGAGGGATGCACCACCACCGCGCTGGGCGCGTTGCCGATCATGCCGATCGGCGCAAAATCCTTGCGCGGATCGTAGCCGACATTCTTGTAGAGCGACGGTCCGATCGCCAGCGTGCCGGTGTAGCCCAGCAAGATCGTATAGCCATCGGGTTCGCTCTTCGCCACCATCTTGCTGCCGACGGTGCCGCCGGCGCCGGGACGATTGTCGATGACGATGCCTTCGCCGAGCAGCTGGCTCATCTTGTCGGCGATCACGCGGCCGACGATCGAGGTCGAGCCGCCGGGCGCGAAGGGAATGACGAGTGTGATCGGGCGGTTCGGAAAGGTCTGCGCCTGCGCTTGAACGGATACGCCGGACAGGCCGGACATGAGGGCGGCGACGCAAAACACCAATTTCCAGATGTGCATTTCACTGAGACTCCCGAGTTTATTGTTTTTATCGCGCTGCATCGTCGTCGAAAGGGCCGGTGTTCGCAAGCCAATCTGGACTCCGTCATTCCGGGGCGATGCGAAGCATCGAACCCGGAATCTCGAGATTCCGGGTCTGGTGCTAACGCACCATCCCGGAATGACAGTGAGGCCTCACTTCCACGCAAACACCGGCTGCTCCAGTTCGGCGACGCGGGTGTCGCGGCCTGCCAGCACTTCGCGGAGCTGGTAGATCAAGGCCGCGGTCGGGGCGTGGATGAAGTGGCCGGCATGACGAAACCGGATCACGCGCCGCGTGCTCTCGGGAATGGCGACGAAGTCGAAGGCATCAGGCCGTTCGATATCGTCGAGCGCGATCCGATGCACCGAGGCGACCTCATCGGGATTGGGCGAGATTCCGGCGCTTTTGGCCGCCCATAGCACGACCGGCGTAATGAGATAGCCGGACCGCGTCGGATACTCGTCGAGCATGCCCAGGACATCATCGGGCCCAAGTTCAACGCCGAGTTCTTCGTGAAGCTCGCGCAGCGCCGCCGCAACCGGCGTCTCGCCCTCATCGCAGCGTCCGCCCGGCAGCGCCCACTGACCCCTGTGGGCGCGCAGGCCCGCCGCGCGCAGCGTCAATAACAGCGTCGTCCCGTTGGTCCCGTCGCCGGCCTCAACCAGCGCGACCGCGACCGCGGCCCGCTTCAGCAACGCCGCCGGTTCGCTCGCCGGCAGCCGTGCAAACGCCGCGCAGCGCTCGGCGATATTCCGCCTCGTGGTATCGTCGAATGGATGGGTCATCCCGCTTGACTACAACACGCCGGCGTTTGATGAAATGACCGACAACCTGAACAGCCCGCAAGACCGGAGAGACCCTGATATGCCCGACACGGCCGCGGAGAAACTCAAGGCCTCCGGCTGGACCATCGTCGACACCACGGGATTCATCAGTCTGGTCGGGCCGCTGTGGCAGCGGGTGGTGGACGGCGTGCATGAATATGCGCTGATCGCGCAGGACAAGCACCACAACCGCCGCGGCCTGGTGCAGGGCGGGCTGTTGATGACGTTCGCGGACCGCACCTGCGGGATGACGGCGCGGTTCGTATCGGGCCGGCCGACGCTGGCCACGGTCCAGCTCGACACCCATTTTGTCGATAGCGGCAAGATCGGCGAGGTTTTGCTGTCAAAACCACGCGTGGTGCGCGCCACCCGCAGTCTCATCTTCGTGACCACCGAGGTAACCGCAACCGATCGCTGTATCGCCACGGCCAGCGGCGTGTTTAAGGTATTGAAGAATGATACGTAGCTTCCAGGCGTTGCGCGGGGCGAGGCCAGGAAGCAACCCAGTCTCCGTCATTCCGGGATGGTGCGCTGGCACCAGACCTAAGATGTGCAATTGCACATCGGGGAATCTCGAGATTCCGGGTTCGATGCTTTCGCATCGCCCCGGAATGACGGCTTAAAAAAGGACACCCAATCGATGCAATATCGTCAACTTGGCCGCAGCGGCCTGAAAATCTCGCCGATCTGCCTGGGCACCATGATGTTCGGCGGCCCGACCGACGAGGCGGCCTCGACGCGGATCGTGGCCAAGGCGCGCGAAGCCGGCGTCAACTTCATCGACACCGCGGACGCCTATTCGAACGGCAATTCCGAGCAGGTGGTCGGCCGCGCCATTTCCAACAACCGGCCGAACTGGGTGCTCGCGACCAAACTCGCCAACCCCATGGGCGACGATCCCAACCATACCGGGCTGTCGCGGCGCTGGGTGCTGCAGGCGGCCGAGGACAGCCTGAAGCGGCTCGGCACCGACTATATCGACATCTATTACCTGCATAAGGAAGACCATTCGACGCCGCTGGAGGAAACCGTGCGCGCGATGGGCGCCTTGATCCAGCAGGGCAAGGTACGCTATTTCGGCGTCTCGAATTACCGGGCCTGGCGGGTCGCCGAAATCTGCAACATCTGCGATAACCTCGGTATCGACCGCCCGGTCGTCAGCCAGCCCTACTACAACGCGATGAACCGGATGCCCGAGGTCGAGCATTTTCCGGCCTGCGGCTATTACGGGCTCGGGATCGTGCCCTACAGCCCGCTGGCGCGCGGCGTGCTGACCGGCAAGTACCGGCCCGACGCCGCGCCCGACAAGGATACGCGTGCGGGCCGCAACGATACCCGCATGATGCAGACCGAGTGGCGGCCGGAATCGCTGCAACTGGCGCAGGAGATCCGTCAGTATGCCGAGGCCAAAGGCATCACCGCAGGGCAATTCGCGGTATCCTGGGTGCTGAACTCTTCGTTCGTCTCTGCCGTGATCGCCGGCCCGCGCACCGAGCAACATTGGGACGATTATCTCAAGGCGCTCGACTACCGCTTCACCGCCGAGGACGAAGCCCTGATCGACCGGCTCGTCGCATCCGGCCATCCCTCGACGCCGGGCTATAATGATCCGGCGTATCCGATCGAGGGACGACGGGCGCGCACCTCGGCCTGAAAGAAAATCATGGCTATTGGCGCCTAAAAGGCGCACCCTGATCCGGTGTTCGCCTCCGCCGGATGCCGGGCTGTGATCCGAAGCCGCGAACAGACGATTGCAACAAAAGCTGACGAAGATGCGCGAAAGCGATCCAATTCTCATTGGATCGCGCGAGATGCGCGCCAAGCCGAAGGTGGAGAGCTTGACGAGGTCGCGACGCGAAACGGTGACGTTCAGGCATCCGTTCCGGATCAAGGGCATCGAACGCCAGCTGCCGGCCGGCCCCTACGAAGTCGTGACCGACGAAGAGATGATCGAAGGCCTGTCGTTTCCCTGCTTTCGCCGCGTCGCCACCATGATCATGGTTCCGGCCGCCCCGCCGCAGCATTCCTCGACCGAGATGATCTCTATCAGTTCGGTCGATCTCGCCGATGCGCAGCAGGCCGACGCGGTCGCATCTCAATGAACAGGCTTCACACAGCAATCGAAACTACGCCCTGCGTTCGGCAATAACGCCACCGCCTCACCGTCAAGGAAGTCACATGCAAATTCTTTCCGCGCGCCACGTCAAAACCGAAGAATCGCTGCGTCTTGGCGTCGTGTCGGGCTGGTACGGCACCAAGGTGAGCGGCACGTTCGTCACCGGCCCCCACGCCACGCAGGAAGATTGCCTGTCGAAAATCGCCGAACTCAATCCGCCGCCGGCCAAGAAGAAATTCTGAAAGCCGGGGCACACAACCCGCTCAATTGAGGAGTCTCCGATATGGCGCTCACCCATGGTGAATTTCAGGAGTACGACTTCAACCGGATGGTCGTGCTGTTTACGATGAAGAACGACGAGACCAGCGTCGCCTGCGCCATCTCGACCGATGCGATGGATCAGCTTGAAGGCTCGTCGCGCACGCCGCCGGCCCAGCGCGAGCAGCAATTCCTGCGCCTGCGCGACCGCATCGAGGAACGTGCGGCGCGGAAATTCAGCGATGTCGAACTGGAGGGCAATCCTCCGGGCGTGATCCTGCGCGCGATCGATTTTCGCGCCCCGCGCTGAACCGTGGGGAACGGGGCCCGGGCCGGGATCACATTGAATGCCTCGCAGATCGGAAGCATTCAAAAGCCGCGCCGGCAAACAAGCCCCTGCTCTCACCCGTAGCCCGTGAGCCGGTCCGGTTCTGAACCATGAGCTGATGGTATTCTGAACGGCAATTTAATGGAGCGGGCGCGGGATCGCGTCTAGTTATAGCGAGCGGTTGCCGATTTCGGCCCCGCCGGGCCAGGCCGCGCGCCAATACCCGCGAGATGGGAGACAACCGATGCGCCAGATATCGCCGGGAACGAAAGGAACGTTCACGCTGCGCGTGCTGCCCGAGCATCTCGCCAATCAATTCAAGGACGCGATGCTGCCGCAGGTGCTGGCCACCCCCGTCATGATCATGGCGATGGAAAACGCCGCCCTCAATGCGATCCGGCCATTTCTGGACGCGGGCGAGAGCGCGGTCGGCACCGAAATCAATATTCGGCACCTCGCCGCGACGCCGGTCGGCCAGACCGTGCGCGCCGAGGCCGAGGTGACCAAGGTCGACGGCAAGCGAATCGAGTTCAAGGTCTCGGCGAGCGACGAGATCGAGGAGATCGGCGACGGAACGCACCAGAGAATGGTGATCAACCTGCGTTCGTTCCACGAGCGGCTTGCGAAGAAGAGCGGGGGTTAGCCGTCATGCTGGTGAAATGGTGCGCCATCCCGAATAAAACTACGAACTCTTATATTATTGAAGTTACAACCTAATTTTGCTCAATCGAGTGCGGTCACGGTTCGCCTGCCGAGCGGAAAATGGCGATGGTGATTGGCCGGCCCTTGGTGAAGTTGAGTGCCTCGACACGCGGTCCGCGTTCATAGCGTAGCCCAATCGCTTCTGCGCGCTCCGCAAAAGCGCTTTCCTGATGCGTTTCGATGAAGGCAAAACGGCAGCCGCCCTCCCGCAGGAAGTCTGCTGCTCCTGATGCATCGGTGAAACGGGTTTCGGTGCCGGCGAGAAAGACGAGGCTCGGCTCGTCGTACCCGGCGCTGGCGGCGACCGGATGCGTGCAACCGGACTCGCGCTGCACGCCAGCGAGCGCCACACTCGGGAACAGCGGGCCAAGCGTCGGCAGGATCATCGAATAAACGCCGATGCTTATCAGCACCATTGCCGCCGTAGCGCGCATAAGCGCTCGCTCGGCACCGTCGTCATCATACAATTGCCAAGCCAAGAAACCGCAGAGGATCGCAGCGGCGAAGAACGGCCAAGCGGGAAGGCCGAGGTCGCGGTTAATCACGATCGCGCCTGCAACCGCGGTGATGCTGAGGAGAATCGGGACGACGAACCACCAAATGGTGTTAAGTTTGAGCCAGCGCCACCGGGACAGCGCCTTCGCCTCGACCACTCCGGCGGTGAGGATGGCGATGGCTGGATACAATGGCATCACGTAATGCGGCAGTTTGGTCACGGACAATTCAAACACCAGCCATGAGGGCACCAGCCATGCCAAGAGGAAGCGAATGGGCACCTCTCGCCGCTTAGCCCATACCGCTGGTGCTGCCAATCCCGCCAGAACGCAGGCAGGAAAGAAGGTCGCCAAAAACAGGATGACATAGTATCCCGGCGGCCCGCCGTGACTCTCCTGGGAATTCGCTATCTTGCCCAGAGTGTCGTGGACCACGGAATCCAGGAGGAAGGCACTACCTGTGCGAGCGTAGATCGCGATGAACCACGGTAAGGCGAGAACGACAAGCCAGACGACACCGTAAAGCGGGCGAAGCGCTTGAACCCAGCGTACGGAGCGATCGATGATCGAGAGTGTCGCCGCGGTGAGGCCAACGATCATGACAATCACGAGCCCCTTTACCAGAATTCCAGCCGCGAGTGCGGTCCAAAATACCGTAAGCAGCGCCCATCCAGGTCGCGCGATCTTGTCGTCGCGCGAGAATAAATACGCGCGCGCCAGCACCGACATCGCGGTGACTACTGTAAAAAGCAGCATGGCATCGGCCCTGGCGAGCCGGGCTTCGGCGCCGAGCAGGACCGAGCCCACCATCATCAAAGCCGCCAGCGTCGCGCCGCGCCGGTCGACAAAGGCGAGCGCGCACCAATAGGTTGCCAACACAGCGCCGACGGCGCCGAAGAGCGACGGCAGCCGGTAAAGCCAGATGGTGAGACGCGCATCCGGAACGCCGAACGCTTCAGCCGTCTTCACCGTGGCCGCCTGCAGCCAGTACATGCCGACTGGCTTGGTGTAATGCGCCTCGCCTTGGAAGCGGGTATCAACATAGTCGCCCGTTTCGATCATCTGCTTGGCTTTTTGGGCAAAATGCGGCTCGTCGCGATCAATCGGCGGAATCCGGAATACGCCGGGCAGGAAAGCGACCAGCGAGGCGATGACCAGCATAAAAACTGCCCGCCGGTTCGTGCTCACGGCAAAATCGAAAACCGAGGCAAGGCCGTTTGTCGGCCAAAAGGTCCGCGGCAGCGCGCAAAGCCGAGAGCGCAGTTGCGCTGCTTTAAACAAGGTCGGACTCTCGTCGGGCGGACTGATGTTGCGCCAGGACATCCTCACGCGCGAAGCGGTAGTATCGGACCGTACCCTCGAACGGCACGTCGCGCATAACATGCTGCAGCCGGCGCAATGCGATTAGATTCCAATAAATCTTCTTGATCATCAAATTGCGATGCGGCCGAGATTCCCTGTACTCCATGGGAACCTCAACCAGTCGCTTGCTGCTGCGCATGGCGCGTAGGACCAGTTCGGTATCGAACTGGCCGCGATCGAGTTCGCAAGTCGCGATAATCGCATTTAGCGACTCGCGATCGAGCAGCTTCGGCCCGTGGGTGTCCGTCCCGCTGTAGCGAAACAACACCTGCAGGGCGGCGTTCAGGCCGGCGCTCAGAAACCTGCGGTACGGCCGCTGAAAATTCAGCGTCGGGTCCGCGCGCTTGGAGGCAATGAAGAGGTCATATTGGTGGCGATTATTCCAAGCCCAGGTCATGAACGGAAGGTCCCACTGCTCGATGTCGAGCATGTAGACCCATTTGGTTGTGGTGGCGCGCAGGCCTGCCTTGAGCGCAGCACCATAATTCGGCTTCTCAAGATTGATCACGCGAGACAGCGGCCAACGCTCGACAATATGCCTGAGCAAGGCCGGGGTTTCGTCGGTGCTGCCGTTATCGACAAAGATGTAAAGCCAGTTGTCCGAGCCGAGCATGTTATCGAGATAGTTAGCTAGCGCCTCGGCGTTCGCCACCAAAATGGATTGCTCATTGAAAACCGGGATTACGATCGATAGCGGCAGTTCCCCGGCGGCTGTCCCCGATGACACTTTTTTCAACATGTCTGCTCTCACGATCCAATCGGCTGCCGTCAATCCGAAGCGGACAAAGCCTGCTGCCGCACCCAGATGTCGCGGTTCTCCAGATACCAGCTCCACGTTGTCCGCAAACCAGCTTCAAGGTCCGTGGGAGCATTGTAATCGAATTCGCGCGCCGCTTTGGCGATATTGCACCAAGTCGAGTGAACTTCTCCGCTGCGGCCTGCCTCGTAACGAACCCGAAAATCGCGTCCGGAAACCTTCTTGAGCGTTGCGACCAGCGTGTGGAGCGTTGTCGGTCGTCCGCTGCCGAGCTGGTAAACGCCGGTGGGCCGCCGCTTAAGCGCCGCTTCGATGCCGCGCACCAGATCGCCGACGTAAAGGTAATCGCGCTGCTGGGTGCCGTCGCCGTAGACGACGAGCGGCTCCTCGCGAATAATGCTTTTGATAAAGGCGGCGACCACGCTCTTTTTGTGCGCCGAGCGCGGACCGTAGATGTTTGAAAAGCGCAACGTCACGCATGAAAGTCCATAGGCACCGGCAAAGGCCGAGCAATAACCCTCCACAGCAAGCTTGGAGGCGCCGTAGGGAGAGAGTGGACAAGGCGCCGTCTCTTCCGAGATCGGCGGCGCTACTTCGCCAAGCAGGGCGCCACCGGTCGAGGCATTGATGATGCGACCAACGTTTGCGGCGCGGGCCAATTCGAGCAGTTGGAATGAACCAGCAACATTGACTTCGAAACTGGGACACGGATCTTCAACCGAATCGATGACACCGGATAGAGCCGCAAGATGTACTACGGTATCGGCGCCTTGCAGACATTCTTTCATCGTGGCTTTGTCGGTGAAATCGCCGCAAGTGAACCGTACCCCGCGCGGAAAGATGGGGCGCCGCTGCCCGGCGGACAGGTTGTCAAGCACGACGACGTCGTAGGCGCTGTTTGCCGACAAATGCCGTACGAGATTAGCGCCTATGAAGCCGGCTCCGCCCGTTACAAGTACGCGCATGCTAGTACATCTCGAATGAGCATTTGTCGGGGTCCTGCGTAGCAATCGTAATCACCACTTCGAGGTGCAAGGAATCTTTGAGCGGTCGCAATTGCCTGCGTACTTCTGGGCAATTTCCCTGATCTCCCCGAGCAAGCTACTGTTGAGCATGATCGGCTCGAGGCCGAGGCCGATAAGACTACGGTTTTCGACGTACAGGTCGTTAGCGTCGGCTTCTTTGCGCGGATTGGGCAGATGCGAAATCGGCACCCCGGTCAATCCGGAAATCATCTCCGCCAGATCGATGAGCCTGAAGGTCTCGGTCATCTGGTTGAAGATGCGCACACGTTCGCCCTTTTGAGGCGGGTTCATGATCGCAATCTCGATACAACGAACGGTATCCTGAATATTGATGAACGCCCGCGTTTGACCGCCGGTGCCATGAACGGTCAGCGGATAACCGATGGCTGCCTGCACGAGAAAACGATTGAGGACTGTTCCATAATCACCATCATAATCGAACCGATTGATGAGCCGCTCATCGAGTGACGTTTCTTCAGTTTGCGTGCCCCAGACGATGCCTTGGTGCAGGTCGGTGACGCGAACCTCGTCGGTTTTGTTGTAGAACGCGAATAACAATTGATCTTGGGTCTTGGTCAAATGATAGATGCTGCCAGGATCGGCCGGGTATAGAATCTCCCGATGAATGACTTTGCCGTCCTCTTCGAGCTTAATCGGCAAATAGCCTTCCGGAATTTTCATCCCGGCCGCGCCATAGCCGTAAACCCCCATTGTACCGAGATGAACGATGTGGCTGTCCACGCCGGATTCGACGATGGCGGCGAGCAGATTGTTGGTGGCATTGAGATTGTTGTTGACCGTGTAACGCTTGTGATACGACGACTTCATTGAATAGGGCGCCGCGCGTTGTTCGGCGAAATGCACTACAGCGTCCGGCCGCCACTCAGCGATGAGCGTCAAAAGGCGATGATAATTCTCGGCGACGTCGAAATTGTAAAAGGAAGTAACCTTGCCGGTTATCTCATTCCAGGCCCGAAAACGTTCTCCGATCGGACGGATTGGCGTGAGCGACGATGTCTCTAGCTCGTTGTCGATGTTGCGACGTGACAAATTGTCGACGATTGCCACTTCGTGGTCTCGCGCCGAAAGGTGCAATGCCGTGGGCCAGCCGCAAAAACCGTCGCCGCCAAGAAGGAGAATTCTCACTAATCTTCCTCCTCTAATCGTGCTGCCCCATGTCCGAGATGAGTGCTGAGGTGGACCCATCGGCAGGACCACCTACAAAGTTAACTTCCCCACACGCCCTTGTCGTCCCCACTGGGCGGCTCGATCCTCGGACAGTCGCGAGGATCGACGGCGCTCTTCTGACAGACGATCGTTTCTCCAGGATTTCCGAATTGTGGAATCATCATGGCCTATCTATGGCCACAGGTCTGGCTGGCCGCAATTATATGCATATATGAGCGCGCTCCCAAGTTCGACGTTTGACTGGCGGATTATCGATTGGACGGCATTGACCAATAAGGCGAACGGCAACGCTCTCAAGGACGCCAACGCCTCGTTGAATCTTTTTTTAAAAAAAGCGAATCTTCAAGTTATGCCGAAAGCGCCGCGCCATGGCTATGACTGAAGCTGTTTCCCTGGCCGCAGGCGCGCGTTCGCGCATCCGCTCGATTGGCCGCCGCGGCGCCGCGCGCCTCGTCGCCTGGGCTGGCGACGAGAAATTAAGCCTGTGGCTGGTGGCGGGTTTCGTCGTCCTCCACGTGGTGCTTTGGACCGTGATCCTGATACGGTTGCGGGCGGCGCAGGACGTGCACTTCGATGTCGCCGAGGCCTTTGCCTGGGGCCAGAAATTCCTGCTTGGCTACGGCAAGCATCCCCCGCTGTCGGGATGGGTCGCCGGCCTCTGGTTCATGCTGTTCCCGGTCACGGACTGGTCGACCTACGCGCTGGCGATGGTGACGGTCGGCGTCGGCATGATGATCTGCTGGGCGATCGCCCTGCGTGTGGTCGATCGCCGCCGCGCCTTCCTTGTAGTGGTGATGCTCGCGATCTACCCGATCTTCAATTTGAAGGGCTTCAAGTACAATCCGGATCTGCTGCAGCTGATCACGCTGCCGCTGGTAGTGCTCGCCTATCTGGATGCGTTCGAGAAACGCACGATACGCTCCGGCATATGGCTTGGACTCGCGGGCGCGTTGGCGCTGATGACGAAATACTGGGTATTGACGATGATCGGCGCGCTCGGGCTCGCGGCACTGATCCATCCGGCGCGGATGCTGTTCCTGCGTTCGCCAGCGCCGTGGGTCGCGATCGTGACGTTGGTGGTTGCGATGGTCCCGCACTTCATTTGGCTGAAGCAGGTGGATTTCGTGCCGTTCAGGTATCCCGGCGATACCTATTCGATATCAAATCACATCCAGAGCCTGGAATTGGTACTGGTCTATATCGGCCATAACATTGCTTTGCTCGCGCTGCCGTTGGTGGTCGTCGCCGTGGCGTTGGCGTGGAGCCCGCACGCGTGGATGTTGCTGCGGCGCGATCCGCGCGCCTTCGTCACACAACCATGGTCGCGCGATGCCAATTCAGACGTGCGGATGAACCAGGCACGGAATATCTGGATCGTTCAAGGCATCGTCGCCGTCGGTCCGCTGATCGGCGCGCTGGTATTCTCGATTTACCTCAAGACTGACTGGGGCATCTCGCTGTTCTTCCTGACGCCGCTGGCAGTGGTTGCGATTCCTCAATTGCGCCTGCGCCGGGCCGCGCTGGTGCGAGTCGTCGCGACCTGGCTGGTGATTTCGCTGATGGTGCTGGTCGCGGCGCCGTTGATCGTTCCCATCACGATGCTGCGCAATGCGGCCGGCCAGTTCACCTATGGCTCACATTCGCAACTCGCACGCGAGCTGACGGAGCTGTGGCATCAGCGCTTTCATTCGCATTGGAAGGTGGTCGCCGGCCCCACCGATGTCGGCGAGCCGATGACATTCTACAGCCCCGATCACCCGATGCCGCTGACGCCGAATGAAATCTGGTCATCTGGGCTTACGTCGCTCGACGAGGCGAAGCGATATGGTTTCATCGGCATCTGCGAAGTCGGCGGTTGGAATCAGCAGGCGTGCGACGCCTGGATGAAACAGAATTCAGCAGGTGGGGAGGGGATGGTGATCACAACGCGACGATTCTTTCGCGGATCTGCCATGGCTGCGACGGAATGGAACGTATTCGTCGTTCCCCCGGCCAATCGTGAAGCTCCGGAGTAGCCTCATGGATCGTGCCAGCATTCATCGGTTTAGCCGACCAGCTCCACAAATAAGATCGCTCTTTGCGCCAGCCGTTTGCGCGATGGGTTGGGCCTGGCTGATTTCTTCGTGCTCGCCATACTCAACTCGGTAAGCGGCCGGTGCCGCCTGTCGTTCTCGCTCTTCGGAGCGCGCTGAAGAGGCTGCAAAAGAGGGTGAATGAATTTGGCGTTCGCGAATCTGTTCCAAAATGGTGCCCAGGGGCGGGATCGAACCACCGACACTGCGATTTTCAGTCGCATGCTCTACCAACTGAGCTACCTGGGCACTTCCGGCCGCGAGGCGGCTTGGGAGCGCCGGTTTATAGTCAGGCTCGCCTGCCCTGTCCACCATGCTTCGCCTCTCGGCTACGCATGGCGCAGCCCCGCTTGGCATGAAGGTCCGCGTGGTCCGGCCATGCCGGAAAAGCGCTGGGACCGGGTGTTAACAGCCCGAAAACGCGCGGTTTTTCGCTCAATCGGCGCCTTCGTCGTCGTCCTTGGTGGCGGGGATGGCGTAGGAATTCGACAGCCAGCGGTTCAAATCGACATCCCGGCAGCGTTCGGAACAAAACGGGCGCGAAGCCTCGGTCGCGGGCTTGCCGCAGATCGGGCAGGGCTTGGGAGATCCCTTGGCAGATGACTTGCCGGTCTCCTGGCCGGATCCGGCGTTTTTTGGCGGCCTAGCTGGCATTCAACCATCCGAATCGGATCGGAAAACCTTCGCCTCCCATCAGCGAGATCGATTCATAGAGCGGCAGACCGACGATATTGCTGTAGGAGCCGACCATCTTGACCACGAAGGTTCCGGCAATGCCCTGCACGGCATAGCCGCCGGCCTTGCCGCGCCATTCGCCGGAACCGATATAGGCCTGGATATCGTCCTCGCTCAGGCGCTTGAAGCGCACCCGGGTCTCGATCAGGCGCTGGCGGAAGGTCTCCTTCGGCGTCACCAGGCAGATCGCGGTGTAGACCCGGTGGTTGCGTCCCGACAACAGCCGCAGGCATTGCGAGGCTTCGTCGACCAGGTTCGCCTTGGGCAGGATGCGGCGGCCGACCGCGACCACGGTGTCGGCGGCGAGAATGAAGGCGCCGCGCAATTCGTCATCGAGCTGCACCGATTTGAGCGCGGCGTCGGCCTTGGCGCGGGCGAGGCGATTGGCGCAGGCGCGCGGTAACTCGCCCCGCTTCGGGGTCTCGTCGACGTCGGCGGGACGCAGCGCATCGGGCTCGATGCCGGCCTGGTTGAGCAGGCTGAGACGTCGCGGCGAACCGGAAGCAAGAACGAATTTGGGGCGGCCTAGCATGCGCACATTTGCTGGGAGGGAACCGGAGGATGAGTGCGCGCGGAACCTATCGGAAGGCATTCGTCGAGACAACTACACATTCGATGGGTCCTCGCGAACGCGAGGACCCATACGCCGTGGCGGCGCGGTGTGAACGAGGTGGCTGTGACAGTTTTCTTTCAACTACGACGGCCGGTGGTTATGGGTCCCCGCTTCCGCGAGGACGACATCCGGGGTTATCCGCTGGCATCTCCGTTCGTTCACCCGCTCGCCGCGCTCACCTTGGAAAACCGCTTGCGGATGCGCATCGACAGGGTGTCGCAGACCTCGCGATAGGCTTGCAGCTTCTGCTCGCGATTGCCCTCGGCGCCGGTGGGATCCTGGGTCGGCCAGTATTCCACCTCGGCCGCGTGCGTGCGCGTCAGTTCCAGCGCCCGGTGATGCGCTTCCGGCGACAGCGTGATGATCAGGTCGAAATTGAGCCCTTCCCAATCCTCCAGTTCCTCGAACGTGGTCGGCTTGTGGCCCGAAATATCCTGGCCCAGTTCGGCCATCACGGCGACAGCGAACGGATCGAGTTCGCCCTTGCGGGCGCCGGCGGATTTGACATAGAGCGCCTGCGGAAACATCCGCTGCAGCAGGCTCGCCGCCATCGGCGACCGCACGCTGTTCAGGCCGCACGCGAACAGTACGGCCTGCGGAGCGCGCACGCGCGGAGGCGCCGCCACGCGTTAGCCTGCTTTTGTCGTGCGCATGATCTGATCCGAAAACCGGTGCCCACTTTTCCGGGTCATGCCCTAGCCTTTCCAGTGCAGCACGCAGATCAGCGTGAACAGCCGGCGGGCGGTCTCGAAATCGACCCGCACCTTGCCCTTCAGACGTTCCTGCAGCGTGCGCGAACCCTCATCGTGAATGCCGCGCCGGCCCATGTCGATGGCCTCGATCTTGTCCGGCGTCGCGGTGCGGATCGCCTGATAATAGCTGTCGCAGATCATGAAATAGTCTTTGACGATTCGCCGGAACGGCGTCAGCGACAGCAGATGCGCCACCACCGGCGTGCCGTCTTCGCGGTGGATGTCGAACATCAGCCGGTTGCCGGTGATGCCGATGTGCAGCTTGAACGGGCCGCCGCTGGCGCCTTCCGGCGCGAACAGGTTCTTTTCGACGAGGTCGTAGATCGCGATCGCGCGTTCATGCTCGATGTCGGGACCGGAACGCCCGATCGATTCCTCGTCGAGCGTCACCGCGACGACGCGATTTAGCGGATCTTCCTCTGCGGGCGGCCTGTTCATGGCAGATTGAGGCGCAGCCCGACCGAGCGCGCATGCGCGTCGAGCCCTTCGGCCTTGCCCAGCGTCATCGCCGCCGGCCCCAGCGCGCGCAGCTGGTCCGGCCCGCATTTCAGGATCGAAGTTCGCTTCATGAAGTCGAGCACGCCAAGTCCGGAAGAGAACCGCGCCGAACGCGCCGTCGGCAGCACGTGGTTGGAGCCGCCGACATAGTCGCCGATCGCCTCCGGCGTGTGGGGCCCGAGGAAGATCGCGCCGGCATTGCGGATTTGTCTCGAAAACGCTTCCGGATCGGTCGTCATGATTTCCAGGTGCTCGGCGGCGATCGCATCCGCCAGCGCTACTGCCTCGTCGAGCTGCTTCACGAGGATAATCGCCCCGAACTTGTTCCACGAAGCCTGGGCGATATCGGACCGCGGCAGCGTGCTCAACTGAGATTGCACCGCGCTTTCGACGTCATCGGCCAGCGCTGCGCTGTCGGTGATCAGGATCGACTGCGCGTTGACGTCGTGCTCGGCCTGCGCCAGCAGATCGGCCGCGATCCAGCCGGCATTGCCGGTCGCATCTGCGATCACAAGCACTTCCGAGGGGCCGGCGATCATATCGATGCCGACCTTGCCGAACACCAGCCGCTTGGCGGCGGCGACATAGGCGTTGCCGGGGCCGACGATCTTCGCCACCGGCGCGATGGTTGCCGTGCCCCAGGCCAGCGCCGCCACCGCCTGAGCGCCGCCGACGCGATAGATCTCGGACACGCCGCCGAGATGCGCTGCCGCCAGCACCAGCGGATTGAGCCTGCCGTCCGGCGACGGCACCACCATCACCACGCGCGCGACGCCGGCGACCGCCGCCGGCACCGCATTCATCAGCACCGAGGACGGATAGGCGGCGGTGCCGCCGGGAACATAGAGGCCGACTGATTCGATTGCGCTCCAGCGCCAGCCGAGTTCGACGCCGAGCGCGTCGGTGAAGCGATCGTCTTTGGGCAATTGCCGGCGGTGGAACACTTCGATCCGGTCGCGAGCGAATTTGAGCGCGTCGAGCGTTTCGGTGTCGCAGGCGCTCACCGCGGCCTCGATTTCGGCCGGGGTGACACGCAAGCCGGAGGCATCGAGATCAAGCCGGTCGAATTTGCGCGTCGCCTCGATCAGCGCCGCATCGCCGCGGGCCGCGACGTCGTCGACGATGGCGCGGACTGCGCTCTCGATATCGGCCGATACCTCGCGCTTGATCGCGAGAAAATCGGCGAATCGTTCGGCGAAATCGGCGCGGCTTCGGTCGAGACGAACGGGCATGGTGGCTTTCCGGCGGGAGGCTTGATGCGAAGGCCCACTGCTCAATGGCGCGGCGACAAATCGCCGTCAACCCTGATCCCTTGAATTGAGTTCACTCGGTTTCTCGGCAACGGAGGTAGGCTCCCTCTCCCATTGGGAGAGGGCTGGGGTGAGGGGTTACGGTCCATCGTTAGGCCGGAACCCCTCACCCGATTTGCTGCGCAAATCGACCTCTCCCCACGGGAGAGGTGCGACGGAGCTCGCGGTGCGCTCTCGAAAACAAGGTTCACTCAGGCATCCAATCCTGACGATTCGGTGCCTTCGCCGAAATCGCCAGTTCCGAGATCGTCCGCGCCGAGGTCGGTCAGCTCGCATTCCAGGCACTCGACGTCCAGCCGCAGCGCTCCGCCATTGCTGAACATCAGGACCGCGCTGCCACCGGGGGCGTCACCGGGGTGAAACTCGATCCCGAGCAGTTCCAGCGCTGTTCCCGGCGCCTCCAGCTCGATGTTGCGTGACTTGCACGACAATACCCGGTCGAAGCGCAGCGCCGCGATCAGGCGGCGCGGGGCGGTTTCCCCCGAAAGCGTCTGTTCCCAGTCCAGCCGGTTCATGCCGACCACCAGCCGCTTTTCGCCCTGCCGCCAAACGATGTCGGAGGTCTGCACCCGGGCGTCCTGGACATGCGCGGATATCACCGCGAGATCGTCGGCATCGAGCGCAATCAATTTGAGCTGGGCCGTCACCGCGAGCACCACCTTTGGTTGGCGCGTGTTCTATCGCAAAACCGGTATCCACTTTTGCCGAACAGGCGCCGGTCAATCGCTGATCCGCTCGATCGAGGCGCCGCAGGCCGACAGTTTTTCCTCGAGCCGCTCGAAGCCGCGGTCGAGATGGTAGACGCGGTTGACCATGGTCTCGCCTTCGGCGGCCAACCCCGCGATCACCAGCGACACCGAGGCGCGCAGATCGGTCGCCATGACAGGCGCGCCGCGCAGCACGGCGATGCCTTCGATGGTGGCGGTCTCGCCGTCAAGGTGAATCCGGGCGCCGAACCGCGCCAGTTCCTGCACATGCATGAAGCGGTTTTCGAAGATGGTCTCGGTGATGCGCGAGGAGCCCCCGGCGCAGGCCATCAGCGCCATCAGTTGCGCCTGAAGGTCGGTCGGAAAGCCAGGAAATGGCGCGGTCGAGACCGTCACCGGACTGATGCCGGCGCCGTTGCGGGCAACGCGGATGCCCTGGTTGTTGACGGTGACGACCGCGCCGGCCTGTGTCAGCACGTCGAGCGCCGACTGCAACAGTTCGGGACGCGCGCCGGAAAGCTGCACGTCGCCGCCGGTCATCGCCACCGCCATCGCATAGGTGCCGGTTTCGATCCGATCCGGCAGCACGGTGTGCCGCGCGCCGTGAAGCTTGCTGACGCCTTCGACGACGATGCGGGACGTGCCGGCGCCGGAGATGCGCGCGCCCATCTTGTTCAGGCAGTCGGCGACGTCGAGAATTTCCGGCTCGCAGGCGGCGTTGGTGATGACGGTGGTGCCCCTGGCCAGGCTCGCCGCCATGACGGCGACATGGGTGCCGCTGACCGTCACCTTGGGAAAATCGATGCTGGCGCCCTTCAGGCCGCCCGGCGCCTTCGCAATCACATAGCCGCCGTCGATGGTGAGTTCGGCGCCGAGCTTCTCCAGCGCCATGATCAGGAGATCGACCGGCCGGGTTCCGATGGCGCAGCCGCCAGGCAGCGACACCTTGGCCTCATGCATCCGCGCCAGCAGCGGCGCGATCACCCAGAAGCTGGCGCGCATCCGCGACACCAGTTCGTAAGGCGCCTTGGTGTCGATGATGTTGGCCGCGGAAATGTGCAGGGTCTGGCCCTGGTATTCATGATCGCCGGGCCGTTTGCCGGCCGACATGATGTCGACGCCGTGGTTACCGAGAATCCGCTGCAATTGCGCGACGTCGGCCAGCCGGGGCACGTTGTCGAGGATCAGTGTCTCCTCGGACAACAGCCCCGCGATCATCAGCGGCAGCGCGGCATTCTTCGCGCCCGAGATCGGAATGGTACCATTAAGCTTGCTGCCTCCGACGATGCGAATGCGATCCATGCCGACCCCCACTTTTGCTACGCACAAACTATAGGGCGACGAGCCCCTTATGGCAAAAGCGTGGAATTTGCGGCGATTTGATGGGGTTAACCGTCATTCCGGGGCACGCGCCAGCGTGAACCCGGAATCTCGAGACTCCGGGTTCAGTCCTGCGGACTGCCCCGGAATGACGGCTCGCTACAACCGGTTGATATCTTCGCTTTCCAGCACCGGCTTCGGGTAGCCGTCCCGTGCGACCTTGATCATGGCGCGGCCGACCTGTTCGGTCGTGGTGACGTAGGTCGGCGCGACGCGATGGAGCAGCGTTAGCAGCGGCGCGGCGGCGACATAGACCGCCTGATACCAGGCGGTCTTGGACCGGATGCCGTGCAGCGGCTGGATGCCGGCGGGTCGGAACATATAGGCCGCCTTGAACGGCAGCTTGAGCAGATCGTTTTCGGTCTTGCCCTTGATCCGCGCCCACATCAGCCGGCCCTGCTCGCTGGAATCGGTGCCCCGCCCGGTGACATAGACGAACACCATGCCCGGGTTGAGTTTTGCAAGCGTGGTCGCCGCCGCAAGCGTGAGGTCGTAGGTCAGATGCCGGTAGCGCTCCTCGCTCATGCCGACCGAGGAGACGCCGAGGCAGAAGAAGCAGGCGTCGTATCCCGCGAGTTGGGATTCCAGGGCTGAAAAATCGAAGAAATTGTCGTGCAGGATTTCGCGCAGCTTGGCGTGGCGCCGTCCGCTCGGGCTGCGCCCGACCACGAGCACGCTTTCGACCTCAGGATCAAGCAGGCATTCGCGCAGTACGCCCTGCCCGACCATGCCGGTTGCGCCGAACAGGATGACTTTCATCCGATCTCCCGTTGCATGGTTGCGTCCCACATCAGGCGGCGGCCGCGACCGGATCGAACGATACACCGGTGAGGGTGGCGGAGACATCCCAGAGCCGCGCCGACGCCGGGGCGTCCTTCGCCCGCGGCATGATCTTCGCCGGCGCAGGGGCGCCCTTCAACTCGTAGAGCCCGTTCGGGCCATAATAGCCGGCCGGCTTTGCCTCCGGCGAGGTCGCGGCAAACAAAGTGGGCAGCGCGCCTTCGGCGGCCGACTGACTGGCAAAAGGCTGAAGCAACTTGCTGATCTGCCACAACAGGCCGCTGGTACCCGGACCTTTGGCGATCAGGTCGGTTCGGGCGTAACCGGGATGCGCGGCGTTGCTCATCAGCCCCCAGCCGGCGGCATCGCTGCGGCGTTGCAGTTCAAGGGCAAACATCAGCATCGCCAGCTTCGACTGGGAGTACGCTTTCATGGGGGAATAGGACCGGGCGCCCTGCAGATCGTCAAAATTGATCGCGCCGGCGCGATGCGCGAGGCTGGAGAGATTGACCACGCGGGGCGCATCGCCGCGGCGAAGCCAGGGCAGTAGATGTGCGGTCAGCGCATAATGGCCGAGATAGTTGGTGCCGAACTGCATCTCGAAACCATCCGATGTCACCTGCCGCATCGGCAGTGCCATCACGCCGGCGTTGTTGATCAGCAGATCGAGCGAGGCATGCGCGGCGCAGAAGCGCCTGGCGAAATCGGCCACCGACGCCAGGCGCGCCAGATCGAGGGTTTCGTAGCTGACTTTGGCATTGGGAAATCGGCTACGGATTCTCTGGATCGCATTTTGACCCGTGGCGTCATTGCGACCGGTGAGAACCACTTCCGCACCGGCGCCGGCGAGCGCCAGCGCGGTTTCATAGCCGAGGCCGCCGGTGGCGCCGGTAACGACAGCGGTCTTGCCATTCAACGGAGGAATGTCTGCGGTGCTCCAGTCGGTCATGTTTATATCTCCCGGGCTCGAATCGTTTGCGGACTTGGCCGCCCGGCCCTAAATGTGCACTTAGTGCAAGTTTGCAAGGGGTGAAAAACAAGGCGAATGGTGAGCGCGCGAAAAAAGGTTAAGCCTCGGATAGCCAAGAAGAAAATGGCCAAGAACATGGTGCCGGACCAGCCCGGTCTGCGCCAGCGCAAGCGCCAGCAAATCCGCGAGCGGTTGACCCGGACGGCGGTGGCGCTGTTCCTCGAGCGTGGTTTTGAAGCGACCACGCTCGACGACATCGCGGCCGCCGCCGACATTTCGCGCCGCAGCTTCTTCCACTACTTTGCCTCGAAGGAAGACGTGGTTTTCGCGTGGCAGGAGGAGAGCTCGGCGGCGTTGATCGCCGCGGTCGCCGCGCGGCCCGCCAGCGAATCCATGCTCACGGCGGCGGAGAGTGCGATTTCCGCGATGGTCAGACAGTTCGAGCCCGGCGAAGCCATCGCGATGGCGTGTCTGAAGCGCGACAATCCGGCGCTGCAGGCCCGCGATCAGGTCAAATACGAGCAGCTTGAGCGCGCCTTGGCGGAGGCGCTCGGCAAGCGGGCGGCCCGTCCAACAGAAATGCTTCACGTCCGGCTGGTCGCCATGATCGCGACGGGCGCGATGCGGATCGGCGGCGAGCTCTGGGCCGCCGAAGGCGCGCGCGAAAACCCGGAAGCTTTGGTGAAGCGCACATTCGCCGCGATACGGGCGATCCTCGATTGATCGCCCACGCGCGCGGCAATGCGATTGCCCTCCCTAGAGATAGTTTTAATTTGAATCGGTGTGCCCTTCACCTCTCCCCAGCGGGGAGAGGTCGATTTGCCAACGGGTCGGCGCGAAGCGCCGCCCGATGATAAACTCCGCAAATCGGGTGAGGGGGTTCTGCTCCACCGATAGACCGCGCCCCCTCACCCGGCGCTACGCGCCGACCTCTCCCTATGGGAGAGGTAAAGTTTCCGCTGCGTCGCAGCTCAATCTTACCTCATCTCATCCCGCCCTACTCCTTGATGAACGCCAGCAGGTCGGCGTTGATCGTGGCCGCTTCGGTGGTGGGCATGCCGTGCGGAAAGCCCTTGTAGGTCTTCAGCGTCCCGTTCTTCAGCAGCTTGGCCGACAATGGCCCGGCAGCGACATAGGGAACGATCTGATCGTCCTCGCTATGCATGACCAGCACCGGCACCGTGATCTTCTTGAGGTCTTCGGTGAAATCTGTCTGCGAGAATGCGACGATGCCGTCGTAATGCGCCTTCGCACCACCCATCATACCCTGGCGCCACCAGTTGGCGATCACGGCCTCCGAGGCTTTTGCGCCCGGCCGGTTGTAGCCATAGAACGGACCCTCCGGGAGGTCGCGATAGAATTTCGAGCGATTGGCCGCGAGCTGGGCCTGCAATCCGTCGAACACCTCCTTGGGAAGCCCGTGCGGATTGGCCGCTGTCTTCACCATCAGCGGCGGCACCGCGCTGATCAGGGCCGCCTTCGCCACCCGGCTTTCGCCGTGCCGTCCGAGATAGTGCGCCACCTCGCCGCCGCCGGTGGAGTGGCCGACGTGAATGGCGTTGTTCAGGTCGAGATGCGCCGTCAAAGCCGCAAGGTCGTCTGCATAGTGGTCCATGTCATGGCCGTCGCCGGTCTGAGTCGACCGGCCATGGCCGCGGCGGTCATGGGCGATGACGCGATAGCCGTGATTCAGGAAGAACAGCATCTGCGTGTCCCAGTCATCGGCCGAGAGAGGCCAGCCATGCGAGAACACCATCGGCTGTCCACTACCCCAGTCCTTGTAGTAAATTTCGATGCCGTCCTTGGTCTTTAACATTGCCATGGCGAAGTCTCCTCTATCGACGCTGTCGTTCCGGGGCGACGCAAAGCGTCGAACCCGGAATCTCGAGATTCCGGGTTCGCGCTCACACGCGCCCCGGAATGACTGTTGATCAGGCGAATGTCGGCGTCGGCCGAAATCGTCTCACCGCGCCGATGATCACGATGATGAAGAACACCAGCACGATGCCCTGGATGACCGCGAACGGCGGTTCGCTGGGCGGCACGCTCGGCGCCAGCGCGTGCAACGCCGGGATCTTCAGGAAACTCTGGATCACCAGAACGAACACGTTGAGATAAAGCGAGGCCATCGCGGTCACCACATAGATCCACCGCCACGCACCGGAAAGCTTCATGGCGTAGAGCGCGATACAGGCAATCGCCAGCAGCACCAGCGAGAGAATGCCGACCATGTGCGATGGCAGCAGCTTCTCGGTCAACAAGGGCGGAATCAGAAAACCGGTGGCGCTGGTGAGAATCGTGGAGAGCAGGAATATCGCAGTCATGCCCGGCATCCGGTTGGAGCCGAGCAATCCGAACATGACGATGATGCCTGAAGCGATACCGATCAGGCTGATGATCACATGCACCATGGTAAAGGTAGCCAGGCTCATACCCAGGATCATGACACACTCCCCCGTTTAAGACGGGCAAATGCTACGACTCCGCTTGGGAAATTGCCACAGGGACCGGTTGTATCGGCGGCAATTCAGGCGTGCCGCGTTAGGTCAACAGCATGGTTTTCTTCACGCGAACCGGTACCCACTTCGCTCCGAAGCGCGCTAGCGATTGAGAAATTCGGCCAGTTTGGGGATCACCTGATCCGGCGCCTCTTCCATCAGCCAGTGACCCGCCCCCTTGACGAGCACGCCCTCGACGTCGGTCGCGACCATCCTGCCCTGCTCGATCAGGAACGGACCGCCGGCTTTTTCCCCTGAAAGCACCAGCATCGGCATCGCCAGCCTGGTTTTTGCAAATCGGGCAAAATCCTCGGCGTCCTTGGGGAAGGCGCGGAAAACTTCCATCCCGGCAGCGATGTGGCCGGGCTTGGCATATTCCCTGGCGTAGAACTCGCGATCGGCTTCCGAGACCGATTTGGTGGGGTCGACTGCAAAATCATTCCAGAAATGTTCGAGATAGATGCGCTCGCGGCCGCTGACCAGCGCCAGCGGCGTCTTGCCATAGAAATGGAAATGCCAGAGATCGCGCAGCAAAAATACGCCATTCCAGTCGCCGATGCCGGGCAGGAATGCTTCCATCAGCACCAGCCGGTCGATTTCACCGGGGTATTGCGCCGCATAGGCGTAGGCGACCATCAGCCCGATATCGTGACCGACCAGCCGGATGCGGTCGTAGCCGAGGCTCTTCACCAGCGCGTGGATGTCCTGCGCCATCGCCGCCTTGGTGTAACCGTCCGCAGGCGCGGACGATTGACCGAAGCCGCGCAGGTCAGGCGCGATCACGGTGTGCTTGTCGGAAAGGTTTGCGAACAGCGGCAGCCACATGTGGCTGGTTTCGGCGAAACCGTGCAGCAGCACGATCGGATCGCCCTCACCGGCGACCAGATAGTGCAGCCTGACCCCGTTGACCTCGGCGAATTTGCCCTGCGGCTGCATCAAATATCCTTCCGCATTGAAAACCGGATTCAATAATAGCGCGGGATCGGACCGTTATGCGGTGTCTTTCGGTCCGACAGATCGAACAGGACCTCATCGACATAACACCAGCCCCATCCTTCCGGCGGATCATAGCCCTCGATGATCGGATGCCGGGTGGCGTGGAAATGTTTGGTCGCGTGCTTGTTGGGAGAATCGTCGCAGCAGCCGACGTGGCCGCAAGTGCGGCAGATCCGCAAATGCAGCCACTCACTCCCGATCTTCAGGCATTCCTCGCAGCCGAGCGCGCTCGGTGTGACATCGCGGATACCCGCAATGTGAGTGCAGCCTTTTGCCATATCAGGCTCACACCTCGCGGGTATCGAACAGCAGCATATCGGCGCCACCGCTCGCGAATTTTGGCAGGTCTCCCGCCGCGGCGTGGCCCTCGGCGCTCCCGAAGGCTTTCTGGATCGCAGCCATGTTGTCGAAGGTCAGTATCGCGATCAGATGAAAGGCAGACGGTCCGGCAGGCGTGGCGACGGGGCCCTGGCTGACCTGAAATTTCCGCAGGCCCGGCATTTTCTTGGCGAGCGGGACGTGGGTCTCGGCATAATATTTGTCGAAAGCAGCAGGATCCTTCGGCGTCTTGTACATCACTACGATTTCAGCCATTGCGTTTCTCTCTTTGGGTAGCACCATGATAACGGCAACTAGTTCTAAAGCGCTGGTTTAGCCGTGTCGCCTAGAAATGCGTGCAGCGCCGCCACCACCTGCGCGCCCTCGCCGATCGCCCCGCCGACCCGCTTGACCGACCCCGAGCGCACATCGCCGACCGCGAACACCCCGGGCACCGAGGTTTCCAGCGGCGTCACCGGGCGTCCCAGGTTCTGCTCGGACTGCGCGCCGGTCACCACGAAACCTCCGCGATCGAGCGTGACGCCGCAGCCGTCGAGCCAGCCGGTGGCGGGATCGGCGCCGGCGAACAGGAACAGGTTGCGGATGGCGGCGGAATCCTCTTCGCCGGACAAACGGCTGCGCCAGCGCACGCGCTCAAGCGATACACCTTCGGTGCCCTCAAGCGCGACCACCTCGGTGTTGAACATCAATTCGATGTTCGGCGTGGCCTCGATGCGCTCGATCAGATAGCGCGACATGCTGGCGCCGAGGCCGCCGCCCCGGATCACCATGTGAACCTTCCTGGCGTGGCCGGACAGGAACACCGCGGCCTGGCCGGCGGAATTGCCGCCGCCGACCAACCCGATATCCTGCTTCGCGCACAGCCGTGCCTCGATCGGCGACGCCCAGTACCAGACGCCGCGGCCTTCGAATTTATCGAGGTTTTCGATCTCAGGCCGCCGATAGCGCGCACCGCTCGCCACCACCACTGATTTGGCGCGCAATGTCTCGCCGCCATCGAGCGCAAGCGCAAAGGCGCCGTCGGTACGCGAGCAATCGAGCGACTTCACCGCGGTCGGAATGATGATGTCGGCGCCGAACTTCTGCGCCTGGCTGAAGGCGCGGCCCGCGAGCGCCTGGCCCGCGATTCCCGTGGGGAAGCCGAGATAGTTCTCGATACGGGCGCTGGCGCCGGCCTGCCCGCCATAGGAGCGCGCATCGGTCACGACCACCGACAGGCCTTCAGACGCCGCGTACACCGCGGTCGCAAGGCCCGCCGGGCCGCAGCCGACGATCGCAACATCGTAGATTTTGTGGTCGGTGCTGCCGCCGATCATGCCAAGCGCGCGGGCGAGTTCGGTTTCGCCGGGATTGCGCAGCACCGTGCCGGCGGCGGTCACCGCCAGCGGCCAATCGGTCGGCGACGGCGAATAGCGCACGATCAGTTCTGCGGCATCGTGATCGGTGGCCGGATCGAGCAGATGATGCGGAAACCCGTTGCGGGTCAGAAATCCCTGCAGGCGAATGACGCCGCTCGAATCCGACGGCCCGATCAGCACCGGGCCGCCGGCGCCAGCCTGGATCAGGCTGACCCGGCGCAGGATCAGCGCGCGCATGATGCGCTCACCGAGATCGGCTTCGGCGACCAGGAGCGCGCGCAACCGCTCCGGCGGAATCAGCAGCGTTTCGACGTCGCCCTCGGCCCGGCCATCGACCAGCGCGACGCGGCCGGAGAGTTGACCGATTTCGGCGAGAAATTGACCGGGCCCCTGATTGATCACGGGCGTGACGTGACCGAGGCCGTCGCGCTGGGTGATCGCGACATGGCCGGACAATATGACAAACATGCCCGGGCCGGGCTTGCCGGTCTCAAACAGTTTCTCCCCGTCCCTGTAAGTTCTGATGTCGCCGAACCCGCGCATGCGCGCGATCTCTTGCGTCGTCAGTTCCGGAAACGTCTGCGCACGGCGTGGAAACGCCTGCCCCGGTGGAGCGTTGCCGGCCGTGTCGACTGTCGTTCCTTCTGCGCCCATCACCGTCCCAACCATCAGCCCGGCTTTTTTCCGTTGTCGTCATGTGGTGTGGTGTCATCGCCATTGGAAGGTGCGATCGCGAGATCGCCTCTGCCCTTGGCCTGCGATTTCCGCCGCTTGAGATTTTCGCGCAACGCCATTTTCAGCCGATCCTGTCTTGGATCCTTCTTTGGATCCTTCTTTGGATCTTTTTCTCGGCTTTTCGCGGGCATCCCGGTTTGCCCCTCGCGTTTTGGCTTGTCATCCTGCATCGTGAACCTGTTCAAATCTGTCGCTCACAGAACGGCTTGACCCGGAGAATAACCAGATGGGCGAAATTCACGAACTGGCGCCGTTGCCGCAACGAACCCTGGACGGCTGGCACCGCTTTGTCGCGTCAGGCGACCGCGACCTGCTGGCCTCTCTGCTGTCGGAGCATATTGTGTTCCGATCGCCGTTCGTGCAATCGCCGATCCCGGGACGACCTGCGACGCTGCTGGTGCTGACCACGGTGGTGCAGATTTTCGAGAATTTTCGCTATCACCGCAGCTTTATCGCCGGTTCCCACGACGTCGCGCTCGAATTTTCCGCCAATATCGGCAAATGGCAGCTCAAGGGCATCGATCTCATCAAATTCAACGACGCCGGCGAAATGCTCGAATTCGAGGTCATGGTCCGCCCAATCAAGGCGCTGGCCGCGCTGGGCGAGGAAATGGGGAACCGGATCGGCCCGCAACTGAGCCAGCTCAAGCAGGCGGCGGGCGTTTTGCGCTGATTGTGCCTCATTTTGGCGGTCTCCCGGGCCGCCCGCGCGCTTGCGCGCAAGGGGGCCTTGTGGCAAGGATCGGCGCGCCTTGCGGGGCCCTTTTGGCTGATTCCCGTATCCGTGGCACGCTGCCGTAGCTCAGTGGTAGAGCACTCCATTGGTAATGGAGAGGTCGACAGTTCAATCCTGTCTGGCAGCACCAGCCGTTCTCCCCTAAAACCCCTGTAAAATCAGCATAAATTCACGTTTTCGCTTGATCGTCGGTTTCGGCTATTTCAGCTATTTCAGCCGGAACAGACAGTGAAAGCATATGTCGCTGACACAAAACTGGCACAAGTGTTCGGTCTTTGTCCGCCCCCTATGGGCATCGTCGGGAAGATCGACGGCTCGTCATCCGTTAAGCTGTTTTCCAGATCGAGGGACTCTCAACGGGAGGCTGGCGCCGGCACGCCGTTTCGTTTCTCGATTTTGAGATCTAGATTGGGAAACCTCAGCCCGGCCGTCTGACGCGCTCGAGAAAGGCGTGCGTCGAGGTCCAGAGATCGATTGTCCTGTCGAGGTTCGGCGACTCGGCTCGCAATGCGTCGGCATTCCAAGAGCGCGCGCACCAAGGGAATTCTTGAACGGGAGCCTCGTTACTGCCGATATAATCTTCCCGAAAGATCGCCGGATCGATGGGCGCGATTGACCTGCGCCGATCATTTCCGTCGTCATCATGATGTGCGGCGTGCGTCCGTTCCCGTGCCTAGAGTCATGTCGAACATCGAGCGATGTCGACTTGGCTACGATCAGCCGTCCGGCGAATATATCGTCGATCTGCTGGAAGGCCGACTTGACCAGTTAGAAAGAGCCCAACGGGAGTTGCTCAGGCGCCTTGATGACCGCCCGTTTTGCCAGCCACATTGTAAGGGGTGTCGGCACCGTTCCCTCCCGCGCGCGGTTGCTCGGCGGCGGGGCCTGTAGCTCAATGGTTAGAGCCGGCCGCTCATAACGGTCTGGTTGCAGGTTCGAGTCCTGCCGGGCCCACCAATGAAATCAGTCATGTGTCGGTTCGCAACAGAACTGACTCGGATTCGCAAGAACTGACTCCCCGCATTGATAGGCCGGGGCAGTTCGGTATTCTATGCCATCCGTTTTCCACAGAAAACGGGTGAGCAAGCGCCTGTCCCAGCGACAGTACGTCAGCTTCACCGTAGCGGCGGGCTGTTCCCGCCCGACTATCTGCTGTCGTGCATCTCATAAAGTGCGTCAAACATCCCATAAGAGCGTTACGAACGCCGCGTACCGGACGGCTAGAAGGCAGCGTGCCCCTCCTTCGTAGCGTGGGACACAGGGAGTGCGGCGCCCGGGCATAGTTCGTGCCCTAATAATACGTCCCCTACTTTCGCAGGGTGCAGTGTTGGTCAAAAACTACGAACCCCCGCCGGCAACGGCTGGGGTTTTCTTGTGTAACGCCCTTTGAGGCATGTGGACCCGCCCTGAAGGTGTCCGGCGGTCGCGGAGGTGCGGGACGTGCTCGCTTCGATCGGCGACACCTGCCCGGAGTGGCCGCCCGATTGGGGCTGGCTCCGAGCGGCGTGAAGCTGCGTATCGGGCACACACGGTCGGGAGCGACGGGCATTTCGTTGGATTTGAACCGCTGACTTGGCAACTTCACCGCGATCGCCCCTCCTCCGGCCCGACCGCCCTCCTCGCCACGGCGACGCCGCGACCGCGCTGAAAACCGCGGAGCCCGAGCACGGGTTTCGCCAGCCGAGAAGCGCGAAGCGTAACTTGGACCAAACCCGGCTCGCCGGGGCGAACTACTGCTAAAGCGAGATGTGCAGCGAGGGCGGCATTCCACGCTGGTGCGGAATGGGACCTGCATGAAGTGCGATACGAGTGGTTCCACAACAGGTTGCAGATGACAGTTCTGTAACTGTAACGCACCCCAAAAGACGTTGCAGCGCCGACCATAGTACGTCCCCTAATAGTTCGCCCGCTACTTTCGTAGGGGGGTGAGTGAAAAGCAAAATGGCTCGACGCGAACAGTCAGCGGCGAGCCATTTTGATTCAGCTACGGTCGCGCCTCGGATTGAAAAGAGGTGGAGGTTATGAGCATCCATTCTGCCTTACCACTGCGTACCTTCGACCTACACCAGGTCTGCTACGAGGGCGCTCTCGAGCGCTGCTGCTTGGTGGTTGGCAGGCTGCGACCGGATATCCTCGAAGTCGCCGAGCAGCCGCCCGCGATCACCTACATCGACGACGCTGGCCGCAAGCGCCGGCACATCTTCGATTTCCGCTTCACCACTACCGACGGCAAGCGTTTGCTTGCCGCGGTCAAGCCGTCCGCATTGATTGCGGTATCTGGCATCGACCGTATCGTCGAGCTCGTAGCCGAACAGATCTCGCCCTCGGTTGCGGACTTCCTCGTCCTCATCACCGAGGAGAAGCTCTCCCGGGTCAATCTCTTTAACGTGCAAGCCGTCAACATGGAGACTCGCGATCTTTGTGCCGAGAACGACGCGGCCCTCGCCAAGGTCATCCGCAAGATGAATGGCCAGGCTAGTATTGGCGAACTCGTCGAGAAATCGACCCTCGGCGGATATGGCTATGACGCCGTGGTCCGATCTGTCTTCGCCGGCCAACTTCGGCTTGTCGAATACTGCAAGCTCGATTTCGACACGCTGCTCACGCGCGCGCCGAAAGGCAACGCCTGAGTTAAACCCTTTGTCGGCGATGGCAAATGCGGCGCCGTGGCCGACGTCATGTCGGAATGACCTTCACGCCGTTGAGGCCGGTCTCCAGATCGCTCGCGCGCCTCAGATACGCCGTGCTGGCCGCCGGCTACTATGGCGGTAGGCATCTCTCAGCTATCCGAGAGACGGAACAACGTAATGGACACGTATCGCTTGCTCTAAAGTGTAATCTTTTAGATTGATCGCGCATCCTCGATTTGGATTTAAAATAATTTGCAGGGCTTGGGCCGATTTCCACACCACGCTCTTTCTCATCTCATCGTAGGTCTGGCCCAGCGCCATACAGTCTGATTTGAAAACCTTATTGCGGTCGGCCCAAGCAGTGACGTCGGCCTGTGCCGTTGGAATAACCCCTACGTATTCATGCGATCCAGGTGCAAAGCCGGGTCCGCCCAGAAAAAACATAACTGCTTTATGTTGGCCGTTGGGCGCCAGAATGCTGCTGACGATTTCGGCGCTGCTTGGAACCGTGTCGTTCGGAAAAATCATCCACACTAGGCATGAAAGCCTACGTACAGTGCACCTACAGAAGGCCCCGCCGGTAACGGCGGGGCCTTCGCTTCAGACAGGACTGTGCAGCGGCAGCGCCGTGGTGTCGCGCGCATGCAGCAGCTTGCAGCAAGCAGCTGCGACCTATGGAGTCAGCGCCGCCTGCTTTCGATGCAGCTCACGGGCGCGTGATGTCGGAAGCGATCGAAATGGACGTCGGCCTCGCCGGCCGTCTCGGTCGTTACCCGTCCGCGCAGCTCGGGGTGCAACGTGGTTCGCGAGCATCCTTTCACCAGCGTCGGCTGATGAAGGACAGAGGCTCTCCGGAGACCGCATCTTCCGGGGTGTCATCCGCATGGCCGACAGCGATCCACTCGTTGTCGGCCCCCTCGGCTCGCATCATGAAATCTAGGCTCGCCCGCCCAGTCAAAGACGTCCTGAAACAAAAAGCGATGGATCCTGCAAAGGAACGCGAAGTCGAATGAACCTGAGTATGGATGCGCATCGAGAAGCGTTTGCCGCGCCGAAACTGCCCGGCTCTCTTGCGCTTCCAGTTCGGCCTGGTCAGTTACTCCGAACCGATTTCGCAGAGTCCCGTTCGGGAGGACATATGGATCACTCACCTGGCGTGTAGACGGGTTCGTCAGCCAGTGCAGGTTCGGGCTCTAAAGCGCGACGCATCAGTTCGTCGTCGTCGATCGCTTCTTCCTTCCACTGGTGGAGCAACCGCTCCATATCCTCGCTGACCGACTGCCCTTCCATGATCGTGGAGGCAATCGAAAAGCGAACTGCCTCGCTCCGGCTTGGCGGAGGAAGCGGCTGCCTGCTGGTTGCTCCGTTGCTCATGTTACCCTCCGTGTGACTATGCACAATATAGTGCCCATATTGGCAAGGAGGAAGGTCATAGATCGTCATAGTCGAAGCACTTCCATGGCCGCTGGACTACATCCCCATGGATCGGCTTCTTAACCGCCTCGGCGTCCGCGTTTCCGGTGCGCAGGACCACGGCCCCACCCCCGGGTTGAGCCGCTAATGATCGAGAACTCGAAGCTGGCGCCGCGGCGGTGCCGAAGGGAGTTTATCGATATCCACACATGCGGAAGCGAACGTCGCTGCGGATCGGTGGACGGTCGAGGCTATGGTGAAGAGGGCCATGAAGTTTGCGCGACCCGCGCCGGAAAATGGGCCGCTTCCGCGCCGTCATTCGGCGGCTTTTCAGTCGAAATAGCGGAATTTCCGCCATTTTGCGATGCCCGCCGGGGTCAGCTTTAGAGGACGTACTTTGCCCGGCAACGTTTATCCCACGTCAAAGCGCGAAAATCGGAGGTAGCAATTTCAATGATTTGAAGAAGGCGTAGGGGATGAACTATGCCCGGTGCCGCAATCATAGTCGCTGTGGTGGACGCGGTGGCGCATCCTCAGGCATTCGAGAAGGTCGCGCCGCATTTCGTCGTCAAAAAAAGCAGGCCTCGCGTTGCTTCCGCCCATGGGCCTCGAAACGCGTTCAATGAGATCCCTGTGCCAAGCGTCGCCCGAGGGCGGCGTCTCGCCCAGGATGTCAAGGATGCGCTTCAAGGCATTCTCGACCGACGTGTAGCCTGCCCCCATCGCGTGCATGAAGGAAGTCGAGCTCTTGTAGCCATCCAGATCGGGCGCGTCGAAGCCGTCGGCTTGGAAGATCCGGTCAGCCATGCCGAAGTGCTTCAGCGCAAGGTCGATGTCCCTGTCGACGTCGGTCCACCTGGAGTCTCTCATGGCACCTGGACCATGTGATTGCGGATGCGATCCAAAAATCCATTGCTGGAGGTGGATTTCAGATGGATGTCGGCCGGAAGGTCCTGCCTGCGGCAGGCGTCCTCGACGAAGTCGTATGCCTCCAATTCCCGCTCGGCCGGGAAGTCGACGACAACGTCCAAGTCGCTGTCGAACTTCATCCTGTCCTCGGCAGCCGAGCCGAAGATGAGAAACCTTCCGCCATGTTCAGTACCGAATGCCTTCATCTCGGACATGACAAGGTCGGCCGCGGCGCGACGCCTTGCGGTCTCACGGGCCTTCCTCTCGGCAATGGTCACGATGCTGGACACAGGTTGCTCTCGATGAAATGCGATTTTCGGTGGTAAATATAAACAATTGGCCGGAAACTGGAAAGGGGCGCGGATTCGCGGCGAGCGGCGATGGTTACCGCTTCAGCTTCAGAACCCGACAGTCAGCTCCGGAGCAATTCCTCCGCTACCCGGGATACATTCGTTCGAAAACGCGCTCGACCGCAGCGTCACCAGCACGTTGCGCAGGTGATGGGGGAACAGGAGTTCGCGTTGACGAGCGCGATCTCAGCGCATCGGGGTGGGTTGGTAGTCAACTTCGTCCATCCCGGCCAGATCCCGCAGTGTCTCACCGCCGTCTTCGACGGAGACGAACATGTCTTCCCGGCCGAGGATCTGGTCGACCTGTCGCTCGGCTACGCGCTGACCTGCCACCGGGCCCCGGGTTCGGAAGCGGACTACGTCATTGTCGCCTTGCCACCGAGCCGGCTGCTCGATCCGTCGTGGCTTTACACCGCGGTCACGCGCGCCCGACAGCAGGTCATCATCGTCGGGCTACCGGAGACAATGCAGGAAGCCTTGCAGCGGCCGTACGCCGACGAGCGCAGAACGGTGGGATATACTTGGAGGTCGTTCGGAAGCTCCGGGGCCCCACTACAATCTCGAGACATCGGCGCGCATCGATCAGGCGCGTCTTAGGGAAGCTGCCGCAAGGCCGTGGTAAGGCGTTCGCGTGCCCATGCGACTGCTTTCGCCTTGGCGTCCTCTTTGTCGTCCGCGACGCCCTGCGCCACTACGACGTCGCTGGTGTCTGTAACGCACCATCGCCAGGCGTCCTGATAGTAAAACGTATCGAGACGCAGGACGTCGGCGTCGAAGGTATGGCCGGACGGGCTCTTTCTCCATTCCGCTGACATCTGCGACCCAAAAATAGAAACCCCGGCGCGGGGGCAGACGTCCTGATCCCTGCGTGAGCCGAGCATCTTTGCCGGACAGCGTATTCCGACTTACAGGAAGTCGGAATATCGTGGAGAAATATGCCGAGACCTAAATGCCTCTACATACACACGAATGTTTGCGCACTAATAATATAAGTGCGGGAATACAACCGGGTGCAGTTGATTATTCCGACTTAGGTTTTCGGCACTGCGCGCGGCACCGAGCATAGTGTCCCCGCACCTGAACGGCCGGCGAGCACGCTGCTCCTGCGCGTGTAGTGCGCTTTTGATAGTGCGGACGTAACGCAGCCTGCCGCCGGCAATGCGGATATCGCACGAAAGCGCAAGCGCCATCCCGGCGCCGGCCGCGGGTCCCGGCAGCGCGGCAATCGTCGGCTTCCTCACCGCCACCAGAGCCCCGGTGAAGGTGCGTTGCTTGGTTCGCAGATCAGCAACGCGATCTTCAAACGCCATGTCGGCCTTGTTCGAATTGCAACCCATTCCCTTGACGTCGCCGCCGGCGCAAAAGGCAGCGCCCGCGCCTGTGATCAGAAGCGCGCCGACGTTCGGGTCATCGCCGCATTGCTTGATCATGCGCCGCAAGGCGGGCGTGAGATGATCAGAAAGCGCGTTGCGCGCCTCGGGGCGGTTGAGCGTGATCAGCGCGACGCGGTCGCGGATTTCGCACAACAGCTCGCTGGTTCCGGTGTCGATTTCGATCCGACCTTCTGCCATTTCAATCACTCCCGTTTTGAATCCACCGAAGTCGCAACCTCACACAATCTCCTAAATGACGATCACCTGGCCGCACGGCTCGGACGAATAGATCAGTTCCATCTGCGGTGCCCGATTGATCAGGACGGCGCGTTGATTGATGTAGGCCTTGTCCGTGATCTCGCCGGCCGCCAGCGAGGGCGGCTCGTCAAGGAGCGTGAAGGCGCAGATGCGCTCGCTGCTTCCGACACCGGCATTGTAAAGCCGAAGGCACTGTTGGAGAAATGCGATCACGCCCGGGTCGCAATTGAGATCGCCGTCGGCATTGGTGGCGTGCTTCCTAGCCATGACCGGATTCAACCAGCCCAGCACGGCGCAAGATTGACGATTTTCACCGGCAATGACGGCGTCCCGCAAGACACCGTGGGTGGCGGCCAGTGCCGCGGCGCGCAGATTGCCGACAGCCACCCATGTCCCGTTGGCGAGCTTGAAGTTTTCGGAAACCCTGCCGGTGAAGCGCAAGCCGCGGTTCGGGTTGGCAGGATCGATGAACGACACGGTGTCGCCGACCCGGTAGAAACCTTCATGGTCAAAGGCCGCCGACGTCAAATCCGGCCGGCCAAGATAGCCCGGCGTCACATTGGGGCCGCGCACGCGGGCCTCATAGGTGTCGCTGGCGGGGATGAGCTTCAATTCCACCCCGGGCACCGGAAGTCCCAACTCACCCGGCGTGTCGGTTGCCCAGTGCGTGGTGGCGATCGTGGGCGCCGTTTCGGTGGTGCCGTAACCCGACATCACCGGAATAGGCCTGCCCGTCGATGCCTTCGCCAGCTGATAGAGCTTGTCCAGCGTGGTCCGTGATATCGCAGCGCCCGCGTAACTCATGCGGTCGAGCTGCCGGAAAAAATTGGTTCGCAGATCCTGGTCGGTTTCCAGCGCCTCGCACAATAGCGTGTATCCCGCCGGCACGTTGAACATGGCCGTGGGCGATATTTCCTTCAAATTGGCAATCGTCTTGTGAAACAATTGCGGGACCGGACGCCCCTCATCGATGTAAAGCGTGCCGCCATGCTTCAGAATGCCGTGCAGGATGACGTTGCTTCCCATGGTGTGATGCCACGGAAGCCATTCGACCTGCACCGGCGCTTCACGCGGCGATACGAGCAACGCCCCCATCTGCAGCGAACTCGCCATCATCTTGTGGGTGTTGATCACGCCTTTGGGAAGCCCGGTCGAACCCGAGGTGAACAGGATCTTGGCGGCGGCTTCCCGGTCGATCGAACGAAAGGCCTGCTCGAACTCCGCGCCGGGACGCGTCGAATAAAGCGACTGAATCGACACGGATCCAGCCTTCTGATCCGCCGCAATCCACGTCGCGGACGCAAGCTCCGGAATCTTGCGTGCGCCCGAATAGGTCTCGCTATCCTGCACGAAAGCGAAGGCGGGCCGAAGCAGCGTTGCGATATCCTGCAAGCGAGCCAGGCCGCCCGGCATGAGCGAGTAGTTGGGAGATATCGGGGCTACAACGACCCCGACCGACATCGCCGCGAACATGACGATTGCCTGCTCGATCGAATTGCCGGACAAAATGGCAAGCCTGTCGCCGCGCCTGGCGCCCAGATCGATCATGGCCTGCCCAACCGACTGCACCCTTTGCCAGAGTTCAGCATAGGAAATCCTCTGCCACTCGCCGTCGCGGCCGCGCTGGGCCAGAAAAGCGCGCTGCGGCGCCTTCTCCGCCCACTCCGGGATAAAATCAAGGATCGACCATCGCGGGCTTTCGAACCCGATCGGGGACCGCAGTACGAGCGTTCCGTCAGGGCGCTTCTCGATCCCGACCTCTCGCGGCGCGAATCGGATGCCTTCAGGGACAGCTGGAGATTCGTGACGAGTCATGCGGCGCTTGCTCCTGTCCAACGATCTAACCTGTTCATTGATTGCCGAGGGGGTCCGCGTGTCTGGCCCCTCGGACCGCAACCGCCGCTATGCGGCAAGTTGAAGAATCTCGACGATATCTTCCGGACCCTTGATGACCCGTGGGTTGGCTCGGGTGAAGACCGACAGCATCGCATTGCGACCGATCAGTTCAAACTTCTCCTTGGTCACACCGACCTCCGAGAGATGGCGAGGTAATCCCAATCGACCGATGAACTGGGCGAAGATGTCGCTGGCCCTGGCGTCCGGCGGCGCGCGCCACGCCTCGGCGATTTTCCTTTGGGCCTCGTCCGTCACGGGCTGATTGTATTTTAGCACGCTCGGCATCATGACCGCCGTACACAGATAATGCGGAACATCGCAGGTACCGCCCAGCACGTGCCCGATCGCATGGCTGGCCCCCATGGGAACGCGACATTGCAGCCCGAAGGCAGACATCCAGGAGCCGAGCTGGCAAAATTGCCGTGCTTCCAAATTGCTCGGGTTTTCCTTGGTGGCCTGCAGACCGTCGTACAGATACCGCAGGCCTCGCAGGCACACACTTTCCACTAGCGGGTTGCCCCTCGGAGAGCAAACCGCTTCGATCCCGTGGTCCATCGCGCGGGTACCTGATCCGAGCCACAGGGTCTGCGGGGTGTGCCGCGTGATCTCCGGATCCAGGATGATCGACAGCGGCATCATCAATGGATGGCTGAATATCTGCTTCAGCTTCCTGCGCGAGTCCGTAACGAGCGTCCCTGAATTATACTCGCCACCCGACAGCGTGCTCGGGATCGCGATCATCCTCACCTTCGGAGCGCGAAATGGACCGGGCCGCGGCCCCTCGGGCGTCGACACCAGTTCGAATCCATCGAGGCCGGATTCGTCGGTGATATTGTGTTCAAGACACATCAAGACGATCTTGGCCGCATCGACGACGGATCCACCCCCCACGGCGACGATCAAATCCGCTTTCGCCTCTGCGGCGTGCGCGGTTGCCTCCACTGCCGACGCTCGCGTCGTATGTTGCGGGACGCTATCGAACGTACCGGCATATCTGCCACCCAACGCTTTACGGATCTTCTCGATCTCGTCGGTATGCGTGTTCAGCGTTCTGCTGACGATGAGGAAGACGCGCTTGGCATCGCGCCGCTCGGCCTCCTCGCACAAGGCCTGGCCCGCCGGCTTGCCGAAGATCACCTGATCCATCGGCGGATACTGATGAAAACCGATTTTAGTCATGCTGGTCCTCCGTTCACGGCAGTAATCGCGGGATGAAGGCGACCGTGCTAGACGGCTCCCCGTCCTCTCATGCATCATTCGGAACTGGCATCCAAAACCCCGCCGAACGGTGCCCAGCTGCTGCCGCTCCACCGCTGCAACTGCATCTGGCTCCAGATCATGTTGCTGGACCCGCTGGTATTCACCTCGATGCCCGGAAACGCCGTGGGGAGCACGACATGACTTAGCGACTTCGCCTGCTTGACGATGTTTTTTCGCGAAAGGTCGTTGCCACACTGCTTTAGTATCGCTTCAAGGATCATGCCCTGCATATAGCCGGTGAGATAGCTGGTATTCTCGAAGTCAGCGCCCTGCAGGTACTTGGCAAAGAACGCCTTGTAAGCCCGCACGCCTTCATCGTCGTTCCACTTCGCATCGGTCGGGTCCTTGTTAATGGTACCGACGATGACGCCAGTGGAATTCTCCAGACCGGCAGGCTTCAACGTGCCGCCGATCGAACCCGACGGAAAGTTGATGATGATCTTGGCCTTCCAGCCGATCTCGGCCGCCTTTCGGATGGCCTGCGCGGCGAATTTCGGCGTGCCTGCAATAAACAGTGCCTCGGCGCCCGAGCTCTTGAGATTGACGACCTGGGAGTCCACGGTTGGCTCGGTCACATCATAGGCTGCAGTGACAACGCGCTTGTCGAACTCCCCCTTCAAGAACGATTTGAAGGCGCTGACGTAATCCTTGCCGAGGTCGTCGTTCTGAAAGAGAATCGCGTATTTTGCTCCGGGCAACGCATTGTCGAGGAATTTGGCGTAAATTCTTCCTTCGGTCTGGTAACTTACCAGACCGGTCGTTGTCAGCGGATATTCGACGATGTCAGTGAATTTGCTGGAACCACTGACGATCGCGATCGATGGAACGCCCTTGCCTTTGAGGTATTTGGCCGTCGCCGAATTGCCGGGGGTGCCGAGTTGGCTGAAGATGAATGATACCTCATCGCTTTCGATCAGCTTGCGGGCGTGCTCTACCGCTTTTGGCGGACTGTAGGCATCGTCCATCGCGATGTAGTTTATCTTGCGGCCGTTGATACCGCCGCGGTCATTGATCGACTGCACATAGGCCACCACACCTTTGCCAACCAGGCCGATCGACGACGCAGGACCGCTGAACGGGAATATCCCGCCGACCTTGATTTCCGTCGCGGTCACGCCTGGTTCGTCGGCAGCCAGCGCGGGCGATACGAGCAGCGATGTAACCACACACGCGGCTGCGAAGCCGAATTTGATACTCATGTCTTTCTCCCTTTGCGCCGGTTCGAGCCGCGCGCTTTGCCTCTCCAGGCCATCCGTTTCGAAAAACTGGGTGGTCGCCGTTCGACGAACGCCGCGAACGGCTCACCTCATACGACTTTCATCTCCTTTGACTGCTCAACGCCGTCGAGGAATCCGGCCAGACGTTCGCGGATCAGCCGCTCGGCATCCGCCATGATGCGGTCGATCAGTTCTTTCACCGTCGGGATGTCGTAGATCAGCCCGGCCACCATGCCGCAGCTCCAGGCGCCGGCATCCATCTCGCCGTCGATCATCACCTTGGGATAGACGCCCGCGACCTGCTCGTGGATATCCTCGATTTTGAGGCTGGCGCCCCTCTCGCGCTCGATCTCGAGCAGGTGATCGACACCCTTGTTCTTCAGCACGCGCTCGGTGTTGCGGAACGCGCGCATCACCAGCACGGTGTCGAGCTCGGATGCCTCGACCAGCGCCTTTTTGACGTTGGAATGGACCGGCGCTTCCTTGGTGGCGATGAAGCGCGTGCCCATGTTCATGCCGGCGGCGCCCATCGATAACGCCGCGACCAGGCTGCGCGCATCCGCCATGCCGCCCGAGGCGACGAACGGGATCTTCAGTTCATCTGCCGCGCGTGGCAACAGGATCATGTTCGGGATGTCGTCTTCGCCGGGATGACCGCCGCATTCGAAGCCGTCCACGCTGACGGCGTCGCAGCCGATTTTTTCGGCTTTCAGCGAATGCCGCACCGAGGTGCATTTATGGATCACCTTGATGCCGGCGGCCTTCAGCGCCGGCATATACTGCTCGGGGCTGCGGCCGGCAGTCTCCACCGCCTTGACGCCGCCTTCCCTGATCGCGGCGATATATTCCGGATAGGGCGGCGCGGTGAAGCTCGGCAGGAAGGTGAGGTTCACGCCGAACGGCTTGTCGGTCATGTCCCGGCAGCGGGCGATTTCCCTGGCCAAGAGCTCCGGCGTCTTCTGGGTCAGTCCGGTGATGATGCCGAAACCGCCGGCATTCGACACGGCCGCGGCCATCTCGGCGAAGCCGACATAATGCATGCCGCCCTGGATAATCGGATGCTGGATGCCGAACAGTTCAGTGATTGCTGTCTTCACGTGAAAACTCCGTTTTCCGATCAGTGGAGGATTTCGAACAAACCCGCCGCGCCCATGCCGCCGCCGATGCACATGGTCACCACGCCGTATTTCGCCTTGCGCCGCCGGCCCTCGATCAGGAGATGGCCGGTCAACCGCGAGCCGGTCATGCCATAGGGATGGCCGATCGCGATCGAGCCACCGTTGACGTTGAGCTTGTCGGGATCGATGCCGAGCTTGTCGCGGCAATAGATCACCTGCACCGCATAGGCCTCGTTGAGCTCCCAGAGATCGATGTCGTCGATCTTGAGGCCGTGCCGCTTCAAGAGCCGCGGGATCGCGGCAACCGGGCCGACGCCCATCTCGTCCGGCTCGACGCCGGCGGCGACGAAGCCACGAAATATGCCGAGCGGCTTCAAGCCCTTCCGCGCGGCGATCTTGTCGCTCATGATCACGCAGGCCGAGGCGCCGTCGGAGAGCTGGCTGGCATTGCCGGCGCTGATGGTCTTGCCCTCGAACACCGGCTTGATTTTTGCAAGTCCCTCCGCTGTCGTATCAGGCCGCGGGCCTTCGTCCTTGGACAAGGTCACCTGCTGGTAGGAAACCTGCTTGGTGTCTTTGTCAACCACAGCCATCTTGGTCGTGAACGGCACGATTTCGTCGTTGAAGCGGCCGCCCTGCAGTGCGGCGCCGACGCGGCGCTGGCACTCAAGGGAGTACTCGTCCTGAAGATCGCGGCCGATGTTATAGCGCTCGGCGACGACCTCGGCGGTCTCCAGCATCGACATGTACATTTCCGGTTTCATCGCCATCAGCTCGTCGTCGACGGCGTGGAAGCGGTTCATGTGCTCGTTCTGCACCAGGCTGATCGACTCGATGCCGCCGCCGATCGCGATCTCGACGCCGTCGAGCATGACCGAGCGCGCGGCAACCGCGATTGCCTGCAGGCCGGAGGCGCACTGCCGGTCAATTGTGGTGCCGGCGACCGTGACCGGGAGGCCGGCGCGGATCGCGCCCTTGCGGGCGACGTTCATCACCATGGTGCCCTGCTGCATGGCGCAGCCCATCACCACGTCCTCGACCTCGCCGGGCGCGATGCCGGCGCGCTTCACCGCTTCGGCCATCACATGGCCCGCCAGGGTCGGGCCGTCGGTGTTATTGAGCGCGCCGCGATAGGCCTTGCTGACGCCGGTGCGGGCGGTGGAAACGATAACTGCTTCAGTGGTCATGCTTGCCTCTTCTCAGGCGGCCGCGTCCAGCTGCGCGTATCGCAGCATATGAAACGCAGGATCGCCGAACTGGATGTTGATGGAAGAAATCCGCTTGAAATAATGACCGACGTTCAATTCATCGGTCATGCCCATGCCGCCATGAAGCTGCACCGCCTGGTCGGCGATGAACCTGCCTGCACAGCCGATCTTCGACTTGGCGCCCGACGCGAGCCGCGACAGGCCGGCATCGCCGGCGCTCAAGCTGAGATTGAGATGTTGCATCAGCGAAAGCGCTTCCTGATGCGCGATAAACATGTCGACCATCCGGTGCTGCAGCACCTGGAAGGAGCCGATCGTGGTGCCGAACTGTTTCCGGGTCTTGGCGTATTCCAGCGTCGCGGAATTCATTTCGCCCATCGCACCGACCGCCTCGGCGCATAGCGCGGCGATGGCGCGGTCGCGGCAGGCCTCCAGCGCGGCTATGCCCTCGCCTTCCTTGCCGAGCAACTGGCCGCGCACGTGCCGCAGGCTGATTTCGGCCGCGCGGCGGCCATCGATGGTCTTGAAGCTCTGCAGGTCGAGATTCGCGGCACGGCGATCGACCACGAACAGGCTGACGCCACTACCATCATGACGATGACCTGAGGTGCGGGCGGAGACGATCAGATAGTCCGCCCAGGGTGCGGCGATCACCGCAGTCTTTTCGCCGCTCAGCACGTGGTCCCCGCCCTCGCGTCGCGCCGTGGTCGCGACGTTGGCGAGATCGAAGCGCGAGCCCTTCTCGGTCCAGGCCAGCGCCCATGTCTTCTTGCCGGCGATGATGTCGGGGATAAATCCCTGCTTCTGCTCCTCGGATCCCGTGTACTCGAGCAGGCCGCCAGCGAGCACCACCGTCTCCACAAATGGCTCGACCACGAGGTGACGACCGAATTCCTGCATGATGATCATGGTCGACAGCGGCCCGCCGCAGAGACCGCCGACGTCCTCTGAGAACGGCGCGGCGAGCAAGCCGAGCTCGGCAAACGCCTCCCATTGTTTGCGGCCGAGACCCTCCTCGCTCGCGACAATCTTGCGGCGCGCGTCGAAATCATACTGGTCGCGCAACAGGCGCTGGACGCTGGATCGCAATAATTCCTGCTCTTCCGTGAACTGGATATCCATCCGATTCCCCTGTTTACCGAGCCCTAGAGGCCCAGCACCGCTTTTGCGATGATGTTGCGCTGAATTTCGTTTGACCCGCCGTAGATTGAGAGCTTGCGCGAGTTCAGGTATTTTTCCGACGCAGTTTGGCCGTAGTCCGGTCCCGGCATGAAACGGTTAGCGCTGACGGGATGTTCGCGGATCGCCAGGCCGTAATTGCCCATCGCGCGGTGGGTCAGTTCGGTGATGTTCTGGAAGATCTCGGTGCCGCGTATCTTGAACAGCGATGCCGCCGGCCCGGGATCGATGCCGCGCGCCATCTGCGCCACGACGCGTAGCTCGGTCGCCTCCAGCGCCAACACGTCGACCTCGACGCGGGCGATGTCCCTGACAAATTCGAGATGCGCCGGATCGTCAGTCGGAATCTCGGCCTTCACGATCTTCTTCAGCTTCTCGATGTAACGGGTCGAACGGCCGATGCCGGCCATGCTAGTGCGCTCATTACCAAGCAGGAATTTGGCGTAGGTCCAGCCCTTGTTCTCTTCGCCGATCAGGTTCTCGGCGGGGACGCGGACATTCTCGAGGTACACGTCATTGACCTCGTGCGAACCGTCGATGGTGATGATCGGGCGCACGGTGACGCCCGGCGACTTCATGTCGATCAGGAGGAACGAGATGCCGGATTGCGGTTTTGCGGCCGGATCGGTCCGCACTAGGCAAAAGATCCAGTCGGCGTGCTGCGCCAGCGTGGTCCAGGTCTTGTGACCGTTGACGATATATTGGTCGCCGTCGCGCACCGCCTTGGTGCGGACGGTGGCGAGGTCGGAGCCCGATCCCGGCTCGGAATAGCCCTGGCACCACCAGTCCTCGCCCGACAGAATGCGGGGCAGGAACTTCTTCTTCTGCGCCTCATTGCCGAACGTATAGATGACCGGGCCGACCATGGTGACGCTGAAGGCCAATGGCGGCATCGTGCCGGCTCGCGTCGTCTCCTGTTCGAAGATGAAACGCCTGGTAATCGACCAGCCGGGTCCGCCATATTCCTTCGGCCAGAGCGGCGCGATCCAGCCCTTCCGGTGCAGGATGCGATGCCATAGCAGCATCTGCTCCTTGCTCAAATCGGTCTCTGGATTGGCAACGCGCATCTCCGCCGGATAATTGTCCGCGATAAAACCACGGACCTCGTCGCGGAACGCGGCATCTTCAGGCGAAAGCGCGAGCTCCATCGCAGATGCTCCCTACCACTTTTCGCCGAACGGGCGGATTTCCAGCTCGAACGTCCAGGCGCTCTTCGGCTGCTGGTAGAGCTGCCAGTAGGATGTCGCGACCGACGACGGCGGCATCAGCAGGTCCGGATTGTCCAGCGCATTGGGGCCGAGCGCCTCGATGCGGCGCTGCCGAACCCATTCGGTGTCGACGCCGGAATCAATAATGAGATGCGCGACATGGATGTTTTTCGGACCCAATTCGCGCGCCATCGCCTGGGCCACGGCGCGCAGGCCAAACTTGGCGCTGGCAAAGGCGGCATAGCCGCTCCCGCCGCGCAAGGACGCGGTGGCGCCGGTGAAGAAGATATTACCCCCGCCGCGCGGCAGCATCAGCCGCGCCGCCTCGCGGCCCGCCAGGAAACCCGAATAGCACGCCATCTCCCAGACCTTCCGGAACACCCGGTCGGTGGTGTCGAGGATCGGGAAGTTGACGTTGGCGCCGATGTTGAAGATGCAGACCTCCATCGGCGCGTGCTTGTCGGCATCGTTGAGGAAGGAGATGACCCCCTCTTCCTTGCGTGCGTCGAGCGAACGGGCATGGATCTCGCCGCCGGCAGCCTCGATCTCCTTGACCAGCGGCTCGAGTTTGGCGCCGTTGCGGCGACCGGCAAAGACCGTAAAGCCTTCCGAGGCGAACTTCTTGGCAATCTCGCTACCGATAAAATCGCCGGCGCCAACCACCGCGACCGTTCTGTTTTTCTTCTGCAAGGGTCTTCTCCGAATTTGCTGGGGGTGAAGCGATCTCGCCCGCTTCATTTGCGCAGCGACTCCGCCAATTTGTGTTTCAGCAGCTTGCCCGTCGAGGTAGCGGGCAGTGCGTCCATGAGGATGATCTCGGACGGTCGCTTGTAGGAGGTGAGCTGCGGCGCGATATGAGCCATGAGGTCCTGCGCGGTTGCTGTGGCGCCCTTCAGCAGCTGGACGAAGGCCACAATCTCTTCGTTGCCCTCGACCGGCCGGCCGACCACGGCGCATTGCACCACGGCGGAATGCGTGCTCAGCACCGCCTCAATCTCGGACGGATAGACATTGAAGCCGGAACGGATGATCATCTCCTTGGCGCGGCCAACGATGAACAACGCATCGCCTTCGAAACGCGCGAGGTCGCCGGTGTTGAACCATCCGTCCGGATCGATCGCTTTCGCCGTGAGGCCTGGCGCGCGGTAATAGCCGCGCATCACGTTCGGCCCGCGGACATGCAATTCGCCGGTTTCGCCGTTCGCCGCCGTGGCGCCGTCACGCCCCGCGATTCGGGCCTCGATGCCCGAAATCAGGGTACCGAGCGAATTGTCGCTGCGCGGCGCCTCCGGCCGAACGCCGGAAATCCCAGGCGAGCATTCCGTGATGCCAAATGCGTTCAACAGGGGAAGTCCGAGTTCCTTCTCCACTCGCGCCTTGAGTTCGAGATCGAGCGGCGCCCCCGCGACGCCCATCAGCCGCAGCGCGCCACGCTCCAGTTTCGGCAAGCCCGCCGTCTGTTTGTATTCCAGCAGTCGCTGATAGGTGGCGGGCACGCCGTTGAGGATCGTGATGCCTTCCTCGGCCAGCGCCTTGGCGAGCCCGGTCGGGCTGTACTTGCTGACCAGCCGGGTCACCGCGCCGACCATCAGCGTCATCGTCAGCAGCGAGATGCCGACGATATGCGAGATCGGCAGCACGCAATACTGCACGTCCTCCGCCGTCATGCTGCGTAAGGTCGCGGTACTCCTGGCCGAGAACAGCAGGTTCCGATGCGTGAGCATGACGCCCTTGGGCGTTCCGGTCGTGCCGGAGGTGTAGATGAGGACCGCGACCTGGCGTGCGCCGTCGGCCTCGACTGGCTCGGGCTTAGTCACCTGGTTCAGCGCGGAAACGCCAATGCCGCGGAGCGCCCCGACATCCTGCACCGGCGCGTCGCAGCGCGCCGCATGCGCGGCCGCTTCCGCCGAGACGTCAATCGTGAAGAGCATGCGCCTAGCGCCGCTGTGATCCCTGATCAGCTCGAGTTCGCGGGGCGACAGGCGCGCATTGGTAACAATCGCCCAGACATCGAGGCGGCTTGCGGCTAACAGGAGACAGGCGAGTGGAATCGAGTTCTCGCTCACGAGCATCACGCGATCGCCGGCGCGGATGCCGAGCGCCCTTAGCGCATCCACCGCGCCTCCTACCGCCCGATCGAAGTCGCAATAGGTCAGCGTGGCCTTGTCGTCGATCAGCGCCGTCCGGTCGGGCGAGACGGCAACATACGGGTCCTTCACCTCGTGGAGGCGGTGGGGCAACGTATTCACGATCTCGGCTTCAGCCTGCTGCCAACTCACCAATCACAACTCCCGTTGCAGGGCCCTTGCGCGCTCGGCTTGTCTGGATGCTAGGGCACTTTCAGGCGGTCTTGCGCTGCCCAGCAGCCAGCTGTGCGACGATTTCGTCCTCTACGTCGCGCAGGCTGTCCTTGCCGAAATAGATCTCGTTGCCGACGAAGAATGTCGGCGAGCCGAACGTGCCGCGCGCCACAGCGCCATTGGTGTTCTCGATCAGTTTCTTCTTGACGTCGTCCTTCTGGGCACGAGCGATGAGGCGATCAATGTCGAGGCCGGAAGCCAGAAATGCATCACGGAAGACTTGCGGATCGTCCATCTTCTTAGGCTCGACCCACATGTGGTGATAGGCGGCGCGGAAATAGGACTCGAACAGCCCCTCGAGATCGGCTGCGACGACGCCGCGCATCAGCATCAAAGTGTTCACCGGAAAGAACGGATTCAGCTTGAACTTCGTGATGTTGTGGCGGCGCAGGAAGCGCTGGGTCTCGAGCGCGTTGTAGTCGGGCTTGTTCTTGATCCCGCGCAGCGAGTCGGCGGGCGACATGTTGCCGGTCGCCTTGTAGACGCCTCCGAGCAGGACCGGGACGTAGTCGAACTTGGCGCCCGTACGCTGCTCGATCCCCGGCAGCGCGAGCTCGGCCAGATACGCGTTCGGACTGCCGAAATCGAAGTGAAATTCGACCTTGAGCGGAGCAGCCATGTGCGCCTTCCTTTCGATTTGGCGGTCGCCCATCGCCATATTGAACGTGCGTATCGATAGAGTTCTATTTTAGAACTGTCAATGGGAGATTTGTTGATTTGAACGTGATATGACAGAACATGTGTTGAACATCCGTACGTTCTGATTTAGAATTAAAAAGGGTATTTGCGGTTGCAGACTATTGGAGACATTGATGAAATGGGACGCGCTCGAGGACGAACCATGCTCGTTGGCCCGCACCGTGGCTGTAATCGGCGACCGCTGGAGCCTGCTCATCCTGCGCGAATGCTTTCTTCGCATCCGCAGGTTCGATGATTTCCAGGCATCGCTCGGCATCACCCGGCATTTGCTCGCCGACCGGCTAAAGAAGTTGGTTCGCTTCGGGGTTCTGCGCCGGGTCCCCTATCAGGAATCACCAACGCGCCACGAATACATCCTGACACAGAGGGGACTCGACCTCTATCCGATCATCATGTCGATCGTGCACTGGGGCAACATTCACATGGTTGACTCGCGCGGTCGGCCGGTGCTGCACGAACACAAGAGCTGCAAGAAGATGTTCGATCCCATAATGGTCTGCTCGGAATGCGGTGAACCGCTGACCGCCAAAGCCGTTCATGTGCATCCGGGTCCCGGTGTGCGACGATCCTCGCCGGAGCATGCCAAGGCCCAGGGCCGCAACAAGACAACAGCTTGAGCGTGGGTTCCGAATAACGTCGCGCTTTCGCAGACGCCCGGTGTGGCGCGGCTGCTCTCCTATCAGGTAGCAGACCATGTTCGGGACGGCCGGCTGAAAACCCTGCTAAGGTCGCATGAGCACGCGCCATTGGCGGGTCCGCGTCTTAACGCCTGAGGGTCGGATTCGTCCCCAAGGTCGGCGCCTCGAGCGCCCCGCCTTGGGGCAGCGGATGGCCACTATCAACCGCACGTGTCCAAGGACGTAGGTACCGGCCCGCAAATTGAAAAGGAGCAAGCTATGGGTGGTGAAGTCTTGAGCTCGGCAGAGCGGTCGCTTGCAGATGATCAAATAACTAAGATGATTGCTCCTGCTCCATCTATCTGCGTATTCGATGTCAATGAGACTCTGCTCGATATCGAATTCATAGCACCACTGTTTCAACGGTTATTCGGCGATCGAAAGGTTCTGCGCGAGTGGTTTGGACAGCTTATCCTTTATTCAGATGCAATAACCTTGTCGGGCCCCTATACGACCTTTTTCACCCTGGGGCGGGGTGTTTTGAAGATGTTGGGCTCGATCCACAAGGTCCCGGTCACCGAGGCGGACGTTGACGAACTGAGAACACGGATGCTGACAATGCCGGCCCACGCTGATGTGCCAGCAGGGTTGCAACAATTGAAGGATGCAGGGTTCCGTTTGGTAACATGCACTAATTCGCCACCCGATCCGCAAACCAGCCCGCTAAAGCACGCAGGTATTGATGGTTGGTTTGAAAGGTCGTTCAGTGTCGATCGCGTTCGTCGCTTCAAACCTGCCCCGCAGGTGTACCACATGGTCGCCGAAGAATTGGGTGTGGCCCCGGCGGCGATTTGCATGGTGGCAGCCCACGTATGGGACACGATCGGTGCACAAAGCATTGGCTGCTCAGGAGCGCTCATCGCAAGACCCGGGAATGCTCCTCTGCCCGTAGATGGGTTACCCCAGCCACAGATTGTCGCACCGGATCTTCCGGGCGTCGCCACTCAAATGATCAGGCTTTGGCGCTAAGCAGGTTGGCTAGGACTGGCAGGTTAACTCGGTCGGGCGCGAACAGCCTCGACCGAAGCACCCAGCGCCAGAGCCAGAAGGGCGAAGCCGGTTGGCAACGCCAAGGACTAGGGCCCCCTCGCGGCCTGTAACAGCGCGCCTAGGCTGCAGCCAACGGTGAAACCGACGATCGGTGGCCGAGTGCGACTTGCTCGAGTGCGAGCGAAGGCGGACGGCATTCGATCCGCCGTATTTGCAACACTAGCCGGTTGCGCCTGACACCGTTCTCGAAGAGAATGAAGGTGTCCGGTCGTCGCGCCTACGACGCTGTGTGTACCGAAAATTCGATTCGGCGTAGACGCAGCAAGCGGACGGCGTAAGCTCGCATCCTGATGACCGATCTGTTCAAGCTGATTCTCGGTATCCTGGCTTCGCGCTTCAAGGCGAGAGCAACGCTGGAAGCAGAAAACCTGCGGCAACAGGTCAATGTGCTTCGCCGGCGAACACCGAAGGCGACCGCACCTCAACAATACGGATCGTTTTCTATTTGTTTGGCTGTGTGTACCGAAAACCTTATCCGAGTTGATGCCGTGATGGAATCGCCTAAGCTGGCGGAATGATCGGGCTCTTCTGTTTCGTTCTGGCAGTGCTGGCCTCGCCATTCAAGTCGAAGCTGCGGCTTGAAGCTGAGAACGCGGTTGTGTGTACCGAAAACTTAAGCTCGGGCGTAGCGGTGGTGAAGTCCGAAGGATGGCGTGTGATTTGATGCTTCCGATTCGCTGAATTTGGCGGGTGACCGGCGCATCCTTGTCAAGGGATCGATGAGTTCTGATGCTGTTGTACAACACGACGACGGAACGCCCACGGGATCGCGGAGTACGAGCTTCTTTATCCGTGGCATCCTTGGGCCGGATGCCTGGTCCATATTGATGAGGTGGTGGATAGGGCTGGCAGAGAGGTTTTCCGTTGCAGCCTCTCTGGTCGGGCATCCGCGCGATGGCTGGAGATTCCGACCTGGATGTTCGATCGGGCGGCCCGCGCGACCTGGCGTGTTGGCGCCGCTCCCTATGTTGACATTGCGGTGCTCACCGCCTTGGCAACGCTGCTGCAGGATGTGACGTCCGTTTCGGGCGCACCATCGCAAAGACCCAAAGCGGTCATCCAAAAAGCGCGCAACCCTAGACAGGCTGTCTCGCGTGAGGGATCATGCAGCGTTGCGCGAACGAGGGCGGCCGCCATGGACGTCGGAGGTTGGCTGCGGAGGCTTGGCCTCGAACAATATGAGGCGGCATTTCGCGAGAATAAGGTCGACGACACGGTCCTGCCGAGTTTGACGGCGGAGGACTTGAAGGATCTTGGTGTCGGATTTGTCGGGCATCGCCGTAAGCTACTCGACGCGATCGCCTTCTTGCGCGCTGACGCGAGCGAACCAGCGCCGCTATCCGGCCCTGGACTGGAAACCAACGAAGCCGCTAAGGACACCGCCGAGCGCCGCCCGATCACCGTGATGTTCTGCGATTTGGTTGGCTCGACCAGCCTTGCCTCACGGCTCGACCCGGAAGACTGGCGCAATATGGTCAATGCCTATCTCGACGACGCGTCGAATGCAGTGACCGGGCTTGGCGGCCACGTGCTGAAGAAACTAGGCGACGGGCTGATGGCCCTTTTTGGCTACCCTCAAGCCGAGGAAAACGACGCGGAACGCGCTGTACGTGCCGCGTTAGCGATACAGCGCTCGCTTGAGGCACTCAACGCGCGCAACGCCGGCGCTGGCCTTCCAGAACTGGTCGCCCGCGTCGGGTTGGAGAGCGGCCCTGTCATCGTCGACGCCGCAGGCGAGGTGTTCGGGGAAGCGCCCAATATTGCGGCGAGAGTTCAGGCTGCAGCCGAGCCGGGAACCGTGCTGGTCGCGTCAACCGTCCAGCGGCAGATCGCCGGGCTCTTCATCGTTGAGGACAAGGGCGCGCACGAGCTCAAGGGCATCCCGACGCCAGTGACGCTTTATCGGATATTGCGCATAAGCGGCGGACGCCGCAGGAAGGGCGCCCGGCTTCTCACGCCGTTCATCGGCCGCGAAGAGGACATCCGCGTCCTGGCCCGCCGCTGGGAACGTGCCCGCGCGGGCGAAGGGCAGTTCGTGTTGATTGTCGGCGAGCCCGGCATCGGCAAGTCCCGGCTGGTCGAAGAGTTTCGAGCACAGCTCGGCGAGACGCCACACTCATGGATCGAATGGAGTTCGTCGCAGCTGTTGCAGAATACGCCGCTGCATCCTGTCCTGGGCTGGGGACGGGCTCGGTTTGGAGGTACTGAGGTTGCGCCGGAGCGGCGGCTCGCCGAGCTCGAATCTGTCCTCGCGCACGTCAAGCTCGATGCTGTGGAGCTTGCGCCGCTGGTCGCGCCGCTCCTCGACATTCCGGTTCCACCTGAACGCGTGCCAAGCCTTCCGCCTGATGAGGTTCACCGCAGGCAGTTGGCGGCGATGGTCGCTTGGGCGATGGCCGGCGCGCGAGTGCAGCCACTTGTTCTCGTCTTTGAGGATTTGCAGTGGTTCGACCCGACTTCGATCGATGCCGTGCGCGCGCTCAGCGATCGCGGCGCGCAGGCGCCCCTCCTGATTCTGGCGACGGCGCGAGCGGAATTCCGGCCGCCCTGGAGCGTGCGGCCGCACCATAGCGTCATTTCACTGACGCCGCTCGACGATGCGCAAGTTGAACGCATGGTCGCCAAACTCGCGCACCAACGCACGCTGTCAACGGAGATGATCAAGGGCGTTAGCGAGCGCGCGGGCGGCGTACCGTTGTTCGTCGAGGAGGTGACGCGCCTGCTTCTCGAGCGCGGCGAACAAGGGGGCGCGAAGGCGATCCCGCCGACTTTGCAACAGTCGCTTGCGGCGCGCCTCGACCGCTTGGGATCGGGGCGCGAAGTCGCGCAGATCGGGGCGGTGTTGGGGCGGAGCTTTTCCTATGTGGTTCTGCGCAACGTCGCTTCTCATGCGACCGCCGTCGACCCTGGCGGTGCCGGTCTTGGCGTAGCCAGCGGCAAGGAATTCGATGAAGGCTTGCTCCAGATCGCTTTGGGCCGTCTCCTGGACGCAGACCTTCTCTTCGTCGAGGGCGTCCTGCCAGAGGCGATCTACCGTTTCAAGCATGCGCTGATTCAGGACTCGGCATACGACAGCCTCTTGAGGAGCCGTCGCCAGATGCTCCACCGGCGCGCGGCGGAGGCGCTTATCGAAGCTAAGGAAGAACCTGAGGCGATCGCCCGCCACTTTACCGAGGCCGGGCTCGACAATCTCGCAATCGAGTGGTGGAGCAAGGCGGGCGAAGACGCGCTGCGCCGCTCGGCCTACAAGGAGGCGATCGCTCATCTCGGCAGGGCGATCGCGATGGCCGAAAAAGCGGAGCGAGCGGCTCGGCAGCAAGGGGTCGGAGAAGAAGGTGTTTCGATCCGACTTCTGAAGTTGCACACCGCCTATGGTCATGCAGCGATGTGGTTGAAGGGCTTTGGCGCCGACGAGATGGGCGCCGCCTACGCGCGCGCCAGCGAACTCGCGAGATCGGCGGACGGAGCTGATGCACGCTTCGTCGCCTACTACGCGCAGAGCCTGATTGGCTTCATGCGTGGCCAAAATCGCCAGGCGCGTGAAACAGCTGAGGCCTTCCTTCGGGAAGCCGAATCCGAAGGACGCCCCACGGAAGCCGGGGTGGCTCGCCGCGTTCTCGGTTATGTCTTGCTCAAGCTCGGCGACTTGCAAGCGGCGCGATCCGTCCTCGAGCGGGCTTTGGGCGATTACATCCAAGAACGAGACGCAGAAACGCTGTTTCGTTTCGGCAATGACACTGAAGTTAGCGCGACGAACTTCCTGGCATTGACGGAATGGCATTTGGGGGAGTTCGAGCACGCCCGACAGCTATCCGACTGGTCGACCCGACGCGCCGCCGAATTGGATCATGTCCCGGCTATCGCCAGCGCGCTTTACTTCAAGGCCGTTCTTGAAAGCCGCCGCGACGATTTCTCGTCTACGCGCCTCGCCGTCGAGCCCTTACTCGCACTGACGGAAGAGCACAATCTGAGGACTTACGCTGACGTGGGTCAGGTGTTAGCGAACTGGGTTCGTGGCCGACAAGTCGATCCAGAGTCGGGGGCACTTGGGCTCAGGCAGGCGCTCGAGTCGTATATAGGTCTAGGCAACACGAGCAGCGCTCCATCCTTCTACGGAATGCTTGCAGAACTTGAGGCTATGACCGGTGGTTACGACCGGGCGCTAATGCAGATCGACCAAGGGTTGGCAATGGCGGATGAGACGGAGGAGCATTTCACCGACCCGTACCTGCATCGGCTGCGCGGTGAATGCCTGCTGAAGCGAGAACCCGAGAACTCCGCTCCGGCCGAAGAGGCCTTCCAAACCTCCATCGCGGTCGCGAAGCAGCAAGGCGCTCGTAGCTACGAGTTGCTCGCCGCGCTTTCACTCGCCAAGCTCTACCAATCGACCGGCCGCGCCGCTGACGCCTGCGCCATTCTCACGCCAGCCCTCGACGGCTTTTCGCGGACTGCGGAAATGCCCGAAATCAACGAGGCTCAGGCGTTGCTCGAGCTGTGGACGCATGGCGCATATGCTGACGGCAATTCCGGCCGTGACTGACTTGGGTGTCAGGGAAAGGATGGTCTGCGAAGTTGCCCCCGAAACCCACGCGATTCCGACGGCGCTGAGGACTCCAATGGGTAAACCGGACATGCCTCAGGCTCTGCGGAATGTCGGCAAATGACCACCCGAAAGCGGACATCCCAAGAGCCCCTGCACATGGGCGAGATTTGTCCAAGCTTGCGCCGACGGCATCCTTGGAGCAAGAGGACCGATTGGTTTCTGATGTCGATTGCGTCGTTGCTCATTTCTCTGCTTCAGATACATGCGATCCATTGTCGGGCTCGCCAGCATTGGCCGTTTGCGATGCGGCTGCCAGTTCATGCACTTTAGCGCGGATCGGTTCGAATGGGCCGTATCTATGCTGCTCCAGGCTGAAACCGTCGACGTAGGGACCGTACGGAGCATCGACCGGCTTTTGGAGGCGGGTAGGAAAATCCCTGTCGAGGTTTGCCATTTCTGGCCGATTCTGGTTGATGACATAGGCTGCTACATCATAGGCCTATCCGTGAGCAACGGGGCGTTGGACACAGTGCCGATGGGCATGCTGTGCATCGCATAGGCCGCGGCGGTCAAAAGGCGGCTCATTCCAGCGCCATTGTTGTAGCTGTCCGGACCCCACAGCGGTGGGAACTGATATCCGGCGCCGGCTTGGGCACGTTGCCCCGATCCATCTGGCCCGTGGCAAGCCGCGCATAGCCGAGAAAAAACTTCCGCGCCGTGGCCAGGTTAGCAGCACGCGAAGGCTCTTTTATCTTCAAGGTGCCGGCGCCGACGAGCTTCGCACCGTCCGGAACCCCAGTCGACAACCAGCGCAGGTAGGAAGATAGCGCCCTCATCTCGCGGCCCCCGGGTGGCAGCGCAAGACCATTCAAGCTGCGCTCCATGCGACCATTGATGCGATCCTCGAGTGTGTCGACCGCGCCTTCCCTCGCGCGGTATTGCGGGAATTGTCCCCAAATGCCTATGAGCGGTGGCATACGGCTGGGTCCCGCCCTGCAGATGGTAGTTTTGGCACGTAAGATTATTGCCCGCAAAGCGTCTCGTCGGATCCGACACCGTTGGCCCGATCTCATTCGCCGTGAGAGTAAAAAGCGCGTACCCGTATTTGAACATCCGATACCGGTATGACGACGGCCTCAAGCTTGAGGTCCATTTTTTGCGTGTGCGGCTGCTTGGATGCGGCCCCGCTCTGCTCTTGGATTGTGCTCACGTCTAACTCCTCTGCTGTGCGGCGTGTTGTCTCATAGCGTTCTGGCTCGCCCGGGCGCTTGGCGTCTGCCCTTGACGGCTTGTGAAAAGTGCTCGCACTGGACATCTTCCGAAATTTGCGATGGCGTGACAAAATCGGCGCCTTTCCTTCCTGATTTTGGAAGAGGATGCGATGGATCGCCTGGACGCGATGTCAACCTTTCTTGCGGTAGTCGAGGCTGGCAGCCTGTCAGCCGCGGCGCGTCAGATGAAGACTCCGCTCACAACGGTGAGCCGCAAGGTCTCCGAACTTGAGTCTCATCTGCGGATCAAGCTGTTCAACCGGTCAAGCCGCCAACTCGTGCTCACCGATGCCGGGGGCTCCTATCTGGCTGCGTGCAAGCGCATTATTGCGGATGTTACCGAAGCCGAGCGTATGGCCTCTGGCGAGTTTACCGCGCCAACCGGGGAGTTGACGGTGACGGCTCCGGTGAGTCTTGGGCGCACTCACCTCATCCCGATCCTGGCCGAATTCCTAAAGACCTATCCTGACATCAGGACCAACTTGATTCTCACCGATCGTGTGCAGAGCCTGTTTCAAGAGCAGGTTGACGTGGGCCTGCGCATCGGCACGCTGCCGGACAGCAGCCTGATAGCGGTGCGGGTGGGGACGACGCGAAGCGTAGTTTGCGCCAATCCCACGTATCTGGCGGCCCGCGGAACGCCGCGTAAGCCGGAAGATCTGGCCGGCCACGACTGCATAAACTATCCGGCCATCACATCTCCCGATGTTTGGACATTTGCAGTAGGCAAGACAACGGTTGCGGTACCTATGCGTCCACGGCTCGTCGTCAGCAACGCCGAGGCCGCCTGTGATGCGGCCTGCGCCGGCATGGGAATTACGATTGCCCTCTCGTATCACTTCCATGCTGGGCTGAAGTGCGGGTCCCTGACAACTTTGCTGGATGAGTTTCGACCGCCCACGATACCGGTCAATCTCGTTTATACGGCCGATAAATTTCTTCCGATCAAGGTGCGGGCTTTCCTCGATTTCGCCGCCCCGCGGCTAAAACGAGCTCTCGCCGAGTTAAGTCGCTAGGCTGCACGACCTCGCTTGACCGGACTGTTTCGAGCCTCAATCGCCTTGATCGAGCGGTCAAACGCGTTTTCCAAAACATGCTTGCCAATGGTCCCGAGCACGAAACCTAGGATCCAACCCTTGAAATTCTTGCCATCGCGAACGACGGCTACTTCAATTTCGGTGATCCCGTCGGGACGCCGGGTGAAATGGTAGGTATGACCTGACGCGCCACCCCAAACATTGGAGTCTGTCGTCGTGAGGATGACCCGATTGGGATTCGACCAATCGTAGTGCAGGCGTTCCCAGATGCCACTTGACCCTTCCGTGACATCGACCTCCGAAATGCCCTTGTGATGCACCTTCAGGTACTTGTCTGCACTGTTACCAAAGACCTCCGAACGACCCGACCCGAAGTCGGTAAGCCCAGCAATGTACTGTTCAGGTGTTGAAGTGGTCGCCCGGTGGATATGAATCGTAGACATGCGCAGCTTCCTATTCTTCAGAATGCACTGACCAATCAAACGTCAGTCGACGGCAGAACTAGCGTTGCTGACAACCACGCGGTCGCCTTGCCGGCTGATTTCGAGCCCGCTCGTCCGGCTCGCGGTCGAAAGGACCACGTGCTGGCCATGTGCAAGAACCGACACGACGCGGATTGGTGTTCCCGCCTCGCCCTGCGCCAGGGTCGTGACGACACGAAAGCCATCGCGCTCGACTGTGTAGTAAGCGACGCCCGATAGGTCACCGAGATCAATGCTTTTGGCCTGGATCGGACGCAGGCTCTCCGCATGAGCTGCCCCGAGAGTGGCGAGGGCGAATGCGGTCGTGAAAATGGTGCCACGGATTGACATGGTAATCTCCTTCAAGATGCTCCTGGAATGAGTAGATGCTGACGCGCGCCGCAGCGTTGCGGCTCAGGGGCGGATATGCCCGTGACGAACATCAATGGTTGTTGCCCCGTCGGTTCGCTCACTGATCCCTTCAGACGGGAAAACGCTGTCGTAGATCTCGCGGGCTTCCTGAATCAAGCGGAGCCGTTCGCGTTCGGCCTTTGAAAGAAACCGGATAACCTCACCCATATTCGCCTCCATCTATAAGCTGCCGAGCTTCGGCGGCGTCTCGGCCAAGACATGGGGTGAAGGCCGCCTTTCAACAGGCGGCAAAAGCGGGAGGCGTCCTTCCAAATCGCGGAAGGCCGGAAGCGACTGTCGAAACGTCCGCTTCTGATGCTGTGGACGGCTCCTCTATCGGCACGAGAGTGCCAAGTAATGGGCGCCGTTTTGAGGCTCCCACGACTCGAGGAGCTATCCGTGGAAGCGGTCAGAACAATCGGCCTAGATATCGCGAAGTCGGTCTTTCAGGTGCACGGCGTCGATGCAGCGGGTGAGGTGGTGATCCGCCGGCAGCTAAAGGGGCGTTTTGTACTCTCATTCTTTGAGAAGTTACCGCCGTGTCTAGTGGGGATCGAAGCTTGCGCCTCATCCCGTCATTGGTCTCGCGAGCTGTCGTCGTTAGAGCATACGGTGCGATTGATGCCTCCGGCCTATGTAAAGCGCTACGTCAAGCGGCAGAAGAACGATGCCACCGATGCGGAGGCGATTTGTGAAGCTGTCACGAGGCCAAGTATGAGGTTCGTGCCAACCAAAACGGTCGAGCAGCAGAGCTGTCTGATGCTTCACCGTGCGCGCCATCTCTTGATCCGTCAGCAGACTGCGGTCATCAACTCAATCCGCGCCTATCTTGCTGAGTTCGGATAGTTGCCCCTGTTGGGCGTCGAGGTGTTGATCACCTTTTGGAAGTCGTCGCCGATCCAGCTGATAACCGGCTGCCCGAAGCGGCCCGCACGTGCCTGACTGCTCTCGGCAGTCAATTGCGCGCCTTAAAGGCCCAGATCCTTCAGTTCGACTTACGCATCGTCGCCTGGCATCGATCGGACGCCACGAGCAAACGGCTGGACGCGATTCCTGGCGTCGGGCCGGCGCTGGCAACAGCGCTTGTCGCCAGCATTGCCGATCCCAAGTCCTTTCGATGCGGGCGGGACTTTTCAGCCTGGGTGGGTCTCGTGCCAAAACAGAACTCAAGCGGAGGTAAAGGCAAACTTGGCAGCATCAGCAAACAGGGCGATCGTTATTTGCGCAGCCTGTTCACGGCCGGTGCGCTCGCCGTAATCCGCTACGCCAAGATCCATGGCACGGATCATCAGCCCTGGCTTGCTCGATTGCTGGCACAGCGCCCCACCAAGGTCGCGGCCATCGCGCTGGCCAATAAACTTGCCAGGATGGCTTGGGGAATGATGGCCAGGAACGAAAGCTATAAAAGAACCCGCCGCGCTCGCGGCGTGAACGAGATCACGCTGGAGATGCCAGCGTGATGTGACGGTTGGGAGGGCGAACAGCACTAATGCAGCGCCGGTCGATCCGGCGATCAGGACAACCCACATGGGCCATCGCATCTCGAATGCGTGCTTTTGATCGGGACCTGATCCGCGGAGGGCATTATGGCCAGCGATCATGTGAACCGCGCAAACAGGCCGAACACATGGCCGCTCCGACCAATGCTGCAAAGTGAAGATTCTTCTTGCCAACCCGGCGCCGTCCACACATGGCCCCTGGCTGTGTGAAAACACAAACGCGCTTGATGGCGATAGAAGAAGTCATTCGTCCAAGACCCTCTTAGCCCTCGAACCTGCAAGCGCCCTCAACTTAAATTCGCGCCGCATTTCGATCTTTCGCGTGTTTACACGGCCAAGACCCTTTGCAGACCTTGGGCCAATCAAAACTATTGCTCCAAAACGTAAATTGTGGCACGTTTAAATTGAGTGGAACGCCTAGAAAGACGTTAGGCGTTTAAACTCCGCAGCCGACACCGGCGCTACCGATCTAAGGTCGATTGCCTTTCAAGGGCGCGCGCTGACCTCCGACCACAGGGCGTGCAGATAATTTCTTGGACGGCGCGAAAGGGGCACGAGGGGCCGCCGGAAAACGTTACCACCTGGCTTCGCGCCAAGGCGTAGATGATCAAGACGCGTCTGGTAGGTCTAGCTTTTGGGCCCAATGAGCGGCGGAGGCGCATTTCTGTTCCGTTGGAACCGAGCAAGGGCCCGAAAAACTGCGCACACGATCGGAGGGAACGGTGCTCCGAGCGGCATTCATTGCACAAAACCAGGGCCCGGCTCCTTCAGGGGGTGATGGCGGGCAGAGCGGCTTAGATGCGGTCAAGCTTGCAGCGCTCATGGAGTTGAGCGCCGGCAGGCCGGAAATTTCCATCGGCCTGATCGACGGCCCTGTCGTAACGGATCACCCGGACCTAACGATTGGCCACATCCGTGAGGTGCCCGGAAAACTTGGCAGCGCTTGCGTTCGAACGGATAGCGCCGCGTGTCAACACGGCACCTTTGTGGCCGGTATCCTTTCCGCCAAGCGCGGCTCTCCTGCTCCGGCCATCTGCCCAGACTGCACGCTTCTTGTCCGTACCGTTTTTACCGAGACGCCCGGCGAATTGGAGCAACCAAGCGCCGAGCCCGGGGAGCTTACCGCCGCGATCCTGGCCTGCATCGAGGCCGGCGCGCGGGTGCTTAACTTAAGCCTTGCGCTCATGCAGCCCTCTACCCAAGCAAAACGCACGCTCTTGGAGGCGCTCGACCATGCCGCCCGGCGGGGCGTCGTCATTGTCGCCGCGGCGGGCAATCAGGGCACGGTCGGCAGCACTGTCATCACCGGTCACCCGTGGGTGATTCCAGTCGCAGCTTGCGGTTTGAGCGGCAAGCCGCTGAATGAGTCAAATCTCGGCCATTCGATCGGCCGCCGCGGCTTTCGGGCGCCCGGTGAACAAATCACAAGCCTCGGTAGCGAGGGCGAGGCGATCACCTTGGGCGGAACGAGCGCCGCGGCGCCCTTTGTGACTGGCGCAATTGCGCTCGTCTGGTCGCAATTTCCCTTCTTAAGCGCTGCTCAAATTCGCTTGGCCTTTGTGCACGCCCATGCGCGGGCGCGAACCAAGGTGACGCCCCCGTTGTTGAATGCCTGGGCGGCTTACCAACTCCTGCTCGCGACCCATTCGAGGAGGTGAACCATGCAAGAGGAAAAGGACAACACTCAAGAAACTGGCCAAGCGGGTCCTTACCGCGTGCGACTTCCTGGTTTCGTTAGCGACGAGGAGATCGGTCTTGGCGACGCAGTCAAGCGCGCAACCTACGCGATGGGCATAAGGCCCTGTGGCGGCTGCGAGCGCCGCGCCGCTGTAATGAACCGCTGGGTGGTTTTCAAGCGCTGATGCTTTGCAGGAATTGGTGGAGGGAGGGAAAGACCATGGAACAGTCAGAAACCCGTGAGAACGCCGCCGTCGAATCTGGCAAGGCGAGAGAGACCGCGTCGGCGAAATCCACGGCTGCGGCGGTCAATGCCGTCGAACCCAGGCAGGCTTCGCCCGCTGTTGTGCCAGCGAAACCTATGGCAGGCGCCTTGCCTGCGCAAATGGGTCCCATGCCTTGTCCCACTTGCGGCGGAGCCGGCACGGAAGGCGCGGCAATGATGACCTCCTACGTCTATGCACTTGGCGATCAGATCGAGGCGCGCTACCCGCTTGCCTCTATCGAAAAGGAAATGGCGCAAGCAACCGGCCGCACCGAGACCGCGGGCCGCACGGATCAACAAGCCTTCCATCAGGTCCTGTCGCGGCGCGAGAACCGCTATCTTGCGCGGCAAATGTGCTGGGTCCTGATGATCCAAGGACTCGAAACCTACATCCTGGTGCCGCGAGACCCTGCGGACATCGATCTTCTCTGCAGCGCGATTGAGCCTCACGACAGCCCGTGGATCAGCCTTGTCATTGGCACGCGTGGCCCCATTGCCCCGGCGGAGTTTTGCAACGGGCTCATGATACCGATCGTATTCCTCGATCAACTCTACACCTTCTCGCACGAGTCGCTCATCGAGGCGATCCCGAGACCCGAGGGAGCAGACGCCCAACAGTTTGGGGCAGCATCCCGCGAGCTCTTCGACCGAATCATGCAGATGACCGACAATGCGGGCGCGACCGACGAGCACCGCGCATTAAATTACCTCGCCGCGCGCTATCCGGCGATCTACGCCAAGGCGGCGGAAGAATTTGCCGGGAATTTTTCGCTGAGCGCGGTTGAAGTACGGCCTTCGCCCTTGAGCGGCGCACGGAGGTTGGTCGATGCCATCTTCCACTACACGAACCGCAACACGGATTTCACCGAGAAGTTCTTTGTCCGCTGCGATGTGACCGAGGCGTTTCCGTACCTGGTGACGAAGCTATCGCCTTATTACGACCGGTGAACTTGAAATGGGAGATATGAAATGAACATACCAGGATTCACGGCAGAAACCACACTCTACAAGACTCATAACCACTACAGATCTGCTGGCGGGCGGTTCCTAGCTGATGGGAACACAACGGTGATTCCTCAAGGATGTGGATGGGTTAAAGGGGGCTTATGTGGTTTTGTCATAGCAGGAGGTGCTGCTGTATGTACCCTCGCCTGCCTGGCCCCCGGCGGGCAGGCTGGTTGTTATTTTTGCTGGGCGGGCTACCTGGGGGCGTCATTTGCTTTCTGCAAGGATTGTATTCCCGGATGGATGCGGGATTTGATCGATGCCTTTGAAAGCGGCGGAGGCGGAGGCGGAGGCGGAGGTGGTGGTGGTGGTGGTGGCGGTGGTGGTGGCGGTGGTGGCGGAGAACCCAAAACCTGTTGTGAGAGGGACGAATGGGGAAGGTGCATCCTGTGGGTGCCCCAGGGCGCCGAGTGTCCGTGAAGGGGCAGTCACCCAAGAAATGGTCAGGCCCTACGGGTGAGCCGGCTCCGCCTCAGCTCGCGGTCATCTTCGTAGTAAGCGAAGACCACGATAACTCTGAACTCTACTGCGGCTTAGACCTCAAATAGGAGGCAAGAAATGAGCATCCCTGGATTTCGCGCGGACTCTTCGCTTGAGCCAACCATAGGCAAATATCAGAGTAAGGCCATTTTCAATCGATCAACCACGGCTGCATTGTCGATGCAACAATTCAGTGCGCCTTTTTCCGGGCACGGAGGATTTGGACAAATTATGAGGTGCTGCGGCTATGACCCATTGGTGCATCGGTATGTTTGCGTAACGCGTGACGTATCTCCAATCGAAAATTGTCGATGTATACACAGCGTTGTTGGCCCCGTTATCGTCTGCCGCGGTCCGATCGTCTCTTCCGACTAACCGGTGCAGGATACGGTAGCAATGGCAGCCTAGGCGATCTGGGCGTGGTAGAGTGGAGGCAACCGAATGAGTCTGCCCGGATCTGCCGCAGAAGCATCGCTCTAGACAAACAACCGCTACCGGTTTGCTGCTGATGGCAGTTCCAACAGCGAGGCCGATAGCTTGTCCACGCAGGCTTCGCCATTGGCCTTCGCACCCGGTGTAGGGCGCAACACTGCCTTCCATTCTGGTTCTTCGAAATATAAAATACCCCCTTGAAGCCGGAAGCATTATCGCGGCGCCGTCGAATGTTTCGTGAACTTTCGCACGGTGCCTGGCAAGGAAAGGGTAGCTGAAAGCGTTTGAATAAGTCTCATTTTGAGATTTATACGTCCCGCCTTTCCCACCCTTGGTCTTGTTCACCGGGATCGTCAGTTGTGCCTTCGATTGTCCAATCAGACCTGTCAATTGGGATCGAGAGGGGGTTGCTGGAGGAATTATCGTCCGAAACGGGAGGCTCAAGATGAGCATACCGAACTTTACCGCAGAAGCGTCGCTTCAGAGGCCAACAGCGCCCATGTGGCCGGGTCGTTTCAATCGTCCCGAGGAGGTCAATTTAGTCGTTCCCGCATCGTGTCTCGGTGCTTGCAACTTGGCTTGGAACAGTGACCTGCTCCTGTGCCAGTATAAAGAGACAGGCGGCGGGCCGGTAGGGACGCCACAGAGAAGGAGATGTGTTCGTATAGCGCGAGGGGGTTATGCCTCCTGTCTTAGTAGCTGCCCCGGCGGTCCAAATGTTTTACCGAAAGACCCGAGTCCGTGGTGAAACGTGCGCGCTGTAGCCCCGATCTCTATCGTCGACTTGCGACCCTTGCCGGTCTTCTTGGCGGTATCGACAATCGCTTCCCGCAAATTTGAAATACGTTTTCGTCGCCGACATTTGATGCGCTCAGCGACGTGAATTGCAGGCCGTGATGACCGCCGCGCGTGCACTTGATCCAAGATTGCGTGAACGCCTTTCTGCGCGACGTCGCCGGCGAGCTATAGACCCGCGCGCGCTGTGTTGCTTCAGCGCCTTGTCGAGCGTGACCGGTGCGCCGTCGTCAACCGCCGTCATGATGCTGGCATCGAGCGTGACAATCTGACAGCAGCCGGGCGACGCCCCTGCCGTAAGGCGCAACCCGGATCCTGTGCAGAGAAGCGGAAGCGTTGGAGCTGAGCGCGGCGCCTGCTCAATTTACGACGGCCCAAGCCGGGGGCGATCCTCGTTCTGATCATCTTACGATGGGCGTTGGGTTAATCTGACCCGTCAAGCCGCAGACTTTTAATGAGCGGAATCGGCGCTCCCCGGCCGTTTCGCGATGCCGCGAATCGGGATTACTTCCGCGTTTGGCCCAAGCCGGACCTGTCGATAGGGGGCTCTGGTGGTCTGGTCTAGGGTGTCCCTGTCGCAAACTCAATCTGACTAGCAGTTGATCGAGAATCGGGCGATGCTGTTGCAGGATGAGAGATCTTGTCAGGCTCATTGTTTGGATGGTCGCAGACCTGTGTCGGTCGCGGGCAGCGCTCGAGGCGGAAATTTGGATGTTGCGGCAGCAGATAAACGTTCTGCGGCGAACAGCTCCTAAGAGACAAACTTTCAGCGCCATTGACCGCTTGATTTTTGTCTGCCTCTATCGGTTTCGCCCTGGCGTTCGCGATGCGCTGGCGATTGTCAAGCCGGAGACCGTAGTCAAATGGCATCGCGCCGGCTTCCGATTATATTGGCGCTGCAAATCGAAAGCGCGGGGCGGCAGGCCAACTGTTCCGGTGGAGATGCGCAAGCTTGTCTGCGAGATGAGCATTGCCAATCCGCTGTGGGGAGCGCCTCGGATCCATGGAGAACTCCTCAAGCTCGGCGTCGATATCGGACAGACCAGCGTGGCCAAGTACATGGTCAGGCGACGAGATCCGCCGTCCCAAGGCTGGAGGACATTCCTCCGCAATCACGCTGATGGGGTCGCTGCGATGGACATGTTCGTCGTGCCGACAATCTCCTTTCGTTTGCTCTATGGGTTGCTGATCATGGGGCACCGCCGGCGACATATTCTGTGGTTTGGCGTCACAGCGCATCCAACCGCAGAATGGATCGCAAATCAGGTCACGGAAGCATGCGGTTGGGAACAGGCTCCCCGCTATCTCATTCGTGACCGGGACGGCGCTTATGATGAGGTTTTTATCCGCAGACTCCGATCGATAGGCATTCGCGATCGACCGACGTCGCCGCGCTCCCCTTGGCAAAATGGATATGCTGAAAGGCTGATCGGTTCGATCCGACGGGAATGCCTTGACCACGTTGTCGTATTCAGCGAGCGCCACCTCCGTCACCTGCTGCTCTGCTACATGATATATTACAATGGGGCCCGCACGCATCTATCCCTGGAGAAAGATGCGCCGGTCTCGCGCGCTGTCGATCGCGCCGGGCGCATTCTTTGTCGCCCAATCTTGGGCGGACTGCATCACCAATATGGCCGGATTTAATTTACGACAGGCACAGGAAAACGATACTACGCTATTCATTGCCCGCGCCGAGGCGGAACACATCGTCTCGACCGGCGTTCGCATCGGAGCACATCTGCCGGCCTATTGCTCGGCAACCGGGCGCGTGCTGCTCAGCCAGTTCGCCGGCAAAGACATCCTCGAACGTATCGGCCGCAAGGCGTTGCCGGCCCGAACGCCGCGCACACTGACGAAACCCACTGATATCGTCGCGGAAATCTGCTCATTGCGCGAAAAGGGTTATGCAATCAGCGACGAAGAGCTGGAGCTGGGAATCCGGGCCTTGGCAGTGCCGGTGGCAGGCTCAAACGGTGAAATCGTTGCGGCGGTGAGCGTCAGCGCATCATCGGCACGTGTCCGGGCGGTCGAATTGAGCAAGCGGTTTCTTCCTATTCTGCAATCGTGCGCTAGAATGCTCGTCGAAGCGACCTGATTTTGCGAACACGGCAAATGATGGCGATAGGCCATGCGTCTTGTCAAACTGCGTGTTCGTGCCGGCGTAGGTAAACGCCAATCAGATCGCCTGGAATTTTCCCGGTGACCGGCACGTGGGACAACTCGATCTTGATGGGTTTGTATCCAGCAACGTTATAGACACTCCATTCATTGTGCCCCGTGATATCCAACTGACTTTCGATCCGCATATCCGACTTCGTCGGATGTCGGCGCGATCCGCTTGGATGAACTATTCATTGCAATGGCCTTTCCAATCTTGACACTTCGGGGCTTCTTCTTCGAACGCTGCTTAATTTCCGCGGAAATGGCCCTGTCCCTGTCGGAAACTCAATCTTGCTGGCAACTGATATCGAATCGGACGATGCTGCTGCCCTATGCGAGAGGTTTGTAGCCTAATTTGGTTGGCGTTGGTCGGAGCGTTCCGGTCGCGGGTCTCGCTTGAGGCTGAAAACATGATTCTGCGATCAGCTTAACGTGTTGCGGCCGAAACGGCGGACGTTCGGGATGCTGGACCGTCTGATATTCGCCGGCTTGTATCATTTGGCTGCGAAGGTGCTGGGCGCCTTGGCGATCGTGAAGCCGGAGACCGTGATTAAATGGCACCGCGCCGGGTTCAGATCGTACTGGCGGTGGAAGTCGCGGCGCCGTGGCGGCCGACCAACTGTAGCGCCTGAGATCCGCAAGCTGATCCGCGAGATGAGCATTGCCAATCCTCTGTGGGAAGCGCCGCAGATCCATGGCGAACTCCTCAAGCTCGGCGTCGAGATCGGAGAGACCAGCGTGGCCAAGTACATGGCCAAGCGAAGAGACCCGCCGTCCCAAGGCTGGAGGACGTTCCTTCGCAATCATGCCGACGGCATCGCCGCGATGGATCTGTTCGTCGTGCCGACAATCTCGTTTCGCCTGCTCTACGGCTTGTTGATTGTCGGGCATGGTCGACGGCAGATTTTATGGTTTGGCGTCACAGCGCATCCGACCGCAGATTGGATCGCCAATCAGATCACGGAAGCCTGCGGCTGGGAACAAGCTCCCCGCTATCTCATTCGTGACCGGGATGGGGCCTATGGTGAGGTCTTCATCCGAAGGCTTCGATCAATGGGCATTCGCGATCGACCGACGTCGCCGCGCTCCCCTTGGCAAAATGGATATGCTGAAAGGCTGATCGGTTCGATCCGCAGAGAATGCCTTGACCACGTCGTTGTGTTCAGCGAGCGCCACCTCCGTCACCTACTGCTGTCGTACATGAAATATTACAATGGGGCCCGCACGCATCTATCCCTGGCGAAAGATGCACCGATCTCGCGTGCCGTCGATCGCGCCGGGCACATTCTTTGTCGCCCAATCTTGGGCGGACTGCATCACCAATATGCCCGGATTTAATTTACGACAGGCACAAGTGTCAATCAGCCTTACGACCTTCTTGCCGAACGTCCGCCGATCGCAATGGAGGGTGCCCCGAGCAATAGCGGCTTTCGTTTCCTCGGAATTCAGAATTCGCCGCGGCGGTCGCGGCTTTCACACCCATCATGATCACAGCAAATTCTAACCCCTTCCTCTTGTGGATCGACATGATCCTGACGGCCCAATCAATCGAGAGGGCGCCGAGGCCCTTGGCTGCGTTCCAGATCCCCGTTTTCAACGCTCAACAGCGGGAGACCTGACTGCTTTCTCAGCGCATTCCGTTCATCGATGGTGGGCATGTGGGAGAATATAGCACAGAATCAGACCTTCTGGCAGAATTGCAGAAGCGACAATATAGCTTCAGATCCGCGGTTTTTGGGGCGGCCCACACTTTGCGTAGCGGACCATCCCCGTTGCATCTCGAATTTCTATCGTTTGCGGATCAATCACGTTCAGGAAATAGGTGGTCTTTCTTTTGAACCCAAGCCAACTTCCGCGCTTGCTGAACGACTCAGTTATTCGAAAACCACCATCCGCCACTTTGATTGACTTAATTGTTGTTTCAGTTTGGACATCACCTTTGACATCATAGCGCTTATCCTTCGCAAAAATAATCATCTCCGAGATAGATTTTTTGGATACGGCTTCAACGCCAAAAGTTTTAACAGCAAGGCAGGTTTCACTTGCGGCTGCGGGAAAATCGGCATCGATTGCCGTCCATACGCCAGTAACCGGATAAACGTCTGCCGCAGCCGGAAATGAAAATAGAATTAGGCCGATCAAAAGGCCAAGGGAAGCCGCTCCCCCAATGCGAGAATAGCTGACAACTTCCTGATTGAATGCATTCGCCAAAAGGGTCCCACACCTTCGAACCCCCGGTATTCAATATATCATCAAAAAAGGCAGCCTTCCATACCAGATCAAGCCTGTCCTTCGGAAAATCAATCTTGCTGGCAACCGATATCGAATCGGGCGATGCTCCTGCCTTATGCGAGAGGTTTGTAGCCTAATTTGGTTGGCGTTGGTCGGAGCGTTTCGGTCGCGGGCCTCGCTTGAAGCTGAAAACACGATTCTGCGTCATCAGCTTAACGTGTTGCGGCGGGAATCGCCGAAACGGCCGACGTTCGGGATGCTGGACCGTCTGATATTCGCCGGCTTGAGTCTATGGAGCCGGACTTGGACCAGGAAATAACCCTAGCTCGGTTGGGGCATGATTGCCGTTTATCGACGAGTCAGTTCGGCCGCGCCTTCAGACAGTCGACCGGTTGCACGCCATACCGTTGGCGCCTTCAGCGGCGTGTCGAACGGGCTCAGGATTGACTGTTAACTTCCGACAAAACCCTTGCGGAGATTGCCAGTTCCTGCGGGTTTTTCGATCCGAGCCATTTGACGCGCGCATTCAGTCAGACCGTTGGCATCAGTCCTGGATTGTGGCGTCGCGCAAGGCAAGCCTAGCGCGTTAGTAAAGGTACGCGGCTTCTGCGCGAGGGTCGGTTTCCCCAACCTCTGCGATAGGTATTTTGCACAATCGATCAATCCGAACACGCCATCGGACAGAGGAAATTGCCAAGGCTAAAATAAACTAATTGGATACTTAGCATAAGCGTCCTGAAGTGAGTGGAAGTAAAATCCACTAAAACTCACCGAAGATAGTCCAGCGCTGGCGCAGAATCTGCGGGAATCGCGGCAGTTTCTCGTACGAGCCGCTCGCTTAATTCTTATGGAGTTTCGACCCGGCAGCTCGCCTGGAGAACGACCGCTTTGCGCCAGAACCGGCCGGTCACGAATTCTCGTTTGGATTGGTTCAGATTGCTGCGAATTGGTCAAAACCTCGCCTGGCCGAGGTCTGCGAGGTCCGCCCAAGAGCAAAGGTACGGGATCTGGCAACGAATGATTTTCCTGCTGGGCCGTGAACTGGACCATCAATCTCAACGCACTAAAGACCCACACGATCGCGCCATAGAGCGCGATGCTCTTCACCGCCACGGGCCACATTTGCATGGAAGCGAATTGGCTTTAAGGTTGTGATCGGCAGGTCAATCTCGACCGCCTCACCTTCGATCAACCTTCGTGCCAATTGCAGTCCCATCGCGGTCGCGAGCGCGACACCCCGGCCATTGCAGCCGAGATAGACCAACTCTCGGCGGCGTTTCACGAGCGCAGGGAAGAAGACGAGTGAGTCCGCGAAATCTCCGCGCAATTGGAAGCCTTCTTCGCTCCAGCGCCGGTGGTTCTGCAAACGCTGATCGAAACGGTTTAGAACGCGCCTGCGAGTTACAGATTATAGATGTGAGCGGCTCTCGTTCGCGCATCGTTTGCCCTGCAACATAAGGATGAGTTGTCAAATCTGATGCCCTGGTTCAAACTAAGCTCCACGTGGCATATGCAGCATATAGTTGCATGGGGCGCCCAAGCTCAAAGCGGTCCCAAAGTTTAAAAAAAGCAGACCACAGGGAGAGTGAATTGGCCGACAGCAAGAAAAACAATGTGACGCGACGCACGCTGCTGAAGGCTGGCGCCGCGATGCCGTTCGTCGGGATTGCGGCACCCGGCGTACTGGCCCAGGCACCGTTGAAATCGCCAACAAAAATTCACGATTTCATGACCAACGCCGACGTGGCCGAGGCCGAGCTGGAAGGCCAGCTCGTGTTCTATTGCCACGAGAATGAACCCGGCACCGCCGGCATCATGGAGGGATTTCGCAAGGATTTCCCGAAAATCAACACCAGCTATGTGCGGGCGCAGACCGGCGCGCTCTACAACAAGATCCTGTCCGAACGCTCTGCCGGCCGTTTCGACGTCGACGTCATTCAATTATCCGATCTGGCGCCGGCGGTCGATTTTCAGAAAAAGGGCGGCTACGAACAATACCTCTCCCCCGAGACTTCAGCTTACAAGGCCGACCATCTGAGTTCGCCCGCGGGCTCGTTTTTCTGGACCGGCGTCGATCCCGCCGGCATCGCTTACAACTCGACCAAGGTTTCGGCCGCGGACGCGCCGAAGACCTGGCAGGACATCCTCAATCCGCGCTGGAAGGGTTCGATCAGCTGCAAGATTTCCGCTTCCGGTTTGCAGTTTGTGCAGTGGTACACGCTACGCAAGCTGTACGGCGCTGGCTTCTGGAAGGAGTTCGCCAAGCAGAACCCGCACGCGTTCGATTCCCGCGTCCAGTTGTTCGACCGGCTCGCCAAGGGCGACGACATGATCACCGCGATCGGAGAATATCCCGCCTATATCCTGTTCAAGGACAAGGGTGCCAAGGTCGAGTTCGTCGCGCCCACCGATGGGTTGCCGGCGACGCCTTTGATTGTTGGCGCCGTCAGCAAGGCGCCGCATCCGGAAGCGGCCAAGCTGTTCGTCGACTGGGCGATGTCGAAGCGTGGTCAGGCCTGGTATCAGACCAACCCAAATCTTTATTACGGGTCGGTGCGTACCGACGCGCCGCCGATGCCGACTGGCGTGCGGCTGGGTGATCTCAAGCTGCTCTACCCCGCCGACTGGGACGACTACGCGGCGAACCGCGATGTCTTCGCCAAGGAATGGAACGGCATGCTCGGCCTGTGAGCGGAGCGGCCGTGTCATCCGCGAGATCGCTGATCTCCGCGCAGAAAATCGCCGGGTATGGGGTGGCGGCCGTGGCCGCCGTTCTGGTCCTGTACCCGGTGTTCTTTCTGCTGCAGGCAGCGCTCGATGTCGGCGACCCGCAGGTGCGGCCGCCGACAGCGTACGGGTTCGACAATTTCAACGGCATATTCCAATACCCGCAGATCCTGCTCAACACGCTGACGGTGTCGGTTACCGCCACAGTGATGGCGCTCGTGTTCGGTTTCGTGATGGCATGGATCCTGACCCGCACCAACGTGCCCGGCCGCCATCTGTTCGAGCAGCTGATGGCGGTGCCCTATTATCTGACGCCGTTACTCGGCGCTCTGGCCTGGAGCCTGCTCGGCGCGCCGGAAAGCGGCTTCGTCAACCAGATCTGGCGCGCACTCGGCGGCAACGGCCATCTCATCGATATCAACACCGCCTACGGCATCGCCTGGGTCATGGCTTTGTTCGAGGGCTCTGTCGCCTTTGTCATGATTGCCGCTGTCATGAAGTCGATGGACCCCGCGCTTGAGGAGGCATCACAGATCATGGGAGCGAGCCGCCTCCGCACCATGCTGCGCATTACCCTGCCGCTGGTTGTGCCCGGCGTCCTCGGCGCTGCCATCTTCGTCTTCGCCGAAATGCTCGGGTCCTTTGCCGCCGCGCTCGTGCTCGGAACACCCAGCCGCTATTATGTCATCACCACGGCGATCTACCAGCTGGTCCAGCAATATCCGCCGAAGATCCAGATCGCGGCCGCCATGGGCGTGTCGCTTTTCGCGGTGATGTTCTTCATGTTGTTCCTATACCGCCGCATCGTGATGGCGGGCAGCTACGTCACCATTACCGGCAAGGCGTTCCGGCCGCGGGTGGCCGACATCGGTCCCTTGCGCTACCTGCTGCTCGGCGTCTGCCTGCTCTATCTGTTCGCCGCGGTCGGGTTGCCGCTGATCACGCTGCTCTATGCATCGCTGCAGAAAATCGCCGTCGCGTTCCCGGCCGGCGGAAACTGGACGCTGGACAATTTCCGCGTCGCAGTGACGATGAATGCGGTCCGCTCGGCGCTCGGCAACAGCCTGCTGCTCGGCTTTGCCACCGCGACCATCGGCGTCGTGTTGATGGGACTGCTCGCTTGGCTGATCTACCGCTCGCGGCTGCCCGCGAGCGGCCTGATCGAATATGTCGTGATGTTTCCGCAGGCGGTGCCCCGGCTGGTGTTCGCATTCGGCCTGATGTGGGCCTGGGTGGTCTTCCCAATTCCGATCTACGGAACACTGTGGCTGCTGCTAATCGCCTATCTCACGGTGTTCCTGCCGCTCGGCGTGCGCACCATCGCCGGCGTCATGCTGCAGATCGACAAGAGCCTCGAGGAATGCGCGCAGATGTGCGGGGCCTCCTGGGGGTTCCGGGTGCGGACGGTGACAATTCCACTGCTGGTGCCAGGTCTGGTCGCCGCCTGGTTGCTGCTGTTCATCGCCAGCGTCCGCGAACTTGGCGCCTCCATCCTGCTGATGGGCCCGCATTCCAAAGTGATTACGCCATCGATCGTCGAATCATGGTTCGGGACCAGTTCGGAGCTCACTGCGGCGCTGGCGCTGATCCAGACGCTGGTGGTCGCGGTCGCCATGATCGTGCTTGTTGCCGTCACGCGCCGCGTCGGCGCACACCCCGTCGACTAAGGATGTCAGGAACCGCCATCATGGAAGCGACGCAGGCGCTACTATCGCCTCCAAGGCCGACCCCGCACATCGAGGTCGATCGGCTTGAATTGTATTATGGCGGCGTGCCGGCGGTGCGCGGCGTCAGTTTCAACGTCTTTCCCGGCGAACAACTGACGCTGCTTGGGCCCTCCGGCTGTGGCAAGACGACCACCTTGCGCGCCATCGCCGGTCTTGAGCAGCCGACCGCGGGCGAAATTCGCATCGGTGGGCTCACGGTCTATTCGGCGGAACGCCGCGTCCATATGCGCGCCGAGAAACGCGGCCTGTCGATGGTGTTCCAATCCTACGCCATTTGGCCGCATATGACCGTCTTCGAAAACGTCGCCTATGGGCTGCGCGTACGGCGAGCGGGTGCGGCGGAGATCGCAGAAAAGGTGCACCATGCGCTCGACCTGGTGCAGATGCGCAGTTTCGCATCACGGCGAGCGTCGCAATTGTCCGGCGGACAGCAGCAGCGCGTGGCGCTGGCGCGCGCATTCGTATTCTCACCTTCGGTACTTTTGTTCGACGAACCGCTGTCGAATCTCGATGCCAAGCTGCGCGCCGATATGCGTATCGAACTGCGTGAGCTACAGCATCGCCTCGGCATCACCTCGGTCTATGTCACCCACGACCTGGAAGAAGCACTGGCGATGTCCGACCGCATCGTCGTCATGCGCGACGGGCTGATCGAGCAGACCGGCACGCCAGACGAAATCTACCGGCTGCCCAACAGCGCCTTCGTCGCGGATTTCGTTGGCTCAGCTAACCTCATTCGTGGCCGCCATCGCCCGGATCTCGATGGGGGCGGGCTGATTGCGCTCGAAACATCTGCAGGACACATTGTCTACGGCATGGCCTATGGACGACCCGTCGGCACCGAACCCGTAGTCTCCGTGCGTACTGTGCATCTTCGGATTTCGACGGAGCCGCCGGCCGCGGCGCAAAACGTGTGGCGCGTGCCGGTCGAGCAGACGGTCTTTCAGGGAGATTTCACTCAAGTTCACGTCAGCTGGGGGGAGCAACATTTGGTCGTCCGCTGCGCCGCGATGGAGCCGCTGGCGGTAGGGCGGGATGTTTACATTAGCATCGAGCCGCGTCATGTAGTGATTTTGGGCGCATAATCGTGCCTTGGACTGCGGACGGCTCGACCGGTCAGATCACCGGCTCGTCGCCGGCGAGATAGAGAAGTCGCTCGGCCAGGCGATTGTGATCATCAACCAGCCGGGCGCGTCGGGCTCGACTGGGACTCGAAGCGCGCTGGGAGCAACCAAGGACGGTTACACCTGGACGGGCGGCGCGGCGCAAGATCTCGGCGCCCAGCACATTGCCGGATAAATTCCTTGTCAATTTCGCGCGAATGCGTGGCCGTTTGGACGGCAGCTTTGCGCCAAAAGCGGCTGGCTGGTTGAGGCATGCTGACGCGCCCTCCCGATCGACGAAGCCAATTGTATTGGGTGACATTCGTAATTGAGCGCCTTACCATAAGCCAACAACGCCAGTCGAAGCCGGAGTGGGCCGTGAGGAACGCAAACGCCCGCGGAGTATCGGGTCGCGACATGTCCCAGTGGGTAAGGCCCGCTGCCGCGTGCACCCTGGTCGGCTTGTTCTTGCTACCTTGTGCCGGTTCGTTCTGGTCAGAGAGTATGCAGATATCGGGCAATCAATCCAACTTCGTCACGACTGCGAATGCCGTCGTCTGCCGCGCGCCCTTTCAACTGCGCAAGGCAATCGTTGCAGCTCATGCGGACGACGGTTTCCGCGTCCGCGAATTGGACTGCACACGTCCCGGACCTGGAATACCGACACGCGTGTTATCTCGGCCCATTCCATTGAATGGTCCTTGGCAGGTTCAGCTTATGAACAAGGACGGGCTCGCTCGTGTCATGTGGGGCTACGCTCAGCATTTCGCCTCGGACTAATCCTGCCAGCCAGCACGTCACACGGTTGTCCCGGGCCGCCTCAGTGACTTCGGTCGGTGCGCGTCCCGTGGCCCGTGCCTTGCCAAGTCGAGAAACCCCACTTGAATGTCATGCCTCTACAGTGAACCGGTGCGCCAATCCCGATCTGCAGCTGGTTGCTGAATACAACGTACTCTCCAGGCCTCAGCACCAAGCGCATTGTGGCGGTCGCGCTGGGTAGCACGTCTTCCAGACCTTCGAGGTTGGCCAGTTTATTTTCACGCACGACCGAATTCGCCGAATCGTAAGGCAGGGCCGTCAAGGGCCCCGGACCAGGGAGTAATCAAAAACTCGTGCATTTTCCCATTCACGGGGTCAGTGGACGTGTTGGTTACGACGAATCGACAGGTCCGGCTTTCATGTGATCTTGGCTCAGAGTGATGCCGCCTTTGTCCCCCTCTCTCCAGAGCTGACCCTTTATTGAAAGCGTATCTGCGTGCGCTGCGTGGCCGGCCCCGAATGGGCAGACAAGAAGGATAAGCTTACATGCGCGCCCAATCATGAACGTGCTCCTGTTGGTGACCGACGCCCGTTCCTCGCTCGGCCTCAGTTACCCTGCGCTTGCTTGAGCTTCGCTCGGATGTCTTCCTGGGCGCTGCGGCAATAGCAAAATGCAACCGACGATGAAAACGGCGATTACGGCGGATGCGATTGGTCGGCTCAAAGCGAGGCCTCCGTGGCCTACCGGCTTGTCGAGGAAGTCGCCAACTGTGGCTCCGAGCGGCCGGGTCAGGATAAATGCTGCCCAGAACAAGCCGACCCGCGAGAGATTCGTCCAGTAGTACGCGGCAGCAAGGATTCCCAATCCAGCACCAAACACCAGTGCGCCGCCCTCGTATCCGAGGCCGCCAGTGTCGGCCAGCCAGTCCCCGAGGGCGGTGCCAAGCGTCTGTGAGAACGTGATCGCCGCCCAGTAGAAGGCCTCGACTTTGGGCGTGCTAACCGTGTTCACCGAAATTGTGCCTTGGGACCAGTACCAAAGACCAAGCACAGTCATCAAACAGAGAAACAGAAATGTTGAACCGCCGGTGTAGCCGATGTCCAAGGAGCGATCGGCAAAATCCGCCATGGTCGTGCCAAACGTTGTCGACGCAACTATTGTGGCCCAATATAGGAACGGGTGAAACTTTTTCGCACCGATCTGGTACGCCACCAGCGTTATCAGCGCCGCAAGGAAGATTGCTGTGCCGGCAAGATATCCCCAATTCAGCGTCATGGTAACTGAGTCGCCGCCCGTTTCGCCCAGCGTTGTTGCGGCAATTTTTATGATCCAGAAACTTAGGGTGACCTCTGGCACTTTGCTCAGCGTTGCCTTGGTGGCTTCGTCCATTTCGTCCATCCTTGATTTCTCGTCGCCCAAACAAACGTATCTCAACTCGCCAACAACAATAGCCTGTTAGCGAGCAACCAAATCAGTCCGGGTGCGGACCTTCCTTCTTGTTCTCCAGCACTCTGCCAGTCCTGACATCGACACCGACCTCCTGCGTGGCTCCTCGACGTTTGATGTCGAAGGAATACCTGAGCCCGCTGCCTCCTCTTTCCTTCTCCAGTTCTTCGTCGGTGATCTCACCGGGATGAGCCATGAGGGCTTTGGCTCGCGCTTTTTTGATGCTGACCTTTGCGTCTTTGGCAAGCTCATGGCCGGTGTAGGCCTTCAAGGGGACCGCAGCTGTCAGCAATATCAGTCCTGCGACGGCGGACAATGATAGCTTTAGTACCTGTGGCACCTCGCGTTTTGAGCTGCGCCGGGACTGAGCCTTCCTTTGCGACAACGCGGTTTGTTTCGGAAGGCTCCGATCCAGTTGAGCCTTTGGCGCGAGGCGAGCATGAAAAAATCGTAATCTGCTCTCTCTCTCTCTCTCTCTCTCTCTGATACCCGTCCATGTGTCATCTCCGGTTCGTGTCCAACGACGCCCATTGTTGCTGTCGGCTTGGGATTGCATCATTGCTTGAGACTGAAGCCGCGAACGTTAGGATTTTCCGACCGAGTCCATCAGGGACAACAGTTCGGCGATGCTCTGCTTGCATTTGGCAGAGTCGGGCGCGGCCGCGCGCAAGGCTTCCAGCGCGCGATCGATCGCCTTGTCGACCGCATGCCAGTCGGCCGCTGCACGCGGCTTCAGCGCGGCTTCGGCATCGTCCCACTGAGTTTCGAGATCCTTGATACGATTCTTGGCACCGACCAGATCGCCCTTGTCGACCAGCGCGGAAACATCCGCGACGATGGCGCGGAATGGCGTGAGGTCGCCCAGTTTCGAAGACATCGCAGCTTCGGTGAGCGTTACGAATGAAAGGCGGTCGCTTGCGTGCAAGTTGGACTCGCCTATCGCCATCGTCAACTGTGGCTCGCCTGCTGCCAGCGTAAACAGGCCGACCGTCGCTGCCAGGATCATTCTTTTCATGCACTCTCCTTGAGGTCTACCCGCACACCGTCGCCCGGGTTTCTGGAAGCTGAAATTGGACGTCATTGCGCTGGATCGACGCCTCCGGCGCGGTCGCCTTCGAAGGTCACCCACGCCACAAGCGCGATGATCACGGTCAGGAACGCAAGGCTGGTATGGACCGTGCCGAGCCCCACGCCGCCATAGTTGCGGGACTGTGACAAAAGGTCACCGAGCGAGGCGCCGAGCGGCCGAGTGAGGATATAGGCCAGCCAGAAGGTGAGGACCGGATTGACGGCGAGCGAGTAGAAGATCGCAATCGCCGCGATCATCACGCCGAACACGATGACACCGAGCTGGAAGCCGAGGCCGAGCGCCTCCGTTGCCAGGTCGCCCGCCGCCGTTCCTAGTGCGAAGGTGAAGAGAATGGCCGCCCAGTAAAACAGCTCGCGCCGCTTGGTGACGATGGTGCGGATCGAAAGGGTCCGCTCTATGGCGAACCAGATTCCGAAGGTTGCGGCGAGCGCGCAAGCGAACACGGCCGTGCTGACGTAGAGGCTAATCTCCAGTTTGTCGGTCAACAGATCCGTGATCTCTGTGCCGAAGATGCTGACCAGGACCACCGTCAGCCAGTAGATCCAGGGAACGTAGCGGCGCGCGCGCAGCTGCAGCATCAGCGCCACGGTCAGCAGAGAGGCCATGCACGCCGCGGTCACGTTGGCGCCGAGACCGACATGCACGGCGAGATAGTCGGCGCCGGTTTCGCCGACGGTCGTCGAGAGGATCTTGATGGTCCAGAAGATCAGCGTGACCTCCGGCACCTTGTTCAGCATCGGCGACAAGCGCAGATCCCAGGTCGTGGACACGTGCATCTCCCCAAATCGAATGGCCACCAGACGATGCCGGATCATGGCCATGCCGACTTAGGCACAGCTTAGGACGAATTTCTTTTTTGGAGGGGGAATGACGGCCCGGTGCGCGATGGTGATCGAGTTAGACCACCATCGCGCCCTAAGTCTGCGCTAAGTCGGGAGGGAAACAACCAGGCCGGCCCACCTCCGGCATCTCGAAGGAAAACGAGGATGCGCGTTCTGCTGATCGAGGACGACAGGATGATCGGCGCGGCTGTCGAGCAGGCGCTCAAAGATGCGGCCTATGCGGTCGATTGGGTAACGGATGGCGCGACTGCGATCCATGCAGCCGAAAACGAAGCCTACGAGCTGGCGCTGCTCGATCTCGGCCTGCCGATGACCGATGGCCGGGACGTGCTGCGGCACCTGCGCGCGCTTGGGCGCCGGCTTCCCGTCATCATCGTGACCGCGAGGGATGGCGTCGACGACCGGATCGATGGGCTCGATCTCGGCGCCGACGATTATCTGGTCAAGCCCTTCGAAGTTCGCGAACTGCTGGCACGGATGCGCGCTGTGCTGCGCCGCGAGGGCTCTGGCGCGTCGGCGCTGCTGACCAATGGAAAGCTCCGCCTCGATCCGGCAACCCGGGAAGCCTCGCACCTCGGCCAGACAGCGCAGCTCACGGCGCGCGAGTTCGCCCTGCTGCAGGCGCTCTTGGCGCGGCCGGGCACCATCCTGTCGCGCAGCGAGCTCGAACGGCAGATTTATGGGTGGAATGAGGAGGTCGAAAGCAACGCGATCGAGTTTCTGATCCACACCATCCGCAAGAAACTCGGGGCCACGGCGATTCGCAACGTGCGCGGGGTCGGGTGGATGGTAGACCGTCCGTCATGATAAGGTCGCTGCGCGGACGTCTCTTCATCGGGCTGACCGCCATCATCATATTGACCGGCGCGATCGGCGGCATGTTCGCCTTTAACTGGGCGTTCGACGAGGCCATCGAGATGCAGGACTCCATCCTGACTCAGATCGCGAGCCTCGCTCAAAATAGCGGTTTCAGCGGCGGCCAACCCCTTCCGGGCGTCGAGGAGGACGCCGAGGTATGGATCATGGAATTGGGGAAGGCGCCGCATGACTCAGCCGACGACCGCCAACTCTGGCGCTATAAGGACGGTCTGCATGTTGCAACGCGCGCCGGCCAGCCGATCCGGGTGCTACTGCGGACGCGCGCGGACGGAAGCCGGTTAGCCGTGGCACAACCGACCGCCGTTCGCGACGAGACGGCCCGCGACATGGCGCTGCGCACGCTCGTTCCGATCGCCGCGCTGATTCCCTGCCTGATGCTGGTCACGGCCCTCCTGATTGCGCAGTCGCTGCGCCCAATGGTCCGGCTGGCCAGCGATCTCGACGCTAGGCGCGCCGACGACATGAGCCCATTGCCGCTGAAGGGCACGCCGAGCGAGCTGCATCCATTCATCGCCTCTATCAATGGACTTATTGCGCGAATGCGGCTGATGATGGATCAGCAGCGCCGCTTCATCGCCGATGCCGCGCACGAGCTGCGCACCCCGATTGCCGCGCTCAGCCTGCAGGCCGAAAACCTCGACCCGGTTGACCTCCCTGCGGCGGCGCGGCATCGCCTCGCAGCGCTCAGGCAAGGCATGGACCGCACTAAGCACCTGCTCGAGCAATTGCTGGCGCTGGCAAGGCAAGAGGCCCATCCGTTCGGTCGGGGGGAAATGCCGCAGGTTTCGCTGGATCAAGTGGCAAAGGAGGTTGTGGCCGATCTCTTGCCGCAGGCGCTCAACCGTAACATCGATCTCGGCTTCGAACTGGTCGAACCGCTTGCAGTGCCCGGCGAGCCGGTCATGCTTGCGGCGATGATCCGCAATTTGCTCGACAACGCGCTCCGCTATACGCCTGAAGGCGGAAACGTGGACATCGGGGTTTACCCGCAGGACGGCGCGGCGATTCTGCAAATCGAGGACAGCGGACCTGGCATCGAATCGGGCGATATGGATCGGATTTTTGAACCGTTTTTTCGTGGAGCTCGCGAAGAGGTGGAAGGCACCGGCCTTGGGCTATCGATCGTGAAGCGGGTTGTGGATGGGCTGGGAGGCTCAATTGCGCTTGAGAACATCACAGGCATTGGCCGGTCGGGACTTCGGGTTACAGTAAAATTGCCTCTTTGAGCTGATCCGGGTGTAACGCAAGAGAAGCCCGCAAAAGCCTCAATCTAAACGGGCTTGGATGGCACGGCGTTCTGCCAGTTCGAGCCGGGTAAAGGAAGGATGGGATAGCGCCGCTTAGGCCAGGTCCAGTAATATGCCACTGCTGTCATGAGTAATACACCCAAGGTGTCAACGAAAATCTGAACCCAGAGCGAGTTCAGGCTCGCTTCGATAGCAGCGTGCGCACAAACGAGAGAACGATGCCGGTGCAAAACACCGGCAGCGAGTTCTGGCCGCATATGATCAGCGGCACCAGCGAGCGCCAGTTCAGAATGGGCGAATTCTGCGACTACCGTGTAACGACGATCGCGAGCGCGGCGTGCCGTTCGATTTTGGGGACACGATAGCGCTGTAGAGGCGCCGCAGCTAAGGTCTATGTTCGTGGAAGCCGAGGTTCTTATGATCTAGTGACCGCAAGATTGTGCGCGGCTGAGGTGCATCCCACTGTTTGCCTGCATACCAGAATCCCTGGCGGCCGCGAACAGCACTATGCGGGCGACCGCAGTCTGACACATGCAGATGAGTTGACCCAGCTTACGAGCGGAGTAGCACTCTACGGGTCCATGACATCAGTGCCTTCCATGTATTGGGAGCCGCGTTTTTCGCATGCATTCAGCACAGCTTACATGGACGTGGCGCGGCAACACCATCGACCTCGGCTTTGACACCAGTGGGCAAGGGCCGACGGTCCTTCTGCTGCCCGCATTGAGCTCGATCTCGACCCGGCGCGAAATGTGGCCGCTGCAGCAGCGCCTGAGTTCGCATTACCGCACGATTTCTATCGATTGGCCGGGTTTTGGCGACCAGGCGCGCCCTGCGATTGACTGGACACCCGCCGCTTATGCGGCGTTCCTGGAATACATTTTCGAAGCGGTGGCGCCTTGCCCGCATGCCGTCATTGCAGCGGGGCACGCGGCAACCTATGCACTCGCTCACGTTTGCACTCGGCCCGGCTCGTTCGGGCGGCTTGTTCTGCTGGCTCCCACTTGGCGCGGGCCGTTGCCGACCATGATGAACGGGCGCCGGCCGTTCTTTAAACGACTTTGCAAGTTGGTCGACCTGCCGGTACTCGGATTCCTGCTCTACAAGTTGAACGTTAATCGCGTCGTCGTTCGCTTCATGGCCGCCGGGCACGTCTACGCGGACCCGGCGTGGCTGAGCGATGAACGGCAGCGCGAAAAACTTGCGGTCGCTCGGGCTCGTGGATCTCGATTTGTATCAATCCGGTTTGTGACCGGAGAGCTCGATCCGGTCGAAACACGCGAACAATTTCTGGCTCTGGCGCGACAGGCGGCGATCCAGATGCTGATGATCCATGGGGATCAGACGCCGCCACGATCGCGTGCAGAGATGGAAGCGCTCGCGACGATTGACGGTGTGCGAAGCGTCTGTATTACACGGGGCAAGCTCTCAGTGTATGAGGAGTTTGCAGCTCAAGTCGCACTGGTCATTGCGCCGTTCCTTGCGTGCGACCCATAACGCGGATCGCACACCTGAGAATTCGTACTGTGCCGCCTTTTTGACGCTTTTCGGACCTCGTCGTCTGGACGTATGTTCGCTTCGCGCCAAAGGCCGCTATTCCCGCAAAGGTCGGTTTTGGGCACATCGCGTCCGTTATTGCGATGCCGCGCCCGGAGTCGGGTGCAAACCGGAAGTTACCGTCACACGGCCAAAGTGACGCGATTGGATCCGGAGCGGACATCGGTTGTGCACTGCGGACGATTAATCGAAGGCGGTAGCCCCTATTAAAGCTCTCGTTTAAGCCGGTAAGGTGCTGCCTCCTGACCTTAGGGGCGGATATGCGACGGCGCAAGTTCATGGCGCTTTTAGGTGGCTCGGCGGCAGCACCGGCTGCAATCTGGTCAGGCCGAGGCCGAACATCGGATAAATCCGCGAGAGCGAAGATTCCGAACGATGGTTCCGCCGAACACGGTGACGGTGCGACCGTTCGTTGCCACCATGACTCAAATTGGCCAATTCATCTCAAACGGCGCTCCGGATGCGGTGGGCCGCCCTCCGTTAGCTATTGTTTGTTTGCTGGTGCGCCCGGAAGCACGGCTGCAACACCTTCCGGATTGATGTTGAAGGCCAGGAATATCAACGGCTCGTTGCCTGGGTTTCCCCATTGGTGCACGAGGGCGTATGGTTCATAGATCAAGGAACCTGGTCCCCTTGCTTCTGTCTTATCGTCGATCGTGTTGGCTCCAGTGCCGGAGACAATATAGTACAGAGCCGCTCCTGACCGATGATGCGGCAGGTTGGAGGGCATCTGCGCGGGAAATGTGACTCGTGTGAGGTTGAGATCATAACCGCCTGGCTTCAGGTCGGGAATCGGATTTGCTGTACGATATAATTCTCTCGCGGCGGCAGGCGCCGTTTCGACAGGCCGACCCAAGTCCACAGCGGAGACAAGGAAGAAGTGGAGGAAAGTTGATGGCGCTCTGCTGCCCGCCGTTAGCGCCGCGGTCTTTCCGCCGGCGATAAACAGCCCATCTCCGGCGTTGAGCGTTTTGGTCTCGCCATCGAGCGCGACCTCGGTCGATCCTGACATCTGGTAGAGGATGCCGTTGGCCGCCGAGACGCCGCTCTTCTCGTCCGGCTGAAGAGTGATGCTCACCGCTTTGAAATGCAGCGGCACGTCCGTGACGGTCGGCAGTTTGGTTTCGGCGACCACTGTTCGGGTAATTGCCGGTGCAGCAGGGGTCGTTTGTGCGGTCGCGGGGGCGGGAAGCACCATCGCGCCGAGCAACCATAGTCCGGTTGTCCTGAACTGCATGAATGCCTCCCAGGTTCAGCGGATAATCGGAGCACCATACGCTCTCCCGGCCCCCCTTGGAATGGCAGGCCGCTTCGAGATGCTATTGGACGGAAACCGGGAGCAAAGGCCGAGCGAAACTGAGTTCGTGGCCGTCGGGGTCAACCAGGTGGAAGAAGCGCTCACCCCATTCGGCATCGCGGGGCACCGTAGCCGGCTGGTATCCCGCTGCGAGCGCACGGTTGTAAAGTGCGTCAACATCGGTGACGTAGAAAATTACGCGTCCCCACCAAGACCAGCGCCGCTCGGCAGGCTGGACGATGAGGTTAAGATAGCTCACCCCTGCTCGAAGGCTGGTGAAGGACGACTCTTCGCCGCCATGCAGGACCTCAAACCCCAGCGCGCGGTAGAATCGGACAGTTCGTGGCATTTCGTGGGTGCCTAGTGTGATAGCGCTGATCCCCTCGATCATGGACAGAACTCCTGTTTTATTTCCCTGCGCCGTTTGTGGTCGACACTTCTCCACCGGTCGGTACGAAGCCGAATACGCGACGCACAAGCCCGCCGCCTCATCAATCGACTGGATTAGAAACATCCGCGACAACCACAGGAACGGTTTGAGGTTGACCGTATCAACCACCAAGAAGCCTATTCGAAAAAAAACGCTTGCACCAAATGGAGGAATCTTTCTCGTGTATGTGCCGCGCGGAGATTGGCATCCATCACTGCATTGCCGGTGCGTCCCTTTTGCGGTATGCTGACGGTAGCTCTTGAAGAGAGGACAACCGCCGTCTATCGAACGGTGAGCAAGTCAACCGCCTCGCGGCTTGATTTTGGTGGCTATTGCAGCGGTATTCGAAAGACGCTCATGCCTGAGCAAAAGCTCCACACCCACGAAGAAGTATTTAAAGATCATGTCACCGGCCAGTATGACGAAACCATATTTCGTTTCAGGGTGCCGGGTGGCTGGATTTATACGCACACTATTATACGGTTTGGTTCGGTCGATAGAAACTACGTAGCAGATACTTTCGTTCCTGACTCTAAGTAAGAGATTGGTTTGGAACGAAGCAGTCACCCGCGCCATTTTTATTGAGTTTGGCGTGTCGCCAGCTCACAACGGGTTAACGTAACAGCGCAGCCAACGCGAAATCTGCGGGAGACGGTGCCGATTTTTCGTGCTACAATTAAAGCTGCGCAGGCCGAGAAACGCGATGCTGTTTCGTTTCGCATTTTCCCTTGTGTCGATGGCGGCGCTGCTGGTTCATCCCTATGACGCCGTGTCGCAGGATCTGCTGCGCTATGTCGACCTCAACAGTCCGGAAATGTCGACATCGGAGATGACGCGCACCGAGGTCGACGCGCTTCTCAAGGCGGCGCCTCAAGGCCCCGGGGACCAACGCTCTGCAGATTTGGAAGGAAAGCGGCTGTCGCACCTCGATCTCTCGGGCCTCGACTTCTCCGGCAGCAATCTTCGCCTGGCAAGATTCAATCGGACAGATCTGAGAGGCGCGCGCTTCGATCGGGCCATCCTGAACCAAGCCTGGCTGATCGACGCGGATTTGACGGAGGCGTCCCTCGTCAAGACATCGCTGCTCAGCACGCAGATGCAACGCGCCAAGCTTGGCGGTGCCGATTTGAGCGGCGCGCGAATAACCGGAGATCTTTCCGGTGCCAGCCTGATCGGGGCCAAGCTTGCCGGCGCCGATCTCAGCGCGGACATGCGCAACCAATCGATGGGCCTGATGCGTGGCGTGCTAAAGTCCGCCGATCTCAGGAATGCGGATCTGAGCGGCGCCAATCTCTCGCGCGCCAATCTCGAATTCGCGAAGCTGCAGAATGCCAATCTGGCGAACTGCAACCTCAACCACGCCGACCTTGCGGGAGCCGACCTCTCCAACGCCAATCTCGCCGGCGCCGATTTCACCGAGACCGACCTCGAGTCGACCCTCTTACCGAGCGCGGCCGCGCTGGCAGAGGCCCGCAATCTGGACAAGGCCTGGAACTTGAACCTGGCGCGGCGCCCACCATGACGGTCGTGCTGCGCCTCTTTTGGCGATGCGCTGGACCGCGCAGTGGGCCTCAATCTGGATAAACGATGATGCCTCGGCAGTTACAAACCGTGTTTCTGCGCGGAGACGATTGTCGATGGCGTCTCCGTATGTGCCCAAGAAGTCGCGGATGGGCTGATGGGATAGATTCTTGATCGCCTCGGCGAGGTCCTCCTGACGACCGATTTCTTCCCAGTATTCCTCCTCGTACCAATTATCTGGGTCTCGGCTCATGGGAGGCTCGTTGGTGTGGGCCTGTGAGAGTAGCACGCTCCCTTTTCATATCTGCTACTGACCTTGCTGCGTCACCGTCGGTGTTGATATACCTTGCCATTCGAGCCGCCAGATCCTCCCTTGCCGCAAGTTTTGGACGAGATCGGGACGAAATGCCGCGAGGCAGGTTCCCCCAGAGTGCCGGATTGAAGGGTAGATAATGCCGTTACTGGCAGCTTCTTGGCGAAGCTGCTTTGCGAGGGCCTGGCCCGCTGGGTACGCGATTGCCGGATCGGCGTGGAGAGCCCGATGAGCGCTAAAATCGGAAGAGCGCAGATCATGGAACGCACCAAAGAAATCGGCGATCAACTCAGCATAGTCAGTGACGTTCTCGAAACGTCCGATTGCTTCGAGTTCACGGGTGAGATGGTATGAGACCTCGCCGACCGCAGTCTCCGATTCGAGCGCGCAGTACCACGCCCCGCGACTATCATCGTTGAACCGGTTGCCGCCCGGCCGTGTATGTGTAAAGGCCGCGTTGATGAAGGTGTAGCCGGCGCGACCGAACACAAGCTCTCGCGGGTCCAGGTTCGGCAGGCCGGTCTCCTGCGCTTGCAGCCGGCCGTTGGTGACGCTCTCCAGCGCAGCAAGATCTTCAAGTGCACCGTGGTTGGCGGCAAGCGGCAGCAGCACAGGATCTTTCAGGCGGCCGGTCGAAATCAATCGCATCGTGTCGCGCTGAGTCACATCGAACGTCGCCGGCAACGCCATTCAAAGACCGCCGCGCAGGGCATCGATATGCTGGCGAACCTCAAGCATCTTGGGAATGCCACCTTGGATCATCGCATCGAGCGGACGCCGACCACCATATAGCGGTCCCTTGTTAGGCAAACGCACCCATTCGTCCGACAGCGGCTCGGAAAACAGCAGTCGCAGGCCCTTGAAAATCCCGATGAGTGCACTGACACGGGTGAGCGTGTCGTGCGACAGCGCGCCAGACCACTCGCCCTTCTTCATCCGAAACCAGGTGCGTTCAGAGACATCGCCGAGCAGCGCGCAGACCTCGGCACTGGTCAACCGCCAGATTTCGGCGAGCCGAACCACCCCGTCGACGGCAGCCGGCGTCAACCGCTCACGGATATCAGCGTCCGAGAGGTTCGGAATTACCGCCGCCTGCCCTGAGTCCACGGCCGGTCGCAATGCGTAACTCACGGTCAAGCTCCCATATTGGCAGTCTATATACTGCCATTTGGCAGGTTTTGCAAGCCCTTACTGTTAAGCAAACGATCCTATTGCGAACTTGCGAACAAACAAGAAACAGAGATCTTGGACACTCCCTTCGGGGGCCTGATTCGACCACAAGCGGCCACGCCGTACCTTCAATCCGGCAACACCCGATGGCGAGGAAAATCCATGCCTCCGACCAAAGCGAAACGACAGCCCGATACTCTCGCGCAACGCTTCGAGCTTGAGGAAACGTTTCTGTCATCCCCTAACACGGCCGCATTGAAATCCGCCGTCATTCGCGCCATCGATCGTCGCACTGGGGACCCGGTCGTTCTCAAATACTGGGAGAAAACAGGCACCACTGTCGATGCGGATTTCAAAGAACTCTGGCGCATGAAATGCGCCAGAGCGAGAGAGTGCGCGCGTTTCCCCGCGCGGATGAAGTTGTGGCCGAAGTACTCGCTTCAGGAGAAAGCGACGATGCATTTTACATCACAATGCCGAAGCCTGCGGGTGGGAACAGGCTCCCCGCTATCTCATTCGTGACCGGGACGGGGCCTATGGTGGGGTCTTTATCCGTAGACTTCGATCGATGGGCATTCGCGACCGACCAACATCGCCGCGTTCCCCTTGGCAAAATGGATATGCCGAAAGGCTGATCGGTTCGATCCGACGGGAATGCGTTGACCACGTTGTTGTGTTCAGCGAGCGCCACCTCCGTCACCTGCTGCTGTCGTACATGAAATATTACAATGGGGCCCGCACGCATCTATCCCTGGCGAAAGATGCACCGATCTCGCGTGCCGTCGATCGCGCCGGGCACATTCTTTGTCGCCCAATCTTGGGCGGACTGCATCGCCAATATGTCCGGACTTAATTTACGACAGGCACAGCCGGCCGCCTACTCATCACTCTGGTTTCACGTCTCGTTGACGGAGCCGCGAGCGTTCTTGCCGCCGAACTCTTCTCCCGCTTCCGGCGGGGCTACGCTGCCGATCCGAGGATCTCTGCCGTGATCCCGCGATCGCGCTGGAGGAATTCCACGGTGTTGCCGTCGGGATCCTCGACGAAAATGGTGCCAATTCCGAAATCAAGCGGTTCATCGGCCGAGGTGATGTCGCGCCGACGCGCTTGATCGACGGTGAGTTGATACGGGCGCAGGCCGTGCGTCAGAAGCAAGCCGGCGATCTCTTCGAGCCGGGCGACCTCCAGGGTGAAGTGCCTCGCCGGGTTCACTTGTTCAAGGTCGGGGCGGGACGGCATCAGGTGAACCGAAAAATGGTCCCCTGCGAAAAGCCAGTTTGGCTTTTGTTCGCAGGGCGTGAGGCCTAAAATTCCGACATAGAACGCTTCTGCGCGGTCCATATTTTGGACAGGCACGCCGATGTGGTGCAGTCCTTTAATAAGCAATTTGTTGCTCCCTCGGCGACATCAACCAAGACGAAATTCCCTAATAGGGGATGGTTTGGAAAAATGGAAGCCAGTTCTGCTAACAGTCTCTTAAAACAAGAGACAGGTCGCAGCCATGATTTGCTATCCTATCGTAATTCAGCTCTAGACTAGCCGCGCGGGCACGATACATGATCCGAAAACCTTCCGTTGGCCGTGCCGTGCCGATTTCGTTTGACCAGCGTTGTCAGCCGGAGAAGTGAGCGAGCCAATCGCGCGGCCCGACATCAAGGCGCTATGCGCCGACTTTCGATATCTTGAACAGACGGCTGGCGTTGCCGAAGGTGATCTTCTCTCGATCGGCTTCCGATAACCGCGCCCTGTTCACCAAGCCCACCGGATCGTCATCGCCCATGTCGAAAGGAAAATCGGAGCCCAACATCAGCCGCTCAGTGCCAACCATCGCTACCAGCGCCTCGGTCAGGTCAGTGCGAAACACGCAAGTATCGAACCATAACCGCTTCAGATAACTGGATGGAGCCTCTGCGGCGAGGCGTTTCACCTCGGGACGAACCTTCCACGCGTGATCCATGCGACCGGCATAGAATGGATAGAAGCCGCCGCCATGGGCTATTACCAGGTCGAGTTCGGGATGTCGATCGAGCACGCCACCGAGAATGAAATGCGAGATCGCGATGGCTTCCTCGATCGGCTGCCCAACGCTGTTGACCATGAAGAACTCTCCCAGCCGCTGGCCATGCGAAAACCCGAGCGGATGCACGAACAACGGCACGCGCAGCTTCGCCAGCCGGGCATAGAGCGGATCGAAGGCGGCATTCGACAATTCGAGATTCTCGACGCGGGTGTCGATCTGGAAGCCGCGCAGGCCGAGCGTCTCGACCGCATGCACGGCTTCCTCGATAGCTCGGGCGGGAAACCGCATCGGCAATGTACCCATGCCGGCAAAATGCCCGGGGTCTTCGGCAACCAATGCGGCGACATCCTCGTTTTGAACCCGCGACAGGGCCACCTGCAATTCTTCAGCGGCCCAATAATGCTGCTGCGCCGGCGCCGGTGCGATGACCTGAAAATCGACGCCCATCCGCTGCATCACCTCGCGGCGCGCCGCGACGTCGAGCATCAGCCTCGGCAACAGCTTGCCTTGCTCGGCGTCGGTGGCCCGGCTTTCCGGCGACATGTCGCGGCGATAGGGATTGTCCATCGGATCGTATTGGCCGGCGATCAGCGGCTCGACGCGTTTGCTGATGGTATGGGTGTGCATATCGATGATAGGCATGCGGCTCACTTTACTCAATTCAGTTCGGCGACCGGAGCCAACCGGTCTTCGCTGGCAACTTTGCTCACTGCACACCGAGGCGTTGGAACAGCAGGTCGGCATGTTGGCTCAGTTCTTTCGCATCACCCTGATGTACGACCTGCCCGGTCTCGATAATGTATACCCGGTCGGCGACGGCCAATGCGCTGTAGAGATTCTGCTCGACCAGCAGGATCGACAGCCCCTCGCGCTTCAGATCAAGAATGATGCCTTCGAGATGCTGCACCATCACCGGCGCCAGGCCTTCGGATGGCTCATCCATCAGGATCAATTGCGGATCCATCATCAGCGCGCGGCCGACCGCGAGCATGCCGCGCTCGCCACCGGACAATTGTCCGCCGCGGTGATGTCGCCGCTCCGCAAGACGCGGAAAAATCCCAAACACGCGCTCGACCGTCCAGCCGTCCTTGGCGCGCGTTCCCTTCAGCATGGTGAGATGTTCCGTCACCGTCAGCGACGAAAACAGCCGCCTGCCCTGCGGCACGATCGCGATCTTGCGGTCCGCGATGTCGTGCGGGCGCAGGCCGACCAGACTTTCGCCGCGCCAGGTGATCGAGCCTGAGCGGATCTGCGGCGGCGTCAGCCCCATGATCGAGCGGATAAAGGTGGTCTTGCCCATGCCGTTGCGGCCGAGCAGCGCGACGATCTCGCCGGCGCCGACATCGAGCGAGACACCGCGGACCACAACCGCCTCGCCATAGCCGCTGTGCAGATCGCGAACCTCAAGCATGACGCGGCTTCCCGAGATACACTTCCTGGACCTTCTTGTTGCGACGGATGCCCTCGGGAGCCTCCTCCACCAGAATGCGTCCTTCAAACATGCAAGTCACGAAGTCGACGAGACCAAGCGCGAGATCCATGTCATGCTCGATCAGCACCACGGTGATGTCTCGATCCAGCGACCGGATGATCTCCGCAACCATTGAGCGCTCCGATGGCGACAGGCCGGCGGCCGGCTCGTCGAGCAGCAGCATCGTCGGCGTCGTTACAAGCGAAAGCGCGATCTCGAGCTGGCGTTGTTCGCCATAGGACAATTGCTTGACCGTGACATCGGCACGTTCCACGATGCGGGCCGCGCCGAGCGCAGCGGCGATGCGCAGCGCTTCGACGGAATCCGTATCGGGCCTCCCGAACAACGAAAATTTGCGCGGCGACAGTCCGCGCAAGGCCAGCACCATGTTGTCCTGCACGCTCAGCGTCGGAAACAGATTGGTGATCTGGAAGGTGCGGGAGATGCCGAGCTGCGCGCGGCGATGCGGCGGCAGCTTCGTGATGTCGTGACCATCGAACATGATCCGGCCGCTGGTCGGCGTCACCATCCCGGCGATGGCGTTGAACAGCGTGGTCTTACCGGCGCCGTTGGGGCCGATGATGGCGCGACGTTGGCCGCGCGGCACGGACAGGCTGACGCCGTCGACCGCGCGCAGCGCGTCGAAGGCAACCATAGCGTCTGTCAGCGTTAGGATCGGCTCGGGCACGAGTTTATTTTCCGGTAGAGGATCGTCGGGCGAAGTGGACACCAATGCGATCAATTAAAGTCGAGACGCGACCATTGGGGCCGCGTCTCGGTGTCAGCGACGGATCAGGCCTTCTTGATGCCTTGGAAGGTGCGCGAATAGGGCGGCTGCTTCAGGTAGGTCTCCGGATCGTACTTCCAGAACTGCGAGACGTTCGGATAGGAGGTGACCGGCACGTTCCAGAATTTGCCGTCGGCGCGCTTCGCGACCTTGCGGATATAAACGTCGTAAATCGGGTTGCCGTAGGCATCGAGCTTGACGGCCTTGCCGAGCGGTGAGCCATCAAGTTCGGTCTTCAACACGGTATCGATGAAGGCGTCGCGGCCCTCCACCTTGCCACCCATCTTCTTTAGCGCAGCGTCGATCCACATCACGCCGGAATACATCGAGAAACCGTAGAGCGACGGGATCTTGCCGTACTTCGCCTCATATTCCTTGGCGAACTCCTGCGTCACCGGATTGTCCGAACCCTCCGCGAAATGCGCCGGCGAGATGATGCCCTCGCATTCCTCGCCAAGCGTCCGGATCACCGACTGGTCGGTGCCGTTCATCGCGGCGAGCAGAGGCGTCTGCGCCTTCAGGCCGAAGCTGGAATATTGCTGGATAAAGCGGGTAGCATCCGCGCCGGTCTCCATCGCAAAGACCGCATCGATCTTAAGGTCGGCGAGCTGGCCGAGATAGGGGCTGAAGTCCGCCGTGTTGAGCGGATGCCAGAACTGCTGCACGATCTCGCCACCGCCTTCGGTGAACACCTGGGCGAGCCCGCCGCACTGCTCGTGGCCGAAGGTGTAGTCCTGGCTGATGGTTGCGATCTTCTTGTAACCCTGCTTCAGCGCCCAATCGCCGAGCGGATGGGTGAATTCACTGGCGCTGTACCCGGCGACGCGGATCACGTTCTTGATACGTTGGCGCTGGGTCAGGTCGTCTGCAGCAATGATCGGAATGAAGTATGGCGTACCGGTGCCCTTGACGTAGTTGGCAACCGCCAATCCGGTGTTGGCGAGCAGATTACCGATCAGCATGTGGCAATTGCCCTGCTCGACAAGGCGGCGTGCTTTCTGCAAAGCGGTGTCGGGGTTGGAGGCGTCGTCCTCGATCACCAATTCGACCTTGCGGCCACCCATCTCGCCCTTGACCCGATCGAGATAGAACTGCACGCCCTCAACCATCTCCTTGCCGCCCGAGGCGACAACGCCGGTGAGCGGCGCGAGCAGACCGATCTTGATCGGGCCTGCCTGCGCCTGGGCACTGCGCCATGGTCCGACGCCCGCGCCTGCGACGGTTAACGCGGCCGTTGTGTTTTTCAGAAATTGCCTGCGGTCCATTTCGATATCCTTTCGTAAAAGCATTCGATTAACGCACCTTGCGTGTCAGAGTGGCGCGCAGCTTGCCGATGATGCCCTCAGGGGCGAAGATCATGATGAGGATGAAGGTGATGCCGAGCACCATCTGCCAGCGCTCGGTATAGGCGCTGACCACGTTCTCCAGCGCGATGATCGCGGCGGCGCCAACGAACGCGCCAAACAGCGTGCCGACACCGCCGGCGATCATCATCAACACGCCCTCGACTGACTGCGCCAGCGCCACGGTAGACGGGCTGACGAAGTTGTTGAACATCGCGTACAGTGCGCCTGCGACGCCGGCAAAGAATCCGGACACCGTGAAGCCGATGAATAAATGTAGCGGCACGTTGTAGCCGAGGCTGCGCATGCGGCTTTCGCTGTCGCGGATGCCGCGCAGCGTCAGACCGAACGGCGAGCGCACGAACCGCCACATCGCAAATGCTACCACCGCGGCGCTGGCAAGCACGGCCCAATAAAACGTGCTGTTGGTCAGCAGCACCGCCGGACGAACGTCGCCGCGCATACCGTTTTCGCCACCGGTCACCTGGGTCCAGCGCAAGCAGATACCCCAGACGATCATGCCGAGCGCCAATGTCAGCAGCAGGAAGTAGACACCGGAGGTGCGCACCGCGAGCAATCCGAAGATCGCCGCAACCACTGTGGCGGCCAACACGCCGGCCGCGAAGGCGACCGCCGGCGGCAGTCCGGCATGGGTCGTGGCGTAGACGACGACATAGGTGGAGACGCCGAAGATCGCGCCATGGCCAAGCGAGGTGCGCCCGGCAAAGCCGGCGAGGATATCGATCGACATCGCCAGAATTCCGAAGATCAGCACTTCGGTGGCGAGGCCGACCTGATAATTCGACAGCAGCAACGGCAAGGCCGCGGCAGCGACAACAATGATGGCGGCGATCAGCGCCGCGCGTCCGGTCATTCCGGCAACACCCAAAACCCTCGGTGCGACCGGCGTCGTCATGCGGCCCGTCCGAACAGACCGAGCGGACGGAATGCCAGCAGCACCGCCATGGGACCGAAAATCACGAAATAGGCCAGTTCCGGAAACATCACCTGGCCGAGCGTGTTGAGCAGGCCGACCAGCAGGCTGCCGACACCAACACCGACCAGGCTGCCGCGCCCGCCGATGATCACCACCGCGAGGCTGAATACCAGGATCTCGGCATCGGCCGACGGATACAGCGAGAGGAAGGCGCCGCCCATCAAGCCGCCGAGGCCGGCCAAAGCCGAACCGAGCAAAAAGGTGACAAGGAACACGCGGCGGATATTGACCCCTGACGCTTCCACCATCTCGGCGTCATCGACGCCGGCGCGGATCAAGGCGCCGAGGCGCGTATGATTCAGCAGGAGCCAAAGCGCTGCGAACAGCACGATGCCGGTGACCAACACAAACAAACGATAGGTCGGATAAAATACGCCGAACACACGCAGGCCGCCGCGCAGCGTCTGCGGGATCGGCACCGTAAAACTGTCGCCGCCCCAGATCACCAGGGCCAGATCGTTAAGCACGAACGCAAAGCCGAGCGTCAGCAGCACCTGACGCAGCTCGTTGCCACGCACAAAACGCAGCAAACCCTGGTCGAGCACGAAGCCGATCGCTGCTATGGCAACCATGGCGCCAATACCGCCGAGCGCGAAGCTGCCGGTCTTTACTGCGACGGTGAAGCCGACGTAACCGCCGAACAGATACAGCGCGCCATGGGCCAGATTGACGATGCGCAGCAACCCGAATATCAACGTAAAGCCGCTCGCCACCACAAACAGCAGTGCGGCGAAGGTCAATCCGTTAAGGAGTTGAAAGATACTCATCCCTGATCCGTGACTACGGCGGTTTCGGTCCCACGGAGAGATACCAGTCGAGGATCTGTTCTCCGGTCATGAACGCGACGTCCGGCTTCTTCCGGATGGTTTCGAAGATACGGCGGAAATATTTCAGGCGATGCGGCGCACCCATGATGTAGGGATGCAAAACCAGCGCCATGATCCGGGCGGAATCCGCTGCATCGTCGTAGATCTGTTCGAACTGGTCGATGGCGCGGTCGTAATACTCCGAGGCCTTGTGATGCTGGATCAGCATCATCGCGACGTCATTGCATTCCTGGGTATAGGGCACATTGACGATAGGCTTGGTGGTGGTCTTGAGCCAGACTGGTTGGTCGTCCAGCACCCAGTCGGCGACATAATCGTAACCCTCCTCCTTGAGCAGGTCCGGCGTCTCCCAGGTCTCGGTGAGGCCAGGGCCAAGCCAGCCCCGCGGTCGCTTACCGGTCGCCTTGGCGATCACGTCGGCGGTCTTGCGTATGTCCTCGCGCTCGTTCTCAACTTTCTGCATGTTGCGCTGGGTGAAGCCGTGGCCCATGAACTCCCAATTGCGCGCCATCGCCGCCTCGACGATCGGCGGATAGGCCGCGAGCGCCGAGCCGTTGATGGCGAGTACGCCAGGGATATTGAATTCGTCGAACACCTTGAGGATGCGCCAGAAGCCAACGCGGTTGCCGTATTCGTGCCAGGCCCAGTTCGGAATGTCGGGGGTTGGCGAACCGCCGGCCGGCGGCGTCAGCACGGTGCGCGGCATCGTCTGCTTGGCGTCCCACTCCTCGACATTGACGATCACCCACACTGCCATCCGCGCGCCATTCGGCAGTTTCAGCGGCGGACGGGTCGCAATCGGCGAATAGGCAATGCGTTCGGTGGGCAACATGGTCATGCCTCAAGTGGAGTGATGGTGATGGTAAGCGACGGCAGCCCCTCGATATGGGCGGCAATCAGATCGCCCGGCATAACGGGACCCACTCCCGCCGGGGTGCCAGAATAAATCAGATCGCCTGTGCCGAGCGTGACTTGCTTCGACAATTGCGCGATCACCTCGGGCACGCTCCAGATCATCTGCCCGATATCGCCGCGCTGGCGCTCGATGCCATTCACCGAGAGCGTGATGTTGCTGCCCTTGAAATGCCGTGCATCGCGCACCGGCGCGATGGTGCCGCAGGGCGCGGAGGCGTCGAAGCTCTTGCCGACTTCCCACGGCAGACGCAGATCGCGCGCGTCACGCTGACGATCGCGCCGCGTCAGGTCGATGCCGACGGCATAACCCCAGATATGATCGCGCGCGTCGGCAACAGCAATATCGCGCCCGCCGCAGCCGATCGCGATCACCAGTTCCACCTCGAACTGAAAATCGGAGGTGAACGGCGGATAGGGCACCTGCGCGCCATTGGGCACTACGGCGTCGCGCGGCTTTTGAAAGAAGAACGGCGGATCGCGTTCGTCGGCTTCCTTCATCTCGCGGATGTGGTCGACATAGTTACGGCCGACGCAATAGACCCGGCGAACCGGAAAGAAACCGCCGCCCACAACCGGCACTTCGGTGGCCGGGATCGCCGGCAGGACGCGCTGGACTGCGGCGCTCACGCCTTCGATCCCGGCTGCACGGCGGTCTGCCCGTTGTACCAGTCGAGGATCTGCTCGCCATTCCAATGCACGACGCCCTCGAACTTGTTCACGTAGTCGTAGATCGCCTCAAGATACTTGATCCTGAACGGCTGTCCGCTGATGTAAGGGTGGATCGCGAGCGACAGGATCTTCGGCCGATCCCTGCTCTCCTCATACAACCGGTCGAAGCTGTCGATAGCGCGCTTGAGCATATGATCGCTCTCGTGGTGCTGCACCATCATCATCGGAATGTCGTTCAACTCCGCCGTATAGGGCAGCGTTACCAGCGGCCCTTTGGCGGTACGGATCACAGTCGGTTCGTCGTCATAGACCCAGTCGCCGATATATTTGACGCCGGCTCCAGCGAGGTATTCGGGGGTCTCCAGCGTCTGGGTCAGGCCGGGTCCGAGCCAGCCCACCGGCCGCTTGCCGGTGAATTTTTCGATCACGCCCATCGAGCGATCGATCATCGCCTTCTGGTCCGGCTCCTTGTGGATCGGCCCCTGCTCATAGGCGTGGCCCATGAATTCCCAGTTGGCATCCTTGGCCTGTTGCGCCACGCGCGGATAATCCTCGCAGACCCGCGCGTTGATCGAGAGGGTCGGCGCGATCCCGAGTTTCTTGTAGAGATCGAAGAAACGCCACACCCCAACGCGCATGCCGTATTCGTGCCAGCTCCAGTTCGGCACATCCGGCAGCAGCGAAATACCTGTAGGAGCCGGCAGTACCTGCCGTGCCATCGGCTTACCGATGTCCCAGACTTCGAGATTGACAATGGTCCATATCACGATGCGGGCGCCGCCCGGCAGCTTCAGCGCCGGACGGTCGACGATGGCGGAATAGTCGCAGCGGTCGCGCGGGATCATGGGGTCGGTCATAGGAAGTTACTCTTCGGTCGGTTGGGAATCTGAGCGGTCATGCAGCACTGTTCCGGCGCGGGGCAAGCCCGTCGAGCGCCATCACCGCGTCGGTGCCCATCACGAAGCCAAAGGCTGTCTTGATGCAGGCGAGGCCCGCGGCATGAAGTTCGGGTCCGTCCATACTGTCGACGCAGTCCTCGACCACGATCACCGCGTAATCTCGGACATTGGCCGCGGTCGTTGTCGCCAGCACGCAGGAATTGGTATTCACGCCGGTGATCAGAAGGGTGTTGATGCCGTGCGAGCGCAGCAGGAAATCGAGATCGGTGCCGAGGAAACAGTCGTACCGTTTCTTGGTGTTGACGACGAAATCGCGGGGATCCAGCAACTGCGGCATCACCGCGCAGCCGGGTCCACCGATGATGTTGTGACGCATCACGTTCTTGCGGGTGGCGGTCGGGTCCTCGGCGCGGGTGCGCCAGAACGGATTGGCGCGAATTTCGTCGGCGTCGCGATAGGATGTCACCTGATGGACGATCGGAATATCGACGCTGCGGCACCAGTCGAACAGCCGCTGGTTGGCGGCGATGATCCGGGTCGCGACCTCGGGCGTGGTCGGCATGGTCGCCACCGCCATATCGAGATGACCACGATGCAGGTCGATCGCGACCACAGCGACCCTGGGATGATCGACACCGAGATTCATTTCGCGCCTCATATCAAGGGATTGATGGATGTTCTCAACAAAGCACGCTGATCGATTCCAAAGCGATCGGCGAGCCAATCGGCCAGCACTTCCTGGCCGATGGTTGGATTGTCGTGCTGGCAGTGCTCGGCGCCGGTTTCCTCGGGGTCGAGCACCCGCATCGTCGCGTCAACGCCATGCGCCCTGGCATAATCGTAGGTGCTGCGCGCCGCGGTCACCGTCAGCACGTCGTGGCCGCCGTGCAGCACCAGATAGGGACAAGCCATGTGTTCGAGATGCCCCTTCAGCGTGAACGGCTTCATCAGCGCATGTGCCTCGGCCATCGTTTTCGCGCCGAACACCCAGCGGATGTGCATGGCAAGACCGAAGTCGTCGCCCTTGGTGCCCCACATGTCGTGCACCGACCAAATCGCGCCATGCGAAATAGCTGCCGCCAATCGCGGCTCGTAACACGCCGCGCGCGCCGCGTAGTAGCCTCCGAGGCTCGATCCGCACACGGCGATGCGTAACTCATCAACGTCGGGACGCTGTTCGAGCCAGTCGATGCATTTGCCGATTGGTACTTCGCTATCCGCGCGGGTAACGATCTTGTGGCGACGCAGCGTGCCGCCCTGTCCAGGCCCATCAATCATCAGCACCGAGATGCCGCGCTGCAGGCAGCCATGAGCCTGCATAAACCACATCTCGTCCTTGATGGAATCGAGCCCGCCCATGCAGATCAGCACCGGCAATTTGTCGCCGGGAAACGGCGCGCGAATGAAATAGCCGCAGATCGGCTTGCCCGGCTCATAGGGAATCTCAACGATCTCGCCGGGCGGATTGAGGTAACCGATGAATTTGTGCGAGCAGCCTTCCATCTTCTCGAAAGTGGGAAGCCGGCGCGGATCGTCAGGTTCAAGATGGAATTCAGCCTGCCGGTAATAATCTGCCGCGCGCAGGAAGCAGTTCATCGCGGTGCGGATGTGACCGGACTTTTCTTCGGCGAGCCCGCGATCCCAATTGCGGTCGGCAATCCGCATCCACTCGGCGTGCCAGCTTTCCAGATCACCCGGAATCATCCGCGATCCCGCCTGCATTACCTCGCTGACGCTGCCGCCCCCTTCCTGGGTTTCGCCAAGGCCGCGACGGAACTGATAAGCCAGCCACGGATGTTCCGGCCAGTGATGCCAGCCGAACGGCTCGTAATGCGGACCGCGGTCAGCGGTGATCTGCTCGATTGCGCTCTCGCTGATGCTCGGATTCGCCGTCGCCATCGGACCTACGTCATTTTCACCATCGTTGGAGGCTCCATGTTTCGTTGAAGGCAGCACCGAGTCAATCAAAATTACATACACTTTGGCTGTTGCATATCATTTCCGCGCCACGCCCAGTGTCGAGGCAGGGTAATTGTGTAGCTAAGTATGGATTTTTCAGAGAGCTTATGGTCGAATGCTGCGGCTGCATTTCCAAGTGTACTCACTCAGAGGCAACACCTACAATGGCAGACCAAGCCCTTCTCGAGCCAACCGGCGGATCGCGCGCTGGCAATCGAGCCCTCTCGGTTATGGACCAGATCCGGGAATCCGTCCTGAACGGCTCGGTCGCTGCCGGCGAGCGGCTCAACGAAGTCAGGCTCAGCCGGACGCTGGCGGTTTCGCGCACGCCGGTGCGCGCCGCATTGCAAGCGCTCGCGGGCGAGGGATTACTGGATTACGCGCCCAATCGCGGCTTCACCGTGCGCGAATTTCCGCTCGATGCTATTGTCGATGCCTATGAGATCCGCGCCTCGCTCGAAGGAGTTGCGGCGCGGTTTGCCGCGGAACGCGGCCTCAGTCCGGACGAAAAAGCGACGATCGAGCGCAGCCTTCGCGACGGAGACAGATTGCTGGAGCGCGGCTCGTTCGAAACCGGCGATCTTACGATCTATCGCGACATCAATGGTGACTTCCACGACACTCTGCTCGCCGCCGCGCGCAACCGGATGCTGGCCGAGATGATCCGGATCTGCCATCACGTGCCGGTGTCGTCGAGCCGCAACATCGTTGCCTTCGAGCATCGCGACGTTCGCCGCCGGCACGACGATCATCACCGGATCTATGAGGCAATCATTGCCCGCGAGCCGTGGCGGGCGGAGATGTTGATGCGCGAGCACGTCGCGAGCGTGAAAGCATCGCTGGTCAAATCTTTGACCGAGGGCAGCAGGGACAATGACGCCGACCCTACATCTGCCGGCCAACTCCCGGTCAAATAGGCAGCAGACAGGCCAAAGGTCGAAAATGGCACTTCATTTGCGTGAAAATTTAAATCGATCAGGGTCCGCCGATCGGCGAGCCAAGTTGTTGATCTGCCTAGCGGTGAAGGGGTCACTCTTGGACGCTTACGCGAATTCATTCTTCTACCCAGGAAAAGGTGAACGACGAGCGCAAGAACTGGCGGAAAAGGAAGCCGAGTATCAAAAGAACCGACCGGTGACGATCGACTAGAATATGCCGCGGCTTTCATTGACGAGACCTCGGCTTATTTGAAACCATCAAGACCGCCGCCAAGGTGGCGCGGAATGGAGTATTCGGTGACAGGCCGCCTGCCCGTCGTGATGATCGATCGACCCAGCCCGTTCGACACCCTGGGGACCTGGCAATCGTTTCGGGCCGAATTGGAAGCGATGGAAGATTTCCAGAACAAGGACATCGAAATCCGGACCGCCAAAAGGTGGATCGCCCGCCTGAAGAAGTCCTCGACGCAGGAGTAGGCGGCAATCAGCCGCGCCTACGAAATAAAACGTGCGCCACGCTTCATACAGCCGCACATTCCCCTTTCGTGAACCTGAACCGCGGTTGCTGGCTCGAGCCGCGCGTGACGGAGAGGCTCAACAATTCGGAAACCATTCGACATCTCGAGGGAGGGCCCGCTAACGAATTAGAAAATCGCCACCCGCCACAATCGGCTCCGGGACCAGACTGGGAGAATGATCATGAGCGGCAAAGCGGTGCTCGAAAACGTGCGCAGATTTCGCGCGATAGCCTCGCTGTATCGGCAAACAGCGGCGTTCCGGCCACCGCAGCGTTTCTCCTTGCTCGAGCAGGCCAAGGAATGGGAGCGGCTCGCGTTGGCGGAACTCGAATCTTACTTTTCGACGCCTCGCGGGTCAAAATACCTTTGCGAGCAATAGGAGGGATGGCTGCGGCGCGAGTGCAACTAGGCACACCGTCGGAGAGGTTTTCGATTGCCCTCAGGAGTAGATCGGCCTCCCCCGTCTCCGATCTGATCGGACGTGATGCGCTGATGAATGGCCATTTTGCGCCAGGACCGGCCATTTCGCCAAGCGGATGTTTGGAACATTCCCTGTGGTTGACCGACAAGGTCTTTACTATTTGCGGATAGCGAACTGACTCCATTTTGCGAATTTACTCATCAGTAGTTGATCGATTCCATTTGAATGGGTGCCTGTCAGCCGCAAACCCGTTTGGGATTTCGTCGAGCCCGCTCGCATTGGCGAGGCCGTTAGGATGCTTGTCGGTCGCGGAGTTGAGCAGGAGCCGTGGGCTCTGCGCCGCCCATGAGGCGCACACGACAACGCTCGCCGGCTGGATATGCTTTTCGCCATCTCGGTCGAAATATTCGACTCCGGTCGCCTTCTTGCCGGACGCATCGGTGAGGACGCGCGTCACCGTGCTCCACGCCCGTACCTCGGCACCCGCCGCCCGCGCTTCGCCGAGATAGGTCACCAGCGGATTCGCGAGAGCACCGATCGGACAGCCGACATGGCACCAGCCGTCATAGATGCAGGCAGGCCGACCCTTGAAGTCGACCGAGTTCATGGCAACCGCCGCCGGTACCATACGGATGTTGTTGGCGGCGAAACCCTTGAGCCAGACCTCGCCATTCTTGAAGGTCTTCATCGGCGGCATCGGGTAGTCGCGGCCGGCCGGTCGCCACAACCCCTCCGCCTTGGCGTCACCCGAAATGCCTATGTCGTACGCGACCTTGTCGTACCACGGCGCCACGTCCTCATAGGCGATCGGCCAGTCGTGCGCGGGGCTCGCCACGGTCAATCCGATCTTCACCTGGGTACGCCTCGCCCGCGCGTGCCGGTGCGCATTCGCGTCGATCAGGTGCCGGACGGCGTGCGCCTGGTGGCGGGCATGACGGCCACTGTGCGGATTGATCTCAGACCCGCGCCCCCTCGTCCATGGCTGGCAAATCAGGCGCGCTGTCGCACCACGATCGCGGAAATTCCAGCTCGGGAGAATCAATACCTGTCAAATAAGCCCATCCTTTCCCCGCGGCCAGATGAAAGTCCATTACGAAGATCGATGCGCCTGCGGTCTTTATTCATGGCGTAATCGACCTTATGTTTGCTGCATGAGCTCTGAACCACAACAACTTCCCGCTGATTGCCGCCGGGCCGGAGACATCCTGGCGCGGCTCGGTGACAAATGGACAATCCTTCTTCTGATGGTGCTCGGCGACCGGCGGATGCGCTTCACGGAATTGCACCGGACGATCCATGGCATCTCCCAGCGCATGTTGACCGTTACGCTGCGAAATCTCGAGCATGACAGGATTTTGATCCGAACGGTTTACCCCACGATTCCGCCGCGGGTTGAATACGAGCTCTCCCGACCGCGGGCGCTCGCTCAAGGTTGCGCTGGCCCCGATCGGTAACTGGGTGATGGAGAACCAGAACGACATCGAAGAGGCGCGCGAGCGATTCCGGGAGCAATCCCCCGACGATAGCGCCGTCGTCGACGATTAGCGCGACCTCACTTACTGGCGGGTAAGTCACTGCGGAAAAAGTGCGATCTTCCGCCCACCGTGGTTACCGCTACATGGTGGCTTACCAATCGTAAGTGTCTAGGAAAGCGACTATGCAAAAGCGACCCAAAATCGGAATCATCATCAGCACGACCCGTCCCGGGCGGTTCGCCGATCCCGACGAACTGGCTGTTCAATATCGCCAAGGAGCGCAATGACGCCGATTTCGAGATTGTCGATCTGCGCGATTATCCCATGCCGTTCTTCCAGGAAAAGGTGCCACTGCACGTTGCGCCGCCGCAGAACGAAGTCGCACTGCGCTGGGGCGAGAAAGTCGCCAGCCTCGACGGCTACATCTTCGTCACGGCGGAATACAATCACAGCATCCCGGCCGTGCTGAAGAATGCCCTCGACTATCTCACCTCCCAGATCAATCGCAAGCCGGCGACGTTCCTCGGCTATGGCGGCGGCGGCGCGGCCCGCGCCGTCGACCATTTGCGGAATATCCTCGCCACGGCGCAAGTGGCCTCGCTCCCGCGCACCATTCATATCTGTATGATCGAGATGATGGGCATGATGCGCGAGGGCAAGTCCATGGCGGACTATCCCTACCTCGACGACTACGCCAAGCCGATGCTGGACGAGCTCGTCTGGTGGGCCAACACGCTCAAGGAAGGCCGCTCCGGCGACAGTGTCGCCGAGGCAGCCTGAGTTCTGGTGTACCGCGGGACGGCAAAAGTGGGCTACTACTGTGCCGATCCCGGTATATGGCTCCACAGTCGTCGCCGTTCTCGGCGGCTATCTGTCTTTCAGTGTCTGAGCTTTGCTATGCTACGGGGACACGCAACACCCGACTCTTGCGGTTGCTCGAACAGGCGATTCCCCTGCTCGCCGCATAGCAATGTTTACTATGGTTCGAATCCCTCCACGTCCTACATCTCCTCGAATCTGCAACATAGCGCGATATCCTGCGACGCAGCCGGCGACGGGTTCGGATTGACGTCACATTGGTTACCGACGCTACGACGGCGTTCGTCTCGGAGGGGATGAAAGCTGCCGCGACGAACGCCCCGGATGTTCGCACACGCCACCGAAGCACTGATGTCGCGGCCTCCCACTATGAACCGTTAAGCGCCCCCTCCCCGAGCCTGATTCCAAACTGAGAGACTCTCTACTTATTCCTTATCCGTCACGGGATGCTGTTTGCGTACGAACGGCCGCATTGCGCCAGAAGCGGACCTTCCTCAAATGCAGCTTTTGACAACCCACAGCCGGCTCTCGACGATTGAAGTGCCGGTTCATCTCAGATCGCCGGGCGAGATGGTCCCTGTGCAAGCGTCAGCAGAACCGCAGCCAGTGCCGCGGCGGCCTTGTCGGGCCGTGCCTTCTCGTAGATCGCGAACTCAAGGTCAGGAAGAGGCGGCAGCCCCTCTTCCGCACCGAGAACGCGCAAGCCCGCGATCAGCGCGCTGGCAGGAAGCGGGGTGATGGCGAGGCCCGCGAGCGCCGCCGCGCGCACGCCTGTCAAACTGGGGCTGGTATAGATGATCTCCCAGGTCAGTTCGTTGTCGTTGAGCGCGGCGAGTGCAGCCTCGCGGGAAACCGATCGCTCGCGATACAGGGCCAGCGGCAGCGCCGCGCCTGGAACAAGATCGAACGTGTCGGCCGCGGCCCAGACCAGCGGCTCACGCCACACCAGACGCCCTTTCGAGGTTCCGAGCGGGCGCTTTGCGAACACGACGTCAAGCCGCCCCGCATTAAGTTGCTCGATCAATTCCGCGCTGACGCCGATCTGCACCTCGAGCTTCACGCCCGGATGGAGCTTGGCGAAGCGGCCGAGCGCCGAAGGCAGTGAGCCGCCGGCGACCTCCTCGACCACGCCGAGACGCGCCGTGCCAGACAGCCGCGGCGCCGCCAGGCGATGACGGGCCGCTTCCTCAAATTGCAACAGGCGACGCGCGTCGCCGAGCAGCATCTCGCCATCGTCGGTCAGTGCGACGCTGCGCGTTGTCCGCCGGAACAAGGGCCGTTTGGTCTCGAGCTCAAGCCGCTTGATCTGCTGGCTTACCGTCGACTGCGTCAGGTTGAGCCGCTCCGCGGCGTGGTGGAAACCGCCGCAGTCGGCTACGGCAACAAAGGAACGCAGCAACTCGAATTCCAGCATGCGATTGATCCTCTTTTTCGATCAATCATATTATAAAATATCATTTCTATAATCAATGATGACCTCCCACCTGTCGCTTCAAGGACAGCGAAAGAGGTTCATTATGTCAGACACGTCACGACGTGGAGCAGATCGCGCCTCCCGCCAGCCAGATGGGATGCCGAGCTTCGTGGAGCGGCTCGACGCGATCGATCTCGCAACAGCAGCAGGATTCGAATTGCCGCCGGTGATGATCTACGGCGACGACGTCACCCACGTCATCACCGAACAGGGTGTCGCAAATCTCCTGCTGTGCCGGTCTCCCAAGGAACGTGAAGGCACGGTGCGCGCCATCGCCGGAGACACGGACTTTGGACGCGCTCAAGCTCGAGACATGAGCGATAATCTGCGCGAACGCCGGATCGTGATGCGGCCATCCGACCTTAGGATCGATGCAAAGGATGCGACGCGCGATCTGCTCTCCGCGCGGACAATTGACGATCTCGTTGTCTGGTCCGGCGGCCTGTATGCGCCGCCACTCAAATTCCGCACGTGCCGGTAGCGGCCTCGACCACTTAAGCAACAAGGAGGATGAGATGACATCGAACCGCAAGTTAATTGGAATAGGGGCGACGGCCCTGTCATTGGCGTTAGCAGTTGCAACCCCGGCCTTCGCCGTGGGGCTCCGCGGTGGCGTTGCGATGCACGTCGGCAGCGGCGGGTTCCGCGGTATTCAAGCAAGCGTTGGCTCCGTGGTATCGAGCACTGATGCTTCCTATTGCGCCCAGCGTTGGGCGTACTACGACCCGGCGTCCGGGAAGTATATGGGCGACGATGGTGAGTGGCATCCTTGCCCATAAAAGTTAGTGAAGTTGGGATCGACCCCAAGGTCACGGCGCTGGTCCGAATGGTCATCGATCCCCGCATTCCAGGGTGCTCATGCGATCTGCCCATACTCGAATGCGATCCGAAGCAATGTCGATGTGGCGATCTCCGTCTCGGTCCGGTGAGCCCGACCAATCGATTTCATGCCAGTTCCTCGGAAGAAAGCCACGAGAATAGGAGAGATCAGGAATGAAGAACTGTAACACACAAAAGACTGCAAAAGGGATTTTGGCCGCCGCGACCGTCTGGTCATTGTGTAACGTTGGCGCCGCATTCGCACAGGTCGGCATGGGCGCCGTCACCCCGCCGCTAGGTATGACTTCGCCGCTCGGAATCGGTGCGGCGGCGCCGGTCGGCGGGACCGGCCTTCCACTCGGGGCCATCGAGCTTGCGACGCCGGGCGTTAGTCCGATGACGTCAGGTTCCTCCGCCTCAAGCGCGATGACAATGACGACGCCCTCGGCGTGTTCCAGCACCATGGGGGCGATGCAGACAGCAGCCTCCGGCATGGGAAATCCGACGAACGGAACCGCCGGTTCGCTCCCGGGAGAATCTTCGGCGACGGGGGCCATATCCGGGACCTCGGCGCCGACCCCGCTGTTCGACGGCGCTGGGATCGCCGGAACCGCGTCGGGTACGTGCGGGACCGCCACGACCGCATCGTCCAGTCCAACCGCATCGGCTTCGTCTCCAGCCATCGGCTCGCGTACCACCGTCGGGCGCGTCGGAATTCCGGTGGGATCCACCGAGCTCGGAACGGGCGGCCTCAGTCCATTGCCGGATACTACGCTGCAGAGCCAGTCGACCGTCGTGCCGACCGGGACGAACACGGTGCCATGTCCGACTACGGGAATGTCGACGATGGCAGGATCATCGATGTCTTCCGGCGGCTGCTGACACCACGTTCATAGGAGCCACATCCATGCGTTTGAGAACCGCAGTTGTTGCCATCATTGTCGTTTTGATCGCGGGTGGCGGCGCATTTGCCGTCACGCACAAAACATCACCGCGACCGCAGCAAGCGCGGGCGCCTTCGATACCGGTCGTCGCCGGAACCGTCAGCACCCAGGACGTGCCGATCTACCTGCGCGGTATCGGCACCGTCATCGCCTACAACACCGATATCGTGCGCAGCCAGATTCAGGGACAGCTGACGCAGATCGCTTTCGCCGAAGGCCACGCGGTTCACGCGGGCGATCTGCTGGCCCAGATCGATCCGCGTCCCTTCCAGTCGCAGCTGGACCAAGTGACCGCCACACGCGATCGCGATCAGGCACAGCTGACAAACGCGCTCGCCAACCTCGGTCGCTACATGCAACTGGCGAGCAAAGGAGATGCGACGCCGCAGCTCGTCGACACCCAGAAGGCACAGGTGGCGCAGCTGCAAAACGCCGTCAAATCCGATCAGGCGCTGATCGCGCAGGCGCAAGTCCAGCTTGAATATACCCGATTGACGTCGCCAATCTCGGGCATCACGGGCGTGCGGCAGGTCGATGTGGGCAACATCATCCACCCGACCGACCCCAATGGTCTAGTTGTCGTGACCCAGATCGAGCCAATCTCGCTGATCTTCACGCTTCCCGAAACTGATCTGCCGCAAATCCAGCAACATATGGCCAACAAGACTCCGCTGAAGGTTCTTGCCTACAGCCAGGACGACAAGGTCCAGCTTGATGTCGGCAAGGTCGATCTCATCAATAACGAGATTCTGCAGACAACCGGCGCGGTCCAGCTCAAGGCCGAATTTCCAAATACCGCGCATCGGCTGTGGCCGGGGGAACTGGTCAATGCGCGGCTGCTGTTGGATGCGCGGCAGAATGGATTGACGGTTCCGGCCGGAGCCGTTCAGCAGGGCCAACAGGGCTTCTATGCCTACGTGATCAAGCCCGACGGCACCGTCGAATCGCGAACGATTACGGTTGCGCAAACCAGCAACGGTCAGGCGTTGATCGATAGCGGACTTGCCGCGAACGAACAGGTTGTCGTCGACGGGCAATACAAGCTGCAACCCGGCAGCCATGTCACCATCTTGCGCGGAAAGGCGGCAGCCGAGGCCGCGGCACAAAGTGCCCAGCAGATTGCCATCCCATGAACATTTCCGCACCATTCATCGCGCGGCCGATCGCGACCTCAATGCTGATGGTCGGCTTGTTGCTGCTCGGCCTTGCAGCCTACCCGCTGCTGCCGGTCGCGGCGCTGCCGAACGTGAATTATCCGACCCTTTCGGTAACAGCCCAGCTGCCGGGCGCCGATCCCCAGACCATTGCCTCGTCGGTCGCAACGCCGCTCGAGGAGCAGTTCGGCCAAATTCCTGGCCTCATCCAGATGACCTCCTCGAGCGCGCTTGGGACCACTGCGATCACGCTGCAGTTCGACCTCAACCGCGACATCGAGGGAGCTGCGACGGATACGTTGGCCGCGATCAACGCCGCCAGCGGGCAGCTGCCGCCCGCCATGATCTTTCCGCCAACCATCCGCAAGGTCAATCCGGCAGACGCACCAGTCCTTCTGCTCGCCCTGACGTCCGATACGCTGCCGATGACCACCGTGGATGCCTATGCCGAGAACATCCTGCTGCAGAAAATCTCCCAGATTTCCGGGGTGGGTCTCGTCGGCATCGGCGGCCAGCAAAAGCCGGCGATACGGATACAGGTCAATCCGCAGGCGCTCGCGGCGCGCGGGATCGGCCTTGAAGACGTGCGCAACGTGGTTAGCCAGGCCAACGTCGATATGCCGAAGGGCACCCTCAACAGCCCGCGCAAGACCTACACGCTTAACACCAACGATCAGCTGCCAACTCCGGATGCCTATAACTCCCTAATCATCGCCTATCGCAATGGCTCGGCGGTGCGGGTGAGCGACATCGGCAAGGCAATCAACGCGCCCGAAAACGATCTGCTCGCCGGGTGGTCCAACCGCCAACGAGCCGTCATTCTCGCCATCCAGCGTCAGCCAGGCGCCAATGTCATCGCGACCGTCGATCGCGTCAAGGCGATGCTGCCTCAACTGCAGGCATCGATTCCCTCCGACATCAAGGTTTCGATCCTGTCGGATCGTACCCAGACCATCCGCGCTTCGGTCAGCGACGTGCAATTCACGCTGGTGTTGACGGTCGCACTAGTGGTCATGGTGATCTTTGTTTTCCTGCGCAATTTCTGGGCGACGATCATTCCAGCCGTGACCGTGCCCCTCTCGCTGATCGGCACATTCGCTGTGCTCTACGAACTCGGCTATAGCCTCGACAATTTGTCGCTGATGGCGTTGACGATCGCTGTCGGTTTCGTGGTGGACGACGCGGTCGTGGTCATCGAGAATATCGTCCGCCATCTCGAGGACGGCCTCTCGCCGATGCAGGCGGCCCTCACCGGCGCAGCCGAGATCGGCTTCACCATTGTTTCGATCACGCTTTCATTGATCGCCGTGTTCATCCCGCTGTTCCTGATGGGCGGTTACGTCGGACTGCTGTTCCGGGAATTCGCGATCACCGTCAGCGTATCGCTGGTGCTGTCGCTCGTGATTTCACTGACGCTCACGCCGATGATGTGCTCGCGTCTGCTCAAACCCGAGAGCCGTGAGCACGGCCTCCTCGATCGGATACTCGAACACGGATTCGACGGACTGCTCTCGCTTTACGAGCGCGGATTAAAGATCGTGATGCGTCACCAATTCATCACGCTGATGACCCTGCTGGCCACGATTGCCCTGACGGGATACCTTTACGTCATCATTCCGAAGGGATTCTTCCCGCAACAAGACACCGGATTCATCTTCGGCATTACCGAGGCCTCCCAGGATATTTCCTTCCCAGCGATGTCCGAGCGCCAGCAGGCGGTGGTCGATACGGTGCTGCAGGATCCTGCGATCGCCTCGGTCGGCTCGTTTATCGGGCCTAGCGGCTCGACGCCTACGCTGAACAACGGCCGAATATTCATCTCGCTGAAGCCGAAAGGCGAGCGTACCGCCAGTGCCGACGACGTCATCAATCGGCTGCGGTCAAAGCTCGCCAAGATTCAGGGGATTGCACTTTATATGCAGGCGGCCCAGGACATCACCATTGGAGCGCGCCTTTCGAGAACGCAGTATCAATATACGCTTGTCGACGCAGACCCCGGCGAACTCAATTACTGGTCGTCGATCTTCCTCGACAAGCTGAAGAGCATTCCCGGCATTGCCGACGTCGCCAGCGACCAGCAGAACGCGGGCCCTCTGCTCGATATCACGATCAACCGCGACGTTGCTTCGAGCCACGGAATCCTGCCCGCGACAATCGACAATACGCTCTCCGACGCGTTCGGTCAGCGCATCGTCTCGACCATACTGACACAGCAGAATCAATATCACGTGGTGCTTGAAGTCTCCCCGGAGTTCCAGTTCGGGCCTGGCGCCTTAAGCGACATCTACGTTACGTCGTCGAGCGGGCAGCAGGTGTCCCTGAACGCCCTGGTCACAGCCGTCGAGAAAGTCGCGCCGATCGTGGTCAACCACCAGGGCCAATTCCCGTCGACCACAATTTCTTTCAATCTGCTGCCCGGAGCGTCGATCGGCAATGCGGTGGCTGCCATCCAGCAGGCAGAACGGCAACTGGGCAAGCCTCTCTCCCTGACCACCAGCTTTCAGGGCAATGCCCAGGCGTTCCAGTCATCGCTGTCGAGTACGCCGATGCTGATCGCCGCGGCGCTCGTCGTCATCTACATCATCCTGAGCGTGCTGTACGAGAGCATCGTTCACCCCATCACGATCCTTTCGACGCTGCCGTCCGCTGGCATTGGTGCGCTACTGATCCTGATGGCATTTCGCTTCGATCTGAGCGTGATCGCTTTGATCGGAATCATCCTGCTCATCGGCATCGTCAAGAAAAACGCGATCATGCTGATCGATTTCGCACTCGAGGCCGAACGCCATCAGCACCTGTCGCCGGAAGACGCCATCTACAAGGCCTGCGTGCTGCGCTTCCGCCCGATCCTCATGACCACGATGGCAGCACTGCTGGGCGCGGTGCCCCTGATGATCGGAACCGGCGTCGGCGCGGAACTTCGTCAGCCGCTCGGATACACCATCGTGGGCGGCCTGCTCGTGTCGCAGCTGCTGACCCTGTACACGACGCCGGTGGTCTATCTCTACCTCGATCGTCTTCGAAACTGGGTTTCCACGCTCAGGACACGGCGGGTCGCTCAAGGCGATCCCACCGCGCTTCCCGCTGAGTAAAGGGCCCGCCGCGGATAGCCCTCGCGCCGCGATTCGATTCGAAGTGAACTTTCTAAACCGCAATTTAATTGGAATTCCTCGGTGCTACCTTAGATTATAATCGCAATATAATACAACTAACAGATGGAGAACAGACATGCTCATGCTTGACCGCCGGATGCTCCTGCGTGCCGGCTCTACCGTCGTCGGGGCCGCCGCACTCGCCCCGACAGCTCCCGCTCTGGCCCATGCGCCCCAAGTGGGCAAGCATGCGCAGCCTGGGTTCTACCGCTTCAAGCTCGGCACCATCGAGATCACCGTCGTCAGCGACGGCACGCTCGCGTTCCCCGCCGAAACGCTGTGGGGCGATCGGGCCGACGACGCAAGAGGCCTGCTCACATCCACGTTCCAGCCATCCAGCCCGGTGGGGCTGCAAATCAACACCATTCTCGTCAACACCGGCGACAAGTTGGTGTTGATCGACGCAGGCTGCGGCGTCGACAAGTTCCAGAACACGAACGGCAGGTTGCTCGGCAACCTCGCCAGCGCGGGCTACGCCCCGGGCGATATCGACATGATCCTGTTCACTCACTGCCATTTCGACCACCTGTGGGGTATCAGTGACGGCAAGAACGCGTCGCTGCTGTTTCCCTCCGCCGAATTCGTCGCCAGCGAGACAGAGGTCGCCTTCTGGAGCGACCCCGAACTGCCCGGCAAAGTGTCCGCCAAGCAGCAGCCGCTGGTTACCCAGGCGAATCTGAAATTGGCCAGCCCCCGGCTGCGCCTGATCAAGGCCGGAGCCGAGGTAGCGCCGGGCGTGACCACCTTCGACACCGCCGGTCACACGCCAGGCCACATGTCGGTGCATATCAGTTCCGGCAGGCAAGAAATGCTCCTCACCGGCGACGTCGTAGTCGACACGGCGATCAGCTTCCAGCATCCGGAATGGGCATTCGGATTCGACCTTGACGTGCCACGGGCAACTAAGGCGCGCATTGCCTTCCTCGACCGCGCAGCGGCCGACAAGACGTTAGTCGGTAGCTACCATCTACCCTTTCCTGGCTTCGGGCACGTAGTGCGCGAGGGGAGCGGCTACCGGTGGCTGCCGGCAGATTGGCAGTGGACGATCTAAAGGCCGCCCGGGCGGGGGCGTTGCTCCCGCCGGCCTCATAACCGCTACGCAGAAAAATCAATCCCGGAGTCCGATGATGAAATTACAGACACTTGCAGCGCTGGCCGCCGGCATTGCGCTGACGGGCGTTGCATTCGTGCTCGCGATCGGCGCTTTCGATACCAACCATGCGGCTGCGCGTGCGGCAGATGTCGATGCCGACCTTCTCAACAACGCCCGCAGCAACTTCCATCCGTTACCCAAGGATATGGCGACGCCCGAGTTCCCGATCACGCCTTCGCGGGTTGAACTCGGCTGGAAGCTTTTCTTCGATCCGCGAATCTCCGTCGACGGGACCGTGAGCTGCGCCCGCTGCCATCAGCCCGCCCTCTATGGCACGGATGGCCTGCCGAAGGCGCGCGGCGCCCATGACACGCTGAACCCGCGGAACGCGCCGACCATTCTGAATGCCGCTCTTCAGTTCAAAGCGCATTGGCGGGGCGATCGCGAGAATGTCGAGGACGAGGCGAAGCAGGTGCTGATCGGTTCGTTCAGCTTCATCAATCCCGACTATGCGAGCGCGCTGGCCCGCATCAAGGCTATTCCCGGCTATGCCGATCTATTCCGGAAGGAGTTTCCCGGGGATCCGGACCCGGTCACGCCGGATAACTGGGCCAAGGCGATCGGCGCGTTCCAGCGCACGCTCGTGACGCCGTCCCGATTCGACGCCTTTCTCGCGGGCGATGCTCGGGCGCTCTCGCCGGAGGAGCGCGCCGGGTTACGCAAATTCATCGATACCGGGTGCAGCGCCTGCCATAACGGCGCGGACGTCGGCGGCGGCAGCTTCCAAAAGTTCGGCGTCGCCGAGGATTATTGGACCGCGACGGGGAGCCCGCAGCCGGACAAAGGCCGCTTCGACGTGACGCACGATCCGCAGGACACTTACGTGTTCAAGGTGCCGAGTCTGCGCAACGTCGCGATGACGCCCCCCTATTTCCATGACGGCTCGGTGCGCTCGCTTCCTGAGGCGGTGCGAATCATGGCCAAGGTGCAGCTCGGACGGGCTCTCGGCGATCAGGATACGGCCGACATCGTCGCTTTTCTCGGGAGTCTTACCGGGAAGCTGCCGCAGAGGTTCGTCGACGCACCAATCCTGCCGGCATCCGGCTTTGATGTAAGCAAAACGGAAGCGCCTCAGCAGCAGCGGTAACCTGCTGGGGCGCCGCGTCTCCCCCTCAGACCGTCGCTTGTCCACCTCAACGGGACATGTTGTCGGCTACCAGCTCGAGGCCTGTACATCCTACGTGAGAAGGGCAACGAAAATGAATCTCTTGAACATAGTGACCTCGCCGCGAAAGGAAAAATCTGCGTCCACCGCTATCGTCAATGCATTCCTCTCGGAATTTAGAGAGCACGTTCGTGACGTTACAGTTGACAGGTTGGATATTTGGCAAGAGGGACTTCCCGAGTTCGACGCGGAGGCAATCAATGCCAAATACAAAGGTGTCTCCGGCGAATCGATGACGCCGGTCGAGACGGCAACATGGGAAAAGATCAGGGAGTTGGCCTCTCGCTTCCAACGGGCAGATCGCATCGTTCTGGGCGTGCCGATGTGGAATTTCTCTTTCCCCTACAAGCTCAAGCAGCTGATTGATCTGTCTTGTCAAAGAAACATGCTGTTTACGTTCGACGGAGAGTTCTATGGACCGTCGTTGAGCATTGATAAGGCTTTCGTTGTGTATGTCAGGGGACAAAGCGACGAGGCCGGCTTTAAAACTGTCTCTCCGCCAGGCTTCGAATATCTCAGCGGTTACGTTGAATTTTGGCTGCGGCTCATAGGCGTCCGCAGCGTCGTAACTCTCACCGTCGAACACACTTGGGACGGCCGCGCGGTCGACATGATCGACGCCGGAAAGAGACAAGCGGTAGAGCTGGCGAGGCAATTTTGATTGTTGCCCAATACCTCAATGCAAAGGCTCCGAGAGACGCATGGAAGGCAAAAATAAGATTTGTCTTTCCAGTCGCGATCACCGCCATTATCGCTTTTGTCGTGAGCGGGGGTTGACGTTCTTCAATATCGGCTGGCGGAATGATTTTGTGGTGCGATGGAGGTCCGCCTTCGCCATCGGCTGGCCGATCGCGGCCAGCACCGCTCATCTCGCGATCCCCTTCGCCCGCAGCCTCACCCAGCGCATCGTCGCCGCCATCGAAAGGACCTGAGCAGCTCCTTGCGGGACGGCTTGACGTCGTGTTCGCCAAGCGTCTGCTCGGCACTCGCACGGCACGGACGCTTGAAATTCAGCATACAATTGATCCTGTTTCCCGATCAATCATATTATAAAATATCGTTTCTATAATCAATGATGGCCTCCTAATTTCGCTTCAAGGACAGCGAAGGAGATTCATCATGTCAGGCACGTCACGACGCGGAGCAGATCGCGCCTCCCGTCTCGCACGGGCTGCCGCGCTCAACGGCACGAGCGGAAAAGTCTGCCCCGCCGACCGCGCGACGCTGTTGCTCGAAGCCATCATCGAGCCGGGCGACCGCGTGACGATCGAAGGCGACAATCAGAAGCAGGCGGATTTTCTCGCCTCAGCCCTGGCGAAGGTGGATCCTGCGCGGGTGCACGATCTGCACATGGTGCAGTCGGTGCTGGCACTGCCCGACCATCTCGCCGTGTTCGAGCGCGGCATCGCGAACCGGCTGGATTTCGCTTTCGCGGGACCGCAGAGCCGCAAGCTCGCCGAACTGGTCGCGAACGGGACGGTAAAGATCGGGGCGATTCATACCTATCTCGAACTCTATGCTCGTATGCTGGTCGACCTGACGCCGCGCGTGGCGCTGATCGTCGCCGACAAGGCGGACCGCAACGGCAACCTCTACACAGGCCCCAATACCGAAGACACGCCGACCATCACCGAGGCGGCGGCGTTCCGCGGCGGCATCGTCGTCGCGCAGGTCAATGAGATCGTGGACCGGCTGCCGCGGGTCGACGTGCCCGGCGACTGGGTCGATGTCGTGGTGCCGAGCCCGAAGCCCTATCTGATCGATCCGCTGTTCACGCGCGATCCCGCCAAGATCAGGAACGAGAACGTGCTGATGGCGATGATGGCGATCGCCGCGGTCTACGAACCCTACCAGGTGCGGCGGCTCAATCACGGCATCGGCTATGCGACCGCGGCGATCGAACTGATCCTGCCGACCTACGCCGCCCAGCGCGGACTGAAGGGCAAGATCGCCAGTCATTTCGTGCTGAACCCGCACCCGACCCTGATCCCCGCGATCGAAGCCGGCTTTGTCGACAGCGTCTATTGCTTTGGCTCCGAGTTGGGCATGGAACGCTACGTTTCGAACCGCGCCGATATATTCCCGGTCGGCGCCGACGGCAATCTGCGGTCCAACCGCGCGCTCGCGCAGGTCGCCGGACAATATGCCTGCGACCTCTTCATCGGCGGCACGTTGCAGATCGACGCACAGGGCAATAGCTCGACGGCAACAAAAGGCCGGATCACGGGCTTCGGCGGCGCGCCGAATATGGGCGCCGACCCGCGTGGCCGCCGCCACGACAGTCCCACCTGGCTGCGCGCCGGTCAGGAAGCGGGCGAGACCCTGCGCGGACGCAAGCTTGTGGTGCAGATGGTGCAGACCCATCAGCCGAATGGCGCACCGAGCTTTGTCGAACGGCTGGACGCGTTCGATCTCGCAGCCTCGGCCGGTTTTGCGCTACCGCCGGTGATGATTTATGGCGACGACGTCACCCATGTCGTCACCGAACGTGGCGTGGCCAACCTTTTGCGCTGCTGGTCGCCGCTGCAGCGCGAAGCCGCATTGCGCGCCGTCGCCGGCTATACTGAGTTCGGCAGGCGACAGTCGGGCGAAATAAGCGACAGCCTGCGCCGCCGCGGCATCGTGATGTTCCCCTCCGACCTCGGCATCGACGTCAATACCGCAACCCGCGACTGGCTCGCGGCCCAAACCATCGACGACCTCGTGACGGCGTCAGGCGGACTCTACGTGCCGCCGGCGAGATTCCACCCGGCCACGGTCCCCCACGGTTGAGGATAGGAAGCAACTATGACCCCGAACACGCAAACCTCAAATGGCCTGGCCAACTCGAAGCCCGCGCCGGTCGATCGCGTGAAACAGCTCGCAGCGACACTGCTGTCGGAGCGCGGCGAGGCGTCCGGCGCGCAGGTCGCGCGCGAACTGCACCACGTGCTGCGCGCCCTCGATGTGGACGACCGGCACAGCTTCCAGCGCTATCTTGGGACGGAGTTTCAGCCCGACAAAGCGGTACTGCGCACGGTAGCGGAGCGTTATCTCGCAAACACCACGGCGGAAGCCGCGGCCGCGCTCGCGCAGGCCGCCGATCCACCCCGGCAGGAGCTGTTGCGGCGCATGAACATGGCGCCCGGAGGCACCGGCGCGCTGATCGCGATGCGCAGTGAAATCTCCGCACATCTGCACGACGAGCCGGAATTGAAGCTGCTCGACAGCGACCTCAGGCATCTCTTCGCCTCCTGGTTCAACCGCGGCTTTCTCGAACTGCGGCGGATCGACTGGCAGTCCCCGGCGGTGGTTCTGGAGAAGCTGATCGCCTATGAGGCGGTGCATGAGATCAAGGGCTGGGACGATCTGCGGCGGCGCCTTGCGCCCGACCGCCGCTGCTTCGCATTCTTCCATCCCGCGCTTCCCGGCGAGCCGCTGATCTTCGTCGAAGTCGCGTTGGTAAAGGGACTGGCCACCGCCATGCCGCCGCTGCTCTCACGGGAGACGGATGAAGAGGCCGCACGGACACAAGCTGCGCGCGCCGACACCGCGATTTTCTATTCGATCTCCAACTGCCAGGATGGCCTGCGCGGCATATCGTTCGGCAATTTCCTGATTAAACAGGTGGTCGAGGAGCTACAGGCAGAGTTTCCGCAACTGAAGCGCTTCTCCACCCTGTCGCCGGTGCCAGGCTTCCGGCGCTGGCTCGCGGAAGGAAGCGATTCCGACACCGCGTTGTTGCCCGAACTTGAACGTGACGGCTGGTGGCATGACTTAGCGAAAAGCGAGAGGCTGCGGCCCGTCCTGATGCGGTTTTGCGCGCTGTATTTGACGCGGCAGCCGTCACCCGGAAGCCGTATCGACCCCGTAGCGCGCTTTCACCTCGGCAATGGCGCACGGCTCGAACGGATCAATTGGTTCGGCAACAACGCGCCACGCGGCATCCAGGAATCCTTCGGCATCATGGTCAACTATCTCTACGACCATGACAGCATCGAGGACAACCACGAGGCCTTTGTGCGTGATGGGACCATCGTGCGATCGTCCGATGTCGACGCACTGCTCGAACCTTGAGCCCATGCAGGTCGCTCGCACCAGGGCGACAGAAAGGCGGTGAACGGCGACACGCCATCGAAATCTCGGACGTCCGGCGACGCTCTGCGCCGCCCACACGATGCAACCAGACATTCCCACCTAACCTTGAAGGAAGAGATATCATGATGATGAACAGACGCGCTTTTTCCGCCGCCCTCGTGACGGGTGCCGCAGCTTCGCTGATCTCCACACGTGGTATGGCCGCAAATTCAACTCCAGTGAAGGCGAAGAACGTCGTGCTCGTGCACGGGCTGTTCGCCGACGGCTCATGTTGGTCCGAAGTGATAGCGCGATTGCAGGCGGCGGGGCTCAACGCGACGGCCGTGCAAAATCCGCTGACGACGCTGCCTGAGGCGGTGGCTTCGGCGCAGCGGGTGCTGGCGCGGCAGGACGGCCCGATGGTGCTAGTGGGTCACTCCTTCTCCGGAATGATCGTCACCGAGGCCGGTGTGCATCCGAACGTCTCCGCGCTCGTCTATGTGGCGGCGCGCGCGCCGGATGCGGGCGAAGACTACACGGCCCTGGCAAAGACGTATCCGACGCCGCCGGCGTCGGCTGGGATCGTGTTCGACGGCGATGAGGGGCGCCTTTCTGAGGAGGCTTTCCTTCGCGATTTCGCGGGGGATCTGCCGGAAGCGAAGGCCAGGGTGCTCTACGCCGTGCAGGAGCCGTTCCACAAGGCCCTTCTCACCGGCAAGACGACGCACGCGGCCTGGCGATCGAAGCCGAGCTACTACGCGGTTTCAACGGAAGACCGCACGATCAATCCGGACCTTGAGCGCTTCATGGCCAAGCGGATGAACGCCAAGACCATCGAAGTGAAGGCCAGCCATCTCTCGCTGATCTCCCATCCCGACGAAATCACGCGACTGATTCTCGAGGCTGCGGGACAGCAAGCCTGACGAGCCCAGCACGTGCACAGCACGAAAGGAGCAAGGAGCCATGAAACGCTTTGGATCTGCCGCCTGGAACGGCGGCCTGCGTGAAGGCAAGGGCTCGGTCTCGACCGAGAGCCACGCGCTGGAAACCTATCCCTACACGTTCTTCAGCCGCTACGGTGAAAGGCCAGGCACCAATCCGGAGGAGCTGCTTGGGGCGGCTCACGCCGCCTGTTTCACCATGTCGTTCGTCAGACTGCTCGGCATGGCGAACTTCGTGCCGGAGCAACTCGACAGCAAATCGGAAGTCGTCATCGACAAGGACGGCGATGGCTTTTCCATCAGCTCGGTCCATCTCACCGTCACCGCGATGATACCCGGCATCGACCAGGCCGCGTTCCAGTCAATCGCCGAAAAAGCAAAGGCCGGTTGCCCTGTCTCCAAACTGATGAAGGTCGAGATTGGCTTCGGCGCCACCCTCGTCTCGTGAGTCTACGCTGAAGAGGCGCGCGGCAGTTCGCCGCGCTGCGCGCCTCTTATTAGAGCGGGATGAGATTAGGCTTGGTCGTATCCGGCACTGGTGAAGTAGTTTGCGCACTCAGCGAATGTGACTGTGTCGAGGATCGGACCGATGGCATTTTGGGCCCCACCCTATCACGGACTTAGCCACATCGGCCGACCACTTTCTATTTGACATACCAGTAGCTCAAATTGCTGGCGGCTAAGGCGTCGGCGCACTCGGCGCACTCGGCGCATCAACGCAATTGGTACATCCTAAAGCGTGGAGACTGGAGATGCCGTTTGTAACCTTCAGCGTCCGGCGCGGCCTCAGCGCCGCCGACAAGTCCCGCTTATCGGAGGCAATGTTAGAAGCCCAGGAGGCCGCCGGCTATTACCGAGCCGACCGCTTTCACCGCTTTCTCGAGGTCGACCAGGATGACCTTCTGGTAGATCCCCGCTTCTCCGACTACGCAACGGACAGAACCGATCGGTTCATGGTCGTTGAGGTAGTCATCTCCAGCGGGAGGCCGACAGGAACCGCCGCCACCATTGCGGACGAAGCGGTCAGACTGTTCGGCGAGCGCCTACACTTCGCGCCTCAGGACATCCTATTCGTCTTCCACGAGGTGGAACCGAACTTCCCGCGCTTTCCTGCTGCGTCGATCAGGCGAGAGGCGACCGCGGATGCCTAAGCCGCCGAAGCGCGACCAGCTCGTGGAGGCAACGAAAGAGCTACTCTGGGAAGTGGGCTACTAGGCCATGTCGCCTCGCGACATTCAAGCCCGAAGCGCCGCCAAGCCCGGCAGATCTGATGGCGGCCGTAAGGCCGCATTGTGAGGCAACGGTGGGTGCAGCCATCCCCGATAGGGATAGCGAATATTGCCATAGGTACTAGCTGGATCGGTTCTTAACGCGGATCGGTGGCGAGTCCGATCCCAGGCCCGTTGCTGCTAAACTTGGTACGGCTGCAATACTTGTAGTCCGTTGCTGGCACTTACCCGACATTGGCAATTTGCGAATGTCCGCTTTGCCATAAGCGGCCGTTCACAGCAAACAACAGCTGTTTGTAGGCTTTACGAGTTGCGCTGAATTCCCCGATGGAAATCCCTTTCTGGACCTCCGGCTTTTACGGGGCTTGCGAATGGTGAAATCAGCTACAATGACGTCGCGCCGCTCATTCCGAGTCGCAATAAGCCCCATCATCGGATTGCTGCCAGGATTGTGGCCACCTCTCGAGACGGGCGCGCTGCAGACCATATTGTCATCGAGTCGGCGGCATTGGACCTAGCGCCGGTGGCCTAGACGAATCCCAAGCTTAAGCGCCTTCTGCCGCAACGAACCCACACTGCGCTTCGTAAGCTTCGCAATTTGCACGACGGGTGTTTTCGCCTTTGAGTGCGCACGCAATTCCTTCACATCGGCTCTGGTGTATTCGCGACGCACGACAGTCTTCTTCTTTGCTTTTTTAGGCACTTAGTATTCCTTGGTTGTGAGGCGGCCTTAGTACCACAGATAGCCTGAGCAGCAACCGTCATCAGCTTCAACGCCGAGCCCATGGCCGCTTCTTGTCCCCACAGCTGCGCCACGCGGCAGTAGCAAACATGTCACGATACTCCTTGTATGAAGACATTTGCAGGTATTGTCCTTGCCGCTCTGGCCAGCGCGACTCATCGGTTTTCGCAAGACACACACCGCTTCCTGCATGAGATAACCCGTGAACACGACCCTGGCCGCCTCTTCCTAGGGTTTCTTGTCGACAATGTTCGGCGCGGACGGTGGGCTCGACAGTGTTGTCGAGGCGGTAGAGTGCATTCGGAACGAGGTGGACTCCATTCTGGTACCCTGAAGAGGCCGTGCAGATTCTCGGTTCGACGTTCCGGATCGGAGAAGCCGGCGACGCAGTATCCTTCTTGGCGCAGGAAGGCTTCTCGATCCTGATGATGAAGAAGCGGCGGCCGGCGATCCGGACGCTGCAGGGCTGGGCGATCTCGGTGTTGCTGGATGCCGGCGCCATCCGCGAGTGCGAGGAGCACGGCTGGATGAAGGACTGTGGTGACCCGGATGCCCGCGAACGCGCCCCCCGCCGCCGCCCGCCAGGATCCACCGTCCGGCGTCTCTCCGGACGAGGCAGCCTCTGCGGTGGAGGACGTACTCGGCTCAATCGGCGACATGTGCCCGGAGTGCCCGCCCGATCTCTGACGCTGGGCGGCGGTGTTGGCCTAGTGGTGCGGCACAGGCGCGTCTAGCTGTTCGGACTCCAGGCGGTTTAGCGCCTCGTTTATTACCTTGAGGGCTTGCTCGATTTCCGTGCGTTCTATGGCGCCAGGCTCTTTCTGCATGCGATCGAGCAGGCCTTGCTTCCGCTCGAGAAGTTCTCCGGCCCTGGACATTTGGCAACCCCGACACTGCCGCCCCGGCGTAAAACTAGCGCCGGGCGACTTCCTGGTATGCGGTCAGCGACCGTCGGAATACCCAACGGTCGCGTCTCGCCACTTGCTTTTGGAATCTCGACCCGCCGCACCGGCGACGGAAAGTAGCTCCCTGACAACAGCCGATTTCGGAGCTTGTAGAGGTTGCCCGAAAGGCTGGCTGTTAATCGCTTGGGGTCCCGACGCCGATCGGCACGATATGTCTCTGATCCACATGTCATTGGAGGGGGCATGCTTCGGCGCCGATTTACACTCATCTCACGGCATGAGAACAGGTGACGACGAACACCGTGCGGCTGCATTGCCAAGCCGCTCCCAAAATCGGATCGGAGACGGCGTGCGGACGGCCGACTGCGATTGCGCTGCCGCAGCCGATTAGGACCAAGCCTGTAACGGCAATCATTCTCAACCTTTGCCAACTGAATTCCATGGGTGTAGCTCCCAGAAATCATGTGTCGACCAATAAGCCTCACTGGCCGTTCTCTGTCACAAGAGACTGAAGAGGCGATCTTCTTCCACCAGGTAAAGCCAGTGAGAAGCAAAGGGCACGGCGGCGAAGCGGATTAGAGCGGATCAGCATCACGCCCTTCCCCCGCCCTCATCGCCTCGTAACTCAGTCGCCCAGCCTGCCGCATCACCGTGTGAGCGTGTTGCCATAGTGCCTGGCGCGCGCATGCTGCTTAGCAGCCGCACTCAACGATAAAGAGACTCTGCCAGCTGGTGCGAGCGCGTACGCTGTCCGACTTGAAGCTGACCCGACCCCCAGGCTCTGGTAAAATGCCAGTAAACCAGGCTCCTGGACAGCTTGTTGTGCGATTGCTGGGGTCGTGATTGCCGCCGACAGAGCTGCGGCTATGCTGAAACGCTTGAAGTTGGCCATCGCCTATCTCCGTTGGATTGGGAAGAATGGGTGTGCACCTCACGAGCCACACCTCAATTACCAGTGCGTTACACGAAGTAGAAAGCCTGCGCGCCCAGTCAATGGAATTACGACCGTCATATCACAACTTGGTCGTGATCAAACATAACAAGCGCGAGATGGATTTGATCGCCCGAGCTTGGCGGTTCGTCGGTCAGCGCCACATCCTTCGCTGTTACGCCCGACGTACGAAGCGGGAGTTTTGCAATCCCATATTGGAAGAGAATGATCTTCTTATGAGGCGCTGCGATCAAGCCGGCACGATCAACCGTGTAGCGGCTACCTGCCATACGGCTTACCCGATCACTTTTTGCTGAGTTGTCATTCTGATCTTCCTGTCCCTGTCGCAAATTCAATCCGCTGGCGGTTGATCGAGAATCGCGCGATGCTGCCGCTCGATGTTGGATTTGTGCAAACTGATCTTTGGGACGGTGATCGATCTGGTACGGTCGCGCGCAACGCTCGAGGCAGAGGTTGTGGTGCTGAGGCAGCAAATCAATGTGCTTGCGGCGTGCCAGTCCCAACAGACGTCCATTTGGGGCGATTGACTGGCTGATATTGGGAGGCGTCTGCGGATCGTTTCCCAAGAGTTACGATGCACTTGCCATTGTGTGTACCGAAAACTTAAGCTCGGGCGTAATGGTGGTGAAGTCCGCCAAGGATGGCGCGTGAACTGATCACACCAGTTCGCTGAACCGGGCGAGAAACCGGCGCATCCCTGTTCAAGGATCGATGCGTTCTGACGCTATTATAATAGTCGGCGTAGGATTTCGGGACCCGACGCAAATGCACCTCGCCCAAGACAATGATGTGGTCCACACACTCACGCCGGATCGATCCGATCAACCTTTCGGCAAAGCCATTCTGCCAGGGCGAGGCCGGTGCGGTGGGCTCGTCCCGGATGCCCATGGCGCGCAATCGGCGCATGACGACGCTGCCATAGATCCGGTCGCGATCGCGGATCAGGTAGTGCGGAGCCTCATCCCAAGGAAATGCCTCCGTTATCTGACGTGCAACCCTTTCCGCCGTCGGATTCGCTGTGACGTTGATCCAGACGGGGTCTCTGCGGTCGAGCCGGACGATGACGAAGGCATAGAGCAGGGTCGAAACCGATAGTTGGAACAACGAACAGGTCCATGGCGGCAATGTCCGCCGCGTGGTTACGCAAGAAGGTCCGCCATCCCTGGCTGGGCGGCCTCCGTCGTCTGACCATGTACTTGGCGACGCTCGACTGCGCGACCTCAAACCCGAGCTTGAGCAGTTCGCCGTGGATGCGTGGCGCGCCCCAAAGCGGATTCTCAATGCTCATCCGCCGGATCAACGCGCGCAGCTCCGTGTCGATCTGCGGTCGCCCTCCCAATGGGCGCGACTTCCAACGCCAGTAGCAGCGAAAACCGGCCCTATGCCAACGCACGAGCGTCTCGGGCCGGATGATTGTGAGAACCTGCAGGATTGACGGAAACCAGCGATACAGCTGGATCAGGAACCAGCGATCATTGTTCGTAAGCCGGACACGGCCACGCCGCCTACGCCTCAAGACAATCAACTGATGTCGAAGCACCGCGTTCTCAGCCTCGAGCCGCAGCTTCGACTCGAATGGCGAGGCCAGGACGGCCAGAGCGAAACAGAGTAGCCCGATCATTCGGCCAGCTTAGGCGATTCCATGACGTCATCAACTCGGATAAGGTTTTCGGTACACACACCAGTTCCGAAAGCGACTTGCCAACGGCTTTCGACACTCTCGTCGAACAAAAGGCCGGCGCGCTCATGGTCCTTTCGGACGGATTGTTTAACAACCGGTCCGGTAAACTCGCCGAATTGGCTGCCCGCCACGCTATCCCCACAATCTCTTCTTTCCACGAATTCGTGGTAGCAGGTGGCCTGATGAGTTACGGCGCGAACACAGCAGCGCTTTACCGTCAGGTAGGCATCTACACCGGCAGGATTCTTAATGGGGAGAAGCCAGCCGACCTTCCTGTTATGCAGCCAACCAAATTTGACTTCGTGATTAACCTCAAGACGGCGAGGGCAATGGGCCTGGAAATGTCGCCAACTGTCATTGTGCTCGCCGACGACGTGATTGAATGATAACGACTTCCGGTTTTGGCACGAAGCTGCCGAGCGGGGACGTCCGCAATACGGTCGCTATCGGGGATAGACCAGACATGATGCGGACAGCCCAATTCGGTCGAGAATGACCCCTTAGCGGATATGGTTAGTGCGCCGTCGATGCTGGTTTCCGGAGATGAAGCGGACTTTGGGTAGGACGACGCAGCCGTTTATCACCTAGAAAAGGCTCGATCCGATGGATATGATGGCGCGTCTTCAGCGGAGGCCGGATATGAGACGGCGCGATTTCATTGCGCTGGCTTGCGGTACAGTGATTGCTTGGCCGATAGCGGCGCGCGCGCAGCAAGGCGAGCGCGTCAGGCAGATCGCTGTGCTCTCGGAATTTTCCGAGGCACAGATGCAGCCGCTGGTCCAGGCGTTTTGCAATCAATTGCAGTGGCAGGGCTGGAAGCCGGACGCGTTGCGGATCGACCTGCGCTTTGCGATCGCGGATGCCGCGCAATTCAAGGAGACGGCGGCGGCGATTGTCACGACCCATCCCGATCTCATCGTGGCGCTCGGCTCACGCGCGCTGCGGGCGCTGAAAGACGAAACCCGGACCATTCCGATCGTGTTCACGCTGGTGGCCGATCCCGTGGCGCAGGGGCTGGTCAAGAGCCTTGCCAGGCCGGACGGAAATTTCACCGGCCTGACCAACTACGAATATTCCTTTCCGGGCAAATGGGTCGACGCGCTCAAGGAGATCGAGCCGCGCATCAACCGTATCCTGCTCCTGGTCAACCCGCAGAACTCAGGGACGTTGGCGCTGGCAAAATCGGTCGAGGCGATGGGGGCTGAATATGCGGTGGAGATGGTGTCCGGCCCGGTGCGGACCGTCGCAGACATCGAAACCGTCCTGGATCAATTTGGCGCGGGCGTCGACCGCGCAGTCATCGTTTTCCCGGATGGTCTGGTCGTCAACAATCGCGCGATGCTGATCGAGCGCATCAATCGCGCACGCCTTCCGGCCGTATTTCCATTCCGCTCGTTCACCCAAAGCGGTGGACTGCTGTCCTGGGGGTTGGATTTCGTCGACGTCTACCGGCAGGCCGCCGTCTACGCCGACCACTTGCTGAAGGGAGAAAAGCCTTCGGACCTGCCGATCCAGGCACCCAACAAATTCGACCTGTCGATCAACCTGAAGACCGCGAAAGCGCTCGGCTTCAACATGCCGCCCACCTTGCTTGCGGCCGCCGACGAAGTGATCGAGTGAGTCTCGCCTACTTCCGGTTTTGGCACATTTGAGACATGCCGATGCAGTCGAAGCATGTCTGCGGTTGAGGGATCAACGGACCTAAGTCGGACGCGGCCCGAGGTCTGAAAATGAACCCCAAAGGCGACATTGGCGCGGCTAAGCTGGACAGGACGCTCAGCATCCGGCAGTGAAACGGCTATGACGTTAGAGGTCTTGCAAAGCGAATTGATAGAGCGGGTAAACAGGTTTGGACCGAGTACTCCAAAGCTCGTTTATGCCTGCGGCGTCCGCGACGTCGGCGGTGCCTGGATGGTAGGCGCGGCCGCCGCGAGAAGATCCGAACGGCTACGAGTTCGCGGCGGATAGATACGCTCGCGGTTGATAATCTGTTTGGTCATTTTGGCGGACGCGCCGACCGCATGCACCTGGCGATCCCATCCGACGGTGTATAGAGCGCCCCAGGCGCCGAGATCGAGCACGGTTACATACGAGTCGATCTGAAGAGGGAGCATAGGCAAACTGAACAGATCAGCCACCACGTTGTGTCCCGCGAACCGGCCCATGGGTCTGGCGAACTGGCAAGACATCACTGTCAAATGAATGCCATCAATTACGCTCGAAGCGACATCGCCGGCGGCGAAGACGTGCCTCAGTCCGGTGGCTCGCATAAATCGATCCACAAGGAGGCGGCCATGGCGGTCACGCTCAGAAGCAAATGCCGCGCCAACTGGGCTGGCCTGCATACCGGCGCACCAAACTACTGTTCTTGCCGAGATGAACTCGCCCGAGCTGAGCTTGATTCCGTTTGCTTGGACCGAGATCACCGAGACGTTCAGTCGTGTTTCGACGCCAAGCGCCGAAAGGGCACCATGGATTGTCTGGCGCGAGTGTTCCCCGATGGTCATGCCAACATCCGCATTTGGATCAACGAGTACAATGCGACGTTGGCCTGAGAGGTGTGCCCGGTCCAGCTTGGCGGGCATTTCGGTCGCGACCTCGATGCCGGTAAATCCAGCACCGACCACCACAACCGTGGAGCGCCCCTCAGAAGGCGCCTGCTTACCAAGTTCCTCTAGATGAGCATCGAGTCGGGCGGCCGCCACATATGTGTCTACGTCATAGCCATGGACTGCTAGGCCGGGAATCGCGGGTCGCACCAATTGGCTGCCGAGCGTCAGCACAAGTCGGTCGTAAGTTAGGCACTGCTGGCCGACGGCCGTTTCAACCGCTACACGCCGAGCGGATGGATCGACCGCCTGGACTTCCGCTCTCATATGATTGACTCCGATCGGATCGAGCACATCGGCGAGCGGAATGGTGACGTCGCTTAGGTCGACTTCGTAGTTGCGAACTCGGATGTTGCGACAGTCGTTTCGATCCACAACCAGGATTTCAACCTCCGAGGCTGCCGGACCGATTTGATCGATTTTGCGTGCCGCACCAATAGCCGCCCATAGTCCGGCAAACCCAGCGCCAAGGACCAAGATGCGTTGCAACGCCCTGCTCCCAAATCTATTGTTCGTCAGCGAACGCCCCAGATTACCATATTAGACAGACCTGCGCTGCCCTCAGGGAAGAAGGTCCGCCAATGGCACGAAACGGACATGTCGGGGTGGCCTGAGAGTCTGACTCAAAATAAGTCATTGGCATCTCAGGTTCTAGCCAAACGGCGGGAAAGGAGGCGGATACTTGCGATCAAGACCCAGGCCTCCGCACTGGCGATGGTTGCCTCGAAGTCTTTGGCCAGTCTACGATTGCGTCCGAACCAAGCAAACGTACGCTCGACGACCCAACGTCGAGGCTCGGCTTTGAATGTTCCAACGCTTTGCGAGCGGGTGACGATTTCAATCGTCCACCGGCCCAGATCAGCGATTGCATCGAGCAGCTTTGGACCACGATAAACACGGTCAGCGAAGATGTGGCGCAGGTTGGGGAACAGGCGGCCGATGATTCGCAACAGCGGGACTGCACCATGATTGTCTTGAACGTTGGCGGGATGCACCTGCACAGCCAGCAAAGATCCCTCAGTATCAGTGACGATATGACGCTTGCGTCCCTTGACCCGCTTGGCCATATCAAACCCGCTTGGACCCCCACTTTCCGTGGTTTTCACACTCTGGCTGTCGATAACCCCAGCGGATGGAGTGGGTTTGCGTCCTTGCCGTTCGCGCATTCGCCGGACCAGCGCATCGTTGATCGTGCGCCATAAGCCAGAACCGCGCCACCTGTAGAAATAGTACTGAACCGTCGAGCATGGCGGAAAGTCCTTCGGCAGCGCTCGCCATTGGCAGCCGCTGGCTCCAATGTAGAGGATTGCATTCATGATCACGCGCAGGCTGATTTCGCGGGGACGACCGTGCCGCGATCGCGCAGGCATCAACGGCTCGATCAATTTCCATTCCTCATCCGTCATGTCGCTTGCATAACGCAGTCCGTCGCGCCGATATTGTTCGCGGGTGATTTCAGTCCAACACATGTTGTGCTCCTCTCGGGTCTTCGCAAACACGAAAGAATCACAACGGACTGGAATCACTCAACTTTCTTTTTCGGTCAGGCCCTCAGGATGTCTGGTCTTGGGAGGCAGAACGGACATGCCGCTCAAGCCGGACCACTTCCGTTCTTGACCCCATTTCGGAAATCAGCTTCCGATCCGGCAATAAATTTGATATTAGTTTCAGCCCCGTCAAAGTTCGCACTTTGGAGGCGAACAGGAAGATGATCGCAAAGGATACTGAACGTTCGCGCCTATGGGAGAGCGGACATGCCAGTCCAACGGGGCCACTTCCGTTTATGACCCAGGTCATGAGCGTATTCGGGAACGAGGTTGATGTAGATCAACACTTGATGATGTGCATCGTCGATACCGTAAAAATGATGCTCGCAGTCTCTTCGCCAGAAATAAGCAGCAAAGGTTAGTCAGTCGTTCAATCACTGATATCATATGGAGACGCGCAAATGAGTAAGCTTGTCTCGGTAGGACTGATCGCCGCGGGCCATGTTCGCTAATCCGGCCATGGCGGCGTGGTACGACAAAAACGGCGCAGTCATCCCTGCCTCCAGCGTCGTTCACTGCATCCGGGCTCCAGACGTTGGCCAGTTTGCCGGAGGTCCGTACAATAAGCCTCCCTGCGAACCTGCAACCTGGCGCTGAGGCGCGCCAGGTAACACTAAAAAGCGCGTATGGGTGGGCGAATCCGGCGCTGCCTTCTTCGACCTCTACACCGACCCGCGCGAAGAGAGCGGCAAGATGCTGCCAACGTTCCCTGCGAAGGGAATGTTCGATGTTAGGACGGTTCGCTGACGCTGTGCGCTGGCGCCAAATCGCCGGGCGTAGACAGAGAGAGGAACTGGCTGCCCGCGAGTGGCCCGTTCTCGCTTTACATTCGCGCCTACTGGGCGGGGAGCCCTATCCTCGATGGTCAGTGGAGACCGCAGCTTGTCAAGCGAGTACAATAGGGCAGTTAACTACGGCGTGCGCGACGTGGTTCCGAGATGCGAACGAGGACGATATATCGAACGTCGGTTGTTGGCAGCCGGCTCAACCGGTCGATGCAACACAGGCGTTAAATCTCTCTGCTGGGGTTTCAAATTGCATGGTCTTACGCGGCCGTTCGTTAAGCTGGCGAGCCACTTTGTTCAAGTGGGCTTGCGAGTGCACCGACAAGTCGGTGCCCTTCGGGAAGTATTGTCGCAGCAGGCCATTGGTGTTCTCATTCGACCCGCGCTGCCACGGGCTTTGCGGATCGCAAAAATAAACGTCGATGTTGGTCGTCAACGTAAATCGTCGATGATCCGTAAGTTCCTTGCCCCGGTCCCAGGTTAGCGATTTATACAGTTCGGTCGGCAGCTTTCTAGCTTGCTTGATGAGCGCGGAGACGACCGATTGGGTGTCTTTGTTGGCCACCTTTGCTAACATCACGTAACGGGTATGACGCTCGACCAAGGTCGCGATATAGCTGTTCTTCGAACCGGACAGCAGATCGCCTTCCCAATGGCCAGGCACCGCTCGATCTTCAACTGCTGCCGGGCGCTGACGGATCGAGACGGGATCCTTGATTTGTCCCCGTCCATCGCCGTGAAGACCTGCCTGTTTCGATCGACGGATCGTGCGCTTCGATCGAAGATGGCAAAGTAGCTCTTTCTTAAGCACTCCGCGAGCTTGAACAAAGAGACTGCGATAGATCGTCTCGTGTGACACCTGACAATTCTCATCTTCAGGATGGGCTCTCTTAAGCCAGCCGGCTATCTGCTCGGGTGCCCAATTTAATCTCAGCTTGCTGGTTACCGCCTGTCGCAACCCGGGATTAGTCGCCAACTTGCAACGTTTCGGACGGCGGGCTCGGGCCCAGGCCTGGTCATCCGCCAGAGCCGCTCGGTATCGATCATAGCCGCCATTCCGGCTAATTTCTCGGCTCACCGTCGAAGGCGAGCGGCCCAGCATCTTGGCTATCGATCGGGCTGATTGATGCGCTGTAATCCCTCTGGAAATCTCCTCCCGCTCCGAAAGCGCCAATGCCAGCCTTGAGCGATGCCTTGCTGCAGGACGGATGCCCCCGTGCGGGGCCACCTGGAAATAAATCGACGATGACGGCTTCCCAAACGCTCGCCCGATCCCCTTCAAAGACTCCCCGCGTTGCCAGCGATCCCATAACTCCGTCTTCTCGGCCGTTGTAAAACCTCGACGAAATCTCTGTTCCATCGTCTCACTCCATCTTTTCCCTCTAAGATAAAGTGTTGCATCGACCGGTTGAGCCCACCGCACTTAACGGACGTAAACAGCCGAGCTGCCGATGTCGGTTCATCAAGGTAGAGCAGACATCACCGTTCCGCTGGCAGTCATCCGACGCAGCCTGCGTGCGACGAAGGTGACGCTGGCTCCGACCGATGACAGCGCGTTGAGAATGAACCGATAAGGTCCATCCGAGACGGCACCCTCATCGCTGCGCGGGGCACCGCGCGTCGATCTGCACCTGTGTCGTGCGGTGCGACAGCGGCCGACGAGCGAACGCACCAGCGGGCTCGGCTGCGTGGATCAGTTCACCGACGTTTGCTCCCGCAAGGTCTCATAGCATTCGCAGGACAAGGCTTTGACCGCTTCGAGATCGATGATCTTGATGAGGCCACGCGAACAAACGATTGCACCAGCCGCCTCCATTTTAATGGACGTCTCCGTGACCGTCGTGCGGCGAACCCCGAGCATCTGAGCGAGAAATTCGTGCGTGAGCATGATCGTGTCGCTCTCGGCTCGGTCGCGGGTTTGCAACAGCCACCGGCAGAACCTCGCCTCGAACCGATGCAGCGCATTACACGCCGCGCCGATCCGCGCTTGTGTGAGCAGACCCTCGTTACTGCGTAGACAAAGATCGGCAATCGCTTTGCTGGAGGAGACTGCCTTCCTAAATTCGGTTGAGGCGATCTTTCTGGCGAACATCGGCAGTTGGGCGATGACTCTCACCTGCCATTTACTGGGGCCAATTCCGGGCATAGGGCCGACGACGCCTTCGCACCCCACGGTGCCGGTCTCGATGGCCTTGCCATCGCGCATGACGGCCAGCAGCGAGACCGCGCCGGACATCGGGAAATAGACGTGATCGACATCGACGCCCGGCTCGCAAAGGACGGTACCTTGAGCGAATTTCATTGTTACGAAATGTGGAATGAGAAACTGGAGGTCTTGAGGCGGAAGTTCCGCCAGCAACTTATTGCTGCGCGGGTCCGGATCGATTGCATGCACGGCTCATTCCCCCTGTCGATCTAGGACTGATACCTGCGGGGATAGATGTGCCGTCCGAGAATCGTCGCCCCCGCGCCTTTTTTAAAGGTAAGCCTACACAACCAAGGCTCGGGTTTGTCCTGCGCTATCTTGTCACTGCTCCGATGCCAACGAGGCTATGCGGGCTATCTGTCCTTATCTGGATGCAGGCAGGCGGGTACGGGTCGTCGCAAAGTCGCGTCGCCGGATCGGCGTCGGCGATCTCAAGATTGTCGTGGTGCTGGCGGGGTCGCGTCGTGCCGTAACAGCGTCGAAGGGCAGAACGCACCAGCGGCCTCCGCATCGGCGAGCTGGGCGAGATCGAATCGGTAGCCGGTGAACGAGATCGTCTTGGTGCTGGTCGGGGCGCGCCGTCAGGTCGGAGGCGACGATAAGGCCCGGTGATTGAGGCGCGTTCGACCAGGGCCGCTGACATCGCCCCGACAATCACGACCAGCCACACTGACGACGTCCGTTCGTCGGGGTAAGGCGGACATCGCGGCTGCGCTGGCCGTCACCCGATGCAGCCGACGCGTCAAGGATGACGCTGGCTCTGGCTGATGCTGGCGAGTCGCGGCTGGACCGATATCCGGCGACCCGGCGGTGTTCTATCACTGTCACCATTGGATCGGTATTCTATGCCCGCTGATCGGCGACGTTGAGTAGGCGTGAAGATAAGCGGGATACCTCACCATGCTGCGCAGCCAGCAGCGCCAAGAAGCGGAGACCAACGAGAGCAACACCGGCCTGCTCAAGGGAAGCGAAATTGAACCGTGGCCACCCGATGGCGATGGCGTCGCAGGACGACTGACATCCGCTTGCCGCGCGCCTTCATTCACCGAAAGTTCTGGTTTCTCTCGGCCTGTTCCTATCGGTGCCGGGGTACTGGCCCCTTTCCATTATTCGGATAAGGGATTGGTCCCTTTTTGAAAAAGTGAAGTGCCCCCTTTTGAATTTAATCGACTACCGGACATAAAGAGAATTTGCTGCTTCGATCTCCGCCCCGCCTTCGGACTTTTATCGGTGACTGAGAGTGTTGCGCTCCCGCCCGTTGCCAGGAGCCAACTATGCCGCGCCTTCAACCCAAAGCCCCATTTGAGCAACGCCTCGCGCAAGAAGCGCTTCGTGTCAAAGAGAAAATCAAATTCCTCCCTCACGGCAGGGAGCGTGAAATTTTGTCCCGCAAGGCTCGGCAACTAGAGACCGCTTTGCAAATCAATGAATGGGTGTCGTCTGCCGGACTTAGGCCGCCCGAGTAATGGCCCATCGTCTGGAAGTTCTCATAGTGATTCAGGCGGAAATCCAACATTGCCGCTTTCTGGCCGATCACATGCCGGACCCAAAAGCGGCCGAGCGCGCGCGCCAGTTGGCGGACGATTTAGAGCGTTGGGCGCGCGAACTGGATTTGGAGTGACTCCGGCTCGCAATAAGGCCGCCTCAGCTGGCGGCCTCTTTCATAGTCCGGTACTGGCCTGTTTTGACCCTCAGTGGCCTAATTTGAAATGAGCAGTGGCCTGTTTTGGAATCCCGCCGCTATGCGCTGCCTGCCGGGCGTAGTGATCCGGAGCCTGCCCGCTAGGTCCGCCATGTAACCAAGCTCAATCAGCCGGGCGCTGTGTTCGGCGGGGATTAACGACGGCGGTTCGAGCACAGCGCACCGTATTGCCGACTGTAAGGAGGGACGCAAACTCTTCGCGACTGAGCATTTTCGACTTTGGGGGCCATCACCCGAGTATGGCCCGTTCCGTGATTGTAGCGTGATCAACTTTGCTCAGATCGACGAATAATCTAGCCATCAACGCAATGCACCGTGGGCGGAGAGGTGCTTTTCAACGCGCTTGGCGTTGCCGTAGCAGACCATGACATCGCAATCGGCAGCGTAGCTGACCGATGTCTGCTTTCGGGGGTAAAACACGACCATTTTAGACCCGGAACGACAAGTGAGCAACATAGCTCACACTCCCTTGCCGCCCTTGAGCTACAAGCGGCTATAACACTCCTTCATAGGCGACGGCCGCTGGCGCGGTAATCAACGGCTCCAAGGGAAAGCAATAACAATATGGTTTTGCACCAACCTACGGCCAAAGTTCTCGTTGTTGAAGACGAAATGATGTTGCGGATGTGTGCCGTAGATATCGTAGAAGACGCGGGTTTTATGCCTGTTGAAGCGGTGAACGCCGACGACGCCCTCGCTATTCTTGAATCAAGGTCGGATATCGATCTTCTTTTCACGGATATTCAGATGCCGGGAACTATGGACGGCCTGAAACTGGCTCACGCTGTCCACGCTCGGTGGCCATCTATCAAAATCATGTTGGTGTCCGGTCAAGTGACTCCGACCGACACCGAAAGGCCGGTTAACAGCCGCTTTTACGGAAAGCCGCTTGAAGTGAAAAAGATGATCGCGGAATTGCAGGAAATGTTGGGGGAAGGTATCCTGAGGATCATACCTGCCGATATCTCAAAACTTCTCGCAACCATTCCAAGCGCCAAAACGTCTCACCATGCTGGCCCGGCGGTATCGAAGAGTCACACTTCTAACGAATTATTGACGGCAGAGAACGACAGCCTTCGCCTATTGCTTGAGCAAGCAGGCATCGACGCGCAAGTTTTGCTGGCTCAGGCGGGCATCGACGCCAGGGAACGTGAAACTGCCGACAAGTTGCAGAAACTCATTCTGGAAGAATTGCACCACCGGATCAAGAACACGCTGGCAACCGTAAGCGCCATTGCCTCTCAAAGCCTCCGAACAGCGACGAGCCTTGAGCACGGCCAGCACGCCATCAAAGGCCGTTTGATCGCGCTTGGTCGAGCGCACGACCTGCCTTTTGCAGGCGCGATGGGCCAACGCCGACCTGGCTAATACAATACGAAGTGCGACAGAGCCTTATGACAGCGAAGGATCAGGTAGATTTTCGATTTCTGGACCTGACATTAAAATTACATCTGGCGCTGTGATTGCGCTTGCGATGACCCTCAACGAGCTTTGTACCAATACAACGAAATACGGTGCGCTGTCCGTTCCAGCGGGAAGCGTTGACGTCGCATGGAAGATCGACGAAGGAAAGCAGCGGTTACAGCTAACATGGTCAGAAAAAGGTGGTCCGTCGGTATATGCCCCTTCCCGGCAGAGCTTTGGCACGCGTCTCATGGAGTCTCTCGGCCAGCAGTTGAAGGGCGAGGTCCGACTGGCGTATAAGCCGACCGGCTTTACATATACGATGGACGTCCCGATGACCTCGCTCGTCGCACCGGCCTGACAGTCATCGATCAGCGTTCAAGCAGCTATGTCAATTAATCTTGAGACATTCAACAGCGGTGCTTTGCCTTGTAATGAAGTTCGCGACTTCCGCTTGTGGCACTTTTCGGACCTGACCCTCCTGTTTCGGGATGTCTGTTCGTCGAGGTAAAGCAGACATCACTATCCCGCTGGCAATCATCCGACGTCAGCCTGCGTGCGACGAAGGTGACGCTGGCCCCGACCGATGACGGCGCGTTGAGGGCGAACTGAAACCCGGCAATCGGCAACATGCTGGTGCCGACCGTGATGCATTGGCTCTGCTAACTGCTCACCTCAGGGTCGTAACGGCTTTGGTGGATGCGATTGTTGAGCGCGGCGTTCTGACGGCGATGAGGTCGATCAGATGATCATGCGAGCGATAGCGGCTGAGACCTTGGCCGTGGAACGCCAGCGCCGTCGCGATTGGCAAGAACGCCGAGAATCCGCAGCCGCCTTTGTCGCCGCTGTGCAGCCCTAGCGCGGCATGCCAGCGCCGTTTGATCCGCCCGGTATCCAGCCCTCGAACAATACGCCGTTGCATGGGTGACGCTCGCGCGGCCTTGACGTAGGTCAAAGCCGTCAAGCACTCCGGTGACAATCTAATGGCGCGCGACCATGCGCTTTGTCGGTGACTGAGAGGTTGCACTCCCGCCTGATCCAAGGAGCGTCACATGCTTCAATCTCATTTCCCTGAGTCGTCTCTTACTGTGATCGAGCGACCTCGCTGCCCCCAGTGCCAGATTCGCATGATGCTGGTCCGTGTCGAGCTCAGCTTGGCTGGTCCCGATTTGGGGACATTTGCATGTCCTAAGTGCAGACTGGCTTACAAGGCTCTGGCAGAAGACCCAATGAATTTGTGGCCGACTTCCACACTGGAAAACGGACGCTCCGGGGCGCATATTCGCAGGATGACACGCGAACGCTATATCGCGAGATGCATTCAGCACTGGCATGTCGTCCGGATTGACACGGACGGCAAGGAGACCGTTATGGAAATAACGGACTCAGAAGAAGCCGCGAAGGCCGAAGTCGCCAAACTTGACCGGGAAGCGGAGCGTACCTATCAGGCCGAACAAAACCTGCCTCGCAAGAGTCGGAACGAATGACAAACGTGCCGGCTGCCCCTGATCTGGCGATGCTGATGATCGTACTCTCGCTAAGGCAGTGATGCTGTCCCACTTTTAGTTCACCGCGTTCGCTAATTTAATTGCTTTGAATTTGGAACCTCACATAGTCGGGTTCCGGTGGCACGCCGCCTTCGCTCACGGCCCATGGAGGTCGCAATGGAGCGCTTCGTCAACACAGCAAACATCGGCCTCTATCGACGGCTCGTATCCGAGTCCAGGCTCGATCCATCGAGCGACCAGCAACGGCACAAAATGCTGCTGACGTTGCTTGCCGAGGAAATAGCCAAGGACAGGAAGCCAATAGACCGTGTCGCAGTTTCTTACAGGGTGAAAGACGGACGTCTTGTCCCAAAGGATCAGCGACCATAAGCGTTTGATCCGCCCGGTGTCCACTCGGTCGATCAATAGACCGCTGCATGGGCGGCGCTCGCGCGCCTCGCAAACCAGAGCGGCTCCGAAGTTGATCTATCGCAACATCGGTTCGGCGGTTGTCGGAAATTATGCATACTCTGAGTATCAACCTGAGAACGAACGGAGCAAAAAATCAACGACAGGCGAGGACGCCATGACAAGTGCCGCGCAAGCATTTCTGTTCACCGCAGAACTATTCGCTCTCTCGTTTCTTGCGATCTTTTTGATTTGGCTTGCTGACAGGCTGTGGTCTGGTTTTTTAGGGAAGCGTTAGCGCAAACTCGGGGATGGGGCTACTGCGGCATGTCGCAGGCCGCGCGGCCCCCTTTGTGATCTAGCACCGCGCCGAGATCGCGCATGTCGATCCATCCGCCGCTCGCTTGGAAAGCGCTCTTTAGGGAATTCCGTCGATACGCCTGTGTCGAACGCGACCGACCATTTCCACCTGCCGCCCGATACCGCGAACAGCTCCGCCCCGGCAGGGGTGCACGAGTATCCACAATCAACGCGACCGGTAGTTTTACGGCGGCCGTATCTTCGTCGTTTGATCCCGATAGACGAGTAATCTTCTCGGTGCTTGAGTCGCCCTAAAACGGAAAGGAGTGGCAGATGGGGCTCTATTTTTTCAGGATCAGCCACGGGAAATACTGTGGCGTTTCCGATCCAGACTTTGATGTCGTCGACCGTAATGCTGCTTGGGCAGAGATGACGAAAGTCTGCGGCGATCTGATCGGCGGCGCTGCGCGCGATCTAAAACAAAACGCCGAGTGGCAGGTCGAACTCTTGGACCAGGCCAAAGAGCCGGTGTTTAGAATCCGCCTTGTAGCGGAGACGTTGGACTAGACCCCCTCAGTTGGCGGCCTCTTTTTCCAAGCAAAACGGCCTCAGTGGGGGGGCATCTGAGGCCGCTTGAGACCTCCCGCCGGGCATTGGGGCAAAATGTAGACCGGTCGGTGGCTTGGCATTCGGAGATAGGATCGCCGAAAGCTAAGGGACCAAGAACCCCCAAGATGAATCGTTCCGTCCTAATTGAATATCGAGTGCGCCAATTAGGACAGTAGCCTGTTTCGACCCTCAGTGGCCTAATTTGATTTTCGCGGTGGCCTAATTTGATTCAGTGCACACTTGGGCGTTTGGGGTGGTCAGTCATTCGGCATCCCTAGCTGGACAGGCAATGAACCGATATCGGGGAACCCAAGCGGAGTTCCAATTCTCGATAGTTGCACCGCACACGGCGCATTCGAAGCTGCTGATCTCGCGCTCCTCTACAATATGCTCGCTGCGGTCATAAACCGCGCCGCATTTACAGGATCGACGACCGGATTCTGACATGCCCCAATATGCGCTTCGGACTGTCCGTTTTCCAGTTAACAATGTGGCCCCGCTTTCCAAAACAGTCATGCGACTCGTTGTGGCAAAGAAGTAGGCCGCCTCAGTCGGCCGCCTCTTTCATGTCAGGGTCGGCATCGCGTAGCGTGAGCGACGACCCTGCGGAACGGCGCGGTGAGGTGCGGCCAGTTCACCATCCTGAAAAACTTCGCGACTCCTTGCAACGAGGCACCACATGCTGAGCGGCTGGTATCCGATTAACTCACCTGACAATCTTACACTCAACATCTTTTGGGATGGCATTTTTCATTCCGGAACCTACATCCTCGTGCTGACTGGCGTTTTCCTACTTTGGCGTTCGGCTCTCCGGGTTCACCGCAGTTGGCTGCTGCCGCTGGTCGGTTCTGTACTGATGGGATGGGGCTGCTTCAACCTTCTCGAGGGTATCGTGAACCACACACTGCTCCCTGCTCAGACACGACAGTAAGCTTGACCTTGCCTCTTTGAATATAAAACACCGTGTCGGCAACATCGCCTTGCTCGAACACTTGCTGATCTTTACGGAATTCCAATATATGCTTTCCTGCGCCCACTTTGGCGAGAAAGTCTTTGGGGTCAAAAATGTTTGGCTTCTCCACGGAGCGGCCTGCCTCTGCCTATAGGAGTCGATCATCGCCGCCGTCACGTCGCTTGGATAGCACAGCGGCGCTGCTCCGCCTGGTCGGGAGTAAGCGTTACGCCCGGCGCAGGCTCCGCCGTTTCGCATGGTGTCATCCGGGCAGGCGCACGCTGTCCTCCCGCGAGATATTGAGCGCGGCTTGCTTGAACGACATCAGCCCCAAGAGAACATACGTGGCTGAGGTCACTGACCAGACCACTGGGCCGTCTGCGCAGGTGCATTTTTGAGACAATGCCTGGCGGCTTCGATCTCGGCCTGCGTGGCTCCCTTGCTTCGGGCCCACGCCTCGGCTGCGGGGGCTGTGTACTTGGCGACGTAGTACCTGATGACGGTGCACGAAGCGCGTTGGACGAGTCCGGAACGCTCAGCGGCTTCCACCTGCGGAGCCAGCCCCAAGCAAATTGCAGCAACGCATATCCAGCGTGACCACATTGTCAAACCCTCTCATCCCAGAGCAACGGCCTCAGCGTATTTCCGTTCCATTGACAGCGCATCGTGTGCGATAAGCGGGCGGGGGTGCTACGCCGATCGGCGCTTGATGATTGCGTCGCTGCAGCTATCCAAAAACATCTGAGCGCGCCGCGGCTCACTGGAGCCGATTGACCGGCGCCGCGGCCAAGGACCGGCGCCACAGTAGAGGTTAGTTAGAAATGGCGGACGGTCGAAGTTATTGGCGCCGCGAATATCTTTGCGCCACGTTCGTCGCGGACAGCGATGAAGTTACCTCGTTTGGCGAAGCTTGGCCGTTCAGTTCCGATGCGATGTGCAATGAAGGCTGCGTGGCTTTTGGCTTCGTTTTTGGACGAGCATTCATGGCCCATGAAATCGCGGGCGCGAATCTCTCCGACTAAATCAAAGAAGAACCGTTTCATGATCGCACAACCAAGCCAGAACCGTTCCGTTCCAAAGTTCCGTTTCAAAGAAGTTCGCCCCAAGCGTTTACAACACAGCCTCCAAGTGCCGCGCCGTCGCACAGATTTGGCGCTGCCCCTGACGGAAGTCTGCCGGTGACTTCAGTCGAGTGGTCCTCTGCAAAGGCCCACCCTCATCGAAGCACGCCTAACCGCTCTTCAGTAAAATCTTCCCCCTGTTCCATAGCCCGAATTGCCAGGTTGGAAAGCCGCAGTCGGTTCCTGACCTGCGAGCGCCACGCGACCTCTTTCGCATGCGCCGCCACCTCCTGCGCTTCCTGGAACTTCACGGCCTGACCGGTGCGCATGAGATAGTCCATCGCGATGTTAAGCGCGTCGTCCATCACGCTATCGAACTCGCCAAAGGGTCAAGGATACTTGGCACATCCGACATTTTTATCGACAGGAAGGCGAGCTGCACCGACGAAGGAGGCAGCCCGCTTCAATTACGCCAGCTCAAGCAAATGACCGTTTGGATCCGCCCGTTACCGTCGGTGTTACTGCGCTCGCGTGGCCCGCGAAAAACGCGGCCAGAGCCCCCAGTAAAAGAGCCAGGGCACCGAATAGCGCCCCCCGCGACGCCGTCTTGGCTGTTGTATCCGCGAGTTTTGCGTGTTCTTTGGCTTTGGCGACCGTTTTTTGGTACTGCTGTTGGTACTGCTCGACCTGAGCCTTGGCTTGATCGGGAGGGATATTCTGCGCCTTGGCCAAAGCATCAGCAGCTTTATCCGTTGCAGCGGCCTGTTGAGCGGGGTCTCCCGAGAGCGCCGCACGAACAGCTGTCGCGGCGGCATCTCGAAGCGCTGCAGGATCCTGGCCGCCCGAGGTGCTCCGAACCTTATTCTCGATGGTAGCCATCGGATCGCTCATATTATTCAAAGAAGGCGCTGCGGTCTGAACGGCAGTTTGAACGGACCCGCCGATGGCTTTGCCGGCTCCTCCAAGCGCGGACGATGCCGTGCTCACAGCGCCGCCAATCAGACCCGAGGCAGCCGTCGAGAGCAGGTAAACCACGATTAGGGTCGAAACCGCCCACGCAATCAAACCGTGATAGGCGGTTGTCGATTGAGATGACTTTCCTGAAAGCCGCCCAGCGATGTAGCCACCAACCGCAGCCGCAACTATTCCGGAGATAACCCACCAGATACCGGCACCTATTGAGAGGGATCCGGCAGTCGGCGTATCCCCCGCGGCTGCGTCGATGGTCGAGAGACCGACGCCGACTCCAACCATGTTGAGAATTATCTGCATTACAAGGGGCAATCGTGGCACCGGCGAACACGGCACCCCAGGAGACCTGATTCAACATTATCGTGCGAATGTCGTCAGCGGGAGCAACTTCACTCACTTGGGGAGGATTTCGGTGCTCGTTTGGGCGAGCCATTTCGGGTGAATAAGCCATTTTGTACGCACCTTCTGCAAATTGGAAACTTTGCCTGTAACCTTCTTTTGCCCACGATGTTCCTATCTTGCTGAATAATGTGCGTGCGGCTTACGCTGGCTGCGGCATGCCAAATTCCACGGTCACCGGCCGTTGCTCTGCATCCAACATCGGAGCGAATTAGCCAGACCCAGCAATCGCGGCTGCCGAATGCTTCTGAGCAATCGCGCAGTCGGCTTGGGCACATATACGCAACTCCGCCAAACGCAAAGCGATTGAAGCGCGTCGGCAGGACGCCGGTTGCTAGGAACCTAGCGTGTTTTTCTCGGTTAAAGAAAGAACTCAAACAGGGAGAATAACCAATGTCTAAGAGATCAATTGGGAGTGCGGCGCTGGTCGCAGCGATCGTCTTGCCGCTCAGTGCCTTTGCCCAAGGAGGCGGCGGGTGGGGCCGGTGGAGCGGGCGGCGGGAGCGCGGGAGCCGCCGGGAGCGCAAGCGGTGGCACAGGGGGTGGGAGCGGCAGCGCAGGCACGGGTAGCACGTCAACCGGCGTAGGTGCGTCGCCCGGAGCCTCCTCAGTAAAAACCACCGGTCAAACGAATCGAGCGAACACCACCGTCAATGAGGCCGTCAGCCCCAACAATCCGTCGACAACTACGCCGGGCGGGCCGAACTCTCAACCTGTGCCAAACCAAACCGTCCAGGAACAGAACGCGCGACAATTCGATCCAAGACTTTCTCCCGGCTATCAAAAGTAAGGACGCCGGAAGGGGCAGCCGATAACTCGTTGGCGAGAAGTGTGCGCACGGCACGCGGTTACTGCCGATATTCCGGACCGGGATTGCGCGCTTGTACTTAGCGCGCGGCCGGGCCCATAAAGCAAGGCCCCGATCGCTCCGAAGGCAGCAACCATGCAAGGGACATCCGCCCACATGCCCGGCCGCTCGATCGGAAGCGGCCGGGCGTGTGCTCTTTCCTGACGCGCGTTCTCCGCAATTCGGCGGTAGATACCCTGGCGAAGGCGCAAAAGCCCCGGAGCTCGGCTCCAAGGCTCTTGCGGCCGAAAAGGTACATCCGCTTCCGGCTCCTGGTGACTAGGCCGCCCCTCGCACTTCGCGGTTGAGATAGGCCAGCGTCACTTTCTCAACATTGGCATCGATCCACTTGGCCATCTGCTCCTCTTCCCTGAGTGAAGCCTGAAGGTGTGGCCGTGCGCTGTCAGAACCAGCTGGCTCGCAAAGCGCGAGCAGGGATTTGTAGGCTGCGATTTCAAAATTTTCGAAAGCGTTGTTCGCGAAGGTATTCTTGAGTATCTCGTCGCCGGCCATACCATGGGTCATCGCCATCACGTTAGCCATGACCGACTGGGCGGTGTCCTTCAGAGTGGACGTTGTTTCACCAAGGACATCAAGGCATTGCTCCAGCCGCTTGAGCTGCTCGTTTGTCTCCTGAAGATGGGCAGTGACTTTAGCCTTCACCTCGGGATATTCGTCCAGCCTCTCCGACTGACGCTCCATCAACTCGCGTGCTTGGGTCTCCATGGTGTGCGCATTGCGCAGGCCAACAACAAAAATCTCTCGTGCTGTTTGTGCCATCGGCGGCTCCAATTATGGTTGTGTGGGCCGTAAACACGCACAAGCAACTGTTGTTCCTATTTTCGTGGTGCAGGCAGCTAAAAGGAACGTAGCTCTTTCTGGACCCGCACTGCTTCCCGCGTGCTGAAACAGAACAACTGTCCCTTTGACGTGTCAGTAACCGCTACTGCCCAACATTGGCCCGCGCCACTTAACTTTTGTTGTAGTGCCTTCCATGATTTCGGGCGCAGACTGTGATTTAGGCGTCCACTGTCTCCATCGGATTATCGCCTCGCTTTATCGGTGATGAGAACGCTGATGGCGCTCGCACCCCACAAAATAGGCACCAGCGAATGCAAAGAAACCGTTTCACACAGACTACCACATTGGGCTATCGCCTAGCTCATGAGGCAGAGCGGCTAAGACAAAACGCTCGCACGGTGCCGATCGGCAAGGAGCGCGAGAGCCTTTTGCGCAAAGCTCGCCAGTTAGAGACCGCCTCGCACATCGACGAATGGCTATCGTCTCCGGGCCTGCAAACGCCGCAGTGAGATGTGCCCGCGCCAGGGCCTCCTCAAACATGCATCTATCCGTTGCAGAACGCTCACGCCGGCAGAGCGATACGACGACTGATTTGATCAGGCGGTGCTGTGGCTAAAGCGCGCTATCGAGTGGCGTTTGCAAATCCCCATATTTGCGGCGGGCGGATGCCTCCGAAGCGAGTGCTAAGTTGGAAGTTGAAATGCAGAGACCCGCTGAAATGGATATCGTTCGCCGCGCTTATGGACTTTGGGAGCAAGCGGGAAAGCCTGACGGCAGAGATCAGGAATTCTATCATCAGGCAGAACGGGAATTGCAAACAGCAAACGAACAAGCCATCCCAGAACAGCCACGTTAATGCCCCTTCGGCGCCTTTCGTGGGGCTAACGATTTTGGGCCGTCAGCGATTTCCGAGAACAATCAGGAACGTAATTCATCGGCTAGGGTTGCAACTTCACAAACTCAAGCGAGGCCGGCCATGTATCATCACGTCAAGAAGCTCATGTTCACCGTCCACGTCGACGAACCGGACCCGCGTTTTGGAAATATGCTCCTTGAACAGTTCGGCGGCGCGAACGGCGAACTCGCAGCCGCGATGCAATATTCGATCCAGGGCCTCAATTGCGAAGACCCTGACCGCAAGGATCTCCTGATGGATATCGGAACCGAGGAGCTTAGCCATCTCGAGATCGTGGGATGCCTGGCGCGGATGCATCTCAAACCATCCAAATTCGACCGTCAGGCCGCCGAGGCCGACCCCTTGATTGCGATCGCAGGCGGCGGCGGGGTGAACCTCTTCAATTCGCAAGGCAATCCCTGGACCGCCGATTACTTGAAGATCACCGGTGAACTTGATGTTGATCTTCGCAGCAATATCGCCGCGGAAGCTCGTGCCAAGATCGTCTATGAGCGGCTCATCAATTTCTGCGATGACGCGGGCACTAAAGATGCCCTGCAATTCTTGATGACGCGGGAAATCACGCATATGAAGGCCTTCGCGCTGGCGCTGGAGAGCATGGGCAAGCCGGCCTTTAGCATCGGCCGCGTCGCGCCCACACCCGGTCTCGTCAATCAATACTTCAACGACTCGACAGGCGCCGGCGATCACGGCGAGATCGACACACGCGGTCCCTGGAACGAGGGCGACGACTGGGTTTTCGTGGAATCTCCCGCAATCCAGAGCGGCGAGCTCGGGGTCATTGTCACAGAGAGTTCACCGGCAGAAAGCCCGGAAGGTCTCGACGAACTGCTGATCGATGAGCTTCGGGACATCCTTCACGCCGAAAAGCAGTTGACCAAGGCTCTTCCCAAAATGGCGGAAGCGGCGCGGTTCGACCAGCTTCGCGAATTGTTCGAGCAACATCTGTCGCAGACCGAAACGCAAATCGAGCGTTTGAACGAATGCTTTGACCTCCTCGGCAAGACGGCCCGGGCCAAGCCCTGCAGGGGAATGATGGGCCTTGTCGAGGAAGGCCAGGAGATTATGGAGGAAGGCGAAAAGAAGGAAGACGCGGCCGCCGATCTCGCCCTTATCGGCGCCGCGCAACGGGTAGAGCATTATGAGATCTCGGGCTACACCACGGCCCGGAATCTCGCGCAGCAGCTCAGGCACAGTGCGATAGTGGCGCTGCTGTCCAAATCCCTTGCAGAGGAAGAAAACTCCGATCAGCTTTTCAACCAAGTCGCTCGTTCACTCATGTCGGTCGCCAAGATGCCGGCAGCGATTGAGCAGGCAACGATTGACGGAGCTGAATAGTTAGGGCTCCGAGGCTGCTTGGAAGCGTGCGGTGCCATCACTCTAGGGGGCGCACGTCACGCTCCCTCGGATGAACGCATCCCTGGCAGTTGAAGGGCCGGTTTCCACTGCTTTCCTCGCGAACAGCATCTCTTTCGGTAAGCTCTTGCCCTTCTTCGTCTGTGACGACGCGACCGTCCTCTACGATGCGGAAGTAAAACCGTAGCATTCGTTTGCCTTAAAGAGATGGCCTCTGATGCAAATAAAGACCGTCAAAGTCGGCTAGTTCCAAAAGCTTTTGCTCGTCGATGACCCTCACACTGCCGCGGTGGAATTCCAGGACGTTGTCGTCACGCAATTGTTTCACGACCCGATTGGCGTGGACTGAGGTGATTCCCATGGCTTCCCCAATTTGTTCCTGTGTCAAAGGCATTTCGAAGCGTGCGCCTTGAACCTGCCCGATGACTTTCAAGCGTTCTCGGAGTTCGACGATAATGTGAGCAAGCCGGCTTGGCGCCGGGCGCTGTCCTACATTGACGATCCAATCCCGAAACATAGCGGCGTCGATTAAGGTATCGCGCCAGAAGATTTCTGCGAGGTTCGGCCTTCGGCGGGTGATCTCTCGAAGGGAAACGTGGCTGATGAAGCCCAAGGTGCATTCTGTTAGCGTAGTGAGATCATGATCCAGCACATGCAGATGCAGGCTTTGGAGGTCGGGTATTTCGCCGGGTACGTGGATCGAGAGAATTTGCCGCCGGCCGTTTGACGTCGTCTTGGACCGAACGCAAAACCCTTGAGAAAGGAGGCAGCTCTCGGCCGGCCTGTCACCGTCTCGAACAATGGCCTGACCCGGCTGATAGTGCTTTACCACAACCGGCAAGGACCGAACCGCCTGGACATCCTGGTCGTCCAACGCCGATGTTGTCCGAAGTCGCGTGATAAGCGCGTTCGTTATGGATTCGTTGGTCAGGGCGGAGCTCCAACACTGCAAGAGGATGACAAGAAAACTGCAGCGGATTTTCTCGGTTCCCACCAAAAGTTAGGACGTCGTTTAAAAAAGGATGCCGGCGACGGTGTCCGGAGGCTCTCATAGCACAAAGGCGAAATCGGAGGAGACGAGAAGTTATCTTTTCAAGAGCGGCTGAAGCGGTTCACGCATACGCTCGTGGTGCCGCTATAAATTTGCCGCCAGGAGCCGCGAGTGCAATTCTCAGCTTTCGGTGGATTAACCAGTTGAAATGACGCCCCCACGCAAGAGCGATCGCGCTCGTTATAGAGCGAAGGACCGTTATCGGCTTCTGCCGACGACCGCGACCAACCAGAAGTTTCGAACAGCCAACCGGTGAAGCAGCCAAAGCCGGCGCAGCCAGCAATACCTGCAGCCAAGTGAAACAACCGGTTAACGCTAAGCCCAGCGATCTTCTTCGTCTCAGTGTTCAAACGGTCGGCAACGTCTTCCGCGGTCTTCTTATCGCATGCTTCCGCGACAGGTTTGCCGGTGTCGGTGATAATTTCACTTTGCTTTGTGTGGACCGGGAGATCTTCCGGTTTTAACGCCTTCTGATCGGGCATGGCCGGTTCTCCATTCGAGAGTTAATAGTGCGGCCGACTGACGCCTAACTACTCCTCGCAAACAAATCGCTCGGAGCGAGAACACTCTTCACACCTGAATGTCGAAAAGTCCGGGCCTTTATCCCTGGCCTCATGCAGAACAATTGCCATCGCGCAGCCGCACGCTGGGCAGGAGGGCAATTCCGCCGTAGCCAACGGGTAAAGCAGCAGGTCCTGGTCTGCATTCATGGCGTCACCTGACAGTCCGGAACCTCAACACGCGGAATGCCGAATAGTTGCAGACCGATCATCGGCCAAAGGGAAAATGCCAGGCACGACGCCAGCGAAGGCCGTTCCAACCAGACCAAAGAGACGGGCCGCGCCGGGCAGTCTAGGAACGGCGCAATTACCTCGCCCTGCGATCACGGCAGCATTGATCCCCGCCATCTCATCCGTCCCTACTTGGTGCCGGATGGTGAGGTTGGGCACCACGCTTTTGCCGTGATCCGGAAAGCCTGCCGGCCTCAAGGGACCCAACAATTGGGTGTATAAAGCGCTCTACCGCGAGGTAGGCTGTCCTTATCGCAAATCAAATCCGGGCATATTGATGATGGAGACCGCCCAGGATCGGGCGGCAGACAATAGTCCCGGCCCGCTCGGCGCCGCGAGGGAGCGGGGCATCCTTGTTCAATGACACATGAGTGCGCGTGGCGTTGTAGTAATCCATGTACGACAGCAGCACGTGACGTAGATGGCGCTCGCCGAACACAACAATATGATCAACACATTCCCTACGGATTGAACTGATCAGCCGTTCAGCATATGCATTTTGCCAGGGGGAGCGGGCAGACGTCGGGCGGTCTCGAATGCCGATCGAGCGAACCCGGCGGAGAAGAATCTCGCCATAAGCTCGATCACGATCCCTAATGAGGTAACGGGGGATTTGCTCCCAGCCACAGGCCTGAGTGAGTTGATTGGCGATCCATTCGGCGGTCGGATGCGCAGTGGTCCCAAACCACAAGATCTGCCGCCGGCCGTGGCTCATGATCAGCAATCCATAGAGCAGCTGGAACGAGATTGTCGGCACGACGAAGAGGTCCATTGCGGCAATGCCATCAGCATGGTTGCGAAGGAACGTCTTCCATCCCTGCGAGGGAGGGCCCCTCCTCCGTGCCATATACTTGGCGACGCTGGTCTGGCCGACATCGATGCCGAGCTTGAGAAGCTCACCATGGATTCTCGGCGCTCCCCACAACGGGTTGGCGACGCTCACCTCGCGGATTAGCCAACGGCACGGTTGGTCGTCCGCAGCGGCGTCGCGACTTCCAGCGCCAATACAATCTGAAACCGGCGCGGTGCCAGCGGATCACGGTATCGGGCCGGACAATTGCAAGTGTCTCATATATCCTGGGAAACAGTCGGCAGACGCCTCCCAATATCAGCCTGTCAATCGACCCAAATGGAAGTCTCCTGGGGTTACGACGCCGCAGCACATTGATTTGCTGCCTCAGCACCAGAATCTCTGCCTCAAGCGTTGCGCGCGACCATAGCAGATCGATCACCGCCCCAAAGACCAGTTTGCACAAATCTAACATCGACCAGCAGCATCGCCCGATTCTCGATCAACCGCCAGCGGATTGGATTTACGATAGGGACAGGCTATCGCCTGCTTCTACGCACTCGGCACCGCGATCGGTGGAAGCACGTCACTGCTTCTGTTCGGCTGGCTCATCGAGTCCGGATCTGCATGGCGCGTGAGTGGCGGGTACGCATTGGCCGCTGCACTGCTGCTAGTGGCCGCCGGGACGGAATTGGTGCTGGGAATCGACGCGGAGGGAAGGTCGCTCGAAAGCATCGCCGACCCGCTTTCCACCACGTAGCTCCACCACGCTATTCGGCAGCCGCAAGTTCAACGGATCCGCCTGCAACTTCCCTTATCGCCGACATCACCTGATCTGTGGCCGTCTGCTGGATCATGTGGCCGTTTCCGGCAACTCGGTGAAACCTGCTTTGCGGAATGTCGGAATGGAGTCGCGCCGACTGCGTATCGACGTCGATCAGCCTGTCTTGCTGGCCCGCGATGATGACGATCAGCATCTTCAAATCCGGATACTGATTGCGCAGCTCAAAGGCGTCGGGAATCATCAGCGCCGATTCAGCCGCCGACGCCCGTATCTGCGAAGGACGCAGCGCCATCTCCTTCGGAAACGCTCCAAACTTTTCAGGCACGGATCGAGGACCGAAGATTTTCGCCATCATCAGCGGCCATATCGCGCGGCTGATCAGGGGCGACAAGGTATGACTGAGGATGTCGCCGATGACCGGTATGGCCGGCGCGCCCATCGCTATGACGTCGGTTCTTGCCGTCGGATAGTAGAGAACCAGTCCGCGGATCAGATCGGGATATTTCAGGGCCAGTGCCACGGCAACCGACGCGCCCCATGAGTGTCCGAGAACGGTGGCGTTTGAAACGTCGAGCCGCTCGAGGGCGTGCTTGATGAGTTCTGCCTGAACATCCGGCGTCCATACGACGTTGCGCGGGCGGTCGCTGTGGCAGAAGCCGGGACGGTCGAAAACGATGACCCGGTAGTTCTTGGCAGCGAGATCAATCAGACCGCTGGATTCGAAATCCTCGATCATGCTGCCGTTGCCGTGCAGCAGAATTAGCGGTTCGCCCGAGCCCCGCTCAACGTAGTGCAGCCGAACGCCGTCGACGTCGAGGAAGCGGCCGGCGGCCGGATTGTCACGCTCCGCTTTCTTCGCAAGATGACGATTGACCAGGGCCATTGCGGCCAAGGTTCCGATCGCAACTGCCGAAGCTACCGCGAAGGAAGGCGCCTTTATGTTGCGACGTTGGACTGGGATGGAAAAACGCAGGCGTCTAACAGCATGGGCTGAGGTCATGGATAGCACTCGGGAAGGCGCGTGCACGAAATCCGGATGATCCTTGGAAATGTTGCAGCGCGCTAAGTGAACCAGCGATGACAAGGATCGTTCCGAAAAAGCACGTGGGTTCCCGCGATTAATATTGCTGGAGGCAGGCCAGCACAGCGAAGTCGCCCTGATCCAATATCGGACGGCAGGTCGCTGGACGTTGCCGGCGCAAGTGGATGACGCTTTGAATATCGCTGAGCAGATCGAGCTTTGATCGTCGACCGCCGGCACGGTGGTCGCTTACGCGCCAATATCGGCTGTTCGACGAATTGCCACGCGCTTGTCGTCCGTGTCGACACAGGTCGCAGACCGAATGAGATGTCGATCTGGCCACGCTCGCGCACTCGCCGGCAACCTTCGTCTACATAGTCGGTGACGATTTCAGAGAGTAGCAGCTAACTCCAAAGACAATAGCCGTCGGGCTATTAATTAAAAAAGGCCTACGCTCAAGGGCCAAGTGGGCGAGATCGTCGACAGGTAGCCTGGTCCCCCAAGCATAGCGCGTCACAATTGCAGCGGTGCGACATGGCATCAACGAACATGCGATGAATTAATCTTGGTGAGGTGGAACTCTCACAACCCTGCGTTTGGAACGTTACTCTGCACGGCATGTTGTCCTCTGCACGAATGACCTTTGCGATCGTTCCCCTCACGCCTTGGAGTTGTCAGATGAGCAAACGTAAACCGGCAACGGCGTCAAAGCACACCCATAGCCCGAAAATAGCCGCGAAGGCCCAACGGGCCGCTCAGGCTATTGTTAGAAGCCCGAAAGACAGCCGTCTGCGCTCGGTTGAGCCGGGCTCGACTGAATCGCCCCCGAAGCATCATAACACCTCAAAACAAGAGGCTCCCCTTGTTGAGAATCCGGTGACAGCCTTACAACAAGAGGCTCCTCTCGTTGAAAATCCGGTGACAGCCTTACAAGATAACTGCAAAGAGACGGTAACGGATAACGCTTCAAAGAAAGAGTTCAATTTTTCTTCAGTCACGGCGAACGTGCGAGCTTATCAAGCAAAGCTGCTGGAAATGGCACAAGCTAACATGCAATTTGCTTTTGAATTCGCTCAGAGGCTTGCGGCGATCAGGTCGCCCGTTGAATTTCTCAGTGTCAATGCAGAATTCACAAGCAAGCGGATGGCCATGTTTCTGAAGTATTCGAAAGAAATGGCTGAATTAACCAAGCAGTGAACAGCCTAACCAGGCCGCCTACTTGCCGCTAAGCGGACTTCGATAGTTTCATTCCACTCTCAGCTTCCGCGTGAGCCTGTACGTGCGCCGACGACCTCAATGTCAACTAGAGATTTGACCGTCCCGGGCGCCCTGAAGCCTTGAGGAGACAATGCGAGATCGCGCCGCGGCGAAAGGGCCAGACTGGCAAGGCTTCCTGCGGCGGCGCATGTCGTCGCACCAGCGACCGCCCCTGAACACTTTTTTTGCTCCATCGTTCCGGCTCTCCCGGCCCCGATTGAACACCCAGTGTGACTTCATCATTGGGAGTAGGGACGGTAAGCTCAATACCAGGGCAAAGCTTTGCAGCTTCGTCATGCCGAAGCCGGCACCTTCTCAAGCCGCCTCTTCGCGGACGAATGGCTTGAATTCGCCGTCGACGAAGACGCGGGTCTGCATCCAATTGGCGTTGCGATCGCGGAGTTCAGCCAGAACGACCTTCTGGGCGCACAATCGGCCCTCGAGCTCGGTTACGTAGCATTTCTTTCGATCGGAGAAAGACACGTGCTCCGACAGCTTGCCCTCGCTCGCCGCCACCACCTGCGCACAGGTGTCCGCGGTGAAGCGGAATGTGTACGGATAGTTGCGGCGCTCGCCCCAGTGCGGCGAGATCGTGACTACGATCTCGGCACGATCGGCGCGGATGTCGGCGATCAGGCGCTTCGTTTCCTCGCAACGCGCTTCGTACTTGCCGATGTGTTTCAGCAGCAGATCGTTCGTGACCTCGAGGGGGCTGTGGTGCGTACCATCGCACGACGCGGTCTGGTAGCCATCGCCCGGGCGGGTATAACCGTGGTGCGCAATCGTGCCGAACTTGCTGCAGATGCGGCGGCCGCAGAGCTGGCACGTCATCTCCTCGCCGGCTTCATAGACGGCAAGCTGCAGCCGGGCCTTCTGCTCGGCGCGCTCGGCTCGTGCCTTCTCGCTTATGGCGCGGTGCTCCAGCTTGTGAACCCGGGTCGGCAGGGCATCGACATATGAGCTCAGGCTCCCCGCTCGATCCACTGGGGCTTGCGCGCCGCGTGCTACGCTCGGCAGACACCAACAATTGTGTCGCCTGCGCCGTCCAGCAGCAACTGCATGGCCTAAGTCACGCGAGATGGGAAATGGACTGTAGCTCTTCGCCCGCGGAGGCAAAGCCCCCCGCCGTTAGGGCATCGAAGAAGAAGCCGGTACGAGGTCCCACCAGTACCGGCTCGCACCCATCCCTGGGGCGGAATTAGCAATGTCAACTTGATCGCGCGCTATGGCGCAACGGCTGGCCCACGGCGTGTCTTGCGGCCCTAGACGTGCTTCTCATGACGGCAACTAAGCTCTGCTTCTACCGCTTTCTCCTTCGGCGGCGATATCCACCGGAGTTGTGCTGAGCGAGCGGTCGTCGGCAAGGCGATGGCAGTGTCAAATCAAAGCCGCCAATCAGCAGACTCGGTCCAACCGGGACAACTTGTTGAGGCTCAACATCTAACGCACTTCGGTCATCTTGCTTGCTGGCGCCTAGCTCCTTCAGCGGAGACAATTGCTCACTGAACTCTTGTGAGATCAGTTACGCTCGCTTCGATCTTCTTGGCCAGATCCAAAAGCGGAGGGACGTAAGATGCTATCGCCTTCGTTTTCGGCATTGCCGAAATGAAGTAACTCACTCCGAGGGTGGCGAGAACCTTGCTCCCGTGGCGTATGGGGACACTGAAGGTGTTCGCTGACCTCGGCTGGACATCAGGCGATCGTTCCGCGAAGCCGTTGCGCCGCACGCGCGCAATGATTTCGCGGACCTCCTCCGGCTGTCGTGCGGCCCGATCCTCAGGATGAGCCGAGCGAGCGAGGACACGAAGAATGTACTTGCGCTCCGCTGCGGGACAGAACGCGATGTAGGCGCGGCCCATTGCACGCGTCAGAAGCGGCAGCCTCATGTTAACGGTCGCGTGAAATGGTGACATCGGACTGTCACGCGTTGTCGAGAATCGCACAACCATGGCGTCCCGATCGAACACGGCAACGCCGATCGGAAGCTTGTGCCGGCGGGTGAATTCGATCGCCCAAGAACGAGCCGCCTCGACCACCAGCGGATCCCCATGGAAGCCCGAGCTTAGCCCGCGAACCCCCGAGGTCACCTGGTATCCGCCCTGTCGTGGATCGTTCGCCACGTAGCCAAGGAGCCGAAGAGTCTCCAGCAGGCGTACGATGGTCGACTTCGGAAGAGCGGTTGCCCCGTGCAGATGTTGAACACTGTTGATGCGCTGGCGGTTCAGCTCTTCCAGAAGCGCGAAGGCGCGTCGAACCGACTCGACCGGGGATCCAGAACTCATGTGCGTCCTCCTCATCATGCTGTTTAGCAGTCTGAGCCGCGCTTCTCGCGTTCCATACAGCGGAATGATGCTTCAAGCCACTGGACCACAGTCTACTTTTGGAGAATCAATCGCAGATCGTCTCGCGCACTTCGCTTTCCGGGCTGGACCGTTTCATCAGCAGGGCAAGCGCGGCGACGATCGCAACCAAGAACTTACTGGCGTCCCTTCCGGTCGAGGGCAGCTGGCCGAGGTGTTATCACTCTAACGCTACATGAAACGATGTAGCCGGGAGGAACTGCAGTGACGATTTCAGCGATCCGTCGAGTGTCCCTTGCAACGCACGATCTGGCAGATGCGCAGAACTTTTTTGAATCCTATATCGGACTAGGCCGAGCCGTTAAAGTCGCCGATCAGACGATCGCTTTCGGCAGCGGCAGTCGAGGCCTACGAATCAGAAAGCCGCCGAGGCTTCTCAACCGAACTACGTCGGAAATTTTTGGATCCGCAGGCACTCGCCATGTCGCTTTCGACACTGACGACTTGAATGGAATCGTTAGCAGACTGGACATAGCGGCGATACCTTACGTGCACGCCTTGCCTGGCGACTTTGACGCATCCGCCATTTACACGATCGACCCGGCGATGAATGTCGTGGCCTTCTGTCAGAGATCGACGGGTGGTCCAACAGACCAAGCCATTCAGTCTTTGGTGCACGACTGGGGCTGGGGGATCCATCACGTCAATCTAGAGGCCTGCGATGTGCGAGAAGCAGTCGCATTCTATGTCGATATCGCCGGTATGACCGAAGGCCGCTGGCAAGCTCCGGCTGCTGCTGGTGACGTCGTCGTAGATCCGTCGATGGTTTCGCTTTTGTCCCTTGGCGACTTCAACCGCGGCATACACATCGTTCGCGCCGACCCACGCTTCCCAACCCGATACAGCCTTGAGCACAACCCGACAATCGGCGGACACCCGGCATTCTCGGTGCGCGATGTACATGCCGTAAAGGCCCGCCTGGAACGGGAGGGCGTTCTCGTATCTGATGCCAAAGTGTATGCGATGGACAGGATGTATCAGATCTATCTCCAGGATCCCTCTGCGAACATGCTCGAGGTGAACCAGTTCATCTGATTGAAGCAGGCAGTTGTAAATATCGAAACGGGAGGAAACATGAAAAAACAGTCATTTACATTCAATTTGTGCGCCACGTCGGCCATCGTGCTCGCCACCTGTTCAGGCCAGGCTGCGGCACAAACGCCGCGCGCCAACGGCGAAACGCTCGGCATCCAGAACTACGCCAGCACGACCGGCAACATGCATGCGATCGTCGCCAAGGAAAAAGGCTTCTGCCAGAAGTACAACTTCAAGTGCGAGATCAGGACGATCAATTCGACCTCGCTCGGCCTGCAGGCGCTAGTCGGCAAGACCATCGACATCACGCAGAGCGGCGCGGAACTCGTCGGTGCGGCGGTGGTCGCGGGCGCTGAGGTCGTCATCGTCGGCACCAGCCTGCCGGCGAACGTGCTGTCGATCAGTGTGCGCAATGACGTGCCGGTGCCCAGCCGAGACAAGGGCTATCCGGCGATCATGAACGACTTCAAGGGCAAGCGGATCGGTGTTTCCGCGCGCGGCAGCTCGAGCGAGAAGCATTTCAACGCCATGCTCAAGGACGCCGGCCTGAAGCCGGAAGATGTGACGTATGTTGCAGTAGGCGCACCGAGCACCACTTACACCGCGCTCGCTATCGGCAAGCAGATCGATGCGGCGATCATGTTCCAGCCGCTGACGCAAATCTGCAAATTCAACAAGACCTGCGGGACGTTGATCGACATGACAGTCGGCGAAGGTCCGAAATCGCTGGAAGCGACGATCGGCGCCAACATCGTCTTCGCTGCGCGCAAGGAAATGGTGGAGAGTAACCCGAAGCTGATGGAAGCGTTCTACGCGGCGATGACGGACGCGGCCGCATGGTTCCGCGATCCGAAGAATTTCGACGAGCTCGTCAAGATCTACACGCCGATGATCTCGTTCGGCGATATGGCGGGCGCCGATGAGATGCGCAGGAACTGGATCAAGAGTGTGATCCCCGCCTACAGCAGGGACCTGAAGGTCAAGGTCTCGGCGCTGCAGGAGCTCATGGACTTCAGCTTCGAGAACAAGATCATCGACGTGAAGGTCGAGGCAAAGCGGGTGCTGTGGGACAAGGCGCCACAGACGCCTTGATGCGGGCCTGAGTGAAAGAGCAAACAATGAATATAGCGACGAACCCAACGCAGACGAAAGCCAGCGCCGGTGCCGTAGCAAAGCCTTCGCCGGGCTCGATCATCTTCGACAAGGTGTCGGTGGTGTTCGAAACCGCCAAGCTGACAGCGGTGTCGGAATTCTCGCTGAACATCGCTCCCGGCGAATTCATCTCGATCGTCGGCCCCTCGGGCTGCGGCAAGACCACGCTGTTGAACTTCGCCGCCGGTCTTTTGCCGTCGAGCGCGGGTCGCGGCACGATGCTCGTGAACGGCAAGCCGCCAGTCACGGGCAGCCACGATCTCGCCTACATGCTGGCGCGCGACGCACTCGCGCCATGGCGCACGGCGCTCGGCAATGCCGAACTCGGCACCGAGGTGCGCGGTGTGCCGGCGGAGAAGCGCCGCGCCCGAGCGCTCGACCTGCTGGAAAAGGTCGGCCTCAAGGGTTTCGAGGACGCCTATCCGAAGGGGCTGTCGCAGGGCATGCGCCAGCGCGTGGCGCTGGCGCGCACCTTCTCGCTGGACTCGCCGATCCTGTTGATGGACGAGCCATTCGGCGCACTCGATGCGCAGACGAAACTGCAGCTGGAAGACGTGCTGCTGTCACTATGGCAGCGCGAGCGGCGCACTGTGCTGTTCATCACCCACGACCTGTCAGAAGCCGTGTCGATGTCCGACCGCGTCATCGTGATGAGCTCACGACCGGGGCGCATCATTGCCGACGTTCCGATCACGCTCGGCCGGCCGCGCTCGGTGCGCGCGCTGCAGAAGGAAGCACACTATCACGAGCTTTACTCCCAGGTGTGGAGCCGGCTTGAAGAGGGATTGAGCCAATGACCGACGAACGCATGTGGGGATCTGGAAAGATCTGGGCGGCGCGGCTGGTGTTTCTTGCCGTGTTCTTCGTCTTCTGGGAGGGGGCGGCCAACTGGAAACTGGTCGACCCGATCCTGATCGGCAGGCCGACCGGCATCGTGCAGTATCTTTGGCAGGAGGTGTTCGTCACCCAGAGCCTGTTGAACGACTTCTACTGGTCGATGGGCGGCACCGTGATCGCCTTCGTGCTCGGCAGTGTTTCAGGCGTGCTGGTCGGCATGCTGTTCGTCACGAGCCCCACGACAGAAGCGGTGTTCAACCCGATCTTCACCGCGCTGAACGCGATGCCGCGCCTTGCGCTTGCGCCGCTGTTCATCATCTGGTTCGGCCTCGGACTCGGATCCAAGGTCGCAGTCGGCGTCAGCCTCACCTTTTTCATTGTGCTTACCTCGACTGTGGCGGGCGGCCGTGGCGTCAATCCGGATCACATCACGCTGGCGCGCACGCTCGGCGCAAGCGAAAGCCAGATCTTCCGTAAATTCGTGCTGCCGAGCGCCGTCCCGGTGATCTTCAATGGGCTCAGGCTCGGCCTCGTTTTCGCGCTGCTCGGCGTGATCGGCGCGGAGCTCTTCGCATCCGAGCATGGCCTTGGTCAGACGCTGTCGGTGCTTGCTGCCAGCTTCAAGACGGATGGCGTGTTCGGTATCATCTTCCTGTTGTCGATGATCGGCGTTGGCATCAGCTGGGGCATGACCTCGCTGGAGAACCGCCTGCTCAGGTGGCGATAAGAAGGACGATGGTCATCCCACCGCGAACAGCACGGCGAGAACAGCAACGCGGCGCACTTTGTAAAATCCAGGTGAATGCGCAAGGGGCGGCTGCCTCGCGCGCCGAGGGAGGTAAACCAAATGACTGAATTTTCCGGACCGCTGTCAGGCATCAAGGTACTCGATCTCACGACCGTTTTCATGGGGCCCTCTGCTACACAGATGCTGGGCGACCTCGGCGCCGATGTCATCAAGGTGGAGGCGCCTGGTGGAGACTCGACCCGGACACTCGGGCCGAACGGCGAGTATGGTCTGGGGCCGCTGTTTCTTGGCCTCAACCGCAATAAGCGCAGCATCGTCATCGACCTGAAGTCGGCTGCCGGCTCGGAGTTGCTGCTCGAACTCACCAAGTCTGCGGACGTGCTTGCCACCAACATCCGACCCGCGGCGATGGCGCGGCTCGGCCTCGGATACGCGCGCCTGGCCGAACTGAACCCGCAGCTCATCTACGCCAGCATGGTCGGCTTCTCGCAGAAGGGGCCCTACGGTCCGAAGGCCGCATACGACGACATGATGCAGGCGGCGACCGGCTTGGCCGCGGTAATGGGTCAGCAGGCTGAAGGCGAACCGCGTTATATGCCGCTGGCGATCGCCGATCGCTCGGTAGGCCTCTACGCTTTCGGCGTCATTGCCGCGGCGCTCTACGCGCGAACTCGGACCGGCAAGGGGCAATGCGTCGACATTCCGATGTTCGAGACGATGGTGCCGTATGTGTTGGGCGATCACCTCTACGGTCACACGTTCGTTCCCAGCCAGGGGGAGTTTGGGTATCCACGGCTGATGGCGAAGAACCGCCGTCCGTACAAGACCAAGGACGGGTACGTGTGTTGTCTCATCTACACCGACCGGCAGTGGAAGATCTTCCTGGAGGCGGTGGGCAAGGGCGATCTGCTGAAGACGGACCCGCGCTTCGCCGACATCCGCAACCGCACGGCGCACATCGACGAACTCTACCAGCTGGTCTCTGAAGAACTCGAGCAGCGGACCACGCGCGAATGGCTTGGGCTCCTGCCGGAAAACGAGATTCCGATCTTCCCGATGCACACGCTGGAATCGCTTCTCGAGGACGAGCACCTGGCAGCCACGGGCTTCTTCACGGAGGTGGAGCATCCGATCGTCGGCAGGATCCGCGAGACCGCGGTTCCGAGCGAGTGGTCAGGCACCGTCCCGCTCAATCGGCATCCGGCGGCCGCGCTCGGCGAACACACGGTCGATGTCTTGCGTGAGGCGGGGCTTGGCGAGCAGCGGATCAATCAACTGGTGGCCGACAACGTGGTATTCCAGCGGCCGGTCGTGCTCCAGCCGCCGCAAGCCGCCTGAGCTCATTTCTCGCTTCGCCTTCGATCCGCATCCGGGGGACTCATGACCAACCCTTCTTCAGAACTGCTCGAGGAGCGCCGCGGCGGCGTCCTCTGGCTCACGATATCGAGGGAGGCGCGCCGCAACGCGATCAGTCCCGGCGTGCTCAGCGGCCTTTGCGATGCGATCGAGCGCGTCCAGCATGAACGCGACGTGCGGGCTGTCGTCCTCACGGGCGCCGGAGATAAGGCCTTCTGCGCGGGAGCCGACCTTGCGGCCGGCACGGCCTTTCGCTTCGACCATTCCGAGCCCTATGCAGCTCTTGCCGAACTGCTCAGGCTGGCGCGACGCAGCATTGTACCGCTGGTCGCCCGCGTGAACGGCGCCTGCATGGCCGGTGGCATGGGCTTGCTGGCCATGTGCGATCTCGCCGTGGCAGCACCGCACGCGGTGTTCGGCCTGCCCGAGGTGAAGGTCGGCCTGTTCCCGGCGCAGGTCCTGAGCGTACTCCATCATCTGCTGCCTCGGCGCGCAGTGGCGCAGATGTGCCTGACGGGCGAACCCATCTCCGCAGCGCAGGCGCTGAACTGGGGGCTGGTCAATACGGTCGCCGACGACCTGGATTCAGGCCTGGAGGCCCTGCTGGGCTGTCTTCTGGACAAGTCGCCAGCCGCGATCCGTCGCGGCCTGTACACGATGAAGGCCATCGAAGCGATGTCGTTCGAAGAGTCGATGCGCTTCACCGAGAGCCAAATCGCATTGTTTGCTTTGACGGAAGACGCTGCGGAGGGGCAGCTCGCATTCCGCGAAAAGCGGGCGCCGAACTGGACCGGACGCTGATGACGCACGAGCAATTGACGAGGAGATGGAAGTGAACCTATCGCCGCAACAACGGACCGTCCGCATTGGTGGAGCCTCGGGATTCTGGGGCGACAGTAGCGTCGGTGCGCCGCAGCTCGTTGCCAGCGGGCAAATCGACTATCTGGTCTTCGACTATCTGGCCGAGCTGACCATGTCGATCTTGGCCGCGGCGCGGCAGAAGAACGCCGCGCTCGGCTACGCGACCGACTTCGTGACCGTGGCCATGCGCGCCGTCCTGAAAGACGTCGTCCAGCGTGGGATCCGCGTGGTCAGCAATGCCGGCGGCGTCAACCCGCAGGCCTGCGCGGCGGCACTTCAGACCCTAGCCGAGGAACTGGGGGTGAACGTGAAGATCGCGGTGGTCACCGGTGACGACGTCATGCCACTCATCCCGCAGCTGCGAGAGGCGAACGAGCCCGTGCGCGAGCTGCAAAGCGGCGTGCCACTCCCCGAGCGCGTCGTCACGGCGAATGCGTACCTCGGTGCCTTGCCGGTCAAGGCGGCACTGGATGAGGGGGCCAACGTGGTGATCACCGGTCGGTGCGTCGACTCTGCCGTGACATTGGGCGTGTTGATGCACGAGTTCGGCTGGTCCGTCGACGACCACGATCGACTCGCGGCGGGCAGTCTTGCTGGCCACATCATCGAATGCGGCTGTCAGGCCACCGGGGGTCTCTTCACCGACTGGGATTGCGTGCCTGACTGGGCGCACATCGGCTACCCGATCGTTGAATGCACCTTCGACGGCGACTTCACTGTCACGAAGCCGGCGGGAACCGGTGGCCTCGTGACACCGGCAGTGCTGGCGGAGCAGATACTGTATGAGATCGGCGATCCCTCCGCCTACCTGCTGCCGGATGTAACCTGCGACTTCACTGGCGTGACGCTGAACGCCGAAGGGCCGGACCGTGTCAGCGTGAGTGGCGCCCGCGGTCGCGCGCCAACCTCGACGTACAAGGTCTGCGCCACGTACGTGGACGGATTTAAGCTCTCCGCGCAACTGACCATCGTCGGCTTCGATGCCGACGCCAAGGCCCGGCGGACCGGCGAGGCGATTCTCGAGCGCACCAGCGAGTTGCTAAGCGCGCGCGGACTTCCGCCCTACACCGAGACGATGATCGAGATGCTTGGCGCGGAATCCTGCTACGGACCCCATGCGCGCGCGGGCGGAACGCGCGAAGCGGTGCTACGGCTCACCGCGACGCACCGCGACAAGGCGGCACTCGAACTGCTGGCCCGCGAGGTGGCCCCGGCGGGAACGTCCTGGGCGCCCGGCACGACGGGCGGGGGCGGCCGTGCTTCCGCTTCGCCGTCCATCCGTCAATACGCGTTCCTGCTCGACAAATCCCGGTTGCAGCCGCGGGTTCTCATCGACGGCCGCACTCTGAATGTTCGCGTGCCCGCGGGCACGGCGCAGGGCGTGGAGGCACCGCGGGCGTCCGATGCGCCCTCGGACGTCGCCGAATCCGGCATGGACGCGGTCGAGCTTCCACTGATCCGCGTGGCTTGGGGCCGCAGCGGCGACAAGGGCGATAACTCGAACATCGGCATCATCGCGCGGCATCTCCAGTTGCTGCCGGTCCTTCGCGGCCAGCTCACGCCCGAGCGCGTCGCACAGCACCTGGCGCATCTGGTCCGCGGCCCCGTCACGCGCTACGAAGTGCCAGGCATCCACGCCTTCAATTTCGTTTGCGAGCAGGCGCTCGGCGGCGGCGGCATGAAGTCCCTGCGCAACGATGCGCTGGGCAAGGGCATGGCGCAGATTCTCCTGGCAATGCCGGTCCGCATTCCGGTTGCCCTCCTGTCTCTCGTTCGCCCCGTCAATGGACCCACCCAAGGAACAGGCCAATGAACACCTCGCCTCACGTCGTCTACCCCGATCAGGTCGCCCCCTATCAACCGGCCAATCACACGGGTACTTCGAATCGTCGTATTATCGGCCGCGACACTGTTGGCGCGCGGCGCCTGGAAGTGCTGATCGGGACCATCTCCAAGGGACACGGCGCGCAACGGCACGCCCATCCGTCCCTCGAACAGGCCTCCTATCTGCTGCGCGGCGCCGGGGTCAGCGAGGTATACGGGCAAGAGCGGCACATCAGTGCAGGCGACTGGGGCTTTAGCCCGAAGGGCGTGTTCCACTCCTTCACAGTCACCAGCGAAGAACCGGCGCAGGTGCTCGTCGTCTACGCGCCACCTTACCAGGAGAATCCGCGGGCCGTCGTCGTGCACAACCCGGTGCATCCGCAGCCGGAGCCTCGGCCACCGGTAACGACTGCTGTCGCGCCGGTACCCGTCTGTTGGGAAGGCACCGAGGGCGCGCGGGTTGAGACCATTGTGGACACCGCGACCGCAGGCGCGCAGCACCTTGCGATCCACCGCGTCGTTGCGGTTGGCGGCGCCCATGGGCGCGCGAGGCAACTGGAGAACCAAGAGCGCGTGCTTTACGTCCTCAAGGGCGCGGTCGAGGGGCAGGCGGATCAGCGCGCCTTCGAAGCGCGCGCCGGCAGCTTGGTTTTCGTTCCAGAGGGGGCGGTCTGGCAGTGGCGATCCGGCCGGGCGGGCTCGACGTTCTTCGTGATCGATGGGTTTGCCCCAGACCCTCTACCGATTTGACCTGCAACCACTTCCGCATCACGTTAAATGATGTAATGCCGATGCCTGCCGGATCAGATTGGAAGGACCGGGCGCAATTTTTTTCAGTATCTTGTGTTGGATCGGCAAGAAAAGAGAACCGAACCCACCCTGACCCCGGGGACCAAAAATCGTGTGAGTAACCACGTGAGTACCGGGAAAGAAAGTGATTCCGGCCAGGGCATAGCCTCACATAGGATCAGATAGACGCTAGAAAGGCTGCAGCGCAGGTTGTCCCTGTCGGAAACTCAATCTTGCTGGCAACTGATATCGAATCGGGCGATGCTCCTGCCTTATGCCAGAGGTCTGTAGCCTAATTTGGTTGGCGTTGGTCGGAGCGTTCCGGTCGCGGGTCTCGCTTGAGGCTGAAAACACGATTTTGCGTCATCAGCTTAACGTGTTGCGGCGGAAATCGCCGAAACGGCCGACGTTCGGGATTCTGGACCGCCTGATATTCGCCGGCTTGTATCGTTTGGCTCCGAAGGTGCTCGGCGCCTTGGCGATCGTGAAGCCGGAGACCGTGATTAAATGGCACCGCGCCGGGTTCAGATCGTACTGGCGGTGGAAGTCGCGGCGCCGTGGTGGCCGACCAACTGTAGCGCCTGAGATCCGCAAGCTTATCCGCACGCTTCGATCAATGGGTCGCCGCGCTCTCCTTGGCAAAATGGATATGCTGAAAGGCTGATCGGCTCGATCCGCAGGGAATGCCTTGACCACGTTGTTGTGTTCAGCGAGCGCTACCTCCGTCACCTACTGCTGTCGTACATGACATATTACAATGGGGCCCGCACGCATCTATCCCTGGAGAAAGATGCACCGATCTCGCGCGCCGTCGATCGCGCCGGGCACATTCTTTGTCACCCAACCCTGGGCGGACTGCATCACCAATATCCCCGGATTTAATTTACGACAGGCACAGGGATTTTCTCTGATAGCTTCGGCCGCCAGGCATCGATGCCGCTATTTGGTAGCCTTTGCGACGTTCATACGTCGGGGTGCCCGGACCCAGGCGATTGGATGGCCGACGATCCCCGACTGCGTTGCGCCGTCCACAACGGGATATCCGACCATGTGGGCTCCCCAACTGTGCTATTTTGCTCACCTCCCAGTTGGCTCGACGCGGGTGGGAACTTGGCGCTAACTTCTACTCGCGCAAATAAGCAAGTACCGCGTCAACCGCCATTCTCTTTTGCAGTTTGATCTCCTTCGCGGCTTCAAGGTCGCGCTTGAAAATGACCCGCCATGTATGACGGTTGGAAACCCTGTAGGAACAAAGAGATATTATCAACAGGTGTACGTGTAGAGGATCTCCGCTCTTTCGAAATACACCTTCCTTTACACCCCGCTTGAGCAAGTTCTTCATCAGATCGACTATCGCGGAATTTTTTGAGGCAATAGTATTCGACGTAAGTATGTGTTTTGCGTAGTGAATATTAGCAATAGAAACCAATCTCACCCATTCCGGGTTCTTTGCGTGATAGTCGAATGTGACCTCGATGACCTTGCGCATTGCCTCCAGGGCCGGAAGTTCGGCGAGCTGCAGGGACTGCTCGATCATGCGCATCCCGGCATACACATCTTCCAAAACTGCTGCAAACAGGCGCTCTTTACTGCCGAAGTAATAGTAGATCATCGGCTTTGTCGTGCGAGCCCTGACGACGATCTCTTCGACCTTGGCGCCGCTATATCCCTTCTCAGCAAACAAAGCGTGTGCCGCGTCGATGATGTTCCGCCGCACGTGCTTCCCATCCCCCCGGGATCTTGATTCGTGGAGTTCAATTTTCTTTCTCACATTCCACATCCAAGCGTGCCATCACTGCCTTTCCGAGGTTCCCTGCGGCTGACCATATCTGATTAACGCGGATCGCTCTCGATAAAAAGCACCTTGCCGTTTTGAGTACCTCTGATAACTTACCGGTAGGTAGACTAATTTCAAGCCATGTGATTGCCGGTTCGAATGAGCACGGTCGTGTTTCGACAAGCAGCTTGAGGAGGGCTTTACTCCTGTCAACCGCTGGGACAATCCCGAGGATATCGGGCGCGAGGTTGCGACATCGCCGCGGGTGAGCGCCCCTCCACAACGGGCGCTGCAATTCAGGTCGATGGCGGAATCATGTCCTCAATTCTGGAACAGGAATCTAGAACGAGGGACGCACCACAAAAAGCGATCAGCACAGACCGAAGAGGCCCGTCAACGAGACGCAATCAAAGCAATTTCGCAGGGGACGGAGATGGCAAACGCCACATATGACGAGCCTCACGCAGAGAGTCAGTCCAACAAGGCTGCTGCCAGCGGCTGGATTGGCTCGGCGCTGGAATACTACGACTTTTTCATCTACGCCACGGCGGCGTCCCTGGTTTTTCCGCAGATCTTCTTTCCATCGGACAATCCCACGACCGCCATCGTCGCGTCACTCGCCACCTATGGCGTCGGCTACGTTGCTCGACCCATTGGCGCGGTTGTTCTTGGGCACTGGGGCGACACGCATGGTCGAAAAACCGTGCTGATTGTATGTATGTTCCTCATGGGTTTTTCCACGATGGCCGTCGGGCTTCTGCCGACATATCAGCAGGTCGGCGTACTCGCTCCGGTGCTTCTCGTTGTATTGAGGCTCATACAAGGCTTCGCCGTCGCCGGCGAGATATCCGGTGCTAGTTCGATGATTCTCGAGCATGCTCCGTTTGGCCGGCGTGGCTTCTACGCGAGCTTTGCCCTCCAAGGCGTGCAGGCCGGGCAAATCCTCGCCGCGGCGGTTTTTTTGCCGCTTGCCCATTACATGCCGGAAGAAACGTTCACCACCTGGGGCTGGAGAATTCCCTTCCTGCTCAGCTTCTTCGTTATCATTGCGGGCTACATCATTCGCCGCAAGGTCGACGAAACTCCGGCATTCGAGGAAGAGAGTGAGCACGGCGAGCTGCCAAAGGCACCGATTATCCAGGCTTTCATGCTTAGCTGGAGGGACATGTTGCGGGTCGTCTGCATGTCCCTGATGAACGTCATTCCGGTGGTCGCCACGATATTCGGTGCGGCCTACGCGGTCCAGGCAGCCTACGGGATCGGCTTCGAAAAAGACATTTACCTTTGGATTCCAGTACTGGGCAATATCCTGGCGGTGCTCGTCATTCCCTTTGTCGGCAACCTGTCGGACAAGATCGGCCGCAGACCTCCGATCATCGTCGGTGCGCTCAGTTCAGGACTGCTCGCGTTCTGCTACCTTTACGCCATCAGCACCCATAGCGTACCCTTGGCGATTATCGTGTCGCTGCTCATGTGGGGCGTCGTCTACCAAGGCTACAACGCCATTTACCCGAGCTTTTACCCCGAACTCTTCCAGACCCGCACCCGCGTCTCGGCGATGGCCATCTCGCAGAATGTCGGCACAACGATCACGGCCCTGCTCCCGGCGCTTTTCGCAACCGTGGCGCCGCCCGGCTCGACTAACATCCCTCTTACGATCGGCGCGATAACCTTTGCTATTACAATCATGGCGGCGGTTGCGGCCTGGAGTGCCCGGGAGACTTATCGAATCCAAATCAAGGATCTCGGTCAACCAAGCGCTGTTCCCGTCGACAAGGGTGACTACGACCGCATGCGGGCGGCAACCATGGCAGGAGCGCGGCTGGCCCGGGTATGAGATCGCGTGGGCGATGACATGCTGATGATGACTGCACTAGTGAAATGGGCCATGTCGCATGACAAACACTGCAGTGTTCGATCCCGATCGACAAAAGCGACGACCTCCCGACCGTCTCGGCTACGCGCATGCAAGGTACGAAAGCATGACAACTGAAGCCGAATTTCACCAACGCGACCGCGATCTCCATCCGCCGGCGCATACGCCCGTCTACAAGACAAGCGTGCTACGCTCGCCTCGCATCCCATTGTGGTCGCTGCAGAACTCGCTGTCGGAAGTGACCGGTCCAATATTTACGCCTGACGAGCTCGGTCCGCTCGACAATGATCTCATCCATAATTATGCGAAGACCGGCGAAGCCATCGGCGAACAGACCATCGTCCACGGCTACGTTCTCGACGGCAACGGGCAACCTGTGTCCAACACGCTCGTCGAGGTGTGGCAGGCGAATGCGGGTGGACGCTATCGCCACCGCAACGACACCTATATCGCACCGATCGACCCCAATTTCGGCGGCTGTGGGCGGATGTTGACCGACGAGCACGGCTATTACTTTTTTCGAACGGTCAAACCCGGCGCTTATCCATTTCGAAACCGCGTCAACAGTTGGCGACCGGCTCACATTCATTTTTCTGTGTTCGGAACCGGCTTTGCGCAGCGGCTCATCACACAGATGTATTTCGAGGGCGACCCGCTCATCCCCCACGATTCGATCCTCGCAACAATCCCCGACAAGTCGGCGGCGGACCGTTTGACTGCCAGACTCGACCTCAATGCGTCGCGGCCGCTGGAATGCCTCGCTTACCGGTTCGACATCGTGCTGCGCGGACGCCGCCAAACCCTGTTCGAAAACAAGCTGCAGGGAAATTGACATGACACCGACGCCTTTTATTCCGTCCTATCTGCCGGAGACGGCATCGCAGACGGCCGGTCCATATGTCCACATCGGTCTCATACCAAAGCAAGCGGGCTTTGAAATCTTCGAGAATAATTTCAGCGGCGACATCGCAGGTCCCGGCGTAGCTGGCGAGCGAATCATTATCGAGGGGCGCATTTTCGACGGCGCAGGGCACGTGACCAAGGACGTGCTGGTTGAGACGTGGCAGGCCAATGCCGCCGGCCGCTACAATCATCCGTCTGACACGCAGGACAAGGCGCTCGACCAGAGATTTCGTGGCTGGGCGCGGACTGGGACGGATTTCGTCACCGGGCTCTACACGATCCACACCATCAAACCGGGAAGTGTGGCAGGTCGCAAAGGCCGCAAGATAATGGCGCCGCACATCAGTTTCTGGCTTGCCTCCCGCGGCATCAACGTTGGCCTCGCCACACGCATGTATTTCTGCGACGAAGAGGCCGCAAATTCCGAAGACCCAGTACTGAATATTATCGAGCAACCCGAACGCCGTAAAACTCTGATCGCACCGCGATCAGAGCGGGACGGCGCCACCGTCTACACATTCGACATCCATCTGCAGGGCGATCGCGAGACAGTTTTCTTCGATATTTAACGAGGATTCTTGCGACGCGGTCACGCGTTGGTCGGCACGACCGTTAGCAACAGGAGTCTCACATGGCGACAGACGAAGAAGTCTTGACATCTGTGAAGCGGGGCAAGCCGCCTGTCGATTGTGCCGTGATCGGAACGTGGAGTTTGCGATCCTATGTTCGTGAGCGCTTGTCCGACGGGCAGCGGCACAATCAATTCGGCGACGCTCCAGTTGGCTACATCGGCTACGCGCCGGACGGCCGCATGTATGCCATCTTCACGCGCGATGACCGCGTCGCGCCGCGTGACGCGGTGCCAACGGACGAAGAAGGCGTGCAGCTGCTGGGCACTATGGTTGCCTATGCAGGCACGTTCTCGTTGGGCGAGAACGTCGTGGTTCACCACATCGACACCTCGTGGAACCAGGCATGGACCGGCACCCACCAAATCCGCCACTTCGTGCTGGAGGGAGACGTGTTGACGATCACAACCGCGCCCTACAGGAGTTATCTCGACGGCACGATGGGTCGGTCGATCCTGGTCTGGAACAAGGTGCGATGATAATGCGCGGCGTGTTTGCAAGAGGTGAGCAATGAGTGATCTGTTTTCGCTCGACGGCAAACATGTTCTTGTCACCGGTGGCTCGAGCGGTCTTGGGCGATTTTTTGCGGTGTTCCTGGCGACGCGTGGTGCGCAGGTGACAGTCGCTGCGCGCCGCGCTGAAGCGCTCGCCAAAACCGTCGATGATATCGGAACCGCGAATGGTCGAGCCCAGAGCGTCGTGATGGACGTCACCGCAGCGGCGAGCATCGAGAGCGCGCTGGACGCCGCAGAAGCGCGCTTCGGTCCGATCGAAATCGTCGTCAACAATGCCGGCGTGACGGCAACACGCCCGGCATTTGATCAGGACGAGTCAGATTGGGACAAAGTTGTCGACACCAACCTGAAGGGCGTTTGGCTGGTAGCGCAGGCCGCGGGGCGGCGAATGGTCGCGCACAAGCTGAAAGGCTCCATCGTCAATATCGCCTCGATCCTCGGCGTCCGGGTTGCGAGCTCGGTCGCACCCTATGCGATTTCGAAGGCTGGCGTCGTGCAAATGACCAAGGCGCTGGCGCTTGAATGGGCCCGGTTTGGCATTCGTGTTAACGCGCTTGCGCCGGGATATTTCGAGACCGAGCTCAACGATGATTTCTTCAGGGGTGATGCCGGTCAGGCGCTCATCAAGCGGGTCCCGCAAAGACGGCTCGGCGAATTGAGAGAGCTCGAAGGACCCCTTCTCCTACTTGCTTCGGAAGCTGGCTCTTACATGACCGGCAGCGTGATCGTCGTCGACGGCGGTCACCTGGTCTCAAGCCTATGAGTGTCGACGATGCAATTCTAGACCTACGAGATCTTGCCGCAGAGGAGCGCCCGTCGGCGCAGAACATGATTGGGGAACACCGATGATGTTGAAAGACGTGCACGCATTCGAGGCAGGCCTCGACCCACATCCGGCCAACTACGTGCCGCTGTCCCCCGTGAGCTTTCTCAACCGCGCCGCAAGCGCGTTCGCAGAAAAGATCGCGGTGATCGATGGTCCGCGCAGCTATACTTATGCGCAACTGCTTGATCGCTGCGTGCGTCTCGCCTCCGCGCTGGCGGCGCTTGGGGTCGGTCGGCTTGATACCGTGGCAATCATCGCTTCAAACATTCCTGAAATGATCGAGGCGCATTTTGCCGTGCCGATGCTCGGTGCTGTACTCAATCCGCTCAACACGCGGCTGGATGCAGCAAATATCGCCTTTTCGCTCGCGCATGGGGGCGCCAAGGTTCTGATCGTCGATGGGGACTATGCGCCGCTGGTGCGGCAAGCGTTGGAGCAGGTCGATCATGAGATAGTCGTCATCGACATCGATGCTTCCGAATCTTCGGCGGCGCCGTTGGGCCCGCGCAACTATGAAGCGCTTCTTACTGGCGCCGATCCAGCGTTCCCTTGGCCAGGAATCGCGGACGAGTGGCAGTCGCTTTGCCTGCTCTATACCTCCGGCACCACGGGAGATCCGAAAGGCGTCGTCTACAGCCACCGAGGCGCCTATCTCTCGGCGCTTGGTAACGGCTTCAGCTTTGGACTTGGTTTCGACAGCATCTATCTTTGGACGTTGCCGATGTTCCATTGTTCGGGTTGGTCCTATCCGTGGGCCGTCGTCGCCGCCGGCGGGACACAGGTATGCCTTCGCAAGGTGGAGCCGGCAGCAATCTTCCGGCTGATTGCCCATCATCGGGTCACGCATCTCTGCGGTGCGCCGATCGTACTCAATATGCTGGCTCATGCTCCCGCCGACCAGCGCGTGCCGTTCGATCACACGGTCACTGTTGCGACCGGCGGCGCGGCGCCCCCCTCTGCCGTCTTCCGGTCCATGGAAGCTCTCGGCTTTCGAGTCACGCATCTCTACGGGGCTACGGAAACCTACGGACCCGCGACCTCCAGCGTCTTCCTGCCGGAATGGAACGCACTGCCGGCCGACGAACGCTTTGCCAAGATGGCACGCCAAGGCGTCGCCTATCCTATGGTCGAAGCGGTCACGGTCACTGACCCCAAGACAATGATCCCGGTGCCGCGCGATGGCACGACCGTCGGCGAGATCATGGTACGCAGCAATACTGTCATGAAAGGTTACCTCAAGAACGAGCCCGCAACGGCGAAAACGCTCGTCGGAAACTGGTGCCTCTCAGGTGACCTTGCCGTTTGGCATCCGGATGGGGCAATCGAGATCAAGGATCGCTCCAAGGATATCATCATCTCAGGCGGCGAGAATATTTCTAGTCTTGAGGTGGAAGAAGTCCTCACGCAGCACCCAGCTGTCATGCTGGCGGCTGTCGTCGCCCGTCCCGACCCGACATGGGGAGAGACACCCTGCGCTTTCCTCGAACTCAAGCCCGGCGCCACGCAGCCCGATGACAAGGAGGTCATCGCCTTTTGCCGGGCACGCATGGCGCGCTTCAAAGTACCAAAAACCCTCGTCTACGGGCCGCTGCCCAAGACCTCGACCGGGAAGATCCAAAAGTTCATGCTTCGAGAACAAGCAGGCTCACTATGAAAGAGAGGCGCAAGTCCGATCGTGCAGACAAGCTGCAGGAACAGATCCCACTGGCTGGTCGCCCGATGACGATGTGCGACGCCGAGGTTAACGGCATTAAGATCGCTTTCGATATCCGTGGCTCCGGTCCACCCCTTATCCTCGTCATGGGCTATCGTCTTAACTCGCGCGCGTGGCCGCTCGACTTCATCGACGCGCTGGCGGAGCGCTTTACAGTCGTGCTTTTCGATAATCGCGGCACAGGTCTCAGCGACAAACCTTTATTCGGGTATGAGCTCTCCAACATGGCCAAGGATGTGTGCGGCCTTATGGATCATTTGGAAATTGCACGCGCCAATGTTCTTGGCTATTCGATGGGCGGGGCAATCGCGCAGGAACTGGTATGCCGCTATCCCGAGCGGGTGTTGTCCCTTGTGCTCTGCGCGACGCTCTGCGGCGGTCGACGGGCCATCTATGCGCGATCAACGGTCATCAACATCATGCACGATCTCGATGGGCTCGATCCTGCGGCCGCGGCCCGGCGTATCTGGACCGTAACTTACGAGCCCAAGTACCTTGCCACCAACATCGACAAGGTTGAGCGGCAGATGCAGCGGGAGCTCGAAACTCCAACTCCTCTTCACGCGGCAGATCTGCAATTCCAGGCTTTCGTGGATTTCGACACGTCAGAGGCGCTTTCGTCCGTGCGCTCGCCGACCCTGATCATGACTGGCGATGGTGATGTATTGATTCCGGCCCACAATTCCGAGGTGCTGGCGGAGTTGATTCCCGATGCGCAACTCGCAATCCTGCCGGGCTTTGCCCATCGCGTAATCTGGGAATCAACTGGGCAATGCGTGGCATTGATCGGAAACTTCCTTGAACAAACACAGGCGGCGGCGAATGCGGGGGACAGCTATGCCGGATGATCTCAACCGCCTGAAGAAGCGCGTACCGCACCAGGCGTCCGTGTCGACGATATTAGGGCCCGCGGCTGGCTTTATTGATGAGACACTCCGCACATTTGGCCTCCCGCTGTTCTGGCCGTATGACTCGTTGGAAGCTGCCGTTGAGGTCCTTCTCAATTCTTCGGACGCAGTTTATCGCGGCCAGAATGTTCCTTACGGGGATGGGAAACCCGTAGTGCTCGTGCCGGGACATCTCGGCGGCGACGTAACACTAGCGCCACTCTCGATGTGGCTACACGCCATCGGCTATCGTCCGGCGAAGTCTAACATTCTAATAAACATCAACGACCGGTCACTGGACAATCCGCTCACCGTGGCCTCGCGCGGTGCGGCTCTCCGCATCGGGCGAAAGACCATCATGATTGCCTTCGACACCGGGTTGCGGTCTGCTCTCCGCGTCGCCGAGGTCGAACGTGAGTATGTGTCGGATGTGATCGCGTTGGGTCTTTCTGATCCCATGCCCGCGGCACCGACCGGCGTGCGCCTGCACGTCATCGAGAGCGCACGGCGAGCGTCCGTTGCGCCAGATCAGCGCGTGAACATCGTGCCAGGGTCGCGCGCTTTGCTATACGTCAATCCGGCGGCGTGGAGGGTTCTTGCTGGCATTCTGCGGGAAATTCCAATCACCCTCCTCGATCGATCTTAGCCGCCTATGTCCAAGGATTCGGGTATGAAACGAGTTGTTTACATCATCAACGGACCGAACCTCAATTTGCTCGGCAAACGACAACCCGCCATCTACGGGCACGAAACGCTCGCCGACGTGGAGATTGCATGCAGGCGTGTTGCTACGGAGAGTAATCTGGAATTAAAGTTCCACCAGAGCAATCGGGAATATGAAATCATCGATTGGATACACGAGGCGCGTGAGACCGCCGCTGGCATTGTGATCAATCCCGCAGCGTTCACACATACGTCGGTCGCCATCCTCGACGCGCTGAACGCGTTCGATGGTCCGGTGCTCGAAATTCACATTTCGAATGTCCACAAGCGGGAGGCTTTCCGACATCATTCTTATGTTTCGAGCCGTGCCGACGGCGTCATCGCGGGGTTCGGCACCCAAGGCTATACGTTGGCCCTGCAGCGACTTTCTCGCCTGATTGACGAAACTGCGACCAAAGGCGGCTGATGCGGATCGCGCATTAGAGTGAGGATTCTGGCCATGATAAGCGGCAAAACGAAACTCATCGTCCACCTGGGCTATCCGACCGAGTCCTTCAAGGCGCCAATGATCTACAATCCCTACTTCGAGAAATACGGCATCGACTCGATCGTCGTTCCGATGGGTTGTAAGCCTGAAGAATATCCAGCATTTCTCAAGCTGGTATTCAAGCTTTCCAACATCCACGGCGCGCTGGTGACCATGCCTCACAAGGTTGCGACAATCGCGCTCCTGGACGAGGTGTCGATCTCCGCAAAGGTCGCGGGTGCGTGCAACGCGGTCCGCCTCGGAGTTGGCGGTACGCTCGTTGGCGACATGTTCGATGGCGAGGGCTTCGTGCGCGGCATCCAGCGTAAGGGCCGCGTATTGACCGGGGCCCGCGTGCTCGTGGCGGGCAACGGCGGTGTGGGTTCCGCCATTTCGGCGTCGTTCGCCAAGGCCGGCGTGGCGGAGCTTGCATTGTTCGATGCATTTGCGCCGATGATGAACGGTCTCGCCGAACGTTTGCGCGCCAACTATCCGAACCTGAAAGTTACGGTCGGCTCGATCGACCCAGCCGGTTACGATGTCGTCGTCAACGCTACGCCACTCGGTATGAAAGCCGGCGACCCGCTGCCGATGGACGTAACACGCATTGCACCGTCAACATTCGTCGGTGAAGTGGTGATGAAGCAAGAGATTACGCCCTTCCTTGCCGGAGCACGAGCGCGCGGTTGCGAATTCCAGATCGGCACCGACATGCTGTTTGAACAGATCCCCGCTTATTTGGAATTTTTCGGGTTTCGAACCACGACGCCGGATGAACTGCGGGATGTGGCGCAAATCAGTTATTGAGCTGACCGAGAGCTCATCAAACACGTCACAAGCTACTTACGAAGCGAGCGAAGTCACAGCACTCCTTCCAACTCGAGATGCAGGTGAGAGCTTATAGAAATAGCGGGATGTGTCGGATCATGAAATACTCGATAGCAACCGTGTCCGTTAGTGGCACCTTGGATAAAAAGCTACAAGCAATTGCAGCCGCCGGTTTCGATGCGGTTGAGATATTCGAAAGCGATTTTATATCTTTTGACGGCAGCGCAAGCGATGTTGCAAAAATGTGCCGAGATCTCGGTCTAAGCATCTGCGCGCTTCAGCCCTTCCGAGATTTCGAGGGCATGCCGGAACCGCAACGTGCGCAGAATTTCAGGAGAGTCGAACGAAAATTCGACCTTATGCACAAGCTCGGCACTGATTTGCTGCTCATTTGCAGCAACGTGTCGCCTGCTTCGCTTGGCGGCATTGATCGCGCCGCTGACGATCTACGTGAACTCGGCGAACGCGCCAGCGCCCAAGGACTACGCGTCGGTTTCGAAGCACTGGCGTGGGGGCGTCACGTCAATGACTATCGCGACGCGTGGCAAATCGTACGTCGCGCCAATCACAAATCCATCGGAATCATTCTCGATAGCTTTCATACACTTGCGCCGTCTCTGCCAGTCTCAGCCATTGGCTCCATTCCCGGAGACCGCATATTCCTCGTTCAACTAGCCGACGCGCCCCAACTGGATCTGGACGTGCTGTCATGGAGCAGACATTTTCGTTGTTTTCCCGGTCAAGGAAATCTTGATATCAGCGACTTTATGCAATCCGTTTTTGCGACAGGATACTCGGGCCCATTGTCGCTCGAGATTTTCAATGATCAATTTCGATCTCGATCAGCCAAAGAAGTAGCAATTGATGGGATGCGTTCCCTGGTTCTGCTGGAAGATCAAGCCAATATCGGCAGAAAGAAGAAAACAAAGGCGATCAGCCCAAGATCGGAAATTAGGGACGTAGCTTTTGTCGAATTCGCGGTCGACAAGAATCATGCAGGTGATCTTGCAACCATCTTTCTCCAGCTTGGCTTCCGCCTAAGCGGTCGGCATCGCAGCAAGCCAGTGGAACGATGGTCGCAAAGCGCCATCAACCTTTTGATCAACTGTTCGGAAGAAAGTTTCGCGCGATCCCACTACCTGACGCACGGGTCCGGCATCTGCGCTATCGCTTTAAGCGTCGATGATGTCGACCGCACGATGGCGCGGGCGAAGGCGCTTGACACAACGTCGTTTCACCAGCCGGTAGGTACTGACGAAATGAAAATTCCGGCTATCCGGGGTGTTGGCGGAAGTCTGTTGTATTTTCTTGATCCTGACACGTCGAATTGGGATCAGGATTTTGTGCCTATCGTCGATAATACCGGTTCAAACCATCTTAGCACTATCGATCATATTTCGCAGTCGATGCCATACGAACAGATGCTGTCCTGGCAGCAGTTCTACACCGGAATTTTTCACCTTCAAAGGTCACCGCAGCTTGAAATTGCGGACCCTCTCGGGCTTGTACAGAGCCAGGCAATTCTGAATCCTGACAGAACATTCCGTATCGTTCTTAATGGATCGGCTGCGACGCGGACCATGTCTGCGCGATTCCTGACGGAGTTTTTTGGCGCGGGAGTTCAACACATCGCTTTCGAAAGCGATGACATTTTCGAGACGGTTGCAGGGATGCGTTCCGCGGGCGCGTCTCTTCTGAAAATCCCTGACAATTATTATGACGACGTTGAGAGCAGATTTGATCTCGATCCGGCGGTCGCAACAAGTATGAGAGAAAACCAAATTCTGTATGATCGCGACGATACCGGCGAATTCTTTCAAGTCTACACGCGCGCGTTTGATGAACGTTTTTTCTTCGAAATCGTGCAGCGACGAGGTTACCAGGGCTTTGGCGCTCCCAATGCCCCAGTTCGGCTCGCGGCTCAAACAAGAGAGGCCCGTCCGGTAACCATGCCGAAACCGGATAGCGATGAGAATCGAAACCGAAAAGTCATCAAGGGATAACAATCATGCCCGCCGCCCGCACCGTCGACGTTCAGACCTTTCTAAACGAGCATCCGTTCTCGCGCTTTCAGTGGGAGATCTTCGCGCTTTGTTTTTGCGTCGTTCTCCTGGACGGCTTCGACACCGCTGCCATCGGCTACATCGCTCCATCATTGGTCACCGAATGGGGACTGGAGCGGCCGGCTCTGGCGCCGGTTCTGAGTGCGGCGCTGTTCGGCTTGGCGGCCGGCGCCCTGTCCTCGGGACCGTCGGCCGATCGCGTCGGTCGCAAGGCGGTGTTGATGGGCTCGGTGCTGATCATGGGTGTCGCCTGCCTGATGTCCGCGTTCGCAAGCAGCCTGAGCCAACTTGTCGTCTGGCGTTTCATCACAGGCGTTGGGCTTGGCGCCGCCATGCCCAACGCCGTCACCTTGATGAGCGAGTATTGCCCCGACGGGCGGCGCGCTACGCTGACCAACGCCATGTTCTGCGGCTTCCCGTTGGGTGCGGCTTTCGGTGGTTTTCTGGCTGCCTGGATGATACCGCAGTGGGGCTGGCGAAGCGTCCTGGTGCTCGGCGGGACTACGCCGCTGGTATTGACCGTGCTGATCGCGCTGCTGCTGCCAGAGTCTGTGCGCTTCATGGTTGCCAGGAATCAGCCGGTCGAGCGCATTCGCAGCGTGCTGCACCGCATCGCCGCAACGGTGCCGGACGCAACCTCGTTCGTCATGCACGAGAAAGCGGGCGTGACAGCAGCCAAAAGCGGCATCGGCATGGTGATCTCGAGCTCGTATCTCGCGGGCTCGGTGAGTTTGTGGGTGGCCTATTTCATGGGCTTGGTGATCTTCTACGCGCTGATCAACTGGATGCCGCTTCTGTTCAAGGATGCGGGGCTGTCGCCGCAGACCGCTGCGCTGATCTCCGCCCTGTTCCCACTCGGCGGCGTCGGCGCGATCCTGTTCGGCTGGCTGATGGATCGTTTCAACGCCAACGTGATCATCGCGGTCGGTTTCGCGCTGACCGCGGTGAGCGTCTATGCAATCGGCCAAATGGCGGGCAACCTCGCACTGCTGGTGGTGGCGGTATTCGTCGCGGGCACCCTCATGAACACGTCTCAGTCGTCGTTGCCCGCACTGGCCGCCGGCTTCTATCCAACGCAGGGACGCGCGACCGGTGTGGCTTGGATGCTGGGCCTGGGCCGTTTTGGTGGCGTTGCCGGCTCCTTTCTCGTGGCCGAGCTCGCGCGCCGGCAACTGACCTTCAGCGAGATCTTTGCGATCGTAGCTATCCCGGGCCTGATCGCGGCGGCGGCGCTGATGGTCAAGCAGATCGCGCATCCCGACGACACGGCGGCTCTCGTGGCTGCAAGGCGCGAAGCGCTGGGTCACTAATGTCGGAGGATTGTGTTGCGCGGCTGGGGGGAACTCGTATCGGTCGATGCCAAGAACCCGACCATCGCGCGCGCCATCCCCGCCAAGGAGGACGAAGAGCGGTACAGCAAGCAGGATCAGATGGCTGTGTGTACCGAAAACCTTATTCGAGTTGATGGCGTGATGGAATCGCCTAAGCTGGCGGAATGATCGGGCTGCTCTGTTTCGTTCTGGCCGTCCTGGCCTCGCCATTCAAGTCGAATTTGCGGCTTGAGGCGGAGAACGCGGTGCTTCGACATCAGTTGAATGTCGTGAGGCGTAGGCTGCCTGGTCGCGTCCGACTTACCAATAATGATCGCTGGTTCTTGATCCAGCTATCTTTCGCCAGGGATAGATGCGTGCGGGCCCCATTGTAATATTTCATGTACGACAGCAGTAGGTGACGGAGGTGGCGCTCGCTGAACACAACAACGTGGTCAAGGCATTCCCTGCGGATCGAGCCGATCAGCCTTTCAGTCTGGCCAAAACGACGCGACTGGCGAGCAGGCTTTGGAAACTGTGCCCCGGCAGGCCGTCGTCAGCATATATTTGGGCACAAGGAGGTGCGATATGGCGACAACAGCTACCCAAGTCGTTCTTGATACGCCGGCGGCGGAGTTCCGGCTTCCGGCCACCGATGGCAAGACTTACGCACTGGACGACGTTGCGGGCGAAAAAGGCACGGTCGTCGTCTTCATCTGCAACCATTGTCCCTATGTTAAAGCGGTGATCGACCGCATGGTTTCGGACGCCCGCGTGCTGATGTCGGAGAGCATAGGCTTTGCGGCGATTTGCTCGAACGATGCGGCGAGCTATCCCGACGACTCATTTGAGAATATGAAGCGTTTCGCGAAGGCTCATGATTTCCCGTTTCCGTATCTCCACGACGAGACCCAGACAGTCGCTCGGGCGTATGGGGCGGTCTGTACGCCGGACTTCTTCGGTTACAGCGCCGACCGCAAGCTCAAGTATCGCGGCCGGCTCGACGAAGGCCGCACAACTCCGCCTCGCGCGGGGGCGCCCCGAGAGCTTGTCGAGGCCATGCGCGCGATTGCGACCACCGGTGTGGCGCCGGCTGACCAAAAGGCGTCTATTGGCTGCTCGATCAAATGGAAGGAGGAATAAAGCCGAGCCCTGTCAACATATCTCGTATCTGAGACCGCCGTGTGCGGCAGCATTTGAAAGCTGCAAAGCTGCACACGTGCGATTTGACTAGCGGCATCACGAGGGCCCAGCGGCTGCTGCCGGAGTCGCATTTCGTCGTACCGTTGCGCATTGCCGTGTGGACGGGCAACGCTCGTGACACAAGATCCCAACCGGACGTTGCGCCCCCCATGGCGGGAACTGTGGTATCCTCCCGTACAGAGCGATTGCACAGGGATCTGAAGATAGCTCTCCCGGGTCTCGAGGAGGACCAACGTCGTGAAGCGGGACTTCGACCTCATCGTCTATGGCGCGACGGGTTACACCGGCCGTCTCATCGCCGAATATCTGGTGACGTCCTATCGCGGCGATAATGCTCCGTCCTGGGCGATCGCGGGACGCTCGACCGACAAGCTCCAGAAGGTGCGTGCCGACATCGGCGCACCGGACGATTTGCCTTTGGTTAAGGCGGACGCCGCCGAGCCGGCCAGCCTGCGTTCGATGTGCGAGCGTGCGGCCGTGATTATCACGACGGTCGGGCCTTATCAGCTCCACGGTCCCGAGCTTGTGGCGGCCTGCGCGGCCACGGGCACGGCCTATGTTGATCTGTGCGGCGAACCGGCTTGGATGCGGCGCATGATCGACGCCCATCACGAAGAGGCGAAACGAACCGGCGCGCGCATCGTCTTCTCCTGCGGCTTCGATTCCATCCCGTTCGATCTCGGCGTGCTCACGCTGCAGGAGAAGGCGCGCGAGAAATACGGACGCCCGGCGCGGCGGGTCAAAGGCCGCCTACGCAAGGTGAAAGGCGGCATGTCTGGCGGCACCGCGGCGAGCGCTCAGGCGACGTTGGCCGCCGCCGCGCGCGACCCGGCCCTGATCCGCCTGCTGACCGATCCCTTCGCGTTGACGCCGGGGTTCACCGGGCCGTCTCAGCCGTCGGGCCTCATCCCCGAATACGACCCGAGCATGAACGTGTGGCTCGTGCCGTTCCCCATGGCGCCAATCAACACCAAGAACGTGCACCGCACGAATTTCCTGTTGGGTCACCCCTACGGCACGGACTTCGTTTACGACGAGATGATGGTCGCGCCGGGATTTGGGGAAATCGCTCGCGTGACGACGGAGACGTTCGCCACGATGGTTTCCTTGTTCGGGATCGGCGGTCTCAAACCCGGCGCAGGCCCGACTCGGGAAGAGCGCGAGAAGGGCTTCTACGACATCCTCTTCCTGGGCGAGCTGCCGGATGGCAGACGGGTCGAGGCGGTAGTCACGGGCGACCGCGATCCGGGCTACGGCTCGACCAGCAAGATGATCGCCGAGAGCGCTCTCTGCCTCGTGCGCGACGTGCAGGGCGAGGGCGGCACCTGGACGCCCGGCGCGCTGATGGGTCCGGCGTTGCGCAAGCGTCTGAAGGAGCGCGCCGGCCTCACCTTCAGCGCGCGTTGAAGTAACCCTCAGAACTTCAGCGGCGCGCCGGATTACGTGGATGGTAACCAACGAAAGCGCGGTTTGGCGAGCGCGAGCCTTAAATCCGGTTCAAGGACGCGGCCGTAGTCGCTATGGCGTAACCTTGAAATGCCAGCGTCGTGACACCAACGAGCCAACGGCGCTTTCGCCTTGTGAGAGGTCCAGCGATGCCCGCAGATGATGATGCGCGCCCCCTAGGTCGAACCGGCATCCATGTGCTGCCCTTGGGGATCGGCACGAACAAGTGGCGGCGTGCCGATCGTGCGGCGGTTCTCGAGACGTACTGGACCGTCAATGACGCCGGTTCCTGCATGATCGACACGGCCGAGATCTATTTCTCGGAGCGCGTCGTGGGTGACTGCTTGCGCGCCGGTGCCTGTCCCTGTCGGAAACCTAATTCGGCTGGCAAGTGAAGCCGAATCGCGCAATGTTTCTATCTTATGAGAGAAGCTTGCAGCCTGATCTGGTCGGCGCTGGTATTATTGTTCCGATCGCGTGCCTCGTTGGCAGCCGAGATCCTGGTTCTTCGGCATCAGATTAACATACTGAGACGGCATTCGCCCAAGAGGCAGACGTTCAGCGCCATGGACCGCTTGATCTTTGCCGGGGTGTATCGATTGGCGCCAACAGTCCTAAACGCTCTGGCGGTTTTGAAGCCAGATACCGTTATAAAGTGGCACCGCGCCGGGTTCAGATCGTACTGGCGCTGGAGGTCACGACGTCGTGGCGGCCGACCAACCTTACCGACAGAGATACGCAAGCTTATCCGCGAGATGAGCATCGCCAACCCGTTGTGGGGAGCGCCGCGGATCCACGGAGAGCTGCTTAAGCTCTGCATCGATATCGGCCAGACGAGCGTGGCCAAGTATATGGTGAAGAGACGAGGGCCACCGTCGCAAGGCTGGAAGACGTTTCTTCATAACCATGCCGACGCCATCGCGGCGATGGATTTGTTCGTCGTGCCGACGATCTCGTTTCGCCTGCTCTATGGATTGCTGATCATGGGGCACAGCCGACGACAAATTTTGTGGTTTGGCGTCACAGCTAACCCCACTGCAGAATGGATCGCAAATCAGGTCACGGAAGCATGCGGTTGGGAACAGGCTCCCCGCTACCTGATCCGTGACCGGGATGGGGCCTATGGTGAGGTCTTCATCCGAAGACTTCGATCAATGGGCATTCGTGACCGGCCGACATCGCCGCGCTCCCCATGGCAAAACGGATATGCCGAACGGCTGATCGGTTCGATCCGACGGGAGTGCCTTGACCACGTTGTTGTGTTCGGCGAGCGACACCTCGGTCACCTACTGCTGTCGTACATGAAATATTACAATGGGGCCCGCACGCATCTATCCCTGGAGAAAGATGCACCGGTCTCGCGCGCCGTCGATCGCGCCGGGCACATTCTTTGTCGCCCAATTCTCGGCGGGCTACACCACCAATATGTCCGGATTTGATTTACGACAGGCACAACGGGCGTCCATTTCGCGGTCCGGCGTCGATTTACCGTTGGTCGTCCGCATTGCGCCAGAAGCGGCCGTTACCCAGAGTCCCTATTTTCACCGTCAGACAATAAAAGACAAAAGGCCACGCGGGCATTACACCGCATGGCCCTTGCGAGACTGTCCCCCTAGGCCCTCCAGAGATTCCGTCTCGGGGCGCATAGTGTGCGGGTAGAGGTGCCTGTCCAGGGTGTGATGCAGTTACCCACAGTTCAGATGAACGAACACGCCTCAACCAAGCCGTCCGCTTCAAACAGCGTCTTTAGCAACCTTCAGGGGTGACGCCTTGACCGACTTGCTGGCTGGCTTTGGCCGCGAACTCCATGGGCTCTTTCGTGACGGGATTTACACCGTTGCGGGCTTCTGAAGCAGGCTTGTTCACGACCGACATTCAACCGCGACCGCAAAAAGACAAAAACGTCCAGCTCGAGGAATCAGCGCACGCGAACCTGAAGAGAGCGCTGGCCGCATGTCCGCATCGCGTACCAACAACAGCTGCTGTTGCTCCCGGCCGCGCGGCCCGCTCAAGTGACAGATCGCCGCCCGCCCGTTAACAGTCTATTAACCAACGCAGCCTAGCTTGTGGTCATCGCCCGGTCATCATCAGCCGATTACCGCCCGGTTCGTTCTAGGAGAACAGCCGATGTCCGTTGAGGCGCTGACATATGCCGCTTTAGGTATCTGCCTGAAAATCTCGCCAGAGGTCGCTCGTTCGCTTGCCAAGCGACGCCAGCTCCCGCGCTCACTTTCGGATGATGGCAAAGCTCTGGTAAGTGTTGATCTCGCTGAAATACGGCATACGCCCCGCCCACGAGGTGGTCGCCAGGCAGACAACATCGCCCTGTTTACGGAAAAGATCGAGGCATTCAGGGCGGAGATCGCGCGGCTCGAAGCAAGGACAGCCGATCACAGAGCAGATTTTGACCGCGAGCGCGAGCGCGCCGATCGCCTGACGGTTGAGCTTCTGCAGAGGACTGCCGAGACTATGGCAGCCAATGAGGCGACGGCACGGCTTGAAGGTGAGCTGGCGGCTCTGTGGACCGGTGGCCGAGCTGGCGGCTCGATCGATAGCCACGGACAAGCTGCAAGCCGACTGGGACATCTAGCCGCGACCATAGTGGAAGCAGACCGTAAGGCTTGTAGGTAGCACCTCTCATTCCCAAGGCTGCTGGAGCAATCGTGAGGCAAAAATGACCAACATCACCGATATTCGCGAGATGAAGGCGCGCATTATCGTGTTTGGGGTCGGCGGCGCCGGCGGCAATGCCGTCAACAACATGATCGCGGCCGGGCTGCAGGGCGTCGACTTCATCGTCGCCAATACCGACGCACAGGCGCTCACCATGTCGAAGGCCAAGCGCATCATCCAGATAGGCACCCAGGTGACAGAAGGCCTTGGCGCCGGCTCGCAACCCGAGGTGGGGTGCGCCGCAGCTGAAGAGGCAATCGACGAGATCCGCGATCATTTGAGCGGCGCACACATGGTGTTCGTTACTGCCGGCATGGGCGGCGGTACCGGCACTGGGGCAGCGCCCGTTATCGCCAAGACCGCGCGTGAACTCGGCATTCTCACCATCGGTGTAGTCACGAAGCCATTCCACTTCGAGGGCCAGCGCCGCATGCGCTTTGCCGAAGCCGGCATCGTCGAACTGCTGAAGGTAGTGGACACCCTGCTGATCATCCCAAACCAGAACCTGTTCCGGGTGGCCAACGAGAAGACCACATTCGCCAATGCCTTCGCCCTGGCCGATCAGGTGCTCTATTCGGGTGTGGCTTGCATCAGCGATCTTATAGTCAAGGAAGGTCTCATCAATCTCGATTTTGCCGACGTTCTCGCCGTAATGCGTGAGAAGGGGAAGGCCATGATGGGCAGGGGCGAGGCTTCTGGCGAGAAGCGCGTGCTCACCGCCGCTGTGGCCGCGATTTCCAATCCATTGATCGAGAACCCCTCGATCAAGCGCGCCAGTGGCCTCATAATCTCCATCACCGGCGGCAAGGACCTGATGTTATTCGAGGTCGACGAAGCTGCTACCCGCATTCGTGAAGAGGCCGACCCGGACGCTAACATCATCGTCGGCGCGTCTTTCGATGAAAGCCTGGAAGGTATCGTCCGCGTCTCAGTGGTGGCGACCGGCATCGATAATCTCGACCCGGCGCGCCAGATTCAACCAGCGCAAAGCTCACTCACGGAACTCGCCGGCAGGCTGAGCAACGACAGCCGCCGCATCGCCGACCGGATCGAGCGTAGTGCACCGCTGCCGCAATTAGAGAGTTCGCCGCTCCGCCCGACGGCCCGCCACCCCGAAGGGCGACCGGAATATGCGCGCCATGCGGCTCCGCAGGGCCTCGATCCGTACGGCCGCTCCCCTCCTGTGCGCAATTCGATCGAGGAAAACGTTCTCGATGTCCCGGCCTTCCTGCGCCGCAAGGCCAACTGAGCCGCCGGAAAAACCAAAGTAACCGATTTCCAAGTGCCGGAAGTAGACCGATGCGTCAAAAAGTCCACCGTCAAAGCTGCGCGCGGACGCAACTCTTTTACTCGCGACGAAGTACTGATCGCGCTCTTTCGGATTCCTGGGAAATACTCTACCGGAACAAGTGAGGGGCCAACGATTGCAGTCGGGCGGCTCGCTCTTGTGGAGCTGCAATTGGGGATGCTTGCGGGCTCCCCGCAGAGGCCTATCATCCCGGAACCGCAGTGGCGGATCATCGCGACATTGAGGAGGCGGTGACGCGCATACCGGTAGGCTTGCTATCTGTGAGCTCTATAGCAGATTTCGGACCGCCAGATCTGCATCGAGGGTTTTCTTTGGGATGCGCAGTGCACCGATGATTCACGCTGCTGTGCTGCGCGGGTTCTCCGCAGTTTCTCCTTTTGCCGCCTCCTTGTTTGGAGACAGCCATTTTGGAAACCGAAGTAGGCGATCATTGTCATCTTTTGGCAACTCGACCGGGGGCTCATCGGCTAAACACGGGAGATCTAGTGCGGCGTGGCCGACTCGCACCGCATCCGCGCGTCGATCCAGTTCGCGCAACAAGGGATCGATCACCGTATCGACTTCGGTCGCAACCGATATTAGATAACTATTGAGCTCGCGAGCTTCGGGCACGACCGCCGCCGCTATCTCGGTCGCCTCGCAGAGTTCACGGATGACAGGTGAAAACGCGCTGGCAGTTTGTTTGATTCGTTTTTTTATGGCTTCGATTTGCCCTATAACGCGATCACATTCTCGCCGGTTTTTTTCCTCAGAAAGGCGGGCTTCGATTTCGGCGATCTGAGCCGTCAGTGTCGTGACATCGGATGCAAGTGCGTCGCGTTTTCCCCGCGCGCGATCGAGATCACGGCTGAGATTGTCCACTAAGTCGTTCTTTCCCAACATTTTTTTGCTCCGCGTAGAACAGCCGCAACGCGAACCGCCGGCCTGGCAAACGAACGAAAGGTAAGAGCGGCCGAAAAAGGCAACGACTTCGGTCGCGTCGCTGGGGCCGACATGGTCTAATTCTCTCCAATGGTTCGCATTAGGCGACCGCATGGTTAAGAAGTGATTAACGTTCAACATCTGGTGCAGCAGCGGTCCTGTGCCTGTCGGAAATCAAACACGCACATATAGATGATGGAGTCCGCCAAGAAATGGCGTTGGCACGATGCGACCAACGGCATGTATTCTTCGCGACATCGACGCGTCCTTGTTGACTGAAAGGTGCGAGCGAGCCGTGTTATAATAGGTCGCGTAAGATCGCAGCAGATGGCGAAGATGCCGCTCGCCGAACACGACAACGTGGTCAAGACACTCCCGCCGGATCGAACCGATCGCCCTCTCACAATACCCGTTCTGCCATGGCGATCGCGGCGCGGTTGGCCTATCCCGAATGCCCATCGCCCGAAGGCGGCGGATGAAGACGTCGCCGTGGACCGCGTCGCGGTCACGAATGATGTATCGCGGCGCTACTCCATAGGCCTCGGTGAGCTGGTGCGAAATCCATTCAGCCGTTGGGTGCGCGGTCACTCCCAGCCACAGGATTTGGCGGCGACCGTGATGCAGTATCAGGAGCCCGTAGAGCAGTCGGAATGAGATGGTCGGAACCACGAACAGGTCCATCGACGCGATGCCGTCGGCGTGATTATGAAGAAACGTCTTCCACCCCTGGGACGGCGGTCGCCTTCCCCGCGCCATATACCTTGCAATGGTGGTTTGCCCGACATCGATGCTGAGCTTGAGAAGCTCGCCCCGGATCCATGGTGCGCCCCATAATGGGTTGACGAGACTCATCTCGCGAATGAGATGACGGATTCCAGCGTGGTCGTTGGACGGCCGCTGCGCGGTCTTGATTTCCAGTGCCAATACGCTCTGAAGCCGGCACGATGCTAGCGGATCACGGTCTCCGGCCTGACGATCTTCAAAGCGTCCAGCACGCCAGGTGCCCGCCGATACAACCCGGCAAATACCAGACGGTCGATGCGGGTGAAGGTTAGTCGCTGCGGCGATCTACGCCACAGCACGTTAGTTGATGACGAAGCGTCAAGATCTCAACTTGCAGCGACGCTCGCGACCGGAACAATCCGATCAGCGCCAACCAAATCAGGCTGCAAACATCTCTCATCAACCAAGGGCATCGCCCAATTCGACTGCGCTTACTAGCCGGATTGATTTTCCGACAATGACAAGCCTCTACGAACAATTACGCATCAGATTCTATATTCACCAAAACTTCCCCGGCGATCATTTCGGGGTCTCCAAGATTAAGGTCAAGCAGACTTGCTTGAACAAACTCCAGTACTTTATCGTTCGCCGCATAAGCGCTTTCGCGATCCTCGAATATCATCACAGCGACACCGACGCCTTCGCCCTCATCCAGTACATAATAAGATCTGAATCCGTGCGCTTCCCTTAGGATCTGACCGATGCCGCTTTTGGCGCGGCGAGCAGCATCCGCAACCGAACGAACCTTGGTGTACTTTCGAATGACTATGTACATGAGGCCACCCATGCGTCTCAGTCCCAGCCCACGCATCAAAGCATATCGTGCCACTGCTGGACTAGGGCCTTGTGTGTACCGAAAACGCTATCCGGGTTGATGACGTGATGGAATCGCCTAAGCTGGCGGAATGATCTGGCTTTTTGTGTTTCGGTTTGGCCGCCTTGACCTCGCCATGCAAGTCGACGACCCGGCTTGAGGCCGAAAATGCCGCGCTCCGACATCAGTTGATCGTTTTGCGGCGCAAGCTGCGCGGGCGCGTCAAACTCGCCAACAGCGATCGCTGGTTCTTCATTCAGTTATATCGCTGGTTTCCATCGATCCTGGAGGTCCTCACGGTCATCCGTCCCGGGACGCTGGTTGGTTGGCATCGGGCCGGTTTTCGCAGCTGCTGGCGCTGGAAATCACGATCATTGGGAGGGCGACCACAGATCGAGATGGACCTTCGCCACCTGATCCGGCAGATGAGCATCGAAAACTCTCTTTGGGGCGCGCCGCGCACTAAGACTATGGCCGTGCTTAAGTTTTCGGTACGGACAGGGCGTTTGGTTTCGCGCGTGATCGCTGTGACAGCGAGATGATGATTGTTCACTGGCGTCCAGGGCCAGTGAAGCGGATGCGCTTAATGGTGCCGTCTGGATAGCGGACGTGCGTTACGTGCGCCGGCAACTGGGACGTATCTTGGTGCTCGTCAACGTCGACGATCTGCCCGGTCTTCTCTAGCGTTTCGATAAACAGCCGCGTCTCTTTGTCTTGCTCGGGTTGCGGCTTGGGAGCCTCGGTCGTCATTTTGGGCTTTCCCTTGGCTCCTCGCTATTTAGCTAGTTTACGATGTCGTCTCTGCGAAAGCTACCGGATCTGAGCCGACGCGACTGCACCCGCTCCCGAAGAGGGAGCGGATGCGGGCCGGGGAACGCTCAGTGGCTGTGGTTGCAGCCATGGAACCCACAGTCGAAGTGATGACGCCTGAGCACTGTCTTTCCGTCCTCACGGATCACGTAGTGAGTTTTATGGTGGGGCGAAGCTTCGCCCGGTGAGGTTAGCTCGGCAGGAATGACGTCCGTAGCCCCTTTATGAGAGATCTTGTCACGTTGGATCAGGTCCTCGACGAAGGAACGAGCATCTTCCTCGGCGCTTGAGGTTGCTTGCGTCCCGCCAGCCAGGGCGGCGGCCGCTACAGGAAAGCGCGCGCCCTCCGCCGGCATATGCACGTGCAGGGTGACGCCGAAGCGGGTCGCGAGCGGCCGGAGCGGAAGGTTCGGGGCGTCTTGCGCGGTCTTCTTGTATCCGTCGCCTTCGCCCTCGAACTGAAGCTGCTGACGGCTCGGCGCACGTCCGGTAACGCCGAAGGAGTCGCTGTGCTCCCGTAAAGTCCGGACAAGGGACATAGCTGCCGTGGGGGAGAGGATACCGCGCTGGACAAAGCTGCTCGTAAGGGCCGTCCGGTAACGCCCTCCGGTGAGGGACTGATCAGCCTGGATCATTCCCGCGGCAACCTGGCTGTAGAAGCCCGGCGCCACGGAAGCCACCCGCACTCCCTCGATGAGGAGCTTCCCTGCGTCGACCGCGACGGCGAGAAGCTTGTCAGAGTCGGTCCCGGCAAAACTGGCTGGCCCGATCTTGAACATGGCGGCCAGCACGTCAAGGAACGCACCGGAAAATACGCGAGAGAACGAGTGTGGCTCCGAAGAGAGCTGTGTGGCGGGAGCCATCGGCGGCAGGCCGGCGGGATCCCGGTAGAAGAAGTTGTTGGAGGTATTCCGAAGACAGTCGCGGTCCACAGCTGTGGGATCGACCTGGACCCGGATGGCCCAGCCGAGTTGGCGTGCGAGCTGGGAGAGTCGCGAGTTCGAACCCAGGTGTCCGCGGGTTTGCTGGAGCACGAGGTCACGTAGCGGGGCTAGTTGGAGCTTGGAAAGCATCGCGCTGACGTCGCCAAAGCCCTCATGGAAGGCGGCGACCTCCAGGCTCATCGCGTTGAAAAGTTCGGGTTTCACTGCGTCGAGTATTGCGTGGCCGAGCTCATGGCAGGACACGTCGGGACTTGCGCAGGAGAAGACCGTCACGGGCGGAGCGACGTTATCGACCTGCCCATGGAAGAAGTTGAGCCCGCTTTCTCGGGCATAGAAGGCGTTGAAGTCTTCCCCCTCGTCCACATTGACCTGCATCGGCTGCTGATCGGCTGACCACTGCGTGCCGCTGGGAAGCAACGGGCCCCAGAAGTTGATCGCCCGAGCCAATGCGGAGTCCGCATTCCAGTAGCGGAATTCCGCAGTGGAAGGCTGGTAAACTTGCGGGTCAGGTTGCTGCCCGATGATTTGTGTTTGGAGCAATGTCTGCGCGTCGGAGGGCTCGTCGACCCGAATGGGGTCGGCAGCGACGGGGCTTGAGCCAGCCACCGCCTCGAGGAACGGGTCGTCCTCGTAGATCTGGATTCTCTCCGCCTCCGCCTCCGCCGGTGCCACGGTCTTCACCACCGCAATCTTCGCCGTCCCTCGCGTTTCCTGCGTCAGCTGGCGCAAAGATTCAGCGATGGCTCCCTGGAGTGCGTTGTTCAATTTGTCGAGGTTTATGGAAACTTCACCTATTCTCGCGCTGGATACGACTTGCCCTTTCTGAGATGCCATGACCATTCCCTCCATTTGCAACGATACGCTAATATTGCGATCGCAGAGCCGGCCGCCATCATCCGGTCGGTCGTGCGGCAAACGTGCAATGGATGATGTGAGGGCATGCTTTGCCAAAGCGGCGATCCGATGCTCGGCACCATCCTTGCTATTGCAGACTCTATGCTCTGCCTCGACGCGCCTACGTTAGTTGGCGCGCTCAAAGACCTGCTGTTGGTGTTTGTCGACCCTTCGACGAAACTTAATAGTAACTACGCTGGATCGAAGAGGATCGAGCAATCCCGTCTCCGCGATAGCCGAACAGCGTCTCCGATTCGAGCGGTAAGAGATCCAAAACGCCTCCCTTCAAGAATGCTTGAGTGTCAATATGCATTAGATATCTGTTAGCAATCATACTTGAGAAAAACGCTTTACGTGTGTGGGATAGTTCACACTTGTCATTATGCCGCGGTCGGGGCGTAGCAGAAATTTAAGAGGCGCGCCCAAAATGCGAGATGGCCGACTTCTTAGAGACCATCAAGCATTGACTTGATGGCGTATTCGCCGGCTGTGTGTACCGAAAACCTTAAACCCGACCATAGTGGTGATGAAGTCCGCCCACGATGGCGCCTGAACGAATGACACCGGTGCGCTGTATCGAGCGAGAGACCGGTGCATCCTTGTTCAAAGAACGACGCGTTCTGAAACGGTTGTAATAGTCGGCGTAGGATTTCAGGACCCGACGCAAATGCATCTCGCCCAAGACAATGACGTGATCCAGACACTCACGCCGGATCGATCCGATCAGCCGTTCGACAAAGCCATTCTGCCACGGTGAGGCCGGTGCAATCGGCTTGTCCCGGATGCCCATGGCACGCAGTCGGCGTGTGACGACGGTGCCGTAGATCCGGTCGCGGTCTCGGATCATGTAACCGGGAGCCTCGTTCCAGGGGAATGCTTCCGTTGTTTGACGCGCAATCCATTCGGCGTTCGGATTTCTTGTGACGTTGATCCAGATGAGATCTCTGCGGTCTAGCCGGACGATGACTAAGGCATAGAGCAGGTCGAAACCGATCGTCGGAACAACGAACAAGTCCATGACGGCATTTTCTGGCGCGTGGTTATGCAAGAAGGTCCGCCATCCCTGGCTGGGCGGCCCCGCCGTTTGACCATGTACTTGGCGACGCTCGACTGCGCGACCTCAAACCCGAGCTTGAGCAGTTCGCCATGAATACGCGGTGCTCCCCAAAGCGGGTTTTCTATGCTCATCCGCCGGATCAGCCTGCGAAGCTCCGTCTCGATTTGTGGCCGCCCTCCCCTTCGACGCTATTTCCTACGCCAGTAGCAGCGAAAGCCAGCCCTGTGCCAACGCAGCGTCTCGGGCCGGATGATTGTGAGAGCGAGCAGGATTGATGGAGACCACGATACAGCTGGATAAAGAACCAGCGATCATAGTTCGTAAGCCGGACGCGACCATGAAGCCCGCGCCTCAAGACATTCAATTGATGTCGAAGCACCGCGTTCTCAGCCTGAAGCCGTAACTTCGACTTGAATGGCGAGGCCAGGACGGGCAGAGCGAAACAGAGTAGCCCGATCATTCTGCCAGCTTAAGCGATTCCATTGCTCCCACAACTTGAATAAGGTTTTCGGTACACACGCTGCCCTCACTCAGGCCTGTGACCAGCCCGAGCTGGCGTTATCCAGCCAGCGCAGCATCGCGTCGACGGTCCAGCCGGGAATCGCGAACCCTGGAGTTACACCTTGGCTGGGACGAACGATGAGATGATGTCGCGGTTTGGCGTGATGCACCGTTGCGGCGTTCGCAGAAACACACAAGGAAATCAACAGGCCTAAGGCCAAAACAGAACGCATCGCATTTGCTTCCATTCGCTTGCCGCCCAAGGCCGGCGCGCCCGTTTTATGCGGGCACGCGCGGCCACGGCCCCAAGGCGTAGCGGCTTCACGATCGCTCACATTGGCGAGATGACATGCAGGCTTTCTTTGCCGAGAAGAACAGCATCAAGGCGGATGGGATCGCCGCGCGCGGCCCCGCCACGGTAGCGAAGTTGAATGCCTTTGGGATTCAGACCGGTCTCGATCTCCGTAGCGAGTCTCTCGCGCTGCAGGCAATGAGCTGCGCGTGTTGGTCCGGCGCATGAGCGTCGAAAATCCGCTTTGGGGCGCGCCACGCATCCACGTTGCATTGACGGTTGGCATTACAGAGCCTGGCTCTCGAAAATTCGTGGCCGCTCGGAATAATCATCCGAGCACGTTGTCTTCCCATTGAGAGCCTCTTTGCAGGCGATAGCGGCGGAGATGAAGGTGCGCTTTCCAATTGAACCACGCGGTCTGCTGCTGGCCGTTGGCCTTGGCATCGGTGGATTGGCGTGCGTCTCGCCCGCTGCCGTTGCGGCCAATGCCGAGGGTCCGTTCCTCGCGCTGAATGAAACCGCGATGAACAAGATGATGGCGGGCATGGCCGTGAAGCCCACGCGCGACGCGGATCGCGATTTTGTCGCGATGATGGTGCCGCATCATCAGGGCGCCATCGACATGGCCCAAGCCGAGTTGCAGTTCGGCCATAATCAGAAACTTCTTCGCATTGCCCAGGAGATTGTGGTCGAGCAACTGCAGGAGATCGCGGCAATGCGGCTTGCGATCGGCGAACCCGCTTCGCCTACCTGGGTGACGAATACAGCTCAGGACGCACCGGCGGCAGCTCCTCCGCAGAAAGCCGCGTCGGGCAGTGATGCTGCGTTCGTGAGTCGATCGAATGCGGCGATGGACAAGATGATGACCGACATGGCCGTGAAGCCCACGGGCGACGTCGACCACGACTTCGTCGCGATGATGGTGCCACACCACCAGGGCGCCATCGACATGGCTCAGGCTGAGCTGCAGTACGGACATAGCCCGCAGCTGAAGACGGTCGCGCAGGAGATCATCGTGGATCAGATGCAGGAGATCACGCTGATGCGCCTCGCGCTCGGTGAGCCCCTGCCGCAATCGGTGTCTTCGCCGACCCAGGCTTCCTCCGGCGCGACGCAACACGCGCCGGCGCACGAATCTGACGCCAACCAGACCCAGATGCGGATGTCTGCGGCGATGCAGATGGCTCCGACCAGGCCCGGTGGCGCCCACTGACGATAACCCAGGAAAGGAATACTGATCATGAAGCGTAAGATTCTTGCGGCGGCGCTGCTCGCCGGCACAGCCCTCGCCGGCCTGTCTCCGGCCTTTGCCGGCCAGGCGCCTTACGGCGCATCCGCACCGAACATACCGGTCAGCAGTCATGACCGTGTCTACACGGGTGACCAGTTCTCCAACACCGTCTCGGTGGTCGATCCGTCCGACAACAAGACGCTCGGCGTTATCCCGCTTGGTGCCCCGTCGCCGGCGAATTTCAGCCCGCTGTACAAGGGCCAGGTGCTCGTGCATGGCATGGGCTTCTCGCCGGATCACCGCACCATCGGCGTGGTCTCGATCGGCTCCAACTCGGTGACGTTCATCGACACCGCGACCAACACCGTGAAGCACATCACCTATGTCGGCCGCGCGCCGCACGAAGCCTTCTGGACGCCCGATGGCAAGGAGGTGTGGGTCACGGTGCGCGGTGAGAACTATGTCGACGTGCTCGATGGCAAGACCTTCGAGGAGAAGACCCGGATCATCACGCTGCCCGGTCCCGGCATGACCATCTTCTCGCCTGACGACAAATACGGCTATGTCTGCTCGTCGTTCAATCCGGTCACCGACGTGATCTCCGTCGCCAACCACAAGATCGTTGGGACGGTCAAGCAGACGAGCCCCTTCTGCCCGAACATCGCGGCCACACCGGATGGCAAGCAGGTCTGGTTCACGCTGAAGGATACCGGAAGGACCCAAGTCTTCAACGCCAAGCCGCCCTTCAACACGCTGAAGATCCTCGACACCGGCCCCATCTCCAATCACGTGAACATCATCCACAACGCGCACGGCACCTTTGCCTACGTGACGATCGGCGGCCTGAACGAGGTGAAGGTGTTCCGCACCGACGACTTCTCGCAGGTCGCGACCATCCCCGTGGGCGCGCTGCCGCATGGCCTTTGGCCCTCGGGTGACGGCACCCGGATCTATGTCGGCCTCGAGAACGGCGACGCCGTCACCGCCATCGACACGCTCACCAACAAGGCCATCGGCACGACGGCGATCGGTCAGGCGCCGCAGGCACTGACCTATGTGCCCGACGCGGTGCCGAGCGGGGACGGAATGCGGAACCTCGAGCCGCTGGGCGTGGCCGGCCAGGCGACGCACCTGACGATGGCGGCCGCTGGCGCCCAGCAGGGTGCAGCCCCGACGACCGTGACCCTGTTCAACCAGGGGCTTGTCCAGGTACTGGAGGCCGCAGTGACCGGGCTCGCGCCGAAACAGCCCTACGTCCTGGCTCTCTCCACGAAGCCGGATGGCAGCGGCCCGCTGCAGCCGCTGACGACCTTCATGACCAACCCGGCGGGGGCGGCGATCGTCAATGCCATCGGACCGATCCGCCAGATCGTCCAGAGCAATGAGCCCTCGACGAAGCAGTATCTCGTCATGCTGCCGGGAACGCCGGACAAGCCCGGTGCGCCGGCCCAGGTGCAGGTCGCGAGCTGACCGAGACCGGGTGATTAGGGGTCGGCTGAGTCTGGCCAAGGCCGGGCTCAGCCGATCGCCAGCGGCGCGTCGGTCCGATCGGCAAGGACCGAGCCGCCGTAACGGGCCATTTTCCGAGGAGATTGCGATGAACGGGTTCGTCAAATCAGGTCTGACACTGGTGTGTGTACCGAAAACCCTAAATCCGACCGTAATGGTGATGAAGTCCGCCCAGGATGGCACGTGAACGAATGACACCAGCGCGCTGTACCAAGCGAGAGACCGGCGCGTCCTTATTCAAGGATCGATGCGTTCTGACGCTACTATAATAGTCGGCGTAGAATTTCAGAATCCGGCGCAGATGCGCCTCGCCCAGGACAATGATGTGGTCCACACACTCACGCCGGATCGATCCGATCAGCCGTTCGGCAAAGCCATTCTGCCAAGGCGAGGCTGGTGCGGTAGGCTTGTCCCGGATGCCCATGGCGCGCACTCGGCGTGTGACGACGCGGCCATAGATCCGGTCGCGATCGCGGATCAGGTAGCGCGGGGCCTCATCCCAAGGAAATGCCTCCGTTATTTGACGTGCAACCCATTTCGCCGTCGGATTTGCTGTGACGTTGATCCAGACGAGGTCTCTGCGGTCGAGCCGGACGATGACGAAGGCATAGAGTAGGTCGAAACCGAGAGTTGGAACAACGAACAGGTCCATGGCGGCAATGTCTGGCGCGTGGTTACGCAAGAAGGTTCGCCATCCCTGGCTGGGCGGCCCCCGCCGTTTGACCATGTACTTGGCGACGCTCGACTGCGCGACCTCAAACCCGAGCTTGAGCAGTTCGCCGTGAATGCGTGGCGCGCCCCAAAGCGGGTTTTCGACGCTCATCCGCCGGATCAACGCGCGCAGCTCCGTGTCGATCTGCGGTCGCCCTCCCGACGGGCGCGACTTCCAACGCCAGTAGCCGCGAAAGCCGGCCCGATGCCAACGCAGGAGCGTCTCGGGCCGGACGATCGCAAGGACCTGCAGGATCGACGGAACCCAGCGCTACAGCTGGACAAGGAACCAGCGATCATGGTTCGTAAGCCGGACGCGACCATGGAGCCTGCGCCTCACGACATTCAACTGATGTCGAAGCACCGCGTTCTCAGCCTCGAGCCGCAGCTTCGATTTGAACGGCGAGGCCATGACGGCCAGAACGAAACAGAACAGCCCGATCATTCGGCCAGCTTAGGCGATTCCATCACGTCATCAACTCGGATCAGGTTTTCGGTACACACACCGGGTACATTTTGCCGCAGGCGCCGAGCGCATCGTCGAGGAAAATCACTGATATATTGACTTAACCCTTGGTTGTGTCAGCATCCTCCTAACTTCGCTCCACAAAATGATTTCGAGAACCGCTCAAATATAATAAATTCGACAATGACCAGGCCGCAACGCTGGTAATCTAGCTAACTAACCCAGATCATTAGAATCTAAACCATTCACGACGACGCTTTCGGTATCGAGAGTCCAGCTGTGTCAACCAAGGGAAGTCAGCAACAGAGGGCGGATGACGGCGCAACGACTGCGGAGGCGAAGCCCGCGGTGACGGCGCCGCCGCCGGACGCGCCGGCCGTCGCACCGCCTCCCGTCAGCAACACGACCGAAACCGACGGCCCCCCGCCATCGCCACCCGAGCTCGGCGTGAATATCACGCTGATCTGGGGTGGTCTCACCAACGTCAAGACGCCGGTCGTGATCGGAGCGCGGTATGACGGACTGGATTTTACTGGCCCGACCAAGATTTTCGACCGCCTGCTCGATTCCTGGCTGACGCGCGCCGTCGATCTCGGCATCATGGGATCGGCGTTGGGACAGCTGTTCCCGATTAACCTGGAGTTGTACCACAAGGAAGGCAAACTGAACGCGCGCAACCTGCTTCTCGCAGGCATGGGAGAGCCCGGCCGCTTTGCCCAGGACGGTCTTGAGTTCATCTTTTCCAACATCGTCGTTGCGATGAAGGCGATGGGGGAAAGTGAATTCGCTACCTCGCTGCTGGGCACGCGCCGGAGCGAGCTTTCGATCGCAGAGGCGATTCGCGGCTTCGTTGAAGGCATCGAGGACGGCTACGAGCGCATTTGCGCGATCGCGCAAGCCGTCAAGCAGGATCAGAAAAGCCTTGAACGCGTCGCCGTTCAGCCGCTCTCGATCAAGCTGGTTCATTCCGACAAGGACAAGCTGCAGCAAATACGGGATGAGCTGGATGCGCTGGTAAACGGGAAGCCGGCGCGGAACACCAAATTTACGATCAGCCGCGGCCCGGATGTCGACCCGGATCCCGAAGCCGACGCCCAGGCGGCCGACGTCGAGCCGGATCGTCCCGTGACCTACCTGCGGATCACGCGCAGCAAATCGGCACCGAGGGTAATGCGGGCAAAGTCCGATCCCTCCGCCAAAGCCAGGAAGCCGGCAGATCACCCGGCCACAAATCTTTTCCCGACCGAAGTGTTTCAGTTCTCGGCATTGTCCGATCTCGCGGTGGTCCCGCAGCGGGATCAGGAGGTCAATGCCCGTTTGATGCGCGACCTTCCCGGCCGGATGACGAACGATTGCACGACGGAGGATCGCGCCGCATTCGGCACCTTCTTCACGAATTATCTGATCCCCGATGATTTCCGCAAACTCACCGAAGGCCCCGCGAACCTCACTTTGGAGGTCGACGAAACCACCGCCGTATACCCCTGGGAGATGGCCGGGCACCAGAAATTCTCGGGCACCCCTTATCTCGGCACCAACCTCGCGGTGTCGCGTCAATTTCGTTCGGTGCTCTCGCCTCCGCCCACCTCGCCGCCCGCGCTCGACAACGAGCTCAAGGCGCTCATCATTGCCGATCCGGCGGCCGACAGATTGGCGCTGCCGCACGCGCGCGACGAGGGTGCGGCCGTGGTCGAGGTGCTGGAGCAGGCCCGGATCGCCTGGGGTGGCCAGTACGAGATAACGGCAACGGTTCGCATCGGTCCGCCGGGCGATGCGGACGCGAAATTGCTGCTCGACAATCTGCACGATCAGAACAAATGCGTGACGAGCGCCAAACCGTGTGACCCGCTCGAACTCGCCATGCTGCTGGTAGACGAGCAATACGACCTGGTTCACTATGCGGGCCACGGGCTCTCCGACCCCAAGACGGGCCAAACCGGCTGGGTCTTTGCCGCCGACTGCATTCTCTCGGCCAAGGAGATCTTCCGGGTCCGCCAGGTTCCACGGCTGGTGTTCGCGAATGCATGCTTCTCGTCCGTGACCGACGACCACGACGTGCAGCGCAAGCACATGACCGGCCTGGCGCAGGCATTTTTCAGCCGCGGCATCCCGAACTTCATCGGCGCCGGCTGGAAGGTCGACGATGCCTGCGCGGCGGAGTGCGCGCGATGGTTTTACGCCCGCCTCATGGGGTTACGCAGCCCAAGCGCCGACGCCGGCGTCATCGGCAAGGCGCCGCCAGCCACGATTGGCGAGGCGCTGCGGGAAGCGCGCAACAAGGCGCTCGAGCTCAAGCCGCAATCGTCGAGTTGGGGCGCCTACCAGCACTACGGACGTGTCAGCGACAAGCTGGTGGCGATGGCCAACGCTTCGGCGCCCGCCGAAGCAACCCGGGAAGCCGCGTCAAGTGCGCCGCCCCCGATCGCCGTTCAGGTCAACGCCGCTCCGCCGGCGCCGCCCGTCCTCGCAGCCGTCCCGATAGCGGCAAAAGGAAAGACCGCCGGCAGCGCACCCGCTGCCGAGGATGGCAACCGCGTCTACGTCAACGGCATCGACTTCAACACCGGGGATTACGCCTTCCCGCCGAGATCGATCGACGAGATTGCCAAGCGGGTACGGGCGCGTCCGGGCGTCGATTCCTTCGACAAGGCGCGCGACGGCGCACACCGGTCATTGCCGGTCGATATGGATGCGAACAGGCTGGAGCAGTCCGGATGGGGCATCGTTTTCCATGAAGATACCCCGCCCGAAGTCCGCCAGGCCATGAGTCCCCTGATTGAACATCGCCGCAAGCAGGCCGGCGACCGCCTCAAAGAGCTCGATTACAGGAAAGGCGAACAGACGCGGGATTGGTGTGAGCGCTGGGGGACCTCGGCCGGCAATCTCGATCCGGCAATCGTGCCCTACTACCTGCTGCTGATCGGGCCGCCCGATCTCATCCCGTTCGAATTCCAGTATTTGCTCGGCATCGAATACGCGGTCGGCCGGTTGGCGTTCGACAAGGCGGAAGAATACGAACGCTATGCGCGTTCGACGATCGCCTATGAGAACGCGAAGTCGGTCCCCAATGCCAGGGAGATCAGCTATTGGGGCACCCGCCATCTTGGCGACGGCGCCACCAACCTGAGCGCGTCGTTCCTGGTCGATCCCCTTGCCAACGGCGTAGCGGGAGCAACCGGGGATCTGAAGAAGGCGATCAACACGTCCTATGGCTATGATCGAAAGCTCAGCCTTGGAGCTGACGCGACCAAGGCGAACCTGCTGCAAGCGCTGAACGGTCCGAAGCCGCCGGCGGTGCTGTTCACCGCCTCGCACGGCATGAAGTTCAACGCGGGTCAGGACGGGCAGGCCACCTCCCAGGGCGCGCTTTTATGCCAGGACTGGCCGGGTTTCGGCAGCGTGCGGCCCGCGCATTTTCTGACCGCCGCCGATATCGCCGACGATGCCAATGTCAATGGTACGGTGGCGATGCTGTTCGCCTGCTTCGGCGCCGGCACGCCCGACACCGATCAGTTCCTCGACGACCTTTCGCCGGCCGCCGACGCGCCGCCGCTGGCGCCTCAACCATTCGTCGCCGCGTTGCCGCGCCGCCTGCTTTCCCATCCGAACGGCAGCGCGCTTGCCGTGATCGGCCACGTCGATCGCGCGTGGGGATTTTCGATGCAGGACGCCAAGGTAGCCGCGCCGCAGATCGCCGTCTTCCGCAACAGCATCGGCACCATCCTGTCGGGCATGCCGGTCGGACACGCGATGTCGGTGTATTTCGGTGCAAAATTCGCCGAACTATCGGCGTTGCTGCTCAGCGCAACCTCGCAGAGTGCACCCGCAGCCATGCGGATCCCCGACTCCGATCTGGTCGACAGGTGGCGGCAGCGAAACGATGCCCAGAACTACCTGCTGCTGGGCGACCCCGCCGTTCGCATTCGCAAGGATGCTTTCACGTAACCGTCGCAAGGCGGTTGCTTATCGCTTGAATAGTTTGACTTCAATTTTCAGGGAAGCCCAGTCATGGATCAGCCAGGCATTGCGCAAGTATCGGAGGCGGTGAAGGCCTCGTTCGAACCGATCATGAAAGCGCTCGGTCCGGTTCGCCAGCAATTGATGGGCGTGCAAGACCTGGTCGTGACCCGGCCGGGATATAAATATCCGCCGGGAGCACCGCCGGTGCCTGCGATCGTCGTGGCCGTCACCCCGGGCACCACGCCGGTGCAGGCCGCCGATCTGGAGGCAAAGTTCGCAGTTCCGGTCGCCATGATCGACGCCACTGTAGAGGAACAGATGGCGGCGGCGAAAAAGCAGCCGGTATCCTTTGGGACGCCCGGCGGATCGATGGTCTCGGCGTTCGAGAAAATGATGGGCGGAGACGAACCGCTGGCTTTCCTGCCGCCCAAGAGCGGCGGCTATACCGAGCCCGATCCGCCGAACCTGCCGCTCGTCAAGGAGGCGATGGAGCTGACGATCTGCGTCAGTCCGGAGGCCGGCTGGGGCGAACTCGAATCCTTCCTGGGCGAAACCAAATCGTCGCTCACAGTGGCGATGTATCAATTCACCGCGCCGCACATCTTCAAGGCCATCGAGCAAGCTGTGGCGCCCGCAGGGCGCAAATTCGAACTGGTGCTGCATCCGGTGCCGGAGAAGCCGGCGAAATCCGGCGTCAAGGCCCATGACCTCGACGAGCAGAAAGACGTCATCAATCCTCTCACGACGGAAATGTCGAATCGTTTTCAGATGGCCTGGGCCACACTTGAATCGAAGGCGAATCCGAACGGGCTTTTTGCGTCCGCCTATCACATCAAGGTCGCGGTGCGCGACAGTGCCGCGATCTGGCTCTCCAGCGGCAACTGGCAGTCGTCAAATCAGCCGAACGTGCACCCGTTCGTCGCCAACCCGGCTCCGCTGGAGGCCGGATTCCAGAAGAAATTCAATCGCGATTATCACGCCATCATCAAGAACCAGAAGCTGGCATCGATCTACGAGTTTTATATCAAGCGCGATTTCCAGCTTTCCGCGGCGCAGGCCGGCCAGGCCGTCAGCGTTGCCGCGCCGGATCTGTTCGTGCCGGAGGACAAGCCAGAGGCCGTCTCGTTTGCGGCGCCGCCGCAATATTTCCCGCCGTTGCGCCTGAACCGCGAGGTCAGCGTGCAGCCGCTGCTGACGCCGGACAATTACGCGGAGAACGCGCTGAAGCTGATCAATTCGGCGACCAAGAGCGTCTGGTTCCAGAACCAGTACATCAACTTCCGGGGCACCAGCGACGACTTCACCGAATTCCGGCTGTTGATCGGGGCGCTCAAGGACAAGATCGATAAAAAGCTCGATGTCCGCATCATCTGCCGCGACATGATGAAACAGGAGAGCCTGGACGTTCTTGTCGCGCTTGGCTTTCCAAAAGAGGTCTTTCGGTTTCAACCGGCGTGCCACAACAAGACGATCATCATCGACGGCAAGATCGTGATGTTCGGCAGTCACAACTGGTCCAACGAGGGCGTGAGAACCAATCGTGACGCCAGCCTGATCTTCGACGATCCGGAGATCGCGGTCTATCTCGCGCAGGTCTACGACTACGACTGGAACACGCTTGCCACCGCGCATCCGACAAAAACCGCCCCGCGGGTGGCCAAGGACGGCGAGGCGCCCCCGCCCGGCCAAAAGCGCGTGGCTTTCTCCGCGGTGTTCGAGGACGGCATGTAAGGTTCGGCCAAGCCTTCTGGTCGGATCGAGGACGAATCCGGCCACCAATCGGCAACCGGCAACACCGCAATCCTTCGTACGGCCTTCCCGATCGCTTTCGGGTGCTTCCTAAATTTCAATTTAATGGTATCGGTGAATTGGCCAACGTAAATCCCGCTCTGGGCGTTCGACGTCCCGGTGAATCTATGGCCTCCCGGGCATGGAACGTCGAGGCAACCACGGCGTTAGCACGGGTTCCATTATTCGGGTTCGGCGATGAATATCCTTGATCCTCAAGGTCCGATCGGAGCCGCCGAAAAAACCATCCTGATCGATTCCGTCGGCATCATGCTGGCGATTGTGCTGCCGACCATCGTCGCAATCTTCGCTTTTGCGTACTGGTTCAGGGCCAGCAACACCAGGGCCTACTACTGGCCGGACTGGGAATATTCTGGCCGTATCGAATTGGTGGTCTGGTCGATCCCGGCGCTCACCATCATCCTGCTTGGCGGCGTCGCCTGGATCGGCGCCCATGAACTCGACCCCGCAGCGCCGATCCCGGGATCCGGCAAGCCCCTGACCATTCAAGGGGTGTCGCTGGAGTGGAAATGGCTGTTCATCTATCCCGAGCAAAAAATCGCGACCATCAACGCGCTCACCGTCCCCGCCGGCGTGCCGCTGCACTTCGAGCTTACCTCGTCCAGCGTGATGAACGCGTTCTTCATTCCGCAATTCGGCAGCATGATCTACACGATGAACGGCATGACCACCCGGCTCAATCTGCAGGGCGATACCCTGGGGACGTTCGGAGGCCTCTCGTCGCATTTCAGCGGTGACGGCTTCTCGGACATGCATTTCGACGTCCACGTCGTGCCACCAGAGCAATTTTCGAAATGGGCGCAGGACGCCGCGGGCACCGACAAGTCGCTCGACCAGGCCAGCTACGGTCAGATCGCCAAGCCCTCGATGAACAACCCGCCGGCGACTTACCGCCTCGCGGATCCGGATCTCTTTCAGGCGATCGCTACCCAGAAGATACCGCCGTCGTTGGGAGCGCCGGCGGGCGTGATCGGCGCTTCACCGGCGGAGGCCGCCGATGCTCGGTAAGCTGAGTTGGTCCGCCATTCCATTCAACCAGCCGCTCCCGATGATCGCGTCCGGCGTCGTGGCGCTTGCCATCCTCGCCGTTCTTGCCTGGATCGTCCTCAGCGGGCGTCTGCCGTATCTTTGGCGCGAGTGGATCACCAGTGTCGACCACAAGCGCATCGGCGTGATGTATGTCCTGCTGGCGATGGTGATGCTGCTGCGGGGCTTTTCCGACGCCATCATGATGCGGATGCAGCAGTCGGTTGCCTTCCATAGCCAGGGGTTCCTCCCGCCCGAGCACTACGACCAGATCTTCTCGGCGCACGGCACCATCATGATCTTCTTCGTCGCGATGCCGTTCGTGATCGGGCTGATGAACTTAGTGGTGCCGCTGCAACTCGGCGTCCGCGACGTCGCCTTTCCGACGCTGAACTCGGTCGGCTTCTGGCTGACCTGCACCGGGGCGCTGCTGGTCAATATCTCCCTGGTGATCGGAGAATTCGCGCGCACCGGCTGGCTGCCCTACCCGCCACTGTCGGAGCTCACCTATTCGCCCGGCGTCGGCGTCGACTACTATCTGTGGTCGCTGGAGATCTCGGGCATCGGCACCCTGGTCGCGGGCATCAATCTCGTCACCACCGTGCTGAAGATACGCACCAGGGGCATGAACTACCTGCGCATGCCGATGTTCTGCTGGACCACGCTGGCGACCAACCTGCTGATCATCGCGGCATTTCCGATCCTGACCGCGACCCTCGCAATGCTGATACTCGACCGCTATTTCGGCTTTCACTTTTTCAGTAACGAAGCCGGCGGCAACGTAATGATGTTCATGAACCTGATCTGGGCCTGGGGGCATCCGGAGGTCTATATCCTCGTCTTGCCGGCGTTCGGCATTTTCTCGGAGGTGGTCTCGACATTTTCGGGCAAGCCGCTGTTCGGTTACCGTTCGATGGTACTGGCCACCATGGCGATTTGCGTGATCTCGTTCATGGTGTGGCTGCATCATTTCTTCACCATGGGCGCCGGACCCGACGTCAACGCGATATTCGGTATCGCCAGCATGATCATCGCGGTGCCGACCGGCGTGAAGATCTACAACTGGCTGTTCACGATGTATGGCGGGCGCATTCGCTTTGCGACGCCGATGTTGTGGTCGATCGGATTCATGGTGACGTTCATCATCGGCGGCTTGACCGGTGTTCTGGTCGCCGTGCCGCCGGCGGACTTCCTGCTCCACAACAGCCTGTTTCTGGTCGCTCATTTCCACAACGTGATTATCGGCGGCGTGCTGTTCGGCGCCTTCGCCGGCTATACCTACTGGTTTCCGAAGGCATTCGGCTTCCGGCTGCATGAGGGGCTCGGGAAAGCGGCGTTCTGGTGCTGGCTGGTCGGCTTTTACGTCGCATTCATGCCGCTTTATGCCGTCGGCCTGCTCGGCATGACGCGGCGAATGCAGCACTATGACGTTCCGGAGTGGCGTCCCTGGCTGATCGTGGCCGCCGGCGGAGCCGCCCTGATCCTGGCCGGAATCGTCTTTCAGATCCTGCAGCTCGCCGTCAGTATCCGCGATCGCGAGCAACTGCGCGACGAAACCGGCGACCCCTGGGATGGCCGCTCGCTCGAATGGGCCACCGCGTCGCCCCCGCCGGCCTTCAATTTCGCGGTGCTGCCCACTGTGTCCGGCGAAGATGCCTATTGGGCGATCAAGAAGCGCGGGGCCGAGCAAGCCGAGCCGCAATATCACGCGATCGAAATTCCGCGCAATTCGCCGACCGGCTTCGTCTGCGCATTCTTTGCCACCGTGATGGGATTCGCCCTGATCTGGCACATCTGGTGGATGGTCGCTCTGGGAGCGATCGGCGCCTTCGCCACTTTCGTGGTGTTCGCCTGGCGCGATCACGACGAGTATACCATTCCGGCCGATGAAGTTGCGCGCATCGACCGCGTCCATCGGGCGCAGCGCCGCACGATGCTCAGCGAAGGGGCCGCCGCCAGATGAGCACCATTGCACTGACCGAAGACCATCATGGTGGATCCACCGCGGTGCGCGACTGGAGCGGACCCGCGTCCAAGCGCATCGTCACCGGTTTCGGCTTCTGGATCTTCATCCTCAGCGACATGGTGATGTTCTCCGCCTTCTTCGCGACCTACGCCGTGCTGCTCGGGCAGACCGCGGGCGGGCCGAGCGGCCGCGACCTGTTCGACCTGCGCAACGTCGCGATCGAGACCGGATTCCTGCTGGCGTCGAGCTTTACCTGCGGCCTCGGCACCATCGCGGTCGACGCCCGCAACAAGGTCTGGTTCCAGGTCTCGATGGCCATCACCTGCGTCTTTGGCCTCGCCTTTCTCACGATCGAGTTGAGGGAATTCTCAAGCCTCGTTGCGCGCGGCGCCGGGCCGACCCGCAGCGCGTTTTTGTCGGCGTTCTTCACACTGGTAGGCTGTCACGGCATGCACGTCTCGGCCGGCATCCTGTGGCTGCTGACGATGATGGCGCAGGTTTACGCCAAGGGGTTCAGGGCGGACATTCAGCGCCGCCTCCTGTGCTTTGCGCTGTTCTGGCACGCCCTCGACATCATCTGGATCGCCGTGTTCACCGTGGTGTACTTGCTCGGGAGCGCGAAATGACCAACGGACACGATGAAGCCTTCCACGGCATCGATCTCGCACCGGGCGACGAGCACGTCGAAGCCGGTGGCATCGCACAGCGGGTGCTCGGTTATCTGACCGGGCTGGGGCTCGCTGTTCTGCTGACGGCAACCTCTTTCTTTGTCGCCGGCACCAGTCTGGTATGGGAGCCGAGCATTCCGGTGGCGCTGGTGGTGCTGGCGATCGCGCAGATGGGCGTGCATGTCGTTTTCTTCCTGCACATCACCACCGGCGCCGACAATACCAACAACGTGCTGGCGCTGGCTTTCGGTATCCTGATCGTCATGCTGGTGATGACCGGATCGCTGTGGATTATGTCGAACCTCAACCACAACATGATGCCGATGGATCAGCTCATGCGGATGCAGCGTTAGCTACGCACCGGACCCGACTGATATCGGTCAAGGCGTGACGCTCGATCCCTGGGCATGCCGCCGTCAAGAGCCCCCATGCATCGCAAGATCATCGTCGCCGGCTGGCACGAAGTTTCCGGCAGCGCCGCGGCGGCACACTTCGCGGCGCAGACAACCTCCTCCACGCCGTCGAGAACACCTCTCCCGGCCTTCGGCACATAACTTTATCAGCGCGGCAAGGCCTACGGTTCGGACCTCGGGCCGTTCAAGACGCCCGCCCGCGAGGAGAACCACCGCCCTGCCCGGTTCCCGATGTTGCCGTAGCGACACCCCCTGCAAGCCCAAATTAAGGCTTCTTTCAGGCTTGATTAAGGCTCCATTAATCACAGAAAGTTGTTGTTCCCCAATAGGTTGGGAACTTCCCGAGTGTGGCTGATGAGTGACAGCTTTTTAGCCAAAAGCTGGCTAAGTGCGCGCCATGGACGACGCCGATATGCGGCAGATCTAAAAACCAACGACGCTCTGGAGAACTGAACCAAATGAAGAAGTTTCTACTCGCAACTGTGGCTCTCGTCGCTCTCGGCGCGACCGTGCCAGCACTCGCCGCCGATCTCGCAGCTCGCCCGGTCTACACCAAGGCTCCCGCTTACGCCGCTCCGGTCTACAACTGGACCGGCTTCTACATCGGCGGCCACATTGGCGGCGCGTTCGCCGGCGACAGCACCGTGAACAACAGCAGTGGCCAGTTCCTCGGCGGCGTGCAGGGCGGCGCGGACTATCAGTTCGCTCCGAACTGGGTGATCGGTGTCGAAGCCCAGTACAGCTGGCTGAGCAGCAACAATAATGGCGTGCTGTTTCCGGGTGGCACGCTGGTCACCTCCAACAACGACCAGCTCGGATCGGTCACCGGCCGGCTCGGCTATACCTGGGGCCCGGCGCTGCTTTACGCCAAGGGCGGTTATGCCTGGAAGGATGGCAGCAACATCGGCGTGACCAGCGGTGGCACCCCGGTGGCTTTCACCACCGACGGCAACCATCGCGACGGCTACACCGTGGGTGCCGGTCTCGAATACATGTTCGCGCCCAGCTGGTCCGCCAAAATCGAATACCAGTACTACAACTTCGGCAGCACCACCTTCACGAGCGGTCCTCTCGACATCGTCGGCGTCCGGTTCCGTAATGACGAGAATACCGTCAAGGCCGGCGTCAACTATCGCTTCAACTGGGGTGGCCCGGTCGCCGCGCGCTATTGATCTGTACCTGATATAGAGACGGAAAAGGCCGGCCTCGCGCCGGCCTTTTTTCGTGATGGGACGAAAAACGCCCAAATCCTGTAAATTTTCCCCATTTTATTAACCGTGTAACGCGATACTGCCGCTCGGATTCATCCTGGGGGATGAAGGCGAGACGGGGCAGAAAGCATGGCGTTACGATCCACTATCGGCGCAGCACGCCCCGGCTTTTGGCGTCCGCAATGGGGCGTCAAGGGCAGCCTGATTGCCGCCTTCGCGGTGATCGCCGGCATGGCCATCGCCATCAGCGCCGGCGCCGGCATGGTACTCGGGCATCTCGGCGGCACCATGATCGACCTCAGCGGGCGGGACATTCCCCGGCTCTCGGCCAGCCTGCAACTGGCGGCGCAGAGCGCAAGCCTTGCCAGCCAGGGTCCGGCGCTGCTGGCGTCCCGCAGCGAAGAAGCGCTGAACGAGCGCTCCAAAAAGATCAAGGAAACCCAGGAGGTCACGCTTGAAAAGCTCGGCGAGATCATCGAACTCGGCGCCGACAAGGCGGTCGTCGCCGCGCTCAGCGAAACCGTGAAGAAAATCGACGAGACCATCAAAAGCCTGGTCGGGGCGGCTCACGAACTGCTCGAAACCGCGGCCCGGCATCAGACGCAATATGAGGCGCTGCGCAACGCCCAGGCCGGCTTCGTCGCCGTCGCGAGCCCCGCGATGATGGACTCCCAGGCCCAGATCAATGCCATCCTTGGATCCGCAAATCTTTCTCCGGACGATGCAACGCAGGCGGCGCGTACGGTCGACCAGCTCGGCGACGTGATCGCCTCCGGCCATCTGATGGCATCGGAGATGATCGCCGCGCTTTCGGCCGGCAACAGCGAAACGCTCGATACCATCGAGAAGCAATTCAAGGCCACCCAGGCCCGCGTCAGATCGAACCTCGATATGCTGCCCAGCAACTCCGGAACCACGGCGCTGCGCAACGCGGCGCTGAAATTGCTGGCGCTCGGCGAGGGCCAGACCGGCGTCTTCAAGCTTCGCCAGAAGGAACTGGACGCCAACGATTACGGCGAGCTAATTCTCGAAGAAACCCGCAAGCTCGACGTCGGTCTCGGGATCAGCGTGCAGCAGCTGGTCGACGGCGTGCAGACCGAGACCGACGCCTCGACCTGGGAAGCGCGCAAGCAAATTTCGCTCGCGACCACGGTCATGCTCGCGCTTGGCGGCCTCACCCTGATCGGATCCGTGATGTTCGTCTGGCTATATGTCGGCGGCAATATCCTGCGGCGGATCGGCAACCTGCAGCGCTCGATGCAGCTTCTGTCCGACGGCGATCTGGAGACGGAAATCTATCGATCGAGCCAGCGCGACGAGATCGCGGCGATGGCAAATTCGCTGGAGATTTTCCGCGAGAGCATGATCGAGGCCCGCGCGCTGGGCGCCGACCAGGACAAGGATCGGATCGCCAAGGCTGAACGCGCCTCCCGCATGGAGACCCGGATCGTCGAGTTCGAAGCAGCCGTCCGCACCGCGCTCGATAGCCTGCAGCGATCGGCCAATTCGATGCAGGCCACGGCGCAAAGCATGTCGGTGACCGCCGATCAATCCAGCGCTCTGGTGAGCGCGGTGGCGTCCGCCGCCGAGGAAACCTCGGTCAACGTGCAGACGGTTTCCTCGGGCACCGAACAGCTGTCCTCATCGATCTCCGAAATCGGCCGCCAGGTGGTCGCTTCGGCGCAGATCGCCCGCAAGGCGGTCGAAGAAGCCGGCGCCACCGACGCCACCATGCAGGGGCTTGCCGAAAACGCCGGCCGCATCAGCGTCGTGGTCGACCTGATTCAGGTGATCGCCTCGCAGACCAACCTGCTCGCGCTTAACGCCACTATCGAAGCGGCGCGTGCCGGCGAAGCCGGCAGGGGCTTTGCGGTGGTCGCCTCCGAGGTCAAGAGCCTCGCCAACCAGACCGCAAAGGCCACCGACGAAATTCGCGCGCAGATCGCCAGCATGCAGGAGGTCACGACCTCGGCGGTCGGCGCCATCAGAAACATCGGCCAGACCATCAGCGAGATCAACGAGGTGACCGCCGCGATCGCGGCTGCGGTCGAGGAGCAGGGGGCGGCGACGCGCGAGATCGCCCGCAACATTCAGCACGCCGCCGGCGGCACCAGCGAGGTTTCCAGCAACATTATCGGCGTCAGCACCGCCTCCAGCGAGGCCGGATTGGCCGCCGGCGAGGTGCTGAGCGCCTCCAGCGCGCTGCGCCGCGAGGCCGACGTGCTGCGCTCGGAAATCGACGCGTTCCTCTCCAATATCCGCGCGGCGTGAGCGGCGCCATGCGCCGCAGGCCAGTGCCTGCGCGCGTAACGCATGATTTGCGCCCGGCTCGCCGCTGTTTTGTCGAAATCGGAATTGTTTTTCGGCTGGCGCCGCGCCGATTGTGCGGCTAAGCCGATATCGTAATATTGCGGCACCAAATCATGCATTCGAAAACAGACACCGTTCAGTCCTCGGCCGAGGCGCTCCGCTACCCCTGGGAAAATCATCCCGGCCCCGATCAGGCGGTCGAGGTGATGCCGGGCGTGCTGTGGGTCCGGCTCAAGCTGCCATTCCGCCTCAACCACGTGAACATCTATCTGCTCGCCGACGGCGACGGCTGGGCGATGGTGGATTCCGGCTTCGGCAACGAGGAATCGATCGCGGCCTGGACCGCGCTGTTCGAGGGCCCGCTGGCCCACGTCAAAGTCACGCGGCTGATCGTGACCCATTCGCATCCCGATCACGTCGGTCTCGCCGGATGGATCGTCGAGCGTTTCAACTGTCCGCTCTACATGTCGCAGGTCGAGTATCTGCAGTCGGTCTATCATCAGAACCGCGGCACCGAAGAACGCAGAAACGCCCAGCGCCTGTTCTTCCGGCGTCACGGCATGGACGAGAACCTGACCGACAAATTGCTCGGCCGCGGCCAGGATTACCTGAAGCGGGTTTCGATCCTGCCGCCGTCCTATCGCCGCATCTCGCATGGCGACGAGATTTCCATCGGCACGCGGCGCTTCAAGGTCATTACCGGCGGCGGCCATGCCCTCGACCAGGTGATGCTGTATTGCGCCGCCGACAAGCTGTTCCTGTCCGCCGATCAGGTGCTGAGCAAGATTTCGCCCAATGTCAGCGTCTGGGCGGTCGAGCCCGACCAGAACTCGCTCGGCGAATACCTGGCCTCGCTGGCGAGCCTGACCACGACGCTACCCTATGACGTCATCGTGCTCCCCGGTCACGGCGTGCCGTTTTACGGATTGAAGACACGGATCAAGCAATTGGCCGATCATCACGAGGACCGCTGCCGGCTGATCGCCGACGCCTGCCGCGAGACGCCGAAAACCTCGAAGGAACTGGTGCCCGTGGTGTTCCACAAGCATGTTCTGGACGTGCACCAGATGGGGTTTGCCGCCGGCGAACTGATCGCGCACGTCAATTACATGCTGGTCGAAGGCCGTCTGACGGCTGCGGAGACCGACGGCGTGCTGCACTTCAGGACCACCTGAAGACATTCCGTTATCCAGCGCGAATATCCAGCGCAAGGGCCGCCGCAACAGCGTGTCGGCGCTAAAACTAAAACCGTTTTTAGTCGAATTCCCGGCCGACACGCATCATCTTGCTGGCAGGGATCGAAACAATCCGAAGTCACATATTGGGACGCCGGTTCCCAGGGCGTGATGGCGAGGTCGCCGAAGCGTTGGGAGTGGCGCCTTGCGCGATGCCGATGCGGCCCCGGCTACCCTACCCGTGCGCTCGACGCGTTTGCAGCCGCCGGCGAGGTTAGTGCCATGGCTTGATGCGGGATCGGACAATTACAGTCTGTTGAAAAGGATTGGCCGGTCCGGTGAATATCAAACCCTTTTTTGGCCTCGGCGGCGTCCTGATCGCCGCCATGACGTCCGAATTCAACGACCAGGTGACATCGATCGCGCTCATCGACGTCCGCGGCGCGCTCGGGATCAGCCACGATCCCGGAACCTGGATCTCAAGCCTGTATGTGTCGGCCGAGATCGTCGGCATGGCGATTTCGCCCTGGCTGATGGTGACCTTCACCTTGAGGCGCTGGATGCTTTTTTCGATCGGGCTGTGCGCAGCCTCGAGTGTGCTGATCCCGTTCAATCCGAACATCGAGGCGATCTACGCGCTGCGGCTGCTCCAAGGGCTCGCGGGAGGCCTGATCATACCGCTCTTGATGGCCACGGCTCTTCGCGTTCTGACGCCGGACATTCGGCTTTACGGCCTGGCCGTCTACGCCTTGACCGCGACCTTTACGCCCGCGCTGGCAGAAACGGTAGCCGCGTTATGGACGGATGTCGTGGATTGGCGCTTCGTGTTTCTGCAGACGATCCCACTCTGCTCGCTGGCCGGCGTTCTCGTCTGGTATTGTCTGCCTCAGGATCAGCCGCAATACCAACGGTTCCGAATGCTGGACTGGCGCGGCGCGCTGCTCCTGGTGATCGGGACCGGCGCGTTGAGCACCATGCTGTATCAGGGTGACCGGCTCGACTGGTTCAACTCAAAACTGATCTGCGTCCTCGCACTGGTGAGCGCCATCGCCATCCCGCTACTGCTGGTCAACGAATGGTTCCACCCTTTGCCGTTTCTAAAACTGCAGTTGCTTGGCCGGCGCAACCTGGCCTACGGGGCGCTCGGTTTGTTCACCTTCCTGATTGTCGGCCAATCCGGTTCGACCGTGCCCCTGGGTTACCTGCAGGAAGTCCAGGGTTACAGACCGCTGCAATCGAACCTGATCACGCTGGAGATCGCGGTGTCGCAACTCGTGATGCTCCCTGCCATGGCGCTGCTGCTGGATTACAAGCGGGTCGATTCGCGCGTCGTCAGCCTGGTCGGGCTGGGGTTGATCCTCACGTCCTGCATCGGCTCGTCCTTTCTCACGGTTTATTGGAACCGGGATCAGTTCTATCTATGGCAGCTGCTCCAGGCGATCGGTCAGCCGATGGTGATCATGCCGCTGCTGTTGATGGCCACCAATACCGTTACCAGCCCGGCGGAAGGCCCCTTTACGTCTGCGCTGGTCAACGCACCGCGCGCCCTCGCCGAGGCAGCGGGCGCCTGGTTCCTGGAGCTGATCGGTCGCTGGCGCGGCGCGCTGCATTCCGACCGCATCGTCGATGAGGTCGGCCAGGACCGCTGGCGGGTGATTCAGAGCTACGGCGTGCTGCCGCAATATCCGCCGCCGTTGCTGCCGGACGGTCGGCCTCGCGCGCCGGGCAGCCTGGAAGCCTTCAGCCACGCCGTGGAACAGCAGGTGACGATTTTAACGACCAGCGATACCTTCCTGATCCTCGGAGCCCTGACCGTGTTCTTGATGGTCGTGGTGATGACGTTGCCGGTCCGCACCATGCCGCCGCGCATCCAGTTTGCAAAGAACTAGGAACACCGCATGGCAGAGGATGTAGCCGAACGCGATACCCGCCCCGCCGAGCCGCAGCGGAATGAAAAGCCGGACCCGGCCCCGAGGCGCACGAACGACGATCCGACTCAACAGAAGGATGAAGAGGCGAAGGACCGGGCGGTGCCGGACGCCGATAAGCTTCCCGCGCCGTTGCCCCGCTGGCCTCTTGTTCTGGTCGGCCTCGTCGTGGCAATCTTCGCCGCGGTGGTTCTGTACACCATTTTCGGGCCACGCCCGGACGTATGGACCGACGATGCCTATGTGACGGTCCACTATGCCACGATCGCGCCGCGCATCTCCGGCCAGGTCGCCGCGGTCCCGGTCGACGACAACTACATCGTCAAGACCGGACAAGTGCTCGCAACTCTCGACCCGCGCGACAATGAGACCGCCGTAGCTTCCGCCGAGGCTGCGGTCGCGCGCGACCGATCGCATCTCGACGAGATTTCCGCGACAGTGTCACGCCAGCCATCGATCATAGAAGAGCAACAAGCCGCCGTTGTGTCGGCGCGCGCAAGGCTCGCTTTCGCGCAGGACAACGCGCGCCGCTACGGTAACCTCGCCGCGACCGGGGCCGGCACGACGCAGGAACACCAGCAAGCCGACAGCACGCTTCAGCAGGGTCAAGCCTCGCTGGATGGCGCTGAGGCTTCGCTCGAGGCGGCACGCCGGCAACTCGACGTGCTCGAGGCCCAGCGATCTGCGGTGGAGGCAACGGTCAAGGCCGACGAGGCTCAACTGGAACAGGCCAAGCTTAATCTGTCCTATACGCAGATTCGGGCGCCGGTCGACGGCATGGTGGGTGAGCGGTCCGTGCAGGTCGGCAACTACGTCAGTCCAGGGACGACGTTGATGACTGTAGTGCCGCTCGACCAAGTCTATATCGAGGCGAACTATCGCGAAGTGGATCTGCTGCACATCCGCAGCGGCCAGCCCGTTACCATCCATGTCGACGCCTATCGCATAGACCTGCGCGGGACCGTGGATAGCGTTGCTCCGGCCTCCGGCGTTTCGTTTGCGCCGATCGCACCGAACAATGCCACGGGCAATTTTACCAAGATCGTACAGCGACTGCCCGTCAAGATCGTGGTAGCGTCGGGACAGCCGCTGGCCAAACTCCTGCGCGTCGGCTTGTCGGTCGAAACCACGATCCATACCGGCCTGGAGGATGTCGTGGACGAACAGCGCAGATCGACCAATCGGGTGACTGGGCATTGATCGATGCGTGCGCTGCGTCTGATGGCGTGTCTTTCCGTCCCGATGCTCGGCATTGGATTGGCCGGCTGTACCGTCGGACCGAACTTCGAGAGTCCGGAGATCGCTGAAGCGCCGAGGCGAACGTCGCCGGAGGCCGCAAACGTGCCGAGCCGCGCGGTCGTGGGCGAGATCGACCAAGCATGGTGGAAGAGTTTTCGAGACCCTCAGCTGTCCTCGCTGGTCGAAAGGCTGGTCGTCCAAAACCTCGATCTCAAGACGGCGGCGGAACGCGTGGTCCAGAGCGTGGCGCAGCGCCAGGTCGCCGTCTCCCAGGGACTGCCGCACATCGAGGGGCAGTCATTGAGCACCTATAATCGAGTGAGCCCGAATGGCCCGATCTCCGAGTTCGTACCTGCGCCTGGCTCGTCCGTAAACTATGCCCTGTTTCAAGACGGCCTGACGTCATCATGGCAGTTGGACCTGTTCGGTCGCGTTCGGCGCGCCGTGGAAGCAGCCGACGCCAACGCCCTGGCGGCCGTGGAGAACCGGCATGGCGTCGCGCTCGCGGCAGTCGCCGAACTGGCGCAAAGCTACATGCAATTGCGTGGAACGCAGAACCGTCTCGATATCGCGAAGCGCAACCTTGGTCTTGCGGAGCAGAGCTTGGATTTGGTGAAGGCGCGTTTTGGCAATGGCGTTGCCACCACGCTCGAACTGGCGCAAGCGCGGGCTCAGCAAGCCACCATCGCCGCAACCCTGCCGCCGCTGCGGACGCAGGAGGCGGAACTGATCAACGCCGTGGGGCTATTGTTGGGCGAAGCTCCTCGTGCGCTGGAAAGCGAGTTGCGCAGACCGCGAGCCCTGCCGCGCATGCCGCGGCGGATCCCCTTGGGCCTGCCCGGTACACTCATACGCCGCCGCCCTGATGTACGCGAGGCCGAGGCGCAATTGCATGAAGCGACGGCAGAGACCGGGGTCGCGGTGGCCAACTTCTATCCGGACGTGACGTTGAACGGGGCTGCCAGCGTGCAAAGCCTGCACCTGAGCAATTTGTTTTCGCTGGGCTCGACGGCCTTCAGCGTCGGGCCGGATATTTCCATTCCGATCTTCGAAGGAGGACGGCTGCGGGGCGCGTTGGCGCTGCGCGAGTCGCGGCAGCGGGAAACGGCGATCGTATTCCAGAGGACGGTATTGCGGGCCTGGCAAGAGGTCGACGACGCGCTCACCGCGTACAGCGAAGCCCAACGGCGGCGCGCGGATTTGGCCCGCGCCGTCACCGAAAATCAGGCTGCCCTGCAAGCCGCCCAGCAACGCTACTCGGAGGGTGCGATCGATTTCCTCAACGTTAACACGACACAAGCCCAGCTGCTGCAGAGCGAAAACGATCTGGCGGACATCGACACCCGGATCGCGACCGATCTCGTCAATCTTTATCGCGCCCTCGGGGAAGGATGGGAGGACGCAGATGTCGCCGTGCGAGCAGATCGCGCGCCGCGACGGAGGATCGGAACACCCTAGAACGATGCCGCGGGCATCGCGGTCGGCCCGGCCCTGGCGGCGAATTCGCGTCTGAAATACCCGCGGCGGCAAACGGCAGCTAGCGTTGATCCGGATCAAGTTTCGGTCCGCGCCTCGCGCAACCGAATTCCCGCTCATGGGGCCTTGCGCAAACCCGATTCCGGCTCGACATCAATCCTGGAAACGCTCTAAAAAGGGCTTAAGCCAGTTTCGGCGTCACCTTCCGTTCCAGGTTTTGCGATGGATTACAGCCAATTTTTCAGTGCCGCCCTCAATCGCCTGCATGACGAGCGGCGCTACCGGGTTTTCGCGGATCTCGAACGGATCGCGGGCCGGTTCCCGCATGCCGTGTGGCACTCCCCGAACGGGCCGCGCAATGTCGTGATCTGGTGCTCCAACGACTATCTCGGCATGGGCCAGCATCCCAAGGTGGTCGGCGCTATGGTCGAGACCGCCACGCGCGTGGGCACCGGCGCCGGCGGCACCCGCAACATCGCCGGCACCCATCACCCGCTGGTGCAACTCGAGCAGGAACTGGCCGATCTGCACGGCAAGCAGGCGGCGCTGCTGTTCACCTCGGGCTACGTCTCAAACCAGACCGGCATTGCGACCATCGCCAAGCTGATTCCGAATTGCCTGATCCTGTCGGACGCGCTCAATCACAATTCGATGATCGAAGGCATCCGGCAGGCCGGCTGCGAGCGCCAGGTGTTCCGCCACAGCGACATGGCGCATCTTGAGGAGTTGCTGCGCGCCGCCGGGCCCGACCGGCCCAAACTGATCGCCTGCGAGAGCCTGTATTCGATGGACGGCGATATCGCGCCGCTGGCGAGGATCTGTGATCTCGCCGAGCGCTACGGCGCGATGACCTATGTCGACGAGGTCCACGCGGTCGGCATGTACGGTCCGCGCGGCGGCGGCATCGCCGAACGCGACGGCGTCATGCACCGGATCGACATTCTGGAAGGCACGCTGGCCAAGGCGTTTGGCTGCCTCGGCGGCTATATTGCCGGCAGCGCCGACCTGATCGATGCCGTGCGTTCCTATGCCCCCGGCTTCATCTTCACCACCGCGCTGCCGCCGGCGATCTGCTCGGCCGCGACCGCCGCGATCAAGCATCTCAAGACCTCGAGCTGGGAGCGGGAGCGCCATCAGGATCGCGCCGCCCGCGTCAAGGCGATCCTCAACGCCGCCGGCCTGCCGGTCATGTCGAGCGACACCCATATCGTGCCGCTGTTCGTCGGCGACCCCGAGCGCTGCAAGCGGGCCTGCGATATCCTGCTCGAAGAGCACGACATCTACATCCAGCCGATCAATTATCCGACGGTCGCCAAAGGCACCGAGCGGCTGCGGATCACGCCGTCGCCCTATCACGACGACGGATTGATCGACGGGCTCGCCGACGCGCTGGTCCAGGTCTGGGAGCGTCTTGGCCTGCCGCTTGTCGAAAAATCGCTGGCGGCGGAATAGCCCACTCACAGCCGCCCTTCACGAGGCGGGAGGGCTGCCCATCATTTTGCGATGATGGGCCTCGGTGGCTGCATCGGCCGGAAACATGCACTCGATGCGCAATTCCTGCGCCGCGATGGTCTGCGGGGTTCCGACGGTCGTCACCATCGAAAAGTAGCTTAACAACTGATCGCCCCTTACGAAGCCGATCGGTATGACCGGCATGGCGCTCAGTTCGACCGGGTTTTTCCACTCGGTCTTGACGCCGGGATAGGCGAGCAGCGCGGCCAGCAATGCCCTGGTTCTGTCGTCGATCACGCGCCCGACCGATTCGCGGTAGACGCGCTGGAACAGGCTCTTCGCCACGGCTTCCCAGTTGGCGATGAACGGGCGCATGCCGTTCGGGTCGAACATCAGATGCAGCAGGTTGCGCGGCGTCTTCCGCGCCGCCATGTCGATGAAGCAATTGAAGAAGCGCGGTGCTGCCTCGTTGGTCATGAGCACGTCCCAATAGCGATCCATCACCACCGCCGGGAAAGGCTCGTGCTGGCGCAGCATGCGCTCAAGCGCGCCCGTTACGCTCTGCATTTCCGGTCCGTTCCAGGCGCCCTCGGAATAGATCGGGGCATAGCCGGCGGCCAGCAACAAGCTGTTGCGGTCGCGCAGCGGGATATCGAGGGCTTGCGCGATCTCAAGCAGGGTCTGACGGCCGGGAGCGCTGCGCCCGCTTTCGATGAAACTGATGTGCCGCTGCGACACCCCGGTATCGAGCGACAGATCGAACTGGCTTTTGCCGCGCAGATCGCGCCAGTGGCGCAGCAGCACGCCGAGTTCGTTCGCCGCAGGCTTTGCGGTGGGTTTCGGTGAGGACATCGGTTCCTTATGGCCGGCGACAGAATGCGCTTTATTATCACGCGGCGACACGAAGCGCGCATGGTTCGGCGCCCACTGAACGATGCGCGCTTCGTTGAGGTCAGGCCGCAGCCCAGGTCTGGGCCTTGAAGTGGTCCTCGATCGGCGTGCCCGCCATGTTCGTCGCCGTGGCGGTGGTCATCGAAATCCCGGTGCCCAGCACCACTTCGAAGATCTGGGCCCTGGAATAGCCGGCCGAAACGAATCGTTCGATATCAGCCTCGCTCGCTTTGCCCCGGTTTTCGATCAGGGTTTTGGTGATGGCCGAAAGCGCTGCATATTTCGGGTCCCTGGGCAACTTGCCGGCGCGGACCGCGCTGACGTCGCTCTCCGGCAGGCCGTCCTCGATCGCAAAGGTGGAGTGAGCCGCAACCGTCCACGGGCATTTGAGGGTGACCGCATTGGTGAGCAGCAACACCTGCTTCTCGCACTCGTCGAAGCTGCCGCCATGAAAACTTCCGAAGCTCGCGGCGAATCCATTGAGGAGAACCGGATTTTCGGCCATCGTCCCCATCACATTGGGTAAAAACCCGAACTTTTCTTGCATGCCGCGCAGCGTGGGCCTGGATTTCTCCGGCGCCGTCTCGATGGTGTGAACAATAAACTTCTGCATTTTCTGCTTCCTTTGCCTTGTTGTATCTCTCCTGCCGTGTCGGTTCTTCCACATTGCCGTGAATCGGTTCAATTACATCGCAGGTAATCATCGAGAGCCCCCCTTTCCCGGCGGCTGGAGGTGGGTTGGCGTATGGACATCATCTGGAAGGGCATCGGCGGCGGTCTCGTCACCGCGGCCATCGTCGCGCCGCTTGGCGCCCGCGCCGCCTGGTTCATCGTCGCGCTTTGCTTTTTCCCAACCCCCGCTGGACTTAACGACGATCTCATTTCCCGGATTTGACGCGAAATTCGCTGTCGCTTGCGGTGGCGCAACGCGTTAGATTTGGCCGGGGCGTCGGCCTCCACAGGGAGTTACGCAGCGATGCTGCACGACTGGGGCGTAATCGCAGCCGCTTTCGGCTACATCGGGTTCCTGTTCCTGGTGGCGAGCTATGGCGACCGGCTGTCGCCGACCCAGCGCGGCCGTGCCAGCGCGCTGATCTATCCGCTGTCGCTGGCCATTTACTGCACGTCCTGGACGTTTTTCGGCTCGGTCGGATTCGCCACCCGCACCAGCGTGGATTTTCTCGCGATCTATATCGGGCCGATCGTGATGATCGCATTCTGCACGCCGCTGCTGCGCCGCGTGATCCAGCTGGCGAAATCGCAGAACATCACCTCGATCGCCGATTTCATCGCCGCGCGCTACGGCAAGAGCCAGGCGGTGGCGGCCACCGTCGCGCTGATCGCGATCATCGGATCGGTTCCCTATATCGCACTCCAGCTCAAGGCCATGGCGTCGTCGCTCGAAACCATCCTCAGCGAAGACGAGGCCTTTTCCAAAATTCCGATCATCGGCGATATCGCGCTGATGGTGACGCTGGCGATGGCGGCATTCGCGGTGCTGTTCGGGACCCGCCAAACCGACGCCACCGAACATCAGCATGGCCTGATACTTGCGGTCGCCACCGAATCCATCATCAAGTTGGTGGCCTTTATCGCGGCCGGCGCCTTCGTCACGTTCTGGATGTTCAGCCCGGTCGAACTGGTCGGGCGCGCGATGAAGACCCCGGAAGCCGTCCGCGCCATCGATTACGTGCCCTCGATCGGCAACTTCCTCACCATGGTGCTGCTGTCGTTTTGCGCGATCATGCTGCTGCCGCGCCAGTTTCACGTCAGCGTGGTCGAGAATTCCAGCGATGCCGAAGTGGGGCGGGCGCGCTGGCTGTTTCCGCTGTATCTGGTCGCCATCAACCTGTTCGTGATTCCGATCGCGCTCGCCGGCCTGGTGACCTTCCCGTTCGGCGCCGTCGACAGCGACATGTATGTGCTGGCGCTGCCGATCGAGGGAAATGCGCCCCTGCTCAGCCTCGGCGTCTTTGTCGGAGGCCTTTCGGCGGCCACCGCCATGGTGATCGTGGAATGTGTCGCGCTTTCGGTCATGGTCTCGAACGACATCGTGGTGCCGCTGGTGCTGCAGCGAGGTTCGGAGTCGCGCGCCGGCCAGAAGGATTTTGGCGACTTCCTGCTCAGGTCTCGCCGCCTTGCGATTTTCGCCATCATGGCGATGGCCTATTTCTATTATCGCGCGCTCGGCAACACCCAGCTAGCGGCGATCGGCCTGTTGTCGTTCGCGGCCATCGCGCAGCTCGCACCGGCGTTTTTCGGCGGCCTGTTCTGGCGTCGCGCGACGGCGCGCGGCGCGATGGGCGGCATGCTGGTCGGCGTTGCCGTGTGGATTTACACGCTGTTTCTGCCGAGCTTCCTGGACGGCAACACCGCCGGTCTGATGCTGCTGCAGCACGGCCCGTTCGGGATCGAGGCGTTGCGTCCGCAGGCGCTGTTCGGCGCCGATCTGCCGCCGCTGCTGCACGGCGTGCTCTGGTCGCTGTCGCTCAACCTTCTGACCTATATCGCGCTGTCGCTGGCGCGCGAGCCGTCCTCGATCGAACGGTTGCAGGCGGATCTGTTCGTGCCGCACGCGCTGGCGCCGATCGCACCGACATTCCGGCGCTGGCGCACCATGGTGACGGTGCAGGACATCCAGAGTACCGTGGCGCAATATCTGGGCCCTGATCGGGCTCGTCATTCGTTCGAGGCCTTCGCGGCCACCCAGCGCGCGCCTCTCGAGCCGGCGGCACCGGCCGATTTCGAATTGCTGCAGCACGCCGAGCATCTGATCGCCTCCTCGATCGGGGCGGCGTCGTCGCGGCTGGTGATGTCGCTGTTGCTGCGCAAGCGCACCGTCTCGGCCAAGGCCGCGCTGAAACTGCTCGACGATTCCCACGCCGCGTTTCATTTCAACCGCGAGATATTGCAGACCGCGTTGAACCACGTGCGGCAGGGTATCGCCGTGTTCGACGCCGACCTGCAGCTGATCTGTTCGAACCGTCAGTTCGGCGAGATCCTCGGCCTGCCGCCGCACCTGATCCAGATCGGGATTCCGCTGAAGGAAATCCTCGAATTCATGGGCGCCATCGGCTTGCCCGGGTTCGGCGACAGCGAGTCGCTGATGGAAATGCGGCTGGCCGCCTATACGACCGAGGGCGAGCCGTATCTCGAACGTCTCCCGGATCGTCACATGGTGATCGAGGTGCGCACCAACCGGATGCCCGGCGGCGGACTGGTCATCACCTTTTCCGACGTCACGCCGTCGTTCGAGGCCGCCGAAGCGCTGGAGCGCTCCAACGCCACCCTGGAAAAACGGGTGCAGGATCGTACCGAGGAACTGACGCGCCTGAATTCGGAACTGGCGCTGGCCAAGAGCACCGCGGAAGACGCCAACATCTCGAAGACGCGGTTTCTGGCGGCGGCGAGCCACGACATCCTGCAGCCGCTGAATGCGGCGCGGCTCTATGTCACGAGCCTGGTCGAGCGCCATAACGGCGGCGAGGATTCCCGGCTGGTCGAAAACATCGACGACTCCCTGGAGGCGATCGAAGAAATCCTCGGTGCTCTCCTGGATATTTCGCGGCTCGATGCCGGCGCCATGGCGACGTCGATCACCAGCTTCAAGGTCGGCGACCTGATGCGGTCGCTGGAAATCGAATTTGCGCCGATCGCGCGCGCCAAGGGGCTCAAGCTGACATTCGTGCCGAGCTCGCTGCCGGTGGAATCCGATCGGCTGCTGCTGCGGCGGCTGCTGCAGAACCTGATCTCCAACGCGATCAAATATACGCCGCGCGGGCGCGTGCTGGTCGGGTGCCGGCGCCGCGGCCAGTCGCTGCAGATCGGCGTTTACGACACCGGCGTCGGCATTCCCATTCTCAAGCGTGGCGAGATCTTCAAGGAGTTTCACCGCCTCGAGCAGGGCGCGCGGATTGCGCGCGGCCTGGGGCTGGGACTGTCGATCGTCGAGCGCCTCGCCCGCGTTCTCCACCATGGCATTGCGCTGGACTCCAATGTCAGCGGCGGCTCGTTTTTTTCGGTGATGGTGCCGACCGCCAAGGCGATCAACCACACCGCCGCGGTCACCAGCGCCACCCCGCTGTCGAAGACGCCGATGAGCGGGTCCCTGATCGTCTGTATCGAGAACGATGCGGCGATCCTGGACGGCATGAAGACGCTGCTGACCGCCTGGGACGCCGAGGTCATCGCGGTGGCCGATCCCGACACCGCGATCGACGCGATCGAGGCCGCTGGCGGACGGGTCACCGGTCTTCTGGTCGACTATCATCTCGACCGCGGCAACGGCGTCGCCGCGATCCGGGACATTCGCCGCCGGTTCGGCGAGAATATTCCGGCGATCCTGATCACCGCCGATCGCAGCCCGCATGTGCGGGCCGCGGCGCGCGACGATAACATCGCGGTGCTCAACAAGCCGGTCAAACCGGCATCGCTGCGGGCTTTGCTCGGTCAGTGGCGCACCCAGCAGATGGTGGCGGCAGAGTAACCGCGCGTCTGAGTTATTGCGGTGACGGCGTGCCTTGCCGCCACTGGCCGCCGGCGATTTTCGCCGCCGCGATCACGGCCTGGGTGCGGCTCTCGACCCCGAGCTTTTGCAGGATCGCGGACACATGCGCCTTGATGGTCGCTTCCGATACGCCGAGTTCATAGGCGATCTGCTTGTTGAGCAGACCTTCCGACAGCATCATCAGCACCCGCACCTGCTGCGGGGTCAGCGTCACCAGCCGGTCGCGCAGCCGCGTCATGTCCGGGTCGGCCGCCGATGAGAGATCGGTGTCCGGCGGCACCCAGACGTCGCCCTCCATGACTTTCAGGATCGCGTCGCGCAGCGTCTCGACCCCGAACCGCTTGGGAATGAACCCCGAGGCGCCGAAATCCAGCGAGCGGCGGATGGTGCCGACGTCGTCGCTGGCGGACACGACCACGACCGGGATCGCCGGATATTGCGCGCGCAGATAGATCAAGCCGGAGAAGCCCGATATCCCCGGCATCGTCAGATCGAGCAGGATCAGATCGACATCGGAATCCTGTTCCAAAAGCGCGGTCAGTTCCTCGAACGACCCGGCCTCGTCGATTTTTGCCGTGGCCACGACGGTTGCAACCGCCTGTCGCAGCGCATCGCGGAACAGCGGATGGTCATCGGCAATAACGAGGCGGGTGCTGGCGGCGGCAGTCATTTATTTCTTGCGAGAGGGTTGCGGCAAAACCCGTGACCGCTTTGGGGCCTGCCAAGCGAGTTTTCTGCTTCAATTGTCGTCTGACCGACGCTCGCATGCAAGCGCGCAATATTGCCAAGCGGCAAAGCGGTTAATCCGCCAGAATTTGTGCGTCGCAATAGACTCGTTGCCTGAACTTGCCGGATCGGAGTCGTCGTGGCCTACTCGAGATAGTGGTGCGGAGGGCCAAAAGTCTTATTGGGTGAGGTTTCACGGCGATGTTACCGTTAATGAAAGCCTCCGGCCCAGTCCGGCGCATGGGGGCGATATTTGCGTCAACGATTCGGGGAGCGATTCAAATGTCCACAATGGCGGCAACGCAAGTCAGAACCGGCGGCATGACGAAGGACGAACGCTTCGTCATTCTCGCTTCATCGCTCGGCACCGTTTTCGAATGGTATGATTTCTATCTTTACGGATCGCTCGCCAGCATTATCGGCGCGCAATTCTTCAGCGCCTACCCGCCGGCGACGCGCGACATCTTTGCGCTGCTCGCCTTCGCCGCCGGCTTCCTGGTGCGCCCGTTCGGCGCCATCGTGTTCGGACGCGTCGGTGACATCGTCGGACGCAAATACACCTTCCTCGTCACCATTCTGATCATGGGCTTGTCGACCTTCATCGTCGGCCTGCTGCCTAACGCGGCGACGATCGGTTTTGCCGCGCCTGTTATCCTGATCGCACTGCGTCTGGCGCAAGGTCTTGCGCTGGGCGGTGAGTATGGCGGAGCCGCCACTTACGTGGCCGAGCATTCGCCGCAGGGCAAGCGCGGCTATTACACCTCGTTCATCCAGACCACCGCTACGCTGGGACTTTTCCTGTCGCTGTTGGTGATCCTGTTCACCCGGACCGCTGTCGGCGAAGCCGATTTCGCCACCTGGGGCTGGCGTATTCCGTTCCTGGTGTCGGTCGTCCTGCTCGGGATTTCGGTCTGGATCCGGCTGCGCCTCAGTGAATCGCCGGTGTTCCAGAAGATGAAGGACGAAGGCAAGAGTTCAAAGGCCCCGCTGACCGAAGCCTTCGCCAACTGGGGCAATGCCAAGATCGTCATTCTCGCGCTGCTTGGCGGCACCATGGGCCAGGGCGTGGTCTGGTATACGGGTCAGTTCTACGCGCTGTTCTTCCTGCAATCGATCCTGAAGGTCGATGGCTACACCGCCAACCTTCTGATCGCGTGGTCGCTGTTGCTCGGTACCGGCTTCTTCATCGTGTTCGGCGCGTTGTCGGACAAGATCGGTCGCAAGCCGATCATTCTCGCAGGCTGCCTGATCGCGGCGCTGACCTTCTTCCCGATCTTCCGGATGATCACCACCAATGCCAATCCGGCGCTGGAGAAGGCCATCGAAGCAGCCAAGGTCGAGGTCGTCGCCGATCCCGCGGGTTGCGGCGATCTGTTCAACCCGGTCGGCACGCGCGTGTTCAGCGCGCCGTGCGACACCGCCCGCGCCTACCTGGCTTCGTCGTCGGTCAAATATTCGACCGTTTACGGCCCGGCAGGTTCAGGGGTGAAGATCACCGTGAACGGCAAGGACGTGCCCTATACCGACGCAAAAACCGGCAACCCGGCTATCGCCGCGGCCGTTACCGCGGCCGGCTATCCGAAGGCCGGCGATGCAGGCATCGTGAAGATGTCGAACCCGTTCGACATCTTCCGTCCGCAGGTCGCCGCTTTGATCGGCCTGCTGTTCATCCTGGTGATCTTCGTCACCATGGTGTACGGGCCGATCGCGGCGATGCTGGTCGAACTGTTCCCGACCAAGATCCGCTACACCTCGATGTCGCTGCCCTATCACATCGGCAACGGCTGGTTCGGCGGATTGTTGCCCGCGACCGCGTTCGCGATCGTGGCCTCGACCGGCGATATCTACGCCGGTCTGTGGTATCCGATCATCTTCGCGGCTATCACCGTGGTTGTCGGCTTCTTCTTCCTGCCGGAAACCAAGGACGTGGACATCAGGTCGAACTAGCGGGTTTTCCGGCAGCCTGGTTGCCGGAGACGTCTCATCAATTACCGGCCGCGGATCGCTCCGCGGCCGGTCTTATTTTCAGCCCGCGGCACCTGCGAATTGCAGCACGATCTCGCGCCGGTGCGGACGCGCGCGATGCTCGATCAAATAGATCGCCTGCCATGTTCCGAGCGCGAGTTCGCCCTTCACGACGGGGATGTGCAGCGAGGTCGCCGTCAGCATGGTCTTGATGTGCGCGGGCATGTCGTCGGGGCCTTCGGTGTCGTGGCGCCATCCGGCGTTCTCGGGCGCCAGCCGGTCGAGCGCCGTCATTAGATCGAGCAGCACCGACGGATCGGCGTTCTCCTGGATCGTCAGCGACGCCGAGGTATGGCGGATGAACAGCGTCACCGCGCCCTCTGTCGCGCCGACGTCCCTGACAAATTTCACGATCTCCGCGCTGAGATCGACAAAGCCGCGTCCGGACGTTTGGGCCGTGAGCAGCGAGGTCACGATGGTGTCTGCGCGAATGGTAGATGACGCAGAGCGCGACAGCGATTTTGGTGCAGTCATGAATGATCTCTCAATATGATCGTCCCGGCGAACGCCGGGACTCATACCCCGCGGCCTCTCGATTGGGTGCAGTGGAAGTCGATACCTTCTGCAATAACCAACGCCGGCGGTTATGGGTCCGGCGTTCGCCGGGACGACCCGCGGAAGGCGCTTCAAATCTTGCCGGTGACGTCCTTCTGCATCCGGTTGGCCATCTCGACCAGCCGCCGCCACGCCTGTTCCAGGAATGACATCATGCGGTCCATGTCGCGGTCGCTCGGCAGTGGAATTTCTATTTTGCGCTCGCCTTCGGCCGCCTTCGGCTCGGGCTTTTTCAGCGAGTCCGTCTTCGGCAGGGCTTCCTCGACCTTGCCGGTCACCGTCGGCTCGCGCGCCGCCAGCTCCGCCCTGAGCTTTTCATTGTCGGCCTCGAGCCGGCCAATTTCGGCATCGAGCGCGGCGCGTTCGTCGGGCACCTCGTAGCAGGCCCAACCGGCGCCGGAATTGCTGCAGGTCGAAACCACGCCGGTGCGGCTATCGAGCCTGACCACGCCATCGGGGACCGGCGACAGCGCATAACGGCCGTTCTCGGTGGCCGGCATCGACTGCGCGGCGCCGGCGGCAATTCCGCCTAGCCAGAACAACAGCGCTGCCGCCGCGACGGAGGAAGCGAATTTCGAGGGCGATGTCGCTGGGCACATGGAGTGGCTCCGCCTCAAAACCGATGAAGTATCCTTATCCTGCGCGTGGTCCGGCCTTGATCTTACACTTGCGAGCGGTAAGGCGCACGGCCGGATTTCAACGCGTCGGCCAGCAATTCGATCCGGTCCTGTCCCCAGAATACCTCGCCGTCGAGCACATAGACCGGCGATCCGAACACGTCGGCTGCCAGCGCATCCTGGCGGTTTTGTTCGTAGGCCGCGCTGATCTCGTCGGATCCCGAACGCTCGACCAGTTGCTTGCCGGGAAGCCCGCTGTCGTCGGCGAGTTTAGCCAGCGTCGCGGGATCGGTCAGATTGAGTTGGTCTTCCCAGACCCCGGCATAGGCGCGGCGCAAAAATGGGTCGGGATCATGGCCGGCCTCGATCGCCGCGATCACGACGCCGTCGGCCAGCCGCGCGTTGAACGGCCAATTCGCCGGTTGAAGATGAAACTTAAGTCCACGCTTGTCGCGCCAGCGCTGCAGTTCGACCATCCGGTAGCGCTGCCGCACCGGATGGCGCTTCATCAAGGGCAGGCCGCCGGTTTCGGAAAACAGATCGACCAGCACAACGGGCTTGTGGTTCACCCTGAGATCGTAGGTATCAGCGACTTCGCGAAACAATTTGTGCCCGATATAGGCCCACGGGGATTGAAGCGAAAAATAGTAGTCGATCTGACGTGGCATGCGGGCTCCCGAGCAACGGTAAAGCGGCGAACGTCAACCATCCCAACAGACCCATCGTCGCCGTGCAAGATCGATAATCGAAGCTTCCTTCGCTGTTTTGCCGGATCACTCTGCCGAGCCGAAGAACCCAATAATCACGTGTTCAGAATGCATTTAACCACTGGTTTCGAATGCCGCGCAGGACGGCACAAGATATCCTTCGGATCGGCCAGTTCCATCGAGAGGTGCTGACGCCACTATGGGACGACGGTGAATCTCGATGGCGTCACTTAATCTCCGGAAGAACGAGCCATTTGTCCGGTTGATGCGAATTCGGCCGTATTGAACGGCGTCAGCCTATTGCACTGCGGCGATGGCTCGCCCCGGAGTTGGATTTCACCGGCGGAATCCCAATTAATTCAACATGCTAACTGGTTACGACGCAATCTTGACTTGGTTAGGTGCGGTCAGTATGGTCCGCGCGGCTTTTGAGGGTGACGGGGCGTCATTTCCATCAACCGCAGCATCGTTTCGGGTCCCCACAGCATGGCTGAAGGCACGGACGAAGACGGAAATGGAAGTCGCGATCGGTCGTCCTCTGACGAAGCCGCGCTTTCCGCAAGGCTCGGAAGTCTGGATCGCCGGTTGTCCGATATTCGGGGCAGCCGAAAAATCGAGACTGACCAACCCGGAGCTGGAGGCGGAGACGGTGCTGCCAGTGCTTCGGCGATGGCGCTCGGTTTCCGGCTTTCTTCCGAGTTGATCGCGGGCGTTGCCGTCGGAGCGCTGATTGGCTGGGGTTTCGACCGGTTGCTGTCGACATCGCCCTTCGGACTTATCGTGTTCGTTCTCGTCGGCTTCGTAGCCGGCGTGGTCAACGTGATAAGGTCGGCAGGCGTTGCTCCGGACGGAAGCGATCGCTAAGAAGCGAGCCTGGGACTTGATTGCAGAGCGTCGGCGTGGCCGGCGGAACATGAGATGCCGCGCGGATGATCGATCCGATCGAACAGTTCACTATCGACAAGCTCTTCACGATCGGCCACATCGGCCATCAGGAGATCGCCTTCACCAACTCGTCGGCCTACATGTTCGGCTCGGTGGCGCTGATTTCGCTGCTGATGATCGGCGGTGTCGCGGGACGCCAGCTGGTCCCCGGCCGCTTCCAGTCGGTCGCGGAAATCTGCTACGAATTCGTCGCCAATACCATCCGCTCGACCGCCGGCAAGGAAGGAATGAAGTTCTTTCCGCTGGTGTTCTCGTTGTTCATGTTCATCGCCGTATCGAACATCATCGGGGTCATTCCCTATAACTTCACGATCGCCAGCCACCTCATCGTCACGGTGATGCTTGCCATGCTCGTGTTTCTGACGGTGCTGATCTACGGTTTCTACAAGAATGGCCTGAAGTTCTTCAAATTGTTCGTTCCGTCGGGCATCCCGATCTTCATCTTGCCGCTGGTCGTGTTCATCGAGGTGTTCTCGTTCTTCCTGCGGCCGATCTCGCATTCCGTGCGCCTGTTCGCGAACATGCTCGCGGGTCATATCGCGCTGGCGGTGTTCGCAAGCTTCATTCCGTTGCTGGCAGGCCTTGGCATTGCCGGTTACTTCGGCGCCGTGTTGCCGCTCGGCATGGTGATCGCGCTGACCGCGTTGGAGCTTCTGGTCGCGTTCCTCCAAGCCTACGTCTTTACCATCCTCACCTGCATCTATCTCAACGATGCCATCCATCCGGGCCACTAATCCAGGGCCTCTCTAGCCAACCTCAAGAAGGAGTTTGTTTCATGGATCCGATTGCCGCGAAGTACATTGGCGCTGGTATTGCCTGCATTGGCATGGGTGGCGCCGGCGCGGGCGTGGGCATCATCTTCGGCAACTATCTCGCCGCCGCGGTGCGCAATCCTTCGGCAGCCCAGGGCCAGTTCGGCAACCTGATCTTCGGCTTCGCCGTGACCGAAGCGCTCGGCATCTTCTCGCTGCTGATCGCGCTGCTGCTGTTGTTCGCGCTCTGATCCCTTACCGATCTGGCCAATGAGATTCCCGATTGGAATCTCAAATAGCCGAACAGGAGAAGCCCGTGGCTGAAAGTCATGGCGACGCCAAGGGCGCGACAGCCCACACCGGCGCAGAAGGCGGCCACAAGGCCCCCTTCCCGCCATTCGAGAAGGACACTTTTGCTTCGCAATTCGTGTCGCTGGCGATTGCGTTCGCCGCGCTTTATCTGATCGTCTCGCGAATTGCGCTGCCGCGCGTCGGCGGCCTGCTCGACGAGCGTCAGAACGTGATCGAGGGCGACCTGGCCGAGGCCCAGAAGCTGAAGGACGCCTCCGATGCGGCGCTGAAAGCCTATGAAAGCGAACTCGCCGCCGCACGTTCCCGCGCCCAGGCGATCGGCGCCGAGACCCGCGAAAAGCTCAACGCGGCGTCCGAGGCCGAACGCAAGACGCTGGAAGAACGGCTGTCGCACAAGCTCGCCGAAGCTGAAAAAACCATCGCATCGACCCGCGAGGCGGCGATGAGCAATGTCCGCGGCATTGCCGCCGATGCGGCCGCCGCGATCGTACAGCAGCTCACCGGCATGCTGCCCGACGGCAAGTCCGTCGAAAGCGCGGTTGACGCGTCCTTGAAGGGATAATCTCGATGTTCGCCGAACCGGAATTCTGGGTCGCCGTCGCCTTCGTGATTTTGCTGGGCGTTTTCGCCTATGTCGGCCTCCACCGCACCGTGCTCACGGCGCTCGATCATCGCAGCGCCCGCATCAAGGCCGAACTCGACGATGCGCGCCGCCTCAAGGACGAGGCGACCAAATTGCTCGCCGAATACAAGGCGCGCCACGCCAGCGCGGAAGCCGAAGCGCAGGACATCATTGCCTCCGCCAAGGCCGAAGCCGAACGTATTGCCGCTGAAGCCAAGACCAAGATCGAAGACTTCGTGGCCCGGCGGACCAAGACCGCCGGGGACAAGATCGCACTGGCCGAAGCCCAGGCGGTGGCCGATGTCCGCGCCGCTGCGGCCAACGCCGCGGTAACGGCGGCGTCGACCATCCTGTCGCAATCCGTCAAGGGTCCGATCGCCGACGATCTGCTGGCCAAGGGCATTGCGGAAGTTCGCCAAAAGCTGAACTGAAACCCGCCGTCATGCCCCGCGAAAGCGGGGCATCCAGTACGCCGCGGCCTCCCGAATCAATCACTGACGCCTGTGATTACTGGATCATCCGCTTTCGCGGATGATGACAGCCGCGCCTGGACGAAACGCGCGCCGCAACTATTTCTTCTTCCTCGCCGCTTTCGGTTTCGGCTCCGGCGTCAGCGCCTGCGGATCGAAGCCGATATAGAAGATGTAGGAATCGCCATCGGCCCCTTGCGGAACCGGATACACCATGTCTTCCGCCACCAGGCTGAACGGCACGCTGTCGCCATCGGCCATCGACACCGTGGTCCGGTAGACCTTGGTCGCGATGGTCTTCTCCTGCACGCCGCCCTGCACCACGGCGACACGAAGCGGGATCTCGACCGTCGGCGGATTTCCGGCCGGCCCCGCAATGACGCGGCCCTGAATGCCGATCCGCGCCGTGATCTGGTCGCCGGTTTTCGTGCAGTCGCGCGCGGTGCGCGTGATCGTCGCCTGAAAGCGCAGATCGTTGCCGATCGGCTGCTTGCCGGCCGCCGCCACCGCATAGGTAGCTGCGCCGGCGCGGATACTCACGGGCGGGCAGCTCAATTCGTTGTCGACCGGCGGCGGCGCCGCCTCGCCCACGGCCTGCGATTTGGAGCCGAATATCTGGCTGAACCGGCTGCCGATCGACGGACTGGAATCGGACGAGCTGCCGAACATGCTGCCGCCGCCGCACCCCGACAGCACAGCGCCGGCCACTCCAAGCGCAAGCGCGACGCGCAGATGGCGCGCGAAGGGGACGCCCATCGCCGGCATCAGCCTGTTACATGTCATCGAGATGTCCCCAAAAATCTCACGGATCTGCCGCGTTCCCGAAGGCAAGCCCGCGAGCCCCGCGCGTTATAACAGCGTAATGGCGGCGAACCCAAGGCGGGTGTCATCATTCGAAACCAAGGTTAGCCGCGAAAATCCTCATGCAGCAGGCCGAACAACAGGTGGTCCTGCCAAACCCCATTGATGCAGAGATAGCGCCGCGCCAGGCCCTCGCGGCTGAAGCCGCATTTCTCCAGCACCCGGATCGACGGCGTGTTGGAGGGAATGCAGGCGGCCTCGACGCGATGCAGATTGAGTTCGCCGAACAGCGACGGCAGCAGCACGCGCAACGCCGCCGTCATGTAGCCGCGGTGGGCGTGGGGTTGCCCGACCCAGTACCCGATGGTGCCGGCCTGCACGATGCCGCGGCGCACATTCGCCAGCGTAACGCCGCCGATCATGGCGCCATCCGATTCGCGAAATACGACGAAGGGATAGGATCTGTCGGCGGCGATATCCTCGGCATAGCGGCGCAGACGCCGCCGGAAACCGGAGCGGGTCAGATCGTCCGATGGCCAGATCGGCTCCCACGGCGTCAGGTATTCCCGGCTGTACTCGCGCAAATGCGCCCATTGCAGAAAATCGGACATTTGCGGCGCGCGCAGCAGCAGGCCGTGACCGCGCGGGGCGAGCGCGGCCGGTCCGCTGGATGGAAGGCGAAACAGCGCCATGTCTGATACTCTCCGTGCCCGAATCCTACTCAGTGCGCCGCGACCCTTCAATGTAGGCGCGCCTTTGAGTGTAAACGAGCCCCTTAATGTAAACGAGCCTTGGCCTTCGATTGGGTCAATCCTTCCGCAAAAGCCACCGCCGTGTCCAGACCCCTTCCGCTGCCAAGGGCGACCACCGCGGGCCGGCTGCGCGACAATAGCCCCCGCGCGGCGTCCCGCGTCGATTCCACGCTGACGGCATCGATCCGCGCGATCAGCTCTTCGACCGTCAAAGGACGCCCATAGGCGAGCATGTGGCGCGCCAGCTGTTCGGCGCGCGAACTGCAGCTTTCCAGCGCCATCAGCAGCCCCGCCTTCATCTGGGCCTTGGCGCGCGCGACCTCGGCTTCGGTCAGGGTCTCCACGGCATCATTGATGACGTCGACGATCACCTCCATCATTTCGGGCGCATCGCCGGGGTCGGTACCGGTATAGAGGCCGAAAAAGCCGGTGTCGGTATAGGGCGCATGGAAGGTGTAGATCGAATAGCACAGCCCGCGCTTTTCGCGCACTTCCTGGAACAGCCGCGACGACATTCCGCCGCCCAGCGTATTGGTGAAGACCTGCAGGGAGAACAGCGACGGGTCGGTTTGCGGCACGCCCTCCAGCGCCAGCGTCAGATGCGCCTGCTCGAGCTCGCGGTGCACCACGCGGGAGCCGCCCTTGCCGAAGACAGCAGCTTGCGGCTTTGGCGCGGGCGCGCCGTCGAAGCTTGCAAAGCGCTGCGTCACGTCCTCGACCACCCGCTTGTGATCGACCGCGCCGGCCGCCGCCACCACCATGTCCGGCCCGCGATAATGCGTCGACAGGTAGCCGCGCAAGGTATCGCGGCTAAAACCCTTCAGGGTCTTTGCCGTGCCCAGCAAGGAGCGCCCCATCGGCTGATCCGGATAGCACAGCTCGTTGAGATGCTCGAACACCACGTCATCGGGCGTATCCTGCGCGGCGCCGATCTCCTGCACGATCACGCTTTTCTCGCGCTCCAGTTCGTCGGGCACGAAGGTGGGATTGGCGAGAATGTCGGAGAGCACGTCGAGCGCCAGCGGCACGTCGGCCTTCAGCACCCGCGCATAATAGGCCGTGGTCTCGGTCGAGGTGCCGGCGTTGAGATCGCCGCCGACCGCCTCGATTTCCTCGACGATTTCGCGCGACGAACGCCGCGCGGTGCCCTTGAACGCCATGTGCTCGAGCAGATGCGAGATGCCGTGCTCGTTCGGCTTTTCGTCGCGGCCACCGACGCCGGCCCAGACCCCGAGCGCCGCGGTTTCCAGATGCGGCATGCTATCGGTGATCACGGTAAGGCCGGAGGGAAGCTTGGTGACATCGACGCTCATCCGGCAACTCCTTGTTTCGCGGCGCGGCTGACGGAGCGCACGAACCGTTCGACTTCAACCTGGTCGTTCTTCATGACCTTGATGTGTTCTGGCCTGGTCATCAGACCCTCGAGCCAGGCCGGCAATTCCGGCCGCACGCCGCAGGCGGCTTCCACCGCGTCGGGAAATTTCGCGGCATGCGCGGTCGACAGCACGATGTTGGGAATTTTCGAATCCGAGGTGTCGCGATCGGCCACCGCCAGCGCCACCGCGGTATGCGGATCGACGAGATCGCCGGCCTCGCGCCAGGCGGCGCGGATCGCGGCACTGGTCTCGGTCTCGTCGGCACGCCCGGCATCGAACTCCTCGCGGATCGCCGCCAGCGTCGCGTCGGGCAGCACGAAGCGCCCGGACTGCTTGAGCTGTGCCATCAGCCTGCGAACGGTACCCCCATCGCGACCACCGGCCTCGAACAACAGCCGCTCGAAATTCGAGGAGACCTGAATATCCATCGAGGGCGAGGCCGAGGCGTGAACCTCGCGCACTTCATAGATGCCGGTCTTGAGTGTCCGCGGCAGGATATCGTTGATGTTGGCCGCAATCCGCAACCACCGCACGGGCAGGCCCATCCGCTTGGCGACGTAGCCCGCGAAGATGTCGCCGAAATTCCCGGTCGGCACGGTGAAATCCACGGTTCGTGCCGGCGCACCGAGCGCGACGGCCGACGTAAAATAATAAACCACCTGGGCCACGATCCGCGCCCAGTTGATGGAATTCACGCCCGACAGGGAGACCGCATCGCGAAAGCCGTGATGATTGAACAGCCCCTTCACGATCGCCTGGCAATCGTCGAAATGGCCTTCGATGGCGAGTGCGTGCACGTTGGCCGCGCCCGACGTCGTCATCATCCGCCGCTGCACGTCGGAGATGCGACCGTGCGGGAACAGCACGATCAGATCGACATTGTCGAGACCCGCGAACGCATCGACCGCGGCACCCCCGGTATCGCCCGAGGTCGCGACCACGATGGTGGTGCGCTGGGCGCGCTTCGCCAGCACGTGATCCATCAGCCGCGAGATCAGCTGCATCGCCACGTCCTTGAACGCCAGCGTCGGGCCGTGAAACAGCTCCAGCAGGAATTGATTGGGGCCGATCTGGTCGAGCGGAACCACGGCGGGATGGCGGAACGTGGCATAGGCCTCATTTGCCATGCGGCCGAGATCGGCGTCGGCGATTTCGCCACCGACGAACGGGCGGATGACGTCGACCGCGACTTCCCAGTACGGCCGGCCAAAAAACCCGGCGATGGTTTCGGCCGAAAGCTGCGGCCATATCTCGGGCACGTAGAGGCCGCCGTCGCGGGCAAGCCCGGCAAGCATGACGTCGCAAAAACCTAAGGCGGGGGCCTCCCCCCGCGTCGAAATATACCGCGTCAAACCGCCCTCCAAAGGCGCGAGCTTCCGCCAAGCCTTTGATATTGATCGATGATCCAGCTTTGCCGGTGGTAAAGCCGGGCCGCACCATAAAGCGTTTTCGGGACAATGGGAAATGCCACAATGGCGCAGATATCCGGGGCTTCCAGCGCGGACTCAACCGTTCCCGGATGCGCCATTTCAGGCGCGGCTCCGCGATCCCGCGGCGCGGTTTCGCCCGGGCTTTTGCAGGAAATAGCCACCCTCGAAAACAGAGACACACTCCACCTCGCCCCGCTCGCGGGGAGAGGTCGGCGCGAAGCGCCGGGTGAGGGGGACCCTCCGCGAGTCGCACTCGTTGAGCGAGCCCCTCACCCGGCTTCGCCAAGTGGCTTCGCCGGGGCAAGCCCCAACCCTCCAAGAGCGAGCTTCGCTCGTCTCGACCCCGTGAAGAACGGGGCGAGGGAGCGCAGCGCCGATGCCGAACCAACCTGCACTCAATCCACGCAGATCATGTCCGCGTGCAACTACCGATTCAATTTTCAAACAGCCACGCCGAAATATCTTAGCCGTCATTGCGAGCGAAGCGAAGCAATCCAGCTTTCTTTCTGCTCCATGGATTGCTTCGCTTCGCTCGCAATGACGGAATGACACACCTTCGCGATCTCGCGGCGCGATACGCCCGAGGTTTGCCAAAAACTTCCGCCCTGAAAACAGAGGGCGTGGGGAATGCCGGGCGCCCGATGCACCCGCAGCCTCGTGTGCGCATATTGGTAGCAAGTATGCACACGAGTATTCACAGCGAGCCACCGGAAAACACCCGACATTCCCGCACGCAATGGTTTACGGCTTATACCGTGCTCTCCCCGGTGATCGGCTTTCTTGCCACCGTCGTTAGCGGTTACCCGCAAACTTGACACCAGCGTCGGGGTGTCAGGACCACACGTCTTCGCCGTCCGCTGCAAGCAACGCCCGTCAAGCGCGCCGCCGCGTCCACCGCATCCCGCCCCGCGTCCGTGACGTCGCGAGCCGCCCCTCTGAGTGGGACGGGACGGCAAGAGACATACAACTGATTTGGGTCTTCTGAAAATCAGAATATTTTTTCAAAAGGGGCTGGACAGCCGCTTCCGCAAACCGCCTGACGGGCAAATCAGTTGAGCACCAGCTGACCTGTCCGGACCAAAAAATCGCACCGTCGCCGCGGAGGCCAAGGTTTCAGCGCCGGCGAGATGATCGCGTGACGGTGTGCGACTAAAGCGTCATGAGAATGAGGTTAGATTGAGCTGCGACGCAGCGGAATGTCCAGCGTATGGACGGGTACAGGAAATTTCACCTCTCCCATAGGGAGAGGTCGGCGCGTAGCGCCGGGTGAGGGGTTACGGTCCGTCGTTGGCGCAACGCCCCCTCACCCGATTTGCTGCGCAAATCGACCTCTCCCCGCTGGGGAGAGGTGAGGGGCATACCGATTCAAATTAAAACCATCTTGCTCTAGCTAGCCCGCCGCCCGTCGAGGCACCGAATCCGGGGCGACCTCCGCCGGCCCGGGAATCTGCAGCAAAATGGTTTGACCTGCGGACGCGATTTCGATTCGGCACTCCTGGAATCGCCGCTTCATGCGCCGGTTGAATTCGCGCTGCACCGGCCAGCGACCGCTGTCGGTGCAGCGAATCTGGCCGACGATCGAGGCCATCGAGCCGTCCACCTTGTCGACGCCCCACAGTTCGAGATCGCCGCGGATCGCATGCCGGTATTCGGGCTCGCGACGCATCTCAGCGACGATGTCCTTGAGGATCTGGCCGGCGCGGTCGGTGTCTTCCCTGTAGGAAACGTTGACGCTGACGGCCGCATTGCCGGCGCCGCGGCTTGAATTGGTGATCGTGGTCACGGCGCTGAAGGGAACGATGTGCACCGAACCGTCGGCGGCCCGCAGCCGAATGGTGCGGATCGAAACATTCTCGACCGCACCCGACAGGCCGGACACACTGACGTTGTCGCCGACCTGGACGGTATTTTCCAGCAGCAGAAACAACCCGGTGATGACGTCCTGCACCAGCTTTTGCGAACCGAAGCCGATGGCGATGCCGACGATCCCGGCGCCGGCCAGCAACGGCGCGACGTTGACGCCGATTTCGCTCAGCGCCGTCAAGCCGACCACTGTGACAATCAGGCACAACAGCGCCGTCCGCAACATCGGCTGAAAGGTGCGCAATCTCGCGGCGCGCGCGAAGTGACCGTCGCGCGACAGCGCACTGACCTGACGGTCCAGGAGCGCGTTGCTCGTCTCCCAGATCACCGCTGCGACAAGCGCGGCGATGCCGATCGTCACCACCGCCGACAACAAGCGGCTGCCGATCTGGCCGCCGTAGAACCAGACGATGGCGTCCACGCCCCACACCTCGAGCAGGGCAACGAAGCCGATGAAGGCGATGACAGCCGCGACGATCTTGCGCATCAGCGGCAGATAGCGATTGGCGCGGGTCTCGAGGCCGGGGAAGCGCCGCAAGATATCCGGACTAATACGGAAGCCGCGATCGATCAGGCCCAGCACCACCATGGTGGCAAGACGGGTGATCAGCGTGACCGCGATGGTGCCGACAAAATACTGCAGCAGCAGCGAGTAGCCGTTGCGGATATTCAGCGCCCACACCGCCCACAGCGCGAGGTCCAGCGCGATCGCAAGATAGTGCCACAGGCCGGCGATCCGGTTGCGCACCCTGGCCGCGGCGCCCTGGCGACCCGCCGGCGCACGAATGGCTTCGGCGATCTGCCGGCGGCACTGCAGGATGATGACGACGATAAAGAGATGCACGACCAGCATCACCAGCCGCAGCAACGCCGCGTAGCCTGCACGATGCAGGCCCAGCAGCAGCGCCACGTTCGCAAAGGCGATGCCTGACACGCCGACGGCGAGGATGCGCCGCGCCCAGACCTCGATATAGGCCGCGGTCTCGGCGCGAACGCGGAGCAGGCCGAAAGGCCCGGCCAGCGCCCGTACTGCACAGATCAGCACGCGCGACAGGGCGTAGGCGTTCACGACCGCGAGGATCACAAGCCGGGCCGTTCGGAGATCGCCGATTTCGGTGCCCAGCAACATCGTGGCGATACCGACAAAGACCAGTACCGGGAGCAGTTCAAGCGCGAGACGCCCCAACACGAAGGGCAGCCTGACCAGCGATTGCCAGGCGCGCGCCAGATTGAGACGTCGCCGACGCAGTTCCGGTTCCGCGGCGATATCCGCCGAGGAGGAGGGCGGATCGGCCATCGCCAGCGTCTGCGCGGGGACGGGCACCGTTTGCGGAAGGCGCGCCTCCAGGAACGCTACCGGCCGCTTGATGCCACGGAAGATCAGCCATTCGGCCGCGAAGGCGGAGCCGAACACCAGCGCCAGTTTCCACGCGATATCGAGCAACAGGTCATAGGCGGTCGGATCGTTGGCCGTCCGCACGATCCAGTAATAGAAGGCCGGAAAGTGCGTCAGTGTCCGCGCGAAATCGGCGACGTCGTGCGAGAACTCGCCGACCTGCTCGGACACGGTCAGCAGCAGCTGGGCGCCGAGGCTGTCCGCCGTGAGCGGAATCGCGGCCTCAGCTTGGGGCGCGGGCGGCGCGACCTGCGCCTGCGGCGAGGCGTTTGCGATAGCTCGCAGCGTATCGATCATCTGCGCGCGCTTGGTGTCGTCCTGAAGCGTATCGAGCGCCCGTTTCGCCTGATCGGGGGTCAGGACATTGGATTTGTTCGTGGCCGAGGCGGCGGCTTTGGGCGCAGCGCCGGTCTGACCAAAGGCGGGAAAGGCGAACAAGGCGCAGGCGAGCAGGACCGACGGCAAGAGTTTGTGCGACACGAAGGCCCCTTTAAATTAAATATGTGCAGGAAGGCAGAACCAAATCGGGATCTGCCGACGCGCATGCGTCATGTCGGATCGTCCTTTTCGCCGTTATCATGTGTCGGAAGTTTGCCACCGTGGCGGCTTTCTCTTGGCATTTGCCGCATCCCAACAATGCCGCAGCGATTGGTCGCCGGGACGTTCGCCACAAGGCATCACGCGCTCCAGGCGCGGAAGTCCGCCAATACGGTTCATGGCTTGCGCGGGGATCGGAAATTTTGCTCGCGGAATGCCTGAGGCCGCCGCTGCGCGCGCAGCCACGCCTCCGAACGCAATCACCGCCCCACCCTAGGCGAACCCTGAAAATGTCCGCCCGCGGGCGAAGATCGGAAGTAGCCGGCGGCCGGTCGGAAACGCGATTGCCCCCCAAGCAGACATCGATCTCCAGAACCAAACGAGATACACTGAGGTCACGCTGGGTGTTCAATCGGGACCGGGGAGAGCCGGAACGATGGACCGAAAAAGTGTTCTAAGGCCGGTCGCTGAGGCGACCACGTGCGCCGCCACAGGAAGCCTTGCCAGTCCAGTCTTTTCAGAGGCTGCAGCGCTTCCTTGCGCGTTGTCAGCCCACCCGATGGGCGGAAATGGCGGCGAACGGAGACAGCAGGCGACGAGAGTGGCGAATCCTTATGAGCTTCGCGCCGCGCGTTCCAGCCGCCGCGACGAGGCGCTCCGATGATGAGGCCGGCCGTTATTCCAGGCGAACAGCATTTCATCCTCTCGAGCCTGTCGCCCAGCCGGGCGCAGAAACGGCTTGCCGTTGCCGTCGTGCTCGCCCTGCTGGTGGCCTTTCTGATCACGGACGGAACGCTCTCGACCATCCAGTTGGGGCGGATCGACGCTTTCATCCCGGCTTATGCCACGGCGATGTTAGTGAACGATTCGATCACCGCTGTTCTGCTGTTTGCCCAGTTCTCCATCCTGCGTTCGCGTGCCCTGCTCGCGATTGCAAGTGGATATCTCTTCACTGCACTCATCGTCATTCCATGGGCGCTGACCTTTCCGGGCATCTTCAGGCCAGATGGCCTGCTTGGCGCCGGGCTACAGAGCACAAGCTGGCTCTATACTCTGTGGCACGGCGGTTTTGCCATGTTCGTCATCGCCTATGCCCTGTTGAGGGATACCGATCCGGCCAGGCGGTTGTGGCGGCGTTCCGCGGCTGCGGGCATCCTTTCGAGCGTTGCGCTGACCGCAGCCGTCGTCTGTGCGGCAACATTTATTGTCACCGCAGGAGATGCCCTGTTGCCCCGCATCAATCTCGATCGGGTCCATTTTTCCACGCTGTGGCTTTATATCGCCAGCTGTCTGGCCCTGTTGAGCGTCGTTGCGGTCATTGTGCTCTGGATTGGGCGGCGTTCCGTGCTCGATCTATGGCTGATGGTGGTGATGAGCGCCTATGTAATCGAGATCTGTATGATCGCGTTTCCGGTCCCGGCCCGCTTCAGCTTCGGCTGGTATGCCGGCCGGGTCTTCGGGCTCCTGTCGGGCAGTCTCCTGCTGTTTGTCCTGCTGTACGAGATTACGATCCTTTACGCGCAGGTGCTCCGCGCGGTCCTTGCGCAGCGTCGCGAGCGCGAGGCGCGGCTGATGACCGGCGACGCGGTGTCGGCTTCGATCGCTCACGAGATCAAGCAGCCATTGTCCGCAATGATAACGAATGCCGATGCGGGCTTGCGCTGGCTTGATCGCACGACGCCCGATCTCGATGAAGCGAAGGCGGCGTTCAAACAGATCGTCCATGCCGGCCATCGTGCCGGAGCGGTGATCGACGGCATTCGGGCAATGTTCAAGAAGGACGCCCGGAACAGAACTTCGCTCGACATCAACGAACTCATCAGGGAGGCCCTCGCACTTGCGGGCGACGAACTAAGGAAGCACCGCGTATCGGTCCAGGCCGAGCCGGATGATCAGCTGCCGCGGGTGAAGGGGGACCGTGTCCAGGTGCAGCAGGTGCTCCTGAACCTGATCACGAATGCGATCGATTCGATGGCGGCCAAGGATGGGGCGCGGGTGCTTCGCGTGAGGTCCGAGGTCGACGACGGCGGGAGCGTCATTGTATCGGTGGCGGACACCGGAACAGGAATCGGCCCGCAAGAGCTCGAGCGGATATTCAATCCCCTGTTCACTACAAAATCAGGCGGTATGGGAATGGGTCTGTCGATCTGCCGTTCGATCATTGAGGCCCATGACGGCCGTTTGTGGGTTGCCCCGAACAAACCCGAGGGCGCCGTCTTTCAGTTTGTGCTCGCCGCCGACGGCGCGGCGTCCGCTGGTGCTTCACGACGAGAGCAACTCAACGAGCTCGCGCCCAGTTCGCACCTCTGATGCATCGACGTCGTTCGGCCCGATCGGCGCCTTGTCGTCCATGCGCGACATTCGCGATCGGCGGAAAATGGGATTTCTTCTGAGTTCAATTCAGACGGCTTCACACCCGTATTTGGCGGTCATCGGTGTTCAAGCTTTTGGTGATACTTCTCAATCGCTGCTTTCCTTGATTTTTCCGTTGTCGGTTTCAAAAACTCGACGCCGATTTGATTGCCGGCGAGTCGAACCATCCGGCAACGGCGATAGGCAAGCCCCGTGGAGGACAAAAGCAAAAAGAACTCCTTGAGATCGAGCCCCTGGATTGAACCATTCACCGTCAGTCGCGCGCCGGTTCGCGAGACGTCATTCAGCTTGCCATCGCGACGCCACGTCCCATCGATGCCCATTATATATACATCAATGCCGCGCTCGAACTCGATGCGCTCGCTCTTGCGGTCCCCATAGGCCACGTGGCACCCCATTTCCTGAATGGTGAACCCGGCACAAGCCATGCAAGCGCCCGGCGTCTGGCATTCGGCACTATTCTCTCTGCAGCTGTCGTTTCAAGATTCCCACGTTCGAATTCTGACTTGGCCGGCGCCGCCGCTTCCATGTTGATGCCGGCTACCGCTTCATCCGTGTCGGCGATTCCCTAACGCATTTTCCAGTTGTACCGAACCACCATCAGGCACCCAACGGGCCTGATGGTTCGAGACGCGCGGCGTTGCCGCGCTCCTCACCATGCGGGTCTCAGACCCCATCCTGAGGAGCATCGCGAAGCGATACGTCTCGAAGGATGATGCCACCGAACTGGAAAGTGCCCTAAAACGCAACACCGGTTCGCCTTCCTTTACTCCAGACCACCCGGCACTTTTTCTTTGTGCCCGCCCAGACCAACTCGAACCGGTTCGGCAGGATGGTCCCGAAGGAAACTTCCAGACATGCGCCCCCGGGGGCGTAGTCGATGACGGTGCAATCGATAATCGGGTCGCGCGGACCGCAAACGATCTTGGCGACCTTGGAGCTGTGTGAGCTCGGCCGAACTCGTAAAAAGCGGCGGTGAATTTCTGACATGCACAAATACCCGTGGCCCCCGCGATCTTTGCAGCGATGCATTAACGATCAATTAACCCGCGACACCGGGCGATTCGCGCTCCCAACTCACGGGCCGGGTGCAAGGCCCTCACCGCTCCAAAGCGGACGTCCGCCGACGCCGCAGGTTCATGGCTCACGCCTCGGTCAGGAATTTTGCTCGCGGAACGCCTAAGCCCGCCGCTGCGCCCGCAGCCACGCCCCGAACGCGATCAACACCGCTCCCGCCAGCGCGAACCAGGTGATGGCGTATTGCATGTGATCGTCCTTGAGATGGACCTCGAGCGGACCCGGTTTTGGGATTCCGCTCACCGGAACCGGCTGCTCCAGATCGATGTAGAACGGCGCGACCTCACCCCAGCCGAGCGTATGCGCCATGGCGAGATGATCCCGGGTGAACCATAGCCGCCTGGCGAGATTTTCCGCCGGCGTCAGCACCCCGGCTTTTTCCGGAAAGCGGAGGTAGCCGGTCAGCATGACCGGCTGGCCCGTGATCAGCGGCGCCACCGCACGATCCTGCTGGCTGCGCTCCTGCATCAGGTTCTGCACGAACCCCGCATTGACCACGACGGTCTCTCCACTCGCCAGCCGCGCGGGCAAAAACGCCCAGGTGCCGGGGCCCGAAATATCCTCGCGCACGGCGGAGCCCGAACTGTAGACCATGGCGTCTGGAAGGTGCTGATAGGTCGCGGTAAAACTGACGCGGCGGAATTCGTCGCGCGCCGGCGTCAGCGCGCTCCATTGCGCGGGCGACGGCAACGCTCCGGGCGCGACCGCAAGGCGCTCGGTCAGGGCCGCGATCAAGGCGTGCTTCTCGACCCGGCGCTGCAACTGCCAGACGCCGAGGCCTATGAACAGCGCCAGCATCGCCAGCGTGAAAACGCCAAAGCCGGCGACGCCGCGCCGTCGTTTCGACATCGCGGTCATTTCGGCTCGCGGTCGATCAGGCGGCCGGGTGCCGCCTTGTGATGGTACTGCAGCGCGATCAGCAGCGACTTCATCGAACGCAGCGGCAAAAGCGTGGTGACGAGAATCAGCGGCAGCCACAGCACCGCGTGCAGCCAGAACGGCGGCTGGTATTTCACCTCGACGATCAGCGCGCAGGCGACCACGATGGCCCCGGCGATCATGATGATGAAGATCGCAGGACCATCACCGGAATCGATGAAGGCATAGTCGAGCCCGCAGGCTTCGCATGTCGGCCGCAGGTCGAGGAAGCCCGCATAAAGCTTGCCCCTGCCGCAGCGCGGGCATCTGCAGGCAAGCCCGCGCAACGCGCTCTCGGTCAGTGTGAGTGGCGTCTGGTCCGGCATATTCCATCCTTCCCCTCTCCCCTTCTTCTAGGAGAGGGAAAAACGAAAAGGGCGGCCCTCACGGCCGCCCCCTTGTAGCACAGTGGATCGGGATCAATGCGCGCCGTGGGCCATGGTTTCCGCGCCGTGGCCCCAGACATAGATGCAGATGAATAGGAACAGCCACACCACGTCGACGAAATGCCAGTACCAGGCGGCGAATTCGAAGCCGAGATGCTGGGTCGGGGTGAAATGTCCGGCATAGGCGCGGATCAGGCACACGATCAGGAAGATGGTGCCGACCAGCACATGGAAGCCGTGGAAGCCGGTCGCCATGAAGAAAGTCGCGCCGTAGATGTTGCCGGCGAAAGAGAACGCGGCGTGGCTGTATTCAAAGGCCTGCACGCAGGTGAAGGTGGCGCCGAGCACGATGGTCAGGATCAAACCATATTTCAGGCCCTTGCGATCGTTCTCCAGCAGCGCGTGATGCGCCCAGGTCACCGTGGTGCCCGAGGTCAGCAGCAACAGCGTATTCAACAGCGGTAGATGCCAGGGATCGAAGGTCTCGATGCCCTTGGGCGGCCAGACGCCGCCGAACAGCGCGTCGCGGGTGACATGGACGGGATCGCCGGGGAACAGCGACGAGTTGAAGAAGGCCCAGAACCAGGCGACGAAGAACATCACTTCGGAAGCGATGAAGAGGATCATGCCGTAGCGGTGGCTGATCTGCACCACGCGGGTGTGATCGCCCTTGTACTGCGCCTCGCGGATCACATCGGTCCACCAGCCCGCCATGGTGTAGAGCACGCCGATGACGCCGATGCCGAAAACGACCGGCGCCCAGGCGTACAGATGATGCATCCAGGTAATGGCACCGACCGCCATGATGAACGCCGAAACGGACCCGACGATCGGCCACGGGCTCGGATCGACGAGGTGGTAGTCGTGGTGCTTGACTTGCGCCGTAGCCATTGCGGTCTCTCCGTTAGCGGTGCCGGTGGGTTTCGGCACGTCTCGTCTCAAAAATCAAATCCTGCGACCGAGGTCGGTGGTCAGAGGCTTCCCTTGTTTGTCCGGCTCGCCCGCCGCCAGCGGCTGCGGCGCCGGATCGCGCACGGGATAGAAAGTATATGACAGGGTGATGGTATTCAGTCCGTCATTGTCGCTGTCCTTGACGACCGACGGATCAACGTAGAACACCACCGGCATCTGGCGCTTTTCGCCCGGCGCCATGGTCTGTTCGGTGAAGCAGAAGCAGTTGATCTTCTCGAAATACTTGCCGATCGTCAGCGGCGCCACATTATAGGCCGCCTGCCCGGTCGTGGTCCGTGCCGCCAGGTTGGTCACGGTGTAGTACACGGTGACGACCTCGCCGATCCTGGTCTCGATTTCGGTCTGCTCCGGCTCGAACTTCCACGGCAGCCCGGGAGCGACATTGGAATCGAAGCGGACCGCGATCTTCCGCGCCAGCGGCGCCGAGGACGGCGCCGAAACCGCGACCTGGGTGGTGCCGTTGAAGCCGGTGGCGCGGCAGAACCAGTTGTAGAACGGTACCGCCGCATAGGCCGCGCCAACCATCAGCGCCACCACCAGGCCGCAGATCGCAGCCACCGTCGCATCACGGCCAAGGCCGCGGCGAGCGGCCGGCTTGCGGCCTGGGCTCGGCGGTTGCGGTATCGCGAGCGTGTTCTCCATATCGATCATCACATTGGCCGCACTAGCACGGCCGGTCCCCTGACGATGGTGACGGCGAAAAACAGCACGACCAGGACGCCGAGCGCCAGCGCGATCGCGATCGAACGCTGGCGGCGGCTTTTCTTCTGCGCCTCGGTGAGGATGATTCCATTCGGCACTTGCTTGTTGTTCATCGCCTCGCCATGCGCCTCCTACCAGATCGAGGGGGCGGCGGCATGGGCGACGACCTCGAGCAGCAAGGTCGCGAACAGCGCGAACAGATAGAAGATCGAGAACGCGAACAGCTTTCGCGTCGCGCGCAGGGCTGCACTGCCCCGGCGGCGCCGGTACACGTTGATCGCGAGCGCCAGCATGCCGGCGCCGAGCACCAGCGAGGTCACGCCATAGACCGCGTCGAAATAGCCCAGCGGCCACGGCGCAAACGCAACCGCGACCAGCACCACCGTATAAAGCAGGATCTGCAGCCGGGTGGCGTCGGGACCGGCAACCACGGGCAGCATCGGCACCCCGGCGCGGGCATAGTCGTCGCTGCGGAACAGCGCCAGCGCCCAGAAATGCGGCGGGGTCCAGAAGAAGATGATCAGGAACAGCAGCAGCGGTTCGACCGACAGCGAACCGGTCGCCGCCGCCCACGCCACGACAGGGGGCAGCGCGCCGGCGGCGCCTCCGATCACGATGTTCTGCGCGGTCCAGCGCTTCAGCGCGATGGTGTAGATCACGACGTAGAAGAAGATCGTAAAGGCGAGCAGGCCGCCGGCGAACCAGTTGACCAGGACACCGAGCGTCATCACCGAGAAAAATGCCAGCGTCATGCCGAACGTCAGCGCTTCCGGCCGGGTGATACGTCCGCGCGGGATCGGCCGGTTGGCGGTGCGCGACATCAACGCGTCGATGTCGCTCTCGTACCACATGTTGAGCGCGCCTGAGGCGCCGGCGCCGACCGCGATGCACAGGATCGAGGTGAACGCCATCACCGGATGGACGTGTCCCGGCGCGATCACGAGGCCGACCAGCGCGGTGAAGATCACCAGCGACATCACCCGCGGTTTCAGCAGCGCGATGTAGTCGGCAGGAGCGGCCTCGGAAATCCGGGGCGACAGCTCGATGGCGTTGTGATCGATAACCGACAAGACAGCTCTCGCTTTGTTAGGCGCGCGGCGCGTTTGGCGCGCCGCGCATTCGCATTACTGCACGCGCGGCAGCACTTCGAACTGATGGAACGGCGGCGGCGACGGCAGCGTCCATTCCAGCGTGGTGGCGCCGACGCCCCACGGATTGTCGGCGGCCTGCTGCTTGCGCATGAACGCATCGATCACGCCGTAGATGAAGATCAGGACGCCAAACCCGGAGACGTATGCCCCGACCGACGACACCACGTTCCAGCCGGCGAACGCATCGGGATAGTCGACCGAGCGCCGCATCATGCCTTGCAGCCCCAGAAAATGCTGCGGGAAAAACAGGATGTTGACCCCGATGAACATCACCCAGAAGTGCAGCTTGCCGATGGTCTCGTTGTACATGTAGCCGGACATTTTCGGGAACCAGTAGTACCAGCCGGCGAAGATCGCGAACACCGCGGCGACGCCCATCACATAATGGAAGTGCGCGATGACGTAGTAGGTTTCCTGAAGCACGCGATCGACGCCCGCGTTGGCCAGCACCACGCCGGTGACGCCGCCCACGGTGAACAGGAAGATGAAGCCGACCGCCCACAGCATCGGGGTCTTGAACTCGATCGAGCCGCCCCACATCGTGGCGATCCAGGAGAATATCTTCACCCCCGTAGGCACCGCGATCACCATCGTGGCGGCGACGAAATAGGCCTGCGTCGCCGACGACATGCCGACGGTGTACATGTGGTGCGCCCACACCACGAAGCCGATGCCGCCGATCGCCACCATCGCGTAGGCCATGCCGAGATAGCCGAACACCGGCTTCTTCGAGAACGTCGAGATGATCTGGCTGATCATGCCGAAACCCGGCAGGATCAGGATGTAGACTTCGGGGTGGCCGAAGAACCAGAACAGATGCTGGAACAGCACGGGGTCGCCGCCGCCGTCGGCGGAGAAGAACGTGGTGCCGAAATTGCGGTCGGTGAGCAGCATGGTGAGGGCGCCGGCGAGCACCGGCAGCGCCAGCAGCAGCAGGAACACCGTGACCAGGATCGACCATACGAACAGCGGCATCTTGTGCAGGGTCATGCCAGGCGCGCGCATGTTGAAGATCGTGGTGATGAAATTGATGGCGCCCAGAATCGACGAGGCGCCGGCCAGATGCAGCGCCAGGATGACGAAATCGACCGCCGGTCCGGGATGACCGGACGTCGACAGCGGCGCATAAAGCGTCCAGCCCGTTCCGGCGCCGCTGGAGCCCGGCTCGCCCTCGACGAAGGTCGAAATGATCAGCAGGGCGAACGCGACCGGCAGCAGCCAGAACGAGATGTTGTTCATGCGCGGGAACGCCATGTCTGGCGCGCCGATCATCAGCGGCACCATCCAGTTGCCGAACCCGCCGATCATCGCCGGCATCACCATGAAGAAGATCATGATCAGGCCGTGCGCGGTCACAAACACGTTGTATTCGTGAGTCTGGTGGAAAATCTGCACGCCGGGAAACATCAGTTCCGCCCGGATCGCCATCGACATCAAGCCGCCGATGAGCCCCGCGATGATCGCAAACACCAGGTACATCGTGCCGATGTCCTTGTGGTTGGTCGAATAGACGTAACGCCGCCAGCCGGTCGGGTGGGCGTGTGCGTGATCGTCATGCGCGTGGTCGTGGCCATGATCGGTATGAGCCGGTGTCGCTGTTGCCATTTTCAAATCCTGCCTTGCAGTCCCTTGTGGACCTCGCGGTCCCGTCGCCCTTGTCCCTTGATCGAAGCGCTGGAGGCTTTTGGCCTACTGCGCCGCTTCGGCCGCCGAGGCGTAGGAATTCGCCGGGGCGGAAGCAAATTTCTTCTTCGCGGTCTCAACCCAGGCCGTGAACTCCTGATCGCTCACCACCCGCACCGCGATCGGCATGAAGGCGTGATCCCTGCCGCACAGTTCCGAGCACTGGCCGTAGAACACGCCGGTCTTGGTGGCCTTGAACCAGGTTTCGTTGAGTCGGCCGGGAATCGCGTCGATCTTGACGCCGAACGCCGGTACCGCGAAGGAATGGATGACGTCGGCGCCGGTGACCTGCACCCGCACAACCTTGTTCACCGGCACTACCAGTTCGTTGTCGACGCCGAGCAGCCGCGGCTGCTTGTCCTGGGCCAGCAGCGAATCGAATTCGAATTTGCCGTTGTCCGGATAGGCGTAGCTCCAGTACCACTGCTTGCCGGTCGCCTTCACCGTCAGATCGGCCTTGGGAATGTCGAGCTCCTGAAACAAGAGCCGGAACGACGGCACCGCGATGCCGACCAGGATCAGCACCGGAATCAGGGTCCAGGCCACTTCGATCAGGGTGTTGTGGGTGGTCCGCGAGGGGACCGGGTTGGATCTGGCGTTGAACTTCACGACCACCGTGACCAGCAGCGCGAGAACGAACAGCGTGATCACCGTGATGATAATGAGCAGCCAGTTGTGGAACCAGGCGATGTCCTCCATCACCGGCGTGGCCGAAGCCTGAAGGTTGAATTTCCACGGTCCCGGCTGCCCCACTTCTTGGGCAACAGCTGCCCCGCCGGCCAGCAGCGCAACGCCGGCCACCGCCAAACCCAACAACCGCCGGCCCGTCTGGCCCTTCGACATCTTCATGCCGTTCGCGCTCCCTTGATAGAACCCAAAGCATTCCGCCGGATGGCGGGACATGCTGCACGATCCGCCCCCTGACAAACGGCCTGGGATGTATTCGGGCCGGATCGTTAGAACGCGTCGAAATCCAGCCTCTCAAACCATAATTCTTAGCCTCTCGCAATGCAGTAGTAAGCGGTGGAGCGATGCGCCAGCGGCTATTCGCCGGCTGCCACATTTTCCCGTGAAATCAGGCCGAAGCGCTATTTTTGCACCCCTGCGCCGCTTGACAGGCGGATTGCCCGTTGTAGGCACAGGCGGGGTGTTTCCGAGGGGCGTGATTCGCAAACTCGGGAGCGGCCCATCCCGGCGCAGTCTCGCCTTCAAGGCGCCGTCATTGCGGTATCAGTCCACATTTCGGACCGACATCATCTCGAGGAAAATATCAGGGGATCGACCCGGATGGGGCTTTCGAAAGACCAGGCGAGACGCGCTGCACGCCGCGGCCATCGATTTGCCGTCCGTTTCAGCCGCCTGTTGGGCGGCGTTCTCGCCACCGCTTTGCTGCTCGGCCTGACCGCTTCTGCCCATGCGCAAGGCGCGGTGCGGTCGGTCCATGGCGACTGGCAGATCCGCTGCGACACCCCGCCCGGGGCGCAAGCGGAGCAATGCGCGCTGATCCAGAGCGTGGTCGCGGAAGACCGCTCCAATGCCGGCCTGACCGTCATCGTGCTGAAAACCGCCGATCAGAAGAGCAAGCTGATGCGGGTGGTGGCACCGCTCGGCGTGCTGCTGCCCTCCGGACTCGGCTTGAAGCTCGACAATGTCGACGTCGGCCGCGCCGGTTTTGTCAGGTGCTTGCCCAATGGCTGCGTTGCCGAAGTTGTGATGGACGACAAGCTCCTTGGCCAGCTGCGCACCGCCAAGACCGCGACGTTTATCATCTTCGAGACCCCGGAAGAGGGGATCGGGTTTCCGCTGAGCCTGAACGGACTCGGCGAGGGCTATGACCAGCTGCCGTGAGGCGGCAGACTAGAGCAAGATGGTTTTAATTTGAATCGGTGTGCCCTTCACCTCTCCCCAGCGGGGAGAGGTCGATTTGCGCAGCAAATCGGGTGAGGGGGTGCTGCACCAACGATAGACCGTAACCCCTCACCCGGCGCTACGCGCCGACCTCTCCCCGCGGGAGAGGTAAAGTTTCCGCTGCGTCCTAGCTCAATCTAACCTCATCTCATCACGCTTTAGTAGATCTCCAGACACGCCGTGTCATCGTCGTGGCCGAACGCCACGATAAGATCGGCATGTCACCGGATCAACGTTGAAGCGGCCGCCGTTGATTGGTTTCCGGCGCGCAACCAGATCATCTTGGGCGGCGAGCCCGACAGGACCGCCATTTCGGCGAAATCGACATCCTGGGATACGATCGTAAATCCGTTTGCCTTTGCGTAGTCCCAAAGAATCCGATCGCCAACTTCCGATAAGCCCAAAGCCGAACGTGATTCGATTCCGGGAAAAGATCAGCAATTATTCCGGCAGAGCCTGAAGCCGAGATTCTGGTCGAAGCAAGAGCTTCATGTCGCGGCGGTGATAAGGCGCCTTTCACGGTCGGCGGCATAGGCCAGGCAGGCCCGGATGTCGTCCTCGGTCAATTCGGGAAAGTCGTCGAGGATCTGCTGATAGGTCTGGCCGGCGGCGAGCCAACCGAGCACGTCCGCGACCGCAATCCGCACGTGACGAATGCAAGGACGGCCGCCACGCTTGCCCGGCTCGATGGAAATGATGTGCTGGTAGTTCATGGCAAAAACCTAGCATCATTCTGGGCTTGGTGCAGCATGGGTTCGCCGGGCATTTCGACCATCGGAGGTTCGGCCACGCGACGGCCGCTGGGCGCGGCCCGGCTGATTACAAACAGGACATAATTTATCGGCTTCAATAATATCTGCTACGCCCTGTCCTCGATGCGGCAATCGGGCCTGCGCCGCCCCCCCTCGCAACGGCGGCCGCGAAAGACTATCTTGCAGCCATCGTTACACTCAACGGAATAGGCCCATGACCCCCACCACCTCCCTGCTCGACCGCGCCAACCTCGACCGCGATTCCGTGCGCCATCAGGTCGCGCGCGGGCTGGAGGGCGCCGACGACGGCGAGTTGTTCCTGGAATACGGTCAGACCGAAGCGCTGATGTTCGACAATGGCCGGCTCAAGCAAGCCACCTACGACACCTCGCAGGGATTCGGGCTGCGCGCCGTCAAGGACGACGCGGTCGGCTATGCGCATTCCTCCGACGTCTCTTTGCCGGCGCTGATTCGCGCCGCCGACGCGGTGCATGCGGTCCGCGGCGGCTATAGCGGGAATTTCGCGGCGGCGCCGCCGCATTCCAATGTGCGGCTCTATGGCGACGAAAATCCGCTGGATGCGCCGGGCTTCGAAAGCAAGGTCAAACTGCTGGCCGAGATCGATGCCTATGTCCGCGACAAGGACCCGCGGGTGCGGCAAGTCACCGTGAGTCTGGGCGCGACCTGGCAGGTGGTGGAAATCCTCCGGCCCGACGGCGAGAACTATCGCGACATCCGTCCGCTGGTGCGGGTCAATATTTCCGTGGTCGCAGGGCAAGGCGACCGGCAGGAAAGCGGCAGCAAAGGCTATGGCGGCCGCGAAGGTTACGCGCGCTTCATCGAAACCAAGGCCTGGCGCGAAGCCGCCGACGGCGCGATCCGCGAGGCGCTGGTCAATCTCGAATCGGTCCCGGCTCCGGCCGGCGAAATGGACGTGGTGCTGGGGGCCGGCTGGCCCGGCGTGATGCTGCATGAAGCCGTCGGCCACGGGCTCGAGGGCGACTTCAATCGCAAGCAGACGTCCGCCTTTGCCGGCCTGATGGGCCAGCAGGTCGCGGCCAAGGGCGTCACCGTGGTCGACGACGGCACCATTGCCTCGCGTCGCGGGTCATTGTCGATCGACGACGAGGGCACGCCGACCAACCGCACCGTGCTGATCGAGGACGGCATCCTGGTCGGCTACATGCAGGACCGCCAGAACGCCCGGCTGATGAACATGAAGCCGACCGGCAACGGCCGCCGTCAGGGCTATGCCCACGTGCCGATGCCGCGCATGACCAACACCTACATGCTGGCGGGGGAGCGCGATCCGGCTGAAATTCTCGCCTCGGTCAAGAACGGCGTTTATGCCGCCAATTTCGGCGGCGGCCAAGTCGATATCACCTCGGGCAAATACGTGTTCCAGTGCACGGAGGCCTACAAGATCGAAAACGGCAAGCTCGGCCCGCCGCTGAAGGGCGCGATGCTGATCGGCAACGGGCCGACCGACCTGCATCGGATCACCATGGTCGGCAACGATCTCGCGCTCGATTCCGGCATCGGTACCTGCGGCAAGAACGGCCAGGGTGTGCCGGTCGGCGTCGGCCAGCCGACGCTGCGGATGGAACGCATTACTGTCGGAGGAACCGGCTCATGAGCGTCGAGAAGCAAATGGTAGCCTCGAAGAAGGCACATGGCTGGGGCGCGCAATTCCTCCAGCTCGTGGCGATCGTGCTGGCGGTTTTCCTCGCCAAGGGCGCGATCGCCGAGCCGTTCTACGTGCCGTCGGGCTCGATGGAGCCGACGCTGCTGATTGGCGATGCGCTGCTGGCGTCGAAATATCCTTACGGCTACGGCACCGCCTCGCTGCCGATCCAGATCAACCTGCCCGAGACCGGACGCGTGTTCGGCGAAACCCCGAAGCTCGGTGACGTCGTGGTGTTCCGCTGGCCGGGCGACCGCTCGCAAGCCTGGGTCAAGCGCGTGGTCGGCCTGCCCGGCGACCGCATCCAGATGCGCGAGGGCCAGCTCTTCATCAACGACCATGCGGCCACGCTGAAGGCCGACGGGATCGGCGAAGCCGAAGACGACAATGGCGGAGGCGAGCCGGCGTATCGCTACATCGAAACGTTGCCCAATGGCGTCAGCCACGCGATTTTCAAGCTGCGCGACAATGGCCGGCTCGACAACACCCCTGAAGTGACGGTGCCCGCGGGCCATCTGTTCGTGATGGGCGACAACCGCGACAACTCGGCCGACAGCCGCGTTCCCGTCCGCGATGGCGGGGTCGGGATGTTGCCGATCGACAATCTGGTCGGCCGCGCCGATGCCGTGGTCGGATCGTGGGACCTCGGCATTCGCAGTCACCCGATATGGACCTGGCTGTCCGGCTTCCGTCCCGCACGGTTTTTTACCGCGGTGCATTGAGAGAGAACTAGCCATTCAAAATTCGTCATGCCCGGGCTTTTCCCGGGCAATGAAATCATTGCCGACGGGTTATTCCGCCTCGCTGGCGTGGACCGCCTCGGGGTGCGGCGCAAACCGTTTGCAAGCACCGCCGTCATTCCGGGGCGATGCGAAGCATCGAACCCGGAATCTCGAGATTCCGGGTCTGCGCTTCGCGCATCCCGGAATGACGGCGAGGAGGGGCTACCGCACCACGCCCGAGATGAACCCGGCCTTGCGCCGCGGCGGCTTGATTTCCTTTTTCAGGAAGCAGTGCGCCTCCTTGCCGACATAGCCCGGCCGCGCATAGGTCCAGGCCCGGCATTTATTGTCCTCGGTGCAGGCTGTCTTGCAGGCTTCGTCGCCCTCGCTGCTTTTGAGGACGAAATTGCGGTAGTCACCGCCGAACCGGTCGATCGAGGTTTCGATCGTGCCGTTGCGCGGCTCGACTACGCCAGCACCGCGAACGCCCGAGACGCAGCAATTATCCTCGATCCGCGCCGGCACATTGCTCTTCAGCCAGCACACCGCGCCGCCGGCGATATCGGTCGGGTAGTTGAAGCTCCACGCCCGGCAGCGCCGGTCGCGCTCGCACATCAAGGCGCAATCCGCCGGATCGCCTGAAGACACCGGCGAGTTCTGATAGTCGCCGCCCGGGCGGTCGAAATTGGCCTGCGCCTGCGCAGGCCGCGTGGCTGCGACGGCCGCCAGGAAAGCAAGCGTCACCAAACACGCCCTGAACAGGCCGCCTCTCCCCATATGCAATTGCTTTCGATTGATTGGACGCGCAGCATTTCGCTAACTGCCATTTGATCGCCATGAACCTGTACCGCGGATGAACAGCGCGGAAGCCCGGCAACAAAAGCCCGTCAACGGGCTGATCTAGAACGCGTATTCCTCATAGGCCGGTTCCACCGAGCCGCGCCAGGGACCGTTGAACTTGTCCAGCATCTCTTCCGCCGGGACGCGTCCGGCATCGATGATCCGCTGCAGCGGCTCGAGATGACGGGTCTCGTCACGGCCGGCGTGGTCGAGGCGGGCGCGCCGCCGCAAGCCGGAATGCGCCAGCGTCAGGCACTGCTTGGCGATTTCGAACAGATAGCGATCCCTGATCCGGGCCTTGAAGCCGAAGCGCGGCACGTCGTCGCGCAACGCCTGACGCTCGGCGGCGTTCCAGTCCTTCACGAGGTCCCAGGCGGCGTCCAGGCTGGTATCGTCGTAGAGCAGTCCGACCCAGAACGCCGGCAGCGCCGGCAGCCGTCCCCACGGCACGCCGTCGGCGCCGCGCATTTCCAGATAGCGCTTCAACCGCACTTCCGGGAAAATCGTCGACAGATGGTTGGCCCAGTCAGACAGCGTCGGACGCTCGCCGGGAAATGCCGGATTCTTGCCTTCGAAGAAATCGCGGAACGAGGATCCGGCGACGTCGATATAGGCATCGCCGCGCTTGACGAAATACATGGGAACGTCGAGCGCGTAATCGACCCAGCGTTCGAACCCCATGCCGTCCTCGAACGCCCATGGAATCATCCCGGAGCGCGCATTGTCGGTATCGCGCCAGATCTCGGAGCGGAACGACAGGAACCCGTTGGGCCTGCCTTCGGTGAACGGCGAATTGGCGAACAGCGCGGTGGCGACCGGCTGCAGCGCCACCGAAACCCGCAGTTTCCTGACCATGTCGGCTTCGGACGAGAAGTCGAGATTGGTCTGCACCGTGCAGGTGCGGTACATCATGTCGAGGCCATAGCGGCCGACCTTCGGCATGTAGTCGGTCATGATCCGGTAGCGGCCCTTGGGCATCATCGGGATCTGCTCCCGCGACCATGACGGCGTCATGCCGAGGCCGAGAAACCCGATGCCGAGCGGGGCGGCGACCTCGCGCACCTGCGCCAGATGCGCCATCAGTTCGGACTGGGTCTGGTGCACGGTCTCGACCGGCGCGCCCGACAGTTCGAATTGTCCGCCGGGCTCCAGCGAAATCGCGCCGCCGCCGGTAACGTCGTACAATCCGATGATGTTGCCGCGCTCCATGATCGGCTCCCAGCCGAGCAGGAGCTTCATGCCTTCGAGCAGCGCGCCGATGCCCCGCGCGCCTTCGTAGGGAACGGGATGATGGCCGACCAGCGTGAACGGCGTTTTTTCATGCTCGGTGCCGATCCGGAATTCGGACGGCGGCTTCACGCCCGCTGCCAGCCACGCAACCAGCTCGTCGCGCGATTGCAGCGGCGTCATATCGATCTGATCACGCGCCATAAGGATTCCGGATGAAAGGCGCTTCGACCGAACGCGCGCGGTGTCGGGGGCATCCGCGAACCGACCAGTCCGGGGATGCGAGAGGTGAAAACGATATCATCGTGCGGGCGCGCCGTCTCTGGCGACGGACAGCTGCGCCTCATCGCACGAGCAGCCCAGCCGGTCGAGCAGTCCGCACAGCCTTGACGCGTCCGCATCGGACAATTTCGAGCCGACATGCTTTTCGATCGCGGCGGAATACGCGCTCCACATTTTTTTCTGCAGCTCGCGCCCGTTCTCGGTGATCTCGACGAACTGACCGCGCTTGTCGATCTTGCACTCGCGCCGCGCCGCCAGCCCCTCGTCGACCAGCCGGTCGATCAGCCGCGAGGTCGAGTATTGCGGGATCAGCATGTGCTTTTCCAGTTCGACCGGACGCATTTCGCCTGAAGGCGCGCGCGACAGTTCGAGCAGCGCCTCATACCAGGCCAGCGGCGGAAAGCCGGCCTTCTTCAAATCCAGCTCGACGGCGTCGAGTACCCGGCTCTGGATCCGCATCAGGCGGATCCAGGCGGCGGTCGCCTCGGTCGATGGTTTGCGTTTCATGGCCTGGCCTATCAATGTGACGGACCAGTGTATCGCACTAAATGCAGCTGCATCAATCTTGACTCTTTCATGCAGATGCATTTAGTCATTCGACCGATATAACCAATAATTCACAGGAAGGAAATTCCGATGAAACTGTATTATTCGCCCGGTGCCTGTTCGCTTTCGCCCCACATCGCGCTTCTGGAGGCCGGTCTGCCGTACGATCTGGTCAAGGTCGATCTGAAGGCCAAGAAACTGGAAAATGGCGACGACTTCCTGAAGGTGAATCCGAAGGGCCAAGTGCCCGCGCTTGGCCTCGACAACGGCGAACTGGTCACCGAAGGCCCGGTCATCGTCCAGATGATCGCCGACAAGGCTTCGGCCAAAAACCTCGCGCCCGCCCGCGACAGCGCCGAGCGCTACAAGCTGCAGGAGTGGCTGAACTTCATCACCACCGAATTGCACAAGAACTTTGGCCCGATGTTCAGCCCGATACTGGCCGACGACGCCAAGGCCTTCTTCAAGGATCGGGTGATGGGCAAGTTCAAATATCTCGACGGCGCGCTGGCCGGTCACGATTATCTGATGGGCAAGCAGTTCACGGTTGCCGACGGCTACCTGTTCACGATGCTGTCCTGGGCCGACCGAATGAAATTCGATCTCTCGGGCTTGCCGACCCTGACGGCCTACAAGGCCCGCGTCGGCGCGCGCCCGAAAGTGCAGGAAGCGCTGATCAAGGAAGGCCTGATGAAGGCGGCGTGAGGTTATTTCTGATCGCATAAAGCAAAGGGCCGGATCGACGATCCGGCCCTTTTTGCGTCGTCCCGGCGAAACTCTCTCAACGTCGTCCCGGCCTCCGAGCCGGGACCCGACCACAGGTGTACGTGGTGCGAGAAGGCGTCAGCCACAGCGTTCTATCGTGAAATCACGCGGTATGGGTCCCGGCTCGGAGGCCGGGACGACGGGATTTACGCCGCCGCCAGTTTCTTCGGCGGAAAGCGGCCGTAGAAGGTCTCGCCTTTTTCCGCCATCTCGATCAGGAGTTTCGGCGGCGTGAAGCGCGAGCCGTATTTGGCCTCGAGCTTGTGGCAAAGTGCTACGAAGTTTTTGGTGCCCATGAAGTCGATATAGGACAGCGTGCCGCCGGTGAACGGCGCAAAGCCGAAGCCTAGAATCGAGCCGACGTCGGCCTCGCGCATATCGGTGATGACGTGATCCTCCACGGTGCGCGCGGCTTCCACCGCCTGCACCACCAGAAAACGCTGCTTCAATTCCTCGACATCGAGGCTGTCGGGGTCGAGGTGCTTCGGCTGCAAGCCGCTCAATTCCGACCACAGGCTCTTCTGGCCCTTGCCCTTTTCCGGATAATCGTAGAATCCCTTGCCGTTCTTGCGGCCGAAGCGGCCCTGCTTCTCGACCATCTCGACCAGGAGCTTCTTCTGGGTCTGGTCGATCGCATTGGCGCCGAGATCGGCTTCGGTCGCCTTCATGATCTTGAGCACCAGATCGAGCGCCACCTCGTCGGACAGCGACAGCGGTCCGACCGGCATGCCCGCCATCTTCGCGGTGTTCTCGATCATCGCCGGCGGCACGCCTTCCATCAGCATTTCCAGGCCTTCGGCGGTGAAGCGCAGCACGCAGCGGTTGGCGAAGAAGCCTCTGCTGTCATTGACCACGATCGGCGTCTTGCCGATGGTGCGCACGTAATCCAGCGCGGTGGCGAGCGCGACGTCGCCGGTGTTCTTGCCGACGATGATCTCCACCAGCATCATCTTCTCGACCGGCGAGAAGAAATGAATGCCGATGAATTTGCTCTGGTCCTTGAATTCCTCCGCCAACGAATTGATCGGCAGCGTCGAGGTGTTGGAGGCGAAGATCGCATCGGGTTTCAAAAGCGGCTGCGCCTTCGCATAGGTTTCCGCCTTGACCTTGCGGTCCTCGAAAACAGCCTCGATGACGAGGTCGCAATCCTTCAGCACACTATAATCCGCGGTGGCGCTGATGCGCGACATGATCGCCTCGCGATCGCTTTCCTTGGCGCGGCCCTTCTTGATCAAATCGTCGATGACGGATTTCGCATGGCCCTTGCCCTTGTCGGCGCTCTCCTGGTCGCGGTCGATCAAAATCACGTCGATGCCGGCGCGCGCCGAGACGTAGCCGACGCTGGCGCCCATGAAGCCGGCGCCGATGACGGCGAGTTTTTTCACTTTGGTCGGCGGCACGTTCTGCGGCCGGCGTGCGCCCTTGTTCAATTCCTGCATCGACAGGAACAGGCTGCGGATCATCGCCGCGGCCTCCTTGCTGCGCAGGATCTGCGCGAAGTAGCGCGATTCGACCCGCAACGCCGCGTCGATCGGCAGCTGCAATCCCTCGTAGACGCACTGCATGATCGCGCGCGCCGCCGGATAATTATCGTAGGTCTCGCGGCGGAAGATCGCGTTACCCGCCGGGAACATCATCATGCCGGCCTTGGAATAGACCAGGCCGCCGGGCAGCTTGAAACCCTTCTCATCCCAGGGCGCGACCGCCTTGCCGCCGCCCTTGATCCAGTCCTTCGCAGATTTGATCAGATCGCCGGCGGGAACAACAGCGTCGATCAGCTTCAGCGCCTTTGCCTTGTCGAGATTGATCGCCTCGCCCTTCAGCAGCAACTGCATGGCGTCCTGCGGCGGCACGATCCGCGGCACCCGCTGGGTGCCGCCGGCGCCTGGAAACAAGCCGACCTTGACTTCCGGCAGACCGAGGCGGGTTTTCGGATTTTCCGCGGCGACGCGGTAGTGGCACGACAGCGTCAGTTCGAACGCACCGCCGAGCGCCAGCCCATTGATCGCGGCCGCCCACGGCTTGCCTGAGGTTTCGATGGCCCGAAACACCAGCGAGGATTTGCGGCTCTCGTCGAACAGCATCTGGTTGGCGGCGACCTCGCCCTTTTCCTTGAGGAGGTCGGTATAGCGGCGGTTCATGCCTTCAAGCATCGACAGGTCGGCGCCGCCGGAGAACGCCTCCTTGCCCGAGGTGACGACGACGCCCTTGATCGCAGCGTCGGCGGAAGTCTGCTTCACGATCGCTTCGAGTTCGGTGATCGTGGTCTCGTCCAGCACGTTCATCGAACGGCCCGGAATGTCCCATGTGACGAGCGCGATGCCGTCGGCGTCGGTTTCTACCTTGAAATTCTTGAAGGCCATGTTTGTCGCTCCCTCGATGCCGACAGCCAGGAGGCGCGGCGGTTGTCTCTGATCGTAGGGTGGGTCAGCGAAGCGTAACCCACCATTCCCAACGCCGCGATATCGGTGGGTTACGCCTTCGGCTAACCCACCCCACGGCTATACGCCTTAAACCCGCTCGATGATGGTCGCGGTGCCCATGCCGCCGCCGATGCACAGCGTCACCAGCGCGGTCGACTTGTTGGTGCGCTCGAGTTCGTCGAGCACGGTGCCCAGGATCATCGCGCCGGTGGCGCCGAGCGGGTGGCCGAGCGCGATCGCGCCGCCGTTGACGTTGATCTTGGCATTGTCGATGTCGAAGGCCTGGATGTAGCGCAGCACCACCGAGGCGAACGCCTCGTTCAATTCGAACAGGTCGATATCCGACTTCTTCATGCCGGAGCGTTCGAACAGCTTTTTGGTAACGTCGACCGGGCCGGTCAGCATCATCGCCGGTTCGGAGCCGATATTGGTGAAGGCCCGGATTTTCGCACGCGCCTTCAGGCCGTGTTTTGCGCCGGCCTCCTTGCTGCCGAGCAAAACCGCGCCGGCGCCGTCGACGATTCCCGACGAATTGCCGGCGTGATGCACGTAGTTGATGCGCTCGATTTCCGGATGCGACTGGATCGCCACCGCGTCGAAGCCGCCCATCTGTCCCATCGCCACGAACGACGGCTGCAGCTGGCCGAGCGACTGCATCGTCGTGGTCGGCCGCATATGCTCGTCCTTGGCGAGAAGGGTGAGGCCGTTGACGTCCTTCACCGGGACCACCGAGTTCTTGAAGCGGCCCTCGTCCCACGCTTTCGCCGCGCGCTGCTGGCTCTGCACCGCATAGGCATCGACGTCGTCGCGCGAAAACCCGTATTTGGTCGCGATCAGATCGGCCGACACGCCCTGCGGCATGAAATAGGCCGGCACCGCGATCGAGGGGTCCATCGGCCAGGCGCCGCCGGAGGCGCCGATGCCGACGCGGCTCATGGACTCGGCGCCGCCGCCGATGGTGAGTTCATGCTGGCCGCTCATGATCTGGGCGGCGGCGAAATTCACGGCGTCGAGGCCGGAGGCGCAGAAACGGCTGATCTGGACCCCGGGGACGGCTTCGCCGAGACCGGCCTTGAGCGCGGCGAACCGTGCGATGTCGGAGCCGGCTTCGCCGACCGGATCGACCACGCCGAGCACAACGTCGTCGACGACGTCTTCCCCGAGGTTGTTGCGCTCTTTCAGCGCTCTCAGCGGCGCCGTCGCCAGCGCCAGCGCGGTCACCTCGTGCAGCGCGCCATCAGCCTTGCCGCGGCCGCGCGGCGTGCGAACGTGATCGTAGATATATGCCTCAGGCATGACGCCCTCCTGGTATGAGGATCATAATATATAGGCGATTTGGAAGATGTCGCGGATCGAATCGCGGGGACCGCAAGATTTCTCCGATCAGAACGCTTCCGCCGCCAATTCCATGGTGGTCGCGCATCCGGTCTGGATCCGCGCAAGATGCAGCGATGTTTCCGGCAGCATCCGTTCCATGAAGAAGCGGCCGGTCACCAGCTTGGTGGTCAGATAAGGCGTCGCGCCGCCGCCCGCAATCTTGTCTTGTGCGACTTTCGCCATGCGCGCCCACATATAGGCGAAGGTGACGAGGCCGAACAGCTGCATGTAATCGGTGGCGGCGGCGCCGGCATTGTCGGGCTTCGCCATCGCGTTCTGCATCAGCCAGGTGGTGGCCTGCTGCAGATGGCCCAGCGCCGTGCTCAGCGGGGGAACATAGGGCTTCATGGCCTCGTCCGCGCCGTGGTCCTTGGCGAAAGTGGCCACCTCGTTGAAGAACGACATGACAGCGCGGCCGCCGTCGCGCGGCAATTTGCGCCCGACCAGATCGAGCGCCTGAATGCCGTTGGCGCCCTCATAGATCATGGCGATGCGCGCGTCGCGCACGAACTGCTCCATGCCGTTTTCGGCGATGTAGCCATGGCCGCCGTACATCTGCTGCGCCAGCACCGCATTGGAAAATCCGACATCGGTCAGGACGCCTTTCATGACCGGCGTCATCAGCCCCATGTGATCGTCCGCCTCCTGGCGGTCCTTGGGATCGCTGGAGCGGTGGGCGACATCGCTCTTCAGCGAGGTCCACACCACCATCGCGCGCGCCGCCTCGTTGAAGGCGCGAATGGTGAGCAGCGTGCGGCGCACGTCGGGATGCACGATGATCGGATCGGCCGGCTTGTCCGGCGCTTTCGGCCCCGACAGCGAGCGGCCCTGCAGGCGGTCCCGCGCATAGGCGACCGCGTTCTGATAGGCGACTTCGGACTGCGCCAGCCCCTGCACCGCGACGCCGAGCCGTGCCTCGTTCATCATCACGAACATGCCCTGCATGCCCCTGTTTTCCTCGCCGATCAGCCAGCCGGTGGCGCCGTCGTAGTTCATCACGCAGGTGGAATTGCCGTGAATCCCCATCTTGTGTTCGATCGAGCCGCAGCTGACGCCGTTGCGCGCCCCGAGCGACCCGTCGGCATTGACCAGGATCTTCGGCACCACGAACAGCGATACGCCCTTGATGCCGGCCGGCGCGCCCTCGATCCGGGCCAGCACCAGATGGATGATGTTTTCCGCCAGGTCGTGCTCGCCGGCGGAGATGAAAATCTTGGTCCCCGTGACTTTGTAGCTGCCGTCGGGCTGCTTGACGGCCTTGGTGCGCAGCAACCCGAGATCGGTGCCGCATTGCGGCTCGGTGAGGTTCATGGTGCCGGTCCATTGCCCCGCCACCATCTTCGGCACGAACATCGTCTTTTGTTCGGGCCTGCCATGCACCATCAGCGCCGCCGTCGCGCCCATGGTCAGGCCGCCATACATCGCGAACGCCATGTTCGCCGAACACTGGAATTCATTGACGGCCTGGGTCAGCGTGATCGGCAGCCCCTGCCCGCCATATTCCGCCGGCGCGGAGAGGCCGAACCAGCCGCCTTCGGTCACCTGCCTGTAGGCTTCCTTGAAGCCCTTGGGGGTCGTCACGCTGCCATCGTCATGGCGGGTACAGCCCTCGAGATCGCCGACGCGATTGAGCGGCTGCAGCACTTGTTCGCTGAGTTTGGCAGCCTCATTCAAAATCGCTTCCCGCACATCGGCCGACGCGTCGCTGAAGCCGGGGAGATTGTCGTAGCGGTCGATCTGGAAGACGTCGTTGAGCAGGAAATGGACGTCTTCAAGGGGGGCTTTGTAGATCGGCATGGGTGTCCTCTCGGCCTGCTGAGGGGCCTCGTTTAGGGCGGATTTTGCAGCGCAGCAATAATCCGGTTCGAAAAAGACGTTAGACGGTTCCGCTGACCCAAGGCAGCTGTCAAGCCGGTCGTTGCGACAACATGACCGGGCACAACTCCTGGCTGCCGCCCGGCCAAATCGGTTGAATTTCGCCCGGCAAGGCAACTTTCAGGGCCGATAGTCCGAATCCTTAACCGGTTATTTACCGTAACACGAAAAAGTCGATGCACGAGGCAGACGACCTGCGCGGAATTCGATTGTCTCTACCTTAAGGGGACGCGCGGGGAGGCTGAAGGCGCAGGTAGCGCGCCGGAGTCGGAACCGGACCAGAGCATGAATTCGCGCGTATCGTGGAGTGTTGAAGGCATCGATCCATCCGTGCGGGAGAGGGCCGAGGCCGCCGCGCGCCGTGCCGGCATGTCGCTGAGCGACTGGCTCAATTCCACCATCGGCGATTCCGCTCCTCCCAACTTTCGCGCCGCCCCCGATCAACGGCCAATACCGCCGAACCGGGAAACCCCTGATGTCGCCGACATCCACCAGCGGCTGGATTCGATCACCCGCCAGATCGAGCAGATCTCGCGCCCCGCGCCGCGCAACGACGCCCCCCGCCCCGAGGCCGCGCGCAGCGAACCGCAGGGCGTCGCCCGCCAGCTGAACGACGCCATCGCGCGCCTCGATGCGCGGTTGTCGCAGATCTCGAACCCGGCGCCGGCCAGACAAGCCCAGCTGCAGGACAAGCAGCGCCAGACCGACATGGTCGAGCGCGCGGCCGCCCAGGTCTATCGTCCCTCGCCGCCGGTCAGCCCGGCGTCGCTCGATTTTGCAATCGCAGAAATCGCTGCGCGCCAGAACGAACTCGACAGTGCCGCGCCACGGCCGATGCCGCCGCGCAGCGCGCCGCCGATCGCACCCGCAATGGCGCCGGCAACGCCGGCGGGCCCGGATTTTTCCTCGCTGGAGCGTCACCTCGTCAAGATCACCAGCCAGATCGAAGCGCTGCAGCGTCCCGACGGGATCGAGCAGTCGATCGCCGCGTTCCGCGGCGAACTGGCCGAAATTCGCCAGGCCATCACCGAGGCGATGCCGCGCCGGGCGATCGAATCGATCGAAAACGAAATCCGCTCGCTTTCCCGCCGCATCGACGAGACCCGCCAGAGCGGCACCGACGCCCAGGCGCTGGCCGGCATCGAACGCGCGTTGGCCGAAATCCGCGAAGTGTTGCGCTCGCTAACGCCAGCCGAACAACTGGCAGGCTATGACGAGGCGATCCGCAATCTCGGCGCCAAGCTCGACCTGATCCTGCGCGCCAGCGACGATCCCAAAACGGTCCAGCAACTCGAAGGCGCCATCGCCGCGCTTCGCGCCATCGTCTCCAATGTCGCCTCCAATGACGCCCTGGCGCGGCTTTCCGACGACGTGCACACGCTGTCGTCCAAGGTCGACCAGCTTGCCCGCTCCGAGGGCAACAGCGATTCGTTCGCGGTACTCGAACAGCGCATCGCCGCTTTGACCGCGACGCTGGAAAGCCGCGAGCGGCCGGCCGCAAGTGAAAACACCGAGCATCTCGAAAGCGCAGTGCGGGCATTGTCCGACCGTCTCGACCGCATGCCGGTCGGCAACGACAACGCGTCCGCATTCGCCCATCTCGAGCAGCGCGTATCCTATTTGCTCGAACGCCTGGAGGCCTCCAGCGATCACCGCGCCGGCCATCTCGGACGGGTCGAGGACGGGCTGCAGGACATTCTGCGCCATCTCGAAACCCAGCACGCGAGCTTTGCCGCGCTGGCCGAGAGCGGCCGGAGCGCCCCTCAACCGTCGGACAGCGGCCTGATCGACATCGTCAAGCGCGAATTGTCCGACATCCGCTTCAGCCAGACAGAAACCGACCGCCACACCCAGGATTCGCTCGAGGCTGTTCACAACACCCTCGGCCATGTGGTCGACCGGCTGGCGATGATCGAAGGCGATCTGCGCACGGTTCGGATCCAGCCGGCTGCCGCGCAGCCCGAAACGCCGCCGGCGCCTGAGCCAGTCGTCTCGCAGGCCATCGCGCCTCGCGGCGCGATGCCGCCACAGCCGAAGCCCGAATTGCCCAATCCCGCCGCGGCCGAGATGCATTTCGCCACTGCTCCGCGCGAATTCCAGGCGGTGCAAGCCCCCATGCCTGCGATCGCCGCGATAGCGCCGAAAGCCATCAGCGAGATTCTGGAGCCGCGTACAGCACCGCCGCGGGTCGCGATCGCGCCGGAGTTGCCGCCCGATCACCCGCTCGAACCGGGAACACGGCCGAGCGCGCGGCTGGCTTCGCCATCGGAACGCATCGCGGCTTCCGAAAGCGCGATCAGCGAAATTCCGGCGAGTGCACGTGAGCCGGCCAGCACATCGAGCTTCATTGCCGCCGCGCGCCGTGCCGCCCAGGCCGCCGCTGCCGCACCGCCCAACGACAAGGCCGGCCGCAAATCGCTCAAGGCCCCCGCAGGCGACAACGCCAAGGAGCCATCGACCATCACCTCCAAGATTCGGTCGCTGCTGGTCGGCGCGAGCGTGGTCGTGATCGTGCTCGGCTCCTTCAAGATGGCGATGACGCTGCTCGACATCGGCAGCGCGCCGCAACCGCCGGCGACGGCGAATTCGAGCGAGCCTCAACCTTCGGCGCAACCGCCCGCGAATGACGCCGCCAGGCCGGCGATGCCAGATCCGGCTGCGCCTTCGATGACCTCGCCGACCCCGATTGGCCGGCAATCGCTCAATACCCCCGCACTGAACGCCGCCGACAGCACCGCGTCGGTCGCGATTTCGCCACCCCAGGCCGTGCCGGCTGTCTCGCCGGTAGCCGGCGATGTCACCGGCGCGATTCCGACCCTGGCTACGGCGCCGGCCAATCGCAAACTCGCGATGGTCCAGGTCCCGCCGACCGAAAGACTGCCGGACGCGATCGGCGGACCGGTACTGCGCGCGGCCGCGCTGAGGGGCGATCCGACCGCGGCCTACGAGGTCGGCGTGCGCTTCGCCGAAGGCAAAGGCGTTACGGCGAATTATGACGAGGCCGCGAAATGGTATGACCGCGCGGCGCAGGCCGGCGTGATTCCGGCGGTGTTCCGGTTGGGGACCCTCTACGAAAAGGGTCTCAGCGTGAACAGGGACGTCGATATCGCGCGGCGCTATTACATGCAGGCCGCCGAGCGCGGCAACGCCAAGGCGATGCATAATCTGGCGGTGCTCGATGCCGACGGCGGCGGCAAGGGCGCCAACTACACGAGCGCGGCGCAATGGTTCCGCAAGGCGGCCGACCGCGGCGTCGCGGACAGCCAGTTCAACCTCGGCATCCTTTATGCCCGCGGCATCGGCGTCGAACAGAACCTCGCCGAATCCTTCAAGTGGTTCAGTCTGGCCGCGGCGCAGGGCGATGCGGATTCGGCGCGCAAGCGCGACGATATCGCCAAGCGGCTCGACGCCCAGTCGTTAGCTGCGGCAAAGCTCGCGATTCAGACCTTTACGCCGGAACCCCAGCCCGACGACGCCGTCAACGTCGCAAGCCCGGCCGGCGGATGGGATTCGGCACCGGCGCAGGCAACAAGCGCAAAGCCCACGGCAAAGCCGGTTTTGACCAAACGCGCCGCCGCGCGCGGATGAGATGATCGCCGGCATTGCCGGCATGTACCCTCATCGAGAAACCGTATAAATAAGCCTGCCAGGACAAGGCGTCGGAAGTACTGCCCACGGTTCGATGTGTCGGACGGGCGGGTTCCGCGAGGAGATCGGCGAGGAGATCAGATTGTCGCTTAGGGATCCTCCTGCCGAGCGGGCCGATTCACGACCGCAGGCTGGACCGTGGGGAGCGCCGGCGCCCGAGCCACCCGACCAGCCGCCGCCGCGAGCCGCTGATGTTTCCGGCCACAAATGGAGGCGATTGTCTTCGTCCGCCTTCTTTGTCCTGATCCTGCTCGTCGTCGGCGCCCGCGCCTACAAGGACCTTTCGCGACCGGAGGCCTGGGCCTACTGGAAGGATCTGTATTTTTCGCCCGGCATGACGTCGTCGCTGATCGCCGAGGCCGACCCCGATGGCTCAGGCCACACAAGGCCGGCATTGGCGATCAGAGGCGCGATAGGCGCCGCAACCGCGAGCTGGTTCCGCGACCGGCTCGGCGAAGCCCATCTCGTGGCCGGTGACGCCGTATTGCTTTCCTCCCCCGGCGGAGACCTGAATCAGGCCCTCATCATGGGCGAAATCATTCGATCGCGCGGGTTGGTGACGGCGGTCGGGGTCACCGACCCTTCGGGCCATATAAGGCCGTCTTATTGCGCCAGCGCCTGTGTGCTGGTCTATGCCGGCGGCAGGATTCGTATCGGGATCGGAGGATCGATGCTGGGTGTGCATCGGTTCGTGACCCTCGCGCCCGCGCAAGACCCCGTCGCCGAAACCCAGCGGACGGCGGGGATGGTCTTGAACTACATGACGAGGATGGGCGTATCCTCCTCCGTGGTGGAAGCAATGTCCGCGACCACCAATGTGCGCTGGCTCGGCGCCGGGGAAGCCGTCGCGATGAACCTCGTCACCGATCCCGTCGCGAGGCCTTGAGGCCGCCGGTTTCGACCAGATACGCCGGCCGTTAATCTGAATTATTCACCACGTCGGAGGTTGCGCGGCGGGCGGCGTCAGAAAAGCAGCCCGTGACGGGATTCTTTAGTCCCTCCGATCGGCGATTTCGGTTATGCAGGGTTGCGGCAGATGATCGACGCCGCGCATCGAGATACCGTGCCGTGAGCGGTTTCGGCTTGGCTCAGGGCCAACTCCCAAAAGGGAGCGCGCGTGCAGCTTTACCTTCCGATCGCCGACATCCCGGTCAATATTTTTCTCATCCTTGCGATGGGCGCGGCCGTTGGTTTCGTGTCCGGCATGTTCGGCATCGGCGGCGGATTCCTGATGACGCCGCTGTTGATCTTCATCGGCATCGCGCCCGCGGTCGCGGTCGCCTCGGTCGCCAGCCACATCGCGGCTTCGTCGTTTTCCGGCGCGATCTCATATTGGCGCCGCCGCGCCATCGATCCGGCGCTGGCGGCGGTTTTATTGAGCGGCGGCATCGTCGGTACCGCGCTCGGGGTCTGGACCTTCACGCTGCTGCGCTCGCTCGGCCAGCTCGACCTCATGATCGCGCTGTCCTACGTCGTGCTGCTGACCGCGGTCGGCGCAGCGATGTTCTGGGAGGGCTTGCGGGCGATCTGGCGCGCGCGCCACGGCAAGGCGGTGCCGATGCGCCGCTCCGGCAGCCATGGCTGGATTCACGGACTGCCGCTGAAGATGCGCTTCAAGCGTTCCAAGATCTATTTGTCGGTGATCCCGGTCGTCGTCGTCGGCGTGATCATCGGCTTCATCGGCGCTGTCATGGGCATCGGCGGCGGCTTCATCCTGATTCCGATCATGATCTATATCTTGCGGGTGCCGACCGCGACCGTGATCGGCACCTCGATGGTGCTGACGCTGGTCACCATGGTGTTCGCCACCATGCTGCATGCGGTCACCAACCATCTGGTCGATGCCGTGCTGGCGCTGATCCTGATGGTCGGCGGCGTCACCGGCGCGCAATTCGGCGCCCGCGCCGCCCAGAAGATTCGTGGCGAGCATCTGCGCCTTTTGCTTGGACTTCTGATTCTCGCGGTCGGAATCCGCTTCGCGATCGAACTCGTCATCCGCCCCGACGATCTCTTCACAATCCGGGAAAGCGGGGGAGCCGGATGACCACGTCGTACCCATACGCCGCGGTGGGCGTTGCGCTGGCGCTGGGCGTGGCCGTCGCGGCAGCGCCTGCCCGCGCGGAACGGCTGATCGTATCGGTCTCGAACCACCGGGTGACGGTGACGCCGAACTATTCCGGCGAAGAACTCGTGCTGTTCGGCTCGGTCGAAAAGGACGCGTCCACGCCGGCGACCCGCACCCGCTACGATCTCGTTGTCACCGTCAGCGGACCACGCGCGGACATGGTGACGCGACGCAAGGAACGCAAATTCGGTATCTGGATCAATACCGACTACCGGCAATTTCTGAACGTGCCGACCTATCTGGCGGTGTTTGCCAACCGGCCATTCGACGCCATCGCTTCGCCGGAAGTCCAGCGGCGCCAGCAACTCGGCCTCAACAATGTGCTGCTCACCCAGCGTGTCGGAACCGATTACGCCGACGTGGTGCCGAACGATGCGTTCCGCAGCGCCTTCGTGCGGCTGCGCTCCGAACACGGCCTGTATCGCGAGGATACTTCCGCGGTGACGTTTTTGACGCCGACGCTGTTTCGTACCGGCATTCCGCTGCCGGCCGAAGTGCCGATCGGAACCTACGACGTCGAGATCAGACTTTTTTCGGATGGCGCGCTGGTGACGCGGACCGAAACCGCGTTCGAAATCGTCAAGGTCGGCTTCGAGCAGTTCGTCGCCACCAGCGCCCGCCAGGACGGTTTCGTCTATGGGTTGGTCACCGCATTCATGGCGCTGATGACCGGCTGGATGGCATCGATCGTGTTCCGCAAGGAGTGACCTCGCTGCTTTACGGCCGCGCAGCCGCCGCCGGGCGCGTCACCAGATAAATGCCGAGCGCCACCGGAACGATCCCCATCAAATCCCTCGCCTCGACATGCTCGCCGAGCACGATCCAGGCAAACAGCATGCCGAGCGGCGGCATCAGGAAATGATAGGCGCTCGCCGCAGTCGCGCCGCACACCCGCAGCAGGTGAAACCACAGCCGATAGGCCAGGATCGACCCGCCCAGCACCAGGAACGCGAAGGCGCCCAGCAGACGTCCGCTCGGCACGATATCGCTGACGCTGGCAAAGCTGAACACGAACGGGAGCAGGACGATACCGGCCGCGAGATTCTGCACACCGTTGCCGATCCAGAGGCTGCCCTTCGGCGCCAGCAGCTTGAACAGGATCGTACCAAGCACGATCGAGGCCAGCGACGCCAGCGTGAACAGGATTCCGTGCAGGCTGTCGGTGCCGACCGACATCCGGTGCCAGACAATGAAGGCCACGCCGGCGATGCCGAGCAGCAGTCCCGTAGCCTTGCGCCAGGTCAGCTCCTCGCCGAGAAAGAGTGCTGCGAGCCCTGCGGTGAACACCGGATTGGCGCTGACGATCAGGCCGCCGAGGCCGGCGGACACCGTCTGCAGCCCGGTATAGCCGAGGCCGAGATAGAGCGCGTTGTTGGCGACGCCGATGGTGGCGAACACCGCGACGTCGCGCCATGACAGCGACCACTCGTCGCCGCGCACTGCGGTGATGCCGAGGATCAGAATTCCCGCCAGCGAAAACCGCGCGGTGAGCAGGATCAGCGGCGGGCAATCGGTCACCCCGATCTTTCCGGCGACGAAGGCAAAACTCCACAGCAGGCAGAACAGGCCGATATAGATCGGCAGCGGATTGAAGGTGTTCCGAGGAACCGTAACGGAAGGCGCGAGCGACATGGAAGGTCTCCTTATGCGGCCGATGTAGGCCCGCGCCTTGATATTCGGAAATTAAATGATAGACTGACGTGCAGTGAAAATATAAATGGGGGCTAATCCCATGCTCGATCTCGAACTGTTGCGCAGCTTCGTGTCGGTGGTCGATTGCGGCGGTTTTACGCGCGCCGGCGAGCGGGTCCACCGCACCCAGTCTACCGTCAGCCAGCAGATCAGGCGGCTTGAAGACGATGTCGGCCAGCCGCTGTTGAACCGCAACGGCAAGGAGGTGACGCCGACCGAGGCCGGCGAGCGGCTGTTGTCCTACGCGCGGCGGCTGTTGTCGCTGGCCGAAGAAGCCCGCGACGTGCTGGCGCGGCCGGCCAGTGAAGGCGCGGTGCGATTGGGCATCCCCGAGGATTTCGCCGCCTATCGCCTGACGAAGTTATTGGCGACATTTTCCCGCGCGCGCCCGAGCCTGCGGCTCGACGTGCGGGCCGATCAGAGCGCCTATCTGAGGCGCGATCTCGAACGCGGCGAACTCGATCTGGCGCTGCTCAAGCGCGGCGCCGGCGAAAAAGGCGGCATCGCGGTGTGGCCCGAGCGGGTGCACTGGGTCACCAGCAAGACCCACCCGATCGATTCAACGGTTGCTTCGGTGCCGCTGATCGGTTTTCCCGCCGGATGCCTCTATCGGGCGGGCGCGATCCATGCGTTGGAAAGCGCCGGACGCGCCTGGCACATGGCCTATACCAGTTCAAGCCTCGCCGGGATTCAGGCCGCGGTCGCCGCCGGCCTTGGCTTGAGCATTCTCTCCGAGATGGCGGTGCAGGCCGACCATCGCGTGCTGACGGCCAAAGACGGCTTCGCACCGATCGACAAGACAGAACTGGCACTCCTAGCGTCTCCCGACGCCAGTCCCGCGACATTGCGGCTGGCCGATCGCCTCGCGGAGTTTTGCGATACCGTGCAGGCGAAGGCGGCGTAGAGGTCGTCCAGATCACATGATTAGTTCGATGGCTCGGCAATGACGGTGAGCGCCCTCTCCCCCTGTGCGAGAGGGATGGGGTGATGGGTTCAGGTCTATCGATGGAGCGTAACCCCTGACCCCGATCGCATCTGTCGATGCGATCCGACCTCTCCCACAAGGGGAGAGGTGAAGAGTGCCCGCTGCTAGACTAGCAAGCAAAGCAGTCCCGCTCTTCGCACTGAACCACCGGATTCAAATTTCAAACAGCGCAAAAGCATGCGTTCGCGTTCTCGCGGCGCGATGCGTCCGAGGTTTGCATCAACTTCACCCTCGCTCGGAAGAGAGGGCGCAGGGAAAGCCGGGCGCCGATTGCACCCGCGGTCGTGCGCACAAAAAGCGCACGAGTGGACCACAGGTCAACCGGAGTACGCCGGCTTTCCCTGCGCGAATGGTTTACGGCTTACTTCGCGCTCTCCCCGGTGACCGGCTTGTTTGCCACCGTCGCCTTTCGGATTGACGATACATCCCGAACCCGGTTGGGCCAGATGCATCTCCGCCAGACTTGACGCCAGCATCGGGGCGCCAGGACCACACGACTTCGCCGTCCGCGCCCGTCCACGCCAAAGATCCTGCCGCGCCTCGTGCACGCGGCGAGTTCTGGCAAAGACGGTTGGCAGCGTCGTTCGTCCGCGCGCCGTCCGATCGCTCACGGGAAGACCCGCCCTGCGACCCCCTGCGCGCCCGACGCTGTCGCGTCCATCGCATCCCGCTCCAACGTCCGTGACGATCGCGAAACGCCCCTCTGTGTGGGACGGGATGGCGCCGGTTATAAAGGTGATTTGGGCCTTCGGAAAACCAGAATATTTTTGCGCGAGGGGCTGGACAACAAATGCACTGATTTGCCCGGCAGGCACTTTTCCGGGCAGTTTGCAAGGCACGGAAGCTGCTTTGCCGCTCAGCGACGTTGCGTTTGCGGTTCTCGCGATCTTTCGCTTCTTGCACCAACCGGACCAATCGCAACGTCTGATGATGTCCGTTGATGGGGGCAGACCGGAAGTGGCTGGCAGAGACTTAAACCGGCAGTTTTGACCCGTGGCCCCTCGAAAAATAATTTGCTCGTGCATTGGAACTGGCAAAGCTGAGACGCGTTTCGACCGCCCAACGGGCGTAAGCGCCCGGCACGAGCGGGACGGACGAGCCGTCGAGGTGGCTCGCGAGAGGCCGTGCTCGCAATTGCTGCGCACATTACAAGTCCGCTGAAATCGGCTCCGGTTATTTTCAGAAGACGCATCCGCAACCGCTCTTTCAGGAATCAGCCCTCATTGCCGTGGACCAGTCAGATGACCGAATCATCATCCACCGCGCATGGCCGAGCAGGCAGTCGTCGCGCTTACGGAGCGAAGGAGCGCCAGAAAGGCGGTGAATGATGACACGAGATCAAACATCCCGGCGTCCGGCACCATACCTCGGTGCCGGCGCCGTGTAACGAGAAACTCCCAACTCAACCCTTACGATGAAGGAGGAGAATCATGATGATGAACAGACGCACTTTTTCGACTGCTCTGCTTACCGGCGCAGCGTCCTCGCTGATCTCCACTCGCGGCATGGCCGCAAATGCAACGCCGAAAAAGGCGCGTAACGTCGTACTTGTACATGGGCTGTTCGCCGACGGTTCCTGCTGGTCCGAGGTGATCGCGCGATTGCAGACGGCGGGGTTCAATTGCACGTCCGTGCAAAACCCTCTGACGACTTTGCCTGAGGCGGTCGCCTCAGCGCAGCGGGTACTGGAACGGCAAGATGGTCCGACGGTTCTGGTTGGCCATTCCTTTTCCGGCATGATCGTCACCGAGGCTGGCGTGCACCCTAATGTCTCGGCGCTTGTCTATGTCGCAGCGCGGGCGCCCGATGCGGGCGAGGATTACACCGCCTTGGCCAAGACGTATCCGACGCCGCCGGCGACGGCCGGCATAGTTTTCGATGGCGATGAAGGACGTCTCAGCGAGGCTGCATTCCTGCGTGATTTCGCCGGCGATCTGCCAGAAGCAAAAGCGAAGGTGCTCTATGCCGTCCAGGAGCCGTTCCACAAGGCTCTGCTCACCGGCAAGACCACGCATGCGGCATGGCGATCGAAGCCCAGCTACTACGCCGTTTCCACGGAAGACCGCACCATCAATCCGGACCTCGAGCGCTTCATGGCCAAGCGGATGGGCGCCAAGACAATCGAGGTGAAGGCTAGCCATCTCTCGCTGATCTCGCAGCCGGAGGAAATCACGCGGTTGATCTTCGAAGCCGCCGGACAGTAAGCCTGACGCGCAAGGCTTAGGGTGTCAGGACCACACGACTTCGCCGTCCGCGCCCGTTCACGCCAAAGATCCTGCCGCGCCTCGTGCACGCGGCGAGTTCTGGCAAGACGGTTGGCAGCGTCGTTCGTCCGCGCGCCGTCCGACCGCTCACGGCAAGACCCGCCCTGCGACCCCCTGCGCGCCCGACGCTGTCGCGTCCATCGCATCCCACCGCGCGTTCGTGACGACTCGCGATCCGCCCCTCATCCGGGTGGGACGGGGCGAACTTGTAGAGATGATTTGCCCGACGCGTTAAGCGGAATATTTTTGTCGAAAGGGCTGGACAGGTTTTGGTGATTGGCCTCGGCAGGCAAATTTCCGTCGTGTTTATGAGGCAGGGAAGTCGGGTCTGGGTACTGTGACGATCAGTTCTCTGGCGCAAGCGACGTGCGTGAACGGGTCTGCTCTGACAGCACTGCCGGGTTCATCGGCCCGGCAAGCTCCTGGTCGCATTCAATTTGTTCGTCAGGAAACCACTTCACTTCCAGCGTGAGGCTCACATTGAGAACCGTCTCACCGCTCTGACCTCTCACATTCAGGCCTAAGACGCGGTCGCGATGCCGTTTGCGCACATCCTTCGAAATATTCGCCAGAGCAGCGACCGCCTCCCGGGCTGCCGTCTCAACGTCCGGCAACTTCGTCCCGTATTGGTCTCGACCAACAAGTTCGCCATCGATGAAGTCAAAAAAATAGAGCGGCATGAAATCAGTCCCCCCAAAGGCCTGAGTTGTTCTTGCATAAGAACATTTGATTGAGGTGTTGGGCGATTTTAGGACGCAATCGTGACCACGACCTGACCCCTTTGCGCATCGGCTGCACGACCTGTCACGTGACGATGATACGTCTGAACTCACGCATCGTTACGATGTCGCTAATGTCGAATTCTTCCGATTGAGAATTTCGCGCTTCCGCTGAGAATAAAAATCACGATCGGACGAGTCGGTTTGCTCTCGCAACCAAGAATTTTCGCGTACTTGAGTCAGAAACCGAACAGACACTAGAGCACCTCCCGTTTAGGCTCTGTGACGGCATGGGGGCGGTCATACAGCGGGGACTTGGGGCTCTATCCCGGTCCCTTCGGGGACTGTCTTGGCATCTCTCCCGATTGCAAAAGCGATAGAACGGCCCGCGTGCAAGCGCTGCGGGAGTCGCACGAAGCTCGCGCTTGTTTCGCCGAAAGACGAGTGCTTCGAAACACACTTATTCCAGTGCCCAAGCTGCCATCACGTTTTTATCAAGCGTGTTGCCGCACACCCTATAAGCGCAAATTAGGTAAATCTACTGAGGCGAAGCTCCGTACAGGCTCGAAACCTGTCACCATCTCCATTTCGAAGCTCCTGCAATTCTGCGAAAACGGCCCTCGATCAAAAATGAGCGAAGGCGTAACCCGGCATCTTGTCGATTCGTAACGCGGATCATGATCCGCTCCACGCGCTATTTTCCGTCGTCGTTGCGAGGCAGAAGGTGCTTTTGCCACTTGGCTATGTTGCCTTTGCATTTCTCGCGATCTTTCGCTTCTTGCGCCAACCGCGCTAACAGCAACGGCCTGATGATCTCCGTTGATGGGTTAGACCGGAAGTGGCTGGCAGAGACTAAAAACGACGCGATTGACCCCGAGCAGACTTCGCCTATCCATTCCCTTGTTTGGGTGCTCAGAATAGCTATGCTGAGAGGGTTTGCTTGAGACGGCTTGGCAATGCCAAAAATGAAGCAGCCCCGCCTGAACCAGAAAACCCGCCGAAAGCGCCCTCGACTCCCTGCGTCGGCCCGCTCAAAGCTGCAAGATGAGCTGACTGAGGTCACTCGGCATCGGGCAGCCATCTCTGAAGTTCTACGCGCCATAGCCAACTCCCCGCACGATTTGCAGCCCATATTCGACACGATTCTCGAGAGCGCCAGGTGCCTCTGCCAAGCCGAAGTGGGCAGTTTACGCCTCAGCGAGCAAGCAGGCCTTCGTCTGGTTGCGGCAACAGGTAATTGGCCGTGGCCTGAGCTTTTGGAACATAGCAGTTTTGTAGGTCAGTTAGCTGCAAGCCGGTCGCCAGTCCACATCCCCGACCAGACAGCACATGAACTCTATCGACGGGGCGACGACCCTTACCTTCTGACCACGGTCAACGTGTGGGGCTTTCGGACGGTCCTGTTCATCCCGATGGTCAAGGACGAGAAGGTAATCGGCGTGTTTGTTGTGGGCCGGACGCGCGTACAGCCGTTCACGGACAAGCAGATTGAATTAGTCACGGACTTCGCTGCAGAAGCTGCCATTGCCTTACAGATTACCCGCCGCGAGCGGGAATATCGAGAGGTCCAGAACGAGCTGGCACACGCGAACCGCGTAGCGACCATGGGACAGCTCACAGCCTCGATTGCCCATGAACTCAAGCAGCCGTTGAGCGCAGCGGCGACGTACGGAAGTGCCAGCTTGGGTTGGCTCATGAGAAGCCCGCCTGAAATTGACGAAGCAAAACGATCCGTTGAGCACGTGATCGAGGATGTCATGCGAGCCTCCGACGTGATCGACCGGATTCATGGCCTCGTAAAGAAGCACGCGCCGCGGATGGAAAAGCTGGATATCAACGGCGCGATCCTTGAGGTTGTTGGCCTGATCCGGAGCGAGGTGATGAAGAATGGCGTCACCGCGCGGATGGAGTTGGCAGAGTGCCTGCCACACATTCGAGGAGATCGAGTCCAACTCCAACAAGTGATCCTCAACTTGATGATCAACTCCATACAGGCGATGAGCGATTTGGCCGGGGGCGAGCGCAAACTGGATGTCACCACAGAGCTGATCGCATCGGAAGGTGTTGGCGTCGCGGTGCGGGACAGCGGTCCGGGGTTCTCCGCAGAGAGCCTGGAGCGTCTGTTTGCACCTTTTTACACGACCAAGCCCAACGGCATGGGCATGGGCCTGTCGATCTGCCGGTCGATCATCGAGGACCACGGAGGACGGCTGTGGGCGAGCCGGATAGAACCCCAAGGTGCTCTGTTTCAGTTTACGATCCCAGTCGCTCAACCGGTCAAATCATGATCAGGTCGACGTCGCGCTTTGGCACTTTTGAGACATGGCGACCGATGCTGCCGATCTCTGTTCACGGGAGATGGGCGAGCGCTATGTTCGGTCAGTGGAGCCTCGCTTAATTTTTAGCCGAGCCCCATGGATTGTGAGAATTTCGCGTGAAATAATAGCCTGGCGTCGCGGCCGGCGGGTGATGTCCGGCCTTTCAAGTACGAACCAACTTTAAACTATATCGCACACGCACTGACCGGCACCGGTTGAAGGGACCCGACCGATAAACACCAAGCACGGGAGAGAGTCATGAAGAGAACTGCTTTCTCAGCGATTTCAATCATTGCAGCGGTGGTCGCCGTCCTGGGCGGCAGGGCCATTTCCGCGCAGGACAAGTACACTCTGCAAGTCCCGGGCGGGCTCGCGTTCGCTGACTTCAGAGGTTACGAAGGTTGGCCAGTCATTGCCGTCAGTGAGAACGGAGGCAAGATCGCTGTGATCATGGGGAATCCCGCAATGATCGACGCCTACAAGGAGGGCGTGCCCGGCAACGGCAAGCCTTTCCCGGACGGGGCCAGGATGGCGAAAATCCATTGGATCCCGAAAAAACAGGAGACGTACCCCGGTCAGCCAATGGTGCCAGGGATTCAGCATGACGTTGATTTCATGGTGAAGGACAGCAAGAGGTTCGCCGACAGCGGCGGGTGGGGATATGCTGAGTTCGAGTACGACGCCGCATCCGATACGTTCAGGCCCGGCACTTTAAGTGATAAGCCGCCACAGGCGAACGATGCCAAGTGTGGGTTCGCCTGCCACACGACAGTGCAGGCGAAAGATTACGTTTTCACGGAGTACGGGCACCGGTGAACCGCGAACAGGATTGTCAACAGCCATCGACCTGGGCGAAGCGAAAGCCTGATCGGGCTCGATCATGAATAACAGCCAGTGATGGAACACACGTCGAACTGGTCCTTGCGTTTTGGGCTTCGATGGGTTTTAAGCCCGGTGACTTCATGACCATAGGCATGAACGAGAAGCGAGTTGCGTGGCTTTGCCGCGTTCAAACGGAGTGACGCACCCGCGTAGCTCATGCGCTTTAAATCGTTCCGTCCACAAAGGAATCCATCATGGCTAGGATGACCAAGAACCAGTTGATCGATGCTATTGCAGAGGGAACGCAGCTGTCGAAGGGAGACGTAAAGGCCGTCGTCGAGCAGATGGCGACTGTAGGCTATAAGGAGCTGAACGAATCCGGCGAGTTCGTCATTCCCGGCTTCGTCAAGATGTCGATCGTGAACAAGCCTGCGACCGAAGCCCGCAGCGGGGTAAATCCTTTCACGAAAGAGCCTATGGAATTCGCCGCCAAGCCCGCCAGCAAGTCGGTCAAGGCGTCAGCGCTGAAGGTCGCTAAAGACGCTGTTTCATGAAGCTCATTTATTAAGGCGGTCTGCAAGGACACCGGCTTCAGTCTGAACTGTGGGTAAATTCCATCTCACCCAAGACAGACAGATCCACGCACGTGCCTCAAGCGTTGGGGGAGATGGGATTAACAAGCATATGCGTACGCCGCGGATATACGTTGCCGGAGGCTCGGGCTAGCTCAGCCCGGCCGCTCGCCCGTTACGCGCCAGATCACATCGCCAACATCGTCCGCCACCAGAACGGAGCCGTCGGGACCGAGTGTTACTCCAACCGGCCGTCCATAAGACTCCCGTTCGTCCGGTGCGAGGAACCCGGACAGAATATCCCGTGGCGGTCCGGCCGGGCGGCCGTTAGCGAACGGCACGAAGACGACCTTGTAGCCGCTCAGCGTGCTGCGATTCCAGGAGCCGTGCTGCCCGATCGCCATGCCGTCGGGAAAGCCCGGAAGCGTTCCTGCCGGCAGCCAGCATAGACCCAGCGACGCCGTGTGCCCGCCCAGCGCGTAGTCCGGCGTAATGGCTCTTGCGACCGCGGCCGGATCCTGCGGTACCCGATCGTCCACCGTCTGCCCCCAGTAACAATAGGGCCAGCCGTAGAACCCCCCGTCGCGGACCGAGGTCAGATAGTCGGGAGGTGTCTCGTCGCCCAGACCGTCGCGCTCGTTGACCACCGTCCAGAGCACGCCGGTCCGTGGCTCCCATGCCATGCCCACCGCGTTGCGCAGGCCGCTCGCAAAGATGCGGCTGCCGCCATCAACCAGATCGATCTCGTAGATCGCAGCCCGGCCGTCCTCTTCGGCCATGCCGTTCTCGGCAATATTGCTGGACGAACCGACCCCGGCAAAGAGTTTCCGGCCATCGGCGCTCGCCAGCAGGCTCCGCGTCCAGTGCCCGCCGGGCTTGAAGGTGGTGAGCTTCCGCCCCGGGGCGTTGATGCGGTCCGCGCCCGATACATAAGGGAAGGCCACCACGCCGTCGGTATTGCCGACATAGAACGTGTCGCCCAACAGCGCCATGCCGAACGGCTGGTTCAGTCCTTCCATGAAAATTTTGCGCTGTTCGGCGACGCCGTCGCCATTGGCGTCGCGGAGCAAGGTGATGCGGTTTGCGCTTTCGCCCAGGGCGGCGGCACGTCGCATCGTCGCCTGCATCGCGTAGCTGAACACACTCCGGGTCGGTCCGGCGACCTGGTTCGACTCGGCAACGAGGACGTCGCCATTGGGCAGCACGTCGATCCAGCGCGGATGTTTCAGACCGGTCGCAAACGCATTGACCTTGAGGCCCGGCGCCGCCACTGGCTTCTGCCCGTCGCTCCACCCCCTGGCCGTCGGCATCTTGAGTGTCGGGATGCTTCCTTGCGGCTTCGCCGCCGGGACCACCGGTGCGTTGCCCCACGCGGGCTCAGGCGCGACGCCCTGCAGCCGGCGCCACCGCAGCGCGGCGGCGCCGATCAGCGCGACTATTTGAGCAAAAATACCGGACAAGCTCATGTCACTCCCCTGTTGATGGTGCGCACACTATCCGACACCAGGTCACGTTAAAACCTGATCGCCGACATGCGAGCTCACTGGCACCTGCTCGGCAAACGGGTGTCCCATATCAAATGAGAGAAGGCAAACTTGGCTTTAAGAGGAGTTTGTGGCCGCAGCGGCCAGGACTTTTGAAACCTGGTCCGAAGCAGCCGATTGCTGTGGCATCAGTGCAGAAAAGAACGATGCCGATCAGCGCGCTGTCAATGCCAAACCGCCGCACCGCCTGGTGCCTTCCATCGCGCTTAAAGAAAATTTTAATGGCGACGGTGCGGTTGTCTCTTATCCAAACAATGCCCGCAGAACAAACGAGACAATCATGAAATTACGGCAATGGCATTGCCGTCTGCGTTCGCGAAACGATCTAGCAGTCATGATGTCACCAGTGGCGATGGCCACAACTTTATAGCTTGTTCCGCTAACAGGAATGGCCCGCTCTGAAGCGGCGGACGTCGCGGATCTCGGGTGAATGAGGAAAATCATGCAAGAGCCTTTCGATCATAAGAATGTAGCCGCTCCAGATGACTTGAGTGTCGTTTTGGGGTTTACGCAGATGCTGTCCGACGGCGGCAACGTGGATGAGGTGTCACGCCTCGCAACCGATCGTGGCTGGCTCGACGCCAGTGGTCAGCTCACGGCTGCCGGAGACCAGCTTGCCCGCGCGCTCCAGCAACAAAGCGGAACGCGAACGGTATTTCGTGTTTGGTGAGTCCCGGCCTGCCGGATTCGCGCCTGGCGATGCTCGTGACACACAACCCGTAGCGGATATCGCAGGCGCGGTGGACATGCGCGCATGATCTTGCCGATTTGAACGAAGGTGAGGCCGGTGCCCCCTTTAGGAGACGGCCGCCCGAACGCATTTGATCGGCCGCGTCCCAGCCGCCGCGCGCAGGCCGGACCATTCGCCACCTGACAAGTTGATTGGAGCAAATGCGATGCGTGCCTTTTTGGCCTTGAGCCTGTTGATGATCTCAGGTGCTTCCGCAAGCGCTGCGCCTGTGCATCACACGATCCGGCGACATCACGTCATCGTTCGTCCCAGCCAAAGGTTCCCGGGCTACGCCGTTCCGGGCTGGGCCTACGACGCAGCGCCTCCGCCTGCGGATCACTACCACGACACACCTAGCTACAACGATCCGTCCAAGTTTGGCGGCTCAACGGCCTTGCCTGTTGAGAACTAGACATAGGCGCGGCGGACTTGCCCACCCTAAATGCGCTCGCGAAACTTGGTAGCGTTCGTGACGCCGATTACATGGCGCCGTACAACACCATCAAGATTGGCGCCGCCAATGACTGGATTGCGGCAGCTATTTGTCGTTGATCCCAGAGCGTGGGGCGGGTTGGAGCCGAAGGCGTAACCCGCCATCTTGTCGATTCATAACGGCGGATCATGATCCGCCCTGCGCGGATTCCCGACTTACTACTTAACGGTCAGTCGGGTTCGATGATCTTGGCGCCCGGGTAGACCCGGGACGTACGCAACGACGCATGCCTTGATAACGGCGACCGCCGCGAGTTGCTCTTGGATTCTTCGCACCTCATTCGAGGTGAAGTTTCTAAATTTCAATTTAATGGTTCTCCATTCCGCGCGTGTTTAGTTTATCGTCCCAATCAACAATCGCAGTCTGTACGCTCGGCATCATTGGTACTGCGTTTCTGCGCTCCGTTGTCGCGCCCATTCTGCTCACGGACTGCAGCGTCGTGGACGACCCGATCTGGCGGAATGGCCGAGAGCAGCGGGAACAGCATCCCGGCCGCCACCCTCACAGTCACCAGCCTCGAGTGGCTATCCCTTGGCTAGCCTGCAGGTCAACATCTACGGGAGCTGAACGACATGGCTGATTGGCAAAGCGAGCAGCGAGTCCGCGAAGAACGTCTCGCGGCGGGGAGAAAATTCGCAGATGGAAAGATCGTCGCACCAGACAACGCGACCGCACTGCTCGAAGCGGTGATCCGGCCCAAAGATCGAATCTGCCTCGAAGGTGACAACCAGAAGCAAGCGGACTTTCTGGCTGCCTGTCTGGCCAAAGCCGATCCGAAAGTGCTGCACGATTTGCACGTCGTGCAGTCCGGTATCGTGCTGCCCGAGCACATCGACCTCTTCGAGAAAGGCATTGCAAAGAAGCTCGATTATTCCTTTTCCGGGCCGCAAAGCCACGCAGTGCCACGTGCCCTGAAGTCTGGAAAGATCGAGCTCGGCGCGATCCACACCTACATCGAGTTATTCGCCCGCTACTTCGTCGACCTTACGCCTCACGTTGCGCTGAGCGTAGCCCGCAGCGCCGACCGCCAGGGCAATTTGTACATGGGTCCGAATACGGAGGACTCTCCTTCCGTCATCGAAGCGACTGCCTTCAAGGGAGGCATCGTCATCGCCCAGGTCAATGAGATCGTGGACAAGCTGCCGCGCGTAGACATTCCGGGCGACCGCGTGGATTTTTTGGTGGCGGCGCCGAAGCCTTTCTACGTCGAGCCACTCTTCACTCGTGACCCGGCCAGCATCACCGAAACACAAATCCTGGCAGCAATGATGGCCATCAAGGGCATCTACGCAGAATACGGGATCAAGCGGTTGAACCATGGCATTGGTTTCAACACCGCCGCGATCGAGCTGCTGCTCCCTACCTACGCGGAAAAGCTCGGGCTCAAGGGCAAGATCGCCACGCATTGGGCCCTTAACCCGCATCCGACACTCATTCCCGCGATCGAGTCGGGCTGGGTCAAACAGATCCACAGCTTCGGTTCGGAGGTTGGCATGGATGCCTATATGCGCGCACGGTCAGACATCTACTTCACCGGGCGGGACGGCTCAATGGCCTCCAGTCGGACGTACTGCCAGCTTGCAGGGCTCTACGCGGCCGATCTGTTCATTGGGTCCACGTTGCAGATCGATCTCGATGGCAACAGCTCAACTGTGACGGCGGACCGCATCGCCGGCTTTGGCGGCGCACCCAACATGGGTTCGGACGCCCATGGCCGCCGCCACCCGAGCGAGCCCTGGCTCAAGGCCGGACGTGAGGCCGTCGACGGACATCCGCAGGTTATGCGTGGCCGCAAACTGGTGGTCCAGCTGGTCGAGACCTTCAGCGAGAAGATGGTGCCGGTCTTTGTCGAGAAGCTGGATAGCCTCGAGCTCGCCGAGAAATTCAAGCTCGATCTGGCACCCGTCATGATCTATGGCGACGACGTGACCCACATCGTCAGCGAGGAAGGCATCGCGAATCTGCTTCTCTGCCGCACCACCGAGGAGCGCGAGCAAGCTATCCGCGGCATCGCGGGCTTCACCGACGTGGGCCGTCGACGCGACCGCAAGATGGTCGATAAGCTCCGCAAGCGGAAGATTATCCGCCGGCCAGAGGATCTTGGGATTAACCCGCTGGATGCGCATCGCAGCATGCTTGCCGCCCGATCGATCGAGGATCTGATGCAGTGGTCCGGCAATCTGTACGACCCACCCAACAAATTTCGCAACTGGTAGGAGGCGCGGATCATGCAGACACTGAGCTTTAGGCACAAGGCCAAGCGTCGCCTGTCCGGCAAGAAGGACCAAGCGATCATCGGCGTGGTCGCGTCAGGAAATCTGGAAGTGCTGCTGGAGCGCGTGCTTCCAGAAACTGCGTGCGAGGTGGACATCGCCACACCGCTCAACGGCTATGACGAGACCTGGAAGGCGGTGGTCGCCGAATTCGTCGAGCGGACTTCGCCTGGAGGTTTGCGCATCTCGATCAATGACGGGGGCGCGCGGCCTGACACTGTTTACCTGCGCCTGATGCAGGGAAGCGCGCTGATGGAGGCCGAATGATGGAAGACGCAGCAACAAGCGCCCAAGCCAGTTGGTTTCAGGCGACTGCACGCCAACGTGTGGCGGGCCTGTTGGACCCGGACAGCTTCACAGAGTTCTTGGGGCCATCCGAGCGCATTCAGAGTCCGCACCTTCATCTGTTCGACGTGCCTTCGGCATTCGACGACGGAGTCGTCATCGGTCGCGGCAAGTTGGGCGGAAAGGACGTGCTCGTCGCAGCCCAGGAGGGCCAATTCATGGGCGGCACCTTCGCCGAAGTCAGCGGCGCCAAATTGGTGGGTCTCGTGCGCGCCGCACGCGATCATAAGAGCCTGCCCCAGACCGTTCTGCTGCTTATGGATAGCGGAGGGGTACGTTTGCAGGAGGCGAACGCAGGCGAACTGGCGGTCGCCGAGTTGATGCGCGCCATCGTCGAGGCCCGCTGCGCGGGCGTTGCAGTGATCGCTCTGGTCGGCGGCAAGGCCGGCGCATTCGGCGGAGCGGGCCTGACGACGGCGACCTGTTCCCGCATCGTCATATCAGGGCAAGGGCGCACCGGCGTCTCCGGTCCGGAGGTGATCGAGACGAACAAGGGCGTCGAGGAATTCGATTCCGAGGACAAGGCGCTGGTGTGGAGTACCGACGGCGGCAAGAACCGTCGGCTGCTCGGTGGGGCCGATGCTTTTGCCGAGGATTCCATGGAAGGATTCCGCGCCGCGACCAAGGCCCTCATGTCGAAGGTCCCGGCGTTCGATCTCAAAACGATGCAGGCGGAGCAGGAACGGCTGGCGGCGCGTCAAAAGCGGCTCTGCGCGTGCGATGACGCCGTTTCCATGTGGCGGATCCTGGGCATCCAGGAGCCGGAGACGATCCGGGATATGGACGCCAAGAAATTTATTGCACTCGCGAACAGCATCAAGGAAGCCAACCATGACGCTCGATGAGATTCTCAGAGGCCTATTCCCGTCAGGTCACGAAGTGAAGACGAACGCTGCCGGCATCATTACCGGGACTGGCAAGCGCAAGAATGGTGACGCCATCGCGGTAATCGGCGTTGCGAACGGTGAAGCTCTAGGGACGGCGGGCGTGCTGCCACTTGCGGAGGAGGTGCTGCGCGTGGTCGCTAAAGGGGGCAAAACGCCGATTCTGGTGTTGGTGGACACGCAGGGTCAGCTCATGGCCCGGCGCGACGAGATGCGCGGTCTGAACGAATACCTCGCGCATCTGGCCAAGTGCCTGCTGCTGGCCAGCCAGCAAGGACATCGGACCATCGGGCTGGAATACGGCAAAGCGGCCGCGGGCGCGTTCCTGGCAACCGCTTTGGCGACTGACCGCCTCATTGGCCTGCCGGGCGCCGAACCTACGGTGATGGATCTGCCGTCAGTGGCGCGGGTCACGAAGCTGCCCCTGAATACTTTGAAAAAGCTCGCGAAGCAGACGCCGGTCTTCGCGCCAGGCCTTGACCATTTGTTGCAGATGGGCGCCGTCGCAGAAATCTGGGACCCCGACAAGCCGCTTGATGATCAGCTCGAGGAGGCGCTGCGCAATACCTCGCCGGCTGATAGCCGCGATGAGCTGGGAGCGCAACGCAAGGGTCGGGCCATGGCGGCGGTGGTCGCGAAGCGGGTAATTGCAGAGGCGACGGGCGGAGACAAGAATGTTGCATCGACATGATCTGCTGCGGGTGGAGCCCGGTGCATGGGACGCCATGCTTCGATGCAATCCTCATCTCGCGGATTTGCCGCTTGTGGCAGACTGGGCGCGGCTCAATCGGCCAGTGATCGTGCGGCGGCGCATGGCCGGAGATTACGCCGACGGCGTACCGGCGGCGTTGCCGCTGCCGCCCGATTACGGCAAGCGACGTCTCGCCTTCAGCTTTGCTTCGGGCGCAGTTGTGACGGTGTTGCCGCCGGTGCTGCTTCGCGATGCGGCGTCGACGGCACCTTCTGCCTGGCATCCGATCGTCGCCGCGTTGCTCAACGTCGGCAAGGCAGAGGGGATAACGCCGCGTGTATTCGGTTCGCTGCTTTGGCAGCATGTAACCGGCCTGTCCTACCTGACCCAGCGATCCGACATCGATCTGCTCTGGTCGATTTCGGAAGAGCGAAGCGTCGCCTCGCTCGTGGAACGATTGTTTCGGCTGGACGCGGACGCCTCGGTTCGCCTCGACGGTGAACTGGAGTTGCCCGACGGCGCGGCGGTGAATTGGCGCGAGCTGGCCCGTAGTGGTGCCAACCTCCGTGACGAACTGCTGGTCAAGACAATGGATGGCGTTGAGATCCGAACCAGGGCCGCGCTGTTCCGCACGCCGGTGTCGCTGTCGTGACGACCGCCCCCCAGCAAGCAACGCGCTGCATGCCCGACCGCGTCGCGGACCATGTGGCCGCTGCTGCAGGGGCCGCGTTGCTAGCAGAGCTAGAGACCTGGCCCAAGCCGGGACTCGTCAGTCACGTGGATTCGGGCAGCCACAACGACATGGATGCCGGCACGTTCAAAGCCAGCACTAGGGCAATTACACCGTTTTACGGCTATCTGACTGTCGCCGGCGCCGCCGGATCCAGCATGAACAAGCTCCGCGAGATTGGATTGGAGGCGGAGCGTGCGATGCTGGCCGCGACAGGCGGCGTCAACACGCACCGGGGTGCCATCTTCAGCCTGGGCCTGCTGTGCGCGGCCGCTGGTGCTACCTGGTCTGAGACGGCGCGTGCTGAGTGCCATTGGAGCGCCAATATGCTGGGCGCCACCGTTCGCCAACGATGGGGGCAGGCAATAATGCGTGGCCCCATCCCACTACACAGCCATGGAACGAATGCTCTGCGCAAATTTGGCGCGGGCGGCGCGCGGGCGCAAGCCGCCGCTGGTTTTCCGCACGCGATCGAGGTGGGGCTGCCTGCACTGCGGTTCGGCCACAGGCTGGCACCCGAGGATGCTGAGGCCGCACGCGTTCACAGCTTCTTTGCAATCCTGGCCTCGATGGACGACACCAATCTGCTGCACCGTGGCGGTTTCGTTGGCCTGCGTTACGCCCAGGATGCGGCGGCCGGCTTTCTCGAACAGGGCGGTGTCGGGCAGGCAGAGTGGCGCGAGCGAGCCGAGGCGGTGCATCGAACCTTTGTCGCACGCCACCTCAGCCCTGGCGGCTGCGCGGACTTACTGGCGATCACCCTTTTCCTCGACAGCCTGGAGGCCCATTCGTGAGTGCCATAGCCATCCTTTGCTCCGGCCAGGGCTATCAGGGCGCAGGCATGTTTGATCTGCTGGCCGATGCACCGGAAGCGGACCAAGTGTTTGAAGCCGCAAAATCGGTTTTGGACGGCCAAGATCCGCGGCAACTGGTGCGCGAGGCTAGCAACGACGATCTGCACGCGGACAAGCTCGGGCAAATTCTGTGTTGCACACAAGCGATGGCAGCCTGGGCGGTGTTGAGCGCGAAGGTGCCGCGCCCGCTTTTGGTCGCAGGCTACAGCGTAGGGGAGCTCGCAGCCTGGGGTGTCGCGGGCTTAATTGATTATGAGAGCGTTTTCGATCTCGCGGCCCGGCGCGCGACCGCGATGGACAAAGCGACGAAAGAGCCATCCGGGCTCGTCGCCATCCACGGTCTTCGGCGAGCGGCGTTGGATCCAATCTGTAGAGCGCACGGCGCTTATATCGCGATCGTCAACGGTGAAGATCAAATGTTGGTCGGGGGCACCAGGAGGGCACTCGAAGCCGTGATTCATGATGCCCAGGCCGCGGGTGCCAGGCGCATGACGAGATTGCCTGTCGCGGTCGCGTCGCACACGCCGCTACTAGCAGGTGCCAGCGACCGGTTCCGCCAAGCGCTGAAAAAAGCGCACCTGTCCGCTGCAGTGCCGCCCAGTGTCCGCCTACTGAGTGGAATAGACGGAGCCGCGGTGTTCGATGTGCATGCGGGCGCGGACAAACTGGCACGTCAGATTCAACAAACGGTGGATTGGGCTGCCTGCATGGAGTCTTGCCGTGCGGCAGGTGTCACCAAGGTTGTTGAACTCGGCCCCGGCAACGCGCTCGCCCGGTTCATGCGCGAATTCATGCCGGAAAGCGACGCGCATAGCCTGTCGGAATTCCATTCACTTCTCGGAGTTAAGCACTGGATGCAGAGATCGTCTGCCCGATAGCCGGCGCCGTTGCAAAGCGTAAACGCAAGTTGCACATCGGAATGCAGCGCGCCGGTCTCTCTGTGGGCGGAGAACCGATATGGACATCGAAGAGCGCTCCAGGTTTGTCCTAACCGCCGCCAAGGGCCTGTTCGTCAATGGCGAATCGACAGAACAGACGGTGACGGCGGCTGCAAGGCTCGCCGACGTTCTCGGTCTGCGTGCCAAATTGTCGGTGCGCTGGGACGAGCTGGCGCTTCAAGTCGATAGCGCCAACGGCGCGCTGCTCCGGCTCGAAGCGGCTGAACCAACCGGTGTGGAAATGGATCGCGTCGCTTCAGTGATGCGGGTCATCGACGAGCTTGCCGCCGGCGATCTCAAACCCGAGGAGGCACGGGCCGAAATCGAGACGGCCTCGCACGCGCGCCCCGCCCCGACCTGGCTGTTCGCTATCGCGGCGGCGGCCGGTGCCACGGCGTTGAGCGTGATCTTCGGAGTCGATAATTTCCCTGCGGCGGCCGTGATCGCCGGGAGTGCCGGCATGGGCGCCTGCTGCGCCGTGTCTTGGCGCGCGTTAGTGAGAACGTCTTCCTGCATCCCTTCTGCGCGGCCCTTCTCGCCGGAGTCGTCGGTGCGCTGGCGGTCCGTTCCCAGCTCAGTTCGTCGTTGCGGCTCGTGGCAGTCTGCCCCTGCATGATCCTCTTGCCAGGACCCCATATCCTGAACGGCGGCCTCGATCTGATCCGCAGCCGCATCCATCTCGGCGCGTCCCGGATCCTCTTCGCCCTCCTCGTAGTGCTCGCGATCGCAATCGGACTTCTTTGTGGCTTGGCGCTTCTCGGCGTAAACTTACCACTCGAACCCGCCGAACGACGCGTGCCACTATGGCAAGACGTGATTGCCGCCGCCGTCGCGGCCGCGGCCTACGGCGTCTTCTTTTCGACCCCTCTCAGGATGCTCCCCTGGCCCGTGGCAGTAGGCGCGCTGGCCCATGCGCTCAGGTGGTTTGTGATTGCGGAACTTGGTTTCGGTCCGGCAGGCGGGGCGTTCGTGGCATGCCTAACGGTCGGTCTGATCCTGACACCCGTGTCCAACCATTGGCGAATGCCGCTCGCCGCCGTCGGGTTCGCATCGGTCGTGTCGATGTTGCCCGGCGCTTACCTGTTTCGAACGGCGAGTGGGCTCGCGCAGATTGCTGCCGATACAGGAGCGCCAACGACGCTGATAAGAGCGACTCTGTCCGACGGCGTGGTCGCCTGGCGATGCTCCTGACACACAACCCGTACCGCCTGATTCCCCGCTTAACGGTCAGTCGCGTTCGAAGATCCTGGCGCCCGGGTAGACCCGGCGGGCGTATGCAACGACTAGCGCCCGGTCCTGTGCCTCCAGGAACGGAGTCCGGATCTGACACGACCCGACGATGAGATGCCACAAGCCGTTAAGCTTTTGGATGTTGACGTTCATGACGCTACACCTCCATTTCGCGATCCCATTCTTCCACTCTGCGCTTAGATTCGCGAGCAGCCGACCGAGCCAACGCCTTGGCCGCATCAGCGTGGGCGGCTTTCTCAGCTCGCCGCTCATAGTCCTCAGCAAGTGCCCTAAGCTGACTCGCTACGCGTTGGTCCGTCATTGTTTGGGCAGCCCGGAGTATGGTCCGTGCCGTCTCCAAATATTCCTTGCTCAGCATTTCGCCTCCGCAATCCCGGTTGGACTGAATAACGCTGTCAAAGTACAACTAATCACAGAGAGACGGACCGGACCATTGCACGGACGTTTATCAGTCCCTTACATGTGTGTGAGACGGGGATACTTAGGTTTACGATCGACCACCTGCGCGTCTACGGCGCGACAAAGCGTATCCTCCCCGCGGCTCGGAAAACGCACAGCGCGCGCGTCTAGCGGCTTAGCGTTGGGCTGATTTCGGGTTTTGGCACCTTTCGGACCTCGCGATGTCCGAATTGAGTCCGGAATGCGCACCAAAGCGGACGACCGCGGCGTATTTTCCGGACCCGTGCTGCAATCGGCAACTGCGCAAGCAACTCAAGCCGCAAACAGACCGCGGCTATTTTTGTCTCATCGAGGAGCCCTCAAGATTCGTTAGCGCCGGACGCGCTGTGGTCTTTGGAATCCAGACGTAGCTTTTACGCCACAGGCATTGGAAATCGCCAATGGAACCCGCGGAGGATGAGACTTTCGTTTCGGTCTTTGCCAGAATGCTTACCGGGAATCTCGAGCCGCGAATGGCACGATGAGTATTGGAAAGTCCAGTCAGACTCACGTGCGAATTCTCACAGAGACGGCTATTTCCCGCCGAAAATTATCACGCACCATTCGAACCTCGTCGCTCTGCCAATCCGCGTTCGCAACGGCGGTCATATGCAGCGCGCTGGTGACCGGCGCTGCGCTCCCGGCATCGGCGGATGGCGGAACGGGAGGCGACGGCGGTTTTGCCGGGGCGAGCGGCAGCATCATCGCGCGAACAAATCAATTTGATGTGGAGCCGGTATGACTCTCTTTGCTGTCTGGCCGTACTTTCTTCTGGTGTTCGTCGTTTCCATCGCATGCGGCCGGTTGCCGCCATTCAAGCTTGTCGACGACGCACGCGCGGCCGCCGGCATGCGGACCGAAACGCTCGACGGTTTGCGCGGCTTTCTCGCGTTGAGCGTGTTCGTCCATCACTTCGTCATCACGCATCGCTACCTGCAAAGCGGCATCTGGGATTATCCGCCGTCGGCTTTCTATACGTTGCTGGGACAGGTTGGATTCGGTGGCTTCTTCATGATTACCGGTTTCCTGTTCTGGGGAAAATTGCTTGATGCGCGCGGCCGCCCCGACTGGTGGACGCTGTATCTCGGACGGGTCTTCCGAATCGGACCGATGTACGTACTGGTGGTCGTGCTGATGCTGTTCGTGGTGGCATACCGAACCGGTTTCCAACTTAGGGAACCCCTTGCAACGGTTTGCATCTCCGTGTCCGAGTGGCTTGCGCTGGGCGTTTTCCCGCAGCAGCCTGAGGTCAACGGCTATCAGGCGACGGGACTGATTCTCGCCGGCGTGACATGGACCATATTCTGCGAGTGGGCCTTCTATGCGGTCTTGCCGCTGCTCGCGATAATTGCCCGCTCGCGCCGGCATGCGCTGTTTGTCGGCATTGGCTTGGGGGCGTGCCTGCTGACATCCGCCTGCGAGCCGACGCTGACGGCCGGGTTGGCGACTCCCATGACGGCGGGGCTCGTGATGGGCATTGTCGCCGATCTGCTGGCTTTCTTCCTGTCGGGTATGTTGGTCGCGTCATTGCGCCGCACCAGCATGCGCGAATGCATGCCTGCGGGTTGGTTATCGCCGATCGCACTCGGATGCCTGGGCACAATTTTCGTCGGCTTCGATACGGCGCTGGGCTCCGTGCAGATCGCCTTGATGGCGCTGTTCTTCTATGCCGTCTGCAAAGGCGGCACGCTGTTCGGCTTGCTGACGACACCCGCCGCGCGCCGGCTCGGCAACGTCAGCTATAGCGTCTATCTAATGCAAGGCATTGTGTTGACCGCCGCGTTCGCCGTGCCGTCGATCAAGATCTTCGCGCTGCAGGGAGTGTTTGAATACTGGGCGGTGGGCGTGCTATCCGCGCTGGCGCTGGCCAGCGTGTCTGCGACAACCTATCTGGCGGTCGAGAAACCCGGGATGGCGTTCGGCAGGCGCATCAGACACCGCTTTGGCGGCTTCAGCGCCATGCCGCGCACCGGCTCGCGTTGATGCAGCACGCGGCGACCTATTCGGCAATGCCCTGCCTGGTCATAGAGGGCCGCCTCGGCAACTATTTGTCGATGTGCCACGCCCCGTCCCAATCTCGGGATGGTGGATTTGCTTTAACGCTTTCGACGCGCTTGAGGAGAGCCATTGACGGCCCGTCGTCAGGTATCGCCCCAAGTGACTCGTTAAGCGCACGAAGCGCCTCGTCCCATCGCTGCTCGCGGTAGGCCGCCAGCCCGTCCTGGTATTTATCCCGTGACAGCAATTGTTGTGCCGCGAGCTCACCCTTGCGTCCAAGAATCTCAAAAATGATTTCCGAATGGGTATGCCCCGCCACGACGACCCGATCGATCTCTCGAACCTCAAGTGCTGCGCCCGCCGCGGCGATCGTTCTCTCGGAGACGAGATTGCGGGTGCCATAGGTCTTGTTCACGCCCTCCAGGCGTGAGGCAAGATTCACCACGTCGCCCATCACGGTATAGCTCATCATGACATCAGAGCCGATGCTGCCGACCAGCGCTTCGCCGGTCGCAACGCCGATCCTCAGGTCACATTTCTCCATGGGAGTGCCGCGCACACCGAGCAATTCGGGAATTTCCTGACGCAACGTCGCGATGCGCTCGATCATTTCCATGGCGGCGAGACAGGCAAAGCGGGCATGATCAGCCTCGTCAACGAATGGCGGCCCCCAATAGGCCATAATGCCGTCGCCGATATATTTGTCGATGATCCCCCGGTTGGTCCGGATCGGCTCGGACATGATTGAAAGATAACGGTTCATGACCTTGACCAGACCCTGCGGCGTCATGCCTTCGCTCAAGCTGGTAAATCCTTTGAGGTCGCAGAACAGCACCGTCATGACCCGGCGCTGACCTTCGGCTGCGGTTAAGGTCGGGCGGTCGATCAGCCCTTCCACGACACGCGGATCGATATATTTGCCAAAAGTCTCCCTGACGCGCTGGTTGTCACGCAATTGCACGACCATCCGGTTGAACGCGGCAGCCAATTGTCCAATTTCATCGCCTGTCGTCACCTCGATGGATTGGTCGAGCTGGCCCGCCTCGACTGCCCGCGTACCCTCCAACAATTGCCGGACGGAGCGAATGATGCCGCCGCTGACGAGGTTGGCGAAAATCAATCCGACAATCGCGGCCAGCAGCGTCACGATCGCTGAGATCGAGACCGCCTGAGTCTGCTCCGATCTAATCGTTGCGATGGCGCGATAGCTCACCTTGAGCATCTCAGTTCGAACGGCGTCGATTTTTTCGCTAAGCTGGTCGCGGAGCGAGTCGATCCGCGCAAGGCTGCGTCTCACTGCCGGGAATTCTCGCGCATCAAGTTCTGAAAGCAGATCTTCGGACTCCTGGTCCAGATGCTGGCGGGATTCGCTCATCAAGCTGTCGATCCGGCTGTCGATGCGCGCCAGCGCCGCATTATCCGAGGGCGTACTGGTGTCGTCGATGATCGCATTGATGAGCTTGCGCGCAGCTTGCGCCTCGCTGTCGACTTCGGCATCCTTCGCATCGTAGAGCTGCTTTTGAAACTTGTATCCGGCCTCATCGGGCGGCTCCTGCATTTTTGCGATCACCATACGGCGAAGCGCGAGAGCCCGTTCAAGCGACAGGATATTGGCTCTCGTTAAATGCACGTTTGCCGGAACGTACCTTTCCGTCAGTTCATCGAGCAGATGGCCTACCCGCCCAACCATCACCATCGACAAGACAGACGTCGCCACCATCAGGACGACCAACCCGACAGCAATGGCAACGATCCGCCGTCTGATTGATCGCTTGATCATCGATCCCGAAATATTCTTTAAGTTTTTAAGAGTGCGAGCGTTGGAAATGGCACTTCCTCCATAGAGAGGTCAGCTGACTTGGTGCGCGATTCCTCGAAAACTCGCGCGAATGACTTGTCTCAGTTGCTACGTGAGCGATGGCGCAGGTTAAGCGGAGTACCGGTGAGAGTCTAATTCCCGTTTTTGGCCATCCAGCTCCTCATTTCGGCACCCCCAGCGCCGACAAAGTAATCGAATAACAGAGCGTATTGCTGCACTGCATGAATCTGCTTGTGACACTTTTCGGACCGCACGCGATATCCGAATTGAGTGCTGGAATGCGCACCAAAGCGGACGTCCACCATTGATGAGTTCAGGCCCTGGCCGGGACGCGCCCGTTGCCGTCCGTCACGCCCGCCGCACGTTATGGAGCGCGTGTCGTCATTCAGGCCTGATGTTGGCGAGCTTGATCATCCTGGTCCACGCTCGTCGGCAACTCGAATTGGAAAATAGAGCCTTTGTCGATTCCCCGCGTCACCCAAATACGGCCGTTATGGCTTTCGATAATGGAATGGCAGATGGAAAGGCCAATTCCCATACCACGCTCTTTGGTCGTGAACATCGGGTTGAAAATATGATCGTGGTTGGATGGATCGATACCCGTGCCGGTATCCTCGACGGCCACGTGAACAAAATTTGGTTTGCCAGCGCAGGATCGTATGCTCAATATTCGCGGCGCTACCGGCATCGCCTCAATGGCGTTCATGACCAGGTTTAAAACGACTTGCTGCAATTGAACTCTGTCGCCTTCCAGGACCGGGAGTGATTCATCGAGTTCCGTGCGCAGCTCCACTTCACGCTGCTGCAACTCGTGGTGCACAATGGCAAGAACCCTGAAGATCAGCTTGTTAATGTCGATTGGGTTTCTCGCCTGCGTTTCTTTCTTGAACATTCCGCGAAGGCTTGTGATGATTTCACCTGCACGGTGACCGGCATTTTCGATTTGATCCAGCGCGTCTCGCGCCTCTTCCATGGCTGGCTCTCTCAATGCAAGCCATCGTCGGGCGGCACTGGCTTGCATTACAATCCCGGTTAGCGGCTGATTGATCTCATGAGCGATGGACGCTAAAAGAACCCCCGCTGTCGCCAGGCGATTCATGTGTGTCAGCTCAGCCATTGTCCGCTGCAGTTCAGCCGTCCTTTCCATCACCTTCATCTCAAGTTCGTCGCGGGCTTGGCGAACTTCCTCCTCAGCCCGGCGCCGTTCATGAATCAAGTTCGTGCTGCGGAAGGCTGTCGCCGCATGATTCACAGCCACTGTGAGCAGCATCCTGTCAGTTTCGGTCGGGAAGTCGCTACGCTCACAGCCGACGGCTACAAGACCGGCGTACGCGTTGAACCCAATAGGAATAGTAATACCGCGGAGCGATTTCAGTCTGTCATCAAAGCCAACAACATTAGGAATGATCTGCCTCTGCAAAGACCCATCGAACGTATAAAATTGGGCCTGCAGCCAATCCAGGAATTCCCTGGTGGCGCATCCACTCGCGACGTCGATCGTTGCCCCCCCGGCGGGATCGAGCAAGCGTACGAACGCAAAATCAAAACCCAACGACCCCGCCAGGATGTCGGCCAGTCCGGCCGCAATCGTGCGCGGTGCGATCCCAATCCACCCCGCCGGGATGGTCGAAAGTGCGACTAGATCCCGAAGCGCTGCTCGCAGCCGGAGATTCTCGTCAGCCATCACTATCAGTGTGTTTGGATCGCGCTACGCCGAGCCGATTTTCTCTCTCGGAGTTCAAGGAGGAACTGGTCTGGAGGAACAAAAAACGGATTCTCCTGGAGCACCCCTCCGACAATCACGAAGGGGTGAACCCGCAACATGTCCATCACCAGGCTGGCACTGAAGTTCGTCAGATCGTAGGTGCAGATTACCGGATCGTTGTATTTGGAGACCGTGTAGTTGACGCGCGTCTCGTATTCCAACCACTGATCTTCGCCGGCCTTGTCCACCAGGGACGGTTCCACGCGCGACACAAATCTGATGAGGGGATTACCGGCTGCCGCCCCTGATCCGAGCACCTCTTCGAGCAAGGCAAGCATCCCATCCTGATCAAAGCGATCGTCGCGCAGGTAAGCGTCCTGCCAGCGCCGCAGCTCCAGCTGTCCGGTTGCCATCGCCTGCTCGACGTCTATGCCGGCTTCAGCGAGTCGCTTCAGATGATCCTCCCGCAGCTTGGGATCCACGATATGAAAAGCTTTGTCGCCCCGCTCGAACCCCTCTTTGATGAACGAGCGCAGCACCCTGTGCTGCTCGTCGAAGCCATTGAAAAAAGCGCAGATGTGACACTGTTTGCCAAGCACGCCATCAGCTACGTGGATGGGACATTCATTGCCCGTCATGATGGACCTCCGCGAGAATGGATTTCCCCTCTCACCCGCAGGACATTTCGTGAACGTTAATCTTGAGCAGTATGAAGTCAAGGCCTCTTTTGCCGCGAAATTTGCGCATCACTCGCTCGTCATGATCCGAGTGGTGCAGCATGCGCATCTTCTTCTGCTTACTTTGCGACGGCCGAGAGATGAAAACACCTCGCCGCTAATCCAGTGATGGCTCAATAGCAGCGCGACGCTGCGATGCTGTGCAGCCTGTTGTCGCCGAGCACATGCGCCATGAAACCCAGGGTCTGGAATATTTTTGCAAACGCCGCGTCGCGAATGTTGAGGCCGCCGGCAAAGGCACCGAACGCCGGCATTACCGCGCGCTCGCCGTCGCAGGCAAAACATCGCCGCTCCATCGATCGGCCACGGGTGCTCACCCGCGCCTTCGGATGCAGATGGCCGGCGATCTCGCCGGATGCACCGGTCGGCTCATGACGAAAAGCGATCGGCCCGATCGCGACTTCGGTTGCGACCACGCCGCCGAGATCGGACGGCAGCGCGGGATCGTGATTGCCGGAAATCCAGATCCAGTCGCGGCGCAGTTGGAATGCGGCGATGGTGTCGCGGTCGGGCGCGGACAGCCGGCCATGGGCATCGCGGTCATGAAAGCTGTCGCCGAGCGCGATCACCATGCGCGGATCATGGCGCGCGAGCACCGCGCCGAGGCGGCCGAGCGTCGCGATCGTATCATAGGGCGGCAGCAGCACGCCGCGCATCGCAAAGCTGGAGCCTTTTTCCAGATGCAGGTCGGAGACGACGAGCAGGCGCTCGTCTTCCCAGAACAATGCGCCGGAGAGATCGGCGACGAAATCGACGCCGGCGACGATGACCGCGGAATGACTCGCGATGCTGACGGCACTCTCCGTCATGGCCAGGCATAGCCGTACGAAGGACGGCGTCGCTTCCGCTCGCCTACGCCCGGCCATCCACGTTTTTGCTTCACAAAGGAAGACGTGGATGCCCGGCACAAGGCCGGGCATGACGATGTTGATGGGTTGGAGCGCAACATATCCATTATTGTTCTACGACATCGCTTCTTTGACCAGTTCATCGGCGGCTTCCGCCAGCAACTCGTCGGAGGCTTCGCCATAGACTGACTCGCGTCCGATTTCCAGCATCACGGGGACCGCCAACGGCGAAACGTGATCGAGTTCCCGGTGGGTGATTCGCCCCTGGATTCGCAGCAGCATATCACCGAGCCGGCGGAGATCGAGCAGGCCGGTGGCGGCGTCGGAGCGGGCGGCGCGCAACAGCACGTGATCCGGCTGATGCTTGCGCAGCACATCGTAAATCAGGTCGGTCGAGAACAGCACCTGGCGCCGGGTTTTTTCCTCGCCGGTGAAGCGCCGCGCGATCAATCCGGAAATGACGGCGCAGGTGCGGAAGGTGCGTTTCATCAGCGCGGATTCCGCAAGCCAGGCTTCAAGATCGTCGCCCAGCATGTCCGGATCGAACAGCGCGTTGAGGTCGAGGCGGCCTTGCCGGATCATGAACGAGATGTCGCCGAGCCCCCACACCGCCAGCGCATATTCATTGGCGACGAAGCCGAGCGGCCGCACCCGTGCGCGTTCCATCCGGCGCGTCAGCAGCATGCCCAGCGTCTGGTGCGCCAGCCGTCCCTCGAAGGGATAGCAAACCAGGTAATGCTTGTTGGCGCGCGGAAAGGTTTCCACCAGCAGTTCGCGCACGCCGGGCACGCGCGAGACATCCCGCTGCAGCGACAGCCAGTCGCGGACCTGGTCCGGCAGCGCGTTCCAGGCGCGCTTGTTGTCGAGCAGCTTGCGGACGCGCTCGGCGAGGTAGGTCGAGAGCGGAAACTTGCCGCCCATGTAGGACGGCACCTTGGCATCCCTATCATTGGCGCGCGAGACGTAGACCTGGTCTTCCGCCAACGCTTCGTAACGCACCACCTCGCCGCCGAACACAAACGTGTCGCCGATCACCAGCCCCTCGATGAAGGCTTCCTCGATCTCCCCGAGCATGCGCCCGCCCCGCCCGAGCGCCCCGGTAGAACCCGTGTTTCCCTTTGCGCCGCGCGAGCGCACCAGCCGCACTTTCAGCATGGTGTCTTCGACGATGGTGCCGACGTTCAGCCGATAGCTCTGCCGAACCCGGGGATTGGCGACCCGCCAGCGGCCGTCTTGGTCCTGCTTGATGCGAGCGAAGCGTTCATAGGTTTTCAGCGCATAGCCGCCGGTGGCGACGAAATCGACCACGTCGTCGAAATCGGTTCGCGTCAACTTCGAATAGGGCGCCGCGGTCAGCACCTCGGCGTAAAGCTCTTCGGAAAGAAACGGTTCGCCGCAGGCGCGGCCGAGCACGTGCTGCGCCAGCACGTCGAGCGCGCCGGTGCGCAGCGGCGGGGTGTCCTGGGCATTTTCCGCTATAGCATCGATCGCCACGGCGCATTCCAGCACCTCGAAGCGGTTGGCCGGCACCAGCACCGCGCGCGAGGCCTCGTCGATGCGGTGGTTGGCGCGGCCGATTCTTTGCATCAGCCGCGAGGCCCCCTTGGGCGCGCCGATATTGATGACGAGATCGACGTCGCCCCAGTCGACGCCGAGGTCGAGCGAGGACGTACAGACCACGCCGCGGAGTTTGCCCGCCGCCATCGCGTCCTCGACCTTGCGGCGCTGCGCGACGTCGAGCGAGCCATGATGCAGCGCGATCGCAAGGCCATCGTCGTTCATCCGCCACAGGTCCTGGAACAGCATCTCGGCCTGGCTGCGGGTGTTGACGAACACCAGCGTGGTCCTGTTGGCCTTGATGAGATCGTAGATTTCGCCGAGCGCGTGGCGCGCGCTGTGGCCGGCCCAGGGCAACCTTTCGCGGGTATCGAGCATTTCGACGATGGGCGCCGCGGCGCCTCCGGCGACGACGATGTCGGCGGCTTCACTGGCACCATCGCGCTGCGGCACCAGAAACCGCGCCAGCGATTGCGGCTCCGCCACGGTCGCTGAAAGCCCGATCGCGCGCATCTGTGGGGCCAGCCGCCACAGCCGCGCCAGCCCGAGCGACAACAGATCGCCGCGCTTCGAAGTCACCAGCGCATGCAGTTCGTCGAGCACGATGCGCTTGAGCGACGAAAACAGAAACGGCGCATCGGCGGACGACAACAGCAGCGCCAGTTGCTCGGGCGTGGTGAGCAGGATATCCGGCGGATAGCGCCGCTGGCGCTGCCGCCGCGACACCGGCGTGTCACCGGTACGGGTCTCGATCCGGATCGGCAGACCCATCTCGGTCACCGGCGCTTCCAGATTGCGTGCGATATCCACCGCGAGCGCCTTCAGCGGCGAGATGTAGAGCGTATGGAGCCCGCGCGATCGCTGCACGCCGCGCCCGGTGGAGATGAGGCCGCCGCTCGACTGTGATTGCGCTGACAGTGTCCTCTGCTCCCCTCCCCCCGCGCGCATAGCGCGTGGTGGGGAGGGGTCGGGGGTGGGGGGCGGTTCAGCAAATTCGCCTGCAGCGTCGTGCGCGGAGAGACCCCCCACCCCCGACCCCTCCCCACCGCTGCGCGGGGGGAGGGGAGAAGAAGAACGCATTTGCCACGAGATCGCGCTCAGTTCCACCAGCGTCGGGAGGAATCCGGCGAGCGTCTTGCCGGCACCGGTTGGCGCAATCAATAGCGCCGAGCGGTCGTCGCGGGCCTTTGCGAGCAGCGCCAGTTGATGCTCGCGCGGCGACCAGCCGCGGCCCGCGAACCAGCGCAGAAACGTTTCGGGCAACGGGGCGGCCGCAGGAATGTCTGGTTCGGCGATGTTCACCGCGACAGGTTAAGCCGGTCTGACCGGGCCGGTCGAGTGCCCGGAAACCAAAACAATTTCAATTGCCTCGGGGCTTTGCGGCGCCAAGTGCGCTGATTCAGGATTTTGCGGCCACTCCCACCAGACCCGGAACCGGCGCATTGTCCTCGTGGCGGGCCGATAAATCTTCCAGCCGCGACAGTGCAAGGCCGGCGGCTTCGATCGAAGCGCGCACATAGCCGGTGCCATGGGCGTAGCGCAGCCCCTCGCCGAGAATGACGCCATCGCCGCGGTGGGTTTCCACGGTGAACGCCAACACGCCGCCGGCGACCAGCACGCGCTTCACCTCACCCAGCACGGCGGTGAGATCGGCGAGATAGACCATGGCGTCGGCGGCAAGAACGAGATCGGCGCTGGCGTCAGGCCTGCCGCGCAAGCCTTCCACCATCTCGGCGACTTCAAGCTGCGCATATAACCCTGTCGCGCGCGCGCGCCCGATCATGCGCGGCGACAGATCGATGCCGATGAATTCATCGACATGGGCCGCAAACGCGGTGGCCGCGAGCCCGGTGCCGCAGCCGAGATCGATGGCGCGCCTGAAGAAGGCGGGCCTGCGGACAGCAGCGCGCGCCGACAGCACCGCCTTGAACAGAAGCGCGGGACCGCGATAGCCGAGATCATCCACCAAGGCGGTCTCGAATCTCGGCGCGTATTGATCGAACAGCGCCCGCACATAGGCCGGCGGCATCGCCGACAATTCCTCGGCGCCCAACAGCATCAGCCGCAGGCCCGCGCCGTGCCGATCGTCGGGGTCGGCGACTTGCGCTTTCCGGAACGCTGCGATCGCCGCATCGGGCTCGCCGAGCTGTCCGCGAATTTCGCCCAATGTGAACCAGGCCGAGGCAAAGCCGGGCGCAAGTTCCGTGGCCTGCAACAGCAGATCGGCGGCGGCGACCAGATCGCCCTTCAGCTGCAGATCGCGCGCAAAATCGAATCGGCGGTCGGCCATCAGATCGCCGGAGGACAGGAACAGGCGCGCGGGCATGGGTTCTCTATATACGACGTGGGTTCACCTTTCCGCCTTGGGAGAGGTCGGTGGGACGCGAAGCGTCTCACCGGGTGAGGGGAACTGCGCTCTGTCGATGAAACAAGAACCCTCACCCGCCACGCCTTCGCTGCGCTTCGGCACGGCGACCTCTACCCGTCGGGGAGAGGTAAAAATCGCCGCAACACCGCCTATATAACCCGGATGCGTCCGCAAGACATCCTGATGCCCGTCGCCGCCGGCCTGTGCTGCAAGCCCGGCGGCTTCCATATCGATCCGGTACGGCCGGTCGAGCGGGCCGTGATCACGCACGGCCATTCCGACCATGCCCGGCCGGGCCACGGCGCGGTGCTGGCGACCCGGGAAACCCTCGACATGATGCGGCTGCGCTACGGCGACCATTTTGCCGGCTCTACGCAGGCGATCGCCTATGGCGAAAAGATAAAGCTCGGCGACGTCACGATAAAATTTCATCCCGCGGGGCACGTGCTGGGCTCGGCGCAGATCGCGGTTTCCTGCAAGGACACCTGCATCGTCGCCTCCGGCGACTACAAGGACGCGTCGGATCCGACCTGCGCACCATTCGAACTGGTTCCCTGCGACGTCTTCATCACCGAGGCGACTTTTGGTTTGCCGGTGTTTCGGCATGGCAACGCCGCGGATGAAATCAGGAAGCTGTTAGCCTCAGTGGCGCTGTTTCCGGAACGCGCGCATCTGGTCGGCGCCTACTCGCTCGGCAAGGCGCAGCGCGTGATCGCGCTGCTTCGTTTGGCCGGATACGACGCGCCGATCTACCTGCACGGCGCGATGGAAAAGATCACGCGCTATTACGAGAGCCGCCGCGTTGCGCTCGGCGAGCTGCGCCTGGTCAAGGGCATGAAGAAGGCCGATCTCGCCGGCACCATCACGCTGGCGCCGCCCTCGGCCACGTCGGATATCTGGACGAGACGTTTCCCCGATCCGGTCACCGCGTTTGCATCGGGCTGGATGCGGGTGCGCGCCCGCGCCCGCCAACGCGGGGTCGAACTGCCGCTGGTGATTTCGGATCATGCCGACTGGGACGGACTGACCGCGACCATCGACGCCACCGGCGCCGGCGAAGTCTGGGTCACCCACGGCCAGGAAGATGCGCTGGTGCATTGGTGCACGACCAGGGGTCTTGCCGCGCGGCCGCTCGATCTGGTCGGCTACGGCGATGAGGACGAAGGCGATACGGTGCCTGCGGCTGAGGGCGCCGAGGCATGAACCGCTTTGCCGAACTGCTCGATCGCCTCGCCTATGAGCCCGGCCGCAACAACAAGCTGCGGCTGATCACCAAATATTTTCGCGAGGTCGAAGATCCCGATCGCGGCTACGCGCTCGCGGCGCTGACGGGTGCATTGTCGTTCAAGCACGCCAAGCCGGGACTGATTCGCGACCTGATCGCGGCGCGCACCGATCCGGTACTGTTTGCGTTGTCCTATGATTATGTCGGCGATCTCTCGGAGACAGTGGCGCTGATGTGGCCGAAGTCTGTGAGCGACCGCGGCGAGTCTTTGCTCGGCCGCCCCTCTCCCCAACCCTCCCCCACAAGGGGGGAGGGAGCCGATCAGCATTCTGCGCGGCCAGCTCGCACAACGAGTTCGAATGCAGCCCCACCGACCCTTTCTGCTCCCCTCCCCCCGCGCAGCGGTGGGGAGGGAGCCTGCCCCGGACTTGATCCGGGGTTGGGGGTGGGGGGTCTCTCCGCGCGCGATGCTGGCAGCGAGTTTGCTGAGCGGCCCCCCACCCCCGACCCCTCCCCACCACGCGCGATGCGCGTGGAGGGAGGGGGGCGCATCGTGCCCGGCCACAACAACCCTCCGCCTCCCACGCTGACCGAAGTCGTCACCACGCTGCGCACGCTCGGCAAGACCGAACTGCCGAAACAACTCACGCGCTGGCTCGACGAACTCGACGAAACCGGCCGCTGGGCGCTGTTGAAGCTCGTCACCGGCGCGATGCGGATCGGGATTTCGGCGCGGCTAGCGAAAACCGCCGCAGCCGAGTTGGGCGGCAAGGACCCGCACGATATCGAACTGATGTGGCCCGGGCTCACGCCGCCCTACCTCGAGCTGTTTGCGTGGCTCGAGGGCCGCAGCGAGAAGCCGGTCAATCTCGATCCGGTCCCGTTCCGCCCGGTGATGCTGGCGCATGCGATCGAGGATACGGATTTCGCCCATCTCGACGCTGGCGATTTCATCGCGGAATGGAAGTGGGACGGCATCCGCGTCCAGGCGGTCAGTGGCCGCGACGAGCGCGGTCATGTTATCGCGCGACTCTATTCACGGACCGGCGAAGACATCACCAAGAGCTTCCCGGATTTGCTTCCGTCACTGCATCTGCCGGGCGCCATCGACGGCGAGCTATTGGTGCTTCGCGACGGGCGGGTGCAATCCTTCAACGTCCTGCAACAGCGGTTGAATCGCAAAGTCGTCTCACCGAAACTGATCAAGGATTATCCCATTCATCTGCGCGCCTACGACCTGCTCGGTGAGGGCGACATCGATCTGCGCGCGCTGCCGTTTGCCGAACGCCGCAAGCAGCTTGAGGCCTTCGTGGCCAGGCTTGACGATCCCCGCATCGACCTGTCGCCGACGATTCCCTTCGACAGTTGGGACGCCCTGACATCGGCGCGACGCGATCCCGCCGGTGCCGGCGCCGGCGAGGACGCCGAGGCGGTCGAGGGCGTGATGCTGAAGCGCCGCGACGCGCCTTACTTGCCGGGCCGCCCGAAGGGTCAATGGTGGAAATGGAAGCGCGACCCGCACATCATCGATGCCGTCTTGATGTATGCGCAGCGCGGCCACGGCAAGCGTTCGTCGTATTATTCCGACTACACCTTCGGGGTCTGGACGTCGGGCGAAGATGGCGAGCAGCTGGTGCCGGTCGGCAAGGCCTATTTCGGCTTTACCGACGAGGAATTGCTGCAGATCGATCGCTTCGTGCGCCGCAACACCACCGAGAAATTCGGCCCCGTCCGGCACGTCGTGCATGAGCCGGATCAGGGACTGGTGCTGGAAGTCGCCTTCGAGGGCCTGGCGCGGTCGCCGCGCCACAAATCCGGCGTCGCGATGCGGTTTCCGCGCATCAGCCGCCTGCGCTGGGACAAGCCGCCGCGCGAGGCCGATCGGCTGGAAACGCTGGAGCGGATGCTGAAAGCCGACATAGCCGTCCAGGCCATCGAGGCAGGCGGCCATTGACCCCGGCAGGCGGGTTCCCCATCTGCCCTGTAACGACTACAATGCGACGCGGCATCGCGCGCGGGAGACCATGAATGGCCAACGAGACCAGGGAATTGCCCTCAGCCAATGACGGCCTCTACCGCTTTCTCGGAGGCTCGCCACTGGCGGTGGCGTTTCGGCTGATCCTGCTGTCGGTTCTGGTAGGCGTGGTGCTCGCGGCCATCGGCTTCGATCCCTGGAATATCCTCAACAGCATCCGGCTGTTGTTCCGGCGGCTGTGGGATCTCGGCTTCGATGCCGTGAACTGGCTGTGGCGCTACTTCCTGCTCGGCGCCGTGATCGTGATCCCGGTCTGGCTGCTGTCGCGGATGTTCGGGGCGCCGCGCGGACGATAGATCGCACGCCGGCCTGATTCGTTGACTTTCCACGCCAAGGTTACGACCGCGCAGGTCTTCGCCATCGCCGGTCCCGCGATGGTCGCGAACCTGACGACACCTCTGATCGGCATCGTCTCGACGATTGCGATCGGACGGCTCGGCGATGCGACGCTGCTTGGCGGCGTGGCGATCGCGTCGGTGATTTTCGACTGCCTGTTCTGGCTGTTCGCGTTCCTGCGCATGAGCACGGTGGCCTTCACGGCGCAGGCGCTCGGGGCCGGCGAGACGCTGGAACTGCGCGCCTTGCTGGTGCGGGGTTTCGCCGTCGCGGCCCTGATCGGCGCCTGCCTGATCGCGCTGCAAATCCCGCTTGCCACGGTTTTGCTGGCAGCGATGGGCGGCAGCGAGGGCGTGACGCACGCGGCGAAGATCTACTTCAGCATCCGGATCTGGTCCGCGCCGCTGGCGCTCGCCAATTATGTCGTGCTGGGCTGGCTGATCGGCCAAGCACGGGCAAGACTTGCGCTCGGCATGCAGATCGCGATTAACACCATGAATATGGCGGCGACGGTCTTGCTGGTGCTGGTGCTGCACGCCGGGATCGCCGGCGCGGCGATCGCCGCCGCGATTGCGGAGGCGGCCGGCCTCGTGCTCGGCGTTCTGATCGCCCGGCATCTCACCAGGGGACAACCGGGCGTGCCGCGCGCGACGCTGTTCGACCGCGCCAAGCTCGTGCGCATGCTCGCCGTCAATCGCGATATCATGATCCGCACGGCTTCGCTGATATCGGTGTTCCTGTTCTTCACGGCGCAAGGCGCGCGTGCCGGCGATGTGACGCTGGCGGCCAACGCGGTCCTCAACAACTTTTTGCTGATCAGCGCCTTCTTCCTCGACGGCCTCGCCAACGCCGCCGAGCAGCTGTGCGGCCGCGCCTATGGCGCCCGCGACCGGATCGCCTTTTCCAGCGCGGTGCGGCTGGTGATCCGGTGGGGCGCAGGCTTTGCGCTGGCGGTCGCCGCCGTTTTTGCGCTGTTCGGCCCGGGGCTGATCGACGTCATGACCGCGAGCGCCGATGTCCGGCAACATGCGCGGGACTATCTGGGCTTCGTGGTGCTGGCGCCGCTGCTCGGCGTGTTCGCCTTCGGCTATGACGGAATCTACATCGGCGCCACTTGGGCGCGCGACATGCGCAACCTGATGGTGCTTTCGCTGCTGGTCTTTCTCGCCGCCTGGCTCGTGCTGCGGCCGTTCGGCAATGCCGGGCTGTGGGCCGCGCTGCTGGTGCATTATGCCGCGCGCGGCGGGTTGCAGGCGCTGCGCTATCCGGCGATGCTGCGCGCGTCATTCCCGAAACCGCCGCTCCCCGGCTGAGCCTGGAGGCTCCGACGATGCAAGTGCAATTTGTCGGCTGCGGCGACGCGCTCGGTTCCGGCGGCCGGTTCAACACCTGCTTCCATGTCACCGGCGCGCGCGTCAATGTCCTGGTCGATTGCGGCGCCTCGTCGCTGCCGGCGTTGAAGCGGCTAGGTGTCGCGCGCGAAAATATCGATTTGATTTTGATTACGCATTTTCACGGCGATCATTTCGCGGGGCTGCCATTCCTGCTGCTGGACGCGCAGTTCACACGCCGGACCCGTCCGCTGGTCATCGCCGGGCCGCAAGGCATCGAGACGCGCCTGATGCAGGTGATGGAGGCGCTGTTCGAGAATTCTTCGAAAACAAAGCAACACTTCGATCTCTCCGTCGTCGCGCTCAACCCTGGGGAAACGCGAACCTTCGGCGCGGTCGATGTCACGCCGTTTCCGGTGGTGCATGGCGAGTCCGGCGGCCCGTTTCTGGCCTACCGGATCGAGGCCGAGGGCCGCGTCATCACCTATAGCGCCGACACCGAATGGACGCAGACCCTGATCCCGGCAGGCCGCGACGCCGACCTGTTCATCGCCGAGGCCTATTATTACGACAAGGTAGTGAAGAACCACCTCAGCCTGAAAACGCTCGAGGCGCATCTGCCCGAGATCAACCCGAAGCGGCTGATCCTGACCCATATGAGCGACGACATGCTGGGACGGCTCGAGACGCTGGATTACACTGCTGCCAGCGATGGCATGGTCGTCGAACTCTGAATCCGTCATGGCCGGGCTCGTCCCGGCCATCCACGTCTTTCTTCCTGCCGCGATAAGACGTGGATGCCCGGGACAAGCCCGGGCACGACGGAGAGAATACGCCCTAACTGACCGGCCAGTCCTCGGCCGTGATCGTCGCGGCATCGGCGCCGACGATTTCCGACAGCGAGTCGCGCCCGGTGCGCAATAGCGTCGAGGCCAGATCGTTCTTGATGTCGTCGACCAGGCCAAGGCCCTTGTAGATCAGCGACGAATAAAGCTGGATCAGGCTGGCGCCGGCACGGATCTTTGTCAAAGCCGCGCCGCCGGAATCGATGCCGCCGACGCCCACCAGCGGAAACGCGCCCTCGGCGCGCACATAGGTCTCGGCCACCATCCGGGTCGACAGCCGGAACAGCGGCCGTCCCGACAATCCCCCCTGCTCCCCGGCGCGGGCCGCTTCACGCAAGCTCGATGGCCGTGCCACGGTGGTATTGGCCACGATCATGCCGTCGACGCGGCGCGAGCGGGCGATGTGGACGACGTCGTCGAGTTCGGCGAGACTGAGATCGGGCGCGATCTTGAGCAGCACCGGCGAGTCGCCGGCGTTCTGCCGCACCCGTTCGCGGGCATCGATCACCCGTGCCAGGAGATCGTCGAGGGCTGCCGCCTGCTGCAGGTTGCGCAGCCCCGGGGTATTCGGCGACGAGACGTTGACGGTGAAATAGCTCGCCACCGGCGCGAAGGTTTCGATCAGCTTGACATAGTCGGCGATGCGATCGGACGAATCCTTGTTGGCGCCGACATTGACGCCGAGGATGCCGCCGAGATGGGCGCGCGCCGCCAGTCGCCGCAGCACCGCTTCGGCGCCGTCATTGTTGAACCCCATGCGGTTGACGACGGCTTCGTCGCGTTCCAACCGGAACAACCGTGGGCGGGGATTGCCGGCCTGCGGCTTCGGCGTCACCGTCCCGACTTCGACAAAGCCGAAACCCAGCCGCAACAACGAGTCCGGCGCCTCCGCGCTCTTGTCGAAGCCGGCGGCCATGCCGATCGGATTGGGAAAATTCAGGCCGAAGGCCCGCACCGCCAGTTTCGGATCGTCCGGCCGCGGCCGTACTGGCGGCAGAATCTTCAAGCCCTGGATCGCCAGACGATGCGCGTCTTCCGGATCGAACCAGCGCAACAGCGGCAGCGAAAAGGCATCGAAGGCGCGGATCACGGCGTTAACTCCGGGATGTCGTGATATCCGTCGGACCGTGCATGCATGTCGCGCACGGCGGTGACCACGCCGAGGTCGAGGTCGCCGTAGAGGTGCGGAAACAGTTCGTCGTTGCGCGACGGTTCCCAGCGCAAGGCGTCACCGAGCGCGTCGGCATCGACTTCGACCAGGAACAGTCCGGTCTGCCCGAAGAAATGCTTCCGGGCCGTCTCCGCCACCTGCAAGGCCGTGGAAAAGTGAATGAAGCCGTCGCGCGTGTCGTCGGCACTGCCGCGGTACACGCCTTGCCGCTCGGCCTCGCGCCAGGCCGAGGCAGAGCATATTTTATAAATCCTGCGCACCTGTTTTCCGGATTCCTGCTTGCCACTTTGAGTCTGCTGGGATTTGCCCCGGAATCTCCGGCACCTGGAGCGACCGTATCGACGCCACCTGTGCACTTCAAGGGTCGCCTTGGGGCGCTTGCACCGGACCGAAAAAGCCGGTTTATTGAGGTAATCATTCCTAATTTCGGGATGAGGCCCGCCATGGCCAAACATGCGAAAGCGCCGCCGCTGACCCATGAGCAGATCTGGACCGCGCTCGACCGGTTGGCCGAGCGCGCCGGGATATCGCCCTCGGCGCTCGCCAAACGCTCCGGTCTCGATCCAACCACATTCAACAAATCCAAACGCATTACCCCCGAAGGCCGCGAGCGATGGCCTTCCACCGAATCGGTAGCCAAGGCGCTCGCCGCCACCAACAGTTCCCTCGACACCTTCGTGCAGTTGATCGGCGATGCCGCGCGGACCGGCCGGTCGGTGCCGCTGCTCGGCTTCGCACAGGTCGCGGCCAGTGGCTATTTCGACGACGGCGGTTATCCGACCGGCAAGGGCTGGGACGAGGTGGCGTTGCCTTCGGTCAGTGACGAGCACACTTACGCCCTGGAAATTTCAGGCGACCAGATGAAGCCCGCCTACCGCGACGGCGACGTCATCGTGGTGTCGCCGGGCACGCCGATCCGGCGGGGCGACCGCGTGGTGGTAAAAACCAGGGCCGGCGAAGTCATGGTCCGGGAAATGAAACGCCGGACCGCAAAGACGCTGGAATTGCAGCCGCTCAATCCGAACCATGGCGACCGCACCCTGGCGGCCGGCGATGTCGAGTGGATCGCAAGGATTGTGTGGGCGAGTCAGTGACGCTCGACCGTCATTGCCGGGCTTGACCCGGCAATCCATCGCGCAGAGAAAGCTTTACGAAGCTGGATCGATGCGCGGGTCAAGCCCGCGCATGACGAGCCGAGTCTGGCGCCGAACTACGACGCGTAGTCCGGCTCCTTGCGGTCGAGAACGCGCTTCAGCGCATCGAAGTGCCGCTGCGCCGGGGTTGGTCCCTGGTAGAAGTTAGTGCCGCCGATATCCCGCTTGGTCTTCTCGACCACGGCGGCAGGAAGCTGCTTCAGGGGTTGCCCGGTCCACATGGCGTAAATCTGAACCTGCGCGGCGCGCTCGATATAGTAGAGCCGATCATAGGCGTCGGCGACGGTCTCGCCGACCGTGCTGATGCCGTGATTGGCCATGAACAACACCGTCTTGTCGCCAATGACCCCGGCGAGGCGCGCGCCTTCGGCAGGATCGAGCGCTGGCCCAGTGTACTCGTCGTCATAAGCGATCTCCCCGGACATCCCGACCTCGGTCTGGCCGATCTCCTTGATGCGGGGATCTTCGAGACGGGTGAGCGCACTGGCATAGGGCATGTGGGTGTGGAACACTGCCTTGGCTTGCGGCAGCGCCTTGTGGATCGGCGCGTGGATGCAGTAGCAGGAACGCTCCACCACACCCTCGCCACGCTTGACCTCACCGTCGTCGATGCCGACTTCCATGAAGGTAGAGGCCGTTACCTCGGACCAATGGGTCCCGAACGGGATCTGGTAGTAGCGGTCGCTGCGGCCCGGCACCACCAGGGTCAGATGGTTGAAAATGCCCTCGCTGAAACCGTGCATGAAGGCCAGCCGGTGCGCAGCCGCCAGATCGACCCGCGCCTGCCATTGCTCGGCGCTGCTGTCCCCAAGCGTTTGCGGCGAAACCCTGAACTGCATGGTGTCCTCCCTGCTGTTGGCTGCCCCTCATCGGAGGCTTGGCTGGCTTGTAGATTGGCAGTGTAGCGCAATCCGGGGATGGCGTCGGCTGAAATTGCAGCGGACCTCCCATCCCCAATTTGGGACCCTCTTCCCCTCTCCGCTTGTGGGAGAGGGTGGCTCGCATCGTCAGATGCGAGACGGGTGAGGGGTCTGTCTCCGCGGATAGAGACCCCTCATCCGGCGCGCTCAGGAGCGCAAGTGCGCTCCAAAGCGCGCCACCTTCTCCCACAAGGGGAGAAGGAAGAAAGTTCAACCCGACCGCGCCAGCGCGCCGTCGATCATCGCGACCGCATTCGGCAAGCCATACACCGCGACGAATGAGCCGAAGCGCGGGCCTTTTTCCTGGCCGAGCAGCACCTGGTAGAGCATGTTGAACCAGTCGAGCGAGACGCCGGGCCGGCCGTCCTTGCCCTTCTTCACCGCGTCCAGGAACGGCTCGCGGCGGCCGATCTCGTAGACCACGTTCTGGATCTCTTCCGCCGTCGAGGCCGGCGCCAGTTGCGACAGCGCATCACGCAGATCCTGCAGCGCGGCGCGTTCGGTGTCGGTCGGCTCGCGGAATTTTTTGGTCGGCGCCACGAAGTCGCGGTAGTAGTTGATGGCGTAGCCGACCATCGCGTCGAGCTTGGGATGGGTCTGCGGCGTGACCCCGGGGCGATAGCGGCCGATAAAACCCCACAGGGTCGCGGCGTTCTCCGCGTTCGACGACGACACCAGCGTCAGCAGCAGCTGGAAGGTGACGGGCATGTCGGCGGCCGGCGGATGCCCGGCATGGATGTGCCAGACCGGATTGGCCAATTGCTGCTTGGGATCCTGGCGCGGAAAGCCTTCAAGGAATTGCTGGTAATCGTCGACGTTGCGCGGGATCACGTCGAAATGCAGCCGCTTGGCCGACTTCGGCTCGCGATACATGAACAGCGACAGCGATTCCGGCGAGGCATAGCGCAGCCACTCATCGATGGTCAGGCCGTTGCCCTTCGACTTCGAAATCTTCTGGCCCTTGTCGTCGAGGAACAGTTCGTAGTTGAAGCCTTCGGGCGGCAGGCCGCCCAGCGCGGCGCAGATCTTGCCCGACAGCTTGACGGAATCGATCAGGTCCTTGCCGGCCATTTCATAGTCGATGCCGAGCGCGACCCATCGCATCGCCCAGTCGGGCTTCCATTGCAGCTTGCAATGGCCACCGGTGACCGGAAGCGTGACGCGCTCCTGGGTCTGCGGATCGTCATAGGAGATCGTTCCGGCCTTCACGTCATGCGCCACGATCGGCACATACAGCACCACGCCGGTGCGCGGGCAAATGGGCAGGAAAGGCGAATAGCTCGCCGCGCGCTCCTCGCGCAACGACGGCAGCATCACCGCCATCACCTGATCGACGCGCTCGAGCACCCGCAACAGCGTCGCGTCGAATTTGCCGGACGTGTAATAATCGGTCGAACTGGCGAATTCGTAGTCGAACCCGAAGGTGTCGAGGAACGCACGCAGCCGCGCATTGTTGTGCGCGCCGAAACTCGAATGGGTGCCGAACGGATCGGGCACCTTTGTCAATGGCATGCCGAGATGCTCTGAAAGCATCTCCTTGTTCGGCACGTTGTCCGGCACCTTGCGCAGGCCGTCCATGTCGTCGGAGAACGCGATCAACCTCGTCTTGATCTTGTCTTCTGTCAGCACGAGAAAGGCATGACGCACCATGGTGGTGCGCGCGACCTCGCCGAAGGTGCCGATATGCGGCAGGCCCGACGGACCGTAGCCGGTCTCGAACAGCACCTCGTCCTTTGGCTGTTTCTTCAGCCGCGCCACAATCGCCTTCGCCTGCTCGAACGGCCAGGCGTTGGATTGTTCGGCGAGCGCGCGCAGATCGCTCGGACTGGGAAGATCATTCGTGGACATCAAAGGGGCCTCCGGGCCGCGGAAACTAGCGTTTCCGCATCGAAATGCAAAATTGGCTTGAGTACCGTCGTTCCGGGGCGATGCGAAGCATCGAACCCGGAATCTCGAGATTCCCCGATGTGCAATTGCACATCTGAGGTCTGTTGCTAACGCACCATCCCGGAATGACCCAGTCAGGGGCTTCCTAGAACGGGCTGACCGAAAAATAGCGTAGCCACAAATCGGTATAGCGGCCTTTTTCCCAGACCCGGAACAGCGCCCAGTTCAGCGCCTGCCGCAACAGGTCGTTGCCCTTGCGCACGGCGATGCCGATGCCCTCGCCGAAATAACGGCTCTCGACAAATGGCCCGCCCGAGAACGCGCAGCAATCGGCCGAATCGGTGCCGTTGACCCAGAACGCCAGCGAGATCCCATCGCCGAAAATGAAGTCGACCTCGCCGCGGCGCAGCGCCGACCGCAGCGCCTCGTCGTTGGGATAGGAGTGCAGTTCGGCGTCGGTGAACATCGCCTTGAGATAGGCCTCGTGCGCGGAGCCGGCGATGACGCCGACCTTCTTGCCTTCGAGATATTCCGGGCGGATTTCCGCCATCACGGCGTCGCGCCGCGACACGAACCGCGCCGGCGCCCGGTAATAGGGATCGGTGAAATCGACCCGGGCGCGCAGCTCCGGCGTCACCGCGAGCGAGGCGATGATGGCGTCGCCGCGGTTGCTGGCGATGGCATCGAGCAGCGTCTCGAACCGCCGCATCTGGATGGTGCAGGTGACTTTGATCTCTTCGCAAAGCTGCCGCGCGAGGTCGACATTGAAACCGGCCGGATTGCCGTCGGGGCCGGTGAAATTGAACGGCGGATAGTCCGTCTCGGTCAGAAACCGGATCACCGTGAGCCGGGACAGATCGGGCCGGTCCGGGCGCCGCCTCGGATCCCAGAAGCCGGGAACGGCCTGCGGCGCCGCCTGCGGGCCCGGCTTGGCGACGCTTTGCGCGTGCGCGGGGCCGCCGGACAGGGCCGGGGCCAGCAGCACGGATAATGCCGCGAACGCCAAGACCGCGCGGGTTGTTCTTCGCAGGATCTCGTTTGGAATCAAGGCTATCTGGGGTTGCATTGCCGACAATTTTCCAACAAGTCGAGGGCCTTATAGACCATCCGGCCGATAACGCGAATGTTGCGTGCGTTGCGGGGCAGCTGGGGATCAGAGGTAATGCTTCAGGTCTTCGGCGGCCTGCTCGGGCGTCCGCTTGAGGTTGAAGGGGGCGACGAACTTGCCGTTGCGATCCATCAGATAGATCAGCGCGGTGTGATCCATGGTGTAATCGCCATCCTTCAGCGGGACTTTCTTGGCGTAGACCCGGTAATCGGAAATCACCTTGGCGACCGCATCCGGACTGCCGGTCAGGCCCTTGAGATGCGGATCGAAGCTCGACAGGTAATCCTTCATCGCCGCCGCCGTGTCGCGCTCCGGATCGACCGAGATGAAATAGGCGTTGACGCGATCGGCGTCCTTGCCCATCGCCCTTAAGACCTCGGAAATCTCGAACAGCGACGTCGGGCATACATCGGGGCAATGGGTGAAGCCGAAGAAGATCAGCGTCGGGTGGCCCTGCAGATTCTTTTCGGTCACGGTCTGGCCGGTCTGGTCGGTCAGTTGAAACGGCCCGCCGATCGCGGCGGGAGCCGCGACGTTTCGCAGCCCGCCCAGCGCCCACAGCATCAGCACCAGGCCGACCACCAGACTACCGGCGAATGCCCCGACGATGACCAGCGGGCGGGTGGTCCGATCCATCATGAGTTCCTTTTTCTTGGGGTCAGAAACAGGTGGCGATGCCGGAGGCAATCGTCTCGAAGAACACCGCGGTGCCGTAATGGAACCAGAGCACCAACGTGCCGAGCAGGATGGCGGCGCCGAGGCCAGCACCGATTACCACCATCGCCGACCCGCCCCCCCGTGCCGACGACGATAGGCCGGACAATTGCCGTTGCTGGGAGGAAATGGGTTGAGCCATGCGCGAACCCGTCAACTGCGCGTATTCCGGTCGCAAAATGGGAACCCAGTTTTGCGGAATACGCGCCGACGAACAGACATCGGCGACCGGCATTGCTGCCGCTCACCTGTCTGACGGGTTTTGATAGGGCTAGTCGGGCTGCCGGGCAAGCACGCTGGGATCCGGGGCAATCACGTCATGCTGAACCGAATTGCGGCGCGACGATGATGATCGCGGTACGGCGGCCTGGGCGTCAAGATAACAGGGGCGGTACATGCTCATCAATTGCTTACCGCGCAGGAAAATCATGTGTGGGGTCAAGCCGCCGCGCTGCGCGATCCAGTGGCGCACCGCCGACGGATACATCGAATACAGCATCTGCGTTGCTTCGGGGTTGGTGATCGCCCGGCCGTTGGCGCCGAAATCCCAGGCCGCGTGGAAACCCAGATTGGCATGAGACGTCACGCAGATCTTGTCATGGGGAACCGCGCCGAGAACGATGGTGCAGGCCGAGGCACACAGGCCGTCGATGATGACCGTCTCGCCGGAACTGCGCAGGCCCTGATATCTGTCGACGTAGGTGCCGATCCGGCCGCCACGGTCCTCGCCGATCCGAACCACCGCGTGGCTTGCCCCCACGCCCGCCAGAAGGAGAACCGCCGCCAGCAACCCCGTCACGAATTTCATGTCCAGCCTCAGTTCAGCCTGTCGAACCCGAATCTGATGATCTTTGAGTGATGCAAGATAATGGCCAGCGTGTTGCGAGATCGTCATTTTGTCCAGATGCGGCAGGCAGCTCAAATCAAATTCAAATTGAGTGTTGCCTGCGGGCTGCACCTCCTCGTCTAAAGGTCCCAAACTGGAACATATTAATTTAATCTTTCCGCGTGCAATTTGCCTGCAATGTGGATTCCACTTGCCGCAAGAAAGCTCAGCGCGGGCTCCAGTCCCGTGAAACGCCGGGAGGACGGATTGATGGCAGGCGATGCGGACGTAATTGTGGTCGGCGGCGGACTGGCGGGGCTGGTCGCCGCCACCGAAATCGCCGACGCCGGCAAGCGCGTCATCGTGGTCGATCAGGAGGGCGAACAGTCACTCGGCGGCCAGGCGTTCTGGTCGTTCGGCGGTTTGTTTCTGGTCGACAGCCCCGAACAGCGCCGGCTCGGCATCAAGGACAGTTTCGACCTCGCACTGCAGGACTGGATCGGCTCGGCGGGTTTCGATCGTGACGAGGATCTCTGGCCGCGGCGCTGGGCGGAGGCCTACGTGGCGTTCGCAGCCGGCGAAAAACGCGGATGGCTCCGCGCCATGGGCCACCGCATTTTTCCCGTGGTCGGCTGGGCCGAACGCGGCGGCTACGACGCCATGGGCCACGGCAATTCGGTGCCGCGCTTTCATGTCACCTGGGGCACCGGTCCCGGCGTCGTCGAACCGTTCGAGCGGCGTGCGCGCGAAGCGCAAGCGAGCAGCCGGCTGACCTTCAAATTCCGCCACCGCGTCGATGCGCTCTCGATCACCAACGGCACCGTCGATGGCGTCACCGGTTCGATCCTGGAGCCGACAGATGTCGCGCGCGGCCAGAGCAGTTCGCGCAACGTCACCGGCAACTTCAGCCTGCGCGCGCAGGCCGTGATCGTCGCCTCCGGCGGCATCGGCGGCAATCACGATCTGGTCCGGCAGAACTGGCCGAAGCGTCTTGGCGAGGCGCCGGCAAACATGATCTCCGGCGTGCCCGAACATGTCGATGGGCGCATGATCGGCATCACCGAGGCCGCGGGCGCGCGGCTGATCAACCGCGACCGGATGTGGCATTATGTCGAGGGCATCCGGAACTGGTCGCCGATCTGGCCGCGCCACGGCATCCGCATCCTGCCCGGACCGTCGTCGATGTGGTTCGACGCCACGGGCACGCGGCTGCCGTCGCCGCTGTTTCCCGGTTCCGACACGCTCGGCCAGCTGCACTACATCATGTCCACCGGCTACGATTATTCGTGGTTCGTGCTGACCCAAAGCATCATCAAGAAGGAATTCGCGCTGTCGGGCTCGGAGCAGAATCCCGATCTCACCGGCAAGAGCTGGCTGATGACCGCGCGGCGCGCCACCAACAAGGGCGCGCCCGCGCCCGTCGAAGCCTTCAAGAGCAAAGGCGCGGATTTCATCGTGCGCGACAATCTGGCCGATCTCGTCAGCGCCATGAATGCGCTCAGCGGCGACAACCTTTTGAAAGCCGACTATTTGAAAGCCCAGATCGAGGCGCGCGACCGCGAGATCGAAAATCCTTACGTCAAGGATACCCAGGTGATGAACATCCACAACGCCCGCCGCTACATCGGCGACCGCCTGATCCGCACCGCCAAACCACACCGGATTCTGGATCCCGCCCACGGCCCGCTGATCGCGGTCAAACTCAATATCCTGACTCGCAAGACGCTGGGCGGGTTCGAGACCGATCTCGAGTCGCGGGTGTTCGGCAGCGACGGCGCGATCATGCCGGGGCTTTACGCCGCCGGCGAAGCCGCCGGTTTCGGCGGTGGCGGCATGCACGGCTATCGTTCCCTGGAAGGCACTTTTCTCGGCGGCTGCCTGTTTTCGGGCCGCAACGCCGGGCGGGCGGCGGCGAAGGCGGTGGGCTGAGAGGCTGCTGCCGTCATGTTTGGGAACCTGCAAAGCTTTCCTGGTTCGAACCAGCGAACGCTGTGGCGCAGGCCGTCTCCCTGCGCTAAGTAACCGGCCACCCAAATCCGGAGAACAGCATGACCATCCAGCGTTTCGATACCGGCCCGCGCATGAGCCAGGTCGTGGTCCACGGCGATACGATCTATCTCGCCGGCGTCGTCGCCAACAAGGCGGCCGGCGATAGCGTGACCAAGCAGACGCAGGAGGTGCTCTCGATCATCGATGGCCATCTGGCGAAGGCGGGCAGCGACAAGTCGAAGCTACTGACGGCGACGATCTATCTGACCGACATGAAGACCTTCGCCGAGATGAACGCGGTGTGGGACGGCTGGGTATCGGCCGGGAATACGCCGGCGCGCGCCACCGTCGAGGCCAAGCTTGCGGCGCCGCCCTACAATGTCGAGATCATGGTGACCGCAGCGCGGTGAAGACTGCGAACGCTTGCTCTTCGCATTGACGCATTTTTACGCCAAACGAAATCCACCTCGCATCGGATGCTGCGGGGCGGTTTTCGCGCGAACGCGTGATCGGCCAGTCGAAATCGATGACCTCCGAGGTAATCGATTGGCCCGCCCGAACCTTCGATAGTCGCCCGGCCGGTTCAGCCGGCGACATCAGAAGGAGCAAGACATGACCGACTTCAACACGATCGCTCGCGGCTATATCGATCTGTGGAACGAGAGAGCCCCAGGCCGCCGGCGCGAGATGCTGGCTGCGAACTGGGCCAGCGATGCGAAATACATCGATCCCCTGATGAGCGGCGATGGCCATGACGGCGTCGACTCGCTGATAGCAGGCGTGCAGCAGCGCTTTCCGGATTTCCGATTTCGGGTGCTTGGCGAGCCCAATGGATACGGCGACAATGTCCGTTTTTCCTGGGGCCTGGGCCCCGATGGCGTCGACAGCCCGATCAAGGGGACGGATTTCGTCGTCGTCAGGGATGGGCGCATCGCGAGCATCACCGGATTTCTCGACCAGATCCCGTCAGGCGCCTGACCCCAGGGAATGCGGCTCCCCCGGCGCTCCGGGGCAGTCAACGTTGGCTGCGATCGCCCCGGTCAGCGCTCACCCCTTTCGCCGCACACCTATCATTGGCACGTCGGAGAAAGGAACTGAAACGCACGCCGGTCCATTCGAGGCCAAAAATAAAGCCGCGCCAACCCGAGGGTTGACGCGGCGATGGCCGTTCTGTTGCCAGGTGGACCAACCCCGAACAGGTTACGCCGCGAGGCGCACTTCGTTCAATGCAACGTTATCGTTTGCATTTAGGTTTTTGACCCGATAACGGCGGTATCATGCCGGGCACAATTCAGAGCTTCTTCGCGACCATCGATCCTGTTTCGCCCCCGCCTTAGCAGCCCAGGGATTCTGCCTTGCGGCAGAATCGATCTCACCGGGATGAGACCTTTAAGCTCAAGCTGCTAAGGTGGAGGCGCCGGGTACTGCCCCCGGGTCTGCCCGCAGTCCGCTCTAAGTTTCAGCGCCATCGTCTTGCGACATCAGGACCCTACGCGCGATTGGCGGCGAAAGATAGGCCGTCATGCTGTGGATTTTCGCGGGAAACATTGCGCCCCGCGGGGCAAGGGCCCGGCTCCTGAACGGGCTCGTCCCCTCGCCGGCTGAAGCAGCGAACTCCCGGGCCTCGATTATGAAATGCTATTTAGTGGTGACCCCGGGCCCGGTGCCATAAATCTCTGTAGCGGCACCCGGCGAGGCATCGTTGCAACGTTGGCCGCGGCATCCGCCGCCGTGGACACGCACCTGATCCCGAACGGGAATGGCGCGCCTGATCCGGCCCATGGGGAGTGAACGTCGAATGTTCTTCGGAAAGCTCGACTCCAACTGCGTGGCCGCAAACAATCCGGATGATGTCCGCATGGGCCGACGACGGCACAGCGCGGACGGACCCGGTGACACTGCAGATGATTAACAATGTCCGGGGCGCTGGATTTACTGGTCGTGAAACTTCCTGATTTCGTCCGCACCACCACCTTCCGATGGATTTCCATTGCGTTCGTGGTTTGCATTCTGCTGTTCTCGGCCTTCGTCTACTGGGAGGCCGCGACCTATATGCTGGCGCGGATGGACGGCGTCATCGCCGAGGACAGTCTTGTCATCGCGAGCGACCCGCCGGACCGCCGCTTGAATGCGATCGAAGACCGGCTCAGCGAGGATCCGCGCCGCATCAAGCTCGTCGGTCTGTTTAGCGCGAACGGACAACGGATCGCCGGCAACCTGGAGAGCTTGCCGGCGGGTCTCGGCGTCAACGCGACTGTCCAAACCGCTAAGGTCATCAGGGTCGACCAGCGCGGTCACGAAGCGATGACCGTTCGGGCGATCGCTCGCGCCCTGCCGAACGGCGACGTGCTGGTGATCGGCCGTCACGACGGCGAGCTCAGGCAACTGGCCGAGGTGGTGGCGCGCGCGCTGCTGCTGGCCCTTCCGGTCGCCTTCGGTCTGAGCCTGATGATCGGCGCAATCCTCAGTCTGCGCGTGCAGCGGCGCGTCGCGGACCTGCAGGCCCTGGTCAGGCGCATCATGTCGGGCAATTTGAGCACGCGCATCCCGGCCTCCGGGCTCGATCACCCGTTCGACAAGCTTGCCGTTATCGCCAATGGCATGCTGGACGAAATCGAGGTCCTCGTCACCGAGATGGCCGGGGTGGGCAATGAGATAGCGCACGATCTGCGCACGCCGCTGACCCGGGTGCGAATCGGTCTTGAACGTGGCCGCGCCAACGCCACCACCCTTGCGGAACTGCAAGCCGTCACCGACCGGGCGATCGGCGCGCTCGACCAGTCGCTCACCATCATTACGGCGCTGCTGCGGATCACCGAGATCGAGAACAGCCGAGGCAAAGCCAATTTCAATGAAGTCGCGCTGGCCGACCTCGTGCGGGAAGTCGGAGATCTGTACGACCCGATCGCGGAAGACAAGCAGGTCACGTTGCGGATCATCCCCGCGAGTAACGCGACTGCCTATTGCGACCGCGACCTTTTCTTCGAAGCGGTCGCGAACCTAGTCGACAACGCGGTCAAATTTACCCCCGCCGGCGGCAGCGTCGATATTTCCCTGGTCCGCGGCGAAAACGAAAACATCATCCGGGTCTCGGACACAGGGGGTGGAATAGGCGAAGACGAACGCAACGCGGTCATGAGGCGGTTCTACAGATCCGACAAGAGCCGCAACACGCGCGGATCGGGCCTCGGTCTCTGTCTGGTCTCGGCAATCGTCAAGTTGCACGGGTTCCGGTTGACGCTGAACACCGGCGCGGGCTGCGTTGCTGAAATCGCCTGTCCTGTTCCGGCCCATTGACGCCGGCGCCCGCTCGATTCTTTTCTTCCAGCAACGAAGCTCTGGGCCGCAGCTAACGGCTTTGCAGCCAGACCGGCCGACGCCGCGCAACGCGGTGACAGCGGTCGCCTGCCTGAGCTCCCGCACCCCGCTCTCTCAACGCGAATTTAGTCTCCCTAAAGCCTAATTTAATGGCTGCCAGACCGTCTGCCGTTATGTTTGTGGTTATCGCCCGCGGCGCATCGACCATCCTAACCGAGCGGCAAAGGCACCCACGTTTCCACAACCGGAGCGGCTGAGATGAACGTCGATGGGACCCATACCAATCATACCGGACTGACAACCCGCAAACCGTTACCGACCCGTGGCCGGTCCGCGGCCGCTGCGAGGAGCCCCGGTTCAGGCTATCTGGGTGATATCAGGCGTTTCTCGATCCTCGAGAAGGAACTGGAGTACAGGCTCGCCAAGCGCTGGCGGGAGGACGGCGATCGCAAGGCGGCGGACCAGATCGTCACCAGCCATCTCCGTCTCGCTGCCAAGATCGCGATGAACTACCGCGGATACGGCCTGCCGATTTCGGAGATCATATCCGAAGGCAATGTCGGCCTGATGCAGGCGATCAATCGCTTCGAACCCGAGAGAGGCTTCCGCTTCGCCACCTATGCGATCTGGTGGATCAGGGCGTCGATCCAGGACTACATTTTACGATCGTGGTCGCTGGTGAAGATCGGCACCACCGCCAGCCAGAAAAAGCTGTTCTTCAAGCTTCGCTCGGCCAAGGCCAAGATCGCGGCCCTTGAAAATGCCGAATTGCGGCCGGACCAGGTCAGGCTGCTTGCCACCAGCCTCGGCGTCAAGGATCAGGATGTCGTGGACATGAACCGGCGCCTGAGCGGAGACGCATCGCTCAACGCCGCAGTCCACGACGAAGGGAACTCCGGCGAATGGCAGGATTACCTCGTCGATGAAAGCCCCTCGCCGGAAGCCGTCCTCGCCGGGCATGACGAAATGACTCACCGGCAGGAGGCGCTGGTCCGGGCGATTGGCATCCTCAACGATCGCGAACGGCGCATCTTCGAGGCGCGCCATCTCGTCGATGAACCGAAGACACTGGAAGACCTCGCGGTCGAATTCAAAGTGTCTCGGGAGCGCGTTCGACAGATTGAGGTGCGGGCTTTCGAGAAGGTACAGATCGCCGCCAAAAAATCCGTCAATGAACGACGTGTCCGGGCGAGGCTTCACGCATAGGTAGCCGCTATTGCTGTAGCGCGGCCGCGAGACCGGGACTCCGTCTCGCGGAGCCACTATCGGTGGAGTCGAAACCGCCGTTGCAACCGTCCGAGATTCGCTGGGGGTGCCAAAACCAGCTAAGCTGGCGTCGGGGGGAACGCGCTTGATATAGCCAGCTACACCATGAACTTTCCCGAGTTTGTGCGTACAACCACTTTTCGCTGGGCCGCAGTCGCCGCCGGTGCTTTCGCCGTTTTTGTGCTTGTGCTGTTCGGCTTCATCTACTGGACGACCGACCATTATCTGGTAGCGCGCTCCGATCACGTCATCACCTCGCAATTGCACGCGATGTCGGCGTTGCCACTTGATCGCAAAAGGGATGTGATCGAATACCAGTTGAGTGAGGATCCACGTGGCGTCCAATTCGTAGGGCTGTTTGGTCCGGACGGGAGCCGGCTGGCAGGCAATCTCGATGGCCCGCCATCCGGTCTTAAACTCGATGATTCCGTTCAGAGCGTCGCGGTGCAAAGAAGCGGCCCAAAGGGCATTGAGACGCTGGTCGTTCGCGCGATCGGAAAACATCTGCCCGGCGGGCAAGTGCTCGTCATCGGCCGCGAAGTCGATGAAGCCATCGAGCTGTCCAAGGTCGTCAGCGTGGCGCTGGCGCTGGGTCTCGTTCCGGCTCTCGTGCTTTGCCTCGCGGTGGGGGCGCTGCTGAGCGTGCGCGCCGAGCGGCGGATCGCAGAGGTCAACCAGCGGGTTCAACGCATCGTCGCAGGGAATCTGCGCGAACGCCTGCCCCGCCTGGCAACAAATGATCCGTTCTCCAAGCTTGCAGCCATCGTCAACGGCATGCTCGACGAAATCGAGACCCTGCTTCATGCCGTTGCAGGAATTGGCAACGACATCGCTCACGACCTGCGCACACCGCTTGCGCGCGTGCGCCTGATGCTCGAACGCGGGCGTACCAATGCCGGGACGCTGCCGCAGCTTCAACTTGTCGCAGACAAAGCAATCAGCGGTATCGATCAATCGCTGGCAATTACCACGGCCCTGTTGCGGCTTGCCGAAATCGAAAACAGCCGCCGGTCGGCCGGATTCGGCAAGGTTGCGCTGATGGAACTGGTGCGGGAGGTCGGCGAGCTCTACGAGCCGATCGCGGATGACAGGGGCGTCACCTTGCACACCGACCTCGCGCACGCCGCGATCGTGAACGGCGACCGCGACTTGCTGATGGAGGCGATCGTCAACGTCGTCGATAACGCGATCAAGTTCACGCCGCAGGGCGGCCGCGTGGAAATCTCGCTGTTGCGCTGCAACGCTGAAAGTATCGTACGCGTCAAGGATACCGGGTCGGGAATCAGCGAGATCGAACGGGATGCCGTGCTGGGGCGGTTCTATCGATCGGATAAACTAAGAAGCGCACCCGGTTTCGGCATTGGCCTCAATCTCGTCGCCGCGATCGTCAAGCTTCACGGCTTTCGTTTGACCATCCATCCAGGTCCCGGCTGCGTGATCGAGATAGCCAGTCCGGATCAAAACGCCGGTGGCGAACCCGGCCGCGGCGTCGAAACCGCGCCAGCCCGGCGCCTGGCTAAATACGCGCGCTTCCAGGGCCAACCGATCGAGAAATCAAACGTTCCCTGATCGGCAGGGATCATGGCCAGCCTTGCAAGCAGCCTCGGGCCGCGCTCGCGAGCCTCAGGCAGATCCCGTAGTCGGACTGGCCCGTTCAGGGCACGCGCGCTTCGATTCCCGATTCCTCCGCAGCGACCAGGCCAAGAGCGGTCCAGTCCAGTCCCGCATGTCCCCGCGCGATTCCCGTGATCAATCGATCCCGAACCACGCTCACCGACGGCATCGGCACGCCTGCCTTCTCGGCTTCGGCGAGCGCAAGCCGCACATCCTTGAGCGCCAGCGGCATCGCCAGTCCCGGGAGGTAGTTCTCATCGACGATCTTGCTGCCATAGATTCGGTGGACGCGGCCGCCGAACATCGTTGAGGTCAGGATGTTGACGAAGGGCTGCGGATCGAGGTCGCGCTTTCGGAGCACGGCGACGATTTCGCCGAGCACCTCCAGCGCCGTCGCCGTCATCATATTGCCGAGAAGCTTGATCAGGTTGGCCTGCGCCGGATCGTCACCGACGACGAAGGTCTGCCCGAGAGCGTCTGTCAGCATGCGGCAGCGCTCGACAACGATAGGGGTGCCGGCGGCCACGACAAATAGCTGGCGCGCTTTTGCGGCGTCCGGATTTCCGAACACGGGCGCGGCGACGTAGCCCTGGCCGCGCCGCGCATGCTCGTTTGCAAACTCCTCCGCGGCGGCGGTGCTGATCGTACTCATCGACAGATGGATGGCGCCGGGAGCCAGGCGGGCAGCCAGTCCGTCGGCATTATTTTCGTCTCCGAACACGATACCTCGCACCGCGTCGTCGTCCGACAGCATGGTGATCACGATCTCGCAGTCGAACAGCTCTGTCATGTCCATTGTCGGGGCAACACCGAGCCCCTCGACCTTATCCATCAGTTCCCGGCGACGGACATATCCGATCACATGACAGCCCGCAGCCGCGAGATTTGCGGCCATCGCGATGCCCATGTGACCCAACCCCACAAAACCGATCTTGCCGGGCGTCGGCGAGCGGCCGGTCAATGCGTCGCCGTCTCCCAGGTGAGGAACCTCGGAGCCGGCTTCCGTACTGGCGTTGGGTGAGGAGGACTGACGATCGAGCATAGGGTTTCTCCTGTTTGGATGCTGATGAGTGAGGTGCAATCGCTGCGAGCCCGCGTGCTAGCCAACTGGCTGCGGACGACACGCAGGCGTCGAAGCCTGCACCGCGTTGCCGGCTTCGAAACAGATCGAGCACCTCATAACATCAGGCAAGCAGCGGCTCGCGTCGCCTAAAATCGCGTTTAATGTTGAACATTAATTTATCGGTTCGCGACGTCGGCGATCACGGCGCCGACACCATGAGCGACGCGCCGGCCCGTCAATCATCTCGCGCGAGAAAGAGCGCGCAGCGGTGACGCATCACGTCATCAACTCGAATAAGGTTTTCGGTACAGACACCGAGGAAGTCGGCGACTCTAAAACGGGCCGGCGCCGACCTGCCGTTCGAGTCTACATTCCCCAGCGCAAAGCCGATGTGCAAACGGGCGCGTCCCAGAGACGTTTCATCTCCTCGTCAAGGACCGTTACCGTCACTGAGCAACCTGCCATATCGAGCGACGTAACAAAATTGCCTACGAGGGACCGGGCAACAACGCTGCCGGCCAATTCGAACAGCCTGCGTACAGCATCGTACATCAGATAAAGCTCCGAAAGCGGCGTTGCCCCGAAGCCGTTGACCAATAGAATAACTTCACCGCGCGCTCGCGCGCCCAGATCGGCGGTGATGGCGTTGACCATTTCTGCCGCGATCTCGGCAGCCGGCCTGAGTTTGACGCGGCGGCGTCCCGGCTCTCCATGGATGCCAACACCGACCTCCATCTCGTCCTCGGCGAGGTCGAAGGTCGGTTTGCCGGCCGCGGGAACCGTGCAGCTCGTCAATGCGATTCCGATCGAGCGCGTCGCCGCGTTGACGCGATCGCCCAGAGCCCTCAGGACGGCGAGGTTGCGTCCCTCTTCGGCAGCCGCACCTAAAATTTTCTCCACGATCAGCGTGCCGGCAACGCCGCGCCGCCCGGTCGAAAAGGTCGATTTTTCCACCGCCACGTCGTCATCGGTAATCACGGTCGCCACTGATTTTCCCGTCATCTCGCGCGCCATGTCGAAGTTCATGACGTCGCCCTCGTAATTCTTGACAATGAACAACACACCACCGCCGGTGTCGGCGGCCTCGGCGGCGGCGAGAATGAGATCGGGCGTCGGTGACGTAAAAACCTGACCGGGACAGGCGGCATCCAGCATACCGTGCCCGACGAAGCCCGCGTGAAGCGGCTCGTGTCCGGAGCCACCGCCCGACACAAGGGCCACCTTGCCGGGCTTGGAATGCCGGCGTTGCACGAATGGCGCAGAATCCCCCATGCGCACGATGTCGGAATGCGCTGCGCAGAATCCGGCAAGACTTTCGCTCACCACGTCCTCGACGGCGTTGATCAGTTTCTTCATGGCGCTCTCCTCGTGTCTCGTTGCTTCGGCGTCAGTTTTCCTCGATCAGCCTTGCAACTTTCTCCGCGAACTCACTGAGAAGCGAGTCCAGCTTGTGGTTCTTTTGTTCCGAGCCAAGATCAGGCAGCATCAGCAGCAGTCGCCGACTCCGCTCCCGCTCCTTGAGCAGAAGCAGCCGGCGCGGATGCGCGCGGTGATAGGCGTCGAGAAACTTGTCCCGCTCCTGCACCGAGAAATGACAGACCTGAGTGATGGCGTGAACGTGCTGGGCCGGGATCGGCGTCTGATAGGCCGGGTTGGCAATCTGCGTGATGAAACTGCGGTTCTTGCCGAGCGCTTCGGCCAGGCGCTGGCGCATGCCGGAGGGACGCCGATCCAGCACATCGCGAAGGATGGCCTTGTAGGCCGCGATCAAGCCTTGAGCGTTTTCCGGCGTTGCTTGCGTGCTCATGCGGTGACGCCGGAATAACGGGCGATTGCAGCCCTCACCGGCCCGAGCGCGCCGGGCACCACCGAAAAGGTGCGCAGGCCCTGGTCGAGAAGCGCTGCGACCTGTTCGGGATCGCCCGCGAGATCGCCGCACAGGCTGGTTTCGCGCCCCGAGCTATCGGCATATTTCACGACATGCCCGATCAGGTTGAACACCGCACGGGAGGGACGGGCAAGATCGGCGAGTTGCGGTTCGTCCCGACTCGCGGCCGCAACATACTGGATCAGATCGTTGCTGCCGATGGAGAAGAAATCTGCATTGAAATCCTCGATGGCGAGTGCCGCCGCCGGCACCTCGACCATCATACCCAGCGGCGGCATCTGCGCGACTTGCCCCTCGCGCCGCAGCTCCTCACGGGCCTCTTCGAGCAGCGCTCGGCAGCGGTCAAGCTCCTCCGGCACCGTGACCATCGGAATCATCACCTTGAGATTTCCGGCTACCGCAGCACGGGCCAGCGCCCGCAACTGCGCACGGAATACGTCTAGATTCCGCAATGACAACCGCACGCCACGCACGCCGAGGAATGGGTTGATGCCGCCGGCTTGCGTCAACCCCTTGATCGGCTTGTCGCCGCCGGCGTCAAGCGTGCGCATGGTCACCGGCTTGCCGGCGGCCCATTCGAGCATGCGCCTGTAGATCTGATATTGCTCTTCCTCGGTCGGAAGATTTTCACGGCCCTGAAACAGAAACTCGGTTCGCATCAGGCCAATCCCGTCGACCTCTGCAGGATTGAGCCTGCTGAGTTCGGCAAGGCCGGTGACATTGATCATGACCCGAACCCGTTCGCCGCTCGCGGTAAATGCAGGGCCCCGCAACGAAGTACCGGCCTGCCGAACCGCGGACTGTTCGGCACGGCGCTGATAAAAGATCGCCCGCATCTCGGCGTCGGGATCAATAATGAGAGTCCCCGCGTCGCCATCGAGCAGCACGTCGCTGCCATCCCCTAGATGATCGACATCCACCCCCACGATCATTGGTACGCCCCGCGACCTCGCGAGAATGGCGACGTGGCTCGAGGGACTGCCCCGGCGCAATACCACCCCGCCGTCCCGCCAATCGGTGGCCAGGAACGTCGACGGCGGCATGTCGTCTGCCGCAACGATCACCCCTGATGGCACGATCTGTTCGCATTCACCCGCCAGATACCGCAGCACGCGATCGCGAAGGTCGCGCAAGTCGGAAGCCCGCGCGCGGAAATAAGAATCGCTGGCCTCCTCATAGGAGGCGATCTCTGGATCAATCGCGGCGCTCCATGCCCGACTAGCGACCTCGCCCTGCGCGATCAACGTGAATGCTGGCGCCGTTAGATTGTCGTCCTCGAGCAGGGCCATCTGAAAAGCGAGAATGGCTTCCGCGTCAGCATCTCCTGCGTCGCCCGCGAGCAAGCCGAGCGCCTCTTGCGACGCTGCAAGCGCGTCGACAAGGGCCTGGTGTTCCTCGGCCACGGATCGATGCTGGCGGGCATCGTGTTTCGCCGGAGCCAGGCGCAGGAGCGGACCCAACGCAATCCCGGGGGCAGCGGACCGCCCCTGGACGCGACGCACCGCGCGATGCGACTTATCGTCCATCCTGAAAATCTCCGTCGACCAGCGTCACCAGCGCTTCCAGCGCCACCTTCGCATCGGCTCCCTCAGCCCGAAAATAAATCGTCGAATCCTTCGGCGCTTTTGTCGCCATGACCTTGACAATGCTCTTGGCGTCGACCCAAGGGCCATCGGGCGACAAACCAAGATCGATTCGGGATTCAAAGGCTTTCGCAAGCTTGGTCAGCTTGACCGAGGGCCGGGCATGCAAGCCCACCTCATGTCGCATTAGCACTGATGCTTGATGCTTATTCATCGCGTTCGCCCCGCATCAGACCGGCGTCAATTCTTCGGCGGTGCGACGCACAGCCTCAAGCGTTGCGCCGGACGCTGCTTCGGTCGCGGCCATCACGGCCCCTTCGACAACAGGGGCGTTGCAAACGACGACGCGGCCGCGGCGCTCCTCGGGCAACATTTCTATCGCCATCTCGCTGTTGGTTTCCGCGCCGCCAAGGTCGACCAAAATGGCAACGCCGCGCTCCGACCACGCCTGATTAATCGCTTTCATGATCGCTTCGACGCTGGTGCCCAATCCGCCACCCGGGTCTCCGCCGCACCAGCCGAGCGGGACTTCGCGGCCGACCATCTGCTCAACCATGAGCGCGGTGCCGCGGGCGACGTCGGCTGAGTGAGAGACAATGACGATTCCAACATTTTCGCTCATTCTATCCCTTCCATGACGTCTGCGACCGCGTCGACGATCAACGCGGACGATCGTGCGCCGGGATCCATGTGACCGACGCTGCGCTCGCCCAGAAACGACGCGCGCCCGCGGATCGCCCGCATCGGGATGGTTTTTTCCGCCGCTGCCCTTGCTGTCTCCTTCAGGCGTAGCGGCAACCCGTCTCCACCTTCGCGCAGGACTTCGAGCACGGGAAACAGAACGTCGAGCATAGTCTTTTGACCGACATCGGACTTTCCCCGCGCCTTGACCGCGTCGACCGCGGCAGCGAAGGCGTCGGCCGCCTGCTTGCGGCTCACTTCATCGTTCAGCGACTTGCCGAGCGACATGAATAATGTCCCGTAAAGCGGGCCGGACGCGCCGCCGACCTTCATGACTAGGGTCGTGCCCACGCCCCTCAGAGACTCGCCAAGATTCTTGGCGGAGAGTTCATCGACCGCAGCCAGCACGGCTTCGAAGCCACGGCGCATGTTGGTCCCGTGATCGCCGTCGCCGATGGCGCGGTCGAGATCGGTAAGTTCATCGGCGCTCGCGATGACGCGCTGCGCCACAGTCTCAAATAGAAGCTTGCGAGCCTGGCGGTCGATCATCATGCATGCCCCCGCAATCCGTCGGCGCCGACCCGGTTGCCGGCCTGGTCGAAATAAAGCGGTTCGGAAAATTCGAGCGAAACTTCGTCGCCTGCCTTGAGCGGCTGGGCCGGGTCGGCCAGCGTTACCAGCGAATGGTCGGCGAGCTTGAGATGAACGTGGTTCTGATCGCCGAGGTGTTCCACCCAGTGGACGCGGGCGTGGGGGCCGTGACGATCCGCCGAGGAGATCCTGATATGCTCGGTCCGCAAGCCCACGGTTCGCGCGTTCGGTGGCACCGTATCGCCGCCCAAAAGCTCGGCTGGAATGAGGTTGATGATGGGGGTGCCGAGCCGACTCGCCACATAGGCGCTGTTGGGCTGCTCGTAGATCTCCCGCGGGGTGCCAAGCTGGATCATCTCCCCCTCGTTCATCACGCCGATCCGGTCCGCCATCGTCATGGCCTCGATCTGGTCGTGCGTCACATAGATGATCGTCGTTCCCAGCTCGCGCTGGATGCGCTTGAGCTCGAGGCGCAATTCCGCGCGAAGCTTGGCATCCAGCGAGGACAGCGGCTCGTCCATCAAATAAACCGCGGGCTCGCGAACCAGCGCGCGGCCGATGGCAACCCGCTGCATCTCGCCGCCAGAAAGAGCGGTAGCCCGATTATCAAGCTTGCCTTCGATGTGAAGCAGTTCCGCCACCTGCTGGATCCGGCGGCGAATGGCTTGCACGCTCATGCGCCGCGCCGGAGAACGCAATGGAAAGGCCAGATTGTCGTAGACCGTCAGATGGGGATAAAGTGAATATTGCTGAAACACAAACGCCACATCGCGTTCGGCCGGCATTTCGTCCGTGACGTCGCGCCGCTGGATCACCACATTGCCCCGGTCGGGGCGCTCCAGACCGGCGATCAAGCGCAGCGTCGTGGTCTTTCCCGCACCCGTCGGACCAAGCAGCACGACAAATTCGCCGTCCGCGATGGAGAGCGAAAGACCACGGACCGCCTCGACGGCGCCGAAGCTCTTGCTGACATCCACGAGCGCGACCTCAGCCACGGACGCCTCCCGTGTGAAGCGCGGAAGACAGCGCCTGCCCGCTGATGGCGTCGAACAAAGAGAGCCTGTCCGGCCGCAACGCGAGACCCACCTGCTCGCCGACCCGAACCGCCTGGCCTGACGGCAATCGCGCCTTCACCCGGCCGTGGGCCGTGTCCACGGTGACGATTTGCGTGGTGCCGAGATATTCGGCGCCAATCACGCGGCCTCGCAGCGGCGAGCTATCTGCGAACGACACATTCTCGGGCCGCACCCCAAGCGCGAACTTGCCCTCGGCACGATTTTCGAACAACTCCGGCATTTCGACGGCGGCGGCGTCGATCCTGATGCTGCGATCGCCACGCCGCAGCGAGGTCTGGACGCCGAGAAAGCTCATCGGCGGCGCACCGATAAAGTCGGCCACGAACATCGTGTTGGGCCGATCGTAGATCTCCTGAGGCGTGCCGATCTGCTCGACCCGGCCCTGATTCATGATGACGATACGGTCCGCCATCGCCATCGCCTCAAGCTGGTCGTGGGTGATGTAGATGGTGGTCGCGTCGATGCGGTCATGCAGCTCGCGCAGCTCGCCGCACATCAACCTGCGAAACTCCGAGTCGAGTGCGCCGAGCGGCTCGTCCATGAGAAACGCCTTGGGCCGGCGCACGATGGCGCGGCCAAGCGCAACGCGCTGCCGGTCGCCGCCGGAGAGCCCGCCGATCCGGCGCTCCAGCAGATGATCGATCCGGAGCAGTTTCGCCGTTTCCTCAACGCTTCGCCTGATTTCGGCGCGCGCATAATTCTGACATCGCAGGGGAAAGCCGATATTCTGGCGCACATTCATGTGCGGATAGAGTGCGAATAACTGAAACACGAATGAAATGTCCCGCGCCGAAGCCGGCAAGGCGGTGACGTCCTCGCCATCGAGCAGAATGCGGCCGGAGCTCGGCAGTTCCAGTCCCGCGATCATGCGCAATGTCGTCGTCTTGCCGCAGCCAGAGGGTCCGAGAATGACGAGGAACGAGCCGTGATCGACCGTGAAGTTGACGCCTTTGACGGCGGCAAACGTTCCGAATGTCTTGGCGACGCTCTCGACCTTGATCTGTGCCATAGCCGCTCAATCCGGAAAATGACTGACGATCACAAACCCCAGCGTCCCGGCCAGGATCGTGACGAAGGAGTAGCTGTAGAGGATCAGCGAGAGCGGCTGCATCAGCATCACGACTCCAAGGCCGATCAGTGCCATCGCTATCGTTTCGCAGGGGCCGCGGCGGAGCCAACGCGGCCATCCCGGTACGGGGCGCGCGATTTTTTCCGTCATTTGCGCACCGCCCCGAAGGTGATGCCGCGCAAGAGATGGCGGCGCAAGAGAATGGTGAAGCACAGGATCGGGATGAAAAACAGCGTGGTCGCGGCGGCGACCGCGGGCCAGTCCTGTCCACCCTCGCCGATGATGAAGGGAATGAAAGGCGGCATCGTTTGCGCGTCGCCGCTGGTGAGCAGAACCGCGAAGGCATATTCGTTCCAGGCGAAGATCAGACAGAAGATCGCGGTCGCCGCGATGCCGGTTGTCGCCTGCGGAAGCACCACCTTGAAAAATGCCTGCAGGCGCGTGTAGCCGTCGACCATCGCGGCCTCTTCGTATTCGCGCGGAATCTCATCCATGAATCCCTTCAACAGCCATACCGCCAGAGAGACATTCACCGCGGTGTAGAGCAGGATCATCCCGAGCTTGGTGTCGGTGAGCCCGAGGTTCCGGAACATCAGATAGATCGGGATCGCAACCGCGATCGGGGGCATCATCCGTGTCGACAGGATGAAGAACAACAGATCGTCGGCGAGCGGCACGCGGAAGCGCGAGAACGCGTAGGCGGCGATGGTGCCGAAGCACACGGCAAGAAAGGTCGAGCCGAAGCCGATCACCATCGAGTTCACAAAGCGCGGCACCACCTTCGAGGGTCCTCCGATCACCATATTGCGGGAACGCACGAGACGCTCGTACCAGGTCTGCGGCGGGGGCAGGCTGGCCAGAAATTCCGGCGTCTGCCGCGAGCGCGTCGTGAACAGGTTGACGTATCCCTCGACCGAAGGCTCGAACAGAATCTTCGGCGGATAGGCGATCGAATCAGGGGGTGTCTTGAATCCCGTGAGAAATATCCAGAGTAACGGCAGAATGGTCACGATCGCGTAGGTGGCGACAATCAACGACGCGATCCGCTTCGACCATTGCGACGGCTCGGCCACGGAGTGCGCGCTGGAGGGCATGCTCATCGCTGTTTCACCCGGTTGAGGGCTTTTACATAGATATTGGCGACACCAAAGACAGTGACGAAGAGAATGATCGCCAGCGCCGACGAATAGCCGGTGCGCCATTTCTCGAACGCCTCGCGCTTCAAGGTGATCGAGGCAACCTCCGTGGTCGACCCTGGGCCACCCGAGGTGAGCAGATTGACCATGTCGAACATCTTGAAGTTTTCGATGGCGCGAAACAGGATCGCGAGCATCAGAAACGGCATCACCATCGGTAGCGTGATCGACCAGAATTGCCGCCAGGGCGACGCGCGATCGACCTCGGCCGCCTCATAGATGTAATCGGGAATCGAACGCAGCCCCGCGAGACAGATCAGCATGACATAGGGCGTCCACATCCAGGTATCGACCATGATGATAGACCAGGGGGCCAGCCGCACGTCGCCGATCATTTGAAACGAGCTCGGGTCCACGCCGGTCAGGAGTGCGATCGCGCTGTTGAACAAACCGATCTGCGGTTGCAGCAGAAAGGTCCAGAAGTTGCCGACCACCGCCGGTGAAAGCATCATCGGCAGCAGAATGATGGTGGTCCAGAAACTGTGACCACGAAATCGACGGTTGACAAGGAGCGCCAGGCCGAAGCCGAGCACCAGTTCAAGTGCGATCGACCACAGCACGAAATGCGCAGTGGCCTGCATGGCGTGCCACACCTCGGGGTCGGTCAGGACATCGCGGTAATTGTCGAGACCGAGATACCTGATTGGTGCGCTGGGGCGATTGGCGCGATAGTTGGTAAATGAGAGCTGGATGGTCCACAGCAGCGGGAAGATGTTGATCGCCAACAGAAGCAGCACCGTCGGCGCAATGAACAGCCAGGCAATGGCTCTGTCGGACATCCCGCGGAATCGCACCGCCAGTCGGCGTGGCGTCCGGGCAACGGACTGCTCGGCGAGAGCGCTCATTTGAACCCTGTCGTTCACGGTCGGGACACACTCAAGGAGGCGGTCTCCCGATCCAAAAGGACCGGGAGACGTTCGCTGTCTATCAAGCTAGATCTTGCCGTCTTCCTTGAACACCTTTTGCCAATCCTTCACCAGAAGATCGAGCGCTTCCTGCGCAGTTCCCTTGTCGGCCACGACGTAGTCATGGACTCGCTTCTGCATATCGAGCAGGAGCTCCGCATAGGAGGGCTCCGCCCAGAAGTCCTTGACGATATCCATGGACTTCAGGAAATCGGCGGCAAACGGTGCGCTCTTCGGGAAACCCGGATCATTGAGCACCGCCTTGTGGCAGGAATAACCGCCAAGCGCCCACCACTTTTTCTGAACGTCGGGCTGCGCGAACCATTTGATGTAGGCGAGCGCGTCGTCCCTGTGCTCGGAGTAGGAGACAACCGAGATCCCTTGCCCTCCGAGCTGGGTAAAGTGATACTTTTGCTTCGGATTGACGAAGAAACCGATCTTGTCGCCACCGACATTGGGGTCCTTGTAGAGCCCTGGGAAGAACGCAAAGAAGTTCATCTGCATCGCGACCTGTCCGGACTTGAAGGCGTCGAGGCCCTCCGACATGTAGGCGTTGCTCATGCCGGGCGCGGTGCAGCACTTGTAGAGCGACTTGTAGAACTCCAGCCCCTTCACCGCCTCGGGCGAATTGACAAAGCCCTCCATCTGGTACGGCTTGTTCGGATTCTCGTACTGGAATCCCCAATCGTAGAGCACGTTGGTTACGCCCATCGTGATGCCTTCGGAGCCGCGCTCGGTATAGATATAGGCCCCGTAGACCTTCTTGCCGTCGATCTCCCTGCCCTGAAAGAACTCGGCGATCTCCTTGAGTTGATCATAGGTTTCGGGCGCGGCGAGATCGCGGCCGTACTTCTTCTTGAACTCAGCCTGGATTTCCGGCCGGGCGAACCAGTCCTTGCGATAGGTCCAGCCGATCGCATCGCCCATGGCCGGCAGCGCCCAATAGTTGGGGGTATTCTTGGGCCATTCGGAGTAGCCGACCACGGTGGCCGGCATGAAATCGTCCATCGAAATTTTTTCTTTGGCGAAGAAATCGTTGAGCTTGACGTAGTGGCCGTTCTCGGCGGCGCCGCCGATCCATTGGCTGTCGCCGATAATGACGTCGCAGAGCTTGCCCTTTGAATTGAGCTCGTTGAGGAAGCGATCAGCGTAGCTCGTCCACGGGACGAACTCGTATTTCATCTGAATTCCGGTTTTGGTGGTGAAGTCCTTCGAAAGCTCGACCAACGCGTTGGCCGGATCCCACGCCGCCCAACACAACGTCAATTGCTTGGTCTGGGCATTCGCCTGACCACCGAGACACGAGGCGACAACAACCGCAGCCGCGCCCAATGCACGCATCGTTTGGATCATTACAACCTCCCTGTTGCTGCAGGCGATTGCCTGCTTGCCCTGCTAATTACGCTTCGCCCTTCGGCGGAGTTGCACGCAGATTCAAATCCGGCCCATGAAGGCCGCGGGAATGGTGTTTAGTGTTATTGTTAAGTGGCAGACTTTCACTAAACATATTTCGAGTCAATGAATGCCGAGACTTTTTTCGCTAGGCAAAGTTGTTGCTGCAGTGCAACCGCAAATGGACAGGCATGCTGCCAGAATTGAGCGACGCCAACGATTCTGTGGTGTTTAGTAAATTCGATTTGGCGGCAGTTGCGTGGATTTTCGTTAGGTCATTCCGCCGTCGGGCTTGCTGTGACGTTGATCCAGACGAGGTCTCTGCGGTCGAGCCGGACAATGACGAACGGCATAGAGCAGGTCGAAACCGATAGTTGGAACAACGAATAAGTCCACGGCGGCAGTGTCCGGCGCGTGGTTGCGCAAGAAGGTTCGTACTGGTCAAACGACGCGGACCGCCAGCCAAGGATGGCAGCCGTTTGGTGGCTTGATAAAGCAAAGCCCACAACCATCCGGCAACTTATGGATGCTATTATATTACGAATATCCGCACACGACTTTAGGTGGCGCATGCTGCGAAACGGCAGTTATTCTGCTTGGTTCAGAACCCGGCAATGCCTTCCTCGCCTATGTCGAACAAGTTCTCGTGCCAACCCCTCAAGCCAGGCGATGTCGTCGTGCTGGACAATCTCAGCGCCCACAAGGTGCCGGGGATACGTGAGGCGATCGAAGCTGCAGGCGCAAAACTGCTTTACCTGCCTCCCTATTCGCCGGACTTCAATCTGATCGAGCAGCTCTTCGCAAAACTCAAAGCGTTGCTACGAAAGGCCGCCGAACGCTCCGTGGAAGGTCTCTGGAACCGCATCGCATGTCTTCTCGATGCCTTCCAACCAGATGAATGCGCCAACTACTTCCGCAACTCCGGATATGCTGCATGCTAGGTGGAAAATGCATCTAGATGTCGTAATAGAGATGAAACTCGTGGGGGTGCGGACGCAGCCGGATGGCATCGACCTCCTTTTTTCGCTTGTAGTCGAGCCACGTTTCGATCACGTCGCGCGTGAACACATCGCCGCGCAGCAGGAACGCGTGATCGCGTTCGAGCGCGTCAAGCGCTTGGTCCAACGATCCCGGCGTCGATTTCACATCCTTCGCCTCGGCGGGCGGGAGGTCATAAAGATTCTTGTCGATCGGCCTGCCCGGGTCGATGCGGTTGTTGATGCCGTCGAGGCCGGCCATCAGCATAGCGGAGAAGGCGAGGTACGGATTGCAGGAGGGATCCGGCGAACGGAACTCGACGCGCTTTGCCCGCGGGTTCGGCGAATACATCGGAATCCGACAGCAGGCCGAGCGATTGCGCTGGGAATAGACCAGGTTGATCGGCGCTTCGTAACCCGGCACCAGACGCCGATAGGAGTTCGTGGTCGGGGCGCAAAGCCCGCATAACGCCCAGGCGTGGGTCAGCAGCCCGCCGATGTAGTAGCGGCCAAGCTCGCTCAGCTCGGCGTAGTCCGCCTTGTCGTAGAACAGATTAGTCTCGCCCTTCCACAGACTCTGATGAACATGCATTCCCGAGGCGTTGTCCTCGAACAGCGGTTTCGGCATGAACGTCGCGGTCATTCCGTGCTGGCGGGCGGTGTTTTTGACCACGTATTTGTAGATCATCAGGTTGTCGGCCATCCGGGTGAGCGTGGTGAAGCGCATGTCTATTTCGTTCTGGCCGCCGGTCGCGACTTCATGGTGATGGGCTTCGATCGCAATCCCCAACGACTCCATCGTCAACACCATTTCGGTGCGGAGAGCCTGCATGCTGTCGATCGGTGGAACCGGAAAGTATCCCTCTTTCGGGCGCGGCTTATGGCCCAAATTCGGCGCTTCCTTCTTACCGGTGTTCCAACTGCCCTCGGTGGAATCGATTTCGTGGAAGGCGTAGTTGATGCCCTGTCCGTAGCGCACGTCGTTGAATACGAAGAACTCCGCCTCCGGGCCGAAGTAGCTCGTATCGGCGCGGCCGGTACCCTTCAGATAAGTCTCGGCCTTCTGGGCGATGTAGCGAGGGTCGCGGCTATAGGATTGACCGGTCATCGGGTCCCTGATGTTGCAGGTCAGGACCAGCGTCGTTGCGGGGGAAAACGGGTCGAGGAACGCCGTCGTCGGGTCCGGAACGACCAGCATGTCGCTTTCCTGGATCTCCTGGAATCCGCGGATGGATGAGCCGTCGAACCCGATGCCTTCATCGAGAGCGTCGATATTAGCTGCACTCGGCGGGACGGAAAAATGCTGCCAGACCCCCGGCAAGTCGGTGAACCGCAGATCGATCATCTCGACCTTCTCGTCCTTGATCGCCTTGAGCAGATCTTCGGCTGTCGCACAATTCGGAACCATGGCTTCGCTCCTGTATCCGAGAGGCGCGCGCCGCAGCCAAGCTGCCTGGGACGCATTTGGCCATATCCCACTCTCGGCGCCGCCGTTGGCGGCGCTCGCATGCAGCACGCACGCCTTTGTCACGCGCGATCCGTCAGCTTCAGCTTTGGTGCGGGCCGCGCATGATTTTCATGGCGGCTTCGACATGCCTCCAGGTTCTGGCCAATTCCACCTCGCCCCTAGCTTCAAGGTCAACCGCATTCTGGGCGGCTTCGGCAATGGCCTTCGCGCCGTGCGCTTCCAGCAACTGGCGCGCGTAGTCATGAATTTCAATTTCTCGCATGGCGCCATGCTCCCTTATTCTGCACGACCGAATTCCAGCCGGGCAGCAGAACCGTAGACGTCCATCAAGCTCGTACAGTCTGCATCCTGAGGCGGCAGGTTTGCAAGAGCCCTCTTCCAGGTCTTGGCCGCAAAAAACGGGACGCCGGCAAGCATACCTCGACGGAGGTCGTAATTCCTTTGCGCCAGATCAAGCGCAGACGGCGCTGCCATGCAATCATTAGTGCATCACCATTTAGGAGAAGGAAGGGAGCTGACCATCAATGTTGGGGCTCCATCAAACATGGTGCCCCACTTTCGCAGCAGCGGACACCACAGCCACAAAGAGGAAGCGCGTTGCGGCGGCTATCTCGTAAGAACCAGATTTTCTTAGAAATTTGGCGCGCCACCCAGAACAAAACTGCGACTCTTATACGGTCGAGATCGACATATAATTTTCATGGCGCCGTGTCCGCAATTTCCACGCCCCTCTGAGTCAGGGGTGTTGCGAGAATGCATATCCGGGTATTAGCGTCGGGTGGGCTCTCGGCTCATTTTCTCCAAGAGCTCGCGCATTGCATCAAACTGCTTGCCGAATCCCTTCCAATCTCCGGCCTTCAATCGCTCTATCGCTTGATTGTAGCGATCGAGCGTTTCCTGCGCCAGACTTGCCGCCGGGCTTGTGAGGGGCATCTCTTCTGTCGTGCTTGAGACGGCCGGCGCTGCGCCGGGTTCTACAAATAGCGCCGCCAAGGCCTCGGCGAGTGTCTCCTTCATCACGACATGTTCACCATAGGCCGCGATCACGCGCTTCAGTTCCGGCAGGTGCCCCTGCTGCGCTCGCAAATAGAGCGGCGATACGTAAAGGATCGAGTTCTCGATCGGGATCACAAGCAGATTCCCGCGAATCACCCGCGAGCCCATTTGGTCCCACAGCGTGAGTTGTTGCGAAATCTCCGTATTCTGATTGATCCGCGCCTCGATCTGGAACGGCCCGTAGACGAGCTTGTCCTTGGGGAACTCGTAGACGATCAGTTTGCCGTAGTCGGGCGCGTCGCAGCGCGCAGCGAGCCAGGCAATCATGTTGTCGCGACGGCTCGGTACCATGGGAAGCATGAGGAAGAATTCGGCCTGCGGCTCGCCGGGCAGCCGCATGATAATATAATAAGGGATCATCGGTGAGATGCCGTCGCCGCCCGGCTGACGCGGGAACTGCCAGAGATCCTCGCGGTTGTAGAAAACGTCGGCTGTCTCCATGTGATAGGTTTGATAAAGCCGCGCCTGAATCAGGAATAGATCCTCTGGATACCGAATGTGCTTCTGCAAGTCCGGAGGCATGGCCGTGAACGGTTTGAACAACGTTGGAAAGATGCGCTGGTAGGTCGTCGCAATCGGGTCGCCGGGGTCAATCAGATAGAAGTCGACGGTCCCGTTATAGGCATCGACGATAACCTTCACAGAATTGCGAATGTAGTTGAGGTCGAGATCTTGCGCAGGCTGTGCAGAGGGAAAATAGGGACTCGTCGTGTAGGCGTCCTGCATCCAGAACATCCGCCCATTGCTGATAACCAGATAGGGCTCATGATCGAGCCTGAGGAATGGAGCGATCGCGCGCACCCGTTCCTGGATATTGCGCCGGATCATGATCCGGCTGTCGATAGTGATGTAGCTTGAGAGAAGCAGGTTCGGGTCGTTAAAGTAGTAAGCGAACAGCGTTCTCCACACCATCGCCCCGATCGGAACGCCACCGGCGCCGTCATAGGCCGCATAGACGTTGTCTTTCCCCTTCGGATAATCGAACTCCGGTGTGCTCCCCTTGACGATGACGTAGTCGTCGCTCTCTTCACCAAAGTAGATGCGCGGCTCGTCGATTTTGGGGCCTCCGTCTGCAACAGGAGGAATATCCCGCAAATAGAAGACCGGAAGTCCTTCAATGCTCTTGCGGGTGACCGGGCTCATCACCGCGCCATTGCCGTGAGTGAACAGCAGGTGGCGGTTGACCCAGGTCTGGGCGTTCGGCGGCAGCAAGGAGGGCCGCAGTTCGCGAGCCGAGAGCATCACGCTTTGGTAGGAACCGTCGAGCCAGTAGCGATCAACGTCAAGATCATGGAATTTGTAGTAGGTTCGGATCTCTTGCAGCTGTGCGTAGGTATCCGACAAGGGAAGCCAGTCCCACAGCCTGATATTTTCGATTGTCGCCTTGTTGGCCTCTAGCGTCTTGAAGGTAAGCTTCTGTTCGGCAGCAAACGGCTTGGCTGCGATCTGATCGAGATTGTAGGCCTGCCTGGTGAGTGCGATGTTGCGCTCGATGTAGGGCTTTTCCAGCTGCAATTCGGTTGGTTTGACGAAAAACTGCCGGAACAGAACCGGGATCGCGCCGGACAGCACAAAAGATCCGATGCCAACGAGTATGAACGCCGCGCCAGGAAGCCGGTAAGTGCGCACCCAGAGGTTTGCCCACGCGGCGAACGCTGCGATGATCGAAAGCCCGATCATCAGCCACAGACCCGGTAGCCCCACATGTACATCGGTGTAGCTTGCGCCGACGACTACGCCGTTGTCGCCGTAGAGCAGCAGATAGCGGTCGAGACCATAGGACCACGCCTTCACCGCGAAGAGAAGACCGACCAGCGCTGAGCCGTGAGCGATCACTGTCGGCGACATCGATCGGTGGTGAACGTCGTATTCGATTTCGCCGTGCACCCAGTAGATCGTTCCGGCGAAAAGACCGCTCAGTACGAGGGTGAGCAGCATCCAGTTCTTGATGAGGATATAGGCTGGCAGTGAGAAGAGATAGAAGCCGATGTCCTTGTTGTAGAGCGGATCGTCTACGCCATATGGCACGTGATAGAGAAACTTCAGGAAGATGCCCCAGTTGCCGGCTTCTGACGCGGCGACTAGCAGAGCGAGCAAACCTGCACCGCCTCCAACAACCTGGGACCACGGTAGTCGATCGCGCATGAGCACAAACAGATGAGGCGACGAAGTACTGCCCGTCGGGTTCCACGCGGAGGCGGCGACCGCTCGTGTCGGCTGCTGCCGGGCAAAACGCACAGCAAGCAATCCGTTCAGCCAAAGTATGACGGCGGTTGCCGTCCAGACGGTGAAAAACACCAAGGCTTTGGCGCCGATGCTGGTCAAAAACACCGGTAGATAACCGATCGAGGAAAACCACAGCCAATCGACCAGGAAGTCGCTCGCGAGCCCGAGCACAATCAGGCCAATCCCGGCGACGATGGCTACAACGATCAATCCGAGCAAGGCGCTTCGCCTTGGTGCGTTCTGCGCGGGTCCGGCGATTCCTATCGTCATGCCTTGATGATATCAGAAATGAGGGATACTCACCGCTGGTTTCGCGGCCGGGGCATTCGAGCACGAACTGCGGCCATGACCTTGGCGGGGGGGCGCCAAGACCGCGACGCTGATGAGTTCCGTGGTATTGCCGATAAAGCGTCAGCGTAGACCAGGCGAACACCACTCACTCAGGCTGTTAGGCCGGACTCACGGATCCCCGCTCGATTCGAAAGGCGCGCGACAGCAAATCGACGACATGCACCTCATTGGATTCCGCGATGAGAATGGAAATCCCCTCCGTCTTAAGGTTGGCCAGCACTTCACTCAGCTGCCGCGCCAGCGCGGGAGCCAGACCCTCGAATGGCTCGTCGAGCAGCAGCATGCGGGTTCCCGCCATGAGGGCTCGTGCCAGTGCGACCAGTTTTTGCTGTCCACCAGACAATTCAAGCGAGGATCGGGCACGGAATTGGGCGACCTCGGGCACAAGCCCAAAAATCCAGTTGAGACGCTGGTCGGCGCCCCTCATTTTGAGCGATAAGGCGGGCAGGCGGACATTTTCCTCGACCGTAAATTCGGGCACCAGCCGGCGATCTTCCGGCATGTAGCCAATGCCGTGCGCGACGCGCAGATGCGATGGCGAAGTCAACAAGTTAGTCGGACCGAGTTCGATCAAGCCGCTGGCCGGAATGGCGCCCATGATGGCCCGGAACAATGTGGTTTTTCCTGCACCGTTGCGGCCGATCAGCCCGCAGATTTCGCCTTCTTCGAGCGCGAGTGAGGCGTCGCGGATGACCGGGATGGGCCCGATCGACACGTTGAGGTTGGATACTCTAAACATGGGCGGCACCCGCCGCGCCCCTCACCCTCGGGCCGCTGATCAGCGCCTGAATGCGGGCATCGGCCAGCGTTGCGGTCGGCGTCCCGTCGGCGATCACGGTGCCATCGTAAAATGCCAGTACACGCTCGGCGAAACGCTCGACGATCTCCATGTCGTGCTCCACGAAAAGCACAGTGATCTTGCGGTTGCGCAATGCCGACATCACGACTTGCATCAGGTTGAATTTCTCTTCGATCGAGATACCGCTGGTCGGCTCGTCGAGCAGCAGCAAGCGCGGCGAGCCCGCGACCGCCATGCCGATGTCAAGCAGCTTGCGCACGCCCTGCGGCAATGTGGCAGCGAGCGTATGGCGGTAACGCGCGATCTCGAACAACTCCAGCAGTGTTTCCGCCTCGGCGACGGACTCCTGCGAACGCAGCGGCGTGTATAAATGGCCCATGAAATTTTTGGGAGCGCGGCCGACCGCAGCCGCGGCGCACATGTTATCGAATACCGTGAGCGAGGGGAATATTTGCGCCATCTGAAATGAGCGCGAGATGCCCATGGCCGTAATCCTGCGGGAAGGCAGCCCAGTTATGTCGCGCTCCTCGAAGTGAATCGTTCCCTTGGTCGGCCGTAGATGACCGGTTATCATATTGATGAAAGTGGTTTTTCCGGCGCCGTTGGAACCAATCACGCCGACCGTTTGGTGCGCTGGCACGCTGACGGTGATATCGCGCGCGGCGACCATCGAGCCGAAGCGCTTGCCCAGGTCGCGGACGGAGAGGATGGGCGTGTTCATGGCGCCTTCGCTTTGCGGCGCCAGCGCAGCCGCATGATCAATGAGCCCAGTCCCTGGGGCAGGAACAGAATGGTGAGCAGCAGCGCCGAGCCGAGCAGCATCTGCCAAAGCTGCGGAAGCACGGCGAATGCGAACGAGCGCAACGACTCGAACGCCAGCGATCCGACGAACGCCGGGACGACCGATCCAGCGCCGGAAAGGATGGTAATAAATACGAATTCGCCGGAGGTCGTCCAATAGGACATGTTCGGATCGACATGGCCGACCGCGAGCGCGGCGAGCGCGCCACCCATGCCACCCAGCAAGCCGCCGATCACAAGCTTGGTATGAATCAGCCGCGACACCGACATGCCAAGAAATTCGACGCGAATTTCGTTGTCACGCACAGGAATCGCCAGTGCGCCGGACAGTGAGCGGAAGTAAGCATCGACCAGGAAAGCCGCGATTGCGCAGACGGCGAGCACCAGCAAGTAGAGCGCCACCAGGAGATTGTCCTGGTGCGGCGCATAGCCGAAAAAGGTCGGCGCGACCACGCTGAAGCCGTCGGTCGAGCCGAACGACTCGGATTTTACAAGCACCCCGTAAAGGATCATGGACAGCGCCAGGCTGAGCATCGCGAAGAAGATTTCGCGGTAGCGCGCCATCAGGAAGCCCACCACGAAGGAGACCAGCCCGGCTGAGGCGCCGCCAATCAACACCAGTATCAAGGCATCGGTCACGCCGGTCCCGCGGCCGACGAGCGCCACGGCATAGGCGCCGATGCAGTAATACAGCGCTTGTCCGAATGAGACGAGGCCGGCCCTCCACAACACGATCAAGCCCAATACGACCAAACCATTGGCAAAAGCGATAGTGGCGAGCGAGATAATCCAGTCCGGCAGCACGAATGCTGCGGCGGCTGCCGCCAGCAAGGCCAAACTTGCTGCGATCAGGCCGTGCTGAGCCATCTCATATTTTTCTCGGTTGAGCGCGCACGAATAGGCCGTAAGGCCGGATCATGAGCACGAGTGCCATGACGCCATAAATAACGAACAATTCGACTTGCGGCACCAGATGCACTGCGGCAGCGCGGCATATCCCGACGATCAATGCCCCGACGAGCGCGCCTTCGATCGATCCCATGCCGCCAATGGCCACCACGGCGAAGGCGAGCACGATCACTTCGACACCGATGCCGAGCGTCACCGCGATCTTCGGCGCCATAATCGCCCCTCCGAGCGCACCGAGCATCGCGCCGATCACGAATGTCACGGTATAAACGGTCGTGACATTGATGCCGAACGCTGCAGCGGTTTCGCGATCGAAAATCACGACGGTCAGCAGTCGTCCGTAGCGGGTGAATTTCAGCGCCCAGTAGGATGCCGCGGCGAGCAATCCCGCGACCGCGATCAGACCGAGATCGTAATTCGACAATATGAGTTCACCTACTTCCGTATTGCCGGCTGCGAGCAGCGGCTGATATGTCGCGTAGGAACCCGGACCCCAAACCAAGATGACGACGTCTTCGAGGATCAGAAAAGCGGCGTAGGTCACCAGCACCATCACCACTTCGTCCCTGCCATATACCAATCGCATGACGCAGCGCTCAAGAATGAGCCCAAGCGCGAGCCCAAGGACCATGGCAAAAACAGCCATCAGCAGAAATCCGCCGGCGTCAGGCAAGCCACGATCAAAATAGATGCCGATGGCGGTCGCCGCGCCGTAGGCGCCGAATGTGTAAAACGAGCCATGCGCGACATTCAGTATCTTCATCACGCCGAAGATCAGCGTCAACCCGATAGCAACAATGAACAGGTAGGCCGCGTAGACCAACCCGTCGATCAGAATAGCGAAAGCGGTCAGCACCGAAATTTCCTGATCGGAGAATCGGTCGTCGCGGGGACGTAGTTCGTCACGCGACGACAAGCTGACCGGACGCTCCTCAGCACTTCGCACCTTTCATGCCGTCCTTGATCCAGTCATCGGCATTGACGCCGGCCGGAGGGTTCACGCACTCGGCGGGAAAGCGCATGACGTCGACGATTTCGGGCTCGTTCTTCTCCTTGTTGAAGCGATAGGTGCCGTAAGCCGTCTCCGAGATGCCTTGGTGCCCGTCGCCGATGGCGAGCTTGACCAGGCCTGAGGGGCCTTCGAACTCGATGCCCTTGAACGCAGCCGCCACTTCGTCGGAGGTCGGCTTCGCGTCGCCCTTCTTGGCCTTTTCGTAGGCCAGTTTCAGGCCGAGCAGCGACATTGCCATTTGATATGAGGGATAGGTCGGCGGAATGCTGTAGCGGTCGGAATAGATCTTCTTGAACCAGCGGTTCAATTCGGTGTCGGGCGCGAGCGGACCGTGCGGGCCGCGGGCGCCGATGAGAGTGCCGTCGGGCATCTTGTCGCGCAGGCGCCACATTGCGGCTTCGCCGGTCGTAGCGAGGATCGTCATGCGCTTGTCCAGCGCGCGCGCCTGCTCCTGATAGAGAAACGCTTCGAGATCGCCATCATAGAAGCTCGTGTGCAGCACCTGCGATTTTGACGTCAGGAGCGTCGAAATCTCCGCGCCGTATTCGCCCGCAAATAGTTTTGGAAAAAGCGATTTGTCCACGGTCACTTTTTGCGCAAGCACTTGCATCGCGCTGGAGAAGTCCCGCCAGGAATCCTGGCCCCAAGCGTAGTTCTGGTTGATGCCGGAATAGCTGATGATATCCGGCTTTTTGGCCAGCAAGTAGCGGGCGGCGGCGACGTTATCCATGGTCGATTGCGGGCTGACGCGGAATACGTAGGCGCGCGGCTTTTCCTCGAAGATGCGAGGCGTCCCGCAATCGTAGAACACGGTGATCGCTTTTAGCTCCTCGGCGACCGGCGTGACCGCAAGGCAGTTGCCCGAGGAGACATAGCCGATTACGGCATCCACTTGGTCGCGTTGCACGAGGTTACGGAATTCAGTGACGACGTTGGCCGCGGAACCCGTTTCATCGATATACTTTGCTTCGACGTTACTGCCGCCGAACCCGACCTTGTCGAAGGGCGCCGGCACCTTTCCGGCGTTCATGGCCTCGATCATGACCTCGGCGCCGTTGCGTCCGGGGATGCCGAACGGCGCGGCGGCCGGTCCGGTCAGGAAGCTGACGATGCCAAGCTTTATTGTCGTAGCGGGTGACGGAGCGTTCTGTGCCTGGGCGGGAACGATCGCAACGCCCAGCATTGAAACCAATAGCCAAAACGACTCCAGCGCGCCCCCAAGCGAGCTTTCTCGATTAAACATTGTCACTCCTCCCCGTGCGAGCCCGTTTTGGGCGTTTTTAGCTTCACTCCCAAATACACATCCCTTACACGAAATGGCACCACCTAAGCGGCAGTGCTGTTGGTCATCTTGTCGATCAGACCGGATTCCACCAGTGCCTGTCGCACCCGCGCGACTTCGGCGCTGCCAAGCTTGACGAGCGGCGGTCGCACGACGGCGCGCGGTAGCCTCCCAAGCAGCATCAGTGCTTCCTTCATGCGGTTATGCATGTTGGCCCACGGCTCCGCGTAGAAACAGCGGGCCAGCGGTTCGATGCGATCGTTCAGGCGCCTAGCTTCCGCAAGATTATCGGTCTGGACGGCCTTGAACAATTGCGCTTGCAGATCCGGGATGACGCTGCCGCTGCCGGATAGCAATCCGTTGCAGCCGAGCACCAGCGATGAAAACAGCCACGAACTGTGCGTCGTCAATACGTGCACGGGCCGCGGCAGGTTCTGCAGTGTGCGGATATGCCATTCATGGTGAGGCACATTGCCGATCCAGTCCTTGATGGCGCATATCGATGGCACCTCGTGACACAGGCGCAGCAGCGTGTCCTTCGGATAGCCTTGTCCGGTCGCCAGCGGATATTGAAACACGATCAGCGGCAGGTCGGTAGCGTCCGCGATGCGCCTGAAGTGCGCCAGCGCCATTTCCGGAGATTGGCCAAGCGCGAAGGGGGCGGGAGGAAACACCAGCAGCGCCGACGCCCCGCTTTGCCCAGCCATGCGAGCGATACGCGCAGCTTCCAGACTGCCATCGGCCCATATGCCGTTGACGATCGGTATGCGCTCGCCAACTTCGTCCCCTGCAATGTCGAGTACGCGGCGTTGTTCGTCAGAGGTGCAGGAGGCCACCTCGGTCGAATGCGCGTTGACAGTGATGGCAGAAATGCCTGGGGTAGCGCTGATGTCGCGCAGGTGCTTGCGAAAGCTTGTTTCGTCAATGGTGAGGTCGTTGTCGAATGGCAGCAACACCGCCGGAATAACCCCACGGGGGACATAGGCCGAAGCATTGGGCATGAGCACCCCCTAGCGCGTTGTGGGACGTCATTTCCTGAAGGTAATCCGATCTGGACTGTAGTTGTCAATTGACGATGCGCCAGAGGCCATACGCAGCCCCAAGTCCCCTCGGTGGCCGCAGCCGGAGGCCCCACCAGGGAGGACGAGCGCCGGGTCATCGTGCAGAGCCGACTTGAGCGGTCGGCCCTCGCCGCTTTTCGTCCCGCCATTATTTACCGGCCAGGCGCCCCCTTGCGCCCTACAGGTTGCGCAAGACATTGCGCCGGAATGAATCGATGTGGGCGCGCATCGCGTTCTCGGCAGCCTCCACGTCGCGGTGGCTGATCGCCTGAAAAATCTTGTGGTGCTGATCGTTGACACTGCCCTGATGATCTGGCGCCGCCAGCGAAATGATCCACAATCGCAACGAGCGTTCGTGAAGCTTCAAGAGAATATCCGCAAGCACCGTGTTGTGCGCGGCGCGCGCGATTAACCGATGGAACTCCCGATCCAGCAACATCATGGTCTCGACCTTGCCGGCCGCAACTGCGCCGCCTGCCTTCGCCAAGACGTCGTGTATCGCCACGATCTCGGCGGAGCTGGCCCGCTCCGCAGCGAGACGAACCGCAAATGTTTCGTTGCGAAGCCGGATCTCGATGATTTCGATGACTTCGTTGAGATTGATAGGCCGAACCACGACGCCCTTGCGCGGCTGAACGTCGACAAGACCTTCCGTATTCAGCCGGTCGAAGGCCTGGTGAACGGGCGTCCTCCCGATCTTGAGCAGGCGGGCGACCGCGTTTTCGCTTAATTCCTGACCCGGCTTGAATACACAGGTGATGATGCGATGCTTGATCGCCTCATAGGCCTGGTCCTTCAAGGATCCCGCCAGAACCGGTTCGACCGCACGGTCCTTGCGCGGCCGCGTGATCTGGTTCATCTGTCGCCCTCAGCCCGCGATCGGCAGCGACACGATATCATAGCCATGGCTGATCTTCCGGCCAATGACATCATCGACGATCTCGAAATCAAAACGCGGGGCCGGCCGGATTCCACCGATGGCACTGAACGTTCCACCGAACAACATCGTCCCCTCCGCCAGATGGTCACCGCCGGTATACCGGCGAATCAGGTCCTTTGGCGCCAACATCTTGTCCAGCGTGCCTTCCTGGTAGAGCTGCCTGTTGCCGCCGGCGGTGATGAAAGAGCGGAGAATCAGCTTGTCCCAGTGATCTTCAACGTCTTCGAACGCCCAGAACACCGGCGCGATCGGCTTGTCGCACATCTGCTTCGATACGGTGACACCGTAGGTTTCCACCTCGCGATCGGTATGATCCGACCCGACGCCGACCCAGAGCTTGCCGCGATATTGCAGCACGACGTATTCGACCTCGCCGCTCGACGCGTTGCCGACAGCCTCGATCTGATCGGTGATCAGCAGCCGCTGCTTGCTTGCCCGATAGAAAATCGGTGTCGAGGCCGGCCTTTTCACACCGAGCGCCTCCAGTTCGACGATATGCTTTTCGAGCGCAACCGCATCGCGACCGGTCCAACCGGCGATGACACACACCCCGATCGCAGCGACAACGCCCTCTTCCGCGTTGCGGCTGGCGAAAGAAAGGGAGAGGGAATGAGTAGGCATGATATTTCCTGCGGTTTTCATTGGATCGATTCTTCAGCCGAGTTCGCCGGCACGCCGCAAGCTCGCTATCATTGAAACGCGTTCTAGGTAGATTTTGCGTGCATCGGGATCTGCCGCGATCCCCCTAAGGCGATCACGAAATTCGACCTGGCTTTCTTCGTCCTTTGCCTCGAGATCACGTTTGTTCTGAATCGTCTGGGTCTGAACGCTCTCCAGCGTCACCAGTCGGCGCTGCGCGTCGTAACGGTCGAGGTCGTGGTCCGTGGCCTGTCCGCTGTAGACCGCAGCCAGCCGCGATGTGAGGTTCACGGCATCGTGGATGCCGCCGTTCATCCCCATGCCGCCGAGCGGATTGTTGATGTGCGCGGCGTCGCCGGCCAGGAAGGCGCGACCTACCCTGAACTGCTTGGCGACGCGCTGATGCACCCGATAGAGGGTTGTATGCAGGATATCGAAAGGCTTGACGCCGGCCACGACGCGCGCCAGCAGTGATTGCCCGAATTCAGGGCTCAATGCCGCCTCGTCGCCGACGTTCTGCGGTACCGGAAACATGACCCGCCACATGCCGGGTATCCGCAGCAAAAACTGCCAGCACTCCGGATCGGCGACATAATTGACCGAAACCAGGTCGGGAATGACCGCATCGAAATCGAACGGCGTGCTCAACACCAAAAAGCGTTCCGGCCAGGTGAAGCCTTCGAATTCGACGCCGAGCGAACGACGCACTTCGCTCCTCGCGCCATCGGCGCCGATCAGCCAGCGGCCGGTCCGGATCGCCTCCCTGTCGTCGACCCGCACCGACACCTGTACGCCATCATCGTCCTGCTGAACACTCCTAAGCCGCGCCCCGAACTCGATTCGGAAATGACTGTCGTTGCGCAGATGCGCCAGCAATATTCGCGTCAGTTTGAATTGCTCGCTTTGCACCCGATAGGGATGCTTGGTCCGGTCCGAGATTTCGCCGAAATCGAACTGCGCGATCACGCCATCCTTCTTTGAGCGATATTGAAGCTTGGGAGCCTTCAGGCCTTCATCGATGAGCTGACGTGCAACGCCAAGCTCATCGAGCATGTCGAGGGTCGGCGGATGGAATGTCGATGCTCTGGATTCACCACTGAGGTCGTTGCCAGCCTCGAACACCGTGACGGGAATTCCCTGGCGCACCAGCTGAGCCGCGGCAACCAGACCCACGGGTCCTGCCCCCGCAATCAACACACGATCTTCGATCATATTTTTTCTCTTGCCTGAATATATAGTGGTTGCCGTCAACCGGGCCGCGCGCCCGCGACGATCAGGGAGCGAACTTCATCCTTGATGCGATCGGATGCCACGCGATCCTCCCACGCCAACGGAGGAACGGCGATTTCCGCCATCAATCGCGCCGGGGCGCCGAATACCAGAATCCTGTTGGCCAGAAAGATCGCTTCGTCGATGCTGTGGGTAACGATCAGAAACGTGGTCTGCTGCGACTGAGCCAGCGCCTTGAAATCCTGGCGCAGCCGGGACGCGGTGACGTCGTCAAGCGCGCTGAAAGCCTCATCCAGCAGGACCAGCTCTGGGTTCGGCGCGAAAGCGCGCGCGATGTTCACGCGTTGTCGCATGCCGCCCGACAGTTCCCTCGGCAAGGCGTCCTTGAAGGCCGAAAGTCCAACCGCGTCCAGCCAGCGCACGGCCTGCTTGCGCCGATCGGCTTGCGAGACGCCCTGGATCTGCAGGCCAAACGCGGCGTTGTCAGTGGCCGACAGCCAGGGCAGCAATCTGTCTTCCTGGAATATCCGGGTGATGTGGCCCTTCTTTTCCCGGACGAAATTTTCAACGGGAAGTCCATCGACGCGTATTTGACCCGCGTCGAGAAATTTCAGCCCCAAGAGACAATCGAGCAGAACGGACTTGCCCGCCCCGGTCGGGCCGACGATCGCGACGTATTCGCCGCTTTTGACCGAAAAACTGAGATCGGCGATCGCCGAAATCTCGGCGCCACTGTCCTGACGAAAGCTCTTGCGAGCGTGCTCGACGAGGAGCTTCGACGACCTTGCCGGTACGCTCGCGGCATTCGTGTCCATGTCAAATTCTCCCATGGCTCACTCCGCGCCAGCGCAGCATTCTCTGCTCGGCGTATTCGATGCCCTGGGTCATGATCAGCGCCATCATGACAAGGAAGATGGTCCATGCCAGCACCGTCGGCATATCGAACACGTTCTTGGCGAGATCGAGTTCCTTTCCGATACCAAGCGGAGCGCCGACCAGTTCGGCAACGATCACGGTTCGCACCGCGTTGCCAACATTGAGCTTGGCCGCCGTGAAGGCGGATGCCTGCACATAGGGCCACAGCAAGAGACGGATGTGCTGAAACGGATTGGCGCCGAATGCCAGCACCATGTCGGTCAGTTTTCGATCGATCGAACGCACGCCGTCATAGACGCAGAACACCGTGACCGGCGTGCACAGAACGATCAACACGAAGCCGATCCGAAGCTCGGTCGTTGAAAGCCAGATGATGACGATGATCACCCAGTTCAGCGCCGGAACACCCATGATGAACTTCACGACCGGACGAAGAAGCTCGTCACAGGTCGCCGAAAGCCCCATCGCCAGTCCAATCGGAATGCCGATGACGAGCGACGCGCTGACGGCGACGATCAATCGCAGCCACGTCACGAGACCTTGCGACAGCAGGTCCCAGGTGGTCAGAATGGTCCAGAAGCTTTTCGCGATACTGCCAAGCCCCGGAAACAAATAGGGCTTGGTGAACAGCGACGCCGTCTGCCACACTGCGGCGATCACCAGAAACGGCAGGATCGCCCTGAATGTTCGCAACAGCAGGCTGCGCCCGCGCAGCGGCCTTGCGGTAAGGGCATCATAAGGAATGCCGCTAATGGCGGCCATGGCGACTGCATCGCCCGGTGGGCGGATCGCGTCGGGCTCGGCCGGGCCGTCTTGCGCGGCAACGCCGCTCACGTTTTTTTTGTCCAGGGATAATAGATGGCGGCGTCCGGCACGTCGGTCAGGAAGCCGACCTCTTTGAAGCCACCGAACAAGGCGTCCAGATTGCCCTTTTCTTCGATCGCCGGCGCAACCTTGAACTGGGTGATGCTGAGCTTGCGGCTGAGTACCAGGGCATCCACGGAGACCTTGGCGAACTCTGAAATCAGTTTGTCAGCCTCCGCGGCGTTTTCATTGTAGAATGCCGCGGCGTCCTGCCACATCTTCAGGGTCGCAGCGACCCGCTTCGGATCGCTGGCGACCCAGTCCTTGTGCCCGTAACAGCCAAGATACCAGACATTGGCGTCGGCTTGCATCTTCAATGCCGCGCGGATCCCGGCATTCATATCGCCAACAAGGTGATAGCCCTGCGAAAGCATACTCGACAAAGCCGGATCGAACAGCAGTCCCGCATCGACCTTCTCTGCCAGCAATTGCGTCTGTACCGAAGACGGCGGCGCGTTGATGATGTTAAGGTTCTTGCGTGGGTCGAGCCCATTCTGCTTGAGGAACAGCACCGCCATTCCATAGAATCCCGAACTCGTGGTCGCGGCGATGGTCTTGTCCTTGAGATCGCCGGCGGCTTTGATATCCGGGTTCTTCGAGACGAACGCGTGATTGGCGGTTGAGATCGTGAACAGCAACTGCAACGGCACGCCGCGCACGTAGAAATTGGCGCAGTTATAGATCGCGCCAAAGATGTGACTGGTTCGGCTGGCCGCGAGATCGGAATATAGCGTGCTCGGGTCGCTGTAGAGGTTGATGTCGAAATCGAGACCGTTCTTTTTGTCGAGTTCAAGCTTGCGGATTATCGGCACCAGAAACGAGCCGTTCGATGGCGGGGCAAGGCCACCCGCGCCCGACTTGTTTATCTGGGCCCAAGCTTGCTCGGATCGCAGAATGGCCGGCGACAGGACCGTTGCAACTCCAAAGGCGCGAACGAACGTGCGTCGGGACCATCTTAGAGAACTCATACGCATCTCCTTTTCGTCTCTGATATTTCAGTTACAGAGGCTGGAATTATCAAGCAAGCCCATTTTATCAACGCTGAATGCACTTAATCTATGCGCTCACGCGCACACTCGGACACTGATATTTCAACTAGAGGGTGAGGACGCGCGTCTTGGTCCCCGCAGGCCGAGCGCTTCAGCGTACCGCTTCCGGGCTGCGGTCTCGCGTCAGCTGCCTGCTGCTGATCGAAACTCGATGGTCGCCGGTCGATTGGCCGCTGCCGCCCGCTCCAACGCGTGCGGAAAATCCTCGCGCCTTTCAATAGGCGACAAACCGGACCGTCCGATTCTCGCCGCAGAGCGTCGAAGATGGGCATGCACTTGCGCCGGGCATGCCAATCATCGCGTCTGCTCCATTCAGACGCAGTGCCGAAACGAGAATCTCACCGCCGCTCCTTTTGTCGGTCCTCAGAGAGACCAGCCGATACACAGATCAGGCCGGATCGAAGTAATGGATATCCATGTGCCTGTCGTAAATCAAATCCGGACATATTGATGATGCAGCCCGCCCAGTACAGGTCGACAATCGATGTGCCCTGCCCTCTCAACAGCGCGCGGTACCGGCGCATCCTTCTCCATGGATAGATGCGTTCGCATCTCGTTATAATATCTCATGTACGAGAGCAGTAGGTGACGGAGGTGGCGCTCGCTGAATACAATAACCTGGTCAAGGCATTCCCTTCGGATCGAACCGATCAACCTTTCAGCATATCCATTTTGCCAAGGGGAACGCGGCGATGTTGGTCGGTCGCGAATGCCCATCGATCGAAGTCTACGGATAAAGACCTCACCATAGGCGCCGTCCCGGTCACGAATGAGATAGCGGGGAGCCTGTTCCCAACCGCATGCTTCCGTGACTTGGTTTGCGATCCATTCTGCGGTTGGATGCGCTGTGACGCCAAACCACAGAATATGTCGCCGGCGGTGCCTGTGTGTACCGAAACTTAAGCTCGGGCGTAGTGGTGGTAAAGTCCGCCCAGGACTGGGATCGAACCTTCTCCACGTAGCCAAGAGTAGTCTATGGGGTCCGAGCGGCCTCCTAGGGTTCAGAAGCTCCTTTCAGCAGCGTCAGCCGCCCAAAAGCTCCGATCAAACCGAGCAATGGCTGAAACGGTCCAACAGGCAACAGCACCGGGCGGCCATCCGCGGGCTAGTACATACGCAGAAGTTCTCGGCTTCGACGCGGTTCTGCAAACGATCGTCTGAGGGCCGCTCCGCAACGCAAGCTCTCTCGGCGCATCGGTGCCCATCACTTGCACGGGAGCGCAGAGGCTATTCCAATCGCTTTCGCCCGTGTAGGCTTCCAAGTCTGAAGGCCTCATAAAGGTGAGCCACCACAGCAAGGGGCGAGGAGACAAGGGAAACGATGGCAAGAGCATGACGAACACCCGATACTTTGCCCCGCGCACGCTCGATGAAGCGATTGGCGCATTTGCTGCGGCCGGAAGCGCTGCGCGCATCATGGCAGGCGGCACCGATCTCCTGGTCCAAATGCGCTCTGGCGCCGTCCGGCCGGGTCTTATCATCGACATCAAGAAAATTGCCGAGATTGCAAGCATCGAGGAAACGGCTGATGGCGGCTTCCGGGTCGGCGGCGCCGTCCCGGGCGCGGTTTTGGCCGAGCACGTGCGCTTCGGCAAGGTCTGGCCCGGCGTACTTGAAGCGATCAACCTGATTGGTTCCACCCAGGTGCAGGGGCGCGCCTCGGCGGGCGGCAATCTGTGCAACGGCTCTCCGGCAGGGGACAGCGTACCTGCAATGATTGCAGCGGGTGCCATCGCGACGGTGCAGGGACCGAACGGGCGCCGACAGATGGCGGTCGAAGAGGTGCCGGCAGGACCCGGACAAACTCGTCTGGCGCCCGGAGAGATTCTCGTCAGCTTCACCTTTCCACCGCGGCCACCTGGTTCTGGCGATGCCTATCTCCGCATGATTCCACGCACCGAAATGGATATCGCCGTTGTCGGGTGCGGGGTCAGCCTCACGCTCCATGACGGAATGTGCACCGCCGCCAGGGTCGGTCTCGGTGCGGTGGCGCCGACCGTGCTGCTGGTCGAGGCAGCTGCCAAAAGACTAACGGGCACCCGTCTCGATACTGCGTCCTTAGATGCCGCAGCGGATGCCTGTCGCGCCGCCTGCCGTCCGATCGACGACAAGCGCGGCACTATTGCTTACCGCACCAAGGTAGCCGGCGTGCTGCTGAAGCGCACGGTTGCTATCGCCGCCAAGCGCGCTGTAGGGAATTGAGGCAATGGCCAAACTGCATGTTTCCACCACGATCAATGGTGAACCGGCGGAGTTTCTGTGCGAGCCGTACGAAACCATGCTCGATGCGTTACGCGGGCCACTCGGCCTGACCGGATCGAAGGAAGGCTGCGCGTCGGGCGATTGTGGCGCGTGCAGCATCACCCTGGATGATCGCCTTGTCTGCTCCTGCCTGATGCTTGCCGCCGAAGCCGAAGGCCGTCAGGTCCGCACCATCGAAGGCATGGCCCAGGGCGACAGGCTGCATCCGCTGCAGCAGAAGTTTCTCGAAATGGCGGCGCTGCAGTGCGGCATCTGCACATCGGGCATGTTGGTCGCCTCGGAAGCCCTGCTGCAGAAGAATCCGCGGCCGAGCGAGGAAGAGGTTCGCTTCTGGCTTGCCGGCAATCTCTGCCGGTGCACCGGTTACGACAAGATTGTTCGCGCGGTTCTTGAGACCGCCGCTGATATGCGGGAGGCAGTGCAGTGAACGTCATCACCAACAACAAGTGGATCGGCCAGCGCACCATTCGCCCCGACGGGGTCGACAAGGTCACCGGCCGCGCGGCCTTTGCCGCCGACACCGCGATGCCCGGCATGATCTGGGGCAAGGTATTGCGCAGCCCACATCCGCACGCCCGCATCAAGTCGATCGACACCTCGAAGGCCAAGGCGCTACCGGGGGTCAAGGCGGTGGTCACCGCGCGCGACATCGTCGATTTCCCCGTCGACAAGTCGGTCATACTGGGCATCCAGGACATGCGCTGGATGTGCCGCAACGTGATGGCGCGCGAGAAGGCGCTGTTTCCAGGCCACCCCGTCGCGGCCGTCGCCGCCACGACCGAGGCGATCGCGGCACAAGCCTGTACGCTGATCGAAGTGAACTACGAGGTCCTGCCATGGTCGATCGAGATCGAGGATGCAATCAAGCCCGACGCGCCGATACTCCACGACTTCATGAAGTTCGAGGACAAGCCGTCCAATATTGGCGGTAGAATCGAGGTCAAGAAGGGTGACATCGGGCAAGGGTTCGCCGCGGCAGAGGTCGTCATCGAGCGCACCTTCACGACTCGTCCGGTGCATCAGGGCTATATCGAGCCTCACGCCTGCCTCGTCAGCGTCGGTGCCGACAACAAGACGACGATCTGGAGTTCAAGCCAGGGCCAGTTCATGGTGCGCGCCATGACCGCGCACCTGACGGGGATTCCGCAGAGCGACATCCGTGCCATTCCGGCGGAGATCGGCGGCGGCTTCGGCGGCAAGACTATCGTCTATCTCGAGCCGCTCGCGACCCTGCTCGCAAAGAAATCCGGCCGTCCGGTGAAGATGGTGATGACCCGCGAAGAGGTGATGCGTGCGACAGGGCCGACCTCAGGCTCGAAAAGCACGGTCAAGATCGGCGCGACCAGGGACGGCAGAATCGTCGCCGCGCAAGGCACCTTCTATCTGCAGGCGGGTGCTCTCCCGGGCTCCCCGATTCGTGGTGCGGTCGGGTGCAGCTTTTCGCCTTACGATATTCCGAACGTTCTTTCGGTGGGGTTCGACGTCCTCTCCAACCGCTCGAAGGTTGCGGCCTATCGTGCGCCAGGCGCGCCGATCGGCGCGTATGCGGTGGAGTGCGTGCTTGATGAACTGGCCTCCGAACTAAAGATGGATCCGTTGGAACTGCGGTTGAAGAATGCCGCTAAGCAAGGGACCAAAGCAGCGCACGGTCCGGTTTTCCCGCGCATCGGTTACATCGAGACGCTTGAAGCGGCGATGGCACATCCGCACTACAAGGCACCGCTCGGTAAGCTGCAAGGCCGCGGCGTCGCCTCTGGCTTCTGGTTCAACGCCGGCGGCGAATCGAGTGCGCAGGTCAACATCACCGAGGACGGCAACGTCGTTGTCACAACCGGCCATCCGGATATCGGCGGCTCGCGCGCGGCGATCGCCAACATCTGCGCCGAGCTTCTCGGTATCGACTACCGGCGCGTGTCGGTCCTGATCGGCGACACCGCGACGATCGGCTTCTCGAACCTGACCGGAGGCAGCCGCGTGCTGTTTGCGTCAGCGATGGTGGTGACGCAATCGACGGACAAGATCATCACCACGCTGCGCGAACGAGCGGCGAAGATTTGGGAGATCGACCCGGACGCGGTCAAATGGGAAAATGGCGCGGCGCACCCGGTCAGCCCCAACGCCGGCCAGTTTGAACCGCTGACCCTTGCCGAACTGGCAGCCAAGGCCCCGCGGATGGGCGGGCCGATCGGTGCCGGCGTGCAACTCAACACGGAAGGCGCAGAGGGCGGCTTCGGCACGCACATCTGCGACGTGGAGGTGGATGTCGATCTAGGGATTGTACGCGTCATCCGCTACACCGCCGTGCAGGACGTCGGCCGGGCGGTGCATCCGAGCTATGTAGAGGGCCAGATGCAGGGCGGCGTTGCGCAGGGGATCGGTTGGGCGCTGAACGAGGAGTACATTTACAATAGGGAAGGCAAGGTCGACAACGCGGGCTTCCTCGACTATCGCATGCCCGTATGCTCGGACCTGCCGATGCTCGACACAGTAATGGTCGAAGTGCCGAACCCGAAGCATCCGCAAGGCGTGAAGGGCGTCGGCGAAGTCCCGCTCGTACCGGTGATGGCCGCAGTCGCCAACGCCGTCCACAACGCGCTCGGTAAACGCCTCTACAGTCTGCCGATGTCACCGCCAAAGGTATTGGCGGCGCTTGAAACAACTTAGTTTGGCTCCGAAAGACGTCTCGCAGCTTCAGCCGAAAGTGACGGCGGGAAGAGTCAAACGTGAGCCAAACCTTCGCTCTCACACGCAACGAACCTAGAGAGCGTCGATCGAATGTTATGGAATTTTTCGCTTTGCCCGCAGTACGAACAATCCGGCACTCAACAGCGCCGAGACCTATTCTGAATCGACGTTAGAAGACAAGACTTTATGAGGCCGATTTTGACCAGCCTCAGGGTTTCTGCGCGCCTTGCGGCAGTTGAAATGCTTCTGGCGGATGCAGCGTCGCTAAATATAGTCAGGCCGCCGCCGCTTCATAGTTGAACGACGAAACCGATTTTGAACTTTGGAGGGTCAATTCCGTCGAAAGCTTCCTGCACAGAGGGATAGGTCCGGATGCCGAAATGAAAGCCGCTGTCGCGAGTGCAGCTTGGGCATAAGGGCGAGCATGTTGTGAGCATATGCAGAAAAGACAGGCAGATTCCGATGTCGCCAATCCAATTGTTCTAGATCTTCAACTTGCAGTGACCCGCTCGCTATCGTAGTTTTCCGACAATGCGACTGTTTATATTCCGCAGACTGTTGCTGGCCGCCCTGGTGTGCCTGACCGTTCTGGTCGTCAGCTTCATCTTGACACGCCTTTCCGGCGACCTGGCCGCGTCGATCGCGGGCCCCAACGCCAGCGCAGCCGATATCGCCATCATTACGAAGAATTACGGCCTCGACCGGCCGTTGGTTGTGCAGTTTCTCGAATGGGCCGGCCATGCTGCCGAGGGCGATCTCGGCCGATCCTTTCTCTACCATGTCCCGGTCTGGGGACTGATCCGCGACCGGTTACCGGTCACCCTGACACTTGGGCTAACCGGCCTTGCGATCGCGCTGTTGGTCGCCGTGCCGCTGGGCATTCTGGCGGCGGTGCGGGAGGGCTCGGCGATGGATCGAGGCATCATGATGGTGGCACTGCTGGGGCAGGCGATGCCGGGCTTTTGGTTTGGTCTGGTCATGATCGTCCTGCTTGGCCTGCGCCTGCAATGGTTGCCAATTTCGGGCGTGGACACATGGCAGGGCTACATCATGCCGGGGATCGTGCTGGCCTTTTCGGCAATCCCGGCACTGATGCGCCTGACGCGGTCGGGAATGATCGACGCATTGGCGGCGGATTACATTCGCACCGCGCGCGCAAAGGGATTGAGCCGCGCGAAAATTATCCTCAAGCACGCCTTGCGCAATGCGGCGATGCCAGTGGTCTCCATCGCGGCCGTGCAGCTTGGCTTTATGTTGGGAGGGTCCGTGGTGATCGAGTCGGTATTCGCACTGCCGGGCGTTGGCTATCTGGCCTGGGAATCGATCACCAAAAATGATTTTCCGGTGGTACAGGCCGTCGTGCTGTTCCTGGCCGTCATCTACATCGCACTGACATTGCTGGCGGACATGATGAATGCGCTGCTCGATCCAAGGTTGCGGGGATGAGTGACAGTGTCATTGCACAAGACGTGATTAAACAACAGCTGCCGGCGCGTCGGCGGTTACCTGCCTTTCGTCACCTCGCCACGCTGCTGGGAGCGGCGATCGTCGGGGCCGCGTTGCTGGTCGCTATTTTCGCGCCCTATCTGACGCCGCATGATCCGTTCGCTCAGGATCTCAACCTGCGCCTCATCCCCCCGGTGTGGATGGATGGCAGCCAACCGGCGCATCTGTTGGGCACGGATCAGATCGGGCGGGATTACCTGTCGCGCCTGATCTACGGCACGCGCATTTCCATGTTGATCGGCGTGCTGACCGTCATCACATCGGGCGTCATCGGCGTTACGCTGGGAATCATCGGCGGATTCTATGGCGGCCGGACCGACGACATTGTGATGTTCCTGATCACCTGCCGGCTGTCGATCCCGCTGATCCTGGTGGCGTTGACGGTGGTGGCGCTGGTTGGCAGTTCGCTTGCCGTGGTGATTCTCACGCTCGGGCTGTTGCTGTGGGACCGCTTCGCCGTGGTGGCGCGTACCACCACGATGCAGGTGCGCAACCTCGATTACATCGCCGCCGCCCAGGCCGCCGGTGCCTCGCGCGTGCATCTTTTGGTACGCGAGGTGCTTCCCAATATTGCCAATCACCTGGTGGTGGTGGCAACGCTGGAAATGGCACTGGCGATCCTGCTTGAAGCGGCCTTGTCATTTCTCGGCCTGGGCGTGCCGCCGCCATTGCCGAGTTGGGGGTTGATGATCGCCGAGGCTAAGGAATACATGTTCTTCAGTCCGTGGGTGATCATGACCCCGGGGGTCGCGCTGTTCGTCCTGGTGCTCGGAATCAACCTGCTGGGTGATGGGCTGCGCGACATGCTGGGCGCGGATCTGCGGCAATGACACCCTTGGTTCAAGACCCGGTCCTCAGCGTCGCCAATCTGCGCGTGTCCTTCGGCGGGCGAACCGAAGCGGTGCGGGGCGTATCACTGGCGGTGGCGCGCGGTGAAACGCATTGCGTGGTCGGGGAGTCCGGCTGCGGCAAATCCATTTCGGCGCTGTCGGTGATGAACCTGTTGCCGCGTGGGGCCACCCGCACCGCCGATCACATCCGCTTTCACGGGCAGGATATGCTGGACCTGTCGGAGCGCCAGATTGCACGGCTGCGCGGCGACAAGATTGCGATGATCTTCCAGGAACCGATGACGAGCCTGAACCCTGCCTACACCATCGGGTCGCAAATGTCCGAGGTGTTCGAACGCCATCGTCGGGTCACGCGGCGGCAGGCCATGGACAGAGCCGCCGAACTGCTGGCGCGCGTGGGCATCACCGCGCCGGGGATGCGCCTGGGCCAGTATCCCCATCAACTCTCCGGCGGCCTGCGACAGCGGATGATGATCGCCATGGCGCTGATGTGCGATCCGGAATTGCTGATCGCCGACGAACCCACAACGGCCCTCGATGTGACGGTGCAGGCGCAGATCCTGCGGCTGCTGAAGAAGCTGCAGCAGGAGCTGGGGCTGGCATTGCTGTTGATCACGCATGATCTCGGTGTGGTGGCGCGCATGGCGCAGCATGTCTCGGTGATGTATGCGGGCGAGGTGGTCGAAACCGGCACGGTGGCCGAGGTGTTCGCCGCGCCCACGCACCCCTACACGCGCGGGCTGCTGGACTGCATCCCCGTGCCCGGCAAGACGCAGACTGGCGAGCCCCTTGGCAGCATTCCGGGCGTGGTGCCGCGCATGCCGCCGGGCTTCGCGGGTTGTGGATTTCGCGACCGCTGCACTTTGGCCATGCCGGAATGTGCCCAGACCGTGCCGCTGCGCAATGCCGGCCGCGATCATTGCTATCTCTGCCGGCTGCCGCCGGATTGGAAGCGAGCTGTGGCGGCATGACCCATGCGATCGAAGTTCGGAACGTATACCGGGAGTTTCACCAGCGCGCCGGTACGGCGGGCGCCCGTCGCCCGGTGCGCGCGGTGGATGGGGTGACATTCTCGCTCCCGGCGGGCGATGTGCTCGGTGTGGTCGGCGAGTCCGGTTGCGGCAAGTCAACGCTCGCCCGTCTCATCATGGGCCTGCTGCCACCAACCTCGGGTGAGGTACTGGTAGATGGACGCAGCCTGGCCGGGTTAGACCGACGCGAACGCGCCCGACTGATCCAGCCCGTGTTTCAGGACCCGTTCTCTTCGCTCAACCCGCGCCAGCGCATTCGCGACATCGTCGGCCTGCCGCTGGCCGCCCAGGGCGACCTGCCGAGGGCGCGGCAGGTCGATCGCGTCATGGCGATGCTGGCGCGCGTCGGAATTTCCAGCGAGATGGCCGAGCGCATGCCTGGCCAGCTTTCCGGCGGACAGCGGCAGCGAGTGGCCATCGCGCGTGCGCTTGTGCTGCACCCGCGCATTGTGGTGTGCGACGAACCCACCAGCGCGCTGGATATGTCCGTGCAGGCGCAGATTCTCAATCTGCTGGCGGAATTGCGGCGAGAGCTTGGACTGACTTATCTCTTCATCAGTCACAACCTGGCGGTGGTGGAACACATCGCCACGGAAGTGGCGGTGATGTACCTCGGCCGCATCGTCGAGCAGGCGCCGGTGCAGGACCTTTTCCGCACACCCACGCACCCCTACACACAGGCGCTTCTGGCCTCCGTGCTGACACCGGATCCGGCGCTAGGCATTCCCGATGTCGGTCTGGGCGACGCCTACCCGGATCCCACCAATATCCCACCGGGCTGTCGTTTCCACCCGCGTTGTCCGAGCGCCTTCGCGAAATGCGCGGCAACGATGCCCGACAATATTCGCAAGGATGGCCGGCTGGTCGAGTGTCTGCTGGCGATTCCGGCATAGAGCGGGCGCCACCTCATCCAGATTTGATGTGGTTGCGCCCGGCTGTTGAGATCGTGCCAATACCTACTTCCAGCTCGACAAATAGAAGCGCGGCACATCGTCCGGGAAGCCCTGGAAATTCAATTGCTTTGAAAATGCGACATAGCGGACGTCGCTGAACAGCGGTACGAAATCAACACGTTCCGTGGCCAGGTGGATTGCCTCGCTAAAGGCCTTGCGACGCAGCTCCGGATCGATGCTCCCCCCGGCCTGTTTCAACAGGTCTTGCACGTCGGCATCGCGCGCGTAGTCGTTCAATCCCCCGCCGAGCCAATAGGGCATGAACGCCGAGGCATCGTTGACGGAATTGCTGCCCCAACTTCCCGAATACAACGGCGCCTTGCCTGCTTCCGCCAACTGGATGGCGGCGCCGATCTGCAGCTGCTGGATGCGCAGGTTGATGCCGACGGCCTTGAGATAGTTCTGCACGGCGGCGCCGACCTGCGGTGTCGCATAAGACACGAGCTCGGTATCGAAGCCGTTGGGATAACCAGCCTCAGTCAGAAGCTGCTTGGCCTTGGCGGGGTCATATGGATATTTCACGGCCGCCGATACGTCACAGCCGAACTGGCTCGGGAAACACGGCGTGTCGATGACCTGCGAATCGCCCTGGATCAGCTGCTTAGCCATCGTGGCGCGGTCGATTGCCGAGATAATCGCCTGCCGCACCTTCAGCTTGGTCAGCGGATTGTCGGCGCCTGAACGGCCAGCGCCGTCGACGGTCATGAAATGGACCCGCATGGTGCCGAACCGCACCGATTCCAGATTTGGCATCCGGGCGATATTCGCGAACTGATCGGCATTATAGCCCCAGATCCAATCGGCTCGTCCGCCGAGCAGCTCGGTCAGTTCGGTTGTAGCGTCGGGCACTTCGTGGATCTTGATGTACCGGATGGCGGGCCGGCCCTTGGGGCTGCCGGCATAGTAGCCGTCATACCGCTCCATATCGATCTCGGTGGTACCGTCGACCTTGGTGATCTTGTAGGGGCCGGTGCCGATCGGGGCATGGGCGTAGGCATCGGCACCGATTTTCTCGCGATAGGCCTTCGGCCAGATCGGCGTGACCATCGCGAGGTATTCCATCACGGCCGGAGACACACCGGTCAGCCTGATGCGGACGTGAAAGTCGTCGATCTTCTCCGCGCCGGCGAAGGACGTGTAATAGGCGGGGATGGCCACCTGTTTGTCGTGGATGATGTCGTTGATCGTGTACACCACGTCATCGGCGGTAAACGGATCGCCGTTCTGGAACGTCACGCCCTCGCGCAAGGTGAAGTCGATCGTGGTGGCATCGACCTGCTTCCACGATGTGGCCAAAGCAGGCTTTATCTCCATGGTTGCGGGATCGCGATACACCAGACAATCGAAAGCATGAAAGGCCACGACCATGCTGGTGCGTTGGGAATTATAGTACGGGTCGACATCGGGAATGGCATCGCGCCAGGTGATGCGCAGGGTGTCAGCCGATTTTTGCGCAAGCGCCGGGGCCGCCATTGCCAGGGTCATGCAGGCGGCCAAGAGTGCGCCGCGGCGCCAGGTATCCGTTTGCATTTGTTTGGTCCTTCAAATTTAGTAACGCAGATGACGTCAGGAACAGACGACGCCGGGAACATACGGCACCGGGAATAGAAGCAACCCGCATGCCATCGCATGGCTGCGGGCGCTGCCGCGCCCGGCGGTCTTTACCGAAACGGTGACGCGCCCATCTATCCGTGATCGATGGCCGCGAGCAATCGTTTCAGGAAACCGTCGATGGCCTCAGGATCGATCCAGCGAACCACGGCCACGAGATCGTGCTCCGGATCGACATAGACCATATTGGTGCCGTTGCCGCTATGGGCGAAAGCGGTGGCCGGAGCACTCGGCCAGCGCTTGCCGTCGGTGTTGAGGAACCAGTTCATGTAGCCGTAGATCGGCTCGGGCTTGGTCGGCGTGCGTGCCTGATCGATCCATTTCTCCGAGAGCAGTTGACGATCTTTCCACTTGCCGTGACGCAGCGTGAGGTAACCGAAGCGGGCCATGTCGTAGGCATTGATATACATGCCGCCGCCCCAGTGCCCACCGCCGGTCACCGACTGCATCAAGCTGCCATCCAGCACCACCCAGGAATTCTCGTAGCCGAACCAGCGCCAGGTGTTGGAGGCGCCGATCGGGTCCATGATGTTTTCCTTCAGGACCTGCGGCAGCGGGCGTCGCCAGACATTAAGGGTTGCGAGCGCCAAAACATTGGTGCGGGTGTCATTGTATTTATACACGGTGCCCGGTTTGCTTCGCGGCCGCGTGGTCCATTCCGCCGGATTCTCGTCGGGCCGGTCGACCCAATCGGGCTTGCCCCACAGCGTGCCATCCCAGTCACTGGTCTGCCGCAACAGATTATCCCAGGTGACCGTGCGGTTGTGCGGCGATTCAAACGGCAACAGCAGATCGGGCGTGTTGAGTCGATCCGATTTATTGGTGGTCGAGGGCGGAGCGTAGAGCTGTATCGGCGCGACATAATCCCTCACGGCGTCATCGACGCTCTTTATCATGCCCCGCTCGACGGCAAGTCCGACGACGCTGGAAAGGAAGCTCTTGGTTACGCTGTGAGTCATATCTACCCTCAGCGGATCTCCCCATTCAGTTACGATGTAGCCCTTGTGAATGATGATTCCAGTTGGATCACCGCGTTCCTTGATAGGCCCGATCGCGTAGCCGAACGGTTCGCGGCCGAAGGTTTGATAGTGGTTCATCACCAGATCGCGGGGTGCCTTCGTCTCCCCGGCGACCGCGAAATCGATCGCTTCCTGCAGGAGGTCCGGACTGACGTCCGATTCTGAAGGCGTCCTGTGCTGCCACGTCGTATCAGGGTAATAGGCCGAACCTGGATTTGCATCTCTCTCAGGTTGATCGGCTGGCCCACCCAGACCGGGACGACAAGAAGCCATGACTCTTCCTTCAATTTAAGATTCTTCAGATGCCGGGCCACTGGCTGACGTCTGACTCCGACGGGTTCAGCAACAATGTCCTCCATATCCTGACCGCCTACAACATGCCACCGAGGCGTGTGCAACCGCTTTTTTCCGAAGGCGCCTGACCCGTGTGGAGCATCTGCCAGCGGCTCGATAAGGATATTGTTTCCTTAGGCCGGATTTGGACGGCGAACAGCTCTGCGACCCGGCGACATTACAACAACCCGATTTCCGCTCGAGTCATTCGGCGACAACGCGGCTCGTTCATGGCGTTTCTGCTGCGCCGCCGAAAGCAGACATTCACTGGCGCTTCTAGTCAGGACCGCCACGCAAGTATCTAAAAAGACGTTAAGTAAGACTGCGTCCCACACCACGCAGTGACGATCGCGCCCGGTCTCCAGCCCGCGTCTCTCAAAAACGGGAGTATTTCAATTGTTCAGCAGAGACTATCGGCGATTTCGGCCTGAGATTGTGCAAATCTGGAGACTAGACACCAAGCCCGGATCTGCAAAAACCCGCCATTGGCGGGCATATCTGAGGTTTATACCGAAACTATCTTCAGTTGAGTGACTGGCTGGCTGGCGGCGCAGTGCTGATCGCACCGTCTCCACGCAAATTCCCTGCTAACAGGGAATTTTACACGGAATTTTGCGATTTCGGGACTCCCTAGACCGATTTCGTAGCAAGAAACCGCTGCGCCGCAGTCATTTTTCGCGCAATTCCCTACGCAAATTAACAGGGAAAATATTTCAAAGAGCCGGGAATTTTTTGCAGGTATCAGGGGAATTCAGGAATTCTGAGTAAGCGTCCATTCGTCCATTTCTCACACACTTGTTTCTTTGATGTTCGGACGCGATCTGTTCTCAGCACAAATTTAAAAGTGAGGACGACGACATGTCCGACAAACTTCGATCCCGCGCTCATGAAGGCGAGCACGCCGGCTTCAGCGTCATCCATGAAGGTGCCGAGCTTTGTCGTGGCACTTGAGCCCCGTCGTCGCAAAGATGCGCCAAGCCACACAGAACCGGTAAAGCGCGAGGATCCCTTAGAAACGTAGGCTATCCGGATTTCTGGGTTGACGGACCAATTATCCAACTGTTGCAGTTCACGCGCCGATTGCATATGACGACTCGTCATCCAGACGCCTCCGGGTGGCACCGGACCCCCTTTCCGGTCGTGCCGTTACGCTTCCTGCGAAAGACACATGATGAACAAGCACATTCTTGCCTTGGCCGCTTGCCTCGCAGCCGTGGCTACGCCCGTCCTCGCTACCGACTTCAAGGTTGAGGAGGCGACGATTCCGGAGATCGAGCGGGCGTTCCGCGATCACCGCCTGACCTGCCACCAACTCGTCCAAACCTACCTCGACCGGATCGCGGCCTACAACAAGCAAGGACCGAAGCTCAATGCCGTCCTGACCATGAATGGAAGTGCGCTGGCCGCGGCCGACCACCTCGATGCCGCCTTCGCCCAAGGCGGAGCGGTCGGCCCGTTGCACTGCGTGCCGGTCGTTCTCAAGGACAACTACAATACCGCGGACCTGCCGACCACCGGCGGCTCGCTGTCGCTCGAGGGCGCGCAGCCTGACAAGGACGCCTTCGTCGTCGCGCGGCTGCGCGCGGCGGGCGCCATCGTCCTGGCCAAGACCAACATGCACGAGTTTGCCCTTTCGGGCACCACGGTGAGTTCGCTCGGCGGCCAGACCCTGAACCCCTACGACCTGACGCGTACCCCCGGCGGCTCGAGCGGCGGCACCGGCGTGGCTGTGGCCAGCAACCTGGCGATGGCCGGGACCGGCTCCGACACCGTCAACTCCATCCGCTCGCCCTCCTCGGCCAACGCGCTGGTCGGTGTGCGGCCAACCCACGGGCTGCTCAGCCTCAACGGCATCATGCCGGTCTCCAGCACGCAGGACGCCATCGGGCCGCTTGCCCGCCACGTCGCCGACGCCGCCGCCATGTTGCAGGCGATGGCGGCAGCCGATCCGGCCGATCCGCAGACCGCGGACCACCCCCACCCGGACTACACCGCCGCGCTCGACGCCAACGCGCTCAAGGGCCAACGGATCGGGGTGCTGCGCGTGATGTTCGGATCGAAGCCCGAGCACCGCGAAGTCAACGAGGTGATGCAGCAGGCCGTCTCGGCGATGAAACAGGCTGGCGCCGAGCTCATCGTCATTGATGCGCCGGAGCTGGACGCGGACCAGCTCATCGCCCAGAACGACGTGCAGAAGTACGAGTTCAAGGCGGTGATGGACCGCTATCTCGCCACCATCCCGAACGCGCCGGCCAAGACAGTGGATGCCATCTATGCGGGCGGACGCTACAACCACCCGACCCTCGAGGGTTTCCTGAAATCCGCCGTCTCCTTCAAGGACGGCCTGTCCGAGGCGGACTACCAGGTCCGGCTCGACCGCGACGTCAAGACCCGCGCCCTTCTTGAGAAGGTGATGGACGACAACCACCTTGATGCCGTCGTCTATCCCTTGCAAAAGCGGCTCGTGGTACCTCTCACCGAACTCAACCAAGCCGACCGCAACGGCATACTGGCATCGGTGACCGGATTCCCGGCGATTACGGTCCCTGCCGGGTTCTCCTCGCCGACCGATACCGCCCCGCTTGGCGTCCCGGTCGGCATGGACATTCTCGGCAAGCCATGGAGCGAGGCGAAGCTGCTGTCGCTGGCCTATTCGTTCGAGCAGGCGACGCATTTCCGCCGCTCGCCGGAGAGCACGCCGCCGCTGCCCTCGGAGAAATAAGGGCTTGAAAGACAAAGGGCCAGCGAGACGATCTCGCTGGCCCGTGCCTGTTGTAAATCAAGTCCGGACATACTGGTGATGCAATCCCCACCCGCGCGCGAGGTCGTCGTCAGAGGTTTGGCGAAGCAGAAAAACGGCCGATACTTCGGAGGCGATGCGGCCGGATTCGCGCTTCTCCGAGGCAGCTCGGCGCCATGGGATCGCGAGTTGTCGGCGCACAGCGATTGCAGGAACTGGTAGGCTTCGGCGACCTCTTCGATCGGCAGCGGCGGCGGATTGGAGCGGAAGGTCTTGATCAGCGCCATCGCCGCGACCTGGGGCGACAAGCTGAAAGCCGCGCTCGCCACCTCTACCGACGGCATGCGGGCCCGCATGCTCGCCAACGGTTATGCCCGAGCCCCGGCGGCACGCGAAGGTCATCGGCGGAGGTTCAACGAGGCGGACAAACCCCAGATCCTTGAGGAGGCTGTGCAGGCGGGTCCGAACCTCTCGGAGGTGGCGCGCGGGATAGCGGCGCGTGTTCTATTCCGTTGGAAGTGACGCCGTCGGCCGCGCCGGTGTTCGTTGCGGTGCAGATGATGCGGCGCTGAGCAACGAGGAGCGTGCGCCATGACGCTGCTTCCTCCAGGCGTGAGGGTGCACCTGGCCTTCGGCTATATCGACATGCGCAAGGGCATCGATGGGCTCGCGATGCTGGTCCAGGGCGTGCAGCGGCAGGATCCCTTCTCGGGCCATCTCTTCGTGTTCCGGGGTCGGAAGGCCAACCTCCTCATGCAAAGCGGGGCACCAGGAATGCGATAGCTGCCGCGCCGATCAGAACCATGCCCAGGCTTTTCATCATCACGGGGCTTCCGGCGGTTTGTCCAAAGCCTCATCCGGTCCCCGCAAGAGCTTCTGTTTGATGCCGGACCAGGTCCAGAAAATTGCGCTGCACACTACCAGCGCGCTCCCTCCGACTACTAAGACCTCGCCGAGGATAACCATCGCGGTCTCCTATTTCTCCTGTCCTAGTTTCCTTTTTCGATGGGGATAGCTTTAGCCGGTGACAACTCGACGAGCGTCCTAGTCTTCTCCGCCGCGTCATAGACCTTGATTTGGAGCATCGGAAATTCGGCTTTCAGGGCAAGAGCTTTCTTCTCAGCGGCTTGAAGCGTGGGGAACACCGTCTTCATCCGGCCGTCTACTTCAAGGCCAAATCCCTCGGTCAGGACAAGGTCGGCGCGGGTGATATTCCGGGGCTGCGTCTCCTCAGGCATTATCAGAGGTTTTTTCATGTTCCCTCCTAGGTCATCTTCTCATCTAATCGCTGCCCCCCTTAAAAAAAGAGCAATGGCAGATTAGAACGGCAGGTCGTCAGGATTGACCTCTGCATCGCAGTTGTGCGTGACTGGCTCGGTTTCATCAAACGGATTATCGCTAGTGAAGAGAGCTTCAAGATTGATTGGCTTCTCTTTGAACTGCTGAATTATGTCCGCGGGTGTCGGTTGTGCCGGTGAAGGTACAACACTGTACTCCGTTTCGAGGCTTTCGCCTTTGCGATTGATAGTGATGCTGTAACCCTTCCGACACGGTACGCAGTCAGTGACTATTCAACACGCTGGCCCGCACGCCAGCCCATTTCCCAGAAGTCGGCCTCGAGCCGGGTGGCTTCCTTGAAGATCACGATTAGCTCTGCCTCACGGGCCGGCGTGGCGTAGAGATCGGCGAGACCCTCCAGGTGCGCCCGCGCTTTCGCCGCGACCTCCTGGTATGGTGCACCGGCATACTCGGCGATCCAAACGCGATATGGGTTCGTTGCAGCGTGCGCATCGGGTCGCGAGGCGAGCCGCGTCGCGATCTCTGCGTAGCCGACCACGCAGGGGGCAAGCGCCACCTTGAGTGCCAGGAGATCACCGCGCATTCCCGCGTCGAGCACGTAGCGTGTATAGGCCAGCATCTCGACCGTCGGAGGTGTTTGTTCAAGATCGTTGAGCGACAGGCCCCAGCCGGCACACAGCTTCACATGCAGGTTCATCTCGACGTCGAGAATGGCCGAGAGGCCGGCCGCCGCTTCGCGCATGTCAGCGAGCTTGGGCGACTTGTAGACGGAGAGCGCGTAAGCGCGAGCAAATTCGATGAGGAACAGGTAGTCCTGAACGAGGTAGTGACGAAACGCCGCTTCGGCGAGCGACCCGTCTGCCAACCCGTTCGTGAAGGGATGCTCGGTGTAGGCCCGCCACTCGGCGGATGCTGCTGTTTTTAGACGCTCGAAGAAACTCATGATCTTTCACCGGGTTCTCAATGAGAGGCTTTGGCTTGCTACCAATAGCACGTCGCAAACCGGGCGGACGTTGACCTCGTCCGCCTCAATCACCCGCGCCGGGATCTGGTGAGCAGTATTGGAGTTTGTCCGACTTCCCCTCCCACTCCTTGGAGTCAGGCGGGGGCGCTTTTTTGACCGTAATATTTGGCCAGATTTTCGCGTATTCCGCATTCAGCGACAGCCATTTCTCAAGCCCCGGCTCGGTGTCAGGCTTGATCGCGTCGACCGGGCATTCCGGCACGCAGACCCCGCAATCGATGCATTCGTCCGGGCGGATGACGAGCATATTCTCGCCCTCGTAGAAGCAGTCCACGGGGCACACGTCGACGCAGTCCATGATTTTGCAGCGAATACAGCTGTCGTTGACGACGAAGGTCAATTAAGCGTCCTTTCAGCAGGCGACCTCATTCATGGTGTCGGTCCGTCCTCGCGGTGCTCGTTCATTGGTTGAAAATGGACGCACAGTCGCCTTAGAGCCTGTCTCGAAAAATGGCTGACGACATCACTGATGGCCGAGCACTGGGCGGCAACCTCCGTCTCATTCGATCACTCGCCCGCGCCAACGTGGTGGATCGAATGAGCTGGTCCCGGCTTGAGCTTCCGCGGTAACAGCACCGCATCCCGAAGCCGGAGAACCTTGATGGAAGAGATGCCGCGTAAATCCGCAGCCGAACTTGAGGCCGAGTGCCTTCGGCCTCTGGCGATGGATCCGCACACGCGAGGCATTAAGCGCGTCGAGATATTTCGCATGTACCCTAAAGCAATGGGGCCGAATTGGACCTACGGCGCGCTTGATCCGATGCCGACGCGAGCGGGCTTGGCCATTGCCCAAACGCTTATCGCGTCGGTCTTTGGAAGATGGGCGCTGGCAGATTAATGCGCTCATGCAGCCCTCGCTTGTAGGGGCCGGATAACACGCCCGGACGCCGTCCTCAGGAGTTCACGATCGGGGCCGAGCGCCTTGCGAATTGCGGATTGCGCCGGTCGGACGAAATCAGATCGTGCAGGTATTTGTCGGGCGTCGACCACTCCCATGAAGTGATCACGATATTGCGTTCGACACCTTGTGGACGCGGCGGCTTGCTCTTGGGCAGTTCGCCCTTGGCGACGCGGTCGGTCCAGTCTCCGAGATATTTGAAGGGGACGCCGCCGAAATTTCCGGCAAGCTGGTGGGTCGTCTGCTCACCGGACTGCCCCGATTGAACGCGCCGTATCCAGGCCGCCGCGCCGGAAGCGAACTTGCCGAAAGCAGGCGGTATCGTGCGAGTGGCTTCCTGGCCGAGCTGATGGCACCCGATGCAGCCGATGTTCTTCATCTGCTTCAGCCAGTCAGTCTGCGTCAGCTTTCCGGGAATATCGCTCTTGCCGCCGAAATCGCCGGCAGGCGGAATTTTCATCATCGCATACCAGTAGATCGCCGGGTAATAATGCGCCGCTGCCGCTTCGTTCGGTGCCGGCGCCGCCGTATGATTAAGAAGCTGGCCCGGCTTTGCGGTGAGCTTGGCCGAATCCACCGAGCCATAACCTCGCACCCAGACGCTGTAATTCGCGGCCGGCAGGTGGGGGATGAGGTAGCGGCCCTGATCGTCGGTGACGACGATGCGCGCGAACTTCGTCGGCAGCTCGGTGGTCTCGGCGATCACCCAGACCCCAGCTTCAGGGCCCGCCGCGCCGACAACCGTGCCGCCGATGTCGGTGGCGCCGAATCGCCACGGCCTGCTGCGCATAAGCTCGGTGGGGATTGCACCTGGCAGCGCCACCAAGCCGGCAAATATAGTCTACCGTGCAAGTACTCTGGTCACGAACATGGCTCGCCTCCCGGCATGGAACCGGCTCTTTGGCCGGTTTTTCATTGTCGCCATCCCTGCGGTCCGCCCCCAGCTTCCCTCGCAGAAGCAGCGGAACTCGAGAGGGCAGAACTCGTTCAGAATAGACCTGGCTCACCAGCGGAGGTTCGCCATGCCAGTCACCGAAATGAAGGATCACGTTTATAAGATCCTAGAACTCGTAGGATCTTCCGAAAAAAGTATCGAGGATGCCATTCAAAATGCCATCACCCGCGCATCAAAGACCATTCGCGAAATGAAATGGTTCGAAGTCGTGCAAACGAGAGGCCATGTCGAAAAAGGCTCTGTCCGACATTATCAGGTCACTTTGCGAGTTGGATTCACACTAGAGGAGTAGCTTTAGCGGGGAAAGCACAAGTGGATCTCAGATCGTTGAACCGGCGCCGGCGCGATTGTCCCTGTCGTTCTCGCATTCGGTACCGGCGCGGAGCAGGAGCGTGCCGCCTTCGCCCACTGCCAGTGCAGCGGCCGCCAGGATTGCGCTGTTTGGCGCCTGCCACTATCCTCGGGCCCGGCACACGCTGGCCCGCATCCAATAGGATCATCCCATGCTGACCGCGAGCTTGGCCCCCCTGGACGAGACCATCACGATCGCGGAGCTCACCCGCGATCCCTATCCGATCTACAGGCGCCTCAGACGCGAAGCGCCCGTATTACGGGTCAAATCGGTGGGCCGCACCTTCCTCACCAAGGCGGCCGACACCAAATACGTGAAGGAGAATGCGGCGTTATTCAGCTCCGACGACCCGAACACGCCCATGAAGCGCGCCTTTCTCGCTCATACGCTGATGCGCAAGGACCACGACGAGCACCGGACCGAACGCATGGCGATGATGCCGGCCCTGATGCCGAAGACGATCGAATCCGTTTGGGCGCCGCTGTATGCGAAACTGGCCGCAACGTATCTCGACCGGCTGCCGCGCGGTGAGGTGGTCGATCTCTTTCCCGCTCTCGCAGGACCGCTTGCCGCGCGGATTCTGGCGCATGCGATGGGCGTTCCGGACGCGAGCGATGAGTACATGCAGCGATGGTCGCAGACGCTGATCGACGGTGCCGGCAATTTTGGCTGGACACCGGGGCCTTTCGATGCGACCGACATCGCCAATGCGGAGATGGACAAATGTATCCGCGTCAACGCCGAACGCGTGCGGGCCGAACCGGATTCCTCAGCGCTCTCCTTCATGGTGAACGCAAAGAATCCGATTCCAGAAAGCCAGATGATCGCCAATGTGAAGATCGCGATCGGCGGCGGCATCAACGAGCCGCGCGACGCCCTGCTGACGATCCTCTACGGCCTGTTGACCAATCCAGATCAGCTTGACGCCGTGCGCGCAGGGGGCAAATGGCGCTCCGCGTTCGAGGAAGGGGTGCGGTGGGTGGCGCCGATCCAGGCGAGTTCACGGCTCGTTATGGAGGACACGGAGATTCGCGGCTGCTTGATCCCGAAGGGCGACACCGTGATGACGATCCAGGCGTCGGCCAACCGGGACGAGGAGGTCTTCGAAGACAGCGAGAACTACAACGGGCTGCGCGAGCCCAACCCTCACCAGGCCTTTGGCAACGGCCCGCATCATTGCGCGGGCGCGCACCTGTCGCGGCGAACCGTTGGCGCCATCCTGCTGCCAATGCTTTTCGAGCGCTTCCCCAACATGGCCTTGCTTGATCCCGCGAGCGTGCGCTGGCACGGATTCGGTTTCCGCGGTCCACTCAATCTGCCGCTTCTCCTGCAATAGGACCGGCGCGAGGGATAGGCATTGTTTATTTTGCCTCATCCGCCGTCCTATCATCCGCAATTCCCCCCAATCAGCTTGCCGGCGAGTTACGGCAGGTTCTTCGTGTAGACCACCTCTCGCCCGTCCCGGCCGTCGCGCAAGCTGGCGAGGCGAGTGAATAGCATTGGGGTGTTATTGGCGCTTTTCGACCTCACCGCTCTTTCGAATGTCCGCCTCGCGCCAAAAGTGGTCGTTCGCTGGAATCAGCTGTCGGCGCAAAGCGACGGCCGCCAACGACCGTGTTGACCTAAGGCGCCATATGCTGCGTACGCTCCACTACCGGCGACCCAGCCGCTTCATTCGATCGCCTCGTTCGACAGAATGAGCCTTCATTCACCCGGGAGTCGGGAGCACGCCGTGCCCTCCGATAGTCTTGTAGAGCGTTTTGGTCTAGCATGAAGCTGGGGCGACATTTGAACTTCATCCTGTGTGGACGGCGATCGTGCGGTCCAACCGCGAGGCTCCAGCGCATACAATGAGCCGAGCCGCCTCCCTGGGCGGCGTCGGGTCCCCGTGGCCATGGGCCGTGCTGGCGTGGGCCGCGCTGCTGGTGGCGATCGTCGTGTCGTTCAGGCCGGCGGTCCCGGTCATCTGGGGCGACACGCCGTCCTTCGTGGAATCTGCGCTTCGCACGCTCGAAGCCGGAAAGCCGACCGTGGTGGGTGGGCGCGATCCGGGCTACCCGGCGTTCCTGGCCGTGACGTTCGCGTTCGGAGGCGACCTCCGGATGGTGGTGCGCCTGCAGCAGGCGGCGTGGGCCGTCCTGATGCTGGCGCTTGCAGCAACCGCCCAGGCAACGACGCGCAACGCCGGTGGGCTCGTGCCGATCATCCTCGTAGCGACGTATCCGGGCCTGCTGTTGTTCAGGAACGTCCTCACCGCAGAGCTTCTCTTTGCGGTCTTCCTCAATCTGGCAACGGCTGGATTACTCGTTGCCACCTGCGTCGGCAAAGCGGCGCGGTGCTACGCGGTCGCTGCCTCCGTCCTGTGCGCGGCGCTCGCGGCGTGCTTCAGATTGCAGGGCGTCCTGGTCCCAATCGCCACCGTCCTGGTGGGCGCCCGCCTCGCCTGGCCATGCACGTCCGCGCGTCTTACCGTGATTGCCGTGTCCGTCGCAGCGGCGCTGGCGCTTCTCGCCGCCGGTTCCCGGTTCGGGGCTTCCAATTCCGACCAGGCCTCGGCCGTGTTCGTTCCCAAGACGCTGTTCTGCAATCACCTGAACATCGTGCTTGCAAGCGATGCAGCGCGACGCGAGATCGTGTCGGCGGCCGGCGACCACGCCGACGCCACGATGGCGCGGCTTGCCGCCGACTTCGCCGCGGAGCCGGGTCGCTGGCCCATGCTCGGGTTCTTCGGCGACGCGTGCCTCTTCGACACCGCACTGGACCGAGACGTGGCCGACGATAACGGGACTACCGGCGGCGCGGCCTCAGCCTATCGGCGCATCTTCCTGGTCGCCGTACGTGATCGGCCGCTGGCCTACGCGGGCAAGTTCGTCCGTCAGATGGCCTATGGGGCCTCGGTCGCATGGCCGCCCTACGGACTCGACCCTGCGATACCGGTGTCGACCGACGACGTGCCGCACGTGTCTGACATCATGACGCGGCACGGCCGGGCGGCTCAGCCGATCGATCTGCAAAGCGGACCAGTTCGGATCGGCCCATTATCCGATCTTCCACGCATCTCCGCCTATCTGTTCAGGACATTGTCCACCGCCTTCGTTATCGCCGTCATATTTTGGACGGTGACTGCTGTGCGGCGTCGGCGCCCCAGGTTCTCGATGCGCGCACTTATCGTGATCGTGATGTGGGCGGCTTCGATCGTAACCGCCGCCGGCGCCCACACTCTCGACGTCTGGCGATATCTGATTCCCGCAGTGCCGATGGTAGGCCTCATGCTGTCCCTTTTTGCTGTCGAAGTGGCCGAAACGATCGCATGCCTGTGGACGCGAACCGTGGTTGCTGGGCTTGAGCCGCGCGTGACGGAGAGGCTCAACAATTCGGAAACCATTCGACATCTCGAGGGAAGGCCCGCTAACGAATTAGAAAATCGCCGCCCGCCACAATCGGCTCCGGGACCAGACTGGGAGAATGATCATGAGCGGCAAAGCGGTGCTTGAAAACGTGCGCAGATATCGCGCGATAGCCTCGTTGTATCGGCAAACAGCGGCGTTCCGGCCACCGCAGCGTTTCTCCTTACTCGAGCAGGCCAAGGAATGGGAGCGGCTCGCGTTGGCGGAACTCGAATCTTACTTTTCGACGCCTCGCGGATCAAAATACCTTTGCGAGCAATAGGAGGGATGGCTGCGGCGCGAGTGCAACTAGGCACAGCGTCAGAGAGGTTTTTGATTGCCTCAGGAGTAGATCGACCTCCTCCGTCTCCGATCTGATCGGACGCGATGCGCTGATGATGGCCGTTTCGCGTCTTTCCCGCGGCGAAGCCGACGACCAAGTGTTGCCCTCGATCGAGCTCTTCGTGCTCCAGCGTCTTGGCGCCGTCCTTGGCCAGATATGCGGCGAGGTACGTGCAGTTTCTGCCTTGTCATTATCGCCAGAAGATGCGCAGCCGGGTTGAGGCCTCTCAGTTCAAGAGCATCGCAGTTGGCACCGATATCCGGCACCAGTTCGGCGCGACGTCGAGCGCCGGCATTCCTGCTCAGTTGCCAGCACCGTATCCGGCCAAGCAGTCAATGGTCGCTAATCTCGTCACGACAGTCGGCCTGCGTTCGCGCGATGTCGCGAGACCTAATGCGCCAGCGCGACTTCTCCCGATGACTGCTCTCGCTTCGCATCAATGCGCAGGCTCACGACAACGACGGCGCCAAGCACAGCGCACCCGGCCAGCAGGAGCAGCCCCACCGTAAAGGTGCCACTCGCATCTTTTAGATAACCCATCGCAAATGGACCGGCGAAACCGGACAGATTGCCCAGCGAGTTGATCGCCGCGATCCCGGCCGCGGCCGATGCTCCGGTCAAGAAGCTTGCCGGCAGTGGCCAGAACATCGCTGGTACTGAGGAGACGCCGATCTGCGCAAAGCAGAGTAACGCCATCACGATGATGGGATTGGAAATGAGCCCGGACAAGCCGATCCCAATCGCGGCCATCAGCAGCGCAACGGCGACGTGGCCTTTTCGCTCCATTGTGCGGTCGGAGTGCCGACCGAGCAACACCATGCCTATCGCCCCGAAGATAAAGGGCAAAGCGGCCAGCAATCCGGTCTGGGTATCGCTCACGCCAAAGTTTTTGATGATTGTTGGCAAGAAAAAGGCAACTCCGTAACTCGCCGCATTCAGACAGAAATACACAAGAGCGCAAAGCAGAATGCGGGTATCCGTGAGTGCCTGAAACAGAGAAAGATGTTCGACGTTTTCCTTGTTTCTCTTCTCGGTTGCTTGCACGTTTTCCAGCCACGCAATTTCGTTTGTCTGCAGCCAGCGGGCTTGGTGCGGAAAATCGGTCAGATAGAACAACACGCAAATTCCCACCAGAACCGATGGCAACGCCTCGAGAATGAAAAGCCATTGCCAACCTTCCAGCCCCAGGCCAGACACGTTCAGCAGCATCCCGGAGATCGGTGCCCCAACGATGGATGAAATTGGGATCGCCAGCATAAAGAAGCTGATTACCCGAGCGCGGTACACCGCGGGAAACCACAAGGTTAGATAGAAGATGATACCGGGGAAGAAACCGGCCTCGCATGCGCCGAGCAATAAACGAAGGGTATAGAAAACCCCTTCATTCGAAACTCCAGTTGCTCCGGCGATCGATGGAATAAAGGCGAACGCACCTGAGACGATCCCCCATGAGATCATGATGCGGGCGATCCAAAGCCGCGCGCCAACCCGCTCGAGAAAGATATTGGAGGGCACCTCAAACAGAAAATACGCAATGAAGAAAAGGCCGGCGCCCAGTCCAAAGGCTGCCTCGCTGAAACCAAGCGCCTGATCCATATGAAGCTTTGCGAAGCTGACATTAACGCGATCGAGATAGGCAACGAAGTAGCATAGGATCAGGAACGGTATTAGCCGCCGCATCACTTTTCCGATTACATGCTTTTCTACATCTTCCATGGCGTTCGCCTCCCGTTTTTGAATCGTTTGGCAACCTTCAGCAACTTCGGACGAGTTTTAAGCGTAGCAATGACGTGGCCAGGAACGCCAATGGCATTTTCCTTCCGGTGCCAAAACCAAAAGCGGTAGGACGCACTGCCTCGCCGCGACCACGAGCTACATCAAGCCGACCATCTGTCCTGCTCTTTGCGGCAATCGTCCTCGTTGAGACGGTCCGCAATATCCTCTGCGATAGCTGGCGTTTTCGCCTTGGCTATTGGCTTGCCGTCTGCAGTTACTAATTCCTCACCCTCAGCCTCAACAGGAAAGTCGTCAGGCTTGAGGGGCTTATCATTCGGCACGTCACCCTCCCGCATTAAAAGAAAAAGCCGCCCGGGCATTACGCCGAGCGGCTTTTCGAGCAACTGCCTAGTCGGCCCGGTTCCGTTGCTGGAATGATAACATCGATCTAAAGGAAAAGTTTCTCCCGCAGCAAGGTATTCTATCGCGCTACGGTCGCGTAGCTCTGCCGGTCGTGTGGTCGAGCGAAGCGGCTGCTGCTTATGGTTGGGACGGACCCTAACAACGTCTGCTTATCTGGTAAGGCCGGAAGTCAGCGGCAGAGGGTCAAAACGGCGCTTTTGACCCGAACCGGACATGGTGTCCCTGTCGGAAACTCAATCTTGCTGGCAACTGATATCGAATCGGGCGATGCTCCTGCCTTATGCCAGAGGTTTGTAGCCTAATTTGGTTGGCATTGGTCGGAGCGTTCCGGCCGCGGGTCTCACTTGAGGCTGAAGCCACGATTTTGCGTCATCGGCTTAACGTGTTGCGGCGGCAATCGCCGAAACGGCCGACGTTCGGGATGCTGGACCGTCTGATATTCGCCGGCTTGTATCGTTTGGCTCCGAAGGTACTCGGCGCCTTGGCGATCGTGAAGCCGGAGACCGTGATTAAATGGCACCGCGCCAGGTTCAGATCGTACTGGCGGTGGACCACGTTGTTGTGTTCAGCGAGCGCCACCTCCATCACCTATTGCTGTCGTACATGGAATATTACAATGGGGCCCGCACGCATCTACCCTGGCGAAAGATGCGCCGGTCTCGCGTGCCGTCGATCGCGCCGGGCACATCGCCCAACCCTGGGCGGACTGCATCACCAATATGCCCGGATTTAATTTACGACAGGCACAAGGGGTGAACCGTCGCCACCTGTTTCAGACGTTGGCCGCACGCGCCGCAGTTTCCGGCGTCATCGGCTCCCCGGCGCTCGCAGAAGCGAAGTCGTCGACGTCATTGCCGTGATCAGAGCCGTTACTGTGAGTGCAGTGCGGCAGGCAACTCCCACGATCCACGATTGTGTTTTCAAGTGTGAGTGCTAATTTTATCAAGGATCGACTTGGCATCTTGAACCGCTGCGCATGACGGCGGCAGTCCGGCGTCCGGGGAGAGAAATGGCCGATATTTCGCTCGACGCTCAAGGCGCCGTTCAGGGCGGCGTTGCAGGGGGAATGCAGACGGCGGCTCCGGGCCATTCCAAGGGTGACGCACAGGACTGGCTTAGCGGAATCGAGAAGTCCAATCTCACGCCGCGCTACTATCTGACGATCGGGCTATTCGTCCTGCAGGAGATGTTCGAATTCTACGATTTCTTCCTGGTCGGATATCTGGTCTCGGTGCTCGCACCAAGTTGGCACCTCACTTACGGTCAGAGCGCGATGATGCTGCTATCATCCGGCGTCGGCGCCATTGTCGGCTCACTCGTCGGTGGCATGCTCGCCGACGCCTTCGGCCGCAAAATGATGGTTTGGGGCGGTGGCCTGATCTTTTCGCTTGGCGCCGCCGGATGCGCACTGATACCGGACGGCGCCTGGATCCTGTTTTCAATATTACGTTTCGTCGTAGGCTTTGGATCGATTGCCGCGGTGAGCGCCCAGAATCCGCTGATCGTCGAAATGACCCCGACCCGATACCGTACATTCGTTTCCAGTATGATGGTGGCGCCGGTCGCGCTCGGCACGATGTTTGCCGCGATGATTTCGGCGAGCCTGCTGCCGGTGATCGGTTGGCGCGGCGTCGCCGCCACCGGTGCGATACCGATCGTTACTTCGCTGTTGATCGCATGGATTGCTCCGGAATCGGTGCGCTGGCTGCTGTCACGCGGCCGCAGTGCCGACGCGCGACGCGAGGCCGCAAAGCTGCTCGGCGTTCCCGAGAACTGCGTCACATTGCCGAAAGCAATCGAGCCGACCAGGAAGCCGGGGTCGTTGTCCGAGCTATTCCAGGACCAGAAGCGCTTCTGGTGGGTCGTCGTCATCTGGACCGGAATTTCGACCGGCACCTATGGCGTGATCCTGTGGGGACCTACTATTCTGTCCCAGCTTCTGAAGATTTCCGCGCACGAGGCCGCGCACTACTTCGTGTACGCGAGCATCGCCTCTTTTCTAGGCCGCCTGCTGTTTTCGGTCCTGCCGCTCTATATCGGACGCCGCGGCGCAGCGCTGGTCGGAACGTCCGTCTCCGTCCTGGTCATGCTGGCGATTGTCGCTTTCCATCACGAGTTCATCGCGGGCTGGTCGGTATTTGCGCTGCTCGTGATCTTTGGCGCGGCGTTTTACAGCGGCTCGTTCTCCAACATGTCGCCATATGTTGTTGAAGTGTTTCCAGTCTCGCTCGGCGGCCGGGCGTTTGGATTGGCCCAGGCCGCCAACGGAGTCGGCAAGATTCTGGGACCCGTTTGTCTGGCGCTGATCGCAGGAAGCAACGATGTGGTTTCGCCGAAAGCGACCGCCGATGCGATCGCACCCGCTTTCCTGTTCCTGGCCACTTGCGAATTTGCGGCGCTGATCGCGATCTTCGCCTATCGCCGGGAGCCCCACGGTAAGCCGATGGATATTGGATAATTTAGGCACACGGGATCAAAAGGAAAAAAGATGCTCGACGTCCCCGTTCTTATTTCCGGCGGCGGTCCGGTCGGCCTTACCGCCTCGTTACTGCTCTCCCGGCACGGGGTGCGCTCGCTGCTGGTCGAGCGTCACCCGGGCACCGCGCTCACGCCAAAAGCGCGCGGCATCAATGCCCGTACCATGGAAGTCTTCCGGCAGTACGGCATCGACGCCGCGATCAGGGACGCAGGACTGGCGGAAGGCGGGACAGGGCTGATCGTCTGGACCGAAACCCTTGCCGGCAAGGAGATCGAGCGCCGCGTGCCCGGTCGCGCGACCGCGAAGAGCATGGCGGCGACGCCTGTCAAGAATTGTCTTTGCGCTCAGGACGACCTTGAACCGGTGATCCGTCGATTTGCGGAATCGGCGGGACCGGGAATGCTGCGCTTCAATACCGAGCTGACCTCGTTCAGCCAAAAGGCCGGTGCCGTTACCGGCACATTGACCGATCGTACGACGGGGGAAGAGACGCCTTTCACCGCGCGCTATTTGATCGCCGCCGAGGGCGCGCAAAGCCGCGTGCGCCGCCAACTGGCTGTGAACATGGTCGGAGCAGAGAAAGTCTACGACAGCGTCAATATTCTGTTCCACGCCGACCTCACCCAGTGGGTCCAGCATCGGCCTGCCGCGCTCTATTTTGTCGAGCAAGAAGACCTCCGTGCCACGTTCCTTACGATCAACGGCACCGATCGCTGGGGCTTCCTGATTCACGGTCCCAAACAATACGGCTGGCAGCCGCAGGATTTTGTGCCGGAATTTTGCGCGGAGCTAATCCGCAAAGCCGTCGGCGTGGCCGACCTTGACGTATCGGTGCTTGCCATCAGCCCGTGGGAGGCGTCTGCCATCGTTGCCGACCGCTATGGTGTCGGCGACGTTTTCCTAGCCGGCGATGCGGCCCACGAGATGCCGCCGACCGGCGGCTTTGGCCTCAACACCGGGGTGCAGGACGTTCACAATCTGACATGGAAGATCGCCGCCGTGCTGCGCGGGAAAGCAGACCCGTCGCTGCTCGACAGCTACCACGCCGAGCGCCAGCCTTTGGGCCAGATTATCACCCAGAACTCATTGGCCAACGCGCTGTCGATGGGACGCACCGCACGGCGGAGCAATGTGCTGCCGCGACGGGAATTCCTCAACGAACAGGGTTTGATCTTCGGGGCTTGCTATCGATCGATGGCGATCGTGCCTGACGGCACGCCGGCCGTCGCGATCGACGATCCCGTCACCGAATATGTGCCCTCCGCCCGGCCCGGAAGCCGCGCGCCCCATGTCTGGCTCAAGCGTGGCAACTTGCAAATCTCGACTATCGACCTGTTCGGCCCGCACTTTGTGCTGCTGGCCGGCTCCGACGGCGACGCATGGCGACGGGCCGCGCAAGCGATCGGCCCGTCGTGGCCTCCACTCTTTGTCTTTACGGTCGGAAAGGACGGGGATCTCGGCGACCCCGACGGCACCTGGCACGAAGCTTACGGCGTCGACACAGATGGCGCGGTACTGGTTCGACCGGACGGCCATGTCGCGTGGCGCAGCCGTTCAGGCGCTTCGAATCCTCTAGAAGTCTTGCGCGCGGCGCTGGATTGCGTATTCGGTAGGATGCCCGCAATTGCGTGACGAGGAGTATTGCGCTGGATGGTTTACAAGTATCGCGGACTGGCATCGTGCCGAACGTCCGCTATGCGCCAGAAAGCTGTCCTTCACCAGTGCGCGTTAATAATCGACTCGGACAACGTTCAGGATCACTCGGTCAGAAGACCTGTGTTGTAGGGAGCCGCGGCCAACCATTGCCTTGTGCGCCGTTGCTTAACCCGTGACCGGTGACGGTCACAGGTCTTTTTCGGCGAGTTTGCGAAACTCATCGGGAACAGAACGAGAAATTCCGAGCGCGACCGAACCGTATCCGATAGCATCCCATCCGAAGCGATCGCGGATCCGATCGACGGCACAGTCAGCCGACCAACGTGCCATGCCCAGTTTGGTGCCGGGCCGGCGCGGTTCATCTTCAAGTCCAAGCGGGAGCTCCAGCTCCAGATCCCAATGCTCCTCAAGATGCGACACGGAGATCGCCAGGAGCGAGATGGTCTTCTCGTCTGGGTGATCTGCGAGGACCGCGCCCGCCAGCTCCTCGGCAACCTCGGCGAGGATCACGGTCGCGGAGATTGGCGAGTCGAGCGTTACCGAGCGAGTGGCTGAGTTCAGGTTGGCGAAGCGAACGCGGACCGTCACGGTTCGGCCAGGCCTGGATTTGGCCCGGAGCCGAGTGCCGACTCGGTCCGCAAGGTAAAGCAGGGTGGGTCGAAAAACTCGCTCTTCGGCAGGCTTCCTGCCAATTGCAGACTGCGCTCCTGCCGATCGGGCGCGCCGGTGAGACTTGATTTCTCGTGGATCGCGATTCCACGCCAGGGCCGCGAGTTTCTCCCCTGCCGCGGGACCAAGCAGCCGCTCGAGCGACCATCCCGGTGTCTTTGCCAGCTGTCCGATAGTTACCACGCCGATCTCGGCCAGCCGCGCCTTCGTGACCGGGCCCACTCCCCACATCAGCTCGACAGGCAGGTGGTGAAGGAATTCCAGCTCGGTTTCAGGATCGACAACCACCAGCCCGTCGGGCTTGGCCACTTGTGAAGCAATTTTTGCCAGATGCTTGGTGCGCGCTACGCCAACCGAGATCGGAAGACCTAGCTCCGCCCGCACACGTTCGCGGATTGCCGTTGCAATTTCAGCAGGCGGACCGAAGAGATGGGTGCAGCCCGCAACATCGGCAAAGGCCTCGTCGATTGAAATCCGCTCGACGAGGGGCGTGAAATCGCCGATCACCTTGATGGCGGCATCGCCGAGCCGTTGGTAGTCCTTGAAATGGCCGCTAACAAAGGTGAGTTGCGGACACAGTTCGCGCGCCTGCCGTCCCGGCATGCCGCCGCGGACCCCGAAGACCTTGGCTTCGTAAGACGCGGCAAGCACAACCCCACCACCGACGGCGATGGGTTTACCGCGCAACGAAGGGTCGAGCAGTTGCTCGACCGAGGCATAGAAGGCATCCAAGTCTGCGTGGAGGATGGTGGCTGTCGTTGCCATCCCGACCGATCACCTGTGACGTTTTGAGTAGGCCCTCGCAATGAGAACATAATGAGAACATTCGCGGCGAGTGTCAAGCCGTCGGACAGCGGAACGAGTATTTCGAGTGCGCGGCACGCCGCTATCCGCGGGCGCCGGGCCCAATGATCTGTGGTGCGCCGACTTCAAGGGCGAGTTCAAGCTCGGCAATGGGCGGTACTGTTACCCGCTGACCGTCACCGACCACGCTTCGCGCTTCCTGCTGTTGTGCGAAGCGCTGGAGTCGACCCGCGAAGACACCGCTTGCACGGCCTTTGAACGGGTGTTTCGCGAGCGCGGCTTGCCGTTCGCCATCCGCTCCGACAATGGAGTGCCCTTTGCCAGTCCCAATGCCCTGTTCAATCTCTCAAAACTCTCGGTCTGGTGGCTGAGACTCGGTATCGCCATTGAACGCATCAAGCCGGGTCACCCGCAGCAGAACGGACGTCATGAGCGCATGCACCTTACCCTCAAAAAGGAAACAACCCGACCGCCGGGCTCCAACAGCCTGCAGCAGCAGGAACGCTTCGATGCCTTCGTGCGTGAGTTCAATGTCGAACGGCCGCGTGAGGCGCTTGAGATGAAATGCCCCGCCGAACTCTATGCGGCCTCACCACGCCCTTACGCCGGCCTGCCCGAGCTGAGCTATCCATTCCACGATCGCGAACTTCTCGTCACCGCCTGTGGACGGCTCTGCCTGCACCGCAAGCGCATCAACGTCTCGACCGTGCTCGCCGGCCAGAAACTCGGCATCAAGGAAGTCGACGATGGCATTTGGCTCGCAAGCTTCATGCACTATGATCTCGGATACTTCGACCTGGAGCAGGAAACCCTGCAACCCCTCGACAACCCGTTCGGCACGCGGTTGTCACCCGTGTCTTAGGTACGCGGTGTTACCTATCTGTCCGGGCCGGACACACTGAGTCTTGGAGCGGGCGAAGGGAATCGAACCCTCGTATGCAGCTTGGGAAGCTGCCGTTCTGCCATTGAACTACGCCCGCAAGATTTTGATCTAATTCACTTTTTCATCTCAAATCGGTTTTCGACCCCTGCCAAATCCCTGCCAACTTTGCACCGTTCCGAGCCCGGGGGTCATCGTTATAGACCGCTCCAGCGCCATGCGGCAAGCCAGCGGGCATACCACCGCCGCCGCCGCCGCCGCAAGCGTCCGTCAGTCATCCGCGTCGGCTAGCCGCTCATGGGACCGGATCATGAGGCGCTTGTCCGCGCCAAGGCCACATTAGTGGTGCTGGCGCACATGCAAACACTTCTGGAGGCTGTTGACGCCGAGCTGGCCCGGCGATCTCGCTCTAGTGCCTAGGCGGCCCGTAGGGCTACCGGGCCCGGACTTTTTGGTTTTGTTCCGGGTGATTTTGGGTTGCAGTAAATCCCAGTTGTTCGTCACGACGGACAGCCGTATGCTTGTGGTGATTTTCAAAGCATGCGCGGGCCGTGGGCCATTGCGCCGGGGTGATCCCCGCCGAGAAATCAAAAGCTCCCCCTCTAAAAATTCGAGTTGATGATGAGCGGCGCAGAACGCATTCGCGATTTTAGCGACGTTGACAAGCGCATCATAGCGAGCCCCGACGTTCGGCGCGTGATGGCGCAATGCGTGACCGACATGCAGGACGTGACCGACGAAGAAAATTACGCCGCGATGCTCGACCGCGTTGTCGGCAGTGACGATCAAATGGCGGCCGTTGCCTACGGGTATCTTTTCGCCGTGAGCACTGATCCCCGCGACGTGACCGAACGCGCAATTATTGCCGCCGACGTGATGCGGCAATCTCGCCGCACAATGCATTAGGAGAAACGACGGTGCCAAGGAATTCTACAAAACCGGAAATCGCGTTGGCGCTTTCAATCAGCGCCAGCGCCCGCGCGCTCGGAATTCGCAGCGAGCATATTCAGGCCGCGCTTGAAAATGGCGACTTGGTTTGCAGATCACTCGGCCCGCGCCGCCGCATCGCAGTTTTCGGCGAAGGCGGATTGCAAGAGTGGTTTCTCACGTGGCCTCGCTACACGAAAAAGATGAAAGGTGTTCCCCATGGTTGAATATATTGATCCGGTCCTAGCAGTTGGCGACGATCTTGCACGACGTGGCGTGAAGGCAAGCGCCGTTGCCGAAGCCTGCCAACAGGTTTCGCAAGATATCATCGCCCGCAAGTGGGTTCACATTGAGGGCGTGCCGGTTTTCAAGGTTGATGGCCGACCGGCGCAGACTGTCATTCAATATGACGACCAACTTCTGAAAGACAAACCCCACTACCTCTATGAAGAGCATGTCGTCGATGACGCCGACGTGACTTTTCTCGGCGACGGGAAAAAGCGCACGTTGCGCGACGCTGGCGATTTCATCAAAAAATATGGCGAGGCCCATTATCACGCCGTCAAAGAACAGTATGGCTGCGATGACAGTTTGCGCGCTGGCGTGAAGCCGGGCACGGCGCCCGCAGCCGCCGACCGCAGCCCGGGCAACAATCCATATGCCCTCGGCGGCGATCCCGCCAAGCGTCAGGAACGTATCATCGGGCTACTCAAGAGCAATGCCCGGCTTGCGGCCAATCTCGCGAAGGTCGCTGGCTGTCGGATTGACGGCACGCCAATCCCCGGCAGGGCGTAGCCCCGCCGAAAATGAGCAAGCATAAAAAGCCGAAGGGCTCAATCGCGTCAACGGGCACACGATCCAGATTATTGAAAGGCGAAAACGCTATGAAGATCAAACTAAAGGGCGGCGCGACGATGCAAAACGGCCAGATCGCAGTTCCGGGCTCGCGCCCGAACAGCGCACCGAAGGGCCTCGCCCGGGATGGCAAGCCGAAAAATTTTCAAATCGCCAACCGTGATCATGGCGTGCACGCGAGCGATATCGCGAAGGGCGTTATCGGCGGCCATCGCGGCCATCATCCGGACGCGAGCGCGGGCCATGGCGTTCCCGTGCATTCCGGGATGATGCATTCGCACAAGGGGACGATGGTTGCAGGCATTTCGCGCACGCAAGCCCATGACCCGCAGGACGATGCTCGACTTGCGACGAAAACCCAGGGCCACGTGTGACCCGTACAGCGCGCTCGGGGCAAACGGTCCCGCCTACATCGCGACGGGCGGACCGCTCGGCTCAGCTTGATCTAACCAAACCTTTGAAAGGGGACCACCATGGCTGATGAAATAATTGCGAGCCACTTGATCGCACATATCGGGTACGGAGACCAAGCAGATCAGACGCCGTCGAGCCTGCCCATCGACAAGCTCGCTTCAATCAAACGCTCGCCGATCAGCAAGTCGATCCGAGCAGCGAGCGGCGTTGTACGGGTTTCGCCGACGCCTGACTGGCAAACGAGGGCCGTCACTTCTGAGCAGAAGGTGCCGACCCACCCATCGATGCGCAATCGCTCCGGGGAGGGTGGCAAGATTGGTCACACCATAGATCGCGGGAAAAAGTAACAGCCCGATTGGCCGCGAGCGTGACTGCCACGTGGCCGATACGCGCGGCGCTCGGCTTATCATGCGGCCGAGCGCCGCCCCTTCCCGGCAGGGCCGCAGGCCCGCCGTAAACATAAGGATTGTCCAAAATGTCCCTTTCAATTTTTGATCAGTATGGCCACGTCTCCCGCGCGATAAATCCGGCGGACGTGGAAGCGCTCCCCGATGATCAGCGCGCCATTCTCATGACGACGCTGACCGCATGCCGCGACGCGGAAGACTGCGAAGCCAAAATTTCGGAATTGCGCATCGCCGTCAATAAATCGATGCACGCCTATGATCGCGCCGTGCTAGCGCACGACGCGGCGCAGCCGAAAGTAACGCATCAGGCCGCGTTGCTGGCGACGCTCGCCGCCAATGATCCCGATCACTATCCTGCGCCGAAAAAGCCCCGTCCGATCAATCCGAAAATAAAGACGGCACTGGTAACGGCGCTGCAAGAATTGACGACGGTCCGGGACGCGCTCCAGAACGCCACGGCAGAATTCAAGACGTTGTCGCGGGCTCGCGGGGAAGCCATCGGGCGCTGGATGAAATGCCAAGCGCCGATCACGCCGGAAAGCGTAACGCGGGCCTACATCGCGCGCGGTGACGCGGAGCGAGTTGGGATTGCGAACGGAACGATCATTCCGCCGCCGGAGCCGAAGCCCGGTCACGTTTGGCCCATTGAAGCCGCGCGCGCCGTCAAAGCGAAACGGGCCCCGCAGTATTTCGGAAATGCGACGGTCAAACGTTAGGCCCATCATGTCCCTCAGAACCCATCCAGCTCGACTTGCGGCAATCGCCGCGAACGCCGAGACTTTTGATCCGGGCGTGCCGTGCCGCGCGAAGGGCCATGTTTCGCCGCGCAACGCTCGCAAACTCTATTGCTTGGCTTGTGATCGTGACCGCGAACGCCGCGCAACGCAGGCTAAACGTGCGAGAGCCAAGCGTCTGGCCAAGGTGCACGCACGCGAAGCGGCGGAGATGGCTGCGATGTTCGAGACGGTCCGAGCGAACTGGCACGCTCGGGCCGCTCGCTACGGCACCAAAATTCCGAAGGCCTTCCAATGAAAAAGTCCCCCGAAACGATGCTTGCGATATGCGATAATCTCGCGGCCGGTTTGTCGTACAGCGGCGCAGCGGTTGCCGCTGGCGTCGCGCCTCGCACCATGTGGCTATGGATCAAGAATTCGCAGCGAGGCGACGAGGACCTTATAATTCCGTTTCTCGGCGAAGACGGCGTTCCTTTTTATAAAGCGGTCACGGCCGCGCGAAGAATTATGCTTCATGAAGCCCGTTCGCGGTTCGAACGCCGGAGCTATCTGGGCCATGATCAGATCGTGACGTTCGGCGGCCGTGTCTGCTGGCAGGAAGAGCCTCGCGCCGTTGGCCTCGATCCGGACACGCGCGAGTTGCTTGGCTTCGAACGCGACGGGCTTATCCGTGACGCGAACGGCGCTTGCATTCCTCTGACCGAACACCACGAACCGCCCGTGGCCGCCGTGCTTCGCGTGTTGGAAGTCGCGTTTGATGAGTACACGCCAAAAACAAAAACCAACGTAACGCAAAATGTTTCGGGGATTGTCGGCGTGCAAGTCGTGAAAGCCATGACAGGGCCGCCCGCAATTCCGCCTGCCCCCGTTCCCCCGCCGCAACTCGAAATCCTGCCCGATCCGGATGACGCGGTCGCGCTCGCGGAATTGCTCGGCGATGAGCCCGACGATATCGACGGCGGGAACGGTGATGATCCCGTTGATGAGCCCGAACCCGAGCCCGAGATGGTTGCGGCGCCCGAGCCCGGGCCGATCATGATCCAGACAGCGCCGCCGCCGGAATATGTCGCAGGACCTAACCCGCTGATCCAGCCGCGCGATGGCCGCCGACCGTTGTCTGACTTGGAGCGTGACTTGCTGTCGCGGCTGCCAAGCGCCCTCAATCGAAAGGCGTGACGAATGATCGAAGATCTAAATTTAGATCGTGATGACGACGGGAAGCCGCCGCCCGGACCCGCGTTTATGGTTGGCGAGCCATTGCCTGATCGGGAATTGTTGATCGCAGAACGGTGCTTCCGAGAGGCCGCGCGGGACTACCCGGGAAGCGGGCTTGTAATGTTTACGATGATCGATGAGGCGACCGGCGAAGAGGGATTTGATACTTCGCTCAACGCCGTGGGTCAAAGGTCCGCCGGGCAGGTCACAGAGGCCGAACGCTGGAGGCGCATTATGAATTGGCCGGTTGATCCGACCGTGGCCGAAGTGATGGCCTTCAAGGCCAATGCCGACGCAAGGGCGCAAGCGGCGCTGTGGTACATGACGCAGCCCGCCCCGCCCGTGAGCTAGGACCGTTCGGATGGCCCGATCAGCGGGCCGGGACTTGGACGCACCAGCGAGGCCTAGAAGGGCGGTACGATATCGTTTTGGCGGACGCGTCAGAGCCATGGTAGGAATTGGAATTCGGGAAGTGTACCGCGCTACGTTCAGGAGCTTGGCTTGCCTTGCGGTAGTTGCCAGTTGTTCCGCCAAACAGGCGTGCTAAAAAGCGAACTCCGGCCGCCATTGGCAGCCGAGACCATGTGGGCCTAGGCCGGAAGTTAGTTTCGCCTCGCCGACATGATCAACCTAAGCCATCCCCCGCACGCGCGGTAAAGGAAAATTCTACCGTAGAAACGAAAAAGAGCCGCCAACCCGGGAGGGTCAACGGCTCGGTTTTCGTGACGTTGCGACCGTCCCCGGCAAGGGATTGTTCGCGATGTCGATACCCGCCCAACGGGAACCGACTGTGAGTGATCGTGATGTACCTCCGACCTTCCGAGAAATCAACGACCACGGACGAAATAATTCTGCGATTGCTCATGATCGCGGACCGCAAAGTCTTGCGCGCTCGCGAGCGCGCGGCCGAAGGCGAGAGCGTTCCGCAAACGAAGATCGCCGCCATCAACGCTAGGCGCCGCGAGCGAAGAGCTGAACTCAAACTGAAATCTAAACCTGCCGCTATCGTGTCCCCGGTAAGAGCAAAACTCCGGAGGGCCGCACATGGCTGACCTAAACGAACTTGCGACCGCTGTTGACGACGCGGAAGACGCGGCCAACGTTGCCATAGATTACGCCGGGCCTATCGTTGAACGGCTCATCGCAGCCAAGCGCGAGTATTTCGACGCGCTGCGCCAGCCATGGCTAGTCGAGCTTGAAGAGTTGCACGGTGCGACGTTTAACCGCCGCCCCAGTAGAGCGCGACTTGATCGGCTTCGGAAAGAGATGGACCGCGCTCGGCGCAAGCTGGCGTCGCTCAATTCCGCCGGGCTGCCGTTCTATACGCAACGCGAATATCTGGAAGCCGAAGCGGCTGAAGAGGCCGCCGAAGGCCGTCACGAATTCGCGCGTCGGCAATATTTCCTTTCGCTCCGCGACGCGCCGACATGCGTTGATGTTGATGGCGTGAAATACGTGCGCACCGGATTTAAGAAGATCGCGGGCGAGAGAAAAGAGATTTGGGAAAAGGTGACCTGATCATGACCGATATCGATGACGTGAGCCTGCCCCGTGAATTCGTCCCCGCCGACAAGCGCCTAAGCGCCGAACAATTCCGCGCCGACGAAATGCCGACGCTGATTAACAGCCAAGATCAATGGCTCGCGTGGGATGGTTCAAGCTATCAACCCATTGAAGCCGCGACCGTTGAAAGCCGCGTGTCCGCATGGCTCGGCGCGCAAGTGTATCGAAAGGAGACGGCGGGCGCTGGCTCGTTCGTGATCCAGTTCAAGCCGAAGCACGTTGATAAGTCCGAAGTCGTCGGCGCATTAGCGGATATCTGCCATCTGCCCCTGAACGAAGTCGCGCCGCCCGCTTGGTTGCCCGGCACGCCGAAGAGGCTCGCGAAGCTCAGGCCAGCGGAAATTATTTCTTGCCGCAACGGGCTGTTGCACTATCCGACGCGCAAACTGTATCCGCAAACGGCGAAGTTTTTCACGCGCAACGCTTTGCCTTTTGATTATGATGCGACCGCGCAAGCGCCGGAGCGATGGCTTTCGTTCCTCGCCGAAGTCACCTCGTCAGCCGATGGCATAGAGCGGCCGGAGCTTGTCGATTTGCTACGTGAGATGATGGGATATCTGATCAGCGGCGAAACGAACTTGCAACGCGTGTTTTTCCTTTCCGGCCGTCCGCGAAGCGGCAAGGGGACGATTATGCGGATTGTCACGGAGCTAATCGGCAAGATCAACACGGCCTCGCCGACGATTGCACAGCTCGGCAGCGAATTCGGCCGCCAAGACCTGATTGGCAAATCGTTGGCGACCGTGACCGATATGGATTGCGGCGAAAAATCCAAGCTCGGCGCCGCCGCGTCAATCATCAACGGCATTTCCGGCGAGGATATGCAGAGCATCAATAGGAAAAACAAAGATTTTTGGTCTGGCTATCTCGGCGCGCGGTTTTTGATGGCCGCCAACATGCTCCCGAACTTCGGAAGCCATACCATGGCGATTGCAACGCGGCTTCTGATCGTGCCGTTCGATGTTTCGTTCGCCGACCGGGAAGACCGCAGTCTAACGGACAAGTTCAAAGACCCGGCCGCGCTCGCCGGTATACTCAATTGGACCCTTGACGGGTTGGAAGACTTGCAACAGGCGGGCGATTTCAGCGAGCCCGCCGCGTCAAAGGTTGCCAAGGTGCGGCTGATTTATCGCTCATCGCCGGTTCATGGCTTCGTTGACGAGCGTTGCGCGCTCGGCGCGACCTATGCGGTTGACAAGGCGGTACTGTATGACGACTTCGCCGAATACTGCGAAGAGGTTGGCGCCCATTGCATGCCGCTGGCCGATTTTTCGGAAAAGCTCGCGGAGCTATTCCCGACCGTGTCGCCGTCAAAGCGCGGCACCGGGCCGGGCATTGACGGGCAACGCTCGCGGCAAATCCCCTGCTATCGCGGCGTGCGGCTATCGGACGAGCGCGCGGCCGTGGTCTACAAGCTAGACCCGCGTCTTGGCGGCCTCTTCGAACCGGGCGAATATGAAAGCTTGCACCATGATGCGGCCGGGTTTCCAATCGCGCTCGGCGCTGACGCTCGTTCTTTTGACGCCTAGGGCGAAAACACGATGAGCACCCGACGGGCTGGAACGCGCGGGCCGCCGTTGCGTGGAATGCGTGCGGCTCAAGTATCACAATCGGAAGCTTCGCCGTGATCTCGGCGACCTGTATTGACCTTGTCCGGTAGATCACGGATTGAAGGGCCGGAGCGTGTGCCGCATGTGACGGCTTATTTCCCTATATGCTGCAAATTATTTGAGGCTTTTATTTTAGGGACTGGTCCGAAACTGGCCGTCACACCCGGCACGTAGGCCTCCCGGCTAATGGTTGCGGGAGGGGCGATTAACTCTAAATTCCGGTGATTTTTGCGCAGATTGCTGTCACAATCGGCGAGATCGGGGCGCGTTAACCTTACTTATTAACCTTAATAGCCTGAAAAGGCCCCGAGGCCGTTAACCATGGTGGGCAGCCCGGCCTAGGGCTATGGTTAAGGAGCCCTTAATGCGCTGGGCACATGGCTCGCGCTGATCTCGGCGAGCTATGCCATTGCACAGCAAACGTGCTGGCACGAGGCTTGCCGGGCACAATTTTTATTCCATAATGTGAGTTAAGCGAACCCGTTTAACCATACTCGCTTAGGTTGCGCAATTTTCGAGCGTATTTGTGCTTAACGCAACCTTAACGAGATCGAACAGCGAACGGGAGTTCCTGCGGGTCCTAGGCCTACTGGTAGGGGCCCCGCGACATACGGGGTAGGTCCCATTTTGGGTCATTAACCATAAAACGCTATGTGCCTCAAGTCATACACTGTCCCTCGTTTTGAAGTGCAGTTGCCGAAAAATTATATGAGCCGAAGAAGTTCGGGAAACCCCTCGACCCCTAAATTTAGGTGAAGCCGTTAACCGACTGTTCACCACGAAGCAATCGTCGCTCGCAACTTGATTGATCCTGCCGAGCGCGTGCTCATATCAAGCGGCGTGGAGTTAGTTGTCACCCGGCAGCCGCGAGCAATCGCGGTATGGGAGCCGCAGAACTGGCCACATCATCTGGGAAGCTTCGGTGATCGAGCAACCCCAACGCCAGAGATGGCATTGGAGGTTGATTTGTCATGTCACGTCGAAGAACAAAGCGCACCGTGGCCATTCATGAGGCCGGACACGCGGTTGCAGCCATCCTGCATGATATCCCGTTGAAGCACGTCACCATTGTACCCACCGCCGCCGATGCGAGCGGTGGGCCGTACGATGGCCACGTCAAACTCAAGCCAGTCCCGGCGAGGTATAATTACGGCGGTTTCAAAGACAGTCCCGCGTCTCTGGATTTTTGGCATCGTCGATTGATCATGATCTTGGCGGGACCGGCAGCGCATAAGAAGCTGCACCCGCACGCTCATTGGTTTGGCTACGCCAGAGGCGACATCGGCGCGGCTAGCGAGATCATCCGCGATATCCATCAATGCGACGCCAGCCCGGTGACCCGCGCGCATTACAAATATATCGAGGTCCTCGCCACCGCCTGCATCGAAAATAATTGGAAAGAGATTGAAGCGGTCGCGGCGGCGCTGATCGAACACAGCACGTTGTCGGAAGATCAAGTTCGCAACGCGATGAACAAAAGCCGCTACTGCATCGCGGCCTGACTATCAATAACGCCAGAGGTCCACACCACATCAAGGAGACTAGCATGTCACAATACCCGTCCAAAAATCTGCAAGCCGCCGCGCGCCGTGCTACGCACGCGGGCGCGGTAGACAAAGCCGTCCCCATCGCTGGCGCCGCAATGCAGGTGCCCCGCAAGCTGTTGACCGATCCCAAGCGCGACGCCTTCCAATTGGAAGCGAGCGCGCAAGCCACGTTCCGCGCGACTACTCGATACGTTAGAGTGTTCGCCGTGCCGAAGTCTGTCGGCCCGGGCCGCGTACTCTGTCACAACCATGTACGGCATACCGTTGACATGCCCTGCGGCCTCAATGGCTTTCGCGCTTGGACGTGCGAGGCCGCCGACAAGCCGAGCGGCTTTGTCAAATGCCCGTGCGGTTACGCTGGCTTGCCGCACTATGCATGGCGTGAGCACGTCAAGGCGAGCAAGGGCCGCGCTCGCACGCATGCGGAGATGGTTGCGGACGGTTTGATGCGATGAAACCAAAAAGCCCGGGCCGCGTCGCGTGAGATGATGGCTTGCATGGGCCGCCGATATCACGGCGACGGCCGAACCGCCAAAGCGATATCGTCAAGCCGCAAGGGAATTTTTAACGGTGCCAGCGCCCAATAGTTCGTCGGTCCGCCGGACCGACAAACTGAAGGACCAAAACACATGAAGACCCAAGACGAACTTTGGAGCGATTTGGCTACAGCATGGGGGAACTTCGAAGACGCCCCTAGTCATCAGACAGCCCGCGCGCTCGCGCAGGCCATCGAAGCGTCCCGCTAACTTTTTCTTCACCTGATGCGCCGACACTGCGCCCGGGCAGCGTATCAGCCTAAAGCCGTCGCGCCGATCTCAACCCGTCGCGGCGGCTTTCGTTTATCCCCCATTAGTTTGTGGCTTGCGTCACCGCTCCGCTGGAATACGCTGCGCACCGCGCGGAGGGGGTCGCGCGGCATGTCTCCAAAATTCCATCACACGCGCTTGTCCGGCGGCGACCGCAAAGCCCTCACGAAAGAGCTTTCGAAGTCGCGGGCGATGACGCGCATCTTCGCCGAGCGGTCGGCGGAAAAGCGGCGCGAGGGCGAGGCGCTGATCCGGGAATACGCGATATAGCGATTTGAGTTCACCGTGCCCCTCCGAAACATTGTTTGCTACGTCGGTTGCATTGAACGTAACAAGCCACCAATCCGGCCTTCCTGCAAATCTATTTTTTCTGATTTAGACTTCGGCCGCGTCAAAGATTGCGGACCGGACCGAGTACGACGAACCGACAATATAGCTCCACGGCTTGGAGCCCATCGCTGTTACTAGTTAGGAATAGAGGGGGATCTCAGATGCCAGAGTTCTACGATCAAAGCACCTGCGACTATCAACCGGCTGCCCAACCCTATCTCGATGCAATTGCACGTGGGATAAGAGACAGGGCAGCGGCACGTACATTTCTATTGAAGAAAACTGAATATGCGCAAGCCTACGCAGGCGCCGAGCCGGTTTGGATCGAGCAATGGAAGAAACGGGATTCAAAAAAATCCATGAAGTGCCCCTTCTGGTCAAACTATTGGTATGAGCCTTGCCAGAACTGCGATTGTCGCATCGATGACTCGGTCTCCATGGAGATTGACGCGATATTCTTTTTACGGAACGCCGAGCTGAAGACACTGGCCGTGCACATCGAAATGAAGCGTGATGGTGAGGGCCTGTCGATTGGGCAAGCGGAGGCTTATCGTCCGCGAGCGGCTTGCTATCGGGACAAGCGCCGCGTGCGAAAAACGCTCTTGGCGCACGATCACTTCATCACAGTTCTTTTTTGCGGCATTGGAACGGATATTCCGTTGGCTGAGCAGCATTTTGATTCCGTGATTTTGCACGAGAACGCCCGGAAAGTATTCCCGAAATATCCTGCTGGATAGCTACTCACTGATTGAGCTGATGTACGCGGTGCTTGGCGAAAAGCTATTATGGCTCCCGTGCAGACGCCTGCACGGTCTCACAGGGTGACAGAACAGATTTCCGAGCGTGGCATGCCGGTGTGCATTACGGCGTATTACGGCGTATTGCGGATCTACATTACGATGTATTGCAGGAAACTCCCCCGACACGCACTTGCGGATGCCTGCACCGAGGTTTGCGAGGCTGCTAACGCGGAAAGGACGGGTTGTATTAAAATGCCAAATTGGGGCGTTCAACTTATCGGGCACGATTTTGACCTAGCGGATTGGGCTGAAGTCTTGCAGCAGCCATTCGACCCATGGGTGATGCGGAGCAACGATGCGTTTGTGCTCCGATGGACCGGCTTTGACGATCTAGAGACAGCGTCCGAAGTGCAAGAACATGCGGCATTCGTCGTTGATCAGCTAAACGGCGCGATGTGGATAAATCGAGGAACTCGGGCTGTTAGATTTGAGGGCATTATCAACTTCAAGCCCGACGGAACGCGTAACACAACGATGATGGTCGCGACCGGAAAAATCGAGGCGAGGGCTAGGGTGAGCGCTGAAGCAGTCGTGACTAGGGCGGACGGAACGATAATCCCGCCCCCTCCTCCCAAGTCGAGTAACGCACAAGACTGGATAGCTTTGGCGGAAACCCATGAGCCGTTGGCAGATGCCTTGGTCTATTTCGCTCGCGCTGAATGGTTCGATATCTATAAGGCGGTCGAGTGCCTTGAGGATTGGGTCGGGGGCGGGGAGGCGGGATTGCGTGATCTGAATTGGATAGAGAAGGACGACCTAAAGCGATTAAAGCGGACGGCCAATTCATACCGCCACAGGCGGGGCGGCAAACATTCACCACCGGAAATTCCGGTGTCGCAAAGCGAAGCACGGGAAATGCTCGCCATTCTGATCCGCAAAGCCTTCCTCCGTGCCGCTGAAAAGGCCGAAGCAAGCCTGATGTAAATCGCGAAAAACAACGGATGCGCAAATAGCCTGCTGGGCCACTTTTTTAACGCTCTAGTGTTCCGGGCGGGGTAGGTAGCGGGGCGGGCGGGCGGCTTTCGTTTTCTTACCTCGTCGAATTGCGCGCGTCCCGATCTTGCTGTTTGATCCATGCTCGCGCTTCCGGCTCGTCAGCAAAGCTGTAGACGTGCTTTGGAACAGCGCCGGACACAGTGATGCGAATAAAGCATCCCGGTCCGATCTTCATTTCGCAAACTTCGTATTTCGCTTCCGAACTCGCCGCCATTTCAACCGCCTCTGGATAAGTTTTAGAAGTTCTCACGGGGGATATTCGAGGTCACAAGGTTTCCGCCGACCTGCGGATGCAAATCGATTTCCCACGTCCCGTTGGGCTCGAACGGGTAAACTGAGCATGTCCCGCTTGCGTCGGACTTGTGCGTAAGACAGCCAGTGATGGTATCGGGTCCGAACATCTCCCTTCTTCCGCACCAATTAATTCCACTCGCAATTTTCAGGATGAACCGACCAGTGGGCATTTCGGTTCGAAACTCTGAGCCGCCGCTCACAAACAGCTTGACCAACTGCAAATGTGTGTCGGCATCTTCCGCTATCAAAACGTAGTTCATCCCCGCATCCGCTCGGATGGACATGCTTGCAACTCGCGGCTCGTTTGAACCCCACTTCGTTATGGGACCATTCGTCGGAGGTGCGACGGAGGGGCACGAAAAGTTAGCAAGGCGCTCCGCCTTACTCGGACCATCAACCAAGCGAAGGATCGTCGGAAACGCAAATACGAAGACAGCGAGCAGCACGAGGGGCGCTAAAGAGCGAAACCGAAAAAGTCCCCGCGCAACTCTAATCGCCACGCTCTCGGGCAGTGCCGCTCCGCACTTCCCGCACTTCGGTTTGCGAGTGATGGAATACGCCGGGAGCCGATTGATTGCGCTGCAAGAGCTACAGAGGACTTCGCGTTTGTTCATAAGCGGCGTTCATAGCGGGCGGCTCTGTAGACGTAAGAGCGCGCAGGTTCGAACGGTATCTTATTCTCAGGCATCATCGACCCCTCCCCCAGCCGGGAGGGGGAGATTAGGGTTCGTACAACCGGGAGTAAAGGCTAGGCGGCGCTGGCGGGTCCCTAACGCTTTCTTCACCGGATGCGGCGACATTGGTGCACGGGTTGCGTATCACGCCCGCCTTTCTGGAAAGCGGTCGCCGATGTCTCAACCCGGCGGTGGCTTTTTGGCCACTAAGCAGTCATTTGCCTCTAGCCTCTAGCTGTTTTCGTTCAACGTCTAAGTCGTTCACGCGTTGCGCGGCAGCCGTCATTGCATTGGCGGCCACATTGTAACGGTCCGCTGTAGGCTGTTTCGGAAACGTCAATTGACCATTTGCCGCTACCTTGTAGCTACCAAATTCTCCAATCAGAAAAGCGACAAGATTTTCATAGGCGCGATAAAACTCAGAGCGCGCGACCATCATTTTCGAGTTGAAGGCCGCATTCTTTGCGCGTGAGTTATCGAAGCCAACTAGAAAACTGCTGACGGTCCCCTTGTCCAAATTCAAAGAGGATGCAAAAGCTACGATCTTTTCGCGCTCAGCCGTGACAAGAGCCAACTGACGTGGGCTAAAAGCCGTTGCGTTAGTTTCAGCCGTTTTCAAATCGCGAAGAAGTGCCTCAAGATCGCTGCGGCTCGCCGTCGCATAATTAGTGTCTTTGCTCAGCGCGGCGGGCTCGATTTCATTTGACAGTTTTGTTGTGGCGGCAGCCGTTTCCTCCCCTAAGTTGTTCGCCATGGCGAACAGTTTTAACAGCTTGTTCTCGGGGTTTTAGCTAACCGCCTCACCCAAGTGGGTTGGATCGGCCATCGCATGCAAGGCGACTTTAGCATCCCAAACTTCTTGGAGCTTTCCCGCATTGCGGAGGCCCACACTGATTGCCGCGACAGCCAGCACAATTGCAGCGGTGTAGCCTGCCCGACGCCATTTCCACGTTATCGCGCCCAAGATGAACCATGAGCCGATAAGTTCGCCAAAAAGGTGGGCAATTCCGTCTGGAGAGTTGCCGTAAATTTCGTTGGTGAAATACCCCCCAACCAAGACAACCATGACGAAGACGACTAAGAAGGCAATGCGTCCGCGCGTTATGCCTTGATCCGAAGATGCTTCCAGAATGTCCGCGCTCATGCTCATCCCCATTAAGCGGCCCGGGAAAGACGATAGACCGTCTACGTTCCGTACACTAGCGGCTTTCCTGCATGAGCCGCTTGCGCGGCTGACAGGCTCCGCTACGATTGCCAGCGGGGAGCATCACAACCATGTAGGGGGTTCGTGTGTGGGTAGAATTTTGGACTTGGCTTGGCGGTCTTCCGGCAAGCAGTTCGAGCTTCGTCGGCTCGCTGACGGGCGCGGCGTTTGGCTTGCTCGCGATAATCATTGGCGCATTGTTCAACGCGTTTCTCAACCGTTGGAGGGACGACCGTCTGAGGCGCATCGAGGCACAAACTCTCGCAATAGCATTGAAGGCGGAACTAACCGGCGCGAGAAAAACCCTGATCGAAAACGCTGATGATTTGGAGCGAGGAGTTGAAAACGACTTTCAGATGCCAGACATGATAAGCTCGATCCGTATCCTGCCCGAGATGTTGCCAAAGCTAGGATTACTTGGTCACGATGCAGTGGCGCAAATCATGACGGCGTACGGCGTCCTAGAGCGTTATGCCGAGCACTGCATTCGAATGGGTGGCTCCCTCGTCGATACGCCCGGTCCTAAGAAGCTCATCTCGCTTCCCGGCTCTAATGCGGCTCGCGTTGCGCGGATGAACCGCGTAATGGCCGGAGTTCTCGACGGCGCATTGGCTGAGCTTGGTCGCTGCATCTGATTGAATTGGGGCGCTGCGCGCACTTGAGCAAGTGACCGCTCCGATTAAATGCCAAGGGCGAACAAAGTCCCCTGTCCGCGCTTGATGCGCGGCCAAAATTCGAAAATGTTTGTCATGAAAACCCCGCGCTGTTCCAGACAACGCGAACGTGCCCCCAAGGGCCGTCATCAGCTTGCGCCGAAGGATCAATAAACGAAATCTTTGCCCTTGATCGATACAATCGAGTGACCAAATTCGATGGACACGAATATGAAAAAAGTATTGATCCAGACACTCGCTGCGGTGGCTAGCATCATGCCGATGTTGCAGTCGGAAGATGGGCTGCGGCTTTGCAATGATCGCGAGCTTTGCGCTTCGCCCCCAATCCCATCCGGCGACGAGCCTGCCAACCATGGACCGCGAGGGCTTCCGGCATCGCAAGTTGTTGCCGGATCGTCCATGACGGGTCCGACCGGACCATCCGGACCTGTCCGATGATCGCCGTGATGCTGCGCTTAGTTGGCTGTCTGCTGGCGACAATTCTTTGGAGTGGCGCGCCCGCTTATTCGGCGTACTTCGGCATCGGCTTGAGTAGCTGCGCTCACTGGCAAGCCAAAGGTAACGATAGCCAAGGGAAAATCTGGATACTTGGATATTGGTCTGGGCTGTCTTCGATGGACCAAGCGGGTGACGATGTCGGGAATGAAGCGGATGCCGAAGCTATTTGGGCAGAGGTTGCACTGATCTGTGCAAAAGACCCGTCAATGAAATTGCGGGACGCAGCCCTTAGCCACTACCTCCGCCTCAAGTCGTCAAAGCAGTAGACCAGATGGGGCAACCGGAAATGCGATACAGTCCGATCTAGATATCTCGCAATCAACGGCGATGGTGCGAAGTCCCTTCTGCACGATGACTTGTGGAGGGGCGTTCACCGCAACAAGATGGCCGGACTGCCGCTAATGCCGCTAAACTGTCTTATAAGCCATTGATTTCGCTAGCTGGCGGCGCTCCCTAGGGGAATGGAACCCCTCGCCTGCCCCGTCTCAAGCAATGCGGGCCGGAGCGGCGACCTTGCTCTTCTTAGCTGTCGGTGCGTCTGGCACGAGCGGCGCGTCGTGATGGCTGCCGAGTGTGAGCCCTAGCAGTTCGAATATCCGCGCGCTGATCTTGGCTTGAGCCGTCTTCATGCCCGGCCCATTGGCGAGGATCAGGATTGGGATGTACTCTTGACTGATCCCTTTCGGCGCATGGCCCAGAAGGAAATGGCTGATTAGCCCGTCAACGCCAAGATCGGCGCATACCGCTCGCCACGAGTGCCGCAACTTCTGGCCGCGTATCGGCAGATCAGCGCGGGCACTGACTTGCTTGCATCCGGGAAACAGAAGCGACTTGTCCTTGACTTCATGGTGCGGCTTCACTTCGGCGCCGGTTGCTAGCTTGATGGCGTACTCGATTTCCGGCGAGATTGGAATATGAAGATCGCGGTCCGATTTCGAGTTGCGGATCACGAACATTTTCTTGGAGAGATCGATATCGTTGACGGTCATGCGCGCGACTTCCCCCGGGCGCATTCCAGAGAGCAACGAAAACAGATGATAGCCGCGTTCAACCTGACTTTCGATCTTATCCCACTTCGCGCGCCATGCCGGATAGTCGCCAAAGTCTAGAGCGACTTGCGACGGCTTGTAGCCATCAAATTCTATCGCCGATGTCGGAAGCCGCGCGGGCAGATTGATGTCCCTCTTGGCTTCACGGCGATAGATCGCGCGAATGATCCTGCCACAGTGGCCAGCACTGGCGGGTGTCGTCTTGTGCAGCCGGTCATACCAATCGGCGACGGCGTCGGGGCGCTTGGCCATATCGGCGAGCGTCCAACTGCCCCATTCCGGGAGCATGATCTTACCCAGCTTCTCGACGTTGTAGGCCCAGCGGGCGGGCTTCCCCTTTTTGGCGGCCTTGGCGTTGAGGTATTCCACATATCGAGCGAAGGCCGCCGAGAAGATCACCGCGTCGGCCTTGCTGACGATGGCCGCACCATCGGCGAACTCGCCAGCGGCCTTCAGGGCCTCCGCGCGGGCCGCTGGCGGCTGCATCACCGGCCAGTGTCCGAGCGTGCGCTCAACCGATTTGCGGCGCCCTTTGGTCCGCTGCCATTTCTTGTAAAGCCACGATGTAGACTTGTCGCCGATCCGCAGGAAGAGCCCTTGGACAGTGCGATCCGGGAAGAGCCCGCGCTCTTCGAACTCGCGCAACGCGACGATGTGCTCCGTGGTGATAACGCGAGGTTTGTGCGTGATGGTGGCCATCTGTCGATCCCTGCCAAATCCCTGCCAACTTGGGCAAAAGTTATGCCCGGAAACATTGGTTTTCGGAGGGGACAATATGGCAGGAAGTGCCCGAATAGCAGTGACTTCCTCAGTGTTTTCGGGCCTAACTTGAAACGTGCTTAAAAGACCGTTTTAATCTTGGGAAGCTGCCGTTCTACCATTGAACTACGCCCGCGATCGCTCGGCTCACTTGATTAGCCGAGACCGCGCGCCCCGCCAAGCGGGTTGGCGACGTACCCCCTCCCTCACCCCGCCTTTAACCAATCCTTAATTTTCCAGGTGCGCCGGATTATGACGGTGCTATGATCCTTTTGGGGTGGCTGGCGTAATGGCGGGGCGTGGATACACCATATTCGACACGGGGATCGGCCGATGCGGCATCGCATGGGGCGATTTCGGTATTGTGGGCGTCCAACTGCCTGAAGCCCGCGAGATCGAAACCCGCGGCCGAATGCTGCGCCAGTATCCCAACGCCCGCGAACTCCGTCCGCCGCTCAATGTCGAAATCGCGATCGAGGGCATTGTCACGCTGCTGCGCGGTCAGCCTTCCGATCTCTCCGACGTCACGCTCGATATGAGCGGCATCCACGCCTTCAATGCGCGCGTTTACGCGTTCACCCGGACGATTCCGCGCGGCGAGACCCGGACCTATGGCGAGGTTGCCGCCAGCCTGAGGGCTTCCGGCGCCGCGCACTCGGTGGCGCAGGCAATTTCCCGCAATCCCTTCATGATCATCGTTCCCTGCCATCGCGTTCTCGAAGCCGGCAGCTATGCCGACCGGATTTCCCCGAACGGCGGCACCATCTCCAAGCGCCGGCTGCTGTCGCTCGAGGTCGCGGGTTCGACCAGCAGCAAGACCCTGTTCGACGTACTGCTTCCGGTTGCTCCGCCGCGCCCGCAGGGCTAAAATCGCGGCATGTCAGCTACCACCCTGCTGCAACGCCAATCCATTACCGTGTCCGACTTTCGCTGCAGCGCCCAACCGGGCGACGCGCCGTTCGTCGAACAGCATCGCTGCCACTCAATCTCCTATGTGCGCAAGGGCAGCTTCGGCTGCGAGAGCCGCGGGCGATCGTTTGACCTGGTGGCGGGATCGGTCCTGGTCGGCCATCCCGGCGACGAATATGTCTGCACCCACGACCATGTCTGCGGCGACGAGTGTCTATCGTTTTTCTTGGGGCCGAAACTGGTGGAGGCGCTCGGCGACGCTGCGGACATCTGGCAGATCGGCGCCACGCCGCCGCTGCCGGAACTGATGGTGCTCGGCGAGCTTGCGCAGGCCGCGGCCGACGGCCGCAGCGATATCGGGCTAGACGAGGTCGGGCAGTTGTTCGCCGGCCGGTTTGTCGAGGTGGTTTCCGGGCGGTCCAGGAGGCTCGCCCCGGCCAGCAGCCGGGATCGCCGCCGCGCGGTGGAAACCGCACTGTGGATCGATGCGCATTCGCGCGGCGAGATCGATCTGGAACGCGCCGCCGGCCAAGCCGGCATCAGCCCGTTCCATTTCCTGCGGCTGTTCTCGGGCGTGCTCGGCGTCACCCCGCACCAATACCTGGTGCGCTCGCGGCTGCGCCATGCGTCGCGGCTGTTGGCCGACGAGGAGCGGTCCATCACCGATGTCGCCTATGATGTCGGCTTCGCCGATCTCTCCAACTTCGTCCGCACCTTCCGCCGCGCCGCCGGCGTCTCGCCGCGCAGGTTCCGACAGGCCTCGCGCGGGATGCGCAAGATTTTCCAAGAACGCCTCGTCCTGCACTGACTAGGATCATCTCCGTACCGCGCCTCTCACACGCGCCTCGATCAGGAGATCACCCATGTACGACCACATCGGATTGAAAGTCAGGAATCTCGACGCCAGCGTAGGTTTCTATACGGCCGCATTGGCGCCACTTGGATACGTCCTGTACTCGCGCGATGAGACCGGTGCGAGTTTCGGCCCCAAGGGCGAGCCGGCGCTGTGGCTTTATCTGCACAACGGGCCGGCCGGCGCCGGTGCCCATATCGCCTTCCGCGCGCCCGACCATGCCGCGATCCGGAAATTTCACAGCGCCGGATTGGAGGCCGGAGGCCGCGACAACGGCGCCGCCGGCCCGCGCGCCGACTACAGCCCGAGCTATTTCGCCGCGTTCCTGATCGATCCCGACGGCAACAATGTCGAGGCGGTTTGCACTTAGGTACCAGCGCTCCGCTCTGACCACCATCATTGCGAGCCAACGGGTCGCGCGAAAGCGCGCCCGATGACAGGCTCCGCGAAGCAATCCAACGTGCACCGACGCGGGCTGGAATGGATTGCTTCGTCGCTACCGCTCCTCGCAATGACGGCCCAGCAAGAGAGATCATCATCATGGCTTCCATCCACAAGGACATCCTCCTCGAGGCCCACCCCGACGACGTCTGGGCCGCGGTGCGCGATTTCGGCGCGGTGCATCAACGGCTGGCGCCGGGATTCGTGCGCGAGGCGCGGATCGACGGTGAGGCGCGGATCGTGACCTTCGCCAACGGCACGGTGGCGCGCGAACTGCTGGTCGATTGCGACGAGCCTCGGCGGCGACTGGTGTATGCCGTGGTCAGCGAGCGGGTGAAACATTACAACGCATCGGTGCAGGTGACCGCCGATGGCGACAGGCGCACACGGCTGATCTGGATCGTCGACGTGTTGCCCCACGCAATCGCGGCCTATATCGACGCCCAGATGGAGCAGGCGGCGCTGGCGATGCAGAAAGCGCTGGGGCGTCACGCCGCATAACGCTATCAGCAGCCGGCGGCGCTGATCGCCCGGTCAGGACAACGCTGGGCGGACTTCCGCAACGGCGCCGCGGCGCGGTCCCCAGCGGGTCAGAACCACGCTGGCGACCGACAACACGCCGAGCACCGCCATCGAAGCTGCGGCCAGCGCGAAGAATTTCGCGGCGGTCGCGTCGTTCATCGACAGCCACCAGCCGCCGCCAGCCACGAACAACAGCCGAACGGTTTGCGCGAGCACCGGTCCCAGGACTTTCGCAGCACCTTGCGAGGAAAAATACATCGAGATTGACAGCCCCAGGAACGCGTACATCGGCGCGGCGATCGACAAATACTGCCGGCTGGCGGCACGCACGCCGCGATCATGCGTGAAAATATCCACCCAGAGGTCGGGGAAGATCGCAATCACGCTGCCGACGAGGCCGACCGAGACGAACGACACGCAGCCTGCGATCAGCGCAATGCGTCGCGCGCGCGCCACGCGCTCCGCGCCGATCGCCATTCCGACCATCGGCACCGACGCAATTCCGACCGCGAAAGCGATCGAGGTCAGCATGAATTCCAGCCGGGCGCCGATACCGTATCCGGCCAGGACTTGGGTTCCGAATTGCGCGAGCATGTGGGTGAGGATGGTAATCGTCAGTACCGACTGCAGCGGCGAGAAACAGGACACGGCACCGACTTTCAGAATGTCGAAGAACATGCCGCGCCGGATTCGAAGTCCCCGGATCACCGGCGTGACCCGCGCCCGGCCGGAAAAAATGTACCATGCCATGATCGCGCCGCCGATCGAATAAGCGGTCAGCGGACCCGCCGCCACGCCGCGCATGCCGAATTGCGGTACCGGCCCGAGCCCCAGCCCGAGGATACCGCCGAGCACGATCTGACAGACGGCGGAGTTGAGAATGATGAGCGACGGCAGCTTCATGTTGCCGGTGCCGCGCAGGATGGCGCCAAGCGTGTTCATCAGCCATGGCAGCACCGCGCCGCCGAAGAAAATCTGGGCGTAGCCGGTCGCGAGCGCCAGCACGTTGCCGCGGCTGCCGAGCAATTCCAGAAGCGCCTGGCCGAAGGCCAGCATGATCAGCGTGATCGTGAGCCCGAAGCAACCACCGATCATCAGCGCGTGGACCGCCAGCGCGCTGGCCCGCTCCCTGTCGCCGGCGCCGAGCGCTCGCGCGATCGCCGACGACACGCCGCCGCCCATCGCGCCGCCCGACATCGTCATGGTCAGGATCACGAACGGAAACACCAGCGCCATCGCGGCCAGCGACTCGACACCGAGCCGGCCGATATAGGAGGTCTCGGCGATCACCACGCAGGTGCCGGCGCTGAGCGCGATCACGTTCGGCCACGCCAGCCACAGCAGCGTACGCAGGATCGGACCGTCGACCAGCGCGTTTCTCGCCGGCGCGTCAGGCGTCGGAAGCGGACGCTCCTGTTCGTCGACAGGTATTTCGGGGACGGCGATATCGGGCAACGTGGTTCTCTCCCTTGGCCCGATCTGATTGCCGCGCCGCAATGTGTCCTAGCACGATCGTGTCCGCTTCCCCGTGCATCGGGCGCAATGGCCCTGTGCGGGATTGCAGATGAAGGTAACCGGGTTTTCCGCTACCCGATCGACCAGACGAACGGCGGAGCACCGCCCAACGCGGGCGTCATGCGCACAGCGATGTGGCGGCCGCAGCCGGCCGCGAGCCCTTCAAACAGTCCTTCCAGGACCCTGGCGCAGGCCGGGTGACAATCCCCGACATCGGCCATCAGTCTCCAGGTCGTCTGCCTGATTTCGTGGCCGCTATCGTCATCGTCGCCATCCACGTCGTCGTCCTGCGCCTGCAACAAGGCGCGCAGGAATGCAGCGAAGTCTTTGGCCGTTCCGTGGCCCAGGCCGAAGCCGCGCGCGACCTCGTCGAAGAACTGCATGCCGATCAACTTGCCGGTCATGTGCAGCAGGTAGCCGGCATCTTCGGGGCCGAACAATTGCACCAGGACCGGTGCCGCGGTCCGCACATATTCCATCGCGTAATTGCGATAGGCCTTTTCGAGCCGCGGCTTTGGCCAGCTCGCGACCGGCAAAGCCGGTGCATTTGCAGGATCGAACATAGGGGCTTCGAGATGGCGCGCGAACACCAGGCGCTGATCGGTCTCGAGCGCGTGGTCGTATTCGCAATAGTAGCCTTCAAGGCCGTCCTGCCCGTCGACGCTCTGCTTGGTACAGACGAAGCCGAGGTTGGGATTGCCCAGCGAAACGCCGTTGTTGGCGTGCCATCCCCGCAGCATCGCGCGCGACACTTCGCCGGGCACGCCGCAGATCGCGGTACCCTTCCATATCCAGCGCGGCGGCGGATAACGGATCCAGGCCTTGCGATCGGACTCGTACATGTATTCGACCGACACGCCGCCGATCCAGTTAGACAGATAATGATATTGCGCCGCCGCCACCGCCGGCGGCAGGTGGCTGAGGCCGAGTTTCTCAAGGCCCGGCAGGAAGCGTTCCTGCTGCTGACGGCGGAACACCCGGAACACGAATTCCGCGGCATCCGGCGTCCCGCGACGTGTCACCACCGTGAGGATGAGCCCTGTAAAATAGGCATGATAGAGATCGGCGACACTGCGCCATCGCAGCCATTTTGCTTGGTCCGCGCTGCCGTTTTGCGCCGTCGTCATGCTCGCTCCCAGTTTCTGTTTTGGTCACCGTGGCGCAGGAGGCCGTCGTCGGCAAGCGGCGAGGCGAGCACTCGATCCTCATGGTGAGGAGCGCGTCGGAGTTTATCATCGGGCTGCGCTTCGCGCGGACCCGTTGGCGCGTCTCGAACCATCCAGTCCCGATGCCGCCATCCTTCGAGACGCATCGCCTCGCGATGCTCCTCAGGATGAGGGGCCAAAGCTACGCCCGAAAATGCTTGCTCAGCTTGAGGCCCTGCGCCTGATAGTTGGAGCCGATGCGCTGGCCGTACATGGCGTCGGGCCGCGCCAGCATTTTCTCGTACACCAGCCGGCCGACGATCTGGCCGTGCTCCAGGATGAACGGGACTTCGCGCGAGCGTACCTCCAGCACCGCGCGCGAGCCTTGCCCGCCGGCGCCGGCATAGCCGAAGCCTGGATCGAAGAACCCGGCATAATGCACGCGGAATTCGCCGACCAGGGGATCGAACGGCACCATCTCGGCGGCGTAGTCCGGCGGCACCTGAACGGCCTCTTTCGAGGCGAGAATATAAAACTCGCCGGGATCGAGAATGAGGCTGCCATCGGGCCGCGCCGATATCGGTTCCCAGAATTCGCCGATGGCATAGCCGCCGCGGCGGTCGATATCGACCACGCCGGTATGGCGCTTGGCGCGGTAGCCGACGAAACCACTGGCATTCTCGCCGGACAGATCGACGCTGAGCGCCACGCCGTTGACGAGATCGGCGTCGTCGGCATCGACCAGCCGCTCCAGATCGTGCAGCGCGTCGAGTTCGTCGGCGTTGAGGATGGCATCGCCGGTGCGAAAGCGGACCTGCGACAGTCGCGATCCCTCGCGCAGCAGCACCGGGAACGTCTTCGGGCTGATCTCGGCATAGAGCGGGCCATGATAACCCGCGCCGATCATGTCGAACCGCCGGGTGCCGTCCGCGATCACACGGGTGAACACGTCGAGCCGTCCGGTCGAGCTTTTCGGATTGGCGGCGGCGACGATTTCCGGCGGCAATGCGAGACTCTCCAGCAGCGGCACGATGTAGACGCAGTTGGTCTCCAGCACCGCGCCGTCGGTCAGATCGATTTCGTGCAGCTTCAATTCATCGATCCGCTCCGCCACCGTCGCGCCCGGCCCCGGCAAAAAGCTCGCGCGCACCCGATAGGCGACATCGCCGAGACGCAAATCGAGGCTGGCCGGCTGGATCTGGCTTTCGACAAAGGGATAGGCGGGCAAAATCAGGCCGGCATCCGCCATCGCCGCGATCATGCGGTCGGGCAAAATACCGTTGGCGTCGGGTTGAAGCGTGAACGACACAATGGGGTCCTCGGGATGACTTCGTTAGCCCATCCAGACGCTGAAAATACGGACTTTTACCGGTTATCCGATGACCGCCTTGACGGAAAGGGCGCGAGGGAATATCAGCATCAGTTATCCCGTGGTGATTTGAGCCGGCCGGCTTGCAGCCACGTTAAATAAGTCGCTAAACAGGCCGGGGACAGTGTGATCCCGGCCTGTGGAATTTTTCCAGGCCGGTTTTTTTGTGACCATTTTTCGAGATGGTCACGATGGAGGACACATGTCTGATACTACCGCACCCGCGTCGCCCACCGCCCGCTACCGTCCCGAGACCCGGCTGGTCCATTCGGGCAATTTGCGCTCGCAATTCGGCGAAACATCCGAGGCGCTGTTTCTGACCCAGGGCTTTGTCTATGACAGCGCCGAACAATGCGAGGCGCGCTTCAAGGGCGAGGAGCCCGGCTTTCTCTATTCGCGCTTTTCCAATCCGAACATCGCGATGTTCGAGCGCCGCATGATCGAGCTCGAAGGCGCCGAAGCCGCCCGCGCCACCGCCACAGGCATGGCCGCGGTGACCACGGCGATTCTGGCGCCGCTGAAAGCCGGCGATCACGTGGTCGCCTCTAAGGCGATGTTCGGCTCGTGCCGCTACGTCGTGGAAGATCTGCTGCCGCGCTACGGCATCCAGTCCACGCTGGTCGACGGCCTCGATCTCGACCAGTGGCAGAAGGCGATGCGGCCGAACACCAAAAGCTGTTTCCTGGAGAGCCCGACCAATCCGACGCTCGACGTGCTCGACATCGGCGCCATCGCCGAGATCGCGCACCAGGGCGGCGCCCGGCTGATCGTCGACAATGTGTTCGCGACGCCGATCTGGCAGAGCCCGCTCGCCCTGGGCGCCGACGTGGTGGTGTATTCCGCGACCAAGCACATCGACGGCCAGGGCCGCTGTCTCGGCGGCATCATCCTGTCCTCGGAAGCGTTCATCGCCGAACACATCCACAATTTCATGCGCCAGACCGGCCCGTCGATGTCGCCGTTCAACGCCTGGATCCTGCTGAAGGGGCTGGAGACGCTGGCCGTCCGCGTCCGTGCGCAGACCGAAACCGCCGCCGCCGTCGCCGACGCGCTGTCGCGGCATCAGAAAATCTCGCGGCTGATCTATCCCGGCCGCGCCGATCATCCACAGGCCGCATTGGTGAAGAAGCAGATGCACGCCGGATCGACGCTGGTCGGCTTCGAGGTCAAGGGCGGCAAGGCGGGTGCGTTCCGGTGTCTCAACGCGCTGAAAATCTCGCGGATCTCGAACAATCTCGGCGACGCCAAGAGCCTCGTCACCCATCCCGCCACCACCACGCATCAGCGCCTGACCCCGGACGCGCGCGCCGAACTCGGCATCAGCGAAGGTTTTATCAGATTTTCCGCCGGCCTCGAACATCGCGACGATCTGATCGAGGATCTGCAGCAGGCGCTGGAGAGGGCGTGAGGTAGGGGCGAGTGGCGAGTAGCGAATGGCGAATTGCCTTTCACCATTCGCCACTCCCCATTCGCCTCACCTCACCTCACATCGGCCGATATTTCTGCACGCTGCCCGGCACGTTGACGCCGAGCTTGATCTGGCCGACCGACTTGATGATGTCGTCGCCGAGCAGCTGGGCGAAGCAGGCGTAACCCCAGTCGTTCATGTGCAGGCCGTCGGCTATCACGAAGCTGTCGATGGGCAGCGCCTGCTGCTCGTGCCATTCGCGCATCACCTCGAAGCGCGGGAAAAATCCGACATGGCGCAGTTGGGCGACCTTGCCGAGCAGCTTCACCATCAGGCTGGCGCTTTCGGCGCGCTCGGTGACCCTCGGAGAATATTGCGGATCGACCAGCACCAGATCGGCGCCGGCGGCCTGGATGCGGGCCACGCCCTCCTCCACCAGCTTTGCGGTCTCGGTGGGATCGAGGTTGCGCAGCACCGCGTTGGTGCCGACCTGCCAGATCACCAGATCCGGCTTGGCGTCGATCACTTCGGCCTGCAGCCGCTTCATCATTTCGGGCGCATCCTCGCCGCCCCGGCCGCGATTGAGGATGGTGATGTTGGCGTCCGGATAATGCCGGCGCAGCTGCGCTGCCAGCCGATTGGGATAGGTGAATTCGGGCGACGTCGTGCCGTATCCCGCGGTCGAGGACGATCCGAACGCGACGATGACGACCGGCTCGCCCGAGGCGAGCTTGTTCGCCACATGCGGCAGCGACCCCATCGACTTGGCGCCGCCCTTCGGCGGCAGGCACGGAACGCGGCTGAAAATGTCGCCGGCCGATTTCGCGACTTGCTTCACCTTTTCGATCGTCTTGGTGGTGAGGCTCTTTTGCTGCGGCGGATTGGCCTGGTCGACCGCGGCAACATTGCCCGCACCGCTGGCGCCGGTGGTCTGCGAGGCCGCCGGTTTGGCACCGTCGGATTTGGGGGCGTCGGATTTGGCGCTGTCAGATAGCGCGGCCTGCTGGGCGGCCTGGGCGCGCGCGACCGGGACCGACGGCGGCATCAGCAACACAAGTGCGGCGACCACGGGCGCAGCCAGCGATGCTTTTCGGTAAAAAGGGCGGTGAAAACTCATTAACGCCAGATCCTCAGTTTTGCTGAGCGGGGCCAAGGTGCGCCGCGTCGATCACAAATTTCGACAGCGCGCGGCCGAGACAATCGTGGACACGCTTTGCCAATTCGATGCCATGGAATGCGCTGAACAGGTCGAAGTCTCCCGAGTCGTTCCATTGCCGCATGATGGCGAAGCGGTCAAACAGCGGAACGTCGTGCTGCTGCGCCACCACGCGCATATTATCCAAATAGGGCGGCGCGGAAATCATCGTTTCCGTGCGCGGGCTGTATTGCAAGTTCATCAAGATCACGTCGGCTCCCGCATTTTGCAGCGCAGCAACACCCTCGTCAACGGCAGTGCGAAAGTCATCGGGATCGACGGATCGCACAGCATCGACCGTGCCGGTCTGCCAGATCACCAAAGTAGGCTTTTTGCCTTCCATCAGCTTAACCATTCCGGCGGCTACTTCCTCGGCGGTTTTCTTGGTCTGTAGTTCCACGGAAACGTTGACGGGAACCGATGGAAGTTTCTCCCGCAGCATCGCCTGCAACCGGCCGGGATAGGCCACGCCTTCCGACGTGTTGAGGGTCGACGACCGGCTGCCGATCACCAGAATATCCAGTGGATGGCCATTTTTTACCGCGTCCGCGACCTTGGGCAGCGCACTTTCGCTGCTGAGCAGGTAGTCGGGCACCTCGCAACTCTGGGGAGTATCCTCGGCGCGCGCGGGCACTGCGGCAAAAAAGCCCGTCAGCATGAGCAGTCCCAGGATGGCTCCCGAGTTGGACGTCATAAGCCCCCTCCCGCCATATCGGCATTGCCGATGGCGCCCTTTCTCTGCGAGGCGCTCTTGTCGGCGGAATGCTTGTACCACGAAATTACCCAGGCCACGGCGCACATGATGAATATCCCGGAAATACTGACCAGGAAATGCAGCGCGGCCCCGCCGGAAACCTCGGCCAGCACGAAATGCCCGGCAAACGCCAGGAACACGCCGAGGCAGAAAATTTCCAACGAGTGCTGCCCGCACAGGATCAGCGGCCGCAGCCACGGCGACTTCAAGCCGGGCCAGTCGCGCGGGAGGAAACGGACGGTGATTGCCGCCAGCGCCAGGAAGTGCGCGAACCTGAGGACGTCGAGATCGGTCTTGTCGATCGGATACATCCACTGCTCGAGCCAGCGCGGCATCAGATGGCTCAATTGCGGGAGATACCAGGTCAGCGTCACGCAGAACGCCGCGAACAGGTAGGCCAGCGAAATCCACAGCGTGACCGGCGATGAAAGAATCCGCGACATGCGCCGGGCGCCGCCCAGCGCGCACCAGGCGCCGAACACGAACAGCAGTTGCCAGGCGAACGGATTGAAGACCCAGTAGCCGTTCGGATAGGCCGACAGGTACAGATCGAAATGCCAGGTGAGGGCATAGAGCACGACCGACAGCGCCAGCGTGACGTCGGCTCGCCATTTCATCAGCCACAGGATCAGCGGCAGAAACAGCATCAGCACGATATAGAGCGGCAGCACGTCCATGTTGACGGGACGAAATCTCAGGAGCAGCGCCTGGACGATGGTGACGTCGGGCTGCTTGAGGAAATCCATGATTCCCATTTCTTCCGAATATAGCGGGTTCTCGAAGCTGGTGGCGACGTAGGAAATCTCCGCCAGAAAGATCGTGAACAGGAACACGTGCGCGACATAAATCTGCCAGACCCGGCGCAGGATGCGCGCGGTCGCGATCACGAAACCGGACTCCAGCATGGCGCGGCCGTAAACGAACGCCGCGGTGTAGCCCGAGATGAAAATGAAGATTTCGGTGGCGTCGCTGAAACCGTAATTGCGGATCGTGAACCAGGTCAACAGATTGGGCGGCAGATGGTCGATGAAGATCAGCCACAGCGCCAGTCCGCGGAACAGATCGAGCCGCAGTTCGCGCTCGCCGACCGCGGGAAACGAAATGGCCGGTGCCGAGGCAACGGGCGCCGCGTCCTGCGCGATCGCATCCGCTGCGCCCGCAAGCGGTGGTCCGGCAATTCGATCGGCAATGGACGTCATCTGGCACCGGGTTTGAGCGGCTCTGCTTTACGAATCCGCACGGCACAAAGCATAACACCGGCAGATAGTACCGGCCCCGGATTTGCAAGCAAGTTACGTTGGGCTGCGCGGCCGCGCTTTAGAGCGGAACTATGTTGAAACGACGATGGGAGTTGAGCGCACGGATGCCGCCGAGGGCGGTTGGTTCCGCTGAATCTTTTCGATATGATCCTCCACCATTGGAAAGAGTCGCCCGCATGTACCGCGCCGTCACCCGCCAGATCGAAGTCACCGTCGAGCCGAACTTCATGCCGGGACGCTCGTCGGTCGAAAAATCCGAATATTTCTGGTCCTACACCATTGTCATCACCAATACCGGCGACGAGACGGTGCAGTTGCAGACCCGGCACTGGATCATTACCGACGCCTCGGGCCGCAAGCAGGAAGTCCGTGGCAAGGGCGTCATCGGCGAGCAGCCCGTGCTCGCGCCGGGCGAGCGCTTCGAATACACCAGCGGCGTGCCGCTGCCGACCCCGTCGGGCATCATGACCGGCCGCTACCAGATGGTGAACGAGAGCGGCGAACGCTTCGAGATCGACGTGCCGACGTTCTCGCTCGACAGCCCGGATGGGAAGCGGGTGCTGAATTAGGCGCTTCCTTACCTCGCCCCGCTTGCGGGGGGAGAGGTCGCGAGCTCCCGGCAGCGCGCTTGCGCTGTCCGGTGGCGAGCGGGTGAGGGGGACTCTCGACAGACCCGGACTCGCGGAGAGTCCCCCTCACCCGGAGACTTCGCTGCGCTCCGTCTCCGACCTCTCCCCGCAAGCGGGGCGAGGTGAACCGAATTCAATTTGCAAACAGCGTCGTCATTTTCCGACACACCTCCGCGATCTCGCCGCATGTGTTGCGCGAGGTTTGGCCTGCTCGTTCCGCCCTCTGCAATCAGAGGGCGCAGGGAATGCCGGGCGCCCGATGCGCCCGCCGCCGCGCGTGCAGGGGTAGTGGTAGAAAGCACACGCGTTAGTCAGGTCACACCGGAATCACCCGGCATTCCCCGCGCAATGGTTTACGGCTTATACCGTGCTCTCCCCGGTGATCGGCTTTCTTGCCACCGTCGCCGGCGGAGTTGCCTCCACCGACTTGACACCAGCGTCGGGGTGTCAGGACCACACGTCTTCGCCGTCCGCCTCAAGCACCCTCGTCAGGAGCACCATCCGCGTCCACCGCACCCCGCCCCGCGCTGGTGACGTTGCGCAACGCCCCTCTGAGTGGGACTGGATGGCGGTGAATATAGAAGTGATTTGGGTCGGGCGGCAAGAATAATTTCTGAAAATCAGAAACAGGTCGGGGCCAGTTTTTCGCCCGATGAAGCCGTCATTCCGGGGCGATGCGAAGCATCGAGCCCGGAATCTCGAGATTCCCCGATGTGCAATGGCACATCTGAGGTCTGGTGCTAACGCACCATCCCGGAATAACGGAGTCTCAATTGCAAATGATGAACCCGGGAACGACGCTCAAGTGACGCAGCGGCCGGGCTCGTCCGCCCGGGCATGACGTCGAGTGTGCCCTACTCCACGCCCGTTTCGTCCGGCGTGAACTCGTACACCGACGAGCAGAACTCGCAGGTCACGACCACCTTGCCGTCCTTGACCATGTCGGCGCGGTCTCGCGGCGCGAAGCTCGCGAGCATGCCTGCCACCGCGTCGCGCGAGCAGGAACATTGCGCGCGCAGCGGCAGCGGCGGAAACACCCGCACGCCGCGCTCGTGAAACAAACGATACAATAGCCGCTCGCCCGACAGATCCGGATCGATCAGCTCGACGTCTTCGACGGTCGAGATCAGCGACTGGCCTTCCACCCAGGCGTCGTCTTCCGCCATCAGATGCGCAACGACACCTTCCGGCGCGTCGCCGGGATGCAGATCGGGCTGCCGCGCCCGCTCCGGCGCCTTCGGCAAAAACTGCAGCAGCATGCCGCCGGCGCGCCAGCGATGTCTTGGGCCTTCGCCGCCGCCGCGCCATTCCTCGCCGACCGCCAGCCGCACCCTGGTCGGAATCTGTTCCGAACGCAGAAAATATTCGTGCGCGGCGTCTTCGAGGCTGCCGCCTTCGAGCGCCACCAGTCCCTGGTAGCGGCTCATATCCGGGCCCTGGTCGATGGTCATGGCGAGATGGCCTTTGCCCAGCAGCGCGCCGGAATCCTGGCCATCCCTGAGCCGCTTCGCATCGAAGCGCGCATAGGCACGCAGGCGGTCCGGCGCCTGGAAGTCGACGATCAGAAACGATACCGGGCCGTCGGTCTGGGTCTGCAGGATGAAGCGGCCTTCGAATTTCAGGGACGAGCCGAGCAGCGTCGTCAGCACGATCGCCTCGCCGAGCAATTTGCCCACCGGTGCCGGATAATCGTGCTTGGTGAGAACGTCGTCGAGCGCCGGGCCGAGCCGGGTCAGCCGTCCGCGCAGATCGAGCGAAGCGACCTCGAACGGCAGCACCGCGTCGTCGACCGGCACCGCCGACGGCGCGCGGATCGGGGTTTCCAGTGCAATTTTGATGTCGGGGGATTGTGATGTCATGGCACTTTATCTGGGGTCGGCGGGTGCAAATCGAAAGGGGGCCGGTGAAGAGCGAAAATCTCCCCACGAGTCGTCCCGGCCTGGTCCGCAATTGCGCACGGGACGTCGGGACCTTCTTCCCTTCTCCCCTTGTGGGAGAAGGTGGCAGCCGAAGGCTGCCGGATGAGGGGTCTGCATCCGCGGAGAGAGACCCCTCATCCGATCCTCGCTTCGCGAGGATCACCTTCTCCCACAAGGGGAGAAGGGGAAGAGACGACTCGCGCTTCGCTTGGCCGGAACAACGATGTAGTTGTTCAAGCGACCTTCACGCCACCGCCTCGAAGCACCAGGCCAGAATGCCCTTGTGCGCGTGCAGGCGATTTTCGGCTTCGTCGAACACCACCGACTGCGGGCCGTCGATCACCTCGTCGGTGACCTCGTCGCCGCGATGGGCGGGAAGGCAGTGCATGAACAGCGCGTCCGGTTTCGCCAGCGCCATCAGCTTGGCGTTGACCTGATACGGTTTCAGCAGATTGTGGCGATGCTCGCCGTCCTTGTCGCCCATCGAGAACCAGGTATCGGTGACCACGCAATCGGCGCCGCGCACGGCGGCCTCCGGATCGTTGCCGAGCACGATCGGCGCCTGCGTCGCCTTGATCCAGTCCCGCATCGACTTGTTCGGCGCCAGCTCCGGTGGAGTCGCGATGCGGAGATTGAACTGAAAACGCTCCGCGGCATGCGCCCACGACACCAGCACGTTGTTGTCGTCGCCGGTCCAGGCGACGGTGCGGCCTTCGATCGGGCCGCGGTGCTCCTCGAACGTCATCAGGTCCGCCATCACCTGGCAGGGATGCGAGCGCCGCGTCAGCCCGTTGATGACGGGCACGGTGGCGTGGGCGGCGAGTTCCAGCAACGCATCGTGGTTGAGAATACGGATCATGATGGCGTCGACGTAGCGCGACAGCACGCGCGCGGTATCGGCGATGGTCTCGCCGCGGCCGAGCTGCATTTCCGCCCCGGTCAGCATGATCGATTCACCGCCGAGCTGGCGCATGCCGACGTCGAACGACACCCTTGTGCGGGTCGAGGGCTTTTCGAAGATCATCGCCAGCGTCTTGCCCTCGAGCGGCCTTTCCAGCCTGGCACCTTGTTCCTTTTGCGCCTTCAGCTTCGCCTTCATGGCGACGCTGGCTGCGAGAATGTTGCGCAATTCCTTGGTCGGAATCTCGTTGAGGTCGAGAAAATGGCGCAGGGCTTTACTCATTGCCCCGCCGCCCGTTTCAACTGTGCGCTGGAAAGCTCAACGCAGGCGCGCTCGAGGCGCGCCACAGATTCCTCGATCTCGGATTCGCTCACGATCAACGGCGGCAGAAACCGCACCACGTTTTCGCCGGCGCCGACCGTGAGCAGCTTTTGCTCGCGCAACGCCGCCACCAGATCGGCCGACGGCACCACCGCCTTCAGGCCGATCAGCAGTCCCTCGCCGCGCACTTCCGCAAGCACGTTTGGATGGCGATCGACCGCCGAGGCGAGCTTCTGTTTCAGCAACAGCGACATCTTCTGCGCGTGCTCGAAAAATCCGGGCTTCAGCATCACGTCCAGCACCGCGTTGGCGGCCGCGACCGCGAGCGGATTGCCGCCGAAGGTCGAACCGTGCGAGCCCGGCGTCATGCCGGAGGCGGCTTCAGCCGTCGCCAGACAAGCGCCGATCGGAAAACCGCCGCCGAGCGCTTTCGCCAGCGACATCACGTCCGGCGTCACGCCGAGGCGCCGGTAGGCGAACAGGTCGCCGGTGCGGCCCATGCCGGTCTGCACCTCGTCGAATACCAGCAGCAGGCCGTTGTCGTCGCAGAGCTGGCGCAACGCCTTGAAGAACGCGTGCGGTGCGGCGCGCACGCCGCCTTCGCCCTGCAGCGGCTCGATCAGGATGCCCGCGGTGTGCGGGCCGATCGCCTTCCTGACGGCTTCGAGATCGCCGAGCAGCACCTGGTCGAAGCCGTCCATCGGCGGCCCGAAACCTTCGAGATATTTGGCCGAGCCGGTCGCCGCCAGCGTCGCCAGCGTTCGTCCGTGAAACGCGCCGTCGAAGGTGATGATGCGATAGCGTTCTGGATGACCTTTGACGGCGTGGTATTTGCGCGTGACCTTGATCGCGCATTCCATCGCCTCGGCGCCGGAATTGGCGAAGAACACGAAGTCAGCAAAACTTTGTTCGCACAGCCGCGCCGCCAGCCGCTCGCCGTCCGGGCTCTTGAACAGGTTCGACATGTGCCAGAGTTTTGTGGCCTGCTCCTGCAATGCAGCGACCAGATGCGGATGGCAATGGCCGAGCGCATTGACCGCGACGCCGGAAGTGAAGTCGAGATAGCGTTCGCCGTTGGTCGCAATCAGCCATGCGCCTTCGCCGCGCTCGAAACCGAGATCGACCCTGGCGAATACGGGAAGCAGATGTGACGTCGCGCTGTTGGTCATGGCGATCACTGACGGTTAGGCCCGGCCGCGATGCGCGCATTGGCGCGATCGCATCGGCAACCAGTCCCGGAAAAACAAACGTGCCGCCTTTTCGGGGCGGCACGTGCAGGCATTCTATGCGCGCGGCCATAACTGTCAACCGGTCCCGGGGGGCCCCCGCGCGCGCTCCCTGCAGGTTTGCAGCCGTGGAAAAATCCAATTGCAGTGCTTAACTCACGGAACATGTGGACGCGCTCACGCGGACTCTTGCGCCAGAGTCACGCCATATTGTAGCGTCTGGGCCGTCGGGTACGACATCTCGTGCGGCGGTTCGGATCCTCTAAGTCGTCAGTGTCAGGCGTACACGTTCGGGCGCGCTTTCCGCGCCCGGCGAGGGCTAAGGGATTCTGCCCGCAGGGATTTTGAGAGAATTGGCATCGCTGCGCTGTCCCTGATCGGCCGGCGCCACGCGAAGGGAAGAGTGCGATGACTGTATTGACCTGGTCTGACGATCGCGTCGAGCAATTGAAGAAATTCTGGGAGGCCGGGCTTTCGGCCAGCCAGATTGCCGCGGAACTCGGAAATGTGACGCGAAATGCCGTGATCGGCAAAGTCCACCGGCTAGGCCTTTCGGGCCGCGCCAAGAGCCCCTCCTCGGCCGCACCGCGGCAGCGCAAGGCCCGCCCGGCCCAGCCGATGATGCGGGTGTCGCGTCCGGTCTCGCGCGGCAACACCGCGCTGGCGCATGCTTTCGATGTCGAGATGGAGCCGGATCCGATCGCCTACGACAACGTGGTGCCGATGAGCCAGCGGCTGTCGCTGCTGGAACTCAACGAGGCCACCTGTCACTGGCCGATCGGCGATCCCTCCAGTTCGGAATTCTTCTTCTGCGGCGGCAAGGCGCTGACCAGCCTGCCCTATTGCGCGCATCATTCGCGCATCGCCTATCAGCCGGCCTCCGACCGCCGCCGCCAGCCGCCGAAGCAGACAAGGTAGACTTCTCGTCATTGCGAGGAGCGTCAGCGACGAAGCAATCCAGCTTTGCTATGCGCGGCACCATGGATTGCTTCGCTACGCTCGCAATGACGGCGTGGAAGCAATCGCTTCAACCGATCCACTGAGAACGCTACACAAGTTGACGTCGTCCGGGCGAACGCCGGCTCCCGTGTCCCGGACGCGGTGCAGCGTCCTTCACGATGCACCGCAGAGCCGGGGACCTGTTCGGCGCTGTAAAAAAGATGGACCCCGGATCGGCTGCACACCGCTTACGCGCTGCGCAGCGTCCGGGGAACGTCAATGGCGCCTACTCCACCTTGGCGAACCGGTCATCCAGCGCGTAGCCGGCGCCGCGGACGGTGCGGATCGGATCCTGCTCCCGGCCCGGGTTGAGCAATTTGCGCAGGCGGCCGATGTGCACATCGACGGTACGCTCGTCGATATAGATGTCGCGGCCCCAGACGCTGTCGAGCAGTTGCTCGCGGCTGAACACCCGGCCCGGATGTTCCAGGAAAAATTCCAGCAGCCGATATTCGGTCGGCCCGAGGTCGATCGGACGGCCGGAGCGCGCGACGCGGCGCTTCTCGCGGTCGAGTTCGATGTCGCCGTAAGCCAGCACGATGGCGAGGCGTTCGGGGCTGGCGCGGCGCAACAGCCCCTTCACCCGCGCCAGCAGTTCCGGCACCGAGAACGGCTTGACGATGTAGTCGTCGGCGCCGGTGGCAAGGCCCCGCACCCGTTCGCTTTCCTCGCCGCGCGCGGTCAGCATGATGATCGGCAGCGACCGCGTCTCCGGCCGCGCCCGCAGGCGGCGGCACAATTCGATCCCGGACAGTCCCGGCAGCATCCAGTCCAGCACGATCAGGTCGGGAATGCGCTCCTTCAGCCGGGTGTCGGCGTCATCGCCGCGGCCGACGGTTTCGACGTCGTAGCCTTCTGCATCGAGGTTGTAGCGCAACAGCGTGGTCAGCGCTTCCTCGTCTTCCACCACCAATATCCGTGCGCTCATCTGCTAGCCTTCTGTTGTTGACGTTTTTTCTTCATGCGAACCGGCTTCCACTTCGCTCGAAAACGCCTTCTCTTGTTGACGCGTTTTCCTCACGCGAACCGGTCCCCACTTCGCTCGAAAACCCTTTCTCAGCTCCCAGGCACCGTGGTCGCAAACGTCGTCATGTCGCCCTTCGGACGCTTGTCGAGGATTTGCTGGCCTTCGATCATGTAGAACACGGTTTCCGCGATGTTGGTGGCGTGATCGCCGATCCGTTCGATGTTCTTGGCGCAGAACATCAGATGGATGCAGAACGAGATGTTGCGCGGATCTTCCATCATGTAGGTCAGGAGTTCGCGGAACAGCGAGGTGCAGATGGCGTCGACTTCCTCATCGCCTTTCCACACCGTCATCGCCGCCGGCAGGTCGTGCGCCGCGTAGGCATCGAGCACGGATTTGACCTGCGACTGCACGAGGTCGGTCATGTGCTCGAGGCCGCGGATCAGCTTCAGCGGATGGAAATCGCTTTCCAGCGCCGACACCCGCTTGCCCATGTTCTTGGCGAGATCGCCGATCCGCTCGAGGTCGGTGGCAACCCGCATGGCGCCGACGATTTCGCGCAGGTCCACCGCCATCGGCTGGCGCCTGGCGATGGTGAGTACCGCGCGCTCCTCGATGATGCGCTGCAGGCCGTCGATTTCGGCATCGGCGGCGACCACGTGCTTGCCGAGCGCGACATCCCTGCGGATCAGCGCGTCGACGGCTTCGACGATCATGCGTTCGGCAAGGCCGCCCATCTCCGCGACCAGCCGGGTCAGTTCCTGCAGATCGCTGTCGAACGCTTTCGCGGTGTGTTCTGAAGCCATCTTGAATTCTCCCTTAGCCGAACCGGCCGGTAATGTAGTCTTGGGTCCGTCGATCGCTCGGCGAGGTGAATATCCTGTCGGTCTCGTCGAATTCGATCAGCTCGCCGAGATACATGAAGGCGGTCTTGTCCGAGACGCGCGCGGCCTGCTGCATGTTGTGGGTGACGATGGCGATGGTATAGTCTTCCGCCAGTTCCTGGATCAATTCCTCGATCTTGGCGGTCGAAATCGGATCGAGCGCCGAACAGGGTTCGTCGAACAGGATCACCTCGGGCCGCACCGCCACGGTGCGCGCGATGCAGAGCCGCTGCTGCTGGCCGCCGGACAGGCTCAAGCCACTGGCGCCGAGTTTGTCCTTGACTTCGTTCCACAGCGCGCCGCCGCGCAGCGCCTTTTCCACACGGCCATCCATCTCGGACTTGGAGATTTTCTCATACAGCCGGATCCCGAACGCGATGTTCTCGTAGATCGTCATCGGGAACGGCGTCGGCTTCTGGAACACCATGCCGACCCGGGCGCGCAACAGATTGAGATCGAGCTTGGGATCGAGGATGTTGGTGGAATCGAGCATCAGCTGGCCGGTGGCGCGCTGCCCCGGATAGAGGTCGTACATCCGGTTGAAGATCCGCAGCAAGGTCGATTTGCCGCAGCCGGACGGCCCGATGAAGGCGGTGACGCGATTGGCGCCGAGCGTCAGGTTGATGTTCTTCAGCGCGTGGTTCTCGCCGTAAAAGAAATTCAGGCCTCGCGCGGTCACCTTGGCCGGCGCGTCCGCCTGATGCGGCACCGACGGCGCCGGCGCGCCCGGAACACTCACGGAAACGGAAAGGTCGTTCATTTTGCGGTCCTCTCGGCGCCGAGAATGCGCGCGCTAATATTCAGGGCAAGCACGGTCAGCGTAATAAGCAAGGCCCCGCTCCAGGCCAGCTGCTTCCAGTAGGCGTAGGGGCTTTGCACGAAGTTGTTGATGGTGACCGGCAGGTTGGCCATCGTCTTGGTCAGACCGAGGCTGAAGAACTGGTTGCTGAGCGCGGTAAACAGCAGCGGCGCGGTTTCACCGGCGACCCGGGCGGTCGCCAGCAGCACGCCGGTGATCAGGCCGGAGCGCGCCGCGCGGTAGGCAATGCGCTTGATGACGAGCGAGCGCGGCAGGCCGAGCGCGGAGGCCGCCTCGCGCAGCGGATTGGGCACCAGCAGCAGCATATCCTCGGTGGTGCGGACCACGACCGGAATGACGATCACGGCCAGCGCCAGCGCGCCCGCCAAAGCGGAGAACCCGCCCATCGGCACCACCACCGCGCCATACACGAACAGGCCGATGATGATCGACGGCGCGCTCAGGAGAATGTCGTTGATGAAGCGGATCACCGAGGTGAGGCGGTCGTTCCTGCCGTATTCGGCGAGATAGGTGCCGGCAAACAGGCCGAGCGGCGCGCCGATGCCGACGCCGATCACGGTCATGATGATCGAGCCGACGATGGCGTTGAGCAGGCCGCCCTCGGTGGATCCCGGCGGCGGCGTGTTCTCGGTGAACAGCTGCAGGCTGATGCCGGCAAGGCCATTGTAGAACAACGTGAACAGGATGAAGGCGAGCCAAGTGACGCCAAAGATCGCGGCGCCGAGGCAAAGCCCGCGGACGATGAGATTGCGGCGGCGGCGGCGGATGTAGATCGGGTTCATGTCTTCAGCTCCCCGCCTTCTTTTCCAGATGCATCAGCATCCACCGGGCGGTCGCCAGCACGAAGAAGGTCAGCACGAACAGCAACAGGCCGAGCAGGATCAGGCCGGACTGATGCAGGCCGTCGCTTTCGGCGAATTCGGATGCGATCGCGGCCGAGATCGTGGTGCCCGGAGAGAACACCGAACCCGAGATGCGGAACGCGTTGCCGATGATGAAGGTGACCGCCATGGTTTCGCCGAGCGCACGGCCCAGCGCCAGCATGATGCCGCCAATGACGCCGACCCGGGTGTAGGGGATCACCACGTTGCGCACCACTTCCCAGGTGGTGCAGCCGACCCCGTAGGCCGCTTCCTTGAGCACCGGCGGCACGGTCTTGAAGACGTCGACCGAAATCGCGGTGATGAACGGCAGCACCATGATGGCCAGGATCAGCGCGGCATTGAACAGGCTCAGGTAGGACGGCGGCCCCGCGAAGATGGTGCCGAGCACCGGAACATTCGCGAAGGTATCGATCAGGAAAGGCTGAAAGTAGTTGGCCAGAAACGGGCCCAGCACGAAGAAGCCCCACATGCCGTAGATGATCGAGGGAATGCCTGCGAGCAATTCCACGGCCATGCCGATCGGGCGCCGCAGCCATTGCGGACAGAGTTCGGTGAGGAAGATCGCGATGCCGAGGCCGACCGGAATCGCGATCATCATCGCGATCACCGAGGTCACCAGCGTGCCGTAGAGCGGGCCGAGCGCGCCGAGCACCGGCGGATCGGCCGACGGCGCCCACCGCGCCGTCCACAGGAAGGAAAATCCGAAGGCCCTCATCGCCGGCCAGGCGCCCGCGATCAGCGACAAAATGATGCCGCCGAGAATAAGCAGCACCGAAATCGCGCAGACGCGGGTGATCCAGTAAAAAGTAACGTCGCCGAGCTTGAAAGCGTTGAGCGCCCTGGCGCGATCGTAGGGTCCGGCAGCTTCCATTACATCGCTCTGAACGGCCATGTCTGCCACGCCAATCCCCTAACCTGTTTAGTCGATCCGCTCGTGTCCCGGATGCGATGCGGCGCAAAGCGGTGCGCTGCCGATCCGGGACCGATGTTGTTTAGCTGAGTTTGTGTCCCGGCTCTGCGGAGCGGCGCAAGAGACGCCGCACCGCATCCGGGACACCAGACTTTCAGCTCAGCTCTTGATGTCGGCCGACCAGGTCTTCTCGATCAGCTTGATCACCGAATCCGGCATCGGAATGTAGTCGAGTTCCTCGGCCATCTTGGTGCCCTTCTCGAAGGAGAATTTGAAGAACTTGACGGCTTCGGCGGAGGCAGCCTTGTCGGCCGGTTCCTTGTGCATCAGCACGAAGGTCGAGGCCACGATCGGCCAGGACTTGTCGCCCGGCTGGTCGGTGAGGATCAGGTAATAGCCCGGGGCGTGGGTCCAGTCGGCGTTGGCGGCCGCGGCCTTGAACGCCTCCATGGTGGGATCCACGGTCTTGCCGGCCTTGTTGACCAGCTTGGTGTAGGTCAGCTTGTTCTGCTTGGCGTAGGCGTATTCGACGTAACCGATCGAATCCTTGGTCTGCCCGATGTTGCCGGAGACGCCTTCGTTACCCTTGGCGCCAACGCCGACCGGCCATTCGACCGCCGTGCCGGAGCCGACCTTCGACTTCCAGTCCGCGCTGACCTTCGACAGGTAGTCGGTGAAGTTGAAGGTGGTACCCGAACCGTCGGCGCGGTGAACGACGGCGATCGCGGTCGACGGCAGGCTCAGTTTCGGATTGAGCTTCTTGATCGCGGGATCATCCCACTTGGTGATTTTGCCGCTGTAGATGCCGGCCAGGGTTTCGCCGTCCAGCGTCATGTCGCCGGCCTTCACGCCCTCGATGTTCACCACCGGGACGATCGCGCCCATGATCATCGGCCACTGGGCGAGGCCATCCTTCTCGAGCTGATCGACCTTCAACGGCATGTCGGTCGCGCCGAACGTCACGGTCTTGGCCTGGATCTGCTTGATCCCCGCGCCGGATCCGATCGACTGGTAGTTCACGCCGTCGCCGGATTCCTTCTTGTAGGCATCCGCCCATTTGGAAAGGACCGGATAGATGAAGGTCGAGCCGGCACCTGTGATGTCGGCGGCATATGCTGACGTCGATGCGGCGACCAGGCCGGCAGCGACGATAGCTTTCATGAAACGCATTGCTGGTCTCCATCTGGTGAGCGAAGCGCCGAATGCGCCCGATCGCGCTCACGCCGGTCCGTTTAGGAGCGGTCGATGCTGCTTTTACGACGGTCTAATGACAGCTGGATGACGCACACAAGCAATTGATATTACGTGTCTTTATGCCGAAACCGCGGGCCTGGCCTGGGGAAAGCAGGCGGTAAAGGTGGCGCCGTTTTTCGGCACGCTTTCGATCAAAAGCCGGCCCCGATGCCGGTTAACGATATGTTTCACCAGCGATAAACCGAGTCCGGTTCCGCCCTGCGCGCGGCTGTCGCCGACATCCACCCGGTAAAACCGCTCGGTGAGCCGCGGCAGATGTTCCGGGGCGATGCCGGGACCGAAATCGCGCACCATGACGCGAACTTCCGGCACGCCTTCGTTCGACATGGCCTGGCTCAGCGAGACGATGACCTTGCCGCCAGAGGCGCCGTATTTCAGCGCGTTCTCGATCAGGTTCTCGAACAGCCGCAGCAATTCCTCGCGATCGCCCGCGATCGCCACTGGATCCTCGGGCAGGTCGATATCGATCGTGACCTGGCGCTCCCGCGCCAGCGGCTCCAGCCCATCGGCGACCTGGCGGATGATCGGGACGATATCGACCAGCGTATCGGGGCGGACATGGGCCGACAGTTCGACCCGCGACAGCGACAGCAGGTCGTCGATCAGCCGCGCCATCCGCGTCGCCTGGGTGTGCATGATGCCGAGAAAGCGCTCGCGCGCCTTGGCATCGTCCTTGGCCGGCCCCTGCAGCGTGTCGATGAAGCCCGACAGCGCCGCCAGCGGCGTGCGCAATTCATGACTGGCATTGGCGACGAAGTCGGCGCGCATCTCTTCGACCCGGCGCAGCGGGGTCTGGTCGTGGAACGTCATCAGCATGCATTTATCGGTGCCGCCGAACAGGGTCGGCACCGGCACCGGCGTGACGATCAGTTCCATCCAGCGATCGACCGGCACGTGATCGAGATAGGTCGCACGCCGGCTTTCGGTGGTGGCGATGGCCTCGCGCAGCGCGGTGATGATTTCGGGCGAGCGCAACGCGAACTGGGCCAGTTCGTTCTTGCGCAGCGCCGGCGCGAGCTGCGCCGCCGCGGCGTTGAGGTGAATGACGCGGCCGGCGCGGTCGAGCAGCACCGCCGGATCCGGCATGCCGGACACGATGGCGCTGACGGCCGCGGTCTCGACCGGGTTGACGCCGCGGACATCCTCACGTGAGGCAGTGGCATTGTGCAATCGCCACGGCACCAGCGCGGCGGCGGCGATGCAGGTGAAAACCGCAGCGGCGCGGACCAGCGGCAGTTCGCCCAACGCGACCAGCACGGTCAGCGCCAGCCCGGCGGCAAGCAGAATGATGGCCGAATGCCGCAACCGGTCCGGCCACGGCGAAAAGAAGGAAGTGGAAGTATCGTGTAGTGCCATCGGACCGGCTCTCTTCGTTCGGGTCCGTCTCGTCAGGCGCCGGTGTCCCCGCGCTCTCTTACGTAGACGGCCTCGCGTTTCGGCGCCGCCTCAGAGCCGGGCGTCGCCCGACGCAGGCGCTTCAGCCGCGCGCCGAGGATAACCTCCCGAAACGTCAGTAAGATTACAGATATGACGAACGGCGCAAGATAATAGAGCACGCGGAACAGCAGCATCCCCGCGAGCAGGTCTTCCCGGTCCATCTGCCACAGGCCGACCAGCATGGCGGCGTCGAACACGCCCAGCCCGCCGGGGGAATGGCTGGCAAAGCCGAGCAGCGTCGCCGAGACAAAGATAACCGCGACAACCACGAAGCCGAGGTTGGGCTCGTCCGGCACCAGCACGTACATCGCCAGCGCGCAAAAGCCGAGATCGACAATGCCGATCACGATCTGCAGCAGGGTCAGCGGACCGCCCGGCAACTGCACGGTCCAGGGCCCGCGACCGACCGCTCTCGGTTGGGTCCAGACCCAGACCACATAGGCGACCAGCCCGACGATGATCCCGAACGCGACGATACGGTTGAGCCAGATCGGCAGCTGATCGATCGCGGCCGCCGCTTCCGGATGAAAGGCGATACCCAGCCCCAACACCGCGGCATTGCCGAGCCAGAAGGTCAGGCCGGCCAGAAAGCAGATCTTGGCGACGTCGATCGCGTTCAGTCCCCACGCGGAATAGATGCGATAGCGCACCGCGCCGCCGGTAAACACGCTGGCGCCGACATTATGCCCGATCGAATAACTGGTGAAAGCCGCGAGCGCGTTGACGCGGTAGGGAATATCGGCGCGGCCGATGGCGCGAACCGCGAACAGGTCATAGAAGGTCAGGGTGAAATAGCCGGCGGCAACGAACAACGCGGCCAGCGCAATCTGGCGGGGCTCGGTCTGCTTGAGCGCCTCGACGACCTCGTCGACGTCGATGCCGCGAAGCATATGGTAAAGCACGTAGCACGCGATCGCGATGACCGTGACGCTGACCGCAACACCTAGCTTATGCAGGATTTGCTTCTGGCGCAGAAACGAGGCCGCCCTGCGTATTGCTTCCAGCATCTCCACCTCGAATTACGATCCCGCGACGCCGGTACCTGAGCGAACTTCGCCGCTGCCGGCACCACGCTTGTTCTCTGCCCCGATGTGGTAGCGTGTTTTGCGCCGGAGTGGAATTCGCATAACGTGAATAAAACGCGCTCCTTCAACATATTACGGGCAATTCATGCTTGCGAAATGCCCAGTTTTGCTGCATTCGCGCCAGCAGAGCGAAGTCCCGGCCGCACCCCTGCGCGGCAAGTGGTCAAGTTTTCATGATATCAGGCGGCGGGTTTTGCCGACAGCCGCTGAAAAATCAAGAGATCGAGTTCCGGCACGTGGCCGACCACGCGAGCGGCGCGTCGCCCTCGCCGGTAAACCGCTGCATCCCGCGCCCCCCTGGAAATCCTCAGGCCGCCGGCGCGTGGCGCGACAGCGCCCAGTCGCGCAGCCACGATCCCACCGCGCAACCGACCAGATACATGGCAAACATGATCAGACCGAGATCGAGCCAATAGCCCGGGCGGCCGGGGATCACGCGCGCCAGTGCCGCCGCGACCAGCGCGGCCGCCAACACGGCGAGCCACCGCGTGGTTCGCTTCGATACGCCCTGGCCGCGATGAACCACCGCGATCCAGCCCATGGCCAGACCCAGCAACAGCGCGGCGAGCAGCCAGCCCCAATGAAATGTCACGAGATAGGCCATCGCTATTCCCTCACCACGAACTCGATGCGCCGGTTCTGCGCCTTGCCTTCGTCGGTGCCATTTGAAGCGACCGGCTGGGTGCTGCCGTAGCCGGTCGCCGTGAAGCGATCGGCGGGCAACCCGGCTTTGACAAGATAATCGGTCACCGCCTGCGCGCGCTTTTCCGACAGCGCCTGGTTGAAGCCGTCCTCGCCGTCGCCGTCGGTGTGCCCCGCGATTTCAACATTGACGGTCGGACAGCGCAGCGCGGTTTCGATCAGCCGGTCGAGCAACCCGGCCGAATCCGGATCGATGGTGGTGCGCCTGGAATCGAAACGGATTTTTCCCTTCGCCAGCAAATCCGAAAACAGCTGCTGGCACACGGTCGCATCGACCGGCGCGGCCGCGGGCTTGACCGAAATGTCGGCCTTGACCTGCCAGCCCGCGGGAAAATCCTTGGCCAGGCCGGCGCGAATCTGGGCCGCCGCCGCGTCATAAAGGGCGTCGCCCGAGAGTTTCACCTCCCGATCGGACACCACCAGGGTGCCGGTCGACAGCCTCGACAGCGCGCCCAGCGCAGGCACCACGGCGGCTGCAAATCCGGAGGGCGCGCCGACGCTCGCCTTGAGATTGTCGACTACTTTTTCGCTGAAGAACTTGCGCGCCGCCGCGGCTGCCAGTGCGGCGTGGACATTGTTGTCGGGCACATATCCCGTCAGCGTCAGCGTCACCGCCACCGGATCCTTGTAAGCCTGGAAGATATAAGGCGGCGCCTTGACCTCATTGCTGGCGACCGAAAAACCCTCGGGGAGATTTTTCAGCGCCGCCGCGATCGCTTCCCGGCCGCCGAGATCGCGCGCCATGCCGGAGAGGCTGACCTTGGTATCGGAAATCGTGATCTTGCCGTCTTTCAATTTCGCGATCTGATCGAGCAGCAGCAATGCGGCTTTGTCGAATTGCGGCGGCGCGCCGCGCGACAAATTCATCTGATCGACCACCTCGACGCCGCCGAGACTGGCGCGGGCTGCCTCCAGCAACTTTCCCTTGCTGGCCGGCAGCGGCGCACTGCCGCCCAGCGTCACCCTGACGACGTCCCGCTCAGCCGACCATACGAACGGCCTGGCTTCGGGAACAAGCCGGGTTTCGTCGTTGACGATCCGCACGCCCGGCACGGCTTCCACGGCGGCCAGCGCGCTGCGACGGCCATCTTCCGAGAATGCGTCCGCGGCGAAGGTGACGTCGCGGCCGGCGACCGCGATCCTGCTCTTGTCGAGCACGGTGTCCTTCAGCGCCGAGGTAGAGCGGGCGGCCAGATCGGCTTCCAGCGGTGCGGTGCTCATCCAGGCCGCGATAGCCCAAAAGACGACCAGTGGAATCACGCCCGGCCACCATTTGCTGCTCCACCTGAAAAGTCCGTGCATTCGCTGTCCCGCGGGGCCCGGTGCCCCGTTTCCGAAATTCGTGAGCGATCGCGGCATCCCCTGACACGAATTTCGGAAACAAAGGGGGCACTGATAATACTATGATTCCAGTGCCGCTTTTCGATTTGACGTTCCTGATGCGAACCCGCGGAGGCCGTGCAGGAACTTCAAATCGGCGGCATTGGGAACTGAGAGAAAACAAACCCTTGCGAGGCTGTCAAACCCGAAATAACGCGGAACAGTCCGGCGGCGAGCAGCCCTCCGACTAACCTTTTCTTCAGCGGTTTCCCGCTAGTTTCGCAATCGCATCACAACCGGCCAGCCATTCCCGAATGAAGCAGTTTCGCAATAACGTCATCCGGGCCGGACTGGGAGCGCTTTACTTCAGCGGGGCGCATTATCTGCTGCGGCCGATCTTCTCAGGCGTCGGCGCGATTTTCATGCTGCACCATGTCCGCCCGCGCCGTGACGCCGAGTTCCAGCCCAATCGTCACCTCGAGGTCGAGCCGGAATTCCTGCGCGCCATGTTGTCGCACCTGCGTTCGCGCGATGTCGATATCATCACACTGGACGAAGTGCATCAGCGGCTGGTCGAACGCAACTTTTCGAGGCGTTTTGCCTGCTTCACCCTCGACGATGGTTATCGCGACAACCGGGATTTCGCGCTGCCGGTAATGCGGGAATTCGAGGCGCCTTTCACCGTCTTCGTCACCAGCGATTTCGCGGAGGGAGTGGGAAGGCTGTGGTGGATCGCGCTGGAAATGATGATCGCCAGGGCCGCTTCGATCGAAGCCATGATCGGCGGCGCATCGACCCGCATCGATGCCTCGACCCCTTCCGCCAAACAGGCCGCGTTCGACCGTCTGCATGACTGGCTGCGCGGCTTGCCGGGCGAGCATGATATCCAGCGCGAGATCACCGCGCTGTGCGCGCGCCACGGTGTCGATGAAAGTTCGGTTTGCAGCGACCTCTGCATGTCCTGGGACGAGTTGAAGCCGTTCGCGGAAGATCCCCTGGTCAGCATCGGCGCGCATACCATTACCCATTGCAATCTCGCCAGGCAGACCGAGGCCACCGCCGGCCAGGAGATGGCCGTCAGTCGTGCGCGGATCGAGGACGCGTTGCAGCGTCCGATCGTCCATCTCGCCTATCCCTACGGCGACAAGATCGCGGCCGGCGCCCGCGAATTCGCGCTGGCCCGCAGCGCCGGATTCAAGACCGCGGTGACGACACGGCCGGGCATGATCTTTCCCGAAAGCGCCGATCACCTCACCGCGCTGCCACGGGTCTCGCTCAACGGCAATTATCAGGACACGCGGATTTTCCCGGTGCTGACCTCCGGCGCCGCCACCGCGATGTGGAACGGTTTTCGCCGCATCGATGCGGCGTGATGTTGGGAGACGGCTCTTCCCTTCTCCCCTTGTGGGAGAAGGTGCCTCTAAGTAACTAATTGAAATATCGAGGTAAATCAAAAGGGGTGTCCCAATAGTGTCCCTTCCCCTGCGCGATCCCGATGCGCGCGACGGGGCGTCAGAGCAATGTCGCCGACGACCACATCAGTTCGTAGGCTTCAATCTTGAGCTTCCCCGCGTCTGGCGGCATGCGGACGAGGCTCGTGTGGGCGCGTGTCGCCAAGTCCTTGAACGATTGCCCGAGCACGAAGGCAGTCTTGCCGTCGATCAGTATCAATCGATCATGCAGGGTACGCGGTGCGCCGAGCCGCACCTCAAGGGCTTGCTTCATCTGCTGCCGCCAGTGCTCCGCCGCTGGCTTCAGTGCCTTGCTATACGTTGCTTCGGTCAAGACCCGCAACGACACAGTCTCAGGCGCGAGCACAGCATAGTCGGTCAGCAACTTGGCCTCGGCATACGGGTCAACGATGAACACGTCGCCCGTCGCCGTGCCCAGCGCCTTGCCAACCGCAGCGAATGCGTCGAAGGCGTGTCCAGCAGCGATGAACGCTCCCTGCAACTCGGCGGGCGCGTGAAGCTCCGCCTTCGCGAGGGCCTGATGCGCGATGGACAAGATCGTGCCCGCGTTCAGATCTCGCAGCGGGCCTTCCATATTTTGTGACGCGACTTTGAACGTAGCGATGCTCGCCGAATTCACCAACTCACCCGCCTCTATCAGCGCCAAGACCTGTGCGACCCAACGGTGTGTCTCGGGTGTCGGGTCGGCCTTCAAGTCGGGCGCGTCGGCTATCAAGCTGCCGACCCGCAGGTAGATTGCTTCTGCCGTCAATGGGTCTGTCATAATTGTCCGCGCTGATTTCGGGGCGGCCAGAAGTGTGACCGGCTGCGGGGTCGTTGCCAATCATTGCCAGTGGATAACCGTCAAAAAAGATGCCCCGGCACCGGACATCGCTCTATGAGCGACCTAAAGCCCGCGCTTGGTGGTCTTCGGCGCGGCCCAAGAGATAGATAAACTGGAGTGGCATGCAATGCGACGGACATCGCTGACAGTGGCTTTGATTGTGGACCTGAGCGTACCCGCCTTCGGCGGGTACATCGGCAGCTATGCGGATTGGCGAGACCTCAGTGCAGAACAAAAGTCGGGATATATGATGGGCGCATATGACCTCGGGCTCAATACGATGATAGAGAACGATCTCTATAGCGAAGCGAACATGCGTGGCATCAGCTCTTGTACTCAGCAATCGAAGTTGAATAGCGGGATGCTTGTTCGGCTCGTTGAGACTTATTACGCCCAGAACCCGGATAGCTGGACGTTACCGCCCTCACAAGTTTTGACGACAGGGCTTTTCGCAATGTGCAAGACTTACATCAACAACTTCAGGAGAGCGAAAGGGCTCGATCTCCTTAAGTAGCGTTCCGGCGCGACGGACGATGGTTTAACGATAAAGCAAAATGCCCATCTTGATTACCGATAAAGAACGCGCCGTAATGGCGTCCGCAATTCGGCAGACTGTTAAGACACTTGAGAACGGAAAGTTCGCTGCCGATGTCCTCGTAACACGCAGCGCGTCCAGCGCCACAAGCAAGATATCCTCGATATACAAGCGACATGGGACGATACTTCAAAAGGCATTGGGTATTGCCATCAATACCGATCCTGCTTGGAAGGCATGGGATGAGGTAGAACTGTCCAATGCATCATATCGAAAGGGACTTCGGATTGACCTCATACTTTACGACGGTAGGGTTCTGAGAATTTTTGAGGTGAAGCGCGGACTTGGAAAGCATGATAGCGATGCAAAGAAAGGTATTAAAAACCGCCTCGATACCGCCAAACTCGAAAGCAATCAGATCTTCGAAAAATGTAAGATCCCTCCTGTAAGCAATGTTGAGTGCGGTGTGGTGAGCTACTACGGCCCCCATGCTAAGGCGGCGGGCTTCATGCAGCTTACGCGCAATGAGCTTGAAAAAGAGTTTGCAGGGATTTCAAATTTCATCGAAGATGTCGACAGCTACCTAAAGTTCAAGCTCGATAGCGAGATTGTTGGCGACTTCCTAAGCGCCCTCGGGGAATTGGACATAGAAGTTCCTCAGGATATGAGTGACGCGTTGAGAAAGCGTAGAAGCAAGCCTCACCCGTGGGATAACCTTAGCGTTTGACCGTCCTCGTTTCGCTTTCCGCTCGGCATCGCCGTCGCCAACCAATAGCGCGGGTGAACTGGTGCGGAGGTGCTCGGACGCCTCCGTTGTGCCCGGCACGTCATCCACCGCAATCTGTAGCGGCTTGCCTGTCCCGCGCGGCCCGGCGCATCCTCTCGCCATGGGGAGCAAATCACGCGAGACCATCTACGGCGCTTCGGTGCGGGCGGCGGCAGAGCGGGCGACAGAGGCCCGCAAGGAAGCCGACAAGCTCGCGGTCGAGGCGTGGAACGGGCGCATGCTCGCCTTCAATGGACCGGCACAGCCGTCACCCGCCTTAGGCGACGCGCTCAACGCCGGATACCGCTATCTCGAAGTGAAATGCCTTGGCTGCAACACGCATCAGACCGTTGCCCTCGACATCGTGCGGCGACCGAAGGCAACGCCGGTCCACGTGTTGGAGCGCTACATGCGGTGCAAGGACTGCTCGCAGGTCAGAGGCTACCCCTACACGCGGAGCCATCTGGTAGCACTGCGCGCGACCAAGATCAGCGCGAGTGATCCGCCCTCGACGTGGTGGCCGGGAGAGAGATGATGGGCGACACGGACGATGAAGATCGCTTTTACAATGAGCACGCCGCTCTGCTCGGTCACGTCACGCTGGCTTGGAACGACTGCCAGTCGATGATTATGCAAATCTTTCACACGCTGTCGGGCACAAGCTGGGGCCAATCCACATCCGTGTTTCTCGCACTCAAGTCCGATCAATCACAACGCGATATCACTGTTGCTTTGTTGCTGGCCGTCCTTGATCGCGCCGAGGATGACGGCATGCGCCAGCTTGGCACATCACTCGTCGGTCAATTGGGGGCCTTGGCGGGAGAAAGAAATGCGGCAACCCACACCATGTGGATCACCGTCATGCCATCGCGGAAGGTTCAACCTCACCCCGCCATCCCGAAGCGGAAGGCGCTCCAGCCCGATTTCAAATCTCAGTTTGAAAACCTTACCCAAAACCTTCGCAACCTCTTCCGCAAGTTTCTCAATTACGAAGCGGGTCTGCGCGTGCATCTCGAACAAACGCGCAAAAATGGCGAGAATTCGGGAAGCCAGCATTTGTCCTGACCATGTGCAATCTCTACAGCGTCACCACAAACCAAGCCGCGATCATCGCGCTGTTCCGCGTGATCAACCGGTACGTTGGTAGCCTGCCGCCGATGCCGGGCGTATTTTCCGATATCCGCCCCTGTCGTGCGCAACACTTTGCGCCCCCGAGAGTTAACCGGCAAAGCGAAAAAAGAAGGGAGCGGAACGATGAAAGGTTCCACTATTGCGCTGATCGGCTTTCTAATCCTAGGCGTCGCCGTTAAAGAGGCATGGAACGTCAAATCCCCCGATACCGAACGCATCCTCAAGCAGTGTGCAATGGAGAACATTACCGAAGTTCAAGTCAACGAATGCAGGATGCGATCGACGATGCTGACCCGGCACGATGAGCGCTTGAGCCAACTGCACGAACGCCGGTAGGGGCGCGTACAGGAGAAATTGCCATGTCAGTTCTCTCTGCCGTACTGACCGGTTGGCTCGTTCTCAACGGATCTATCTTCGCCGCGCTCTTATTTAGGCGTCCTCGGCCTGAGCTACGATCCCGATTGTTCCTGTGGGTCCTTCGAAGCGATCATGCGCGTTCTCTTGTGCACCCACTCGATTGCTAGCTCGTGGGAAACTTCACTGGAAGAATGCCGACCGAACTTTGCCCCGATCATGCTGAGCGCGCCTAAAAGACGCCGAGGCGGTGGCTGTTTCGGGTTCTGTGTCCGCGTCATTGCACAGTTCGTGCAAGCGTAGACCATCGCGGTACCTCTCAGCCCTACTTTCACGCTTAGGATTTCGAGCGGAAGACGGCAATGCGGGCATTCATCGGAGGGTTCTAGTACTTGGTTCATGCGAAACTCCCATCCTAGCGAACCTGCGACTGTGGTGCTCTTGCGACGGGCGTCGTTATTCCTCTTGACAAGTGCGACTAGTCGGGATGTTAGACCCCCTGTTATGAACCCATGATGAAGAAGCGTGACGGCAACGATGGTTCCTGCGCCGGAACCAGTAAGGGCAGCGCGGCGGCTTGAGTAGCAACGCGGTCGAAGCCCACCATCCGCTCTCCACGGCTTCCTGACCACAGCGCCCAACGCCGTCGTGAAGCCGATCCATCCCAAGGCCATGCCGGTGTTCCTGACGACCGATGAAGAGCGCGATGTCTGGATGCGCGCGCCGTGGGATGAAGCGAGGGCACTGCAGCGACCGTTGGCTGATGATGCACTCAAGATCGTCGCGCGTGGGGCGGACAAGGAAGATCGGGCGGCGTAGCGAACATCTAACACCTTGGGATGACTATCGGCTTGGTTCTATGAATGTCACCGTTTGATCTCCATGGAATTGCAGGAGAAGACCAAATGATAATGCGGGAGTCTGAGGTGACCTGTCTCAAATGCCACAGCGGTTACCGCCGCATTGAGCTGGTGTCCCGAAAGGGCAGCAAGGGTGAGTTTCATTGCGTATCCTGTGATCAGGTTCTCGAAGTTTTCGATGGCTCAACCTATGTAGCCATCCGACTTACGGTCCGACCCGAAAAGCTGTTCGAGTGAACAACAGCGTCGGCAAAATCGGCCGAAGGCAAAGTGCGCCACCCGTTCTTCAAGGGCATCCGAGAGGATTTGTGATGACAGACGGATCAAGGAAGATGGTCTGGATTTACGTCGATACCAACCACTATGTCGGCCATCCCGATCATCTCAAGGTTTTCGCAGACCCAGAACTCGCCGATGAGTGGTTCAAGGAGAACGACCCGGAAGGCGTCGTCTTTGGATATGAGGTCATTGAATGATTGCGATTAGCCCGCAACACCGGCATTGACGTTGACGGCATCGCTGAAACCGAGGGCCGATCATTTCGGCAATTGCTCGGGCTGCGGAGAATGGTTCGACATGCACGACCTCGGCCAACTGCTGGCGCATGTGCACGATGCGGATATTGAGATCGGCAGAGGTCCGGGACCGCCCGCGCGGGGCGGTCCGCTTTTATGAAAAGGGGTGTTAGCCGGTCCAAGCTAGTCGGTCTGTTGCGCTTCCGACCGTGCGATCAGGTGAGCTCCCGCCGCCAGCACTTCTTGCTGATAAGCCTTCCCGTCCTCAGCAATCAATTCCGCCTCTCGTGTGAGCCAGTTTTGATATTCCCTGAGTATATCGGAGGGCGTCTGGGCATCGCCAATATGTTTGGCCGCTTCAAGCGCCGCTTGCATGCTCTTGTGACGCCGGGCAAACCAACCGTCCGCAAATTCCCTCAAGCCTGCGAGCGCGGTTTCTTGGTTCTCCCAGAACTTGATGCCCATCGGCGCGAAGGCCTTCAAGGCAGCTGTTGGCTGCAAGATATTGGGAACTAAAGTCACGTTATCGGTCATTGTCTTGGTCCGTTTGAGTTGACCTGCCTTAGGCGTTATATACGACAGTAACCGTCCGCGTGAGAGACGTGCGATGTTCAAATATCACACGACTAAATTAAACTTTCGCCATGCGTCGTTGGATCAAGCTGCGCCCTTTGAGTCGAATTCGCCATTAAGCAAGCCGGAGCTGTGTCCCTTGGTTATTGTGGGATGGCTTGTCGTGCTGGCGCTCGCATTTCTATAGGCACGATAATTCAGGAGGCCGCCAACTGAGGCAGTCTTCGCGATTGCGGGCACCAAAAGCACAACACTGAGCGGAATATGATCGCTCGGCGGTGTTGGCCTCGTTTTCAACTCTGGAAACAACGTTGCAAATTTGTAAGGTTTCGGGCCTAGGCTCGCGGCTTAAACTATAGGTGATTAGGCATATGGTGCTTTAGGAAATGGCGAAGTCCTCGAAACTCGTGGCTGCGAAACGCGGACGGGTGCTGCTCGTAAGACGAAAGCGCGACGGGCTTTGGATGTTTCCCGGAGGACGCAAGCGCGCGCGGGAGAGCGATAAAGATTGCCTGCGCAGGGAGATCAAAGAAGAACTTCCGAAACTCAAACTTGGACGCGTTAAGCTTTGGAGGGAAGTTAAAGGCAAGAACCGTCGTTCGGGCCGGAAAATGAGCGACGCGATCTTTGTGACATTGAAAGCGTCCGGTCGCCTGACAATCGGCGATAAAAAGGAAATCGATAAGGCGACATGGTGCAAACCGCGCGGCATCCGTCTGACGCCGACGTCGCGTTACATCAGGGATAAACTTCTCCCTAGATCCAAATAGGCCACTGCGAAATTCAAATTAGGCCACTAGGAGTCAAACGGGCCAGTACTTTACCGCGCGGTACTGGCCGAATTAGCCCACTCGCCATTTCAAAACAGTTGGCTTCTGAAACTCAATTTAGTGGTGTCGGCAGATTGCGAACCTACATCAGCTTCACGCTTCGGCGTTCTAGTGAAAGCTCCACAGCGGATTGTCACCCACTCCAAGCCCAACGATACTGTGTTCGGAATGCATTATTGGTTTGAATGTCTACGGGGCCAAGCGGCCACATATCGGAAACTTGCCGAGCAGACGGACGATCCTGTCCTGAAAAAAAACTCGCTTGAGTTGGCGTCGGTCTGCGACGAGATCGCCGATAACATCGAAGATCATCTGACGGGCGGGGGGTAAGACCACGCTGGGAGGCGTGCACCGTTGCCAAGGCAGATGAAAGAGGCCGGGCTGGGCGGCCTTACATCTTCTCAGAAATCCAAGTTCTATTGCCGCACTTGCATTCGAACATGTGAAATGTCCGTCCGGTCGGCGGGTCAAGCATGCTCGCGGTAAACTGGGGTTGTTCGCCGCATTTTATGCAGCGTGGAGAGGTCGGTTTTTGGCGATCTCGCTTTTCCATGCGGCGCAGAAAATGCCGAGAAATCCCTGCTGGCAAGTTAAAAGATGGTCATCGGTATCGGAGCAGCGTCCTTTTCTGGGCTGATGCCAGTGCCATCGGCTGCTCCGATTACTGCCTTCGAAATTTCCCATTAGTGATTGGGAGCCGCGTCGCCATATGAGGCCGGGGCGAGAGATTTGGTAATCGCTGATGGCTCTGCCCGTGTCGGCAGATGGCGAACCTACATCAGCTTCACGCATTCGGCCTTCTAGTGAAAGCTCCACTATGTGTCACCACTCCAAGCTCAACGGTACTGTGTTCGGCATTCATGATTGGCTTAACTATCTGCAGGATCAAGCGGTCAAGTATCGAAAACTTGTCGAGCAGGCCGACGATCCTTTCGTCAAAGCCGAACTGCTTGCGTTAGCATCGGTCTGCGACGAGATCGCCGATAACATCGAAGATCATCTGACGGGCGGGGAAGACCCTGCGCCGCGCGGCCCCTCGTCATGGCTGTCATGAAAGAGGCCGCCACCTGAGGCGGCCTTACAACGTAAGCAGCACGTAGACCAATCCGGCCGTCAAGACGGCCAGCCAGATCAGCGAAGCTCGGTAGAGCAATGTGTCGCGGTTCATGATGCCACCGCTCATCTTGTACTCGCGTGTGGCCGACTGAGGCAGCTTACTTGGGCGGCTGCAATCCCGGTGAATTGGCCCAGTCCTCCAAGTGCATCGCTGTTTCGGCCCGTCGAACCTTCTTCAGTAACTCATCTCGATCTGGACCGGGAGGAAGCCTTGCGGCTTGCGCTCGCACTTTTTTAGCCCAAGCTACAATCCGATCCCGAAGGGTGATCTCTTTGAAACGTCGGAGTCGCTTCATGACACATAACCTCGTGCTTACGGGTCCTAACCGTAGGGTTTGCACTTCCGAACCTGAAATGCAGATGCGGGCCGTTCGGTTCCCGGCCACAATTCAAATTAGGCCATGGCGAAAATCAAATTAGGCCACAAGGGGTTAAAACAGGCCAGCACCAACAGGCCGACGGGAACAGACCAACCAGAACTTCGGTGTAGCTGGGAGGCGCAATGTACGGATCAATCCGGCTCGCATCGCAACTTGTGATATTCCATATCATACAGACAATCGCGCACGGAAAGTCTACAATCTGCAATTGTAACTATTCTTTTCGTACGATGAGGCCGCCAACTGAGGCGGCCTAAGAGATCAACGATGAAAAAGCCATCCACGCAGCAGACTGAGATTAGATGTCCGGCATGCGGTGGTACAGATTAGGCCACTGCAACGATGCTTCTTTGGGTCCGTTAGCTGTCTGCGGCGGACATTCAACCTCCAACCGTCGCCAGCGACCTCGCCCTGTACCTTGGGGTCCGTGGAGCGGGGTCGTCTGGCGCGCGCCAAAACAGGCGGAACCGTTTAGCGGCTGGCAGGGTACCCTGCGCGCCGGTACCCACCAAGCCAGCCTCGGACGGATGAGGTTAACGAGGAGGCCGCGACTGCGGCGGCCTACAGCGTGAAGGTGCCGGAATTAAAGGGTCACTCCGGTCGATAGACTGTAAAGCCCAAGACAAGCAGGACCACGAAAATAATAAGGAGTGTGCCGAACAGCGCTCCCGCAACGTCAGCAGATACGCTGGACCGGTTAGCGACGCCCGATAAGCCTGCTGCAATCGACACCACGAGAATTAAAAGCACCCACTTGGAAATCGCCATTGCCGTACCTCCAACGACAGAGGGACTCTGCGACCTACCTGCCCAGCTCAGGTTCCAATAAATGAGAGTCGTGGCGCTGCTCGCTTTGTCAAGGACGTGGCGAAGTTTTCGTTGTTTTCGATGGTGCGCCGCCATACGGCGCGGCGGGCTTGTTCGACTGCCAGCGCTTCTCGTGCCAACGTCTGCGAGATCACCGCGTCGATCTCGGCGGCGTTGAGGGGGCGCTCCTGATGATCTATCAAGGCCCGCGCGAGCGCGAGCACCACTGGCTTGTTCTCCTCGATGATCGCCACCACGTGCAGTGATCATCACCGAACATCTTATTCACATCCGCTCGCTTGACCGGCGAGTTCGGCGTGCTACTACGCGACCTTACAACCATTCTGGAGAACATGAAGTGGCGAAGAAGACGGTGAGCAAGCGCAAAGAGTATACGAAGGACGATGTGAAGCTGCTCAAGGCACATTCTAAAGCACGCACGCCTGTCGCCAAACTCACAAAGCTGATGAAGAGGTCCGAAGGTTCGTTGAGGCAGAAAGCTCGCACGCTGGGCGTTGGATTGGGCCATCAGCGCTAACTGAGAGCCAGCTATCGAGAAAAAGGCCCCGGTCATGGAGCACGCCGGGGCCTTTCAAGATCATCGGGCCGGGTACATCCGCCGAGCCTTCCGATCTGGGAACGCTGATTACCGCACCCGATCTGGCGCAAGATGTGGCATTGATGCGCCATTAACGTGATCACATGCTGCCTCAAAGCTGTTGGCAGATACCTCGCGCTTGCGCCAATCGGCGCGGCGAAGACGCTCAACCGCCAACGCCTGACCAGCAACCACGGTAGCGATTGCCCGGTCCATCTCCTCGCCAGTCATGGCTCGGTGAATTCGCAACACAATCTGCATCGACATGAGCACCCCCACGTATGGAGAGAGCAGATCGTAAGCCTGCTGCTCGCAGAGCAAGATGAAGCGATCAGTCGCCGGGCCTGTCTTACAGATCAACGCCGCAAGCTCTCGCGCCTGACGGCGATCATCGCCCGAAGAGGTAGGCTCACCGTCCAGTAGCATCTTCTCCGCAACTTCACCGGCCATCAACTCGGTGACAGCATCGAGCACGGACTGGAAGACATCGGCCTTGGCTCGGCGATCTTCGCCTTCGGGCGGCATCAGCGGCTGCAATACCTCGCGAATGACTCGCGCGTCCACACCAATAGCCCCGCCAGACCCAAACGCCGCGCGCCCCGCGCCCCGACAGAGCCCGTCAAATCCGTCGCCGGGATTGATCGTAACTTCAGAAATGCTGCAGTTTCCGATCAAGCGATTAACGAAAACATGGCCCAGCTCATGGACGGCCACTCGTTGGTCGTGCTCCTCCGTGCGACCGAGCGAGGCCAGCAATTCATCATAGTCATCGGCCTCCTCGTGACCGCCGCCATTGTCGGCGTTGCCAACTCCGACGCAGGCAGCGGTCACCGTTCCGGCCGGAGAGGCGGCAAGGTGCTCGGGGACCTCATCAGCCGGAATTCCTTCAGTCATGACCGAGCACCTTTCTGTGGCGGGCGTACATGCGCGCGCGAATATCGGCGACGGTGTGGTCGCCGAGCTGCGGCATTGCGCGGGCGATCAGCTCCGCGACGACGGTCGGGATGCGATCCTCATCGTCGGGATCGACAACCCAGCCATCAATGCGAGACATGATCTTGTGCGGCTCCCAGCCCGGAGGTGCGGCTTTCACGGCGCAATCTCCAGCTTGCGGGCGGGTCCGCGATCAAGCGGCTGGAAGTTTGCTGCTGCCATGACCGGATCAGAGGTGTTGACCAAAGCGGCATGCGGCGAACGCGGCGCTTTCTCCTCGCGCATTTCGGTAGCCTTAGGTTTGACGGGCTCCGCCGCTGGCTTCGGCAACGTCGGAGGAAGGGTCCCAGCCAGTACCGCCTTGGCGTGATCCCGCAGGCCGTTGGTGATCACGGCGATTGTAGGCGGCACCTGCTCCCTGACGGCATGCATGAACACTTGCAGGGGATGGCCGTCGAGGACGATCAGCGCGCTCTCGCGCGCCATCTCGGCAAGCTGCCCCACAGGTTCATCGAAGGCCGTGGCCGCCGCCGCCAATTTGTCCGCGAGTGTAGTCAGGGCCGTCGCCGTCTCATTGCGGCAGCGCTGGTCGATAATCTGCGCGATCTCGCCCTCAAGGCTGGCGATAGTCGCCTCGACATCGCTGATCGCGCCGGTAAACGTCGCAGTGCGGTCCTGCTCGCGACGCATGTCAAGTTCGGCGGCCGAAAGGGTCTGGTCATCGGCCCCTTCGCGCGCCAGCTTGCGCGCTTTGTCACGGTGCTCGGCGGCGCTGGTCTCAGCGATCTGGCGGCGTTCGATCAGGCTGTTGCGGCTTGCGCGCGCCGCGTCGAGATCACGCTGCGCTTTCTTCTGCGGATCGGATGCTTTCGGGAAAAGAGCCATGGAGGATTACTGCCATTGGAGGAGACGGATGAAGCATGAGGCATCGCGAGCCAATTGTCTCGCGCTTTAAAACTACGAAATCCACCGCAGGCATCAGCGGCGGCCGGTTGCCGCAACCCAGCGCTCCATCTCCGCCTTGGTGCAGAACCAACGACCACCGACGCGGGTTGCTCCAAGCACACCGCGTTCGGCCGCACGGCGCGCTAACTCGTATGACTCGCCGAGCGGCAACAGCCGCTTCAGGGGCCACATCTCCTCGGCCGCACGTTCCAGCTCGGCGACTCGCGCGGCCTTTGCGCGGACTTCAGCCTGCGCCCGCGCAAAATCTTCGATAATTTCAACCAGCGTCGCGACCTGAGGCGAAAACCCTGCGGCCGTCATCTTCTCGGCGATCTCTGGCGGCAGCGACTGATCGGTGCTGGCGGCGGGATCAGCCATCGGCGACTGATCGGTGATGGTGGCGGCCTCGGCCGTCGGCGACTGATCGGTGATGCGGGCGGGATCGGCCATCAGTCCGCCTCATCCGCAACGTCGTCCGCCGCGCCGATGTCATCGCCCGGACTTTCGCCTACGGTTTTGACACCGGAAAGCTCGTCGAGGCACTCGTAGACCTCGCCGCGCACGATCTCCTCGATCTCGGCGCGCGACCGGCCCTCACAAAGGGCGGCCGTTTTGCCCGGGATCGTCAACACCCGCTCCCTGAACGTAGCGAAGATCGTCTCCGCGCTGCGTTGTATCAGTGAGAGGCGGACGTATTCACCGCGCGCGACTGCATTCTTGAGCGCGACCGCAACCGTCTGCTCGCGCGCCAGCTCGGCGCGGGCCGCAGTGAGCCGGGCTTCATCACCGTTGCCACGACGACCATCGGGCTTCGCGTGATGTGCCGTCAGCGCCTTCGTCACCGTTGCGAGCCGATAGAGCGGCCGCTTCGGCGTTCCCGCATCGGGCGGCACGTTGCGCAGCGCGCGGGCAACTGATGCCCGATCACGTTCGAGCATTTCAGCGCACCTGTTGATCGTGTATTCGTGCATCGTTTGCCTCAAAAAACAGTTGTGGGCCTTATGAAATTCTGGGACTAGGGATACCCAGCCCGCGGACGCTACCCGTGGAGCACCCCCCGTGGGGAAGAACCTTTTGCGAGAGCGCGCGCATGCTTAGGCCGCCGATTTCTTGACCCAGCCGACGACGCGCGGGTCGAGCTGCGCCAGCTTGGCCGTCAGATCGACCAGCGATGGCGCTGGGATGGCCTTCGACGTGGCGGCCAGTTCGCCAAGGTGGGCGCGCCGGGCGCATGGAACAGCTTCGTAGCGAAGCCGAGGAAGTATTTTTCGAGATCAGCCGCCGTGTTCACGTGGGAGGGCATGTTGCGTCTTCCTTCCTTTGGTTTGTGAGATTTCAACAGGTTTCGTGATCCGTCAGTGTGATTGGCTCCATCGGCAGGGACGGCTTGTGCTCGATCATGGGCAGGGCGGGAGGCTCATAGCCTTCGTCGCCAGCGATCAGGCGTTCGAAGTAGGCCGCACTAAGATGCCAGAGGCTTGTGGTATCGAAGCGCACAAGGTATTCGACGTAGAAGCGATGGATCGGTACAATCTCCAAAACGGTGCCGGTGCCGTGATCGACAGTACGGACACGGTCGCCGACTACGAGCGGCTGTGACTTGGCCGCCTTGCGTTCCTCAGCCCTCCTGCGTTCTGCGGCTGCCTTTATCCGCCGTTCCTCCTCGGTCGCGAGTTGCGCTTCAGCCTCGGCAATCGCTTCGACGAGTTCGGCATAGACCCCCTCAATGCACTCCACCGCGTCGAGGCGCTCGCACCATTCGCCACGCTGCTTCTTGATTGCGGCGATGACCTCGGCAATGGATGGGTGCCAATCCTTGGTGGTCCGCAACTCGCGACAGGCGCTCTCCAATATAAAAAATGACGGCTCCAGCGCCATCACGTCGTCGAGCAGCACGCGGGTGAACACCGCAACGCCGATGTTCGACGGCATCGGAATTGACCCCATGTGGATCGCCAGCATCTTCGCGATCTCCGATTTCAGCGGGCGGCCATTTTCATCGCGCCAGTTGTCCGGCTCGCACCGATCCAACAGTTCATCGGCCTCGCTGCGTTCATCGTCCTTGCTGACGACCAACGGCAGCACGCGCCTCTCACAGTCTATTGCCGCCTCCTTCGCCAGCTCGACGCGTTGGGCAGTTGGCTTTTCCAGCGAGTTTATTGCCCGCACCATGCGCGCCATCTCGGCGACCAGCCGATCCAGCTTGTTCGCGGCCTTTGTGATGACGAATTGATTAGGCCACTCATTGCCGGATCGCGGCGCGGGCAGCCGACGCTGATCTTGCGGAAGCTGACCGCTCATGACCAATGCCCCCCGGATTTTTCGAACCCCCCGGCACGCAACATCTCCTCGACTGGATTGGGTTTGCCGCGCCCACGGTGCCCACCGCCATCGCCAGCACCAGTAGAGCGCGCGGATGGAGGATCAGTACGCCATCCACCGGCCAGCCACTTCACGGGCTCAGGCAGAAAGCGAGGCTCTTTTGTCTCCGCCCAGCGCCGAGCGCTCTCCAAGATCGCCGTCGCGCCATGCTCGGCGATTGCCCCGTCGAACGCCTTGCGGACCTTCACCGGATCGTCGGCATGGCCGCGCTGCCAGCGCTGGGAGAATTCAGACCAAGCAAGTTCCTCCCCTTCCTGCGGCGCGCCGTCAGGCGCGCGCCGCGCGGCGGCATCCCCCTCCCCCTCTCCCCAGAGGGGAGAGGGGTTCTTAAAGGGTTCGTGGGCAGTGTACTTCACCCCTTCGGACGTTTGCTTCACCCCTGCCGTGAAGTTTTCTTCACCGGTGCAGTCCTCTTCACCGGCTGGGGGTGAAGTGGACGACACTGGTGCGATCCGGGAAAGGTCGAATTTATAACGGTTTGTGTTGCGCTGTGATCCGCCGCTGGTGCTGTCGATGTTGATCCAGCCGGACCGTTTCAGCGCTGCGACGGCCGGGATTACGGCGCGCCGGGTGAGGCCAACCGCCTTGGCGATCTCGGTCAGACCGGGATTGCACTGACCCGTCCTGCTGTTGTGCCACTTCAGCAGCAGCGCGACGACGACGCACTTGGCGGTTGATGACAAGCTGGTGTCGGCGAGCACGGCCAGAATGAACTCGAACTTGCCCTTGCTCTTGGCCTTGCTGCTCATGACCGAGCCGCCTTGCGGCGGGGCGTGAAGTATGGTGTTGGTGATTTGCGCATTGGGCCTTCGGCCCTTTCGATTTGTTGGTCACTGACTTCGCCCGCTCCCGGTCGGCACCGGGGGCGGGTTTCGCGTGCGATGAGTGTCAGGTCGAGCCGATGCGGGCGCAACGATTGGCGACCTTGTCCGCGACATGGGCTTCGATCTCCTCGGCCACCCAGCCGACACGGCGCTCGCTGATATGCACTCGACGCGGGAATTTGCCTGCGGCTTCCAACCGATCAAGCTGACGGCGGCCGAGCGGAATGCCGCGTCCGCGCAGCTCAGAAAATCCTAAGAATTTGGCGCTCTTCATGTCGTGCTCCCATAGTGTGGGCACGACCGCGTTGGTCGTGCACCCGTGCGTCGGGTGCCGTCCTAAATAGACTGTTTCGTACTTTTGTGAACAAGGATACCAAACGCTATTTGGAATTGGTGTTGGATATCGTAGCGCCGAAGTTATCCAACACCAGTAACAAACCACGTCACTTTTCGTTTGGTATCTGGATTGCGCGGCGCAGCGCGTTCTGCTTCAGACTTTCCGATGAAGCGCAAAACTCCGACGGCCATGCCGCAACATACCACTACACCCAGCAGCACCAGCAAGGCTCGGGAAGTGCCGCGCATGGTATTCACCATCAGGGAATTCTGCGAGGCGCATAGCATCTGCGAAGCCTTCTATTACAAACTTCGCGCCGCCGGGCTTGGACCGCGCGAGATGCGCACGCTCCGCAAGGTCACGATCTCCATCGAGGCGGCTGCCGAGTGGCGGCGTGCGCGCGAGACTGCGGGACAGTAAGCAGTCCAAGGCCGACCCCGGCGAGATCAAATCGGACATCAATCATGACAAAGCATCACGACCAACCGAAGCGCGTGCGTATTCCAATACGTTTGATCCAACCGTGGCGTTGCGCTACGCCAAAATGGCGAGAATATGCGACGATGATGCGGGCTGGGGACGAATTCCCTCCAGTGGCAGTCATCCGGCAATCGTCCAAGCTGCACGGCTATCCATATCGGCTATTTGACGGTATGCACCGAACCCGGGCGGCAAAACATATAGGACGCCGAACCATCGTTGCCCACATCATCGTTGATGAGCGATGACGGCATCGATCACCACCATCCGCCCCAACGCGCTCCGCTGCCCGATCCCGCCGCACCGCCTGCAGAGCCACACCTAGGAGCGGGATTTAATTTGGTGGCAGCGCCAGCCGCGTTGCGACTCGGTGAATGCCTTGAACGTCACGACGCCAGCCGCTCAAGCGGAACGACCTCTGCCGAGCCCGACAACGCCCCTAGATCAAGCAGCGTCACCCGCGTAAGCGCCTCGCTCGGGTCGCCAATGATGAAACGGCTGTAATGCTTTTCGAGCATCACGACGCTTGTGTCGTGATGCGCAGCGACCACACGGGTCGGCACACCTTTCAATAGTTGCCGGACAATCGAGCTGTGGCGTAGTGCATAGGGCGTCACCTCCGGCCCGAGGCCGAGACGTTCAACCACCGGCCGGAAGTGCGTCGCCAAGTTCCAAATCTTCTCGAACAGCGGCCCATGCGCAGGACGACCTTTGGCCTGCTGGCGCAGCACCTTCGCCAAGCGCGGCGAAATCGGCAGGGGTCGATATTCGATCTTGGGGTTCTTGCCCTTCCTGCTCGTCGGCATCATCAGGCGCGGCCCGGTCGGATGATGGTCCTGCAGATCGTGCAGCGTCAGCTTGAACACTTGGCTTTCGCGCGCGCCGGTCTCGGCCAGAACATCGATCAGCGCGCCGAAATCCTGATCTTCATCATATGAACCGCCGACCAAGGCGGCGACCGTTTGATCCGGCAGGATGACGTTGCGCGCGACCTCGCTGTCGGCCAGCTTCCGCAGTCCGTTCTTCCACGCGCTGCTGTTCGCGATGCGTTTATCGTTGCGCGCTGCCAAGGCCAGCGCCGCCTTGAACGAGCGTCCGATGCGGTCGGCGCTGGAGGGTTTCAGTCCCTTCTTGACCAGACCAGCGCGCCAGTCGCGCAGCTCGCGCTCGGTGAGCAGCGCGACCGCCTTGCTCTTTATGGCGTCGGTGAGATGCAGGCGGAGCTGGGTCGCGTTGTACTTGCGGCCTCCGCGCGTTTCGAGATCGGTTTCGTAGGCGTCCACGGCGTCGCTGACGCTGATCGGCGTTTCGCTATTGCCTTCGTCAGCGCGCGCCAAGGTTTTAGCCTTCTCCAGCGCTTGCCAATACGACATCACGCTCTCGCCGTTCGCGTCCTCGTGATCATCGGCAAGGCCGAACCGCTGGAGCCAGCCGCACTTCACAGACCACGTGCCGGGACCAGCGTTGCGGCGATAGGCGAGGAAGATGCCGGGGGCGATCAGCGCCGTGTAGGGCTTCTTGCGGATTGGGAGCTTCAGACGATTGGTGCGGTTTTCAAGTGATGCAGAACGAGTACGGCGGGCCATGACTTCTAGCGGTGTCCCTCAAAGTGTCCCCAACATGGGAATAATTGGGCGTGGAGCCGCATATAGGCTGATAGGAATAAGATAAGCAAATACAATCGTTTAAGTGGGCTTTATGACGGGACATAGCGCGACATGACTGGACCCGTTTCTCCCCTTGTGGGAGAAGGTGGCGCGAAGCGCCGGATGAGGGGTTACGGTCTATCGATGGACCGGAACCCCTCACCCGTCTGCGATGCTTCGCATCGCAGCCACCCTCTCCCACAAGGGGAGAGGGGAAGATTCCCATCCATCCGCTGGACATCCCTTTCCTTGACTCGCTCCATCGCCGCGCTCAGAACCGTTGGCAAAACCGATGGAGGGCAACATGTTCAAGGATCTGTTTTCGCTTGATGGCCGCGTCGCACTGGTGACCGGAGGATCGCGCGGCATCGGCAAGATGATCGCTGCGGGATTTCTCAGCCACGGTGCGGCGAAGGTCTACATCACCGCGCGCAAGGCGGCTGCCTGCGAGGCGACCGCGAAACAATTGACGGCCGAATATGGCGGCGAATGCATCGCGCTGCCGATCGATATTTCCACCATGGCCGGAATCGACATGCTGGCGGCCGAGATCAGGAAGCGCGAGCCGAAGCTGGACATCCTGGTCAACAATGCCGGCGCCGCCTGGGGCGCGGATTTCGACGAATTCCCCGAGAGCGGCTGGGACAAGGTGATGAACCTCAATGTCAAGACGCCGTTCTTTCTCACCAAGGCGCTGGCGGGGCCGCTGCGAGCGGCGGCGACCGCGGATAAGCCCGCCAAGGTCATCAACATCGCCTCGATCGACGGCATCTTCGTCAACCCGCTGGAGACCTATTCCTACGCCGCGAGCAAGTCGGGCCTGATCCATCTGACCCGCCGGATGGCCGTAAGACTGATCCAGGACCACATCGTGGTGTCGGCGATCGCGCCGGGGCCGTTCAAGTCCGACATGAACAAGGCCGCGCGCGATAATTCCGACGAAGTCGCAAAGCAGGTGCCGTCGGGCCGGATCGGCACCGATGAGGACATGGCGGGCGCCGCGATCTATCTCGCCTCCCGCGCCGGCGATTACGTGGTCGGTGCCACCATCGCGGTCGATGGCGGCATCGTCTATGCCAATGCGGGCATCAAGGGCGATGGGTGGGATTGAGAGGGAGTAGCGAATAGCGAATGGCGAATGGCGAGTAGTGAAGTTTACTTCTATTCGCTATTCGCTACTCACCATTCGCTCTCTTCCCTCACGTCTCGATCTTCACGTACTCGCAGGTGATCTCCCTCTCCCCGCGCTTGCGGGGTCGAGACGAGCGAAGCTCGCTCTTAGAGGGTTGGGGTGAGGGGCTGCTTCAACTAGTTCGACTCGCGGATAATCCCCCTCACCCGCCGCGCAAGAGCGCGGCGACCTCTCCCCGCAAGCGGGGCGAGGTAAGAAAGATCACGTCTCGATCTTCACATACTCGAAATCGCCGGGCTTGTTGTCGATACCGACCTTGGGCGGCGAGATCCACGAGGCGAAGCCGCCGGCCTCGGTCACCGGAATCATCAGCGAGCCGATGAAATCGCCGTCATCTGAGGAAGGCAGCCATTCGCCCTTGCGCTTGTTCCAGGTCGCATCGTCGATCAGCACGCCGTCCGGCGTGGCGTGGATATCCTTGAACTCGCCGATCTGGCGATGGAACGCGACGTTGGGCAGCGTCAGCTTGAAGTCGTAGCCGGCAAGCGAAATGATCTTGTTCCAGCGCAACAGGCCCTTGGCGCAGTCCTGCGTGTAGTCGTCGCGCAGCCGCATGTTGAGCGCGGTCAGCGCCGGCTCGTCGACGCGCTTGATCTGTCCGTTGACCAGCTTGAGCACCGGGTAGGTATCGTTCTGCAGCCGGTGATCGTCCTTGATCTGGGTCTCGTGATAGCGGCCCTTGATGCCGGCATTGAAGGCGTTCGCCGCGTTGGTCGAAACCTCCGAGCCGAACAAATCGAGCGAGAGCGTGTAGTGCAGGTTCAGCTTCTTCTGGATGGTCGGCAGATTGACCACCCCGAGCGCGCGGACTTTTGCGACATCGGAGGGATCGCCGATCCCTGCGGCCCGCATCGCCTCGCAGGTCCGCTGCACCACGCGGCTGATGCCGGTCTCGCCGACGAACATGTGGTGCGCTTCCTCGGTCAGCATGAAGCGGCAGGTGCGCGACAAGGGATCGAACCCGGATTGCGCCAGGCTATGCAGCTGCATCTTGCCGTCGCGGTCGGTGAAGTAGGTGAACATGAAGAACGACAGCCAGTCCGGCGTCGCCTCGTTGAAGGCGCCCAGCATGCGCGGGCTGTCGGCGTCGCCGGAGCGGCGGCGCAACAATTCGTCGGCCTCCTCGCGGCCGTCGCGGCCGAAATATTTCTGCAGCAGATAAACCATCGCCCAGAGATGGCGGCCTTCCTCGACATTGACCTGGAACAGGTTGCGCAAATCGTAGAGCGAGGGCGCGGTCTTGCCGAGATGGCGCTGCTGCTCGACCGAGGCCGGCTCGGTGTCGCCCTGGATCACGATCAGGCGGCGCAGCATGGCGCGGTGCTCGCCCGGCACTTCCTGCCACGCCGGCTGGCCGTAATTCTCGCCGAACGGAATCACGCGATTTTCTTCCTGGGGCGCCAGCAGAATGCCCCAGCGATAATCCGGCATCTTCACATAATCGAACTTGGCCCAGCCGCGCGGATCGACCGAATAGGCGGTGCGCAGGTAAACCAGCGACTGCTGGAAGCCGTCCGGCCCCATGTCGTTCCACCAGTCGACATAGCCGGGATGCCAGCCTTCCAGCGCCTTGAGCACCTGCCGGTCTTCGCTGAGATTCACGTTGTTGGGAATCTTGGTCGAGTAGTCGACGTTCATGATGTTCATGGCGTGCTCCTTCGTCGCGCGGCGAATGGCGAGTAGCGAATGGAAAGGAATAACTACTCGCCATTCGCTACTCGCTATTCGCCCCTATACTCTCGTCATATCGAACTGCGCTTTTTGGCCGGTGCCGTAGCGCCGCAGCGCGCCGTTTTCGCCGACCGCGTTGGGGCGCTGAAAGATCCAGTTCTGCCACGCCGTCAGGCGCGAGAAGATTTTCGATTCCATGGTTTCGGGCCCGACGAAGCGCAAATTGGCTTCCATGCCGGTCAGGCTGTCGGGCGAGAAGCTGGTGCGCTCCTCGAAGAACACCCTGATTTCGTCATCCCAGTCGATATCGTCGAGCGCAAAGGTCACGAGCCCGAGCTGCTCGGCCTGTTCGGCGTCGATCGCCTCGCCGATTTTGCCTTGCGCGCGCTCAAGGTCTCCTGGGTCGGCCTGAAAGCGCGATTGCAGCCGCGTCAGTCCGTGGCTCATCGGATAGGGGCCGAAATTCATCGCGGAGAGTTCGATGGTCGGCGGCGCGCGGTTGTCGCCCTGCTTCCGGCCGATCAGCATGTAGGCGCGATCGGCGGCGAACACCAGTTCGGCCAGCGTGCCGACGAAGCAGGAGCCGGGCTCGACCAGCGTCACCAGCGTGCGCGAGGTGACGTCGATGCGCTTGAGCACCCGTTTCCAGTATTGCCTGATTTCGTTGACCAGCCAGTGCGCTTTATACGCTTCCAGAAATGCGTCGCAGGCGAGCACGCCTGAGCGCTCGCCATGCGACTTGAACACCAGCATCGCGGTCTCCAACTCGTTGATGCGCAAATGCAGGATGGCGTCGTCGAGTTCGCGCGCCACCTGCAGCGGCCAGAACGACGCGCCCTGCGCGATCATGCCGTCGATATCGGCCGGTGGGGCGGCCTCGGGCGCCTCGATCGAAATGGTCGCGATGTGCCGGGCGCGGTCGATATCGACGCTGACCAGGCCGTAACGAATGCCGTTGTCGTCGATGCTGCGCGTCAGGGGGGCAAGTGAAATGCCCTTTCCATTGCCATTGCGCTTCGAGGCGGCGGCGAATTCCTGTGCGCGCTCGGCGACTCTGGCCTCCAGCTTGCTGTTCGGCACGATCTCGTCGACCAGACGCCATGCGACAGCGCGCTTGCCCTTGATGCCTTCCTCGATGGTGCAGAAATAATCGGCGTGATCGCGGCGCACCTTGCGCTTGTCAACTACGCGCGTCAGTCCGCCGGTGCCCGGCAATACCGCGAGCAGCGGCACTTCAGGCAGCGCCACCGCCGCGGCGCCATCGTCGGCGAGCATGATGTGGTCGGTCGCCAGCGCCAGTTCATAGCCGCCGCCGGCCGCGGTGCCGTTGATGACGGCGACGAAGCGCTGGCCGGAATTCTCGCTGGAATCCTCGAGGCCGTTGCGGGTCTCGTTGGTGAATTTGCAGAAGTTGACCTTGTGGGCGTGGGTCGCCCCCGCCAGCATGCGGATATTGGCGCCGGCGCAGAACACCCGGTTCTTGGCCGACCGCAGCAGCACCACTTTGACGCCGGGATGCTCGAAGCGCAGCCGCTGCACCGCATCGGCAAGCTCAATGTCGACGCCGAGATCGTAGGAATTCAGCTTGAGCTGATAGCCCTCGAACAGCCCGCCATTCTCATCGACGTCCATGGTCAGGGTCGCGACATCGCCTTCGACATCGAGCTTCCAATGCCGGTATCGCGACGGATCGGTCTGGAAGTCGATATGTCTGGCGCCGCCCGCAAGGACGCGATCTTCACCGGCCATGGGCCACCCTTACCTGCTTTTCCGGAATATTATTGAATTGTACGACTTTCCGGATCGTACGCTTCATATGCACAATAATGCATGTTTGGGGCGAGGTCTAGGGGCTTTTAGGCGTCAAAACTGCATTTTTCTTCATGCTCGCCAAGCAACGCCGATCTTCACCCAATCCGACATCGACAACGCCGGCAGTGCCAGTTTGTCTCGAAGCAGCGCCGCCAGCGCGGCGGACGGGAATCCATCGGCAAACCCGTCGGCGGAAGTCTGGCGGGCGCCGAGAGCGGCGAGTTCTCCCAGCGCCTCGCGCAGAAGCCGTACCGCGGCGCGCGGCTTCTGCATCCGCAGCCTGAGATTGGCGTTGGCGATCTGGATGCAGGCCCGCAGCAACATCCGCTCGCGTCCGCCCTGCGGCGCCGCCGCCCACACCGCTTCCAGGACCTCCTGCGATTCCCAGAAATAGCCGCTGTCGTTGAGCGCGATGCCGTAGCGCAGCGCCGGATGCCGCGCCGGCACAAAGCCGCGGAACCGCGATGGCACCAGCGCCTTGGCTTGCCATAGCGTGTCGTGATCGGCCTCGGCGTCCGCGGTCTCGCCGGGGACATAGGCCCAGCGCGGCAGCGGAAGGCTGACGGCGGTTGAGGGAGGGATGCTCATCTCGGCATCGCCACGACCAATGTTTTAAGCGGCTCGGCCTTCCGAGCCTTCATGCAAATACAAAATACGCGTCGCAAATTCTGAAATCGTATCGAGCGTCGCAGCCGGCGCTTCGCGCTGCGGCGAATGTCCGGCCTCTGAAATGATCGTCACATCGACCGGACAATAGCACTCTTCCCGGGCGATCTCTATCTGGCGAATAGTCCCATACTGGTCGTCGGCGCCCTGCAGGATGGCAATCGGGACCCGTATGTAGGCGAGACAGCCGGAGATGTCCCAGCCGCGAAATTTCGGGTCGAGCCAGGCGCCGTTCCAGCCGTAGAAGGCGTTGTCGACATCGCGGTGCCAGCGCTTGAGTTTGGCGCGGAGGTCCGAGGTCTCGTAGGCCTGCTTGATCGCGGCGATCGACCGCACCGAAATATCCTCCACGACAAAATGCGGCGCGATCATCGCAACCGCGCGCACGCGGTGGTCCTGAACGCTGCCGGCATAGATCGCGGCGATCGAGGCGCCGTCGGAATGCCCAAGCAGCAGGCCGCGGCGAAAGCCGATCCGGTCGAGCACTTTCGGCAAGACATCGAGCGCTTCGATCGACATGTAATCGAGCGGGCGCGGCAATGTCACCGGCGTCGAAGCGCCATAGCCGGCGCGCGAATACGCGAACACGCCGGCCCCGGTCGCGGCCTGAAGTTTTTCAGGAAAATCCCCCCACAGCCCGGCCGATCCCAGGCCTTCGTGCAGCATGACAATGGTCGGCGCATCTTCAGGCGCCGGACCGATCATGCGGTATTCGAGATCGAAGGCGCCGATGCGCAAGGTGCCGGTGGGGGTAAGAGCAGTCATCGTAACCGCTCCCGTCGCAACACCGCGCGCTGCGCCCTCTCCCCCCTTGTGGGGGAGAGTTGGAGAGGGGGGTAGCCACGGGCACTGAGCTTGCGGCTTACCCCCCTCCCACAAGGGGGGAGGGAACGGACCGGTGCCGGGGGGCGGGCTGTTCGCCACAAGCGGGGAGAGAGCAGAGCGTGCGTCGTGGTAACACCTCGAATTGCGGTCAACCAAGAGCCGTCATTCCGGACAGTTCGCGAAGCGAACTGATCCGGAATCCCGAGATGGTTGTTCGCCGTTCGGGATTCCGGGTTCGCGCTGACGCGCGCCCCGGAATGACGAAACATCATTTGCTGTCCCCGTCCCGCAGCTTGAACCTTTGAATCTTCCCGGTTGCTGTCTTCGGCAGGCTATCCACGACATCGATCCAGCGCGGATATTTCCACACCCCGATCTTCTGCTTGACGTGTTCCTTCAGCGCCTCGTGCAGGCCGTCGGTCTTGGCGTCTGCGCGCAGCACCACGAAAGCTTTCGGCTTCAGCAATCCTTCCGGGTCGGCTTCGGGCACCACCGCGGCTTCAAGCACCGCGGGATGGGTGATCAATGCGCTCTCGACCTCGAACGGCGACACCCAGATGCCGGAAACCTTGAACATGTCGTCGCTGCGGCCGCAAAATGTATAGCGGCCGTCGGCATCGCGGATGTATTTGTCGCCGGTGCGGGTCCAGTGGCCGGCAAAGGTCTGACGGCTTTTGCTGCGCTGGTTCCAGTAGCCTTCTCCGGCCGAGGGTGCATCGACCAGGAGTTCGCCGAGCTCGCCATCGGGCACATCGTCGCCGGCTTCATCGACTAGCCGCACCTTGTAGCCCGGCACCGGACGGCCCGACGTGCCGTATTTGATATCGCCGGGGGAATTCGACAGAAAAATATGCAAAAGCTCGGTCGAACCGACGCCGTCGAGAATATCGACGCCGAAGCGCGCCTTCCAGGCATTGCCGACCGATTCCGGCAGCGCCTCGCCGGCGGAGGTGCAGACGCGCAGGCGCGAGCCGCCGCGTTCGTGCTTCAGCGTCTCGTCATTGAGCATCGCCGAAAACAGCGTCGGCACCCCGAAGAAAATGCTCGGATGGTATTTGCCCATCAGCGCGAACATGGCCGCCGGCGTCGGCCGTTCCGAATTGAGCACCGTGGTGGCGCCGACCGACATCGGAAACGTCATCGCGTTGCCGAGGCCGTAGGCGAAAAACAGTTTTGCAGCCGACAGCCCGACGTCGTCCTCGCGGATCCCGAGCACCTGTTTGGCGTAGGTGTCCGCGGTTGCCGCCAGACTGGAATGCAGATGCCGCACGCCCTTGGGCATGCCGGTCGAGCCCGACGAATACAGCCAGAACGCCGGCTCGTCGGCATGGGTGGCGGCGGTCGCGAAGGCGTCGCTTTCGCCGGCGAGTTCATCCGATAATTTTTTGTAACCATGCGCATCGCTACCGGCGACGACGACGTGCTCGAGATCGGACATCCGCCCCACAATGTCCTTGACCACGGGCAGCAGTGCTTCGGAAATGAACAGTACCCGGGCCCGGCAATCCGCCAGCACATAGGCGTATTGTTCTGATGTCAGCAGCGTGTTGAGCGGCACCGGCACGATACCGGCGCGGATCGCGCCCAAAAACACCGCGGGGAAATCGACGGTGTCGAGCATGATCATGGCGACCCGCTCTTCGCGGCGGACGCCGAGCCGGCGCAGCAAATTGGCGAGCCGGCAGCTCTGCTGCTGCAATTCGCCATAAGTCAGTTCGGAAACGGTGTCAGTGAAGGCGAGCTTTGCGCCGCGCCCTTCGTCGATATTGCGGTCGAGCAGCCAGGTCACCGCATTGTAGGAGCCGGACGGCCCGCTCATGCCGCGCTCCAATCAGCCAAGCGTGTCACGACGCGTCCTCCCAGGTATTTAAGAATTATAATTCATAGAAAGGCACTACATCTGCTTGCTGTCAATCCTCGACGGCATTATGTTTCCGATGCACTCACTTCTTACCGTTGGTGGCAAGATGTCCCCCGAACTGGTCGATCAAACCATCCTGGCGTCCTGCAAACCGCAATTTTTAAAGGTTATCCGCATCATCGGTGACGTCGACCGAGTTATGAACGGGACCAAGGTGGACTTCATCGCCGACCGGATTAAAGCACTCGTCAAAGCCGGGAGGCTGGAAGCGGCGGGGAATCTCAATCGGTGGGAAGCCAGCGAAATTCGCCTGACCGGGAAGTGAAACGAACCGGGGACATGACCGACAATTCCGATCCCGAAACCGGCTTTCTCGAGCAACTCGGCCAGCGTGTCCGCACCATGCGCGCGCTGCGCGGCATGTCGCGCAAGGTGCTGGCCAAAGTCTCCGGCATTTCCGAACGCTATATCGCGCAGCTCGAAAGCGGCAAGGGCAACGTCTCGATCGTGCTGCTGCGCCGGGTGTCGCACGCGATGGGCGCGCATCTCGAAGATCTTATTCCCGCCGGCGAACCCGCGCCGGACTGGCCGGTAATCCGCGACCTCTTGCGCAAGGCGACGCCGAACCAGATCGCGCAGGCCAAGGACGTGCTCGCGGGCCAAGGCGGCGGCGCGGCGCAACGGCGGATGTCGTTTGCCGGCATCGCGCTGATCGGCCTGCGCGGCGCCGGCAAATCCACGCTCGGCAAACTGCTGGCGAAGAAAATCGGCTGGAGTTTCGTCGAGCTCAACAAGGAGATCGAGGCGCAGAACGGCCTGTCGGTCGCCGAGATCATCGCGCTCTACGGCCAGGAAGGTTTTCGGCGCATGGAGCAGGCCGCCCTCGGGCAGTTGCTGGCGCGAAAAGAGCTGATGGTGCTGGCGACCGGCGGCGGCATCGTCTCCGAGCCGTTGACCTTCGACCTGATCCTGTCGTCGTTCTATACGATCTGGCTGAAGGCCGAGCCGGAAGAACACATGGCGCGGGTGCGCAGGCAAGGCGATCTGCGCCCGATGGCCGACGACCGCTCGGCGATGACCGAATTGCGCACCATTTTGCGGAGCCGCGAACCGCTGTATGCGCGGGCTTCCGCCGTGGTGGATACCGCGGGGCTGAGCGTCGACGGGGCCGCCGCGCGGTTGATCGAGGCGGTGGCGCCGGTGCTGCAGACTGATGCGAAAATGTTCGCGCGGGGGTGATTAACTCATCTGCAGACCGATGGCTGGCCGTGGCGATGGGCTTTGGTTAGAGTGGATGCGCTGTCAGCTCCAGTAGGACACCCCCGCCATGATGAGCCAGGAACAGAACGACCTGATCACCCGCACCGGTCCCAAAGACGCCTGCGGGAAACTGATGCGGATGTACTGGCAGCCGGCGGGGCTGGTCGACGAGATGCAGGGCCCGCGCCCGGTCAAGGCCATCAAGCTACTCGGCGAGAACCTCGTGCTGTTTCGCGACGAAGAGGGCCGCTACGGCCTGATCGAGCGCCATTGCGCGCATCGCGGCGCCGACCTTGCGTTCGGCCGGCTGGAAAACGGCGGCCTGCGCTGCGCGTTCCATGGCTGGCTGTTCGACGTGTCAGGACAGTGCCTGGAGACGCCGGCGGAGCCCAGGGATTCCGTGCTGTGCAGGAACATCACGCAACGCGCGTATCCCGTGGTCGAGAAGAGCGGCATTCTCTGGGCTTATTTAGGCGAGGGTGAGCCGCCGGCATTTCCGGAGATCGACTGCTTTGTGGCGCCGGACGCCTATACGTTCGCGTTCAAGGGTCACATCAACTGCAACTGGCTGCAGGCGCTGGAAGTCGGCATCGATCCCTCGCACGCCTCGTTCCTGCATCGCTTCTTCGAGGACGAGGATCCCGCGGCTTCCTACGGCAAGCAGTTTCGCGGCGCCTCAGCCGGCAGCGACATGCCGATGACGAAAATACTGCGCGAATATGACCGGCCCATCATCAATGTCGAGCATACCGAATACGGCTTGCGGCTGATCGCGCTGCGCGAGATCGACGAGGAGCGCACCCATGTGCGCGTCACCAACCAGCTGTTCCCGCATGGCTTCGTCATCCCCATGAGCACCGAGATGACGATCTCGCAGTGGCACGTGCCGGTCGATGACGAGAACTGCTACTGGTACGCGATCTTCACCAGCTACGCGGCGCCGGTCGACAAGAACAAGATGCGTGAGCAGCGCCTCGAACTCTACGAGCTGCCCGACTATCGCTCGCGCAAGAACAAGTCGAACGATTACGGCTTCGATCCGCGGGAGCAGGCGACCGCGACCTTCACCGGCATGGGAGCCGACATCAACGTGCACGATCAGTGGGCGGTGGAATCGATGGGACCGATCCAGGACCGCACCCGCGAACATCTCGGCACCGCCGACAAGGCCATCGTGCAGTATCGCCGGCTGCTGCGGCAGGAAATCGAGAAGGCCGCGTCCGGCGTCAAGCCCTTCATGTTCCTCGATGCCGCGCATGCGCGCAGCATTCAGGGCCCGGCCACCATGGACGGCATCGGACCGACGCGGGGCTGGGAAACCTTCTGGATGGAGACCGACGTCAAGCGGCGGCGCGGCGCGCCATGGGCCGCACCGGTGCCCGCTGACATCGCCGACAAGGTTCCTCATCTGAAGGTCGTTTAGCGATGGCCTTTCTTCGTCATTGCGAGCGGAGCGAAGCAATCCATCGAGCCGCCGAAGGAAAGTGTGGATTGCTTCGTCGCTTCGCTCCTCGCAATGACGACCAATACGAATCGCATTTTGAGTTAGACTCTGAGGGAGTGACGCGTTGAGTTTTGTCGAGCGTCACGGTCTTTGGTCGAACGAGCAGAAGGAAGCAGCGACACGGCTGCGGAAAATTGTCGAGGAACAAAAACTCGAAGTCATCAGATTCTCGTTCCCCGACCAGCATGGCATTTTGCGCGGCAAGACGCTGGTGGCGAGCGAGGCGCTGGCTTCGCTCGAAAGCGGATGCACCATCACCACCACGATGTTCGCCAAGGACACCTCGCATAAGACCGTGTTTCCGGTGTTCACCTCCGGCGGCGGTTTTGGGATGCGGGAGATGGAAGGCGCCGCCGATGTGCTGATGGTGCCGGACCCCCTGAGCTTTCGCGTGCTGCCATGGGCATCCGCCACCGGCTGGCTATTATGCGACGTCCATTTCGCCGACGGGCGTCCGGTGCCGTTCGCGACCCGCAACCTTTATAAATCGGTGCTCGCGACCCTTGGAAAACGCGGCTACGACTTCGTCGCCGGGCTCGAGGTCGAATGCCATATCTTCAAGCTCGAAGACGCCAGGATGTCGCCGGCGGATGCCGGCCAGCCGGGCCAGCCGCCTGATGTCAGCCTGCTGTCGCATGGCTATCAATACCTGACCGAACAGCGCTACGACCAGATGGAGCCGGTGCTGGAGATCGTCAGGCGCGACCTGGTGGTGCTCGGCTTGCCGCTGCGATCGATCGAAGTCGAGTACGGCCCGAGCCAGTGCGAGTTCACCTTCAAGCCGACGGTCGGGCTCGAGCCTGCCGACAACATGATCCTGCTGCGCAGCGCCGTGAAGCAGATCTGCCGCCGCCACGGTTATCACGCGACCTTCATGTGCCGCCCCAAGCTTCCGAACGTGGTCGCCTCCGGCTGGCATCTGCATCAATCGATCGTCTCGCGCGCCAGCGGCGAGAACGCGTTCATGGCCAAGGACACCGGCGAAGTGCTGAGCCCGTTCGGCCGTTTCTATCTCGGCGGACTGCTAAAACATGCCCGCGCAGCGGCCGTGTTCACGACCCCGACCATCAATGGTTACAAGCGTTATCGTTCCTATTCGCTGGCGCCGGACCGCGCGATCTGGGGCCGCGACAACCGCGGCGTGATGATCCGCGTGCTCGGCGGCGCCGATGATCCGGCGACCCGGCTTGAAAATCGCATCGGCGAGCCCGCCGCCAATCCCTATCTCTACATGGCCTCGCAGATTCTCTCAGGCCTCGACGGCGTCGATCGGGCGCTCGATCCCGGCCCGTCGGCGGACACGCCCTATGAGACGAAAGCCGCACCGCTGCCGAAAAGCCTGGGCGAAGCGGTGGATGCGCTGAAGCACGATGAGTTTTTTCGCGAAGCGCTCGGCGCTGGCTTTGTCGATTACTACGTCCACATCAAGAACGCGGAGATCGAACGCTTTCAGGCCGAGGTGTCCGACTGGGAGCAGCGCGAATATTTCGAGATGTTTTGAGCGGGCGTGTTGCGAAACGACGCTGCCACGGCAACGGCAGTGAGCTCCCTCTCCCCTTGTGGGAGAGGGTTGGGGTGAGGGGTTCAGGTCTATCGATAGTCCGTAACCCCTCACCCGGATCGCATCTGTCGATGCGATCCGACCTCTCCCACAAGGGGAGAGGTGACAACGAGCAAGCGGCAACGATTATTCGCACATCCAATCGAACGCTTTCAGGCGGAAGTGTCGGACTGGGAGCAGCGCGAATATTTCGAGATGTTTTGAGCGGGCGTGTTGCGAAACGACCCTGCCTCGGCAACGGCAGTGAGCTCCCTCTCCCCTTGCGGGAGAGGGTTGGGGTGAGGGGTTCAGGTCTATCGATAGTCCGTAACCCCTCACCCGGATTGCATCTGACGATGCAATCCGACCTCTCCCGCAAGGGGAGAGGTGGCAACGAGTGTGCAGCGGCAACACGTCACCACCGACGATGGATTGCTTCGTCGCTGCGCCCTCGCAATGACGATCGCGCGCCGATCTTGCAACTCGTCATGCCCGGGCTTGACCCGGGCATCCACGTCTTTGCCGACACAAGCAAGAAAGACGTGGATGGCCGGGACGAGCCCGGCCATGACGAAAATTCGGCGCACGCGTCCTCGCTCACACCCCCAAATATCTGTGCTGCAAATCCGGCTCGGCGATCAGCTCGGCCGACGTGCCGCTCCACACCGCCCGTCCGCGTTCGACGATGTAGTGACGGTCGGCGATGCGGGTGAGGTTTTCGATGTTCTTGTCGATCACCAGAACAGATTGGCCGCGCGCCTTCAGCATTGACAGGCAGTTCCAGATTTCGTCGCGGATCAGCGGAGCGAGGCCTTCGGTGGCCTCGTCGAGGATCAGCAGACGCGGATTGGTCATCAGCGCGCGGCCGATCGCCAGCATCTGCTGCTCGCCGCCTGACAGCGTGTTGCCCATGTTGCTGCCGCGTTCGTCAAGCCGCGGAAACAGCGCGTGGATCTTGTCGATGGTCCATGGATCGGCACTGCCCAGGCGGTTGCCCGACGCCGCAACCAGATTCTCGCGCACGGTCAGATTGGGGAAAATCTGGCGCCCCTCGGGCACCAGGCCAATGCCCAGTTGCGCGATCCGGAACGAGGCAAGCTTGCGCACGTCCATCCCGCCGAAACGGATGGAGCCGGCGCGCGCCGGCGTCAGCCCCATGATGGAACGGATGGTAGTGGTCTTCCCCATGCCGTTGCGGCCCATCATGGCCACCATTTCGCCCGACCGGACCGACAGCGACAGACCGAACAGCACCTGGCTCAGACCATAGCAGGTCTCGATATCTTCGACTTCGAGCAAGGCGCCGGTGTCAGCCATGACGGACAACCGCGTGCTGATCGCCGAGATAGGCGCGCCTGACCTCTTCGTTCTGGCGGATCGCCGCCGGCACGTCGGAGGCGATGATGCGGCCGTAGACCAGCACGCTGATGCGGTCGGCGAGCGCGAACACCGCGTCCATGTCGTGCTCGACCAGCACGATGGAAACCTCCCGGCGCAGTTCCTGCAGCAGCCTCACCATGCGCGCCGATTCGGTGATGCCCAATCCTGCCATCGGTTCGTCGAGCAGCAGCAACCGCGGCGAGGTCGCGAGCGCGACGGCGAGCTCGAGCTCGCGCTGCTCGCCGTGACTTAGCCGGGAAACGAGGACGCCGGCGCGATGGCTGAGCCCCACGCGGTCCAGCGCGGCCTGCGCCGTTTGGCGGAGGTGGCTCTCCTTGCGGGCGTTGCCCCAGAAGCGGAACGAATGACCGTCGTGCGCCTGCGCCGCCAGCGCGACATTGTCGGCGGCGGTGAAGTCGGACAGCAGCGAGGTAATCTGGAACGAGCGCGCCAGTCCGAGCGCGCTGCGCCGATGCGCCGGCACGCGGGTGATATCCTGGCCCGCGAGGTGAATGGTGCCGCCGTGCGGCGGCAGTTGTCCGGTCAGTTGGCTGATCAGCGTGGTCTTGCCGGCGCCGTTCGGCCCGATGATCGCGTGCAGCTCTCCGCTCGCGACATCGACCGAGACGTGATCGGTCGCGACGATGCCGCCGAACCGGCGGACCAGTTTTTCGACGCGAAGCAAGGGCTCAGCCACGGCTCAGCCTCCCCAGCAGCCCGACGATACCGCCGCGCCCGAACAGCACGATCAACAGCAGCAGCGGGCCCATGATCAGCGCCCAGTATTCGGTCACCTGCGACAGGAATTCTTCCAGCACCAGATATACCATCGCGCCGAGCACCGGGCCGAACAGCGAACCCATGCCGCCGAGGATCACCATCACCATGAGATCGCCGGAGCGGGTCCAGAACATGACAGCCGGGCTGACGAAGTCGGTGTTGTTGGCCAGCAGCGCCCCGGCCAACCCGCACATCGTGCCGGCGATGATGAAACAAACCAGCCGGTAGCGGGTGGCGGGAAACCCGATCGCCTGCATGCGCGCTTCGTTGGAACGCAGGCCCTGAATCACCATGCCGAAGCGCGAATTGACGATCCGCCAGACCAGATAGATCCCGCCGAACAGGCACGCCAGGCAGAGATAATAAAACTGCACGCGGTTCGACAGGTTGATGAGGCCATCGAAATCGCTGCGCTTGTAGATCGTGAGACCGTCGTCGCCGCCGTAGCGGGCGAGCCCCGAGGCGACGTAATAGGCCATCTGCGCAAAGGCCAGTGTGATCATGATGAAGTAGACGCCACGGGTGCGCAAGGACAGCGCGCCGATCACGAGCGCGAACAGTGCCGAGGCCGCCAGCGCCACCGGCCACTGAATGAAGCCGGAGCCGATGCCCTCGAAGGCGAGAATGCCGACCGCGTAGCCGCCGATCCCGAGATAGGCGGCATGCCCAAAGCTCATCATGCCACCATAGCCCATGATGAGATTGAGGCTGACCGCCGCCAGCGCGAAAATGACGATGCGCGTGAACAGCGTCAGCACAAAGATGTTGCCGCTCAGCGAAGAATAGAGCGGGAGCAACACCAGGCCGGCGCCGACCAGCGCCACGACGACGTTGCGGGCGTTGAGCGAAGTCGTCATCGCCGGCTGGCCGGAAACAGCCCCTCCGGGCGCACCACCAGCACGATCGCCATCAACAGATAGATCAGCATCGAGGAGAGCGCGGGCGCCGCGGTCGAAGCGGCGGAGGAACTCAGGATCTGGCGCAGCAAATCGGGCAGGAAGGCGCGGCCCAACGTGTCGATCAGGCCGACAAAGATCGCGGCCAGGAATGCGCCGCGGATCGAGCCGATGCCGCCGATCACGATGATGACGAAGGCAAGAATCAGGATGTTTTCCCCCATCCCGATTTGTACGGTCAGGATCGGCGCCTGCATCAGCCCGGCGAGACCGGCAAGGGCGGCGCCGAGCCCGAACACCAGCGTGTAGAGCAGCTTGATGTTGATGCCGAGCGCCCCGATCATTTCCCGGTTCGACGCGCCGGCGCGGATCAGCATGCCGAGCCGGGTGCGCATCACCACCAGGTAGAGGAACGCCGCGACCAGCAGCGAGACCACGATGATCGCCAGCCGGTAGCTCGGATAGTACACGCCGGGCATGATCTGGATCGGTACCGTCAGCCAGCCCGGCAGCGGCAGCGCCAGTCCCGCCGGGCCCCAGATCAGCCGGACCAGATCGTTGAAAAACAGGATCAGCCCGAACGTCGCCAGCACATGGTCGAGATGGTCGCGGCCGTAGAAGTGCCGGAGTGCCACGAACTCCAGCACGATGCCGAGCAGTAATGTCGCGCCGAGCGCGAGGATGGCGCCGATAACGAAACTGCCGGTCCAGGCCACGAAGGTCGCGGCGAAGTAGGCGCCCATCATGTAGAGCGAGCCATGCGCCAGATTAACAAAGTCCATGATGCCGAACACCAGCGTCAGTCCCGCCGCCAGCAGAAACAGCAGCAGGCCGAACTGCAATCCATTCACGAATTGTTCGACGACAAGCAGCATGGAGACTCTAGGTCGTTTGCCGATTGAACAGCATCATCAGGCGTCTCGGGGGGCCTCATGGTTCGAGACGCGCGGCGCCGCCGCGCTCCTCACCATGAGGGATCTGAAGGACCTCATCCTGAGGAGGCGCGAAGCGCCGTCTCGAAGGATGAAGCAATAGCTCGTAGGATGGGTTGAGCGAAGCGAAACCCATCAGCGACTAGAACGAAACGTGATGGGTTTCGCTTCGCTCAACCCATCCTTCGCTCAAGATGCAAGACACCTGCCAACAGCAACAGCGGCAACACGAGCTACCGCCGCTGTTTCGAACAGAACCCGCGATCACTTCATCGGGCATTTGTCGTGGAAGCTATCCTGGCTGTCCTTGACGATGGTCGAGACGGTTTTCAGCGAGAGCTGGCCGTCGGCGTCCTTCACCACGTCCTGCAGGTAGAAATTCTGGATCGGGATGTGGTTGTTGCCGTACTTGAACGGACCGCGCAGCGACTTGAAGTTGGCCTTCTCCATCTCGGCCTTCATCGCGTCCTTCTTGGTCATGTCGCCCTTCACCGCCACCACCGCGCTGTTGATCAATTGCGCGGCGTCATAGGCCTGCGCGCCGTAATAGGTCGGGCGCAGATTGGGATATTTCTTGCGGTAGTCGGCGACGAATTTCTTGTTCTGCTCGTTCGGCAGATCGTTGACCCACTCCTGCGCGCCGGGAACGCCGATCGCGTTGTCCTTCTGCAGCGGCAGCGACAATTCGTCGATGGTGAAGGCCGTATAGAGCGGAATCTGCGGCTTGAGCCCGGCCTGCACATATTGATTGAGGAACTGGACGCCGGCGGCACCCGGATAGAACACGAAAATCGACTCCGCCTTCGACGCGCGCGCCTTCGACAGTTCGGCCGAGAAGTCGAGCTGGCTCGGCCACACCGTGTAGTCCTCGCCCAGCACCTGGCCCTTGAACGTGCTCTTGAGGCCGGCCAGCATGTCCTTGCCCGCGGCATAGTTCGGGCCGATCAGGTACACCGACTTGACGCCCTTCTGATTCATGTAAAGGCCCATCGCCGCCGGGGTCTGGTCGTTCTGCCAGGAGGTCGAAAACACGTAAGGCGAACACAATTCGCCGGCGAGCTGCGACGGTCCGGCGTTGGCGCTGATCAGGAAAGTCTGCGAATCGACCGCGGTCTTGAGCGAGGCCAACAGCACGTTCGACCAGATATAGCCGGCGATGAAGTCGACCTTGTCGGACTGCACCAGCTTCTCGGTCTTCTGCTTGCCGACATCCGGTTTCTGCTGGTCGTCTTCGTAAATCACCTCGACCGGCAACCCGCCCATCTTGCGGCCCATGTGATCGAGCGCAAGCTCGAACGAATTGCGCATGTCGTTGCCGATCACGGCGGTGGGGCCGCTGAAGGTGGAGACAAACCCGATCTTGATGGAGTTCGCCGCCTGGGCCGGGTTTGCCAGCGCCAGGGCCGTTACGCCCGCCAGCCAGAATGCCGTTCTCATGTTCATCCCCCTCTTGGTTATTGACGTATGCCGCCAGCCAAAGCACCGGCCAGATCCGCGGAAGCCGCCGAAGCTCCGTTCCCGGGTCTTCCGTTTTCCAGGTGACCTGTTTTGTGCGCGAAATCTCAAGGTGGCAGCAAGCACGAACCGCAGGCTCCTCCTAGAACCTTCGGCTCAATGCCAGCCTTCATGCAGCATAATTCGCATGGGCCGCGGATAGCAAGAATTATAGTTCTGGTTGGGAATCGATGGCCATGCCCTATCTGCTTTGAGGTATGGATGAACGAGCATTGGCCCGAGACCAAAGGCGCTTTTACATGACAACCGAGCAGCCACGGCCGACCAAGCCCCATCGCATCGTCATCGTCGGCGCCGGTTTCGGCGGACTGGAGGCGGCCTACCGTCTCGCCGGCGCGCCGGTCAGCATCACGCTGGTCGACCGGCGCAACCATCATCTGTTCCAGCCGCTGTTGTATCAGGTCGCGACCGCATCTCTGGCGACCTCGGAGATCGCCTGGCCAGTGCGCTATCTCTTGCGCGGCCGTCCCGACGTCACCACCCTGTTTGCCACGGTGACCGGCGTGGACACCGAGCGCAAGTGCGTGCTGCTCGATGGCGACGACACCTTGCCGTATGACACGCTGATTCTCGCCACCGGCGCGCGGCACGCTTATTTCGGCCATGACGAATGGGAGCCGTTCGCGCCCGGGCTGAAGACTCTCGAGGATGCCACCACGCTCCGGCGCCGCATCCTGGTCGCCTTCGAGCGCGCCGAGCGCGAGAGCGATCCGGAGCGCCGCGCGGCGCTTTTGACCTTTGTCATCGTCGGCGCCGGCCCGACCGGCGTCGAACTCGCCGGCACCATCGCCGAACTGGCACAGGACACGCTGCCGCCCGACTTCCGCAACATCGACACCCACAAGGCGCGTGTCGTCCTGATCGAGGCCGGGCCGCGCGTGCTGGCGGGCTTCTCCGACGATCTCTCGGCTTACGCGCAACGCTCGCTCAAGAGTCTCGGCGTCGAAGTCGTGTTGGGACAGGCCGTCACCGAATGCTCTTCCGACGGCGTCGTCTATGGCGGCAAGACGCTGCAGGCCAAGACCCTGATCTGGGCCGCCGGCGTGCGTGCCTCGCCCGCCGCCGAGTGGCTCGGCGCGCCGGCCGACGGCGCCGGGCGCCTGCAGGTGCTGCCCGATCTCACCGTCCCCGGCCATCCCGACATTTTCGCCATCGGCGATACCGTCGTGATCGAAGGTCCCGACGGAAAGCCGGTGCCCGGCATTGCGCCCGCGGCAAAGCAACAGGGGCGTTACGTCGCCGAAACCATCAAGCTGCGCCTGCAGGGCGGCAAGCCCGCGCCGTTCCGTTACAAACATGCCGGCAGCCTGGCGCAGATCGGCAAGCGCAAGGCGGTGATCGATTTCGGAAGCATCAAGCTGCGCGGCACGATCGCGTGGTGGATCTGGGGCATCGCGCACATTTATTTCCTGATCGGCATGCGTCACCGGCTCAGCGTCGCGATCAACTGGCTGTGGAATCATGCACGCGACCAGCGCGCCGCGCGGCTGATTACGCAGGGCAGCAGCAAGGTGGCGCGCTGACGGGTCGACGGTCACACGCCGATTGCCGATCGCGTGATCCGGCCAACGAGGGTTGCGTTCTCGCTTTCGTGCATCGTCGCGTCTATGCAATTTCAGATTGACAGCCTCGCCGTTGCCGCCCTAGCGTCGGCGAACTTTTTGAGGGGGTCCGCGCCATGGCAAAGAAAGCAGCGACCGGAAAGAAATCCAAAAAAAGCGCTTCACCAAAAAGAAGTCCACGAAAAACACCAGACCCAGCGCCGGTAGCGGCAGCAACGTCAGCGCCCGCGGTACCGTCGATACCGGTGCCCGTGGTAATCGCGGCAACGCCGGCGGCAGCCGCAACGGCGGCGCAGGAAGTGGCGCTGACACCGCCAAAATCGACCGTCACCAATGTCATTGACGATCCATCGGTCAGTCTGCAGCGCTTCGACCTGCTCGACCTGCAGCGCTACACCCAGGAAAAAGTCTACTCGACCACCGCCAGCAAGGACTTTCACCTGTTCTATGTCGGGCGCGACGACGTCCACGATATCCTCAAGCACGTGTTGTCGCGGGTCAGCGTCTCGCTCTACCTGAACATGTTCGGGTTCGATGACAACGAGCTCAACGATATCCTGATGAAAATTGCCCTCGATCCGACGATTACGATGCTGGTCACGCTGGACAAGAGCCAAGCCAACGGGCCGCACGAGAAAGCCCTGCTCGACGCCGACCGGCAGCACAACCTCGCGCTGTTCAACACGCACTTCGTCACCAAAACGCATGTGCAGGAGTTCGTCATCGGCCAGTCGGCCACGCATCAGATCAGCCACACCAAGGGATTTGTGGCGGACGGCCGGGTCGCCGGCGAGGGATCAACCAATTGGTCGGACTCTGGCGAGGGTACCTTTATCCTCCAGGGAAGCCCCGGCGGGGCGAAATACAAGGCGCAGAACAACACGCAATCGATCATCACCGATCCCGACACGGTCAGCCGTTTCTCGTCGGAACTGGTTGCCGAGCATATGGTTGCGCAGAAGCAAGCGGCAGCGGTTGGAGCCGCCGCCAACAAGCCTTTGAGGACCAAAGTCGCCAAGCCATCTTCGGCCGCCAAGGCTGCAGCCCCGCACCCCGCGTTGATTCGCCACCGCGCCGCCGGCGCCACGGCTTAAGGCGAGTTGCGCTGGCCTGCTTTCGTGGACCCGGCCGGCGTTTTCGTCACCCTGCGGAGAAGCCTCAGCCTAGGGAAATCCTTGCTTATAAAATGAGCAAACTCGATTGCAGCCTCCCAACAAGCGGGGCCGCGGCATACCCGTTTGGGAAACTGAGCCTCTGATATCAAACGGTGATTTTCACCATTTGGCTTTCCAATTCCGATGTACACAATGGCACACCGCTTGCTTCGATCCCGGTGAGATTTTCCACCTTCCGGAGTGCAATCAGCAATGGCGAACCTCGGCGCCCGCCGAATAAACTCTGTCCCGATCGGAGCCGCGCGTGACTGAGACTGTCGCAGCGATTGTCGCCGCGCATCGCGCCGGCACCGTATCGCCTTCGCAAACCGTGGCGCGTAGCTTTCAGCGGATACGGGACCATAACGACCCCGCCATCTTCATCAGCCTGCGTGACGAAAAGGAAGCGCTGGCGGAAGCGGAGGCATTGAGCGCGAAGGATGCCGCGCAGCTTCCGCTGTACGGCGTTCCCGTCGCGGCAAAAGACAATATCGACGCCATCGGACTGCCCACCACCGCGGCCTGCCCTGCCTTCGCCTATTCGCCGTCGCACGATGCGACCGCGGTGGCGCGGCTGCGCGCGGCCGGCGCCATCGTCATCGGCAAGACCAACCTCGATCAGTTCGCCACCGGTCTGGTCGGCGTGCGATCGCCCTACGGCATCCCCACCAATCCGATGCGCGCCGATTTGATTCCCGGCGGCTCAAGTTCCGGGTCGGCGGTGGCGGTGTCGGCAGGATTGGTGCCGCTGGCATTGGGCACCGATACCGCCGGCTCCGGCCGCGTGCCCGCCATGCTCAACAACATCGTCGGACTGAAACCGAGCCTCGGACTGATCTCCACCGCCGGCGTCGTGCCGGCGTGCCGGACGCTGGACTGCGTGTCGATCTTTTCGCTCACCGTTGACGACGCCATGACGGCGCTGGCGGCGATGGCCGGCCCCGACGGCGCCGATCCGTTTTCGCGCAACTGCCCGCTGGCGGAAATGGCCGCGTTTCCCTCGAAACTCAGGCTCGGCGTGCCGCGGCCCGGCCAGTTGATCTTCTTCGGCGACAAGGCCTCGGAGGCCGCTTATGGCGAGGCGCTCAAGCGCTGGACCGAGCTTGGCGCCACGCTGGTCGAGTTCGATCTCGAACCGTTCCATGAGACCGCGCGGCTGCTGTATGAAGGACCGTGGGTCGCCGAACGCTATCTGGTGATCAAGAGTCTGCTGGCGTCGTCGCCGGAGGCGATCCATCCGGTGACACGCGAGATCATCATCGCCGGCGCGCGGCTTTCCGCCGCCGACACATTCGCGGCGCTGTACCGGCTGCAGGCGCTGCGCAAGATCGCCGAGCGCGCCTTCACTGATATCGACGCGCTGGTGCTGCCGACGGCGCCGACCGTGTACTCGACAGCGCAGGTGCTGGCCAATCCGCTCGAGCTCAATTCCAGGCTCGGCACCTACACCAATTTCGTCAACCTGCTCGACCTCTGCGGCCTCGCATTGCCGGCGGCGATACGGCCGGACAATATCCCGTTCGGCATTACGCTGCTGGCGCCGGCCGGCCAGGACGCGCAGCTCGCCAGCATCGGCCGGGTCTTTCATGCCGATACGGGATTGCCGATGGGCAGCCGGTCGCTGCCGCAGCCGCGGCTTGCGGCGTTGCCGGCGCGCGCGAGCGGAGACGAGATCGCCGTCGCGGTGGTCGGCGCGCATCTGTCGGGCATGGCGCTCAACGGCGAATTGAAGGCGCTTGGCGGTCGCCTGCTGGAGTCGACCGCGACCGCGCCTGACTACAAGCTTTACGCGCTGAACACCGCACCACCAAAGCCCGGCATGCTGCGCGTGGAAGCGGGAAGCGGATCGTCGATCGAACTGGAGGTCTGGGCCCTGCCGGCGGCGGCGTTCGGAAGATTCGTTGCAGCGATACCGCCGCCGCTATCGATCGGCACCATCCGCCTCGCCGATGGCCGCGGCGTCAAAGGTTTTATCGTCGAACCCGCTGATGTCGGCAGCGCACGCGACATTTCCGCGTACGGCGGCTGGCGCGCGTTCGTTGCGGAGAGGGTGGCGGGGTGATGAGGGGCGAAGGAGTGGCGAATAGCGAATAGCGAGTAGCGAGTAGCGAGTAGCGAGTAGCGAAGAAAACTTCCCCATTCGCTATTCGCCACTCCCCATTCGCCTGCCTACACCGACACCGCGTAGATCTCGTATTCGCCGCGCACCAGTTCGATATGCGCGCGCATCGCCGTCGCCGCGCCGACGCGGTCGCCGCGCATGATCGCCACCACCACACGGTCGTGCTCGGCGTGCGATTTTGCCAAACGGCCGAGATTGCGAAACTGGGCCCGGCGAAACGGCTGCACCCGCACCCGCGTCGCCAGCGTGATTTCGGCGATATAGCCGTTCTGCGACCCGGCATAGATCGCATTGTGAAACCGCTCGTTGACTTCGTGGAACCGGTCCGGATTGCCGGCGTAACTCAGCATCCGCAGTTCCTCGTGAACCGCCTCCAGCCGGTGACGCTCGGCGGGAAGCATTCGTTCCGCGGCGAGGCCGGCGCACATCGCTTCCAGTTCGGCCATCGCCTCGAACATCCCGGTCAGCCGTTCGATCGAGGGCCGCGCCACTACCGCGCCGCGATGCGCCCGCGCATCGATCAGGCCGCTGGCCGCGAGCTGGCGCAGTGCCTCGCGCACCGGCGTGCGCGACACGTTGAAACGTTTTGCGATTTCGGTCTCGTCCAGCGCCGAACCCGGCGCCAGCGCGCCGCGCACGATGTCGTCCGCCAGTTGCAGCCGCAGTTCCTCCGCGCGCGTGACCTTGTCCGAATTGGGAGAGGCACGATCCACGCGGCGAACGACGGCGTCGGCCTCCCGGCCCGGAGGGTAAGGCGCGCTGGTCGGCAGATCGTCAAGACTCATGCCTTTTGACCCCCTGGTTCGTCGATGACGCTGACATGCGCGGCGACGATTTTCCAGCCCTCGGCGAATCGCACCCATGTCTGCATTTGCCGCCCTACGCGGCCGGGAGTGGAGTCGCGATAGAACAGCGTCGAGGCCACGGCAGTATCGCGGCCATAGCTTGTGATGACTGTCCTGGCGGTCTTACGCATCAGGCCAACAGGCGAGCGCGCGGCGCGAAACGCCATGATCGCGTCGTAGCCATAGAGATTTTCGCCGATGCCGTAGCGCAGCGTACGGGCATCCGCGTGAAACAGCGCGTCGAGGACGGCGACGTCGTTGGCCACCAGCGCCTTCTCGTAGCGCGCGAACTGCTCGGTCACCTCGGCCAGTACGTCAGGAAGATCGACCTGCATTTTACAATCCTCTCGGCCGCGGTGCGGAAACCACCCCGGTGCGTTCGAGCGCGAAAGCCACGCGTAGCGCGATGTCTTCCCGCCAGGGTGCGGCGATGATCTGCACGCCGATCGGCATCGGCTCGAGCGGAACGGGAACCGCGACCACCGGAAGCCCGATGAAGGAAATCGGCTGGGTATGGATGCCGATGTTGGCGCGCACCGGCAGTTCGACGCCGTCAAGCACGAAGGTCGTCTGCCCGAGTTTCGGCGCGACGCAGGGCGTCGCCGGCGCGATGATCACGTCGACCGACTGGAAGATTTCCAGCACCCGGGCGCGGTACCAGCGGCGGAATTTCTGTGCCCGGTCGACCAGCGCCGCCGGGATCATGGCGCCGGCCAGCAGGCGGTCGCGCACCGCCGGATCGAAATCATCAGGCCGCCTCCGCAGGCGATCGAGATGCAGCGACGCGCCTTCGGTGGTGGTGATGACATAGGCGGCGGCGCGGGCGCGCGCGGCTTCGGGGATCTCGATCGTGCGCGTGGTGCCGAGCGCGCCGGCGACGCGGGCGACAGCCTCGATTGCTTCGGGAAAAACGTTGTTCTGAAAATAGCCGCCGGCGATCGCGATCCTTAAATCCCGGATGTCCTGCGCCAGCCGCGGTATCACCGGCTCGGCCGGCCGGGTCGTGCAGGCCGCGTCGTCCGGATCGGGTCCCTGCATCGCGTCATAGGCCAGCGCGAGATCGTCGACGCTGCGCGCGAACGGACCGAGATGGTCGAAGCTGGCGACGAACGGAAACGACCTGGCGCGCGACAACCGGCCATAGGTCGGCTTCAGCCCAAAGATTCCGCAGAACGACGACGGCACGCGGATCGAGCCGTTGGTGTCCGAGCCCAGCGCCAGCGGCACCAGGCCGCCGCCGACCGCGGCGCCGGAGCCGCCCGACGAGCCGCCGGTCATCCGGGTCACGTCATGAGGATTGCGCGACGGACCATCATGCACGTTCTCGCCGGTGAAGTCGTAGGCGTATTCGCCCATATTGAGCGCGCCGACCAGCACGGCGCCGGCCGCCTCCATCCGCTCGATCAGCGTGGCGTCGCGCGACGACGGCTTGAGGTCGCGATTGATCTTTGATCCGGCCCGGGTCGGCAGGCCCTTCAGGTCGAACAGGTTTTTCACCGCGAACGGCACGCCGGCGAGCGGGCCCACATTCTGGCCGGCCGCAACAGCGCTATCGACCGCCCGCGCCTTGGCACGGGCGCGATCCGCGGTCACGTCGGTGAAGGAATTCAGGATGGGATCGTGCTTGGCGATCCGCGCCAGCGCCGCGTCGGTCACGCCAAGCGCGGACAGTTTCCCGTTCGCCACGGCGCGCGCGATTTCGGCGGCCGACAGTTCGTCGCGATCAACGGTCATGGCGATATCAGGCTGCAAAGACACTGGCCGGCTCAGCCTCGTCTGACAGTGGAAATTCATCGACCAACCGCGCTAGTCTCAGCGACACCTCCAGATTGGCCTTGACCGCCGGCTTCCAGGCCTCGTCGACCGGCAGCGCCAGCGCTTTCGAGACGGCATCGATATAATCATCAAGCGGATCAGCAACCATTGGTCTTCCATCGGTCGGCGGGGTCAGTGAACCGGCAACGGCGGATGCGGAATCGCCGTCAGCAGCTCTCTTGTATAAGCATCCTGCGGATCACCCAATACCCGCTCGGAGGGACCCTGTTCAACAATTCGTCCCGACCGCATCACAATGACACGATCGCACAGCAACCGCACCACATTCAAATCGTGCGACACGAACAGATAACTCATGCCCATCGACTTCTTCAAATCGTGCAACAGATTGAGAACGACTGCCTGCACCGAGACATCGAGCGCCGCGGTCGGCTCGTCGAGAATGACGAGCTTGGGGTGCAGCGCGATGGCGCGGGCAATGCCGACGCGCGCCTTCTGCCCGCCCGACAATTGATGCGGAAAGCGATCCAGAAGGTTGACCGGCAGGCCGACCAGCCCGGCCAATTCCTCGCAACGGGCGCGCAGGGCGTCGCGTCCCCTGATGTCCCCGAGCTGCATGATCGGATCGACGATCGCGCGCGCGGCGGTAAAGCGCGGATTGAGGCTGTCGGTCGGATCCTGGAACACCATCTGGATACTCTTGCGCGACGGCAGCCGCGCGAACGCATTGGGCAGGATGCCGCCGATCTCGTCGCCATCGAACGTGATGCGGCCCGAGGTCTGGTCCAATAGCCGCATCACCATCATCGACGTGGTGGATTTGCCGCAGCCGGATTCCCCGACCAGGCCGACGCTCTCGCCATGGCCGACGCTGAAACTGATGCCATCGACGGCACGGAATTGCTCCAGCTCGACCGGTGGCTTGCGGGAAAACAGTTTCGTCAGCGTCGCCGTGGCGCCCTGGCGCGGATATTCCTTGACGAGTTTTTCGACGAGAAGCAGGGGTTTGGGATTCTCGTCACCCCCGGGCTTCTTCTCCCTCTCCCCGCTTGCGGGGAGAGGGTCGGGGTGAGGGGCCGCCTCAGCAAGCGCAACTTGCGGAGAGTTCCCCTCACCCGACGCGCTTTGCGCGTCGACCTCTCCCCGCACGCGGGGAGAGGTGAGAGAAATCGGCGCCGGCGCCGCCGCATCCGCCTCCGGCAGCAGATCGCGCAGGGAGACGCCGAGCCGCGGCGTCGCGCGCATCAGTTTCCTGGTATAGGCGTGTTGCGGGCTGGCGAAGATATCGGCCGACAGCGCGGTTTCGACCACGCGGCCCTTCTCCATCACCACCACGCGATCGCAATAGGCGGCGGCGAGGCCGAGATCGTGGGTGATCAGGATGGTCGACATGCCTTTTCGCCTGGTCAACTCGACGATCAGGTCCATCACGGCCTTTTGCGTGGTGACGTCGAGGCCGGTGGTCGGCTCGTCCGCGATCAGAAGCTGCGGATTGCAGGCCAGCGCCAGCGCGATCACCACGCGCTGGCACATGCCGCCCGACAGCTCGAAAGGATAGGCGTGATAGCGCTCGCGCGGCCGCGCGATCTTAACCTGTTCCAGCGCCTCGATCGCCTTCTCGCCGCGATCGCCCACTGCCGACTGCTGCACGTGCTGGCGCAGCACATCCTCGATCTGGTCGCCGACCTTGCGGATCGGATTGAGCGCCGCGCGCGGATTCTGGAAGATCATCGAGATCTCGCGGCCGCGCAGGTCGCGCATCTGGTTTTCGGTCGCGGCCTTGACGTCGATGCCGGAAAACATCACCGAGCCTTCGGCGATCTTGCCGGCGCGGTCGAGGATTCGCATGACAGCGTAAGAAGTGACCGATTTGCCGGAGCCGGATTCGCCGACGATGCCGAGCGTCTCGCCCTTGGCTAGCGAGATGTTGACGTGCTGCACCGCCTTGACGATGCCGCGGCGGGTGGCGAATTCCACCGTGAGATCGTTGACGTCGAGCAGCGGCTGCGCGGTCATGTTCGGTTCCCGCCGTCATGCGCGGGCTTGACCCGCGCATCCAGCAAAATCTTTAAAGCGCTCTTCGAGCGATGGATTGCCGGGTCAAGCCCGGCAACGACAACCATATCTGGAGCTACTCCGTTCATCGCCTCACGTCCTTCGCTGCGGATCGACGATGTCGCGCAGGCCGTCACCGAGCAGGTTGAAGCAGAACACCGCGACCATCAGCGCCAGTCCCGGGAACAGCGCGATCCACCATTCGCCCGACACCATGAAGCCCGCGCCTTCCGCGACCATGATGCCCCATTCGGCGGTCGGCGGCCGCACCCCCAGACCGATGAACGAGAGTCCGGCCGCGTTGAGGATCGCATAGCCCATGGTCAGCGACATCTGCACGATCATGATCGGCATAATATTCGGCAAGATATGCACCAGCAGGATCCGAAACTCGCCGTTGCCCGACAGCCGCGCCGCCTGTACGAAGCCGGCGTCGCGCCGCACATTGGCCTCGGCGCGGGCGACGCGCGCATAAAGCGGGAAATTCACGATCGCGGTGGCGATGATGATGTTCTGCACGGTGTTGCCGAGCGCGGCCACGATCCCCATCGCCAGCACGAACAGCGGAAACGCCATGATGGTGTCGGCGACGCGTCCGACGATGCGGTCGGTCCAGCCGCCGAAATAGCCGGCCGCGATCCCGGCGAGACCGCCCATCAGGAACACCAGCACCACTGACGCCACCGCGATGAAGCTGTCGAGCCGCGTCGCCACAATAACCCGGCTGAAAATATCGCGCCCGAGCTGGTCGGTGCCGAACCAATGCGCCTCTGACGGCGGCTTCAGCGCCGCCGCGGTGTCGGACGCCAGCGGATCGTACGGCACCACGTAGGGGCCAAACAGCGCCGCGAACACGATCACGATCAGCAGCCCGAACGCAAACGCGGTGACGCGATTTTCGCCGAGCACATAGCGGGTGTGCTCGAAGATCGCGGCCAGACCTGAGGTGCGCGCGGGAGCGACGGGTTCAACGGCGGGGGCAACGGTGCTCATGCTTACCTCTCACCCTTCCAGCCTCACTCTGGGATCGATCACGCCATAGAGAATGTCGATCATCAGATTGAGCAGCACGTACATGACGGCCATGGTCAGCACGAAGCCCTGCACCGGCGCGAAGTCCGAGGAGATCAGGGCTTCCACCGCGTATGAGCCGATACCGGGCCAGGCGAATACCTTTTCGACCAGCACATTGGCGCCGAGCAGGAACGAGAACACCATGCTGAGCGTGGTGACGACCGGCAGCATGGCGTTACGGAAGGCGTAGGTGACGATCACCGTTCCAGGCGACAGGCCGCTGGCGCGCGCGGTGCGCACGAAATCCGACGACAGCACCGCCAGCATCGAGGCCCGCGTCATGCGCGCGATCGGCGCCAGCGAGAAGATCGCCAGCGTCAGCGCCGGCAGGATCAACTGGCTGAGCGCGGAACGGAAGGTCTCGAAATCGCGCGCGATCAGGGCGTCGATCAGATAGAGGCCGGTCACCGCCGGCGGCGCGCTGTAGAACACGTCGAGTCGTCCCAACGGGGCCGGCGACCATCCGAGTCTGAAATAGAAGATATAGACCAGCACCAGTCCGGTGAAGAACACCGGCAGCGACACGCCCGCGGTCGTGGTCACACGACATAGATGGTCGATCCAGGAGCCGGGGCGGGTCGCGGCGAGCACGCCGAGCGGCAATGCGATCGCGATCGAAACGACGAGGCCGAGCAGCGTCAGTTCGGCGGAGGCCGGCAGTCGATTGCGGATTTCGGTCGCCACCGGCTGGCCGGTCGTGAGCGAATTGCCGAAATCGCCATGCGCGAGATCGGCGGTGTAGCGGAAGAACTGCTCGATCAGCGGCTTGTCGAAGCCGAGCTTCTTGCGGATCTGCTCGATCGCCTCCTTGTTCGCGGCGGGTCCGGCGAAATACGCGGCGGGATCGCCGGGCAGCGCCCGGGTCAGGAGGAACGTGACGATCACGACCCCGATCAGGCTCGGGATCGCGAACATCAACCGCTTGCCGATCATGGTCAGCATGGCGCGCCCGCGCGCCGTGCGAATGGCGAATAGCGTGACCGCGCGAATGGCGAATGGCGAATAGCGAATAGATCATCGTGGCTGCTTTCTCTCACTATTCGGCACTCCCTATTCGCCATTCGCCACTCGCCCACTTAACCCTTCACCAGCGCGCGATAATCGAGCCGGCGGTGGAACCAGTATTGATAGCCGGAGACGTTCTTCTGCATCGCGACGTTGACGAAGGGCTGATACAGCGGAATGCGCGGAATATCCTTGAAGGCGAGGTCGACGAAACCCTTCACGTCGCCATCGTAGGCCGGCATATCGCCGGTCGCGGCCGCGGTGCGCGCGCCGTCGATCAGTCTGTCCATCTCCGGCGACTTGTAGCTCATCGTGTTGAAGACGGAATTGTTGCCGTGATAGCACCAGTAGAAGAAGTATTCGGGATAATCGAGCCAGCCCGAGAACACGTTGGTGTAGAGCGGCATTTCCTTCTTGTTCAATTCGGTGCGCCAGTTGGCGCCGGGCACCTTGTTGATGGTGGTCTTGATGCCGATCTGCGCCAGGCTTTCCTGGGTCAGCACGCAGAGCGGCTCGTTGATGCCGGCGAAATTGAGGTCGAATGACAGCGTGGTCTCGAAGCCGTTCGGATAGCCGCCTTCCGCGAGCAGCGCCTTGGCTTTGTCGATGTCGGTGAAATATTTGGTCGGCTGCGGCCACGCCACCTCCGTCGCCTTGCTGGCGGGCGCGCCGAACATCGGATTGGCGAGCCCGAACAGCACCGCGTCCATGATCTTCTGGTAGGGGATCGCGTAAGCCATCGCCTCGCGCACCTTCGGATTATCGAACGGCGGCCTGGTGACGTTCATGCCGATATACTGGATGCCGTTCGAGAACGGCAGCGACACGATGTTGAGCTTGCCGGCGGCCTTGAGTTCCTGAAAATCCTTGTTCGGCAATTCATAGGAGATGTCGGCATCGCCGCGTTCCAACAGCGCGCGGCGATTGCCGGCCTGCGGCACCGTGCGCCAGATCACGCGCTTGATCTTCGGCAAGGGGCCACCGACCCAGTCGTCATTGCGCTCCATGATCACTTCGGTGCCGGCGGTCCATTTTGTCACTTTGTAGGCGCCAGAGCCGGCGGTTTGTTGCTTGGTGTATTCGAGACCCCAGGGATCCTTCTCGCTGGCGTTCTTCTTCACCAGTTCCGAATTGACCACGCAGGGCACGATGACGGCGAGATCGGGAATCGTCAGCCGGTCTTTCCTGGCAAAGTCGACCCGCACCGTGTTGTTGTCGACCACAACGAACTGCTCCGGTTTGGTCAGCGAGCCCGCGCTCATCTGGAAGGTCGGGAATCCGCCGACGCTGACCGCGCGGTCCAGCGACCACTTGACGTCCTTGGCCGTCACCGGCGTGCCGTCGTGAAATTTTGCGTTCTTCTTCAGTTTGAACGTCACCGACATGTCGCCGACATTCATGTCTTCGGCGAGTTCGGGCTTGAACTTGTCGCGGTCGTAATACGGCACGCCGCCGGGACCGCTTTTCATCTCGTGGCTGATCAGGCGGTCGTAGCAATTCCACGACACCTCGTAGCCGGGAACGTTGGTGCCGATGCCGTGGATGTCGAGATTGTTGGGGCCGCCTTCCGAGACGATCAGCAGGGTTTCCGAGCGGGCGTCGGCTTTGGCGGGGGACCAGATTGCGGGCGCGGGCACCATGGCGCCGGCGGCGATGCCGGAGACCGATTTCAGGAAATCGCGGCGCTTCATGGGATGCTCCAAACGCACGGGGGAAAAGGCATTTGGAGCAGGCGTCGCAAGGTTCGTGCCAAATTTTAACGGAAGCCTAAGCATGCTTTTAAACGCCTGATTTGGCTTCGGATCCGGGCCTTGCGGCGGTGGATCGATCTCGCAGGCGCGAACTGGCATTGCATACAAAGAAACGCCTGTGCCTATTGTGAAGGCATGCGTCTTGCACTTTTTTCTTGGGCGAAGTCACCGGCCGACGGCAACAGGAACGGCTCGAACAAGCCAGCCACATCGATCCGAGCCGCGGGTCAAATCGGCCAGAGCAATCGCTCCAGTTCGAACAGGTCGCCGGCCTTCTGCTGCCAACCCTCGATGCAGATTTGACGGTTGAAATCGCTGAAGCGGTGCAGCAGGGCAAGCGCCATCAGCCGTCGCCTCAATGTCGCGGTCATATCCGACTGCGAATACCCGAACCCCTCGAAAAGGCTTCGCACCCGGCGCGGCATTCCTGCCGTCATGAAGGCGCTCGGCCCAAGCAGGTCGTATTCGCGCCAGCCCGTGAACACGTCGCCGAAGTCGACAAGTCCCGACAGCCGCCAGTCTCCGGTTTCACGGCTCAGCAGAAAGTTCTCCGGAATGTATTCACCTGTCAGGATGACCGGCGGCGCCTGCAGGGGAATATGGGCCGCCGCACCGCGGAGAAACTCGTCCAGCCCGTCCAGATATTTTCGCGGCAGCCCGAGAGGCTCATGCCTGGCGCGGCATCCCTCGATTTGCCGGAGGATGAACCGGTCCCAGCGCGGCTCGATGCTGGACAGCGCTCCAACCGGGACATGCTGTACTTCCGCAATGGTCTCCCCGATTTGGCCGAGCACGCGTTCTTTCTGATCCTCGGGCAGGGCTGGCCACGCCTGCGTGCCAAGGATGCCGTTGAGCCGCGTGATCACAAGATAGGGCCATTGGTCGCGCTCGCCTTCGAGCACGATTTCAGGAATCGGGACGCTGAGCCGGCCGCGAAGCTGCGACAGCGAACTGCGCTCGGACACGAACTGACGGCGCAGCAACGGCGGAAAAAGCTTCAGCACCAGCCGCGCGTCGAGCGCGACGACGAGATTGGTGCCGGTCGGGAACAAGTGTGGATCCCCGTGTGGCAGCCCATGAGTGCGCGCGATGTCGAGCACCGCCGGCAAGCATCGCGAGAGGTCGGCGCGCCAGGACTCGAATGCCTCGATATTTTCTACGCGCGGCAGTGAATGCATGATCGTTACGGTCTCAGGAAGCCGATTCCATGGCGTGAAGTCCGGCCGCAACTACCGGTCCGGGTTGGCCCGCTCGAACTGGCGCAGCAGCCGGTTGCCGCGCTCGACCGCGGAATCCAGCGCCGCCTGCGCGGATTTTTTGCCGCACCCCGCGCCACCGGCTGTCATCCGCAAAAACCCGAGCGCAACGCACCATTGACGCTCTCAGCGGCACGGTCAGAATAGCCCCTCCGCTAAGTTGCATTGAACCTTTTCGTCTATCCTTAGACATTATCATAGGGATGAAGCTGCCTGTGTACAGCCGCGCCGACCTTTCGCGGACCGGAGCCCTCGTTGTCGCGCTGTTGCTGACGGCGGTCTCGACGAGAGCGGTGGCGCGGGAATTTCGTGTCGCCGACACCCAGAACGAAGATGACCCGACCGTGCAGGCGCTGCGCTACATGGGAAGCCTGATCGCGGACCAGAGCGGTGGCCGTCATCAGACCGGGCTGTTTCACTCGCGCCAGCTCGGCGAGGAACAGCAAACCATCGAGCAGACCCGCGCCGGCGCGATCGACCTCAACCGCAACAACGGGGCGCTGACCGGGGCTTTCATGCCGGCGATGAACGTGCTGGCGATGCCGTTTTTGTTCCACTCCATCGAGCATCTGCAGAAGGTGCCGGACGGGCCGACCGGCAGCGCAATTCTGGACAGCTTCGAGCCTTATGGATTTATCGGCCTGGCGGCCGGCGTAATGATCGTGACCGACTTCGACAGCAAACCCTTCGAAGCCGCGATGGCCGGGATCTACGCCAAGGCTGAGCGCGATCCGGCGACCGCGGAATTGATCAAACGAATTCGCAAGGTGGCGTGAGTTGGCCCTGAATGCACCCGAGCGGGACGAAGCTGCGGAACGGCCGGCGAGCCTGGCCGCGCGCGGTCGCTCCGGCATCGTTGGGCTGGTCCGCGCGGTGCCGATCCGCTGGCGCATCCTGTCGATTGCCGCGCTGAACTCGGCGGTCGTCGTGGTGCTCGCTGCCATGATATGGAACGGCGCCCAGGTGCTCCGCTCCGCCTGGGACGACGTCCGGCAGGTGCGCGAGTCGGACAGGATCCTGGCGCTGCTGGAGAGCGAAACCGGCCGGCTGCAGAACCTGATCCATCGTTACATCAACCAGCCCAACCCCGAACTGTTCGCCGAAATATTGCTGCTGCGCGAGGCGGTGATGGGCACCCTGACCACGCGCGCCTCGACCGACCCGATGCTGTCAGGATCGGTAGAAGAACTCGAGCGCGTCACCGAGCGTTTCCTCAATGGCTTCGGCGAACTCCGCGGCGTCCAGGCCACGATTTCGAAGACCTACGAGGACGAGGTCCTGACCCCGGCCCGCGACATGGCCGGGCTGTATTCGATCATCGAGGGTGCCACCGGCCACCGCGACGCGCTGATCTGGCCGTCGCTCGGAAAATCCCGCGAGGCGTTCACCGCGATGCTGGTCGCCGCCAACGCCTATTATCTCTCGCTGGCGACGGCTTCCGCCGAGGAAGCCCGCCGCAACACCGACACGATCGAAAAATCCATCCCTGTCATGTCCGAACTCGCCGACAACGACCTGCAGCGCATGGCGCTGCAGCGATTGAACGCGCGGACCGAGGCGTTGCGCCAGGGCCTTTCGAAATTGTCGGAGCAACTGGCGAGCCGGACCGAGCTGCTGCGCAACACCATCGACGACAGCCAGGCGGAAGCCATCGGCGCCATCGACGATCTGTCGGCCAAGATGCGCCAGCGCGAGCAGAAAGCCCAGGAGACGTTCGACCGGACGCTCGCCAGCATATCCCGCAAGGTGCTGTCGATCGCGGTGATCTTTCTCGGCATCATCGTCAGCGCGGGGGTCCTGATCGCGCTCAGTATCCGGCTGCCGTTGTACCAGATCATGGCGGCGATGCAGGCGATCACGTCGGGCGATTACGACCGGCGCGTGCAGGGGACAAACGCCAGCGACGAGATCGGCGCGATGGCGCGCGCGGTCGAGGTGTTCCGCGAAAACGCCATCGCCAAGCGCGCGACCGAAGACGAGTTGCGCTCGTCCAAGGAGAAAGCCGAAAGCGCCCTGCTCGAACTCAACACCGCCCAGCAGAACCTGATCGACGCCGAACGGCTGGCGGCGCTCGGCGGACTGGTCGCCGGCGTCGCCCATGAAGTCAACAACCCGATCGGCATCAGCCTGACGGTGGCCTCCAGTTTCGCGCGCCGCGCCGAAACGTTCGAGGCCGAGCTGAAATCCGACGGCCAGCTGCGGCGCTCTCAACTCGAGGAATTCGTCCGCACCTCGCGCGACGCAGCACAGCAACTGGTAGCCAACCTGCATCGCGCCGGCGAACTGATCCAGTCCTTCAAGCAGGTCGCGGTGGACCGCTCGCATGCGGAACGCCGGCAGTTCAGCCTGAGCCAGGCGACCGACCAGATCATCGCCAGCCTGCGGCCGGTTCTGAAGCGGGCGCCGATCGCGCTCTCGGTCGACATGCCGGAGGGCCTTGTCATCGACGGCTACCCGGGGTCTTATGGGCAAATTCTGACCAATCTCTTCCTTAACGCCGCCAATCATGCGTTTGGCGACGGGCGCTCTGGGACCATCTCGATTTCAGCGCGCCCCCGCGGCCACGACGACGTCGAGATCATTTTTGCCGACAACGGGGCCGGAATGACGCCGGACGTGCAGCGGCAGGCGTTCGACCCGTTCTTTACGACCCGGCGCAACGAGGGCGGCACCGGACTTGGTCTGCATATCGCCTATAACCTCGTCACCCAGCAGTTCGGCGGCCGGATGATGCTGGATTCAAGACTGGGACAAGGCGCCACATTTCGCATTATCATGCCGAGGGCCGCCAGGGGCGGCTCCCCGGACGCAGACCTGGCAAGCAACGGGACCTTTCAATGGCCGAACAGGACGATGTCCTCCACCTGATCGACGATTCCGGAACCGCTCCGGAACTGTCGACCGGGCGCAAGTGGAAGGTCGCCGTGATCGACGACGATCAGGCGGTGCATGAAGGCACGCGGTTTGCGCTGAGCGACTACAGTCTCAATGGACAGACGCTCGAGATCCTGTCGGCCTATTCGGCGGCCGAGGGCCGGACCTTGATGGGCGCCCATCCCGACATCGCGGCCGTACTGCTCGACGTCATCATGGAAACCGACGCCGCCGGCCTCGATCTCGTCGAGTACATCCGCAACGAACTCAAGAACGAGACCGTCCGCATCATCCTGCGCACCGGGCAGCCCGGACAGGCGCCCGAGCGTCGCGTCATCGTCCAATACGACATCAACGACTACAAGGCGAAAACCGAGCTGACGGCCGACAAGCTGTTTACCTCGCTGACCGCGGCGCTGCGCAGCTATCAGCAGCTCGAGCGCATGGTGCAAACAAGGCGCGGGCTGGAAATCATCATCGACGCCGCCTCGACCCTGTACGATTTCAAATCGATGCAGCGCCTCGCCGAAGGCGTGCTGACGCAAATCGCCTCGCTGCTCAACGTCGATTGCGCCGGCATTCTGGTATTGCGCGACAGCGGCGTGATTGGCGACGACTTTTCCGTGCTGGCCGGTTCGGGCTGCTATAGCCGCTTCATCGGCGCCGCCGGATCCGAATCGCTCGACCCCGATTTACGGTCGATGGTGGAAGCCGCCTTCCGGCGGCGCAAGCATGAATTCGTCGATCAGCGCACCGTGCTCTACATTCGCACCGGCAGCGGACGGGAAGTCGTCGTGCTGCTGCAGGCGGAGCGCCAGCTGTCCGAAACCGACCGTTCGCTGGTCGAGATTTTCGGCAGCCGGCTTTCGATCGCGTTCGACAATGTGATCCTGTATCAGCAGCTTCACGAGGCCAATACCCAGCTCGAAGACCGCGTCGCCCAGCGCACCCGTGCGCTGATGCAGGCCAACCGCCGGCTGTCGGCACAATGGCTGCGGCTGCAGCGCGCCAACGGCTTCAAGAATGAAATTCTCGGCACCGTCGCCCACGATCTGAAGAATCCGCTCGGCGTCATCCTGGGCCGCACCGAGATGCTGACCGAACTGATCAGCGCGGCGGCTTCCAAGGAGAGCGTCACGGCCCAGGTGGAGCATATTCGCGACGCCACCAGGCGCCTGACCTCGATGGTCGACCATCTGATTTCGGATGCGATGGCCGATGCCTTCGACATCTCGATTCGCCGCGAACCGGTCGATGTCGCCGCGCTTGCCGGCGAAGTCGCCGACGCCAATCAACCTTTGGCCACCAACAAGCAGCAGACCATCACGGTCTCGGCGCCGCCGAATGTCGTCACGATGTGCGATGCCGACCGGATGCGGGAGGCGATCGACAATCTCGTCAGCAACGCCATCAAATACAGTCCGATCGGCGGCAAGATCGCGGTGGTGGTCAGCCACGAAGAGAATAACACCGTCATCCGCATCGCCGACGAGGGCGCGGGTCTCTCTCCGGAAGATCTCGGACGATTGTTCGGCCGCTTCCAGCGGCTTTCCGCCAAACCCACCGCCGGCGAAAGCTCGACCGGCCTGGGCTTGTCGATCGTCAAGCGCATCATCGACATGCATGGCGGCCGGGTCACCGCGGACAGCGGCGGGCCCGGCCAGGGATCGACCTTCACCGTCATTCTACCCGCGACGGAGATGTCATGAGCCAGAGCCAGCACATCATCATTGTCGACGACGAGGCGCCGGCCCGCGAGATGGTTGGGGAGTACCTCAAGATGCACGGCTTTACCGTAACGCTGTGCGAGGGCGGCAAGAGCCTGCGCGGCGCGATCGAAACCAGCGTGCCCGATCTCGTGGTGCTCGATCTGAACATGCCGGAGGAAGACGGGCTTTCCATCATCCGCGACCTGAAAAGCCGCACCAACGTTCCCGTCATCATGCTGACGGCCACCGCAAGCCCGATCGACCGCGTGGTCGGTCTCGAACTCGGGGCCGACGACTACATCGCCAAGCCCTGCGAGTTGCGCGAACTGATGGCGCGGATCCGGTCGGTGCTGCGGCGAAGCTCCCCGGCCCGGGCGCCGGCAGCCGCGCCGGAAACACCGGCGGCGAAAGCCGCGAAGGACCAGTTGGTGCGGTTCGGAACCAAATGGCTCGATCTGGAGGCGCAGGCGTTGCGCGACGACGAAGGCAACGAGCATCCGCTGACCGCGTCCGAATTCGGACTGCTCAAGGTTTTCGCAGCCAATCCGAAACGGGTGCTGTCGCGCGAGCGCCTGTTGGAATTGGCCAATGCGCGCGACAGCGAAGCCTTCGACCGCGCCGTCGATCTGCGCATCATGCGAATCCGGCGCAAGATCGAACCGGACCCGGCCAAGCCCGCGGTGATCCGCACCATCCGGGGCGGCGGCTATCTGTTCTCGCCCGTGGGCGATAAGGCCTGATTGGCCAGCGCGTCAGGTCGAGCGCAAGTCCCGCAATCGCGCGGGACACGAATGCGGCGCAATTTCAGGCAACACCGTCGTGGTCGCGGTCGACAAGCGCCCGAGGAAAACTCAGCCGTATCTATCGTCCAGCCGACCTCTATCTGAACGGTGGGTGCACGGATGCGGACGGTTACCATATCGAGCAGGGCAATCTCGTTGCTTTGTCAACTGGCCGTCGCCTTGACCGTCGTGTCGTCGGCGGTCGCGCAGGACGCCCCGTTTCAGAGCCGGCAAGTCACGCCCGCGGGCGAATACACCCATGGGATCGAAGGGCCGGCCGTCGATCAGCAGGGGAACCTGTATGTCGTCAATTTCGGCAAGCCGGGCACGATCGGAAAGCTGGCCGCCGGGGCATCGCAATCGGAATTGTTCGCGGTGCTGCCGGAGGGAAGCGTCGGAAACGCGATCCGCTTCGATCGGGAAGGACGCATGTTCGTCGCCGACTACAAGAAGCACACGATCTTTGTGGTAGGCAGGGATGGAAAAGACGTCGAAACCTACTTCCATTCGGACGACTTCAATCAGCCCAACGACATGACGGTCGCGACCGACGGCACCATCTATGCGAGCGATCCAAACTGGAAACGGCACGACGGCCAGATCTGGCGGGTGCAAAGATCGGCCGACGGTAATGTCATCGGCGAGAAGATGACCGCCGATCGCCGAATGAGCACGACCAACGGGATCGATCTCAGTCCGGACGGAAAAACCCTTTATGTCGGCGAATCCGATACCAGGGAGATCTGGTCGTACCGGATCGACGGCACGCGGCTTGTTGCCCCCAAACTCGTCAAGCGGTTCGACGATTTTGACATCGACGGCCTGCGCACCGACACCGCCGGAAATCTGTTCGCGGCGCGGATATTGAAAGGCACCATCGCGGTGCTGACCCCGGGGGGAAAACTGATCCGCGAGATTCCGCTCAACGGCAAGGAGCCGACCAACCTCGCCTTCGGCGGCAACGACGGAAAGACGGTTTTTGTCACCCAGCGACAGGGCGGGTTCGTCGAATCGTTTCGTACCGATCGCCCCGGCCGGGAATACTGCTTTTGGGCCTGTCCCGGACGCAAGTGAGCCGCAACGACCGGCCGGTGTCGTCGTACTGCCTAATCCGAACCAGATCCGGGGCGGAAGCCGCCTTCGGCCCGAATCGGTCCAAAACCGCTCCAAAACCCATCTCATTGAAATTGCTGATATTTCATTCCGAATTGTTTCATCGCTGAGACTGCGACGAAACAATTCTCCTGGGCACGAAACCATTTTCCCCTTGGCGTGCAGACGTCCCGAAACGTTCGCTCGTTAACAATTTCCCCAACAAAGCGCCGCCAAAGCGGTGACAGGGGAGCTAGTCATGCAGAATGTGATCGCAATCAATGCCGCAGCCCGCCAGGGCATCATGGCCGCGCAGGCGACCTCGGATGAAATGCTGTTGGAAAGCATTGCGGATGGCGGCCGGACCGCGATGCACATCCTTTATTCCCGCCACAACGTGCGGGTTTACCGCTTCATCCTTCGTATCGTGAGGGACGCCACCATGGCGGAAGACCTCGCCAGCCAGGTTTTCCTCGATGTCTGGCGCACCGCGAGCCAGTTCGAAGGGCGCTCGCAGGTTTCAACCTGGCTGCTGTCGATCGCCCGCTTCAAGGCGCTGACGGCGCTGCGGCAGCGCCGGCACGAGGACATCGACCAGGACGACATGCTGGAAATCGCCGACGAGGCCGATACGCCGGAAGCATCATTGGACCGCAGCACGACCAGCGCCATCCTGCGCGCCTGCGTCGCCAAGCTGTCGCCGGCGCACCGCGAGATCATCAACCTGGTCTACTACCACGAGAAATCGGTGGAAGAAGTCGGCGCGATCATCGGCATCCCCCAGAGCACGGTGAAGACACGGATGTTCTATGCCCGCAAGCAACTCGCCGACCTGCTCAGGGGGGCCGGGCTCGATAGCCTGGCGGCGTGAGGCCCGCGGTCCGACGAAACAAATGAAACAATAGACGACGTCACCGGGAAAAACTCCGCTGCTACACCAACAACCGAAACCGCCGACATATCATCTTCGAACCTCCGAAATGTCTCCGACGACCCGGACGGGATGCCCCCCTCCGGGTCGCTCTGTATTTGGAGCCCTTCGGCCGTGAAACTCCTGCCCTCAGCGCGGGGGCTCACGAATACGTGACGCGATCAGGGTAACGCCAGGCCCCGGCATCCCGAAGAACCTGTCGAACTCGCGTGCGGCCGCATGGCCCGCCCGGAGCGTTCGATGGGTCCTGCTGATGTTCAACCTTTTTCTTGCCCTGCTCGCCGGCGTCGTCACCGTCGCCGCCCCCTGCACTCTGCCAATGCTGCCGATCCTGCTCGGCGCATCGGCCGGCCAGACCGGTAAGGCGCGACCCGCATTGATCGCACTAGGCTTTGTCGTTTCGTTCTCCGCCGCTGCATTGTTGCTGAGCGCAGCCACTCGCATCTTCGATTTCGACCCCAATAGCCTGCGAACCAGCGCGGTCATCCTGCTGCTCGTGTTTGGACTATTGATGATTTGGCCTCGGCCGTTCGAGTGGTTGTCGATTCAGGCTGCTAGGCTCATGAACGGCCATTCGGCCGGTAGCCACGCGGTCCGCCAAGGCAATATCGGCGGCTTCATACTCGGCACCACGCTCGGCCTGGTCTGGACGCCGTGCGCGGGTCCCGTGCTCGGTTCGATTCTCACCATCGTCGCCACCTCCAGCGATACCGCCTGGGCGAGCCTGTTGCTGGTGGTCTACGCGATCGGTGCGGCGATCCCGATGCTCGCGATCGCCTATGGCGGCCAGGCCGTGACGACCCGCGTGCGCAGCATCGCGCGAATTTCCCCTCGGCTGCAGCAGGGGTTCGGCGTGGTCGTGATCGCCTTCGCGGTCGCATCGTATTTTCAATACGACACGCTGATCGTCGCGTGGCTGACGAGATTTTATCCGAGCGGCCAGATTGGCCTCTAGTCAATCAATCCCCAGGAAATCCCAAAGAATGGAGCCACCCATGACGATACGATCGCTTGCCGCCTCCGCTTCGACGATTGCGCTGTGCCTGATCGGTGCCCCCGGCGCCGGCATCGCCGGCGAGACCGCGCGCAACCTCGCCGCGCCGCTCGCGGTCGCCGAAGCGCAGCGCACCGCGCCCAATTTCGCCGGCATCAGCAACTGGTTCAATTCCGCCCCGCTCAATATCGCGAACCTGCGCGGCAAGGTGGTGCTGGTGGATTTCTGGACATATGGCTGCGTCAACTGCGTCAACACCCTGCCCCATGTCACCCAGCTATATGCGAAATACCGGGATCGCGGCCTGGTCGTGGTCGGCATTCACACCCCGGAATTTCCGTTCGAGCGATCCGCCTCCAACGTGCAGGCGGCGCTGAAACGCCACGGCATCAGCTACCCGGTCGCGCAAGACAACGACTCGCAGACCTGGAACGCCTATCGCAATCAATATTGGCCGGCGCAGTACATCATCGACCAGAGCGGAAAGATCGTATTCCAGCATGATGGTGAAGGCCAATACGAGGAGATGGACCGCACCATCGCCCGCCTGCTCAACGCCTCGAGCTGAGCCATCCTGGGAACGGAAGCTACCTTCGTTTTCCCGCATCGCCGGTCCATGGTTTCATCGCGGCAACTGCAACCGACGAAAATCGAAACAATCCAGCGAGATAGCTGGATTGCTTGCCATTGGCCGATCCCTGCGCTTTGATGGTTCCCGTGATTTGGCGAACGGTGATCCACGCCCGGCAACATTCGTTGACCGCGTCCAACGAGGAGAGCTATGGATGACGAAGTTTCGGCACCTGATCTGGATGGCGATTGCGACGGCCGGCCTGATGCTTTCGGCCTCGCAGAGCTTTGCGCAGCAGCCCGATGTCGGCGACCAGCCGGGCCTGCTGCCGGATGATTCCGTGGAGTTGGACCCCGAATACCGGAAGCAGATGGTGTTCTACCGGACCACCGAAGCGCCCGGCACCATCATCATCTCGACCGCGGAGCGCCATCTCTATTTGATCCAGGGCAATGGCCGCGCGCTTCGCTATGGCATCGGCGTCGGCCGCGACGGATTCCAGTGGCAGGGTCTGCTGAACATTACGCGCAAGGCCGAATGGCCCGACTGGACGCCGCCGCCGGAAATGATCGCGCGCCAGCCCTACCTGCCGCGCTTCATGGCTGGCGGTCCCGGCAACCCGCTCGGCGCCCGCGCGATGTATCTGGGGACCACCGTCTACCGCATCCACGGCACTAACCGGCCCGATACGATCGGCACCAAAGTCTCCTCCGGCTGCTTCCGGCTGGTCAATGCCGACGTGACCGACCTCTATGAACGGGTGCCTGTCGGCACCAAGGTGATCGTACGGCAGAAGCCGGAATTGTAACCGCGGCGCTGCGTTTTCATAACCAACTTATTTTCCTGAAATGGCGAGAAAAACATGATGCGGACATTCCGTGGCGGGCTCCTGATCGGGCTGGCGGTCGCAGTCGCGGTCGCGGCGATCGCGATCACCTACGAGCGCTACGACACGCGAACCCTGAAACGGACGATCCGGCGCGGCGAGGTGCTGTGCGGGGTCAATACCGGCCTGCCGGGCTTCTCGATCCCCGACGACAAGGGCAACTGGACCGGCTTCGACGTGGACTTCTGCCGCGCGGTCGCGGCCGCCATCTTTGACGATCCGAACAAGGCGAAGTTCATTCCGCTCGACGCCAGCGAGCGGTTCAAGGAACTGCAGAACCGAAAAGTCGACATTCTCTCGCGCAACTCGACCTGGAGCATGTCGCGCGAGACTTCTTATGATCTGTATTTTCCGGCGGTGGCTTATTATGACGGCGAAGGATTTATGGTGCCGAGGGCGCGAAACATCGATTCCGCGCTGGCGCTCGACGGCAGCAAGGTCTGCGTGCAATCGGGAACCACCACGCAGCTCAACCTTGCCGACTATTTCCGCGCCAACAACATGAAATACCAGGAGATGAAATTCGGCAAACTGGAGGATGTCATCAAGGCCTATGATTCCGGCCAGTGCGACACCTTCACCGCCGACGTCTCCCAGCTTTACGCGCTGCGGCTGAACCTCGGCAAACCGAACGACCACGTCATCCTGCCCGACATCATTTCAAAGGAACCGCTGGCGCCTGTGGTGCGGGAGCGCGACGACGACTGGATGCTGATCGTGAAATGGACGCTGTACGCCATGATCAACGCCGAAGAACTCGGTATCACCTCCAAGAACATCGACGAGGCGATGAAGTCGAAGAAGCCCGACGTGATGCGGCTGGTCGGCACCGAAGGCACTTACGGCGAGGAGCTTGGACTGACCAAGGACTGGGCCGCGCGCATCATCCGGCACGTCGGCAATTACGGCGAAGTCTACGAGCGCAATGTCGGCTCGGGATCCAAGCTCGACATTCCCCGCGGCCTCAACCAACTCTGGAGCGCCGGCGGGATCCAGTACGCGCCGCCGATCAGGTGACGGCCGTCAGGCCGTCATTCCGGGGCGCGCGTAAGCGCGAACCCGGAACCTCGAGATTCCGGGTCTGGTCCTTCGGACCATCCCGGAATGACAGTTTATCCCTCAATACCTCTTCATCCGCGCCAGTTGATCCGCGTGAAAATTGCTGTCGCCGAACAATTCCTGGCAGACCCGTGCGCGCTTCATGAAGAAACCGATGTCGAACTGGTCGGTCATGCCCATGCCGCCATGCATCTGCACGCCTTCCTGGACCGCAAGCGTCGCGGTCGAGCCCGCGCGCGCTTTTGCCACGGCTACGGCCGCGCCCGCGTTATCAAAATTCGCATCGAGCATCTGCAGCGCCTTCAATACCGCAGCGCGGGTGATCTCGATCTCGATATAGAGCTGCGCGGCGCGGTGCTGCAGCGCCTGGAATTCGCCGATCAGCTTGCCGAACTGCTTGCGCTCCCTGAGATAGCCGACGGTGCGGCCGAACACTTCCTCGCTGAGCCCGACCATTTCGGAGGCCACCGCGCCGCGACCGATATTGAGCACGCCTTCCAGCAAGGCACCGCCCTGATCGACCTCGCCAAGCACGCCGTCGGCATCGACCTCGACATTGTCAAACCTGATCCGCGCCGCGTTGTGCGAATCGACCATCGCGGTGCGCTCGGTCTCGACGCCCTTGGCTTTGGGATCGACCAGGAACAGCGTCAGTCCGTCGCGTTCGCCCGCTGCGCCGGCGGTGCGGGCCGCGACGATCAAGAGGTCCGCGGTGTGGCCGTCGATCACGAAGGCCTTGTCGCCCTGAAGCCTGAAACCGTTGCCGGAACGCACCGCCTGCATGTTGGTTTGCAGCGGCCGATGTTTCGTCCCCTCGTCGATGGCCAGTGCTGCCAGCAGCGAGCCATCCGAAATCCTGGGCAGATGCTCGGATTTCTGCGCGGCGCTGCCGCCGCGCGACAGCGCAGAAGCCGCGAGCACCGCGGTCGCCAGGAACGGCGACGGCATCAGGGTGCGGCCGATTTCCTCCATCACCACCCCGGCCTCGACGCAACCAAGCCCGCTGCCGCCGAAATCCTCAGGCACCAGCAGGCCGGAAAATCCCATCTCGGCGAACGCCCGCCACAGGTCGCGCGAAAATCCGGTGGCGTCCTTGCTATCGCGCAATTGCCGCAGATGCGACACCGGTGCCTTGTCGCTGATGAGACCGCGCGCGCTGTCGCGCAGCATCGACTGTTCTTCGGTTAGGACGAGGGCCATGGAGGGATTCCGGGTTAGAAGTTTTTAGGATTGTCATTCCGGGATGGTCCGAAGGACCAGACCCGGAATCTCGAGATTCCGGGTTCGACGCTTCGCGTCGCCCCGGAATGACGTATAGGGTCACGCCCCCGGCAAATCCAAAATCCGTTTGGCCACGATGCCGAGCATCACCTCTGAGGTGCCGCCCTCGATCGAGTTGGCCTTGGTGCGCAGCCAGGCGCGCGGCCGGGCGCCGCCTTTGGAGCGCTCGCTTTCCCATTCCAGCGCATCGACGCCGCCCGCCGACATCAGGATTTCGTAGCGGCGCTTGTTGAGTTCGGTGCCGTAATATTTCATCGCCGAGGAAACCGCCGGATGCGCCTGACCGGCTTTCGCCAGATCGACCGCGCGCTCGGCGGCGCAGGCCAGCGCCGCCTCGTCGATCTCGAAGGTCGCAATTTGCCCGCGCAGCATCGGGTCTTCCAGGCGGCCCTGCTCGTCGGTGCCCACCGAATCCGCGGCGACCTGCCCGAGCGGCCGGCCGACGCCGCGCTCGCCCATGCCCGAGATCATCGCGCGTTCGTGCTGCAGCAGATATTTGGCGACGTCCCAGCCGCGATTGACGGTGCCGACCACGTTGGCCTTGGGTACCCGGACGTCGTCGAAGAAGGTCTCGCAGAAGGGCGAGCGGCCGGAGATCAGCAGGATCGGCTTGGTCGAGACGCCCTTCGAGGCCATGTCGAACAGAATAAAACTGATGCCGTCATGCTTTTTGGCGGTCGCATCGCTGCGCACCAGGCAGAAAATCCAATCCGCGTAATTGGCGTAGGAGGTCCAGATCTTCTGACCATTGATGATGAAATCGTCGCCGTCGCTCTCGGCGCGGGTCTGCAGCGAGGCGAGGTCCGAGCCGGCGTTAGGCTCGGAATAGCCCTGGCACCAGCGGATCAGCCCTGCCGCGATCTTCGGCAGGTGTTCCTTCTTCTGCGCGTCGGTGCCGTATTTCAGCAACGCCGGCCCGAGCATGGAGATGCCGAACGACACCAGCGGCTGGCGCGCGCCCATCGCTGCCATCTCCTGGCGCAAGATTTTTGTCTGTTCCGGATCGAGGCCTCCCCCACCATATTCCTTCGGCCAGTGCGGCACGGTCCAGCCCTTGTCGCGCATCCGCTCGAACCAGACGCGCTGCGGCTCGGAGGAGAATTTGGTGTTGCGGCCGCCCCAGAACGTATCTTCCTCCGACGTCATCGGCCGCCGCATCTCCGGCGGACAATTGGCATCGAGCCAGGCGCGGGTTTCGCGGCGAAAACTTTCCAGATCGGACATGGCGGCGTTTCCATTTTGCGATGTTGGATTGACCTTAGTCATCGCCTTGCGGAATTCAATATGTCTCTAGTCCGCGCCAAGCAGCCGGGATGTAGTCATGACGCCCGATCGGGTGTATTCGCAAAGCCGAGAACGACTGAAAAACAAGAGGAAACCCACATGCGGCTGAAGTTGCTTTCGCCTGGCGAAATGAGCGAGGACCAGAAACAGACCTACGACGAATCGATCGCCGGCAAGCGCGGCAAGCCGCCGCCGCCGATGATGGCCTGGCTCAACAGCCCGGAAATGGCGCGGCACGCCACGCGGCTGGGCGGCTTCCTGCGGTTCGATACGCTGTTTCCGGCGAAACTGTCGGAGATCGCGATCCTGGTCACCGCGCGGCACTGGACCTCGCACTACGAATGGTACGCCCACAAGCGGCTGGCGCTTGCGGGCGGCATGGATCCGGCCCTCATCGACGCCATCAGGGATCGCCGCACGCCGCATTTCGACGACCCGAAGGGCCAGATGATCTACGACGTCTCGAGATCGCTGCACGAAGGCCACGGCGTTTCCAAAGGCTTGTACGACGAGGCCGTCAAGATGCTCACCGAGCGCGGACTGGTCGAAATCATCGGACTGTGCGGCTATTACACGATGGTCTCGATGACGCTGAATACGTTCGAGTTCGATCTGCCGGAGGGACAGGTTTCCGAATTAGCGTGAAAAGCTCCCTCTCCCCGCCCTTCGCGCGGACGGGATTGGGGTGAGGGGCTTTCTCCCCATATTAGGACTCGCGGAGAGTCCCCCTCACCCGGATTTTTCGCTACGCTAAAAATCCGACCTCTCCCCGCAGGCGGGGCGAGGTAAAGATCTCGACGGAGAGACTCCATGCCAGAGACCTCCACACCCATCATTGCAGGCACGCGGATCGGGCACGTTCATCTCAAGGTCGCCGATCTCGATCGCGCGCTGGCGTTTTATTGCGGCGTGCTGGGCTTTGAGCTGACGCAACGCTTAAGCTCCGGCGCCGCGTTCATTTCGGCCGGCGGCTATCACCATCACATCGGTCTCAACACCTGGGAAAGCCGGGGCGGCCATCCGCCACCCCCGGGAACGACGGGATTGTTTCACACCGCGATCCTTTATCCGACCCGGCCCGCGCTGGCAGATGCCTTGCATCGCCTGATCCAGGCCGGAATTGCCCTCGACGGCGCCAGCGACCACGGCGTCAGCGAGGCGCTTTACCTGCGCGATCCCGACGAGAACGGCGTCGAACTGTATTGGGACCGGCCCAGGGAGCAGTGGCCGCGCCAGCCGGACGGATCGCTCGCGATGTTCACCCACCGGCTCGACCTCGACGACTTGCTGCGGCAGCGGGAGACGTAGAACCGTAGCCCGGATGAGCGGAGCGAAATCCGGGATGACGGCGACAGCTGCCCCGGATTTCTGCGCTCATCCGGGCTACACAAGCTTGCTGCGTCCGCGCACCATGATCAGCACGGCGGCAATCAGTTGCAACCCGATGCAGCCGTAAAACGGCAGCGCGTAGCTGCCGGAGGCGTCGCGCAACAGGCCGATGACTCCCGGGCCGAACGCATAGGTGATCTGGTTGATCGCCGTGACCAGGCTGATCAGCACGCCGAACGAGCGCGGGTCGAACTCCCGCTGCACGATCAAGGACGGCAGTGTAATCAGATTGCCGACCGAGAAGCCGAATACCGCGCAGGCCGCGATCAGCACCATCTCGTTGCGCGAATGGATGATGACCAGTAGCGCCACCGCCTGGCTCGTAAACGAGATCGCCGAAGCCAGCCGCTGGTTGAGCCGGTCGATCACGGTCGAGAACAGCACGCGCCCGGCCATCGCCATTGCCGTCAACAGTGCGACCGCGGTCGTCGCATGCGTCCGGCCGATCAGCGGATCGAGGTAGGCAATCAGGTGCACGATGAATCCGACCTGCGCGAACAGCACCAGGGCGAATGCAACCGCGACACTCAGGAACGCAACATCACGCAATGCCTGTGCGCGTATCCGCGATGCGGACGGCGCCGCCATGGCGGCCGACCCCATTGCGGCAGCGCGACCGGGCGGCTGCCCGACAAAAATCAGGATGATCGGAATCATCAGCACCAGCATCGCCATCGCGGCTGAGGTCATGGCGCCGGAAAATCCGAAACGCTCGATCGCCGCCACCAAGAGCGGCACGCCGACGACGCCGCCGAAACTGGCGCCGTTCAGCGCCAGGCTGATCGCCATGCCGCGCTTGTGGTCGAACCAGAGCCCGAGCATGTTGGTGATGACGCCGAGGCTGGTGCCGGCCCAGCCGAATGCCATCAGCGCATCGGCGACATAAAGTTGCCACGGCTCGGAAACCTGGCCGATCATGACGGCGGCCGCTGCCAGCGCAACCACGCCGCCGAGCAGGCAGTTGCGCGGACCGAATGCCCGCACCGCTTCGCTGACAAAGACAACCAGCACCGCGCCGAACAGATAAAAGAAGGTCGTCCCCGTCGAAATCAGCGAGGCCGGCCAGCCGTAGAGGCGATGCAACTCGGCGAGATAGACGCTTTGGCCATAGAAGCCGAGGCCCCAGCCGAAGGTCGCCACCAGGAAACACACCACGACGATCCGCCAGCCGTCGTAACGGGCGGAGGTCTCGTCGACTGATGTGTTCCTGTAGTTTTCCAGCATTTTTGCTTCTTTTGTCCCGGTACCGTCATGCCCGGGCTTGTCCCGGGCATCCACGTCTTTCCTGCAACTCGTAGCTTAAGACGTGGATGGCCGGGACAAGCCCGGCCATGACGATAGCGATTAGCAAATTGCAAAGAGGAATGCTTCGACCGTCGCCGAAGCATTGAGCACCGTCAGATACTCGGTTCGGGAAACTCCGACACCGCCTGCAGCCTTGCCCGCCGGCGCCGGGCGAACGAGGCCAGGGTCAGGACCGTCAGCCCCAACAGCACCGGCGGATACACCACCATATTCACCGCGGACCAGCCGTAATTCGCCAGCAACTGGCCGGACGAGAACGACCCCACCGCCATCGTCCCGAATATCAGAAAATCATTGAACGCCTGCACCTTGTTGCGCTCCTGCGGGCGGTGCGTTTCCAGCACCAGCGCGGAGGCGCCGACGAAGCTGAAATTCCAGCCGACGCCGAGCACGATCAGGGTGGCCCAGAAGTACATCGCCGTAATACCGGTTAGCCCGATCGTCGCCGCACCCGCTTCGAGCAACAGGCCGGCCGCGACCACCCTTCGCGCCCCGAAACGCGCGATCAGGGAGCCGGTAAAGAAACTCGGCCCGTACATCGCCACGATATGCCACTGAATGCCGAAGTTGGAATCGCTGATGCTGAGCCCGCATATTTTCATCGCCAGCGGCGCCGACGTCATCACGAGATTCATCATGGGATAGGAGACGATGCCGCAGATAGCGGCCACGATGAACCGCGGTTGCCGCACGATCTCGAACAGCGGACGGCCGCCGTGAAAATCCGACGGCGCAGGTTTTGGCGCATCAACGCCCACCAGAACCGCCATCGCGATCAGTGCGACGATCGCCTGCACCACAAAGCTGAAGGCGAACAGATAGGGCGGCCAGACATCCATCGTCCATTGCACGAGCTGCGGGCCGAGCACGCCGGCAAACACGCCGCCGGCCATCACCCACGACACGGCCTTGGGCCGATATTGCGCGCTGGCGCCGTCGGCGGCGGCAAAACGGTAGGACTGCGACACCGCGCCATAAAGCCCGCCGATGAACGTCGCGCAGCAAAACAGCGGGAACGACGCGTGCAGGATCGCGAACGACCCGAGCAGGCCGGTCAGCACGCCGCAGCCGGTGCCGATGATGAAGGCGACGCGGCGGCCGTAGGCACGCGAGATCGCGCCGGTCGGCAGCGTGCCGGCGGCCAGTCCCACCACATACATCGAGAGCGGCACGGTCGCGAGCGAGATATCCGGCGCCAGCGTCGCACCGACAATCGAACCGGTGGCGAAAATCACCGCCGAGTTGGCGCCGGTCAGCGCCTGCGCCGCCGCCAGCCGCACCACGTTGGACCGCGCGCGGGCGTCGCCGGAAATCTCGTCAGCCGCGGTCATGTCGATCATCGGTCAATTCCGCCCGGAGGCGCGGCCGGATCGAGGCATAGGCCGCATTGATTCCCGGCACTATGAATGCAGCCGCCGGCCCGATCAACCGACGCAAACGGGCGCGCGCTATGCGCCGCCGTTCAGGCCGATTTCGATCGGGCAAACACCAGGACCAGGTTGTTGGCAGGCATTTCGGCAATCTCGATCAGCACCAGACCGGCTTTCCCGGCCAGCTGTTCCAGAGCCTCGACATCGCGTACGCCCCATTCGGCGTCCCTTTCGCGAAGGCTCGTGTCGAACACGGCATTGCTGACTGCGGTATGCTTGCCGCCGCGCTTGAACGGCCCGTACAAAAACAGCCGACCGTCCGCGCGCAGGTAACGCCCCGCGCCTTCGAACAACCCTTCCGCAACGCGCCACGGCGCGATGTGGATCACGTTGGCGCAGAACACCGCCAGCAATTTCCCGGGGCCGCTGCCATCGTGCATTTGAGCACACCATGCGGGGTCGGCGAGGTCGATCCGCAGCGGCGGGCGGATGTTCGGCAATCCGGCGCGCGCCCGCCATGCGTCGATGCTTTTGAGATGCTGCGCGTTGAGATCGCTCGGCCACCAGGTGATGTCAGGGGTACGGCCGGCGAATTCAACCACATGCTGGCCGGTGCCGCTGCCGGCCTCGACCACGTCACCGGATTTGCTCTCGAGAAATGTCTGCAATACCGACCAGATCGCCTGGTGGTTGCGATGAAACGCCGGCGCGTCGAGACGGCCGTCGGGTTCCACCGGCCGGCCATCCTTGCCGAATTCAACCACGTAGTCAGCCATGAGACTCTCCCACCCGGTTTTTAGACCTCAACTGCGTCCTGCAAAAGTCTGATCGCTCTAAAGGCTAAATACCGCAACATTCGGCCGTTTCCGGCCCGCACCGCGAGGAACATTAACCCCATTCTGCCGCGCCGATTGCCCGCATTGCCAGCCGATGGCCTTTGTGCTTTTGACCCCCTATATTGCGGCCCGATAACCGGCATGAACGCCCAGGAAACGCCTTGACTGCCATCTCCTCGACGAAGTCCGTCCTGCAGGCACTCGCCTTGGCGTTGCTGATGGGCACTACCGCCTGCTTCGGCGCGGCCCGCGCGCAATCCGCCGCAGCCGAAGGCGAGAAAATCGCTTTCGATCGCGGCAAGGGCAATTGCCTCACCTGCCACGGCATCAAGGGCGGCGATCTTCCCGGCACCATCGGGCCAGCGCTGAAGGATATCAAAAGCAAATATCCCGACCGCAACGATCTCGTCGCGATCGTGTCAGATGAAACCAAGCGTAATCCGCAAACCGTGATGCCGCCGTTCGGCCGAAACCGGATTTTGACCGAGCAGGAGATCAACGCGGTCGTGGATTTCCTGCAGACATTATGACGGCGAGCGCGCCAGAGGGGAGTTCTAGATGAGCATCACTGACAACGGCTTTCCGGCGACGCGGCGCCTGATCCTGCAAGGCGCGGGGGTGGTCGCGCTGGTCGGCCTTGGCAACATTGGCTTTGGCCTGGCTCCGGCGCTTGCCGCGGCCAACGACAAATATCCTGAGGATGCGTTCAAGGCGAAGAGTGCCGCGGACGCGATCAAGGCGCTGTATGGCAAAACCGCCGAGCCGTCGGACAAGGTAAAACTCGATGCGCCTGAAATCGCCGAGAACGGCGCGGTGGTTCCGATCTCGGTCACGACCGACCTTGGCGACGTCACCTCGATCTCGTTTCTGGTCACCGACAATCCGAATGCGCTGGCGGCCTCCTACAGAATTCCGGCCGGCACGATGCCGAGCGTCGCCAATCGCCTCAAAATGGCGAAGACCAGCAACGTAATCGCGATCGTAGAAGCCGGCGGCAAGCTTTACAGCGCGACCAAGGAAGTCAAAGTCACCGTCGGTGGCTGCGGCGGCTGACCCGGGATCCCAAAGGAGTATTCTGATGGCATCGACCATTCGCGTGCGCGCAACCTCGAGCGGCGAAACCACCGAAGTCCAGGCGCTGATCCAGCATCCGATGGATTCCGGCTTCATCAAGGACGCCAAGGGCGAGATCATCCCACCGCATTTCATCCAGGAACTGACATTCGAACATCTCGGCAAAGCCGTGTTCGTCGCAGACTGGGGCGCGGCGGTCTCCAAGGACCCCTATGTCAAGTTCAGCTTCAAGGGCGCCAAGAAGGGCGACGATCTGAAAATCAGCTGGGTCGACAACAAGGGCGCGACCGATAGCACCACGGCCAAGATCCAATAGCGGCTTATTTTTGTTTGACGCGTTTTCTTCACGCGAACCGGTATCCACCCCGCATCAAGTGCGGGGCGGGGCTTCGCTTGAAAGCGCCATGGGCGGAGTAGTGAACGTGCGATCTGCGATCCATTTTGCCTCGGCCGCTCTCGCGCTGGCAGCGCTGGCGTTTGCCCCCGGGCGATCCGCGCTCGCCGCCGACACGCCGGATCCGGCGGCCGATGCGAAAGCGTTCCGGAACTACTTCACCCAAAAATTCCCCAAGCTGAAGCCGGAGGATTTCGTCAATGGTCCCTATTCGCTGAATGAGGACATGCACCGGCAGTGGGAAGAAAAAGAACAATTCCCGCCTTACGAATTCTCGCTCGAAGCGGGCAAGGAGATGTTCGCAAAGCCGTTCAAGAACGGCAAGAGCTATGCCGATTGCTTTCCGAACGGCGGTATCGGCGTTCGCCAGAACTATCCCACCTTCGATCAGAAGGAAGGCAAGGTCGTCACCCTTGAACTGGCGCTGAACCGCTGCCGCGAGGCCAATGGCGAGACGCCGTTGTCCTATGTGAAGGACGACATGGCCGCCCTGACCGCCTATATGGCGTTCACCTCGCGCGGCAAGCCATTTGACATCAAGATCCCCAGCGATCCGCGCGCGCTAGAGGCTTACGAAAACGGCAAACGCTATTTCTATACACGGCGCGGCCAACTGAATTTTTCCTGCGCGTCCTGCCACGTACAGAATCCGGGCGAACGGATCCGCGCTGAAATCCTCGCACCCGCGCTCGGCATCCTGAATGCGATGCCGATCTACCGCTCCGAATGGGGCGGCATGGGCACGATCAGCCGGCGCTTCATCACCTGCAACATCCAGACCCGCGGCGTCCCGCTCGCTCCGCAGGCCGACGAATACCGCGATCTCGAATATTACCTGTCCTATGTCAGCAACGGGCTGCCGATTTCCGGTCCGGGCGCGCGGCCGTGAGCATGACAAAATCGAGCGCCAACATGCTGAAATCCACCCTCTTGCTGGCCGCGGTGCTGCTGATCATGGGCGCGACATCCACGCTTGCCGCAAGCTCCGAAGACGATTTCAAGGCCGCCTACGCCGCCGCGGAAGCCGCCAACAAGGAAGCGGGCGCCTTGCGCGATCAATGGACCGTGACCGCCAGCGCTTTGGCCGACGCCAAAAAAGCCGCCGAGAAGGGCGATTTCGACCAGGCGGTGGCATCGTCCAGGGAAGCCGAGGCGCTGGCCAAGGCTTCGATCTACCAGGCCAATAGCGAGAAAGAAGCCTGGAAAGCGATCGAAATACGCTGAAGGCTGGAGCATGATCCGGAAGAGCGGGACGCGGTTCTCGGAAAAGATCATGCTCAAACAAAGTGATGAGATTCTGATCCGATTTAACCCTATCGCATCAGAATCTGGAGGCGCGAAGACATCGCAATGACCATCCGCCGCCGCGATTTTATCAAATTCACGGGCGCTGCCGCGCTCGCAGGCGGACTGCCGCGCCTGGCGCGCGCCGCCGACACTGCCGGCGTCTACGATTTCGAGCGTTTCGGCAACGCACGCATCCTGCATATGACCGACACGCATGCGCAGCTGCTGCCGGTTTTTTTTCGCGAACCGAGCGTCAATCTCGGAATCGGCGCAATGGCCGGAAAGCCGCCGCATCTGGTGGGTCGCGCCTTTCTCGATCGATTTGGCATCCGGTCGGATAGCGCCGACGCCTACGCCTTCACCTGCCTCGATTTCGAGAAATCCGCGCTTCGATTCGGCAAGCTCGGCGGCTTCGCGCATCTGAAGACGCTGATCGACCGCCTGCGCAACGATGCCGGGACCGGGCGCTCGCTGCTGCTCGACGGCGGCGATCTGTGGCAGGGCTCTGGCCTGGCCAATACCATGCAGGGCGCCGACATGGTGGAGGCTGCGAATCTTCTCGGCATCGAGGCGATGACCGGCCACTGGGAATTCACCTATGGCGAAGCGGCGCTGCGCAGCAACCTTGCGCGCTTCAAGGGCGAATTTCTGGCGCAGAACGTCTACCTCACCGAGGAAGCCGCGTTCAACGACGCCAAAGCCTTCGATCCCGCCTCGGGTCGGGTATTCAAGCCGGCCACCATCAAGGAGATCGGCGGCCACCGCGTGGCCGTGATCGGGCAGGCGTTTCCCTATGTGCCGATCGCGCACCCCAAACGCTTCACGCCGGACTGGACCTTCGGGATCCGCGACGACGAATTGCAGAAGCTGGTCAATACGCTGCGAAACAACGACAAGGTCGATGCGGTCCTGCTGTTGTCGCATAACGGCATGGATGTCGATCTCAAGCTTGCCAGCCGTGTTACCGGTATCGACGTCATCCTCGGAGGCCATACCCATGACGCCGTTCCGCAGCCGATTGCCGTGACCAATGCCGGCGACACCACGCTGGTCACCAATGCTGGCTCCAGCGGAAAATTTTTGGGCGTCCTCGATCTCGAACTGGCCAAAGGCCGTGTCAGCGACGTGCGCTACCGCCTGCTGCCGGTATTCTCGGAATTGCTCAAGCCGGATGCCGCGATGGCCGCGCTGATCGAAAAAATGCGTGAGCCCCATGCGGCAGCCTACACCGAGAAGATCGCGACATCGGACCGGCTGCTCTATCGCCGTGGCAATTTCGGCGGCACGGTGGATCAACTGATCTGCGATGCGCTGCGCGGCCAGCTCGACGCCGAGATTGCTTTGTCGCCGGGGTTTCGCTGGGGCTCAAGCGTATTGCCGGGCCAGCCGGTGACAATGGAACACGTGCTGTCCGAGACCGCCATTACCTACCCTGAAACCTACGTTCAGCGCATGACCGGCAGCCAGATCAAGGATATTCTCGAAGACGTCTGCGACAATCTGTTCAATGCCGACCCCTATTATCAGCAGGGCGGCGACATGGTCCGGGTCGGCGGTTTTGCCTACACCTGCACACCGGGCGAATCCGCCGGGCGGCGGATTTCGGAGCTGAAACTCGACAATGGCCGCTCGCTTGCGGCCGGCAAGCGCTACAAGGTGGCGGGATGGGCTTCCGTCAACGAGCAAACGGGAACGCCGGTGTGGGATGTCTTCGCCAAACATCTCGCTTCCGGCAAAACGCCGGAACCGCGCGGGGCCAGCGTCACGCTCAGGGGTGTCGACGACAACCCGGGCATCACAGGACAGGGATGAAACCTTTGACCAGACACCGACGGTTGATCGTTGCCCTCCGCAGCGTTGCGCTGGCGGCGCTGATGGCAGCGACGGTCTCGCCGATCGCCCGGGCCCAGCCGGCGACGCTGCCGGACAAACCCTTCGCCGAGCACCGCATCGCCTTGCAACTCTCGGACAATGACCCCAAAAAGCAAGGCTTGGTGATCAGCGTCGCCTATAACCTGCTCAAGGCCTACGATCCGGACAAGGTCGCGATCGAGGTGGTGACGTTCGGTCCGGGAATCGACTTGCTGCGCACCGACAATACCAACCGCAAACTGGTCGAGAGCCTGGTGGCGCAAGGCGTGCGCTTCGACGTCTGCCTCAACACCGTGGATACCATCGAGCGCGAAACCGGACATAGGCCGGAAATCATTCCCGTCGCGACCCCGGTCCAGGTCGGCGTCGGACAGATACTGTTGCTGACCGAAAACGGCTATACATTGGTGAGACCTTAAGGAGTTCTGACCATGCGCGGCTTTATTCGTCTATTTGCTTGCGGTGCCCTGATGTCGATGGCATTCGCCTCGGCCAGTGCGGCGGCCGACGGCAAAACGCATCACATCGCCGTGCAGGTCGACCAGAACGACCCGCAGGTCATGAATTTGGCGCTGAACAACGTCAATGCCGTGATCGAATATTACCGCACCAAAAACGAGGACGTCGACATCGACGTCGTCGCCTATGGTCCCGGCCTGCATATGCTGAGGGCCGACACATCGCCGGTGCAGGACCGGATCAAGCGGCTCAAGGACATGGTGTTTCCCGGCAAGATCGTGTTTTCGGCCTGCAACAACACCAAGCAGGGTATGGAAAAGGCCGAAGGCCACGCTATCTCGATTCTGCCCGACGCGTCGGTGGTTCCTTCCGGGGTGGTCCACCTGATGGAATTGCAGGAGCGGGGCTGGAGTTATGTCCGGCCCTAGGCTTTTATCGGGAACCAATTCACAGGCCTGCCAGCCATGATCTTTCGCCAACTGTTCGACAGCGTTTCAGGAACCTACAGCTATCTGCTCGCCAGCCGCGCCGGCGGCGAGGCGCTGATCCTCGATCCGGTGCTGGAGAAGGTCGATCGCTACTGCCAGTTGCTGCGCGAGCTCGATCTTCGGCTGGTCAAGGCCGTCGATACCCATCTGCACGCCGACCACGTCACCGGGCTCGGCGAACTGCGCGACCGCACCCACTGCGTCACCATCATGGGCGAGCAGAGCAAGGCCGACGTGGTAGCGATGCGGGTCGCCGACGGCGACAAGGTGATGATCGAGGGCCTCGGCCTCGACGTCCTGTACACGCCCGGCCATACCGACGATTCCTACAGCTATCTGATGGGCGACCGCGTCTTCACCGGCGATACGCTGCTGATCCGCGGCACCGGGCGCACCGATTTCCAGAACGGCAGCGCGCGGGCGCAATACGATTCCATTTTCGGCCGGCTGCTAAAACTGCCGGATGAAACCATGGTGTTTCCCGCCCACGATTACAAGGGCGACACCGTCTCCACCATCGGCGAGGAAAAGCGCTACAATCCGCGGCTGCAGGTGCGCTCGGTAGACGAATATGTCGAGCTGATGGGCAACCTCAATCTGCCCAATCCGAAACTGATGGATGTGGTGGTGCCGGCCAACATGCATGTCGGCCTGCATCAGGACGATCTGGCCAAACAAGGCCAAGCGCTCAGCGCGCGCGAGGCCATCGAGAACCTCGGCCGGCCCGATATCCTGCTGGTCGATCTGCGCGAGAACAGCGAACGCGCCAAGCACGGCATGCTGCCGGGCGCGCTGCACGCGCCCTATCCCGCGATCGCCGAAAGCCTGCAGCCCGGCGGCATGCTGCGCGAGGTGGCCGCCGCAAGCGGACGGCGCATCGTGTTCTTCTGCGCATTCGGCGAACGCTCGGCCATGGCCGTCGCGGCAGCGAAGGAAGCGGGCCTCGCCAACACCGCCCACGTCGCCGGCGGCATGGATGCCTGGAAGAAAGCCGGCGGCCCGGTGCTGACAAGATAAGTCGTCGTCCCTGCGAAGCGGTTTGGCCGGTGATGTTAACGCTCCACCCGCTTCAGCTCTTTCACCAGCACGTCCAGCGCGTCGGCCAGCATCACGCCGCCGCAGACGGTCAGCTGTTCCGGAATCACGATGCGCTTTGCCAGCGGATAGAAACGTTCGAGCGCCGGATGCAGCAGAAACGCGCTGCCGTCATCCGCGGCATAATCGCCGGCATCCGACACCACGATGAAATCGGGCCGCAGGCTGACGATCGCCTCCAGCGACGCGTAGCCGCCGAAGCTGACGCCGAGGTCGCCGGCGGCGTTGAACAACCCGGTTTCGGCCAGCAGCGAACTGACCAGGCTGTCGCTGCCGGACACCCAGCCGCGCCGCGACAGCGGCAACACGGTATAGCGTTTGTCCGCCACGGCCCGGCGCGCCCGGGCGATCGCCGCATCGAGCCGTGCGATTTCCGCCGCCGCGCGATCCGGATGACCGGTGATGTCGCCCATCCTGCGGATCTGGGCTTTCGCTTCATCGAGGCTGCGCGGTACGGCAAATTCGGCGAGGTGAAGCCCCTGCTGCTTCAGAAGTTCGCGCGTCGAGCGTTTGTCAAACAGGCTGGCGACAACGACATCGGGGTGCAGCACTAGAATGTCTTCGGCGCCGCCCGACAAAATCCGGTAGCGGCGCGCATCATCCGCCGCCCATGACTGAAACTTTTCACGCGAGTAACGGCTGAGACCGAGGATCTGGCCGGGATCGGCCAGCGTGAGCAAAAGCTGATCGGTGCAGACATTCATCGACGCGATGCGCGGCAGGCCGGCCGCGAGCGCGGGCATAAAGGATAGGCCGCCGAGCATCGCGACAGCCGCGGCGGCGATCGATCGGGATAGAAATCCGAGGCGTCGGCTCATGTCCGCTCAAATCTCCGCCCATGGCACGATCACCGCCTCGCGCTGATATTGCGCGCGATAGGCACTGATCCGGAAAACGTCGGCCATCACCTGTTCCGACAGGGCATCGCCCGGGGCGCCCTGCGACACCAGCCGGCCGTCCGACAGCACCAGAATGGTATCGGCAAATCGCGCGGCAAGCCCGAGATCGTGCGTCACCACTATCACCAGCGTGCCCTGGTCAGCGGCCGCGCGCAGGGTTTTCATGACATCGATCTGGTGGCGTGGATCGAGCGAGGATGTCGGCTCATCCGCCAAAATCACCGGCGCTTCCACCGCGAGCACGCGCGCCAGCGCGACCCGGCTGCGCTCGCCGCCGGACAATTCGGTGACACGGCGATCGCTGAACTCCATGACATCGGCGGCCCGCATCGCCCGCAGCACCGCATCGGTATCTTTCGGAGACAGTCGCGCCGGATCGGTCGCACCATACGGATAGCGGCCGAGTGCCACGATATCGCGTGCCGGCAGCGGCCAGTGCACGATATGGCCCTGCGGCAGATAGGCAAACCGCCGCGCGCGTTCGCGCAAGGCAAGCGACGCCAAGGCTTCACCGCCGACCTCGATGGCGCCGTCCGAGGGCACCAGTCCCGCCAAAGCCCGCAGCAGCGTGGTCTTGCCGGCCCCGTTCGGTCCGACCAGCGCCACCAGGTGTCCCGGCGACAGCGCAAGCGAGATATCGGTCAGCACGACGCGGCCCGCCAGTTTTACGTTCAGGCCCTGCGCGGCGAGGAGGATCGGGGCGGTCATGCGACGCTCCCGCCGAGTGCGCGCCGTTCGCGCATGATCAGATAGAGGAAAAACGGCACGCCGATAATCGAGGTCAGCACGCCGACCTTGATATCAGAGGTCGATGGAATGATGCGCACGGCAATATCGGCCGCCAAGAGCAGCGCGGCGCCGGTGAGCGCGCTCGGAACCAGTAGCCGCGCCGGATCGTGGCCGATCAGCGGCCGCATCAGATGCGGCGCGACCAGGCCGATGAAGCCGATCGAGCCTGACACGGCGACCCCGCCGCCGACGCCGAGCGCGACGCCCGTGATCACCATCAGCCGCAAGCGGCCGACATCGACGCCAAGGCTTTGCGCCGTCTCCTCGCCGAGGCTGAGCGCGCGGAAGGCGTTGCGCTGGCTCCACAGAATGATCGCGCCGGCGACGATGAACGGCAGCGCCAGCACGACATGACGAAAGCTGCGGTCTTCCAGCGAGCCGAGCAGCCAGAACGCAATTTCGAGCGCCACAAACGGATTGCTGGACAGGTTCATCACCAGCGCGGTCGCAGCCCCCGCCAGGCTCGAAATCGCAAGGCCCGCCAGAATGAGAATCAGCAGCCCCGCGTTGCGGCCTGCGATCGCCATCAGCACGAATACCGAGGCAAATGCCATCGCGACAGCCGCTGTAGGCAGCGCCCAGGATCGCACGTCGGCAAGGCCAAGCGAAATCACCAGCACCGCGCCGAACGCGGCCGACTGCGGCGCGCCGAACAGCGACGGCGACGCCAGCGGATTGCGCAGCAATCCCTGCAACGCCGCGCCGGACAGGCCGAGAATGGCGCCGATGGCAAATCCCAGAATCGTTCGCGGCAGCCGGATTTCCCGCACGATCACCTGCTGCACGTCGCTGCCGCCGCCGAACAGGGCATCGATCACGGCGGCCGGCGACAGCCGCACCGGGCCGGTCCCGAGCGAGACCAGCACCAGCAGAACGACGAGGATAACAAGTGTGGCCATCACACTCGCGCGCCGGCGCGCCGCGATGTCAGCCGTCGCCATGACGTTCTGAACGCTCATCGATTGTCCTCAAGCGGCAAGGTCGCGTCGCTTGCAATGCTCATACAAGGATTGAGGTCGGGCACAAGCTGCCTCCGAATAAAATGCGCGCCCGCTGACGGCGAGAGCCCGAGCCCGAACGGCATTGACTCTGCGCCCGACAAAATTCTAGATAACCGTGACGGTTCCCTGTTTGGGGGATCAAAAGGGAATGCGGTGCGGGGAAACTTCCCCTATGCCGCGGCTGCCCCCGCAACTGTAAGCGGTGAATCTTTCGTCATATGCCACTGGGAATCTCGGTCCTGGGAAGGCGACGCAAGGTATCGACCCGCGAGCCAGGAGACCTGCCGTCAGCCGTGGTCACACGCGAAGATGTCGGTCGGGGAGTACAGACATTAGCTTCACCAGCGGTGCGCAAGCACAGGGGTGAGCTTGGTTCGCTGTGACGTGCCACTGACGTCATACCGAGACCGAACCATGCCTTTCATTCTCAAAGCTGCACGGCGTCGCAGCCGTTGGCTTGCTTCAAGCTTTCTTATGCCTGTTCTCTCGCTGGGTATTTCCGCCGCCAAGGGGCAGCAGGCTTCCCCGGAGCAACTGCCGCCGATCCAGGTCAGCCCGCCCGTGGACGAGACCCGAACCCGCGCCAAACCGATATCCGACGACGGTTATGGACCGCCCCGCGTGGCGCCGAGCACTTCGCCGCCCGGCAACCCGAACCCCTCGCCCACCCGCGAGCCAACGCCGGTCAGGCAATTTGCCGGCATCGTCGGCGCATCGACAACGGTCATCACCGCGGAAGATATCGCCCACTCGCCGGCGCATACTCTGCCGGAAATCATCGGGCAAACGCCCGGCGTGCAATTGACGAGCTTGTATGGCGGCCTGAACGGCACGGGGACCAGCGTCGATTTGCGCGGATTTGGTGCGTTCGCGACCGCCAACACACTGCTTCTCATCAACGGTCGCAGGGTGAATGACATCGATCTGCAGGGCGTGGACTTCTCAACCATTCCACGCGATTCGATCCAGCGCATTGAAATCACCCAAGGCAACGCCGGCGCGGTGCTGTACGGCGACAATGCGGTCGGCGGCGTCATCAATATCGTCACCAAGACCGGCATCAGCGGGCCGCCGATTTCGCTGCGCGCCGAAGCCGGCGTCGGATCGTTCAATCAGCGTCTGGGTGCGGTTTCGGTCACCGCCAACCAGGGACCGTGGTCAACGTCCTTCTTCGGAAACGGATACAATTCCGACGGATACCGGGCCAACAATGCTATCGCGCAGCAAAACGGCGTCGGCGACATCCGCTATACGACGCCCGACTTCACCGCGTACTTCAACGTATCCGGCGACAATCAGCACCTCGGATTGCCCGGCGGCAGATTGGTCGATCCGGCCACCGGCGTTAACGAACTCGTCACCGCCCGCAGCGGCACCGACACTCCGCTCGATTATGGCAAGCAGCAGGGCGCCAACGCGACCGCAGGCTTCACCAAAACGCTGTGGAACGGCGGCGAACTCATCGTCGACGGCGGCGTGAGAGACAAGAAGCAGCAAGCCGGCTTCTTCGGCAGCTTTCCGTTGGAAGACTTCAACGCCAGCTATGTTGATACCCGACTTGAGACGTGGTCGCTGACGCCCCGGTTGAGCATCAAAATCCCGATGTTCGGATTGCCCTCAACGATCCTGACCGGCATCGATTATTACGATGCGACCTACCATTCCAATCGAAGCGAGATGCAAAGCAGCCCCCCGCTCGACGTTTATGATCTCACCCAACAGTCGCTCGCCGCCTATTGGCAGCAGACCATCGGAATCCTTCCTTCAACCGATTTCTCATATGGCGGACGAATCCAACGTACCAGTGTGACCGCGCGAGATACGCTCGACCCGAACGCGCCGGGATATTTCGGCGAGCAACAGATTGCCCCGCTGGACAGCAGTGAAGTAAACCACGCCTTGCAAATCGGCATCGAACACCGCTTCAACGACTATTTTGCCGTATTCGGCCACGCTGCCAGCGCGTTTCGCACGCCTAACGTCGACGAAAGGGTTGGGGCTTCCCCGATCTTTGATCCGACATTCACCGTCGCCCTGCCGAGGTCGTTCGATCTGAAGACACAAACTTCAGAGGACGTCGAAGGCGGGTTTCGCGTCAAGGCCGGAAAGTTTGAGATGCAATCGAGCATCTACAACATGGACCTCCTCAACGAGATCCATTTCGATCCGGTGAATTTCATCGATTACAATCTGGATCCCACCCGCCGTTACGGCTCCGTGACCAGCGCGACCTACCGTGCAAGCGACACCGTGCTGCTGCGCGGCGGCTTCGCCTATACAAGGGCGGTATTCCGCGAAGGCCAATATGCCGGCAACGATATCCCCCTGGTGTCGCGCTACACGGCCAGTGCCGGCGTCACCTGGAATGCCTGGCAGAAATATCTCGTGGTCGATGCGACGGTGCGTTACTGGAGCAGCCGCCGCATGGACAACGATCAGCCCAACATCCAGCCGCTGATCCCGGCCAGCGCGACGGTCGATCTCAAGCTGAGCGGAGAATATGACCGGTACTTCTGGTCGCTGAGCGTCAATAACGTGTTCAACGTGCTGTACTATGATTATGCGATCGCGAGCGCATTCACGCCCGGTGCCTTCAGCGCCTATCCGCTGCCTGGCCGGACCTACATGCTGAAGGCCGGCGCCACGTTCTGACCGGATAATCGGCTCGACGTCCTGCGCGGCCGGCCTGATTCGGTCGCGCGGGACCGGCCGCCCTTCACCACGATAGCCGATTCAGCGCGAAAAGCAGGGTTTTTCCCTCGGGAGACGGCCTAAAGTTGCCCTCCGCGGGTCCGATGCATGGTAGGATCGCCATCCAGGCCGCCGCACGACGATGCGCGCCGCGAATTTTGAGGATCCGATGGACGACGAACCGAAAAGCGCCGCTGAGTTGAAAGAGATCAGGCTGAACCGGAAGCTCGCCCAGGATGCCGAGGGCATCAAGGCGATGGCCGATATCGCAGCAGCCGACATCGAGATTCGGAAGCGGACGGCGAGCCTGCGCGCGATCCGGCTGGCCAAGGAAGCCGCCGACCGCGACAATCCGCCCGAAGCCAAGACCAAGGCCAAACCCAAGAAAAAGAAGACGACTTAAATGACGACTGAAGATCGCAACCGCGCCGATGCGCGTTTCAACAAGGCTGCACGCAGCGCGCACGAGGCCAAAACCGGCAAAACCGACCGCGATGCCGCACTGAAAGCCGTGACCGACAACATGGCGAAGCTGAAGGCGTTGCGGCTCGCCCGCGAGGCTGCCGAACCGCCCCGCCCGGCCGCCGCGCCGAAAAAGGCGCGCGCCAAGTCGAAGAAGTCAGGCGAAAAAGCTCCGGCACTGGCGGATTGGCTGGCAGGGCAGCAAAGCGGCGGACGCCGAACCTAGACCCGCACACATGCGGTGCTTTGGAGGTTCTCTTCACTTATCGCAGCGGGCGCCGCGAATTCCGTATTCGGAAACCTAGGCCGGCGCCGGCCATTCGATCATCGATCGCGTCTTGGTCGCGGCGTCGTAAACCTGCACCTGAAGCATCTGGTATTGATTCTTCAAGGCCATGCCCGCCTCCTCGGCGGCTTCGACGGTGTCGTGGTGCGACTTGAAATGGCCGTCCACCACCAGCGAGTAGCCGTCGGTCGGCGCTTTATCGGCGCGAATGATCTTACGCGGCTGCTGCTCTTCAGCTTCGATCTTGGGCTTTTTCATATTGGCTCCTGGTTGCGCCTCCCTTTACACTGAACGCCGGAAAAAGGCAGGAAAGAATCTCCGACTACGGCTTATATATGCATGTCAAAGCGGTGAGATTGGGGTCGACACGCGTCTGTGATGGGTATTGGGCGAGATGTCGAGTATTCGATCAAAGGGAAGCACATGGGTGGAACCGGCAAAAATGGTGAGCTTCCCAAGAGGGAAGACGGCAAACCAAAGAAACCGCCGCCTCCAGTTGTAGAGGACGAGGAATTCGAGGATGGCGACTTCGCCACCCCGAAGCGCGATCGCCACGGCGACGACGATCAGCCGCTATAGATTTGCGGCGGGCGGGAAATTCTCGCTCTCGATCCGCCGGATGCTTTCGAGATCTAGCAAGTGCGCGCCAAAGCCGCGTCTCGCCAGAGTGACCGCCAGCCTGGGGGCGGCCAGCAGAGCCATCGCGGTCATCGCCAGCGGCACGGCGCTGACCCAGTCGAGCCGCAGCGGCGTCAATTCCTCGGTGCTGTCGGCGTAGGGTCCGTCGCCGCTCGCAAGGCGCCAGCACTCGCGCATGATGTCGCGCCGCGTGGCACCCCGCGACGCGCATCCGATCAGCGCCTGCATGGCGAGGTGGCTGCGGACGCCCGCGCGGCTTTCCGCTGCCGCCCCCGGCGTTTCGCCCCGCGAGATCCGAAGCAACAGCCCGACGAGGTCGACACCGGCCAGATAGGCGCTCATCGGCTCGACCAGCCGCGGATTGCAATCGATCAGCAGCGGCGTGGCGCCATCATCAGGCAGGACGCAATCGACCGACAATGCTCCATGCCAGGCGAGGTTTTCTCCAATCGTCGCTAGCAGCGTGCGCACGACTGGCCGGCTGACGCTCTGCTTGATCGCCTCGCCGCCGCCCAGGCCGGCGGCGATTTGCCGGTAGGCATGGAATCCAAGCAATTTGCCGCGGCAGAACACCGCCTGCGCTTTCTCGGTTGCGCCGGCGACGAGATCCTGCACCAGCACCTCGTCGGCGAACGCGCCCTTGACGCTGAGCTCCTGCAGGGCGTCTTCCAGATCGGCATCGTTACGCACAAACCAGATGCCGCGGCTGGCGGTACCCACCGAGGTTTTGACGACACTGGGAAACCGGACTTCGGCGCGCAGTTCATCCGCGGATTTCACGATTTGCGTTGCCGGCTGCGGCAACCCCAGTTGATCGAGCAGCCGGCTGAAGCCGGCCTTGCTGTGCGCGGTGCGGTAGCTTTCGAAACTCGGCAGCGCGAGACCGACCTGATCCTGCAGCCGTTGCCGCACCCGCGCAAACAGTAATCCCTGTTCGTGGATCGGCAGCAGCACATCGAAACGCCGCGCGAGCTGCTTCTCGACGAACCCGAGATACCCGGCCGGATCGTCCCGCAGACCCGGACAGCGATGAAATTTTGCGACCAACCGCGAGAACCTCGCCAGGGCATGGGGACTGGGATCGCAGACCTCAACGATGTGGCCGGAAAGCCCCAGGATCGTGACAGCCTCCCGCGCCGAGGTGCTGTTTCCTTCGGAAACCAGCACCCGGAGCGGCTTTGCAACATGCGCGGAATCGGCCATATCGGATCATTCCCGCATCGCTTGCTTTTGTCTTTGAATTTAATACGCACCGAACCCTTCCGGCGGCGTTGGCGAGGGCTGCCATGCAGCGGTATTCATGGACAAATAACCGCCAGCCGGTATTTTCGTCGGGCCCTGCCGGGCCGTCGGAACAAACGGGGTATCAATCCACAATGGTCGACGTTCTCGCCGCACCGCAACAAGTGAAGGCCGATACATCGCTGCGTACGCTGTCGGCGATTTCGGCGGCCCATTGGGTCAGTCATTTTCATCTGATGGTGCTGCCGATGCTGTTCCCCTTTCTCAAGGAGCAACTCGGCGTCGGCTACATCGAACTCGGCTTCGCGCTGACCGTCTCGGCCGTCGTCTCCGGCCTGACGCAAGCGCCGATCGGCTATCTCGCCGATTATATCGGTGCCCGCAAAATCCTGCTGATCGGCCTCATTGTGGGCGGCCTGGCGCTGATCATGCTCGGCCTGCATCTGAGCTACGCCTGGCTGATCGCCAGCGCCGTGCTGCTCGGGATCGCGAACAGCGTCTATCATCCGGCCGATTATGCGATCCTCTCGGCCCACATGGATGAGGCGCGGATGGGCCGCGCGTTTTCGATCCACACTTTTGCCGGATTCCTCGGCGGCGCGGTCGCGCCCGCCATCGTCGCTGCGCTGGTGGCAACGACCGGCGGCCATGGCGCCCTAATCGTGGCGGGCGCAGCAGGCCCGCTGGTGGCGCTGCTGCTGGTCGCCCTTGGCACTCCCGATGCAAGCGCCGCCGATCGCCAGATTGATGGGGCGCGAGCCCCGCGGCAGAACGTCATTACGCCCGCTTTGATCATGCTGACGATCTTCTTCATGCTGCTCAACCTGTCCAACGCTGGGATCGGCAATTTCGGCGTGGTGGCGCTGATGAGCGGCTATGGCGTGACATTCTCGTCGGCCAACATTGCGCTGACGGCGTTTCTCGGCTTCAGCGCTGTCGGCGTGCTGGCGGGCGGCTTTCTTGCCGACTACACCCGGCGCCACAGCCAAGTCGCCGCGGCCTGTTTTGCCGTCAACGCCGTCATCGTGCTGATCATCGCCACCATCGCGCTGCCGTCGCTGCTGTTGACGGCGGCGATGGGAACGGCGGGATTCCTCGGCGGCGTGATCGCGCCTTCGCGCGATATGCTGGTCCGCAACACGGCGCCTGCCGGCGCTGCGGGACGGGCGTTCGGCATCGTTTCTACCGGTTTCAACCTCGGCGGCGTTGTCAGCCCGCTGCTGTTCGGCTGGATCATGGACCAGAATATGCCGCACTGGGTGTTCGGCGCTTCCGTCGTGTTCATGATGCTAACGGTCCTGCTCGCGCTCGTCACCGACCGCAAACCGCAAGACGTCAGCGAAGGCCTCGACGAAGGGCTTCTGCAACCCTGAGCCTCATCCCGGGCGGTTGACTGCATCTGGAGACAATCCATGATGCGGCAACAGATAATCTCGGGATGAAATGCCATGGCCAGCAATCCAGACCTTGTGATCCGCGGCGGCAGCATTGCCGACGGCCTCGGTGGCGAACTGTTTGAGGCCGACGTGGCGATATCGGACGGTCGCATCGTCGAAGTCGGCCGGGTCCTGAGCCAAGGCACCGAAGAGATCGATGCCCGCGGCAAACTGGTCGCGCCCGGCTTTGTCGACCTTCACACCCACTATGACGGCCAGGTCACCTGGAGCCAGGACATCACGCCCTCGTCGCAGAATGGCGTCACCACCGCGATCATGGGCAATTGCGGGGTTGGTTTTGCGCCCTGCCGTCCATCGGATCATCAGCGGCTGATTCAGTTGATGGAAGGCGTCGAGGATATCCCCGAACCGGTGCTGAGCGCCGGGCTGCCCTGGGCCTGGGAAAGCTTCCCGGATTACATGGACTGGCTGTCACAACGCAATTTCGACGTCGACATCGGCGCACAATTGCCGCACGCCGCATTGCGCGTCTACGTCATGGGCGAACGCGGCGCCAACCGCGACCCCGCGACATCTGAGGATAACAGCGCGATGGCTGCGCTCGCGGAAGATGCCGTGCGCGCCGGCGCGCTGGGCTTTTCGACCTCGCGCACCCTCAACCACCGCACCTCTACCGGCGAGTATACGCCGACGCTGAAGGCCGGCGAGGATGAACTGACGGCAATCGCCGGCGCCATGCACAAGGTTGGCCGCAGCGTGCTGCAATTCGTGCTCGATCAGGGCAGCATCCACGAGGACCTGCCGATGATGCTGCGGGTGGCGGAAAACACCAAATGCCCGATTTCGTTTTCCGTGACGCAAGCCGACAAGGCGCCGCGGCGCTGGCGCCAGACGCTGGACAGCATCAACGAGGCTTCCGCGCGGGGTCTGGCGATCACCGCCCAGATCGCCGCGCGCCCGGTCGGGCTGTTGCTGGGACTGGAATTGTCGCGCAACCCGTTCCAGACCCATCCGAGCTATCGGGTGATCGCAAAGCTGCCGCTGGCCGAACGCCTGAAGAGGCTGCATCAGCCCGAGGTCCGCGCCGCGATCCTGAGCGAAACGCCGACCACGACCGACGATCCGCTGTTCTTCCGGCCGAACTACGACAAGATGTACCTGCTCGGCGATCCCCCTGACTACGAACAGCCGCCGGAAAATGCGCTGGGCGCGCAGGCCCGCCGAAGGGGATGCCAGCCGGAAGAACTGACCTATGACGCGATGCTGTCAGACGAGGGCCGCGGCATGCTCTACGTGCCGTTCCTGAACTACGCCGACGGCAATCTCGATGCCGTGCACGAGATGCTGCAAGATCCGCATTCGGTGCCGGGACTGAGCGACGGTGGCGCCCATTGCGGCATTATCTGCGACGCCAGCTTCCCAACCTATCTGCTGACGCACTGGACCCGCGACCGCAAGCGTGGCGAAAAACTATCGATCCCGTTCGTGGTGGCGGCGCAGGCGCGCAAGACAGCGTTGTCGGTTGGCCTGTTCGATCGTGGGGTGATCGCGCCCGGCTACAAGGCCGATCTCAACGTCATCGACTACGACCGGCTTCATCTGCATCCGCCGAAGGTCCACTACGACCTTCCGGTGCGCGGACGCCGTCTGCTGCAGCAGGTCGACGGCTATGACGCCACCATCGTCTCCGGCGTGGTAACGCAGCGCAACGGAACTGCGACGGGCGCGCGTCCAGGCCGGCTGGTGCGCGGCGCGCAGCGCAGTATGCACTAGGGTTCGTGCGGCATACACCGATTTCGTCCCTGCGAAAGCATGCGAAAGCAGGGACGACGCGAGAGTATTTTGCTGCTCACGCAAATTTCGGCTGCGCGACTTCGCCCATCAAGCGCGCACGCTCGGTGTTGGGCCACAACAGCGCCAGCCCGAGCAATCCGGACACGACCATGACGACGGCGTTGATGGTGAAGCCGGTCATGTAGCCTTCCAGCAGTCCACCGGCATACTGGATCACGCTGCCCATGACGGAGGGAGCGATGATGCCGGCGAGAGTATAGAGCGCGCCGTAGATCGCGATCACGGCGCCGCGCTGCGACACCGGGGTGAATTCGCCCAGCATCGGCGGACAGACCACATAGATCGATCCGCACAACCCGGAGCCGACCACCAGAAGCGCGATCTGCAATCCCGCGCCGTTGACGTGGGGGAGCACCGCCAGGATCGATCCGCCGACGATCAAGGGCACCGAGCCAAGCACCCCGCGCGCGCCGCGAGTCGAAACGCCGCGCGCCATCAGCACCTGCGAAATCCACCCCGTGAGCAGCACGATGCCGGCGCCGAACAGCCATGGCAGGATCGAAATCCAGCCCGCGTCCTGTTGCGAGAAGCCGAGGCCTTTGACGATGAAGGGCGTGAACCAGGTAAGACCCAGCGACAGCGCCCAATAGGCGCCGAAAGTCGCGGCACAGCAGCCGATAAAGGTTCGCGAGGTCAGAAGCCGGAAATAGGGAATGCGAGGCTCAGCCGCCGCCGCCGCGACGGTTTGAACCAGCGGCCCTTCCTCGCCCAGGATCAGCCACGCCACCACCCACATCAGGCCGGCTACGCCGAGAGCGCCGAACGCGTAGTGCCAGTTGTAGTTGACGATCACCCAGTTCAGCGCCGGCACCGCGAGCACCACGCCGAACGCCGATCCCTGCGATAGAATGGCGGTGGGCAGGGTTCGCTTCTCGTCGGGAAACCATTTGTAGATCGAATGGGCCGCCACCGAAAACGCCGGTCCCTCGCCGGCGCCGAGAATCACGCGGCAGATCAGCAGCGTAGTGAACCCGATCGTACCCACCATCGGAAACTGCGCCAGCGCCCATACCGCCGCCAGCGCCAGAAGAACCCAGCGCGTGGCGATGCGGTTGACGATGAAACCGACGACGATCGCCGAGATCGAAAACAGGAAGAAGAACGAGGAGCCCAGCAGGCCGAACTGCGCCGGTTCGAGCTTCAGTTCGGTCATGATCGGCACGCCGGCGAGACCGACCACGATCTTGTCCGCGAAATTCACCAGCATAAAGAGAAACAGGAGAAAGGTGATTTTCCAGGCGCCCTTGGGCGTCGGTTGCGTGGTCATGATCACTCCCTGGATCGTTGGCGGGGCCTGTTGCTCGGCCTGGGCCAATGGTACCTGTGAGGTATCAGGCAATGCAACTGTGCATTTGTCAGGATACGTGTGCGCTGCAACTGAAGATCGCCTGCGAAATGCCGCTTTACGCTGTTTCGAAAGCGGCCTGCAACCACATCACGATCGCGTCGCGGGACGATTGAGACCGTGATCTCTGAGCCCGGCCTTGGTATGTTGCGCGCGAGGCACCATCAGGGGATTTTCATGGCCAGATCGATCCATTACCGCGCCAGCGTCTTCGGCGTGCTTGCTTTGCTTTCGACGGTAGCGATTTGGAGCGCGGCGGCGCAAGACGCCAGGGCGCCAGACTATGAGGCGATCGTGGCAGCGCCCGACCGCAGCGATGCCGACCGGCAAACCGATCAGCGCCGGCAGCCCGCCAAAATGCTCGCCTTCACCGGCGCCAGACCGGGGATGAAGGTGCTGGATATGGAGGCGAACGCCGGTTACAGCACGGAACTGCTGGCGCGCGCGGTCGGACCTGACGGCGTGGTCTACGCGCAGGATCCGGCGGCGCTGATCGAGCGGTTCGTCAAGGACAAGTTCGATATCCGCGCCCAAAAGCCCGCCATGAAAAATGTCGTGCATGTCATCAGGAATTTTGACGATCCGATCCCGCCTGATGTCAGCGGGCTCGATCTGATCACGTTTTTCTTTGCCTACCACGATGTCACCTACATGCCGGTCGATCGCGCCGAGATGGACAAGAAGATGTTCGCGGCGCTGAAGCCCGGCGGCTTCCTGGTCATCGCCGACCATTCCGCGCGGCCCGGCGATGGCACGAGCGTCGCAAAGACGCTGCATCGCATCGAGGAAAGCACATTGCGCCAGGAAATCGAGGCCGCCGGGTTCAAGCTCGCGTCCGAAGCCGAGTTCCTGCGCCATCCCGAAGATCCGCGGGACGCGCCGGTGTTCCATCCGGCGGTACCGGTCGACGAGTTCGTTCTGAAATATCAGAAGCCGTTGTAAGGTCTGGCGCACGCTTGCCATGGCCACCGGCAAACCGACCGTGCTGAGCGTTCGCTGTCTGACCAAGACCTATCGCTCGGCCGGCGAGGAGGTCGTGGTGCTACGAGGCGTCAACCTGACTGTCGCGGCAGGCGAGCGCGTCGCGCTGACGGGCGAATCCGGCAGCGGCAAGAGCACGCTGTTGCATCTGATCGCCGGGCTGGATACCGCCGACGGCGGCGAGATCAGGCTTGCCGACGCCTCCGTTTCCGGTCTCACCGATGCCGGCCGGGCGGCGTTGCGGCGCGACCGGCTGGGGCTGGTATTTCAGCAATTCAACCTGATCCCCAGCCTCAGCGTTGAAGACAACCTCGCATTCCAGTCTCGCATTGCCGGGCGCCACGACGTCAAGTGGCATGCCGAACTGGCCGAACGGCTCGGGCTCGGCGGCCTGTTGAATCGCTATCCCGAGCAACTATCCGGCGGCCAGCAGCAGCGGGTGGCAATCGGCCGCGCGCTGGCGGTAAAGCCGCTGCTGCTGCTCGCCGACGAGCCCACCGGCAATCTCGACGAAGCGACGGCGGATGAGGTGCTTGCGCTGACGCGGGATCTGGTGACGCGAACCGGCTGCGGCTTCCTGATGGTGACGCACTCCACGCGGCTGGCCGCCACACTCGATCGCCGGGTCACTCTCAGCGCGGGGCTGATCGCATGACCCGCATCCTCTGGATCCTCGCGGTTCTCTTGAGCCATTGGCGGCGGCATCCGATGCAGCTTGCGACCCTGCTGATCGGATTGATTTCCGCGACCGCGCTGTGGAGCGGCGTGCAGGCGCTGAACGCGCAGGCGCGCGCCAGTTACGACCGCGCCGCCGCGACGTTCGGTGGTGCGAGAACGGCGATGTTGGTCAGCCGTAACGGCGCGACCTTCCCGCAAAAGCTGTTTGTCGACCTGCGCCGCGCCGGCTGGCCGGTGTCTCCGGTGCTCGAGGGCCGCCTTCAGATCGGCGGACGATCGCTGCGGCTGTTGGGCATCGAGCCACTCACGCTGCCTGTGGAAGTCGGCAATGCGCCGACGATCGGAAAAAAAGAACTGCAATCGTTCCTGACGCCGCCCGGAGAAACGCTGGTGGCGCCGGAAACGCTTGCCGACCTCAACCTGCCGGAAGGCGCCTCGCCGCTTTCGAGCGACGGCAGCTTGCTGCCGCCGCTCCGCGTGCAGCCGCAACTGGTGCCCGGCGTGCTGGTGGTCGATATCGGCATCGCCCAGCGGCTGCTCAAAACGCCGGATCAGGTCTCGCGGCTGTTGGTCGGCAAGGCCAAAGCCGGCCGCGCACCGCTCGAGACCGTCACCGGCGACCAACTCCGTCTGGTCGAACCGGATGCGGAGAGCGATCTCGAACGGCTCACCGATAGTTTCCATCTCAATCTGACGGCATTCGGCCTGCTGTCATTCGTGGTCGGGCTGTTCATTGTCAATTCGGCGATCGGACTTGCGTTCGAGCAGCGCCTGCCGATGCTGCGGACGCTGCGCGCCTGCGGGGTGTCCGCACGCCTGCTGAATACGGTATTGCTGACGGAGCTGATATCGCTGGCGCTTGTCGCAGGTGCAGTCGGGCTGGTCTGTGGTTACCTGATCGCAGCGTCGCTATTGCCCGATGTCGCGGCTTCCTTGCGCGGACTCTACGGCGCGCAAATTCCCGGTCAGTTGACGCTCAGGCGCGAATGGTGGTTTGCCGGCCTCACCATCAGCGTCGTCGGCGCGCTGGCGGCGGCGACCGCGAGCCTAACGAAAGCGATTCGCCTTCCGGTGCTGGCTGCAGCCCAGCCCTATGCCTGGCGACAGGCCCAGCATCGATGGCTGATGCTGCAGGGCGCGCTGGCGCTCGCCGCGTTCGCCGCCGCGGGATGGCTGGTATGGTACGGCGATTCGCTGGTTTCGGGATTTGCGGTGCTCGCAGGCTTGCTGCTTGGCGCGGCTCTGGGCCTGCCCGCCGTGCTCGAAATGGTGTTGTCGGTCGGCCAGCGAGGCGCCCATCGTGCGCTCGCGGTATGGTTCTGGGCCGACAGCCGTCAGCAGCTTTCTGGATTGTCGCTGGCGCTGATGGCGCTGTTGCTCGCGCTCGCGGTCAATGTCGGCGTCGGCACCATGGTGGAAACCTTCAGCCGGACGTTTGTCACATGGCTCGACGGAAGGTTGGCGGCCGACGTTTACATCAATGCATCCGACGATGCGCAGGCCGCGGCGATCAAGGCGTGGCTCCGTGAGCGTCCCGAAGTCGAGGCGATCCTGCCCGGCGGCCGGGCCGAGACGCAGATGGGCGGCGCGCCGATCGAAATTCTCGGCCTTACCGATCACGCCACTTATAGGGATCACTGGCCGCTGCTCGCATCGACCGGAAACGTCTGGACTCGGCTTCGTCCCGGCGATGCCGGCCTGATCAGCGAACAACTGGCCCGGCGTTTGAATCTCGCGATCGGCGATTCCATCGAGGTCCCCGCGCCCGGGGGAAACTGGACGCTGGAGGTGGTCGGCATCTATGCCGATTACGGCAACCCGGAGGGACAGATTGCCGTCAATATCGCCGCGCTGATCCGGCATTTTCCGGGCGTTCCGCAAACACGGCTTGGCTTGCGCGTTGCGCCTGCGGCGGTGCCGGCCCTGATATCGTCGCTGCAGAACAAATTCGGACTCGACAGCCGCAGCCTGCTGGATCAGGCGACGCTGAAGGCCGAATCGACGCGGATCTTCAACCGGACTTTCGCGGTGACGGCCGCGCTGAACGCTTTCACGCTTGGGGTTGCGGGCGTCGCGTTGCTGACCAGCCTGTTGACGCTGAGCAATTCCCGCCTGCCGCAACTGGCGCCGCTATGGGCGATCGGAATCACGCGGCGCAAGCTTGCGACGATCGAGCTATTGAAAACCATGTCGGTGGCGCTGATCACCGCCCTGCTCGCGCTGCCGCTAGGTCTGCTGGTGGCGTGGTGCCTGATCGCGGTGGTGAATGTGAAAGCGTTCGGCTGGCGGCTGCCGTTTCATGTCTTTCCGCTGCAATTGCTTGAACTGCTGGGCGTGGCGATGGCGGCCGCACTCCTGGCCGCGCTGCTTCCCGTCCTCAGGCTGGCGCGGATGCAGCCGTCAACCCTGATCAAGATCTTCGCCAATGAGCGGTAAATTTCTGATATCGCGTCGCGGCTTCACCAGCGGTGCAGTAGCTCTCGGCCTCGGCTGCAAGGGCGCTTTGGCGCAGGGTTTTGCCGGGCTTGGTAAAACCGCCGACGGGTTCGCGGCCGTCCTTCCCGGCAAGATTTTTACTTTTCCCGCCGATCACGGTCCGCACCCGGACTATCGGATCGAGTGGTGGTACGTAACCGCGAACCTCGTGGATTCTACGGGCGGCGCCCTGGGCGCGCAATGGACCCTGTTTCGCCAGGCCATGCGGCCCGGCGCGCAACAGGAGGGCTGGGCCAACCAGCAGATATGGATGGGCCATGCCGCCGTGACCCGCGCGGACACCCACAGATTCAGCGAAACCTTCGCCCGGGGCGGGGTCGGCCAGGCCGGCGTCGAGGCAAAACCGTTTCGAGCCTGGATCGATTCATGGCAGATGCGCGGGCTCGACACCACGCGCGACGACACCATCGCGCCGCTCGAACTTAACGCATCGGGAGCCGACTTCGCCTACGCGCTGCGGCTCGACGCCGGTCGTCCGCTCGTCCTGCAGGGCGACGCCGGCTACAGCCGGAAATCGGAACGCGGCCAGGCCTCGTATTATTATAGCCAGCCTTATTTCAAGGTGACGGGCAGCCTCACCATCGATGACAAGCCTGTCGAGGTCACCGGCCAGGCCTGGATGGACCGCGAATGGAGCAGCCAGCCGCTGGCGTCGGACCAAAGCGGATGGGACTGGTTCTCGCTGCATCTGAACGCGGGCGAAAAGCTCATGCTGTTTCGGCTGCGCCAGAGCGACGGCAACGATTACTGTTCCGGCAACTGGATCTTGTCGGACGGCAAGACCGAGCAGATCGCCTCCGCCGAGATCAGCATGACGCCGGGGAGCTTGACCGGGATCGAAGGACGCAAACTCCCGACCACATGGCGCATCGCGATCCCACGCTTGGGGCTGACGATCGACTGTGTCCCGCTGAATGCCAGGAGCTGGATGGGAACGAGCTTTCCCTATTGGGAAGGGCCGATCAGTTTTGCGGGCAGCCATCACGGGGTAGGATATCTGGAAATGACCGGCTATTGAGGCCAAACGTGAGTCATTCCGGGATGGTCCGAAGGACCAGGTCCGGAATCTCGAGATTCCGGGTTCGCTCGTTTCACTCGCGCCCCGGAATGACAAAATTGCTTCTAAAAAGGAGATTCTTTCGATGTATCACTTCACGGCACTCGTCGCCTGCCTGGCCATCCTGTTTTACTTCTTCACCGGCGTTCAGGTGGCGCGGGCGCGCGTCGCATTCGGCGTCAAGGCGCCGGCGATCTCAGGCAATGCCGATTTTGAGCGGGTGTTTCGCGTGCAGATGAACACGCTGGAATGGATGCCGATCTTCCTGCCCTCGCTCTGGCTGTTTGCCATTTACATCAGCGATCCCATCGCGGCGGTGCTTGGCCTGGTCTGGATTGCCGGTCGCATCCTGTACCTGACCGGTTATTCGCAGGCCGCCAACAAACGCGGCACCGGCTTCGGCATTCAGGCCAGCGCCGCGATCATTCTTTGGGCCGGGGCGCTGAGCGCGATCGTCTGGCGGCTGATTCATGCGTGAAGGCTGCGGCATGTCGTCATAACAGCGCCGCAAGGCCGACGCGGGGATTACAAGCTCGTTGAATACGTCAGGGGAGAACGAACAGGATGGCCCGGCTGCCCTATCTAGAGGCCGATCAGGTCGCGCCCGAATATCGCGACATGCTCAAGCGCAATACCAACCTGCACAAGCTGCTGGTCAATTCGCCCGACATGGCGCGGGCGTTCAGCGGCATCGGCGGCTATATCCGTTTCAGGAGCAAGCTGGACCCGCGGCTGCGCGAACTCGCGATTCTGCAGGTGGGCTGGATGGAGAAATCGGAATACGAATTCACCCATCATGTAAGGATCGGCCAGGAGTTCGGCGTCACCGACCAGGATATCGCCGGCATGATGGCCGAGACCGAGGGCAAGCCGTCCGCGCTCGAGCCGCTGGCGAGCGCGATCCTGAAGGGCGCGCGCGAGATGGTGCGCGAGCTTGCGATGTCCGATTCAACCTTCGCCGCGATCAAGCGGGAACTCAGCGACGAACACATGACCGATCTGGTGCTCACCATCGCCTTCTATTGCGCCGTGGTCCGCGTGCTCGCCACCATGAAGATCGACAACGAGCCCACTTACAAAGAGGTACTGCAGCAGTACCCGATACCGGGAGTGAACTGACATGCGCCTGAAAGATCGCATCGCCATCGTCGTCGGCGCCGGCCAGAGCCCCGGCGAAGGCATGGGCAACGGCCGCGCCACGGCGCTGACCTTCGCGCGCGAAGGCGCCAAGGTGCTGTGCGTGGATCACAACTTCGAATCGGCGCAAGAGACTGTCGACATGACGGTCGACATGATCGGCGCCAAGGGTGGCACGGCGGTGGCTTTCAGGGCCGACGTCACCAAAGAGGCCGAGCTCAAGGCCATGGTATCAGACGCGCATACCCGCTGGGGCCGCATCGACATCCTGCACAACAATGTCGGCGTCAGCCTCTCCGGCGGCGACGCCGAACTGCTCGACATCGCCGAGGAGGCGCTCGATCGCTGTATCGCGATCAACCTCAAGAGCTGCATTTTCGCAGCCAAGTACGTGATCCCGATCATGCGCCAACAGAACAGCGGCGCCATCATCAATATCTCCTCGATGGCCGCCATCACCACCTATCCCTATGTCGCCTACAAGGCTACCAAGGCAGCGATGGTCGCTTTCACCGAACAACTCGCCTACCAGAACGCCCCCTACGGTATCCGCGCCAACGTCATCCTGCCCGGCCTGATGAACACGCCGATGGCGGTCGACACCCGCGCCCGCGAATTCGGGAAGAGCCGCGCCGAGGTCGAGGCCGAGCGCGACGCCAAGGTGCCGCTGCGCAAGAAGATGGGCACCGCCTGGGATGTCGCCAACGCCGCGCTGTTCCTGGCTTCCGATGAGGCCAACTTCATCACCGGCGTGACGTTGCCGGTCGATGGCGGCTCGAGCGTGAGACGGGGATAGCCCCCTTCACGGCGTCGTCCCGGCCAAGCGACGCGCGAGCCGGGACCCACAGCCACAGATGCAGATTGCTAAAGGCCACTGGCACAGCGGCCTAACGAGACAGGACGGAGTATGGTCCCGGCTTTCGCCGGAACGACACGCATCTTCTTGAACGACGCCGCCGCTATTTCGTCAGCGGACAGCCGCTGTCCTGGGCGGTCGGGAATGCCTTGTCGCCCGGCACCACCGCGAGTTGCTTGTAGTAGTCCCAGGGTTTCTTGGATTCCGACGGCTTCTTGACCTCGAACAAATAGAGGTCGTGCACCATGCGGCCGTTTTGCAGCACCTTGCCGCCCTGGGCGAACATGTCGTCGACCGGCAGTTCCTTCAGCTTTTTCGCCACCGCGTCGGAATCCTTGGTCCCGGCCGCCTTGACCGCCTTCAGATATTGCAGCGTCGCCGAATAAGTGCCGGCCTGAATCATGTTGGGCATCCGGCCGGTTCGCTTCAGGAAGCGTTCCGAGAACTCGCGGGTCTTGTCGTCGTGGTCCCAATAGAAACCTTCCGTCAGCACGAGACCTTGCGCCGCCTGCAGCCCGAGGCCGTGCACTTCAGCCAGCGTCAGCAGCAGACCGGCGAGCTTCTGACCGCCGGCGACGATGCCGAATTCCGCCGCCTGCTTGATCGAGTTGGTGGTGTCGAGCCCGGCATTGGCCAGCCCGATGATCTTTGCCTTCGAGCTTTGCGCCTGCAGCAGGAACGACGAGAAATCCGACGAGTTCAGGGGAACGCGGACCGAGCCCAGCACCTTGCCGCCCTTGGCCTTGACCAGATCGCCGGTATCTTTTTCAAGCGCATATCCGAACGCGTAATCGGCGGTGAGGAAGAACCAGGTATTTCCGCCCGCCTCCACCAGCGCGCCGCCGGTACCGACCGCGAGCGCGTGGGTATCGTAGGCCCAGTGGAAGCCATAGGGCGTGCAGGCATCGCCGGTAATGCGCGAGGTCGCAGCGCCGACCACGATGTCGATTTTCTTTTTTTCCTTCGCCAGCTCCTGCACCGCCAGCGCGACCGACGACGTCGTCAGTTCGGTGATCATGTCGACGCCTTCGACGTCGTACCAGCGTCGCGCGATGCTGACGCCGAGATCGGGCTTGTTCTGATGGTCGGCGGAGACCATCTCGATTTTTTGGCCGAGCACGCTGCCGCCGAAATCCTCGATCGCCATCCCGGCCGCCTCGACGGAATATTTGCCGCCGTAATCCGCGTAGACGCCCGATTGGTCATTCAAAATACCGATCTTGACGCCCTGTGCCAACGCCGGCGGAGCCAGCAACATTCCGCATGCCGCAACGGCAGCCGACAACCATCCGGATTTCATATTTTTCTCCCCCAGGTTTCCGCTGTTCCCTGCATGATATTTTATAACCCTGCGGCTGCCCATCTATTTCGGGTACTACGCCAATAGTATCGCAAGCGCGGCGGGCGCTCTTACCGCTTGCCCGGTGTCAGGCGGAAACCGGCTTTTTACGGCGCCACGGTGGCCGGTCGGCCAGATTGCGCACGATCACGTAGAAGATCGGTGTGAAGACCAGCCCGAACAGCGTCACGCCGAGCATGCCGAAGAACACGGCGACGCCGACCGCCTGACGCATTTCCGATCCCGAGCCGGTGGAAACCACCAGCGGCAGCACGCCGAGAATGAAGGCGAATGACGTCATCAGGATCGGGCGCAGCCGCAGGCGGCAGGCCTCGATCACCGCCTCCAACCGGTCGCGGCCCTCGGCTTCGATGTCGCGGGCAAACTCGACGATCAAAATTGCATTCTTGGCGGCCAATCCCACCAGCACCACGAAACCGATCTGGGTCAGGATGTTGACGTCCTGTCCCATGATCCGCACGCCGACAGTGGCGGCGAGCAGGCACATCGGCACGATCAGGATGACGGCGAACGGCAGGGTCCAGCTGCCATATTGCGCCGCCAGCACCAGGAACACGAACAGGACGCAAATCGGAAATACGTAGAGACCCGCATTGGCGCCGGTGACCTGCTGGTAAGACAGGTCGGTCCACTCATAGGTGAAGCCGCTCGGCAATACCTGATCCGCCAGTCGCTTCATAGTGTCGATCGCGGTGGACGAACTCGTTCCCGGAAGCGTGTCGCCCTGGAGTTCGGACGACGGATAAAGGTTGTAGCGCGCCACGCGATCCGGACCCGCTATATCGCGGAAATCCACTACGCTGCCGAGCGGCACCATGTCGCCGGCGGCGTTGCGGGTGCGCAGCCGGGCCAGGTCGGCGGTCTCCTTGCGGAACCGCAGGTCGGCCTGCGCGGTGACGTGATAGGTGCGGCCGAGAATGTTGAAATCGTTGACATAGGCCGAGCCGAAATAGGTCTCGATCGCTTCGGTCACGTTGGCGATCGGCACACCCAGCTTCTGCGCCTTGATCCGATCGACGTCGACGAACACCTGCGGCGTATTCGCGGAAAACGGAGAAAACACCGAGGTCAGCCCCGGCGCCTTGCGGGCCGCGGCGACAAGTTCATCGGTCGCCTCCGCCAGAAATTCGGGACCGCGGCCCTGCCGGTCCTCGATGCGCATGGTGAAGCCGCCGCCGGTGCCGATGCCGGGAATCGAGGGCGGCGGAATGACGATGATGAAGGCGCCTTCAAGGGCCGCAAGCCGCTTGCGGAGCTCACCCGTGATCTTCGCCGCCGACAAGCCCTTTTTCAAGCGCGTTTCCGGTTCTTCGAAGACCGGGAACAGAGCCGCGGAATTGCTGGCCTGGGTGCGGGTCGCGCCGGACAGCCCGGCGAACGCCGCCACGCGAATGATGCCGGGCGTGTCGAGCGCGATCTTTTCGATCTGGCGGACGATCTCGGTGGTTCGCGCCAGCGAGGCCGCGCCGGGCAATTGCACGGACACGATGATGTAGCCGCGATCCTGGGCTGGAATGAATCCCTGCGACGTCGTCACCAGCAGCCATCCGGCGCTGCCGATCAATGCCACGTAGATCAGGAGCATCACCGCCGAATGCCGGATCACGAAATCGGCGGCGTTGCCATAGCCGTGGGACAGCCGGTCGAAGCTGCGGTTGAAGACTCCGGTGAATTTCTCCCATCCGCGCCCGATGAAATTCCAGCTCGCCGGCGGACGCTTTTCCGCATGCGGCTGCAGGATTTGCGACGCCAGCGCGGGCGAAAGCGTCAGCGAGCAGAAGCACGAGATCGCGGTCGCCACCGCTATCGTGATCGCGAACTGCTGAAAAAACTGTCCGGAGATGCCACCGAGGAAAGCGGTCGGAACGAACACCGCGCATAGCACCAGCGCGATCGAGACCAGCGCACCGCCGACCTCCTCCATGGTCTTGAGCGCCGCATCGCGCCGGCTCATGCCATCGCGAAGATGCCGCTCGACGTTTTCGACCACCACGATCGCGTCGTCAACTACGATGCCGACCGCGAGCACGAGGCCGAACAGGGTCAGATTGTTGATGGCAAAACCGAGCGCGGCCATCGCTGCGAAAGTACCGATCAGCGACACCGGGATCGCCACGATCGGGATGATCGCAGGACGCCAGCCCTGCAGGAACACCAGCACGACAATGACGACGAGAACCATCGCCTCGTAGATCGTCTTGATCAGCTCGCTGACGGACTGCGCGATGAACTCGGTCGGATTGTAGCCGATGTTGTAGTCGAGCCCTTTGGGAAAGCTGGCCTTGAGCCTGACCATGGCATCGGAAATATTTTTCGCGGTGGCCAGCGCGTTCGAGCCGGGGCGCTGGGTCACCAGCATCGCCACCGCGGTCTTTCGCAGCAGGAAGCTGTTGGTGGTATAGTCCAGCGCGCCCAGTTCGATCCGGGCGACATCGCGCAGCCGTACGGTGCGGCCGTCTGCGCCGGCCTTGACGAGGATGTCTTCGAACTGCTGCGGATCCTTCAGGCGGCCGGTAAAGGTGAGGTTTGGCTGGAATGCCCGGTCGGCGATCGGGGGGGCAGCGAGCTGACCTCCGGTGATCTGCAAATTCTGGGCACGGATCGCCGCCAGCACGTCGCCGGCGGTCATGCCGAGCGTCGTGATCTTGTCCGGATCGAGCCACAGCCGCATCGAATAGTCGCGCGCGCCGAAAATCTGGATGTCGCCGATCCCGTCGAGCCGGAGCAACTGGTCGCGGACCTGCAGCAATGCATAATTGCTGATGTAGAGCTGGTCGAAGCTGTCGTCGGGAGACAGCATGAACACGACCATCAATATGTCCGGGCTGTTCTTGCGCGTCACCACGCCGTTGCGCTGAACCTCGTCCGGCAGCTGCGGCTGCGCGATGGCGACCCGGTTCTGAACCAGCACCTGGGCCTTGTCGAGATCGGTGCCGAGCTTGAACGTGACGGTGATCGTGAGCTGGCCGTTCGAGGTCGCCTGGCTGTAAAGATACAGCATGTCGTCGACGCCGTTGATCTGCTGCTCGATCGGCGCCGCCACGGTGTCGGAAACGGTTTGCGCGGAGGCGCCGGGATATTGCGTGGTGATCACGACAGTCGGCGGAACCACTTGGGGATATTCCGCGACCGGCAGCGTGGTGTAGGCGAGCGCGCCGACGATCAGCAGCACGATCGACAGCACCATCGCTAGAATCGGCTGGTTGATGGAAAGCCGGCCGAGATTCATGTCTTGCTACCGGCGGGAGCGGCTGCGGCGGCATGCGGACTGACCTTGGCCCCGACGCGGGCGCGCTGCAGGCCATCGACAATCACGCGGTCTTCCGGCTTCAGGCCCTCGCGGATCACGCGCAACCCTTCGTCGAGCGGACCGAGCACGACCGGCCTTGCCTCCACAGTATCGTCGTCCTTGACCACGAAAACGATCTTGCGCGATTGGTCGGTGGCGATGGCCGTATCCGGCAACAGCAACGCTTCGTAAGGCAAACTGCCGATCAACCGCACCCGGCCGAACTGCCCGGGCAGGATGGAAAAGTCCTTGTTCGGGATGATCGCCCGCCCGCGCAGCGTACCGGTCGAGACATCCAGCCGGTTGTCGAGGAAATCCACCTTGCCGTCGTGCGACGGCTTGGTTTCGCCGGTCAACGCCACCTGCACCGGATTTGGGGTGTCGCGCGAACTCGGGCGCTTGCCCTCGAAATAGAGCCGGTTGTTCTTCAGGTAGGTCGCTTCGTCCATGTCGAAGTAGATGTAGATCGGGTCGAGCGAGACGATCGAGGTCAGAAGCGTCGCGGCCCCGCCGCCGTCGCTGCCCTGCACGAGATTGCCGACGCTGACGAGATGGCGGCTGACCCTGCCGCCGATCGGGGCAACGACGTGGGAAAATTCGATATTGAGCTGGGCCGCCTTCAGCGCGCCTTCCGCCTGCAATATCGCCGCATGGGCCGCCTGCAGCGTCTGGCGGCGCTGATCGACGATGGAGTCGGCGACCGCCTGGGTCTGATTCAAGGTCAGGGCGCGGTCCAGTTCGCGCTTTCCGAGTTCGGCCTTGGCGCGCGCATCCGAGAGCTGGCCGTTGGCCTGCTCGGCGACCGCTTCAAAGGGACGGGAATCGATGACATAGAGGAGATCGCCGGTATTGACGAACGCGCCGTCGCGAAATTCAACGCTGGTGACGAAGCCGCCGACGCGGGCGCGAACCTGAACCTCCTCGACCGCCTCGAACCGCCCGGTGAATTCGTCCCAATCGGTGACGGTGCGTTTGGTTGGCTGGGCGACGGTAACGGGGGCAGGAGCTGCCGCGGCCGGCTGCGGCGTCTTGTCGCCGCAGCCGGCCAAGGTGACGGCAAGCAGAACGATCAGCGGCATGAAGTCGCGGAGTGAACGGATATTGGAAACTTCTCCTCGAGCCAAACGCTCCGATTTCTCAGTCGCGCCCAATTCCGTCTCCTCTGCACGTTGCCGCGATTGATCGAAGCGCCCGCCGCGGTGATCTGCGGCAGGATCGAGATGAGATCGGTACCAGTCTGTCCAAGTACCGGCCGGGATCAAGCAAAATCGTTATGCATCAAGGTTGTGGATCGTGACGCCCGCGCATCGGGCCTATTCGGCAGGCGCCAGCCCGAAGACGATCGCAGCGCGCGACATCATCAGCGAACGAAGATCAAATCGTTGCTTCTCGCCGAACTCTCCAGCGGAGGCGTGCTCGCGATCCTGATCATGACAATTAAAAAACACGACAGCCGGGTTGTCTCATTTTATCATGTCGAAAGACCCGGCCGGCATCGTGGCGAATTCGTTTGGTGGCTGCAGGAAAAGGCGAAGGCGCGATCGAGCTCGCCCGGCGCCATGCTCGTGCATCAAGGTTACCGGCCGCCGCGGCGGCACAATCTATGGTTTTGTGTGAAGGGGAACATTGACTCCCAGCTTTGCGCAAAATATGAGTGAAATTGACCGTCTTGGTTGCCAATTGGTTAATTTCTGTCGCTTTTCGCGACCTGGTTTTTTTCTTGAACATTCATTGATCCGGCGAGGGTCGCCCAGGAGTTGAGTTGGAGGCACTGCGTGATGACGAGCGAGTTCATAGTCGCTGGTGAATTGTCCGCGAGGTCGTACTCAAAAACACTAGTTCCATTGCCGGAACCAAACCTCGCCGAATACTCCGCTTGAACCATCCATCAACAGATCTGACGAACACGCGCGCTGCGACGTTGCGCGACCGGAGGCAATAACGTGTCCAGCACCGCGCCAGCATATACATTCGGCGGCATCACGCGACCCGCGCTCAATTTCGACGCCAACGGCAACATCATTCTCGAGGGACCGGCGGCGGACTTCGCGGCAACCTACGGTGTCAAGTTACTCTATCTCGGTTTGCCGGCGTCGACGCCCTATCCGCCGGTCGCCGCCTCGCTATCGACGCCGATCGATTCAGATGCGGGCGCCCCCAACGTGGACGAAGGCGTCGCCGCGAACACGTCCGTCCACCTCAAGGTTTCGGCGACCAATAACGGCGGCCTGCCGGTGACCTATTCGCTGACCGGAGATAGCTCCGGCGGCGGCTTCAAGATCGACAGCGCAACCGGCATCGTCACGGTCGCCGATCCGACCAAGATCGACTACGAGAGCAGTCCCGGCCACGCCTACAGCGTCACGGTGCAGGCGACCGACGGCGTTCTCGTCACGTCGCAGACGTTCTCGGTCCATGTGAACGACGTCCCACCGTCGACGCCCACCGACAGCAACGGTGCTGCCAATACCGTGGTCGAAGGTGCCGCGGTCAATACGCTGGTCGGCATTACCGCTTCGTCCACCGATATCAACGGGGGGACGGTCACCTATTCGCTGCTCGACAGCGCGAATGGCGCATTCCAGATCAACGCGGTAACCGGCGTAGTGTCGGTCGCCGATTCCACCAAGGTCGACTTCGAGAGCTCCGGTGGCCACTACGACATCACCGTGCAGGCGAGCGACGGCACCCTCCCGAGCACTCACTCACAACAGTTTACCATCACGGTCACCGATTTGCCGCCAGTGATCTCGTCGCCGGCCACGGCTTCGTTCAATGAGGGGGTGGCGGCGAACACGGTTGTCTACACGGCGGTGGCACTTGACCCGCCCCCCGGCCCCCCCGGGCCCGACGGCCATCCCACCAGCACCGGCACCATTACCTATGCACTGTCCGGCACCGACGCCAGCGCCTTCACTATCGATTCGACCGGCGCCGTCAGCATCAATGCCGTGCCGGACTTCGAGACCAAGTCGTCGTACAGTTTTCTTATCACGGCCAGCGATCCCTCCGGGGCTTCCACCAGCGAAACCGTCACGCTCTCCGTCAACGACCTGCCGCCGGTGATCTCGTCGCCGGCCTCGGCTTCCGTTAACGAAGGCGTCGCCGCCAATACACACGTCTATACGGCGGCAGCGGCCGATCCGGGCGGCGGCACCGTGACCTACGCACTAACCGGCACCGACGCCAGCGCGTTCACGATCGATCCGACCACCGGCATCGTCAGCATCAATGCCGTGCCGGATTTCGAGACCAAGAGTTCGTACAGCTTCAACGTCAAGGCCAGCGATGCCTCGGGCGCCTTCAACACCGAGGCGGTCACGCTCAGCGTGAACGACCTGCCGCCGACCATCGCGGCGGGCACCCCCTTCACACTAGATGAAGGCGTGCCGGCGGGTACCCTTGTCTACGCCGCGATAGCGACCGATCCAGGCGGTGGCGCCGTTACCTATTCGCTCACCGGCGCCGACGCCGGCGCGTTCAGCATCGGCCCGAGCGGCATCGTCACCATCAACGGCGTGCCAGATTTCGAGACCCAGAGTTCCTACCACTTCAACGTCAAGGCGAGCGATTCCTCGGGGGCCTTCACCACCCAGGCGTTGACGGTCACTATCAACGACCTCCCGCCCGCGATTTCATCGCCCACCACGGCTTCGGTCAATGAGGGCGTCGCGGCAAATACCGTCGTGTATACCGCCGCAGCGGCCGATCCCGGCGGCGGCATCGTGACCTATGCGCTGAGTGGCACCGATGCCGCGGCGTTCACGCTCGATCCGACTACCCATGCGGTCACCATCAACGGCGTGCCGGACTTCGAAACCAAGAATTCCTACAGTTTCAAGATCACCGCCAGCGATCCCTCCGGGGCTTCCACCACCGAAACCGTCACGCTCACCGTCAACGACCTGCCGCCGGTGATCTCGTCGCCGGCCACGGCTTCGGCGAATGAGGGCGTCGCGGCCCATACCCTGGTGTATACGGCGGCGGCGGCCGATCCCGGCGGCGGCGCCGTGACCTACGCGCTGACCGGTACCGACGCCAGCGCGTTCACCATCGACCCGACCACCGGCATCGTCACCATCAACGGCGTGCCCGATTTCGAGACCAAGAGTTCATACGGCTTCAGCGTCAAGGCCAGCGACGCTTCCGGCGCCTTCAACACCGAAGCCGTCACCCTCAGTGTCAACGATCTGCCGCCGGTGATCTCGTCGGCGAACTCCGCTTCGGTCAATGAGGGCGTCGGGGCCCATACCCAGGTGTATACGGCCATAGCGGCCGATCCCGCCGGTGGCACCGTGACCTATGCGCTGACCGGCACCGACGCCAGCGCATTCACCATCGACCCGACTACCGGCATCGTCACCATCAACGGCGTGCCCGATTTCGAGACCCAGAGTTCCTACCACTTCAACGTCAAGGCCAGCGACCCCTCCGGCGCCTTCAACACCGAAGCCGTTACCATCAATGTCAACGATCTGCCGCCGGTGATCTCGTCGGCGAACTCCGCTTCGGTCAATGAGGGCGTCGGGGCCCATACCCAGGTGTATACGGCCGCAGCGGCCGATCCCGCCGGTGGCACCGTGACCTATGCGCTGACCGGCACCGACGCCAGCGCATTCACCATCGACCCGACCACCGGCATCGTCACCATCAACGGCGTGCCCGATTTCGAGACCCAGAGTTCCTACCACTTCAACGTCAAGGCGAGCGACCCCTCAGGCGCCTTCAATACCGAAGCCGTCACCATCAATGTCAACGATCTGCCGCCGGTGATTTCATCGCCCACCACCGCTTCGGTCAACGAAGGCGTGGCGGCAAATACCGTTGTGTATACGGCGGCAGCGGCCGATCCCGGCGGTGGCACTGTGACCTACGCGCTTTCAGGCACCGATGCGGCGGCGTTCACGCTCGATCCGACCACCCACGCGGTTTCCATCAACGGCGTGCCGGACTTCGAGACCAAGAATTCCTACAGTTTCAACATCACCGCCAGCGATCCGTCCGGACAATCCTCCACCGAGACCATCACCCTCAGTGTCAACGACCTTCCGCCGAGCGCGCCGACCGACAGCGACAGCGCGCACATCGACCAGGTTTCCACCGGAGCGCCGGCCGGATCGAGCACCGGGGTTACGGCGCATTCAACCGACCCGGGCGGCGGCACCGTCACCTATTCGCTGGCCGATGACGCAGGCGGCCGCTTCGCGATCAATTCTTCGACTGGCGTCGTCACCGCTTCGGGCGTCACGCCGATCCTGGTCGACGATCCCTCGCATCCCGACAACAATTACAGCATCACGGTGCACGCATCGGACCCGAGCGGGGAATTCAATTCGAGCGATTTCAGTATCCTCGTGGTCCCGAACACGCCGCCGGTCGCCAACGACGATTCGGTTTCCGCCACCGAGGCCGGCGGCCTCAACAACTCCATCCCCGGCTTCAATCCGAGCGGCAACGTCATTCTCGGCACCGGGGCTGCCGGCGACGTCCAGGACACCGACGCCCAGGATCCGAGCAGCGCGCTCATCGTGGTCGCGGTCCACACCGGTCCGGAAGGCGGCTCGACGGCGACCGGCACGGTCGGCTCGCCGCTGGCCGGCGCCCACGGCACCCTGACGCTCAACACCGACGGCTCCTATACCTATTTGGTCAATCAGACCGATCCGCAGGTGCAGGGACTGCATACCGCCGCCAATACGATCCAGGATGTGTTCAACTACACCATCCAGGACACCGGCGGGCTGCAGGACACCGCGACGCTGACCGTCACCATCCACGGCGCCGACGACCTGCCGCAGGCAGTGGCCGATACCGGCACCATGACCGCGAACGACGCCCCGACGCTGTTCAACGTCCTCGCGAACGGTACCCTCGATCCCGACTCGACCGCGTTGAACACCATCGCGGTCGGACCCGGCGGCGTCACCGTCACCGGCCCGGCCGGCGAGACCTTCGCCAATACCGACGCCCAGGCCGCGATCGTCAGCAACCAGATCCAGCTCACCCTGACCAACGCGGATTTCCAGCAGCTGGCGCTCGGCGAGCACGCCACCATCACCGTACCGTACACGCTGACCGGCGATGTCGGCGAGACCTCGAGCGTGAACCTCGTCGTCACCGTCAACGGCGTCAACGACGTGCCGGTGGCAGTGGACGACACCGGATCCATCACCGAGGACCAGGTCGGAACTTTCACGGTGCTCGGCAACGACACGCTCGATCCCGATCATGGCGCGCCCAACAATGTGACGACGGCCGCGCTGACCAACTTCGTGGCACCCGCGGGCGAAGGCCTGACCGCGTCGGATGTCACCGTCAGCGTCAATGCCTCGAACCAGGTCGTGGTAACGCTGGATGCCAATTTCCAGCACATGCAAAATGGCCAGACCACGACCTTCGACGTGCCCTACACGCTGCATGGCGACCAGGCCGGCGATACGTCCACCGCCAATCTCCACGTAACGGTGAACGGCGTCAACGACGCGCCGGTGATCGATCTGCTCTCCACCGCCGGCGTGCAGACCACCGGCATCACCGCCGCCTTTGTCGAGAACGGCGTTCCGCTGGCCGTGGCGCCGCAACTGACGCTGTCGGATGTCGATGACGCCAACATGACCGGCGCGACGGTGACGCTCGGCGATGCCCAGACCGCCGACGTCTTGTCGATCGCGGGAGAAGGTGCGGCGACCAGCGGAACGCTGGCCAGCGGCATCGGATTTACGATCGCCGGTTCGACCGTGACGTTCACCGGCAGCGAGAGCGTCGCGGACTACCAGACCGCGCTGGAATCGGTCCAGTTCCAGAACACCAGTGACGATCCCAGCACCACGGCGCGCTCCTTCGCCTTCCAGGTCAACGACGGTGAATCGAGCAACAACCTCGGCAACGCCACCGCGACGGTCACGGTACAGGCGGTCGATGACGCCCCGGTCAACACCGTTCCCGCCAACACCGCCGTACCAACCGCCTTCTCCAACACCGACACGGTGATTTCGGGCTTTTCGATCGCCGACGTCGATGGGGAGTCGGGCGTTGAAACGACAACGCTTTCGGTGGCGCACGGCACCGTCGCCGTCACATTGGCGGGCGGCGCGACCATCAGCGCCGGCGCCAACGCCAGTTCGACGCTGACGATTTCCGGCACCATCGCGCAGATCAACGCCACGCTCGCCAACAACGTCACCTACCACTCGACCGACGGATTCACCGGAACCGACAGCCTGACCGTCGTGACCAACGACCAGGGCAACACCGGAACCGGCGGCCCGCTGAGCGCGACCTCCACCGTGCACATCGGCGTGGTGCCGCAGGTGTTCTATATCAACAGCGCCGCGGTCGGCAGCACCAACGTTGGCACCGAGGCCAATCCCTTTACCTCGATTGCCGCCTTCAACAGTGCAAACCCGGCCGGCTCGGGTGACTACGTCGTGCTGGAGCACGGCACCGGGACCTATACCGAGGCCAACGGCATCAATCTCGCCAATGGCGTCAACCTGGTCGGCGGCGATGAGAACCTGCAGTTCACCAATCCCGTGACCAACGCGGTGGTCACCGCCAACACCGCTTCCGGCACCGCGCCGGTCATCAAGGTGAGCGGCGGCTCCGACAGCGGCATCGACCTGCTCGGCACCACCGGCCACACCATCGAGGGCGTCAGCATCGACACCACGGCGGGCAGCGGCGTCGGCATCAGCGACGACGGCAACAATGTCGGCACCGTCACGATGTCCGATATCGTGGTGAAGACGGCGAGCGGCGCCGGCCTTAATTTTACCCACGGCGGCACCCTGACCGTCACCGGAACCAGCAACAGCATCGCCTCGACCACCGGCACCGCGCTCGACGTTACCAACACGACCATCGGATCGAGCGGCCTCACCTTCCACGACATCTCGTCCAATGGCGCCGTCAACGGCATCGTCCTCAACACCACCGGCTTCAGCGGCGGCCTGACCGTCACTGGCGACGGCGGCAGCAGCAGCAATCACTCGGGTGGCCAAATTCTGGGATCGAGCGGCGCCGGCGTGAGCCTGAATTCCACGTCGAACGTCAGCCTCGGCTACATGGACATCAATAGCGGAGCCGCCGACGGCATCCATGGCGACAGCGTCACCAATTTCACCCTCAAACATGCCAACGTCCTGAATAACGGAACGACTTCGGCAACGGCTGAAGGCCTGCTGCTCGGCGATGATTCCGGCAATACCGTCGGCGTGACCGGCGCGGTGTCGATCACCAACAGCTCGATCAGCGGAAGCGGGCTCAACAACGTCCATATCCGCGATATCTCGGGCACGATCTCCTCGCTCACGGTCACGGGCGACACCTTCAATAATCTCGGCACCACGTATGGCGCCAACTCGTTCCTGTTCGAAGGGGCGGGGAACTCGGTGCTGACCTCCGCCACATTCACCGGCAACACGATCGCGAACAACAACCCGGCCCACGGCCTCACCGTGCAGGCGCACGACACCTCGACCGTCGGCACCTTCACGGTCTCCAACAACACCTTCACCAACAATGGCGTCCAGGCCGATTTCGACCAGGACGGGTCGGCGAACCTGGCGTTCAAGTTCACCAACAACGGCACCGTCGCCACACCGATGACCGGCGCCATCCTGCAGGCCGTCAACGTTTTCTCGTCATCGAATTCGACCGGCGGCACGATCGTCGGAACGGTCCAGGGCAACCACATCGGCACGTCGACGGCGCATTCCGCATCGACGGAAGGCGGTGGAATTAGCGCTTTGATCCAGGGGGAAACCCAAGCGACGCTGTTGATCGACAGCAACGTGATCCAGGGATATGACGCCGACCACCGTGGAATCGATGTCGAATCCCGTGGCTATGATCCTGCCGGTGGGTCGACGCCGCCGGGCCACGTCACAAGCGATGTAACCATCACGAATAATACGGTAACGCCCGGCACTTCCACGAGCGGCTTCCCCTCGGCGGCGATCTTCGTCGGAGCCGACAACCAGTCCGGGTCGGACGCCACTGCGCCGATATTGCAGGCGGATATCCATGGCAACACCGTGCCTTCTTCAACGGTCGACGGTGATTTCCTGTCGGGGCAGATTCAATATTTCCAGTTCACCGGTACCAACGCCGATGGTATCGGCCAACTGGTCGGCACTGCCGGCAGCGCAGCGGCTCAGCTTGCAGCCACCAACACAGGCAGCACGTCGGCAAGCGGCATCTCCGTCATTCCCGGCCCGATCACCACGCCTCCCTTGCTCGCTGAGGGGGGAGGCGTGCAGGCCTCTTCGCCGACGCCGGGCGAAACCAATCTGACCCAGAACGAACTTGATTCTGTTGTTGCGGCCGCGATCGCCGAATGGGCCTCGGCCGGCGCTTCGGCAAGCCAGCTCGCGGCGTTGCACGCCGTCACCTTCAGCGTCGCCGATTTGCCGGGTAATGTCATCGGCGAGGAGACCACGCCTACCCACATCACCATCGATACCGACGCGGCCGGATATGGCTGGTACGTCGATCCCACTCCGTCGGACAATTCGGAATTCACCCACGCCCAGAATGCCGCCGGCACCGACCTGTTGACCGATCCGTCAAGCGCCGCGGCCGGCCATATGGACCTGCTGACCACCGTGACCCACGAATTGGGGCATGTGCTCGGGCTCCCCGACACCATGGCGACAGCCGATGCCAACGATCTGATGTATATCGGCCTCGTCGACGGCGAGCGTCGGTTGCCCGACGCTGCCGACGTCGCGCAGGCCAATGCCACTACGCAGCAGACCAGCGTCAGTCTGGCGCAGGCCGCTGAAGCGGCGCTGCCGGTGTCGGCGCAAGCGGCGCACGCGCCGATCGTCGTCGGCACCGCCGGCAACGACACCATCGATGCCGGTCACGGCGGCAATATCCTGTTCGGCGGTGCCGGCGCCGACAATTTCGTCTTCGGCCCGAACATCCAGCTCGGCACGCCGACCGCGCCCGCGGCTCAGCCCATCACCCACGTCGCCGACTACAGCGCCGCGCAAGGCGACACTTTCGATTTCACCGCGCTGACCTCGGCGTTCCATGCGTCGAGTGTGAGCGACTCGTCGCTGGTGCGCGCGGTGGAAGATCCAAGCGGGACTTTCGCGACGCTGCAGCTCAATACAACCCCCGACACGGCCGCTACGCGTGGCGGCCCCGCCCCGCAGCCCGCCGGCACCGCGCACTGGGTGAACGTCGCGCAAATTGACGGGGCGCATGCAGGCGACGCCGTGAACGTGCTGGTCGACAGCCACGCGGCCATCCACCTTGCGCAGATTCATGTCGACTTGCTGGTGTGATGTGACATACTGGCAATGTAAGATAGCGTGCACAGGGGGCTGGTGTGGCTGAACCGTTTCTCTCGGAAATCAGGATGATGTCGTTTGGCTTCGCGCCGAGCGGCTGGGCGCTCTGCAACGGGCAGCTTTTGCCAATCAACCAGAACCAGGCACTGTTCTCTCTCTTGCTTACCAACTACGGTGGCGACGGTCGGGTGAACTTCGGCCTGCCCAACCTGCAGGGACGCACGCCGATGCACACGGGCAACGGCCACGTCCTCAGTGAAGTCGGGGGCGAACAGAATCACCAGCTCTCGATTTCGGAAATCCCAACGCACATCCACAGCGCCAGCGGCTCGTCGAGCGATGGCGGAGTCGCCATCCCGGTTTCTGGATTTCTGGCCAAAGCCGCACCCGCCAATCCCTACATCGCCCCGACGTCGACTACGTCCGCCATGCACGCGGGCACCTTGGCCATGGTGGGCGGCAGCCAGGCGCATCCCAACATGCAGCCGTTTCTGACCATCAACTTCTGCATCGCCCTGCAGGGCATCTTCCCGTCGCAGAACTAAGGGAGCATCTCCGTGTCACAGCCTTTCGTAGGGGAAATCCGCATGTTCGCCGGCAACTTCGCTCCGGCCGGCTGGCTGTTTTGTGAGGGGCAGCTCCTGCCGATCTCCGACAACGAAACCTTGTTCAACCTGATCGGCACCACCTATGGCGGCGATGGCCAAAGCACGTTCGGACTGCCGGATCTGCGCGGCCGTGTTCCGATCCATCAGGGTAACGGCTTCACTTTGGCGCAGAACGGCGGCGTCGAGACAGTGGTACTCTCGGTGCCGCAAATTCCGGGCCACACCCATTCGTTTTTGTGTACGGGCAGCACGGGCAATAGCCCCAATCCGGGCGGCAATTTTCCCGCCCAATCGACAACGATCAGTATGTATGAGAGTCAATCTCCCTCAGCCGCCATGGCCGCAGGCGCGATCGGAATGACCGGCGGCAGTCAGCCGCACGACAACTTCCAGCCGTATCTGTGCGTCGACTTCATCATCTCGCTGTTCGGCATTTTCCCGAGCCAGAGCTAGGAGCAAGCCATGGATCCGTTCGTCGCGGAGATTCGCATATTCCCGTTCAACTTCGCGCCCAAGGGTTGGGCGGTCTGCAACGGGCAATTGCTGCCGATCTCGCAAAACACCGCGCTGTTCTCGCTGCTCGGCACCACCTATGGCGGCGACGGCAAGAGCACCTTCGCTCTGCCGAACATCCAGGGCAGCGTGCCGATGCATCCCGGTCAGGGGCCCGGGCTTTCGCTGCATGATCTCGGCGAGACCGGCGGTGAGGACACGGTCCAACTGCTGGAATCCGAGATCCCGTCGCACTCGCACAATCTGATGGCGCTTGCACCGCTCGCCAACAGGACGAGTCCGGTCGGCAACACCTTCGCGCGGGCATCGGCCGGACTTCCCTATATCGCGGCGTCTCCGGCCCCGCCGCTGGTCAATCTATCGGGCATCATCGTGGCGCCCGCCGGCGGCGGCCAGCCGCACAACAACTTGATGCCCTATCTCACGCTGAATTTCTGCATCGCGATGCAAGGCGTTTTCCCGCCGCGCTCGTAAGCTCCAGGGCAATGGACCGGCCATTGTCGGCGGCACCGGCACCTGAAGCGACGTCGTTCGGCTGGACGCGCGCCACGGATGCGGGGCTGACGTTTCGCCGGATCGCGAACGCCGATCTTGCGTTTCTCGCGCGGGTTTACGCCTCGACCCGCGCCGAGGAGCTCGCCGCCCTGGACTGGCCGGACGAACAAAAGGCAGCCTTCCTGGAGCAGCAGTTCCAGGCGCAGCACGCGCACTACCAGCAATATTACCCGGATGCCGACTGGCTGGTGACGATGCGCGGCGGCGAAGATATCGGACGCCTCTATCTCGAACGCTGGCCGAGCCAGCATCGTATTATCGATATCGCGTTCCTGCCGGCGCATCGCGGCCACGGGCTCGGCGCCGCACTGCTGCGCGACCTCCTGGACGAGGCGGCCATCGCCGGCAAAGCGGTATCGATCCACGTCGAGAAGTTCAACCCGGCGATGCGGCTTTATCGTCGGCTCGGTTTCAAGACCGAAGAGGACAAGGGCGTCTATGACCTGATGCGATGGACCGCCGCCCCAGCCTCACCGCGCACCGGAGATCACGCGAACACGGCCTGATAGCCGTTGCCGCCCTGCATCGGACCGATCGGGACCAGGAACATCTCGATGATGCCGAGCGCCGGGTGCTCGACCGGATAAATGGCCTGCGGCAGCCACGGCCCCGCAGGCGCCACGAACAGCAGCGAGAATGCGCCGCCCGCGCGCATGCTCTGGCCGGCCGATTCGGCTTTTACAAGCTTCAGCGCGATCCTGCCGCCGGGGGCCTGCATGTCGAAGAGCGTATCGAGATGCGATGAAAAGTCACCGACCTTCAATGCGGCGAGGTCCGCCCTCGAGTCCATTTCCATCTCCCTGGGGTTGAGCAATCCTACTAGCACATCAGCGGCAGGTTAGCGAAGTGCCGCCGCAGGGCGGCTGCCCGGGCGAACAATTCGCGCTCGACCGGGCGGCGTCGGACAGGCATTGTTGCGACTGTCGATCCGGGAAGCTGAAGGCCCGACGATTTCTGCTGCCTCCGGAAACGAGGTCGGACATGCATGCGCCTCACACTCAGAAGCCGCTCCACGAAACCGGTCCGGATCACCTGGCGCCGGATTGTGCGGGGCAAAACTTTTACGCCGGGGATCGCGGCCTGCGCGACCTGCTCCGGCACTATCTGGAGCCGAACGACTTTCGGCGGCTGGAGCCTCATTTCGATCGCCTCGGCGCATTGGCGGGCGGGCGGCTCGATGAGCTGGCCCGGGCCGCCGACAAGCACCCGCCGGTCTTGAACGCACGGGATCGCTTCGGCCGCGACGAGGACTGGATCGACTATCATTCGTCCTACCGCGAAATGGAGAAAATCGCGTTCGGCGATTTCCAGTTTCACGCCATGAGCCATCGCGCCGGCGCGCTGGGCATGGATCGTCCACTGCCGGCGGTCGCCAAATATGCGCTGCAATATCTGTTCGTGCAGGCCGAATTCGGACTGATGTGTCCGATCAGCGTCACCGACACCTCGATCCATCTCATCAGAAAATTCGCCAGCGCCGAACTCAGGGAATATCTGCTGCCGAAGATGCTGTCGGATGACATGGCAACGCTGTGGAAGGGCACGCAGTTCATGACGGAGCGCTCCGGCGGCTCCGACGTCGGCGCCATCGAAACCACAGCGCGCTACGCGGACGGGGTGTGGCGGCTCTACGGCGACAAATGGTTTTGCTCGCACGCCGACGCTGACGTCGCGCTGCTGCTGGCGCGCCCGGAAGGCGCGGCTTCCGGCACCGCAGGGCTTGCCCTGTTTGCGCTGCCGCGCCGGCTGAAGGACGGCTGCCGCAACGCCTACCGCATCGTTCGCCTCAAGGACAAGCTGGGCACCCGCTCGATGGCGAGCGGCGAGATCCTGCTGGAGGGCGCGGTGGCCTATCTCGTCGGCGATGCCGGGCGCGGCCTCAAGCAGATGATGGAACAGGTCAACCTGTCGCGGCTTTCCCACGGCGTCCGCGCCGCCGCGATGATGCGGCGCTGCGTCAACGAGGCCCTGGTCTGCGCCCGGACGCGCGAGGCCTTCGGCAAGACCATTTTCGAATTTCCGCTGCTCCGCCGTCAGCTTCTGAAGATCATGGTGCCGACCGAACAGGCGCTCTCGATGTTCCTGTTCGCCGCCAGCGCGATGGATCGCGCCAATGCCGGGTCGAAGGAAGCGGAAAGTATCCTTCGAATTCTCACCCCGCTGCTGAAATTCCGCGCCTGCCGCGACAACATTCCGGTGGCGACCGGCGCCATGGAAGTGCGCGGCGGCAATGGCTACATCGAGGAGTGGGTGCATGCGCGGTTGATCCGCGACGCCCATATCGGCGTGCTCTGGGAAGGCACCAGCAACATCAACGCGCTTGATATCGTCACCCGCGCGGTCGGCAAGAGCCGCGCACATCGCACCCTCGCTGCCGCCCTTGCGAAACTGCTTGATGAAGCTACGCTCATCCCAGCCGCTTTCCGGGATCGGTTGCGCTCGACGCTGGATCAGACGCTGGCTTTCGCCGAGCGCGTCGCCGCCGAACCGCTGCTTGAAGAGAACGCGCGGCAAGCGGCAAGCTGCCTCTATCACATCACGAGCGCCATCCTGATGACATCCGAGGCAGCTCGGCCGGGGCTCGATGCGCGCCGGGCCCTGTATGCGAGGTTCGTGCTCGAACATCGCCTCGGCGCGCAAGATCCGCTTCAGCCGAGCGCCGGGGATTGGGAGCGCGAGGCCCAGGAAGCTGTATTTTCGCAGCGGCGGGTTTCGATCAACGAGATCGCCGGGCTGCTCGGGACGTGACCCGTCATTTTCCGGGTTGGATGATGCCCGGGACAAGCCCGGCCATGACGAGCTTTACGGTAAAGCCGTGATCATGAGGGCATGACGTCCGCCATTTCCTCCGCTAACCTGTCGCTCAAGGCTGTCAACAAGCCACGCGGTCCGCGGGAGGAGGCACGATGTACACCGGCAAGCATGCGCGTCTGCGTCCGCTGCAGCCCGCCTTCATCATGGCTGGTACCGGCGAGGCGGTGACCTACCGGGAGCTGGAGGCACGCAGCAATCGCCTCGCGCATCTGTTCCGCAATCGCGGCCTGAAGCGGCTCGACCATTATGCCATCTTCATGGAGAACAACAGCCGCTACCTCGAAGCCTGCGGCGCCGGCGAACGGTCCGGGCTGTACTTCACTTGCGTGAATTCGTATCTGACCGCGAGCGAACTTGCCTACATCATCGGCAACAGCGAATCCCGCCTCCTGATCACGTCCATGGCAAGGCTCGACATCGCGCGTGAGGCGCTCAGGGATTGCCCGAAGGTCGAACTCTGCATCGTGGCCGATGGTCGAAACGAAAGCGAGCGCATCGTCGGCCTGCAAGAAGCAACGAGCGGCCTGCCCGGCACGCCCATCGCCGACGAATGCATCGGCACCGCGATGCTTTATTCGTCGGGCACCACCGGCCGGCCGAAGGGGATTCTGCGCGCGCTGCCGGAACAACCGCCGGCCCAGCAGCTGCCGCTGTTCGATTTTCTGCAAAAACTCTGGCAGTACCGCGAAGGCATGATCTATCTGTCGCCGGCGCCGCTGTACCATTCGGCGCCGCAGGCCGCGGTCAATCTCACGATCCGGATGGGTGGCACCGCCATCATCATGGAAAGCTTCGATCCGGAGCGCTATCTCGAACTGATCGAGAAATGGGGCGTTACCCACAGCCAGCTGGTGCCGACCATGTTCTCGCGCATGCTGAAGCTGCCGGAAGCGGCGCGAAAACGCCACGACCTGTCATCCCTGGAGATCGCGATCCATGCCGCGGCGCCCTGCCCGGCGGCGGTGAAGGAAGACATGATCGAATGGTGGGGGCCGATCATCCACGAATATTACGGCGCCACCGAGGGTCTCGGCTTTACCGCCTGCAACAGCGCCGAATGGAGTGCGCATCGAGGGACCGTCGGCAAGGTCATGCTCGGCGACCTTCACATTCTCGACGAAAATATGCGGCCCTGTCCGGCCGGAGTGCCCGGCACGGTCTGGTTCAAGACCGCAACGCCGTTTGAATATTTTAACGATCCGAACAAGACCAAAGAGGCGCGCTCGCCGGACGGTAGCATGAGCACGGTCGGCGACGTCGGTTATGTCGACGGCGACGGCTATCTCCATCTGACCGACCGGGCCACTTTCATGATCATCTCGGGCGGCGTGAACATCTATCCGCAGGAATGCGAGAATTTGCTGATCACCCATCCCAAGATCGCCGACGCTGCCGTGTTCGGCGTTCCCAATGGCGATCTCGGCGAGGAAGTGAAAGCGGTGGTGCAACCGATGCCAGGAATCCTGCCGTGTCCGGATCTCGCCGAGGAACTGATCCTGTTCTGCAGCCAATCGCTGTCGCGCCAGAAAGTGCCGCGCTCGATCGACTTCGAGGCCGAACTGCCGCGGCTGCCGACCGGCAAACTCTACAAGCGACTGCTGCGCGACCGTTACTGGGACGACAAGACCTCGCGGATCGTGTGAGGCCAGGACGATCCTGCTGGTCGAGCCGACGGAGCCATTTCTTGGAACGATTCGTCTGGACCACCTCCCCTATCAGAATGTCGACCTGAAGCAGTACTACCCCTACGGAAGTCCAACGTTTCCGAAATGATCGTCCGCGACTCGATTCGTCAGCTAACGCGCGCCCTCCGGCTTTGTCGCAAACCAGATGACATGGTGCGCCCCGCTGCGCTTGGTCGTGGCGCGCACGCCGACCTCGTTCGCATCGAAGCCGGCGTCGCGAAGCCGCCTGGTAAACGCGGGATTCGGCCCCGACGACCAGACCGCGAGCACGCCGCGCGGCCGCAGCGCGGTGCGGATCGCCTTCAATCCCTTCAGGCTGTAGAGCGCATTGTTGGCCTCGCGGATCAGGCCTTCGGGACCATTGTCGACATCGAGAAGGATCGCATCGAACGCCGCGGGACGAGATTGGATCACCTCGACGACGTCGGCGCTCAAAATGTTCGCGCGCGGATCGTCGAGGCTGTCGCCGAAGATGCCGGCAAGCGGACCTCGCGCCCAGGCGATCACGGCGGGCACAAGCTCGGCCACCGTGATCCGCGCCTCGGGTCCCAGCACCGCGAGGGCGGCGCGGAGGGTGAATCCCATGCCCAATCCGCCGATCAATAAATGCGGACGCTTGACCGCTTCGATTCGTCTGCAGGCGAGCGTGGCAAGCGCCTCCTCCGATCCGCTGAGGCGGCTGTTCATCAGCTCGTTCTGGCCGAGCATCATGGAGAAATCGGCGCCCCTTCGCATCAGGCGAAGCTCAACGTCTGCGCCGGGCACGCGTGCCGAATCGATCTGCAACCACGGAATCATGCGATGCTTCTACGCTGTTTTGGCTGGATCGGGCGAGGCCCCAGCCTTTTGAACCCACGTATTCTCCGGGCGCGACGGATATGCCGCAAACACATAAGAATAAATGACAATGAAGTGCTTGTTCCTGGTGGACTTGGGTCTTCCTGCGGCGATTTTTGAGAGAGTTTGGCATTAGTCCGAAGTACCAATATTGACACCGGCCCTTGCTGGTTGCGCCCCCGCCCCGTCATGGTATCGTTTGAGATAATTGGCCCGAATGAGGCCGAACCATCGAGGGAGGGGAACATGCGGAGCGTGCAAGCGCTTGCCGCCGCCGTATTGTCTTTGCTGGCGGTATCCGATTTTGCGCATGCGGCCGAGAAGCAGGGCGGCATCCTGCGGGTCTACCATCGTGACAGTCCCGGCAGCGCCTCGATCCACGAGGGCGCGACCTATTCGGTCAATATTCCGTTCATGCCGGTGTTCAACAATCTCGTCATCTACAAGCAGGACGTCGCGCAAAACAGCCCGGACACCATCGTTCCGGATCTGGCGGAGAGCTGGGGCTGGAGCGGCGACAACAAGGTTTTGACTTTCAAATTGCGGCAGGGCGTGAAGTGGCACGACGGTAAGCCGTTCACATCTGCCGACGTCAAATGCACCTTCGACATGCTGATGGGCAAATCGCAGCAGAAGTTTCGGCAGAATCCGCGCAAGTCCTGGTACGACGAGGTCAACGATGTCACCACATCGGGCGACTTCGAGGTCGCGTTCAACCTGAAGCGGCCGCAGCCGGCGCTGTTGGCGCTGCTCGCCTCCGGATACACGCCGATCTATCCCTGCCATGTTTCGCCGGCGGAAATGCGCACGCACCCGATCGGCACCGGCCCGTTCAAGTTCGTCGAGTTCAAGGCCAACGAATCGATCAAGCTCACCCGCAATCCGGACTACTGGAAGAAGGGCCTGCCGCATCTCGACGGCATCGAGTTCACCATCATCCCGAACCGTTCGACAGCCATTCTGGCGTTCGTCGCCGGAAAATTCGACATGACGTTTCCGACCGGGATATCGATCCCGCTTCTCAAGGACATCAAGACGCAGGCGCCGAACGCGGTATGTGTCGTCGCGTCGACCAATGTGAGCACCAACATCATCGTCAACTCGTCCGCGCCTCCGTTCGACAGCCTGGATATTCGCCGCGCGATGGCGCTGGCGCTCGATCGAAAGGCGTTTGTTTCGATCCTGTTTGAAGGCCAGGGAGACATCGGCGGAACCATGCTGCCCGCGCCGGAGGGATTGTGGGGCATGCCGAAAGACATGCTGGAGACGATACCGGGCTACGGCCCCGACGTGGAAGCCAATCGGGAGCAAGCACGCAAGCTGATGCAGAAGGCGGGCTACGGGCCCGACAAGCATCTCGCCGTCAAGGTCTCGACGCGCAATATTGCGGATTACCGCGACCCCGCCGTTATCCTGATCGATCAGCTCAAGAGCATCTATATCGACGGCGAACTTGAAGTGGTCGAAACCGCCAACTGGTTCCCGAAAATCGCACGCAAGGACTATACGCTCGGTCTCAACCTCACCGGCAACGCGGTCGACGACCCGGACCAGTCGTTCTACGAGAATTATTCCTGCCACTCGGAACGCAATTACACCAACTACTGCAACCCCGGCATCGAAAAGCTGTTCGACCGGGAATCCCAGGAGACCGACATCGGCAAGCGCAAGAAGCTGGTTTGGGAAATCGACAAGCAGCTTCAGGAAGACGTCGCCCGGCCGATCATCTTCCACGGCCGCCAGGGCACGTGCTGGCAACCCTACGTCAAGGGTGTCACCATCATGGTGAACAGCTCTTACAATGGCTATCGCTACGAGGACGTGTGGCTGGATAAGTAACGTCAACCGCCACAAGCGGATGTAAGACCTCGCGCCAGTCAAGGGAGCAGCCAGGTGTTTGCCTATATCGTGCGGCGCCTCGTCCTGATGCTCGTGACCCTGTTCGGGATCTCGGTCATCATTTTTGTGCTGCTGCACATCGTGCCGGGCAATATCGTCGACATCCTGTTTGCCGCCGCGGGCTATGTCGATCCGGCCGACAAGGTGCATCTGGAGCAGGAGCTCGGGCTCGACCAGCCGATGGTCGTGCAATATCTGCACTGGATCGGCGGGCTCGCGCGCGGCGACCTCGGCTATTCCTATGTCTCCGAAAAGCCTGCGCTCGACGAAATCCTGCCGCGGATTCCGATTACGGCGCGGCTGGCTGGGCTGGCCCTGTTGTTCTCCGTGTCGATCGGCGTTCCCCTCGGCGTCATCAGCGCGGTGAAACAAGGCACGCGGCTCGACTATTTCCTGCGCGTCGTAAGCCTGAGCGGCCTGTCGCTGCCGTCGTTCTGGCTCGGCCTGTTGATCCTGATGGCCTCGGTCTCGCTGTTCGGCACCATGCCGATCTTCAATCCGAACCCGAAAACGTGGACCGAGGCATTCGCCATCTATTGCATCCCGGCCCTGGCCGTCGGCTTTCGCAGCGCCGCGCTGGTGATGCGGATCACCCGCTCCTCGATGCTCGAGGTACTGCGGCAGGATTACATCCGCACCGCCCGCGCCAAGGGCGCGTCGGAGGCGGCGGTCAACTATCACCATGCACTGAAGAACGCCATTCTGCCTGTCATCACCGTGATCGGCATCGAGGCGGCTTTCCTGGTCGGCGGGCTGATCGTCACCGAAACCGTTTTCAACATCCCCGGCGTCGCCCGCTTTCTGGTCGAGGCGATCCGGTGGCGCGACTATCCGATCGTCCAGAACCTGGTGATGCTGATCGCCGTGGTGGTCGTGGTCGCAAACTTCACGGTCGACATGCTCTATGCGGTGGTCGACCCACGGATCAGATACGCGGACTAGCCGGAACGAGAGGACCCATTGGACGCGATCAACTACGATGCCGAACTCCGACGCGCCGGCGCCCATTCCACGCATGGCTGGCGCAAGCTTGCCTTCCTTGCGCAACGCCACGTGCTGGGCACCGCCGGCCTGATCATCATGGTGATGTTCGTGCTGGCCGCGGGGCTTGCCGATGTCATCTGCCGCTTTAATCCCCTGGACATTGATTCCGCGCATGCGCTCGCCGCTCCCAGCGCCCAGCACTGGATGGGAACGGACTCCTTCGGCCGCGACGTCTGGAGCCGGATCATCCACGGTGCCCGCATATCGCTGGCCGTCGGCATCGGCTCGACCGCGCTGGGTTCGGCATTCGGCGTGACGATCGGACTCGCATCGGGCTATCTGTCCGGCTGGGTCGATCTGGTCTTCCAGCGGATTACCGATATCTTGCAGGCCTTGCCGCTGCTGGTGCTCGCACTGGTAATGACCGCCGCCTTGGGACCGTCGCTGCCGAATGTGATCATCGCGATCGCCATCCCGCTTATTCCCACCGTCGCCCGCGTGATACGCGCCAACACTTTGGCGCTGCGCGAGTTGCCGTTCGTCGAGGCCGCCAAATCCATCGGCATGAGCGAGACACGGATTGCGCTGCGTCACGTTCTGCCCAACACGCTGGCGCCCTTGATCGTGCTGGCGACCGCGCAACTCGGCTCCGCAATCCTCACCGAAGCCTCGCTGTCGTTTCTCGGCCTTGGCATTCCCGAGCCGTATCCGTCATGGGGGCGCATGCTGTCGGAGTCGGCGGCGGAATACGTCCGTACCGCGCCATGGCTGGTGATTTTTCCAGGCGTGGCCATCAGTCTTGCGGTGTTCGGAACCAACCTGCTCGGCGACGCGCTGCGCGATATCCTCGACCCGAGGCAGCGCGGCTGATGAGCGAAGTGCAGACAGAGGCGACGGTTCTCGACGTGAAGGGCCTGCAGACGGTGTTTTTCACCAACTCCGGACTGTTCAAGGCGGTCGACGACATCTCGTTCAGCGTCCGCCGCGGCGAGACGCTTGCGATCGTCGGCGAATCCGGCTGCGGCAAGAGCGTGACCGCGCTTTCCGTCATGCGGCTGGTGCCCGATCCGCCGGGCCGGATTGTCGGCGGCTCCATCATGCTCGAAGGGACCGATCTGCTCGGTCTCGACGAAGACAGCATGCGCCAGATCAGGGGCAACCGCATTTCCATGATCTTCCAGGAGCCGATGACCTCGCTCAATCCGGTGATGCGGATCGGCGACCAGATCACCGAGGCGGTCCGCCTGCATCGACCAATGAGCCGGAAGCAGGCATCGGCGATCGCGGTCGAGATGCTGCGACTGGTCAGGATTCCCGAGCCCGAGCGGCGCGCGCTCGAATATCCGCACCAGCTCTCGGGCGGCATGCGCCAGCGCGCGATGATCGCGATGGCGCTGGCCTGCCGGCCGGCGCTGTTGATCGCGGACGAGCCGACCACCGCGCTCGATGTCACGATCCAGGCCCAGATCCTGGCGCTGGTGCTCGAGCTGCAAAAAGAACTCGGCATGGGATTGATCCTGATCACGCACGACCTCGGCGTGGTGGCGCAGACGGCGCGGCGGGTCATCGTGATGTATGCCGGCAAAAAAGTCGAAGAGGCCGATGTCGAAACCCTGTTCGCTCATCCGAGACACCCGTATACGCGCGGCCTGATGGCCTCGATCCCGGCGGTGCCGTCGGCCGGCGCGAAAGCCGATGCGCGGCTGGTCGAAATTCCCGGCATGGTGCCCTCCTTGACGCGGCTGCCGAAGGGGTGCGCGTTCGCGCCGCGCTGCGGGCTTGCGATCGCCCGCTGCCACGAGGAATACCCGCCACTGCAGACCTTCGGCACCGATCATCTGGCGGCGTGCTGGCGCGCGGCGGAAACCGAAGGCGTGCCATGACCGACGCCCCCCCGTTGCTCGAAGTCTCGGACCTCATAAAACACTATCCGGTGCGAAGCGGCATCCTTCGCCGCAATGTCGGCGCCGTGCATGCCGTGGACGGCGTCAGTTTTACGGTCGGCGTCGGGGAGACGCTCGGGCTTGTCGGTGAGTCCGGCTGCGGCAAATCGACGGTCGCGCGCAGCATCCTGCGCCTGGTCGAGCCCACCGCCGGCAGCATCCGGCTCAATGGCCTGGACATCACCCATCTCGGCAAGGCCGCGTTGCGTCCGAACAGGCGTTCGATGCAGATCATCTTCCAGGACCCGTTCGCTTCGCTCAATCCGCGCATGACAGCCGGCGACATCGTCGGCGAGCCGCTCAGCGTCCATCGCCTCGCCACGGGCAACGAAAGGCGCGAGCGGGTCGCCGAACTGTTCGAGCAGGTGGGCTTGCGGCCGGATCAGATGCACAATTATCCGCACCAGTTCTCCGGCGGCCAGCGCCAGCGCATCTGCATCGCGCGCGCGCTGTCGCTCCGGCCCGATCTGATCGTCTGCGACGAGCCGGTATCGGCGCTCGACGTCTCGATCCAGGCCCAGGTGATCAATCTGTTGATCGACCTGCAGCGAAGCCACGGCTTCTCCTATCTGTTCATCGCGCATGATCTCGCCGTGGTGGCCCATATCAGTCACCGCGTCGCAGTGATGTATCTCGGGCGCATCGTCGAAATCGCCGGGAAGCGCGAGCTGTTCGCCAACCCCCGCCATCCCTATACGCAGGCCTTGCTGGCCTCCGTTCCCGTCGCGGATCCCACGGCAAGACGCCTGACGCCGCTGATCGATGGCGACGTGCCGAGCCCGATCAATCCGCCATCGGGCTGCGCCTTCCACACCCGCTGCCGGCATGTCATGGATCGATGCAGGGTGGAAAGACCTGAACTGGTTGACATCGGAGGGCAGCATCAGGTGGCGTGTTTCCTCAATGATGGGACCGGGAAGGAAAGCTAGCACTGGTTCTAGGTCAGTGGCTTCATCCTTCGAGACGCATTACCAACGGGGCGCGCATTCGCGCGACCCGTTGGCGATGCTCCTCAGGATGAGGTGCCAGACCCTCATGGTGAGGAGCGCGTCTTCGCGCGTCTCGAACCATGAGGCCGCGAGAGAAGCGACAATGATTCAAGAAAACCGGAAAACGCTTTAAGCCGCGACAGCATCAGGTGCGCCGCGCGACGTTTTGCTGTTCGCCGGCGAGATTTTCGGCAGCCACCGCGCGGCGAAAACCGTCGCGCGCCTGCAGGCGCTGCCAGTAGGCCGCGACGTTGGGCCCGAAATCTTTTGCCAGCCCGATGTTTTCGGCAAGCCGCAAGGCGTAGCCGACGACGATGTCGGCCGCCGTGAACCGTCCGGCGCACAGTGTCTCCGCCCCGGCGGTGGCGGCCTCGACGGCGCGCAGCCGGCCGAGAAACCATTTGGCGTAGTCGGTCGCGACCTGCGGATTGCGCCGCTCTTCCGGCTCGAGCTGCGTGTAGCGCAGCACCAGCGTCTGCGGAAAGGTCAGCGTCGCATCGCTGAAATACATCCAGTTCAGGAATGCGCCGAAGGCCGGCTCGCCGGCACCGACGATCAAAGGCGTCGGCCCATAACGGGTGCCGAGATAGTGGCAGATGCCGGAGGACTCCGTCATTTTTGTTTCGCCGTCGATCATCAAGGGGATGGTGCCGAGCGGATTGAGCGCGAGATATTCCTTGGCGAATACCCGCGGCGGGAACGGCAGCATTTTCAGGTCGTAGGGCAGCCCGAGTTCTTCCAGCATCCACAGCGGCCGGAACGAGCGCGCGGCGTGGCAATGATACAGTGTGATCATGTCGTTCCGTACTCCTGGTTCTTGAGGCTTGGAATGGACTGCCCATTCGTTTGCCTTTCGTGATTCCGGGCCGCGCGGCGATGGCCGGATTTCTCCGGGCCAACTTGCGTCGAGTGGCTGGTAGTAATCAATACGGCGCCGCAAACAAAATCTCGACGTCAGGAGGCGCGCTCGCGCTGCACCCTGGGCTCGTCATACCCCGCGCACGCATGCGGGGTATCCAGTACGCCGCGGCCTCTCGATTCTATCACTGGCGTCTCGGAGTACTGGATCACCCGCATGCGGGTGATGACAGTGGAGAGTGTGGAACGTCATTGCGAGCGAAGCGAAGCAATCCATAGAGCAGAAAGAAAGAATGGATTGCTTCGTCGCTTCGCTCCTCGCAATGACGGCAAATGCAGATACACCTTCGCGATCTCGCGGCGCGATGCGTCCGAGGTTTGCAATTGATCTCCGCCCTGAAAACAGAGGGCGTGGGGAATGCCGGGCGCCCGATGCACCCGCAGCCTCGTGTGCGCATATTGGTAGTAGTATGCACACGAGTATTCACAGCGAGCCATCGGAAAACACCCGACATTCTCGCACGCAATGGTTTACGGCTTATACCGTGCTCTCCCCGGTGATCGGCTTTCTTGCCACCGTCGTTACGCGGATTAATCCGCAAACTTGACACCAGCGTCGGGGTGTCAGGACCACACGTCTTCGCCGTCCGCTGCAAGCAACGCCCGTCAAGCGCGCCGCCGCGTCCACCGCATCCCGCCCCGCGTCCGTGACGTCGCGAGCCGCCCCTCTGAGTGGGACAGGACGGCAACAGACATACAACTGATTTGCGTCTTCGGAAAACCAGAATATTTTTTCAAAAGGGGCTGGACAGGAAAATCAGCCGGGCGCCCGTCGGGCAAATCAGCTGACCTGCGCGCAGGCGCTGCCAACTGTTGAAAAGCAAGACAAACCCGTAAACCATTATGCAACCTATAGCTGCTACGACGGCAACCCGAGCACCCGCACAGGTCTTTAGGTGGCGCATGCTGCGAAACGGAAGCTATTCTGCCTGGTTCAGGACCCCGCAGGGAGAAGGAACCGGCATAGTTGTACTCAGCGACGGCAAACTGACCGGTGGCGATACAATGCTCGCCTACGCTGGGACATATTTTCAAAACGGCGACAGGTTTTCGGCTTCCGTCAGGACGCAGCGGCATACGCCGGGGCAGCCTTCTGTTTTCGGCATCGACAATTTGGATTTGACACTGATCGGCAAATCTACGCCGACGACGGCATCATGCGCAGGAACCGCCAAACAAGCGCCGGACCTGCCCTTTGAGGCCACGCTTGTCCCGATGGCAGATTGACGGAGCTCCCTAGAGCACTTGCCAGTTCGGTGGCATCATCCTTCGAGACGCATCGCTTCGCGATGCTCCTCAGGATGAGGTCTGAGACCCTCATGGTGAGGAGCGCGGCAACGCCGCGCGTCTCGAACCATCAGGCCGGTTGGGTGCCTGATGGTGGTTCGATACAACTGGAAAATGCGTTAGGGAGGCCGCTAACTGAGGCGGCCTTGCATGGCCTTGTGGGGCGATGAATGCTCGACGAAAAACCAGATCCGTTAAAGACTTCGTTTTGTATTTGCATCGCGATAACTCTATTTCTGCTTTTCGCGCCATATGTCGGGGCGCTTTCGGCCGTGCTGATGATTGCCATAATTGGTCGAACCGTTTTGCGCTGGAAGCGCTGCCGCAATTCAAACCAGCTGGTAGGGCGGATTGAAGCCCGCCTCCGGACTCGTGCTACCTGACCATCTTCAAGAATCGAACAGGCCGATCAACTGAGATGGTGGACCTTCTGAAGACCGTAAACCGGCGTGGGAATGCCTTCCATTCGCGCCTTCAACTGGAGGGACAGAAACTGCGAATAGTGGCGCGACTGGTGCAGATTGCCCCCATGGAACCAAAGCGCCTCCTGCTGCGTCGGCTTCCACATGTTTCGCTGCTCGCCTTCCCACGGGCCCGGGTCTTTGGTCGTATTCGAGCCTAGTCCCCAGACCTTGCCCACCTTGTCGGCGACCTCCCTGGAGATCAGGTCCGCGGCCCAGCCGTTCATCGAACCGTAGCCGGTGGCGTAAACGACGAGATCGGCCGGCAGCTCGGTCCCGTCGCTCAAGATGACGGAATGTTCCGTGAGTTTTTTGACATCGACGCCGCTCTTCAGCTTGATGCTGCCATTGGCTACCAATTCCGAAGCACCGACGTCGATGTAGTATCCGGATCCACGCCGGAGGTATTTCATGAACAAACCGGAATCGTCGTCACCATAATCGAGCAGGAAGCCTGCCTTCTCGAGACGTTTGTAGTAATCGGCATCGCGTTCCCTGATCGCGTTGTAAACCGGGATCTGGAACTCGTGCAGAATCCTGTACGGCAGGGAAGCGAAGATCAGGTCGGCTTTGGCCGTCGTCATTCCGGACTGGACCGCCTGTTCGGAGTAAAGCGGGGCCAATCCGAGCTCCATCAGCGAGTCCGATTTCACAACATGGGTCGTCGAGCGTTGAACCATAGTGACGTCCGCTCCAGCTTCCCAAAGTGCTGCACAAATATCGTGGGCGGAATTGTTCGAGCCGATCACAACGGCTTTCTTGTTTTTGTATTTGTCCGGCCCCGGATGCCGCGACGAATGGTGCTGATCGCCCTTGAAAATATCCATGCCTTCGAATTTCGGCATGTTGGGCTTGGCGGACATTCCCGTCGCAAATACCAGCTGTTTTGGTTTGAGGACGATTTCCTGGCCGTCGCGCTGCACGACAACGGTCCATTCGCGGCTCTTCTCGTCGTAAGATGCCTTCTTGCATTCGGTTGAGCCCCAGTAGTTGAGCTCCATCACCTTTGTATACATTTCAAGCCAGTCCCCGATCTTGTCCTTCGGTGAGAAGACCGGCCAGTTCCGGGGAAAGGGCAGATAGGGCAGATGGTCGTACCAAACCGGATCATGCAGGCAGAGTGACTTGTAACGCTTGCGCCAGCTGTCGCCGGGCCTTTCGTTTTTTTCGACGATGATCGTCGGCACATTGAGCTGGCGGAGCCGGGCTCCGAGCGCGATGCCGCCCTGACCGCCTCCAATGATGACGCAGTAGGGCTGGCGCGAGTAACCGAGTTCAGCAGCTTCCGCCTCTCGTTCTTCCTTCCACGTTTTTCGATTACGTTCGGCGCCGTGTTTCGCCCCCATCGGACGGTCGAAGCCAACGGGCTCTTCGTGCCCCTTGAGTTCGCTCATGGTCGTGAGCAATGTCCATATCCGGCCGTCCTTCAGGCGCATGTGGCCAAAGCCGCGGGCGACCTCGGTTTCGAATTGTATCCAGCTCTCTGTAATTCCATCCGCTTCAGAAGCGTCCTCACCATCAGCAATTTTCCAGTTCGACGGCTTCGTATCGGCGAGCCGCGCCTTGAGCATGTCGCGAACCTGTTCCTTGCCCTCCATCGTCTTGATGTTCCAGGTGAAGGTCACGAGGTCACGCCAGTAGCAGTCGGTCTGAAAGAGATCGGCGGCCTGTTCCACCTCGCCAGCGGACAGCGCCTGGTCGAGTGCGTTGAGCAAATCAGACACTTTTCCGTTCGGCGCTTTGTCGAGCATGATAATGTCCTCCCTTGTGCTGATGGCGAAGCTGCGCTCTTTTGTTCCTTCCGGCGAACTGAAGCCGAGACACCAGCGGAACCAATGTGCTCGCGCGGTGTCATCCGATCTTTCACGATACAAAATTCTAGCACTTTGCGGCGAAGAGGCGAGTGAGAAAAACAGCTCGTAGCTCGTGGTAGCTCGCAGGGCGGATGGAGCCGACCCGTCCGCCGTAGCTTCTACGGCGAAGGCGGAAGGCGTCATACGCCATCACGTGAAAGTAGCGGTAACGGCGGATCAGAATTCCGCCCTACATCACTGCGGCAAACCGCCACGTATGCAGGAACGAGTTGACCGAAGCCATCAACCAAGCATGCTCGTATACTGTCTGCTCGCGGACGATTTGACCGAGAGCAGCCCTTACGCTGAATCCAGGCCATCCTTAACGCTGATGACGTTGAGTCAACATTTGGCAGGAGGAAACCATGGCAAAGCGATTATCTGAACAACTCGCCGAGTTGTCGGTTCAGGCCAAGAGTGCAGAAGACGCTGTGACCGCGGCGGAAAAGGAAGCGCATGATAAGGTCGTTGCACGCATGGAGCAGGCTCGCGCTGCCGCGTCAGCAGCGGTCGAAAAGGTGAATGAGGAAATCAAGTCCGCTAATGACACTGCTGCTCGAAACTGGAGTGCCGTTAAGGCGAAAGTCGCCGCCGACTTGAACGGCCTGAAGGCGAGCGTTGCTCAGGCAAAGCATGACCTGGGCGTCGAGCGCGCAGAGGATTACGCCGAAGAACTGGAGTGGGAAGCGGGCGTCGCTATCGACTACGCCATCGCGTCGATCCAGCAGGCTAGGTATGCCGTTCTCGATGCCGTCGCCGGCCGCGCTGAGGCCGAGCAAGCAAAGCGAACGTAACCTGGAATTTTCTGGCGATGGGGATTGCATGAAAGCAATCCCCATTCTGATACTTGCGGGTGTCGCTTAATCGCGCCAGGGCCTTTTCGCATGTCTTAGAGGTGCCAATAGCGGAAGCAGGCCCTACTCGATCCCCTCCTCAGCGGGCCGAGAAGCGCGGGCGGCCTTCGCGATCAATTACCTCGGAAACCCTGACCAGGTCGGTCGACCGGCTGCACCAGCACCGCAAGCGTTGCGGGTGCAATCCTGGTAAATGCCCCGACACTCGAGAGATGGTATTTGCTTCAAGGACAGGCAGTCGCGATATCGCGCGCGACAGCGATTGATGCATTTCTGATTAGCGCTGTGAGCCGCCACAAGGGTGAGCGAGTCGGGATCGGCGTCACGCGCATTGAGTATTCCGGTATTAAATGACAGCAGGAATGCGAAAAGCACGGAAACGAAGGCAAACGATCGCTTGCTACATTTCATGGCCCAGCCTCCTAGGGTCGAAAAACACGGCGAACTTGGAGTGACAGTTCGCCATTGAAGTACAGCCTTTATTTATGCGCAACAGTTTCCGACGGTTTTTGCCTGCGTGCCCTCGCTACCGCGAAGAACACAGAGCCCTGGTTGCGTCGGCCGTATTCGGGCAAGCGCGCGTGGATGGCGTTGATTGAGAAGCCGGAGGACACCGAATCCGATGACCAACTGGCTGGCGCCGAACCGGATCGGACGCCGCCATTCGACGAGGGTGACGAGCCGCGCAAAGGGCGGATCGCAGCCGACACGTCCGCCGCAGCTTCTACGGCGAAGGCGGAAGGCGTCATCCGCCATCCAGGTGGAAGCTGTCACAAACCGCCAATCGTCAACCGGCTTCGACGGCATCTTTGCCGTCGAGTGGAATCCATTTCTCTGTTCGATTCCGGCCGATTAACCGAGCGGTGCTCTGACCTTGAAGGAGCCTCGAATGGGTCTCATTCGGCGGGCGTGTGGGCGGTCCTGCTCCGCTGGCCGGCCGCCATCCCCTCATGGGAGAGAAGGCGGACGAGGCCCGTGTGCAGAATGGCGGCGACGATGGCGCCAACGACCGGGGCTGTCAGGTACAGCCAGGCATCGCTGAAATCGCCAGTCGCGACCATCGGGCCAAGCGCCCGCGCCGGATTGAAGGGGGCACCCGTGAGGGCCCCACCCATGAGGATATTGAAGGTCAGCGTCATTCCGATCGCCAGCGGTGCGAGGCTGCTGGCGCGCCCCGCAACCGCCGTGCTGAGTACGACCGTGACCAGGAAAAAGCCGAGCACGGCCTCGATCGTGAAGCCGGCAGCGGGCGTGATCGTGAGGGACGTGGTCCCCAGAGCGAGGTCGTGCGCGAGTGCGGGCGTGCCGAGGCCGGTCTCCGCGCCGCCCAATACGGTCCGCAACAATAGCGCACCGACGACACCGCCAATCAGCTGACTGACGATGTAGCCGATCGCCTCGCCGACACGCATCGCGCCGGCGGCGAGCACGCCGACAGTAACCGCGGGGTTGAAATGGCCGCCCGACACGGAGCCGTAGGCGAAGGCGAAGGCCATGATGGCCAGGCCGTGCGCGAACGCAATCGCGACGATACCGGGCATGCCGGCACCTTCGCCGACCACGGCCGCGGTGCCGGCGCCGATGAACACGAACGCGAAGGTTCCGATGAACTCCGCAAGAAGTTTGGGTGCGATCCTATCAGACATCGTTCTCTCGAGAGATGAGGTTGACCGCTTGGCGCGATCAGGCTCGCGCCAAGCAACAATATGTTGGTTGGGGGGATGTTGGTTGGGGGGCGGCCGACGGCACGGGAAGCGCCGCCGGCCGGCGAAGCGAACGGCCTACTCCGCGGCGACCGAATGCGGCCTGAAATCGATGCCCAGCGCCTTCGCGACGCCGGCGCCGTAGGCCGGATCCGCGCGCGTGCAATTGTCGACGTGCCGCTGCTTGATGTGCAGCTTGGCGTCGCCCATCGCCCGCGCCGTGTTCTCGAACAGCAGCTGCTGCTGTGCCGGCGTCATCTTCCGGAACAGGTTTCCCGGCTGCTCCCAATGATCGTCGTCGACGCGGTGGTCCCAATGCGCCGCATCGCCCTCGATCGGCATCGGCGGCTCGGCGAAATCGGGCTGGTTGTCCCAGAGCCCCGCGCTGTTGGGATTGTAAGTGAGCGTTCCGCCCAGATTGCCGTCGGTGCGCATCTTGCCGTCGCGGTGGTAGCTCTGGAACGGGCATTGCGGCGCGTTGACCGGGATGTGGTTGAAGTTGATGCCGAGCCGGTAGCGTTGGGTGTCGCCATAGGAGAACAGCCGCCCCTGGAGCATCTTGTCGGGAGAAAAGCCGATGCCGGGCACGATGTTGGCGGGCGAGAAGGCGGCCTGCTCCACTTCCGCGAAAAAATTATCCGGATAGCGGTTGAGCTCCATCACGCCGACCTCGATCAGCGGATACTCCGCCTTCGGCCAGACCTTGGTCAGATCGAAGGGATTGTGCTTATGGGTTTTCGCCTGAGCCTCGGTCATCACCTGAATGAAGAGCGTCCAGCGCGGGAAGTTGCCCGTCTCGATGGCGTTGAGCAGGTCGCGGCCGTGGCTTTCGCGATCCTTGGCGACGAGGGCCTCGGCCTCCGCGTCGGTGAGGTTCGCGATTCCCTGCTGGGAGCGGAAGTGGAACTTGACCCAGACGCGCTCATTGGCGGCACTGAGCATCGAGAAGGTATGGCTGCCGAACAGGTGCATGTTGCGGAAGCTCTTCGGGATGCCGCGATCGGACATGACGATGGTGACCTGGTGCAGCGCCTCCGGCAGCAGCGACCAGAAATCCCAGTTGTTGTCCGCGCTGCGCAGCCCGGTGCGCGGGTCGCGCTTGATGGCATGGTTGAGGTCCGCAAACCGCAGCGGGTCGCGGAAGAAGAACACCGGCGTGTTGTTGCCGACGATGTCCCAGTTGCCCTCCTCGGTATAGAACTTGAGGGCGGTGCCGCGGATGTCGCGTTCAGCATCGGCCGCGCCGCGCTCGCCGGCAACGGTCGAGAAGCGCGCGAACATCGGCGTCTGCTTGCCGATCTTCGAGAAAATCTTGGCCTTGGTGTAGCGGGTGATGTCGTGGGTCACCGTGAAGGTGCCGTGGGCGCCCCAGCCCTTGGCGTGCATGCGCCGCTCCGGGATCACCTCCCGGTCGAAATGCGCCATCTTCTCGATCAGCCAGATATCCTGCAGCAGCGCCGGGCCGCGCCGACCGGCGGTCATGATGTTGGTGTTGTCGGCGACCGGCGACCCGGTGGCATTGGTAAATCGCTTCGTTGTGGACATGGTGGGCTCCTGGATTTTGGACATGGTGGGTTCTTGAATGTGCGAGACTTCGCGCGTCGCCGCCGGCCGGTCGTGTTCGACCGATGCTTGCGAAAGCCTCAGCGCTTGAATTTTCGATTGGCGAACGCGAGAGGTTTACCCTCGCCAGGCGGAGGCGCGGATCACGCTGCAGAAATTGACGCGGCTGAAGTGCGGGTCCTTGTCCGCGAGCACGTCGGCATTGACGTTGCCGAAGGTCGTCTCCGGCTTGTGCTTGTTGCCGTCGTAGAAGGCCTGGATGATGTCTTCCTTGAAACGCGGAGTACGCGGATGTGCACGCACCACCGCCTCGCGCTCCGCGTTGCTGTACTCGGCATAAGCGAGGCCAAGCACATCCATTTCGACGCCGGCCGTCACCAGAGCTATTACCGGGTGCATATGCTGCGGGATGCCGGGCGTCGTGTGCAAGGCGATCGCCGTCCACACCGTTTCGATATCCTGTTGAGAGATTCCGTGGCTTCGCAGGAAGTCACGGGCGGCATTTGCGCTGTCAACCTCGAAGCGTTCCTCCATGGTGCTGTGCTGATGTGTCAAGCCCATGTCGTGGAACATCGCGCCGGTGTAGAGCAATTCGGGATCGAACTTGAGGCCGCGGCGCTTGCCTCCGAGGGCTCCCCAGTAATAGACGCGGCTGGAATGATGGAACAGCAGCGGTGATTCCGTATCCCGCACCAGTTCAGTGACGGCGCGGGCGAGCTTGCTGTCGGGAACTTTGATCCCCGCGATGTCAGGGATCTTCGTCAAGGTCGAGGTCATTTGGGCCTTCTCCAGTGTGAACCGTTGCCGCAAAAGTTCGTGTCGGCATTGTCCAGCCGCCACCGACGCACTACGTCAAAATCTGCCATTACCGGTCCAGGACAGACACGGCAGTTTGCCTATGCTGAAAGCCAGATCTCAGAAGCCGGCCACCCGCACCATCGCGATCCTGGCGCTGCCCGGCGTCCAGCTTCTCGACGTATCGGGCCCACTCGATGTGTTCGCCGAGGCCAACGTGCAGGGAGGCAGGGAATCCTATCACCTGCGCGTGATTGCCACCGCACCTGGCGACATCCGCTCGTCATCCGGCGCGCGGCTGCTGCCGGATGACGTCATCGGCCACATGCACCCCGAGGCCATTGACACGCTTTTGATCGCCGGTTCGCCGAATGCCGCGCAGGTTCAACTCAATGACTTGGTCGTAAACTGGCTGCGGCGGGTCGCTTCGACCGCGCGACGCTACGGCTCGGTGTGCGGCGGCGCCTTTTTCCTCGGCGCGGCGGGCTTGCTCGATGGCAAGCACGTGACGACGCATTGGGCGGTCGCCGAGCAGCTTGCGCGGGCCTATCCTTTAATCAGGCTGGACGCCGACGCCATTCATGTGCGCGACGGCAGACTGCGCACGGCGGCCGGCGTCACCGCCGGGCTCGATCTCGCGCTGGCGCTGGTCGAGGAAGACCTCGGTCGCGACATCGCCAAGCGCGTGGCGAGCCAGCTCGTGATGTTCTTCAAGCGTCCCGGCGGCCAGTTGCAGTTCAGCCGCCAGGGCGAGGCGGCGCCTTCGGGACGCTCCGCGCTGCAGCAGGTTCAGCGCTTTATCGCCGCGCATCCCGCCGACGATCATGGTGTCGACAAGCTCGCCGCGCGCGCGGGCCTGAGCCCGCGCCATTTCGCGCGGCTGTTTCGACATGAGGTTGGGATGACGCCGGCAGCGTGGGTGGAAACCGCGCGCGTCTCCACTGCGCGGCGGCTCCTGGAGACGGGACGCAACGCGCCCAAGCAGGTGGCGGTACAGTGCGGCTTCGCCAACGCCGACACGCTGCGCCGCGCCTTTGTTCGCCGTGTCGGCGTGACGCCTGCCGAGTATCGCAAGCGATACGCGCACGGCTAGGGTCGCCAAGGCGCCAACATGATCGACAATCGTTTTACCTTCGGCGTGGTCGGCGGCGGCCTCGGCGCGCTCGCTGGCGCCGATTTTTTGCAGCAACTTATCCTGTTGGGCTGCACCGAACTGCCGTTGCTGTTTCCGCAGACGGAGAATTTCGATGCTGCGGGGCGGACAGTTGCCCTGTTGGACCCCACGCTGCTGTTGGCGTCGGCCTGTGTCAGGCACGCGCGTGCCGCGTCGACCTGAAGCCGCCCAGCGGCATTGGCGTGGCTGACTCGGTTCCGCTATGTCCGGCTTGCTCCAACAGCGATATCCGGGTACCGCGTCCTCCGCCTCGACAACCGCGCTAACAGCCCCGGCAAATCCCCGTAAACTTGCTGACCTGTGGGCGGCTGCGGCGGCGGACCGGCGGCCTTCTTGAGTCAATCTGATCTGGGCTGATGATGCGCTGTGACGCGCCCGCGTAGGGCGCTACCGCGCGTGACGGCGGTGAACCGATGGGTCCGTAGACGAGCGGCGGCAGCGGCGTGTTTGTACGAAGCGGCGGGATGCTCGACGCGTTGCCGATGCCGCTGGGGTCGCTGAGCACGCGGGGATTGGCGGGACCGAATGGCACGCCGCTGATCGGCGTATTGCCCGCGCCTGCCGATCCCGCCGGCGGCGTCAGCTGCGCGTAGGCGCTCGGCGGTACGACCAGGCTGCCGAGCAGCAGGATGAGAACAAGCGGCGAATTGCGGGGCATCGAATCTCTCCGGGGCTGGAGGTTCCAACAATCATGTGGGGTGCCGATTCCCCGGCGCTAGATTTCTCCGAGCGTCGGGTCAAAAAACGGACGTGGCCGCGCTGGAACGGCATGTCCGTTCTACCCACCGCACAGACATCGTCGGGCCGCCCCGCCATGTCCGTTTCGTGCCAGTTTCGGAAGTCGCCGCGCCCATTCGATTATTTTGTCCGAGCGGACGAACGAACTGGGACGGCTCCCGATTGATTACAGATCGCGCAGCCTTCTGGTGTGCGACAGCGCGTAGGTTGGTGAGCGAAACAAAAGAATTGGATCGTTGGTCGGCTCAATCCCATCGGCCATCATTAGCGGATCAAAATTTATCTTATAACTCCCGGCCCTGGGGTCTGGCATTGCTGACGAAAGCGTCAATGTTCCAGCCCTTACTTCCTTTCGATTGTTGGGCCACAGTATTGTGGGGTCGTCCTCGGGATCGCCCGGCTGGCCGATTGTCACCATCATGTCCCATCGCACCGGACCCTGATGCGTGCGGTCGATGAATGCCTTTTCGAGAAAATCTCGCGGCATGGACTTCTGCTCGGCATCGGAGAGCTGTTTTTCACCATCCTGCGGCACAAAGCGCCACCGGACCATGGTGACCTTGTTATCCCTGTTGACGAACTTGAAGGTGTGAACGCCGTAAAAGGGGCAGTTAGCATAGCTTGGCGGTGGGTTGGTGGTCTGGAGAAAATGAAACTGCGACGTATTGTCGGGGTGGCTGTTGAGGAACGCCTTAAATTTTTCGGGATCAGGCTTCCCGGTTGCGGGGTCCGGTCTCAGCGCGAGGAATTTATCGAGAAATGTCTTCGGCATCATTGCGAAGAACATCGGCGTGTGAATCATCGTCATGTGATGCAGACTGCCGCCCGGCAGCCGGAATTGAAGGCCAAGTCCCCGCGGACTTTTTTCCGCATCAGAGGCTTCAGGGTCACCGCCAGCTACGGAAAACCGCGCGACAACCTCGATCTCCTGTCCGGAAAATAGCTGCGAGCGCGAATATTCCGCTGCCTCCGGTGCACCGACAAACATGCCCAGTGCTCCGAACCCCTTAGTATGGTTTCGCCGCTTGCCTCGATTGACGCCGTAAGCTGCTTCGAGCGTATTCACGACGTTGTCAGCGGTCGCTTCGAAGGTCTTTTCCGCGATCTCGCTGTTCGGCTGGGCGGCCGCCGCTGGCGATACGAGCGATGACGAGGCGATGGCTTGTCCCATCGCTCCCGCAATTGATAAGCTTCCGACTGTCGTAAGGACCTGCCTGCGGCTGTGGCCTTCATTTCCATTGGACACTGAACACTCCTGTTTTATGACTTCATCGGTTGCACAAGGCAGTTACGGTGTGTGCGACACACCGGAGATAGCGGCAAAGATAGCGGCCCGAATCCGCACGTTCGTGGCTTCAGATCGTCTATTCCTGCCGTCTGACCTCATCCGCGATCGGGTGCAGGAGATCGACAGTTGCCGGGCCGACGAGACTAAAGCCCGTTCCCTTGCTGGCCCAGGTGACGCCATTGATGTCCCCGTAACTGTGCTCGGACATACGGGTATCTCTGTCGATGGCCATCGGCCGGACCAGCATGGCCAGGCGTTGACCCTGCCCATTGCTATACATCAGCAGGCCGGCAGCCCCGTGGGGGGTGGCGACCAGGCGGCCGCCCATAAAGGCGTAGCCAGAGGCCGTCAGCTCCGGCACGGAAACCGTTCGGCCGGTCCGAGATGCGATCCAACTGACGAGTTGAGCTTTGTCCGTCGGACCGAATTCCACAGGGTACGAGCGATCAGCCCCGTACACACTGAACGTATCGGCGGCCTCCTGGGCAAGAGCAGCGATTCCGTTGGTCTCCGAGCGCTCGACCGCCGTGCTTCGCAGTGACCAGCCGCCCGCGCCGCCGACCACCAGCAACAGCACGGACGCTGCCATCGAGCGCCATGGCGATGCCTGCGATCGACGTCGTCCTTCCATCAAGTGGCGCACATTGAGCCGCGGCGGAATCGGTTCGTCCGCGATCGGCGCGGCGGCAGCGCGGAGCGCCTCGCGTTGGCGACTGAAGCTTGCAATTCGCCCGGCGATCTCGGGATGAGCATCGAGGTAGGTTTGCACCTCGCTGCGCCGCGCCGAGTCCAACAGGTGATCGACGAAGCCGTGCAGGTCGTCTTCCGTAATTGGGTGAGAGGAAATCACTGAACTCTCCGCAAATAGGGCCGGTCGGACGCGGGCTTGCCCTGCTGTTCGAGCAGCTTTTGAAGCTGTGCGCGGGCTCGGGCCAGCCGTGACATCACGGTACCAATCGGGATGCCGAGAATGCGGGCTGCTTCGGCGTAGCTCACGTCTTCGATGGAAACGAGAAGCAGGACGCTGCGCTGCTCGTCGGGCAGCCGTCCAACGGCTCCCAGGATATCGTCACGCCGCAGCGCGTCCTCCTGTGCCGACGGCACGGCAACGTCTGACTCGCCGGCATCGTCCAAGGGAACCTCCCGGCCACGCCTCGCCGCCCGCCGCAAGTGATTGACCGCCAGGTTGTGCAGGATGGTGAAAAGCCATGCACGCGTTTCGCCGTCGGATCGCCGCTGATACCAGCGGCTAATCGCTCGCTCCAGGGTGTCCTGAACCAAATCGTCCGCGTCTGCGGCGCCGCGCACGAATGTTCGGGCGTAGCGTCGTAGCGCAGGAATAACAGGCTCGATGAGATGCGCGATGTCAGCCATCGCGTCGTTCTCTCAGAGGTGCCTCGAAAGCTTCAACCATATCAGTCTCCTCAATCTCCGGCCTTTGAACCACAGGCCTCTGGAAGGGAGACAATCTTCACCTTCTATTATTCGGCCGCGTGACGATCACGATGCTGAGATAGTGCTCCCCTCGGTCGCTGCATTCGCGTGACGATCACAAGGCGGAGATCAGTGCTCCCCTCGGTCGCTCGATTCAAAAGGCCTGATATTGAGTCGGTGGCGCCAGCGGGTTCGGCGGCGGCGCCTCATGTCGATGGTACGTGCCATCAGCGGTTTTGATCGATCGGAATAAACGGCCTCGGAAGGATGTCTACCGATGCATAACAACTTCCGAAGGAGAAGACATGAACCCGAAGCGAATCCTTGGCCTTGCGATTGCAGCCGCCACCGCCCTTACTTCATCCGCAGCGTTCGCTGCGACAGGGACGCCGGAGCGCGTGCGCGGGACCATAGCGTCGGCCACCGCAGACTCGGTGAGCGTCGATACCAATGCGCACAAACCGGTCACCGTTGCCCTGACCGGCAACACCTCATACCTGAAAGTGGAGAAATCGAATCTCAACAAGGTTGAGAAAGGCAGCTACATCGGCACCGCGACCAAGGATGTCGGCGGCACGCAGGTCGCGCTGGAGGTCGTGATCTTCCCGCCCTCGCTGCGCGGCACAGGTGAAGGCCACTACGCCTGGGACAAGATCCGCGACACGACGCTCTCCGGGGGCGCGCAGACCAGCAGCAGCATGACGAACGGCAATGTCTCTGCCGTCTCGACCTCGGGCGCGACGGTGAACAGCACGATGACCAATGGCGACGTCACCGCAGCGAAGTCGCAGGGCGGCGTCACGCATCTTGTCGTCAATTACAAAGGTGGCCAGGAGGACGTGCTGGTGCCTCCGACCGCTCCGATCGTGACCTTCCAGCCCGGCACGAAGGCCCTGGTCGCCAAGGGGGACAATGTTTTCATCAAGGCGACGCAGACCGGCTCGGGTCTCGAGGCGAACGCGGTCGCGGTCGGCGTCGACGGCGTGAAGCCGCCGATGTGACCGCCACCCCCGCGCCGCCGGCGCGGGGGCTTCCCACCACGAGAACGGACATCCGATATGGACCAACGTGAAACAGGCCGCCGCCCGGCGCATCCGGTCGCGATCCGCATCATGCACTGGATCGGCGTCTATGCCATGGGCTGCATGATCTTCAGCGGCTGGGAAATCTACAACGCCTCGCCCAGCCTGCCCTTCCTCTTCCCGGCCTGGACCGGCCTCGGCGGCTGGCTGGGCGGCGCGCTGGCCTGGCACCTCAGCGCGATGTGGCTGCTGTTCGCCGACGGCATCGCCTATCTGGTCTACGGCTTCGCCACCGGTCATTTCCGACGCGACCTGAAGCCGCCGCGTCCCGCCGAGCTGGGGCAGGACCTCGGCGCCGCGCTGCGCTTTCGCCTGAAGCACCACATGGGGCACTACAACGGCGTGCAACGCCTGCTCTATGCCGGGGTCATCATCGCCGTCATCCTGCAGGTGACGACCGGGCTCGCCATCTGGAAGCCGGTGCAGTTTGGCTGGCTGGCTGGGTTGTTCGGCGGCTATCCGATCGCCCGCGGTATCCACCTCACCATCATGTTCGGCATCGTCGCCTTCGTTCTCGTCCACATCGCGCTGGTGGCGGTCCACCCGCGCACGCTGAAGTCGATGATCGTGACTGTGCCCGCAGAGACCGAGGAAAGCCGATGAGCGACCAGCGTAACAAACCGGCCGTCAGCATGGCCGAGATCAAACCGGAGTTGGAAAGGCTGCATCGGCGCGGCTTCCTGCGGGGCGCGCTCTCGCTCGGCGCGCTGACGATGTTGACCGGTTACGAGCTTTCGACCCATTCCGGCGTCGACGCTGCGCTGCAGTCGATCCTGCGCTTCGACGACCGGGTCCAGGCGGCTCTGTTCAGCCGCCAGCGCCTGGCGGAGACCTATCCGGCCAGCGCCATCACCCGCCCGTTCCGCTTCAACGCCTATTACGCGGAGTGGCAGGTGCGGCCGGTACCGGATAACTGGGGACTCAGTCTCGGCGGCCTTGTCGCCGACCGGCGGCCCTGGACGTTGCAAAAGCTAATGGCATTGCCGCAGCAGGGGCAGATCACCCGGCATATCTGCGTCGAGGGCTGGAGCCAGATCGGCCAGTGGAGCGGCGTGCCGCTGGGCACGTTTCTGCGTCGCGTCGGCGCCGACCTTTCGGCCCGCTACGTCAATTTCAAATGCTTCGATGGCTATTCGACCAGCATCGACATGGCCAGCGCGCTGCAACCGCAGACCATTCTGGCGCTCGATTTCGAGGAAAAGCCGCTGGTGCCGCAATGGGGCGCACCGCTGCGGCTTCGCATCCCCACCAAGCTCGGCTTCAAGAGCGCCAAGAACCTGGAGGCGATCGAGGTCACCAACAAGTATCCCGGCGGCTACTGGGAGAACCAGGGCTATGACTGGTTCGCCGGCGTTTGACGGCGGGAACGCTATCGGATCGTCGATCCGTAATCGCTCCCTTTTAGTGTGAAGTTGTTTTTCGAGCTGGAGCCTACCTCAATGGCGAAGGGCAGCAAATCGGTGCCTCGACCACCCGCCAAACGCAAGACATCGACGACAGGCAACCGAGCGCCCAGGCGCGTCGGTTCCAATAAGTTGGAAGGAAATCCGAGGCACGAACTGATTGGAGCGCGCCGGCAACTCGCCGCGACCGGCGAGGTTCTCCAAATCATCAACGCCCCGCCTGGTGACCTTGCGTCGGTTTTCGAGGCCGTGCTGGGAAGAGCGATGCGGCTTTGTGAAGGAGCGTTTGGATTCCTGACAACTTACGATGGGGATCGCTTCAAAATTGCGGCGGAACATGGAGTGCCGCCTGCGCTAGCCGCTTATTTTGAAACCGGAATAGAGGTTCGGCCCGGGGACGGGCACTGGCGTCTGCTGGCGGGTGAGGATTTGATACATGATCCGGACCAGAAGAACGACAATGCTTATCAGGCAGGAAACCCGCTGCGTCGCGCCGTTGTTGACCTCGGAGGCGCCCGTTCTGCTTTGGCTGTTGCGCTCCGCAAGGATCGGATCTTACGCGGCGCGATGACAATCTATCGCAAGCAAGTTCAACCGTTTTCCGTCTCGCAGGTCGCCCTGTTGCAGCACTTTGCCGCTCAGGCTGTGATCGCCGTCGAAAACGTTCGCCTGTTTGAGCAAGCCAGGAGCGCACAAAGGAACTCTCACTGTCGCTAGACAATCCTGGCGGAGCGGATATTTAGCAACCGCGGCAAATGTCGAGCTTGCGGTCGAGCGCCGTGTTCTCCAGGTTGATTGGATCTTTCGGATTCATCAGGTCTTTCTCTGATGGCACTTGATCGGCGCGCGGCTGGAGATCTCCCCCCGGTGCCTCCACCAGCGCTTGCCGCTCCACGTTCATCGACGGAGGGGGCAAACTTCGCGAACCACCCGACAGCGTCGGGGCGGCTATCTGCGGCTGCGGCAGCGTTGCCAGCCTGCCAGCATTGCCTATGCCGCTGGGATCGACCGTAGAATTGTTTATTCCACCAACGTTCCCAGGACCGCGCGGAACACCACTGATCGGCACATTTCCCGTCCCCCCCGAACCGGCGGGCCGCGCAAATGCTCCCATTGACGCAAAACCTGCGTGTCCGCCTCCGTGTCCGCCCCCTCGCGCAAATGAAGCGGCAGATGGGGTCAAGACCATCAACAATGCGATAGCGATTTTTACGGAGGCGTTAGACATTGGGACCGCCACTATGATTCACGGGAACGGCGAAGTCATGAGCTTGAGGTAGGTTCGCAATCCGCCGGCGCCACTAAATTGTACTTTAGGTTTCGGAACCCCCGGGCGATGTGCACGAAGTTAAGGGGGGCAGGGAGCAGACTCACAGCCGACGCACCTGTCAGAAAAATAAATTCAAATTTAAAAGAAAGATATCGAAGGCGAGACTACGTCCATCGCCACCGCCAATTTTTTCGCCCGCGTTCGCGGTAGAAGGCCGCCAACACAGGACAAGCTTCGACGACACGAACTCCCAATCCTCAGGAGTACAACCATGTTTTCGAGACGAGAGATGTTGGCCGCCTCAGCCATGGGTGCGGCAATGACAGTGTCCGCAGCGAACGCCGGCTCCTTCGGCAATCCTGATGAGCCTCCGCAAGGCTCGATCAACGCCAAAAATCCGGGGAGCGTCACGGATCCAGGGCCGCAAAACCCGGCGATCAGGGATCAGTTTCCGTCGGCATTTTCTCCGCCGGCAACCGACGTCGGCAGCATGCCCCTGACTTGGGCCTCGTTCAACAACGCACCACGCCGCATCCAGGACGGCGGCTGGGCGCGGGAAGTGACCCAGGCGGACTTCGCAATTTCCACAGAGATCTCCGGCGTCAATATGCGACTGTCGTCCGGTGGCATCCGCGAGTTGCATTGGCATCAGGCTGCCGAGTGGGCGTACATGACTTACGGCCACTGCCGGGTGACCGTAATCGATCCGACAGGCCGCCCCTATGTTGCGGACGTCAAGGAGGGCGATATCTGGTATTTTCCAGCCGGGTATCCGCATTCCCTGCAGGGCCTCGCGCCAGATGGTTGCGAATTCGTCATCTGCTTCGACAATGGCGCGCAGAGCGAGTTCAACACCCTCCTGGTGACCGATTGGTTCGCCCACACGCCGCCTTCTGTCCTTGCCGCAAACTTTGGCGTTCCGGCCGAGACGTTTGCAAAGATACCACTGAACGACCGCTGGATCTTTCAAGGCAAAGTGCCGGGAGATCTGGCTGCTGTTCGGAGCGCAATGACTGGTGACGCGGAGACTCCGCCCCAACCGTTCACCTTCTCGCTCGCAGCGTCGCCCAACCTGAATGTGACGAAGAGCGGCACACTGCAGCTTGCAGACAGCAGCACTTTCAAAGTCTCCACCACCATTGCCACAGTGATCCAGACGGTTCGACCCGGCGCGATGCGGGCGATGCATTGGCATCCCAATGCCGACGAGTGGCAATACTACATCAAAGGCAAGGCGCGCATGGGCGTGTTCAACACCGGCCCGCAGGTGGTCACGATGGATTTCAATCCCGGCGATATCGGCTACGTCCCTCGCAACTACGGGCATTATGTGCAAAACGTCGGCGACACTGACATGCAATTTATCGCCGTGTTCCGGACTCCGAATTTTCAGGAGATGAATTTGTCAGACTGGCTTAAACATTCTCCAGCGGAAATGGTGGCCGAGCATCTGAACGTCGACCCGGCGATCGTGCCGCAGTGGCCAGGAGCGAATGCGTTCATCCTGCCTGGATGATCCCATTCGAACGTCCTCCTGCATTACTGTTTCCGGCAGGTCGCGCCGCGATGCCGGAAACCGCCTCAAGCGCCGCATGGGCGTTAGGCGGCTTCCGGCCAAACCGATCGCCCGCAAGCCGCATAACCCGGCTAGTAGTAGTACCTGAGCGAGGTAAAGGCGATTAAGTTGTCGGTCGATACCACGCCGCCGATGCCGGGGAAGGACGTACGTTTGAGATATTCCAACTCGGCGCCGACCACGAAACGGCCCATACGGCCCTTGTAGAGATCCTGCCAGAAGCCGATCTTGGCATCCGCGAGGCGCTTGTTGTCGGCGACGCATGTCGCCGACGTGCCGGTGGCGAAGCTGTCAGCCGTCGGAGTCATGCAGCCGCTGTTGTCAAAAACGGGATTGCCATAACCGAACGTGCTGAAGTAGCTCGCCCGATTCTGCTCGAGGCCGGCATAGCCATAAAGTATCAAGCCCTCCCACGGATAATATTGTATCCCCGCCCAGGCATGGAGCGCGGTCAGCGGGACGAGCGAGCCGTCGGGGCCGATGGTCACGTCAGGCAAAGCCCCCGCCCCGTAGCGACCAAGTCCGGTGCCATACATCACGCCCCCCATCACCTCGAGATAGTGCGGAATAACCCGCACAAAGAAGTTTCCACCCGCACTGGCGCCGAAGGATGTCTTCTGGCTGGCCGTTCCGAGCGCGCAGCCGGTCGGCGCCGCGGTCACGCACAAGGTGTTGTCGGTAAAGAACCGTTGCATCGCGAGCCACTCGAGGTGACCCCAGCTCGGATCCCATGCGACCTTTTCGATAAGGTCAGGCGCCTGGTTCGGGGTGACGGGGACTTTGTTGAGGAAACCTCCGGTGCCGGTATTGGTGACGTTGATGGCCAAGCCGTTGACGGTGTCGGGAATGCCGGGCGCGAGGTTTGTCGCAGGGTTTTCGAGTGAAAGGCCCAACCAAACCTGTTTGTCGAAATCCTTCACGAGCCGGATCTGCCAGTTGTCGGTAAACTGATAGCCGGGGAGATAATTCGCGTTGATCGTCAGCGGAATAAGCTCCTTTCGGGGCACGATCCCGAACTCCTGGGGTATCGCCATGCTCCATTGCTGCCCGGCGAGCAGGTGGAAACCCCAGTTGTCATTGTCGTAGGTCAAATAGCCGTGTCGCAGGCGCGGAGCCCAGTCGTTGGTAATCAAGTAGTTCGATTCTTGCCCGACGCCCAGAAAGTCCGTCTCGATATAGGCCGATAGTTTCTGCGCGGCATCCATGTTGCCCTCGGCCAGGAAAGAGAGTTGGCTCTGCCGCGCGCTGCCGTGAAATTCATGCTCTTTGTAGAGCGGCGAGTTGGGATAGGGGATGGCGGCGAAGACGGTCAACATATCGTTGACCGAATTGTGGTTGCGGAACACCGTTGCCGCTTCGAGCCAGCCCCACACACTGAACTGAACCCCGGGGAATTTCGCCACCGGCGTGCTTATCGCTGGCTGCGTGCCGCGGATGACTTCCGCCCGCGTTGGAACGTACGGGGGCGGCTCCTCCGGCTTGGGAGCGACCGATGGCTCAGACGGATTGCTATTGACGCTGCTGACCGATGGCTCAGACCTCTTCGCCATCTCGGTCTCCTTCTTCTCGGGTTTCTTTTTGGTTCGCGCGACTTCCTTCTGCAGCGCCGTGATCAAGTCGTTTTGGCGGTTCATCTGCTCGCGCATGAGTTCAGTCTGCCGTTCCAGACGCTCAATCTTCTCGCTATCGGATGGCGACTGCGCTGCGACAGAGTCCCATGTCAGCAGGCAGCTCGCAACCAGCGCACCACCCATCGCGCGGTGTCTGGCAATTCCTGTCTTTCCTGCTGAAAGATTGGCTCTAGCCCCACCAAGCAGTCTGGAGGCGCCGAAACCGGAGCCAAACGCCAGCAGCGATTGTCGCAAAACAGGATACGTCATGCGGTTGTCCTCCTGGATGTTGTGAATTTCTGGGTGATATTTTTTTATGAGATTGTTGGTCGCGTGCCGGGCAGCCTGAAGGGCGGCGGCGCCGGAAGGCTGAGACCGCATTTAGTTTTTTGGAGGGCGTGTGACCAAGAAGCGGCTGTAGACCGCATGCAACGAGTCCGGCTCCCGACTAATCCGTCACTCAGGTCGGGATAGTAAAACGCGAACATGCCTGGCTAATGCCCGGACCTTCCACTTTGCTGTCTGCTTCTGCGTTGCCGGACATGCCGAAAATTGCACGGAAACCCTCAGCCCAATTGGCAGTTGCTGTTGCATCCGCGGTACCGAAAGCATCACCTGACGGAACTGTTGAGAGGCATTGCTGACGTACGGGCTTTCGCCAACCGTGGTCGCGACACCTCTCGACAATGCAGTCCTGCACCGGAGCATGCGACGGACCGGGGCCAAAGCGGCGAGGCAGCCCGGCCTCAGCCCTCACGCCCGATCGGCCCCGGGGCAAAATGCGCTAAAAGTCGGCTGGTCAACCGGACCGGCGTTGGGCATGCTGTGCGGACACCTTGCCGCCCAACGCGGCCGGGAAAACCAAAAACCAACGAAGGAAAACGCCCCGTGAAGAACAAACGACTGTCCTTGCTTGCGTCGAATTTGATCTCGGTCGCAGCCGCGACCGCGCTTTCGGTGCTGGCTACCCAGGGCGCGCTGGCACAAAAGAAATACGACACCGGCGCCACCGACACCGAAATCAGGATCGGCAATGTCGAGGCCTATAGCGGTCCGGCTTCGGCCTACGGCGCCATCGGCAAGACCGAAGATGCCTATTTCAAGATGATCAACGACCAGGGCGGCGTCAACGGCCGCAAGATCAATTTCATCTCTTACGACGATGGCTACAGCCCGCCGAAGACGGTGGAGCAGGTGCGCAAGCTGATCGAGAGCGACGAAGTGTTTCTGATCTTCAACGCGCTGGGCACGCCGACCCAGAGCGCGGTGCAGAAATATCAGAACACCAAGAAGGTCCCGCAGTTGTTCGTCGCCACCGGCGCCAGCAAGTGGAACGACCCGAAGGAGTTTCCCTGGACCATGGGCTTCCAGCCGAGCTACCGCGTCGAGGCGCGGATTTTCGCCAAGTACATCCTGAAGAACAAGCCGGACGCCAAGGTCGCGGTGTTCTACCAGAACGACGATTTCGGCAAGGATTACGTCGCCGGGCTGAAGGACGTGTTCGGCGACAAGGCCTCCAGCATCATCGTTGCCGAGGAAAGCTACGAGACCACCGAGCCCTCGATCGACTCCCACATCGTCAAGCTGAAGGGCACCGGCGCCGACGTGCTGGTCAATATCTCGACGCCGAAATTCGCCGCCCAGGCGATCAAGAAGATGGCCGAGCTGGAGTGGAAGCCGATGCATCTCATGACCGACGTCTCGATCTCGATCGGCGCGGTCATGAAGCCCGCGGGGCTGGAGGCTTCCGAAGGCGTGCTGTCGGCCGGTTACCTTAAGGACGCCTCCGATCCGCAGTGGAAGGATGACGACGGCATGAAGAAATTCATGGCCTTCGTCGGCAAGTACATGCCGGGCGCCAACATCTCCGATGCCAATCTGGTGTACGGCTACGCCGCGGCGCAGACCATGGTGCAGGTGCTCAAGCAGGCCGGCGACAACCTGACCCGGGAAAACGTCATGAAGCAGGCCGCCGGCCTGAAGGATTTTGCGCCGGATACCCTGATCCCCGGCGTCAAGATCAACACGTCTGCCACCGACTTCGCCCCGATCGAACAGCTCAAGATGATGCAGTTCAGGAACGGCCAGTGGGTGCTGTTCGGCGACATCATCAGCGCTGAGACGGGCGGTTAGGACTAGGACGCGGCTCCGATCATCGTCATGGCCGGGCTCGTCCCGGCCATCCACGTCTTTTCTTGCTGCAAATGCCGTCAAGACGTGGATGCCCGGCACAAGGCCGGGCATGACGGGCTTTGATGCCGGCGCGCATTTCAGCGAGTTGAAGCAGAAAAAGCTTGCGATTCCGCCAGACGGTTCCCAGTTCACTGGAAATGCGAACCAACCGACACTGAAGCGCCATGGGTTCCCAAGTTCATTATCTGCCGATAACGCCGGGATTGTTTTCGATCCTGGTCATATTGGTTGTGGGGCTGGTCATCCTGATCCAGCTGGGCATCCTCAGATACGCCTATATGCGGCTCGGCGTCAGTCCGCGGGTCGCGCTGCTGCTGTTGTTCGGCTCGCTGATCGGCAGCTATTTCAATATCCCGATCACGGTGCTGCCCGGACCGCCGCCGGTCGAGTCCGGGCAGATCGTCGATTTCTTCGGCATGAGCTATGTCGTGCCTGTCGTGGTGTCGTGGCCGGGTACGGTGCTGGCCGTGAATGTCGGCGGCGCCTTGATTCCCACCGTGATGTCGGCCTATCTCGTGGTCCGGTATCAACTCTGGGTGAAGGCGGCGATTGCGACGACGGCGATCGCTTTTATCATCCATTCGATGGCGACGCCGGTGCCGAGCCTGGGTATCGCGGTGCCGGTATTTGCGCCGGTCGTGAGCACGGCGATCCTGGCCTTTATCCTCTCCCGCGAATACGCCGCACCCCTTGCCTATATCGGTGGCTCGATGGGAACCCTGATTGGCGCCGATCTTTCCAATCTTGACAAGATCAACGGCCTTGGCGCGCCTATCGCCTCGATCGGCGGCGCCGGCACCTTCGACGGCATTTTTCTGACCGGGATTCTTGCCGTGTTGCTCGCCGGTATCGCGTCTCCGGCGCGGCCCCGGCCGGCCTGGTAAGCCGATAAATGCCGTGCGGCGGACAATGCCCGGCCGCGCGAGTTGCCACCTCTCTCAACTCCCCATAATAAGAAATGAAAAGCCATGAAAAGTGGCGATCGGTCGATCGTCATTTTCGGACAAGAAGCGAAGGGTTGAGGATTACGCCTATGGAAGCACAGGTCAGCAGCACCGCGTCAGTTCCAGCCCGCCAATGGGCGCCTTCGCGGGACGCCAGCGACATCGTCAAAAGCATTCATGCGATGCTGCATCCGCGCAACATCGTGCTGGTCGGCGCAACCGACAAGCCCGGCAACTACGCCGAGCGGATCTGGAACAACCTGATCAAATATCAGTTCGAAGGCGGTCTTTATCCCGTCAACGCCAGGCGCGAAACCATCTGGGGCGTCCCCTGCTACAAGGATTTTGCCAGCCTGCCCGATAAGCCCGATCACGTGCTGGTGCTGGTGCCGGCGCGCTTCGCGGTCCAGGTTATCCGCGAGGCCGCCGCGGCCGGCGCGCGCTCGGCGACCATCGTGACCTCGGGCTTCAGCGAATTGCAGGACGATGAAAGCCAGAAGCTTGCGGCCGAGCTGCAGCAGGCGATCCGGGAGACCGGGCTTGCGGTCACCGGTCCGAATTGCCTCGGCAATCTCAGCGCCGGCGAAAAGCTGTTTACCAACATCGACGACCGCATCGTCACGATGGAAGCAGGTCCCGTCGCGATCGCCGGCCAATCCGGCGCGATCGTGATGGCAATCCGCCAGGCGCTGGAGGATCGCGGCGTCGGCGTCGGCTACATGGTCACCACAGGCAATGAAGCCGGCCTCGAGACCCCCGATCTGATGGCCTATTTCGCCGCCGATCCGAGCGTACGCGTGATCGTGGTTTATCTCGAAGGCGTGCGCAACACCAAGGTGTTCCGCGAAGCCTGCAAGGCCGCGCGCGCGGCCGGCAAGCCGGTGATCGCATTGAAACTCGGGGCATCCGAGGGCGGGCGCGCCGCCGCCATGGCGCATACCGGCGCGCTGGCCGGCTCGATCGAGACCTTCGACGCGATCTCGACACGCGAAGGCGTGATCCGCGTGCGCGGGCTCGACGAACTGATCGAAACCACCGAGTGCTTTGTCCATGCCGATCCGCCGAAGGGCGCCCGCCTCGCCGCGGTGACGCTGTCTGGCGGCAAGCGCGGCCTGCTGATCGATGCTTTCCATTCGGCGGGATTGAACTTCGCGCCGTTGAGCACGAATGCGAGCGACAAACTGGCAAAAATGCTCGGGCCGGGCAGCATCGTCGGCAATCCGCTCGACGCCGGGTTCGCGGCCGTGGTCGATCCTTCCGTCTACATGCAGTCGATCCGGACCATGATCGACGACCCCGACACCGACATCGTCATCATCGACGCCGAATTGCCGAAGGCGCCGCATGAATTGCGCGAACGCAATCTGCGCATCGTCAACGAGATGGCGGAAAAAGCCAGCAAGCCGGTGGTCTATATCTCGACGATGTCGATCGGCTTCACCGAATTCACCAAGGGCTTGCGCCGGTCGCTGCCGCATATCGCGGTCATGCAGGGCCTCGACCGGGCGGTGGGCGCGATCAAGGCGCTGATCGATTACAGCTCGCTGCGCAAGGTGGTGCCCGATATCCAATCGAGCTCCAGCGCCTCGGCGCGCGCGACGCTGGAGAGGACGCTGAAGAACGCCAAGGGCGCAGCACTCGATGAGGTCGCGTCCAAGAAGCTGCTTAGGGCCTACGGCATTCCGGTCTCAAAGGAAGAGATCGCGCAGACCGCCGCCGACGCCGTGAAGATCGCCAGGAAAATCGGCTTTCCGGTGGTCGCCAAGGTGGTCAGTGCGGACATCCTGCACAAATCCGACATCGGCGGCGTGGTGCTGAACATCAACAGCACCGCCGAGGTCAGGAAAGCCTTCAACGACATCACCGCGCGGGTGAAGAAGCTGAAGCACAAGCCTGTTCTCGAGGGCATCCTGATCGCGCAGCAGGTCAAGGCCGAGCTCGAACTGGTGGTCGGCGCCTCGCTCGACGCCGAGATGGGACCGGTGGTGCTGTTCGGCAGCGGCGGCGTCGATATCGAGCTGATGAAGGACGTCGCGTTGGCGGGGGCCCCGCTCGACGCGGCCGAGGCCAAAGAGCTGATCGGCCGGACCAAGGCCGGCGTGAAGCTGAGGGGCTATCGCGGCAAGCCCGCCCTGCACGAAGCCTCGGCGGTAAAGGCGCTGGTCGGCCTGTCCAATTTGATGGCCGATGCCGGCAGCCGCATCGCTTCGATCGACGTCAATCCGTTCCTGATCAACACCAGGACCGGCGTGGCCGCCGATGGACTGGTCGTTCTCAACAACGCCGCCGCCAAAAGCGCCGCCGGGCATTGACGTAACGGGGATACCGGATTGTTCGGCGGCATTTCGTGTGCCACGTCACCGTTAGAATTGTGCAGCGCCCGGGAATGATTGTTCAATCCCGGCGATCCCCCTCGATCGAAGTATGCTAACATTGGCTTCCGGTCATGGTGAGGGCGCGCGAAATGCACCTTGCAAGATTGCCTATCAGTCTGCTGACTGCGGGTGCCATCGCGGTTGGAACTCCCTCAGCAACGCGGGCGCAGCCCGCCCCTAGCGGGCCCCCGGCGGTAGGAATCGTTGAAGCGGCCAAGCGGCCGATTACCGAATCCAGCGAATTTCTCGGAAGGATCGAGGCGGTCAACCGGGTCAACGTGGTCGCGCGCGTCACCGCGTTTCTGGAAAAGCGGCTGTTCGAGGAAGGCAGCGAAATCAAGGCGGGAGAACATCTCTATCGTCTCGAGCAGGGTCCGTTCGAGGCCGATCTTGCCTCGAAGCAGGCGGTTGTGGCGCAGTTACAGGCGACACTGGAAAACGCCAAGCTGACCACCGACCGGGCGCGGACTTTGCTTGGCGGCCCGGCCGGCCAGCAATCGACCTACGACGCGGCGCTCGCCAACCAGCGCAGCCTTGAGGCCCAGGTGCAGTCCGCTCAGGCCCAGGTGCAATCCTCCCAAATCAACCTCGACTATACCGATATCCGCTCGCCCATCGACGGCAAGATCGGCCGCACCGCGGTGACCGAAGGCAACGTGGTCAACCCGGGATCGGGTGTGCTGACCACCATCGTCAGCCAGGATCCGATGTACGTCCTCTTCCCGGTCTCGGTGCGCGCGGGACTGGAGTTGCGCGACCGCTACGCAACGCGGGGCGGCTTCAACGCGGTGGTGATCAAGATTCGCCTGACAGACGGTCGCCTTTATGACCAGACCGGCCAATTAAACTTCGTCGACAACACCGTCGCGCAGAGCACCGATACGATCTCGGTGCGCGGCGCAATCCCCAATCCACCGCTGCATGATCCCTCGACCACAGGCGGTCCGGTGCGCGAACTTACCGACGGCGAATTTGTCACCGTGATGCTGGAGGGCGTGCAGCCGGTCGAGGTGCTGGCGATTCCGCGCTCCGCGGTGCTGTCCGACCAGCAGGGCGATTATGTCTTCACGGTCGGCGCGGATAACAAGGCCGAGCAGCGTCGGATCCAGCTCGGGCAGTCGACCCCGACAATAGCTGCGGTCATCAACGGGCTCGCGCTGGGCGACAAGGTGATCGTCGAGGGCCTGCAGCGGGTGCGTCCTGGCCAGCCGGTCTCGCCTGGGCCGGCGAGCGCGCTGATCCAGTCCAGCATGAAGGCCTCCGCCAGTGACGGCACGCCAATTGATAGCGGCGGCGCCGGCGCGGCGAAACCGGCGGGCAAGAGCCGATGATTTCCGCGGTTTTCGTCGACCGTCCCCGTCTCGCGATCGTGATCGCGTTCGTCATCACCATCGCCGGCGCGCTCGCGCTACTGGCGATTCCGGTGGCGCAATTTCCCGACATCGTGCCGCCACAGGTCACGGTCACCGGCGTGTTCCCCGGCGCCTCGGCGGAGGTGGTCGAGTCCAGCGTCGCCCAGCCGCTCGAGGCGCAGGTGGTCGGGGTCGACCGCGCGCTGTACATGAAATCGACCAGCGGCAATGACGGCAGCTACACGCTAACGGTTTCGTTCGCGCTCGGCACCAATCCCGACATCAACACCGTGAACGTCAACAACCGCGTTCAGACCGCGCTGTCGCAACTGCCGCCCGAGGTGCAACTGCAGGGCTTGGTGGTGCAGAAGAAATCGTCGGCGATCCTGCAATTCATCGTGCTCTACAGCGCCAATGGCGAGCAGGATCCGTTGTTCATCACCAACTACGCCATCATCAACGTGCTCGATGCGATTTCCCGTACCCCGGGCGTCGGCCAGGCCAGCTTGTTCGCGAAACTCAACTACTCGATGCGGATCTGGTTCGATTCGCAGCGGCTGACCAGCCTCAACCTCGCGCCATCCGACGTCATTGCCGCAATCCGGGCCCAGAGCGTGCAGGCGCCGGTCGGCCGGATCGGCGCCCGGCCGATCAGCGACGACCAGCAGTTCCAGTTCAACGTACAGACCCAGGGCAGGCTGACCACTCCGGCGCAGTTCGGCAACATCGTGCTGCGGGCGAACCCGGACGGCTCGGTGCTGCGGATCAGCGACGTCGCCCGCGTCGAGATCGGCGCGCAAAATCTCGACAGCGAGTCGCGGATCGACGGCCGTGCCGGGGTGCCGATCGGCATTTATCTTGCGCCCGGCGCCAATGCGGTGACGACGGCGAAGGCGGTGCAGGCGACGCTGCAAAGGTTGTCGGGACGATTTCCGGCGGGCCTGTCCTATCTGGTGCAATACGATTCCACCACCTTTGTGAGCGACACCATCGCCGAGGTGCTCAAGACGATCGGCGAAGCCTTCGTCCTGGTGGTGATCGTGGTGTTTCTGTTCCTCGGCAGTTTGCGCGCCACGATCATCCCGGCGGTTGCGGTGCCGGTGAGCTTGATCGGCGCCTTCGCCGTGCTGCTGGTGCTTGGCTATTCGGCCAACACGGTATCGCTGCTGGCGATGGTGCTCGCGATCGGCATCGTGGTCGACGACGCCATTGTCGTGGTCGAAAACGTCGAGCGCGTGATGGAGGAGGAACCGGATCTTTCGCCGGCCGAAGCTACCAAGAAGGCCATGACCCAGATCACCGCGCCGATCATCGCGATCACGCTGGTGCTGCTGTCGGTGTTCGTGCCGATTGCCTTCATTCCCGGGATTTCCGGCACGCTGTTCCGCCAGTTCGCGGTGACGATCAGCGCGGCGATGCTGATCTCGGCCCTCAATGCGCTGACCTTGTCGCCGGCGCTGTGCGCGGTGTTCCTGCGTCACACCGGGCCGCGGCGCGGCATCATGGGGCGCGTACTCGGCGGTATCGACTGGATGCGCGACCGCTACGCCGGCGGCGTGCGGCGGCTGGTGCGAATGGCCGCGCTGTCGCTTGTCCTTGTGCTGGTGTTCGCAGGCGGCATATTCGGGGTTTCGCGGTTAACGCCGACAGGGTTCCTTCCGGAAGAAGACCAGGGCGCATTCTTCATCTCGGTACAATTGCCTGATGGCGCATCGGTGTCGCGCACCAGTGAGGTGACCAAACAGGTTGAAAGCCTGCTGAAGCAGATGCCGGCGGTTCAGCACACGCTCTCGATCATCGGCTTTTCCCTGTTGGACGGAGTATCCGAACCGAACAACGCCTTCATGGTGGCGCGGCTGAAGCCGTTCGCGGATCGCAAGGCAGCGGCGGATTCGGTGCAGGCCCTGATCCGGCAAACGTTCGGCGGCGGAGCGCAGATCCGGCAGGCCAACGTGCTGCCGTTCAATCTGCCGCCGATCATCGGGCTTTCGACCAGCGGCGGCTTCGAGTACCAGCTCGAAGCGCTGGAGGGACAGGACCCGGCCGCGATGGGCAACGTCACCGCCGGGCTGATCGCCGCCGCCAACAGCGACCCGCGGCTCACGCGCGTGTTCTCGACCTTCACGGCGACCAATCCGTCGATCTATCTCGACATCGACCGCGCCAAGGCGCAGGCGCTCGGCCTCAACATCAGCGACGTCTTCACCGCGTTGCAGGCGACGCTTGGCGGCATCTACGTCAACAACTTCAATCTCTACGGCCGCACCTGGCAGGTCAACGTTCAGGGCGAGGCATCCAATCGCGGCGACCTTTCGGACATCTGGCAAATATATGTGCGCAACGGCACCGGCCAGATGGTGCCGATGCGATCCATCGCCAGCGTCAAGATCGTGACGGGACCTCAGGTCATCACGCGCTACAACAATTACCGCTCGGTCACCGTCAACGGAAGCCCGGCGGCTGGCATCTCTTCCGGGACGGCGCTCGCCGCCATGACGGAGATCTCCAATACCACGCTGCCGGCAGGCTATAGCTTTGAATGGACCGGCACCGCATATCAGGAACAGCAGGCGTCCGGCCAGACCGGTATCATCCTCGGGCTTGCGGTGCTGTTCGCCTATTTGTTCCTGGTCGGGCTTTACGAAAGCTGGACGATCCCGATTCCCGTGCTGCTGTCGGTCGTCGTCGGCGTGTTGGGGTCTTATCTCGGCATCAAGCTCGCCGGGCTGAACCTCGATCTCTACGGTCAGATTGGGCTCGTGGTGCTGATCGCGCTGGCCGCCAAGAACGGTATCCTGATTGTCGAGTTTGCCAAGGAGCAACGAGAGAGCGGCGTTGCGATCGACGACGCGGCGATATCAGGTGCGCAGATGCGATTCCGCGCCGTGATGATGACCTCGATCGCTTTCATTCTCGGGTTGCTGCCGCTGGTGATCGCCACAGGCGCCGCTCAGATCAGCCGCAGGGCCGTTGGTACCGCCGTGTTCGGCGGCATGCTCGCCGCAAGTTCGATCGGGATCTTCATGGTACCGATGCTCTACGTCACGTTCCAGCAGTTGCGCGAGCGCGTAAAGAAGCGCTTCGGCGGATCTGGCAAAGAGCCGCATCCGCCGGCCAGGCTGCCGACGACCCGCCGCTAGGCAAGCGGCGGGTCTGTTTCTTGGTTCTCAGCTCGCTCGTCTGGAGACCAGCGGAGCTTCGCCCATCTGCCGTGCCGTAGCTTGTGTAGCGGACGTAGCCTTCTTCGCGCGCATGTCGCGAAGTGTGTTTAATGTGCCATTCCAAAGCTCGATCCGGGCTTTGATGCTGTTGCACGCGGCCCGCAAAGCCCGTTCATCCCTCTGCGGTGAGTCGGCAACCAGGCCTTCGAGCAGCTCCCGCCCCATTGGACCGTGACTATCCCCATCGAGTTCGATGTGCCGATCGATGTAGTAGACGAAATGACGCAGGGGGTCGTTGTCGTTGTCGTGCCTCGCGCCTGGGAGCGTCTTTTGCAGCCTGCTGAACATCTCCGGTATGATGTCCTCGCGGCCGTGAAAGAATGCCGCCAAGACCTCTTCCGTCGATCCCGACCGGGCCAGCGTCATCGTATGCGCGACAAAGGCCTGTACATGAGACGACACACCCGCGCGCGCCATAGCCTTTTCGACGGAAACACCGACCTGCGCCATTGAACGGAATCTGTCGAATTGTCGGGTACTGGCGCCGACGTCGACCATGGCGCGGAGGTAGAGATCGAGGTGGCTGACATAGGAGCCGTCCGGATCGACATCCGTCTCTTCGCCTATCACGATGTCGTTGATAAGGCGTGCAGCCCGCGCGTTGTCCACGGGGAACCACGGCACTTTCGTGCATGTCAGATCCTGCTGCAGCCGCTTTAGGAGCGACATGAAATCCCAGACGGCGAAGACATGATCTTCCATAAATCGCCTTAGATCCTCGATAGAAGCGACCTCCGCGTAGACGGGGTGGTCGAGCAACTGGGTACGAAGAGTAGCGAGGCAGTAACGGTCCTGTTTCGGCATGTTTGACCTCTATTTCATCATGTTTGATATTTCATCATGTTTGATCTTAGCTCTGGGTTGAAGTGTGAACCCGGCTGCGGCGACCTATTCCGACTGGCTGGCGATACAAGTGTTAGTGCGCGCCGGTACCACTCAAAGGGCGTCACAGGCGCACGACGCACCAAATTCCAGCGATCAGAACTCATCCGACATGTTGGCTTGGCGCGCCCACACGGTCCTCAGCCAGGTTAAGGGCGAGTTGCATCGCTGAACGGCAAAGTTTACTCGCGACCGGAAATCCCCCGCCTAAACAAAAGCGCGCCGCGTTAGTCGCGCTATGAGAATTCCGGGATGAATTGAATAGATTCCCACGACTAGAGTTTTGCTATTGGAATCCCGCGGCGGACGCATTCAAAACAGCTTCCAAACCCTTCGAGGGCGAAGGGCTCGCTACTCAAAGCACCTGCAGAAGGCAGCTGGTTTGCGGTCGACAGGGTCTTCGTGTCTGACCATCAATTGATAAGACGTGATCGCTGGAGGCCTAATTTTGTCTTATCAGCCTTCGAAGCTCGCAAACGTCAGCCGAGGCAAGTAGCTTGCATCTCGTGCATACAGCTCCGATCTGAAGTCACGAACGATTGTGTCGTTTGAGAAATGGAAAGTTGCGATGCCACGAGAATCGAGCGGCAATATCCCTGGCTCACCACATTTGGATTTCGAGACGTGGAAAGAGCTGATCCGCACGATGGGCGGGCGGTTCAACCCGGAAGGTATCGACCCCAAGGCCTTTACCGGCTGCGTGTGCCCCCTTAGCGTCTGCGGGCTCACCGCAGCCGAGGTTGGTTCCAATGCTCGTCGGGTCGAACGGACACACCGCGATGTTCGCCTCGATGGCGCGGACCACTATTTCACGATCTTTCAAGTCGCCGGCCGGTCAGCGATGACCCACAACGAGGAAGCCGTGCGCTTCGATGTGGGCGATGTTGCGCTCGTCGATACGGCCCGGCCCGCGACTTTCTTCAATACCAATGCGGGTGGGCCGTGGAAGTCCGTGGCTCTTCTTTTGCCGCGCCGGTCCCTGGTTTCGCATCTCGGATTCGAGCCACGGGGCGGTCTTTACCGGCACAGCGGAACGGCTGCCGGTCGCCTGCTCCTTGATCTCATCCTCAATTCCGCGGATGGAGAAGGATCACCCCCCTCGCCGGCCGATTCTTATATGCGGCTAACAGTCTACGATCTTGTCGGCGCGTTGTTCGCACCCGATGATCCGGCGCCGTCGCGTCACGCGGACAAGCTGTTCAGGCGTGTCCGTGGCGTCATCAAGGACGGTTTCGCCGATCCGGATTTTGGTCCTTGCGAGGCCGCAGCGAGAGCGGGGATTTCACTGCGTTATCTCCAGAAATTGTTTACGCAACGGGGTTCGACTTGCAATGAATTCATCTATTCGTTTCGTCTAGATCACGCCGCGCGTCTTCTGCAGCGCCGGGCGACCCTGGGCGCAAGTCAGGCTCTCGGCGAAATTGCGTATGCTTGCGGTTTTCGCGACTACAGACATTTCGCGAGAAAGTTTCGTCACCGGTTCGGTCACGGCCCGGGCGCGTGCTCCGCAGAAGACAATCGCGCCCGCGACGGTACCGTGAACTATTATGGCCATGAACGTCTGTCATAGCTTCCCACATTCAACATCCCCCCGGCCTTCCCTGGTAGGCGTTCGCGCTCGCGGCTTATATTCGATCCTTGAAACCCTGAGCGATGTTGCGCAGAGATCGCGCGTCTCGCCGGCGCTTCCGAAATAGCCGCAATTCTGATACCTGACGCTGGCGATGTCTGGCCCTGATACACGGGGCCTCGCGGGATAGGCTGGAAATGATCATAGAAAATCAGGCCATGGTGACCGACGCCGTCGTTGAAGCCGTTACCCGCACGGAGGATCCGCGTCTGCGCGAAATCTTGCTGGCGCTCGTGCGACATTTGCACGGCTTTGTGCGCGAGGTTCGCCTGACCGAACGCGAATTCCAGCAAGCGGCGAGGATCGTCGCGGCGATGGGCCAGAAGACGACCGCCTCGCACAACGAAGTCGTGTTGATGGCGGGCTCGCTGGGTGTGTCCTCTTTGGTCTGCCTGCTCAACAACGGCAACCATGGCCAGACCGAAACCCAGGCGAACCTGCTGGGTCCGTTTTGGCGCGAAGATCAGCCGCTGAGCGCCAGCGGAGATACGTTGCTGCGTTCACCGACGCCGGGCCCGGGGCTGGTCGTTCACGTCTCCATCGAAGACGGAAAGGGGCGGCCTGTGGCCGGGGCCGAAGTCGACGTTTGGCACTCCTCGCCGGAAGGTCTCTATGAGAACCAGGATCCCGAGCAGGCCGAGATGAATTTACGCGGGCGGTTTATTTCTGACGAAGCCGGGCGTTTTGATTTCCGCAGTGTCAAGCCGGCGGGGTATCCGATCCCTGTCGATGGGCCGGTCGGGGAACTGGTGAGGGCCACCCGTCGCCACCATTTCCGGCCCGCGCATCTGCACTTCATGATCTACAAGCCGGGCTACAAAACCCTGATCTCGCAAATTTACTCGCCCGACGACGAGCACATCGATTCAGATGTGCAGTTTGGCGTCACGCGCGCGCTGATCGGCAACTACGTGCGCCATGACGAGCCCTCGCCCGAGTTGGGTCTCGCGACACCCTGGTATTCCCTCGATCAGCGCTTCATCGTGGAGCCCGGCGAAGCACGCCGTCCGGTCGCGCCGATCCGCGGCAAGGCGCCCGCCGCGACGCAAGAAGGCGCATAAAAGCGGCCATGCGGGTTGGAATGTTCGTGTCTGGGCGGGCCTAAAGCCGACGGCATGTTCTGAGAGCAGACCACATCTAGGTCGAAGGTTGCAGGATTTTCCCGGGTTCATCATTGGCAAAGGCAACCCGGACAGGTTACGCTCCCGGCCGAAAGGGCATCGAAGAATGCCTGTCTGAAGACACATCACCTTGTCTGGGAGGACAATATGGATACCCCGCGACGGTCCTGGCCGGTTGATCGGCGGACTATTCTGAAGACCAGCGCCGCGCTTGCTGCGGTGCAATTTTCATCCCCCTTCATCATCAAAGCCCGCGGCGAAACGCCGGTGCGGATCGGAATGGTCGATCCGCTGACCGGGGTTTATGCCGCGATCGCACAGAGCGAGGTGGTGGGAGCGAAATTCGCCGCCGAGGAGATCAACAAGAAGGGCGGCATTCTCGGCAGGCCGGTCGAGCTGCTGGTCGAAGACTCCGCCAACGACGTCGGCACCGGCGTGCAGAAGACCCGCAAGCTGATCGAACGCGACCAGGTGAGCTTCATCATCGGCGACGTCAATTCCGGCATCGCGATCGCGATGGCGCAGGTCACCAGCGAAAAGAAGGTGCTCCATATCGTCTCGGGCGGCCACACCGATCCGATCACCGGCGCCAATTGCTCGTGGAACGTATTCCGGATCTGCAACTCCACTTCCATGGATGCCAACGCCATCGCTTCCACGCTAATGGAGAAATTCGGCAAGAAGTGGTACTTCCTGACTCCGGATTACGCCTATGGCCATTCGGTCCAGGCCGGCTTCGAAAAGCTCCTGAAAGCCGCCGGCGGCACGTCCTCAGGCGCACTCGTCCCGCTGGGCACGGCAGATTATTCGGCCTACCTGATCCAGGCCAAGGCCTACGGCCCGCAGGTGCTGATCAACGTGATGGGCGGCGGCGACCAGGTTTCAAGCCTCAAGCAGTTCGTCCAGTTCGGCCTCGACAAGCAGATGGCGGTCGGCGGCACCCTGTTCGAGCTCGAGAGCATCCGCGCCGTGCCCGATGGCGCGCGCGTCGGATGGTGGACCATGGAGTGGTGGTGGGACCAGCCCGGCGTGCCGCATGTCGCCGAGTTCAACGCCTCGATCAAGAAAATTACGGGTGCCGCAGCGACCGCCCGTAACTGGTTCGGCTACGCATCGGTGCAGACGCTGGCGCTCATCGCAAACCAGGAAAAGACGCTTGACGCTCCAAAACTGGCGCATGCGCTTGCCGGGTTCAAGCTGCCGCCGGAGGTTGCGTTGCAGCCGGGCGCACCTGCGTTCCGCGCCGGCGACCACGAATTGATGAGCACCGTGTTTGTCGGCGAGGCGCATCCGCCGCAGGGCGATCCGGACAACATGTTCACGGTGAAAAACCCCATACCCGGCGAAAAAGCCGCCGGACCGGCCGAAGACACCGGCTGCAAGATCCAGTGGCCGGCCTGAGCCACGACGAAGTGGCGCCCGGTGCCTCCACGCGCCGGGCGAACCGACATAGCCGAGAAGAAAATCAACGATCCACCAGGGAGAACTCATGACTTCGCAGGCTTTCAACCCGAAATTCAATCGTCGTACGCTGATCAAGGGCGCCGCGGCGCTGGGCGCCTTCCAGGTGGCATCACCCTTCATCATCCAGGCCCGCGGCGAGACGCCGATCCGGATCGGCATGGTCGATCCTCTCACCGGCGTCTACGCGGCGCCTGCCGGCAACGAGGTGATGGGGGCCAAGCTCGCCGTCGAACAGATGAACGCCAAGGGCGGCATTCTCGGCCGCCAGGTCGAACTGCTGGTGGAAGATTCCGCCAATGATGTCGGCACCGGCGTGCAAAAGGCGCGCAAGCTGATCGAGCGGGATCAGGTCACCTTCATGATCGGCGACGTCAATTCGGGCGTCGCGGCCGCGATCGCCCAGGTCACCGCCGAAAAGAAAATCCTGCACATTGTTTCCGGCGGCCACACCGATTCGATCACCGGCAAGGACTGCAAGTGGAACGTGTTCCGCGTCTGCAACACCACGCGGATGGAAGCGAATTCGGTATCGAGCGTGCTGTACAGCAAGTACGGCAAGAAGTGGCACTTCATCACGCCCGACTACGCCTTCGGCCATACGCTGTATGACGCCTGCACCGACGATCTGAAAAAGCTCGGCGGCACCGTTACCGGCAACGAGCTGACGCCGCTCGGCACCACCGACTTCTCCGCCTACCTGATCAAGGCACGGGCGGCAAATCCCGACGTGATGATCCTGCTGGTGCAGGGCTCCGACATGATCAACTGCCTCAAGCAGGTGGTCCAGTTCGGCCTCAACAAGCAGATCCATGTCGCGGGAACGCAGCAGGAACTGGAATCGCTGGCCGCGCTGCCGCCGGAGGCACGGATCGGGATCTGGATGTTCGAATGGTACTGGAAGCAGCCCGGCGTTCCCGGCGTCGACAAATTCGTCGCCGACATCCGCAAGGTCAACAACGGCAATGTGCCGACCGCGCGGCACTGGTTCGGCTACGCTTCGGCCATGTCCTTTGCGCTGATTGCGAACCAGGAGAAAACCCTCGACGCGGTCAAGCTCGCTGCCGGACTGGAAAACTTCGAACTGCCCGACGACGTCAAGCTGCAGCCGAACAAGTGCTACTACCGCAAGGGCGATCACCAATTGATGACGTCCGCCTTCGTCGGCGAGGCGCAGTCGAAAGGCAAGGACGATCCGGAAGATCTGTACCGCGTCGATGAAGTGGTGCCGGGCGACAAGACTGCACCCGCTGTCAGCGAAACCGGCTGCACCATTCAGTGGCCGGCGTAACCTAACGTCCGCAATTTCCCAGGGATACGGGAGGCAGCAACCTTGCAAGAGGTGCCTCCCGGATCAGATGCATGTTTCCATCTCGGTGATTTATGGCGCAACTTCTGCTGTTTAACGTCACCAACGGGCTGATCATCGGCGCCTTCTATGTGTTGATGGCGCTCGGGCTGTCTCTCATTCTCAATTTGAGCAACGTGATCAATTTCGCCCATGGCGGATTTCTCGTCATCGGCGGCTACATCGCCTACACCATCACGCCCTATATCGGCTTTTGGGGCGCGCTGCTGCTGGCGCCGCCATTGACGGCGGTCATCGGGCTCGCGGTCGAGCGGGTGCTGATCCGACCGCTCTATGGACGCGATCCGCTCTATAGCCTGCTGCTCACCTTCGGCCTCGCGTTCATGATCGAGGATGGCACCCGATTCATCTTTGGCCCGCAGGGCAAGCCGGTCACCATTCCGGAGTTTCTGGCGCAGCCACTGAGCAATGAACTGTTTTTCATCACCGGCTATCGGCTGTTCATGGTGGCCGTGGTGATGATTGCCGTGACATTGCTGTTCCTGCTGCTGCGCTACACCCGACTGGGCATTCGCATCCGGGCCGGCACGCTTGACCTCGACACCGTCGCGGCGCTCGGAATCAACGTGCAAATGCTGCGCTCGCTCAATTTTGCGGTCGGCATTTTTCTGGCCGGTCTCAGCGGCGTTCTCGCGGCCGGGCAATTAGGCCTTGAGCCGACCATGGGCACCGGGCTTTTGATGCCGAGCTTCATCGCCATCATCGTCGGCGGCATCGGCAGCCTGCCGGGGACGCTGATCGGCGGCCTGCTGATCGGGGTCGCATCGGGATTGACGGCGGTGTTTTTCCCGGCAGCCAGCGAGGCGGTGATCTACGTCATGATGGCGGTGGTCCTTTTGGTGCGCCCGCGCGGATTATTCGGCGAAGAAGGAATGATGAGTTGAGCGCCGAACAAACCCGCAAGCTGATCGTCCTCGCGGCGATCTGGACAGCTTTGATATTCGCGCCCTACTGGATGGTGCCGCTCGGCGGGTACACCGCGCTCGCGACGCGAGTCCTTGTGCTCGGACTGGCGGCGATGTCGCTGAATTTCCTATTGGGATTTACCGGCGTGCTGTCGTTCGGTCACGCCGCGTATTTCGGCCTTGGCGCCTATGGCGCCGGGCTGACGCTGAAGTTCCTGGCGGCCAGCACGCCGCTCGCGCTGGTCGCGGGAATGCTGCTGGGCGGTCTCTGCGGCGCCATCCTCGGCACGCTGATCGTGCGGCGGCGCGGCGTCTATTTCGCCATGGTGACGATCGCATTCGGCCAGGTGTTTTACTACATCGCCTTTCAATGGAGCTCGCTGACCGGCGGTGACGATGGCCTGCGCGGCTTCTCGCGCCAGCCGCTCGACTTCGGCCTGTTCCAGCTCGACATTCTCTCCAGCGCCAACAATTTCTACTTCTTCGTGTTGTTTTGCTTTGCACTGGCGGTCGGCGCGATGGGATTCATCCTGCGCTCGCCGTTCGGCCGCACCATGATTGCGATCCGCGAGAACGAGCGCCGCTCCCGCTTTCTCGGCATTCCCGTCGAACGACACATCTGGATTGCCTTCACATTGTCCTGCTTCTTCATGGGATTTGCCGGCGCGCTCTATGCGCTCGTCAACAATTTCGCCGATCCGCGCGGCCTGCACTACAGCCAGTCCGGCGATTTCGTGATGATGGCCGTGATGGGCGGGATGCGCAGCTTCTGGGGGCCGCTGCTCGGCGCCGCCGTGTTCGTGGTGCTGCAGGATTATCTGTCCAGTATCACCGTCAACTGGATGTCGTTCGTCGGGCTGCTGTTCGTGCTGGTGGTGCTGTTTTTCCCACGGGGCCTGCTTGGCTTCATTCAGCGGAGCAAGGCATGAACGTTCTCGAAATCAACAACGTCACCAAGAGATTCGGCAACCTGGTGGCGGTGCGTGACGTCTCGCTCAACGTGGCGAAGGGAGAGATGTGCGCGATCATCGGGCCGAACGGCGCCGGCAAGACCACCTTCTTCAACCTGATCAGCGGATTTTTTCCACCGACCTCGGGTAACATCACCTTCGACGGCCGTGACATTACCCGACTGTCCACGCATGAACGCGTCACGCTCGGCATGGCCCGGACCTTCCAGATTACCGAGATTTTCCCCGAACTCACCGTGTTCGAAAACGTTCGCATCGCCGCCGAAGTTGCCGGCGGATATCGCCTGCGGCCCTGGATCAACCGTGCGGAGACGGAAAAAATCCATGCCAGCATCGAGGAGACGCTGAAATTGGTGTCGCTGGAAACCAAGAGGGGCAGGCTGGTCGGCGAACTCGCGCACGGCGATCAGCGCGCCGCCGAGATCGCCATGGCGCTGGCCTTGAAGCCGCATTTGCTCCTGCTCGACGAACCGACCGCCGGGATGGGCGATCAGGAAACCTACCAGATCACCCAGCTGATCCGAAGGCTGCACCGCGACAGCAACTACACCATCGTGCTGATCGAACACGATATGCGCGTGGTGTTTCATCTCGCCGACCGCATCTGCGTGCTCGACCAGGGCAGAATGCTGGCGCAGGGCACGCCGCAGGAGATCGCCGCCAACGAGGCCGTGCAGGCCGCCTATCTCGGTAATGCCGCATGACCGCAGCACTGACCGCCGAGGGCCTCCACACCTATTACGGCAAGAGCCATATCCTGCATGGCGTCAGCCTTGAGGTGGCCGAGGGCAAAATCACCGCGCTGCTGGGACGCAACGGCGCCGGCAAGACCACGACGCTGCGAAGCCTGATGGGCCTGACCCCGGCGCGCGAAGGCAAGATCACGATCTTCGGCGAGGACACCACGCGCTGGCCGACCTTCCGCATCGCAGCCCAGGGCGTGGGCTATGTGCCCGAAGGCCGGCGTATCTTCGCCAACCTCAGCGTCGAGGAGAACCTCAAGGTTCCCCTCGAACGCGACGGCCCGTGGACCATCGCGCGAATCTACCAGCTGTTCCCCCGCCTCGAGGAGCGCAAGGACAACCGCGGAAGGCAGCTTTCCGGCGGCGAGCAGGAGATGCTGTCGATCGGCCGCGCGTTGCTGCTCAATCCAAGGCTTCTGATTCTCGATGAGCCTTCGCAGGGCCTGGCACCGCTGATCGTGCGCGAAGTGTTTCGCATCGTCCAGCAGATGAAGGCGGAGGGCATTTCCGTTCTGCTGGTCGAACAGAACGCGCGGATGAGCCTGGAGATTGCCGACGACGCCTATGTGCTGGATGACGGCATCGTAGTCTATTCGGGGACCGCCCGTGAACTCGCCGCCGACGAAGCGCGGGTGCGGGCTTTGGCCGGCGCCAGCGCCGAGGAATGGACGCTGACGTAGAGACGAAGTCTGATTCGCGCGCACCGCACGCACGGTGTCACCTCTCCCATCGGGAGAGGTCGGATCGCTCCAGCGATCCGGGTGAGGGGTTAAGGCCTAACGATGGACCCCAACCCCTCACCCCAACCCTCTCCCAAGGGAGAGGGAGCCCACTTCCTACGATGCCAGAGCTACACTTCAATTCGGCGCGGCCCGGCCATCAGGCGCGGTAGCCGGTCTTGCCGGTGCCGCGATAGAGCACGCGGACCTGCTCCTCCGACACTTCCTTGTGGAAGGCCAGCGCTTCCGGTTCGAGGTCGCGCTTGGGCACATGGGCGGGCAGAAAGTGGCCGTAGGTATCCTTGCCGCGCACCAGCGTCGCCCAATCGCGCGCGCCGACCGCCTGCTTCAGGTGGGTCGGAATGTAGCGGATGGCCAGCCCAATGCGCCGGTCGTCGGAACGGTTCGGCTCCGATCCGTGGAACAGCAGCACGTGATGAAGTGACGCCTGCCCCGGCTTCAATTCCACATAGACGGCCTTGGCCTCGTCGACATCGACCGATATCTCCTGTCCTCGGGTCAGGAGGTTATTCTGGTCGAAGGTGTCGTCGTGCTTGACCTGGCTCTGGTGGGTCCCGGCGATGAACTTCATGCAGCCGGAAATCTTGTTGGCCGGCGACATCGCGATCCAGGCGGTCGCCACATCGGACGAACTCAGTCCCCAATAGGTGGCGTCCTGATGCCAGGAGACAAAACCGGGATCGCGGGCTTCCTTGATAAAAAAGCTGGTGTTCCAGCACAGGATATTCGGCCCCAGCAGATCCTCCATGGCATCGAGGATTTTCGGATGCCGGATCATTTCGTCGATCCAGGCGAACAGCACGTGACTGCGATGGCGCATCTCGGCCTTGATCGGGCCACCGCTGGCGGCTTCATAGTCCTCGAGCTTGCGTCGAAAGTCCGCCACTTCGCTGGCGCTCAAGGCATCGATCGGGAAATGATAGCCGCGGTCGCGATAACCGGCGACTTCGTCCTCGCTCAGCAATTTCGGCATGGGTCCTCCAACGCTTTTATTTTTTCTTCTACGACGCGCAGCAAGAGTTCGATCGAGGGTTATCCTTCCCTTTGGCGCTGTCAAGAATCCGGCCGTCGGCTGGCATTGGGAGAATGGGATGCGGGTATGCCACAATGACAGCGACAATGACGAAATCCCCGGATCCGGCTTCACCTGCATGGACATCGCGGTCATGGGCCAGGCGATGCGATGCCGCCGGCCGCATTGACCTTTCGCCGGCTTGGCTTTGCCCGTACAATCGGAAGACGGCGAAGCGCGCTAACCCTCTTTAGCCAGCCTATCGCCGCCGGATCTTGCGATGAAAATGCGGGCCAGCAACCTGATGATCGGATCGACGACGCTTGCGGTCATTGCCGCGGCGTTTATTGGCTTTCTCGGGTTCCGGAAGATCCACGGCATCCAGCAGCAAGGTCCGCTTCGCATCATTTTCGAAGGCTCCGCGAGCGGCCTGCACAACGGTGGCGCGGTGAATTTCGACGGGGTTCAGGTCGGCGAAGTAATCTCCCTGAAGCTCGAAACACCGCGGAAGATCGTCGTCCTCACCAGGGTGGACAACAGCGCCCCGATCCGCAAGGACACGGTTGTCGGGCTTGAATTTCAGGGGCTCACCGGCGTGGCGGCGATATCGCTGGTAGGCGGTGCGGCCGCCGCACCCCCGGTGCCGCCGGGTGAGGACGGCGTTCCGACCCTGACCGCCGATCTGAGCGAGACGGAATCGATCCGCGATACCCTGCACAATGTCGACCGCGTCCTCGTCAACAATCAGGCGGTCCTGAAAGACGGGCTGCTTTCTTTCGAGACCTATACGGCGTCGCTGGCGAGCAAGGGCGAGGCGATCGACAGCGTCATCCGCAAGGCCGAGGGTGCCTTCGACAGCTTCGACAGCGCCATCGCCAGGATCGACAACATCGTGCCTGGCCTGGCGAATGGCGAGGACGGCGAACTCTTTCATAAAGTGAAGTCGATTCGCGAACTGGCCGACAGCTTCAACAAGCGTTCCGGCGCCTTCATGGAGGAGGGCCGCCGCTCGCTGCTCGATATCAGCCAGGGCGCCGTCAAGGTGACCCGCAAATTCGACCCGGAAGCCGTCAGCGGCGACAACCCGCCTCCGCCGAGAAAGCCGCACCAGAGGCGGCCATGAAGGTTGGGACTGTCTCCGCCGAACCCGAGCTTGGGCGCCCGGCCAGGGCGGTTCCAATTGGACCGGGCGCTCGACGAGCGAGCCTGGTTCCGCGCGGTCTCAAAAGCGTCGCGATCCTCTGGTGTGGTCAGATCCGCGAACCTCCCCCGAGATCATCAATTTAAGCCTCGCTGGAACAAAAGTTCGGCGGCGGAATTATCTTTGCCGGTCGCAATTCATAAATCTAAGATATTGGTTAAGTTAAGGTATTTAGCTTGATTTCAGATGATCTGAGCGATTTGATGGCGCGAAAAGCAGACTCGCGCGTGATCGGATTCGATCGCCTCTGCTTGAAGGGAATGCCATGACTGATCTCGATCCCGCCGCTGCATCGGCCCGCCGCCGTACCAAGATCAAACCACTCACCAACGGAAAGCCCGATCCTTCGCAGGAATTGCTGCAGGCGCTGCAGGCGATGCGGAGCGGCGATTTCTCGGTACGAATGACCGGCGATCATCTCGGAATCGAGGGCAAGATCGCTGACACGTTCAATGAAATCGTCGCAGCCAATCAGCGGATGGCGCAGCAACTGGAGCGTGTCGGTCAAGTCGTCGGCCGTGAGGGAAAAACCCGGCAGCGCGTCAAGTTCGGACTTGCCAGCGGCTCATGGGCCGACATGGAAGGCTCGGTGAATACCCTGATCGATGATTTGCTCTGGCCTACACGCGAAGTGACGCGCGCCGTTGCCGCCGTTGCGCAGGGCGACCTGTTGCAAACCGTCCAGCTCGACGTCGATGGCCGCCCACTGGGCGGCGAATTTTTGCAGTCGGCCAACATCGTCAACACGATGATCAAGCAGCTCAGCGTATTTACCTCCGAGGTGACACGCGTGGCACGCGAGGTCGGCACCGAGGGCAAGCTCGGCGGCCAGGCGCAGGTCCCCGAGGTGACGGGCGTTTGGAAGGACTTGACGGAGAGCGTCAATTCCATGGCCAACAATCTCACCGGCCAGGTTCGAAACATCGCCGAGGTCACCATTGCCGTGGCCAACGGCGACTTGTCCAAGAAAATCACGGTCGACGTCCGCGGCGAAATCCTGCAGCTGAAAGAAGCCATCAACACCATGGTGGACCAGCTGCGCTCGTTCGCCTCCGAAGTCACCCGCGTTGCCCGCGAAGTCGGCACCGACGGCAAGCTGGGCGGCCAGGCGATCGTGCCCGGCGTCGCCGGCACCTGGAAGGACCTGACCGACTCCGTGAACGCGATGTGCGGTAATTTGACCGCGCAGGTGCGCAATATCGCCAACGTCACCACGGCGGTCGCGCGCGGCGACCTTTCGCGCAAGATCACGGTCGACGTCCGCGGTGAAATTCTGGAGCTGAAGGACACCATCAACACGATGGTCGATCAGCTCAATTCGTTTGCGTCCGAAGTCACCCGCGTCGCCCGCGAAGTCGGAACCGAAGGCAAGCTCGGCGGCCAGGCCCAGGTCCCCGGTGTCGCCGGAACCTGGAAGGACCTGACCGACAACGTCAACTTCATGGCCTCGAACCTGACCGCGCAGGTCCGCAACATCGCCGATGTGGCGACGGCGATCGCCGGCGGCGACCTTTCCAAGAAAATCACCGTGAACGTGTCGGGCGAAATCCTTCAGCTCAAGGAAACGCTCAACACCATGGTCGACCAGCTCAACGCCTTCGCCGGTGAGGTGACGCGCGTGGCGCGCGAGGTCGGTACCGACGGAAGGCTGGGCGGTCAGGCCAACGTGCTCGGCGTTGCCGGCACCTGGAAGGATTTGACCGAGAGCGTCAACTCGATGGCCAGCAACCTGACGGCGCAGGTTCGAAACATCGCGGAAGTGACGACCGCGGTCGCCAATGGCGACCTGTCCAAGAAGATCACGGTGGACGTGCGCGGCGAAATTCTTGAATTGAAAGACACGATCAACACGATGGTCGATCAGCTCAACGCGTTCGCGGGCGAGGTGACGCGCGTGGCGCGCGAGGTCGGCACCGAAGGCAAGCTGGGTGGCCAGGCGCTGGTGCGCGGCGTCGCGGGCACCTGGAAGGATCTGACCGACAGCGTCAACTCGATGGCCAGCAACCTGACCGGCCAGGTCCGCAACATCGCCGAAGTCGCGACCGCCGTGGCAAAGGGCGACCTGTCGAAAAAAATCACGGTCAACGTGTCGGGCGAAATTCTTCAATTGAAGGAAACGCTCAACACCATGGTCGACCAGCTCAACGCCTTTGCCGGCGAAGTGACGCGCGTGGCGCGCGAAGTCGGCACCGACGGCAAGCTCGGCGGTCAGGCCGAAGTGCCCGGCGTTGCCGGTACGTGGAAGGATTTGACGGACAGCGTCAATTCGATGGCCGGCAACCTGACGGCCCAGGTTCGCAACATCGCCGAAGTCGCGACCGCCATCGCCGGCGGTGACCTTTCCCGCAAGATCACGGTCGACGTCCGCGGCGAAATCCTGCAGCTCAAGGAAACGCTCAATACGATGGTCGATCAGCTCAACCGGTTCGCCGGTGAGGTGACGCGCGTGGCGCGCGAGGTCGGTACCGAAGGCCGCCTCGGCGGCCAGGCCAACGTGCCCGGCGTTGCCGGCACCTGGAAGGATTTGACCGACAGCGTGAATTCGATGGCGGGCAATCTGACCGCCCAAGTCCGCAACATCGCCGAAGTCACCACCGCGGTCGCGCGCGGCGACTTGTCGCGCAAGATCACGGTGGACGTGAAGGGCGAAATTCTCGAATTGAAGAACACCATCAACACGATGGTCGATCAGCTCAACGCGTTCGCCTCGGAAGTGACACGCGTGGCGCGCGAAGTCGGCACCGAGGGCAAGCTCGGCGGCCAGGCCCAGGTGCCGGAAGTCGCAGGCACGTGGAAGGATCTGACCGACAACGTCAACTTCATGGCGTCGAACCTGACCGCGCAAGTCCGCAACATCGCCGAAGTCGCGACCGCGATCGCGGGCGGCGACCTGTCCAAGAAGATCACCGTCGACGTTCGCGGCGAAATCCTGCTGCTCAAGGATACCCTCAATACGATGGTCGAGCAGCTGCGTTCGTTCGCAGCCGAAGTGACGCGCGTGGCACGAGAAGTCGGCACCGAAGGCCGGTTGGGCGGACAGGCGGTGGTGCCGGGCGTCGGCGGTACGTGGAAGGATCTGACGGACAACGTCAATCTGCTCGCCGCCAACCTCACCACCCAGGTCCGCAACATCGCCGAAGTCACCACCGCCGTCGCGCGCGGCGACTTGTCGCGCAAGATCACCGTCGACGTGAAGGGTGAAATTCTCGAACTCAAGAACACCATCAATACGATGGTGGACCAATTGAACGCCTTCGCCGGCGAGGTGACCCGCGTCGCGCGCGAAGTCGGCACCGAGGGCAAGCTCGGCGGCCAGGCGGAAGTTCCCGGCGTGGCCGGCACGTGGAAGGATCTGACCGATACCGTGAACTTCATGGCGGCCAACCTGACCGAGCAGGTTCGCGGCATCGTGAAGGTCGTGACCGCGGTTGCCAACGGCGATCTCAAGCAGAACCTGACGGTGAAATCGAAGGGCGAAGTCGCAGCGCTCGCCGAGACCATCAACAATATGACCGACACGCTGGCGACGTTCGCCGATCAGGTCACCAGCGTCGCGCGCGAAGTGGGTGTGGAGGGCCGGCTTGGCGGCCAGGCCAACGTCCCCGGCGCGGCCGGAACGTGGAAGGATTTGACCGGCAACGTTAACCTGCTCGCCGCCAACCTGACATCGCAGGTTCGCGCCATCGCCGAAGTGGCGACCGCCGTCACCAAGGGCGACCTCACCCGTTCGATCCAGGTCGATGCCAGAGGCGAAGTCGCGGAACTAAAGGACAACATCAACACGATGATCGGCAACCTGCGGCTCACGACCGACGTCAACACCGAGCAGGACTGGCTGAAGACGAATCTGGCGAAATTCACCAACATGCTGCAAGGTCAGCGTGACCTGACCACGGTCGGCCGGCTGCTCCTGACCGAACTGACGCCGCTGGTAAATGCCCATATGGGCGTAATTTACCAGGTCGAAAATGAGGACAATCCGCAGCTGCGTCTGCTGTCGGCTTACGCCGCCGACGGGATCGCCCCGCATCGGCCAGTCGTGCAGCTGGGCGATGGTCTGATCGGGCAATGCGCGATGGACAAGCGCCAGCGGCTGGTATCGGACATTCCGACCGATGCGGTTCCGATCAATTCGGCGCTGCTGCGCGTGGTACCTAGAAATCTCGTGGTGCTTCCGGTGCTGTTCGAGACCCAGGTCAAAGCCGTCATCGAGCTGGCTTCGGTCGGCGCATTTACGACGTCGCAAATGACCTTCCTCGAGCAGCTCACGGACAGCATCGGCATCGTGCTCAACAGCATCGAGGCAACGATGCAGACCGAAGGACTGCTGAAGCAATCCCAGCAACTCGCCGGCGAGCTGCAGACGCAGCAAAAAGAGCTGCAGCAGACCAACGAGCAGCTGGAGCAAAAGGCCCAGCAGCTTGCCGAACGCAACGTCGAAGTGGAGCGCAAAAACCAGGAAATCGAACAGGCGCGGCGCGCGCTCGAAGAAAAAGCGACCGAACTTTCACTGACCTCGAAGTACAAGTCCGAGTTCCTTGCCAACATGTCGCACGAGCTGCGTACGCCGCTCAACAGCATCTTGATCCTGGGCCAGCAGCTTACCGAAAATCCTGATGGCAACCTGTCGGCGAAGCAGGTCGAGTTTGCGCGAACCATTCATGGCGCGGGCACAGACTTGCTGAACCTGATCAGCGACATTCTCGACCTGTCCAAGATCGAGTCCGGAACCGTGACCGTGGACGCCGAGGAAATCCTGACGTCCAACCTGCTCGAAACGGTCGGACGCCCGTTCCGGCACGAAGCGGAGAACCGCCACCTGTCGTTCAACATCGATGTCGATCCCAATTTGGGGCGCAGTATCGTCACCGACTCCAAGCGCCTGCAGCAGGTACTGAAGAACCTGTTGTCCAACGCGTTCAAATTTACCGCAGAAGGCGGGGTTCGCCTCAACGTTTCCGCGGCCGTCGGCGGCTGGAGCACCGAACATCCGGTTCTCAACCACTCTCCGGCCGTTGTCGCCTTCGAGGTTTCCGATACCGGCATCGGTATTCCCGTGGAAAAGCAAAAGCTGATCTTCGAGGCATTCCAGCAGGCGGATGCCGGCACCAGCCGAAAATATGGCGGCACCGGGCTGGGTCTCGCCATCAGCCGCGAGCTTGCGAGCCTGCTGGGCGGCGAAATTCACCTTCAGAGTACGCCGGGCAAAGGCAGCACCTTCGTGCTCTATCTGCCGCTGAAATATTCCGGACCGACGGTGGCGCCGCGGTTCAGCGCCCCGTCTCAATACAGCGCGGCACCGGCGCTTCAGGTCGCGACGCAGGAGCGCGTCGTCGAACAGATCCCGGACGATCGTCTAAATCTCGAACCGGGGGATGCAATTCTTCTGGTCGTTGAGGACGATCCGCATTATGCGCGCGTCCTGATCGATCTGGCTCGCGATAAGGGTTTTAAAGTCCTGAGCGCGGCCCGCGGCTCCGAAGCCCTGGATCTCGCCAAACAATTCCAGCCCACCGCGGTATCGCTCGATGTCTTCCTGCCTGACATGCTCGGCTGGACCGTGCTAAGTCAGTTGAAGCACAATGCCTTGACGCGGCACATCCCGGTTCAAATCATCACACTGGACGAAGACCGTCAGCACGCTCTGGCCCGCGGCGCATTTTCCTATGTCAGCAAGCCGACCACGACCGAAGGGGTCAGCGCGGCGCTGTCCCAGATCATGGAATACGCCAGGCCGCGTCGCAAACGCCTGCTGATCGTCGAGGACAATGCGGCCGAACGGATGAGCATCAGGGAACTGCTGGATCACGACGATATCGAGATCGTCACGACCGAAACCGGCGCGGGTGCGCTTTCCGCCTTGCGCGAGAACCCATGCGACTGCGTCGTGCTCGATTTGCGGTTGCCTGACATGAGCGGTTTCGAAGTACTCGACAGCATCCGCCAGGATGATTCATTGTCCAACGTGCCCATCATCGTATTCACCGGTCGCGAGCTTTCGGTCGAAGAGGACGCCGAGTTGCATACGATGGCTCGCAGCATCGTGGTGAAAGGCGTGGAATCGCCGGAGCGTCTGCTGGACGAAACGTCGCTGTTCTTGCATCGTGTGATCACGGAATTGCCGATTGAGAAGCAGCGCATGCTGGAAAAGCTCAATAGTTCCGACGAGGATCTGGTCGGTCAGACCGCACTGCTGGTGGACGACGACGCGCGCAATATCTTCGCGCTGAGCAGTGTGCTTGAACGACGCGGCATGAAAGTTCTTACCGCCACGACCGGCAGCGAGGCGGTCGCGCTGGTCGAGTCGAATCCCAAGATCGCCATTGTCCTGATGGATATCATGATGCCGCAGATGGATGGCTATCAAACCATCGGCGTGATTCGCGAAAACCCGTCGTTCCGCCGGCTTCCCATCATCGCCCTCACCGCCAAGGCGATGAAGGGCGACCGCGAGAAATGTCTCGAGGCCGGCGCCTCCGACTATCTGGCCAAACCCGTCAACACGGAGCAGTTGCTCCTTGCCATACGCATGTGGCTCCACCGTTGAACGGCGCGTCGATGATGGACCATGAAAAAGTAAACATCCTTCTGGTCGACGATCAGCCGGCCAAGCTGCTTGCCTATGAGGTGATTCTCAAGGAGCTTGGCCAAAATCTCGTCGTCGCCGCCTCGGGGCGGGAAGCGCTCGAGTACCTGCTCAAGAACGAAGTGGCCGTCATTCTGGTCGACGTTTGCATGCCGGAGCTGGACGGATTCGAGCTCGCCGCCATGATCCGCGAGCATCCCCGCTTCCAGAAGACCGCGATGATCTTCATTTCGGCGATTCAGGTCAGCGATATCGACCGCCTTCGCGGCTACGAGATGGGTGCGGTGGACTACGTTCCGGTACCGGTCATTCCGGAAGTATTGCGCGCAAAGATCAGGGTGTTCGTCGAACTCTATCGCAAGACCCGGCAGCTGGAGCGGTTCAATGCCGACCTTGAAAATCGCGTTCGCGCCCGCACCGCGGAGCTCGAGGAATCGCACGCGAGACTTCTCGAAAGCGAGCAGCGCCGCAGCCTGGCGATCGCGGCGGGAAAGATGGGTTCCTGGGACTTGGACTGGGTCAACGGGGACTGGATGTGGGACGAAGGGCAATACCGTATCTTCGGCGTCGATCCGCAAACCTTTACGGTGACACCGGCGAGCGTTCAGGCGCTGCTTCATCCCGGTGATATCGACGAGTTCCACAAGGCCATGGCGCAGTTTGCCAAGGGTGCTGGATCGTATGAGGCAGAGTTTCGTATCAATCGGCCGGACGGCGAGACCCGCTGGTGCGTCGGCACGGCGGCGGCGACAGTCGACAGGGGCGGCCACGTGGTGCGCATCAGCGGCGTCACCGTAGACATCACCGAACGGAAGCGGGCGGAAGAACGTCAAAATCTGCTGGCGCGGGAGGTCGATCACCGCGCCAAGAACGCGCTAGCACTGGCGCAATCGATCGTTCGGCTGACGCGAGGCGAAAACGTCAAGGCTTACGTCCAGGCGGTGGAAGGCCGGATCAGTGCCCTGGCGCGGGTGCATACCATCCTCTCTTTGTCGAGCTGGCAGGGCGCGGAGATCGGCAAGCTGGTCGATGAAGAACTCGCGCCCTACTCAACCGGCGATCAGATCGCATTTGGCGGTTCGGACATTCAGCTGCAACCCGCAACCGCGCAAACGCTGGCGCTTGCCCTGCACGAGCTGGTCACCAACTCGGCCAAGTATGGCGCCCTGTCCACGCTGTCCGGTCGGCTATCGATCAAGTGGGAGATCCAGGGGAATCTCCTTCAGATGGTGTGGGAAGAGCGGGATGGTCCGCTGGTCGAGAAGCCGGCATCGCGCGGATTCGGGACGAGAAGCGTGATCGCCAGCATCGAGTCACAGCTGGGCGGCCAAGCCGAGTTCGATTGGCGTTCCGAAGGCCTGATCTGCCGGCTATCGGTTCCGCTCATGCAGGACGTCGCGCCGCGACCGATCAACGGCCGCCAAAATCAGGCTGTCAGCGGCAATGGGGCTGAGCTGGCTTCGAGGTCCGCGGACGCCTGAAGCAGAGCCCTGTTCGGCGAAAGCGCGACAGGTGCGCTACGCACGAAACCTCAGTGGCTGATCATCCATGGACGCGCGGTCGGAAAGCTTTTCGCCCCACTCCTGGTCCGCTTTACAAGCCGCGAAGGTTTGCTTGAGCAGCAGCCGCAGCCGGGCGCATGCGACGCCTTGTATTCGCCGACGGTCATGGGCGCATTGGCGCTGCGCTCGTTGGTGGCGTGGGCCTTGCGCTTGTCCGAGGGCATGCAGAAGAAGTTCGGCGCGGTCAGAATGACGCGCGGCGAGACGCCCTCGCATTGCGGACAATCCTGCGGCGCGTCGCATTCCGCCATCGGCCGCATGTCCGTGAACGGGCCGCAATCGTTGCAGAGATACTCGTAGACCGGCATGTCGTTTCCTCGCGCGATTCAGATTCACCAGCTTTCGCGGCGGCGGATGCGGGGCGGAAGATACCTGCCCGTCCCGCATCCCGTCGCGCAGGGATCACTTGTCGGGTGAGACCGATACGTCAACACCACCCTTGATGTGCTCTATCGGCCCGGCCGACGACGGCATGATATCGAAATCGAAAATCTCCGTCGGCAGATACAGCGTGGCGCAGGCATTCGGAATATCCACGACGCCGCTGATATGTCCCTGCACCGGAGCAACGCCCAAAATCGTATAGGCCTGGGCGCCGGAATAGCCGAACTTCTTGAGATATTCGATCGCGTTGAGGCAGGCCTGACGATAGGCGATATGCACATCGAGGTAATGCTGTTTGCCGCCTTCGTCGACCGAGATGCCTTCGAAGATCAGATAATCCTTGTAGTTCGGCGTAATCGGCGACGGCTTGAAGATGGGATTCTTGATGCCGTACTTCGAAACGCCGTCCTTGATGATATCGACCTTGAGATGCACCCAGCCGGCCATTTCGATCGCGCCGCAGAAGGTGATCTCGCCGTCGCCCTGGCTGAAATGCAGGTCGCCCATCGAGAGACCGCCGCCGGGCACATAGACCGGGAAGTAAATCTTCGAACCGCGCGAAAGATCCTTGATGTCGCAATTGCCGCCATGCTCGCGCGGCGGCACGGTCCGGGCGCCTTCGGCGCCGACCTTGGCCTTGGCATCTCCCTTCGCACGACCGGCATGGGCGGTGGCGGCGAAGGGCGGGTTGGCGAGTGGCGGCACGCGGGTCGGGTTGGTTGCGATCAGCGCGTTCTCGCGCTCGTTCCACATTGCCAGCATTTTCGGATCCGGCAGACAGCCGATCAGGCCGGGATGGACCAGGCCCGCAAAATTCACGCCGGGAATGTGACGCGACGACGTGTACAGGCCCTTGATGTCCCAGATCGATTTCTGCGCCAGCGGAAAATGCTCGGTCAGAAATCCGCCGCCATTTTTCTTGGAGAAGAAGCCATTGAAGCCCCACAGGCTCTCCTTCTTCGGGCCGATGTCGAGCAGATCGACCACCAGGAGATCGCCGGGCTCAGCGCCCTTGACACCGATCGGGCCGGACAGAAAATGCACAATCGACAGGTCGATGTCGCGGACGTCGTCGGCAGAATCGTTGTTCTTGATGAAACCGCCGGTCCAGTCGTAGGTCTCGACGATGAAGTCATCGCCCGGACTGACCCACGCCACTATCGGAACGTCGGGATGCCAGCGGTTGTGTATCATGTCGTTGTCGTAGGCCGACTGCGTGAGATCGACCTTGATCAGTGTATCTGGCATCGGAGTCTCCCCTCTGGTTGCAAGTCTTGCATGGTTAAACTGACAAATATTTGGCGATCTGCCCCGCATCGATGCCGTCGCGCACTTCGTCGCGGACGATCTCGCCGTTCTCGATGACGAGCACGCGGTCGGCGACGTCGAGCGCGAAGCTCAGCACCTGTTCGGAGACGATGATGGAAAGGCCGCGGGTGTCGCGGATCCGCTTCAGGGTGCGGGCCATCTCCTTGATGATCGAAGGCTGAATACCTTCGGTCGGCTCATCCAGCAGCAGCACCTTGGGCTTGGTGGCCAGCGCCCGCGCGATCGCCAGTTGTTGCTGCTGACCTCCGGAAAGGTTGCCGCCGCGGCGGCCCTTCATCTCCAGCAGCACCGGAAACAACTCATAGAGGTCGCCCGGCACTTCCTTTTCGCCCGACGCGACGAGGCCGGTTTCGATATTTTCCTTGACCGTCATGGCAGAGAAGATCATGCGGCCTTGCGGCACATAGGCCAGGCCCCTTGCCACCCGCTCATAGCTCTTCAGCTTACTGAGCTCGGCGCCTTCCATGTTCACCGAGCCGCTTCTGGTGGGCACGATTCCCATCAGCGACTTCATCAGCGTGGTCTTGCCCATGCCGTTGCGGCCCATGATCGCGACGATCTCGTTGGGCGCGACTGACACGTTGAGGCCGTGCAGCACTTCGCTCTGGCCGTAGGCGACATGCAAATCGGAGATAGCCAGCATCAACGTGCTCCTTGTCCTTCGCCACGCATGGTGCCCGGAAACCGGACGTCGCTTTCCAGGATCATGCGCTAGTGCCCGAGATAGACTTCGATGACCTTCGGATCGTTCTTGACGTGCTCCATCGTGCCTTCAGACAGGATCTGGCCTTGATGCAGCACCGTGACCTTGTGGGCGATGTCCTCGACGAATTTCATGTCGTGCTCGATCACCAGCACCGAACGGTCCTTGATGATCCGATTGAGAAGCTCGGCGGTCTTGACGCGTTCGCTGACACTCATGCCGGCTACCGGCTCATCCAGCATCAGCAGTTCGGGATCCTGAATCAACAGCATGCCGATTTCGAGCCACTGCTTCTGGCCGTGGCTGAGCAGTTCGGCACTCACGTTCAGCCGGTCTTTCAGGAAGATCATTTCTGCCACTTCGTGGACACGGTCGCGCACGATGGCGTCGCGCGTGAACGTCAGCGCACCAAACACGGTACGGCCGCGGGGAAACGAAATCTCGAGGTTCTCGAACACGGTAAGATCCTCGTAGATCGACGGATTCTGGAACTTGCGGCCGACACCGGCCTGCACGATCTGATTCTCCTTCATTTTCGTGAGATCCTTGTCACGGAAATGAATCGAACCTGATGTCGCCCGGGTCTTGCCGCAGATCAGATCGAGCACCGTCGTCTTGCCGGCGCCATTGGGGCCGATAATGACCCTGATTTCGTTTTCATCGACATAGAAAGAGAGATCGTTGACCGCCTTGAAGCCGTCGAACGAAACCGTCAGTCCCTCGACCGACAGCAGAAATTCCCTGGGCTGGTGACCTACGAGCATGATCTATCTCCTCACTCGGCCGGCGCGCCGTCGGCGACGGAACTGTCGACGGCGGTCCAGTCGGGTTTGCGCGAGGCGAACAGCCGGTCGATATGCGGCTGCACATAGTCGCTCCAGATGCCGGCAAGGCCGTTCGGAAAGGCGAGAACAACCGCGATGAACAGGCCGCCGAGTCCGAACAGCCACAGTTCGGGGAAGGATTCCGACAGGCTGGTCTTGGCGAAGTTGACAAGCAGCGTGCCGTACACCGCTCCGAGGATCGAGAGCCGGCCGCCGACCGCCGTATAGATCACCATCTCGATCGAGGGCACGATGCCGACAAAAGATGGCGACATGAAGCCGACGTTGAGGGCGAACATGGCGCCACCGATCGCGGCGAATACGGCGGCGACGCAGAAGGCAAAGATCTTGAAGTTGGCGACGCTATAACCGGAGAAGCGGACCCGGTCTTCTTTGTCGCGCATCGCGACCAGAATGCGGCCGAGTTTCGAGTGCCGGATGAATTGCGCGATGAAGATGCAAACGAACAGGCATCCCACCTCGAAGAAATAAAGCACGATCTTGGCGTGGTCCGGCCGGATATCCCAGCCCTTCAGGGTTCGCAGATCGGTCATGCCGTTGATGCCGCCGGTGTAGCCCTGCTGCCCGACGATCAGGATCGTCAGGATAGCCGCGACCGCCTGCGTAATGATGGCGAAGTACGTGCCGCCGACGCGGCGCTTGAACATGGCCGCACCGATGATGAGGGCGAATATGCCGGGAACCAGGATCACCGCGGCTATTGTGAAACTCAGGCTGTGGAACGGCTTCCAGAACGCCGGCAGCGAGGTGATCTGATTCCAGTCCATGAAATCGGGAATGCCGGGGGTCGACTGGATCTTGGTGTTTTCCGGGCTCGATGCTTCGAGTTTCAGAAACATCGCCATGCAGTAGCCGCCGAGGCCAAAGAACACTCCCTGCCCCAGGCTGAGAATTCCGCAATACCCCCAGCAAACCACCAACCCGAGAGCGACGAAGGCATAGGTGAGGTATTTCGCGACCAGATTGAGCCGGAAGACGTCGAGACAGAGCGGAAGGATCACCACCAGGAAAACGGCGAGCACCGCAATTCCGATAAGCTCCGATCGATTTGCGAAACGATTGGTGAGCATGGCTTCGGCCCTTTTTGTTATTTGCGGACCTTGAGGGCGAACAGACCCTGCGGCCGCAGCATCAGAATTCCGACAACGGCAAGCAGCGTGATGACCTTCGCCATCGATCCGGACATGAAAAACTCGAGTGTCGACTGCGTCTGCGAGATGCTGAAGGCGGACGCGATCGTGCCGAGCAAGCTCGCTGCACCGCCAAACACCACCACCAGGAAGGTGTCTACGATGTAGAGCTGACCGGAGGTCGGCCCGGTCGAGCCGATCATGGTAAAGGCGCTGCCGGCGATGCCGGCGATGCCGCATCCCAGCCCGAAGGTGTAGCGATCGACCTTCTCGGTGTTGATGCCGACGGCGCCCGCCATGACGCGGTTTTGCACGACGGCGCGAACCTGACGGCCGGCGCGAGACTTGTACATGATGTAGGCGACCACGATCGTGATCAGCACGGTAAGACACATCACGAAGATGCCGTTGATCGGCACCTCGATGCTGTCGGAAACATGTAGCGAGCCGAGCATCCACTGCGGCAGTTCGACGCCGACTTCACGGGCGCCGAAAATCGAGCGGTAGGCCTGCTGCAGGATCAGGCTCAGGCCCCAGGTGGCGAGCAGCGTATCCAGCGGACGCTTGTAGAGATGACGGATCAGCACCCATTCCACCAGCATTCCGAGCACCCCGGACGCCATAAAAGCCAATACCATCGCAACGAAGAAGTAGCCTGCGAACAATCCGGGAAGGTAGGCCTGGAAAAAGTTCGAGGTCATCCAGGTCACGTAGGCGCCCAGGATCATGAACTCGCCATGAGCCATGTTGATGACGCCCATCTGGCCGAAGATGATGGCAAGTCCGAGCGCCATCAGCACGTAGACGGAAAACAGAATCAGGCCGGCAAAACCCTGCATGGCGAAGATGGAGCCGAGATCACCAATCGAATAGTCGCCGAACATCGATGTCCTCCGTCAGGGATGGGTCCCGCGTCGCGCGTACGTACGCGACGCGGGGTGTCTTGAGCGTGGACTGACGATCCACGCCAGGGAGAGGCTTTGGGAGAAGTGCGAGGGAGCCGCCTGTTCCTACTGGTAGCCCTTCGGGAACGGATCCGGCTCGACCAGATCCTTGGTCTCGAACACCAGTTCGAACTGGCCGTCGAGCTTGGCGCGGCCGACACGAGTCTTCGACCAGAGGTGATGATTTTCGTGGATGCGGACATAACCTTCCGGCGCACCCTTGAACTCGACGCCGGGCGAAGCCGCCGCGATCTTGTCGATGTCGAAGCTTCCGGCCTTCTCCGCCGTTAACTTCCACAGCCACGGGCCGAGATAGGCAGCCTGCGTCACGTCGCCGATCACGGTCTTCTCGCCCCACATCTTCTTGAACGCGGGGACGAACAGCTTGTTGTTCGGATTGTCGAGCGACTGGAAGTACTTCATGCAGGCATAGGCGCCCGCGATGTTCTCGCCGCCGATGCCGTCGATTTCGTCCTCGGTCACGGAGATCGTCAGCAGCAGCTGCTTGGACAGATCGATACCGGCCGCCTTGAGCTGCTTGTAGAACGCGACGTTGGAGCCGCCGACGACGTCGGCGAAGATCACGTCGGGCTTGGTCAGCTTGATCTTGTTGATGACCGAGTTGAACTGGGTGTTGCCGAGCGGATAATATTCCTCTCCGACGACCTTGCAGCCCGTGAGATGGCCCTCGATATGCTTGCGCGCGATCTTGTTCGAGGTGCGGGGCCAGATGTAGTCCGAACCGATGAAGAAAAACGACTTCGCGCCCTTCTCCTTGTTGATCCAGTTCAGGCCGGCGAGAATCTGCTGAGTGGCTTCCTGACCGGTGTAGATCACGTTCTTGGACTGCTCGAGGCCTTCGTAGAAGGTCGGGTAGTAGAGCATGCCGTTATACTGCTCGAGAACCGGCAACACCGCCTTGCGCGAAGCCGAGGTCCAGCAACCCATGATCGCCGCGACCTTGTCGTTGACGAGGAGCTTCTTGGCCTTTTCCGCGAAGGTCGGCCAATCGCTGGCGCCGTCTTCCTGGATGATCTTGATCTTGCGGCCGAGGATGCCGCCGGCTTCGTTGATCTGCGAGATGGCGAGCTTCTCGGACTCGATCGACCCGGTTTCCGAAATCGCCATCGTGCCGGTGGCCGAATGCAAGATGCCGCAGGTAACTTCCGTGTCGGTAACCGCGAGGCCGGTGGTGTTGATCACGGAAGTTGCCGGCGCTTCTGCAAAGGACGGCCGAGGAAGCATCGTTAAAGCGGGAATTGCCGCCATTCCCATCAGCAGCTTGCGGCGAAATGCCGACTGCAACCCCTGTTTAGTGTCGTCTGACATATCTACCCCATTTGGGTTCGAGGACGCGCTATTGGTCCAATCAGGATTGCCGAATTTGTGCAGTGCACAGATACGCAAGATTGCGTATATTGCACCGCAAAATTGCGACGTAGGTTTTTGAGCGAGCAGACGGCTCGCGGTCAGGAGTTCAAAGTGGCAGGGCGGCAGCGGATAGACCGCGTCAGGCGCCAGTATAATCAATGGGTTGCCAACCAGACGCTGGAAGACTACGCGCTGCGCTTCACCGCCAAGAGCGCGCGGCGCTGGTCCGCCGCCCGCGTCGCCAATACCGCGCTGGGCGCGATCTCATTTCTGGCGTTGGAGGCGATCGGCGGCACCATCACCCTGAATTACGGCGTCACCAACGCCACCGCGGCTATCCTGATTGTCAGCGTCATCATCTTCTGCTGCGGTCTGCCAATCGCCTATCACGCCGCCAAATGCGGCATCGACATCGATCTTCTGACCCGCGGCGCTGGCTTCGGTTACATCGGCTCGACCATCACGTCGCTGATCTACGCCTCTTTCACGTTCATTTTCTTTGCGATCGAAGCGGTCATTCTCGCCACCGCGCTTGAGATGTGCTTCGGCATTCCGCGCCCGGTCGGCTATCTCATCAGCGCCGTCGTCATTATTCCCCTGGTCACGCACGGCATCACCCTGATCAGCCGCTTTCAATTGTGGACGCAGCCGGTATGGATCATTCTCCACATCCTGCCCTTTGCGGCGATCGCCTACGCCAACCCGCATTCCTTTGCGGAGTGGACAAAATTTCCCGGCGAGCATGGCAACCCCGGCGGCCATCTCGATCTCCTGCTGTTCGGCACCGCCGCCTCGGTAGTGTTCTCGCTGGTGGCGCAGATCGGCGAACAGGTCGACTTCCTGCGCTTTCTGCCGCGCGACCGACGGACGTCGAGGACGTCGTGGTGGCTCGCGCTGTTAAGCGCCGGCCCCGGCTGGATCGTTCTCGGCGCGCTGAAGCTGTTGGCCGGATCGTTCCTGGCCTTCTTCGCGCTGGGCCATGGCATCAGCTACGAGCATGCCGCGGAACCGGCGCACATGTATCTCGAAGCGTTTCGCTACGTGCTGTCGCAGCCCGAGCTCGCATTGGCGCTGACCGGCACCTTCGTGATCCTCTCGCAGTTGAAGATCAACGTTACCAACGCCTATGCCGGATCGATCGCGTGGTCGAATTTCTTTTCCCGCCTCACCCACAGCCATCCCGGCCGCGTGGTCTGGCTGGTCTTCAACGTGCTGGTGGCATTGCTGCTGATGGAGATCGGCGTCTACAAGGCGCTCGAGCAGACGCTGGCGCTCTATTCCAACGTCGCCATCGCCTGGGTCGGCGCGCTGGTTGCCGATCTCGTCGTCAACAAGCCGCTCGGCCTCCGTCCGCAGCACATGGAGTTTAAGCGCGCGCATCTCTACGACATCAATCCGGTCGGCGTCGGCTCCATGACGATTGCCACCGTCGTCTCCATCAGCGCGTTCTACGGCCTGTTCGGACCGACGGCGAAGGCGCTGGCGCCGTTCGTCGCGCTGGTCGTCGCTTTCATCACGGCGCCCCTGATCGCCTATGGGACTGACGGAAAATATTATATTGCGCGCAAGCCGAAGCGCAGCTGGCAAAACCTCGAAGCGATCCAGTGCTGCATTTGCGAGCATTCGTTTGAGCCGGAGGATATGGCGTCCTGCCCGGCCTATGCCGGCCCGATCTGCTCGCTCTGCTGCTCGCTCGACGCGCGCTGCCACGATCTCTGCAAGCCGCATGCGCGAATTCAGGCGCAGATCTCCGATACCCTCGGCAAACTTTTGCCGCAGCCGATTTTCGCGCGGATCAATTCGCAACTCGGACATTATCTCGGCGTGTTCGCGGTTTCCGCTGGCCTGGTGGGACTGACACTCGGCCTGATCTATCTGCAGACATCGGCAGCACACGTCGACAATCTGCAGCTATCCAACGTGCTCTGGAAGGTGTTCTTCGCGCTGTCCATCATCATCGGCGTGGTCGCCTGGCTGTTCGTGCTCGCGCAGCAAAGCCGGCGCGCGGCGGAAGAAGAGACCCGGCGGCAGACCACGCTTCTGATCCAGGAAATCGACGCCCACAAGCGCACCGATGCCGAGCTGCAGCGTGCCAAGGAAGTTGCCGAATCGGCCAATCTCGCGAAGAGCCGATATGTCGTCGGCTTGAGTCACGAACTGCGCTCGCCGTTGAATGCCATCTCCGGCTACGCCCAGTTGCTGGAACAGGACTCCAGCCTGAACGCCAAGCCGCGCGATCAGGTCCGCGTGGTCCGCCGCAGCGCCGATCATCTGTCGGGGCTGATCGATGGCATTCTCGACATTTCGAAGATCGAAGCCGGCCGATTGTATTTGTCTCGGGACGAAGTTCGCCTGAGCGAATTTCTCGATCAACTGGTCGAAATGTTCCGCCTGCAGGCCGCAGCCAAGGGCATCGATTTCGTTTTCAAGCGGCCGACGGTCCTGCCGGTCGTGGTGTTCGCCGATGAAAAACGCCTGCGCCAGATTTTGATCAATCTGCTGTCGAACGCTATCAAATTCACCCAGGCCGGCAGCGTGCAGTTCGTCGTTCACTACCGCAGCCCGGTGGCCGAATTTGAAGTGATCGACACCGGGCCGGGAATTCAGGCCACCGACCTTGAACGCATTTTCGCACCGTTCGAGCGCGGCGCACTCGGGGTCTCACAGCCGCAGACCGGGACCGGTCTGGGACTGACGATCAGCCGGCTGCTTGCCGGCGTGATGGGCGGCGACATCCGCGTCACTAGCACTGTCGGGACCGGCAGCATTTTCCGGGTAAAAATCCTGCTGTCGGAAGTCACCAATCCGACGCGAATTGCGCCGGTCGATGCGCCGTTCTTTGGCTACCACGGCCCGCGCAAGACGATTTTGATCACCGACGACGACCCCGTCCAACGCGATCTCTTGCGCGAAGTGCTGACGCCGCTGGGCTTTATCCTCTTGAGCGCGCCGGACGGACCCGCCTGCCTCGCGCTCGCGCAGCATTGCCAGCCCGATCTGTTTCTGCTGGATATCTCGATGTCGGGCATGGACGGATGGACGGTGGCCGAGACGCTGCGCTCGATCGGGCATCATCAGGCCCGCATCCTGATGGTTTCGGCGAGCGCCCTGGAGGCGCACGGCGCACCGCTGGCGCAGCCATTCCACGACGGCTATCTGATGAAGCCGATCGATATTCCGAAGCTTTTGGAGCTGATCCGCCAGCTGCTCAAGATCGAATGGCAATATGAATCCGACCAGATCGTCGTTCCGCACTGGCGGCCGGACAGCGGCTCGCGGCCGCCGGTGAGGCATGTCGAAGAACTCATCGGCCTTGGACAAATGGGCTACATCCGTGCGATCCAGGTCAAGCTCGATGAAATCGGAACCGACTATCCTGAACACGCCGACTTCGTTTCGCAGATGCGTTCCCTGATCGACCGCTTCGACCTCGATCAGTACATGGCAACCCTCAAAACCTTGCACAGCTATGATCACTGAACCCAAAAAGCGCGACGTCGCGCTCGTCGTCGATGATTCACCGGAAACGCTGCGGCTTCTGACCGATGCGCTTGACGGCGCCGGCATGACCGTGATGGTCGCCATGGACGGCGCCGCCGCGATGCGGATCGTCGATCAGATCACGCCGGATATCATCCTACTCGACGCCGTGATGCCCGGCATCGACGGTTTTGAAACCTGCCGGCGGCTCAAGCGCGAGGCGGACGTGAGCAATGTGCCCGTCATCTTCATGACCGGGCTGGCGGAGACCGAACACATCGTGCGCGGCCTGGAAGCCGGCGGCGTCGACTACGTGACGAAACCGATCGTCATCGAGGAGATGCTGGCGCGGATCAGGGTTCATCTGGCCAATGCAAGGTTGACCCAGAGCGCCCGCGCCGCGCTCGACGTGTCCGGGCGCTTTCTGCTCGCGGTCAGCCGGCACGGCAAGATCATGTGGGCGACGCCGCAGGCGCAGAAATTATTGACGGATAATCTCGCCGCCGCAACTGAAGATGAACTCGTGCTGCCCGAGCCGATGCTGCAATGGCTTGAACAGGTGCAGAAAGGCAAACCCGGATCGAAAACGCCGTTGACGGCGTCATTTCCGGACAACGAGCAGCTTCAACTGCAATATATGGGCAAACTCGGCCCGAATGAATTCCTGCTGCGGCTGGCAAAGGATTCGAGCACCAATACATCAGCTCAATTCAGCAGCGAACTCGGACTGACCACCCGCGAGGGCGAAGTGCTGTCGTGGCTGGCCAAAGGAAAAACCAATCGGGACATCGCCCAGATCCTGGGCTTGAGCCCACGGACGGTGGACAAGCATCTCGAGCAAATCTACGCCAAGCTCGGTGTCGAAAACCGCACCGCGGCGGCCGCGATCGCGACCAGCGCGAGCCGGCGCAATTCGTAACTCAGATCATTCGACGTCGGAGCGGACGGTATTCCAGGCGACAGGAGACGCCTGATCGCAGGCTAGGCGTACGGTCTCAGGATGACCAGCTTGAGGGTTGGATCAGCAGCGGCCAGGAAGGTTGTTTGAAAAAACTTCAGCAAACCCCGCTGCGGATGATTGAAGGATTTTTCGTATCCCTCCCACCACAGAACTTGCTGCTCTGCCCAAAATCTCTGAAAGAGATCCGACTCCTCGCTTAACCCCTGGATCAGATCAACCATCTTCGGATCATCGATATATCTGCCGTATTCAACCCGGAAATGCGCCACAAGGCGGCGAGCCCGGGGCTCCCAATCAACGACGAATGTTCTTACACTCGAATCGAGGAACATATAACGCAGCACGTTTTTTTCGGGGCTCTTCAGCCATAGAGGGAAGAGATCCGCAAATTCCGCGTTCCAGAACAACGGCGTCCAATATTTGTCGAGCACACAGGCGGGGTATGAAATGGAAAGGACGCTGCTCTCAATGGCGTTGCTGGCTAGCTCACCTGCAAAGTTCGAAGCGCCATTCGGGTCAACCCGTCCGGCCACCTGGAATAGGTAAGCCCGCTCAGCGGGCGCTAATCGCAGGACGGCGGCTATGCGGCCAAGCGCCGCGCCGGAAGGCGTCACCTCTTTTCCCTGTTCCAGCCGCGTATACCAAGTGGAAGTGATCCTGGCCATCTGAGCGACTTCTTCGCGCCGGAGGCCCGACGTTCTTCGCCTTCTTTCGCCGACCTGTTTGCTGTCCCATTGTCCGGTAACCGACTCTCGATGCTTGCGCAAAAACTCGCCGAGCGCTCGCTGTCGTGCGCCAGAGTGTATCATAGGATATTTTGTACCTCGATAATTTTGCTGAGCGCCTTCCAGGCTCTAATTCCGCGAGAGCAAAACCAAAACGCTAGTCGCAAATTGTGCGAGGGTGATTTAGATCAGTGCCGTCCATCCTGGAAATTTACCGAACGTTGTAATTTAGAGAGCATTCTTCGGAAATTGTCGAGTTTTTAGTTGCGGCCGCTGCTCCAAGCCGGTGCAGCGAACCATTTGCGAGGGCAATAGCGTCCTCACTGTAATCGTTGGATTGCGATCGTGCAGCAAGCCGGCAGTTCATCCGCGTTCGATGATCACGACGCCGCACTCCAGAGCGGCTCGTCGGAAAAGCGCGTGGCCATGCTGCGGCAAGTCGCCGACCTGTTCCTAAGCGAAGCGGATCACAACTGATTTCGAAAAAACCGGATGGCATCGATGGCCTTTGGAGACAGGAAGAGCGAGCGCGTCGATTTTGAAAGCGGCATTCCAGTTTACATCATGGGAATTGATGGAACCTGGCGCCGGGACTGCTTGATGTTCGACGTGTCGCAAACAGGCGCGTGCTTGTATGTCGAAGGCAAGCTCGAAGGACTGGACCTCAACGAGTTCTTCCTGCTTCTGTCGTCGACGGGTCTTGCATATCGCCGCTGTCGAATGGTGCGCCTGGCCGGCGATCAGATCGGCGTCGAGTTCTTGACGCCGGACAAGACTGCAAACAGGAAAAGGAATCCGAAACGACGGTCAGACGAAACGCCGACCAGCCGCCAGTCTTGATTTGGATTGGCAAACTTCAACACCAGCAAAGAACTACTCGATGAGCGACGTACACAAAATAACCGAGGTAACCATTACAACCAAATCGACAGAGCCCTTGATCGGAATCGTTCAGGTGAACACCGGTGACACGGTGGTGAAATTTGAAATAACCGAAGATCTGGCGCACATGATCTGCACCAACCTGGAGCGCTTTCTCACGCGGTGACGGCGCAAGACCCGGCAGGAATCAGCATGTTCGAGCAGGATAACGGTCGAGAGAAGTGAGATTTGACTTCCGATGTCCGTGCACCTTGTCGCAGATACCTCTGTGAAGCTTTCGGCGCTGCGCTCCATGCTGGAGAAGCAATACGCGGTGACGTCCGAATTGCTGAGCGGCGCAGACCTGGTGCGAAACCCGTCTGAAGCGGTCGTCGTCGCGGCTGATCTGCGGGTCGTCGAAAATATCGCGGCCTTGAAGGAAATGTTCGTAAAACTGAATCACGTGCCCAAGCGAATTTTCCTGATCGACCAGAAGGCGCGTCTATTCGTCGTTCAGGCTTATGCACTGGGCGCGACGCGCGTGCTGAATGGTCAAATTACGCAAGCGAGATTGCTCGCCGAATTGAGCGATAGCGATCTTTCCGGCAATGCTTCGGGCGAAAGCACATGCAGTGGACAAGGAGTTGCGGCTGCCGGTGCTGCCGCCATCGCGTCGATGTTCTCCGCGGCGTTGAGCGGCAAGCCCATCGATGTCGGGAGCGCGAAAGGTGCGGGTAGCAGGATTGCGGACAGCATCGCCGAGGATGGACTGTCCAGTTGGCTCGAGACGGTTCGCCGCCACCACGAGGGTACCTATCAGCACTGCCTTCTGGTTACGGGAATAGCGGTCGATTTTGGATTGAGCCTTGGCCTCGCGAAACCGGACATCGAGCGACTGTATTCGGCTGCAATGTTTCATGACATTGGCAAGGCCAAAATTCCGCTCGCGGTCCTGGACAAGCCCGGGCGCCTCGATGCCCGGGAACGTGCGGTGATCGAAACCCATCCCGCGGTCGGTTATGACGTGCTGAAGGGGAACGCCGGCATTTCACCGGAGATCCTCGATGCGGTCCGGCATCATCACGAATATCTCGATGGAAGCGGATATCCCGACGCGCTTTGCGCCGCCAGCATATCCGACATCGTCCGGATATTGACCATATCCGATATCTTTGCCGCATTGATCGAGCACCGACACTACAAGCCAGCCATGTCTCGGGAACAAGCCTTCGAGATCATCCAGAGCATGCGCGGAAAGCTCGAGAGACCGCTCGTGGCCGCCTTCAGGGAAGTGGCGTTGAGTCGTTGAAGGAACGGATCGGATCGTGCCAGGCTTGGGTGAGCGCACATCTCAATCGTAGACGAACGCGGCATCGTCGAGATCGATCGCCGGGAACTGATCCTTCTCCATCCAGTAATCCTGGCTATGCTGCCATTCCGGCTTGTCGCCGCGCATCGGCAACAGGTGCATGTCGCGCATCAGATAGCCCGGATTGAAATTTTCCGGATCGATCCATGACTGCAGCAGCATGTCCTCGTCCTGCGGCCGCAGCGCCGGCACGACCTTGCTCACGCCCTTGTTCTTCATATGCGCCAGCAGGCGACAGACGAAATCCGCCACCAGGTCGGTGCGCAGCGTCCAGCTGGCGCGGAAATATCCGAACACCCAGGCCATGTTCGGCACGCCGGTGAACATCATGCCACGATAGGTCACGGTCTGGGCGAAATCGAGCGGCTTGCCGTCGATCGAGAACGCGACATCACCAAGCACATTGAGGTTGAACCCGGTCGCGGTGATGATGATATCGGCATCCAGCCGTTGGCCGGATTTCAACAGAATGCCCTGTTCCGTGAACGTCTCGATCTCGTCGGTAACGACGGAGGCCTTGCCGCTCTTGATGCCCTGGAACAGATCGGCGTCGGGAACAAAGGCGATGCGCTGCCGCCACGGCCGGTAGCTCGGAGTGAAATGCGTCTTAATGTCGTAGTCGGGACCGAGCACGGTGCGGATGCCGCCGAGCAATTCCTTCTTCACGACTTCGGGCTCTTCGAACGAGCGGCGAGTGAACGTGTCCTGATCGAACAGAATTTTCCGGCGCACGATCTCGTGGATCCATTCTTCGCTGATCTGCAGCTGCCGCAGCGTCTCGGCCAGTTCGATCGCGTTGCGGCCGGTCCGGAAGTAAGTCGGCGACCGCTGCAGCATGGTGACATGGCCGCAATTGTCCGCGATCGCCGGGATCAGGGTCGCCGCGGTCGCGCCCGAGCCGATCACGACGACCTTCTTGCCCTCGGTCACCAGATCGTCCGGCCAGCGCTGCGGGTGAACGATGCGGCCTTGAAAGTTTTCCATCCCCTTCCATTCCGGCGTGTAGCCCTCCGAATGCCGGTAGTAGCCCTGGCACATCCACAGGAAATTCGCGGTGAACGTCAGGGCTTCGCCGCTGTCGGTCCTGACCGCTTCGATGGTCCATAAATTCGTCGTGCTCGACCAGCTGGCCGAGGAAATCCGGTGCCGGTAGCGGATATGCGGCTCAAGCCCGTTTTCAGCGATGACCTCGCCCATATAGGCGCGAATTTCCGCGGCGGTCGCGATCGGTGCGCTGGTCCATGGCTTGAAGCGGTAGCCGAAGGTGTGAAGATCGCTGTCGGAGCGGATGCCGGGATAGCGGTGGGTCAGCCAGGTGCCGCCAAAGCTCTCCTGGGTTTCGAGCACGACGAAGCTGGTGCCCGGAAGCTGCACCGTCAGGTGATAGGCGCTGCCGATGCCGGAGATGCCGGCGCCGACGATCAGGACATCGAAATGCTCGGCCGTCTGCGGGGCGGAAGCGGTGGCTGTCGCGGTCATGGGTTGGCTTTCTCAGCTCGAATTGGCGACCTGTTGCGTGGACGTCTGTAAAGGCCAACTTGCGAACGGACACGAGCGCGATGGATCACCCTCGCCGGCCTCATAGCGCAAAACCCCACTGCCTGGCGGTCTGCACAATCCAGTCGTGGTAAAGCGTGAGCGGCGTAACGCCGGTCATACCGCCGCAGCCCGCGCTGCCGTTCGGGCCGGTCGACCAGCTGATGACGCCAATGATGGCGGGGGCGTCCTGCTGGTCCTCGAACACGGGACCGCCGGAATCCCCGGTACACGCGCCGAGCCCGTCCCGAATGCCTTGGCCCGCCGGATCGACCAGCCGGATCTGCAAGGTCCCCGGGCGGCCGGTCGCAACAAGACCGGCGACGCGAACGGTGCCGGCGCTGGAGCCGTCGCCGCGGATCGTCACGCCGACGCCCGCGATCGTGAACCGGCTGCCCACCACAATCGGAACCTGCGGCACGGCGAGCACCGAGGCGTTCTTCCCCGGAAGGGGCGCTTCGAGCTGCAGCAAGGCCACATCGGCGGTGGCGCGATGCGCCAGCATCGCCTGCATGTTGAACGCGGGATGGATGGCGAGGTTCTTCACGTCCTGCAGCTGCGGCTGCTTGTTGGCGCCGTATTCGACGATTTTGTAGACCGCGCCGGGCTGCACGCAATGCGCCACCGTCAACACCAGTTTTGGGGCAATCAAGGTACCGGTGCAGAAATTGCCGCGCGAGCCGACGATGGTAACGACAGAGCGGCCGACGCCCTCGGCCGACGGCGTCCCGCCGCCGACGATCGCATAAGCGGGCGCGCAGACGAGCCAGAGGCCTGCGATCATTGGAGCCAGGATTTTCATCAGCGCAGCAATAACCCGCGCCAACCTCATCGCCAAGCGGGCGGGGATGGGCTGGTCCCGGTCAAGACCTCGTGTTAGCCGTTTCCGGATCGTGATCGCATGAGCGGGGATTGGATGATCGAGGCCGTGATCTGGGATTTCGGCGGGGTGCTCACCACCTCGCCGTTCGAGGCATTCGCTCGTTTTGAGGCCGAACGCGGGCTGCCCGCCGATATCATCCGGCGCACCAATGCCAGCAATCATTGGGAAAATGCCTGGGCGAAATTCGAGCGCGCCGAAGTGGACATTGAAGCGTTCGATCAACTGTTCGCGGCGGAATCGCGGGCGCTCGGCGCGGAGGTTCGCGGCAGGGACGTCCTGCCGCTGCTGTCGGGCGATCTGCGGCCGGAGATGGTCGAGGCACTCAGACGGGTGAAGGCACGGTTCAAGACTGGCTGCATCACCAACAATCTTCCCGCCAACGCGATCGGAAGCCTGGGCGGCCGATCGCTCTACGTCGCCGAGGTGATGGCGCTGTTCGATCATGTCATCGAATCCGCAAAGATCGGCCTGAGGAAGCCCGACCCGCGCATCTACCGGATGATGGTCGAGGCGCTCGGCGTCGATCCGAAGAATTGCGTCTATCTCGACGATCTCGGCGTCAATCTGAAGCCGGCGCGCGAGATGGGCATGACCACGATCAAAGTGCTCAATGCACAGCAGGCCATCACCGAGCTTGAAGCCGCGACGGGATTGTCGCTGCGATAGTCGCGGGTGTCGTCATCCCCGCCACCGGTCTCGCCTTTGGCGAGCTTGATGACAGGCTCCGCGAAGCAATCCAAAGCCCTGCCGTCATTCCCCGCGCAATGGTTTACGGCTTATACCGTGCTCTCCCCGGTGATCGGCTTTCTTGCCACCGTCGCCGGCGGAGTTGCCTCCACCGACTTGACACCAGCGTCGGGGTGTCAGGACCACACGTCTTCGCCGTCCGCGTTGGCGACGCCCGTCAAGCGCGCCGCCGCGTCCACCGCACCCCGCCCCGCGTCCGTGACGTTCGCGAAACGCCCCTCTGAGTGGAACAGGATGGCCGGGGATATAGAAGTGATTTGGGTCGGGCGTCAATAATAGTTTCTGAAAATCAGAAATAGGTCGGGGCCCGGCTTTTTCGTTCCCTGGAGCCGTCATTCCGGGGCGATGCGCAGCATCGAACCCGGAATCTCGAGATTCCGGGTCTGGTGCTAACGCACCATCCCGGAATGACGGAGTCTCCCGGAACGACGGAGTCCTCGATTGATTTGGGTCGGGCGTCAAGAATAATTTCTGAGATTCAGAAATCCTTCGGGATCCCGGACCGGCGCTACTCCAGCGGCTCGACCTTGACGATCGAGGCGCCATGGTTGCTGCCGGCCCAGAAGGTGACCGGCGTCGTTGAATTGTCGACGAACACCCGCCTGATATTGGTGTTGCGCGGCAGCAGATAGTTGATGGATTCGCCGGTCGCGGGGTTGAGCCGGGTGACCTGGTCGCTCAGCATCGATCCGGTCCAGGCCTCGCCGTTCCTGTCGGTGATGACGTCGTAGGGCGCCGACCATTTCGGCGACACCGGCCACTCCTTGAACTGCTCGGTCCGGGTGTCGAACATGCCGATACGGTCGCCGCGATATTCGCCGAACCACAGCCGGTCCTGCGCATCCATGGTGCCGCGGCGCGGCGCGGAATCCGGCGTCGGGGTCGCGAACAGCTTGATCTCACCGCTCCTGGCGTCGATCCGGCCGATATGGCGCTGGCGGAAGTCGGTGAAAAAGGCGTTGTTTTTGGAGTCCGGAATCACGTCGTAAATATTATGCGGACCCGGCACCTTCCTGAAGGGCTCCCAGGTTTCGATGGCGCCGGTCGCGATGTCGAGCCGGTGCACGCCGGCAAAGCCGTTGTTCTGGGTCCAGACCTTGCCGTCGACACCGGAGCTTTGCGGGCTGACCATGTTGATCTGCGCGGCGTCGATATTGCCTTCACCCTGCAGCGGCCAGAACTTGAACGTCTCGGTCTTGCGGTCGAATTTGACGATCGTGGCCTGATACATGTTGCCGAGCCATAGATTGCCGTCGCGATCGCTGCGCAGGCCGAGCGAGCCGGTCGGGAAGCCCGGCTTGTGTTCCTCGATCGGAAATTCCGTGACCTTGCCGGTCTTCGGGTCGAGCCTCCCGAGGTTCTGTTCGCCGAAGCTGGAATACCAGACCATGCCGCTGGCATCGACGATCACGTCATGCGGCGAGATGGTCTCGCGCGGCAGATCGTATTCGGTATAGATGACGCGGGTGGCCGCCCCGGTCGGGCGCGGCAGAGTCTTGAGCTCGAAATTCCATTGCGGATGCGAGCTGAGATTGATGCTGGCGAGGAATTCGGCCGTGCCGCGGTAGACCTGCACGCGCTGGTCTCCGCGTTCCTCCATCAGCCGCTCGGCACGGCGCAATTGCGGATGCGCGGGAATGCTCTGGTTCACATAGCCCTGCATGCGCGGCAAAATAATCGTCATGAAGTCGTCGGCGCTGTAGCTGGAGCGCAGCGGGCGCTCGAGCTTGTGGCAGCCGACGCAATTGAGCAGCTGGCCTTTCTGCGCATCGGTGCCCGGCATGCTGGCGAGCCATTCGGCATTGGAAAGTTGCGCGGCCAGGTCTTCTGTCTTGCGCAAGGTGAGATCGGCGGTCGCGGTCTTGTCCGCGGCGACCGAAACCGGATCGGAATTGGCGAGATCGTAGCCGGCCGCGCGGATGCGCAGCGAATACTGGCCCGGCTCAAGCCTCGCCGCCGGAAAACTGTAGCGGCCGTCCTTGTCGCTCACCACCGTGACGGTGATGTTCGATCCGTCCTTTTTGGCGCTGACCAGAACCCCTTCCAGCGTATCCTGTCCGGCGGTGACTTTGCCTGATAGCGCTGAGCCGGTCTGCGCCTCCAAATGGCCTGTGCCCGCCAACAGTGCTGCGAACACAAGAAAACTGACGCTCGTAACCATCGAACGGCGCGGCATGACCATCTCCCTGATATTTTTGCTTGTTGTTGTTTTCGAACGCCCTGGACCGGAAGGGAGTGTAGAGGGCAGATTTACCGGAGACTAGGGGTTGCGGCGCGGAGCCGACCTGCGCCGTCTATGGTACGATCCCAGTTCGGAGCGGCGCGATCATGGGGCTGACTAAAAAGGGGGAACACATGAGTATCGACCAGGCCAGAGGCGGCAGCGCAAGCGCGCCCGGCATTTTCACCGCGGTCTTCAACAACGCCACAGTGGACCCTGTCCATGCCCGATACGGCATCTTTCTTTTGCGTGTCGCGGTCGGGATCGACTGGATCGTACACGCGCTGCTCAAGACCTGGCGCGGCATGTACACGCATGAGGCGCTGCTGGCGAAGAACGGCATCACGCCCCTGCTGGCGTGGCCGACGTTCAGCGTGGAACTGATCGGCGGCTGCGCCATCCTGCTCGGCTGGTACACCCGCCAATGGTCGGCGTTCCTGCTGATATTCCTGGCGGTGGTGGTCTGGGTCAAATGGCCGGTCGGCTGGCTCTATTCCAACGCCGGCGGAGGTTGGGAATACCCGCTGTTCTGGCTGCTTGCCCAGACGGCACTCGTGCTTGCCGGCAGCGGCGCTTTCGCGCTGCAGTCCGGGTCAGGTTTCGGACAAGGGAAGGGCTGACCTATAAAGCGTGATGAGATGAGGTTAGATTAGCTGGGACGCAGCGGAGACCTCTCCCATAGGGAGAGGTCGGCGCGTAGCGCCGGGTGAGGGGTTACGGTCTATCGTTGGTGCAGCACCCCCTCACCCGATTTGCTGCGCAAATCGACCTCTCCCCGCTGGGGAGAGGTGAAGGGCACACCGATTCAAATTAAAACCATCACGCTTTAGCTCTCCAGCTGCTGGATGGTCATGTTGGCGTACCTGATCCGCACGCTCAACTCACGCCCGAGCGCCGCGAGCAGCTTGATCGCGATATCCGGCTGCTTTTGACAGAGCCCGGCAAACGACCCCTCGCTGAGGCCAAAACCGGCGAGGTCTTCGTCGGCCGTAATGGTGGCCGAGCGCGGACCGCGGTCGAGAATCGCCAGTTCGCCGAACACCGCGCCGGGGGCAAAGGTCACCAGCCTGATGTCGCCGTCGTCGTGCAGGAGATGGACGCTGGCGCGGCCCCGGGTGACGAAATAGAGCGACGAGCCGGGATCGCCACGCCGGAAGACGACGTGTCCGGCCGGCCAGGCCACCGGCTCCAGCCAGGCCCGCAGCCGTTCGATCTGATCGGGCTCGAACTCGCGCAGCAGCGGCAGCCGATCGAGCGCCAATTCCAGAGACGGCCCGGTTGCGGCCTTCCGCAAGAGGTCGTCCTCGGCCCATTCGATCGCCCGGTCGATGTCGGGAAAAAAACGGTCGTGCCGGAAGATATCGGCAAGGCGTGCGGCGGTCTCGGTGCGGCCCGACAGGACCAGCGCGAGCTTGATGCCACGCGCAGCCAGCGCTGCGTCGATATCGCTGAGAATGCGGGCGCCGGTCGAATCGATTTCGGTAATGCGCCGCAGTTCGAGCAGTACGGCGGTCGTCCCCCCGGCGGTCTCGCTGTCGACGATCTGCGCCAGCCGATCGGCGGTGCCGAAGAACAGCGCGCCCTGCAACTCGATCACCAGTACGGACGCGCCCGCCCCGTGCAGCGCTTCCATCTCGGCCGGATCGCGGTAGCGCCGCGAACGCACGGCGTCGCAGCGATAAAGCCTGCGGATATTGGAGCGGCTCATGCGGACCACGAACAAGAGTACCGCGAGCACGATCCCGATGAACACCGCGAGCACGACGTTGATCGCGATCGACAGCAGCGAAACGAACAGGGAAACGCCGAGATCGAGCGCGATGGCGCCGCGCTGCGGCGTGCCGGGCTTGACCAGGCGCGCGGCAAACTGCCGGGTCCAGGGATCGATGTGCTGGATGGCGATCACCATGACCACCGCCGACAAAACCGAGCGCGGCATATAGGCGAGAGCCGGAAACAACAGCGTCGCGGCCGCCAGCACCGCCACGGCATTGACAACAACCGAAAGCCAGCTCCGCCCGCCGAAGGCGCGGTTGGTCACGCTGGGTCCAATGTTGATGCCGCTGGTGATGCCGCCGAAGCTCGCCGAAACCGCGTTGGCGAGGCCGAGACGGATCAGCAGGCGATCATCGCCGGCGCGAAGCTCGCCCGGCAGCGCGCTCAGCTTGGCGCACAGCAGCGCATCGATAGACGCGATGATGGCGAGCGCGAACGCGCTCGAGAGGATCAATGACGCCGAACTTTCCAGCGGCGCGGCCATCGGCAACCCGGAAAAATCGACCAGCACGGTGCGCATCGCCGCACTCGCCGTCGGCGGGCCGATGATCGGCCCCAGCATGCCGCCGAAGCCGGAAAGCACGATGGCATAGTAAGCAGCAATGCCGCAGCCGAGGCCGACCAGCACCGGCGGCACCCTGGTCGTGATCCGGCGCGCGTTCCACATCGCCGCGAAGGTGAGTAGGGCGACCAGCACGCTCAACGGCCGCGCCTGCCCGATCGCGCCGAACACGCGGGTGAAACGAATGTTATGCTCGTAGCCCAGCACGTTGCCGAGCTGGACCAGAAACAGCAGCACCGCGGCCATGTTCTGGAAACCGGCCATCACCGGATGCGGCGCGAACTTGATCAGCGTGCCCAGCCGCATCAGCCCGAACAGCGCCTGCAGCAAGCCGCCCAGAAGAATAATAGCGAAGAACACCAGCAGCGTGGCAGGGACGCTGGCTGCAGTATCCGCGCCGTCGCGATGCAGCAGGGAAAACAGCAGCAGGCCGAGGAAGAATGTGGTGGTGATGCGCGGCGCGTAGACCCGCGTCGAACGGTCGCCGAGCAGCACACAAACAAAACCCGCTGTCACCGCCGAGATCAGCCCCGCCATGGCGCCATAAGCGAAATATTCGTCGCCCAGCGTCACGAAGGCAAACATACCGAACGCCATCGCGAGCGGAATGGCGACGGCGGACGAAACCAAGCCGCCGACAATGTCGCTGCGCGCCGGCGCAATGCCAGGGATCGCGGGGCGCGAGGTGATCAGCGTTGAATCCATGCGATTCATCACCGCAGCGCCGCGGCGATGTTGCCGCCATCGACGGTGGTCACGTCAGCGGTGGTCTTGAGCGCGAGTGCCTGCGCCAGAAACGCCTGCGCCACGTCCTCCGCCGCCACTTCGCGGCCGAGCAGGTTGCCTTGCATGTAGGCCCGTTCGCTGACGCCGCGAAGCTTCGAGCGCGACGCGATCATCTCTTCGGTCAGGAGACCCGAGCGGATCCGGTCGGCATTGACGGCGTTGGCGCGAATGCCTTCGCTGCCGTGATCGAGCGCGTATTGCCGCACCAGAAACAGCGTGGCCGCCTTCGGCAGGCCATAGGGACCGAAATCGGGTCCGGGATTGACGGCCTGTTTGGAAACGTTGAACAGCAGGCAGCCGCCCGTGCCCTGCGCCTGCATGATCCTGACCGCGGCTTGCGCCACCCGCTGGTGACCGTAGAAATTCAGCTCGAAGCTTTGCCGCAGCACCGCCTCGTCGACCTCGCCGATCCGCCCCTGCCAGGCGGCGCCGGCATTCGACACTGCGATGTCGACCCCGCCGAAGGCTACCGCCACCTGCGCGAATGCGTCCCGCACCGATGCGGCGTCGGTGACGTCGCATCGAATGCCCTGCGCAGCGCCGCCGATCGCCCTGGCTTTGGCTTTCACGGCAGCCTCGTCGACATCCAGCAGCGCCACTTCGGCGCCGGCCGCCGCGAACGCTTTGGCCGTCGCGAAGCCGATTGAACCCGCAGCGCCGGTGATGACGGCGACTTGCCCGGCCAGCGGCAGTTCTTTGGCGTTGCCGAGCTTGGCCTGCTCCAGCGACCAATATTCGACATCGAACAGATCGGACTCCGGCAATGGCTCGAAGCGGCCGACCGCCTCGGCATCCCCGATAGTCGCAATCGCAGCCTCGGCGAGATCGGCGGCGACTTTTGCGTCCTTCTTGCTCCGGCCGAGTCCGAACAGGCCGACACCGGGCACCAGCACCACGCGCGGCATCGGATCGAGCATGGTCTTGATGCCGCCGACGCGCGCGTTATTGTCAGTGAAATAAGTCCGGTAGCGCTCGCCATAGGCCGCGACCGCATCGCGGACCCGTTCCCTGAACCCGGCGAGGTCTCCATCCCCGGGTGCTGCAACCACCAGCGGCTTGTTCTTGATGCGGATGTTGTGGTCGGGCGTCACCACGCCGGCCTGGCCATAGCGCGCGACCTCGGCGCCGTTGACGAAATTCATCACCGCGTCCGAGCCGCGGAAGTCGAGTACAAAGCGCTTCCAGGCTCCGTCGGTTTTGCTGTCCGGCATGCTGCAGGCGCCACGGACGATCGGTGCGACGTCGGCAATTTTCGCCGGGCGGGCCGGCAGCCCGCCGTTTGACAATGCCGGCTTGCGGTTTTTCGCCAGCCGCTGCTCGGCCAGAGTCACCAGCTCGATCATGCGCTCATAGGCTTGCCGCGCATCGCCGCCGAAACTGAAAATGCCGTGCTTGACCAGGATCAGGCCCTCGACCGATGGATCGGCGTCGAACACCTGCGCCGCGGCTTTGGCCAGACCGAAGCCCGGCATCAGATAGGGCACATAACCGACGCGCGCGCCGTAGACCTCGCGGCACAACGCTTCGCCGTCCGGCTGGTCGGTAAGCGCAAGCACCGCGGTCGAATGGGTGTGGTCGACGAATTTATGCGGGATGAACGCGTGCAGCAGCGCCTCGACCGACGGGTTGGGGGCGGCGGGATCAATCAGATTGGCGCGCTGCAGCCGCACCATTTCCTCGTCGGAAAGCGTCTCGCGGGAGCGAAGTTTCAACAGCGGCGCGAGCCGCACCGCCGGCAGGCCCGCAGGCTCGATCGAGCCCATATCCCAGCCGGATCCCTTGACGCAGAGCACGTCGACGGTATCGCCGTTGAGATCGGTGAGTTGCGTTTTCACCGAGGTGTTGCCGCCGCCGTGCAGCACCAGGCGCGGATCCTGACCCAAGAGGCGCGTGGTATAGACCCTGAGCGCAAGATCGCGGCCGAGGTCTGCATAGCGGGCCACCGCCGCTTCGGCGTCGCGATCAATCCAGGCACTCTGCATCAACTGTCTTCCTTTGTTATTCTGCCGCGGCCGCGATCCGCTCGGGAAACGCGGTTGCCAGCGCGTCCCTCTCGGCCTTGAGCACGCCGCGCTCGGTGATCAATCCCGTCACCAGCCGTGCCGGGGTGACATCGAAGCCGTAATTCGCGACCGGCGAGCCGTCGGGCACGATCCGCACGGTCTCGATCCGCCCGTCGGCGGTTCGCCCGGTCATGTCAGTGACTTCGTCAGCGCTGCGTTGCTCGATCGGAATCTGCCTGATCCCGTCATCGACACTGAAGTCGATGGTGGGCGAAGGCAGCGCCACATAAAACGGCACGCGATTGTCATGCGCGGCGAGCGCCTTGAGATAGGTGCCGATCTTGTTGCAGACGTCGCCATTGGCGGTCACCCGGTCGGTGCCGACAATCACGAGATCTACCATCCCGTGCTGCATCAGATGGCCGCCGGTATTGTCGGGGATCACGGTGTGCGGCACGCCGTGATGGCCAAGCTCCCAGGCGGTGAGCGAGGCGCCCTGATTGCGCGGACGGGTCTCGTCGACCCAGACATGAACGGGGTGACCGCGGTCATGCGCCAGATAAATCGGGGCCGTGGCCGTCCCCCAATCGACCGTTGCCAGCCAGCCGGCGTTGCAATGGGTCAGCACGTTGACGCGCTCGCCGGGCGGCTTTTTCGCGGCAATGGCCTCGATCAGCGCAAGACCGTGCTCGCCGATGCGCCTGTTGATGGCGATATCTTCTTCGGCGATCGCGGCGGCACGCGAAAAGGCCGCCGCCGCGCGTTGCGATGATGGCAGCGGCCGCAACGCCAGCCGCATCTCGTCGAGCGCCCATTTCAGGTTGATCGCGGTCGGCCGCGTCGCGATCAGTGTCCGGCAGGCATGATCGAGCGCCGCATCCGAACCATCGGCCCGCATCGCCAGCGCCACCCCATAGGCCGCGGTCGCGCCGATCAGCGGCGCGCCACGCACCAGCATCGAACGGATCGCATCAACGGCGGCGTCGCAGGTCGTCAGCCGCGCCACGACAAAATCGTGCGGCAGTCGCCGCTGGTCGATCGCGCCGACCGACCAGCCGTCCGGCTCGAGCCAGATGCTGCAAAAATGCCTGCCATCGACCTTCATGATCCACCCATCGCCAATGCAAGCCTCATGCGCGCAGGATCCGTCCTGCCACCGCGTCAAGCTTTCTCAGGAGTTCCGGATCGCGCGCCTCCGGGGCGGTGATCAGTGCGTTGTCGAGCGCACGGTCCGATCCGACAGGACACGGCTCGTGCTCCCTGGGAAAATCTTTTGCAAAGCGCGCGACCAGGCCCTTGGCCTTGTCGGCATTCGTGGTCAGCACCCGGATGATGTCCTGCACCGTCACCGCATCATGGTCGGGATGCCAGCAATCGAAATCGGTCACCATCGCAACGGTCGCGTAACAGATCTCGGCCTCGCGGGCGAGCTTGGCCTCCGGCATATTGGTCATGCCGATCACCGAATAGCCTGAGCCCTTGTAGGTCATGCTCTCGGCGTAGCTTGAGAATTGCGGACCCTCCATGCAGAGATAGGTGCCGCCGCGCGCCACCGCGATGCCCTCGGCCTCGGCGGCGGCGGCCAGATGGATACGCAGCCGCGGCGACACCGGATGCGCCATCGAGACATGGGCAACGCAGCCCTTGCCGAAGAACGAACTTTCGCGCTTGTAGGTGCGGTCGATGAACTGGTCGACCAGCACGAACGTGCCGGGCGGCAATTCCTCCTTGAAAGAGCCGCAGGCCGACAACGAGACGAGGTCGGTGACGCCTGCCCGTTTCAGCACGTCGATGTTGGCGCGGTAATTGATGTCGGACGGCGACAGCCGGTGGCCCTTGTCGTGGCGCGGCAGAAACACCACCGGCAGGCCGGAGATGGTGCCGTGGCGGACCGGCGCGGAGGGCTCACCCCACGGGCTTGCGATCGCCTCCTCGCGCGCATTCTCGAGCCCCGGCAGGTCGTAGATGCCGGAACCGCCGATAATGCCAAGAACCGCCTTCGTCATGGTCTTCCCTTCGCCTCATTCGTACCGCGATTCAGCATGCCAACGAAATTGCTACAAGCGTATTTCAGGGCCGTCGGTGGGGCGTTTGCACCGGCAAACTCGCGCTTTTGGCGGCTTCCGACGATTATTTGCCCGAAGCCGACGTGAAAGCGAATATATGTGACCGCCCGAATCGGAAAACTAAACCCGCATGCCCGTTCCCGCCGTCCGCAACCCCGAAACCGGCATCGCTCCGAACGCGCTTGCCGTTCTGAATTCGGTGTTCGGCCTGCCCGGCTTTCGCGGCGCGCAGGAAGAGATCGTCAGCCATGTCGTGGGCGGCGGCAATTGCCTTGTGCTGATGCCGACCGGCGGCGGCAAGTCGCTGTGCTACCAGTTGCCAGCGCTGTTGCGCGAGGGCTGCGGCATCGTGGTCTCGCCGCTGATCGCGCTGATGCGTGACCAGGTCGCGGGCCTGCTCGAGGCCGGCGTCAAGGCGGCGGTCCTGAATTCCACATTGTCCTTCGATGAAGCCTCCGCGGTTGAGGCGCGACTCCTCGCCGGCGATCTTGACCTGCTCTATGTCGCCCCGGAGCGGCTGCTGACGCCGCGCTGTCTTGCGCTGCTCGGCCGCGCCAGGATCGCGCTGTTTGCGATCGACGAGGCGCATTGCGTGTCGCAATGGGGGCACGACTTTCGTCCGGAATATATCGGCCTGTCGGTGATATCGGAGCGCTTTCCCGACGTGCCGCGCATCGCGCTGACCGCCACGGCCGATGATCTCACCCGCCGCGAGATCGTCGATCGCCTCGGGCTTTCCGGCGCGCCGAGCTTTGTCGCGAGCTTCGATCGCCCGAACATCAGGTATGAAATCGTCGACAAGCAGAACGCGCCGGCGCAGCTCAAGGCTTTCATCAGCGAGCGCCACGCCGGCGACGCCGGCATCGTGTATTGTCTTTCGCGCGCCAAGGTCGAAGATACCGCCGCAGCACTGACCAGGGCCGGCGTCGAGGCGCTGCCCTATCACGCCGGCCTTGACGCCCGTCTGCGCGCCCGCAACCAGGACCGCTTCATCAACGAGGACGGTATCGTGATCGTCGCCACCGTCGCGTTCGGCATGGGCATCGACAAGCCGGACGTGCGCTTCGTGGCGCATCTCGATCTGCCGAAAAGCATCGAGGCCTATTATCAGGAGACCGGACGCGCCGGCCGCGACGGCAAGCCGTCCAGCGCCTGGATGGCCTATGGCCTGTCTGACATCGTGCAGCAACGCCGCATGATCGATGAGTCCACCGGCGCCGACGCGTTCAAGCGGGTCTCGATCGCCAAGCTGGAGGCGCTCGTCGCACTGGCCGAAACCGCGCACTGCCGCCGCACCCGCCTGCTCGGATATTTCGGCGAGACGCCCGCCGCCAGCAAATGCGGCAATTGCGACAACTGCCTGTCGCCGCCGCTGGTGCGCGACGGCAAGGTCATCGCGCAAAAGCTGCTGTCCTGCGCCTATCGCACCGGCCAGCGTTTCGGCGCGATGCACCTGATCGATGTTCTGGTCGGCCGCATGACCGACCGCGTCAAGCAGTTCGGGCATGACAAGTTGTCCGTGTTCGGCATCGGCGCCGAACTCAACGAAAAGCAGTGGCGTGCCGCGCTGCGCCAGCTGGTGGCGATGGGCCATCTTCGGGCCGACGGTGAAGCCTTTGGCGCGTTGAAGCTGACCGAGACCGCGCGCGGCGTGTTGAAAGGCGAGACCGAGGTGATGCTGCGCGAGCAGGCCGCCGGCACCCGCATTCGCGCCACACGGGTCAAATCGAGGCGCGGCGATCTTGCGCAGCCGCCGGCCGGCCGGGGTGAAACCGGCAGTCCAACGCTGCTGGCGGCGCTCAGGGCGTGGCGTTCGCAAGTTGCGCGCCAGCGCGGCGTGCCGGCCTATGTGGTGCTGCACGATTCCACGATCGACGGCATCGCGACCGTGCGTCCGGCAACGCTGGCCCAACTTCGCGGCATTCCCGGCATCGGCGACAAGAAGCTGGAACATTACGGCGACGAGCTGATCGCGCTGGTGAAGGCCGAGCAGGGCTGAGCGCTCGGCCACCCCGCCGCAATCATTGTGCGCTAGGCGGGAATCACGGAGGGTGATCTTTCATCCCAAGGGACGAATCACTCCGTGGCAGCGGCAGCTAGTTACCTCGAAAGCCTCAATCCGGAACAACGGCGGGCCGTCGAGCATGGCGCCGCGGGGCCGGGCCCGTTTGCGCCGCTATTGGTGATCGCCGGGGCGGGTTCCGGCAAGACCAATACGCTGGCCCACCGCGTCGCCCATCTGATGGTCAACGGCGCTGACCCCCGGCGCATCCTGCTGATGACGTTTTCGCGCCGCGCGGCATCCGAAATGGCAAAGCGCGTCGAGCGGATCGCCCGCAAGGTGATGGGCGATAATGCCCGCGTGATGACGGACGCTCTGGCCTGGGCCGGCACCTTCCATGGCATCGGCGCACGGCTGTTGCACGACTATGCCGACCAGATCGGACTAGACCCTGGCTTCACGATCCACGACCGCGAGGATTCCGCCGACCTGATCAACCTGATCCGGCACGACATGGGATTTTCCAAAACCGAGAGTCGCTTCCCCACCAAGGGCACCTGCCTTGCGATCTACTCGCGCTGCGTCAACGCCGAGACCGCGATCGAGCAGGTGCTTGGATCGTCATTTCCGTGGTGCGCCGGATGGGCCGCCGAGCTGAAGGAGCTGTTCGCCGGATATGTCGAGGCCAAGCAAAAGCAGAACGTTCTCGATTACGACGACCTGCTGCTGTACTGGGCGCAGACCATGAGCGATCCGGCGCTGGCAAGCGATATCGGCGGCCGTTTCGACCATGTGCTGGTCGACGAATATCAGGACACCAACCGCCTGCAGTCCTCGATCCTGCTGGCGCTCAAGCCCGGCGGTCACGGCCTCACCGTGGTCGGCGACGACGCGCAGTCGATCTATTCGTTCCGCGCCGCCACCGTGCGCAACATCCTCGATTTCCCGAGCCAGTTCTCGCCGCCGGCCGATATCATCACGCTCGACCGCAACTATCGCTCGACCCAGACCATCCTCGCCGCCGCCAACGGCGTGATCGATCTCGCCAAGGAGCGCTTCACCAAGAACCTGTGGACCGACCGGGCATCGGGCTCCAAGCCCCGGCTGGTCACCGTGCGCGACGAAGCCGACCAGGCCCGCTGCATCGTCGAACGCATTCTCGAAAACCGGGAATCCGGCACGCTGTTGAAGCAGCAGGCCGTGCTGTTCCGGACCTCCAGCCACAGCGGCCCGCTGGAAGTCGAACTGACCCGCCGCAACATTCCCTTTGTCAAATTCGGCGGACTCAAGTTCCTGGATGCCGCCCACATCAAGGACATGCTGGCGCTGCTGCGCTTCGTCGAAAATCCGCGTGACCGCGTCGCCGGTTTCCGGCTGATGCATCTGATCCCGGGAGTCGGCCCGGCCTCGGCGCAACGCGTGCTCGACCACATGGCCGGCGGCGCCGATCCGATCGCAGCGCTCGCGCAAGTGCCGGCCCCGCCGCGCGCCGGCGAAGATTGGAGAGCGTTCGTCGGTGCGGTGGCGGACCTCCGTCATTCCAATTGGCCGGCCGACCTCGAACGCGCGCGGCTGTGGTACGAGCCGCATCTGGATCGCATCCACGAGGATTCGGAAACCCGCCGTGCCGACCTGATCCAGCTCGAACAGATCGCCAGCGGCTATCCCTCGCGCGAGCGCTTCCTCACCGAGCTGACGCTCGATCCGCCCGATGCGACCAGCGACCAGGCCGGCGTGCCGCTGCTCGATGAGGACTATCTGATCCTGTCGACCATCCACTCCGCCAAGGGCCAGGAATGGAAATCGGTGTTCGTGTTGAACGTGGTCGACGGCTGCATGCCGTCCGATCTCGGCGCCGGCACGTCCGCCGAACTCGAGGAAGAACGCCGGCTGCTCTACGTCGCCATGACCCGCGCCAGGGACGATCTGCATCTGATCGTGCCGCAGCGTTTCTTCACCCATGGCCAGCACGCCAAGGGCGACCGCCACGTCTATGCGTCACGGACGCGGTTCATTCCGGATCGTTTGCTCGGCCTATTCGAAAAGACGGTTTGGCCGCTCGCGGTCGTCGGTGCGGCCGCGCGCGCCGCGAGCCAGGGGCCGCGCATCGACGTCGGGGCGCGGATGCGCGGGATGTGGCGCTGATCCGGAACGGCAACGGCCGCTCGCGCGACCGGCTTTTTTCACGTAGCCTGCACTTGCCGGAGATGACACCAACCGGCGCCCGCCGCTGGCGCGGAAAAATGCAAGTTCTGGTTGAAATGATCGCGCCTGCTTTGTAACCTCGAAGGGTGCATGGGGGACGCCTGCGATGAGCACGGACGGGGATCTCTCGACAATCCCGCGACCGGATCGAGACCATGATCCTGCGCGCTCCCGGCCGGCGCGACGCCGCAACTATATCCGCCAATTTGCGGCGCGATGCTGGGATTGCATCCTGCGATTCGCACTCGTGCTGTGGATCGCCCGCGTGCCGCTCGCGACCACTGCGCTGGGACTATTGTTCCTTGGCCTGGTGCCGCAAGCCCAGGACGTTTTCGTCGAATTTGCCGGCGCGCCCACCTGGTGGATGTTTTTCTTCCTGTTTGTCTTGTTCGCGGGGTGGGCGATGCCCACGCATTACGCGGCGCGGATGCTGCTCGATACCGATACGAGATTTCAGGAATTTCTGGCGGGAGAGACGGCGTTGAATCGGGCGGCATGCCTGGAACGTTCGTCAAAGTGGGTGCCGCGGGCACTGGGCTTGCTGACCTTCGTCGCGGTGTTGATCGCGATCTGCCGTTCATACCTGAACCTGCCCGATCTGGACCAGAAGGAAGTCATCGCAGCGGTCGACCGGTCGCTCATGGAAATGACGGTGCTCGTCGTGGTTGGCGCCGCGGTATTCCTGCTTTATGTGATCAGGCGGTCGCGCAGCGCTGACCTGCCGGTCCTGCGATCGATCAAGCGCATCAACAGGCGGTTGGCGCCGTTGTGGCGCATGATATCGCCCGGCCTTATGGACGTGCGCGGCTCGGACGACGAAGCCAGTCGCGACGTGGGCCGGTTCATTCTCCTGGCGATTTTCGTCATTTTCCTCGGCATTTTCGGCTTCGGCGCGGACACCGCGGGGCAACTGTTTCCACGCGCCATGGCCGTTCCATTCATCCTTGGCGGCTGGGTGCCGTTCCTGTCGAATGTTTCCGGGTTCGGCCGGCAATTCCGCGCGCCGCTGATCCTTATCCTTTTCCTGGCGATTTCCGGGCTCGTCGTTCTGATCGGCGACAACCATACGGTACGCCGCGTCGTCGCCGCCGGCACGGTCGGACATGCCGTCGACGTCAGTCCGATACGGCTCGACGCCGCGGTAGCGACGTGGATGCACGAAAACGGGTGCGACGGGGCACCCGCGACCTGTCCCCGGCCGATCATCATCGCCGCGGCCGGTGGGGCGAGCCGTGCCGCCTTCTTCATGTCGACCATCATCGGTTACTTCATGCAGGAGGCGGCCACCCATGGCCTCGACCCCAACCAGGTGCGTAACCGGCTGTTCGCCATTTCCAGCGTTTCGGGGGGCGCCGCAGGCGCGGTCATGGTCACCGCGGCGCTCGCCGCCAAGAACGACAGCAACGATCATCCCTGCATTCAAAAGCCGGTCGATCTGTGGTGGGGTGACACGGTCAACAACTGGCGCGACTGTTTCGAGGCGCTGACCAGCGGCGACTTCTTGACGTCCGGTTTCTTCGGCTTTGCCTTCAACGACATGCTGCCGTTCGGCTTTTTTCGGGACCGGGCCGCCGTCCTTGAGGACACCTGGGACAATCGCTTCCAGGCGGTCGTCACGCGCGCCGATCAGCCCGCCTCGCTGCCGTCATGCAAGGGCCTGAACTGTCCATTTCTCACCCTGCGGCCGCGGCCGGGGCATTGGATTCCCCTGCTGGTTCTCAATGGAACATCGGAAGCCACCGGCAGCCGCATTATCACAACGGCCTTGGCGATGACCTATTCCCCGAAGGGAGAATGCCCAACCGCGGATGTCGCGTCCGACTGTCCGCTGTTTGTTCAGGCGGACCGTTTTCATGATCTCCTGACAACCAAGGTAGGATCGGACGCCTGGTTTGGCTGGGTGGGGGGATTCGAGCGTTATTTGCTGCGCGATGCCGGCGGCGATGATATCCGTTTGAGCACGGCGGCGCTTAACTCGGCGCGCTTCCCGCTGATTTCGCCGCCCGGTGCGGTTCGCAATCAGGATCAGGCGATCGTCGATCGCATCGTCGACGGCGGATATTTCGAAAATTACGGAGCGCTGGGAGCGAAGGAACTCGCGCTGGCCGTGCACGCGGCGCAGCCGCAATTGGCGCCGTTCGTCATCGTCATCTCCAACGATCCCAACGATCTGCTCGATTCCAGCGATGATTCACCGAATGCCAAAACGCAACCGCCGGCCCAACTCGGCGACCGCGTTGAAAAAGCACGCGCGAAGGTCAATACCACTGAATGGCTGACCGATATCTCCGCACCGGTAACGACGATTGCCAACGCGCGCTCCGCGCACGGCATTTTGGGCGTCGACCAATTGCACAGCACGCTGCGTGACGCCATTCCGGGGTGTGACGAGCTGCTGATCAAAGTCCGGGTCTGGCCGCAATACGGCAAGGAGCTCTCGATGAGCTGGTGGGAATCGGCGCCGATTCAGCGCCAGCTGCACCGGCAAACCGAAGGCACCAATGACCAAAATCAAAATGGCACTCACCTCGACGCCATTTGGGCGCTCATGAAAACGACGTCGAGTTGCGCCGCGACCAAGCCATGAGAGACGCGCCAGAACCCATTATGAGTGGGGCTGCCCTGGGAATCGTCTTCACAAGGCGCGAGCCGTTCTGTTCCTGAGGATAGAGCGCCTTCCAGTTCGGTGGCATCATCCTTCGAGACGCATCGCTTCGCGATGCTCCTCAGGATGAGGTCTGAGACCCTCATGGTGAGGAGCGCGGCAACGCCGCGCGTCTCGAACCATCGGGCCCGTTGAGTGCCTGATTGTGGTTCGATACAACTGGAAAGCGCTTTAGTATCTCGTCGGCCGGTCTTCATCGGTGCCGGACGGAGAACCCGCGCCTGCTGCCGGTGTTCGGCAGGCCTCATCAGCGCAACAATTGGCCGGTACGGTGCGCGGCAGGTCGCCGGTCGCCGCGCGGGGTCAGAGCCTCTCGATCAGGTTCACTCGAACTCGCACTTGCCCGGCGAACCTGGTATCTGACATGTCTCCGTTGCAATGTGGGTTTGAATCGAGGGCACCATGATTGAGTGGTTCGATGACCTGACGTTGGGAATGCGTTTCAAGAGCGGTGAGGTTTCGGTCACCAGGGAAGACATCAAGCGGTTCGCGGCCGAATTCGATCCGCAACCGTTCCATTTGGACGAAGCCGCCGCCGAAAAGACCGTCTTCAAGGGGCTTGCCGCATCAGGATGGCACACGGCCGCCATCGCGATGCGCCTTGCCGTTCAGGTTCGGCCGTTCGGGCCGCATCCGCTTCTGGGACTTGGCGTCGATGATCTGCGCTGGATGATGCCGGTGCGGCCCGGCGACGTCATCCACATCGAAGGCGAAGTGGTTGAACTGATTCCGTCGCGGACCAAACCGCAAGGCATCGCGCGGGTCAAATGGACCGCCTACAATCAACGCGGCGAAGCGGTTTACACGTTCACCCCCATCGGCATCGTGCCCCGCCGTCCCGCCTAGGGCGTGAACCGACAAATCCAAAGTGGCTGGCGAACTTCCGCTTTGATAGGCATTCCGGAATCAAATCGGACATCGCGTGAGAAGTGCGAATGGCAGACTTTTCGACTAACACGCGCTTGCAGCCGAAGTTGTTTCGATGCGGCTTCGCAAATTACGCATCTGTTTTGGCTGTACCGGCCAGGTGCTCGACCAATCGGCGTGTATGTGCTGGCAGCGCCTCCTTGCGGCGTACACAAACGATCAATTGCCGCACTGCCCATGTATCCGTGAGTCGAAGCGTACGGAGTGCCATGGTTCGCCGACAGCGCGTAGCGGCCGTTTCCGGCACGACGGCAATCCCCACACGAGCCTCCACCATGCGACAAACGGTATCCAGTCCTCGTACCCGAATTCGCGGTTTCAGAGATCTGCCAAGACGCGTTGACTGCCATGCGAGATGCTCGGCAAGCGCACTGCCGGCCACGAGGCCGACAAACTCCTCATCGAGCAGGTCAACGAATGCTATGCTGCGCCGCCCCGCCAACGCGTGGCCGCGCGGCACGATGACGACGAGCCTGTCAATGCGGAAGGGGAAGGTCTCCAGTCCCTCGACGCCAGCCGAGTCGGCGGACACCAGCACGCCGATGTCGGCGTGGCCCTGCGCTACGGCCGGAGCTATCTCGTAGCTGAGGCGTTCCTCCAGTGAGATATCGACGCCGGGATTGGTTGCAAGCCAGCCGGCGAGAACATCCGGCAAGTATTCTTCCAGCGCAGTGGTATTTGATATCAACCTGATGTGTCCCCGCACGCCTCCGCGCGCATGCTCGCGCAGATCGCCGCGCAGTCGTTCCATTTGTGCCAAAACGAGCTGAGAGTGGCGAAACAACGCATGACCGGCGGGCGTCGGACGCACGCCGCGACGATGTCGCTCCAGCAAAGCCGTTCCGAGCATCTCCTCCATCCCTTTCATGCGTGCGCTTGCCGACGGGAGAGAGATGCCTGCGCGCGAAGCGCCAACTGTAATGCTGCCCTCCTCCACTACGGCGGCGAACAGGCGCAAATCGGTAAGATCAAAATGCACGGCGCAACTCCTCGACGAGTTACCATTCTGCCTATGTTGCAGCCGAAGCCAGGGTTATGAAAATCCCTCATTGCGCCTTTTGGAGGCGACAGACAACTCTGTCGGTATGTCGAACCCAATCGTCTATCTTGTCGTCGTTGCCGCCGCATTCTTGCTCGCGGGATTAGTCAAAGGCGTCACTGGCCTTGCCCTGCCGACGGTCGGAGTAGGTCTGCTGAGTTTGGCAGTGCCTCCTGCCCACGCCGCAGCTCTTATCGTAGTGCCAGCGTTGATAACAAACGTCTGGCAAATGATGAGCGGGCCTGGCCTTGGGAGCCTGGTGCGACGGCTTTGGCCGATGCAGTTGGCGATATGTCTTGGGACCTGGGCCAGCGCGAGTCTGATAGCCGGTTCGGAGACCGCATTCGCATCGGCCGCCCTTGGCATCGCGCTGATAGCTTACGCCGCTTTTGGGTTGATGAATGTGCGCGTCCCACATGTGCCGGCTTGGGCCGAGTGGTGGCTGGGCACTTTTGTCGGAGGCGCAACAGGATTCATCAGCGCCGCTACCGGCGTGTTTGTAATACCCGCAGTGCCATACCTTCAGGCGTTAAGCTTCGAGCGCGAACAGTTCATGCAGGCGCTCGGCCTCTGTTTCACTGTCTCCACCATCGCACTTGCCTGGTCATTGGCCAGCGCCGGGACACTTAATCTCGGCACCGGCTTATATTCGCTCCTCGCCCTCGTCCCCGCTCTGGCCGGAATGATTGCAGGGCAACACTTGCTGCGCGTCATGCGTCCCGAGACATTTCGGCGCTGGTTCTTTTCAGGATTGGCCGTTCTTGGGGCGCACTTGGCCATCGGAGTTCTTTGGTGAGCAGCGCAAGACGAACCACCGAACTCAGGCGACGGGCGGCTCGCGGATGAATGCGCCGGTCTCCGCATCGTAGACGTCAACCGCCCAGAACTGACCAGCGGGAGCATTCGCGGGCAGTCGCGGGTGATACGTGTTGCTGCCATTCAGCCGCTCCCGTTTGTCGGTCACGTACGTCTTGATGTGGAGTTGAGGTGGCGGCGGAACGACGGGACAGAGCATCGCCGCTTTGGGTCCCGGATTCGGACGTCGCGGCGTGCGTCGGGTCTCCTCCATTAACCCTGTCGGCAAACACCGCGCACGCCGCCGCCAAGTTGCCTCATTAGATCGGAGAATTTCATCAGCACGAATCCTAGTCGGGGGGAACATCATGCTGAGAATGGTGTTGTTGGGCCTCCTCATCCCAGTGGGTGTGGGAGCACTGGCGGCAATGGAACTCAGAACTCCACGGCCTGCTGCAGTACCTGCTGCTGTAACAGTCGTTCAGCCCCTTGGCGAGACAACCGAAGGCATTTCCGATTCACATGGTGCTTTGCCGAAGGCTGATCGACTTGAAGTTACCTATGCGAAAAGCGAGACGCCAACGCAGCCTGACCCGGTCGACGAACGCATTTCTCCATCGGAAGCTGCCACTATCGGCTTCGCGGAGGCCCTGCAGATTATCAAGCCCCATCGGCACGATCCCGAACCAAAGCACGATCCCAAACCAAAGAAAGTCACTACCGCCGCCCTTCCCAAGCCGAAGCCAAAGACTACCAATATCAGGCGAGCTGCTATTCCCGATCGTTCAAAGACCGCCGGCGGCACCGAGCCCTGTCGGCTAAGCGCGTTTGGCGGCTTGCGTAAGGCTTTGAATTCAACCGACTGCGAAATCTAATTCAGTGAGCCGCAATCCTTCTCGGAGCGGCTTCGATTGCTCTAACCTGATGTTATCGCCAGAACTTGGTGAGTAAGCCCGACCTCAGGCTCGCTTCCAACCGGCGCGGCCAATGTCCGCTTCGCGCGGCCCCATAACCGGACTTATGCACTGCAGCAATAATTCTCGACGACCCCTACCGCAACGCGGGGGATCGCCGTTGGCATCTTTGGCGCGCCGGAAAGTTTAGCGCTCTCCCAACTTCTGCATTGCAAGTGTGATATCTATCGCATGCACTCTCAGATTGTTTGGGATGACCTCAAATTGTTTGGGATGATGCAGTCATAAAGTTTGGGAGGAAATAGCCATGAAAGCCTCGCTACTCTTGGTTGCAAGTCTTCTCGCCGTCACCGTCGTATCGATTGCATCCGCCAATGCCGACTGGCGACAAACGTCCCCCACCTCGCCCGAAAGATGCAATGTCGGAGTTTGGCCAGCTCTTTCGCCAACGTGCAGAAACTTGGCCAACTACAAAACCTACACCGAGTGCGTGGAGGGCGGACTCAAGCATGGTTCGAGAAGTGCTGATATGAATTGGTTTTGCTCCAGCCTGGGGTTCAAAAACTGACCATTTCGCGTCAACCATGCGCGGAGGCCGCCTCGGTTTGGCGGCCTCTTTTGTTTGCAGGTTTTGCGGGGCGTAAATTGCGAAGATTCGAAACCAGCCCGTGCACGATGAGTCGAGCCCTTCCCGAAACCCATCATGACAAAGCGTGGGCAAGCCGCGCCGCCGTCCCCCAGGCCGGCGCAGGAAGACTTGGCGGCCGACCTGTTTCAACGGCCGCTCCTACCTCTGGGCTTGACCCCGAGCAGCCGGCCGCGAGAGGAGATGTCGCCCCACTTGGCCGACCAGCCTACTTGCGGGTCAGATTGCGGATCATCGGCCTGGCCAGTGTTCGTCCGCTTTCCCTGCAGCGCAAACACGGCGCCTTGCGAGTCGATGCAGTGGGCAATCGAGATGTCGGCCCACAACTCGATCGGCCCTCGCGTGATCTGCCCGCCCTCCGCCCTCACCCGGCCCATGGCAAGGTCGAGATCGGCGACTTCAAAATAGTAAAGCCAGAACGGGACTGGCGCGCTGACGATTTTGTTGAACATACCGCCCATCGTCCATTCACCGGCGGCGAAGAGCTGATAGGACTCTATTGGCGTAGTCATGGGCTCCGCCTTCCGCCAACCCAACAGGCTGCCGTAGAACTCGAACGCCGCTTTTGCGTCGGCGGCGAGTAGTTCATGCCAGCCGACGCGGCCAAGCCCGCCTGGCTCTGCAGCGGGGTTGCCATATTTCAATCCCTTGATCAGGGCGAGCGACGCAGTCTGCGGATCGGCGACCACCGCGAGCCGGCCGACGTTGCTGTCCATCGGCGGCACGTACACCGTGCCGCCAAGACGCCTGAGCTGATCGACGACCCCGTCCAGATCCTCGACCGCGACATAGCCCATCCATCGCGGCGTCGCCCCCTCCTTCCGCCCGTCGAGCGGCAGCTCCATAAGTCCCGCGACAGGCGTCCCGCCGACGCTGAAAAGCCGGTAGGCAAATTCGGGGGTGGAGGCGTCCTGCACGTCCCAGCCCACCACCTTGCTGTAAAAGGACTGCGCCGCCGACACGTCTGTCGTCAGCAACTCGTACCAGGCGAATACGGCGGATTGCTCAACCATTCAGATTGCTCCGACCGCACCCATGCGGCAGTGCATCATACGGTGCGCGCCCGCCTTGAATGCGATCGTGATCATGACGGGAGCGGCGCGTTGTTCATCAACATGAACGGGAACTGGGCATGTAGCAACGAGTTGTGAACTCGTTCCAGCTTGCGGTGGAGCATGAGCCAAACGTAAAATCTTCGGGTTTGAAACTGAACACTGGCATGGAGGATGCTACATGTCCCGGGTGAAGCGTGTTTCGAAGCGGAAGCGTCTGAACAAAGCCGCTGGTGTGCCGGCTCTAGGTGCCGCCGGACTGAGTCTTTCGCTGGTGGGAAGCGCATCCGCATCGGCTCCTGCGACTGCGGACGATCCGCAATTTCTGAACACCATACCCAATCAACGGTTCGTTCTTAGCGAAGAGGAAATAGCCGACGTAAGTCTTGCTACATTCTACCTCTTCGACAAGGAAAACGGCACCGCCGGCTTCACGCAGGTAGCGCGCGGCTGCGGCGGCTGTGGCGGCTGCGGTCATGGTGGTGGATGTGGCGGTGGAGCTCGCGGTTGCGGCGGGGGATGTCGCGGTGGTATCGGCGTCGGCTGCCGCGGTTGCGGTGGCGGCTGTGGCTGCAGAGGCTGCGGTTGCGGCGGTTGCGGCGGTTGCGGCGGTTGCGGCGTCGGCTGGGGTTTGGGCGTTTGGGGCGGCTGCGGTTTCGGAGGCTGCTGCCTATCGTGGGGCGGCTGCCGTATTTGTTGAGTCGATGTAATTTTTAGCGCATTGGCGGAAGAAAGAAGCTGCTGTTGGCGGGTCGACAAACGACCCGCCGAATTGTTCGCGCCACAGTCCCTTCGCGACTTGTCCGCACCCGGGATCCGCGACCCGCAAGCAGACGTACCCGACCTATCTTTGCTTCGACGCGCTTGTGCCAGACGCGCCTGAGGCAGCGAAAAACTTCCCGCGGGACGCTCTTCCCGCGGGACGTTCTTGAGGTGCAGGCCTTCCTGACTGCTGCCGGTCCAAATCAGCGCATCCGGACTGTGCCGGCCGTAGGAACGGAAGTGCCGTTGTGGATTCCAGGATCGGAGCGGATCCGCCGATCGGCGTGGAGGCCAGCGACGCGCCAATCGGACGGTCGCGGCCGACCCAGAACGGGCCAGGCCTCGCCTTCCGGTTAATCGATCCCCTCCTCAGGCCGGGCACCCCGGCATTTGATGGGTCAAGGTAACCTTCAATTCATTTGCCCTCGCCCCAAAGCGAACTATTGATCCCCCCGGATATCGAATCAAAGCCTCCCACAATTCAGGACAGAGACAGAGATAATGGCGATTGCAGCCTTGTCCGGCTGGACCAGCCAACAGAAACACGTCGTAGCGGCAAGCTTTCTGGGATGGTCACTGGACGCCTTCGACTTTTTCCTTCTGGTGTTCGTACTCAAGGACATTGCAGCAGAGTTTCATACCGACATCTCGATTGTTACCGTCGCCATCCTCCTGACGTTGGCGATGCGTCCGGTCGGAGCCTTCATTTTCGGCCGGGCCGCCGACCGCTGGGGGCGCCGCCCGACCCTGATGGTCAACATCCTCTTGTATTCGATTCTCGAATTCGCATCGGGTTTTGCGCCGAGCCTGACCGTTCTGATCGTTCTGCGTGCCCTGTATGGCGTCGCGATGGGCGGCGAATGGGGCGTCGGTGCTTCGCTCACCATGGAAACGATCCCGCCCCACGCCCGTGGCTTTGTCTCCGGGCTGCTTCAATCGGGATATCCCACGGGTTATTTTCTGGCGTCGATCGTCTATGGCGTGCTGTTCCCGTACATCGGATGGCGCGGAATGTTCATGGTCGGCGTCATTCCCGCCCTGCTCGTTCTCTACATCCGCCGCAATGTGCCGGAGTCGCCGAGCTGGAATAGGGAGGCCGCCGTCGAGAAGGGCGGCACGCTGGCGGTGCTGAAATCGCACTGGCGCCTGGGCCTCTACGCCGTGGTCCTGATGACCGCGTTCAACTTTTTCAGCCATGGTACGCAGGATCTCTACCCGACGTTTCTGCAGGTGGAGCACAAGCTGTCTCCGCACGCCGTCGGCATCATCGCGGTCATTTACAACATCGGCGCCATCTGCGGCGGCATTCTGTTCGGTACGCTGTCGGAGCGTTTCGGCAGGCGGCGATGCATTATCGTCTCGGCGCTGCTTTCCCTGCCGGTGATCCCGCTCTGGGCATTTTCGAACAGTCCCGCTTTGCTCGCGATCGGCGCCTTCCTGATGCAGTTCACGGTACAGGGTGCCTGGGGCATCGTCCCCGTCCATCTGAACGAATTGTCACCCGACACCGCAAGAGGGACGTTTCCCGGCGTCGTATATCAGTTGGGCAACTTGTTTGCGTCCGTGAACGCGACGCTTCAGGCCGCTATCGCCTCGCACTTCGGCGGCAATTATGGTCTCGCCCTCGCTGTCGTGGCCGGGTCCGTCGCGGTCGTCATCGCGCTGCTGACGGCGGTTGGCACCGAAGCCAAAGGGATCGTCTTCGGCAAAGCGAACCCGGCTACATCACAGCCGCCCCGGGAGAAAATGGTGCGTTCGCCGGCCGCATAATTGCAAAGCCGCTTCAGCAATTGCATAGTCGATTATATGGAATGTTCCGATGGCAGTTGAGGAAACCAACAATGGCGGAAGCCGATCTGGATGTCGTAATTCGGCACCTTGCGAAGCAACAAAATAAAGACCTCATGGCCGCCGCAAAGAGCCGGCGCGACCGATACAACGCTCTCGCTGCCAAGGCAAAGGACAAGGAGACCAGGGAAAAATACAAGCAGATCTCCAAAAATACCATGGCGCAGGGAGTTGCCGCCGCCAGAAGGTTGCAAACTTCCGCCGATAACGCCGCGGACAGTTACGCCAGGTCCATGCGAAACGCGGCGGAGGCCCACGCCGCCAAAAAGGCGGTCAAGAAGACCAAGGCCTGAAGTGTTCTCCAGTGTGGTGCATCATCCTTCGAGACGCGCGCGACGCAGCGGAAATTTTACCTCTCCCATAGGGAGAGGTCGGCGCGTAGCGCCGGGTGAGGGGTTACGGTCTATCGTTGATGCAGCGCCCCCTCACCCGATTTGCTACGCAAATCGACCTCTCCCCGCTGGGGAGAGGTGAAGGACACCGATTCAAATTAAAACCATCTTGCTCTAAGCCTTGGTCTTGCCGTTGCCGTTTTTCTCGCCGGCGCGGCGCAAGGCTTCGGCGAGCGCTCCGCCGCCGGACTCCGGTTGCGGCTTGCGCGGCGCCGGTGACGCCGTCGAACCGCGGGATTTAACCTTTGGCACGCCTTGTGCCGGGCGCTCGCTCTTGCCACCGACCTCGTCGTCGAGACGCAGCGTCAGCGCGATGCGCTTGCGGGCGACCTCGACCTCCAGCACCTTCACCTTGACGATGTCGCCCGACTTCACCACCTCGCGCGGATCCTTGATGAAGGTTTTCGACATCGCCGAGATGTGCACCAGCCCGTCCTGGTGCACGCCGATATCGACGAAGGCGCCGAAAGCCGCGACGTTGGTGACTGTACCTTCCAGGATCATGCCGCGCTTGAGATCCTTCAGCGTCTCGACACCCTCCTTGAACACGGCGGCCTTGAAGGCCGGGCGCGGATCGCGGCCGGGCTTTTCCAGCTCGCGCAGAATGTCGGTCACGGTCGGCAAACCGAAGGTGTCATCGACGAAACTCTGCGGCTTGACCTGGCGCAGGATCTCCGCGTTGCCGATCAGCGCCTTGATGTCGCTTTTGGTCGCGGCAAGAATCTTGCGCACGATCGGATAGGCCTCCGGATGGACGCCGGAGGCATCGAGCGGATCGTCGCCGCCGGTGATGCGCAGGAAGCCGGCGCACTGCTCGAACGCCTTCGGCCCAAGCCGCGGCACCTGCTTCAGCGCCTTGCGCGACTTGAACGGACCGTTGGCGTCGCGGTGCTCGACGATGCTTTGCGCCAGCCCGCTGCCGATCCCCGATACCCGCGCCAGCAGCGGCGCCGAGGCGGTGTTGGCATCGACTCCGACCGCGTTGACGCAATCCTCCACCACCGCGTCGAGCGAGCGCGCCAGTTTGCTCTCGCCAAGGTCATGCTGATATTGGCCGACGCCGATCGCCTTCGGATCGATCTTGACCAGTTCGGCCAGCGGATCCTGCAGCCGACGGGCGATCGACACCGCGCCGCGCAAGGTGACGTCGAGTTCGGGCAATTCCTCGGACGCAAAGGCCGACGCCGAATAGACCGAAGCGCCGGCTTCCGACACCACGATCTTCGACATCTTCAGGTCCGGCAGCAGCTTCACCAGATCCATGGCGAGCTTGTCGGTTTCGCGCGACGCCGTGCCGTTGCCGATCGCAATCAAATCGACGCCATGCTGCACGGCGAGCTTACCGAGCGTCGCCAGAGCTTCATCCCAGCGCCGCGCCGGCTCGTGCGGATAGATCGTGGCGGTGGCGACCACCTTGCCGGTGGCGTCGACGACGGCGACCTTGACGCCGGAGCGGAAACCGGGATCGAGGCCCATGGTGACGCGCGCGCCGGCCGGCGCCGCCAGCAACAGGTCGCGCAGATTCGACGCGAACACGCGCACCGCCTCCTGCTCGGCCGCGGTCCACAGCCGCATCCGCAAATCGATATTGAGATGGACCTGGATCTTGGTGCGCCAGGCCCAGCGCGCGGTTTCCGTCAGCCATTTGTCGCCGGGGCGCCCCTGATCGGAAATCGCGAAGCGCTGCATGATCTTCAGTTCATAGGAGCTGACCGGGGCCGGCGTGGCGGCGACCCGCTCGGGCAGCATCTGCAGGTCGAGGATCTCTTCCTTCTCGCCGCGGAACATGGCGAGGATGCGGTGCGACGGCAGTTTGGTGAACGGCTCGCTGAAGTCGAAATAGTCCTTGAACTTCTCGCCTTCGGTTTTCTTGCCGTAGCGCACGGTGGAAGCCATCAGGCCGTTCGACCATAATTGCTCGCGCAGCGCGCCGATCAGGTCGGCGTCTTCGGCGAAGCGCTCGACCAGGATGGCGCGGGCGCCGTCGAGCGCGGCTGCCGCGTCGGCCACCTGTTTGTCGGCATTGATGAACGGTGCGGCCGCGGCCTGCGGATCGTTTTCCGGCTGCGTCAGCAACAGGTCGGCCAGCGGCTCCAGCCCCGCTTCCTTCGCGATCTCGGCCTTGGTACGGCGTTTCGGCTTGAACGGCAGATAGATGTCTTCCAGACGGCCCTTGCTGTCGGCCGCCAGAATGGCCGCTTCGAGCGCGGCGTCGAGCTTGCCCTGTTCGCGGACGGAATTGAGGATCGCGACGCGGCGTTCTTCCAGTTCGCGCAGGTAATTAAGACGCTCCTCCAGCGTGCGCAACTGCGCATCGTCGAGCGCGCCGGTGATTTCCTTGCGGTAACGCGCAACGAACGGAACCGTGGCGCCGCCGTCGAGCAGCGCCACCGTCGCCTCGACCTGTTGTTCGCGAACGCCGAGTTCTTCCGCGATCTGCCGATTGATGTTTGCCAAGCGCAATCTTTCTCAAGCCGCCACGGCGACTGAATCGCCGGCCGCGGGGCGACGGTTATGGACCATGGCCGATTGGTTCATCAACCCTCGGCGCCAAACAAATTGATCTGTGGATGGTCTCGGTTCGCCTTCGAGGCGATCCGTTTTTGTACGGAACAGCTCGCAGGCCTCACGCGAGGCGATAAGGCCGGATCGGCGCTGGAACCCGTGGAAGAATGCTCCGTCCCGCAGCGCTCACGTCAATCTGCGGACTCGATTTTCCGAGCGCCAAAAGCGCTGCGTTAGCCGCCGAGATAGGCGCGCAGCAGATCCGGATTCTTGAGCAGTCCCGCGGCGCTGTCCTCGGCAACGATCCGCCCCGTGGTAAACACATAAGCCCGGTTCGCGACCGAAAGCGCGTTGTGCACGTTCTGCTCGACCAGCACGATCGTGATGCCCTGATCTCGCAGCTGCCGCACCACCGCCAGCACTTCCTGCATGATCAGCGGACTGAGGCCCAGGCTCGGTTCGTCGAGCAGCAGGATGCGCGGCGCCGACATCAGCGCCCGGCCGATGGCGAGCATCTGCTGTTCGCCTCCGGAAAGGGTACCGGCCAATTGCAGGCTGCGCTCGCGCAACCGCGGAAACCGCTGCAACACTCCTTCCATCCGCCGCTTCACCTCGGAGCGATCGCTGCAGATATAAGCGCCGAGCGCGAGGTTTTCGTGCACGGTCAGTTCAGGCCAGATCCGGCGCTCCTCGGGGCAATGCGCGATGCCGCTTCGCACGATCATGTCCGGCCGGTGCCGGGTGATCGCGGCGCCATCCAGCAGAACTTCACCCGCCGAAGCCGTGATCAAGCCCGACATCACGCGCAGCGTCGTGCTCTTGCCGGCGCCATTGGCGCCGATCAGCGCAATGACCTCGCCGGGCTCGACCCTCAAGCTGACCCCGTGCAACGCGCGCACCTTGCCATAGGAGGCGTCCACGCCTCGCAATTCGAGAATGGGGTCGATGCTGCTCATGCTGCGGGTTTGCCGAGATAGGCTTCAATGACGTCGGTGTTATTGCGAATGTCGTCCGGCGTGCCTTCGGCGATTTTGCGCCCGAAGTTGAGGACGACGACGCGGTGGGAGATTTCCATCACCAGCGCCATATTGTGTTCGACCAGCAGGATGGCTTCGACGCCATTCCCGATCAGCGTCTTGAGCACGGCGCCGAGCCGGTTGGCTTCCTCGGTGTTCAGGCCCGCCGCCGGCTCATCCAGCATCAGCAGTTGCGGGCCGGCGCCGAGCGCGACGGCAAGTTCCAGCAGCCGCAGTTCGCCGCACGAAAGCGAATCGGCTTCCACGTTCATGCGATCGCCGAGGCCGACCTGTTCGACGATGGCCGCCGCCTCGTCGCGCAGCTGGCGCTCGCGTCCGCGCTGCGCGCGGCCCGGAAAGAGCGTGCGCAGCAGCGAAGTCTCGCCATGTCGATGACGGGCCGTCAGCACGTTACCGAATACGGTAAGACCCTTCAGCACATTGGTCTTCTGAAAAGTCCGTATCAGGCCGGTCTGTGCAATCGCGTAGGGCGCCTGCCCGGTAATGTCGTCGTTTCGATAAATCACCTTTCCTGCCGACGGCCGGAAGAAGCCGGTGATAAGATTGAGGCATGTCGTCTTGCCCGCTCCGTTGGGTCCGATCAGGCTGACGATCTCGCCGGCACCCACGCCGAAACTGATATCCGACAGCGCCAGCAACCCGCCGAACCGCTTCGAGACGTTGTCGATCTCAAGCATCGCGAGCGGCTCCGCGGCTGTACGTCTCGTATCGCCGGGTGATGAATCCCATGATGCCGCGCGGCAGGAACAACACCACGGCCATCACGGTCAGGCCGAAAATCGAAAAGCGCAGCTCCTTGAAATCGCGGAGGTACTCTTCCAGCAGCACGACAATGACGGCACCGACGACCGGACCAATCAGCGTCCCCTTGCCTCCGGCAAGCACCATGATGATCATGGAGATCATGAAGGAAAAGCCGAACACCTCCGGCCCGACAAAGGAGACATAATTGGCGTAGAAGCCACCGGCCAGCCCCGCGATGCCGGCCGCCAGCACGAACGTGACCAGCCCGAGATAGAACGGCGAAATGCCGATTGACTGGGCGACGAAACGATTCTCCCGAACCGCGACAGCGGCCCGGCCGATATTCGAATAGACAAAGCGATAGGACACGAACAGGGAGACGGCAGCCAGCAGAACGCCGACATAGTAATAGGCCATCTTCTGCTGCAGCGCGTCGCCGGCGATGGCCCATGCCGGCTTTTCGATGCCGGAAATTCCCATCGGGCCGTTGGTCAGGCCGATCCAGTTGTTGGCGACCAGCCGCAGCACCTCCGCGAAGCACAGCGTCACAATCACGAAGAACGGCCCGCGCAGCCGCAGCGTGATCGCTCCGATGACGAGCCCGAACAGCGCGGCCACAAATGGCGCGGCGAGTTCAGCGACATGGAAGGGCAGCGCGAGCCGGGTCGAGAGCAAAGCGACGGTATAGGCGCCGACACCAAGAAATGCGGTATGGCCGAGAGGGAATTCCCCGACATAGCCGACGATGAGATTGAAGCTCGTTGCCAGCATCACCGAAAACATGATGAGCACGCCGATATGCAAAGCGTATTGATTTTGGAACAATAGCGGCGCCACGAGTGCGGCCACCAGCATCGCTAGCAGAATATTGCGCTCGAATATCATCACGCGCGCTCGGCAGTCTTGCCGAACAGGCCGTAGGGACGCACCAGCAGCATCGCAATGACCAGCCCGAAGCCGATCGCATCCACATATCCGCTCGACATGTAACCGCCCCAGAAGGCCTCCGATATTCCGAGAATAAGCCCGCCGACAATGGCGCCCGCAAAACTCCCCATTCCGCCGAGGATGACGACCACGAACGCCTTCAGGCTGACGACATCACCGATGGTGGCCTGCGCGACATAGATCGAACTCAGCAGCATTCCGGCAGCACCGGCAAGCGCTGCCCCCAGCGCGAAGGTGAAGCCGTAGACATGGCTGGTGCGAATGCCGGCAAGCTGCGCGGCCGTGGAATCCTGGAACGTGGCGCGCATCGAGCGGCCGAGCCTGGTTCGTTGAATCAGGAGATGAGCGACGAGAATGACGGCGGCGGAAATCGCCACCAGCACCAGCCGCGACTGCGTGATGACGACGGGGCCGAAGAACAACGGCTTGTTCGCAAATGGAGAGACGACCTTTTGCGGCGCCGTGCCGACGATCAGCAGCGCGGTGTTGGTCAGGAAGATCGACAGGCCGATCGTCAGCAGGATGGTCGGTTCCTCGCCCTGCCCGCGCACCCGCGCCATCAGCAGCCGGTCGATCAGATAGCCGCCGACCGCGAGACAGACGATGACGACGGCCAGCGTCAGAAAGAAATTGAGCCCGACAAGGTCGGTCAAGGCCCATCCCAGTAGTCCACCCACCACGTAAAGCTCGCCATGAGCGAAATTCACCACGCGCATGAGGCCGAACACCAGCGTCAGGCCGAGGGCGGAGAGCGCATAGAATGTCCCTATGACCAAGCCATTGGCGAGGAGCTGAAGAAACAGATCCATCTTTCTCTCACAAAGTTCCGGTGTCGCGAAAGGAATAGGCGGAGGCGTCAGGCGCCGCCTCCGCAGAGCATTGTCAGCGTTCGATGGTCGTGCTGGCCGCCACGGTGGGAACACCCTTCAGCAGTTGAACCAGAACAACCGTGAAGCCGCTTGCCTGGCCCTTGCTGTCGAACTCGAAATGACCGTTCGGACCTTCATAGTTCGTCTTGCTGAGCGCATCGCGCAGCTTCTCGGGGTCTGTCGACCCGGCGCGGTTGATCGCATCGACCAGAATGTTGACCGCGTTGTAGCCGGCCGCCGAATATTTACCGGGGGCTTCGCCGTAACGCGCGGTATAGGCGGTGACGAACGCCTTGTTTTTCGGTGTCGTCATCGTCGAAGCATAGGGAACCGCGGCGTAAATGCCTTCGGATGAGTCGCCGGTCAGCTTGATGAAATCCGGCGTCGCCCAGGAGCCGACGCCGAACACCTTGATCGTCAAACCAAGCTCGGCCTTTTGCTTGACGAGGGTCGAGCCATCCTGGGTTTCAGCGGCGACGAAGACGCCGTCGGCTCCCGACGAGCGCAGCTTGGTCAGCAGCGTATAGAAGTCAGACGTGCCGTGCTCGAAATATTCCTTCATGACGGTAGTCGCGCCGAGCGCCGTCATCTGCTTCTCGAACTCCGCCACGCCGCCGCGGCCGAAGTCGTCGTTGACGCCGATATAGGCCACCTTGCGCAGCTTCAACTGGTCATAAAGGATCTTGGAGAAGGACTTGGCCAGCAAGGCGTCGGTCTCGGTCGCCCGGAAGAACCACGGATTGCCCTTCTCGGTCAGTTCCGCGCTGGAAGAGACGCCGGTGATCAGCGGCAGCTTGTAATTGGCGACGACCGGCATCACGGCCAGCGTCGAGGAACTGCAGAAGGCGCCGGAGATCGCGACAACCTTGTCGCGCTGAATGAGCTTTTCCGCCGCGTTGACCGAATTCGCCGGACGGCACTGTCCGTCCTCGATGACTAGCTCAACCTTTTTGCCGAGCACGCCGCCTTTGGCGTTGATTTCGTCAAGCGCCAGCTTGGAGCCATTGACGTCGGTCGTGCCGTTATAGGCCACAGATCCGGTCAGCGGCTGGATCAGGCCGATCTTGATGGCTTCCTCGGCGTTCGCGCCGGCTGCGATGAGGGATAAACCGAGGATGCCGATCGGCAAGCTTTTGCGTACTGTCATGACCTTCTCCTGCTTTCAGGTTGCATTTGAAAATGGATGTCGGGCTGGGACCTCAGCCGGAACGCTTTCGGAACAGGGCAAGGAAGCGGTCGCGCAAGATCGACCAGAAAAGGTTTCCGGCGTCGAGCGGCTGGTTCGATGCCCTGGATTCGGAAGCGCCGGCCTCCGCCGCAGCGGGAGAAGCGGACAACGCCTGTTCGAAATTCCTGACGAACTCGGCGGTGATGCGGTTGGCGACTTCCTGCATCACCGCGCCCTTGCTAAATTGCGCCAGCGGTCCCGCCAGGTTGATGTCGGAGGCGACTTCCACTCGGGTCGCACCGGGCGCGCGCCCCTCCCCCAGCCGATAGGTCATCGCTCCCGTAGCGCGCGAACTGGAACGCGCATCGGCGCCTTTGCCGGAGACAATTGCGGTCCACTCCTGCGGCCGGCTCTCGATGGCGATTTCGCCGTCGAATGCGGCGGCCATCGGCCCGACTTTCACCGACATACGGCCCTTGTATCGATGATCGCCGAGATCCTCCACGATCGAAGCGCCCGGAAGGCATTGCGCGACGAAATGCACGTCGTTCATCCGGCTCCAGACGAACTCGCGCGGGTGTTGCAGTTCGAAACTCTTCTCTATCTTCATCAGACTTGTTCCTGCGCCGGCGCCGTCCGGGCCGCCCATTTTTCTCCGGCGGCCTTGATCGAGCGGACGATGCCCTGATAGCCGGTGCAGCGGCACAAATTGCCGCTGATCGCGATGCGGATTTCGGCTTCGCCGAGATGGGGTTTCCGCCGCAGCAGATCCCACGCACTGATCAGCATGCCCGGCGTACAGAAGCCGCATTGCAGTCCATGCTTGTCATGGAACGCGGCCTTCAGCACCAGCATCAACGGATCCTGATCGAGGCCTTCGAGCGTGCGGATATCCGAACCGTCGATGCCGACCGCGAGCGTGATGCACGACCGCGCCGGCTGACCGTCGATAAGCACGGTGCAGGCGCCGCAGACGCCCTGCTCGCAGCCGAGATGCGTCGCGGTCAGCCGCAGTTCCTCGCGCAGCAGATCCGCGAGGCTGGTACGGGGCTCGACCGAGGACTGAAGCGGCTTGCCGTTGATGACGGCTGATATCGAGGTCTTCATCGTTTTTCCGAATTCGCGACGGCGCGGATGGCCGCTGAACTATGGAGCAGAAGCTTCCCGGGTGAAAAATCGCGCCCGCTTTCGGCGAGTTCCGCCCGGATCACGGCAGCAAGGCTGTCACCGGAAGTGCCGGCCGCGATCTCGCGCGACGATCTGGCAAGCACAAGGGGGGCGCCATCGGTCGCACCGACGACGAGCCGCGCCTTGCCGAGCGCCTTGTCGATCAGCGCAATCGCCATCGACTCCGCGTATTCGCCTGTCTTGCGCGTCACCTTGTAGTGGCCCCAGCGCTCGGTGTTCGGGCGGCGCGGCACGATGATGGCTTCGATGAGTTCGGCGTCGCCGATGGCGGTCATGTAAGGACCGATAGCAAAATCCGTGCCCGGCATCGTGCGCCGCCCGTTGGGACCGGCCAGCGCGATCTCGGCTTCGAGCGCGATGATCGTGGTCAGCCAGTCCGCCGCGGGATCGGCCAGCGCAATCGCTCCGCCGATCGTGCCGCGCGTGCGCACCGCGCGATAGGCGATCTGCGATCCGACGAACGGCATCAGGCCGTTGCTGGCATCCGGAACCCGGCGATCTTCAAACGCCGCATGCGTCACCAATGCGCCGTAGCGGATGCAATCCGGCCGTTCTTCGGTTTGCCTCAGTGCGGCGACGCGCGTCAGATCAACCAGTTTGTCGACCGGCGCCAAGCGCAGGTTGAGCATCGGCACCAGCGATTGCCCGCCGGCAAGCGGCCGCACGATCGCGTCGCCTGCTTTGAGGTGAGCGATGGCGTCGTCGATCGAGGTCGCACGGTGATAGGCAAAGGGCGCCGGTTTCATGGCCGCGCCTCCTTTGCAGCGATGATCGCCCGCAGAACGCGATCCGGGGTCGCCGGAGTCTGGCTGACTTCCGCGCCAAGCGGCTTCAGCGCATCGTTGATGGCATTGATGACAGCCGCGGGCGGTGCGATAGCGCCGCCTTCGCCCATGCCCTTGATGCCGAACCTTGTATGCGGCGACGGAGTCTCCATGTGCAGCACACGGACGTCGGGGACTTCGGTCGCGCCGGGTATCATGTAGTCGAGAAACGTTGACGCCAGCGGCTGGCCGTTTTCATCATAGGGAATCTCCTCGTACAGCGCCGTGCCGAGCCCCTGCGCGACGCCGCCGACCACCTGCCCTTCCACGATCATCGGGTTCACCATGGTCCCGCAATCGTGGCAGACGACGTAGTCGAGCACCTCGACGTGGCCGGTCCCGGGGTCGACGGCCAGCACGCAGGCATGCGTCGCATAGGAGAAGGCGCCTGTGCTGCGTCCGGGCTGATAGACGGCGCTTGCCTCCAATGCCGGCTCTTCGCCGACGGGAAGGCGCTCCGGATGCAGGTACGCGGCCTGGCCTATTTCCGCGAAGGAAACGCTTTGCTCGCCGAAATAGACCTTGCCGTCGGCAAGACGGACGGATTCTTTCGGCGCCTGCAGCAAATGCGCGCCGATGCGCGTAATCTTCTCGGCCAGGATGACGCAGGCCGCCGACACGGCCCCGCCCGACATCGTCATGCTGCGCGACGCGAAGGTGCCCATCCCGTACGGTGACAGCGAACTGTCGCCATGCCTGACGATGACGTCCTTGACGGCGATCCCAAGCTCCTGGCTCGCGACCTGCGCGAGCGTCGTTTCCAGCCCCTGGCCATGGTTCTGGATCCCGACGAACAGGATGAGCTTGCCGTCAGGCGTGAAGCGAGCCAGTGCGGGCTCATAGCCGAACACGACCGGCAGCCCGCGCGCCACCCACTCAGCCGTGCCGTGCGCGGACTGCTCGGTGTAGCTCGCCATACCGAAGCCGATCAGACGGCCGTCCGGCTCGGGCCGCGACTGCCGGATCCGAATCCCGGAAAGCCCGACCGCATCGCGCGCCCGTTTGGCGCATTCCGGATAGTTGCCGCTGTCATACAATTTATGGGTGGCTGATTTGTAAGGCATGGCTTCCGGCGGCACCATGTTCAGGATCCGCACGTCCGCCGGTTCGCGATCGACCGCGCGCGCAACGGCATCCACCAGCGTCTCGATTGCAAAGCAGGCGCCGCTGCGGCCCACGCCGCGATAGGGCCCGAGCGGAGACTTGTTGGTCGCGACCGATACCGCGCGGGCGTGATAGACCGGGATATCGTACGGGCCGGTCATGATCCCCGCCGACATGCCCGCTTCCATCGAGGCGGTCCACGGCCAGACCGAATAAGCGCCTGCGTCGACCACGACTTCGGCCTCGAGACCGAGGATACGACCGTCTTTGTCGGCGTAAGCCGTCAGCTCATAGCGGTGTTCGCGCGCGTGAGGCGATGCAATCAGGTGCTCGCGCCGGTCCTCGATCCAGCGCAACGGCCGGTTAAGCTTCATCGACAGCGCCGCGATCGCCAATTCCTCGGGATTGAAATTATTCTTCGGCCCGAAGCCGCCGCCGACGTCCGGGGCCACTACCCGCAGCTTGCTTTCGGAAATCCCGAGGCTCTCCGCCAGGATGGTGCGGATGACATGGGGAAACTGCGTCGAACTGTAGACCACCAGTTCGTCGAGACGCCGGTCGTAATGCGCGAGAACGCCGCGGCCTTCCATCGATACGCCGGCGTGGCGCCCCATGCGCAGGCTCTTGCGGACCGTGATATCCGCACGGGCACGCACCTCGTCGAGATCGCCGGTTGCGATCCGGGTTTCGATGTAGACGTTGTCGGACCAGCTGTCGTGAACCCGCGGCGCGTCAGGCTTCAATGCGACGTCGATATCCCAAATTGCCGGCAGTTCCTCGAAATCGACGACACATGACTGGGCGATGTCCTCGGCCTCCGCCCGCGTCGGCGCGATGCAGATCGCGAGGAGATCGCCGACGAATCGCGCCTTGTCGGAGGTCAGCGCCGGATAGTTCGACGGCTTGAACCCCTTGGCGGCGCTGACGGCGACGATCGGCTTCGTAAAGGCGATATCGGAAGCGAAGAAGACCTGCCCCCGCGCAGCCTCCGGCACTGTGATCGACCTGATTTTGCCGTGCGCGACGGGGCTGCGGAGAAAAACGGCTTCCGCCATCCCCGGCACCTGCAGGTCAGCGAGATATTCGCCTTTGCCGTCAAGAAAACGCGCGTCCTCATTGCGGCGTAGCGAGGCTCCAACGCCCTGTTTGCCCGAGCCGGATGAAATTTGCGAAGCTGCGCCTTGACTCATGTCTGGTCCCAAGATCGTATATCGTATACGATCACGGCTAAACCGGGTGTGTCAATCCGGGGGTGGATGCCGGGAGTTGATTGGGCGATGGCTGGGTCAAAAAAGAACGGTGGGAGCGCGCCATCAGCGGCGTCTGTGGTGCGATACCCGCCGATGCACGACCAGATCCTGCCGCATCTCCGGCGGGACATCGTTGAAAACCGCTGGAAATCCGGCGTGCGCCTATCGGAGCCGCTGCTCTGCAAGCAGTTCGGCGTTTCACGCACGCCGTTGCGGGAGGCTTTGAAGACCCTGGAGGCTGAGGGGCTGATCCGCCTGGTGCCGCATGTCGGCGCTGTCGTGACCGATCCGGGAGCCACCGAGATCGGCGAAACCATGGAAATCCTGATCGGCCTCGAGCAACTCGCTGCTATCCGGGTCGCGCAATCGGGACGACAGCAGGTTTTGCGCGACATTCAAAGGATCTACGAGGAGATGCGCCAGGCAGCCCGGCGCGGCGATGCCTCGCGTTATTACGAATTGAACGACGATTTTCATCACTGCATCGTCCGCGGCACCGGCAATCGCTCGCTGGTCGACATGCATGAGAAGATCATGTGGCACGTTCACCGCGAGCGGCATCGCGTCAACGAGGTGGAATCGGTAAGCGTCGAGAGTGCCGAGAGCCACCACGAGATCGTGGACGCGATCGTCAAGCGCCGGGCCGAAAATGCTGGTATGGCAATGCGCAAGCATCTCGAGAACGTGAGCCGGCTTATGCTGGCGAACCGCCTCGCCGAGCAAGGCGTCGCCGCGGCGCAAACAGGCCAGGCAAAGTCGAAGACCAAAATGAAGACCAGGACGAAGACGAAAACCACGGTTGGCCGCCGTGGCAGATCGTGACGATTTGGAGGGCCGATGCCGGATCAGCAGCCTATGAGCAAGCCCATGCGATTGGTTTTCATCGGCTGGGGCGCGATCAATATTCGCGTCGGCGCGCTGTTGGCGCAGCGAAACGCCGCCGTCCAGATCGTCGGAATAGCCGCCATCGACACCCCGGAAAACCGCGCCTCGATCCCTCAAGGTGTTCCTTTCCTGGCCTCCCCGAACGAACTGGCCGAGCTCCGTCCCGACCTCGTTGTCGAGGCGGCCGGCCGCGCGGCGATTGATATGTGGGCTGAGCGGGCGCTCGCGGCGGCGCCGGGGATGATCATCGCTTCGACCAGCGCGTTTTGCGATGACGCTCTGCTGGCCCGGCTGACGGCCATCGCCGAGCGCCACGGCAGCCGAATCTTCATCCCATCAGGGGCGATCGGCGCTGTCGATGCATTGGCGAGCGCGGCCGTGCTCGGTTTGGATGAGGTCACCCACCAGATCGTCAAACCGCCGGTCGCCTGGAAGGGCACGCCGGCCGAAAAGCTTCTCGACCTGTCGGGCCTGTCCGATCGCACCGTGTTTTTTTCGGGCAGCGCCAGAGAGGCTGCAAGCCTCTATCCCCAAAACGCCAATGCAACGGTCGTGACGGCGCTCGCCGGCGTCGGCCTCGACAGGACCCGGGTCGAGATGGTGGCTGACCCGGCAGTCCGCATCAACGGTCATCGCATCACGGCGCGGGGCGCCTTCGGCCGCCTGGAAATTGCGCTCGAAAACAACCCGCTGGCGACCAATCCGAAATCGTCGGAGCTAACCGCGCTGAGCCTTGTGCGGCTCATCGAGCATCGGACCAGCGCGATCATCGTCTAATAAGCAGGCGATGCACCGCCACCGCAATCCCGATCGCAACTTCAGGTCAGATATCGGCCGGGCGTCACGCCGAACGCGGCACGAAACATGGCGATGAACGCGCTCGGCTCGCCAAATCCGAGTTGATCGGAGACGGCGCTGACGGACATGTCGGACGACAGCAGTTCGAGCGAACGCAAGAGCTTCGCCTGACGGCGGAAACTCCGAAGCGAAAGCCCGGTCTCCGATTTGAATTGCCGCTCGAGCGTGCGCGGCGACCTCCGCGTGGCATGCGCCAGTTCGCTCAGCGAAGGCGCGCGGGTCGGCGCCTCCAGCAGGTCCGCCGCGATCGAAAGCAGCTCGTGCGATTTCGGCATTGGCAGATTGAGCGGCAGCGCCGCCGCGGTGGAAAGCTGGTCGAGCAGGACCGAGACCAGCCGGCCGTCCGCGCCGCCCTCATCATGGAGCCTGGGCCGGGCGACGATCACATTCATCAGTTCGCGCATCAGCGGGCCTACCTGGAGAACCGTGGTTCGTCTGGAGAGTTCCGGCGCCGCATCGGCGGAGACGTAGAGGGTTTGCAGTCGCGTCGACGTCAGGTGGCGGGTTTCGTGCACCGTATTGGCCGGCACCCAAACCGCGCGTTCCGGCGGGGCGACAAAAGTCGAGCCTTCCGCGGTCACGGCGATGGAGCCCGACGTCACGGCCAGCAGTTGGGCGCGTTGATGACGATGCGGCTGCAATCCGCCGCCGCGCTTTAGATCGAGCACGTAGGCCACGACCCTCTGCTGGAAGTGTCCCTTCGGGGTTTCCCACAGTTCGGGATGAATAACGATCGTCACGTCCAAGGCTCCGGAATGGGGGGGGGGTCGTTTCATAACGGTTTTTTGGCGGAATAGCGATAACACGTCGAAGAGGTCGTGAAATAGGATGGCTTGGCAGTGCGGGATCGGCGGCAGGCAACAGCGCATAGGGGATGGAGATGAGGTCAACGGTAGTCGGCGGTGCGATGCTTCCTCATGCCCCGCAGTTCTTCACGATGCCCGAGACCGAGGACAAGAAGGTCGTCGAGCAGGTGCGCGCGGTCGCAGCCGATATCGGCAACAAGCTCAAGGCGCTCAAGCCCGACCTCTGGATCATTTTTTCCAACGATCACGCCGAGCAGTTCTTTCATAACGCCGCCCCGCCCTTCACCATCCACGTCGGCGGCGAAGCCAGCGGCGAATTTGCCGGACGCAAGTTTCACTGGAACATCCCGAGCGAAATCAGCTTCGAGATCGTTCGGCAACTCTACCGTCAGAACTTCGACCCGGCCTTCACCAGCACCGCGCGCATCGATTACGCCATCGGCATTCCACTGACGCATATCGGCCTCACCGATCCGGTGCTGCCGATCTACGTCAACGCCTACCTGCCGCCGCAACCGACCATGGAGCGCTGCTACGCGTTCGGTCAGGCCATCGCACGCACCGTCACTTCGCTGGGCTTGAGAACCGTGATCCTGTCGAGCGGCGGCATGTCGCACTTCCCGGGCACCGACCGATATTCCAATCCGGAACTGGCGTGGGACAACAAGGTCCTGGAAAAGCTCGCTGCCGGAAACCTGAAATCGCTGATCGGCTACGACGAAGCCGAACTCGATGATACCGGAAATATCGAACTGCGATGCTGGGCCTGCGCGGCAGGCGCGCTCGGCGAGCGCAAGCCCGACATCGTTTCGATGGACCCGAGCTGGCACCATAATTATGCATCGCTGGCCTGGTTCGGCGAGCAGGCCGCCGAACACGACGCGCATTATCCCTCGATCAAGCCGGAACTGGTTCAATTGACGGCGGCGCTGCATGGGCTCGCCCACAATGATTCCGATCGCGCGCAGTTTATCGCCGATGCCTCTGGCTATGCCGACAAGTTCAAACTGTCGGACGAGCATCGCGCGGCGCTGCTCAGGCTCGAGGTTCCCTCGATCGTCAAAATGGGAGTCCATCCATTGGTACCCTTCCTCGCCAATATGCAGATCCAGCGTCTGCGAAATCCCCGCTGACATGAATCGATCCCAGCTTCCGGTTTTCGCCGACTTCGTCGGCGGCAAGCTCGTCGCGGCCGATCACGCCGCCGACGGTTTGGATCTGATTGCACCGCAAAGCGGGCAATCGATCGCGAGGATTGCCGAATCAGGAAAGGCCGGCGTCGATCGCGCCGTCGCGGCGGCTTCCGTTGCGTTCGCGGCAAACCGCAAGCAACCGACGCACCAGCGCATCGCATGGCTGAACACCGCGGCAGGCGCGCTGAGAAAGGCCGGCGACGATATCGCTTCGCTGATCTGCGAGGATGTCGGCAAGCCCATTCGCATGGCCCGCTTCGAGGTCAAGCGCGGCGCCGAATTTCTCGAATTGACGGCGGCGGCATTGACCCAGCTCGGCGGCGAGACGCTGCCGCTGGACATCACCGCCCCGGGCACCGGCCATATCGGTTTTGTCCGGCACGTGCCGTACGGTGTGGTCGCCGGGATCACGCCTTTCAACGCTCCGGTCAATTTGCTGGTGCAGAAAATCGCGCCCGCGATCGCCGCCGGCAACGCCATCGTCGCCAAGCCGGCACTCGCGGGAACGCGGGCCGCCCTGCGGCTCGCGCAGCTGTTCCACGATGCCGGCTGGCCCAGGGATCTCTTCAGCGTGGTGACCGGTGACCGCGAAACGGCGCTCGCGCTGGCATCGCATCGCGATGTTCGCGCCGTGTCGTTTACCGGCGGCACCGTCGCTGGCGATGCGCTGGCCCGCGCCGCCGGGGCGAAGAAATTCGTCGCCGAGCTCGGCTCCAACGCCGCGAATATCGTGATGGCCGACGCCGATATCGAGACAGCGGCGAAGAAGATCGCCTCGGCGGCATTCGAGGCGAGCGGTCAGCAATGCATCTCGGCCCAGCGCATTCTGGTGGCACGGCCGGTGCTCGACGATTTCCTGCGGCATTTCGCGGCCGCCGCGCAGGCACTGAAAGTCGGCAAGGCGGAAGACCCGACGACCGATATCGGACCCATGGTCAGCAAAGCTTCGGGCACGCGCGTCATGGCCATGTGCGAAGACGCGCTGGCAAAGGGCGCTCGCTTCATCCTGCAGCCCCGCCAGACCGAGGCAACGATCTCGCCGGGAATCCTGACCGGCGTTCCGACCGACGCGCGGCTGTGGTGCGAGGAAGTGTTCGGTCCGCTGGCACTGGTCACCGCATTCGAGGACATCGACGACGCCTTGCGGATGGCCAATGATTCCGAATTCGGACTGCAGGGCGCCGTGTTCACGCGGGACCTGGCTGCCGCACTGCGCTTCTCCGACGATTTCGACGTCGGTGCGTTGTGGGTCAATGAAGCGACGCGGTTCCGGCTCGACAATTATCCGTTCGGCGGCATGAAGCGAAGCGGCGTCGGCCGCGAGGGTGTACGTTACGCGATCGAGGAGTTTTCCCAGATCAAGTTTACCGGTATTACCATCTAAGCGAATATTCCTCCGGTTCAGTCCCAGGCCCGTTCATGAGCTCGAAGTTTCCCGAAATCCCGGATGCGTTGCGCGCGCTGATGGCGGAGATTGGTCCGCGCTGGGGCACCAATCCGGCCGCGCATGTCAAGATCATGGTCGATCGGTTCAGCGAGGTCCTCAAACAGTCTCCGAAGGACGGCGTGACGGTTCGGCGCGGCATCTCCTACGGCCCTCACCCGCGGCAAACGTTCGATCTGTTCAAGCCCGACGACAAGAACGCCCGGCGCGCCGCGGTCGTCTTCGTCCATGGCGGCGCTTTTCTTGACGGCCACCCCAACCGCACCGAGGAGATTTACTCCAACGTGTTGCACTACTTCGCCCGAAACGGGATCGTCGGCCTCAATATCGGTTACCGGCTCGCCGGCGACGCCAAATATCCTGGCGCGAGCGAGGACATCGCAAGCGTCATAAAATGGGTCCGCGCCCACGCCGATGAGGTCGGCATTGACGCCTCGCGAATTTTTCTGATGGGCCATTCCGCCGGCGCCGCGCACGCCGGCAGTTATGCCTACGACAAGCGCCTGCAGCCTCCCGCCGGTCCCGGCATCGCCGGATTCATCGTGGTCAGCGGCCGGGTGCGCGCCGAGACGCTCCCCGAAAATCCAAACGCCCACAAGGTTGCGGCTTATTACGAGACAGAGGATGCCGCCAGGCTCGACGATATCTCGCCCGTCAGCCATGTCAGCGCCGACAGCGTGCCCACCTTTGTGGCCTGGGGCGAGTACGAAAATCCGCTGATCGACCTTCACTGCACCGAGCTGGTTTACCGGTTAGCCGTCGCCAGGCGGCGATCGCCGCCGATGTTTTGGATGCGTGGCCACAATCACACCTCGACGATCGGTCACATCAACACCGCCGAGGACGATCTCGGTCGCGCGCTGCTGGATTTTGTCGCCAATCCACGCTGAGTCAGACATGGGTGACGCGGTGAAACGGCTGCCGGCGTTGCATTGCGCAGTTGCGCATGCCGGCAGATCGCAATGAAATGCAGCTGATGGCGGGTTGCTCCGAACCGCCGGATTTTCACTTATGTCCGTCGGTTCAGATCCAACTTAGTGAGACTGGTTATGACAGCGACAGCCTATCTGGCAGGGCCCGACGTGTTTCTTCCCAACGCGGTGGCGCATGCCGCAAGGAAGGTGGAGATATGCCGGCGGTTTGGTTTGCGCGGCTTGCCCCCGCTCAACGAAGATGCCGTGCCGGCCGCTACGGAACTGGAGGTGTGGCAGGCGATTTATGGAAAAGACGTCGCGATGATGGAGAAAAGCGACATCATCATTGCCAACCTCACGCCGTTCGCGGGCGCATCCGCCGATGCGGGCACGTTGATCGAGGTCGGCTGGTTTCTCGGCAAAGGCAAACCGATCTTTGGCTATTCGAACACGTCCGAAAACTTCGAATCCCGCATGCGGAGACAGCTTGGCGCGGATCATGCGGACCTCGGGATCGAGGGTTTCCACCTGCCGGACAATCTCATGATTGTCGGAGCGGTCCATAGCGGCGGATACCCGGTGTTTCTTCCGACCGACGGCAACGCGCGCGGCCTCGGCGCGCTCGACGTGTTCGAGACCTGCGTCGAGGCGGCGGCACGATATTTTGCCAGGCGGCCATGAACGCTTCGCTGTGCCAGGCGGTTGATCCCTTCATGTGCGCGGCCGGACGGCCTCGCTGGGGGCTAGGAGACGCCGACCGCGCAGGCGCGGCTTTCATGGAGGAGACCCCGCGCCGCTGAATCAATCAGCGCTCGGATCAGTCGTTCCTGCAACGCCGATCACTTAGAAGCATTCCACAATTCGCTTGAGAGCGGCACGGCCTCGCGCCACGCTGCGGTGCGCGTGCGGTCCCGCCAATGACTTGCCCATCTCGTCTCGCGCCCCGCGCCCTCAGATATTTCTACGCCTTCACAGCGATTTGACCATGGTCAGCGGAACGCCCCTAGGCCGCACGGTTGTTCCCCACTGCGTGATGGTTGTTCTCCATTTACCCGGAGGTAGCAGTCATGAAGAAATCTCGAACGATGGGAGTTGTCTGTCTGGCAGTTGCGCTTGCCGCGGCATCCCCTCCTGCACTCGCCCGAGGTGGGTTTGGCGGTGGAGGTTTTCACGGAGGTGGATTTGGCGGCGGCTTCCGCGGCGGCGGGTTTCGCGGAGGATGGGGCGGAGGCTGGGGCGGCGGGTGGTGGGGTCCAGGCATCGTAGGCGGCTTGATCGCGGGCTCGCTGATTGGCGCCGGCTTGGCATATGGCCCTTACGGCTATTACGGCGGCTACCCCGGATACTACGCATACCCCGGATACTACGGCGGCTACCCCGGGTACTACGGCTACCCTGGATACTACGGTGGCCCCGGATACTACGGCGGATATCCCGGGTACTATTAATAAGAGGTGCCGCCTGCGTCCCCACTCGTCCGACACATGAAAGAGGCGACCAGCCGTTGGTCGCCTTTTTTCGCGTCGCCGAGCCTTTCCCAAGTGCGCGACCCGTTTGGACTCATCAACCAATCGCAACGGCCGGGATTCCGGCCGCCGTTTCCCGAAAACGGGAATATTTCGGCATGGGCCCAATCAGAATGAAAATTGCTTGATGGCGGCGACCCGCTAGCGCACAATTCGCGTATCCTTATTGATCGGGACGCTGGGAATGTATGTCGCCGAGAGCAAGCGCCTCACACATCAGGGCGCGAAGAAGATCATGACGACGGCCGTCGACATGGCCAAAAGGCCGGGATCGCGATCTCCTGTGCGATCGTGGATGCCGGCGGGCACATGATCCTGCTCGAACGAATGGACGGTGGCCGCTTGCATACCGTGTACTCCTGTACCACGAAGGCGGTGTGCACCGCGTCAAATCGGCGCCCGACCACGATGGCTTCGTCCGAGACGAGACCGCAACAGCGATCCCGGCCCGCGGGAGGGAGAAAGTCGTGAGTGCTGGTCCTCTGCGCGTGGCCTGTATCGGGATTGGATGGTGGTCTGACGTTCTAGCCGACGCCATCCAGCGCTCGGGTAAGCTCGAGATTCTCAGCTGCTACACCCGCTCCGACGAAAAACGCGAAAAATTCGCAGCAAAATATCGCTGCCGGCCGGCCGCGAGTTACGAGGCGATGCTGGCCGATACCGAGATCGAGGCGATCATCAACACGACGCCGAACGATGTGCATCTGGCGACCACCTGCGCCGCCGCCGCCGCGGGTAAACACGTCTTCCTCGACAAGCCAATCGCCAACAGTATCTCGGACGGCCGCGCCATCACTGAGGCCTGCCGCAAGGCCGGCGTGGTACTGGCGCTTGGCTATCAGCGGCGCCGCGAGAGCCACTTCCGCTGGATCAGGCAGCAGATCGATGACGGTTTGTTCGGCAAGCTCGTCAACGCCGAGGCCAACATCAGCCGCGACCGCCTCGGCAAGATCGATCTCACCTCGTGGCGGTACCAAGCGGCCGCCATGCCCGGCGGCGTGATGCTGCAGATTGGAATCCACTACATCGACGTTCTCGAATACCTGATCGGGCCGGTCCATGCGGTGCGCGGACAATTGGCGCAACTGGTGCTGCCCGGCGACAATCCGGATGTCGCGAGCCTGATCCTGGAACACGACAACGGCGCGCTCTCCACACTGAACGCGAGCTACGCCTCGGCGTCCGAGTACTACCTGATGAACATATACGGCGGGGACGCAACCACCTACTACGATTTGCACAATGGGCTCCGCTTCCTCAAGCGCGGCGAAAGCGAGCCTGTGGCGGTGCGGTGCGCAAAGAACGACACCCTGGTCGAGGAGCTGGAGGAGTTTGCTGCCGCGGCTCGCGGGCAGCGCCAGCACGAAGTCGGGGGAGAGTACGCGACGAGATCGCTCGCGGTGGTGCGTGCCGGCATTCTCTCGGCGCAGGAGGGACGCCGGGTCGAGGTCGCGGAAATATTGGACAGCGGCCGAAACTGATGACCGCGCGACAGCACGGACAGGTGCGCGTCATGAAACCAGGCCTTAGCGTCTGGCTTTCTATCGTCATCGTGATGGCGTTGGTCGCCGGCGTCGTGCCGGTGCGCGCGCAGGGCTACCCGGTGAGGCCGATCACCGTGATCGTACCGTTCCCCGCGGGAGGCGCGAGCGATGTAGTTGCGCGCATCGTCACCAACCAGATGTCCAGGACGCTGGGGCAATCCATCATTATCGAGAACGTCAGCGGCGCTGGTGGCACGATCGGCAGCGCGCGCGTGGCGGCCGCCGCACCCGACGGCTACACCCTGCTTGCGGCGGCCATGGGCTCGCATGTGGCCGCCCCGGTGCTCACGCCGAACGTCAAGTACGATCCCGTTGCGGATTTCGTGCCGATCGGCCTCACCGCCCATTCGCCGGCAGTCGTGATTGCGCGAAAGGATTTCCCGGCACGGGACCTGAAAGAATTCGTTGCCGTCCTCCGGCAACAGGATGGTGCATTGAAACAGGCGCACGGCGGCATCGGCTCGTCCTCGCACATGGCGTGTCTTCTGTTCACCGCGGAGATCGGCGCGAAGCCCACGCTCGTTGCCTATCGCGGGTCCGGTCCGGCGTTGAACGATCTGATGGGAGGCCACGTGGACTTAATGTGCGAGCAGTCGGTCAGCGTGGCGGAGCAGGTTCTAGCGGGCTCGGTCAAGGCCTACGCGGTCTCCGCCAACGAGCGCCTCGCGACGCTGCCGAATGTGCCGACCGCCAGGGAGGCGGGCGTCAATTTTGAAATGAGCGTCTGGGCTGGGCTGTTTGCGCCCAAGGGCGTCCCAGCCGAGGTGATCGCCAAGCTTGCCGATGCGCTCGACAAGGCACTTGATGACACTGCTGTACGCGAGAGATTGGCCCAGCTCGGCGGCGCGATACCAGCCCACGCCGAGCGTAACCCGGCTGCATTCGACCGTTTTGTCCGGTCCGAAATCGCGCGCTGGGCACCCATCCTCACTGCGGCCCGAGCAGAGAAATAATGCGATGACACATACCGATCCGGGTCCATCGGGAGGCCAGGCCACGCGCGGGCTTACTTCAGAGAGATTTTGATACTGCTCAGATTCGCAGCGAATTCCATCCCCGCCTTGGGTCCTTGCAGGGCGATCCTCACGCCCTTTTCGTTTCCCAGCTGAACGCCCCCGGCGCCGCCGACAAAGGCGCCCCAGCGCCGACGGCGCTGTAGGTGCCGGCAAAATCGCTCACCTGCCTTATGCCTGAAGCCCATCCTTCCAGCCGGCTGACAGAAGCACCCGCTGTAACACCCAGGCTAAGACCGGATACTCTGAACGGATAGTCGCGACCGCGATACGTCAGGACGCCGCTGCCGCCACCGGCGCCCGCCATCAGGGGCGCCTTCACAAGCTTGACCCGGACATAGCCGGGCGCCTGCGCGAGCGATGATTTCACCGGAAGCACATGGGCGAAAAGCGCGATCAAAGCGAGCCGAATTGTAGATGACATCGTTTGAGCTTTCATGCGCTTGGAGGGTCGGACGTTCATCCGCTAGATCCGACAGCGGTGATACTTCACGTCCATTCCTTCCATGCCCGGAAACTCCCGGGAGATGGTATCGTCATCGAGTACCTTCAGGAAAAACTGGACGCTTGAAAGCATGACGCCCGATCCGCACATGACGACCAGGTTGAGGCTTTGATCACTCTCTTTCTTCGACTTGATCAAGCAACTGTCGGACTTCCCCCTCAGCCGATTGGCTTCAGCGATGAAGCCGCCGCCGTGCGCGCCGGAAAAGTTGGTGAAATTGACCTGGTTCGCTCGTCCCTTGCGGGCAAAAACCTTGCCGCATTTGTCCGCGCTCGTGGTCCAGGCGCCGGTCAGCTCGAACGCATTCAGCTTCTGCAGCGAGAACAGGACGGTCCCTGCCATGATTGCTGTCGCCAGGACCAGGTTCCGAAGCACAATCAATTCAGCGCCCCTTTCGGCCGGAAGAAAATGCATGCCGGCGGGAGAATCAAAATGCGGCGGCAACGCCGGATGTGCCCGGGAAGTCTTCCCGGTTCCGGCATCGCGAATGGCGGCATCGCTGCCCCGGTACATTCACGGAGCCGCCACACTGACTTTCTTCCAGGTCTGGTCGGGGTCGAACAGGATGATCCGCTTTGCGATCCTCTCGGTCCGTTCTCCGAGATCCTTCTGGTAGACGGTACCGGCATGATTGACCATGAAGGTCATAACGCCGGAATTTCCGTACTCGGCGGGATATGCGATCAGCGCGAAGCCGCCGATCATCTTCCCCTTGACGACATAGTTGAAGGTGCCGCCCGGCGCGTCGGATCCCTGGCCCTTCAAAATCCGGAAATAGTAACCGTGATAGGGTGCGGCCTGCTCTCCAACCTTATAGCCTTCGGCCGACGCTTGCGCCGCCAATTCGCCGAGCGGGCTCGGGTCGCGATCGTCGCGCCAGAACAGCCCATCCTTCTTGCCCGGGCTGCTGACGATGCTTTGTGCGTAGACGCCCGCCCCCTCGCCGCGATCCTTTTCGGCATATTCGTTCTCGGCATCCACGAAAGCCAGGCAGGTTTGAATCGCGTCCAGTTCGTTGCGTCCGATACGACGATACAGGATCTCGAGACGCCCCGCGGCCGCGTCGAACTCCCAGCCGGCCTTGTTGTTCACGAGTGGAATCGGGAACGGAAAATCGTCCGCGCCCAGGATGAGCGTCGCCTTCTTGTTTCCTTCGGCTTTAATGGAATGCCTGGCATCATAGGCGGACAGGAAACGCTGGCGCATTTCCGCATCGGCCACATCGTCGCCGGACTCGACGATGTCTTCTGCGTCCTTGCCGAGGACCTTCATGACGGCGCTCCGCGTGCCGGTCTTGAGTGCGGCCGCCAGCGACGCCGCGGCGTCTTCCGGTGAGGGATAGGCCTGCTGCGCCCGGGACGCAGAGGTCACCAGCATCACCGCCACGATTGCGCCGATGCACACCGACGCCGCGCGACGGAGCGAATTGAGCATGATCATGGCAAGACCTCCGCCGGCATGGGTATCTTTGCGCCGCCGGCAAGCCAGTTAGAGTAGGTGCGGAACTTCAATCCCAACTGTTCGTAGTAGACGCGGAGATACCCGTCGCGGCCCCGGGTCACGGCTTCCGGTAGCAGGCTCTGCACTTCCTGCGCGATCACGCCGACATAGGGTTTGCTGCTGCCGAGATAGCTGAATCGGTAGTAGCCGAGACCATTGGCGAGATGACCGAGCAGGACGACATCGTGCTTCAATGCGATGTCGGAGCGCCGTCCACCGCCGCCGCGGAAGCCTCCGCCCCCTCCACGGGCAAATGCCGCACCGCCGCCGCCACGCCCGGCGAAGCTCGGAGCACCTCCGCCCCGCGGGCCCGCGCTCGCCCGACCGCGGGCCGATTGCGCTGCAGCGGCCCTGCCCGACGACACGTTCAAGGCAGAGCCGCGGCTGCCGCCACCTCGCGCGGCGTTGCCGGCGCGATTGGCGGCCTTGGCACGATCGCCGCCACCCTTGGCCACCTTGGCACGATCCCCGCCACCCTTGGCGCGATCCGCTGTGCTCGGGCGATTGCCGCGATCGCCGCCCGGCCGATCACGCGAGGCCGCGCGGTCACCAGCACGATCCCCGACGCGGTCGCCGGCGCGATCTCCTGCGCCTGGTCGATCCTGCCCCGGACGAAGCACCTGCTGCCCGTCGCGGCCACGGAAATCCATCCGATTTGAGGCGCCGGCCTTCAGGTTGTTGTTGCCGAAGCGCTGCTGAACGTTCGCGTTGTTGTATCGCACACCCTGGCGATGCGCCGGGTTGTGCTGCCAGTTGTTCCCGATGTTGTTTATCTTGTTGTAGTGGTTGACGTAGAGGTTGCGGTTGCCCCAGTTGCACCCGCCGCCCCAGTAATTGCCCCAGCGTCCGATCGCCCAACCCGCACCGAAGGCGAGACCCGCCGCAATCACGCCCGCGCCGATATAGGACGGGTACCCGAAGTAATAGGGTGGATAGTCCGCGTAGGGCCAGGTTCCGTAAACCGTCGCCGGATCGTAGTACGGCACGTAGATCGTATCGGGATCGGCCGACTCGATGACGATCACCTGCTTGCTTTCCTGCGTCTGAACGCTGACCTTTTGCTGCTTGGTGGTGACCAGCTTTTTGCTGTCGTACGCTTTGGTGCGAAGGCGCTGGATCGCGTCCATCACGTCCGCCTGCTGCGCGAGCACGGCATCGCCGAGATTCTTGGCCCAGTCGAGCTTGTCGCTCATCATCGAAATGACGTCCGGCGTGCTGGCAAGCGCCTTGACGCTGTCGTCCCAGGACTGTTTGTCGACCTCCTTCTTCAAGGCATCGCCCTTCAGATTCTTGCGTTCCTTCAGCCAGCGATCGGACTGCACCACCTCCAGTGGATAGGTCGATGCCGCCAGCACATTTGCGAGCAATTCGTCGGGATACAGCGCTATCGGCGCAACCAGAGCCTCGAGCTGCTCGGGCTTCAACAGTTCTGCACTTGGCGGAGACTGGCTCGCCGGTTGCACCGGATTGCCAGGAGCCGGTGGATTGTCGGCCGTCTGTGCCGAGACGGCCACAGGGATCGCCATCAGCATCGCGAGCGCGATCAGGGGCTTGCCGCAGCGCAACATCAAACCCTCCTTTGAGGTTCATCGCGGCAAGCATCGGGCCGAGGTGGGGTCGCTCTTTGACAAAGATCAAGGGAAACGAGGTTCCCGCCGTGCGGCGACGCAAGCGTGCTGCGACGCAAGAGCCTCGATCAGGTTGAAGTTGATCTGCCGCGGGCCACCGGAAGCCTGACCGTGAAAAGCGCGCCACCCGACGGCGGATTCTCGACGACAATCTGTCCGTGATGGGCTTCGATGATGGTGCGGACAATCGTAAGCCCCATGCCCATGCCCTGCGGCTTTGTCGTGAAAAACGGGTTGAAGACGTTCTCCAAATCATCGACGGCGATTCCAGGACCGGTGTCGCTAACCCTGATTTCTGCGTAGGCGCCAGAGCGGCTGGTCGTCACGCCAATTTCGAGTTTCCCGACCTGAGCTCCGGATATCGCGTCCATTGCGTTGATAATCAGATTGAGTACGACCTGTTGCAGTTGAACGGGATCGCCCCTGATGCGCAGCTCAGTTGGAGTGGAAGTGTATTTCAACGCGATGTGGCGTCCCTCGGCCAGGGTCATCACAAACCCGACCACGTCCCGCACCGTCTCGTTCAGATCGATGTCCTTGACTTCAAACGGCGTTTTTTTCAGTACGCTGCGCAGCCGGCGTATCACTTCGCTGGCGCGCTGATCGTCGCGCCGGATGTCGGCCAGGATTTCCTTGACTTCATCGAGGTTCGGCGAGGAGCTCTTCAGCATGAGCTCGGCCGTTTCAGTGTTCGTGAGAATAGAGCCCAGCGGCTGGTTCAGCTCGTGCGCGATGGAAACCGTCAATTCTCCGGCCGCCGAATAGCGGTTGACGTGCGCGAGTTCCGCAAGACGTTGGCGCGATTCGACCTCGGCAAGACGGCGGCGGCGGCGTTCGTCCAGCAATAAGCCGATCAACATCCCTTGGACGAGGATCACGCCGGCGATCAGCGCCATCTGCCAACTATATTTTTTCCAGATGCTCGGTTCGCGAAACAGGACTGCACTTCCCGGGGGCAGGTTGCTCTCGCTGATGCCCCAGCGCTGCATTTCGCGCCAGTCGTACTTTGGAGACGCAAATCCGATCGGTTCGATCTTGATATTACCCGGCTTCTCGCCACCGAGGATGCGGATCGTGGCATCGACAGTCTTCCGGCTGGATTCAGCGATCGAATGCATCGGGCCGCCGACGGTATCTTCGCCGAAAAACGCTTCCTGGAAGGAAAAGATCGGGGCGTTCGCGACCGCATGGAGACTCCGCAAGGCGAGATCGCCCTCATGGACGACGCCTGCCGCGTCGACCGACATCAAGCCCCAGAACAGCACCGTGTGCGGCGGAAGCGCCGCCGCCCGCTTTAGGATGTCCTCAAATGACAGGTCCGCGTACCAGACGAATGCGACCCGGTTTTCGAAGGGTTTCGCTTCCTTCTTTGCTTCATCGAGCCAGAACTTCTCCAGAGGCGAGGCACCGATGACGACGGCAATCGTCCGTGTATCCGGCAGAACTTGAAGAATGCTGCCAAAGAAACCCGAGAAATCGTTGTGCACCGAGACAACGGTGTCGTTATCGGTCAGGCCCGCGTGGTCGACCAGTCGCTGCTCGACCGCCGTCAGCACCATTGGCGTATCCGGAAAAAGTTGCGTTCGAAATTTCTGAACGAACCTGGCCGCGGGTGCCCCGATACTTATTACGATATCAGGTGGACGGCTTTGGTAGAGCGACCTTAGATAATCGACGAACGGCGCTTCCGGCTCCAGGTCGTTGAGCCGTGCCGTCAGCAGCGAGTGCTCCTGAATATCCAGCGGCCACGGCGATTGCCGCTTCAGCTCCGCCTTGATGCTCAGGGCATATTCGCTCCACGGCCGGAAGTCTCGCCCAAACGAGTGCAGCACCAGCACGTGTTTGGATTCCCAGTGCGGCGCGCTGCTTGCGGGTCCGGGCAGTATGGCAGCCAGGACCAGCAGGCAGACGCAGAGACGTGCGGCCACGACCGGCCAGCCTAGCTTGATCGCTCCGATCGGGACGCGTCCGCTCATCCTCTTACCCCGGAAATCCGAACGGCTGCATTCCAGCACGTTTCAAGCGCCAAGGGCAGTGCGGCCAACGTTCTCAGCCGGCCGAAGGGACGACGTCAACAGCGCGTCGTGACCCGACCGTAGGCGTCCACGACCTGTGCGCAGGAGGAACCATAATAAGCACCCGCCGCGCCGGCCGCAGCACCAACCGCAACTGCGCGGCGCGTCGTCCTCCGGGCGACCCCGGCATAGCTCATCGGCGTCAGCGGTCGCCCGACCCTTGCCTGAGCTTCGGAGAACACTCCGTTCTTGACGAAGCTTCCGTCGTTCCAGGACAGCCCTGCGGCGAAGGCTGCAAGCGCGGCCACGAGCATGATAACCTTTCGTGACGAGATCATTTCTTTGCTCCTGAGGGTGTGCCGGGGGGAAGTTCGTCGAACTCCGCCATGTCGCTGGAATCCAGGTCGACCTTGGTAACCCCGGCGGGTGGCTTGAACACGAACGTGTCGGCGTCCGTGAAGGCGTCCGTCTTCCAGTCCCTGATCCGCAACGTATATTGCGGCGCACCGGCAAGCGTCTTGCTGGTGATTACATATTTGCGGGGCACTGGCTTTGCGCCGGTCTCGATCCAGATCTGCCAGTCGGTATCGGGACCGCGAAACGCGAGATGCTCGCATTCCACGCCGTCGACGACTCCCAAACCGATGTGCTCGCCATCCAGGACGCTTGCCATCATCACGTCGAAGGCATCGGAGAACAGCAGATCTGTCCCCGGCAGGCCCACGCCGGATCTCGCCTGGAGCGCATCGATCATCTGATCGACCGTACCGGGCAAGTCCGCCTGCACGTAGGATTTGGCGTTGTTTCCGTAGACCGAGATTGTCTTGCCGTCATAGACAAGTTCGACATCGGCATAACCGCCGGTGCGCCTGACACGCAGCTTGTCGGGCCGGCTCAGCTTCATTTGGCCGGAGCTCGCGAACTGGATCTTTTGCAATTCGGGGGTAATGACTTCGATGTCGCTGTCGAACGAGGCGGACAGCGTTTTCTGGTTGCTCAGATAGTCTGTCATCGATTTGAGAACGTTGGCGGCATCATCCGCCCGGGCTGCCGAAGCCGCTGCAAGCAGGAGAACCGCCATCGTGGCACCGCCCAACATCGCGCGGATTTTTGTTCGAAGGAACGTTTCAGATTTCATATCAAATCCTCCTGGGATGGAAGCCCATTCAGGGACCCTTCGAGGTTGCCTTGTTTGATATAAATCAAGCCGAGGCTGACCGTAGCTATTGCGACGGACAGCGGTGATAACTGATCTCCATATCCTCGATGCCTGGAAACAGACGTACAATGCTGTTGGCATCCAATTCCTTCAGGCTGAACTGAACGCTCGAAAGCATGATGTCGGTTGCACAGGCCGCAACCAGGTTGACGTTCGCTCCGTCATCCTTCCTCGCCTTGATCCTGCATCGCGCAAACTTACCGACGATCTGGTCGCCATCGATGATGAAGCCTCCGCCATAGACGTCGGACATTTCGGTGAAGCCGAGCTTTCCTCCCTGGCGCACGAACACTTTTGCGCATTGATCGGCATCGCCGGCCCACGCGCCGTTCAGCTCGACGGCATCGACGCGTCCAGTCAATGTGAGCAGTGAACCGAACAATAGCGCGACCAAGGCAGCTGGCTTTCGCGGACCTGTCATACATCCATTCCTTTCCGCATCTGATCAGTGACCGCTGAGTACAAGCGTCTTGATCGGCAGGAGCAGCGCCTGGATCCGCAGCAGCAATGCGTGCACCAATCCGACACCATCGACCACGTGCAAGCCGATCTTCCGGCTTGTGCTCGTATCCTTTGCGGAAATTTCCTCGTGATTGCTGGTGTAGGCGTTGACGATACAGCTGCTGCCAGCAGTCACCCCTTCGAGACCGCCCTTGTAGAGAGGCTCCAGGTGAACAAGGATGGTTCCGGGGGCTGCAACATTTTGCGCTTCGACCAGTTGCTCTCCGCCGCGAAACTGGCCAGCGGCGATGTAATCCTGAACGGTGGTGACAACCATCGGGATGATCACCCAGGGCCTTGAGATGCAGGTCGCCTCCGCCACCATTCCTTCCTTCATGATTTGAGCCTCAATCTGGCCGAACCCCGCCTGCAGCACCTGCTGGCCAGCGCCTTCCGGGATGAGAATGCCGGCCGGCCGCATGAGTGGATTGACCACATCGCCTATGCGCAGCGCGAACTGCTCGACCCGGCCCGTAACCCCGGCGCGGACAAAGGTCTTGTCCAGATCCACCTGCGCCTGCGCCAACGCCGCTTCGGCGCTCGCCTTTTCCGCCGGCAGGAGCGTCGAAACCCGCGCGATCGCGGATTGCTTGGTTGCCGCTGCGACGTCTATGCCGGCCTGGCGCTGATCCACCAGTACCTGCAGCTTTTCTATGTCGCGTTGTGGCACGATCCCGGGATTGCGACGCTGCAGCTCGCTCTTCACATCCAATTCGTCCTTGGCCTGCTGATGCTCGCTTCTCGCTTCCTGGATCTGGGCCTCTGCCTTCGTGACGTCGGCCTCCGCTGCCGCCAGTGCGGCATCGACTTCAGAAATCTTGCGCTTGGCCGTTTCGAGCGCCGCCTCCTGTTTCGAGCTATCCAGCCTGAAGATCACGTCGCCCTTGGAGACCGGCGCACTGAAGCCGACGTTGACTTCCGCCACACGTCCTGACGTTTCGGGAAGAATCGGAACCGTCCTGAAGAACAACGTGGCGCTGTTGGTCGAGGGATGAAAATAGAAGATCATCGTTATCAGCGAGATCGTAAGCATCAGACATCCTGTGATGCCCCATCTGAGCTCGTACCAGACCGAATAGAACGTGATCTCCTTGCCAAACCGCTTGTTCTGGACATAGCGGCGGTAGAGATAATCGGGCAAGATCGTCACAAGAGAGCAAATCATCAGCTCAAACATGGGGCCTATCGCCTCCTGTGCGCCGCTTGCGTTCTTCTGCAGCGTCGGTTGGAAGTGACGCGGGAGCCAACGCCGCTTCCTGCTCCGCTTCGGCAACGGTATCCGGCCCGGTGTCCGCTATTTTTTCAACCGACCCCGCAATGCTGCGCAGCGGGGTGCCGAAATCGGGGATATCGATCATGGCAAGCAGCAGTCCCGCTACCCAGAATATGTGGATGTGGGTGAAGAGCGCCAGCAGGCCCAGAATGGCCACGATCTCGAACTGCAATTTCTCCGACTTGTGCGCCATGCGCTCCGGCAGGCTGTGCAACCGCAAATAAAGCGTGCCGACCCAGACGAGGGCGGCGACCAGAAAAATGCCCATCACCACCATCAGGACATCGGTCCCGCTCCCCGGGGCGAGGTAGAAGGGCAGATGATGGGGAGCCATCGGATGCATCTGCTCACTCAACGTTCTCTCCCAAAAGCGGAACTGGCCGTTCGCAGACCTCGTGAGCACAGTGCGTATCCCCGGTGCGGATTTGCTTGATTTGGATCAAGGGAACGGTATCGGCCGACACATAGGCTAACGGCAACGCTGAAGCGGAACAGCCACTCAGGAGCCATCAGCCATGCCTGCCAGCATCGATGATCTCATTCCCAGTGCGAACCAGATCCGGAAGGAAGCGGCCCTCAAGGAGGCCGAAAAGGCAGACGAATATGCGCGTCTTGCCGCTGCCGCCGAATCCGAGAAGCGGGCCCTGATCGAGCGGCTCAGTCGTCCGTCAGGCAAATCGGAGGAGGAAAAGGTCCAGCTCGCCGCAACCGTCATCCAGCGAGCGGTACGAAACGGAATGACGGAAGTGCAGGTGTATCGGTTCCCCAACTCGCTGTGCACGGACAAGGGCCGCACCATCGGCCAGCAGGAACCAGGCTGGGAGAACACGCTGACGGGGATTCCAAAGGAAATATACCAGCTGTGGGCCGACTACCTGAAACCGCGGGGCTATCGCATCAGCTACCAGATCATCGATTACCCGGGAGGTATGCCAGGCGACATCGCAATCACCATTGCCTGGGGAGACTGAGGGCAGTTCGGTCGAATTAGACCTGAAGCAACGGAAGGGTGAGCATGTCGGCCGACGCGAACGCGGCGCGGATGAAGCGCAAGGCGTATGAGAAAGAGTTGGGCAAGCTCCAGGTCGAGCTTTGCTATCTCCAGGAATGGGTGAAATCGAACAAGCTTCGGGTCATCGTCCTGTTCGAAGGCCGGGATGCCGCCGGCAAGGGCGGCACGATCAAGGCGATCACGGAAAAGGTCAGCCCGCGCGTATTTCGCGTGGCGGCCCTTCCGGCGCCGTCGGATCGCGAGAAGACGCAGCTATTCCTTCAACGCTACATGCAGCAATTTCCGGCTGCAGGCGAGATCGTGATCTTCGACCGGAGCTGGTACAACCGTGCAGGCGTGGAATATGTGATGGGGTTCTGTACGCCAGCCGAGCACAAGCGATTCCTTTCACTGTGTCCCCAGATGGAGAAATACATTATCGAGGGTGGCATCATCCTGATCAAGCTTTGGCTCGAGGTCGGGATGGACGAGCAGGAGCGTCGCTTCGAAGCGAGAATCGACGATCCGCTGCGGCAATGGAAGCTGAGCCCGATGGACCTGGAATCGTACCAACGATGGTATGACTATTCGCGGGCGCGGGACCTGATGCTCAAGGCCACCAGCACGAAGCACTCGCCATGGTACATCATTCGTTCCGACGACAAACGTCGGGCGCGTCTGAACTGCATCGCGCATCTGCTAAAATTGATTCCGCACAAGCGCATGAAGAAGAGCGAGGTCAAACTGCCGAAGCGTTCCAACAAGGGACGCTATAACGACCAGACCGGATTGCGCCGGATGACGTTCGTTGCCGAGCGATATTGAGCGAAGCCGCGGCCACGCCCGCAGAGTGGCCTGTCGTTCGCAACTACTTCAAGCGTATGCTGACGCCAGCCGCAGCGACCGAAAGTTCGACTCCGACCTTGGGGCCGCTGAGCTGCAGGATCACGACATTGGTGATCGCGCCATTGGTGTTCCGCAACCGAACGCTTCCGGCGCCGCCGGCAAGTGCTCCACCGGCGCCGACCGCACCGTAGGTGCCTTCAATGGACTCGGGCCCCCGCAGGTTGAAGGCTTGTCCAACGAGCTTAGTGGTCGAGGCGCCAATCGTGCCGCCCACACTGATGCCTGAGACCGTGAATGGGTAATGCCTGCCTCGAAGCGTCAGCACGCCCTCGCCGCGGCCGACACCGAGGATAAAGCCGCCCTTTGTAAGCACGACAGCGACAGATCCGGTTTCCGCGTGCAATGCTGTGCTGATGCCCGCCAGCCAGAGGATACCCAGCAGGGCAGCCGGAGCAACATGTAGGCAGGATTTCCGCATGACTATTACCCAAGAAAACCTAACTGCCGACCGCGAACCCACTTGGATAATCGCAAATTATCCGGCCGCAGCGAGCACAATGCCGAACGCTACGCATGTGGGCGGCGGCCCGGGGTGAGCGCATCAGGCGGCGCACTCGCGCGCGCGGCCTGATCGCTTTGATCTATCTCAAACGAATCGTTACCCCGCCAACTGCGGCCGATACTTCAGCGCCGACCTTCGGGCCGCTGAGCTGCAGGATCACACCATTGGCGTTCTGCAATTGCACGCCTCCAGCGCCAGCCGCAATGGCACCGCCGGCTCCGAGCGCACTGTACGCACCTTCGATCGAAGCTGGTCCCCTCAGATTGAGGGCCCGTCCAACAAATCTGGTGGTCGAGGCTCCGATCGTGAAGCCGACACTCATGCCCGATACGGTGAACGGGTAGCGCTTGCCTCGCAAGACCAGCACCCCTTCGCCGCCGCCGACTCCGACGATCAACCCGCCCTTGGTAAAGACGACTGCGACCTTGCCGGTTTCAGCCCGCGATGGCGTACTGATACCCGCCACGCCTGCGAGTAAGACAACCAGGGCGACGTTTGTGAAAAATCTTCTCATGACCTTTTCTTTCCTCTGAGGATCTTCAGTTCGACGCCGACTATCGCGCAAGGAGCCCGGAAAAAATTGATCGATGCGCTGCTGTGCGGGCTTGGTGTCCTTTGACATGTCTCTCTCCGATCCTCGCGAGGGTGATGGCTCGCCGGATCGTGACGCCCTGCCCTCGCACTCCTTTGATCCAAGTCAAGGGTCGCACTCTCTCGAAATAGACTCGCCAAGCTGCGGCGAATGCTGCGCTTCGCAACAGGCGTGAGGGATATCTGACGGTCACCTATTGTCAGCAGTCGCCGCGTAAAGCGGACAGTAGCTCACGGTCCAGACGGCCGTTCCTGTTGGAGACCGGATCGCTCCCTCGCCTTGCCCTCGTCCAGCACGCTGTCGAGCGTCCGGAGCCACGCGTCGCTGTCCGTCCTGTCCGCCAACCCTTCCGCCCGCAACAGATCGCGCAATTGTGCATGGGCCCCTACGATGCAGAAAGTCACTTGACGCGATACCAACTCGTCATGGAGATCGAGCAACATGCGCGCCCCTGCAAGATCAATATAGGGGGATGCGGAGAGATCGCAGGCAACCAGCTTGACGTCAGACGATTTTCGGAGCGCCTTCAAAACCGTCTCCAGAATCGTCTCGGCATTGATGTAGAGCAGCGAGGCTTCAGGCCGAAACGCGATAACACCGATCAGCGGCTCCACGCCCTCGTGCCTGGCGCTGTCGGAAAAGCGGCCCGTTCCGGGAAGCCGCCCGAGAAACGCTATGTTGGGCTGCGACGCGCGGCCAAGCAGCAGGAAGATGGATGCAAGGGAAGCAAGCAGAACGCCTTGCAGGATTCCGAGCAGCAGCACGGACACAAGCGCGATAGCCGCGGCGTAGAAATCGATCCGGCTGACCTTCCACATCCGAATCAACGCGCGGACGTCGACCATCTTGTAAACGGCGGCGAAGACAATGCCTGCCAGCACCGCCTTGGGAAGGTTGGTCAGCAACCCCGTAAAGAAAAGCAGGCAAAGCGCGAGGGCCAAAGAGCAAACCACCAATGCCAGCGGCGTGCGCGCTCCCGCCGTGTCATTGACGGCGGATTGCGACAACCCGCCGGCGACGGGATAACCATGGCCAAACGCAACAGCGAGGTTGGCGGCTCCCAGCCCGAGAAATTCCTGCCGTACATCAAGGCTGTACCCATGCTTCGCGGCAAAACTCCGGGCCGCCGAAACACCTTCTATGTAGGCCAGCAGCAGACATCCGGCCGCGATCGGAAATAGCTCTTCGAATTCCAGCATGCCGAATGTGGGCACCTCGAAAGCCGGCAGTCCTTCCGGGATGTTTCCGGTTACAGGTATCCCCCGTGATGGAAGTCCGAACAAGGTTGCCATGAGGATTGCCAACGCCACCACGGTAAGTCCGACCGGCCTGCCCGGCAGAAACCGTTCACCGAGGAGCAAGAGCAGGATCGCAGCGACTCCAATCGCCAATACAAGCAGATTGACGTCGCCTAACTGACCTGCGAGCCGGATTGCCCGGTCGAAGAAATTGTGCCCGCCGCCGGCCACGCCGAACAGGCTCGGCAACTGACTCATGATGATTGTGAGCCCGGCTCCCGCCTTGAAGCCGACGAGGATGCTGTCGCTGACCAAACGGACAAGAATGCTGAGCTTGAAAAGCCAGGCGATCAGGCAAAGCAGCGCCACGGCGCATGCCGAAAGACTGGCGATCTGCGCGAATCGTATCGCGTCTGCTCCGGCCAGGGAGCCGACGGTGCCGGCAATCATGAGCGAGATCGCGGAGGTCGGGCCGACCGCAAGCTGGCGCGACGACCCAAGGAGGGCATAGCCGATGCCGCCAAGCATATAGCCGTAAATGCCGACCTGCGGCGGTAACCCGGCGAGGCCTGCATAGGCCAGTGACACCGGGATCGCATAGGCGGCGAGTGTCACTCCGGCGATCGTATCATGACGCAACCAGGACGGTTTATACCCGGCAAGCCAGGTCAACGGAGGAAAAATCCGTGTCCAGCCCGTTCGCTGAAACAAGCGTGACTTCATGGACGTTCCTCGTTGGGGCGTATCTCGCAGCGAAACAGCACGATCAGCAGTGCCGCCCGAGAACTCATGTCAAGACGCAAGCTGCCGCGGGTCCGGTACGGCCCGATAAGCGACGCTCTCAAGCCCGGCGCGGCTTGATCTGGATCAAGCCTTCTGTGAGTTCCCGGCAATCAAATCGAGCACAATCGAACCGCGTGCCGGGAAATACGACTATGGCCAGTGTCAGGTGGATCATCTCCACCGCCCCGGAAATCTTTCTGCTCTTGGCGGTCGCCATCGGCACCATCCTGGGCCGCGCCAAAGTTCGCGGATTTGCGATCGGCACGACGGCGTGCATGCTGATCGTCGCCGTCCTCACAGCGCAACTCGGCCCCTTCACATTTCCTCCGGTGCTGAGGGGCATTCTCTTTAACCTGTTCGTGTTCACCATCGGCTACCGGTCGGAGCCCGAGTTCTTTGCCTCCTTGAGCGAAGTCACCTGTGGCGCACTCGCCGCGGCCATGATGGTCGACGCCGCCGTGACCGGATGCTGCGAGATCGCCGAGAGCCAGACGCCGGTGCTTGGCGCCGCCGGGCCTTACGCTATCGGCAACGTTGTTCTGACCGTGCTTGGCCTGATCATCGTGGATTGCACCTTTGTTGGCTGAAGAGATCCGTTGGTGCGAAAATTGAGGGAGTGATCACATGTGTGAGCAGAGGTTACGGACCCTGGCAGTAGCGTTCCTGCTGTTATGCGCCACCCTGATCACGTCGTCGCGCGCGGAAAATCAGGCCGCATCCATCCAGGAAGAAATCTGGGCGCTTCCGCTGCCGCTCCCGATGTTCGCCTATGTGGTGCGGCCTGTCGGCGACGGACCGTTCCCGCTTGCGATCATGAATCATGGCGTTTCGATGAATCCAACCGGCCGCAGCTTTTTCCCGCTCGTGGAATTCCGCGACGCGGCCAAGTGGTTTGCCAAACGTGGCTACCTCGTGGTGGCCCCCGTCGGCACCGGATATGGCGCAGCGGCGATCGACATACCCGAGCATGCTCTCTACGGCCCGTTCTTCTCGAAGGTCGGAAAATGCAGCAATCCCAATTTCCGCGCTCCCGGCCTGGCCGTTGCGCAGGTTGACCTCTGGATCATCGACTATATGGCCGCCGAAAAGCGCATCGTGCCGAACGACGTCATTGTCGTCGGACAATCCGCTGGTGGGTGGGCCTCGATCGCGCTTTCAAGCCTGAACCCGCCCCAGGTCAAGGCGATCATCACCTTTGCCGCCGGCCGAGGCGGCCGTGTCGACGGCAAGCCAAACAATAATTGTGCGCCCGACAAATTGGTCGAAACAACCGGCGAGTTCGGCCGCACGTCGCGCGTGCCGATGCTGTGGATCTATATCGAGAACGATACCTTCTTCGGTCCGGCCCTGTCGAAACGTATGCACGAGGCCTTTACCGCCGCAGGCGGCAAGGCCGAATATCGTTTGCTGCCGCCGTTCGGCGACGACGGGCATTTTTTCATCGGCTCTCCCGATGCCATTCCGATCTGGTCGCCGCTGGTGACGAAGTTCCTCGATGAGCAGAGATAGCAAGGACCGAAGCCTGGAGGCATAACAATGACGAACTCACATCGCACTGAAACGCGGTCAGGAAGCACATATGCGAAGCATTCCTTCGCGACCCTCTTATTGGTAGCGGTCGCGAGCGTCGCGTCCAATCAGCGAGCGGCGTCGCAACAGAATCCGACCGCCGCACCCAAAGCCGGGGGCACCGAAATTGCGCCCCGCGGCCAGCGGGAGGTGAAGGACATCACGTATGGAGACTGGCGAAAACTCTGTTTCAAACCTGGCGGCTCAAAAACGCTTTGCCGGACTTCGATCACCGGCACGTTCACGACCGGCCAGGTGGCGGTCCGCGTCGATATCGTCGAGCGTGAGGGCGACCCCACTGCACGGCTGCAGGTGTTTTCTCCTGTCGGCATGTATCTGCCGAAGCCGGCCAAACTTACGATCGACCAAGGCGAGCCCCATAGCGTGCCTTATACCTGGTGCCTGACCAACGCCTGCATCGCGGGCACCGTGGCAGACCCGAAGATGGTCAAGGAAATGGATTCGGGACGAACGCTGCGGCTGGAATTCGTGGATTCGAACCTGCTGTTGCTCACGACGTCGCTGCCGCTTGCCCAGTTCGCCTCTATCCATAAGGGTGCGCCGGCGCAGACACTCGAACAGGACATTGATGAATGAGAGGCGGAAGATCGTGCTAGAATATCGCTTCGCGCGCTCTTTCTATCGGCTCGATAAGTGATCTTGCCGAGAATGGCTTGGTCAGGTAGGCGATGCATCCCGAGTCTATCGCGGCTGAGCGGTTCGCATCACTGTCATTGCCGGTGATAAAGATGACCGGCAGATTGATATCCTTATTCAAGAGTTGGCGGCGCAAGTCTATTCCAGACTGATCGTTCAGACCGATATCAAGGATAATGCAAAATGCTTCGCCGAAATCGGCACAGCTGAGCAGCGAGGCACCGGAATCGAACAGTGCTGCGTTGAAGCCGTGTTCTATCAACAGCCGTTTCACGCCCATGCGTATTGACGGATCATCGTCCACGACAAAAATCGAATTGCGTGTCGACAAGATATTCGGCCTTCGGGTTCTCAACGATTTTGCCAGGGCACGCTTTTCGGCCGGTTCCAAAAATACTGGACGACCCAAAATCCTGGACGACCATGGCTGGACGACCTTGTCAGTAGACAAGCGCGAGAGCCTCTCGCGCTCTTGGTTAATCATCCTCAATAGACTTTCATATTGTCCTTCTGTACAGGATTGCCGCACTTAGCTGCCGGAACTGAGATCGGGATCGAGCATGCCGAGTCGCTCCGCGTTCGAAACCAGTTCCGCGAGCGAGTGCACTCGCATCTTTTCCATCACCTGATGGCGATGCGCTTTTACCGTGCGCTCGGTCGCTCCCAGCTCATGGGCAATTTGCTTGTTAATCTTGCCACGCACAACCAAATCGAACACCTGGCGCTCGCGCGGAGTCAATGTGGCAACAAGAGCGTGAAGGGAATTGAACTTGCTTCGTTGGCGGCACGCGAACTCGCAGCGCACCATGGCGCGTTCGATCGCATCGATCAGTTGTTCCGACGATACCGGCTTGGTCAGAAAATCCTCAGCGCCCGCCTTGATAGCTCGCACGGTCGTCGGAGTGTCGGCATGTCCGGTGACGAAAATGATCGGCAGGAGCGAACCGAGTTCGACGAGGCGACTTTGCAGTTCGGGGCCGCTCAGTCCCGGCATCTTTACGTCGAGCAGGATGCATCCCGGCTCTTCAACGCCCGCCAGGCGATCCAGCAGTTGTTGGGACGACGAATAGGTTTCGACTTCATAGCCCGCAAGTTTCAGGCGACGTTCGACTGCCGTACGAAATGAAGCATCGTCGTCTACCACCAGAACAAGGCCAGGCAATCTTCCCTCCCTGCCGTCAGATCCAAACCTGCTGAGATCTCTCTGGATTACCTCAATCACTCCGGGATCGCATCCGATCGCCCTTGAGCATTGGGAAACTGCTCCTTCAAGGCGATGACCAACCCAACCATTTGAGCGGCAACAACTAGCCGAAGAGTTCCGCAGATCAGAACATCTAAACCCGCGAGGCCGATACGTCGTCTGCCCGACACGGCTGTACCAGTACCGGTCTTTTCATTCCCGGCACCGTATACCAGACCTGTCCCTTGGTACAATGCACGTTCGGACAATGGCTAAAAATACTGCCTTCGCCGACAATCAACTTCAGCGGGAATGGGAACACGGCGGCGCATTCCTTGCGATGAAATGCTTCCTGGAGGGAAACAGACCACCCCGATGCCAGTTCAGGAGTTGGCCCATGTTTGCTCGCATCACCAACGATCCGGCAGCCCGCCCCATTACTCTCGATGCACTCGGCATGGGGAGTTATTCAAATCCTGTCGTCAGTTTAAGCGAATTTACCTATAAAAAGGGAACCGAAATCTTCGGCGAAAAGGAGCCCGCGGAATTCGTCTATCAGGTCAAGATTGGTGCGGTCCGAAGCTATAAGCTGCTTTCGGACGGCCGTCGCCAGATCGGCGCGTTTCACCTGGCCGGCGATATTTTCGGACTGGAAAACGGAAGCGAGCACCGGTTTACGGCGGAGGCGATCGTGAACACCACGGTTCGCCTGGTCAAGCGGCGCAGCCTTGAGTTGGTGGCTGAGAGCGATGCGCTGGTCTCGCGAAACCTGCTCGGCATGACCACGAACAACTTGCAGCATGCCGAAGATCACATGCTCCTGCTCGGCCGCAAGACTTCCCTGGAGCGGGTCGCCGCCTTCCTGATCGAGATGGACAGGCGGCTGACGGCGGCCGGCGTCATGGCGCTGCCGATGTCTCGGCGTGACATTGCCGATTATCTCGGCCTGACCCTGGAAACGGTGTCTCGCGCGCTGTCGCGGCTGCATGAACTCGGCATCCTCGGATTCATCGGCGCCAATCAGCGCCAGATCGTGCTTCTGGACCGCCAGCAGCTCGCCGGTCTCGATCTGCAGAACTGAACCCGCGGGCGTCGATCGATGCGAGATGCTCAAGCGTCTTGCGCAGCACCTCGAACAGGACGGCGGTCGACCAGCCGAACATCAGGATACCGTTCATCGCGGTCATCGGCCCGGTCAGCCGCCACGCTTGCACTGGCGTAATGTCGCCGTAACCGAGCGTGGTGTAATTGACGAAGGCGAAATACAGCAGGCCGCTGCCGGCAGGCGCCGCACCGACGATCGCATAGGCCAGCGCCCAGACGAAAACCTCGAGCGTGTGGGCCACCATCAGGGCAGCTGCGGTGCCGACCATCACGGCCATCAGATGCAACCTCGGACGCTCGGTTTGCCGCAACCCCGCGGAGCGGGCAATGCCGACCGCGCCGACGGTCACCAGCGCATGGATCATGATGTTGATCACGCTGACGATGCAGCCGACCAGAAATTGAAGCACCATAGCCGTCCCAAGCTTGATCGGGCCGGCAGAGGGATGTTCGCCTCGGCCGGCCCTGCCACTGCCTTCAGCTCTTTGGGGTAGAGACGCCCGTCGCAGCCTTCATGACAGACTCGCCCATGCTCTTTGCATGGTCGGTCAGCGATCGCATCTGGTCCTGGAAAAATTGGGACTGGATCTTGACGGCGTCCTGCATATCCTTGGCTTGGATCAGCTTTTCGCCGAGATCAAATGTTGCGGTGACATTGCGTTGCATGTAGCCACAGAATTGCTTGGCCTGGTCGGCGACCGGTAGCTGCGAAGTACTCAGGCCCTTCTCGAGCAATTCGAAATACTCTGCGCTGGCCTTTCGAAGGCGCTCGAGACTTTCGGTCAGCATCGTACGGACTTTGTCGGCGGAAAGGTCGGCGTCTGACATGGCTAACTCCTCTCTTTTTCGAAGAACGAACCGATTTCGACTACTTTGCAAGTCCCCCGAACCAGGCACCGAATAGCCGGCATAGAGGGCCGGCAGTTCAAGATTCATCGAATGCCCGATGCTGGGCATAACGATGAGCCGGCAGTCCGGCATTGCTGGGCCGAAGCGCTCGAAGGAGTCGGCGATACCATTCCTCGCGCGGAATAGCCGAAAGCCTTGATGCAGATCAAAGGAGCGCTGATGGGCTTCATCAACATCACGGTAGCTTCCGCCCTTTCATTGATCGCTTACTGACTGGAGTTTCAATCATGAGGGCCGTTGTCGTTGAAGAAGCCGTTGCGATGATCCCGCCCGGAGCGAGCATCATGGTCGGCGGATTCATGGGTGTTGGAACACCGGAACGCCTGCTCGACGAAATCGTCAGGCAGAGAAAGACCGGACTTTCGGTGATCAGCAACGACGCTGCCGTACCCGGGAAAGGCGTTGGCAAGCTGTTCGATGCGACTCTCGTATCGCGCCTGACCGCAACCCACATCGGCCTCAATCCGAAGGCGCAGCAGCAGATGCTGGCCAACCAGGTCGCGGTCGATCTCGTACCTCAGGGGACATTTGTCGAGCGCATTCGTGCCGGTGGTTGCGGTCTCGGAGGGGTGCTCACGCCGACCGGCGTCGGCACCCTGGTTGCCGAAGGCAAGCGCCAGATCGAGGTAGCCGGAACGACGTTTCTGCTCGAAACCGCGCTGCGGGCGAAGTTCGCCCTGGTTCACGCCTTTCTGGCAGATTATCTCGGCAACCTCACCTACGCGCTGACTGCACGCAACTTCAATCCCATCATGGCGATGGCGGCCGATACCGTCATCGTGACGGCGGAACACATCGTGCCGGTGGGCGTCATCGCACCCGACCACGTCGTGACCCCGGCGCCGCTCGTCGACTACCTCATTACGAACGGGTGAACCATGGATGCACAGATAATCATCGCCCGGCGTGTCGCGCGGGAGCTCCATGCCGGCGACCTTGTGAATCTGGGGATCGGCATTCCGACGCTGGTCGCCAACTATGTTCCGCCTGAGCTCAAGGTGTTCTTTCAGTCGGAAAACGGATTGATCGGTACCGGACCGATACCGGAGCAAGGGATGACTCACCCGCTCCTGACCGATGCGGGCGGCCGCCCGATCAGCGCCCTGCCTGGTGCCAGCACTTTCGACAGCGCGATGTCCTTCGGATTGATCCGCGGCGGCCATGTCGATGTAACCGTGCTGGGTGGCCTTCAGGTCGACGCACATGGACAGCTGGCCAACTGGATGATCCCCGGCAAGATGGTGCCCGGCATGGGCGGAGCGATGGACCTCGTCAGCGGCGCCAAGCGGGTTATCGTCGCCATGCAGCACGCCGCGAAAGGAAAATCGAAGATCGTTGCCAAATGCACCCTGCCGCTAACATCGACAAGGCCGGTAAGCCTGGTCGTGACGGACATGGCTGTCATCGCCTTCCCCGACGGTAAAGCGACGCTGCTGGAAACCGCACCGAATGTCAGCATCGCCGAGGTCGTGGCCGTAACCGACGCCGAGCTCGACATTCCCGACAGCGTCCCCGAGATGAATATCTAAGCAGGTAACGCACATGCGGATATTCAGTGACTTCAACGAAATTAAATCCGCGGTCGGCACCGAGATCGGCACGAGCGACTGGATCGAAGTCTCGCAGGACCGAATCAACCTCTTCGCGGAAGCAACCTGCGACGAACAGTGGATCCATGTCGACCAGGAGCGCGCGAAGAAGGAGTTGCCCGGCGGCAGCACCATTGCCCACGGCCTATTGTCGCTCGCGCTCGCGCCGCTGTTCATTCGGTCGGTGATTGGCCTGAAAGGTCTGCGCAATACACTGAACTACGGTGCGGACAGGATACGGTACCTGGCGCCGGTGCCGGCCGGTTCAAGGCTGCGCGGCCGCATCACGATTGCCGAAGCCGAGGACGTACCGCCCGATGGCTTGCGCGTGAACTATCATCTTGTGATCGAGATCGACGGTGGCAAACGCCCCGCCTGCGTCGCCGAGCTGATCGCCCTGCACTATCGCTGAGCGGCTCGCCCAAGCGTGCCGATCACCCCTCAATCGATGATGTGATAGCCGCCATCGATATACATGACGCCGCCCGTAATGAGCTTGGCACCGTCGAGCGCCAGAAATGCCGTTGCATTGCCGACGTCGTCGATGCTGACAAGACTGCGCGTCGGCGCCTTCGATTGCGCCTTGTCCATCAGTTCGTCAAAGTCGGGGATCCCCGATGCTGCGCGCGTGGCGAGCGGCCCGGGCGAGATCGCGTGAACGCGGATGCCCTTCGGGCCCAGTTCCGCGGCCATGTAGCGAACGGCAGATTCGAGGGCCGCTTTAGCCACACCCATCACGTTGTAATTCTCCACCACCATTTGGCTGCCGTAATAGGTCATGGTGAACATGGATCCGCCATTCTTCATCAATGGCTCGGCCAGATGGGCCATTCGCATGAACGACCAGCACGAGACATCCATCGTCTTGAGGAAGCCTTCGCGGCCGACGTCCACCACGCGTCCATGGAGCGCCTCCTTCGGGGAGAAGGCGATCGAGTGAAGCAGGAAATCGAGCTGCCCCCATTCCTTCCCGATCCGTTCGAACACCTGCTCCGTCTGGCCCTCGACCATGACATCCAGCGGCATGAAGATCGGCGCCTCCAATGCCTGCGCAAGCGGCTCGACATGCTTCTTGGCGCGCTCGTTCAGATAGGTCACGGCGAGATCAGCCCCGAGCGCGCGAAAAGCCTTGCCGCACCCCCAGGCGATCGATTGGTCGTTGGCGATGCCGACGATGAGGCCCTTCTTGCCCTTCAGGGCGACCTTGGTATCCGGGAATACGGGGATCATGACACCCT